>CBDCNV010000002.1:277500-2312241 GCA_965219535.1 Opitutales bacterium | reverse complement strand
AACATTTCAATTACTTTACTGAGCCGTTCGTTAAGAACGAATTCCTGAAATGAGGGATGCTTGAAAAATGCATCCATTAATTTACGGGGAATAATTTCTCCGTTTTCCAAGCGTTCACCCGCCACCTCGGGAATATCAGGATCCTTAATCTCCTTTTCAATGATCGCCGTCGCTATTTCTGCAATACCGTCCACCACGGCAGGGTCAAATACTCCTTCGATGACTACCCATCCCTTTTCCCAGTAGTGATTCAACTGTTCCTGTGTTACCATATATCCTCTATGATTATAGGTTATTCTAATTTATCCATTTAATATTATACTTTTAAGTCCAATTTTTCAATCCCTATCACAGGAATCTTGAATCGATTAACCTGAGATAACCTTCTTTTTCGTCATCTTTGCCTTTCACCTGAATTATTAAATTTTCTCGTTAAATATAACCTCCAACGCAGAGAGATCGTCTTCAATTGCTCGGCTCATTGCAAACTTCCTATGTGCAATTTCTACCTTTTTACAATAAACTTCCGTTAGTGTTTTAAGCTTATCTAACATCAGTTTGTTATTGAGCTGCCCGTATGACTCAGTGATCTTTTGCAGATCCTTCTGCCCAGCTCTCTGTTCGTATTTGGAAAAAGGAGAAGAAACTGTATTTCGTCCATTTATCGCATCGTCTAATAAGATTATGCAGCTTCGCAGACTATCCATTAGATTATTTGCATAAAATAATTCTGATCGCATTAAACATCTGTACGCTTCATGCGCGTAGGCAATCCCTCTGCTGATTACACGATTGACTTCATCTTTATCTATTTCAAAAGACAAGGATGTTGATTGATCAATTGTTTTTTTAATTATACTTTCTGGATCATAAGCAATACGGATGGGTAAAGCGTACCAGGGCGAAGGTTCAAATTCTGAAACTCCGTAGTAAAATACATCCAACTTAACAAACGGATTAAAATGGGAAACACAGTGATGGGCACGAGGCCACCATTGATTAAAGAGAAGCGCTCCCCAATTCTTTGGGACTTCTAATCGATTTTCAACAAAGTGGTCCAATTCATTGTCGGTAACGACAACACGCAAATCGATATCGGAGAATGCGTCCGACTCGCTCGTAGCTAGTGAACCTGCAATGAAAATACCTTTCGTCGCCCCATACAATTTAAAATAGGCAATCGTTTCTGGAGTGACCCCAAAAATCGGGTAGTGGTACAATTTGAGTTTACACCTTGGAGCAGGGAGTAAGGAGCAACGAACCTTTTGTCTAAGTTCACCCCCGCGGTCGCGATGACTGGGGATCTCAGAGACGCAGGTTCGCTTACTCCTGCTCCCTGCTAAGGGGTGTAATTTTCCGTTGCCAGGCGGCTTTGAATATATAAACTTGGCTCTGGAAAAGGGGGTATGGAGTGACCCCCAAAAATCGTATCATTTACAGAGAGAGGTTATCGGGATAAACGGATAACCTCAATGAAAAGAAAACGATACACAACAGAGCAGATAATCGCAATACTGCGGCATTGCACTCTCAGTTACCTATGATCAAGCAAATCTGATCGCGTCAAATTCAAAGTCTTTGAAATGCGCAGATAAGAATTCAAAATGTGTACCTATGGGAATATACTCCAAAGAAGAATTGGTTGGCTTTGTGATGTCGGATCGTTGGAGCGATATATGTAATCGTCTTAGCTGGCCTTTCACACCAGATTAATGGAGTCTACTTCTCCCATTAATCTGGAAGCAAATGCAACTGCTATTTTATAATTAAATGCCAGAGATTTTTAAAAATCTGCTTATAGATCGTTGGTATAAATGGTCACGACCAGACTCTATTCGTCAGCCGGGGTATCTCGAAAGGGATCAGAAAATGCTTTTACGGTTTGTAAGGTCGAATCGTCCGGGATTAGCGTGCCCTGGGCGATCTCTGTAAATCTCCACTTATGCAGCCAATCTATCCACCGCTGCCGCCTGGGATTCTGCTCAGGATTTATCCAGCCATTCAAGCGGGTATTCCGGAGACGGAGAATCAAAAGTTGTTTCGGCTGCCGATGTCCTGATTTCATTAGTGATATGCAAATATTCCGTTAGAGCCCTTCCTTCTTCTGCGTTCTTTGGATTTCCAGAATAAACGATGGAAAACGTGCGCCGATCCGTCGATCCGCCACAACTGGCATGCCATACATGGGAATCAAAGATAAATCCATCACCCGGTTCTACGTCGCAAATATAGGCTGGACCTTCTTTAATACGTTCTGTTCCAAGGCGGTTCTCTGCATCATCATAACCCGTGAGACCGTCATACTTTGCTATTTCTTTATGAAAAGCTTTCTTATGGGATCCGGGAATCACCCTCAAAGCGCCGCTATCCTCATCAACCGGTTGGAGGTAGAAGAGGAATTTTAGATCGTGCATATGAAAATTATAATCATCGGCATGCCAGGCAGTATCATTGACGTAGCTGATCGAGTTGCAGGATATTCCAACGCAGTCTTCCCCCATTATCTGTTCTGCGATGCTTACAATGCGCGGGTCTTCGATCAAGGTGGCGAGAAGGGGCGTCTGCGCACCCAGGTTGGTCCAGCTTATAACCTGGGGAGGCGTGTCTTCAGGTTCTGTGTAGCGCCGGGTGGTTTCCAGCTTAGACTTGAATTCCTCCTTGAAGGTTTCAATTTCACCCGGGCTGAATAATCCTCGCAGGGGAAGGAAACCGAAAGTATTGAAGTGCGTGAGTTGATGCGCGGTAAGCATTTTTTACTTTAATTCACTGTTAATTATACCATATTTCGCAATTTATAAAGGGAAAGTCTATTAATTGATATTCCCCATATCAAAACCATAAGGCTAATAACTCCCAATAATATTGCAACGAATTTTAATTTAAAGCCACACCGGCCAAGACTGATATGCAGAAAATTCTGGAAGCCCATCGCAAGTCCCAAGAGTCAGAAACTGTCAACCAGGGTGTTCACTGAATTATAATCATGGGGGGTCACCTCAGTGGATTTACTAGATTGCGTGGGGATAAACCTTTCGCTAAGCGATCAATATTCTCCGCGGCGGCTTTAGCGCGTCGATGCCACGTCCCCTGTGTGAATCCAGCGACATGCGGCGTAGTTAAAACGTTATCTAACTTTAAAAGGGGATGTTCCGGGGCCAAAGGTTCCTCGGCGTATGCGTCGATACCCGCACCTTTAATGCGACCGCTTGTCAGGGCCTCAATCAGTGCATCATTGTCAACGATTTCTCCTCGCGCAACATTGATCAGGACCGCCTTTTCCTTCATTACGCTGAAAGCGTGCTGGTCAATCAGGTGTCGCGTTTGCTTGGTTAAAGGAACGTGCACAGAAAGGAAATCAGACTCGACCAGAATTTTTTCAAGATCTTCGGGGTATCCAAGAAAGGCGAGATGAAATTCGTCGAGTTCATGCTGCGGAATATCTCTATTATCAATGGCTATGATCCGTAATCCCAGGGCCCGGGCCCGTCTTGCCAATTCTTTCGCGCTTGCTCCGAAGCCGACCAATCCCAAAGTCTTTCCTTCGAGCTCATCGTTCATCACCCGATGCCAGTCTTTGGTGCGATTGTGATTGAGGTTTTTTGCGAAATAGAGAATCATAAGAAGCGCATGCTCTGCAAGAGGGACAGCGGTTAGGGGCCCCGGAGAGTGGGTGAGGAGCAGACCTTTACCCAAGATATATTCCGTGTCGACATGGTCGAGACCGTTGGTCGTAACCTGCCATAGTTTAACTTCAGCTGCTTTAGCCGCGTCCATCATCTCATGGGTTCCTATGGCCCCTCCCGTATCAATGACTACCTCAATCTCCTTAAACTGATCAGCAGCCGGTTTGTTTGGATCGTAAATTACAATGGGATAACGACCGTCAATAAATTCAACCAGATAATGATAAGAAAAATGTAACCTGTCTGCGTTGCGAAGAAAAAGAACTTTCATGGCTGATAAAGAGACTTAATGGTAAAATAGTTATGGAGAAGGTGCAAATTTTTCCTGGGGATTATTTATCTTCAATGAGAATAAAAACAGGATGAGGGAAAAGCTCATACATAAAACCGCCGCAGCGTAATAGCTGTCAGTGTATTTATGGGAGAGACTGAAGACGATTGTCCCAAGTGCAGCTAAAACCATTAACACCCGGTAACTCTCTCACTTAATAATTGGTACGAAAAACGGGGTCCAATCAGTAGCCATGAGACGCTCTCTAGTTGGAGAGGATTGTTTCTCCTTAATCTTGATAACGACAACGGAGTGCTTAATTTCACGAAAGAGTTCATGAATTTCATTCGCCGATAAAGTTAATGAGCTTAGAGTAATAAAAAATGCTAAGACTGAATATAATTTAAACATAATTAGAAAATATGTTTGTAATATTTTTTATTGTAAGTGTTGGAGTTACATAGCAAGCACGAAATACTTTAATCCAATAGACTTGAATTAAAATAACGCTGATTTGCGCTTTGATAATTTCCCGACTGTCTGTCTCTCCCACCCGAACCCCGCCTGCCCTGAGCGAAGTCGAAGGGACACCCTCCTGTCTACCCCGAACCCATCTTACAAAGCATTGTTCACTTGACCCTGAACCCTGTACCCTGAACCCTCTACACCAATACTTCCCATGTATGATCTTAAAGACAAAGTGGCCATCGTCACGGGTGCGGGTGCGGAGCTTGGCATCGGGCGGGCAGTCGCGACGCGTTTAGCGCGGGAGGGTGCCGATGTCGTTGTCAGTGACATCGTGGAAAACCCCTATCCCGACCTCTCACCGGGCTGGGGTGGACTATCAGCGGTCATTAGCGAAATCGAGGCACACGGACGGAAGGGGGTATGCGTCCTCGCGGATGTAACCGATGCCAATAGTGTGCAACAGATGGTTGACCAGACGTTGTCAGCGTTTGGACGGATCGATATACTCGTGAATAATGCCGGTTCGAGTCCCGGTCGTGACCGGGTACCCATCGTTGATTTAGAGGAAGCAGTTTGGGACCGGATCCAGGAAATTAATGCCAAGGGTACCTTTCTTTGCTGCCGTGCCGTTGCCAGGGTGATGATTGATCAAGGACAGAGGGGAAAAATAATTAATATGTCATCGGTGTCCGGAAAAACCGGACACGACCGCTTCGGTGCTTACTGTGCGTCCAAGTTCGCGGTGATTGGTCTCACTCAAGTATTGGCGCGTGAATTGGGTGAGCACCGCATCAATGTCAATGCTATCTGCCCCGGTCATGTTGAAACGAATCGGATGAATCATATGGCCTCCGCACTCGTAGCCGATGATCAGTCGGAAGAGGCGTTCACTGAAGAATGGAATAAAAATGTTCTCGCAAATACTCCCCTAAAGCAGATAGCCAAAGGTGAAGACATTGCAAAAATGGCAGCTTTTCTCGCTTCGACCGAGTCCGATTATCTCACCGGTTTAGCAATTTCTGTCACTGGCGGTGCGTTTATGTTGTAGTTTAGTGGTAAATCAAATCGACAGGTAAAGATGCGAAGAAAAAGTTTATATGAAAATAAAAGAGCTAAAGACTTACGTCGTAGCGAATCCGCCGCCACATAATGGGGGCCCCTATTTTGTCTTCCTCAAGTTAACGACCGACAACGGAATCGATGGCGTAGGTGAAGCCTACGGGGCACCGTTTCATCCCAACAAGGTTGCCCAGCTGATTGAAGATGTTGTCGAGCGCTGTGTTATCGGTTGGGACCCATTCAGAATTGAAAGTTTATGGCGGATTATCTACTCGAGCGGGTATTCTCAGCATCCCGACATGACGTTAATGGCTGTGCTCAGTGCAATTGAAATGGCCTGCTGGGATATTTTAGGGAAAGCGCTCAACCAGCCAATCTATAACTTACTTGGCGGCCAGGTTCATGAAAAACTTCGCTCTTATACCTACCTTTATCCGGACCCGAAAAGTGACACCAAAGATGCCTGGTCAATAGCTGATGTCTTCGGTCACCCGGAGCTAACTCCACAAAGAGCTGCCGACTACGTTGAGCAGGGATTCACCGCCGTAAAATTCGACCCCGTGATGCCGATGACCGCCTTTGATCCGCGGCAGCTTTCACTCGAGGTGTTGGATAATGCCGAGCTGGTGATTAAAAACACACGCGAAGCAGTCGGCAGTAAGTGTGATTTACTTATCGGAACACACGGGCAAATGACGACCTCCAGTGCGATCCGCCTTGCGAAAAGAATGGAGCCTTTTGACCCCTTGTGGTTTGAAGAGCCGGTGCCGCCAGAAAATATAAATGAAATGGCGCGTGTAGCCCAATCCACCAGCATCCCCATCGCCACCGGTGAGCGTCTATCAACAAAATATGAGTTTGTAGATTTACTGGAGAAACAGGTTGCGGCAATACTCCAACCTGCTCTCGGACGGGTGGGAGGAATCCTCGAGGCTAAGAAGATTGCCGGGATGGCGGAAGCGCATTACGCGCATATCGCCCCGCATCTTTACTGTGGTCCGATTGAAGCCTCCGCGAATATACAGATCGCTACCTGCAGCCCCAATTTTTTAATCCAGGAAAGCATTGAGACTTTTGGCAGTTTTCATGCTGAGGTTCTCAAGAATCCCATTCGTTGGGAGGACGGTTACATTATACCACCGAGCGCACCTGGCCTGGGTGTCGAGTTGAACGAGGAAGTAGTGGCGAACAGACCTTATACTGGACCTGTCTTTCCAGAGTTGGGGGACAAACCCATCTGATTGTCGATTGTGTGGTGTTGATTGGACCCCATAATTACTACCAAGTTAAGTGAGAGTCATTCCGTGGGTTATCTGTTGCTGGTTTAGCAGGTGCTGGCGGAGGGAAACCATAGGCCGAGTGGAGCCAGCACCTGTTGGATTGAGTTCCTGCCAGAGTTTGGCAAAAGCGTTGGGACAGAGAAAGCCTAAACGACAATGAGGGTGATGGGTATTGTATTTTTGCTTCCACGCATGGATGACAACACGCGCTTCGGTAACGCTTAAAAACCACTCCTGGTTTAAGCATGAGTGCTTCGCTATGTCGTCACTGCGTTCCTCGGTACGTCATGCAGTCGATGGTGAAAGGATTCAACATGGCCGTTTATTATTCTCGCTTTCGCTCGTTGAGGGGTCGCTTCGCTCGGTAGCCAAGGACTGCCAGGGTCGATGTAGATAATGTCGATCTGGCGCTTGAGGAGTGCTTCTGTGACTTTTTGTGCTACGAACTGCGAACCGTTATCGGAGCGGATGCATGGGGGTTGCACCACGTCTTCGCTTTTGAGCGAATGAGATATCTTTATGGCTAGGCATTGACGGGTATGTTCATCGATTAAAGTCATCATCCGCAGTTGTCCCCCGCGATCGGTGTGGTCGGCAACAAAATCCCAACTCCATACATGGTTCGGCTTTACTGCTTTGGTAGGGAGCCCAGTAGAGTGCCCTCGTCGTCTCTGTCGGCGACGAGAGGGTTTCACTCCAAGCCCTTCAGTTCTTCGCACTTTTTGCACCAATTTACAGTTTACCTTCCACCCCTCTTTGTCCATTAGGGCACGAATACGACGATAGCAATAACGTGAATGTACCTTTGAAAGTCTAATGATTCGTCTCACCATGGTCTGATTACAATAAGATTCTCGCTTGCACTCGTAGAGATAAGTTCAGCGATGGAGCCCAAAAAACCTGCAGGTCCAACGCAGCGAGCAAACCCCCTGGGCTACCACATGCTTGACCGCTTCTTTCTTATGCGACGAGCTTACCATTTTTTTATCCACTTCCTCCAATACGCGATTCTTTAACATCTGCTCGGCTAACATCTTTTTCCGTTCCATGTTCTCGCGTTCAAGTTCCTTTAGCCGCCTCGCATTGCGTAGGTCTATCTGGTCATATCTTTTTCGCCAGCGATGGTAACTTTGAGCACTGATGTTGTGCTCACGGCAGACTTCCTGGATGCCTCTGGCGCTGTCTACTTCGCGCAGGATTGCTATGATCTGCTCGGTGTTGTGTCTTTTCTGTTTCATTCGTCTTTCCGTTCTTATTTACGGAAAGACTCTCACTGGCAATGGTCCAGTCCCCGGCGGTCACGCCAATCGGGATGCTGAATTTATTAATTTAGATACAAGATAATCAAACCGGTGACTTTTAGACTAACAACTATTAAACGAGTAAGCAATCGACCAATCAAAAAGATTACAATTTACAAAGGAAAATTATCGAGATATAACCTACTTCCATTTACTAGACCTGAACACAGCAGTGTTAGTAACGGTAACTAAAACTAACGCTGAATATAAAGTTAAGATTTTCTAAAAATTTGCTAATTATAATTCATTTTGCTGCCTTTACCTGCATTTAATAGCATTTTTAAAATTTCATAAAATGCTGATAAATAATGACTAGAGAAACAAGTTGAAAATAGATGCATGCAGATGAACGATTCAAATAGGTTCGAATCCCCCTCTCTCCGCCATCTCAATTGTGGATTTTCGATTGGCGATTTGCGATTGAGATAGCAACTACCGAAGGCTGCGCCTAACATCTTACAAAAGCACAAAAGGGGTTTTTAAACAATATATCATTCTTGTTAATCTGAAATCACCGAGGGCCACTCGACATTCGACAATCCCCTACCCCGCCGAAAACTGAGCACAACAAAGACATTTTAATTATACTTGCATCATGAAAATTGTAGATATCAAAGCTTACCCTATCAGATTGAAAAATGATCTGAGCGAACCACCTTCTTCCGATATAAAAGTAAAGCAAGAATCTGATCAAAGCTTCGGAGGTGAATCAGAGCGTCCTCCAATTAAAGATTTAGGTGATCATTTCATAGACGAAACTAATCATACTTCTATCTATTCTAAATTTCACCAGACCACGGTCGTAAAGGTCGAAACTTCAGACGGAATTATTGGTTGGGGAGAATCTCAATCACCTGTATCTCCAAATACAACCGCGACAATAATAAAGGATCTGGTTTATCCACTGACTATCAATGCCGACATCTTTGATGTAGAAGCAATCTGGAATAATAATTTTACCGCGATGAAAGAGCGGGGCCATTACACGGGATTCTATATCGATGCCATCTCAGGTGTAGATATAGCCATTTGGGACGCAATTGGAAAAACTCTCAAAATGCCAACCCATAAATTAATGGGTGGCAGACACCGCGATTCGATCAAACTCTACAACGGAATCGGGGGGAGAGACCCAAACAAGGTTGCAGAGATGGCACACTCTTCAATAGCCAAGGGTTACAAAGCTTTAAAACTCCATCTAAGGGAAAACCTGGAAGATACAGTAGAAATTGTTTCCCAGGTAAGAAAAGCAGTCGGGAATGATATCGATTTGATGCTTGATGTACATATGATGTTTAACACCCACCAGGCAATCAGGTTGGGTAGGCAACTTGAAAAACTAAATGTATATTGGTTGGAAGCCCCGTCAGATCCCAATGACATACCGGGACAAGTAAAAATTTGCCAGGCTTTAGATATTCCTATCGCGAATGGAGAATGGACGAGAACGAAATATGAAATGCGTGAAATATTTGAGAAAAGAGCCTATGATATCTCTATGCCTGACATTGCGCGTACAGGATTAACGGGAGCTAAACAAATCGGTGCAATTGCCGACCTCTATAATATTCCTGTTGCTCCTCATGTTGGAGGTGGAGGAATATTATCAGTAGCTGCTACAGTACAATTTTCAATTGCGACTCCAAACTTTCTTATCATGGAACACTCCGAGCAGGGCAGTAAAATGAAGTCTCAATATTTAGCCCACCCTTTCGAACCTGAAAATGGAGCATTTCCAGCTACTGACAAACCTGGTTTAGGAATAGATATCGATGAAAATTCCTTACAAACATTCATAACGAAACCGTCATTATAAATAATTCAGGTGGATTTCTCTTCCGCCCTAAGAGGAAGAATACCCACGCCGGAAAATTCGTCATTCCCACACCCAAACTGCGATCACAACCGGGCAACGAAAGCTTGAAATGGTATCTCACCTGTCGAACTGAATCCTAGTTTTTAAACTTACCCGTCACTGTCATCAAGTCTTCAATAGCGGAGAGAATAACATCAATCTCTTGATGATCAATTGCGTCCATGGCTGATTGAAAATGATTTCGGATTCTCGCGCTTCGAATAACACCGCGACGTCTGAGTACTTCCTTATAAAGCTGCAACGGGTAGAGAGATTGCATATTCAGGAGAGGAAGCAAGCGATCGAATAAACGCCTTGCCTCTTCAGCATCACCACGCTCATAAGTGTTCCAGATCGCTGCATGCACGTCCGGAATATCGCAAGCCGGCATCGTCCCGCACACCCCCTCGCCATCTCGTTCATCATGTGCCGGCCGGCTAACCCACCGAATATCCCGTGCAGTTTTTCTTTATGCTGAACAAGCTCGAAAAGTTTTGATTCCACATGCGTGCAGGAAAGAGATTCCTCCTTGATATAATGAATATGTTCAATCTCATCGATGAGACGCGCCATAAATTCCGGGCTCATCGGTGAGCCGACGAAAATGGAATTTTGAACAATAACGGGAACTTCGGTTGCTGCACCAATGGCTTCAAAATAGCGATATATCCCCTCGCTCTGCAGGGGCTTGATTGGTGGTGCCATCGCCATAATCCCATCGGCGCCCAGGCCGTTCATAGCCTTCGTCAACTCTGCGGCTGCGTGTGCAGACACTCCGTTAGCGGCGAGGACAACCGGGATTCGTCCATTCGCTTGTTCACAAACAATACGACTCACAAGTAAACGCTCTTCATCAGAGAGCGCGAAAAATTCACTGACATTCGCGGGAACTACCACCCCGTGCGCACCCGCATCAATACTGAAATCAATAACCGAACGAAGAGACTCTTCATCAATACTGCCATCTTCATAAAAAGGTGTGACCAGAATAACGTATACACCGCGAAATTTATTTTCCATATTATGGATGAGTCAAAAGATCAATAAGTCCAAAAGTCAAAAGGATTTAAATTTTCTTTAACTCTCCCTCTATTATTGAAGCAATACTTTCAGGTGTTGTTGAAATATCGACCACCAGTGCATCTGAGGGTTCCTCAAGAGTATCAAACTGGCTGTCTAATAACGATTGTTTCATATAATGCCCTTTTCTTTCTACCAGACGTTTTTTTATTAACGGCTGTAATCCTTTAAGATAGACCAATTTTACTCTCGGGTCGTTGCAGCCTAATAAACTGCGGTAGTCAGCTTTTAAGGCTGAACAGGCTAACACGCTATATCCCGGCAGTTCCAGCTGTTTGTCGACGAGTTTTCTCAATGTCTCAAGCCAAACTTTTCTATCGGTATCATCGAGAGGAATACTCTGACTCATTTTTTGTATATTGGCAGGAGGATGAAATTCGTCCCCTTCAATAAATGATCCTCCAATCATTTCTGCTAGAATTTTTCCTACTTCAGATTTACCGCAACCACTGACCCCCATTAAAATGACAACTTTTAGCACTTCTGACATGAATAATTAAATATAATTAATGAAGGAGAATTCATACTGCTATTCCTATCATATTAAATCTTAAATTTCAGTATCGAGTCCCACAGTTGTAGTCAAATGTGGTCAGGCTGTGTATTTATAGATCTCAACTTAGATTACGTTTCAATAAATATTTGAATACTAATGAAATTAGTATTTTTTGTTCATTCAACTGTCTATTTCATTTTAGATTCCTGACAATTTATAGATACACAACCTACCCCTTTTAGTTACCTTTAATTGAATGTCTTCGACCAAAAAGCTCGAGCGTGGTTGGTACAGCCTTCAGTTCTTCTTTGATCTGATACCGATCTATCCGGTCTACGCGGTGATGATGGCCGAGGGCGGCATTACACCCATCGAGCTCTCACTGCTGTTTATCATCTGGTCGGGATCCGTCGTCGTTCTGGAGGTGCCGCTGGGAGTCCTGGGCGACCGAATGCCGCGTAAGCAACTGGTTCTCGTCTCCTGTGTGCTAAAATCTATCTCTTTTTCCATCTGGCTCACGATACCAAATTTTTTCGGCTTCATGGTAGGTTTCATCTGCTGGGGGGTGGGCGACACGATAATGTCCGGGACCATCCAAGCCCTGCTCTACGATGGACTCTCCAAAAATGACGAACAGATGCGTTTCACCCGCATATACAGCCGGGGTTCCGCGATCGGCGAGACTGGAGTCGCATTGGCACTACTGCTCGGCGGCGTAATCAGTCAATGGCTGGGTTACAGCGCGGCACTCATGCTCTCGATTGCAAGTCCTCTCGTGGCTGCACTTCTGGCGTGGCAGCTGCTGCCAAACTTGGAAGTACACGAAACTGCACGTCGTGAATCCTATATCCGAACACTGCAGAGCGGCTGGAAACATGCCATTGGGCGACGCCTCATTCTCTACATCATCGTGCTCTTCGCCGGAGTCGGCACTTTCTATAGCGTCTTCGAGGAATACGTGGGGCCGTTTCTGCGTGAGAGAGAATTCTCCCTTGTGATGATAGGCATTGTAACCGCGGGCTACCAAGGCTGCCGCGCCGCCGGTATGTGGATGGCGGGAAGGCTCCCCGAGTTTCAGTTGCGTCACATGAATTTCCTCTACCTCGCGGGCGCAGTATGCCTGATACTCATGCCAATCGGTGGAGACATAGCAATGGTGGTGATGCTCTCGATGTTCGTCATTTCATTCGCTGTAGTGGAAATCATTCTCGAAACTCGGCTTCAGCACGCGATAGAAAGTCACGCGCGCGCTACAGTCACATCAGTCGTCAACACTGCGCGCGAAATCGTCGGGATTCTCTACTACCTCCTGATCGGACTGATGGCCACCGCTACATCCTGGCACGATATGACCATCGCTCTCGCGATCGCTTGTCTCGGTCTCATTATGATCGTGTCGCTGATGGGTTATCGCTGGCGTATTTGAAATGAGAACATCGGCGACAGCCATCCGAAAGTATTGGCATCGAAGTGTTCTCCATCTTTATCATCGAGCGTCAGTCATCAGACGCTCCAATTGACGTCGCATGCACGGCGTGGTTAGCGCTTTTCATTTCCTCGTAGAGTTCGTCAGGAGAAAGAAACCTGATCCCAAGATCCGCTGCACGTTCCAACAATTCTCGAATCCACTTTCCTTTAGTTTCGTGGAATACCTCCTTGCTTGAGGTGTCGTGGTCGTGACTGCATATATTCCAGACCCAATTCTTTTCCGACACCTCTTGAAGCATCGCAAATAGATAGTCCCTATAACTGTCTCCGTAACGACGGTCGTCGAACCGGTCCCAGTAGAAATCATCCTGATATCCCTGCACACCGAGTTCCAAAATATCTGGAAATCCTTGATCCGCGTAGAAATAGGGCTGCTCGGTGAAAGGCGTTGGCTGACAGTCGCGAGAGTCACGCGCGTTTGAACGAATCCATTGGATGCCGTTGTCGCTCAGGATCTCCAGAAGATCCGGTCGGTCGGCCAGCCCTCTGTAGTAACACCAAGGTGCGGTCATTCCGTGGCACTCGACGCCCAACAGGTTGTGCATAAGTACCTGGGTCTTTTCAATTTCCTCACGTATCTCCGGCAGTGATCCTCCCTTTTTGAAGAAGTTCGGATAGGAATTGTGCACCGGTTTGCCATCACCGGGCGTCATGTAGATAGATTTGAGAAGCATGTGGCTATAGGTGTGTTGACCAATAGTCAACAGAGGATTGTCAACCATCCGGCTAATCATCTCACTATGCTTTTCAAGGGTTGTCCCCGTGAGGTAGATCGTCCACGGCACTCCCAATCTATCGTGAAGTTCCTCTGCGCCCTCGAGAAATCCGATCGTGTTGTCTGACGCGGTCTCGACATCGTATCCGCAAATTATGGTTCCACTCATGACTTGTGTCTATATATCAGTTACAGCTTTGCTATTTGCCTGTTAATTGTTTCGATTGCCTTTCCAGTATTCCGTTTGTTCCAACCATAAGGAGTATTACATAGAACCGTGCGTTTCAGGTAGTCGTCTGTCTGCCTTAACGGACGCCGGTAGTTGGTCTTGATCTTCCTGTTCTTGGGATGGCGAAAACAGTCCCAGGCCGGACTGTGTCCCCCAACCTTACCATTAATCACGCCCCAGGCTGAATACACATGTCGACCCGAGTTGATCGGACGGTGCACTGTGAGATGCTTGCTCATTATTACTTCAAGTCGTTTAGCGTCGTCGATATTCTCAGCCTGGATTAGAAAACACACACCGCAGTTGCCATTTTCATCATTGCTTTTTACGAATTTGAATCCGTCCGGCAAATTAATTTCTGTCAAGAATGTAGACCGTGCTTTACGAAGAGCGACCAGTATTCGGTCGAGCCGTTTAATCTGCTCTCTGGTAATCGCGGCGTTGATTTCATTAAATCTGAAGTTACCGCCGCAGAAAAAGGCTTCGCTCATTTTGCCGGTTTCCGGCCAGACGCTGCAGCTCCCGTCGTGCGCCATGTATGCCCGTTCTCCATATATCTTTTTCGATGTCACGCATACCCCACCCTCGCCACCGGTGACAATTTTATACTGATTAAAGCTGTAGGCGCCCATGTCGCCAATTGCCCCAAGCCGTTTCTTTCCGTAACTGCCGCCAAGGGCTTGACAACAATCTTCGAGAATAAGGACGTTTTTTGCTTTTACGATCTGTCGTATTGCCCGCATGTTGCAAGGCATGCCCTGCATGTGCACCGGTATAACGCAAGCTGTGTGCTTCTCTATCTTGTGCTCCATATCGACGGGGCAGATCGTGAGAGTTTCATCTACTTCCGTATATATGGGAATTGCTCCAACAGCTGTCACTGCGAGGGCGGTCGCAATGAACGTATATCCCGGAACGAGGACAGAGTCACCCGGGCCGATTCCCATCGCTTTCAAACTGGTTATGAGCGCAGCTGTACCCGATGTGACCGCAACTGCCGACTTCACGCCGATCAGTTCCGCCCATTCTTTTTCGAACTCAACTGTTTCCGTACCGCCGTAGCGAAAGAATTTACCTTTTGTCAGAACGCGTTCTACGGCGTCCAGTTCCTTTGTTCCAATCTCATACATTGTGGATCTTTCTAGTTTTCGTCGTGTTATTTCACGTTTTGGAACGGTTTCCAAGTTTCGCCGGCTGCGGCGGCTTGTCGCTCGAGCTCACTGCACCAGCCCACTACCTCACCGGCTTTGATGCGCTCGATATCAAACTCCGCATAACGGTCTTCGAGCGTATTCCCCAGCTGAAAGGTCTCCACCCAGCGGTCCCATGTGGTCCGCATCCAAGCGTAGGGCAGCGCTTCCCGCACCGTCGGATCCAGCTGCCAGGCTTTGCGTGCATCGGCCACGGGTGGCTCATCACTGGGTGGACCCGACCACTTGCTCCAGCTGACTAACAAGCTGTTTCGCTCACGATCGGGCACGGTGTGCCCAGTGTGGATCGTCGACCCTATGCGAATGAACGCTTCTCCAGCCTTGAGCCGGATCGCCACCTGATTGGGCAGCGGTGAGATGCCATCCCAGCTCGGCGTGTGCGGCACCCCCTGATCCTTCATCGTTTTCGGCAGAAGCACGTCGTGCTCAAATGGGGTGCGCCAGCGATTGTGGCTGCCCGGTATGAGCTCGTGGCACTCGTCGTCGGCCAGTGCAAGGAATATGGACACGTTGTCGCGCTCCGCGATTAATTTTTTATGGTTGGCGCGGATTTCTTCCCAGCGAATTTTTTCGATCTCCTCGGCGTAATCCTCAGGGGTATATATCCCCTCTGCCTCCTGCGAAAAGTAGGGCTTCCCGTCGCCCCACCACGTAGCGTCCCGGTGCCAACTCGGTCCGTTTTCGTGCTGCCGCGGATTGCACCAGAGCAGCATGTCACCTAGCACCATATCTTCAGGACTGAGCCCTTGACACCAGGAATGGACGAAGCCCAGAAAATCTTCAGAACCCTGGAACTCAGCAAAGCATGGCTCCCCGAAAGCGGGATGAATGATGCCACGGATCGCCCAAGGCTCCCAATTTTCAGTCCGGTGAACATAACCTTTTGAGCAGTTGATCTTACTGTACTCTTGTTCCGGCTGGCACGCCACCGTTACGCGACGCCCTGCTTCGCGGAGAATCGGGATCCACGGGTTATCGACAAAATCATTGATGATAACGAAGCCATGTTCCTCCAGGTGAGCCAGCCGCTCCGGCGTGGCTCCTTTCGCCGCCAGCTCGGGCAGTGCATCGGCAAAGGACGTGGCACGGTAAGACTTAGTCGGTGGCTGATCCGTGCTCATTTTCTTTCTTTATCATGATAAAAAATAAAAGCAAAAAAAAAAGAGGCTGACCTCCACGGTCTGATTGATATTTCATATCATCGGGATCGAAATCGCTATCGGGATCGATATTATTTGTTCTGAAGATTCGATTCCGATTACGATACCGATTTCGATTTGGATTGTTTTACTTACAACAAGTAATTCACGTACCGCTATCGATCTCATTGGTTCTGTAGATTGCACGCTCTTCTTCAACAGAATAGCCCCGTCCGCCCAGTCGACTTAGCATCGCGGCCATCCGGTCCAACTCGCTCTTTCGCCCCTCGCTCGTCTTCTTTTCCAAGGCCTTTCCGACAACCAGAACATCCTGAATCGCGGCACACTCCAAAGCAGAGCCCCGCGCGATCTCAAAATACCTTCTTCGGTCCGGTTCAGATGTTTTTCCATTACCTTCCGCAATGTTCAGAGGTATCGACTGGCTTGCCCGTAGCCACTGGTCGCGGGCGTGACGATGAACGCCATGCAGCCTTTCCGACACATCATAAACCCAAGCGACATAGTCGATGGAAAGACAGTAAACGTCCAGTTTCTCGTGTCCCAACGTCATCTTACTTCGATTCTGATTACGATCCCGATTTGGATTGTTTTACTTACGACAAGTAATTCTAAAGTTCTGAATAACTCTCGTATCGGGATAATGTATTCAAGGTTAACACCAAAAAGCAAAAAAGAGGCTGATCACTCTTAAGTATGCTAACCTATTAATGCTAAATGTAAGGCACGCCGTTAGGCGCTACCTCCACTGTCTGGTTGAAATATTGTTTCATCGCTATCATGATCGAAATCGGGATCGATATCGCTATCGGGATCGATCTTATTGGTTCTGTAGATTGAGTTGAGAAGGAAGGAGTCAAACGTAGAATTTAAATATAGATCGACCAGTAGATGAAGCAGTCATGTTTAAAATGCTTAACGAATGCAGGAGAGAGAAAAAATGGATAAGTAAACGTTAATCGAATTATAACATTTAAATTCTACGTTTGACCCCTTTTTAGACCACTTTAAAGTATGCTCGCCTATTAATGCTAAATGTGAAGCACCCCGTTAGGCGCTGCCTCCACGGTCTGTTTGAAATTTTGTTTCATCGCTATCGGGATCGAAATCGGGATCGGGATCGATCTTATTGGTTCTGTAGATTCGATTCCGATTACGATACCGATTTGGATTGTTTTACTAAAAGCAATAAAAGAGGCTGATCCCTTCTAACTATTAGTGGGGCCGCTATTTTTTTGTTTGGATTGCATTACGACAACCCCTCCAAGATAGGAGAAAAGAAAGGTTGAGATCAGCATTCCAATTGGAACCCAAAGGACTGCGGGAAAAACGATATAGAAAGTATAAAAAGCCCAAAGGGAATGCACCAAACCGATCGCGCTAGTTACCCAGATTATTTTTTTCTTGGCAACTTTGGCACCGATGACACCCCCTGAAAATGCACCCAAAGCGAGTCCAAATAGTGTCGTGAGCCAAGTACTTGTAGAGACGGATGCCACCCGCTGCGCTACAGCTTCTGGGGTTACCGGATCCATCAACTCAGGTGGAGTCGGATTGATGGCATTGGAAATAACCCCGACTATAAAAAAGATAATGGTGCCGACAACCGCACCTAAGATAACTGCAAGACTTATTCGCAAATGATTTTCCCTCTATTAAACTGCATACAGTTCTTATATATTTTATTCAATAAATGCTCCCATACTAATCCGTTCCTCTGTGGCGAATCCCAAAGATTTATAAAACGCCTCAACTTCTTTATTCGTCGAGCGTAATTGTAAATTTACTTTGATACAGCCGATTTTCTGTAGCGAATGCATGGCATGTTTAACGAGTTCTGCTCCGACACCACTCCGTCGATATTCCTTTAAGACAGCTACTGCATACAACCAACCGCGGTGCCCATCATATCCAGCCATGCAAGCACCAACTATTTTTCCATCATCTACTGCGATAAATATAAGATCATCTACAGCAAGCTTTGCATCGATAACAACTGAGGGATCATTGTGAGGAGGATCATCAGGGAAGACCGTTTTCCACAATTGAATTAAGGCATCTCTATCTTCTTTTTGAAATTTACGGATCATCATTTTCATACCGTAGCATAACAAGTGATTCTAGGGTTCAGCATATTGATTAGGAGTAAAATACTATCAAAGTTGACATCTGATAAATACACCGCCTGACCCCTTCTAGCTATCTTGTAGTGAGCATTCAAGTAGTTCCATCAGATCCTGTTTCCTGTAATAATTTCTCTATTTTCTCTGGTACTAAACGGTGATTTTCATCAAATGAATCAAGACTACGCCATTCTGCTCTTAACACTTCCCCATTATCTTCATGTACCTTCAACCCTGGAAGATCATATACTGTTTTATCGACGAATCGACCATCGTAGACAAACACAATTTCATGCCCTTGTTCACCTTCGCATGTGAAAATATTCTCTACCACCCCTAACAGATTGAGGTCTGTCATTTCTAAACTTAACTCTTCTCTGATTTCACGTTTTATAGTTTTCTCAGTTGTTTCACCGGGTTCTACACCTCCACCAAGGGGGCGATAAAACATTGTCTTTTTTACAGAATCAAAACCTTCAAAGACCAATATATTTTGATTGTGTTTGAATATACATATTGAAATTACGCGAATTGTTTTTGCTTTCATTCTGATTGTATTTGGCTCATTAATAAGTGCATCCTGGGCTAGCCGTCACCTGGAGTCGATTAACCTGCAAACTGGATGCGGACTTCGTCCAGAATGATGTAGCCCTCTGGAAGTTTCGACCGCCACACTGGGTAGTCATGACCCGCGCGAAGAACATGGGGGTCGCCACCTACGGATCCCATTGGAACGACATTCAAGGGAAACATCACCAACATAATATTAATGTCGACATTACGCAGAACCTTGTCCAACGGTTTGACACCGTAAGAGTCAGTGCGGTCATGACGAGATCCCAGGGCAGTCCATTGCGACGGGTCAGGCGCTAAGGTCACCGTCTGCTCGGTCCACTGCTCGGACATCTGAAGGACTTGGCCGGTCAAAAGCCAGCCACTGCAAATGCCCTCAACCCCTCCTTGCACCAACACTACAAGTTCTGCATTGCGCTTCAGTAATTCTCCTTTGAGGCGCACGGTCATTTTCGCATTCGTAAAATCCGTTGGATAGCCGCCCGCGATAAAGCGACTGGGCCCACCAGCTTCTTTAATCACTTCTGTTTCCGGACCGTAGGTGGACAAACAAGCCAGCATGTGCATATAACCTGCTCCTGGGGGTGCGTGGTTATAGTCAATCCACCAGGGGCTACGAGTTGTGACAATGCTCTTCTCGTATGCGAGCGGTTTGGGACCCTCAAAGTTACTGATCCATGCATACCATCCCCCGGGACCATCCTCGAACATTTCAATATATTCCGTCTTATTAGGCTTAGGTTTGTTCATCAAAATATATTTTCTCTCGAGTCAGGATGGCAATCAAGGCATTGAGATCCGCAACATAGCAAACCTGAATATTCCATTTATTTACTGCTTCGGCAATGGACATCGTTTCCGAGCCTATAGCTTTTTGAGGCACCCGAGAAACGTATTCGCCTTTTCGAACTCTTGTAAAACCATCTGAAGTGAATTTAAAAATCGTTGGTCTAAATGATTCCACTTCATTCTTACCTGAGGTGGCACAGAATATGTATGCCGTTTTGCCAGGTAAGCACAATATTCCACAGCCTTCAAGAGTCGAATGGTTCGCATCAATTGCACGTACCCTTACTGTCCTCTCGCGTGGAAAGAGATGGATATTCACCTCGTCAAAATCGCCAACATACAGGACCTTGTCCTCAATGTAGTCATCGCGGTAACGAGTAGTACTGCTCTCCCAATCTAAAGTGTGCCAGAAAGTGCTTGGATGGAACACCAGATCTGAGCGTGGCTGGGATACTTTGTATAGGTATCTGTTCATGGCCCAACAAGTGATTCTAAAGTTCTGCATTTTTAGTCGGAATAAAATGTTGTCAAGATTCACAACTGATAGCAAAAAAAAGAGGGTGACCTCTTTTAATTATCTTAATCTCGCCGTCAGGCGTTGCCTCCACCTTCCGGTTGTAATTTTATTTCATCCAAATCGCTATCGCAATCGATCTTATTGGTTCTATAGATTCGATCCCGATTTCGATTTGTTTACTCATACAATGTAATTCTTAAGTCCTGAATAATTCACGAATTGGGTAAATTGTTATCAAGGTTCACAACTGATAGACACATAAACGGGCTCACTGATTTCTCTTGTCTTCTAATCTTCACCGATGGATCGTTCCAATCTTTGAAAACACTATTTCAGGTTGGCAGTGACAGGTGCATGTCCGCCCCTACTGAAAACCTATATGTTAATCAATCGTAGTAAAGAATACACATGAAACATAACAGTCGGCCCAATATACTCTTTATCATTTCTGACCAGCAGCGCGTAGACACCCTGGGTCACCTGAACCGCACACCGTGCAAAACACCGAACCTGGATCGCTTGGCCGCAACCGGTGTCTCGTTCACTCGCTGTGCCCCCGCTCGATGCGGGATTTTCACCGGTAGGCATCCCCATCAGGTTCGCGCAAAGTGGAAAGACCTGGCGGCAGAAAGGGCGAAAAATCCGGGGTCCATGTATGACACGGAAGATGTCCCCACTATGACGATGAATGGCGGCGACCCGATGGACCCCATGCCCTTCACCGAACCTCTCCGGTCCCAGGGCTACTTTCTGCATTACGTTGGCAAGTGGCATCTGAATGACGATATTCTTCCCGACACTTTTGATCGTTACGAGGCAAACTCCATTAGTAGTTGGCCGAAAAGTATAGAGACCTGGGCTTTTATGTCAGATGAGCGAGTTGTAACGAAGACACAACCCCGAATGTCTATCCCAACACCGGTCGTGGAGGACCTTCCGCCGGAAGAAACGATGGATGCCTGGATCACCGACGTTACCATTCAGCATTTGAAAAACCGACCCGAAGATCGACCTTTCTTTCTCACCTGCGGGTTTATCGGACCGCACCCGCCATTCAAAGTACCCGAGCCCTACTTCAGCATGTACGATCCCACGGCTATACCCGTCCCTCCAAACTTCTTGCCGAATGAGCGGGAGCGGGCATGTAATCCTAACAACTACTACCGGCAGATCTGCCGGGATTTCGGAACCGACTGGGAACCGTGGAAAAAGGCCTTCGCTGCGTATTGGGGGTTCTGCACGCACATCGATCATCAGACCGGGCGAATCCTGAAAGCTTTAGACGATGAAGGTCTTACTGAGGATGCCCTGGTCATCTACTGCAGTGACCACGGTGAAATGTTGGGCGCTCACGGTCTGTTTCAAAAGTATGAACCTTATGAAGAGAATCTGCGAGTGCCGTTGATCTTCAGCGCGCCGTGGCTTTCGCAAAATGTTGTATCCGATGCGACCGTGTCACTGCTTGATGTTATGCCCACCTTAATGTCACAGGGTGGCGCTGATGTTCCTGAGGAATTAGAGGGAGAGGATCTCTCATCGCTTCTCGCAACTGGCGATGTCGATCCCTTTCAAGACCGGTATGTCTACAGCGAGCATAAACCCTTGGGGAGTTTTCACCATACCGTGGAATGGCGTTTGGTGACTGATAACCGATGGAAATATGTGTGGAACAATGGTGATCTGGATGAGCTCTTCGATCTGAGTGAAGATCCGTATGAAATAAATAATCTGATCGACAAATCTGAAGCTGCGACAGAACAGTCTCGGCTTCAAGATGCGATGAAGAGTCATATGACAACTACTGCTGATCCCTTCGTAGACAATTACCTAGAACAGACATTTTAGCCGAGCGAGTAAATGCCACCTTCACAAGGTTAAGCCTCGCCGCACCTATAGACATTAGGGATTTCTTGAGATCGCTTCGTCTCGCCACGCAGCACCCGTGGTGCCAAATGGCTCCTGCCCACTCGCAACAGATTCTGCCAATGCATCTGCGGTTCGTTCTGCTGTATCTATGACTTCTCTGGGATAATTCAATAGCTTCTGGTGATCCTCAAATTCATCACGGTCGATGATTTCGACTTTTCCTTCCCATGTGCGTACAACATCCAGATCTAAATCGATCATCATAACTTTATTCCCGTTCCAGATTACCGGTGTTATGACATCGATGTACAACTCGTGTGCCTTTGTCTTGTCGGTGTTCCAGAATGCCGCCCACCAAATGTCATCTCCGATAAGCATCGCAAAGGTGCGAGTATTGATCACGGATGGTTCTGTTCCTCGCTGAAGTGAAGCTCCCTCAGGAATATAAAACCAGCGACCATAGGTGTCGTTGCCCAGTGGATAGACTGTAAACTGCCAATGCGTCGTGTCCGGCCATTTTCGATAGTCAACGTGAATACCGTTATTCTTGAACATTACTATTTATGAATTCGTCGGAGGTATCGTTTGTGTCACCTACAGCAACGCCTCAGTCGCTTTGACCACGGCATCCGACAAAACCACGTTTCCTAATTCGGTCATATGGCATCCGTCCTCAATGAGGCACTTGGTGTAGTCATTACTCATAATGACCTCGTGTAGATCGTTCACCGGTATACCTTCAGCCTGTACGATCTCGAGCGCGGCATCGTTGTATTCCTTAAGCTTGGCATTACCCCTGATCTGCCACTCGTTCATCGGTTTATTCTGCTCGGAAGTGTATAGCGGCGTGGTGGTGGCCCAGATCATCTGTGTCTTCTCAAGCTCTTTGACTTTTTCAATTACCCGTTTGAGGGAGAGCCGGTACTGAGGAAGCAGAATCTGGTGGTCCCCGTCAGCCATTGGGATGCAATCGTGTATGCCAAAGTTAACATGAATCACATCCGGATCCTCGTCGGCAACCCATTCCTGAAAATGATCGAGGACCCAGAGGCTATGTCGACAATTCTCCGTAGGCCCCCATACCTCAGCTTTCTTACACTTCTTCATCACCAGTGGTTGATACCCTATCCGTATCGAGTCCCCGATTAACACGATTTTCATTTCATCTCCTTTTTTCTGCATCTATTGCGGTCAAGCTCAGCGGCGCGGCACATCCTAAAAACCCATCACCCACTCCATGGCCGCACGATTGCAACCAGGTAATCCCCACGCTGCGTACGCGGAAACGATCGGCGTGAAATCACCATGCCGTTGGTCTCCGCGAGTACCGGATACGGGTCGTCGAACGGGCGCTCCAGCGAATGAATTTGCCCAAGCGCCTGGCCGTCTTCGATGTGATCCGAGAGCTCGACAAACGGTTCGAACACCCCGCCAACGGGTGCCATGACATAGTCCTCGTGGCGGTCGGCCGCGACAACATGCGGCTCGCCTTCCGGCTTCGAAATTTCACCGCTCAGAATACCAACGTGGCGCAGGACGTTATCGACACCGGTTTCTGTGATCGCCACCATTTCTCTGCCGTATTGTGCTGATCCTCCGATCTCCGTGCCCAGGGTTATCTTGCCCAGCGATTCCGCGTAGCCCGGCAAAAGACCGCTACCCGCGATATCCTGGTAAATAAAAACGTACGGCGTGCCCCACACTTTGGCAGTCTCGATCATTTGTCCCATCTGCTTGTCATCCGGTACATGATGCATATTGACGCAGGGAAGCCAATGCGCGGTGACCGCGCCGGAATGAATATCCACTACGAGATCCGCTTTCGGAATGATCTCGTGCGCCATATAATGGGCGATGATACCTGTCACCGAGACCTCGTCACGATGCCCCGGGAAGGCGCGATTCATGTTGCGGCCATCAATCGGCGAGTGGCGGGTGCCGGCATCGACGGCCGGCGGGTTGAGCGCAGGTACAATGATGACGCGGCCGGTGATTTGATCCGGGGTCAGGCGTTTCGCTAGTTTCATCAACGCCGTCGGCCCCTCGTATTCATCGCCATGGTTGCCGCCGAACAAGACCGCAGTGGGTCCATCGCCGTTCTTGACTACGGCGACATCGACGAAGAGGGTCGCCCATCCTGAACGGTTAGTCGATAGCGGCACATCCAGTCTACCGAATTGTTTCCCGTCCTTGTCGTAGTCGATCGTTGTATAAGCTTGCGAATCAATTGCCATGAGTTTGGGTCCCGGGTTTGGATGTCGTTAAACAAATAATTAATTTTAAGGTTCTGTATAATCACGGATAGATGAAATTATTGTCAAGGTTGGCAACTAATAGTTTAAATAGCTTATCCTTTAAAGAATCTTAGCCTAATAATGCTAAAAGTGAGGCCCGTCGTTAGGCGCAAACTCCACCGTCTGATTGGGATTATCTTTCATCGGGATCGATTTGGGTTTCGATTCCGATTTCGATTTGGATTGTTTTACTTACAACAAGTAATTCTAAATTTTTAAAAAAAGCGTACCGGGATAATGTGATCTAGGTTAATAACTGATATATGCACAGCCTGACCCCTATTGAACTTTTTAGAAATTTTGTCCTATCTTGCCGTCTTGCAAAAAAATTACTTTTTCTAGGTTATACATGTGCTTTCCCAATACCTGTTGATCTGTCAGATCCACAATATTACCATTAAAGCGCTCGTATCTTTCGTTGGTTTCTCTTTTGTGTTCAATTTCAACTGCAGGACAAAACGCCGTTTTTACTTTACCTCTTATTTTGTAAAAAAATGCCCAGTGCTCTTGAACCTTCAATTCATTATCCCAAGCTCCTGCTTCTTTAATCCGCTCGGTGTTAGCCATAAAAAAATTGGGTACAAAATCACAGGTGTAATAATTCAAATGCTTACCTGAATATTCTTTTCTCGTTATATACAAGGTCCCTCCCTCTTGTCTCATGACGCCAATACCCGATAAGTCCCGTAATTTCATGTTCTCCATAATATTCCCAGCCACCAAATCAACATCATTACCCTCTAAAATATTTAACAATGTATTGAGATCTGTCTTTTCCGTAAAAATGAAATCATCATCTAAGAGTAAAAAATATTTTGTTTTAACTTGGTTTATTAAAAAATTTCGCCCGTAACTTATGCCTGAATTAAAAGGGAGTTTATGGTAATTAACTGCATCACTTTCACCTGGATTACGGCTGTCATCCGCGACAATAACCTTCATCTTTGGGTAGTAATGAAAAATAGAATCTATTATTCGATTTGTACAATAGGGTCTTTCAAATGTTTTAATGACAATGCTTAGCATTGAATATAGTTTCGAATTCATACCCTGGTCCGCGTAAATTAATTTCTCAGCTGCTTTATACCCATACGTCATTTTCTGCTGTAAGTGCTCCACCTGTATTACCGGTGTTTGTGACGCCTCTAGGCTCAATCACTAAAACCTGGCATAATCCTTTGGCGAAAGGCTTGTGCTCAACTCCTTTTGGGACAACGAACATTTCACCTTCATTCAGAGTAACTTTTCCATCTCTAAATTCAATTTCAAATGTGCCTTCAATTACGATGAAGACTTCATCTGTATCCGGGTGATCATGCCAGACAAACTCCCCTTCCCCTTTTGCTAATTTAAATTGATAGTCATTCATCTCCGCGATGACCCGGGGAGACCAATGCTCATCAAATTTGGAGAGTTTGTTTTTCAAATTAATTGCTTCGTAATTCATGATCACTCTACCCTACTAAAGTCGTGGATCAGGAGCGACAATAAACTGACACCTGCATCCTGCTTCTTATTCGTTTCCTTATGCGTAGGCTTTGGTAAGAAGCTTCATGTTTTCCTCTACCAGCACATCATCAATATTCTCCGCAAGGATATACGCCCCCATCGCTCTAGCTACCCAGACCTCATACCCACCGCGGTCCAAGGACTCACGCGTAACGAAGTACCCGTTGCTTCCACAAGATGTACTGGCACAAAGCGTGTATTGGGCAGGACTGAGATCACGAAGGCGAAGGACTATTTCAGCAAATGGCTCTCCCGGAAACGGCACTATCGCAACTGGGCCAAGACGCAGAATGACCTGAAAATAGTTCTTGCCGGAGACTGGCGCGGTCTGCTGAGCGCTGACGACGGCTTGCCAATATTTATATTCACACATGCCTTTACCGTATTCGTTCCGGTGAGGTTCAGCTTCTGCAAGATTACGACTCGCTTCTTCCTCCGGGGGCAAAGACCTGTAGGGTAATTGGTATGCTCCTGTCGTGATGCCCAGCTCCACGTTGCGGAATTCCTTGATCGTCCGGATGGCTCGCATCGCATCCATTCCCGCCCGGGTGCCGACCTCTTGCAATGCTCCTTCTCCATCTCCGACCGCACCGAGGAAATTGCTCCGGGGAGCTATGTCGCCCACTGCAGCGTTTACGAAAAGCGCTGGAGCGCCAGTAAGGTCTTCAACCCGATCGATCATGACCCCAGGCCAATCACGAGAAATCGCTCTGCTCTTGCTTGTAAAGACGGTGGGATGTGCGCCGTAGTGAATCAGGGTTGCTAGTGGACCGTCAGCGCTCTGAAAACAGACAACAGTCATTTCCGGATCGTAGATCCCCCAGGGGTTGTTCCCCAGAGCAACCGAGTGGTCGGCCAGGATCACTCTACGATTCACGCCTACATCACTTTCCGTCTTCCCAAAGCCGACCTGAATTTCCTTCAGGTTCTGACTGGCTTTCACCGCCGCTTTGATGCTCTGGTTCACGATAAGATCGACGTAGGTCTCGTCCTTATCGCACCACCCCCAACACGTCATGGTGCAGGGAGCGGAATGCGTCTGAATAGTAGAGACCACAATTCTCTCCGCGTCTATGCCGGTCTGTTCCAGAATACCCAGCCGGATCCTTTCTACATCGGTGTCTTCAAGAATGCAGATCGTTAAACTGATCAGGACTGCTGTCGTCTCTCCTTGCTTCAAGACAAGTGCGTTTGCCTGCAATGGGTCGCGGACAGACTCCGCTTTCCGGTCTGGATCGGGATAACCCATCAATAGAATACCGAGTTCGGGCGTGATGTCGGTTCGAGCGAAGCCGCCGAAAAGTTGTAGCTCTTTCATGTTATCTTTTCTGATTGTATATGTATAACGCTTCCAGAGAATTTTTCCCCCAGGGCGCGCCGTTAAGCGTAAACTCCACCATCTGCTTGGGATTATCTTTCATCGGGATTGAAATCGCTATCGGAATCGATCCCGAACCCGATAGCGATTTCGATTTGGATTGTTTTATACTCACTCGACTGGGAAGAAATGGGAGACAATGCCGATGCGCGGCTGATCGGTCTGGTTACCAGACGAACCGTGAATGCATAAGCTGTGATGAAATGCCGCGTCACCTGGAGCTAAGTGGGCGTACACCACCTTGTCTGAGGCGGGTTCCGATACCTCGAAGGCACGGTGGATCTCATACTTGCCAACAACATTTGCGTGTTGATGAATACCCGTCCGGTGGCTACCTGTCACATATCCCACAGCACCGTTTCTCGGATTGCACGCCGTCAACGCGACCCAACAGGTGATGCCGGCTTCACTCGCAGTATGACCTTGCCAATAGTGACCGTCTTGGTGCCATTGCTCCCGGGCGTTGTATTGTGCCGGTTTGGCAATTATCTGCCCGTAGGAAAACCGTAACGGATAACCTGCGAGATACTCAGCTAATTGTTGGGCTCGGTGACGGTAGGGATGCTCAGCTAATTTCGGAATCGGCCCATCGCCGCTGATGCTAATCTGCTGTTGCCGGCCGTGTTTAATATCCGTATTGCCTTCCTCTCCGAAACCGACATGCCCTAATTCACCATCCAGGGCTGGGCGCAACAGTTCTAAGAGTTCAATCGCTTCATCATGGCTGAGAAGATTTTCGTAAAATTCAAAACCATTGTCCAGGTACCGTTGGCGATGTGCTGGATTGGGATTGGCAACCGGACTCATTTTTCAAGTAATCCTTAAAATACTAAAGGGGTCAGGTCGATCTTTTTGCAATTTCCACTCTCCCCGATCTTAATATTTTAAATATTCTATGGGAGTGGTTCGGTTCTGCGAAATCCGGCAGGGGGTTCTGGAACGTCTGGCCAGGTATCCCCAGTCTTCTTTAACCAATCCGAGAGAGCTGACCGCATTTCATTGATTTGCTCCTCGTAGTGAGGATCGTCAATCAGGTTGTTCTTCTCGTGAGGATCCTCAACAAGGTTATAGAATTCATTAATCCCATTCTGGGATTCGATGTATTTATAATTTCTGGTTCGCCACATTCGCAAGGGTGTCACCGGATCTTCCGCCCAGCTACAGGAATGATATTCTCCCGCTAAACCTTCTCTCACGGGTTGTGTATCCCCTTCGATGAGCGGGGTGATGGATACACCGTGAAGTTCCTCCGGGGGTTCAACACCACAGTAATTCAAAATCGTCGGCATAAGGTCGACATGAGAGACAAGTTCCGGAGAGCGCGCCGATTTTTTATCCCCGCCTGGAGGAACAATAATTAAAGGGATGTGAATCAGCTCCTCGAACATTAACGCACTTTTGTAAATAAAACCGTGGCTTCCCAGCAGCTCGCCGTGATCCGAAGTGAATATAATAAGTGTATTATCAAAGAGGTCTTTTTGATGGAGTGCCGCCATTAACCGTCCGGTCAAAAAATCAACGAAACTGACTTCGCCTAAATAGCCCGCCCACATTTGTCGTAACTGATCGTCATTCCATTGCTCAACCGATTGCAAATGACCTTCCAGCAGGCGATCCTTGAGATGGGTCGCGGTATAAGTATCTCTCAGGGTTTCGGGAAGGATCATCTCATCGGAGTTGTACATGCTGATAAAAGGCTCCGGGCAGACCCAGGGCGGATGGGGTTCATGGGTGCTCCACACCAGCATAAATGGTTGATCCAATGAAGATGCATCATGGATGAACTCTACAGCGCGATCACACATCAGCGATGCAGGGTGATCGGCAAGTCCAAACCGGGACGGCCCGAAAAAAATCGTCTCGTCATACTTATCCCAGTTGGGATCAATTCCACCTTGATGACGGCCGGTAACCTCCACTCCAATTTTTTTTGCATGTTGAATGATTTCATTCTCTTCCGGCTGGTCCACATCGAAATTAAAATGTGCGGCTTTAAAGGCTGAGAATCCTCTCCTGTCGTATCCGGAACCCATATGCCATTTTCCCGTGTAGCCGCAGAAATAGCCTGCTGGTTTTAGGTAGTCAGCAATGAGTTTCAGATCTTTACGCATCAACATCTGATCACAACCGGGTCTCATTTGATGGTTCGCAATCATTCCGTGGGTATGCGGATAGAGACCTGAGAAAATGGAAGTCCTCGCGGGTGTGCAGATGGGCGTTGTGCAGAAAGCATTTTCGAAGAGCATTCCATTCGCGGCCAACCCATCGATGTTCGGAGTCGAGATACGCTCGCGGCCCGTGCAACCCAGCGTGTCATACCGCTGTTCATCTGTCACAATGAGGAGCACATTCGGGCGAGAGGTCATTTCAATTTCGGATTGCGGATTTTCGATTGCTGATTGAATGAGATAGAGGCAAGAGAATTATAGAAACAAAATATAATTTAAACTATGTTGAAATCCCTGCTTGAATCCTTACTCCAAAGGTGGCCTCAAAGTCCTGCCACACATTTTCCGACACCGTCGTGGTGGCGCTCGCATATACCTCGTGAAATTCCTTCGGATTGGCCGGCCCAGTCAGAACAATGCCATTGCCTTTGACCGGTGCATTAAGAGCAAACTGCATCGCCAGGTCGCGAATGTTCAAACCCTGTTCTTTGCACCACTGCCACATCTGGTGTGCATAAGTTACAACGGCGGGGTCTGTCGGCCCACCTATGATCGAAGGGGGAACAATCCCGTTTTCATCGGGTTCCAGCTCTTTTATGCCTTGGGTGTCCGGTTCTGGACCTGCGAGAAGTGAGGCACCCAATGGACTGCCCAGAATGATTCCTATGTCATTTTCCAGCGCAAAAGGAATTGTCGTTTGGGCGAGGGAATTAGAAAGCAGGGTGTAGTCCAGGAAAGACAGCACAATATCTATTTCGCCCGTTTCAATCGCCCGGCGATGAAATTCAGGTTGGCGCACACCGATGCCAATGTGACCGATGCGCCCTTTCGACTTCCATTCTACCAATACATCCAAACACTCACCTAACGGTGCTTCAATGTCGTAGCGCGGACCGTGAATCAACACTGAATCCAGGTACTCTGTCTGAAGCTGCTTCAAGCTGTTCTCCAAGCTCCACGTCGTCGCTTCTTTTGAAAAATCGCGGAGGAACCGTGGATGAGAACCCACCTTGGTTTGAAGGTAGACCTTTTCTCGCCAACCGCCAGCCAATGCCAATCCTACACGATACTCGCTTTCCTCGTAGAACGGAGACGTATCGACAAAATCGATCCCCTGCTCTATAGCTTCACGAATCGTTGCCATCGCCTCTTCATCCGGCCGCTGCGGATAACCCAGATGTCCGCAACCCAATCCAAGCGCCTTCGTTTTCATCTCTGTGCGTCCTAATCGGCGGACTTCCAGGTCTGGCATTTTTGAACTCCTCTACTCCGTTGAAATTTATGATATTCGATATCTTTGTGAAAACAAAATCGTCCTGAATCGGATAACCCTAAGCAAGCACTTTCACGAAACAGAAGGAAGTCAAAATGGGTCATTGTTAGCTTTTCCTAGGAAGTGTTCTTCCTGCTGCGCCCGTAGTGACCAAAGCACTGAATTGCGTGGCTCGATGACCATGTCGGTCGTGATGATCTGGCCGACTTTCACTTCCTTTGCCAGTACATTCCCGGCGAGCATTTGCATGGGCAGTGGTTTCCCGGAGCTTATGGATTGCACCGGTTGCATCAGAGCTTTGAACTTACGCGAGTGGCTCACTCCCGGGTAACGGCTCCACTCATCGCAATCACCAGCTTTGAAATTCGCCAAGCCCCGTAGCACTACGTCAAAATGGGGTACATAATTCACAGGTGCTGTTGAAATACCCAGAAGCACAGCACACAAAATCGAAATGGATGTCTCGACACCGCAGAGATGGTAGGGCCGATAGATGAGAGCAGAACGACCTGCCTGATTGCTGATTAAACCTTTGCCCGTCAGAATGCGCCTGGAGTAGTCGTTGGCACAGGACACGACGATAAATACCCCGCCTCCAAGGCCTGGCTCGCCATAGTGATGGATACAGGTCACCATATCTATCACCCCTCGATTGCTGAGGATTCCACCTTCTTCCGTAGGACAAAGCACTTGGGGGATCTCGGTCGTACGGACAACAGGAGCGTGCAACTCAGGAGTGTCAGGCACGAGTCCCGTTGCATTGGCTGCAATCGTCAGTTCCTCGACATCGAAAGAACCTATATTCGCAAGAGTCCCCAGCGCCTCCCGACGGTGCATCATTTTTGCAGAAACAGTATCGGGCGTTACCAACTGAAAAAGGTGGGGATCTTTGATATCCACCTCATCACTCTTTTTAGACACAGACCCTGTCGCTGGATCGAGAAGGATACCAGAATCGCGTGCCTTGCCGGCGCAGAGCACATCCAATCCTAATTCACAGGCCCAGGAAACAAGACCTATAAGTAAACCATGTTGGTCGCCATCGACGGCCGTGTAGACGACCCCCGCCTGGTCGGCCAGGTGTTTAAGGATGGGACCTACCGTAGCATCCGTCTCCTTGTTCACCATTGCAATATGCTTGCCATGACGAATCGCCTCCAGTCCGTGGTGTGCACCCATTTCAGGGACGCCTGTGGCTTCGACCACAATATCGACTGGCAGGTCCATCATCAAAGACGCGTCAGACAGGATGACCTGCTTCCCCTCTTCCATCGCTTGTAGTGCATTACTGCGACTTTCACAGATTGCAGTATTCTGTTTCTCAATCCCCGCTTGGTGGCACGCCTCGAGGGCTGCATCGAGGTTCGCGTCTGCAATAACAGGTACCGATAATCTCCGCATGCCTTGCGATTGCGCAAAGATTGCTGTTGCGAAATTCCCCAAACCAATAATACCAGCACGAACAACCCTGTCCGGCTGTTGATTGAACATTTGCTCGTAAATCATAGACGCGCTCCTCCGTAATATTATCAGCTCCACGCTGGGCTGATGGGATACGAAACCAATCGATTCACGCGAAGCTGACAAGCAAATGTCAAAAAAGGCCAGGATACTATATTTCCGGCATATCTTTTCTGGGTCTTGTAGCCATCCAGAGAACATTCCCATCGATGTCTTCAAACTTCATTTCGTAACCCCAAAAATGATTCTGTGGTTCCTGATTCACCTTAACGCCTTTTTTTTGTATTCATCGAAAAGCGTTGCATCCTCCAGACCAATCCCAACCCACCCTGGATCTGATGCTCCCGTCGTTTCGCTAACCATGATGCTCCAGCCATCCCGTGATACTGATCCGACTACTGACCCTTTCCAGTCCACCCTGAACCCAAGGGTGTCGACATAATATTGCACACTTTTTTCCATGCTCTTGACGGGAAGAATGGGGATAGTGTTTTCGATTTTCTTATTCATCTTTTGATCCTTTCAACTGACTTTAGATTAGCCCATATAAAATCGGAAGCAAATGATGACAACACCCATGTCATCTTTTTATTTTCCCCACTGTCTGGTTGAGATTTTATTTCATCGCTATCGAAATCGATCTCATGGTTCTGAAGATTCGATTTCGATTTGGATTGTTTTATTCTCAACAGGGATATAAAAAGGGGGCAGGTTTCGCAATTTAGCAGAATTAATAAAAATGCTTAGAGGAGAAACCTGACCCCACTTGCAATCTTTTGCAATTCGCTGAACTTATAAGAGAGGAAAGGTAAGTATGTCCGCCACACACAACCAGGATAGAGCTCCCGAACCGACGGATGCGGAAAGCAGTTTTAACACCAGGCAGCCCGCATTGCATTCGCCACGTCCGACCACACCGGATCTCGATCCACCAGGTGCCGACAAAATGGGTTTGACAAGCGAAGAGATCGACCAGTTTCGCGAGTTTGGTTATGTAATCAAGCGCGGACTGGTTCCAACCGAATCATTTTCTTCCATCATCGACTTGTGGTGGCAACAGCCCCCAGTGCTGGCAGCAAAGATGCAACGGGATGATCCGGGTACCTGGTTATCTCCCGGCAAACATTGGCCAAAAGATAATCGCTGGGGACTTGCTGAAAACTGGATGGGAAGTGGCCCTTGGCCAACTCCGAATGAACCGCGTGCTGATGCCGATATCGGAGAGCGCGTTGGCCGATTGGCCCATAAACTGACACGTGACATCGTCAATGATGTGTGGCGCTGGCATGGCATCGGCCACGACCCGGCTTTTGTAGCTGCCACATCAGCCCATCCAAATGTGCTCCATATGGCTGAGGCATTAATGGGTGGTCCGGTCAAGCGACCTCACCGTAATCGAGGAATCTATTCGGTTTTTCCGCATGACGACTCGGACCCGGGTTCCAAACTCGGACCCCATACGGACAACAACATGACTGAGATGATGGTGGTGACCTACCTCAATGATGTTGAACCACGGGGTGGCGGTTTTACGATTTTCCCAACCTCACCACAGTCGCTTTATCCGACCTCCGCACAGGCATTGAACTGGGTGGCAACTGAATCGTCGAAAACCGCGATCGATGACATCATGATCAATGTGCAGCCCATCGAGTTTACCGGCAAGGCAGGAGATGTCATTTTCTGCCACGGTTGGGTGGTGCACTCAGCCGGCATCCATGAAAGCGGTCGCATTCGCATGGCTGCCGTACAGGATTTCAACAAGGTCAGGCAGCGAAGCCATTTACGCTGGAGTGCCGCGGGTAAACACGGTGGGCCACGGGTTCATTGCAACATGGATGGCTTCTTCAACTTTCCAACCAACACCAATGATGATCCCGCCGATGGAGAGCGCGAGGTGACCACCCTATGGATGATAGATTCGAATGAATACTTATTGGACAAACACGCGCCTGGGAATGATCTCTTCGATGAGTGGAATCTTGGCCAGCAACCTGTGGTGGGCCATGTTGTTGATGAACTTCCCTGGTGGGATAAGTACAATCTGCCGCTACTGCCAACCGGTAAAGTGCCCCGTGGGGGTGGTGGCATACCGGCGGTACCATTGTCGGAGATTGCGAGTTATGAGGGGGATGGGTGCTGGCGAGTGGTATCACGGGCTAATGATTGGATGTGATTGTGCGTTCGAGGATTTCCTCTAAACATATCGGAAGCTTAAAGGGGTCGGGCTTCGCAAATTAGCAAAATAAATAAAAATGCTTAGATGCGAAGCCCGACCCCTTTTGAATTCTGCGGCTCTCACCTTCTCGGTATTCGACCGCATGCAATGACATCGATCCTTGGTTTTTCAAAGGGCATCACTGATTACAGCCCTAAAGATGAAGGGATGGAGGTGGTTGTACAAATGCAACCGGGTGATGCGGTTGTCCATCACGGGGAAGTCATTCATCGCGCCGACCCGAACCAATCAGCGAGCAGACATCGTCGAGCATTTGCCATGAATTTCGAAGGCGTGTGTTGTAGAGTCGACGAGGAGGCAAAGCAATTACATGATGAAGCCGCTAAGAAGCAGCATTGTGAAATGGGACTTGATACTGACACCTATTTCTAAGGTCACTCCACCATTATCGTTCCAGGAAGCCTTGTTAGTTTTTGCTCCGTAGCGTTTAATCTTAATTGCCGCCTCCTTCAGGCACAAGTGTCCCTCGGGCATCCTTGTAATCCGACTCAAGGACAAACTCCCACATGTCGGCGGCGTCATCGGTTCCGCGATATCCTAGATAATACAGGTCGCCGTCTTTCCGCTTCAGGATCTCACCGTAACCGGAATCAACAAAGTAATTGTCGCCGTCAACCGGCTTCATCTTCCATGTCTTGCCGACGTCGTCGGTGTACCACAGACTGTTGCGCTGCTTGTACTCCAGAATGCGGTCACGGCCGGTCAGGTAAATCCGTCCTGGTTCTTCAGGAAACTTTTGCAGTTTCGGCTGTTGAACGACGTGAACGTGCTTGGTAATGTCGGTCATCGGACCCCACGTCTTGCCGCGATCGCGACTGATACGCATTTTCGTGACGTCCTCGTCGAACGAACGGCCGACGACCATGATGGTGTCTTTATCAACACAAACGACCCCGGTTTCGTTGATGCGTACTTTCTTCGCAGCGTACTCCGAGATCATCTTCCACGTGTGGGCGTTATCATCTGACCGGTACAGCACTGCCCAGGCCGGGGAGGAGCGATTCAACGCTGTAATGTAGATGGAATGGCCTTCGACAGTTTTCCCAAGAGCGAATGTCACACTGGCGGGAATCCCAGGTGAGCGTTCTTCGTACTTCCACGAGGCGCCGTTGTCGGTACTTCGCCACTGACGAGTCTGGTAGTTCTCCGTCTTGCCTTTGATGTGTTCACAACTCATCGAGATATACAGCAGATCGCCGTTCGGGCATGTCAGGACGCCGCCGTCAGCCGGCTCGACGTGACCATGTTCGGCTCTCAGTGGTGCGCCCGTGATCGACGTGCCGTCAGGCAGGCAGTTCGGCTTACTCCAAGATCGGCCCTCATCATCTGAGGTATGAACAACAACGAGTTGCGGAACAATTCGACCATGTTGAGCGGCTTGTGTATACGTTGCGATCCATCGGCCACTTTTGGTTTTCGTCAACGAGCCGCGAGCAGCCCAGTCCAACCCTTTCGGATCGGCCTTGAAAACCAGTTTCCGGCTTTTAACTTTCATCGCCGGCGCGGTATCGTCCGGCACTTGAGCCGTGCAGAGCGTTGCCGCCCCGGCCAGAAAAACCGCCAGTATGATAATCAATGTTCCTTTGTAATTTTTAAACCAATTTATGTTGTTACCTCTGTGTTAATTATTCTCAATTTTTGGATTAACTTCCCCTTAAGATCCCAAAAGCCCTCCTCGCCTGATCCAGGCCTTTTCACTTTAATCAGTAAATTTTTTCCGTCATGTATCAATTGGGACTGACCTTACAACCCATTTTTGTTAATTCTTCTGCACTGATGCAGGCGAGAACAACATCGAGACCCTTGCGCAAAGTATACAGATGCCACACACCGTCCCAGTAAGAAGGAAACGGATCACCGATTCTGCCGCCAATACTTGGGACGATGAATGGATTTGTAGTCGTATCGTGTACCGCAACGATCTGCTTTGCGTCCTGCGCTGCGATGTCTTCGCCTCGGATGTTAGACATCATTACCTCCTTTATATATCGTATCCCTTTAAGCCGGTATAGACGGTTGAATGCCAGTCCGCTCCTGTTATATGGGTGCGCATCAGCGGCGGATAACCCATCTTTGCATACTCTTCCTTTGTCTGTTCGGGATCTATTAATTTCTTAATGTCCTCCAGTATTCGCTCTTCGCTTAATACGGTATCTGTCTGATATACACTTACACCGTCTACACCCGCCATATAAATTCTATAAGCGAGGGCGAATATATCTTCTCTGTTATACGTAGCAAGATGCTGTTCCTCACGGCTCATAGCGGCAAATTTCTTGAATCTATCATATTCCATATCGGACATTTTTCCTGCTTTATACTGCTTTTCCGTCAGATCGGCTTTAAACATAAAATGATTTGTTTCATGCGCCGAAGGATCAATTAATCCATGAGATCCTATTCCTCCCAGGCACTTAATTCCGAATGCGTGAGCTACGGTGGTATAATATTCGGTATAAATCATCGGATCAGCCGCATATGCAATAAGCGGGCTTAATGTCAGCTTGTCGATTAACCCTTCCCTGCACCATGCCACCACGTCAAAACCATTATACAAGTTTAACCATGGAGCATTATCAGGTATTCTAGCTTCGATCTTTGCCTTGCCTTTAACCTTGGCCTTTAGCTGTCGCATAAAGTCGGTCATTATATCTGCTCTGAACTGATACCACTCAAGGCGATCCATAAAATAGGGCGTCTTTATATCATGTGGGCTATATCCATGTTTTTTAACGAAAGCCTCCACCAACTTTGGGTGATGGTTTAACATGGGCGGCTGACGACAAAAGTCGAGTTGAATGCACTCTACGCCCTCAATGCTTGCCATTTCATCAAGTATGTCAATACGCTCCTTCTTTACTTCATCAAAGAAATAGCACAACCGTCCATGATCCATACTGCCGTCTTCCTTGATACAATGAAGTTGCGGATTGTTTATGCTGAAATCAGATGTACCCGGTCCCGATCCATAATGTCTGTTCATGCATAGTCTTGCACTAAAGTGAAGTCCCGCCTTTTTTGACACCATCTGGCCATACCTTAGCTGGCACCTATCCGCCAATATTTTTATAAATGGCGAATCTTTATCTGGAGCTTTGTCTTGCAGCATGGAAACGTTCTTTAACTTACTATGGTATAATAATACGCTTCGTCCTGCATCCCATACGATGGTATTAAATCCCATCCTTTTTGTTCTCTCTGTTACAAAGTCTGCGTCTTCCTGCTTTAGGTCGTCACCTTTTTTATTGTGTCCTTTGTATAAAACCCATTCTGTAATACCTTGTACTTCAAACATTATTAATCTCCTATCTTATATGTTACTTCACGGCATATTTCCAGTGCGGTTTCAACTTTTTCAGCCAACCATTTTGGGCAGCTATCGAACTGGGTGCCTCTCTGCCATCATCTTCATGCTCTCTTCTCTTGTGAGGACTTGACCTTGACTGGCAATCGGTAGATTCGCGACGTGGAAATCGTTCTTTCCATCTATGTCAATACAATCCGCGGATTGATATACGTTTACCAGTCCGATTTTTGTCGCGTCGTCAGCATTTGAGTTAGCCCGATGCATTAGTCTGGAATCAAAAACAAGAACGTCACCGGGACGGAAGTGAGGCGTAACAACATCCGCCTCGTATTTTTCGAAACCTTCAAGCCGTCTCTGCTTTTTGGGCCAGCCCGCAACATCCTCCCACACCGGCTGAAGCATATCGAAAAGGTGGCTTCTGGGGACAAGTGAAGTACTGCCGGTGCCCGATCCCATATCCCCCAGGTAAGTCATTGCATTTGCATTCTTGAAATTTGATAATGGCTGATAATCATACATATCCTGATGCCAGCCATGGTAGCCAAAATTGAGTTGAGGGGTTTTAATCACGGTGGCGGATTGGAAGGCTGTAATATCCGGACCGAAAAGATCCATCAGGACACCAACCAGGCGCTCACTCCTCATATGGTCGTCTAGCCTCTCGTCATACTCGAACAGGTCGTTGATATAACTGACTCTCAGCGGATTCAAGTCATCACCCGTTTCTTCAGTCCAGGGATCATGACCTGTATCCGGCGTCCCGCGCGTGATTGTTGGCAGGATTCTTCCCATCGCCTCGAGAAGCTCCCGTACTTCAGCCTCACCGAAGAAACCGCGAAGGATGATATAGCCTTCACTTTCAAAATGATCGAGTTGTTCCTCGTTGAGCTGATGCATCGATAAATACCGCTTAGATCCCGGGCATGACATTGCCGCCGCAGACAGGCAGGTACACCCCGGTGATGAAGGCGGCTAGATCGGAGGAGAGGAAGGCGACCGCGTTGGCGATCTCCTGGTCCTCACCGCGACGCTTCATAGGTACGAGGTCCCGGTATCTTTTGTCCTTCGCCGGCGTTTCGCGATACTTGTCGCTGATCGTCCAGCCCGGTGCCACCTGGTTGACTGTGATACCGTGCTGCCCCACGTCCTTGGCCAGTACCCGCAAGACACGATCCTGTCCAGCCTTGCCTGCGATGTAGGCTGACTGACTGGGCGAGCACTGCATGGTGCACTCGGTGTTGATCCCGATGACCCGACCCCACTTACGCTCGATCATGTGCGGAACAAAGGCCTTCGCCATGAATACATTGTGCAGGACGCAGGTGCGGAACTGGCTTTCGTAATCCGCCGCCTCCTGCTCGAGCACCGAGGTCCAGTCGTACTGATGCACGGCATTGTTCACGATGATGTCGGTGTGACCGAGCTCCTCGCCCACCGCGCCGCGCATGGCATGGACCGAGTTGAGATCGCTCACATCGGCTTGCACCGTCATTGCCGTACCACCGGTGTCAATAATGTCACGGCACACGGCCTCGGCCCGATCCCGGCCGTGCAGATAATGTACCGCAACTGCCGCGCCACAGCTCGCCAGTGTCCTGGTCATGACCCGGCCTAGCTCGCCACTGCCACCGGTGACAACTGCCACTTTATTGTTAAGATCAATCTGTAACATTTTCGAAATACCCACTGTGGGTCCCGTAACTTAATGGGGTCCGTACAAGCTTCGAACCGCTTAATCGCGGCTTAAAAAGAACCTTTTAATTTTATACGTTGGGTTAGCTCAAAAGTCCTTTGGAACTGTTCCTTGCATTTTTCTTGTTTCTCTTGGCCGCCTTTTTTTCTTTCGGGCTCAACGCCGGTTTCTTCTTATTTTCTTTATTGCTTTTTCTCTCTTTGCTCATAGTTATTTTTTCCAAAATAATGGATGAATAATCATCATTCGAATGATCGCATCGGTATACTACCGAGATCACCCAATGATGGTAAGGAAGTGCTTATATTGATTGCACACAATAGTTCATTTAAAATATTTTTGATGCCAAAAATAGCAAGACAAACAAAAACAGGTGGTGAGAGATAATTAAAAAGATTCGCTAGAGATAAATATTCTCAATAGGTTCTCACATCGAGGGGCAGCGATTGCCAGTAGTACTTGAGCGGATCGTCAGGGTCCCATTCGGCATAGAGCTCATCCCACTCCGCCCACCTTCTCTGCGGTCCGAGGGCGAGCGCGTCCACCGGTTCAGCTACCGGTTGATAGCGGGCGCTGGTCGCGAGCCGAATGGTATTAGCGGTCACGTTGTCGCGTCCCTGGTGGACAGCCAGGCTGTGAAAGATCAGTACATCGCCGCAGGTGAAAGGGTTCCAGTTCCACACCGTTTTATCGTCCAACGCCTCGCCGGTGGCAAGTTTGTCCGCGTCGAGAAAACCGAGTTGGTTCGATCCGCGGGCGATGGCTACGCCGCCGAGGTCGGTATCGCAGTCACCGAGAGGAATCCAGACCGTCCAGATATTCTCTGTCCCGCGAACGGGGGCAAAGTCTTGATGAGGTTCGACCGTGTGCTCGAAGCGTTGTGGAAAAACGATATGACAGATAACGCGCGGGTGAACCAAAATCTCTTCACCGAGTAAGACTTGGAGTACGCTTAAAACAGTCGGGTGATGGAAGAAAGCATTGAAGCTGCGCAACCCGAGAACCTCGTTGTAAAAAGTCCTGACCTCAGGTGTAGGTCTCTTCACATATTCGACGTCAACGTAGACTCCCTCCTTGTGAATGGCCGCATCCGGATCGGTTCCCTCTTTGAGTAAGTCGTGTCGCTTGTGAATCAGCAGAAGCTCATGGCGCAGCCGCATTATCTCGTCGGCCGGAAGGAGGCGTGGAAAGTAGAGGTAGCCATTGTCAGTGGCGCGCGACAGGAGTCGATCCTGATCCTGCAAGACATCGCTGCAATCATTGAACGGCTCGACGTTGTTCATCGCTACGTTAGTCATCGATAAATTTCCAAAGTTTCCTCTCTAAATTCAGTAGTTAGTTTTTAAAACTTATATGAGTAACAAATTAAGCGGGCCGTTTAAAAATTTTAACTTGAGGGTTAAAAGTCACGTCATCATCCAAAGGAAAAACAGGCCGGGCACAGCGTGTATGACCCAAACTTTTTAAATTCGCGCTCGTCGAACCCGGTGCGTCCACGTTGACATGACAAGCGGCCCATTCTTCATAGAATTGATATTGGCAATGGGGAGATTTTACGACCACGAGGTCAAAGTTTTTTGGATCCTGCCCCATAGCGAGAAAAAGTGAGCGATCATATAGATCAACCGGGCGGCTTGTGACAACGATCGTATAATTATCAGCTTCCAAGACTGCAGTAAGACCGGAATTCCACATTCTCTGATAGGACTCGTTAATAAACATGCCATCAGAGAGGAGTCTCACACGGGCTTTAACTTTGATTGGAGAATATCTCTTAGTATCCAAAAAGCCACCTACCTGCGTCTCTATAATGCTCCCTACCCCATTTTCAAAGGCCGCAGTTACCGCCGAAGGATCAACGATGGGCAGCAGTACCCGTCCCTTATAAGAGGCGTCGATCAACGCGCGCATGATAGCATTGCTGTCACCCGAAGCTCCGGAACTCGTTGCGTCAGCGGCATCAAATAAAATTACTGTTCCCGTTGTTTCCTTTGCGACGCGTACTGCATCCTCCATGCTATCCAAAGGCGCTTGTAACTTTTCCCGCACTTCCCAGAAATCGCGTGCTAAATTCAGCGCTTCCGTCTCTGCCAGCTCACGATCATTATCGGTTACAACGAGACTGTATGAGCGCAAGGCCGGAACATCAGTAAAAGGATTTCCTATAAACATTCCAGCGGAGAGCCCACGGGGACTATTTTCAATAGCTTGAGCTTTTCGAATAGACTGACCGAATAATCCCGTTTCAGTTTTTAATTCATCGCCGCGCACCAGGGCGGGTATTTCAACTTTTGCCGTTACCGGTTTAACCCCGTCATCCAGTATTTTTAATAAAAGTTTAGCTGACCTTTCTCCTGTCTCATAAAAATCGACGTGAGGATAAGTGTGGAAAACGACGATTGCATCGCTGTGCTTAACCATGCGATCAGTGAGTATACCATGCATATCGAGCGAAGTTACTATGGGGATAGCCTCTCCCAGAATTTTGCGTGATTCTTGCAGGAGAAATCCTTCTGGATCTTCTTCGCCTTCAGATACCATGGATCCATGAAGAGCAAAATAAGCCGCGTCAACCGGTGGAGCCGCTTTAATGCTCTGTATAAATTCCCGGGCGATACGTTTAAAATCATCATCTGCGAGGTGTCCGCCAGAGGTTATAGAATGAGCGCTGTAGGTGGGAACAATTTGAATAGCTGATCGTTTCTCGAATACATTGAGCGCACCAGCGATTTCCTGTCTAGCGCTTTTCAGTTCAAGGATTTGATCTCCCTCCAGGATTTTAAAATCATCGTAGTGGCTGAGAACAGGATTAAAACTCGATATCTCCTGTCTGCATTCAGCGATAAGAATTTTTGGCATCGTCAGTTGATTTATATTAATAAAACAAAAGCAGAGAAAAGATTAACGATGAAATCAAAATCTACAGACTTCTATTGTCTGCCGAATAATGGAAGTTGCCGCTACCATTTAATTCCCCCAATTTCCAAGTCCCGCGAAAGAGAGATCGTCGTTTCACCGGCATTTTTTCAATAATCTCGTGATCCAAGTTCAGTAGATACCATTGAGCCAAAAGAGAGTTGTAACAATTGAATACCGCGCACCGGGGATTATCCGGATTGGTCCATTCATTGGCCGCATGGACTAGACTTTCAGTAAAGATAACGACCGATCCAGCTGGACAACTGTAACCCTCCATCGTCTCACGTATACTTCCTTCCCACGGCGACTCACTGATATTCGGTCGATACGGATCAGGTCCTCCATAGTAAAATTTGCCTTGTGAGATCCACTGAGAAAAGTGGTTCCCCCATGTCCCGCCTTCACCTCTTCAAGCTCCCAGACCACGCGGGTAAGACCGGAATATATTTTATTTCCCTTTACCTGGTAGCGCATGGCGTTTGCCTGCTGGGGAGGGCGCACAACATGGGGCAAATCATTTCTTGGGATATGGTTTTCAGAATCTTGTTCTTTGCTGATCGTCCCTGCACGATGGCGAATACTGATAAAAGAATTCTCACAACGGAAACTGTAGTAGTCGTCAGAGAGATAAGGAGGTTCCGCTAAAATTTCGGTCAGAATATCCACGACAGCCGGATGGTCTAAGAGCTTCTGCAATGACCCTACATAACCTCGCGAATTCCTTAAAGGTCGAGATCCATCACACGCATACGCCTCAGCTTTCATCTCATCAATCTCAGCCGGCGATAACACGTTCGGTATAAGTATCCACCCCCGAAGGTCATAAAAGAATTTCTGCTCTTCAGTCATCGCGAATGCCGATTTCCGATGGCCGATTTCCGATTGTTTTGTTTCCACCGCTCTTGCTATTTTTATTATAGAGTTAAAAAGTCAAAAAATGTAAGTGCACTGTCGCATAGCGTCAACGTTCGTGTTATGATGCAGAAAATCTGTTCACTGTTCACTGTTCACTGTTCACTGTTCACTGTTCACTGTTCACTGTTCACTGATTTCTTCTCCTCCCGCTTTCTTTCGAGGACATCCCAAAAAGTAAGATCCTTGGTATCCGGTCGGGGGCCCCCTGCTAGTAAACTTGCCAGCATCCCTGCGCCCATGAGAACAAAAAGGCTGAAGATTCCAATCACGAATGGACTCAAGGTGTAATTAAAACGCCCAAAATCAAGCAAGGGTGATTCCATTCCCGGGAGAGTAATACGCGTAAACGCTGCCCACGAATTAAAGAGTATACTAACGACAACACCAATATAGGTACCCCTTGCCGTCGTCCATCGAAATAAAAACCCAAGGGTAAACACACCAAGAATCCCCCCCGGTATCATCGTTCCTACAATAATGGATAATTCAATGACCGATTTAATCCCGATCCATTGTTGTGCCATGATGATCGAGGACACGCCAAAAAACAAAACCACAGATTTACCGAGAAGCAGTCGATGTCTATCATTGGATTTTGGGTTCAGTCGCACGTATAAATCATTGACGACCACCAGCGCAATGGCATTCAAATTTGAATCTATCGAGGACATGGCTGCGGCCAATAACGCCGCTAAAATAAGCCCAACCAATCCTGCAGGTAATTGGGTTTTAATAAAGTAAGGAATGATAAAGTCCTTTTGTTGTAGCACCTCGGCTGGAAGAGGATCCGTTGATAATTCATAAAATGCCCACGTTAATCCTCCTATAACCATAAAAAGAATCCAGATGGGAACACACACCACTGCTCCCATATAAGCTGCTCGAGCTGCTTCTTTGTCGGTCTTCGCCAGGAGATAACGTTGTACATTGGACTGGTCACAGGCTAAACCCCCGAGTGCGCCCAAGACCCCGCCAACAACGAAAAACCACTGATTTTTTTCATACCAGCTGAAATCCCAATTGCCCAATGAAAACTTTCCCCCCTCCCATGCCTTGGCGACAATTGCGGTGGGACCAGCATCGGATGAGAAAAGCACAACACCCAGACAAATCAGACCGCCGATGATAAGTAAGTTACCTTGTATTACATCACTCCAAGCGACTGCTTCTATCCCGCCGACCACGGTGTAAATGACTGTCGCCAGGCCTACGAAGAGGATTACCCACCACACATCCCATCCGCTCATGTAGGCAACAGCGACCGCCAAAAAATAGAAAGTCACACTTAAATGTAATACGTGACCGAAAAGAAATACTATCGCGCCATAGGCCCGCACGGGGTAGCCGAAACGCATCTCCAAATACCGATAGGCAGTCATACGAATCGTCCGGCGGTAAAAGGAGACTATATAAACGGAGACAAATACCATGACGAACGGGTAAGCTAAATGTGCTGGCAACGACCACATGTTGGTTTTAAATACCTCCCCGGGATGGCCGATGAAGGTCACGCTCCCGACAATAGTTCCCATAATGGAAAAACCGACCACCCATCCCGGTAAGTTGCGACCCGCTAGAAAGTAGTCTTCCGTCGTCCTTTGGCGGCGCGCAAAATACACACCCATAGAGACAAGAACGCCTAAATAAATTACGATGACCGCTGTATCGATTATTCCCAAGTGCTGTTCCTTTTCGTATTATTACAGTAAGCGATCAATTTGATGATTTGTTTCTATTGAACTTTTCACTATTGGATATCTTTAAAACTTATAAAGGGAAATGCACAATCGCGAAGCATCATTATCCGTGTTATAATATCGCAGCACTGTTCACTGTTCACTGTTCACTGTTCACTGTTCACTGTTCACTGTTCACTGTTCACTGTTCACTGTTCACTGTTCACTGATTTCTTCTCTTCCCTTCGTCTTTCTAGGACATCCCAGAAAGTAAGATCCTTGGTATTCGATCGGGGGCCTCCTGCAATTAGACTCGCAATCATCCCTGTGCCAAAGAGAACAAAATGGCTGAAGATTCCAATCACGAATGGACTCAAGGTGTAGTTAAAACGCCCAAGATCAAGCAGGGGTGTTTCCATTCCCGGGAGAGTAATACGCGTAAATGCTGCCCACGAATTAAAGAGTATACTGATTGCAATGGCAATATAGGTACCCCTTGCCGTCGTCCATCGAAATAAAAACCCAAGGGTAAACACACCGAGAAGTCCACCCGGTATCATAGCTCCCACAACAATGGATAATTCAATGACTGATTTAACCCCGACCCATTGTTGTGCCAAAATGATTGAGGATACGCCAAAAAACAAAACCATAGTTTTACCCAGGAGCAGGCGATTTTTATCTTTGGATTCTGGGCGCAGTCGCACGTAAAAATCATTGACGATCACCGTCGCAATTGCATTCAAATGTGAATCGATCGATGACATGGCTGCAGCTAATAACGCCGCTAAAATAAGACCAACCATTCCTGCCGGTAATTGGGTTTTCATAAAATACGGTAAGATAAAATCCTTTTGTTGAAGCACCTCGGATGGCAGTGGATTCGGGGATAATTCATAAAACGCCCACATTAAAGCACCTATGAGCATAAATAGAAACCAGATTGGAACACACACTATTGCTCCCATATAAGCTGCTCGAGCTGCTGCTTTGTCAGTCTTTGCCAGGAGATAACGTTGTACATTGGATTGGTCACAGGCTAAACTTTGGAGCGCTCCCAACATTCCACCAACGACGAAAAACCACAGGTTTTTTTCATACCAGCTGAAATTCCAATCGCCCCATGAAAACTTCCCTCCCTCCCAGGCCTTGGCGACAATTGCGGTGGGACCAGCATCGGATGAGAATAGTAAAACACCTAGGCAAAACAGACCGCCGATGATAAGTAAGTTACCTTGTATTACATCACTCCAGGCGACCGCTTCTATACCGCCGACCATCGTGTAAATGACTGTCGCCATGCCTACGAAGAGGATTACCCACCACACATCCCATCCGCTCATGTAGCCAACGGCGACCGCTAGAAAATAGAAAGTCATACTTAAATGTAATACGTGAACTATAAGAAATACTACCGCGCCATAAGCTCGTACGGGATAGCCAAATCGCATCTCCAAATACCGATAGGCAGTCATACGAATCGTCCGACGGTAAAAGGAGACTATATAAACGGAGACAAAAACCATGACGAACGGGTAAGCTAAACTTGAGGGAAATCCCCACATGTTAGTTTTAAATACCTCTCCGGGATTGCCAATGAAGGATATGGTCCCAATTATAGTACCCATAATGGAAAACCCGACCACCCATCCCGGTAAGTTGCGGCCAGCTAGAAAGTAGTCCTCTGTCGTTTTTTGGCGTCGCGAAAAATACACACCCATAGTTACAAGAACGCCTAAATATATTACAATGACCGCTGTATCGATTATTCCCAAGCTCTGCTCCTTTTCCTCTTATTTTTATCGTTGAAGCAAGCGATCAACCTGATGATTTGTTAAAGCTTTTGTCACTAGGGTAAGATGAGTTCATTACTTATATGCCGTATTGTTTAACTTGGCCTTTTAATAAAATCACCCTTATTACAAAAGCAAATCGAATCGACGATAGAAAACAATGCAAGATCAAGCAGCCACAATCTGCATAAGCTAACGCTCTCACCATTTCCGAATAAACGATGCAAAAATTAAACGATACCGTATTTGACGCCCTCGCTACCCGGGGCTACGCCATCGTTCACAACTTTCTGCCTGAATCGCAACGCGCCGAAATGGCTGCCGCCCTCCGCCGCATCCTCAAACCCTGGGACGAAGCCAAGGGGAATCTACCGCGTAAATTCTCGGCGAATATCAGCCTATAGACGGCTGAGCTTAAGCGTATAAATTAATGGACAAAATACTAAATAATAACGGAACCAAAATCTGGACTACAGTGAATGGTCAAGGGTTTCCTCTAATACTTTGTAATGGCGGTCCCGGGTGTGACGATTACCTGGAACCTGTATCAAAAATGGTCGAAGACTTATGCCAAGTAGTAAGGTTTGAACCAAGGGGCTGTGGAAGATCGGACTATGACGGCAATTACGATTTGGAAACAACGTTAGGTGATATAGAATTTATCAGAAAGGAATATAATTTTAACCAAATTATTATTGGCGGCCATTCTGCAGGTCCAGATGTTGCGCTAGGCTATACGATCAAGTATCCTCAAAATGTCATTGGATTGATTGGTATCGCAGGCGGAAGAATTGTTAATGACAGAGAATGGAGTAAAACATACCATGAAAATTTAGAAAAATACGGTGAAGATTATGGAGGTAAGATTTTTCAAGCAGACCCGAAGGTAAATAAAATAGGCTCTCTATCATGGAGAGAATATATAAAGAACCCTAATTTGTTACATGATATAGCGAGCATAAATGTTTCCGCGATATTTGTAAATGCGGGGAAGGATATAAGGCTAAACTGGCCAACAGAATAGTTAGCAAATTTAATTAAAAAAGGAGAGTACTTTGAAATTCAAGATGCCGCCCATAGTATTTGGCTAACGCACTATGATGAATTGAAAACTCTGCTCAGAGAGAAAATTAAAAATATAATACCCGATGATTGAAATGTTTGAGGGGATTAACACTGAACAGTTTTTACTTCCAACGGCACTGTCATCACAGTCTCGATGAAACGTCTATTCGTTATTCTCTTATTTTTTGTCGGTGTCTTGTTAATTACGGGGTGCGGTGAAAATGAGCCCCCGAAACCGGAAGCTATCACTTGGGAGGAGCTACCCGAACTTCCGCATACAATTGGCCTGGGCGGCGCATTTGCCGGCGTCAGCAACGGCGCTCTAATCGTCGCGGGTGGCACAAACTTCCCCGATAAACCGGAGTGGGAGAATGGAACAAAAGTCTTTTATGACACAATATATGTTCTAACCCCTGAAAATAAAGAGAAGGCGTGGTTGACTGGATTCAAACTCAAGCAACCCCTCGCCTATGGAGCATCTGTCAGCACCGGTGATAGCTTGATCCTGATCGGAGGCAGTAATGCCGAGAGCTATCACGACGGGGTCACACAACTCACTTGGAATCCTGAAGCTCAGAATATTGAACAAGTATCACTGCCTGAGCTTCCTGAACCGCTATCCTTTGGGGATGCCGCTAAGATATGAGATACCCTATACGTAGCAGGGGGCCAGGTTGGTGGAAGTGACGAAAACCTTTCTCCTGTATTCTGGTCACTCGACCTGGACGACAAAGATGCAAGGTGGGAAGTATTGGAACCCTGGGATGGGCCGGCCCGGAGGAAGGCGATCTTTGCCGCTCAGAATGAGGGAAACAGACCTTATTTGTATATAATCGGAGGTGAAGATCAGATTTCAGCGGGGAACGGAAAAGTTAGAACGCAATCGTTGGCTGACGGTTATCGTTACTCTTTAAGGTATAAGCAATGGGAACGTATCAGCGATACACCGCACCCCGTCACGGCAGCTCCCAGTTTGGCCTACGGTCAATCGCATATCCTTATTTTTGGCGGAGCGACAGGTGAATTTAACGGAAAAGATCTGCACGATGACCATCCAGGATTTTCCCCCGACCTGCTCGTCTATCACACAATTACCGACACCTGGTTAATCAAAGAAGAAATACCCATCAGTGTGGTCAACTCGAATGCCGTGTCCTGGGGAGGGGGGATTGCATTAACGAGCGGTGAGATTCGACCGAGCAGAAGAACACCCAAAGTCCAGCTCATGGTCCATGACACTGGCGCGCGCGCGACCTTTGGTATAACCAATTACTTCTTTCTCATTTTATATATGATAGGACTGGTAATCATGGGGTTCTATTTTTCCAAGCGGGAGAAGGGAACGGATGACTACTTCCTCGCGGGTCGCCGCATACCATGGTGGGCTTCGGGACTCAGCGTTTTAGGGACAGGGCTAAGCGCACTCACTTATATTTCCCTCCCTGCTTTAGTTTATGGCACGGACTGGTTTGTTTATCCCAGTTATATAGCGCTCATGATCGTCCCTATAATTACCATCTACTTTTACCTGCCCTTTTACCGAAGACTCAACATCATCACCGCTTTCGAATACCTTGAAAAACGCTTTAACCTTCCCGTTCGCTTATACGGTAGCGCACAGTTTATTATTTTTCAATTGGTGCGGATCAGCATCGTGATGTATTTACCCGCGATTGTCCTTTCCACGATTACCGGTATTAATATTTATCTGTGCATCCTTTCAATGGGACTGCTGAGCACCTTTTATACCGTGCTCGGTGGGATAGAAGCGGTTGTTTGGACAGATGTATTTCAGGTTATCATATTCTTTGGTGGGATCATCGTGGCCTTAGTGGTAATTCCCTTTCATATCGAAGGCGGTGTTATTGAGTTGTTCAAAACAGGAATCGCTGATGATAAATTCCGCATCCTCTACCTGGAATGGGATATGACCGAGACAACTTTTTGGGCTGTGGTTATCAGCGGAGGGTTTGGTACCTTGTTTTCATATACCGCAGATCAGTCTATGATTCAAAGATACCTCACAACAAAAGATGAAAAAGCGGCCGCTAAGGGCTTATGGTTAAACGTCGCGATGAAAATCCCCACCGGCCTGCTCTTTTACTTCATGGGGACCGCGCTTTACGTCTATTACAAATCCCATCCATCAAGTCTTAACCTGGGGATGCAGAATGATGCGATCTTACCACTATTCATTTCGCAGAAAATCCCCGTGGGTCTTGCGGGTTTTGTCATCGCCGCTATTTTTTCTGCAGCGATGTCCAGCCTGGACAGCGGAATGAACTCAATGGCCACAGCTTTTGTTACTGATTTTTACCGACGTTTCAAATCTGAGGCCTCAGAGCATAGCTGTTTAAATCTCGCGCGATGGGTTACATTGATAACAGGGATATTTGGTACTGCTTTTGCATTAATCATGGTGTCTATGGATATCAAATCCGCATCGCTCTTTTTCATTTCAATCCTTGGATTATTCAGCAGTGGCCTGGCGGGGTTATTTGCCCTGGGTATTTTTACACGACAATCCAATGGAAGCGGTGCTTTTATTGGCGCGATCACGAGCGCGATCGTCCTGTGTTTTATAAAATTCTATACCGAAATTAATTTTTACTTTTACGCTTTTTTTGGATTTGTCGTCTGTTTCATCGTGGGCTACTTCGCCAGCCTGATTATACCGGAGAAAGAAAAGTCCATGGAGGGTCTCACCGTTTATACTTCACTTCCCAGGGAAGATTAAGAGAGTAAACAGTGAACGGTGAACAGTTGAAGAATTCCACTTTGGTTGAATAAAAGCTGATCACGTTTACATCGTCTCTTGTCATTGCGAGGGAGGCTATCAGCCGCGCGCGGCTACCGAGAGTATTTGCTCGACATCTTTCACTCCAAGAAAATTCCGGTCACGTGTTGACAATCCCCTGGATTGCCGCGTCGCGTTGCTCCTCGCAATGACAATAAGGTGGAGCGTTCCACCTCTTTGCTTAACACTTAAAACTTAACACCTAGACATGATAGACGTTATGTATCCTACCTTTTGACCTTTTGACTTTTTGACGTTTTGACTCTATTCAATCGTCAATTCTTCAGTCGTAACCTCAATTGCATCTCCATCTTCATTGGCGAAAGTGGCATCGATACTCAGAGTCGGCTGAGGGGTGTTGTCAGACTTGAAGTTGTTCTGCGTGATCAGGGTATCAAATCCGGTCGTTGTCGATCCACTCTCTGCCACGACAATAGCAGCTGCGTTGGTCTGTACCAGGTCTCCTCCCGTTATACGTAATCCAGGATTACCGGCGGCAATCGTGAATGAACCTGACCCAAATAAGAGGTGCGGCACCGCATCTCCATCGGCATCGATGTCACCAATGGTTAAGCGTACCGCGATCGGCACTCCGCGCGCATCGACGCCGGTCTTACCGGTGCTTCCGCTGAAGACGGTGTTCGATAGTTGCATGCCGCCCATGCTCGTGGAATTTACAACTTCTACTAATGTCACATCCGCTTGTGCGTCATAAACCTGTCCTTCGGGGAATAGTGCCTGGTTCACTGCGTTGATCGATCCAACCGTGAAGATACTGAAGAAGGTATTCGCATCTGCTCCGTCGATGACCACGCTAGGCTTACCGGTCACGTACTCGACAGCCTGGTTGTAGCGTGGAGGAATGGCCGGGGGCAGGAAGGTGGCCGGGTCCAGAGTTACAGTAAAGGTTCCGGCACCTGAAAACTCAACCTGAACAATGTCCTCGGTTTCATCCATAAAGGAGACCCGTGTAATCTGTCCCGGTCTGGCTTGGAGCTGAATGGACTCTCCGGTTAACAAAATCTGGTCAAATACATTACCATTAGGATGCTGGATATTTTCTCCGGCGATATCTCCCGTGCCATCGAGGACGAGAGGCACAGAAGGGGCGGCCACAGTGATAACTGCAGTATCGCTGTCAGCAATACCACCGGCGTTGGTTATCTGTGCCCAGTAGTTCGTACTCGCGGTGAGCGCTCCGGTAGTTAGCGTGCTGCCGGTGGCACCTGCGACGGGGTTGGCGGTGTCCCCGCTGTTGCCGGTATACCACTGGTAAGTGAGATCATCGCCGCTGGCGGCAACGGATAAGCTTGCCGATGTGCCGGACTGCACTTCCTGACTTGCGGGTTGGGTGGTGATGAAAGGGGCATCCGCGGGTGGGGAACCCTCGGAGCCGGTGCCCGGGGCTCCGACAGGAGTAAACCCAAAATCGTCGACTGAAGTACGACTGAAATCAGGATTGATATTGGGATCATCCTTCAAGACCAGCCTGCTAATGCCACCCGGGGCTCCTAATTCATCTGCATTAATCGTTAGAAAACTGGGTTTGAACTCAGGGGTAATACTCGCATCAAAATTCGTAAAGGTAGCGATTAAGTTATCGTTCGTATCGTAGACTTCGACTGATCCGTCGGGATCGCTCTCGCCTGAGCTCACACTTTGAGCTCCGAAAAAATCTATTTCATAAGCTGGGGTTTCAAAAGTGATGGTTGCCTCCCCACCATTAAATACTGCATAAGAAGTAGACAACGAGCGTACATAATTGCCGTTACCTGCAAATGAACTTATAATTAACCCTCCGTCAAAAGTAGCCGTATTAGGCGAAGTCCCAATAAACAATGGTTCTAATTGTCCTGCACCCGGACCAAATTCATCAAAATTGCTGTAAACAGTGTTGTTTGAAGGGAATTCAGTCAGGGTAAATCCCAGGTTGTCGAGCACGAGTATTCCCATAACATTCAAAAATTTCACTTCTGTAATACCGCCGAGAAAGTTAAAATCATCCTCATCCTGAAAAGACCCGCTGTCTGCGACAAAACTGTATAAAGGGGGATTGGCGCCGGGGTTGATATTTACTGGCAATCCTTCGATAATACCATCGTCGCCGATGACGGTGGCGATTCCAGAGTCAAAACCTCCACCTCCTCCCCCCGCTGTCGAACCTAAATTGAGTTTTCCTCTTAACTCTATTTTGCCAGCGCCCGTGTTCTCACCCGCATAAAACTCGAGAAATTGTATCCCTCTTGAAGAGATGATCCTTCCCTCCTGTCCAGGTCCAAGAGTTATCGCCTTCGTTCCTGAGTGTAAGAGCGCAGGATCTTCTAAAGTCTCCACCGTGAAACCGATCAGGGTAATAACATTTGGCTCCTGCCCAATGAAAATAGAACCTTCTCCGCTGACGTTCTCGAAATCTGTGAACACCTCCAGATCTTGAGGAAGGGCAATAAGAAGAACAGGGTATAAAACTGAGAAAATAAAAAGCGCGCGCGAATTTTTATGTAACATGGTAATTACTTTTTTGATATTAATATTTCCACCAAGTGAAATTTTAATTGAGTTAAAAAGTGGACGTCAAATTTATATCATTGCTCTTACCACTTGTAAGTAGGAGGGAAGCCACTGGCGATAGGATTGATGGTATTTTTAAAGATTTGCTGACTTGTCAAACCGCAGCCAAAAAAGACGGCTTCATAGCAACTGATCATCAGCTGGGCTTCCTTTACTTACAGTTCTACCCATTTTAGAAACGAAGGGGGACTGAACTTGCGGGCGCTTTCGGCGTCTTCCCGTCTACCATCATGACTACACCATAACGGTCGATATGTACATCAATCCCAAGCTTGATTACTTCGGCTTTTTTTTAACTTCCTTGTAGATGACGTGGTTTTTTTCATAAAGGTTGTCAGGATTTGTGATTCGTTCACACCTGACAATCTCCTTGTCATCTTTTACCAGGTTCCGAAAAAGTCCTGAAATTCGCCATCACGGGCTACTATTCTTAATAACTCGTAGGTGATTATTGGTTGAGCCTGCAGGGGGCAGTGACCGCACTATCCGCAAGTGTGAAAAGTGCAATTGAGATAGACGGCAATCGGGATGCTCTCAGTTCATGTCACTATATTTTCTCCCTCATAATTTTCATCAAGGACGCATCCGATATTGAATGCTACCATCATCTCGTCACCGACTGCCGTAATGTTGTGATCGACATTCGCTGGCATATACGCAGAGCTTCCTGGTCCAACGATCCGTTTCTCATCCCCAACAGTGATCTCTGCTTGACCTGCCATGATGTAATAGCACTGCTCCCAGTTCGGATGATGGTGAGAGCCGTGACTTCTACCCGGAGGCCAGGTATGAGTGCCAATAATCAAGCGCTGCGTGGGAAAATTATTAAAACCCAGCTCGCCGAGTGTAACTTTGGCCATCTTGACTTGATCAGGCCCGGCTATAGCGACCCCTAATTTAGTATCGATATCTTTTGAATCTTCCGGGGTGTGAATATATTTCATCATTTTATCGTCCTTCTTTATAAGATTTTGCATCTGATAAGAAAACGCCTTTCGAGCGGTTCGGGTGCATATCCCCGGCGAGACCATCCCGAAAGCGTTTCTTCACGGCATTGAAGGTGGAATTACGAGGTTGAGAACGCAAGCACGAAGATAGATGGCGCGTTTTCGGTTCAGCGGACGGCGATCCTGTCGGGCTTGCCGAGGCCGGATTGACATCGCAGCACCCTCATTAACGGGGATCTCGCAATAACAAAAGGGCCAGACATAAATGAGGGCATGCGTGAATACGCTGATATGGAGGCAGTGATTAGTGAACAGTTATCAGGATCTACTATGACAATCGTAGGGCACAATCCGCAAAAACATTAGACGCGATCCCAACGACTTGGATTGATTCCCGTAGCTTCACTGGGCATGTCGGGGTGAATGTTACCTGCATCCGGCTTCCAGATGCGGGTATTCAAATCGCCCATTAACGCTTGTATTTCTGGGGGCAGGGTTGCTACTTTTTCAGGGTCTCTCGACTCAATTTCATTTATCGGACCTGCCCACGAAGGACGGTAACTTATTAACAGCACTTCTCGTGGTCTATCCCCAACGTTAGGGAAATTACCGTGAAAACAATACATATTAAAGAAAACTGCAGACCCTGCCTTACAGGTAACCATAACTTGCTCAGGGTGTTCCTTGTAACGAAGGTAAGGGTTGGCTTGATTATGAAAACTGAGATGCGTGCGTGGGATAATTCGGAAAGGTGAAACTTCCGGTGTAAGATCGTCCAGGTAGTAGAGTACACGCAGCATTTTCGGACAGCTGAGTGAGTGACCAAAATGATGCGATCCGTAACTCATGGCATCACTATGAAAATTGATACCCGGATGACCCGGTTCAGAACGTGAATAGGAGTATGACATCATGATGATCTCATCGCCACAAAGTTCTTTCAAGAAAGCGATAGTTGGAGGATGGGCAACTAGATCGGTAAAGACCCCACCTTTATATTCCAGATTTCTATCTTTTAAAACACGTTGTCTCTCACTGTAATCGGTATGGTTAGTCTCAAGTTTTATCGTTTCAGCTTTGAGCTTTTTGACATGCTCGGGACTGAGAATATCTGGAACTACGACGTAACCTTCGATTTCGAGATGTTTGATCCTCTCCCCTAAAGTCAGTTTAGACCAGTCGGTATCGGGAGTAACATATTTCATGATACCGGTTAATACAAAATTAGTGGCTTTGATGTCAAGTTACAGCGCGTGGCTGCTATAACACTCTTCCGCATTCACGCATTGTCGCATTATCCCTTTACCATTATCTCTTCATTATATTTTAGCTCGACCTATTTTACCTGCTATTTATCAATCCAATCATATCTCGCCTATCGCATGCGATACACATTATTTATATTTCTATCACTATTAATTACCGTCTCTACTTCCCTCGCGGCAGAATCCGGTGAAAATAATTCTACTGATGATTTATTCAGCTGGGAAGAATTGCCGGAGTTGCCACACGAAGCGGGCATTTCCGGAGCATTTATCGGAACAAGCAATGGCGCGTTGATTATTGCCGGGGGCTCGAGCACAGCTCAAATCAATAGCCAAGACGGACAAACTGTCTATCACGATTCAATTTACGTTTTAGAAAAAACAGGTGATGAAAAATACCGTTGGCATACAAATTTTAATTTACCGCATCCTGTCACCGATGGAGCCTCGGTGGTAACAGATAATGGTCTTGTCTGCCTCGGAGGACGCGATGAAAACAACCAATTCGAAGATGTTTTTATTTTAAACTGGAATGAAGAGAGTAAGGAAATTGTAAGAGTGGAATTACCAGGTCTTCCTCTCAAATGTCATGGAGCAGCCGCTGCGCGCGTTGGGAATAAGATCTATGTTGCCGGAGGAATGAATGAGGAGGGCCCGCTCAATAATTTCTGGGTCATGGATCTTATTCCATCCGAGGAGGGCGAGGTGATGCTGTGGCAGGAGCTTCAATCCTTTCCCGGTTTAGAACGCTATGGAGCGACACTAATTACCCAAAACAGCGGCTATCACCCCTGTCTATATCTGTTTAGCGGTAAACATGATGAAGTCTATCTCAATGACGCCTACTTTTATGATCCACGAGAAGATGATTTAATTAATCGTTGGAAGCAAATTGCGCCAATGCCTCGCCCCGCGTTCCAGGCACCGGCAGCTGCGATTGGTCAGTCGCATATCATGATTTTCGGCGGATCTGATGGTCATAATATCGGCCGGACTGGTTTGTCGAAGGTCCAATCTCGATTTGCTGATGACATATTAGCCTACCATACGATTACCGACACCTGGGTAAAGTTCGGACACCTTCCACAGAGCGCAGTGCATACGGGTATCGTTCCCTTTGCAGAGGGTTACGTTTTGGCGAGCGGAGAAACATCGCCGGGTATACGGACTTCCAAAATATATCTAGCTCGAACCAAGAGTATAATAAAAAGGTATTTTCATCCCCTCGATTACACATTACTTATATTGTATCTGGTCGTATTAATGGGGATGGGATTTTATTTTTCCAAGCGAGAAAAAACGACGAAAGATTATTTGCTGGCGGGGAAGCGCATTCCTTTCTGGGCAGCGGGGTTAAGTATGTTAGCAACGGGAGTAAGTTCCATTGGTTTTATGGCTATTCCCGCGAAAGCTTTTGCCACTAATTGGGTCTATTTTACCGCAGTTGTCGTTTGGTTTATCGTCGTTCCGTTTATTAACAGCACGATCATTCCTTTTTATCACAAATTAAAGTTTACTTCCGTTTACGAGTACCTTGAAGCAAGGTTTAATATCGTTGTTCGTCTTATAATTGCCGGGATATTCTGTCTCTTTCAAATCCTCGGGCGCATGAGCGTCGTTCTTTTTCTACCAGCGCTCGCGCTCTCCGCGGTAACCGGTATCGATAAATACACCTGCATCCTTCTAATGGGTGTATTCGCCACCGTCTATACGGTGTTGGGGGGCATGGAAGCCGTCATCTGGACGGATGTTATTCAGCTCATTGTTCTTATGGGGGGTGCCATACTTTGTATCGTGCTTGTCCTAACGGACATCGATGGCGGGGTTGGGACTTTTTTTGAAGTTGCTATGACAGACCGCAAGCTGACGATGGCTATTTTCAAATGGGATTACACGGAAGCAGTAATATGTGTTGTCCTCCTGAATGCTATAATCACCCGCCTTTTAAATTTATGCACGGATCAAACGATCGTTCAGCGAATTATGACGACCGCGGATGCAAAAGAAGCGAAAAAAGCGCTTTGGTTTGATTGCCTTTTTGCCATCCCCTGGTCTTTTATCGCATTTGGTCTGGGGACTGTTCTTTACGTCTATTATAAAACACATCCCCAACAATTAAACCCGACTTTGCCTACTGATGCCATCGTCCCTTTATTTATTGTTCAAAATATCCCCATCGGACTCAGTGGTATCATTATTGCCGGGGTTTTTGCCGCAGCGATGTCCAGCCTCGACAGTTCCATGCACAGCACGGCAACGGTCATCGTCACTGATTTCTACAAGCGGTCCAGGCCGGCCTCTACCGATCATCATTTACTTGTCGTCTCACGCTGGCTGACTGGATTGCTCGGAATTTTTGGAACGGGTGCCGCCCTCTGGATGGCAAAACTGGACAGCTCCTCGATGTGGGATGTCTTTATTATTGCTTTAAACCTGTTTGGCGGAGCGATCGGGGGAGTATTTGCGCTCGGCATCTTTACCAATCGCACGAACAGCTCCGGCGCTATTACCGGCACGGTGCTTAGTGTTATACTATTGTATTTTTTAAAACATTATACCGAGGTTCATTTTTTCCTATATTCCATTGTCGGAATGACTGCGGGAATTACTTTGGGTTACTCCTTGAGTTTCATCACTCCCGGTAAACCAAAATTCGAAGGGTTGACCGTTCACAGCTTGAAAGGGAAATGAAATAAGACAAAAGGAAAAGAAGTGTGCTAGGGATACCGAATTCCACTCTAATTGTTGTTGAGTTTAGACTGGAGGGACGCGCTCTGTCGCGTCCGCAGAATATCCATTGACTGCCCATAAATTATAGAGGCCATGACGGAGCATGGCCCTCCATTTTTAAACTATTATTCTAATAAGAAGGTGGAGCGGGCTGTCCCAAGCACGCTTCTTTATTCATTGATTATCAATAACGCGCTTGGGGACCAACCTTCGTCAAGGCTATGGCTGACAGACATCCGCTCCACTTTATTTAATTACTTAAAGCTTCGATAAAGCCCCACTTCTCCAACCATTTTATCCAGCGCGCTCTCTTGGAGCTGCCTTCAGGATTGGCTAACCACCACGGATGGTAATAGGGTGAATTTTGCAAATCCATTGCCGGACTGATGCTTTTGGCTTCTTCCGCCAGAACATGCAGATCCTCTTCTTCTTTAGCAGTCGTTGGATTGCTGTAAAAGGAAACGGAACAGTTCCTGCGGTCTTCATAACCACCAAAAGCCGCGTGCCATGTGTTCTGGTTAAAAGTAATGACATCACCCGGTTGCGAACAAAATATATAGCTGGGGACATCTTCACCGCGGAATTCGGAATCTTTGAGAAACTGTGACTCACTATCATTGGAACTATTCAACCCTATGCGTAGCAATTCATCGAATAAAGGACTCTTATGCGAACCTGGTATTAGACGCAATGATCCGTGGTCACTGGTTGTGGGTTGCAGATAGACAACACTTTTGAGCATACACAAATGGCGCTGCCTCGAATCCTGGTGCCAGGCAGTATTTTGTCTAAAACTGTTGGCATTGGAACGCACAGGAACGGTGCCCTCTCCCAGTAATTGTTCTGTGGATACGTAAATGCGTGGATCTTCCAATAAACTTGCCATATAAGGTGTCTCTGGAATCAAGTTAGACCATTTACAGCCCCAACTACCCAGGCAGTCCCAGCCCCTGAGATCTTTCTTTTTATCCAAATCATCTTTTATGGTGGCTAGATGCTTATCGAATTCCTCATTAAGCCTGTCAATTTCCTTTGGGATAAAAACTTGACGACGGACCAGAAAACCAAAGGTCTCAAAATGTTGGATCTGCTTTTCTGTAAGACTGTGATTATCCTGAATCATCATATTAGTTAACCAGAGAGTGGGAATCAGAGAGTACGAATATAAATACCTTCACTAAGCTGGTCAAAACCATTCAAGTCGCATTCGATTCGACATACTCATATTTCCGCAACCAATTGCACGAACAGCTTCGGCGCTATTACCGGCACGGTGCTCAGGGAAGAAGATAGTGAACGGTGAACAGTTGAAGAGCGCTATTGCGCTAGTTAAGATGAATATTCACGGTCCAGCTGTAATATGTAAATTGTTTTCTTAACTATGATATATAAGGTGGAGCGGGCTGTCCCTAGCACGCTTCTTTACTTACGACATTTACCAACGCGGTAGGGACCAACTTTCACCAAGGCTATGGCTGGCTGGCAGCCGCTCCACCTTACTTAATTATTCATCGCTTCGATAAAGCCCCAATTCTCTAACCATTCTATCCATCGTGCTCGCCGCGTACTGCCTTCCGGGTTGGATAACCACCACGGATGGTGGTACTGTGATTGTGAACTCATGGTCAGAGTTTTTTTATGCTCTCTCGATCTTTCCACCAGTGCATGGAGTTCTTCTTCTTCTTGAGACGTCTTCGGGTTGCTGTAGAAACCAAAAGTACAGAGCCTTCGATCTTCAAAACAATTAAACGCGGCATGCCATGTGTTCTGGTTAAAAGTGATCACATCTCCAGGTTGCGAACAAAATATATAAGCGGGAATATCCTCACCACGCATGCCGGAATCTTTTAGAAACTGCGGTCCGTTATCATCGGTTATTTTCAATCCAACTCGTATCAATTCATCGAACATTGGATTCATATGGGATCCTGGAATGAGACGTAATGATCCATGATCACCGTCTGTTGGTTGCAGGTAAATAAGATTTTTAAGCCCGCGAATATGTCGATGAATCATATCTGGATGCCAACCTGTACTATTATTCATGCTGTTGGCATTGGAATACACAGGGGCGGTATCTTCTCCCAGCAATTGTTCGGTGGGCACACAGATACGTGGATCTTCCAATAGATTGGCAATATAAGGAGTCTCCGGAATCAGATTTGACCAATTAGGCCAGGGCCGTTCTTTCTTTTGCTCATACTCCTCTTTCATTTCGACTAAATGTTTTTCGAACTCTCCGTCAATACGTTCAATTTCCTCTGGACTAAACACTTGGCGTCGGACCAAAAAACCAAAGGTCTCAAAATGTTGGATCTGCTTTTCTGTAAGACTGTGATTTTCCTGTATCATAATTTTAGTTAACTTGAGATTGGGAATCAGAAAGGACGAAGATAAATACCTTCACTAAGCTGGTCAAAACTATTCAGGTCGCATTCGATTCGACATACTCATATTTCCGCAACCAATCGATCCAGCGCTGACGTCGGGAACTGTTTTTAGAATTGGCTACCCATTGGGGATGGAAATTCGTCCCGCTAGTACGGAGTTTTGCGTAAACTTCTTTATCGATTTTCACCTGATCATAAATAGCCTCTTCTTCTTCAGGTGTTTTAGGATTTTTGTAAAAGTCCATGGTACACACGCGGCGGTCAGAGGATCCACCCCAACTGGAATGCCATATAGCTAAGTTGAAAAGGACAATGTCTCCTGGATATGACTCACAGGTATACGCGGGCACACTTATATCCGGAGTATTCAATTCCATTTTTTTCAGATTATCTATATAGGGTTTCTTGTGTGATCCCGGTATGACACGAAGCGCGCCATTACTGGCATCGATAGGCTGCAGATAAGCGGAAAATTTCATTCCGTAAGAATGGGGGTCAGGCCGATCAGTATGCCAGTGTGTGTCGCCCACGCGGCGGCTACTGTTCGATGACATCGCTACCGCGTCTTCTCCAAATAACTGTTCTGCCGTTACACATATTCGCGGATCTTCCGGCAACTCGCTTAAGAAAGATGCTTCTGTGCCAAGGTTAGACCAGTTAGTAAGCGTCGGGTGGATTTGCCGCTTATCTATAGCCCCTCGATTAAACTCATCATTAATAATAGCGAGTTCATTTTCCGAAAACACTTTTCTGAGGATGATAAAACCAAAGGTATTAAAAAATGTAACTTGCTGTTTGGTTAGCATCGGCAATCTTCCATTTTTATCTTTCGTGTAAAATTAAGCGTGCATGGAATTCAAATAAACATCCAGTTCCAATCCAGTCTATTGACCGTCGTTTTCATTGTCCATCATATATCTCCATTAGCTCTAAGCGGTGGCCGAATCAATTGCAGAATCCAGATTGATCATAAACGTGATAGCGACTATCTCTTCCGACACCCGACACCTGCCTGCCCTGAGCGTCGCCGAAGGACCTGCTTACTTGTCTAATTAACGTTCTTTCCTCTCAATAGCGGATAGTCTTCCTCTTCCAACAACTCCCCTTCACCATTGCGGGTGCCCACTGGCATATAGTGAATGACCATTGCCCGCCGGTCACGGTTGGAATAGTTTGGTCGCGTGGTATGGAACATTAAACAGTGATGAACCATGGCATGGCCCGCGGTCAGAGGTATGGGAACTGCTTTGCTATCATCTACCTGGGATGTCATTAATATAGCTGATGTATTCCCATCGCCCGTCTTAGCCCGCGAATGCTCCAACGCACCTCTCGCGTGACTGCCGGGGATGACATTCATACAACCGTTTTCTTCATCGGCATCGTCAAGAGCAATCCAGATACTGACCAGGCCTGCCGGCTGACAACGCCAATAGGCATTGTCTTGATGCCACGGAATAGGCCCGCCGTTGTTTGCCGGCTTATAAAGTGCCTGGTCATGATATAACTGTATGTTTCCACCAATCAGACTCTCAGCAATGTCTAGTAACGGTTTGTGATAGAGTAGTTGCTGGAAATCCTCACTTCTTTTCCACATCCCCATTACCTGCCACATTTTCCCGTCATCTGTTTCCACGGTTTCTTCAGTTGTCGATTCCGCTTTCGAAAGGTTGCGTACACCCTCTCCTACTTCATGGTCATTAAATACCGCGTCATAAGATCTGACAAGACGTTGGAGGTGTTCTTCCTCGATTACCCGATGAGGGACCTTCAAGTATCCCTCTTGTTGAAATGATTGAACTTCTGATTCCTTGAGTTTCAATTAGCGATTCCTCTATAAATTAAATGTTTTGCTAAGCCCAATGCGCAATGTCTAAAATACAACTTAGCTTTGAAATGTTCAAAGCTCCATCATTTAATATTTGATACTGAATTAAATTGTGCAAAACAAATCTGTTTTAGAAAAAAAAGATCTGTCATTTAAACCGGTGATCAATGGCCACCCTAAGAGTCTTTCGGTTGAGCAGATAAGCTTCTATAATAAAAATGGTTATTTGAAACCATTAAGAATTTTCTCTGACGCGGAGGTAATAAAGAACCGGGACTACTTTGATCATTTGCTCAATCTCCTAAATGGGAAACACAAGGGCGATTTGGCCTATGCGATTAATGGTTATCATGTCCATTGTGGAGAAATCTGGGATATAGTAACGGACTCCAGAATACTCGATTACGTGGAAGATCTGATCGGGCCCGACATCATCGCCTGGGGGACTCACTATTTTTGTAAACTGCCGCAGGACAAAAAGGTAGTTCCCTGGCATCAGGATGCATCCTATTGGCCGATAAGCCCATCGCGAACCGTTACCGTATGGCTTGCGATCGACGATGCCGATCCTGATAACGCGGCCATGCAGTTTATTCCCGGCACGCATAAGCTCGGGCATTTCAATTGGGAAAAAACTGATAAACCCGCAGTATTAGAGCAGGAAATCACAAATGTAACACGGTATGGCAAACCCGTATTTAATAATTTAAAAGCGGGGGAAATTTCTCTTTATGCCGATATGATGGTTCACGGTTCAACCTCAAATGATTCAATGCGCAGGCGATGCGGACTCACCATTCGCTACTGTCCTCCTGAAGTCCACGTTATTGATAATAAGCAGAAAAATTATGCAGAAAAATCGATTCTATGTAGAGGAAAGAATCGATATAATTATTGGACCTGTCACTCCAGACCACAAGGAAATGATTTGTCCTCTTTAATAAAAAAATAAATCGAATGGTAACTAAGGAGGCAAATTCATAAGGAACCATGTCGATCTTATTGTAATTGATATAGAATATGGTCGAATATTTTCTTGTGAAATATTTTAACCTATCATCTCCTTTTGAAAAGATTGAATTTTCCATAATGAATAGAATTGAGAGGACACACTAATGAAACACACTGATGAAGAAATCGTTTCCGACGACTTGACACTCAACTACCACTTGATGCACCCAGGTGGTGACAGTGCACCGGGCGATCCTAACGTCGCCTATTACTTGGACGGTGTCTACCACCTGCACTACATTCTGCGACATCTTTTTCAGAATAAAACTTCCTACTCTTTTGTCCACGTCACCAGTCCCGACATGCTGCACTGGACATGGCAGTCCACCAAGCTGCAACCTTCCTTTACCGCTACCGGCATGTTCAGCGGCACCGGATTCATTACCGCGGAGGGAAAACATGCGGCCATCTACGCGGGTTTGGCAGAACCGAATCAAACGTACATCGCGGTCGCAAAGGACAATCAGCTCAGTGAATGGGAGAAACCCTATCCGATACTGCCGAAAGGTGGTCCCGACGGAAAGGATATCGGTTTAACCCACGATCCTGACTGTTTTCGCATCGACGACACTTATTACGCCTATTCCGCTGCCGACGATGTTCCGCTGTGCAAGTCCACTGATCTAATCAACTGGACTTATGTCGGGCCATTCATGAAGCACGACATGCCGGATGTTGCGATCGGCGAAGATCTTTCGTGCGCCCATTTCTACCCGTTTGAAAACCAGTGGATGCTGCTGTGTATCAGCCATACGATCGGCTGCCGCTACTACCTCGGCGACTGGGATACCAAAGCCGAGCAGTTCGTTCCTCACACCCATGGACGTATGAATTGGAGACGGCTCGGTCAGTCACTCACAGAGCCTTGCTACCGTGACTTTTTTGCACCGGAAAGTGTCCTCACAGCAGATGGTCGCCGTGTAATGTGGTCATGGCTTACGACCCTCGATCCGGAAATCAACCTGAAGTCGATCCAGTCATTACCACGTGAGCTGAGTCTTCACGAGGATGGAAGCCTGAATATTCAACCACTGCGTGAGCTCGAGACGCTTCGGCACGAAGAACAAATATTCAACGACCTCGAAGTGATTTCGTCAGAGGAGCTGTCCATCGCCGAAATCGAGACGGATGCTTTCGAGGTGCGCGTCTCCATGGAAAGAGCAGCGGCTGACCGCAGGCGTTTCGGCTTCCGGTTGTTCGCCGGCGAAAACAGTGAAGGCCTCCTTATTCTGATTCGTCCCGAGACAGGTACTGTATGCATCGGCGAAACCGAGGCACCGTTTTCTGTCGCCAATCTCCCGGATGGGGAAGATTTTGACCTGCGTATCTTCGTCGATAAGTACCTGGTGGAAGTCTTCATCAACGGCCGTCAGGCGGCATTGACCGCCCATATGACTTACAAAGATGAAGGTAACAGTCTAAAAGCGTATACCTTCTTCGGCATATGGGGCAACAACCCGACAAGAATCAAAAAACTGGAAATCTGGAAACTCAAACCCACCAACCAGGGTTTCCTCGAAGCCAAAGAGAATCGTATCTGGGCCCCAGAAGTAGACTGATAACAATTGCGGATGTCGGAATGCGGATTTCTGATTGGGGAAGAAGATTGGACCGCAGAGGCGCAGAGGTAACTGAGTAAAAGAAAAGATAGCCACAAAAGGCACAAGAGAGAATTTTGATACTAACTAGTTTACTGCGGAGCGGGCTGTCCCTAGCGCGTTTAAAAGTTATGTTGAGTTTAGGAGTCCGTCTTCAACTTTTTGACCTTTTGACCTTTTGACTTTTTGACGCGCGTTAGCGTTCCCAGGAATCCAATCCCAACAGTTTTCGGCCTAAGGGGGTCAACTCTGCTCTCTGACCTATCGCATGTTCCTTTTCCTTGTGCAACTCCACTTTCTTGCTGAAAGGTAACTCGTGCATCACACCCCAAGCCCCACCACCTACCAGGTTATTGCGCCATGAATCGATGCGATAATTTCGCGTTTCTTCGTCCTCTTCCTTTGCCGGGAACATACTAATATACTGCACAACCCGGGGATGCCTCGCTATATTCTGACCTGCACCGTGAGGCAGTGCACCTTGCCAAATGATGAGGTCTCCAGCTTTACCGGAAATCGGCTTTACGTCGAGGTTCATGAGATTTTGCTTACGCGGATTGGCATCCGCAGGTAAGTTTTCTAACCATGCTTCTGTCTTGCGATGGAATCCAGGCACACAGGTAAACGCTCCCATTTCCGCTGTTGTGTCTTTCAGATAGAGCACCCCTTGAACAGCAAATGGCAATGGTCGTTCTAATGGGATATCCCAGTGCATCGGAATGGGTTGTTTTGAAGAGTTCTCACTGAACAGTTTTCCAGAATCTTTTGGGTGAGAACGATCCGGTGGGCTCATGCTGGCCTGGTCAAAACTAACCCACAAATGATCCGTTCCCCAGATCTCTGCAAAGGCTTGATATACGCGAGGGCACTGACGATTGTCCCATATAGCCTGGTGATGATACAGTTTGACCCCTATACTTTTGCTGGGCGGATCGGGATACCAACTCTCCTCATCGTCGGGTTGCATTTCCAAAAAATCCCAAATCGCATCTGATGCAGCTTTTATATTTTCCGGGGGGACAGCTTCGTGAATGATAACGTAACCATTCTCGTCCCAGAATGCTCTATCTTCTTTACTTAATACGGACATGCACGTTGCAGGGTTCAGGGTTCAGGGTTCAGGGTTCAGGGTTCAGGGTTCAAGGTAAAGATAGTTGATTTCATTACGATAAATCCGCAATCCGATATCCGCAATCTTCAATTGTCTCGTTCACGCATATACGCATTATCGCTTAGCTCTTCTACTCCACTTCACGTCGGGGTAAAACTTCCTGCACGGGCCAGACGGCACGTGAGAGGCGTGTGAGGTAAAGGACCGTTTCTGCTACATCTTCTGGTTCAATAAATTCATCACCTTCTTTACTGTTGTTGTTTCTCCATTCGTCAGTCATTGGCGTAGCAACCATTGCCGGGCAGATCGCGGTAACTTTTATCAACTCCTTCTGCCCCGAACCAGACATGCCCTGGTTGAGCGACATCATGCCGAATTTGGAAGCGCTGTAAACGCCGCTCCCAGCCCCACTTCGCGCGTAAGCTTCCAGTCCTACAACCGATGATATGTTTATGATATAACCACGAATATCATCCGGAGAACTTAGTTTATTCTTACGCATCGCGTTATATGCGGCTCGTGAACACCAGAACGCTCCGTATAAATTGGTTTTCAGTACTTGATCAAAGACTTCAGTGGAAAGGTCCGAAAATTGGGGTCCCGTTGAGACCCCGGCGCTATTAACACAGATATCGATTTTTCCAAACAGTTCAATTGTTCGGCGCACCATCATTTCACAATCTTCCTCAAGACTGACATCGGCGGTTACCGCCTCTACCCGGGTCCCGGTTTTTTTACTGATCGCTTCGGCAACCGCGCGGTTCTGGTCTTCCCGTCGGCCACTTATCAGTACTTCAGTTCCCCTTTCCGCCAAGGCGTATGCGATAGCTTTACCGATTCCGCTGTTGCCGCCCGTGATTAAAGCTGCTTTTCCTTTTAATTCCATTTGGTTTATTTGATTCTTTTAACCGTCATAGAATTTCGGGGGGTGCAACCCGAGTAATGTTTTTTCACGATCACTTTTGATGCGCGCGATGGCTTGTGGCGAGACTTGATTGACATCAGCTGTCCGTCTTAATCGTTGCGCTATGTCTCTTCGCGCGTAATGCACCTGGAGAAAGAATCGGCCACTATCTTCTTCGGATGTTGGCATCCGTCTGTGCCAAATATCTGAGACGAACATCGCGACATCGCCCGCTTTGGCAGGAAGGGGCTTTACCGAAACATTGTTCCAAGTCACCGACATATCATAATTGAGCGGTGCCGGTTTGCCTGAAAGATGGCTCCCGGGAATTACGCCCGTAGGGCCGCATTCCATTGGACAATCCTTGAGAAAGATATGTGTACCGATCGCAAAAATCGGATGTGGGATGTCGCTCGGCCATACCTGATCATCGGTAAGTGGAATGTGTGGACCGCCGTCTATGTGCCAGACTCCGCCCTTATGTTCCGGATCTGAACCCGGTGGATTGCGCCAGCTCGTGTTCGCAATAACGTGACAATCTTCACCCAACAAAGGTTCTATAGTCTTCAAGATATTCGGATGGGCGACAACTTCCTGGCACAAGGCACTGCGATTGAACATTTCATAACGAAAAGCCTGATCCTCTTCCAAAATACCAAGGCTCGCCCGGCGATCGGGAGGCAGCTTATCATAAACCTCATTGATTTCTTGTGCGAGATTATTGACTTCCTCTTCGCTAAGCACCTTCCGTAAAAGTGTGTAACCCTCGTCCTCCAACTGACGACTTGCTTTAGAAACGCGGCCCGTCCGCGGCTTCAAATACCCTTTTCTGCGACTTAACATCAGTTGCGATCTTAACTAAGAATAAACAAAGAGTGTCAAGAATAACGCGGTAGGGACACCGCGTTCCACCTACGACAATTTCTCATCTTCAACATTTTGACTTTTTGACCTTTCTTGACGGCCATAGCCTTGGCGACGGCTGTTGACTTTTTGACGCGCGCTAGCGCTCCCCCACTGTTCACTGTTTACCGTTCACTGTTCACTGACTTTTCCCCCGCTTTAGACATTTGACCTTCGACTTTCGACTCTTATTCCCACAAATCCAACCCCAACAGCTTTCGCCCTAACGGTGACAGCTTCGCCGTTTGCCCTAGTTCATGTTCCTTTTCCTTACGTAATTCCCCCTTCCAGCCGGTGCTTTCGACGATCACACCTGCCAGGTTATTACGCCATGCGTTAACGCGACGAGTTAGAATATTTTCGTCTTTTTCCTGCACCGGGAACATGGTGATGTACTGCACGACCCGTGGATACCTTCCTGTATTAAGACCTGCCCCGTGAGGCAGAGAACTATGCCAGATGATGAGATCACCGGCTTTACCTGGAATCAGTGTTGCACCCAGACTCATCAAATCCTGCTTACGCGGATCGGCATCCGCCGGTAAATTCGCCAACCACGCTTCGAGTTTTCGATGGAACCCCGGCACACAGATGAACGCTCCCCCATCCGCTGCTGTGTCCGTCAGATAGAGCACCCCCTGAACACATAACGGTATGGGTGGTTCTACAGGGATATCCCAATGCAACGGCAACGGAATTGGCTGTTTTGAAGGGGAATCACCGTTCAATTTCCCAGCTTCTTTTCGGGATGTGCGGTCCGGTGGGTTCATGCTTGCGCGGTCAATACTTACCCACAATCGCTCTGTTCCCCAGATTTCAGCAAAGGCTTGATGAACGCGGGGGTACTGGCGGTTGTCCCACAATGTCTGGTGCTGATACATCTCTGCCATGATCCCCTTCCGGGGCGGGTCGGGATACCAACTATCCGGGTTGTCGGGCTGCATTTCCAAAAAATCCCAAACCGCAGCCTTTGCAGCTTTGACCTTTTCTGGTGGAACGGCGTTGTGAATGACAACGTAACCGTTCTCCTCCCAGAAGGTTTTATCCTCTTTAGTTAATACACTCATTCTCAGTTCACCATTAAGTCTTTGTTTGAGTATACATCAATTTAAATTGTCATTGCGAAAAGCAACGCGACGCGGCTACCGCCTCCTTCGCAATGACAAGTAGGGAGATTATTTATTCTATATAACTTCAAAACACGCTGGGGACAGCACGTTCCACCTATTTGAACCATTATTTAAAATTGGGTCATGCCTAGAACAGAGGGTATCTTAAGCACATATTAAGGATGTTACGATGGAGGTTTTGATGACGATGGTTAAAGCGATATTCAGTTTCTTTGAGGTGCAGTTGGAAGGTCCTACGAGAAAGACCTTTGAACTTAGCCAATCGAAGTTTAGCAAAAGCCCAAAAAGATTCAATCCCGTTAATGTGGGAGTGTCCCTGGGCAAACTCGTTGTCGTTGTGATTGACACGGTAATGCTTCTTATAGCCCAGATCCACGAGGCCGTTGTAAGCACGCCACCCGTCAGAATAAAGCACACTGTCAAAAGTAACTCTCCCTTGGATCACCGCATGCAGAGCGGCTCTGGAGACATTGCGTACAACCTGGGTATAGACTTTCCCATTACGCTTGAGCAACCCGAAGACGGGCACTTTCTTGAATGCACCCCGACCTCTTTGCCCTGGAATTCTTTTGCCTCCAAAGTAGGACTCATCCATTTCCACCGACCCCCTAAAAGGCGAGGCCTGCGCACATTGCTGCAACAAACGCTCCCGCAACAAGCGCAAATAACGGTTGACCGTGTTACGATTCAATCCTGTCAATTGGGCTATCTTCAACGCTTCCATATCCAAGCTAAAACACTTTACTAACTGCCGAAATTTGGCCTCAGAAATTTTTGAACGATGTACATACTTATTTCTCATTTGTCTAGAATAGCTTACACATCTGATATGTGTCTATTCTAGGCATGACCCTTAAAATTTAATACAAGCGGCAGCACTGTTCACTGTTTACCGTGGAAGATGTCGGGCTATACACTCGATACACTGTTCACTGATTCTCCCCCGCCATCAACCTTTTGACTTTTTGACGCGCATTAGCGCTCCCAAGAATCTAGACCCAGCAATTTTCGTCCTAAGGGGGTCAATTCCGCGGTCTGACCATTTTCATATTCTTTTCCTTTTTCCAACTCAACCCTCGTGCCGGAATGACCTCCACCTGCAAGACGATTTTTCCATGCGTCAATGCGGTAATTTACAAAATCTTCATCCACTTCCTGGGCTGGGAACATGGAGATGTACTGCACGACCCGAGGTTGGTCCGCCGTATTCACACCTGCCCCATGAGGGAGTAAATGGTGCCAGATGATGAAGTCACCAGCTTTACCGGGAACAGGTATGGCCCCGAGGCGCATCAGGTCCTGCTTTCGGGGATCGGCCTCCGGTGGCAAGGACTCCAACCAGCTTTCGAGTTTTTGATGGAACCCCGGCACACAGGTGAACGCTCCCCTATCCGCTTCAGTGTCTGTCAGGTAAAGCACACCTTGACAGCAAAACGGAATAGGTGGTTCTAAAGGGGTATCCCAGTGTAATTTCCCGCCGTCATTCAAATGCGGGCGGAGCGGGGGGCTCATGCTGCACTGGTCAAAACTTACCCACAACTTCTCCGTTCCCCAGATTTCCGCAAAGGCCTGGTGCACGCGGGGGTGCTGACGGTTGTTCCACAAAACCTGGTGATGATGCATCTTCACTCCGAGGCCCAGCCGCGGCGGGTCCGGATACCAGCTCTCCCGGTCGTCGGGTTGCATATCCAAAAAATTCCAAACTTCATCATAGGTAGCTTTAATATTTTCTGGAGAAACGGCGTCGTGAATGATAACATAACCGTTCTCGTCCCAAAACGATCGATCATCTTTGCTTAAAATGCTCATTGCACAATCTTCTAATTTATTCGAATAAGGGGAGAGTCAATCAAATGTCGATATGGAAGATGTCGGACTTCGTCCTCGGTACAATTATCAATTTGATATACTCAAAAATAAAAATTTTAAGTTAGTAAAGGGAAAATCTTATCCTGCTTTTGTATATAAACACTACAGGTAGAGCCCTATTTATCCTTGAGAGAATTCTGTGCGTAAGTCTTCAGGGGGATAGGTGTAGCGCTGTGGCGAGGTCAACCAGGAATTTCGGGGTTCATTACTGAATCGCACCGTTGCATCAGGACGTTCACTAATCTCGGGCCTGAGTCGCGTGCCTAGTCCTGATCCTTCAGGTGCCATAAGAAAACCATCTATGACCTTAAACATCGGATCCACGAATTCGCCGTACCAACCTTGGGCCATCGCCCGGTTGTATTCCATGATCATCACATTTGGCTGTGACACGCAGATATGGGCGCAGGCAAACATATTCACCGGGCCGACACAATCGTGAGGGGCAATCGGCAACTGGTGCGTCGACGCCAGTATTGCGATCTTTCGGGTCTCAGAAATACCGCCAGTCCACGTCAAATCCGGCATGACGATACGTGCCGCGCCTGACTCAATGAAACGGCGGTGCTGGTAACTAGTCATCAGACGTTCTGCCACGGCTATTGGCGTTATCGTCTCTCGCTGAAGTTGAAGATGCGCGTCCTCGTTCAACGGCGAAATTAGCTCCTCGTGCCACATTGGCTTGAGCGGTTCCATGTCCCTCACGATTCGAATCGCGTTGGGCAGGTTCCATTTACCATGCCCGTCGTTGGCAATCTGGATATCCATCCCCAGTGCATCTCTGATATCTCGAATCGGCTTCAGCGCACGATCGAGGTCTTTCTTGAACAGGAGTTGACCCTCTGATGAGCGAGCGATGAAATCGGTCGGCGACATCTTCATTCCTTTGATGCCCTCGTCCAACAGGCTCTTCGCGACGTCGACCGGGTCTCGCCAGACATCGTAGCCGTCTTTGATATCACCATATACACCGAGGGTGTTGTAAACTCGAATCCGATGACGAGTGACTCCACCAATTAACTCGTAGATTGGCAGCTTCAGTGCCTGTCCTTTAATATCCCACAGGGCGATATCGAGCGCTGATATCGCCCGCAGCTCTGCGCCGCCGTAACCCGCGTGGTCCGATAGTCGAAACATTGTTTGCCAGTGGCCTTCGACTTCGTGAGGGTCTTTGTCGATAAGGAGAGGACCGAAGTAGTCGTGGATAGCTGCTTCGACGGTCGTCGCGGCATACCAGGTTTCGCCAAGTCCAACGATCCCGGCATCGGTGTAAACCTCAACCCAGATGACATCGGGGAACTGAGCTACGCGGATGGTTTTGATTTGTGTGATCTTCATGACTGATCACTATCTGATTCAATAATCTGCTGTTTTCGATAGGCCCAAATGTCATGGACCTCGGCAGCCATCTCTTCCGTCCACCCATCAGGTGTAGTATAGGCACCGGACTTGAAGCGCTGGTCTTCGCTGTAGCACGCAAAATTTTCATCTGGAAGGCCGACTCGGACGTCCTCGTCACTCACTTTTACGCTGACGTCAGATCGCTCGAACACCTGCGCTTTAAGGCGGGTGCCTATACCCGGTTCCTGGGGGGCATGAAGCCAGCCATGTTCTATTGGCAGATTAGGTTCAACGAAGTCATTGTACCAACCCTGGAAGAATGGTCGAACGTGTTCCATGATCATGGCATTTGGAATGCTCATGCAGATCTGGGCACAGGCAAAGATATTCACAGGCCCAGTTGCATCATGAGGTGCCACCGGGACCTGGTGAGCGGAAGCCATCACGGCAATCTTGTAAACTTCGGATATACCGCCAGTCCAGATCAGATCAGGCATGACAATTCTGGCGGCACCATTTTCAATGAACTCCCGGAATTGCCAGCGGCTAAGTAAGCGCTCCGAGATGCAGACCGGTGCTGACGTTGCTTCCTGCAGGCGCAGCAGGGCAGAGGGATTCATCAGTGGCATCAGATCTTCCTGCCACATGATGTCGTATGGCTCCATCGCCTCCGCAATCTGAATCGCCTGTGGCAATGCCCATTTGCCGTGTCCGTCATTGGCAATCATAATGTCATCGCCGACCGCATCGCGAATTTCGCGGATCGGCTTGAGGGCGAAGTCCAGGTCTTTCGGGTGAAGAAGCTGGCCGTCTGTGGGGGTTGCGATTGTAATCGTAGGTCCATGCTTCATGGCGATGATACCGTCGTTGAGGAGCTCTTTAGCCAGGTCACCCGCTCCATTGTAAGGACCGCCCGTAGCATAGACACGAATTTTATTTCGGACGCCACCCCCCAACAGCTCGTAGATCGGCACCCCGGCGTGCTGCCCCTTGATATCCCAAAGGGCCATGTCGATTGCCGAAATCGCCCGCATCTCAGCGCCGCCGTAACCGGCATGATCTGACAGTTTGAACATATCCATCCAGTGCCGTTCTATGGCAAGCGGATCGCGGCCCACGAGCATGCAACCAAAGTGGTCGTGAACTGCGCTTTCAATGGTGCTTGCTGCATAAAAGCTTTCGCCTAGGCCGATCAAGCCAGTATCGGTGTGAACCCGAACCCAAATGATATGAGGCTGCTCGCCGACACGCACCGTTTCAAACTTTGTTATTCGCATTTTTTTATTACAAGCAAAGGTAGGAGGGATTTAAAATATTTATTTTAAAAAATATTCAACTCAACTCTGAACCGTGAACCTTTTCTAACCTAAAACGCGCTGATACACTATCGCGTTTTAAAGACTTCTATTATTTTCCGCATAGCTGTGATTGCGGCTACCATTTAACTCTCCTAATTCCCAGGTACCGCGAAAGAGGGTGCGCCGTTTTTCCGGCATTTTTTCTATTATCTCGTTGTCCAGGTTGAGCAGGTGCCATTGAGCCCATAGAGAGTTGTAGCAATTGAACACCGCGCACCGGGGGTTATCGGGATTGGTCCAATCATGGGCTGCATGTAAGAGACTTTCCGTGAATACGATGGCAGAACCAGCTGGACAGCTGTATTCGTCCATCGCCTCACGAATGCTTTGTTCCCAGGGTGAGTCACTGACATTGGGCGCATAGGGGTCGGGTCCTCCATAGTTGAAATGCGCTTTGTGTGATCCGCTGAGAAAAGTAGTACCCCCCTGTCCCGCCTTCACCTCTTCAAGCTCCCAGACGACACGGGTCAATCCTGCAAAAATCTTGTTTCCTTCTACCTGGTATCGCATGGCGTTAGCCTGCTGTGGAGGACGCACGACATGGGGTGTAGCGGTACCGCCTTTTACTTTTGCATTCTCGGTTAAAGTCCATCCGGAAGGACGGACTGTCGTAAAAGAACCTTCACAACGGAAGCTGTAGTAATCGTCCGAAACAAAAGAGGGCTCCGCGAGAAGCTCGGTCAGAATACCCACGATGGCCGGATGGTCGAGCAGCTTCTGAAGTGACCCTTCATAGCTATTCTTCGCGCCATCATACACCTCCTTTTTCATCTCATCAATATCGGCTGGTGATAACACGGCTGGCAATAGTATCCACCCGCGGAGATCAAAAAAGAACTTCTGTTCTTCAGTCATTTATTGAGTCAAAAAGTCAAAAGGTCAAAAAGTCAAAATGAAAAATCGCCAACGCGTGTTAAGATCCAGAAGGATTATTTACTGTTCACTGTTTACCGTTTACTGTTCACTGATTCGCCCAGTCGAAGGGTCTACAAATTTAGTCAAATCACGGACGGCAATAACGGTACAGTTATGCTCGTGTAAGTATTCCATATAAGTTTTAAACTTATCCGGATCCGTGTTTACAAAGTGGTGATCCAGATCCGGCACGCCATGGAAAGTAAATACCGTGATTTTCCCATCCCTGGCCAGCTCTACCGCACGGATAAAATCTTCAAATGGCCAGTTGGGTCCTGACATTCCGGTCGTTGGGATGAGTAAGGGAGGGTGAAGTGTGGGATCATAAGCAGAGCCTAGCCCCCCGTTTCCGTCAACATCCTCTGACCAAGAGGGTTCCATCTCAAAACTTCGTTTTGCGAAAAGGAATTGTCTCTCTTCGAGAACCGCTACGGTCTCCGGGCAATGGTGTCCTCCAGGATAACAAAATGTTACAGGGACGGGAATGCCATATTCTTCGCATCGGCTATCAATCTTCTCGATATCAGCGATCAATTCCTCACGTGACTGCTTACTCACGGCTTTGTGCTGGCCGGTATGATTTCCGATTTCAAAACCCGCTTCATGCAGCTCCCGAACCTCTTCCCAAGTCATATAGCGTTCTTTATTTTTCAGAAAGCCCAAGCCCTCGGAAATATAAAAAGTGGCATTAAAGCCGTAGCTTTTGAGCAGCGGCGCGACAAAGGTAATATGGGATTTTACGGCATCATCGAATACAAGAACAATCAGTCCGTCGGGGATGGGGTGAAGGTCTTTATTCATAGTTGTATGAAGGTTAAACAAAAGGGGTGATGTCGATCTTTTTGCTTATAATTTAGAAATTAGCGATCGAAGTGCTAACTCGAAAGACACAAAAAGATCGACATCACCCCTTTCATTTTTCCACATTACTCAGAAGATTTATGCCACAAATCAATAAAGCAGCAGAATTATTAAGTGTTGATCAGCCAGTTTATTATATTGGTGCCCATTCAGGTCATGTTTTGACTTATGAAGAGGGGAAAAAAGATGCGCAAACTTGGGCCGATTACATCAATATCGGAATGGAACATGGCTGTTTTGATATGACCGGCCTTGAAAACTATATCAAAGGATTAATTGATGGTGGCCCCACAAAATCCGGCCACAAAACGCCGACGCTTATCGTGGAATTACCTGCTGAGGGCGTTAGTGAGGATCTTATTCGGTTTAATGCCTGGCAGATCAGACAGATTTTAGCCAGAGGTGTACACGGCATATTATTATGTCAGGCCGAGAGCCCCGATGCGGTTAAAGCCTTTGTGGAATCCTGTCGGTATCCAAGAAATCTTCTCGGTGTCGGGGAAGGTTTAAGCAAGGGGACCCGGGGTGTCGGTTCTGAAGGTACTGCCTCAACCGTGTGGGGAATCGACCCAAGTGATTATATTTCTCTCGCCGATCCCTGGCCCCTTAATCCCAAAGGAGAACTTTTATTAGGCTTGAAGATTGAATCGGTAAGAGGCTTGGAAAATTGTGAAGCGATACTAAGTGTGCCAGGAATAGGTTTTGCTGAAATGGGTCCGGGGGACTTGTCCATGTCTATGGGTATTGTTAGAGAAGCAAAAAGCGGTGCTGACCTTGATCAGGACAAAAGGATTATAGAAGCGCGGCAAAGAGTTAATAACGCGTGTAAGGAAAAGGGTATCGTTTTTATAGGTGGTGGAACCCCCGATGATATTGATAAAACAATAGATTCAGGGGCCAGAATTATTTCAGGCCGTTTTGAAGAAGTGGCGAAGATCGGACGAGAGTATACCCAACGGAAAATGGATTGAGTCAAAAGGTCAAAATGTTGAAGACGTAAACGTTATGTTCAGTGAGCAACAAGTATATCAAATTAAAAACTATCGGGATTCTTGGCCTGAAAAATAGTTCAGGCCCGAATGAATCGAAAAAAAGGGGTCAAACGGTACAATTATTATCTGTCTAACCCAGCGGCGTGACGTTGGGTATTCGGATCACCCGCAGCATGGTACAATCCACTTCCATGATCGATAGTGAGCATGACGGGTGAAGCAATCGGGGATGCCATTATCTCGCACTTATGTCCACGATGAGAAAGTTCTTCCTGAACACACTCACTCACCTGATCACTGATCGATAGCGAACCTGGCTCGATGAAGGTTTGCGTGCGGTCGTGATTGGGATCGAAGGAGTCCTGGTGATGTGCAGTGGCGAAGCGTGGCGTCGTTACAGCTGCTTCAGGGAGCATCCCAAACTCGATAACATTAAGAAGTAAATTCAGTGCCACCTGATCTTGCAGATCACCTCCTGCTACACTGATCGCCATGACAGGCTTGCCCTCTTTAAGAACGAGCGTAGGAGTAAGCGTGATACGGGGCCGTTTACCAGGCTGAATACAGTTTGGATGTCCCGGGGTCGTATTAAGACTGCGTAGGCGATTGCCAAAAGTAACGCCAGCTTTACCACCATCTCGTGGTTCTATTGCGACATTGGCACTTGGCGTGGCAGAAATCACATTACCCCAGCAGTCTGCCACGACACAGGTCGTTGTCCCTCCAACCCCGGGTCGAAAGACACCACCATTCTTAAGCGGTTTCATCTCGAGAGGATCGCCTGGACGCGCTTCCAGGGATACCTGTTGCCTATCGATAAGCGGGCTGCGGATTTCGGTGTAGGCATCTGAGAGTAGAGCTTGCAAGGGGACGTCAACAAAATCGGGGTCGCCGTAGTACTCGTCACGATCCGCCATAGCCAGCTTGATGGCTTCTGTAACGACATGTATGTAGTCAGCCGAGAGATGGCCCATGGCTCTCAGGTCAAAGCCCTCCAACAGTCTCAGAGCCTGGCAGAGAAAGGGACCCTGCGTCCAGGGCCCGCACTTACAGATCGTATAGCCTCGGTACTCGACCGTTACCGGATCTTCGATCAGGGTTAAGTGGGCCGCAAGATCAGTTTTTCGGAGAAATCCACCCATTTCGATGTAATACGCTTCCAGATCATCTACTATGTCATTTCTATTCTCGTTCCGACCGTAGAAACGATCAGCTGCCGCCTGGAGTTTTTCCTCTCGGCTCCCGGAAGCAATCTCTTCCTCTTCAACCATTCTGCGAAAGGTGACTGCGAGTTTCGGGTGCCAGGATTCCGTTCCCGCATCGAGGAGAGCAAGTGTAGATGTCACGACATCTTTCAACGTCCGTGTGCCGTACCGCTGGAGTGTGGTAATGCACAAGTCTACAACCGAGGGGACCGGGGCCATCTTGATATCTCCCCCGCCGGGGATTCCATGCTTCATGTACCAATCGATGGCTTCTTGTGATAACGGGGCACGCCCTTGACCACTGAGCGCTTTAACCTCCTTTTGCCGCGCGTCATAAATGAGAAGCGGAACCTCTCCTCCAATAGAGCATGCACCGTGATCGGTGACATTGAGTGCAAAGATGGTGGCAACGGCAGCATCTGCCGCGTTTCCACCATCATCGAGTATTCTGATTCCTGCAGCGACTGACTCGGCGCTGCCTGCGGCAACGACACCAGCAGTGCTAGTTCCCCTCCATCCTATCTGCTGATTCCTTGTAGTGGTCATTGTTAATTTCTATTTTAACTTTTCTTACCCGTCAATCACGGCCAAGCATTCAAGAAGCCGCACCGACATTTTTCGGGTATAATCGCGCGGTCGACCGTCGCACATCGGCGTTTCGCGAATCACCGGCAAGGTATTAGATTTCCAACGGATCGTCATCACCCCATCTTGCAGCTTACAGGGAAGAGGCAACTAAAAGTCAGGAGACTGCCTCTTTCTTAGAATCTCGTTTGCGGGCATGTTCATCGAGCTGTTTTTTGCGCAAGCGAATATTAGCGGGTGTAATCTCTACCAATTCGTCATGATTCAGATAACCTAGAATCTGCTCCAAACTCATCCGTCGAGGAGGTACCAGGGTGACCGTGTCGTCCGACCCCGCGCTCCTCATATTGCTCAGCTTTTTACCCTTACATATATTAACCACCAGGTCGTCGTCTTTATTATTTTCCCCGATGATCATTCCCGTGTAAACCTCTTCACCAGGTCCCATGAACATCGTCCCCCGCTCTTCCAGGTTGCAAATAGAATAGCCGGTCGTCTTACCGCCTTCGAGGGAGATCAACACACCATTGTTACGACGCGCCAGCGGTCCACAATAGGGAATATAGTTATGAAAACTACAATTCATTATTCCCGTCCCCTTGGTCTGGGTCATTAACTGCGAACGAAAACCGAACAGGCCGCGGGTCGGTATCACAAATTCCAAACGAATCCTATCCGATTCAGTATCATTCATGTTTTTCAAATTACCTTTGCGCTGTCCCATCTCTTCCATCACCGGGCCCATATAGGCTTTGTCGACATCAATAATTACAAACTCCTCGGGCTCCATCGTTTTACCATCGACTTCCTTCATCACGACTTCCGGTCGCGACACCGCAAATTCATAGCCCTCCCGGCGCATGTGTTCTATAAGTATGCCGAGATGAAGTTCCCCTCGACCGTAAACCTTGAATGCTTCCCCCGAACCAATCTCTTCGACCCGGAGGGCCACATTTTTTTTAATTTCCTTAAACAGGCGATCACGTAATTGTCGTGTGGTGACAAACTTCCCTTCCCTACCAGCGAACGGAGAATCATTAACGACAAAATTTATAGACAAGGTCGGTTCATCGATCTCGATTACCGGCAGTGCTTCAGGATAGTCGCTATCGGCGATCGTTTCACCGATATCCACCTCCTTCATCCCGGCAACTCCAATAATGTCACCCGTCGAGGCAACTTCCGCTTCCACCTGCTCTAATCCCTCGTAGGTGAACAGTTTGGTAATCTTAAATTCCTGCATATCCCCCGCTCGATTGATCAGCGTATATCGCTTACTGGAATCGTAACTGCCACGCTGAATTTTACCGATTGCGATACGTCCAACGTAATCATTGTAATCAATCGAAGACACCAGCATCTGGAATGAGCCCTTCGGGTTGCCGTCATGTGGCTCCACTCTTTCTACAATAAGATTGAGCAGAGGTTTCATGTCCTGATTTTCACCATCCGGCTCGAGTCGGCAGAACCCATCTTTGGCTGAGGTATAAATCGTAGAAAAATCCAATTGCGCGTCGCTCGCGCCCAGACTCACAAATAAATCGAATACTTCGTTGAGCGCTTTCGCCGGGTCGGCACCTTTGCGGTCGATTTTATTGATCACCACAATTGGCTTCAGTCCTAGATCGAGCGATTTTTTGAGGACGAACCGGGTCTGCGGCATGGGGCCCTCAGCGGCGTCGACAATCAATAAAACACCGTTGACCATTTTCAAAATACGTTCCACCTCACCACCGAAATCGGCATGGCCCGGGGTATCCACGATATTGATTTTATAATTACCGTGCCGGATGGACGCGTTCTTGGAAAAAATGGTTATGCCGCGCTCGCGCTCCAAGTCATTACTGTCCATGACACAGGTTTCCACCTCCTTATATTCACGGAAGGTACCACCTTGCTTGAGAATGCAGTCCACCAGCGTGGTCTTGCCATGGTCGACATGGGCAATAATACCAATATTACGAATTAATTCAGTGCTCATAAATATGGGGTATCCCTCGAAGGAAGTTTTAGTGTGCTAACAAAAGCACGCGTTGAAAATTCAACCAAAAGAATAACTATACTTTATTTTTACTAAAACCCAAGACAAAACTTTCGAAGCAGAAAGACAGTGTGTGACTCCCGTGTAAGGGATTTATCGATTTGAGATTAACTCCACTTGTCATCGCGAGGCTGCTTGTCAGCCGTGGCGATCCAGGGGAACGTCGAACGCTCATCGTCGACACCCTGGAATGGAAGATGTCGCTGCGCTTGGTAGCCGCAGTCGGCTTTGCCTCCTTCGCAATGACAAAAGGGACTATACATAGTTAAAAATAATATTATTAAAATCACCGGCAAAATTAGCATTCCAAATATCAACTTTCATGCACCGCCCAACGTTCACGTAGCTGCTCAGACCATTTCCCGACCACTTCGCGCGGTCGACCGTTACGCAAGGGTCGGCGATGCAGTTTCTCTTCAAAAGAAAAAAGTTTTTCACGACTGTCCGCGAGCACATCGTCAAAGTGCGAATCACCGGCAAGGTTTTTTGTTTCCGATGGATCGTCGCGCAGATCGAAGAGCTGTTCAATGCCAACGGAATCTGTATCCGGACCAGGTGGAACAAAATCTTCCTCCTGTTTTGGACGGTACTCCATGATATACTTATAAAGCTCGGTTATTATTGCTCGGGACCAGTAGTTGGATTCAACGTAGACAAATTCACGCCACGTAATTTCTTGCGCGGCTGTCGCTGCATCCGTTTCACCTGCGTTGATTTCAGGCGTGACATTTCGGTGAGCGAGCTCAACCAGTGGTTTCAGACTCAATCCCTGAACGCCGCCGGGCATTTCAATGCCGGCGTAATCGAGGACAGTCGGCACGAGGTCGACACCAGATATAAAGTGTTCAGTATCTGAAACGTCTTTGGGTACATTCAGCTGATCATTGAGAGCAGCGATGATAAACGGGACGCAGATACTTTCCTCGTAGAGAGAGAATTTCTGGAATGCCCGGTGGCGCCCTTTTGACTCTCCGTGATCGGCAGAAAAAATGATCAGCGTATTGTCACGGAAACGGCTCTTATCAAGCGCATTCAGGATAAGACCGATCTGTTGGTCGACGGCTTCGACAAAGCGAAGGTGATTCCAGGCCAAGTACCGCCATTGGGTTTCTGTCCAATTGCGAATGCCATTAAATATCGGGGCGTGCATAACTGGTTCCTCATCTCTATGAAACATTTGTTGCAGGAGAGTCTCCCGTTTATCGTAGTCGAAATTATCGGGAAGGGGTGGAAGATCTTCAATCGAGAGCAGGTTTTGTTCGATCGGTCCAGGAATAGTCTTCTGCTCGTGATTATGCAGGTATTCACAGATATCGTGCGGATTCACCAGCCCGACCTGTAGGTAAAAAGACATCGTTTGCTCATAGCGATCCAGGAAATCGATCACCGCATGGGTGGAAACGCGGTCGTAATACTCGCCACCACAGGCGCCAATATCTCGCTTACCTGTATAGAGATTGTGAAAACTTTCCCGCATAGGGCGGCCTTCCACATGCCACTTACCGCAATGGACTGCATGATAACCGTTACGCGTCAAAACCTGGCCCAGGTCTGGGATGTCCTCGTGCAATCTGCCACCATTAAAGGGAACACCATTTTCAGAAGTATAAAGTCCCGTCACCCAGCTTGCGCGCGCCGGCGCGCAGACTGGATCCGCACTATAACTACTCATAAAAGATATGCCGTTCTGCTTCAACCGGTCAATGTACGGCGTGTGAACGTTTGGATTACCGTACGAAGAGATGTCGTTCCAAGTTTGCTGGTCCGTATTAATAAAGAGAATGTTTAGATTATCCGCCATGGAATTTTAATCGCTTCTTTCATTAAGAACATAGGTGGCCAACATCGTAGACATGACCGCTACCTCCCCGCTTTCAGTCAGCCACCAGTATGTAGGAGGTAACCCCGTGCCGAAAACACAGAATCCGGAAAGTATATGCTGCTCATTGCCGACTTCGATCACCCAATCTTCGAGGCGACTAATTCGGCAATCATTTTTGAGTATCTCAAGGTCGTCGAGTATCGCGAGATGATCCAGGTTACCTTTTTCACTCAACAGGGGAAGGATATCGAACAATGCCCAATTACAAGTGAGTGTTTCATCTTCCTCAATGTTTCCCGCGGCAATTGAAAGTCCATTTGCTGTCGTAATCGATACGACACGCTCTCCGTCGCTCTTCTCATTGCAAGCTCCCGTCAGAGAGAGAGAAGAATAAGAACCGTCCGCATTGTTCTCGGTGCGAATCTGCCACGAACCGACTAACGGTCTTTCCGGTTTGTTGTCGCAGGTAAAATTGAGGAAGAGTTCCTCGCCGCTACTCGTATTCTCATGCACGATCGTATACCGCCAGACATCCCCGTCATCCCGTCTTCGTTTAATAGAGACCCGCCCGATATTCAGGTATGGATCTTCTCCGTTCTTGAAGCCCCCCCAGAAATTCGGCAGTAAGGTATAATGGTGTGTTTTCGTTTCCGCATTACAATCGACGGGCGATGACAAAATTACACCGGCCAGTATCTGTTCAAATTCTCCCTCAAAGTTCTCCTGGCTCTTTTCTGCGGAAAGTGGGGATGCATAGGCGTAATCGACACTCCAGTGTAATTTGCTCATAATATTCGAAGTCTTCTCAGTTATTTTTTAAACTGCGATCAAAAAAGAATTGTTCCGTTCGGGCAATACCCGGGTTCTGCATTGCGGCGCTGTTGGGCGCGACGTCGGGAACATTGCGAAAATTATTTTTTACCACGACAACGCCGTTCATCGCCGGTGATTGTCCAACGGTGCCAATCATGTAGAGGTTGTTAACATGGATTCTCCATAATTCTTTACCCAATTCCGTCCGCATGTCACGGGGGAGACTATTGCCTTCTTCAAAAATTTCCAGCAAGCGCTTGAGACCTCCGGTGGGCGCCACACCTTTTTGCCCGTTAGTTATATACCAGGTGCCGACGAGAGGCGCAAAACCAGCGCTACCGACGGGACAGGTCAGGGTACCAGAAGTCCAGGGATTTTCCGTTCCACCTGATGTCCACATGCTAAGTTGATGTTCATTGGTTGAATGGCGTTTACTGTGATAACTTCGTTCTTCAACACTTAAATGTGTATATATACCTACACCCTTCCAGTGGTTCGTGAGAAGTTCAGCAACTCCTTCAAAATTCAACATCGCCTGCCTCAAGACGGAGAGAGTAATAATAAGACGTTCCTTATTGTCAGACCGCAAACGGTATCCGTCACGGTCTTTTCTATCGAGGCCTAATTTGTCCAGGATTTTATTGGCCTTATCCAGATCGCGGACTGCATATTTTTTTTCAAATTCAGGACCGGGATAATACGGATTATCCGGTGTTGCCACGTACGCTCTTGGCTGACCCATGCCCAGAAAAATTGATTCGTTAATCTCTTCTCGATCGATGGCAACAGAGAGCGCAATTCGAAAATCACGGTTTCTCAACCACTTTTCTATTTCCGGGTCTCCCTCCCAAGTTTGATTAAAAATAATCGCGGCGTCAGATCCACCTGAATTAGGCCAGATAAGAACACGATAATTACCTCTTGCTGCTTCCCTTTTGAGGACAGGAACCTTATCCAACAAAACATGTCGAGCCTGCATGTCCACTTCACCAGCCATGACGCGTGCATTGAATACCTCCAGGTTCTCAACGAAGGGGCTTACAATCTTATCGATATATGGCAACTGATTCCCATCTGGATCAACGGCAAAGTAATAGGGATTACGTTCCATAGTGCATACATCACTCGTAATTGGAGTAACCATTTTCCATGGCCCGACCACCGGCAAATCCCGGTTCTCGAGAGGTGTGGCCATGCGTTTAAAGAGTTGCATCCAATTTTTGTCCCCGGCCGCTTTTAATTTCTCTTGCAGATCACTTTCGGGGGTATACTTCGGAAGAAACTGCATTAAATAATGCCGGGGAGCGTAGAGTGGACAAGCCCATTCACGAGTGAATTGCCCCCTATGGCTAATGCGCCAACATTTTCGGTAAACATATAGTTTGCTTTATGAAAGGTAATACGAACGGTGGTCTCATCTATCTTTTCCACCTTATACACTTGTCCATCCGCTTTTGTCGGGCTGGGAATGACGGGGTTGATATTTTCATTCAAAGTCAAGTCTTCGTAAGCGAAAACGAAATCATCAGCGGTGAATGGCGCACCATCTGACCACTTCATGCCTCGACGAAGATGGAAAGTGAAAGTAGTCCCGTCTTCACTTATCTCCCATCCACTCGCGATGTGAGGCACCAAAGTATAGCCGTCGAGGTCATAGTAAATCAAATGATCGTGTATTAAGCGATCGAAGTTGTTTCCGTCCGCGCGCCCCGTGAATCCCCGCCGCCAGGTGCCACCGTACTGACCGATGCGTTCAATGGTTGGCACAATCAACGGTTCTTCCGGCAGACGCTCTTCCACCGGAGGCAACTCACCTTTCGCAACTCGCTTAGCCAATTCTGGAGCTTCACTATATGTTGTGGGACGTGGACCCTTATAAACAAAACTGAATCCTTCAGTGTTAACGACTGATCGTTCAGATGCGTTCTCTTCGCTTGCTGATGGAGTCTCAATGTTTCTACTGCAACCAATAGATGCAGTTGTAATCGCAATCATCAGTACGATGAACTGTATCCGATAGTTGCCGAGAGTGTGTAGATCCAAAACTTTTAACATACCAAGTCTTTAGCGTTTCTAATAGGTTTGGTGATAATGTAAATGTTCCGTTATCGTTAGTTATCAGTATATGTAGTATATTTAATAATCTTCGTCTTCGTACTCTTCATTTATATAATACAAAATCAAGGTGGAACGCGGTGTCCCTACCGCGTTTGGTTAAGTTATAACTGCAGAAGCGTGCTAGGGACAGCCCGCTCCACATTAATTGGATCGTAAATAAATATGGACGAAGACGAGGAGGCAGACGAAGACGAAGCTCAATGAAAATTTACACAAATCCTCTACTCACAAAACTCCATGTAATTTACCACGCCAAAAAGCGTCCAGCCAGAAAACGACCGTTCGCGTTGCGAAAATGGGCATCGGCGGATTATCCCGATGTGAAGGAGGCATCTGCTCCGGATGAGTGTAAATGTATTCATCCATTAGCAAGGGTTTATAGTCGTCCACTTGTGTTTCTGCCACTTTTGACAAAAGCTCCTTACCAATGCTTCCGGCATTGTCATCGTACCCCAGTTCGTGAATCAACATTGCCAGGCATGCCATCTGTGCCGTTGAAGCTGGATGCCTGCCATCAGTTTTCCAGTAATTATAATGATCCACACTATCTGCGGGACCGGGTTCATACTTTTCGATGCTCCCATCGTCCATGAAGTTTCCCATACCAATGCATAAGCCGTCCTCTTGCACCGTGCTCTTAGCCGCACGCCAGCAATCATCGATCAAATTTGACCAATCGGTTTCATGGCACAGCTCAGTCTCCCGCAGGAAGTAGTCGCATATCTCCGCCCAGTGGTAGAGTTCCTTGATCTCTCCTCGCGGCCCGCGATGCATTTGAACACCCCCGTCCGCAATCCCCTTCCGTATGATCCTTACACACTCGTCAAGTAGCTGCTTATCTCCCGTTACCTGATAAGCAATATGCATTCCGATGGGTATCTTCAGAGCTTCACTCGGTGAAGATATTTTATTCGCCGTAAATGGGGGCATATTACTATCGAAGACATTCCATTTTTCACCCAGGTAGTCGTAGTTGTAATCGTGACGGATCCACCAATGAGCATGGGCATGAAGTGCTTCTTCAATCTCCTTTTTCTCGGAGTCATCTGCCAGGTGCTGGTAGTAACGCCATAGAGCAATCACAGGTGAATATGCCTGATCCAGGCTTGTTTCAGTATAATTCTTGTCGATGGCGTAATCACCCTTCAATGCCCCATAAGGTTTAGGCCAGTATCCTTTCTCCCTCTTGGCACCCTCCCGGTAGGGATACAGACTGGCTTCGTAGGCTCGACGCGCATCATTTCTCGCATCGGAACTCCCCGTGGCAAGTGAGCGCCAGACTTGGGCGTTGAGGTAACGATTACCCACATAATTTGCGTCCTCATACATGACATAAGCTGGGGTTGCAGCCAGGGGATGTCTTTTTTGACCCGCAGCTTTTCGGCGGTTATCTTCATCCCGATCCTGCTGCAGGTGTTCATCAGTGAGTGGTTTGCGATCCGGAGACGTCAACTGGTGACGTATAAGGCCATATTCATCCATCGCGTCATCCAATACTATATGGTTAAAAGAAACTTCATATTCCTCGAGTGTCATTTACCGATCTCCCTTTTTTTTGCAGCTGTATCCGTATTAAATTCAATAATTTTGCTTCATCAGTAACTTGCTTTATACTTATTTCAACAATGAAAATTTTCGCCTCAGATAAATGATTATGACATTGCGTATCCATTATTGAAATTCCCATACTTTTCCCACAGCCCAATAAATAATCTGAGATCAGGAATTAAATGAAATTAAAAAAGTTTTTACCCGTAACGTCAGCATTGCTGATTTTTCCATTATTCCTGCAGGCCGCACCTCAAGACCAGGAAGTATTTCTCGACTTTGAAGGGGCAGAAGGATCGGGTCAATTCACCCTCGGTGAACCGCCGAATGATATTCAGTTTCTTGGTTTCACCATCGAGACCTTAGAAGATCCGACGCTATTGCACTCAGGAACAAAAGCTTTAACCCTTGGTCCCAGCCAGGAAGGGCGAATTGTAAGTAGCCGAGGTATTAATACGATCGAATTTTACGCGGCCGAATCAACAGGGGGTGGCAAAATCGAGATCAGAGGAGATGCAAACTCAGAAGGTGGTCTCGCCGGCGGATTGCCTTTTGTTACGACCGTGATTGGAGAAAATGGTGAGGTTGAAGGACTGCCAGCCAACATCAGCCCGGGCGCCAACCCCCCATTGCAAAGCTTTGTCGCTGACAGTGGTAATTTTCTTGATGGAACTGACCAGGAATTTATCGAAGGCATAAAAGAAATAAAGTTTCTCAATGTTACAGCCAAACTTTCCATTGATGATCTTGGCTACACAATTACCGATAAGCCTGCCAACAATAGTGTCTACACCCAGTTTGAAGAATTTGGAGTCGGTTCAGGATTATCGGGCCCTATTACTATTGGTGCATCTCCCAATTCAGCGACCTTTGATGGGGGTCAGATTGTAGCATCTGTTTCATGCGCATGTGGATTAATTCACTCGCAATCACAAGGTTATGCGATTAGAAATGGTGAGGAATTCACGGTCATCTTTGAAACACCGGCTTATGAAGTAGATTTTTACGCTCAAAGTGTAGTCAGAGTACAATTGCAGGATCCCGATGGCTCATTTGAAGTCTATGATACTAATGATAATCTGCTCGGCACCTTCACTAATTTTGAGTCGGGTCTTGATCCGCAATTTAAACCCAAATTTTTTACCGTCAACGCGGTGGAATTAGGAGCGCCAGGCGGAATTGGCAGACTTGTATTTAAGGACGATCCCGATCTTAACGATGATGTATTCAGCCATACAGGTATCGACGACTTTGGATTCACCCCAATCGGCGCCCCTGGGACCGGCTCCGAGGGTCCCCCACCCGCGGATGCTCCATCTATCACCACCCAGCCCGCGAACCAGGAAGTTGCATCTGGTGCAGCGGCCAGCTTGTCCGTTGCCGCCAACGGTGATGATCTCAGTTACCAGTGGTATACCGGAAACAGCGGTGACACCGCCAGTCCTGTCGCGGGCGCAACGACAGACACTTTAAATACGGGCGCCCTCACTGCGAGCACAAGCTTCTGGGTACAGATTACTAACGTAGGTGGGACCGCGGACAGTGAAACCGCAGTCGTCACGGTAGCAGCACCGGCCGTGCCCCTCGTTCTCGACGGCACGGGTGATATCGCCGGTTAAAACATCCAGCATCCTAACGGTAATGTCTTCGACCAGATTTTACTTACGGGTGAAAACATCCAACTACAAGCGAGACCGAACCAGATTACCCGCGTCTCCTTCATGGATGAAACAGAAGACATTGTGCAAGTCGAATTCTCGGGCGCCGGTTCCTTTAACGTAACTCTGGACCCGGCGACCTTCCTGGCCCCAGCCATTCCCCCGCGATACAACCAGGCAGTGGAGTACGTAACCGGCAAACCGAGCGTGATCATCGACGGAGCTGACGCCAATACCTTCTTCAGTATCTTCACCGTGGGCTCGATCAACGCGGTTAACCAGGCCCTCTTCCCCGAGGGACAAGTCTATGACGCACAGGCAGACGTGACGCTTGTCGAAGTTGTTAACTCCACGGGCATGGGCGGCATGCAACTGTCAAATGCTGCGTTCAGTGGAAGCACCGGAAAGGTCGGTGTCGATGCGCGCGGGGTACCGATTGCGGTACGCTTGACAGTCGGTGATATCGATGCCGATGGCGACGCAGTTCCGCATCTTCTATTCGGTGAGGGATCATTCACGGTACCCGCTGGTAATCCCGGTTTGAGAATCACCGGGGGAGACTTAATGCAAACAAACGGTGCCGCGGTCGTTGTCGCGGAGAGCGGATCGACAACGACCGGGTTTGAAACCCTGATCACACAGAACAATTTTAAATCGGACAATACCCCACAACCGACATTGAGTATCGACGCCACATTCGCCAATGAAGATGGAGATGCGATTACTGTCGAAATTGAAGAATTGACGATTGAATGAGCCGATTGCGGAATGAGGGATATCGTGTAATACACTCGGTAGGGAATGTGGATTGGTGATTGTGCCTAACCTTAATTATATATAATTTCCTCTTGTCATTGCGAGGACGGCTATCAGCCGAGCGCAGCGATATCTTCCATTCCATGGGCTTTCAACACGTGACCGGCTTTCCCCTGGATTGCCGCGTCGTGCTACTCCTCGCAATGACAAAAGAAGTGTTAAGTTTTAGGTGTTAAAAAACCAGGTGGAACGCGGTGTCCCTACCGCGTTGAAAATGTAGTAATTGAAGAAGCGTGCTAGGGACTGCAAATGAAGCGGACGCGACGGAGCGCGTCCCTCCAAAAGATTATCCGTGTTATTGCATTGCTGCATACACTCGTGTCCACTTATACGTGCTCCCTCATTTGACCTTCGACCTTTGACTTTTGACTCTCCCTCCCTATCCATCTATTTCTTTTCGAGGACGATGAGGAGCCTTGTGGCAAATAAAAAGGGTAGATAATCAAAAAGCTTGTCCAGCCCGCGCATCACGGGATAAGTAAAGTTTGGATAGAGTTGCGGTTTGGAATACCCCCCCGACGCGACATAGGAAATGGCCGAGAGTCGCTTTTTCGCAATGATATCCCATGACGCTAAATGCTGCTTCCACTCTTTATTAAAGAACACCCGCGAAGCATTACCTTGGGCCGCATAGTAATCGATATCATTAGGGTTCCAATTTTCCGGAGCAAACCACTCTATTGGTTCTTTCGCCCCAATTGGTTCGTGATGAAAAAATCCATAGAGCATATAACCCAGTAAACTTAAACAGGGATCGAAAATAATTATTCGCCCATGAGGCATCAACACTCGATGAAATTCTTTAAGCGCGGTACCGGGATAACGTAAATGATGGAACACATCGAAAAGTATTAGATCGGATACTTCATTATCTTTAAACGAAAGTTGAAATGCATTTTCTTCTCGATCTATCCATGGATTTGGAAACAGGTCCGTCCTCAAGCAATTTGGTACTATCTCTTTGATATTTCCTATCCCCGATCCCAGTTCTACAACCTGACCATGAGGAAGATTAACAAGATGTTCGGCAATTAAGCGGTGAAAATCTTTATAGATCTGCCTCAGTAAAGGTTTATTCTCCCAATACCGGAGGTTCTCTTGGATTTCCTCATTATGTTGCTCGATATCCATTCTTTTAGCGTTTATATAGAACGCTTTATTTTTCGACCAAGATATTATTTATCACACTTTCTGCAACATAGATATAAATACTCGTGATTGACGATCACCTGTACCCTACTCGCGATGGTATTTTAAACGAAATGAGCTTTTGTGATCAATTATCCTTTGGGACAGCCTTAATTATATTTGGATACTCTGACTAAACATTCGTACGATCAAAAGGGGCCAATAAGTCAAAATTGTGGATGATACATAATGGATAGACATTAACCAGCTACCTACACTTCACTAAGTGCTCAAAGGTAGACAGCGTAAGTGCCGTCGACCGATAGTCGTGAATTTAAATCTTGTCGCGATTGCTTTCCATCTTGTCATTGCGAGGATCCCGCAACAGCGGGAGACGTGGCTACCGAGCGCAGCGACATCTTCCATTCCAGGCGAATTGTCATTTTGCATTCGAATAAAAGGAACCACTCAAGTCTTTCCCATGATGGTTCATCTGTTCAAGTTAGGCATACGTTCAAGTGAGAGTAAACCCTAACACCCTGAGACTTTACTTACGCAACCGACATCCCCCTGGGTTGCTTCGCTTCGCTCGCAATGACAAAAGTAAATACATGAATATTTGATAACCATTAGGGACAATCCGCAATCGATTTAGATTCTATTTGCCACGAGAATTGTAAATTCATAAGTCTAGCGTCTAAATTAATTTAATAAAGTAACCCTATGAAAATTACTGATATAAAACCTTACCCCGTCTGGGTGGGAAGACGCAACCAAATGCTCGTCAAGGTTGAAACTGATGAGGGAATTTACGGTTGGGGAGAATCAGGGCTATCCGGTCGCGAATTAGCTGTCGCAGGTGCGGTCAAGCATTACCGTGAGTTCCTCATCGGCCGAGACCCTATGCATAGGGGTGCTCTGTGGCAGGAAATGTACCGCTGCCAGTACTTTGAGGGCGGCCGTGTTCTCAGCGCGGCTATTTCAGCAATCGACATCGCGCTTCATGATATCGTTGGTAAGGCACTCAATATCCCTGTCTATCAGCTGCTGGGGGGAAAACAACGCGATTTCGTTCCCTGCTTTGCAACGATCCCCATGAACTCGGCTCCTCAGATGATCGATGATACAAATTTATTGATCGAAAAAGGGTGGAATGTGATACGAACTGGCTTTGCTGCAAAGCAGGATGGAGTTTTTGAGCCACGCGAATCCATTGCTCCAACCGCTACCTGGTTAACCAAGCTGAGAGAAGCTGTCGGCAATGAGCCGGTTCTCGGCATTGACTACCATCACCGTTTGAATGTAGCAGAAGCCGCGTCTTTTTGTCAGCGAATGCCTTCAGGCACGATTGATTTTCTGGAGGAACCCATCCGCGATGAAACTCCAGAAGCCTATGAATCACTGCGAACGATGACCGATGTCCCCTTTGCAATTGGTGAAGAGATATCGAGCAAATGGCACTTTCTGCCTTACATCGAACGGGGCATTACCAATTTTGCGCGTATCGATATCTGCAATGTTGGGGGCTTCACCGAAGCGATGAAAGTAGCAAGCATGGCGGAGGCACACTATATCGAACTCATGCCTCACGATCCATTGGGCCCCATCTGCACCGCAGCGACGATCCAAATGGCGGCGGCAGTAACCAATTTTGCCTGGCTGGAAGCACAAGCGTTACCAAAAGACCAGGCCTCAAAGGATGATGATATCTTTCCCCTACAACCCAAATTAGAGGGGGCCCGATTTCCCGTGCCTGAGGGCCCCGGGTTGGGTATAGATGTTAATGAAGATCTCGCCACCAAAGAACCCTTTAAATTTTGGGAGGCACCTCATATTTATCGGCGCGACGGGTCTTTGAACAACTGGTAGAGGCATTCTAAGGTAAAATTCCAGCAGTTTCTCTAAAATAGTGCATTTAGGGTTAAAACCCTATTATTTACTGTTTTTTTACCTATTTTAACTTGATAAATTAAATGCGGTATCTATATTATATTAACTGAGAGAAATCCTTGATAGATAATAGTGTCCATAATACGCAGCAAATTTTTCAGGTTCCGTTTAAATTAATGAAAAGCGCCAATCGAAATTATACAAGTGACGGGTCCGGCATTCCCGTTAATTTATTATTCAACAGCGCCCGATCGTTACACGGTCACCGCCCCTTTGGGGGGACTTTGATTGGAAGAGGATTCATACTTGAAAAGTATCCTTTTAGGCGTAATATGTAACGTCCCAATAATTTTGTAGCTCTATATTTTCTATTAATGACCGCCAAGTCTCAGAGTCTCTCCCTGGAAAAAGGTTTCACCCTCGTGGAAATCATGGTTGTTGTCGTGATCATTGGAATTCTCGCAACTTTTTTAATACCGGCGACGAATAAATCCAACGAAGAAACTCAATCCACTGTATTGATAAATGATATTGTTGAATTCACCAATGCCTTTGAATTCTATAATACTGAACATGGCCAATGGCCACCCACCGCGGGATTGAACCAAATTCCCACTGGAATGGAAGGTTATTTGCCGAGTAAATACGCGATGGGCAGCGGACAGGGCAGTGGGTATATTTGGCTGCAAGCCCAAGCGACTTTAATGTTACAAAAACCCAACGCCAACCTCGCGGTCATGATAGAGATGGATGAATATATAGATGATGGCGATTTGTCTACAGGTCGCTTTCAGAAAAGAGGGGCAATGAACTACCAGCTTGCCCTGGAATAAGTAAACCTACTTTTTTCACGATTTTAAGCTACGAGAAATATTGACCTCACTTTTAAGTTTATTTTATAAAATATAAAGCTTTGCTGGAAAGCGCAGAATAACAGTCAGTCGAAATTTTCTGTGCAGGGGTTCATTTAAAGATTCATACTAATGGAAACGCTCACCGTACCAGATAATGTCAAAACGCTGATCAATGAGCGTTATAAGCTTAATCTGGCGAAAGAGATGCAAGTCCAACTCTTTGAAGAGATAAACGGCGATCTCACAGAGATTGAAAATTCCTATAACTTCCTCGACCGAACATTCAGCTTTTTAGGGTCCCGCAAAAGAAAAGATTCAGAGATGGCGGAACTGAAAAAGCAATTGAGAGAGGAAAAAAGGTTTTTAACGAAAATAATCACGAAGGCAAAAAACCTTAAAGACCGAATAGATTTGGAAGTTGGGATGATTTTATCAGATTCCGATGAGGAGTACCAGGAATCGGAGTCCATTAAAGCGAATTATAAAGATATACAGTCCAGTTTTGATAATGTTAAATCCAAAGTCGCTAATCTGAGCCGACTTATCGGAAGCGCCCGCAATACGATGACCTCAGATTATGACCAGAAAAATAAAACGTTTTCAGATACCGCTCAGCATGAAATGGATCGTGCTTTCAGGGCGGCAGAAGCGCTTCAAGATGAAGAACAGATTTATAATTCAATTGCGGAGAGACATAGTGCCAGCGTCCGCGGCACGCGGTACCATGCAATTACCATACCACGCCTGAATTTAAAATCCTACTATAGAGAAATCATACAACAACAAGAAGGATCAAGTATAGCTGATATACAACAGACTTTTGATAATTTGCTCGATTCTCTGGATACACTCTGCAATGAAGATTTTAAGGCAATCGAAAATGAAATAAACGCGGCTGATAATAACCATGCTTCGGTAACAAACGGCTATGTCCGCGAATTAATGAAGACCGTAGATTTCAGCAATTGAATTTCATAGGCGGAGCTAATCGGACAAGCGCCCGCGCTCAACTCTTCTTTTCATTTATTATTTCTCTTCAAGCGAGAGCATCAGTTTCGCATATACCCTGGCTGTTTGCAATATGCTGCGAATTTTTGCCCGCTCATCTACCCCGTGGTTTAATTTACCCCCCGGACCGTAACCCACGGTTATTATTTTGCTGTTCACAAAGCGATTCATATCGGTAAACCCGTCACAAACATTGAATTGAGTACGACCGCCCAGCACCGAACTAACAACGCGTGAAAATGTTTGGGGAAAGTAACTGCTGTGATCAACAAGACAGGGTTTGATTTCTAAGAGGCTTGCTGTTTTTACACGCAGATCCGGTATTTGTCTCCTCGCTTCATTGATCACTCTTTTTATTTCCCTCTCCCCATCGCGCAAGGAATCGCTGGGAATAATGCGTCTATCGATTGAAAAACTCGCATGAGATGGAACGGTATTCACTTTAGCCCCCAATCCGACATCAAATACACCCCCTATATTTATCGTGGGATGCATTTTACGTCCGTTAGGTGATACATAGCTTCGATTTTTCAGAGTTTTTTTCCAACGGTTTAAGTGGACTACCAGAGCCGACATTTTTTCAAAGGCGTTAATCCCATTATGTGGATGCGCGGCGTGAGCAGATTTGCCGGTAATCACCGACTCCAGCCAGAGCACACCATTATGTCCGCAACCTACAGTTCTTCCACTACCCCCTTCACAGACTACGGCATAGTCGGGATTAACCAGCTTCTTCTCGACAATATATCCGGCCCCCAGTTCACCGCCTGTTTCTTCATCCGCAGTGAAAGACACTTCTAAATTTACCCGTGGTAATTGTTTACATTGCTTCACCGCTTGAATGGCAAAACAACAAGCGGCAATTGCACCTTTCATGTCCGCTGTCCCTCGTCCGTAAATCCACTCGTCTTTAACTCTCGGCACAAAAGGTCCATATTTCCATTCACCCGAGACAGGAACCACATCATAGTGTGCATTAAAATGTAGTGTCTTCGCAGCTCCGGTATTCCATCTCCCAATTAAGTTATACCGGGGGTAATTCATTAAGTGGGGTGTCACTTTTTTCTGCTCATTTATTGGGACACGAATGACCTGGGTTTTCATACCCATCGATTTAAGTTTTGTATCGAGATAGGACACACACTGCTTATAGCAGTCTCCAGGGGGATTCACGGTTGGAATCTGAATTAATCCTTGAAGGAATTTAACACACTTTCCTTCTTGTCTCCTCAGATAGGAAGATACCTTTTCGAAATCGGTTTCAGGTGCTCTCTTCAATGACATTTATCTTTCCCAATTGCTCTAAAATCCATTACTTGCTCCCCATAAGATGGAGTTAGCTGTTGTATGTAGAGACATCTCACACCCGTCAAGAGTGAGAATATGGATAGCTTAGTTACGCTTCAGCTATACCAAGGCCTGTTGGATCAGCCTATTAAGGATTGTCCTCCAGAATAAAATAGTAACGGTCAGCGGCAATTTTCCGGAATTTCCCCGTCGAAAGATCGCCATCATCGTAACTGTCTTCAATATCCTGCATCTGCTGAGAGGTAAAGTCAGGGCCATGTACGCCTAATCCTGATTTTATACCAAAAGAGTCCAATTCCACATCCCAGACCCCACCTATTGGCGTAGCCCCGGTCCACTTCGCGGTGCTAATGTAAGCATCCCAACCCGTGGGAACAGAACCACTGCCTGAATCTTCGAGATAATCTCCAGTTTCTATCATATAGGTATCTGCCGCATCCGAGAATACACGTAGATCATTTAGAAAGGCGGTTCCTCGCGAAACAACTCTCGTTCTATTAAAAGCGGGGATGGCAAATGAGGCTAAGAGACCGATGATAACGACAACGATCATCAACTCGACCAAAGTAAACCCCTGTGATTCAAAATCTTGTCTCTTTTTCATATATGCTGAAATATCAATTAATTAAGTATAATAATCAAGGGTCATGCCTAGAACAGAGGGTATCTTAAGCACATATTAAGGATGTTACGATGGAGGTTTTGATGACGATGGTTAAAGCGATATTCAGTTTCTTTGAGGTGCAGTTGGAAGGTCCTACGAGAAAGACCTTTGAACTTAGCCAATCGAAGTTTAGCAAAAGCCCAAAAAGATTCAATCCCGTTAATGTGGGAGTGTCCCTGGGCAAACTCGTTGTCGTTGTGATTGACACGGTAATGCTTCTTATAGCCCAGATCCACGAGGCCGTTGTAAGCACGCCACCCGTCAGAATAAAGCACACTGTCAAAAGTAACTCTCCCTTGGATCACCGCATGCAGAGCGGCTCTGGAGACATTGCGTACAACCTGGGTATAGACTTTCCCATTACGCTTGAGCAACCCGAAGACGGGCACTTTCTTGAATGCACCCCGACCTCTTTGCCCTGGAATTCTTTTGCCTCCAAAGTAGGACTCATCCATTTCCACCGACCCCCTAAAAGGCGAGGCCTGCGCACATTGCTGCAACAAACGCTCCCGCAACAAGCGCAAATAACGGTTGACCGTGTTACGATTCAATCCTGTCAATTGGGCTATCTTCAACGCTTCCATATCCAAGCTAAAACACTTTACTAACTGCCGAAATTTGGCCTCAGAAATTTTTGAACGATGTACATACTTATTTCTCATTTGTCTAGAATAGCTTACACATCTGATATGTGTCTATTCTAGGCATGACCCATAATCAATTATTAGTATACCTTAAACTCTCGCCATGTCGATAGCATAATTACTTCTCCATTAAACTATACCCATCAATAAACTTTAACCTCAACAAAGGGTTTATTACACTAATATCTCGCATTTTGAGGACTTGTAAAATTTGAAGATGGGTATAATTTCGTCCCTGTGTATTATCTTGATCAAAGAGCAAAACGCATAAATATGAGGATGCAGTGATGGAAACAAAAACCAAAGCGGTAAAATCGACGGAGTCATTGGCAGCAGAGATCCGTGATGAGGGGTGGTGTTTAATTGAGGATGTAGTGCCAGAAGAGCGTATTGCTCCTATCAGAGACGAATTAATCACTATCGGACAAGGTGAACCCGAAAACAAACCTTTCACTCGAGTCACTGATGGAATTACCAATTATTGCGCTTCTTCCATAAATTATATTCCGTCTTTTGCCGAATATCTCGCTGACACCCGAATGACCACCTTGATAGAAAATTTATTCGGCCCTCATTTTCGCGTTTGTGCCACTTCTACCACGAATAATATACCCCATAGCGATCGTAGGGAGTGGCATGGGGATCAACCGTTCGCGGGAAACTATGCGGGGCATATTGAAAGTCCATACCTTAATACAATTTTAATGACCATTACCACAATCTGGATGATTGACCCCTTTAAAGAGGAAAACGGCGCGACCCACCTCGTGCCGCGCAGCCATAAACGAAATACAAATCCTTCCTATGGTGAAGAACCAAATTTTGAACCTTTTCCCGATGAAATACAGGTGACCGGGTCTGCGGGTAGCGTCCTCGCTTTTGACAGTCGTATGTGGCATGCGGGCGGAGCGAATAAAACGGATAAGTCCCGTGTCTCCATGGTTGCCCGATACGCGCCCTGGTGGATGAATCAGAATATATACCTACCAGGATCGACAGAAATGAAAATTGTTAATGATGACCCCAAGCAAAGGGTTATCCAATACCCCCCGATGCCTCTGGAAGTTTTTGAAAGTCTTCCAGATATAGCTAAACCACTCTTCAGACATGCTGTTCGCACCTGATAATGGAGGGCACGTGCCTCCCCATTTGTCATTGCGAGGAGCATCACGACGAAGCAATCCAGGCGAATCGTCATTGTTTTACGAATACCAGTCTCCGCTCAGATCTTTCCAATGGGGGTTCTCTGCTTCAATTAAAGCAATCTTCTTTTTTCTCGATCCGGCTTTAATTTGCTTTTCACGTACGATAGCATTTTGAATATCATAAAAGGATTCGTGATATACCAGCCTTTGTATATTGTATTTCTTGGTAAACCCTTCCTTAAATTTATTTTTATGTTCCCATAAGCGACGAAATAAACTACAGGTGACACCAGTGTAAAGTGTTCCATTACGCTTACTGGTGAGGATGTAAACGTAATACACATTGCGCACATGTATTAAATCGGTTTATATGTGGCAATGGTTAATCCAAAATTTCTGGATTGCCGCGTCGCGTTGCTCCTCGCAATGACAATAGGGGCGCGATGCAATTACACTCTAGCTTTTAATCTCCTGCAGCACTTCTGTTATACTAGCATCCAAAATAGAAACAATATCATCGGCCTGACTTTCAGTCAGGATTAGAGGGGGGCCGATTGATAACCAATGAGGATCGTAGCGTAGCAAGAGTCCTTTTTCTAAGGCGCGTTTTCCAATTAATGTGGCAATCGGAATATCATCCGAAAACTTTTCTTTTGTCACCCGATCACGAACAAACTCGACACCAAAAAACAATCCCTTCCCTCGAATGTCGCCGATAATTTCGTGCTTGCGAAGCCCCTCCAGACCATCGCGCAAATGGCTGCCCACTTTACGGGTATTTGCGCACAAATCCTTTTCGATAATCTCCGCTATCGTCGCCAATCCAGCCGCGCAGGCGATGGGGTTACCTTCATATGTATGACCCGACACCAAGCCCGGATTTGTCTCCTCATCTCCCCAGAATTTATCCGCAATGTGTCTTCGACATAGCACCGCGGATAGTGGCATGTATCCACCAGATAAACCCTTGCCCAGGCAAATCACATCAGGAATCACTCCGAATGTTTCAGCAGCAAACATTTCTCCCGTGCGCCCCATTCCGGTAATAATTTCATCAAAAATCAAAAGCACGTTATGTCGGTCACAAAATTCTCGTAATTGGGGAAGATATTCAGGGGGAGGATCAATGATGCCACCGGTATGCCCGATCGGCTCAACAATGACCGCGGCGACGGTCTCAGGATCTTCCATCATAATCGTATCTTCAATCAAGCCGGCACAGGTGATATTACAACTGGGGTATTCCTTACCAAAAGGACAGCGATAGCAATAGGGAGGGAATACATGAACAAATCCTGCCGCCAGCGGCTCGGAGTCAACACGACGTGAAGTTAGTCCGGACGCGGACAGGGACCCCATTGTGCACCCATGCCAGGACTGGTAGCGCGAGATTACCTTATACTTGTTAGGATTACCGTTAAGTTTATGATACTGGCGCGCCATTTTAAAAGCGGTTTCGTTTGCCTCCGATCCCCCACAGCAGAATTTGACCGCGCTTAAATCACCGGGGGCAATTTCTGCCAGTAAATTGGCTAATTGAACAGCTAATGCATTCGTGCCGTGTATGATCGGGGAAAAGGACATTTTGTCCAACTGGTCGTTAATCGCTTCAATCACCCGTCGGTTATTATGGCCAACCGAAGCGACAAAAATTCCTGCTATGGCATCAAGGTAACGTTTTCCATCAATATCCGTATAATAAACCCCATCTGAACTACTCATTACGAAAGGGTCCTTTACAAATTCCGTCATCTGAGAGCGGACAAAAATCTGCTTTAGATATCTTTCTTCGAGGGTTTGTTTTTCAGTAATTATATCACTCATCGCCGTTACCACAAAATAGAATAGCCGTTAAAGCATAAGTAAGTGCCACCCTCTTCAACTCGTCAATCGAAACTTCTTCATTTACGGTGTGTGCCCCTATTGCATCGGGCCCATGGGTTATCGCCGGAATCCCTGCTTTCGCGATAAAGTTATTCCCATCATCCAAAAATGGTTTGGCCCCCAGCGGAAGAGATTGGCCTGCAATTTCCTCGTAAGCTGACTGAAAAGCCGGCAACAACGGATGATCCTCATTGAGTTCATAAGGATCTAAGAGGGAATTAAATTCACCCTTCACTTTTATACCTTTTTCTTTCCCTACTTCGTTAAGTATATCTTGAAATTGCTTTTCAACATTATCCCTTAAAGTACCGGGGAGCCAACGACGGGTGCCATGGAGTTTAAATTCAGTCGGTGATTGATTATAAATTTCTCCTGAACTTACCTGCCCGATAAAAATACTTTCACGTGCACCTAACGGGTGCGTCAATTTTGTTAATTGCTTATCTAATTCCATAAACCGGGTGATGAGATCCGCACCTGCTGCTATGACAGAGGGCTGCTCCAAACCTCCCTGGACTTCGTGCACCGGTTTTCCTTCTCGCGTGATACTGACTTCGAAAATCGCCATGCCTCGCCCCAGGACGGGCAAACAATGTGCAAGGTATTCTGGGATCAGAACACCGTCCCCGACATAACCTTCTTCAATCAGGGCTTTAACCTGTCGGCCATCCCCCCAGGGGGCTTCATGGTGGTCATGGGCAGTCAATAGTATTTTTCCTGATTTCAACAATCCCGTGTCGCGAAGGATACGCAGTGCTTCACACATCGCGGCAACTCCCCCTTTCATATCCGAAGCGCCACTTCCGTACAACATACCGTCATCTACCCGGGGCTCAACAAACGGCAAATGAACGGTATCCAGATGACCATTAAACTGTAGAGTTTTACCGGGTTGACCAGAATCGTAACTCACAAACACCGCCGGAGACTCAGGCCAATTGGCATCGGGCCGCTCGACTTTAAATCCATCCTTCTCCAGTATTTCTGCCAGTTTATCAGCTGCGGACTTTGCACTTAATGTGGGACTGGGAATTCCAATGATTTTTACCGCCGTATCGACTAAGCGCTCTACCTGTATTGCCGCATTTAACTGATCCTGTAAACTATCACTCACTTAAGTCTAATCATATGAACTATCGCAATTGGGCAATAATAGAATTACAATATATCACTTTTCCTGTGCTCTACCGGTCATGGGAACGAATCGAACGGGAATTATATCTTTAGTTTCTAACCCTTCATCTGTTTTGGTATAAACTTTTAATTCCTGATAAATATCGCCGACAGGAATTACCAGCTTTCCACCCGTTTTTAACTGTTCAACCAGGGGTTGAGGAAGGTAGGGAGGCGCAGCGGTTACGATGATCCCATCAAAAGGTGCCGCTTCCGGCCATCCGAGATAACCATCCCCTGCTTTTACTTGAATATTACTATAATCTAAGCGCTTAAAAGTTTCCGCCGCGCTTTTGGCAAGGGCGGGAATAATTTCAATCGTGTAGACCGTATCGACTAATTCAGCGAGTATTGCAGCCTGGTATCCCGACCCCGTGCCAATTTCAAGAATTCGATCTGCGGGTTCTGGATCTAACAATTCGGTCATTAAAGCAACAATATACGGTTGCGAGATCGTTTGCCCTTTCTCAATCGGTAAGGGGTGGTCATCGTATGACTGCCATCGATAGAGTAAGGGGACGAACTCGTGACGGGGAACTTTTCCCATTATTCTTAAAACCTCGGGATTCAATATCCCTCGTCGCTCCATTTGCGTCTCTACCATCTGATGACGCGCTTTAGTATAAGTATCTGCCTCTCCATCGGAGGTCGAATAATCGCGTGCAACGAATAACGAGAGAGAAACGACGAATAAAATAAAACACCCAATTAACCAGCCGCGTCTCATAATTGTTTTAGGTTCGAAAACTAAAAAATCGAATTAAACTCTAAATTAGCGCGAGCGCCTTCGTCATGCCTACCGTCCATCCCCCATCAACATTGTAGGCAGCACCGGTGACAAAAGCAGCTTCATCACTGGCCAGGAACAAGGCTACTGCGGCGACGTCTTCCGGCTGTCCTATTCGACCGGCTGGAGCAATTTTACCCGCGAACTCACGTCCCTCAGGATTTTCAGTTAAATACGGCATCGACATCGGCGTTTCAATCCAACCGGGGCAGATACAGTTCACCCTCACCTTATCCGGACCGTGATCAACAGCCATCGCCCGCGTCAATTGCAAGGTTGCGCCTTTAGTAGCGCAGTACCCGGCGATGTCTGATTCCGCATAAAAACTGTTCACCGACGCGGTGATAATAAAAGACCCACCCCCTGATTCTATCATTATGGGAATTCCATATTTCCCTAAAAGGAATGCACCTTTCACATTAACCGCAAACAACGCGTCCCAATTCTCTTCCGTTAAATTAATAACTGAACCATCTTTCATGATCGCCGCGTTGCTGAAAATAACATCGATGCGTCCATACTGGGATGCTACAGATTCCACGAGTGCTTTAACCTGTTCCGAAGAACTAACATCGGTGGTTATAGATTGTAATGAGCCTTTCCCTTTTTCTGACCCTGTATTTACAGTTTCTTTTAAACCCCCTTCATTAATATCAACCGCCACGACCCTGGCCCCTTCCTCAGTAAATTTATGCGCGGTGGCCCGACCGATCCCGCTCGCTGCCCCCGTGACGATAGCTACTTTTTCTTTCAGTGTCATTCCGATCCTATCCTTGATAGTATATTAGTTTCTTAGATACAAAGAATTTAATCTTCCTTATATGCAGACGCCTCTGCGGTCTCGAGCATATCCAGTTCTTTGAGGCGACGCACCCAGTACTGATGACGTGGATTGTCGATAGTACGCCAGTAGTCGGGGTAGAACTGGCCACCAAAATGAACGGCCTGACGTTTATGCATATTATGCATAATGCGTTGAATATTATCTAACGCATAGGGTGTCTTTGGATCCTCCGTAAACATGACAACTCCCAGTCTTCGACGTTTACCCCCATTATATGAAGCATGCCAAAGAGGATTGCCAAAAGCGACAACATCCCCGGGTTCTAATCTGAAGACATAGGCCGGCATTTCATCGGGGTGTATTCCGTACTTTTCACAAGTATCTATTCCGGCTGTCTCATCGTTTATTTGTTTTGAGAAAGAATCGTGATGGGACCCGGGAATCACACGCAATGCCCCATTACTTTCATTGAGGGGATCCGGGTAAATTGCGAATTTCACAGCCCGGTATTTCGAGGTAACCTGGTCCGTGTGCCATTGCGTGTCACCATAAAACCAGGCCGCATCAGACCATATTCCAAGAACATCAGTGCCTAAGAGTTGTTCGGCAGCATCGACAAGACGGTGGTCATCCAGAAGAGAACATATGAACGGGGTGTCATGATCCATTAGAGGCACACATAATTGATAATCCAAACCATACTCGTTTAAATAGACTTTACGCCTATGCCCTTTCACTTGCTTCCCCTTATAATGCTTGAGCCACTCCTCTATGCCTGAATTAAACTCGCGATTGTAGATAACCATTTCATCAGGTGATAAGAGCTGCCGAAAGATTAAGAACCCAAAAACACGGTAAAAATCCATCTGCGCTTCAGTTAATTTCATCTTAACTAATACCTCTGCGTTAATTTATGTGGCTGTTAAATTTTTAAGTCAATGGGGATCAATGCAATTTACGATTGGCGATATGCGAATGTCGATTGTTCCTCGCATTAGTTTTTCCTTGAATAATCATTGTATTCCTTTTGGCATTAGGGTTAGAGAAAATAAAAATAACCCGTGAGATGATGCTTCCCACTACAACGATGACTTCTTATCTATAAACAAACTGGGCTTAAAAGCGATTAATTGAGTTATATTAATATCGAAAATTACCTATTATGCAGATAACACATCCCTATGAAAAATTAAAAGGGGGCACTTGGATTCGAGGAAATTTGCACACCCACACAACCAACAGTGATGGCACCTGCGAGATGCAGGAGGTAATTAATACTTACGCTAATCTCGGTTACCAGTTTCTCTCAATATCCGATCATGATATTTTCACCGGACATGAAACCTACGAAAAGATCGACAATAAAGGTCTCGTGCTCCTACCTGGAAATGAAATTTCAAAGGATGGCCCGCATTTAGTGCATGTAAATGGTGACCGCCGAATTGAACCACATGCCGACCGACAGTTAGTCTTCGATGAAGCAAAATCTACCCAGGGTTTCGTCGTCGTTGCCCATCCGAACCTGGATTATAATTTTAATTTTTGTCCACTCGAACTTTTGCAGCAATGGACGGATTATGTGGGCCTTGAAATTTTTAACGCAACGGTAGGGAGATGCACTGGCAGCCCTTACGCTACAAACAAATGGGACATGCTCCTCTCGGAAGGACGTCACCTATGGGGATATGCCCATGATGATGCTCATTTCATGCCGGGAAATGTTGATGTCGGCGTAGGATGGAATGTCGTTTATGTCGATTCATCCAGCCCGGAAAACATTTTGGGTTCATTGCAAAATGGTCGCTTTTATTGTTCTACCGGCGTTGTCATTAATACCATACAAGTGGAAGGAACCGAAATTGTCATCGAATGTGAAAATGCCAGCAGAATCGTGGGAATAACTCTAAATGGACAACGCGTAGCCTGGAGTGATAGCGGTTCGATTAAAGTGGATGTATCCGAATTCACCCGTTATCTGCGGTTTGAGTGTTGGGGTGAGGGAGAGAGAAATGCATGGACCCAACCCTTTTTCCTTGAATAATCAATACCCCGGCTTTGATTTAGGGTAATATTGATTCAGACCCTTGAGTGGTCGCTTGGTAAAAGTAACTGTAATGATTAAAGTGACTCAGGACATTGTCCTTCCCACTACTACGACCGGTTCTTATCCTAAACCGAACTGGTTTAACCAGTCTTTACGTGGACGCACTTTCAAAGAGGCGATGGGTGACAGCCTCTATCGTGAACAGTACCTCGATGCTGTCGCTACAATCTTAACCGATCAGGATACAGCAGGTCTGGATATTCTGACTGATGGGGACACTCGCTTTGATCTCCAGGTGGGTGGGAAATCCTGGTTCTTCTATGTCCTTGAACGATTGGGCGGTTTTAGTGGCTTCTCCGATTTGGCAAAAGGATTCATGTCCAGCCACGGAATCGCACCCGGCCGAATCATGTGGGAGGTACAGGAAGCTTATCAGGCGCCTTACCTCGTAGATAAGGTAACCCGCGGTCCTCTCCACTATGATGCTATTTGGAAAACCGCCCAGAAATTGACGCATAAACCAGTTAAATTTGGTGCTGTCTGTGCCCAGAGTCTTAATGCGATGATCTGGAATAAATTTTACCCGTCTGACAGGGAACTCATCATGGAACTCAGCGCGATAATGAATGAAGAGTACAAGGCGATGGTGGCATCCGGTTGCACGCTCATTCAAGTTGAAGAACCGATGCATCATTTCCTCGCCCTGAGGGATAATATTAAAGATAAAGATTTGGAATTCTTTACCGAGGCTTTCAATCGTGAAGTTGAAGGACTGGATGCCGAGATATGGGTCCATACCTGTTGGGGAAATCCTAATCAGCAGCGTGGTTCCTGGGTGCCGCCATCTTACGAAAATGCGATACCGCATTTTTATAACATGAATGCAGATGTTATTACTTTTGAGTGTGCCAGTACTTTTGGGAAAGATCTCGAACATATCGCAAAGCATGATACACCCAAAAAGATTGGGATCGGTGTCGTTAATCATACTAATACCGTCGTTGAACCCCCAGATCTGGTAGCCGATCTCATCCGAAAAGCTTTGGAATACATTCCTCCCGAGCGATTGATTCTCTCCTCTGATTGCGGTTTTGGTCGCGAAGGTATTTCCCGAAGAATCGCATTTTATAAATGTGTCTCAACGGTGATGGGAGCGAATACCGTAAAACGCGAACTCGGTTTACCCGAGACACCATGCCGGGCAGCGGATGAACGATTTAGTTTCACTGAAGTACCCAAAGAGAAAATCAGTGAAGATATTTAATTAATTCAACCGCGATAGAGGTTGTTCAGAAAAATAATGCGGTCATGTCGGTAAAAGCTTTGTTCATGCATTGGCCGGTCGCTCTAAAAGAGCCGGAGCGCGTCCTCGACGATCTCAATTCGTGGACCGCTATTAATACTCTCATCCTTAGTAATAACTACTGGAAATGGGGACAAAAAGGCTCCCCATTAATCCTTCCCTCCGTCAATGCATCTGAAGGCACGGGCTTTCAGAAGGTCTCGCCCGAAGACTATGCGTCGATAATGCGTTTTCTCAGTCTGGCAAAAGAAAAAGGGTTCCATGTCACTTGTAATATTTGCCCCCTTCATCCCTTAAGCCCGGACCTCAGTAAACTCAGAATGGTTGATGTTACCAAAAGTAACAGAGAGTCGAATTCCATGATAATGCATGGTTGTCCAAATAATCCCGCTGTCCTGCAATGGGGCGAGACGATGATGCGTGAAACCGTAGCTTCATGGTCATCGCTTGATAGCGTACATTTGAATCATGTCGAATATCCGGTGTGGCCGCGCAATGGGCTCAAGGACCTCTTCGTATGTTTCTGTGACCACTGTCGAGATAAAGCAGAAGCTGAAGGCATCGACTTTGATAAAATGAAACAAGAAGTGGGGACATTATATCAGAGTCTGACTTCAACTGGCAATGGCTCCAGCCAACCATTCGATTATACATCCACTGGTATTTTAAATTTTATCACGGAAAGACCCTATTTGAAACTATGGATTACTTTTCGCATGAATGCATTAACACAGTTCATTGAAAAAGTAACTAAAGCATGCCGGGCAGCTGCAGAAGATCACCTGCCTGATCTTAAGATCGGGTTGGAGTTTTATCTACCCTCATTGTCGAAGTCGTTCGGCACGGATTACGACAAACTTTATTCGCTTTACGACTGGGTAGCTCCCAAGTTTCCCGAATACCTCACGGGTTCCATCATACCCCTTGTTGCCGACGAAATAACTGATGCCTCCAAGCGAGGGGACACCATAAAGTTAAGAAAAGTAATTCATGAACTCACGGATCTCGGTCCGGGACCAGAAGTCTATCAATCATGCGACCCCAAAGATGAAGATATGTTTTATTCAGATACCTTTAACCTCTCTACTGTCAACCGTCAGATGAAACATCTCCAAAAACTGAAAGGGAAACTCCCCATGTATCCCTATGCCTGGATATATAATCATGACTTGAAAAGCCTTGGGGAAAAACTTCAAGCTTTCAGGGATAATGGATTTGACGGCTATTGTCTGTGGCCCTGGGAACCGGATTTAACGACAGAAGCTATTAAAAAAGCAAAGGGTGTTTATTGATATAAGGGATGGATAATAATAATCTTCGTCTTCGTCCACGTCTGTGTCTTCGTCAGTTAATTAATACAATATCAGGGTGGAACGCGGTGTCTGTCCGACATAGCCTTGGCGACGGCTGATCCCTAGCGCGTTTGATTTAGTCGTAATAGAAGAAGCGTGCTAGGGACAGCCCGCTCCACCTTGCATTAAAAGATTTAAATTAGAGATAAATCGAATCACTCTTCGTCTTCGTCTCTGAATAACTTTAAAATTATATTTCGTGCTTCTCCGTGGCCACGACGGAGCGTGGCCCTCCAGAGAAAATATAAAAAGGGTGGATCACGGTTATCATAGTCATCGTCACAATTGTCATTGCGAGGAGTAAAGCGACGAAGCTACCGAGCGCAGCGACATCTTCCACTCGGGGGGATGTCTGTTTCGTTATGTAGACCCGCAGATGTTAAGGTTAATCCTCAGATGAGTAATGTTTTGATTAAAAGTCGAACCTTCATTGGAAAGATTTACCATGTGACTGGTAAGAGTAAGCACAATGACTATTCGCCTAGAATGGAAGATGTCGTCCCGTAGTTGCGGGACTCGGTAGCCGCGGTCAGCTGATAGCCTCCCTCGCAATGACAATTCAGACGAAGAGATTTATACCTTTATAGCTGTTGTGTAGTTAAAGTTATTCTGATCGAAGTTTTCGTTTTTACTTATAGGTAACTCCTCTTCATGAATTTTTTGGCAACTTGCTTGCATTTAGTATTAGAAAATATAAATTCACGCTTTTAATTTCCTATCTATCAGTAATACCCTTGAATTCGACCACCGTAGAGGCAACGGCCCTGGAATTGAATAAGTAATTCAGCTATAAACCTGAAAATATAAATAATAAGGATAAGCTTTGTCTTATAATATTAGAAAAGGGTTGGATTTACCTATTACCGGAGAACCTGAACTATCGGTTGAAGAAGCGGCCGTGGTTAAGACGGTTGCTGTTATCGGTACCGAATACGTGGGAATGAAACCTACGATGGCAGTTAAAGTAGAGGATACGGTAAAATTGGGACAGCTTCTATTTACCGACAAAAAAACGCCGGGGGTAAATTACACCTCACCCGCAAACGGTAAAGTTATTGCCATTAACCGTGGTGAAAAAAGAGCTCTGCAATCTGTGGTCATCGAAATCAGTGGTGACGAAGAAGAAACCTTTACTTCGTATACGGAAGATAAACTTGTCAGTCTCTCTCGAGAAGAGGTGAAAGAAAATTTACTCGCATCCGGTCTGTGGCCGGCCCTGCGAACAAGACCGTACAGCAAAGTACCGTCACCCGAAACCACACCCCACTCTATCTTTGTCAATGCCATGGACACCAACCCCCTGGCAGCAAATCCTAATCTTATAATAGCGGGACGAGAAAAAGATTTTATCAATGGCCTGACAATTATCTCAAAACTTACTGATGGTAAGCTGTATCTCTGTCATGAGTTGGGCATTGATATACCCGGGGCTGATTTAGACTTTATCACCGCAGCTGAATTTAAAGGATCCCACCCTGCAGGTTTAGTGGGCACCCATATTCATTTTTTAGATCCTGTGAGTGCGAAAAAAACTGTCTGGCACCTTAACTACCAGGATGTCATGGCTATTGGATCCTTATTTATCACGGGTAAAATTAACGTGGAAAGGATTGTTTCTCTTGCTGGCCCCATGGTTAAAAGACCTCGACTTTTGCGCACACGCATCGGGGCAAACATTGAAGATATCGTCGCCGGTGAATTAACTGAGGACGGTGAATCCCGCGTTATTTCTGGTTCTGTTCTTTATGGACATAAATCAGAAGGTCCCTTCACCCATCTCGGTCGCTATCACCTGCAGATCAGTGTCATCATGGAAAATCGGAACCGTGTATTTATGGATTGGCACCGCCCGGGCTTAAATAAGTTTTCTATCAAAACCACTTTTATATCTAAATTTATTCCGGGTAAAAAATTTGCGCTGACGACTTGCACCGAGGGAAGTGAACGCGACATGGTTCCGATTGGTATGTATGAGAAAATCATGCCTCTCGATATTTACATAACTTTTCTCTTAAGGGCACTTGTCGTCGAAGATACGGACCAGGCACAGGCATTAGGGTGCCTGGAATTGGACGAGGAAGATCTAGCGCTATCTACATTTGTCTGTCCCGGTAAATGTGATTACGGCCCAATTTTAAGGCAGAATCTTACGCGAATTGAAATTGAAGGTTAATGAAGTTTTTACGAAAATCTCTCGATAGTCTGCACCCTTACTTTGCGAAGGGGGGTAAATTAGAAAAGCTCTTCCCCCTTTACGAAGCTATTGATACATTTCTTTACTCTCCCGGACACGTAAACAAAGGGATGACTCACGTCCGTGACGGGATGGATCTAAAGCGCATGATGATCACCGTTGCGATCGCACTCGCCCCCTGTATCGTGATGGCACTGTATAACACCGGGTTTCAAGCTAATGCTGCGATGGCCGAGATGGGTGTGGTAACCGCGCCAGGGTGGCGTGGCCAGGTCATGGAGTTACTGGGTCTGGCTTATGATCACGAGAATATATTTTCGAATCTCATTCATGGAGCCCTTTACTTCATCCCCGTTTTTCTTGTTTGCAATATTACAGGTGGATTATGGGAGGTGCTTTTTGCGAGTATAAGAAAACACGAAGTTAATGAAGGTTTCCTTGTCACCGGCCTGCTTTTCCCTCTTACTCTTCCCCCCACTATTCCCTTATGGCAGGTAGCAATCGGTATTTCCTTCGGAGTGGTCATTGGAAAAGAAATCTTCGGTGGTACCGGAAAGAATTTCCTCAACCCCGCGCTCACTGCACGCGCGTTCGTCTTTTTCGCATACCCGGCGCAAATGTCTGGAGATTTTGTCTGGACTGCCGTTGATGGTTTCAGTGGAGCTACTCCCCTCGGGCTGGTAGCTGCTGAAAGCATGAGTGATCTCACCACAACCGTAACTTGGAACCAGGCCTTTCTCGGACAGATTCAAGGTTCCATGGGTGAAACCTCTACCCTTGCCTGTTTGATTGGCGCCGCCTTACTTGTTTTTACCGGTGTAGGGTCCTGGCGCATTATGTTGGCTGTGCTCATTGGCGCTCTCGCAACGTCCAGTCTCCTTTATGCGGTTGGGAGCGAGACGAACTCGATGTTCGATATGAGTCCGGCATGGCATTTAGTCCTCGGTGGATTTGCCTTCGGCTTAGTCTTTATGGCAACCGATCCCGTTTCTGCCTCAATGACCGATACAGGGAAATGGATCTACGGACTCCTTATAGGATTCCTTGTTATTCTTGTTCGTGTCATTAATCCCGCATTTCCAGAAGGGATGATGCTCTCGATTCTTTTCGGTAATGTATTTGCTCCCGTCATAGACTATTTTGTCGTCAATGCGCACCTTAAAAAAAGAAAGCTGCGTTATGGGTAACGATACGATTATAAAAACACTGATTGTCGCAGGACTGCTTTCTATTATCTGCTCTGTAATTGTCTCCAGTGCAGCTGTCTTTTTAAAATCTAATCAGGTAAGAAATAAAGATTTAGACCGGAAAAAGAACATCCTTATGGCGGCTGGTCTCTTGGAAGAAGGGAAATCAATTGAAGAACTTTTTGCAAAATTCGACACGCGCGTCGTTGATCTTTCCACCGGTGAATATAGCGACGCGTTTGATGCGGCAACCTTTGATCAAAGGAAGGCAGCCAAAAGCGATGAATATGGTATTGCTATTGCCAAAGATCATGATTTGGGCGGGAATAAGAGACGGTCTAAATATGCTTTAGTTTATATCGCCTCTAATGAAAATGGAGATTTACAACAACTGATTCTCCCCGTCCATGGTAAGGGGCTCTGGTCTACGCTCTATGGTTTTCTCGCACTCGATGCTGATATGACAACAATTAATGGTTTTGCTTTTTATGAACATGGTGAAACACCGGGACTCGGAGGTGAAGTGGATAACCCGCTCTGGAAAGCCCAGTGGGTTGGGAAAAAAGCGTTTGACGAAAGTTGGAACACCCGCATAGAAGTCCTTAAAGGAAAAGTGAACCCCAACAGTACAGATCTTCAATACCAGGTAGATGGTTTATCAGGAGCGACGATTACATCTCGTGGCGTCAGGGATCTTCTGCGATACTGGCTGGGAGAAAATGGGTTCGGTCCTTTTTTAAATAACATACGCAACTTTGAAGGATAAATTATGGCTAGTAAACCGACAAAAGTTCTGCTCGATCCTTTATTTAATAACAATCCCATTGGTCTTCAAGTGCTTGGTATTTGCTCCGCTTTGGCAATTACCACAAAATTGGAAACCGTATTTGTCATGTCTATCGCGGTGATATGTGTCTTGGGCTTATCGAATGCAAGCGTCAGCTTTATTCGCAATCATATTCCCAATAGTATTCGCATTATCGTACAGATGACGATTATCGCTTCGCTCGTCATCGTTGTTGATCAGATTCTCAAAGCTTACGCCTTTGACATCAGCAAACAACTCTCAATCTTTGTCGGATTAATCATTACCAACTGCATCGTCATGGGAAGAGCAGAGGCATTCGCGATGAAAGAGTCAGTCTTTCTAAGTTTCATGGACGGAATTGGGAATGGATTAGGGTACAGTTTGATTCTTATAATAGTCGGTGTCTTTCGTGAGCTATTTGGTTCAGGCCGATTATTCGGACATATTATCCTACCCCTCTCTAATGAAGGAGGCTGGTATGTTTCAAATGGAATGATGCTACTGCCTCCCAGCGCATTCTTTATCATTGGTCTCTTTATCTGGATTTTGAGATGTTGGAAAAAAGAACAAGTTGAAGAAGCTTAATCTCAATGCTTGAAAACTACCTTAGTATCTTTCTCACTTCGGTCTTTGTCGAAAATATGGCACTGGCCTTCTTTCTCGGCATGTGTACTTTTCTCGCCGTCTCCAAGCAAGTCAGTACTGCCATTGGTTTGGGAATCGCAGTGATCGTCGTTCAGACAATTACGATTCCCGTGAATAATTTAATCTATCAGTATCTTCTCAAAGAAGATGCCTTAGTTTGGGCCGGAATTCATGGCGTAGATTTATCCTTTCTCGGATTCATTTCCTACATCGGTGTTATCGCAGCGATGATACAAGTTCTGGAAATGATATTAGATAAGTATGTCCCTGCCCTCTACAATGCCCTGGGTATTTTTCTCCCGCTCATTACCGTAAATTGTGCCATCCTCGGCGGATCTCTATTTATGGTAGAGCGAGACTATAACTTTTCCGAAAGTGCCGTTTTTGGTTTTGGCACTGGATTCGGCTGGGCTATTGCAATCGCTGGTTTAGCGGGGATACGAGAAAAATTGAAATATAGTGATATCCCAGATGGACTCAAAGGACTGGGAATCACCTTTATTATAGTTGGACTGATGTCTTTGGCCTTTATGGCCTTTTCGGGTATTCAACTTTAGATGATTAGCAAATAGGATCGAAATAACAGTGTCTGAAATTTTTCAAATCCTTTTAGGCGTTACGATGTTTACTGTCGTCGTCCTTTTTCTAGTCGTGTTCATCCTTATGGCCAAGGCGAGGCTCGTCCAAGCCGGTAATATAAGTATTCTCATTAACGACGATCCGGACAAAGCAATCACCGTTCCCGCCGGTGGGAAACTACTTAACGCCCTTGCGACAGAAAAAATATTTGTCTCCTCTGCCTGCGGGGGCGGTGGAACCTGTGGTCAGTGCACGGTAAAAATTATGGAAGGTGGGGGTGACATCCTTTCTACAGAGCTTTCACAAATTACCAAAAAAGATGCGCGCGAAGGTATGCGGCTATCCTGCCAGGTAGCAGTAAAGCAGGATATGAAAATTGAGGTCCCGGCTGAAGTATTTGAAGTCAAAAAGTGGAAATGCAAAGTTCGCTCCAACGATGATGTCGCCACCTTTATTAAGGAACTTATACTTGAGCTTCCAGCAGGAGAAAATGTTGATTTTCGCGCAGGTGGTTTTATCCAGATCGAGTGTCCACCCCATGTCGTAGATTTCAAAGACTTCGTAATCGACGAACAATACAGGCCGGACTGGGATCAGCACAATATTTGGCGCTTTACTTCAAAAGTCGATGAAGAAGTGTTTAGAGCCTATTCGATGGCTAATTTTCCGGAAGAAAAAGGAATTATTATGCTCAATGTTCGGATCGCCACCCCTCCCCCCCGTGCACCCGAGGGAATTCCTCCGGGTATGATGTCTTCTTATATATACAATCTTAAACCCGGAGATGAAGTCACGATATCCGGACCCTTTGGTGAATTCTTTGCCAAGGAGACGGACGCTGAAATGATATTTGTTGGTGGTGGAGCAGGGATGGCTCCGATGCGCTCCCATATCTTTGATCAACTCGCTCGATTACATTCAAATAGAAAAATTACCTTCTGGTATGGGGCTCGAAGTTTGCGGGAAATGTTTTACGTTGAGGACTACGACATGCTCCAGCAAAAACACGATAATTTTACCTGGCACGTTGCTTTATCTGAACCCTTACCTGAAGATAATTGGGAAGGTTATACGGGATTCATTCACCAGGTACTCTACGATAATTACCTTAAAGATCACCCCGCACCCGAAGATTGCGAATTTTATATCTGCGGGCCACCCATGATGAATTCTGCGGTCATAAATATGCTCTTTGACCTCGGAGTTGAAGAGGAAAATATCCTCTTCGATGACTTTGGTGGTTAGTTCTTTACAGGATTTGAGCCGATGGCCCAACTCGGCGTATATCCATTATATTGTATATAATAAAAAGTGACCGGGAACTTTCTTTCGACGGATGGGTTTTATCATAGCTAATAAAAAATCCTTTTTTGTGATTGGGATATTAGTTTTCTCTAGCTTAATCCTCTTTCACTGTAGTAAACCTTCATCGAATGCGACTGATGATCGTCCGCTTACCCTATCGGGTTCTACGATGGGGACTTATTATCGAGTTACCATCGCCTCTCCCTCCTCCTCCCTTGAGGCAGAGAAATTAAAGACTGAGATCGATAAACTCCTTATTGAGATCAATGCCCAAATGTCCACCTATATTTCGGACTCTGAACTGTCGCTTTTTAATGACTACACTATGACCGATTGGTTTCCTGTTTCATTTGAAACGGCAATGGTTGTCGCAGAAGGGATTGAGATTCACCAGTTAACTGAAGGCGCGTTCGATATCACGGTTGGCCCCCTGGTTAACTTATGGGGGTTTGGCCCTCCAGGTGGAAAGGAAGAAATCCCCAGCGCGGAAAAGATAAATGAATCCTTGAAGAAAGTAGGTTCCCATCACTTGAAATCACGCCTCTCCCCCCCTGCGCTTAAGAAAGATCGCGCTGATCTGTATGTTGATTTATCTGGGATAGCTAAAGGATTTGCTGTAGATTCAATTGCAAATCTTCTGGAAACTCAGGGAATTATGAACTATATTGTCGATATAGGAGGAGAAATGAAGACCAGGGGTAGAAAAAAAGATAATTCACCCTGGAGAATTGCTATCGAAAGCCCTATCGTAGATAAAAAGGAGATTCATAAGGTCATTGACCTTAATGACCGGGCTATTGCCACTTCTGGTGATTATAGAAATTATTTTGAAAAAGATAGTAAACGATACTCACATGAAATTAATCCTAGAACAGGTTATCCCATCCAGCATCGCCTCGCTTCAGTTACGGTGCTTGACTCCTCCTGTATGCGGGCAGACGCTTTGGCTACGGCCCTTATTGTTCTTGGCCCTGAGGAAGGATACCAACTAGCTGAAAGAGAGAGCAAAGCCGCTCTATTTATTATTAAGGGTGAAGACGGATTTTTTGAAAAAGAAACAACAAAATTCAAAAGAGAATATTACGATAAGGAATAAAAACTAATGAATCTTTTCTTCATTACTCTGGCTTTCTTTGGCTTCTTTTTTATCGCTATGGCGGTCGGTGTTATCTTTGGTAAACGCCGCCTTAAAGGTAGTTGTGGCGGAGTCGGAAATTGTGCAATTTGTGGAAATGACAGTGAAGAAAAAAAGGAAGCAAGTCCGGTTTGCCTGGAACAAGATCGGGTCTGAGCAGCATAGTGATTGCGATCGATAATTATTGTCTCTCTGATCGGCCCACTAGAGAGCGTGCACTTAAGGTCTGACCCCTATTTAAAAAATACCAGGGCTATCACTGCACCACCCCGTCTGCATAATTACAACAAGCAATTGATAGATAAAACCTTTCTCACATAAATTATTACGGACAGGTGGCTGACTAATTAATGTATCATTAATAATCCTCTTGAAGCATCCTGAATTCTTTATCCTTTAGGGAAATTATTTGATATTTATAGCTCATGACGGAACTCGAATTAAAAAGAAATAACTTTTATGTCCGCAGTTATCGGAAGATAAGAAAATGGAGATACTACACGCGTATTTATTACGAAATGCTCAATTTTCTCTACCGGAAGCATTCGGATTGGAGGTGTATTAATTATGGATACCTTCCATTGAACGAATCCGATTCACCCCCCCTCGAACCAGAAGAAGAAAGTGAACGACTGGCGCTTTCTCTTTATCATTATACAGCTTCTAAATTAACGCTCCAAGGCTTAGATGTTCTCGAAGTGGGTTCAGGCCGTGGCGGTGGAGCTTCCTTTGTCCATCGCTACCACAACCCGCATTCAATGACTGGCCTTGAATTAACGCGGAACGGAGTAAATTTTTGTAATCGAATTTACCAAGCTCCAGGTTTAAAATTTATTACCGGGAATGCGCTTGAGATGCCATTTGAAGAACACAGTTTCGATGTCGTTATGAGTGTCGAATCTTTTCACGCATTGCCCGATAGAATAGCCTTTATCCATGAAATGATGCGCGTGCTCAAACCCGGAGGTTATTTTATCGTTTCAGATGTTATCGAACAGGTAGTCTACGAAATAATACTGAAATTATTGGATGAGGTGGGAATGACGATTAAAAGTGAGGAGATGATAACTGATCGTGTAATGGCTGCGATGCATCAGGACGATGAACGTAAAATGCGCAAGATCAATGAGACAGTACCCACTCCTTTTAGAAAAGCCGCAGAATTCTTTGCAGGTACTACGAGAAGTTACCCCTATTTAAAACTTAAATGCGGCGAAAGTGTTTATTACAATCTCGTGGCTCAATCCCCCAAAGGGAATTAGGTGCAATTTCCACTGGCATGAAATGCTGAGAAAGCCCCAACCGGATTCAAGGTTCAATTTCTTTTCCCCAATATTATGCAGACTGAATATTGGAACCGAAGTTGTTTAAGAGAGAGGAGATTCAAATGACGGAAACTATACCCTTCAATATTCCTATGATCGATATCTCCCATGAAACGAGGCGTCACGTAATAGTAGCGCAGGGCACGAGTGAAAGTTACAAGGGACATCCAACTACCCTTTTGATGCCAGATGGAAAGACAATCTATTGTGTGTACCCATTAGGACACGGGAGACCGTCTGCTGTGCTCTGTCGCAGTGACGATGGCGGAATGATATGGACAGATCCACTGCCCGTCCCGGAGAACTGGATTACTGCGAACAATTGCCCTGCCCTCTACCGTTTTGTTGGACCGGACAATGTTGAACGGCTCTTCATTTTTGAGGGCGAGGGTAAAATGCGTCAAGCCATGTCGGTAGATGCGGGTCAGACATGGACACCATTCGAAGAAAATGGGCTGAAAACAACCATGCCCTTCACGACGGTTATAGAGATTTCTCAAGACCGATTGTTGGGTGCCTGGAATCGAGATGGCTCAACTTTTCTGAGCATCTCAGAGAATGGAGGGCTGACCTGGGGACCAGAGCGATTGCTTCTCACGAGCGGCGGGGAATTTCCTGATTCAAAGCCGTGCGAACCTGCGTTCGTACGCTCACCCGAGGGGAGTGAAATTACCTGTGTGTTGCGGGTTAACGGCAGCATGAAATGCCGCTCGCTCGCTATGTTCAGCGATGATGAAGGAGAATCGTGGACTCCCCCCGTGGAGCTCAACCGCACGATCACGGGCGACCGCCACCAACCGCGCTACGCCTCGGACGGTCGTCTCGTCATTTGCTTTCGAGACAGGACTGCCAATAGCCCGACCTGGGGACATTTTGTAGCCTGGGTGGGTACGTATCAAGACCTGCGCAACTGTCGGGAGGGTCAGTATCGCATCAAACTACTGCACAGTTACGATGAAGAAAAGGCGCACGACTGTGGATACCCGGGGTTGGAGCTCTTGCCCGACGACACCTTGGTAGCCACGACCTATATCAAGTACAGACCGGGACCGGAAAAGCAGTCTGTGGTGAGTGTCCGGTTCAAGTTGCAGGAGATAGACAATGAGGGATGTCGAGCTTCGCCTCGGTAGCTGATTTGGAAGATGTCGGGCTTCGCCCTTGTATGTTATCCCGTGATATGTTTCGTGGAAAAGACGCTTCCGAGAGTGGGTCCTTATCACTCGTGGGAGGAAGCGATTTTTCCTAGCGGATATCATAAATAATACTAATTTTCGTAATATTCCTTTTGTCATTGCGAGCGAAGCGCGGCTACCGAGCACAGCGACATCTTCCATTCCAGGCAAATAGTCATTATGCCTACGAAAACCAATTTCCGCTCAAATCTATCCAATGAGGGTTCGTCTCAAAATTAAGTATACGATCGGTTGAGAATTAATCCTAACACCAAGGGACCTACTTCATACAACAGACATTCACCTGGAGTGTAAGATGTCGCTGCGCTCGGTAGCTTCGTCGTGTTGCTCCTCGCAATGACAAGAAAGTTCAATCCCGTTTGACCCTAACGGATTTCTCTTTAATTTATTCATTGAGGAATCTTATATGTACTTTAGAAATCACATTTCTTTTTTGCTCTTGTTAAGTGCATTAATCTTACCGTTTCTGCTCTCAGCTCTACCGCAAGACCTCGAGGTATTCACGGATTTTGAGGATATCAGCGGGGAAGGTGAATTTTTCATTGGGGAAGAGCCAAACAGGGTAAAATTAGTCGGTTTCACAGTAGAAACTTTAGAAGATCCAGCGCTCTTACACTCGGGAACCAAAGCGATAACCCTCGTGGAGTGACCCCCAAAAATCGTATCATTTACAGAGAGAGGTTATCGGGATAAACAGATAACCTCAATGAAAAGAAAAAGATACACAACAGAACAGATTATAACAATATTGCGGCAAGCCGATACCGGTAAAACGGTACAGGAAATCTGCCGTGGAAACAACCTGAGCGAACAGACTTTCTATCGCTGGCGTAAAAAATATGGCAATTTAGAACTTGCCGATGCGAAGCGATTTAAAGAGCTGGAAAAAGAATTCACGAGCGCAAGCGAGAAGGCCTGACATACCGAGCTGAAGAAGCTGCTCGCAGATCAAATGCTCAAGAATCAGGTAATGGAGGAAACGCTGTCAAAAAAATGGTGAGCCCAAAGCAGAAGAAACGAGTAGTAAAAGCTGCGGCTGAGAAAGGGTTGTGCTCGTTGCGGAGGGCTTGTGCTTATCTCAGCCTGAGTTGGTCAACGTTCAGTTACCGGCCCAAACAGGCCAGTGAGAAAGCTCAGCGGTTGGTCGAGCGGATTGTGAGCTTGTCCTGGAAACATCCCCGCTACGGTTACCGGCGCATCCGTGCCTTGCTGGTAAAGGAAGGCTGGACAACAAGCAGGAAGTTTGTCCAGGCGGTACGACGTTCAGAAGGGCTGCAGGTAAAGCCCCCGAAAAAGGGCAGACACCGTCAAGGAGTCTCTACGGGGTCACCTACTAAAGCAAAGGGTCGCAATCACGTTTGGTCCTGGGACTTTGTCCATGATCGTACAGACAACGGCGGTCCATTAAAGATGATGACTCTAATCGATGAATATACGCGTAAATGCCTGGATATCCGGGTCGCTCGTCAACTCACCTCAACCGATGTCCTCTCTGTGCTTAGCGAGGCCATTGAAGAGGAGGGACCTCCCAGCTATATCCGTAGTGACAACGGCAGTGAGTTCATTGCTCATCAAGTGCAGCAGTGGTTGTCCGGTAATAACATAAAGGCGATCTATATCGATCCGGGCAGTCCCTGGCAAAACGGTTTCATCGAGTCGTTTCACAACCGCTTACGCGATGAGTGTTTGAACCGTGAAGTGTTACTCAGCGTGGCTGAAGCGCAAGTGGTAATCGAACAATGGCGTCAGACCTATAACCATGAACATCCCCACAGTCGTTTAGGCTTCAAAAGCCCACAAGAGTTTGTCAGATTCCTTTCCGATCTTGGCCGCGTTCGGGCTACGCCCTCACTTCGCCAAGATCTCTCATATACATCAATCCTAAAACCATTAACACCCGGTAACTCTCTCACTTAAATTGGTACGAAAAACGGGGTCCGATCAATCAAAAATGTTTCAGGAAAATTCTCCCTTGACGATCTGGGTTTCACCATAACGAAAAGACCGTCCAATAACACCGTATTCACTACTTTTGAGGATTTTAGTGTGGGTGCAGGTATAACGGCACCCATTATTGTTGGGGAATCACCTATTAGAGCTACTTTTGTTGGGGGCTCGATTTTATCTGCCGCAAATAATCCAACGCGATCGGGACTTCAATCCTATGGGATTGCTAACGGAGAAAGCTTCACGGTCACTTTTGAAACCCCGGCATTTGAGATCGATGTTTTCGCCGCAGCCATTGTTTTGACTGGCACTACTGACCCCGACGGAACAATCGAAGTTTACGATACTAATGATAACCTTCTTGCTACCTTTTCGGACTTGGAAAGTGCTGGGGCTCTTGATGCTTTATTCAAACCCCGTCAAACTACAATCAATACGGTAGAGTTGGGAGCTCCAGGCGGCATTGGCAGACTGATTGTTAAGGACAATCCCAATGTAAATATAGCGAGAAGCGCAACAGTCTTCGATGATTTCGGTTTTACTCCTATTGGCGCACCGGGCACTGATACCTCAGCACCGCCACCCGCGGATGCTCCCTCTATCACTACCCAACCCACGAACCAGGAAGTGCAGTCGGGGACCGCTGTCGTTTTGTCAGTTGAAGCCAGCGGCGACGATCTCACTTACCAGTGGTATGAAGGCAATAGCGGCGACTCTGCTAATCATCCCATCGCCGGAGCTACGTCGAATACCTTGACCACGGGTGCACTCACCGCGAGCACGAATTTCTGGGTGCAGGTAACGAACGCCGGAGGGAGCGCCAACAGCGATACGGCCGTCGTCACGGTAGCAGCACCTTCAGTGCCCCTCGTCCTCGACGGCTCGGGCGATATCGCGGGTGAAGACATTCAGCATGCCAACGGCAACGTCTTCGACCAGATACTACTCACCGGAGAGTCCGTCCAACTCCAGGCCAAACCGGGACAGATCACCCGTGTTTCCTTCATGGACGAAAACGAGGACATTGTGCAGGTAGAGTTCTCAGGTAACGGTACCTTTACCGTAACCCTGGACCCGGCCACCTTCCTGCCCCCGGCTGTCCCTCCACGCTACAACCAGGCCGTTGAGTATGTGACGGGCAAGCCGAGTGTGGTCATCGATGGAGCTGACGCCAATACCTTCTTCAGCATTTTCACGGTGGGCAGGATCAACGCCTTTAACCAGGCGCTGTTCCCCGAAGGACAGGTCTATGACGCCCAGGCCGATGTGGCCCTCGTGGAAGTAGTCAACTCCACGGGCCTGGGAGGGGTACAGTTATCGAATGCCGTGTTCAGTGGAAGCACCGGCAAGGTCGGCTTCGATGCGCGTGGCGTACCGATCGCGGTACGATTAACGGTGGGCGACATCGACGCCGACGGCGATGCGGTGCCGCACCTGCTGTTCGGAAACGGGTCCTTCACGGTACCGGCGGGCAACCCCGGTTTGCGCATCACGGGTGGAGACCTGTTGCAGACGAATGGCGCTTCGATCGTCGTGGCGGAGAGTGGATCGACAACACCGGGATTTGAGACTCTGATCACACAGAACAATTTCAAGTCTGACGAAACGCCTCAACCGACCCTGAGCATTGACGCTACCTTCTCCAACGAGGATGGGGATGATATCGCGGTGACAACTGAAGAAGTGACAATAGAATGATACGATTGCCGTTTTTCGATTGAAATACCTTGTCATCGCTAGGCTGCTTGTCAGCCGTGGCTACCGAGCGCAGCGACATCTTCCACTCCAGGGGAATGTCGGTTTCGTACATTCTGCAATCCGACCCCCTACCCCATGACATCCTGAATACTGCAGCATGCATCATGAATCAATCGACTACTGAGACCCGTTACAGAGTATATTTAAATTCTACGTTTGACCCTGAGGTATAGGTTCAAGACATTCTTTACACAAAAGGTTCAGGACATCCTTTACAGATTGCCAAAGAAAGAAGGATGCTAAGTAAGGGGTATGATGTCATGGAAGGAAACAAATAAAATGGACCAAAGATACCAATTCGCCCTGGAATCGATGCAACCGGGAGTAAAGATGAACGAGCTGTGTGAAGACTACGGGATCAGCCGACCGACAGGGTATAAATGGAAGAAGCGCTTCCTGAGCGAAGGGATGGAGGGGTTGCACGAGCGCTCACGCCGACCGCATGGAAGTGTTCAGGAACTATCCGAATCAGTAGTATGTACGCTGATCAAACTCAAGCATCATCACCCGACGTGGGGCCCCTACAAGATCCGCGAGCTTTACCAGAGGCGTTACGGGAAGGCCCCCTCAGACTCGAGCGTGAAACGGGTCTTGGAACGTGCGGGACTGGTGCAAAAGCGTCGGCGCAGAAGCGCTCAAAAAAGCGGACGCCTTTACCGCAGCGTCAAGGCCAGTGGCTGTAACGAAGTGTGGAGCGTAGACTTCAAAGGGTGGTGGCACACCGTTGATGGCAACCGTTGTGAACCTTTGACGGTACGGGATGAATGGAGCCGCTATGTATTAGAGGTGCGGGTGCTCAGTTCAGCCCGTAGCGAAGCGGTGCGTGAATGCTTCACAAAACTCTTTGAACGCTATGGACTTCCCGCTTGCATCCGCAGCGACAACGGCAGTCCCTTTGCCAGTGCCAATGCGGTCCTGGGCCTGAGCAAACTGGCGGCCTGGTGGCTGGCCTTAGGGATCAATCTCGAGCGTGGACGTCCGGGTAAACCCCAGGATAACGGTGCCCATGAGCGTCTCCATCGCGATATCAAAGAGGAGTTGCAAAAACATGCCCAGGACGATCTTCGCACCCAACAGGTGGCCTTCGATCTGTGGCGCAAGACCTTCAATGAAGAACGCCCCCATGCGGCTCTTGCCATGAGCACGCCCTCTGAAATCTATCAGCACAGCTCTCATCCTTACGGTGGCACTCCTGCCGATATCAGCTATGATTTGATGACTCGCCGGGTCTCAAAAAGCGGGTCTATCAAACTCGATGGCTTCCAGATTCCTATCTCCACCGCCCTCGCCGGTTGGAGCGTTGGACTAAAACCACTAGACACGGTACACTTCGATGTTTACTTTGCCACTCTCAGAATCGGTCAGATTGACCTTTCAACGGCTGCTTTCATTGGGGCCGCTTGCGGCCCCAACAATGCCAGCCAAACCTCTAAAACCGCATAACATTAACTTAACTATATAACCCGATTACCGTTCAGCATCCCTCACAAAGTGTAAACCATGTCTTGATCTAAATCTGTAAACCATGTCCTGGTTGTACCCTGATTATGTGTGCCCTTAAAACTTAACACCTAACACTGAAATATTTATAAATATTTCATCATGTTGACTCCAGAACAGATAGCGCACTTCGAAACCTTTGGTTTTCTCGTATTGCGGCAGGCATTTTCACCTGAGGAAATGGAGAAGATGATAAGCCGCTATGAGTATATGTCGGAGAGAGAAAATGGTCGAATCATAGATTCTGGCGATGGGAAAAATGTGACCAAGGTCGTCGATTATTTTATCGAGAAAGATCCCGAATTGACTAAGCTGGTTGAGGATGACCGCATCTACGAGACGATCGAACAATTACTCGGGCAAGGTTTTATCTGGACCGGGTCCGAAGGGGTTTGTGGCCGCAGCCAAACCTCCTGGCATGCGGACAGACAAGGTCGCAACGAACTCAATTATATGACAATCAAGGTTCATTTATATCTCGATCCAACGACGAAAGAAACCTGTTCCCTGCGTGTAATTCCGGGTTCTCATCGAGCGCCCTTTCACGAGATGCTCAAACCGCTTTACTACGGGGAAAATAAAGTCAGGGGAAAACCCTACGGAGTGGATGAGCCGTCAATTCCCGCTTATCCTTTTGAATCCAATCCCGGTGATGTAATATTCTTCAATCAGTGTTTGTTGCATTCGGTGTTTGACAATTTAGAAAATGAACGCCGCTACATTGCACTGAAATTCGGGGCGAGGATTAAGAATGATGAAGACATCGCCACATTGCTGCGTTATAAATCAGACAGAAGAATATTCCGGCCCCATCAAGCGTTTATTAAAAGCGACAGTGCACGAATCCGGGGACTGGTGGAAAGCCTCGTTGAGCATGGTGCGAAAATATAACCACTTCCCCATGCCATTTCAGGTGAGGAGAGTGCATTGGGTGTCAGGTGTCGGAGAATCAGTGAAGAACCCTTGAACGGTGAACCTTTTTCACTCCAACGCTCTGGCTTTCCGGTCTTCCGGCTTTCTCTCCCTACCCGTAAGCGCCGTGTTCGAGGAAGCCGAGGAGGCGTTTGAGCCGAGGATTCGCGTCCTTGTAGACATGCTCGGGCATCGTATAATTCATGAAAGGGAAATATTTGTGTCCGGTAAAGCGGCGGGCGTATGTAATTAGGGTAATATAACGTTTTCTATTGGTGCGATTGGGGCCTCCACGGTGCCAGACCTGGTTGTTGAACATGATCACGCTTCCGGCTTTACCCAAGTTATAGTGAATTTTGTCCTTCCATTCTCCATTGAAATCCGCCTTGCGCGCATCAGCGCCAAAGAGGTGAGAACCTGGAATGAGTTCAGTCCCGCCTTGTTCAACTTCAGTGACATCTGTTAAATAGTAATTGCAGGTAAAAGCGAGAACAGGCAGCTGAATATTCGTTGGCGGTTCTCCATCGGTAACGATCATATGTGGAGGATCATCCTGGTGCCAGCTTGTGATACCACCACCCGGATATGTGATAAATGAGTTATTGTTAATGACATGGCATGAGTTGTTGTGAATGACATGGCTGTTGGTAGCAACCAAGGCTTCAGCAAAGCTGACAATAGGCTCGAGGTCGAAGAGGTTAAGGTTGGCCTGACTATGTTCAAACATTCGATGGCAGAGGCAGATATTTTTTACTGAATTTCGACTGCTGAGTTTGCCATAGGGGTCGTCGTCGACTGAAGTGATATTGTCAATTGACCAGTCGAGATCAGCTTTCAACTGGGCTACATGATCCTCGGTCAGAACATTTTCCAGGAAAAGAAACCCCTGGCGGTTAAAGGTGTCCACCCATTCCTTAATCTGTTCGGGATCGAGTGGGTAGTTGGATTCAAAACGCTGAGACATATCGATTTCAGATTGGGAGATGTCGGGCTTTGCCCTCGGTAGTCGATTGCGGATTGATTAGAGTCAAAAGGTAAAAAAGTCAAAAGGTAAAAAGGAGAAGAGGGTTCCCTTCGACTAAGCTCAGTGCGGTGGCCAGACTCTTCATTATAGAAAGTACTCGACTAAGAAGGCACCTATTTCTAACTTATCTATTGATGATAAAGGAAAAGAAAATTTTGACAGAGCAACAGATAGAACATTTTAAAACCTTTGGATTTCTTCTTCTACGAGGTGCGTTCGGCTCCGATGATCTTAATATAATTAACGATGAATATGAAATAGGCTTTAAGATTAAATTAGAAAAAGATAACAAACCACGAGGCGCACGCGGACAATTAAATTGGTCTAACCTGGGTCCTGAAACTCCTTACCTCGCAAAATTACCAGAAGATCCACGAATATGCGGTACAGCTGAGCAACTCCTGGCCGAGGATGCAGTCGCTTTGTTTTCAACGGCCAATCACTTCTCGGGTGACCGCACTCCCTGGCATCCAGATACCGATGATCCTAATTGTCGATCAGCTAAATTTCATTTATATTTGCAGCCACTAGATGAAAACAGCGGAGCGCTGCGTGTTATCCCCGGTTCTCACTTAAGCCCTTTTCACGATGAACTCCACAGAATCGGGTTGAAAGGATCCAATGAAGGACCGGGGTCGGATAATTCCTATTTGAAAAAATCCGGTCTGGGATTAAATGATATTCCCGCCCATGTGTGTAAATCAGAACCGGGCGATGTCATTCTCTTTCACGGAAGACTTTGGCATGCCACATGGAAAGGATCAAAAGACCGCCGGGTTGTCGGCTGCACCTTCCAAGGAAATCCCAGGACTACGGAAGAAAAAAAGTCGATGCAAAAGATGCTGGAAGCGAATAGAAATATAAGAATCAGAAACGAACCTGACGATCCGCAGTATCACCCTCACTGGTTAGCAAATCCTGAGAAAAGCCCGAAACGACAACAGTGGATTAACTGGCTTCAGGAAAAAGGGGCCATCGATCTACCATCGAATTAGCTGTGGAGTGACCCCAAAAATCGTATCATTTACAGTGAAAGGTTATCGGGATAATGACCTGCTCCCGTTTACTGTACCAGAGCAAGTGTTAGTTCCGGCAGGGTGGTATGGGTTTTAATTTTCTTAGACATGGCTCTCTGGGCGTATTCGGCCGGAGGCCGATAGCCCAGAGAACTGTGTGGTCTTTGAGTATTATAATCAAGCCGCCAGGCTTCAAGTTTTTCTTTCGCTTCAGCGAGCGTACAAAATAGCTCGGTGTTAAGAAGTTCATCTCGTAAGCGTCCATTGAAACTCTCAATATAACCATTCTCTACGGGTTTACCTGGCCGGATAAAATCCAGCTTGATGTCATGGCCATAAGCCCATTCATCCAGTACTTTGCCGGAAAACTCGGGCCCATTATCGACGGTAATGGTTTGGGGAAGACCGATTCCTGCAGCGGCTTTCATAAGTGCTGCAGCGACTTTGTGCCCACCGATGGACGTATCGACCAAAAGCAGTGGGCAAGCTCGGGTGTATTGATCGACAACGGTGAGTATGCGGAAGGGGCGGCCGTTGGTCAGCCGATCGCTCATAAAGTCCATCGACCAGCGCTCCTGGGCTGCTGAAGCCGCGGGCAGTGAGACCCGTCTTTGCGCGGCACGCTTCTTTCGTTTCTTCGTGCGCACTTCCAGCCCTTCGGCCTTGTAGATACGATAAACGCGTTTCTTTCCTACCGTCCAGCCTTCCCGCTTTAATAACACCGTGATTCGCCGATACCCGTAGCGCACGCGCGCTGCGGCGAGGTCACGGATGCGCATGATCAGCGCACGTTCGTCCTTCTTCACCGGCTGGTAGTTATAACTCGACCAATACAACTTCATCAGCCTGCACGCGCGGCGTTTGCTCACCTCATAAGCTTCCACTAACCAGTCAGCAATCACCTTCTTGCGCACAGGCTTTATAATTTTTTTGCGATTACTTCCTGCAGCATGTGCTTGTCCAGGCTCAGATCAGCTACCAGCTTCTTCAAACTGGCGTTCTCTTCATCGAGTTGCTTCAGCCGTCTTAATTCGCTCATTCCCATGCCCGCGTATTTACCCTTCCATCGGTGGTAGGTCTGTTCGCTCACGCCTAACTCTCGGCACACTTCGGCAATCCTTCGTCCGCCTTCTACCTGCCTTAGGGCATAGATGATTTGTTCTTTATTATATCGTTTGTCAGGCCTTCTCGGCTATGCCTCGTGAACCTTTGCTTTTCATGGGTGGTTCTTTCTCCTATTTTTTATTAGGTTTTCCACCCATGCCAGACTAAATCTTTGCTGGTCCAGTTTTATGGGGACAGGTCAATAATCCGTTAACACTTGGTACTTCTCTCACTTAAACTGGTTCGAATAACGGGGTCCGATCACTGGTGCTTACTCAGCCAATCCTCGGCTCTTCGTTCGGCTTCAGCGATTTGCTCTGCAGTCTGTCATGTTTTAATTCTTCTATAGGGCAAATCCTATTGATTAGTGATCTATTTTCAGTTTCGTGATGAATCTTATTCATTCTCACGGAAGTTTTTTATGCGATGAAAAGTAAGATAGTTTGCGTCATGATGGTTGTAGGCGCCACCGAGACCATCGTCATAAGCTGTTCTTGAAACTGCGATGATATCATCATCATCAAACAACCAGTCTACGTACTGCCAGGCGTGTTTTTCTTCATCGTGATGTTGCAGGAGAGTCTTCTCTATTTTCCAGTTCTTCAAATCGGACGAAGAGGTGAGCACGAGGACGTTGCGTCGCGCCTTGGGGTTTGTTTGTTTATTGCCGATGGACCAGTAGCGATTGCTTTTCTCATCATAATGAAGTGTGAATTTTGCTCCGCCACCCGGGAAGTTAATAATGTCCGTCTCGGGATCGAACGAGAGCTCCATGCCGTCATCCGAAACGTGCACGACCGCCGCCTTATCGTAGCTGGCCCATTTAAGATCATTCATGCGTAAGATGTTTATTAACCTGCCTTCAGGCGTTACTACGATGTTTCCTTCAAGCCACATGAAATTTGGCTGCTCATGATGGAGTAGTTCGCTTACACGCCAATTCTCAGCGTTGAGCAAGTTCGCATCGACGGGCGCGGACATGACGAACGATCTCCAATCCCCTTTATTATCAAATATATCTTTACGGGACATCTTTAAATCCCCCACCTGCTCAAATGCCTTCCAGATTCTTCCGTCGTGGATCACAGGGGGGAACGGTGTGCTTTGGTGTTTAGCATCGTCTTTGATAAGACCGCTCTTTCCATCTTTAGGCTTCGTCCAAGTTTTCCCTCCGTTCTCAGATTTTTGGATTACCACGTAACCATATTCCCTACTGGCGCCAAAAAGATAGAGCGCTTCTTCATAAACAAATAAGGTCGACCAGAACTGCCCTTTGAATCTGGATAGTTGTTTCCAGGTTTCACCTCTGTCTTCCGACCCGTAGATAACGATTGTCGGGCGCTTCGTTCGGGTCATCCTTTCGCGTGGGTAAAAGAAGTCGTGCGATGCTACATAATGGCCGTTGGGAAGAACTGCGATGCTGGGAGAACCAATGAATTCTCTCGTAGACGCGGGAGAATAATTAATAACGACACCGGGAACTTTTGCGTGGACCGGTGTAAGATCGTCCTCTGCATTAGAAGGATTTACTCTATTATTCTCTGACTTAGACTCGTCATTCCTGCCCATACCTAATCCTAATAGAATACCCACGATGAATATAAGGAGTCGAAAGTAATTTAATACATAATGCATTTTTTTAAATTGTCATTGCGAGCGAGGCGAAGCTACCGATCCCGCGGTCGCGGGAGACATCTTCCATTCCAGACGAATATTCATTGTGCCTACTCATACCAATCTCCACTCAAGTCTTTCCAATAGGGGTTCACGAGAAGGATTCTGAGGATTTAAGAAGGATATTCAAATGAATTCCCGCACGCCTCGTAATGACAAGAGGAGAGGCAAATGTGATCAGATTTAAATTCACCACTGTAGGACGACGGCAACTGATCACTGTCCACCTTGGAACGCCATAGTGAAGCGTAGGCGGCTGATTACAATCTAACCCTCCTGCATCATCCAATGTTTTGACCTTTTGACCCTTTTGTTCGTGCGCATGTTTAAGTCAGTTAAGTCAGAGGATCCAGATATAATAAAAGCTGTGCCAAAGGATGTTTGATCGCTCATTAAAACCCTCACACGACTCCACAGCACTCGAGAATGCTTAGCTATAGTTAGGGTACAATCGTCTTAAACCTATTCTATAAACAACTGATTGGACCCCGTTTTTCGTACCAATTATTAAGTGAGAGAGTTACCGGGTGTTAATGGTTTTAGCTGCACTTGGGACAATCGTCTTCAGTCTCTCCCATAAATACACTGACAGCTATGACGCTGCGGCGGTTTTATGTATGAGCTTTTCCCTCATCCTGTTTTTATTCTCATTGAAGATAAATAATGCCCAGGAAAAATTTGCACCTTCTCCATAACTATTTTATCATTAAGTCTCTTTATCAGCCATGAAAGTTCTTTTTCTTCGCAACGCAGACAGGTTACATTTTTCTTATCGTTATCTGGTTGAATTTATTGACGGTCGTTATCCCATTGAAATTTACGATCCAAACAAACCGGCTGCTGATCAGTTTAAGGAGATTGAGGTAGTCATCGATACGGGAGGGGCCATAGGAACCCATGAGATGATGGACGCGGCTAAAGCAGCTGAAGTTAAACTATGGCAGGTTACGACCAACGGTCTCGACCATGTCGACACGGAATATATCTTGGGTAAAGGTCTGCTCCTCACCCACTCTCCGGGGCCCCTAACCGCTGTCCCTCTTGCAGAGCATGCGCTTCTTATGATTCTCTATTTCGCAAAAAACCTCAATCACAATCGCACCAAAGACTGGCATCGGGTGATGAACGATGAGCTCGAAGGAAAGACTTTGGGATTGGTCGGCTTCGGAGCAAGCGCGAAAGAATTGGCAAGACGGGCCCGGGCCCTGGGATTACGGATCATAGCCATTGATAATAGAGATATTCCGCAGCATGAACTCGACGAATTTCATCTCGCCTTTCTTGGATACCCCGAAGATCTTGAAAAAATTCTGGTCGAGTCTGATTTCCTTTCTGTGCACGTTCCTTTAACCAAGCAAACGCGACACCTGATTGACCAGCACGCTTTCAGCGTAATGAAGGAAAAGGCGGTCCTGATCAATGTTGCGCGAGGAGAAATCGTTGACAATGATGCACTGATTGAGGCCCTGACAAGCGGTCGCATTAAAGGTGCGGGTATCGACGCATACGCCGAGGAACCTTTGGCCCCGGAACATCCCCTTTTAAAGTTAGATAACGTTTTAACTACGCCGCATGTCGCTGGATTCACACAGGGGACGTGGCATCGACGCGCTAAAGCCGCCGCGGAGAATATTGATCGCTTAGCGAAAGGTTTATCCCCACGCAATCTAGTAAATCCACTGAGGTGACCCCCCCATAATTATAATTCAGTGAACACCCTGGTCGGCAGTTTCTGACTCTTGAGACTTGCGATGGGCTTCCAGAATTTTCTGCGTATCAGTCTTGGCCGGTGTGGCTTTAAATTGAAAATCGTTGCAATATTATTGGGAGTTATTAGCCTTATGGTTTTGATATGGGGAATATCAATTAATAGACTTTCCCTTTATAAATTGCGAAATATGGTATAATTAACAGTGAATTAAAGTAAAAAATGCTTACCGCGCATCAACTCACGTACTTCAATACTTTCGGTTTCCTTCCCCTGCGAGGATTATTCAGCCCGGGTGAAATTGAAACCTTCAAGGAGGAATTCAAGTCTAAGCTGGAAACCACCCGGCGCTACACAGAACCTGAAGACACGCCTCCCCATGTTATAAGCTGGACCAACTTGGGTGCGCAGACGCCCCTTCTCGCCACCTTGATCGAAGACCCGCGCATTGTAAGCATCGCAGAACAGATAATGGGGGAAGACTGCGTTGGAATATCCTGCAACTCGATCAGCTACGTCAATGATACTGCCTGGCATGCCGATGATTATAATTTTCATATGCACGATCTAAAATTCCTCTTCTACCTCCAACCGGTTGATGGGGATAGCGGCGCTTTGAGGGTGATTCCCGGATCCCATAAGAAAGCCTTTCATAAAGAAATAGCAAAGTATGACGGTCTCACGGGTTATGATGATGCAGAGAACCGCCTTGGAACAGAACGTATTAAAGAAGGACCAGCCTATATTTGCGACGTAGAACCGGGTGATGGATTTATCTTTGATTCCCATGTATGGCATGCCAGTTGTGGCGGATCGACGGATCGGCGCACGTTTTCCATCGTTTATTCTAGAAATCCAAAGAACGCAGAAGAAGGAAGGGCTCTAACGGAATATTTGCATATCACTAATGAAATCAGGACATCGATAGCCAAAAAAACTTTTGATTCTCCGTCTCCGGAATACCCGCTTGAATGGCTGGATAATCCTGAGCAGAATCCCAGGCGGCAGCGGTGGATAGATTGGCTGCATAAGTGGAGATTTACAGAGATCGCCCAGGGCACGCTAATCCCGGACGATTCGACCTTACAAACCGTAAAAGCATTTTCTGATCCCTTTCGAGATACCCCGGCTGACGAATAGAGTCTGGTCGTGACCATTTATACCAACGATATTTAAATTCGCTTCAGATGGTTTCACGTGGGTTCGGAAAGGCGAATATGTTTCCTGGGAACCTCAGAGGGCTATATCCTCTGAGAGAATTCCTATTGCTAAAACGGTGAAGAAATGGAATATCCAGACCTGCTATGTCCCGGATCTCGATGCTCTAATTGCGAGTATCACTCGAGAGGGTATTTACTTCGATGAGCAGACTTAGGCCTGAACAAGATCAATGCACCGGACGCGTAAACGCGCCGGTGATTTCAATCGATATGCAATACAATACACCGAAACTATCGTTCAAGCCAATTGCCGACGATATCTCGCCACTTATCAAGATCTCAATGTCTCAGGAATTCGACAATGGAGATCATCTCCTCATGGGAGAGGGACCTTGTCATTTTTACCTTTCTTGTCTCGACTGCGATGGCAAGAATTCATTAGCTCGCCTGTGCTGCGACGGTGCTAATCAGCTGCTCGCGGCGTTCCATCTTTCGTTAGTCGAGGGAAGTCTCACAATTAAGAGAGCTTCAAAGGCAGTTGCTGAAGATGTCCTAAGAGAGATAGTGGATGAAGTGATTCGAATCGTGAGAAAGAGAGATTCATTGAGATCTATATACGTGAGCGCATTGCCCTTGCTTACAGAATACATAGCATTCTTACGGAAATGCGGTTTCGTAGAAGACTCAGCTGACGGAGTTTACTTTGAGTATGATCTACGAGACGAGATTCCATCTAGTACGGTTCCGAACGAGGTTACAATACGAGATCTAGACGTGCTCAATGAAGTCGAAATGAGAAGTAGGGCGATCGCTCAGAGTAGTGCATTCAGTGACAAGGATCTCGAAAGCATGGGTGATGAGAAATATTCAAAGGATGACAGAATATCGTAACCTGACAGGTGGTACCGATTTAGTAGCCATAGACGAGGATGGCTTGGTCATTTCATTTGCCGCTTTCGACCTGGACAAGGAAAACTCGATTGGAGAGTTCGATCCCGTCGGAACGCTTCCTCGATTTCAAAGAAAGGGATTTTCGAGAGCAGTTATTTTGGATGGATTGGCCCGCATGAAAAAGGCCGGGATGACGAAGGCCATTGTCAGAACGGCAACTTTCGCTATTCCAGCCATCAATGCTTACCAAGCGATTGGATTCGAGGAAGTTGATCGATCAGTTCGATACACAATGCCAATCAAACATTGAGTGGCTGAGCATATCAAGACGCTGCTCATAACGTCGGCTAGCGCCCACGTCTGAGAGCTTTAACGTTAGATTCCTTAGCAATATGAAAATATCATTCTTCACACGCTCTTATTACAAACGGCATATACTCGCCACGAAAATGGCTGCTCTGTATTTGGTTTTCTCTTCTCTTTTTTTCATTGGTCGAGCGACCAAGCTCATTTTAGGTGAACCAGCCGATCTGTTGATGATGACAGCTTATTTATGGCCATATCCACTGATCCTAGCCTTACAAAATTGGTTTCCTAAACCTGGGATTTTTTTATTTGCAATTGTTTTTCTGGTTGGCCTATTTTTGGTTTTGGGGATTGGGACTTATTTAGAAAAATTCATTCAAATATCTTCAAAGCCAAAATGGTGGGTCAATTTTATTTCTGTAATCGCCTGGTATATTCCCCTACTCTTTGTTCAAATTCTTGTTATTTTCATTGTTTGGATCATGGGATATCCCATTGGTGAGTGAAGAGGGGTCGGAATCTAACAATGTGCTGGAGACCGATATAATAAGTGGCTTCGCCACTTATTTTGCGGCTCAGCTAAGGCATTAGGCAACTATTTCTTATGGAGGAAAAAATGAAGGACCAACTCGATGCGACTCACATAATGCAAACGGCAACGGCTTTTTGGGGTTCCAAGGTACTGCTCACGGCCGTCGAACTGGATATCTTTACCACGCTTGGGGATGCGTCAATGACGGCACAACAACTTGGTAAGGAACTCAGGCTTCACCCGCGTGGGACCTATGACTTCTTTGACGCACTGGTGGCGTTGAAATTTCTAGACCGTGACGGGGATGGTCCGGAAGGTCAGTATAAGAACACGCCCGAAACAGCCGCGTTCCTGGGCAAGAACAGCCCAGCATACATTGGTGGTTTGCCAGAGATGCTAAACTCTCGCCTATTTGGATTTTGGAACCATCTTGGCACTGCACTTAAGACTGGACAGCCACAGAACGAAGTTAAGATCAATGGTAAAACAATTTTCGAAGAACTATACGCAAACGAGGTTAAACTTGAAGAGTTCCTTGATGCGATGACCGGTTTTCAAGCGGCAAACTTCACCCAATTGGCCGAGAAGTTCGACTTCTCCAAATACAAGACTGTGAGCGACATCGGTGGCGCCCTAGCTCTGTTGTCACGAATCGTTGGTGCGCGCCATGAACATCTAACGTTTAGCACCTTTGACCTTTCACCAGTGGCGCCTCATGCCCAGAAACAGATAGATGCGGCGGATATGTCCGAACGTATCAAGGTGGTTTCAGGTGATTTCTTCAATGACGATTTGCCAAAGGCCGAGGTCGTTACAATGGGTAATATTCTGCATGACTGGAACCTCGAGAAAAAGATAATTCTCATCAAGAATGCCTATGATGCACTACCGGTGGGCGGCGCCTTTATTGCTATTGAAAACTTGATCGACGATGCCCGACGGGAAAATGCGTTTGGCCTTTTAATGTCGCTCAACATGCTCATCGAATTTGGCGATGCTTTCGATTACACAGGAGAAAATTTCCGCGAATGGTGTATTGATGCAGGATTCAAGCGTTTCGAAGTTATAAGTCTTGCCGGTCCCACCAGCGCTGCAGTTGCGTATAAATAATCGCTGACGCTGATTCGTTATCAAGTGATAATACCTCACCTAACAAGACAAATTCACTCGGACGCAAAAAATCGCTGCTCGTTTCTCGCTCTGCTTTTTAACGCCGGTGATTTTCGGTGTTAGCAGAATCCGCTTATTCTAAGCCGCAGCAAACAATCGAGGATGCTTGCGACCCGCATGAACCCACGCTTCCGATCTCAGGCACTTTATTTCCTTTAAAATAAATTGGTAAGTCCGACAAAATAACCAAAGCTCACGACAGATAATTAGCTTACTATCTCGCAACTAAAGTACGTGCCCCCTGCTTCAATTGCTTTTATAGCTTTTGCAATTTCCTCCAGGCCGTGATTTTTCACAATGTAGCCATCTGCTTTAGCGCACTTGGCGTAGTCTATGGATTGCTGGTCTGCTAATCCTAAATATATCAGTATCTTTATCTGAGGAAATTTCTCTTTTATAAGATACAATATTTCTAATCCGCCTAATTCAGGTAAGCGAATGTCTAAGATGATAAGGTCAGGAATGAGTTCCATGCACTCTGATTATGCTATCTGCCCATTACCGTTGGACCCGATGACTTCTACTCCTGGGCAGAATTCTGACAGTTGCTCAGTGAGCGTTGCGCGCAAAAGTGCATCATCTTCGGCTACGTATACTTTCATAATATAGGCCCAGCTATATTATATACTAACGGCATAAATAATTCCGCCTATAGCCCTCGCCTATCTATAAATAATGGTTAGGTTAGATTACGAATCAATCTGGTAGGCCATGTCACTTAACTAGGAACAATTATGAAATATTTATGCAGTAATTTGGTTTGGATGATCCAAGGAGTCATTGTAGTTTTATTATTTTGGCCAACCGTTGGCTATCAACAGCTGCCATCAAAACCGATTGTATTTCAATCAGGGACACCAAAAATCGGCACACCCTTTGATGTAATTCCATACATAAAGGGTAATCCCGAACCTTATGGCACTTATTTTCATGGACCCACAACTATTGTAGCCGAGAACGGGGATCTCTTGGTTGCTAGTGCTCAGGGACGCATGCACGATATAGGTGTGATTGTGCAATCACGCAGCACAGATGGCGGCGTAACTTGGAACTATGAAGGAGTAGTTTACGATCAAAGCAAAAGAAATCCCCACGAAAGCTGCTACAATCCTGCTTACGCTTTGTCCCCTGATGGGACGTTGGTGATGTTTGTTCAAACGACAAACCCTGAGGTCATTGTAGAGGGCGAAGCCGGTCCTCCTGAATTGAGGTTTGGAGGGGAACATATGGCCGGATGTGTCTATTTAATCAGTTCTGATAGTGGCAAGACTTATGATTACAAGGGTTACATCGATCCATTACACCCAAAATATATTGACACTATCACCACCAATGTAATCACACAAAACGGCACTATCTATTTCGTATCAGGAAGTTTTGATGTCGGAGTTTTACTCTACACCAGTGTTGATAATGGTGAGACATGGCAGATGCGTAGTCCCGTATTTCCCTCGAAGAATGCACCTAGAAAATGGTATCCAGACACTATGACAGGACCGTTGTGGTATCCGACACTTACTATTCTTCCCGATGAAAGCATTTATGTTCTGGCTCTGGCATTTTTGCCCGATGGGGAAGAAAGAAATTACTCTCGTATCAGTGTCGATGATGGTAAAAGCTGGGGACCAATTAAATTAGAAGAGGGAATTTCTGCCCGCAAACCTTTCCTTAACTGGATTGGCGAGACTTTAATTCTTCACGCAAGACACACACCCACCCAAGACATGACCTTTCACTATTCGCATGACTATGGTAAAAGCTGGTCGCCAAGGCAGATTATAGAAGATTACTATACTGACGGAGGATACTCTAGTTCCGTAAACCTTGGGGAGAAGTTATTCATCGCTTTCAGCTCCGATAAGGGAGAACAGGTATTACCCAAAGCTCATCCTCAGCACGAAGTCGTAAGGATTTGTGGAATTCGGGGAGTGTTCTTAAGTCTGTAATTGTGATTCAGAACATTATCCACCTATAGCCCTCGCCTATCCCTTATTTATGGTTAGGTTACTAAACTAACCCGACAAGTAATGCTTCATGAGCGCAAAATTCCTCGCTACATCTTTGGCAACCGCTCTTATCGTTATAACAGCATGAAACGAAAACCCATAAAAATAATTCTAATTCTGTTTCTCTTGCTCTATTTACCGGTGCGCCTGTCGGCCCTTCCTCAAGATCTGGAGAGCTTCACGGATTTTGAGAACGTTAGCGGGGAAGGTGAATTTTTCATCGGCGAAGAGCCCAACCGGTTGAAATTGATCGGCTTCAAGGTGGAGACTATAGAGGATCCTTCGCTTTTACATTCGGGAAGCAAAGCGATAACCCTGGAGCCCGGTCAGGAGGGGAAAATCTTCAGGTCACAGGGGATTGCTGAAATCCAATTCTATGTCGCCGAGACCACGGGCGGGGGTAAGATCGAGACCCGAGGTGTTACGACAAACGATAGTGGACGTGATCTTTTATACTTATTAGAGCAATATGTAGTAACTGGCTTACCGACCAGTATCAACCCCGATAGCAATCCTCCTCTGCAGCGGATACTCGCTTATCCTGATGATTATGCATATATACCGGAAACCGTAACCACCTACTATGACGGTATCGCTGAAATTAAGTTCTTTAATATCACGGGTAAATTAGTCATCGATGATCTTGGTTTTACCGTAGCAGATGAGCCAAGGAATAATACCGTGTGGACCACATTTGATGATTTACCCGTAGGAGTGGATATCATTACTCTTGGGACCTCTCCTATTACCGCCACCTTTTCTAATGCCTTTGTCGCAACAACGTCAGATATCGGTATCACGCAGCACCGCTCAGGTGCATGGCACTGGAAAATGTTTAATGGTGGAACCGGAACGATCACTTTCGAAACACCGGCAGCGAAGGTTCAATTTTATGCCGCCGTGGAAGCGAGAACCGCGGCAGGCGAAAGTGACGGGACCGTTCAGGTATTTGATACCGAAGATAACTTGCTCAGAACGATTGAAAATCTGCCGCCGGACATTCGACCCGGATCCCTTGCACCTCAGGTTAAATTCGTAGCCAGTGAATTGGGTGCGGTAGGCGGTATTGCCAGAATTACTTTAGCCGATGATGTAAATGTAAATCCAAATTTTAGCGTTACTGTAATCGACGACTTTGGTTTTACCCCGATCGGCGCTCCGGGTTTTGAAGATATATCCCCTCCCGCGCAAGGGCCCTCCATCACTACCCAGCCCGAGAGCCAGGAGATCGAGTCCGGCGCTTCAGCAAGCTTAACCATCGCCGCCAGCGGCGATGACTTGAGCTACCAATGGTATGAAGGCAACAGCGGCGACACTGCGAGTCCCATCGCAGGCGCCACCGGCAGTACTTTTACCACCAGTACTCTCACCGCGAGCACAAACTTCTGGGTGCAGGTAAGCAACCCGGACGGAACCGCTGACAGCGACACCGCGGTCATCACCGTGGCAGCTCCCGCCGTGCCCCTCGTCCTCGACGGCTCGGGCGATATCGCCGGTGAAAACATTCAGCACGCGAATGGAAATGTATTTGATCAAATCCTCTTAACCGGAGAGTCCGTTCAACTCCAGGCCAAACCGGGACAGATCACGCGCGTTTCCTTCATGGACGAAAACGAGGACATCGTGCAGGTAGAATTTTCAGGTAATGGCACCTTTACCGTAACCCTGGACCCAGCCACCTTCCTCCCCCCGGCCATACCCCCACGCTACAACCAGCAGGTTGAGTACGTGACGGGCAAACCGAGCGTGGTCATCGACGGAGCGGACGCCAATACTTTCTTCAGTATCTTCACTGTGGGAAGGATCAACGCGTTTAACCAGGCCCTCTTCCCCGAGGGACAGGTCTATGACGCGCAAGCGGACGTGACCCTCGTGGAAGTCGTCAATTCCACAGGAATGGGAGGGGTACAGCTGTCGAACACTGTTTTTTCGGGAAGCACGGGCAAGGTCGGTGTGGATGCTAGAGGTGTTCCCATCGCGGTACGCTTAACGGTAGGTGACATCGATGCGAGTGGCGATGCGGTTCCGCACCTCTTATTCGGAACGGGATCATTTACTGTGCCCGCCGGCAACCCCGGATTGCGGATCACCGGTGGGGACCTATCGCAGACAAATGGAGCATCAATCGTGGTCGCGGAAAGTGGATCGACAACACGAGGCTTTGATCGACTGATTACGCAGAACAATTTTAAATCGGACAACACACCTCAACCCACAAGGAGCATCAATGCTACCTTCGCAAACGAAGATGGTAATGACATTACAGTCGAGGTTGATGAGGTAACGATTGAATAATCCTTCAAGGTGTATTGTGTTCCCTCGCGGAAAAATCACCTCCGCTGCATACAGGTTAATGGATAATCGATTGAGAGGAGACGTGTATTTTAATACCCCCCCGCCCCTCTAAATTATCAGGGGAAAAGTAATAAATTTCAGTCTACGTTATCCTTGGATATTGGCGTGTCTATTGTCAGTTTATTGTCAGTATGGCATAACTACGAAAAACTAAATATTTATAAGGCTATAATATAAAATTACTTATAAAAATGGCGGAGAGGGTGGGATTCGAACCCACGGTACCCGTTAGAGTACACAGCATTTCCAGTGCTGCCCGATCGGCCACTCTGGCACCTCTCCTGAAAAGCATAGAGTACAATAATTGCGGTAGCCTACGGTCAACAGGAAAATATTAAAACCATTCGCGTTGCAACTTTACCAGGTGCACGCTGTTTAAGAGTGTGTACCTGTGATGCCTGAAGAATACAAAGAACTCACCCCTTATGTGGCATGGAATCCCCTGCCGCATTCAGAATGGAACGCTCAATCAGCGTCGCATTTATTGCGGCGAATCGGTTTTTCTGCGACGCCAGACAAAACCAAAGAAGCACTTGAACGCGGCCTATCGGCAACGATCGATCATTACTTTGCAAAACAACGAGTGATGCCAATGCCTCCAAAGATTAATTTTGCGCGTGAGAATACACGTGAAATGGGCCAAAGATTGATGGGTGGCAGTCTCGAAGAACAAAAAAAAGCCAGACGTGAAATACGCCGTAAATTTAATGAAGCTTATCGAGAATATGGGCTGAATTGGATTCAATTCGCACGCGAAGACTATAATGCACCGTATGAGAAGATGGTGATGTTTCTACAAGATGTATTGGTTGTTGGTCTACCTAAAACACGCAACCCTTACTGGCTGTATCTTCATCAATCGCTCTTACGGGAAAATATAAACAGTAATTTCGATACACTTTGTAAGGCGGTGAGCCGATCTCCGGCGATGATCAATTACCTTGATTTACAGCAAAACCGTAAAGGACATCCGAATGAAAATTTTGCCCGTGAACTCTTTGAACTCTTTATCTTAGGAGAGGGAAATTATACGGAAAAAGACATTAAGGAAGCCGCGCGCGCGTTCACCGGATATAAAATACGCCATAATGTGTTCTTTTTCAATCGACGCCAATTTGATGATGGAAGCAAAATTGTATTCAACCGAAAAGGTAAATGGAGCGGTGACGATGTCATTGATCTCGCGCTCGATCAATCAGCTGCAAGGACATTCCTGCCAAACGAATTCCTCCACTTTTATCTCTCCACCGATGTCACATTAGAAAATTCCTATCTCAAATCACTCGGTAATATCTGGCGACGCAATCATTTCAATCTTGGTTCTCTTATTAAAACCGTCTTTAAGAGCCGGATATTTTTTCACCCGCAATTCAGGGGCAATTTGATAAAGAGCCCCACTCATTTTTATTTTGGATTGCTTCAGGATCTAAATCTCGATGTGGCCCCCTTCCCTTCTCACACCCTGAATGCTCTTCGCAATATGGGACAGCCCTTCTTCGCACCCCCAATGTTCGCGGATGGGTCGGTGGAAAAAACTGGATTAACGCTTCAACGCTAGCTGCACGACGTCAATTGATCGAAACACTGTTCTCTCCCCTTGAAGAAGATAACCTCAATGCGGACGATTATACAGCCTTGTTAAGAGCGCATCGGGAAAACAGGGGTAAAATTACCGTAACTGAAAAAATGATACAAGGCATCGCAGGAATGAAAAACGAAGCCATGGTCGATCATTTTATTAATTATTTTCTCTCCGACTTTGATAATGATGAAATTCATTTAGTTTTTATGAAATACTTAAATCAAGGTTCAGCTAATAGAACAGAGAAGATTAGAAACCTGGTAGCAGTTCTTCTCCAATCACCACAGTACCAGCTCAGTTAAAATGAAAAATGATAGTTTACAAACTCCGACCACACGCCGTGAATTTCTAAAATCGGGACTGGGGGGCATAGGGCTTGTGGCTTTCAGTTCCTTCGCGCCCGCTTTCCTCACGCAGACGACACTGGCAAAATTACCGGCGCCTGAAAAGGATCGATCGATTTTAGTTCTCATCCAACTGGCGGGTGGTAACGACGGATTAAACACACTCATCCCTTTTGAAGACGCAAATTATTACCGTTTACGCCCTCGACTTGGTCTTCGCAAAGATGCCGTAACTCCTATCACTCATACCCTGGGATTTCATAAATCCTGTGGTGAATTAGCAGAACTTCATCGCGAGGGTAAATTATCCATCATTCAGAATGTGGGCTACCCCAATCCCAATCGCAGCCACTTTCGCTCCATGGAAATCTGGGAAACGGGTAGTGATAGCGATGAATACCTCCAGACGGGTTGGCTGGGTCGATACTTTGATAATAAATGTGATGGCGCTCCGCCAATTGATGAACCAGCGGGAATTCATATAAGCAATCAACTCCCCCAGTCATTTCATTCGGAGCAGACTCACAACTTATATGGTCTCAGTTTACAGAGGAATAATAGACGCCAGCCCACTAATCAGAATTTACTGGAAGAGTTAATTACTCACACTTCAAGTGATAATACCGCCGGTTTTTTAAAGCACACAATGATGGATGCCCTTGTCACGGAGAAAGAGGTGAAAAAAATTACCACTCGCTATCGCCCTGCTGTGGATTATCCCCGGACCCCCCTCGCGAGATCCTTGCAGCAGGTTGCCTCGATGATCGCCGCGGGAATGGAAACACGTGTATACTTTGTTTCGCATCGTGGATTTGATACACACACTAATCAGCTTAATACTCACGCTCAATTATTAGCCGCATTATCCCAGGCGATGGCTGCATTCCAATCGGATCTGGAAAGTCATTCTCTACAGGATCAGGTACTCACGATGACCTTTTCCGAATTCGGTCGGCGACCCGCTGAAAATAATGGAAGAGGAACTGATCACGGTACAGCCGCTCCCTTATTTGTTATGGGGAATTCTTTAAAACAGTCTCTGATCGGGCGATCACCCAATCTAGATGTTGATTTGAAGACCGATCTTACACACAGCGTTGATTTTCGGCAGGTATATTCTACGCTCTTAAATAAGTGGTTCGATTGCGATCCAGCCAATATTCTCGGTAAAAAATATAAACCGATGAATTTTATTTAGGAATAATTTTGCGAGTTGGTGATGACGCTACCGAATCCCGCAGCCGCGGAGCGACACCTTCCATTCCAGGGAGATGCCTGATGCGTATTGTCAACCCCCTGGATTGCTTCGTCGCTTCACTCCTCGCAATGACAATAAAGGGTAATCAATTAGAGGATATATAAAACACGCTTCCTGTTCATTACTTTGTCATTGCGAGACCCGCTGGCCAGGCCCGGCAGAAAAACACGCATAGAATAATTCTCGTCTTGTCATTGCGAGGCTGCTGTTCAGCCGTGGCGATCCAGGGGAATGTCGAAAGCGTTTTGTCGCCCTCCTGGAATGGAAGATGTCGCTGCGCTCGGTAGCCGCAGTCGGCTGCGCCTCTTTCGCAATGACAAGATAAGCGAAAATAGCTGATAATTGATTACTGTTCACTCCCAATTCCTTCTGCATCTCGCATCTGGCAACCTGTATCCCCTAAAGAAAACCTTGCGGATTAAGATAAACTATTAATTATTTCACACATGCCCTGGCAGCTGACTCAGCAGGAAAAAAAAGCGCTGACTATTATTCTTATACTCTGTGGCCTCAGTGTCCTCGGGTTAATATTTTTTTGAGGACGCTATTATAAAATAATAAGCCTTCTGGCTTCACCATTTAAGATAGATTTGAGCGACGACCTATTACCCTGTGTTGAGATAAATCCCTCAAAAACCCCGGAGGTCTCGGTATTATGGCTGCATGGATTGGGTGCGGATGGTCACGACTTTGAATCTGTCGCCATTCAATTAGCAGAAAACGCATCGCTTCCCACGCGGTTTGTTTTACCGCATGCACCCGCCCTCCCGGTTACGGTTAACGGGGGCATGATGATGCCCGCGTGGTTCGACATTGTAGAATTGGCCAATCCTGAAAAAACGGATTGGACTGGCATTGAAAATACACGTGTAAAAATTGAACAGCTTATAGAACGGGAGATTCAATTAGGTATTCTCTCACAGAATCTTATCCTCGCCGGATTTTCTCAGGGTGGCGCTATTGCTTTGCATACGGGATTGCGTTATCACCAGTCATTGGCCGGTATCCTTGCGCTATCCACGCATATTGCGGATGCTAAGGATTCATCAATACCGCCTCTCCACCTCAACAATAAGAACACACCTGTGTTAATGATACACGGCCAGCACGATCCCATCATTCCTCTCCCGCTGGCTAAAGCATCTAGAGATATGTTGATTAACATGCATTATAAAGTTAAATGGATAGAGTATCCAATGGCGCATGCCGTCTGTGAGGAAGAGATCAACGTCATCGCCTACTGGCTCGAAAAGGTGCTGGGTAGATAGGACATCGTCCTAGTTTGTCATTGCGAGGAAGGTTATAAGCCGACCGCGGCAATCCAGGAATATTGAATTAACCGATCTCCTATATTTCTCATTAAATATGCTAGCGCTATATCATTTTCATTTACATTTTTTCGTGAATCTTAACGAAGACTTGCTTTCGTAAACACATTGAATATTTGCCTGGATTGCCGCGTCGCGTTGCTCCTCGCAATGACAAACGAAGACAAAGCTCCATCATTTATAAGCTTATTGGCTGCTGCTCCTTTTACTTTTGTTTTAAAAGCTGATCGAAGTCTTAAAGCCAAACGTCTGGGGTTCGCCGGGGACTCCAGGGTGGAGCGGGCTGCCTGCCAGCCATAGCCTTGGCGAAGGTTGGTCCCTAGCACGCTTCTTCATTTGCTACCTTAAACGCGGTAGGGACACCGCGTTCCACCTTAATATTGCAGTAATTGATTACAGGGGACCAAGACGAAGAGGCAGACGAAGACGAAGATTAGTTATTAATACCCATTATTAAACAGCATTCAAAAGCTGATCGATGTCTTAAAGCCAAACGTTTGGGGTTCGCCGGGGACTCCGGCGTCGAGGTCGATGATTTTGTTCGTGAAATAATTTGTATCCGTGAGATTGCGCCCGAAAAGAACCACGCTGAACCAATCGCGCTGATAGCCGAACCTGGCGTTTAGCAAACCATAATCAGATTGCCTATAGCGGGGGGTATTCGCTTCGTCGAAATAGACATCTCCTAAAGCATTAAATTGGATCCAGGCAAAGAACCCGTTTTTATGTTCATACAGAGCGGAGATATTTAGGGTAAACTCAGGTGTAAAGGGTGCTCGCTTTCCTTTAAAATCATTTCCGGAAAATGGATCCAGGTATTCATCAAATTCAAAATTCGTGTAACCAAATGTGACCCCAATTTCTAATGGCTCAACAGGGTTGCTTACCATTTCCAGCTCTATCCCGCTCGAGTGGGATTTCGGTGCATTGACAATAATATAATCCGTTAAAGTGAACGACCGTTCAACCTGGTAATCGTCGATATCGTTATAAAAGGCTGAGAGAGAAAGTTGCATGTTATCGTTAAACGCCAGCATTTTTATTCCGAATTCATTGCTCCAGACTGTCTCCGTATTGTATTGAGAAACAATGGGATCATCGGAGAAAGCCGAAAACCCACCGGATTTAAAACCTAATCCGGTTGAGCCATAAACATTTAATTCCTTAGTAAGTTGATAACTCAAACCGAGTGTGGGGATAAAATTCGAATCATCAACATCGCGGATTACTTCCAGATTTTGCCCCTGAACGCTAGCCTTTACCCGGTCTATAGTCTTCTCCGTGTAATCGTAACGGATACCACCGACAACTTCAAAATCATCAGACAGCTTATGTATTACGCTTCCAAAGAATGAGTAGTTACTCTCCTTGATAGTATAGACCGTTCTCTCTGGGGCACCAAAGAAAGTGCGAACCGAGTCACCGTTGTTCTCACTATCGAGAAAGAATAATCCAGTCCGCCAATGCCAGGTACTCTCATCACTCTCTTTCGATTCCACACGCAATTCCTCAGTCCATAAATCCTGAAATTGCGTTATCGTAGAAGTAAAAAAAGGATCGGACGAAAGATCGAGATCGAGAGTGTTGGGATTGAGGCTCCAATCCTGGCGTGTTGTAATGGAGGTGATTACACCCCAATCGAAAGAGCGAGCCACCTTAAGCGACTGTGTATTGCGATCTATTTGTGTGTTACCCTCAAAATCTGAGCTTACTTGAAATGGATCGCCACTTAAAGAGACGATTCGTTGATCACCGTCATCGAACATTTCACCATTGAGTCCGAAACTTATTGCCCATTCCTCGCTTGGCACCCAACGCAGGGCCATACGGCCAATCCATGAATCCCGTGTGTCCGTATTCTTATTTAAAAATGTGTTGTGCACGAAGCCGTCGTGCTGAGCATACCCTCCATTCAAACTGATAAATAGCCGATCGCTTACGAGAGGCCCTGAGAAGGAAACCCTGTATTCCTGACGATCATAATTGCCAAAGATTGCAGCCGCGCTCGTCCGCAAAGTATTGTCCGGTTGCCTGGTCCTAACCTCAATGACACCTGCTTCACTGTTACGACCGAAAAATGTACCCTGAGGTCCTCTCCGAATTTCCAGTTCCTCAACGTCATATAGATCGAGCGCGTAGGCGAAGGCGTTTCCAAAAGGCGCATCATCAATGTAAAGGACAACTCCCGGATCACTAAAAAAAGCGGTGTTCCCTATTCCACGGATCGTGTAAACATCGCCAAAAGAGCGCAGTGAATTATTGCTGATATTCAGGTTTGGCGACTGGGCGGACAATTGAGAAATTGAATCTAATCCTGAACGATCCAACTTTTCGGTATCAATAAATGACAAACTGGACGCGACTCCTTTTTGAAATAAAAAAGGTTGAGTTTCAGTCACTAACTCTGGGAGTTCCGTAATTGACTCTCCCGATCTTTCATCTTCCCCTATCGCATCAGAAGCGAAAAACAAGGCCAATGAAATTATTACGAAGCACCCAGATTTAAAATTACTTATCGAAATAGGATTAATCATATAAAAACCAGGGCTCAACAGGGCGCAAATTTTTGTGAGGGCAATAACTTCTCGTAGAAGTCAGATCCATTTTTCTATTTAGACACTCTCGACAAAACTGGAATTATGCCTTAACAGTAAAATCAGTAACATGAAAAGATGTTTTATTTATTCTTTGTTAGGTGCAATCAGTATTTTGCTTTCTGTTTGCGATTCTCGCTCTTTAGCAGCTGATTGGTCACGATTTCTCGGTCCCAATCAGGATGGAATAATAAAGAAAGGGCGAATCGCACGTTCATGGCCTGCAAACGGGCCCAGGGTTCTATGGGCAAAAGAAGTGGGTGAAGGTTTCGGCGGAGCAAGTATTAGAAAAGGCGAAGTATATTTACTGGATCGTATGAACGACGAAAACGATATTCTTCGCTGTCTGAATCTGGAAACCGGCGAAGAATTGTGGAGGGTCTCCTATAAAGCTCCCGGCAGAGTCGGCTACAATGGATCACGATCCACACCTTCGATTGGTAAAAACCTGATATACGCGGTCAGCCCCTTTGGAAATATCTACTGTGTTGACCGGAATTCACGGAAAGAAGTTTGGACCATAAATCTATTCGATACATTTGATTCTGAACCTCCCCGCTGGGGTTTTAGCCAGTCGCCATTGATTTATAAAAACTTACTCATTGTCGCACCAATGAGTAAAAGTGCCGGCTTAGCAGGATTAGATCGAGCGACGGGAAAAGTCGTGTGGGAATCTGAACCTATCGGAGGCGGCAGCTATGTTTCACCTGTCTTACGAAAGATTTCAGGTGTTGAAGCTGTTGTGATGTTAACGAAAGATCAGCTAACAGCAATAGATCCAGGATCCGGTGAAATCCTTTGGAAGTATAAAGGATATTTTAATAGGATTCCCATCCCCTCAGTAACATCCATTGGGGACGGCAGGATATTTGTTTCCGGTGGTTACGGTGCAGGTTCCGTAATGATTAAGGTTACTGCTAAGGGTAAGCAATTCGAGGTGGCTGAACTATTCCGTATGGAAGAACAAGGTTCACAGATTCAACCGGTTCTTTTGTTTAATAATTATCTTTATGCAAACTTTAACACCAACGAAAACTTACGCGGTGACAACCCGGATGGGTTGGTATGTCTAGACCTCGATGGCAAAATTAAATGGCAGACTCGAACCTCACCGAATTTCGAAAGAGGGAATTTGATTATTACCGGGGGGTTGCTTCTTATTCTCGATGGAAAGATTGGTGAACTGGCTATGATCGATCCCAATCCTCATGCCTACAAAGAACTGGCGCGTACTAAAGTGTTTGATGATGAAAAAGGAACTATGTGGGGACCGATGGCTTTTAGCGACGGCAAACTTATCCTGCGCAGTCAAACAGAGATGAAATGCCTCGATTTGCGTTAGATGGTATGAACCTGCTGATTATCGTGCTGTTATAAAGGGGCAAAGATTAAGGTGTAATCTACACCAGCCATTAATTTGTATTAATCTTCGTATGCGTCTTTGACACAGTTAATTTTTATAAATTAATGCGATAAAATCTTGTAATCTAAGGTGGAGCGGGCTGTCCCTAGCACGCTTTTTCAATTACAACTCTCTAACGCGGTAGGGACACCGCGTTCCACCTTAATATTATAATCAACTGGGTGGACGAAGAGATCGAGGCAGACGAAGACGAAGCTTTATTTTATGAAAATAAACTCAAATGGAGGGCCATGCTCCGTCGTGGCCGCCTTCCTTATGGATTTTTATTCCTCCACCCGCTTAACAAAAATACTCAGGTCGTCAAAAAGGATAGCTTTACCCGAGTAAGGCGTACCCCAGACAGATGCCCTGCCCTTCGCGGAAATCTTGTTATCTTCCATACGAACATTCGCATCCACGGGTTCAAGACTGCCACCGAGCCAAGCTTTACCTGTTATAATCCAGAGCTTGTCATTCGTATTCTCGACCTGCAAATGCAACCATATCCAAGTATTTGGCAACCATTCGAAGTGGGCTTCTGAAAAAACATCACCACCTTTTAAAAGTTGAACCGATCTTGCGGCGGCATTGACGCGAAGCCGGTAACCAGAGCGCCCATTCAGTCCAATACTAAAAGTTGGCATCCGTCTCCCTCGCAAGTCGGAGGAGATGCGCGCGCGGACAGCAACATTGTCCTGGCGCCGTGAACCGAAAAGGATACCGAAATCACCTAAAGGTTCGCCTGGTAAAATAAGTAAAAAATTAGACTCTCTTTCCCTAACCTTGAAATCGCCCGCGAGAACAAACATTCCCTCCGGCTCTTCTCCCGAAGGGGTCGTTGAAAAATCATTCTTATAAATTTCCTCCCAACTTCCGGCTCTCAACGCATCCTGTTTTATAATCCCTTCTCCATTTAGACCGAATACTGTAAAGAGGGAAAAAGAGATAACCAAAAACAGTGTGGTGTATGGATTATTTATCGAACTACCGATCATTATTCATCTATTCAGATCTCAAAGTTGCGATCAGGTCACCTCGCAGGGTTACAAACGCGGCAAACCAAGTCCAGAAATAGCAACCTATTACTAATACAAAAATTAATAAGCTCATTTCAGCCAAGGGGAAACTCGCACTCCGGGATTGCAAGGTCGGCCATATCGCGACCAAAGCGCTCAATATTCCGATCGTCAGACCCCAAATAAAAAGCCAGCGATGCTCAATAAAAACTAACCTCCTAAGAAGGTTTTTGCGAAAACCTACGGCTTCGAGTAAGGCAAACTCACGTCGGCGTTCTAACATGTTTCGCGCCACGACAACACCTAACCCGGCGCTACCCAGGACGAGTCCAAGTCCACCGAGGACCTGAAAGATAGAAATGTAGGCATGCTCTACACTTTGGAATTCTGCGAGACGAACGCCGGCAGGTATTAATTCCAAACCTTGAATCTCCAGGGATTGCGTAAGGTGTGTCGCGACTGACTTGGCATTTTCCTTCGGCGCATCAATTAAAAAGTAGCGGTAACCTCCCAGTGAGGGATACTTCTCGATTAACCGATTTTCCGCGACAATGAGATTACCCTGCAAAATTGAGCCAGCGACAAGCCCCGCTATAAAAACATCAAACACCTGTCCGTGTTCATCCTTAAAAGACAGGGTGTCACCCACGCTCTTACCTAATGCCCACACAACCGTTGCTTCGTCGGCGATTGCTGGAATTAATCCTTCAGTTAATTCCGCTTTGAGAAGGTGCCAACGATCAGCAGAATTTATGTTGTCACTGAAAGATGAAAAACGAAAGGCCTCGCGATCAAATAACTCGTTTGAATCTATTCCTAGAAGGCGAGGTTTAAGTGCGCGATTCAAATTTAAACAGCTCGCATCATCACCTTCGATTACCCGAAAGGGAACTACCTGGACGTCTTTCATAATTTCATCATTTAACGCGAATGCCTGGCGTCCCGATGCTTTATTCAAGTCGTGGTATATGGGCATTGTCGATTCCCCAACCAAAGCAAATCCACCCGTTCCCAACTGGCGATTGGGAGCTGTTGTTGAGGAGCTATGACGAAAAGCATTAACCGCAACAACCATGAAAACACCACAGGCTAAAACTGCAGCTGTAGTCAGACTACGGCCGCGCTTTCTCCCCACATTTAAGGCGCTGAGATAAGCGAGGTCCGGCAGGTCTTCACTTCTTTTAAATTTCCTGCCTGACCATACATAGAAAAACCCGAAGCCACTCAATAATAACAAACTTCCGGCGCTAAAAAATGTCGCTGATTCATTTTTATTCCCCAAAAAATGGGCACCTCCAATCAATAGGATTGCGATCAAGAAACTGATTATGCTTACCCCAATCGCTTTCTTGCTTCGATGATTTATTTTGACCCATTCGATTGACTCAAGCACTCCCTCTACCCCGAGCAATTGGCTCACAGAAAGACGCAGCTGTTTGCGACTGGTAAACCACATTACAGTAACCGCAAGGATAACGCTGAGAAAAATCCCACTTCCAATCGTCGTCGGCATCGCATAAAAAGAAAAAGATCCCATACCCACGGCGTCACTCCAAATGGTCGATAGTGCATATAAGACAATCCGGGTATAAAAAACGGCTAAAACTGAACCCAGTATACTGCCGACGATAGCTAAAAGTGTGCCTTCACATATGAGAAGTGAGCTAACCATTTTTGGTTGTATCCCTACTGCAAGCAATATACCCGCCTCGTGATTTCGCTGCTCGACAGAGAAGACAAATAATAGACCAGTCAGCATCATTGAAGCCGCGATTAAAAATAGACTGAAGCCAATAAAAAGTTGGCCGAAATCAATCGGTGAATCGGTAGCCGCAAGTGTTACTCCCCAGAGAGGATAAAAATAGAGTCCACCTTGAGTGACAGCAAATTGATCGTGAAGTGTATCTTCAAATGCTTCAGGTGAAATTGACGGATCTGAGTTTCGAAGAGCAGTTAAATTCCCCCACCGATTGGACCACATTTCCTGGCCAGCCGAAAGACTAACCAGGGCTTTCGGTGTAGCGCGGTATTGATCCCAGTAAGCTTCATCTTTATCGCGTATTCGATCTAAGATAATAGGCATTCCCGGTTCCCAATCGCGGCAATTTTCTGCGTCAGTCAATCCGGGAAAATCGGGTATCGAACTGCGATCAAAGCCGGGATGAGTCATGGGTAGGATGTCCACTACCCGAAAATTACTGGTCTGTTCTTCCAACTTTCGTCTTTCGCTAACTACATAATAAATTAATTCAACAGAATCTCCTTTTTTTACTTTAAGGTCTTTAGCCAACCACTGGTTAATGACAATTTCCTCTACCTGCAAACTGTTGGGTAAATCACCGTGCACGGATGGATTTATGGCAGAGACTATAGAATAAGGAGTCTCTCTCTCTCCTGCACGTATTCCATTTACAAAGTAAGTCAAAACACCCGAGGAACTGGGAAGTATGGATTTTGCATAATCGGCAATATAAGGATTGATAAAAACGCTTTGTGAACGAAGCTCCCAAACATTATCTGGAGTTAGAGTTTTTATACTTAAACCCAAATCCTCCAGCTGCCATTCCTTTTGAAGCAGCGCATTTGCGCGCTCTGCGGTGACAGGATGACTACCCTCACTCCCCACTAACAACAGGTTTACTTTATCTTTTAATTCCAGGCGTTCTTGAATCAATGCAAGCGGTAAATAGATATTATTTGACGGGATCTGGGTGGCTTGCAGACCGAAACGTCCATGATCATTATCAGTAAGAACTGATTTCACCACACCGCGTATGGCAACGGCATCATCATGGCTACCTGACAAAGGAGCATCGCGTGAAAGAAATCCCGGTTTTTCGATACGAAGGACTAAAGTCTCTCCAGAGCTTACACCCAGTTTATTAGCCAGACTTTCATTAATGTACATTTTATTCGCTTGTAGATCTTCTTTTGTGCTACCAGAAAATGAAAGCGGCCAATACTGATCATCTACCCCGAGTACTTGCACATTGTTAGCACGATGAGATCGGTCAGGAGTAACGACATTTCCCCGCAGTAAAATTACAGGTGCAATCGCAAGCTCACCCTTCTCTTCCCGCTTGAGGTCTTCTGCCAATGCTTCGCGAAAAAAGTGTTCCGGTGAATAGAGTGACACATCGATCTTACCGATACGTAGCAGAGCAAGTTCCTTAAGCGTGTATTTCACGGAGTCTCCAATCAGCAATGCGCCGATGAGCACCATCGCGCCAATCGCAGTACCCAACACTACACCGAGGTGTGTACGCCAATAGTAGCGCAAACTACGCCAAACAATCTTCCATGCCGTCATGGGGATTTCTTTTGCAAATTTAATTCACCATCCTGCAAAGTAAAAACGCGTTTCATGCGCGCAGCCACCTCAGATGCATGGGTAACGACAATTAAGGTCACTCCTAAACGTTGGTTTATATCCGCAAGAAGTTCTGCCATGCCGTCTGATGAATCCCGGTCAAGAGAACCGGTAGGCTCATCAGCGAGAATTAATTTAGGTTTATTAATCAGCGCGCGCGCAACCGCTGCGCGCTGGCGCTCACCGCCCGAAATCTCACCTGGACGATGAGTCAAACGATGCTGCAAGTTTACCGTTTCAAGCAAATGTTCCGCGCGCTGTTTCACTTCCGCCCGTTTGCTGGAATCTTTATTTACAATCGAAGGAATTAAAACGTTTTCCAGGATACTGCATTGCGGTAATAAGTGGTGTAATTGAAAAACAAATCCCACCGTTGTATTGCGAAAAGAGGCTAATTCCTTTTCGTCGAAACCTAAAATATCCTGGTCATCGATCAGTATTTTTCCGGCGGTCTGCCGATCTAATCCGCCTATAATATTTAATAAAGTGCTCTTCCCGGATCCTGATGGTCCGACTATGGCGATACCTTCACCAGCTTCTACGGTCAGATTAACACCTTTCAATACTTCGATGCGGTCGTCTCCTTCTGGTGCAGGATAACTTTTATCAACCTTTTTTAACTCCAGCAGCATTATTTATGATCCTCTTTTATTCTAATCCGAGGTGTGCCAGCGCTTTGCCTTCATCTCAAATCTGGGAAGCGAACCGCGCTCCATAATTGATACCGGAATGCGCAGGGAAAAAACAGAATTCAACGCACTCTCTAATTTGTGCGCTATATCTTCATTAGAAATTTCATTCTTCACTTCTATTTCGATGGATACCTCGATCAGAGATTGAAGATTGTTGACGCGCACGCGGTACTCAGCAATTCCTTGACAAGATCTGACAACATCATCCACGGCACTGGGGTATAGGTTTACCCCTCGCACCACTATCATATCATCTGACCTCCCGAGGATTCCTTTCTCTAATCCCATTCTAACATTTGTATTTTCACCAATTTCTATCGGTTTAACTAAATCACCCGTTCGATAACGCAATAATGGCGATCCCGATCGCCCCAAGGTAGTCAAGACAAGTTCCCCTACTTCCCCCGAACGTACAGGTTCACCGGATTGAGAATTTACAACTTCGGCAAAATAACTGCTTTCTATGATGCGCATAATATCCTTCTCGTTGGGATCCTGATAGGCAACAGGTCCGACCTCGGTCATCCCGTAATGATCAAACAATTGTGCGCCATTCCATAATTCAGTGATTCGATTGCGAACATGAGACAAACTGCCGCCCGGTTCCCCCGCAACGATGATCGTTTCAACTGCTGACGTATTGAGATCTATATTCTCCTCTGACGCTACTTCCGCCAGATACAAAGCATAGGTGGGAGTACAACAGAGAAACTTTACCTTATGTTGAATAATCGCCCTTAACCTTGCGACACTGCTCAGTCCCCCTCCTGGAATACATAAGCAGCCGAGCCGGGTAGCCGATTCAAATGCGGTCCAAAATCCTAAAAAAGGCCCAAATGAAAAAGCAAAATATAATTTATCTCCCGGTATAACACCGGCATTCTCATAGACTACTGCCCAATTATCTAACATCCATTCCCAACTCTCCGGAGTATCCAGCCAAATCATCGGCCTCCCCTTTGTCGCGCTCGTTTGGTTAAACCGGGTGTATTGATTGAGGGGAAACGTAAGATTGGATCCATAGGGGGAATGCTCCGCCTGGTCATCTATTAATTCTGACTTAAAAGTAAAAGGTAGATTTTTAGTAAATACTTCGAGGCTGCCAATCGACTCATCAATACCAGCCTCACGCAGGCGTTGAGAATAAAAACTGTTTGTGGGGACCAACCCCTTTAGCAACGTCTGGAGCTGCTTAAGTTGACTATCCTCTACGATCACTTATGCCCTTGCTCAACAACACCCCTGTTCACATGCACGGTCGGTGCGGGTTTATATAAAGTCACGAGGCAACCACCCAATGCAGCCAGTAAAATACCAAGGTAAAAAGGCCAACGGATGACTCCCCATCCACCCGCCGGTGGGTGCCAGAGCAATGCTACGAGTGCATTCACAATGGGCGCCCCCGCAAAAACAATAGCCATGACAACACTCGGTGAACCTTTTGCTCCAAAAGCGAGAAGGACGCCAAAAGCGCCAACTGCACCTGTTACCCCTGCTATCAATGACCAGAATACTCCCTTACCGGGAAAAGACCATGAGGCACCATGAATCATCAATAATATCAACGGGGCCACGATTGCGGTAAAGAAATACGCTATCCCGACAAACAAAAACGCTTTGTAACGCCCGTTTTCAGGATCTGCCATACCCATTTGACCGGAGTGTAAAAAAACTCCGTATACCCCCCAAAAGAGGACAGTCATTAATGCAAAAAATAACCAATTCATATTCGGTTTAGCTCCTTTTTTGTGTTTCATACTATTAACTGAAAAATACTGATTGTTCAGTCTTGCACCTTTAGCATTTCAGGAGGTGCGGAATCAATCTTATCGAGTATCTGAGAAGGAATCGCAATCGATTCCATATCACCATTTTTCACATTTAATTGGACACAGATCGTCGTGATCTCTCCCCGCGCAACAGCAAACGTGTCATCACCGTCAATATTTCGGAACTGGTATTGATAAGTTATCGATTTTTCTCGGATTTCCTTAACCAGGAGATGAATTTCCACTTTATCTTCGAACTTTAACGGATGTGAATATTCGCAGGTGGCGTTCACACGCGGCCATCCGATTAGCTGATTACCTATTTCCTGGTGCACAGAGATTCCGAGTGAACGAAAGAACACGTGCTCGGTTTCCTCCATCAAACGAAAGAAGTTTGAAAAGTGCATAATGCCTGCCATGTCTGTCTCGGCAAACTCTACAATTCTTGTTAATTTAAATTCGTGTGCCATTATTATTAATCTATTACATCAACTCTCAATTGATTGCACTAATTTCCGACAAGTCAGTTCGATTGTTTTAGCCATGTCGTGAATTGAAAATTTTTCAATCACCGATTGACGACCGCGCAGCCCGATCGAACGAGCCTCTTCAGGATTCGCCAAAATGTCCTCCCAACTGTCAGCCAAAGATTGAGGATCATTCGGTTCGCAAAGTCTACCCCCACTCGTAGCTTCGATTAGTTCTGGAAAAGCCGCATGACGGGGTTGAACCACGGGAACACCTGCAGCCATTGCTTCTAATAAATAGAGCCCAAAAGCTTCTCCATACCTGGCTGGAACAGAAAAGAGAGAGAGCTTTTTTAGAAATTCTAATTTATCCTCTCGATTGAGATTGGGAAGGAATTCCACCTCCGAACTTAATCCAGCGCTTTTTAATTTAGCTTTTTGTTCTTCGATAAATTGTTTATCTTTCGCTGTCACCACCCCGGCAATACTTAATTTATATTGCCTGGCAGTCTCACGTCTTTTTAATAAAATAAAGGCGTTAACAAGTAAATCCATTCCCTTATTTTCCATCATTCGCGATAAAAACCCAATCACCGGCGGATTGGGGATTTTCGAAGACGGCGAGTATCCCTCCAGATTAATCCCGTTAGGAATAACCCGCATTTTATTCTCATCCAATTGGAGCCGCTGCTTCATTAGGTTTGCGAAATAAGCGCTCGGCGCGATGAAGACATCAATATCCACAACCCGTTCGCGAAGCGTCATCCAGGCCTTGTCACTATAGGGATTATCGAGCGCATCGAGAAAACTATCCTCTCCCTGGAAAAAGCAGACGACGGGGACATGCATTGCCTCTTTAATGCGACGCGCCATCCCAACTTGCAGTGCAGTTGAGAGACAAATAATATCCGGTGGCTCCTCATTGCAGAGCCAATTTACAAGTTTCGTTATCTCTTTAGCTTGCAATCCAGTTTCACCTTCCAGCATGGATACAGTCATAGAGCCCAATTCAGCACCCTCAGTCATACTGCTGCGGTGACTGGCTAATCGAAGTAGACTCCGGTTATTAAAGATATTGTCCATCCAGGTCGGTGTATGCCGGAAAAAAGAGAGTTTTTGCTGTAGATACACATTTATACCCCCAAAAAAAATAGGCATTTCATCACTCACTGATTGTTCGTCAGTCACAATCGGTAAATAAATCGGCAGCATTTTAGCATTGTGACCCAGTTGACGCAGTGCCGTGACCAACGCGTTATCTCGCATGCAAACACCACAATAATAACTTCCTGTCCCCGGTGTTATAAATAAAATATTCATTTATTAAGTGTTGGGCGGCCATAACTGAGCGGTTCGGGAAGGGTTGCCGATTGACCGATGGCGGAGAACAGCTCATCAAAGTCTTTTTTGAAGAGATCACCGATCAAACCATCGGTAAGTTTTCCTCGCAGGTGAGGATTTTTATGAAGAAGCTTTCCAAAGCTGAAATTCAAATCATAAAAGGCATAAACAAGTTTTCGCATAGCTTCAATACCGTGACAGAGTTCTTCACCATAATCAGCAAAGCGTGCGCTCGTACAATCTCCCTCAGTCAAAGCGTTATCAACCGCATCTGCCGCTTTCTCGCCGCTCCAGAGAGCGAGAAACACGCCCGAAGAAAAAACCGGATCTAGAAAAGCAAAGGCATCGCCTACAAGGACGAGGCCATCTGCAGCACAATAGCGTGATCGATAAGAGTATTCTCCGGTTACGTAGTACGCCCCGAATTGATTACCGCCATCGAGGTGGTCTTTTATCCAGGGGTTACACTTAATCTCACGTTCAAATATCGTCTTTCGATCTCGGGATTCGTTATAGAGGTATTTTTGATCCGCAACGACTCCCACACTCACCCTATCATCTGGCAGTGGGATATACCAGAACCAACCCTTCTCTGCGATATATGCAATCGTCGTTGCACCGGCATCAAGGCCCGGATCACGCTTTGCTCCACTGTAATAGGTCCAAATCGATATTTTATTCAGCTCCGGATCGCGAACACGCCATCCTTCTTTGGCCGCACATACACAATCACGTCCGGAGGCATCGATAGTTACTGGTGCTTTTAAGTCCAATTGTTCACCACTGTCGGTCACTGCCTCTACCCCAACCACAACCCCCTCTTCTTTAATCAATCGCTTCACCGTTGTCTGCTCGCGGACTTCCGCTCCCCGGTCACGCGCGTTATTGAGCAGCATTAAGTCAAATTCGGAACGCGGAACCTGCCAAGTGGTTGAAGCTTCATGATCGAAATGTTGAAAAAAGTAAAACGGTTGCGAAACTTCACCGGTCTCACGAATAAATTGAACACTGTATTTTTTTGGATAAGCTGATTTTCTCAATTCATTGACGACACCTAGCCGCTCAAGAGTGAAATAGCAAAAGGGCATAAGAGACTCACCGATGTGATAGCGCGGAAATTTCTCTTTTTCAAGAATGAGAACTTTATGTCCTTTCTCCGCAAGTATTGCCGCCGCGGTCGATCCAGCGGGACCACCCCCTATGATAAGAACATCATATCGGTGTTTTCCATCCATCAGCTCTAGTTTATACTCCTCACTGAGAAGGAGGTAAAATCTCAATAATATGCGCTATGTCTATTCCCAAGTCTCCTTTCAACACATTGCGCCTCCCATAAAGGACCCGCGATTCAGTGAGCCCAAGTGCCTTATTAATGTTGGCATTAGAGGTAACTTTGATGAATGCCATCGGCTCGCTTTTGTAATTTATATTAAAGTCAGTTAAGATTCCTCCCAACGGGCGCTGACCCCGAATAATTATCTCACGAACCTGTTCATTAAATGCTGCGAGATTTATATCGATTGCACCATATTCTACCGGTTTTTCACTTCCTTTAATTCGTAGGACAACTTCGCGACGGTGCGAATCACTTTCCATCGAGCACTGTAACACCAGGAGTTCAATAGTGCCGTGGTGAAAGGTCTCGAGTTTTGTCGTCATATCGCTGCAATGTGCGAGTAGACTGCGATCGGGTTCCCCGAGCTCTGATTCTTCGATAACTTGAATTCCAAGAGCTTCCTGATTGACGCTATCACAAAACAGTGACAGCGGGTAAAGCATTTCAGAAGTCACTTCTTTTGTTGGACCATCCATATTACAGATGAATAATTAGGTATAACGTGCGTTTTGGTGTTTAGGTAGAAAGAAACTGTGCAGAAGAGAATCGACACGTAACAACGCGTCACGCGTGAGATATAGATAATCGTTTTTTATTTCCAACCAGCCGTGATCGCTCAATGCCTCTAATTGCGCTTTAAATCGCTGCGTGATATCAATATCGAATTTACTTTTAAAATAAGCATTACTCACTTTTCCCAGTTTCAGTTGAAGGATGAGTTCGCGAATCATTTTTTCTTCTTGCGAAGTGACGAATGCGCGGGTCACCGGTAATTTGTCACTTTCAATTTCCGACAGGTATTGATCGAACTGGGTAAGGTTTTGATAATGTACACCCCCGATTTGTCCAAAGGAAGCTACACCCAGTGCAAGGAGATCAGCTCCCGTCCAAAGTTCATCACGGTAGACAAAGCGAGTTTTTTTTGGGTCACGCACGGCAGTGTATCCACTCGTAACTTTATAACCTGCCGCTTCAAGCTGCTCGAAACCGTAGTTTAACCATTCACGTTTTGTTTTCCAATCGGCAATTGGCGCCACCTCTCGACCTTCGGCCGTCATCTCTTTAAAGATTGTCGTGTTAAACGGAATCTCCATTTGATAGATCGTCACACTGTCAGGCTGCAACTCAAGGGTCTTGCTAATACACTCCTTCCAATTTTCATCCGTCTCGCCAACCATACCGGCAATGAGATCGATATTTATTTGCGGATAACTGAGTGATTTCGCATAAGCATACGCCTCGAATACTTCTTTAGAGTGATGCGCCCGACCATTAATTTCAAGAATGTGATCACTGAAATTTTCGATTCCCAGGCTCAGTCGCGTTGTCCCTAATTTCTTTATAACCTCGAGTTTCTTTTCGCTCAGGGTCCCTGGCTCACACTCAAAAGTGACTTCTTCCACTTCATCCCACGGGGTAATCGCTTTCATGCGATCGGTTAACGAGGTGAGTTGCTTTGCAGAAAGATAAGAGGGTGTTCCACCCCCGAAGTAAATGAATTTTGGTTTTCGGGAACGCAAGTATGGTTTTTGCGCATAAGCGTTTAACTCTTTTAAAGTCGCATCCAGGTAGCGCGCTATTTGAGCTGCGTTCTTATCGGTGTAGACGCGAAAGTAGCAAAAGTGACAACGCTTTCGACAAAAAGGGATATGGTAATAGATACCCAGCGGGATGTCTGCACCTGCTTCTGAGTTGAGGATCTGATCAACTTGAATAATATCGTCAGTGTTCCAAAAAGAAAACGGTGGATAGTTAGCGACAAAGTAATTCCCCGCGGCAGTTTTTTCTTTTCCCGCCGTTGGAAGTTTTTCGATGGCTTCTAAGTCCATAATATAAATATCTTTGATTAGCTAGCTAGCGTCAAACACATAGACAGACCCATCTTCTGCACCGATTACGATTTTACCGTGTGCGAACGCCGGAGATGCGGTTACCGGGGCACCAATGTCGTAAGACCACACTATTTTCCCATTCGAAAGGTTAACTGAGTAAAGTCGGCCATCACTTGATCCAAATACTATAAAGTTGCCACATACAATGGGTGAACTGTCGATAGTCCCCTGGGTTTGAAATCGCCAGAGCCCTTCACCGGTAAATCGGTTAATACAATGCAATTGTTTATCCCGGCTTCCGATAACAACACTGTCCGAAGTAATTGCTGCTGATGAAAAAAAAGGGAAGCTACTAGTACTGTAAGTCCAAAGAATTTCTACCGTCTTAAGATCAAAGGCGAGCACTTCATTATTATAGTGCCCGACATAACCATTTCCATCAGCGAGAGCAATTGAAGAGGCAATGTATGCTCCTGAATCTATCTTACGCAGCTCGGCGCCATCACTGAGACGCAAGATATAAATATAGGAATCGCATCCACCAAAGACCACTTCCCCACCCTGGGTGATTGCCGGCGTGCCGTTGACATAGTATTCTGTTTTATGCTTCCAGACTGTTTGACCTGTCTCCGCATCCACACAGTACAAACTTCCATCATAACTGCCGAAAAGTATCCAGTACCCGTTTCCATCTGGATTTAATACCCAATTGGCAGCTCCTAGTATTCTGCCCTCAGTCCGATATTTCCATTTTAATTCGCCGGTCATTGTGGCGAGCGCATAAAAAAAGTTATCGGACGATCCTATGTATACGGTATCATTTACTACACAAGGTGTCGCTTCTACCTGCCCACCAGTCTCGAAAGACCAGATCTCAAGGCCGGAATTAATTTCCAAGGCGTGCACTTTACCCGTGTCGGACCCAATAAAGATTAGATCATCTTCAACCGCGGCAGATGATTTTATGGGAGCACCGGTATCAAATACCCAGTGGAGTTTTAACTTTTCCGCCACCGACTCATTTACCTGCCCGTTTAATTGGGGTCCACCCCGGTGCATAGGCCAACTATTGGGATGATTTTTGTATTTAGTTAATATCTCGGTTTTCTTAATCGCGATTGCAGGTTCTGATATTCCGACATCGCCATTCAATGTGGGCCCCGAACCTACTTCCATAATGGAGCTCAATATAAAAACTAACGCATATCTTTTAATTCGTACCATCTTATACCTGAGACGTGAAATATCGCAGAAAGTTCTGCTATAAAATTTATTTATCTTTTAAAGCACGGTCTCGTAAAGGGTGACGAAATCTTCAGCTGATACGGGACGTGGATTAAAAAGAGCGGTCCATTGTTTAGATGCATCTGCAGCTAGATCAGGTATATCATTGCGAGACACTTTGAAATCTGAAAGGGCAGTGGATAACGCCGACTGCTCGAGTAGATCTTCTACTCGCGAAATCAGTCGTTCACATGCTTCCTCTTGGGTGTCTGTGTTTGTCGCAATTCCGACAGTGGTCGCCAAAAGAGCATAATTTTTAGCGGCGCTTGCCTCAACTGCATTGTAGCGCATTACATGCGGCAGCATCATCCCCACCGCATTACCATGGATAACATTAAATTTTGCAGTCAATGGATTTGCTGCTGAATGGGCGCTCCCGAGCATACTGTTCTCTATTGCGAGACCCGCGTATGCCGCACCAAGAAGCATGGCACCCAGAGCTTCTATCTCTGAAGAAGCCAAAACGATATCCAGATTAGCATTAACCAAGCGAAACGCTTCTCGCGAGTAAAGCAAAGACAACTCGTTGTGATTAAGCGATACGGCTGACTCAATTGCATGGGCCATTGCATCGTAGCCGGTGCATGCGATGACAAAACGTGGTTGGGATTTAGCCAGACTGGGATCTAATATCGCAATTTTTGCCATCACCTTGGGATCACCGCACGCCATTTTCTCATGCGAATCTTCTTCTGCAATCAAAGCGTAAGACTGACATTCGCTTCCCGTCCCTGTCGTTGTGGGAATCGCGATGAAAGGTAACAGGGGCTTTGAAGCCTTGCCGTATCCTTTGTAATCCTCGATTTTGCCACCGTTAGATAAAATAAAATTACAGCCCTTGGCGGTATCGAGGCTGCTTCCTCCACCCAACCCGATTATCAAATCCACTTCTGCCGCACGCGCGGTCTCTACGCAACGCTCTACCTCTCTCGTCGATGGATTTTCTTCAACATCAGTGAACGCACAAAAGTCTATACTTGATTGGCGCAGTCTTTTTGCAACGCGGTCCATGTGGCCGGCGGATACAATGCCTGGATCAGTTACAAGTAATACCCTGCTCGCGCCGATTGACTTGACCAGTGAACCGATCTCATCAACGGCGTCGACCCCATAAATAATTCGAGGCGCTGCCTTTGCTTCAAAGCCAATCATAATTGTGTTATGCCTTCGCTTGATGAATGGCTCTTCGTCGGTATAGGAATTCGAAGAGATTACCTTCATGCGGTTGATCCCAGTAAACTACACTGGTTGGGGTTGCACCAATATTAAGCCGATCAATCTGTGAAGATTTTAAAAGCTCCGTTATCCAACTCTCATTATTTGTTATCGCCGTGACAACCAATGAAGGACCAATACTCTCCAACATTTCATCCTGCGGTATCTCCACGACACTGGCGTAAGGAAACAACAACTCACAGTTCGCCAGTGGATGTTCGAAACTCTCACAGTTCACTATCGTCGGTAATAGATAGGTCTGCCCATTGTTTTGAACTTTGCGTGGGCCATCCCGCATGCGACCGGTGATATCTTCTGCGCCTTCAGACTCCAATCCATTTTCAATTATTGCGTCTATGGCCTCGGCCATTTTGGGATTGGCAAAACCGGCAAGTTGCGCGCCATCGTCCTCTAATGAAAGCGCTTGAATCCCACTGACACGCTTCGCCAATTCCTCGGCAATTTCTTTTCCAAATTTCGGCGTGACAATCGTTGAAGCGTTAATACAACTACGCCCTCCATTTGCGACAATCGAATCGGTGATAACATCGATGTAACTCGGCCAGCGATCGACACAATCATTACCGATAAGCACTTTACTTCGACCAGCGCCATGGATTTGAATGCGAGAGTCATTCGCATATTGATTAACCGTACTTTCACCGCCAAACACCATACCCAGGTCGCAGTTTTCAAGTATAACGTTCGCCCCCTCGTGGTCGGTCGGATAAAAACTGATCGCTTCTCTTGGAAGACCTGCCACATATAAGGCTTGAATGATACGTGTCGGTGTCCAGGGGTCTTCTCGCCCCGGTTTAATGATGACGGGAATTTTCATTGCGAGAGCGGGAAGCCAAAGAGAATTAACACCGGGAGAATTACTTGGCAGGACAATACTCAGACTGTCGGCAACCGGATAAAAGCAAACTTCCATTCCCTCGTGTTCACTTAAAAAAGTATCAAATATAGCGGGTGGTAATCCCCGGCTTAACCCGCTCAATATCTGTTCCATATTCGTAAGAACAGAATGAATCTTTTCCATATTTAATTTGCAAAGCGTGTGAGGCAGACCAGTCGTAGCTGAGAGTGATTCAATGAAAGCCCCTGGGCTTTGTCGTGTCTCAGTAGAATCTATCGGGAGTTCAGACTTTAAAAACAAATCGCCCGCTTCCCTGCAAATCTGTAGTAATTGCTCCGAATTTACCGATGAGAGCGCTTCTCTGGCCGAGCGATTATTGCGAGAATCACGTTTGATCAATCCCGCGTTCACCTGGCTGACGTTTGCCAGGGGTTTGCCATAGCGGATATCTACTATCTCATCTGTATCCAGACTCTGATAGGGAGTGCCATGCCTTAAAGCGGATAAATGTGTTAATTGTTCCATTCCTCTTTTATGTCAGTCTTAACTAATAAACGCCCTCTACGATTTTATCATCCAATGCGCCAAACGGCCTTACATCACCGACTCCATCCCAGGGAAATTCTTCGCAGGGTTGGCGGCGAATGGCCTCATCTCTCTCCAGGAACCGAGGCATAAAAAATTCACGTGTCAGCGTTGTCAGTTCCACACGACCGTAATTATCATAATCAACCGGTTTTTCTGTGTCGTCATTTTGAACAATTCGCAGGACAGCGCGGGGTTCAGGTGCATAGTATGTAATACTAAAATTATCTTCAGGGCGAAGCGGTCGACTCCGCGCTAAGCCCATAAGTGTGTTACCGTATGTAGGAGCGAAGGCGACGCTATTTTCTAATACTTCTTCCACTAAGAATCGAACCGATTGTGGAGTCATCGTCGTGCCACCACAAAAAACACCTTTAACTCCAATATCAGCGAGAGAAATCTCCTCACCGATAGCTTCGAGCAATTTAGGTGTAGTAAAGAGACAGGTTATCTTTCGATTTTTAAGTAGCTCCACGCCCTGTTGAACGACATGGTCTTTGTAAGCGTTAGCTTGTTTGAAATCTTTTGCCGCGATAAGTTTTTTGACCCATCGCGCATCCAGATCGACAAAATAACAGGAACCTCCTCTAAGATTCGCAAGATGCTCGATGGAGATACGCAACCGACGAGGTCCGGTCGGTCCCAGCATCAGCCAATTCCCACCGAGAGGAAAAGCCTGATCATCGAGACCCGTTGAAAATTCAATATAATCGGTCAAGTGGTCTTCCCAACTAATGCGTTGCTTCGGTAGACCGGTCGTGCCCCCCGTTTCAAAAATCATAAAGGGTCTTCCCTTGTAGGCCTTGGGTATCCAGCGCTCATTGGGCTCATTGCGCAACCATAGATCATCGAAGTGGGGAAATCGCATGAGGTCGGCAAAAGATTCAATATCCTGGCAGGGATCCCACCCCGCATTGGCTGCCCAATCCAACCAGAAGGCTGATCCCGACTCAGGAGAAAAATGCCATTGTACGATTTCACGCACGTGAGCATCAAGTTGAGCGGATGCTTTCTCGATTTCTGATTCTAATTTCATCTTTGGTTATTATATCAAATTATAATTACTTTTATCAATCGTCACTACATCAGATTTCTATATAATAGAATATAATTAATTAAAGCTATTTTGGTGGAACGTAGTGTCTCACCGCGTTTATTTTTAGTATTAAAAAAAAGAAGCGCGCTGGGAACCAGCCTTCGCCAAGGCTATGGCGGTCAGGCAGCCCGTTCCACCCTCTAAATCTGAAATACATAATAACGAAAAATGAATAATGCAATATTGGTGGAACGGGGTGTCCCTACCGCGTTCGTCTTTTATTGATGACCTAAAACGTACAGGATTACGGTTACGTTAAAGGGTGTTTACAATTCTTTAGGAAAAAATTTATTCAACGTTTCCTCTGAGGGGGGTTTCGTCAGAAGAGAAACGATAACTAATGTCAGCATGCAAGCTATAAATACAAAGACCACTGGCATGGCGTCTGCGATCAGATAACCACGGTTGATCCCATAACCTGATTCGCGAAAGAGATAAAACCAGGTGATCGCCGCTACGATGATCGAGCTAATTGCACCCGCACGGGTTACGCGTTTCCAATATAGAGCGGCAAAAACTACCGGAAAGAGTGCCCCAAATCCACTGAAGCACCACACGCCAAGCGAAAATATCTGTACCGGATTGGCGAGTGATAAAAGAAATGTAATGAGAACAATGAGCGTTATAAACCCGCGAGCGGTCCATAAAATCTGATTTTCAGTCAGTCGGTTTAGTTTGAAAGTATGAAGAACCATGTCTTCCGTAAACATCGTCCCCAGGCAGACAAATTGAGAATCGAGCGACGACATGATCGCTGCGAGCACTCCCGAAGCTACTAGACCGGCAATTAATGGATTCGTTAATTTGCCAACCATTATACCAAGCACCGCGTTAGGATTAACACCCGTAGGGACTATTTGTACCCCATCGATAACCGCTCCGGTTGCCCATACTCCAATCAGTATGCAGGGAACCCAGGTAATCATAATAAAGAGCGGGTGCGCAATCAAAGTCAGCCGAAATGTCTTCGCGGACTTAGCGGTGAGCCAATGCTGAAAGAGATGAGGAAACATCGCCACAGAGAGTGGTATAAAACAGTAAGTAAAAAACTGAATGCTGGGAATAGCATCGCCACGAATCAATTTTACCGGATCCGCCATCTGGCTGGCAGCGGTCGGGCCCCCCAGCTTAATGGAAATAATTACGAAAGCGAAAATCCCCATAACCATAAAAACCAGGGTTTGAAAAGTATTTGCCCAGGCGGCGCTGCGAACGCCTCCACGCAATACATAAGTAAGGACAACGAATGAAATAATCGCCGCCGTAATCCAGGGTGGCACTGCGCCCCGTGTTTCGCTGAAGATCTCGGGAAAAGCCCCGGTAGTTACTCCTCGAACAAGACTACCAGCCCCCAGTAATCCGATTAGGAGGTAAGGAATGACCAGACCTACAAGGATAGGAAACATAATCACCCCAATCGCATTGCTTTCGAATCGATCGCGAAAAAACTGAATCTGGGTCTTATAACCATAACGCTTTCCAAATGACCAGAGTCGAATGCCGATGAAGAAAAAACAGGCTGAATGAATCAGCGCGGACCAGGATGCCATTTTACCATAAGTCCCGATTCCAATCCTGTAAGCTTCGCCGGTACTGCCGACCATGGCGAAAGCCGTCATCGTGGTCCCAAAGACAGACATTAAGAGCAGGAATGGCCCTATCGATCTACTGGCTACAAAAAAGTCATTCGGAGTTCCACGAAAAAACTTACCGCTAACCTGCCCCAAAACAAATAGCAAAATGAGATAACAAGAAATTATAATCAATGGTGTCATCGTGCCTCGCTTGTTGTAGAAGTGGAGTCTTCCCCTTGCTCCGAGAAACTTTCCAAATGGGAGGGCCAGGCATACTTGATCGCCAGGAACCAGGCGATTGCCGCTACAATCGAATAACCTATATGGTAGATGAGGCCAAGGGGAATAAATCCCATTATTAAACTACCATTGTCCCAGAACCAGTAGTCTTGATGGATAAAAAAAAGAAGGATGAGAAAAATATAAACACCCTCTTTAGCACCTAATTTTAATTTATTCATGGAGACGACCCTCCAATCGCAAAGAGGTGTGATTGGCTTGCAACGTAGAGGGTCCCATTGGCAGCGATAGGACTGCTGTAGATGGGTGCATTGAAATTTATTTTATTAATAAACTGCATTGCTTTACCCGCCTTTAAAATCGTTAAGTCCCCGTCTTCATTACCGACATATACTCTATCAGCGCTAACCAGTGTAGAACCCCAAATGCGGCTTTGGGTGTCATAGATCCAATAAGGCTCTCCAGTATCCGCATTGAGGCAATGTATCTTGCCCGCGTATTCAGCGATGTAAAGCAACCCGTCGGCGATTGAAACGGTTGATATCGTCCTGCCAACTCCCTGGTAGGTCCAAACTGCACCTTCTTTCGTAATATCCCCTTCTTTAGAAATATCAATGCAGCTCAATTGACCGACACCATCACCGTGTTCGGGATCTTGCCCGATAGCTATATAAGCACGATCATTATAATATACAGGAGTAGCGATAATTTCGCTGGGGCCTAATGATGTTGCGTATCGTATAGGTTTACCGTCTTTAGTACGGTATTCAGGGGGATTGCAATCGAAACGCCAGCGTTCATTCAGCACATTGAAATCGTCATCACCCTTGACCGGGACTGGATCATATCCATAGCACCATCCATCTGATCCGCCCCATATTATGATTCCTTTTCCGCTCGCTTCACCGTATGTCGGCGATGTCCAACAGGCATGCAATGCGCGGGCGCTAATACCGGAATCCTCTTCACCGCGCAGGGTTCCGGTTTTTTTATCGAGAACAATAAAGCTCGGAGAGAAAGGAGCCGGAATGTTTGTGTGTGACCAATCTACGCCATTAGAAGTAGTCGCATAAACATGGTTTCCAACAACGAGAGGGGAACAACTCGTAATATTGTGCGGGAATACGCCGAGTTCATCGCGCATGTCAAAACGCCATATGATGTCCGCATGCATGTCTTTAACCTTCACCGGCGGTTTACCTGGACCTGCCATAAATTGGCCTTCTTCATTGTAGGGACCATCGTTGCCATTTTTCATTCCGTGCACATCCAGACAAAGAACTTCACCGCGGTTAGTGACGATGTAAACAAAGTCATCAATTACGACGGGTGATGAACAGATACCAATATATTCCCAGTCGCTTACTTTACCCGCCCCGAGCTTGGGGACACTAAGCTGCCAGAGGAAATCACCCGTTTTTTCATCGAAACACATGAGGATACCTCGATCACCAACATTGTCGGGATCACGCGGCACTTCATTATTAGTTCCGACATAGACTTTACCACCCGTCACCGTTGGGTTGCCATAAGTTTGCGAACCTAATTTGGCCACCCATCGAATATTGCGCGTCGTTGCCTGGTCTATTTCTTCACTCCCCTCCTCAGCTTTTCCAAGGTCAAATGAATCCGGAAGACCTTTGACCGAAGCAACCATATTGCGACTCGAGTCGCGCCCCCACATAGGCCAGTCATCTGCATGGGTAACAGGTCCCAAGGACATTATTAGGAGCAAACCTTGAATAAGTTTACCGGAAAAATAAACGTTAGTTCTCCTTTTATTTATAAGAACATTATTCATAATGTATATTCTAACTATTCGCTCGGGCTAATTGAAAGATTGTCAATATAAACATGCTTCTGGCTCTGAGGGGAAAAAGCATATAATCCGGGCGCTCCTTTTTGATGAGCTTGCTCGTGCGCGACTTCCAATGTCCATGCATCGGGTTCGGGGTCACTTTTCTCCCATGCTTTAACGCGCACCACGCCCGCGCCGTTTTTATCCACATCGACACGTGTCTTTAATCGATACCACACTTTAGGTTTCCATTTAAACGGCACGGATTCCTTGAGGCGATCATGATTGGAAACTACTTCGAGGATTTGCCAGTTACCGACAAGCGCTATTAAATAGCGTTGGTTAATCAGCCCTACGTTAGACATCACCCGGCGGTTTCCATCGCTCATGACATCAGCCTCGAACGTGTATTCTCGCATCTCGAAGTGTCCTATAAAATTCATTGAACGCTGAAAAAGAACCCGCTCAAGTGTATTTTCCATCAATTGATTTCCCTCTCTATTGAGAATTCTCCATCGGAGTCGCGCCCCCAGCCAGGGTGAAGGCGGATAGGCAAAAGCTTCTCCACTCGGTGTCATTTTATCGAGCTTAAAAGATTCATAATCCTGCTCATAATAGAGATTGGGCAAGATACGGCCTCTTGTGCTTCCAGTTAGATTTCTCTTCGTTACTTTTAAATTTCCCCCAAAGATAGTTGCTGAAGAAGGAATGGTGAGGGTACCTGATGAATCGACCTCTACTAATGAAGGAGAAAAATTATCCCAGCTAAGTCCCTTCGCCTTTTTCAATCGATAACCGTTAGCATCCACTATCCACGTGGAAAAATCGACGCTCTCTCCGAATCGCACGGCAAACTCCGCGGGAACAATTTGTAGGGCGGCAGGCGCTCCCCGTGTTATTGCCGTTTTATCCTCCACTACCTTATGCGTGCGCTGGGCGATTGATCCGAAACAATACAGTTTCTTTTTCGTAATTACATAAATGCGGCCCTCGTTAACCGCGGGCGCCCCGAGACAATTACCTTCAAGCTTAACACTGTCCAGAATCTCTGCGTCTGTATCACCGGGCCGAATAATATAAAAATTACCGTCGAGCATCGGAACATAGAGTTTATCATCCGCCCAGACTGGCGAAGCGTGCAACTGGTCCGGCGAAAGTTTTTTTATCCAGAGTTCCTCACCCGTATTGGCGTCAATACATTTTAATTCTCCCGTGCGGACGGTTTGATAGATTCGGTCATCGACCAGCACCGATGAACTCGTAAAGGATTCACAGTCGTTACGCCAGACTTCGGCATCATGATTGAGCACCAGTGGAAGTTTTACTCCCTCTGGCAGTTTCGTCGGAATTTTAAGTGAAACCATCCTGCCTATCGTTGAGGCATCGGTATTCTCCTTCCCGTGAATTGCTATGAGATTGTCTTTACCATAGAGAACAACGGAGGAGTTGACTCCACCGTGAGACATTTGAAATCGCCACAAGGGTTGCCCGGTACGGGCATCGACACAGACTATGTTACCACAACCGGTCCCACAGTAAAACACGCGACGGCCATCAAGCCAGCCGAAAACTGGAGTTGAGAAAGAGCTGTCCTGTGGCTGCACTCCCGGCTGTGAATACCAGGCAAGTTCTCCCGTATACTTATCAAAGGCGTAGAAACGATCACGAGCAGGTCCGTTTTTTCCCCAGTTGGTGGTAATGCCGTGGACGATGACAAGATCGCCGTCAATAACCGGGCCCCCGGTGCGGCCATTGGGGAAAGTCAAGCGACCATACTCTTCGAGCATTGAATGTTCCCATAGATGCTCACCGTTCTGATCAAAGCCCAGGAGTAAACCCGCACTGGTCTGTAAATAAACATTGCCGGTGTCAGGATCTATCGCTGGCGCTCCGATCGCATATCGGTTATAAATAATATCGCTGAGAAAATCATTGAAGCGTCGTTCCCAGATTAACTCACCGGTCGACGCTTTAAAACAAAGCAGTGCCTCCTGTAAATCTTTACCTTCACCTCGGTAGGCAAAGACAAAGACGCGATTGCCAGCGATCACCGGTGTTCCTCCACCTGAAATGGGATAACTCCATAGGTGATTGGCGCCTTCTAATTCAATTTGCTCAGGTAAATTGATTTCAGTAGAACTTCCATTCTCTTCCGACCCACGCCAGTTTAACCAGCCGTCGACAGATCCTCGGCTATGCGCGGTATGCATAAAGCCCATCATTGACACCGCTACAGCGATCGTGAATGAAGGGACGTGGCGGGTAAATTCTAAAATATTTAGGGGTACACTCAATGGAATTAGGAAGCTTATATTTATTTCCCTAAATTATAACAAACCAATTTACCCGCGTTATTACGCGCATAGAGCGAACCATGCGCATAAGCGGGAGAAACCCAACAACGTCCGCCTAATATCTGCATTCTCTCTAATTCTCGGTACTCAATGGGGGTAGCTTCAGCCAGCACCAACTCGCCTCCCTCGCTTAATATCACTAGTGTTTCATTGACGAGTATGACGGTACCAACACCGAGGTCACCTTTTTCCCAAATGATGTTTCCCGTCGCAAACTCCACACAGCGCAAAGACCTATTCACTTTACCGATGTTTCCATGAAATCCGTATAGGTGGCCTTTCAAAAAGACACTGCTGCTGAACTGATTGGCAAATGCTTTTGATTTCCACACCGCGACGGGCTCATCCTTACCAATATTCAATACCGCACCTCCTTTTCCATAACCAGAGGATATAAAAATATATTTACCCGAGACTAAAGGTGTAGCGGCATTGATGTCGTAACTCGTGTCCCATTCATAATTCCAAAGTTCTTTGCCATCTTTCAAAGTGTGTCCGACTAGCCCATATCCGTTGAACATAAAACACACCTGTGTTCCATTGATTTGAGAAGCAACAGGTGAGGAATAACCGGCGCTATAGTTGCCGGATTTCCATATTAAGCTTCCCGAATCTTTGTTAAGCGCAACAAGCGAACCCTCTTTTGAGCCAGTTTCAACGATAAGCATATTATCAACGACTAAAGGCGAACCGGCATATCCCCAACCCGCCGATTTGCCGTTATATTCCTTCTGAATATTCATGGACCATTTAACCTCACCCGTTTTCGCGTCTAAGCAGTAAAGCTCTCCCGTATAACTCATGGTGTATACCCGGTTACCATCGACGGTTGGCGTGCTGGCAGTGCCACCTTCAAATCGCCGTTCGGTAAATGGCGACTCGTAGGCATAAGACCATACCTTCTCACCCGTATTACTATTTAGACAATAGATGATGTCTTCATCGTTTATATTACCCATCGTATAAGCGAAGTTATCACTCACCGCGATCGAAGAAGCCCCAACACCCATGGTAGCGGTCCATAGTCGTTCCGGTTCCTTTTCCGTCCATTGGGTTAACAACCCCGTCTCGGATGATATTCCATCTCGATTAAGTCCCCTCCATTGGGGCCAGTCTTCAGCAGATAACTTTGCATTGGAAAATATCAAAGTTATCAAAAATGCAAAAAAAGGAAGTAAACGTATTAGTCTGATAGTCATATCTCTAATTTTCTATAATTTTATTATCACAAACATTAAGGATAGGAAATAGTTTCTACAGCTTATGCTTATGCGCCTCGCTCCTATCAGTCAATTTATCTTATTATTGATGCAATCGAGGTAAAATTTCAGTTCTTCAATTGACTCATTTATGTCATCTAAAGCGCGATGGGAGTTATTCTTGGCATATCTTTTCCCATATATCTCCTGGAAGACAATTTTAAAACTGGAGACATCAAGCATGCGGTAATGTAGCTTCGCAGTGTAAGCGGGAAGATACGCTTCCACAAACTTTCTATCGTGGGCAATGGAATTACCGCACAGGATAACTGACTCATCCTTAAAATAGGTATCCACTATCTCACAAAGTTTTTTATCGAGTTCATTTTCCGGAATCCCGGAGGGTACCCGATTCGTGAGCCCGCTTTTAGCGTGATGCTCTTTACACCAATCATTCATCTTTTCCAGGACTTCCGACGGTTGGAACACGGTCGTTTCAAAAGTGAACACTGAAGAGAGCTCTTTATCCGTAATCACCACCGCTGCTTCAAGAATCTTATCCACCTCGGGGTTTAACCCTGACATCTCCAAATCGAGCCAGAAAAAGTGTTTATCTGCCATAATGTTCTCCTTAAATAATTATTACCAAAAACGTATTTATCGTTTCTGAGTCTTAACTGTACCGCATACGACTTTAAAGAGGTGGAAAATGTTTTTCCCACCCTGCCGCGTTCACGCAATTCCGATTATCGCTTATTCTTTATTTCTACGTTCCCAAATGGTTACTTCGGCAATGCAGTGTTGGAATTTTCGTTCTCTTTCTCGGATTACGTACGGGACCTCCTTAGGTTTTGTTATAAGCTTAAAATTCGGTTCCAGGTGGTTTTTTAATCCATCCAGGGTGGTGACATTCTCTCCCGCTTCCTTGAAACCGCCAATCCAATTCTTACGTTCAGTTTGTTCCTCCTGCCAATCATTAGTTGATGACAGAATAAGCAACCCTCCGAGGTTTACGCGTAAATGGACCGAGTTTAAAAATTTTACGGGATTATATATACGGTCGATAATATTATCGACAAGAATGAGGTCGTACCCTTTGTAGCGATCAATCAGGTTGGAGACATCAGCCTGAAAAAATTCTACTTTATTTCTAACACCATCGAGACCAAGATCGGTGAGCCGTCGTTCATGAAAGGATTGAATTTCTCCTTCTTTAGGAAGAGCATATAGGGTGTAACCTTTTTCCTTCATATCCACCGCAATTTTGAAATTGCGCGCTGTTGCATCCAGCCCTGTCACTAAATCAAATTCAACGGCGAGCTCAAAGGTGCTTCTTCCAACTTTACAGCCGATATTTAAGGCCTTCTTTTTCTCGCGACCTTGCATCGCGGCAAGACTGATCTGAGCAATTTTTTCAGGATAATTTTCTACTTCAAAGTAATCCTCCCCATAGTGAAACTCACAATTCTGCGCTACAATGGGGTCTGTTTCATAAACATCGTTGCGTATAACAACAGGAGTCTCCGATTCGACATAACGAAAACCGGCATGCTGGAAAAAATGGCGACGAAAAGCATAGCGGGAATGACGCGTCGCTTCATTACCCGTCGATATCCAGGACCCACCCTTTATCAGGTTATGCTTGGTGTCAAAAGTTGGCGTAGAGAAATCATCGTAAAGTGGATGAACCTTAAAACCTGAAAAGCCTGAGATGGGAATCTCTGTCCACTGCCAGACATTCCCAAGTAGATCATAGAAATCTCTAAATTTAAATCTATCTACGGGGCATGAGGACGCATAGTACTCCAAGTTAATATTGCCCGGAGCTTGCTGCCAATCCAACTGGTCTTTAGTATCGGTAAAATCCAACAATCGATACCATTCTTCTTCAGTGAGCAGCCGGATTGTTTTAGCCGTCTTATTGCTTTTCCAATTACAAAAGGCTTTAGCTTCTAAATAATTTACTTCAGCCGGCCAATTCCATGGCATTTCAATAATTTCCAGCATCGCACGATAGCGATAGGTTTCATTTTCACCCTCCACCCAAAATAAAGGGTGTTCAGCTTTTTTATACTGTGCCCATTTCCAGCCTTCTTCCGTCCACCATTGTTCTTCCTGATACCCCCCATCATTGACGAATTCCAGAAACTCAGCATTTGAGACTAAATATTTACTCGTTTTAAAGGCTCGAACATCAACTTCATAATGACCGTACTCATTGTCCCAGCCGTAGAGTGGGTGTTCTTTATCCTTACCCATCACAACTTTACCCTCGCTTACCGGCAGCAGAGAGTTTTCCGGCACTTCTCCACGCTCCTCACAGATTTGCCATTCTGAATGAGGCGAGAGCAGTTCCAGGGGTAACTGCCGAATAAGGACGGAAGAAGTTTCCAAATGGATTCGTTCATGCTCAATCCCCATCATGATTATCCAGAATGGATTGTCCCAGCTAATCGGTAGCGTAAGCGGCATGTGAAGTATCATTTCATCGATCTTCTGCCTGACTTTATTCCGGTAATCCATGACCGCAGCCGACGTCGGCCAGTTGTAGTGGGCATCATCGAGATCATCCCATGACATCTCATCGACGCCTACGGCAAACATGGATTCAAATGTGGGATTGATATGTTTATCTAGTAATCTTGCCAAGACCAGTTTGTTGATGAAAAAAACCGCCGTGTGGCCCAAATAAAATATCAAGGGGTGCCGCAGGGGGTCTGCTCGCGCCGTATAGGCTTCTTCACTCCGCAATGGTTCGAATAATTTTTCATAAACATCAAAGGTCTCGTTAAAGTACTGCCGGATCTCCTTTCGTTTTTCTTCCACTTTCCCCTCGCGGAGATTAATCGTTTTGGGGGTTTTTAAATCTAATGTTCCACTCATGGATACTCCTATTGCGCTTTAGCTATGATCAGAAAATCCTAACCTTCCGGTAATGTAATCCTTTACGTTTATGAGATTTGATCAAGTATTAGATATTAAAATGGAATGAAAAAACAGATATTTGCCATCGGTGGAGCCGGATTGTCCTGGCAACCGGATAAATTATTACTTGAAAAATACTTCCTCAAGCTAACGGGTCAAGCCTGCCCCAAAATTTGTTTTATCCCGACGGCAAGTGGGGATTCTGACTTCACCACTCGGCGCTTTTACGACGCAGCTCTACGTCTTAACTGTATACCGAGCCACCTCAGCCTGTTTAATGCGCCCCGCGAGGACTTGGAATCGATAATTCTTAATCAAGATGCAATTTATGTTGGAGGGGGAAATACCCGAAATATGCTCGTTTTATAGCGTGAATGGAAGCTCGATGAGATTATGAGAAATGCCTGGGAGAAAGGCGTTGTCCTGGGCGGGGTAAGCGCGGGGTCTATCTGTTGGTTTGAAGAGGGAGTAACTGATTCAATTCCGGAACGCCTCACCCCACTTAAATGCCTGGGTTTTCTCCCGGGGAGTAACTGTCCGCACTATGATAGCGAAGCACTTCGTCGCCCCACTTACCACCAGTTGATACTTAATGAAGAAATAGCCGATGGACTGGCGACGGAAGACGGCGTTGCCTTACATTTTATCGAAAGAAAACTTTATAAAGTCGTAAGTTCACGCCCCTCTGCTGCAGCTTATGCAGTCAATAAATCGGGAAACCAGATCTCAGAAAATAAGATCGATTGTCATTTTTTAGAGGAGTGATCAACAATTCCAAAATCAACCTCTTACACCTACGGATAATTAGCTGAATACCCATAATTCAGCTTTTTTAAATCTCTACCGGCTTTCTCTCGTTAATATACAGTATATTACCGATACCCCTTAGTATTGTAGGAGCGATACTAAAGCATGGGTGAATTCAGTCCGATGCTTTTAGTTAAATTACTCTTGGGTAGTGCTTTCCTACTCTCCGCTATCTTTCTTTTATTTTCTGAAGAAGTAATTATTGGCGTACTTTTTCTGTCAATTTACTTCGGTTTCAACGGGTGGGCTAAAATCCAAGCCCCTAAATTAGTTAAATATTCCTCTATCACCGATTTATCTGCTGCCTGGCCCCCTATTAATGAGTAAATTTTTACATTTTTTTTATAGGATAAATACCTCATTTTCCTTGCACTATATAATGTATGTATCTAATATTGTGTCAGGATTAAATTAGTTTTGCTAATAAAAGGTTGGTGGAATTAAAAGTGAAAATGAAAAAACAAAATTCAGTTGAGACAAAAATCTTACGCGGCCTCGGTCTGCTCATCGCATTAAGCATGAGTATTTCCGCGCAGGCGCAAGTCTTCGACTGGAACGTGGACACCAATGGCACTTGGAGTGCTGCCGGCAACTGGACACCCGGTGGAGGTCCACCTAATGCCATTGATGACACCGCGAATTTTGGGACGATTATTACTGCCAACCGCAATATCTCGGTCGACATCAATGTAACGGTCGGGCAGATGGATTTCTTCCACAACACCGGGAACAGGGAATACAATATCACTGGTTCCAACACGATTACCTTTGATGTGAGCAGCGGGAATGCCTCGCTCACTGTTGACATGCAGGACAGAAGCAGAATTGTGGCACCGATAGTTCTCAACGACGATCTCGATTTTTTTAACGCGAACACTCAGAATTTCCGCATTCAAGGTAGCGTCTCCGGCGCAGGAGGGTTTACTCAGCAAGGCGGTCGCTTAACCTTCACTGGCGGTAGCACCAATTCTTACACGGGTGGCACGATTGTTGAAGATGGCGAAATGCGTTTAAACCGTACCGGCGTGGATAATAGCATTGGCAGTGACCTTCAGATTGGTGACGGAAGTGGCGCTGCAGCCAGTGCGATTGTAAGATACGCCAACCGTAACAATCAGATTTCAAATACGAGCGCGATTACTATTCTCTCGGACGGACTGCTCGACTTCACCAATGAGAACGACACCGTCGGTTCAATTTCCAGTTCGAGCACTACGGCTGAAATTGAATTAGGAACGGGAGCCGCAGGAGTCCTTACCGTTGGCGATGCAACCAACGCAACTTATGATGGCACGATCACGGAGCGGGGCGACATTGTTAAGCAGGGTGACGGCACCTGGACTTTAACCAATAACAACAGCTATGACGGGACCACGACGATCAATAATGGCGTCCTGGAAATCGAAGACGCCGGTGCGCTCGGTGACACCACCAATGACACAACGGTCAATAGCGGTGGTACCTTAGCCCTTGATACGGGAATCACCACAGTTGTTGGTGAGGGTCTCACGATAAATGGCACCGGAGAGGCTGGCACGGCAGGAGCATTACAGAATATCGGTGGCACCAACGAATGGCAGGGAACCGTCGATCTCGGATCCTCAGCGACGATCAACTCGGATGCGGGAAGTTTAGAGATCAGCGGTAACATTGACAACCAGACCTTTGACTTGACCGTCGGGGGAGCCGCCAATACAACTTTCAGTGGAGTCCTTTCCGATTCGGGTGATCTGATTAAAAACGGCAATGGCACACTTACTCTGACTGCAGCTAACACTTATTCCGGAAACACCACGGTTAATGACGGCGTTCTGGAAATTGAAAACGGCAACGCGTTAGGAACGACCGGCAGCGGAACGACAGTCAACAGTGGTGGCACCCTCGCCCTCGACACAGGAATTACCGTAGGAGTCGAAGCACTCACTTTGAATGGCACCGGCGAAAGCAGTAAAGGTGCATTGCAAAATATTTCCGGGAATAATGAATGGCAGGGCACGGTCGATCTCGGATCCGCAGCGACGATCAACTCTGACGCCAGCACCCTGGACGTCAGCGGTAATATTGATAATCAGACCTTCGCTCTGACCGTCGGCGGTAATGGCGACACCACTTTCAGTGGCATCGTCTCCGACACCGGTACTTTAATTAAAGATGGCAACGGCACTCTCACCCTCTCAGGAGTCAACACCTACTCCGGGTCAACGACGATCAACGATGGTTCGATCAGCATCAGCGCGGACAGTGGTTTGGGGACAGCGCCCGGTGCAGCAACTCCCGGACATCTCACCTTTGACGGCGGCACGCTTAATACAACCGCTACCTTTACTTTAGACAGCAACCGGGGGATCGCATTAAACGCTGGCGGGGGCACGATCGAAACCGACGCCGCAACGACGCTGACCTATGGAGGGATCATGGCGGGAAGCGGTACCTTCGATAAGACCGGGACCGGGACGTTGATATTAGATGGAGTCAACACCTACACGGGTTTAACGACGGTACAAGCGGGCTCCCTTGAAGTTACAGATGCCAACGCACTGGGTGGCACGGGCAGCGGGACGGTGGTGCAGTCCGGAGCAACCCTTGAAATTTCCAGTATCAGCGCCGATATGGCTGCTGAGCCACTGACGGTTAATGGCACTGGCGCAGGGGGAGTGGGATCGCTTTTCTGGACCAACAGCGGCTTGGAAGAATGGACCGGGGACATCACCCTGGGATCGAATGCCACAATCGCGAACTCATCAGGATCGACGATGCGTATCTCCGGTGATATCGACCTCAACGGATCCACCCTCACCGTGGACACCGCCGCCCTCGCGGGAATTATCAATGGAGGAGCGATCAGCGGGATGGGTAATTTTATTAAAGAAGGAACAAGCACCTGGTTTATGGGAGCGGGCACCGGGGGCAGCAGCACTTACACCGGCAGCACAACAGTAAACGCTGGCATCTTGAACATGAATGTATCCGGGGGCACCTCGGTCCCAGGTGACTTGATCATCAATAACAGCGCGATCGCCTTTGTCGGAAGCAACGAACAAATCACCGACACCTCCGCGGTAACGATCAACTCGACCGGACGCCTCGACGTAAACAGTTTCACCGAAACGATCGGATCACTGACCAGCGGCAGCGCCACTTCAGAAGTATTCTTAGGTAACGGAACACTGACCGTCGGGGATGCCACGAGCACGACCTTTGCCGGGGTAATCTCCGAGACCGGAGATATCGTCAAAGCGGGCACCGGCACCCTCACCCTGACTGGAACTAACACCTTTACCGGAGATACAACGATTGACGCGGGCATATTAGAATTGAATAACGGATCGGGCAATGCCCTTGACGGAACCGCCAATATCGTCATTAACAGCGGAAGTCTTTTGTTAAGTGCCGACAATCAGATCATCGACACCGCGAACATGGACCTGGCCGGTGGAACTTTTGACAGTGATGCGCACGACGAAGTTTTAGGGACACTGACCCTCTCATCTGACTCGTCGATTGATGTTGGAAGCGGAGGGAGCATTCTTAATTACGACGACAGCAGCGGACTCGAATTAGCTTGGACGACTTCGGGTCAATTACTCTCTATCCTGAGCTATAATGGAGACACCAATGGTGGGGGAGAAGACCAGATTATCTTTAATTCCCAGGGTTTGACCGACTCACAGTTAGCGGCGATACGCTTTGTCAATCCATGGGGATCGGGCCTGACAATTGGTGCCCGCTGGGAAGGCAATGAAATCGTTCCCGTTCCCGAGCCCTCCACTTACCTGGGAGCAGGTTTAATCCTGACCCTGATCGGCTGGCGCGAACGCCGTCGCTTGCAAACGCTGATTGGCAAGTTTCACCAGGCAGCTTAAGGTCAGTATTTGAAGGGTTAAGGGTTATAAGATAAGAAATAAATCTTCGTCTTCGCTTGTCACGGGAAGAAGACGGGTCTGCCTCATCGTCTTCGTCCCTTCAGATATTAAATACAATATGATGGTGGAACGCGTCCTGCGATGAGGTTGGTCGAATCGTGTCCCTACCGCGTTTTTTAATAGTTTTAAAAAAGAAGCGCACTGAGAACCAGCCTATCAATATTGTCATTGCGAGGGAGGCTATCAGCCGAACGCGGCTACCAAGAGTAGCGACATCTTCCACTTCAGACGATTAATCATTGTTTTTACGGATACCAGTCTCCACTTAGATCTTTCCAATGAGAGTTCATATCTTCAATTTATAAATAAATAAGGTTTCAGAATCAAAAACAGCAATCGTACAACTGATTGAAGCCTTACATCTCAGACTGTGAATACGCAATAGACGGCCTCTGGATTGCTTCGTTGCTTAACGCCTCGCAATGACAATTTAGACGCAGACGAAGATTCGTCACATTTCACACTTCATACTACCCACATATAAACTGTTCTTCTTAACAGCCAACCCCGTATTACTAGTTTAAAGTGGTGACTAAAGATTGCTGAAGCGTGTTAATCAAAGTTTCTGAAGAATAGGGCTTATAAAGGAAATCTTTAATCCCGAGAGCTTTCAACTCGATGATTTTATTTTTCTCTCCTTGTCCCGTTGAAACAATCACTTTTATTTCCGGATTCAATTTTTTCAAAATACGCACCAGTGCAACACCATCTAATTGTGGCATGCTAATGTCGGTAATTACTGCTTTAACCTCATTTTCTGTCTTCACAAATTGAGCTATGGCTTCTGTTCCATCTTCTGCGTTTAATACCTTATACTTTTGAAACTCCAATGCCTTCTGAGTCGCGATTCGGATATTAGGATTATCGTCGACGATTAAGATGAGTTCTCCCTTCGCGAAGGGTGGCGGTTTATTATTCGTTTTTCTGACCTGGCTGAATCCTGATCGATCGGCTGGGAAATAAACCTGAAATGTACTACCCTCGCCTATTTTACTTTCTACGGTAATAAACCCTCCATGACTGTGTACGATTCCATTTGAAGTAGATAAACCGAGACCTGTTCCCGCCCCATCACTTTTCGTCGTATAAAAAGGCGTAAATATATCCTTCATTGTTTCTTTTGCCATTCCATCACCGGTATCTCTCACCTTTATGCCAACATAAGCACCCGGTTTCACATCAGACGACATGATGACATAGGTCTGGTCGAAAGAAATATTCGCGGCCTCTAAGAAAAGATCCCCTCCGTGTGGCATGGCATCTCTGGCATTGATACAGAGATTGAGAAGGACTTGATGTACTTGAGTAGGGTCACCGTTGATAAGCCACAGATCACTCGGAAGCCGATATTTTACGTTTATATTTGCAGGGAAAGTCTCTTTGACGATTTTCACCATGTCATTTAATACATGTTTGGGCTGTAACAAAATATGTTCATCGCCCTGAACACCCCGCGCAAAAGAAAGTAATTGATTCACAACCGAACCCGCGCGTTTGGAACTACTTTTAATCATCGATAGCAATTCCTCGCTTTTCTCATCCAAACAATTTCTTAATAATAATTCCGCTGATAATGTAATCGGCGCGAGTAGATTATTAAGATCATGGGCTATTCCACCCGCCAGGCTGCCAATGCCTTCCATTCTCTGGGATCTTAAGTATTGTGCTTCAAGTTGCTTCTTTTCCGTCTTGTCCGTATTGATCAACAATATCGATTGAGGTGTTCCCCATTCATCACAAAGCAGGGTCTTTTGACTATCAACGACGACAATCAGGTCATCTTTTGTTCGGTGTTTTAAATCGCCATGCCACTCCCCATTTTCTAGCAATGTTTTCTCTACCTCGTTAAGCTTCGTGCATTCATCCTCTGACAAAAGTTCATGCGCATGTTTTCCCGTTACTTCTTTCGCTGTATAACCATAAAGAAGTTCAGCTGCTTGGTTCCAATACAATATGCGGTTTCCAAGATCGTGAATAATAATCGCATTTTGTGCTAATTCGAATAAATCAACACAATGATGATTATCCACACGCGTTCGGTCTGGAATCGTTAAATCCATTGGGTTTGGCAGGGGTTCAATCAATGATTCTTCTCTTTGCATCCAATTATTTGAATAGAAATAATACCAGGGATAGTGTCGGCTAACGATGGGTGATTTTTAGAGAAGAGATGGTTTACGTTTCTTTTGCTAATCTTGAATGAAAAAATAATTGGATGCGCTGATAATCTCTTATTGCTAAGCCAGACGGTAAATCCACTGCATGGGAATTTTACAATTTTTTCAAAATTGACGTTAATACCCCACAAATGAGGACAAGGATAAACAGACTGAATGAGAAAAAACTCCTACCACGATTGACAGGTTTTCCTCTCCCGCCACCTTCACCGAAGCCGCTTAAGCACTTAACAAAACAGAGTAACCAAAAATTAAATTCCATTTAGCGTGTAGATAGTAATAATGAATATTCGTTATTTTATTTTTGTATTTAACGGGCACTGAACTTTTTCATATTTTTTTACAAAACACAGCCCTGTGTACTCGTTTTGTGAATAAGTATTTTACGCGAATGCGTTTATGCGGTAATGAGTAAATGCGTATAAGCGGAAATGCGGGATTTGCTAATAGTTTTTTCATCCCGTATCCCATATAATTCCAACCTTCCACCCTTCCGGCCCTCCGGCTCTCCAGCCTTCCGGCTTTCCGGTCCTCCGGCCTTCCCGCCTTCCGTCTATCCGCCCATAATTTCTCGAACGACAGCAATCACTTCATCATAAATAGGTGCACTTGTGGCTATGACCCCTCTATTTCCCTTTAAAGTATTGCCTCTTGTAAAATCGAGCGGCCTACCCTCTACATCAGAAACTCTCCCCCCCGCTTCTTCGATAATGATGACACCTGCGGCGTGATCCCATATCTTTTCCTCATACCCGCGACTCGCGGGCAGCCTGAGATAGATTGAAGCATCACCGCGTGCCACGACTGCATATTTACACTGACTATCAATGCGAATTGGCGTGGCTGTGATACCTAAACGATCGGAAATCTGTGCGGCTTTACCGTGTGAGGAATGCCCCGAATCCCTGGATTCACAGACTTTAGTCTCGGATGGATTGCTGATCTCAGAGACACTAACTGATAATTCATTGGGGACCTCTAAACTCCGTGAAATCACACCCTCACCGCGTAGCGCGAAGTATAAGCAACCGATCGAACTTTCTGGATTATTAAAATCAATGGCGAGATTCGGACAGCCAAGAATTCCCAGCACTATTTTTCCATCCTCAATCAGCGCAAGCGCTACTGCATATTGCCCATTGCGCAAAAAACCTTTCGTCCCGTCAATGGGATCAAGCACCCACTGCCGCCCCACTTCCTGTCCGGAATAATTGCCTCGTTGAATGGCGTCAATTATTTCATCTTCCGTTAAGCTGGGAGATACTTGTTGGACTTGCTGGTACACACTTTCCCGAACGGGTGTATTTTCTAATGTGAGCAATTCTGTAGCGTCTTCTTCCGCGATTATCGGATCTTTGGGAAAATGTTTATGCAGCTCATCTATGATGAGTGCCTGGGATCCAAAATCTGCAATCGTAACGGGTGATTTGTCTTCTTTTAGCATCGCCTCGTCCGAAATCATCGATCGGCGCACGCTCTGGCATAATTTACAGGCTTTCAGCACCGCTTGCACGGCTATTTCTTTCTCCAGGGTGTAAGACATAATCTGTATCGCTGAGTTGAAGTAGTTTTATCTCCCCCCTGCAAATAAATAATTTAATTTATCTTACCCCTTTCCGTATCATGTCAGTGTATTATGACTCCAGGATTTCCAGATTGTAATTTAACCGCAGTTGGAATTTAACTTTATATTTGTGACTCTTTCAGCAAACCTTTTGATACTCGGATCGATCTAAACGAATGTTCAAATCCATACAACCCAACCTTCTATCATTCGACATCGAGTGGGTGCCCGACCCCTTGGCCGGGGAAATATTCCACAATATAAAACACAATCCCCCGCAAAGCTACAGTGATTCATTCCAGGCTCTTTGGAAGGATGCCGGGGCTGATAGTGAGACCCCCCAACCCTATATTAAAACGACTTTATGTCAGATTGTGTCGATTGCCGGTATTTTTCGCGAAGGCCTGGGTAGTAATGTTAACTTAAAGCTCATCTCCCTACCCGCAGATCCTGAGGATAAAGATAAATGGACGGAGAAACATATCATCTCAACTTTTCTCAAAGCGGTAGGAACTCGCAAACCGCAATTAGTGGGATACAATTCCCTTAACGCTGATGTGCCGATCATCGTTGAGCGATCCATCATTCACGGACTTCATGGTTTTGGATTTGCACAAAGACCGGAAAAACCTTGGGAAGGCGTCGATTATTTCAGTGCTCACAATGATTATAATATCGATTTAGCACCCATCCTAGGCAAGTGGGCAAATACACCCAAGCTCACTGAAATTGCCTCATTGAGTGGGATTCCGGGAAAGATTGATGTTTCCGGTGAATCGGTAGCTAAGCTCTGGCTCGAAGGTAAGTTAAAGGAAATAATAAATTATAACGAGTTCGACGCGTTTACCACCCATCTTCTCTGGGCGCGCATCGCTCATTTTGCGGATCTTTTATCTGATGCTCAATATGAGAAAGAACAGATGCTCGTTCGCAATCTCTTAGAGAGTGAAATCAATGAAGGCCGCGAACATTTAATACGTTTCGTCAATGAATGGGACCGCCTATCCGAGATCATTAAAAGGCGGTGATAAAACCTTCGTCTTCGCTTGCCACGTCGTAGTCACGCAGTCGTGGGAAGAAGACAGGTCTGCCTCTTCGTCTTCGTCAATAATTTATATCCGAAGCCAAAGATTATCGTGAACCGCTTTTATTATAATGCGAATTGGCCACAATCTGATTTCTTTAGGTCATTACGCTTTGCTCTTGTATTTTTATTTTTATCACAACCACTCTTCTCTTATTCAAACGAATCAAATGTCGCTATTTCGCAAGACGATAGTATAACCGAGAAGGTTTCAACTGTCGGGCAACACGCGCATAAGGGATTGGGTTGGTTGGATTGGGTGATAGTTGCCTGTTACGTTGGCGGGGTCCTCACCCTCGGGTGGTACTACTCGCGAAAACAGTCGAGCACAGGAGAGTATTTTGTTGGATCCACGCATATGCCACCCTGGCTCATCGGAGTATCTATTTATGCTACATTGTTAAGTACCATTTCCTACCTCGCCCAACCGGGTGAAGTCATTAAACACGGTCCAACTTATATTTTAGGTGCCTTGGTTGCTATCGTTTTATCCTACTTCATTGTAGGCTATGGGCTGATTCCATTAATCATGAAGCGGCGTGTCACGAGCGCTTATGAACTACTTGAAGCGCGATTGGGCCTCAGCGGCAGGCTTTTGGGCGCATGCATGTTTATCGCCCTTCGCTTGATTTGGATGTCGCTTCTCATTTACCTCGCGACAAGCGCTCTCCTCGTGATCATGGATCTGGGATCAGAATGGCGGCCCTTAATGGTCATGGCCATTGGTCTCGTCGCGATAACTTATACCTCATTGGGTGGCTTACAGGCAGTCGTCATCACTGATTGCGCACAATTCTGTCTCCTGCTCCTCGGAGCTTTGACGACAATTGCCATCATAAGCTTACAAAGCAGTAGTTTATTTTCCTGGTGGCCCACACAGTGGGTCTCTAATTGGGATGATCAGCCGCTCTTTAGTCTCGATCCAAGAATCAGGGTAAGTCTATTTGGCGCCATTATCTCTATCTTGCTCTGGCGGGTGAGCACCGCCGGTGGCGACCAGACGGTGATTCAACGATTCATGGCGACCGGGTCCGCAAAAGCCGCACGCAAATCTTACTTAATAAATACTTATATTTCCATCGGTGTTACCCTTGTATTGGGACTTTTGGGTCTCGCATTATTAGGGTATTTCGTCGAGCACGCTCAAATGCTTCCATTGGGTGAGTCGGTTACGAGTAGCGCCGATAATTTATTTCCTTATTTTATCGCGAACTATTTACCGATGGGGCTCTCAGGCCTTGTCGTTGCCGCGATGTTTGCGGCGGCGATGTCCAGTATCGATTCGGGCGTTAACTCTATCACTGCGGTGGTCATGACAGACTTTCTCGATCGTTTTGGGATACGGTCAAAAAGTGAGTCTACCCATCTTCGCTACGCCATGTATTTAGCTTTTGTCATCGGGCTAATCGTCGTTTACCTCAGTTCATTTCTTGAGCATGTTACAGGAAATTTTTTAGCGGTGACGGAAAAAACAGACGGCCTTCTCGTGGCGCCAATTTTTTGTCTCTTCATCTTAGCGCTTTTCGTTTCTTTTTCCACACCCCAGGGTGCGCTTATAGGAGCCGCCTACGGTATTGCCGCAGCTACCCTTGTTGCTTTTTGGGATAATATTACGGGTCAACCCAGCCTCAGTTTTCAATGGATTGGTCTTTATGCTTTGGTGATAAACCTTACGGTCAGCACAATAGTCAGTTACTTCGGCCCGCGTCGTGACAACTTGAAAGCCAATTTATTGCTCACCGCTATTTTATTAACAATTCTCTTTGCTATCCTCACGCTAATTTTAAAATATGTGGAAGTCTAATTAACGAAAATCTTATGGAAGAACAACCAAACAAATTACAAGAGATAAAGCAGCTTCGATCGGATGGGCCAAGAAGGCTATGGAAAAAGTTCGATGAAGCCATCTACCGTGAGAAACTGGAAGGCTCTCTATTGGGCCGACTGGCTGGATGCACCCTGGGAGCACCCGTGGAATTATGGCCCATAAAAAAGATGGAGTCACTGGCTGAGGAAAATGGGGCCAGCTTTCCTCCCACCGATTACTGGAGCACAGTACCTGATCCGATGAAATTGAGGTACGAGTTCAGCACGCGTGAAAGTTATACGCGCGATAAACTAAACGGAGTACCCGTTGATGACGACATTGTTTACACGCTTCTCGGTCTCTTAATTGCAGAATCTCATGGTGTAAATTTTACTACCGATAATGTGGGCGAATCCTGGCTTCGTTACCTGCCCTATGCCTGTACCGCGGAAGAGATTACACTTAAAAATTTAAAGGACGGTCATTCAGCGATGAAAGCGGCAGAGATCGATAACCCCTACGATGAATTGATTGGTGCAGATATCCGATCAGATCCTTGGGGCTATATGGCACCCGGTTGGCCCGAGTTTGCGGCCGAAATGGCTTACCGCGACGCTTACATTAGCCACCGTAAAAACGGAATTTACGGGGAGATGTTTTTCTCGGCAGCAATTTCCGCTGCCTTTACCGTTGATGATCCCTTGGACGCTTTGAAAATTGGCCTCAGTGAAATCCCTAAAGATTGCGAATTGGCAAACGCGATAAACTGGGCATTTGAACTTGCTCCAAAGATAACAAATTATCAGGAAGCGCGAAATGCGGTGGATGAAAAGTTCGAGGGCATGCATAAAGTTCACACCATCAATAATGCCTGTTTAACCCTCTGGGGAATTAAGATCGGTGGAACTGATATTACAAGAGTCATAGGTGAGACGGTCGCGATGGGCTTGGATAATGACTGCACGGCAGCGACAGCCGGAAGCATTGTCGGAGCAGTTGTTGGAAAGAGCGGAGTCCCTGAACACTGGTATCGCAATTTTAATGACACGATCCATTCTTACTTAATTGATCGTCCCAGCTTTTCGATTACGGACGTCCTCGATCGATTTAATAATCAAGCTTCTCAATGTTTACAATAACCCCCTCTTCTAGTGATTCAGGGTAGATCGCTGGTTGTTTAGTTTTCAAATAATCTAAAATCAGGGACGGAAAATGGATTTAAAAACCCTCATCTCCCTTTTGATATTTCCAACTCTTCTTTCCATTCAATTTACAGTTCTCGCACAAGACCAGGAAGTTTTTTTAGATTTTGAAACTGCTGACGGTTCCGGTAATTTCACACTGGGAGAACCGCCCAATGATATTCGCTTTATTGGCTTTACGGTGGAAACATTGGAGGACGCAAGTCTACTGCATTCGGGGAGCAGAGCATTAACCCTAAGACCCGGCGAGGAAGGAAAAATCTTCACCGAAAAAGGGATTGCTGAAATCGAATTCTATGTCGCTGAATCGACGGGCGGCGGTAAAATTGAGATCCGGGGTAGAGTCGACGAGGACCGTCGGGAACTTGTTGATATTCGTGAAGATTTCTTCCTCTCAAATCCTAATGGTGTTGTAAATGGATTGCCGGCCAATATCAGCCCCGGGGTAAATCCTCCCTTACAAAGGTTTGTCGCCTTCAGTGGCAATTTCTTCGACGATACGGATCTCAATTTCGTCTACGGTATGAAAGAGATTAAGTTCGTAAATGTTACCGGAAAATTGTCGATCGATGATGTAGGTTATACCCTCATCGATGGCCCGACAAACAACACCGTTTACTCTGATTTTAACGAATTCATTGATAAAGAGGACGGTTTCGATGATTTCATGGTTGGAGCATCACCCTTTTCCGCGACCTTTTCAAATGGCTTCGCGCCACCGACCCCTAACTTTTTTGGAGCCAACGACTGGTTAATACAAAATGGCGAAACCGGGACGATCACCCTCGAAACGCCGGCCGCTCGGGTCCAATTTTACGCCTCGACGATCGTAGAAACAGCGCAGGGCCAAAGTGATGCTACGATTCAGGTATTTGATACCGAAGATAATTTGCTTACCACGATAGGGAATCTATTGACCGATATTAAGCCCGGAGACGGAGCACTTCTGTATACACTAGTAGCGAATGAATTGGGATCCGTCGGCGGCATTGCCAGAATTACCTTAAGCGATAAAGTTGATGTGAATCCTGCATTCAGCCGGACAAGACTTTCCGACTTCGGCTTCACACCCATTGGCGCACCGGGCGCGGATGACGGATTTCCACCGACACCACCACCGACCATCACGACTCAACCTGTGAGTCAGGAGGTGCCACCCGGTAGCCAGGTTACGCTTACGGTCGCTGTCAGTGGTAATGATCTCACATTCCAGTGGTATACCGGCATCAGTGGTCACGACGACACCCCTATCGCCGGTGCCACCGGCAGCACCCTGACCACCGGCGCTCTTACCGCGAGCACTAACTTCTGGGTTCGGGTAAGCAATGCCAACAGTAGTACTGACAGTGATACCGCGGTAATTACCGTATCAACCCCAGCCGTGCCCCTTGTGCTTGAAGGATCTGGAGATATCGCCGGAGAAAATATTCAACACCCAAATGGCAATGTCTTTGACCAGATCCTGCTCACCGGGGATAATATCCGACTCCAAGCCAGACCTGGGCAGATCACCCGGGTATCGTTCATGGACGAAGATGAGGACATTGTGCAAGTAGAGTTTTCAGGCAATGGGACCTTTACCGTCAACTTGGACCCTGTCACTTTTTTACCCCCTGCCCCACCACCGCGCTACAACCAGGCAGTAGAGTATGTCACCGGCAGACCCAGCATCGCTATCGATGGCGCCGACGCGAATACCTTCTTCAGTATCTTCACCGTGGGGAGAATCAACGCAGTGAACCAGGCCCTTTTCCCCGAAGGACAAGTCTACGACGCGCAAGCTGACGTGACCCTCGTAGAAGTTGTTAACTCCACGGGAATGGGAGGCATGCAGTTATCAAACACTGTCTTCAGCGGTAGTACCGGGAAGGTCGGTGTGGACGCTCGCGGCGTACCGATCGCAGTGAGATTGACCGTCGGCGACATCGATGCGAGTGGCGATGCGGTGCCCCTCCTCTTATTTGGTGAAGGCTCATTTACCGTAGCCGCAGGTAACCCCGGCTTGCGGATCACGGGAGGAGACCTGGCTCAAACAAACGGTGCATCGATCGTAGTCGCGGAGAGCGGATCGACAACTACCGGGTTTGAAACCCTGATTACACAAAACAATTTCAAATCCGACAATACGCCTCAACCCACACTGAGTATTGACGCCACCTTTACCAACGAGGACGGGGATGACATAACCGTCGAGATCGATGAGGTAACGATTGAATGATCTCAATTTTCGGTTGCCGATTGTCGATTTTCGATTGATTCTCTTTGTCATCGCGAGGTTGCTTGGCAGCCGTGGCGATCCAGGGGAATATCAAACGTGACCGGCAGTCCCCTGGAGTGGAAGATGTCGCTGTGCTCGGTAGCCGCAGTCTACTACGTCTCCTTCGCAAAGACAAATGGGATGGTAAAAGTGATCATCCCTGATTTCTCCCTCATTTATTTCCGATCACCCGGTAAAACCTTTCCATGAAATTCTTTCTTGTGTATCTTGTGCCTTTTGTGGCTATCTTTTTTAGGCATTTCAATAGTACCGAGGGCGAAGCTCGACATCCCTCATTTCGACAATAGAATCAATTATGGCCAATCATAAAAAACGAAAATATTTGCGCGCTATACTTGAAACTTTATTAGCACTCTTCGTCATCGCCACTCCACTCTCTCTGATCGCAAGGAAGACTTGGGTGCATGGTGGTTTTGAAGATTTTTCACAGGGCCGTTTCGAAAATGCCGGGAGCAATCTTTACGTGAATGCCAAGGGGGTGATTGAAATAATCAATCATTTCGATGTTAACCATGATGGCTATGTCGATATCATCCTCGCCAACTCGCACGATCATGTCGAGCGGGGTCCCACCTGGGCGTATACGGTTGAGAAAAGCCCCGGAGAAAACTGGAAGCGCCATGAGATGTCAGCGGACAGTGGGTGGATGAGCCGGGTGATCGATGTCGACGGCGATGGTCACAACGACTTGGTGACGGTTAACGCTCATAACGGCGTCACCTCCGAATTGAATTCATACATTTATTGGAGTGGTCCCAACGGTATGGAAGCGAGTCGAACGGATCTTCCGACGATTGGGGCCCACGATGTCGTAGCCATGGATATTAACCGTGATGGGCGCCTCGACTTGATTTTTCCTTCGGCCTGGGTAGATGCCCACAATCCGTCGAAACCCCGTCCCATGCACGTCTATATCCAGGGAGAGGACCGCAGCTTTAGCGATGAGGGGGAAAGCTATGGCATCATTGCTACAGGGGTGATCGGTATTGCGACAGGCGATCTGAACAATGATGGGTTTTTAGAAATAGTATTGGGCAGTTATCGAAGTGGTGACCGCGCCTATTTAGAAACCGAATCGAAAATATACTGGGGAACCGAGGAGGGTGTAAGCGCCGAAGATCCATTTACTTTGCCCACCTATGGAGCGCGCCAGGTAGTGCTGGAAGATCTGAACAGTGACGGAAGCAAAGACATTATTTTCTGTGGCGGCGGCCAGGTACGCATTTACTGGAATAATGAGGGCACGTTTAAAACTGAAAATCCAATGATTTTTAAAGTTAAGGGTTTAAGTACCGTATTCACGACAGAAGCCGTTCGTGTCGACGTGTCCGATGTCGATGCGGATGACATTCCAGACCTGATTATCGCAACTGCTGAGGGCGTGGAAATACGCTCTGGAGACAATTTGGAAACAGTTAAAACGCTCATCGAAGTAAAGAACGCCCGCTGGGTAACCGCTGCTGACCTCGACGGTGATAAGCTTCCCGAACTGATCATCAGTAAGCAATTTGATGGCAATGATTACGAGGTTAAGTCTCCGATACTTTGGAATGGACCCGATGGGTACTCCCTTGATCGGGTGAGTTGGGTTACAACTATCGGGGTGGTGGGTAATACCGTCGGCGACCTCGACGGGGATGGAAAACAGGAAGTGATCTTCAATAATTTCATGAATGGTCATGTATCCTCCGTGCCCTCCTACGTTTACTTGGGTAACGCCGATGCTGAGTATAGCGTGGATAACCGTCTGGTCTTTAATAATGATCTCTCTAATGTATCGCTCGTCGCTGACCTGGATCTGGATGGTTACCCGGATTTAGTCTTCGATAAAGCTCTCGAATATAACGACCCTGAAGGTGGTTTTCGTATTTACACTAGCACCCCCGAGGGTCCAGACCCGGATAAATTTACCGATATTCACACCGGGTTTACCCATTTTAATATGGAAATTACCGATTTCAACAGGGATGGGTATCTCGACATTTTCGTGACTTCACCGGTGAGAAAATTGACCGATGATCCTACCCAATCTTCGATCATCTACTATGGCTCAGCCAGCGGGTATTCAAAGGAGCGCATCGATCGCTTAAAAAACTTTGGCTACAGCAGCATTATAGGCGATGTAAATAACGATGGGTATATTGATATGCTTTTACATGATAAGCGCGAATACATCTTAATTTACCTGGGAACCTCCGATGGTTTTTCTGACAGTCGTACCTTGCAAGTTCCCTGCCATGGAATTGGAGATTCTGTTTCTCTCAATCTCGCCGATTTAAACGGTGATGGCTGGCTGGATATGATAGCAGGTATCCTCGGTCACCGGCAACGTCATAAAGACACGATCCGCATTTTCTTTGGCGGTCCAGAGGGGTATAACAGCGAGAACGTTCAGGAGTATTTTGCGGGATACAGTGCCAGGTATACCGGGGTGGCAGATTTAAATAATGACGGGAACCTCGATCTATTAGTTTCTGCTTATGGCACGCCTACTTCACGCGTTTCTGCTGCACAATTATTCTGGGGTGATGGCAATAAACTCGATTTTGAAAATCCTGTTAATTTTTCTGCTCATGGTTCGGCGGATGTACTGCAAATAGATCTTAATAGAGATGGCTGGATCGATATCGTGTGGGCCGCGCATAGGAGCGATGTTGGACACCAGGTGGATTCGTATATTTACTGGAATAGCCCGGAGGGGTTTTTCACAACTGAGCCGACAGGACTTCCCGGGTTGGGGCCCCATGGTATGTATGCCTATAATCACGGCAATGCCTTTACACGTAAACCAGAAGAAACTTATTTTTCACCCCCTTACGCGCTTAGCAAAAACAGGGCGAGAAGGATTCATTGGGAAAGCAAGGAGACAGATCTCTTGAAAATTAAGTTCCAGCTGAGAGGAAGCGAGACCGAAGAAGGTTTATCAGATGCAGTCTGGATAGGTCCGGAGGGAGAAAAGTCTTATTATGAAGAGACCGGTGATCCCATTAGCGGTCTTCCGAAAAATACACGTTGGTTACAATATAAAGCTACATTAGTTTCCCCCTACGGCTGTGGTTCCCCAAAGCTGGAAGAAGTTAGGATTGATTTTTAGAAAGGGTAGAGATGACGTTTGCAATGACTGACAAACAGAGGGATGAACTTAATGAAAATGGATTTACGGTATTAGAAAATATACTCTCCCCCGCTGAAACTGATCGCCTGGATAAAGCTATGGACGAGGTCGCAGACCAAATGCGTGAAGTGCGTGGGCTGAGTCCCGATGACAGTATCAGTCTCCGTAATTCGGTGGCCTATCATGAAGCCATATTGGACTTACTCGACCATCCCAAAATATTACCCTTAGTAGTCGATGCTATCGGTTGGAACATTCAAAATCGTGATAGTATTTTTGACTATAAGATGCCTCAACCTAGAAATACCGATCCCAATATTTTATCCTTGGGTTGGCATTTCGATTACGAGAGTCAGTTCGCCGGCACCACCCTGGATGGTCGCATGCCCCTCTTGGATTTCAAAGTCGGATGGTATGTATCTGACCATTCTGAACCGGGCCACAGCACGATTCTTTTCGTGCCCGGTAGCTTCAAGTGGACGCAGGAACAACGGATAAACTGGCAGTCCCGCTTAAAACCCAAAGACATCTATGAATTGCGCGTTCCGGCCGGTAGTGCTATGCTATGGCGCCCCACTCTACTCCACGGGGTTACGCCAAATCTTTCCAAGAGCGCCCGCAAAGCTCTCTATATTAGCTACACACCACGATGGATGCGCCCCAGTGGTTACATGAATCAGGACCCGGATTTAATCGCGCGCAGCTCTCCAATACGACGGCAGTTACTGGGAGCCATGGGCGATGGGGGAAATCCGTTGGGCTCAGATCCGGTCGCTCACCCCGTATCGCGTTACTGGTTTACGGAGGATGAGGATTCGGTCCCTCTCAAAGCCTGGGCAGAAGCGCGTGCCGGATCAGAACCTTCTGATTGGGGTCTCGGTCTCGGGTCAAGTTCAACGAGAGGTGAAAAAGATCCCTACCCTAATGTGAAAATTGATCAAAAAGGTTAATGATGTAATTGCGGATTGATTTCCTTTGTCATCGCGCCTGTCCTCCATAGCCTCGTGCGACGGGGGAAGGCGGCTTGTCAGCCGTGGCGATCCAGGGGAATGTCGGACACATATTGTCAGCCCCCTGGAATGGAAGATGTCGCTACGTTCGGTAGCCGCAGTCGGCTGCGCCTCCTTCGCAATGACAAGAGTGGATACATGATATTCCTAACGATTTTTCGTCACCGCTTTAGTCTTCGTCTCAATGGATAATTTCGAATCAATGAACAGTTACCTATCATAAATATTTAACCAGTTTACAGAATATCGGAGCGATAAAGCAGAAGAGGACGTAGACGAGGAGGCAGACGAAGACGAAGCTTTGGGGGTAGATGATTATTAATAATATTCGTTTTTCATCTTCGTCATCGTCTTGGTCTTCGTCTTCGTCCGAATGGATATTTTCGAATCAATGAACTGTTACCTATTATAAATACTTCACCAGTTTACAAAAAAATCGGAGCGATAAAGCAGAAGAGGACGTAGACGAGGAGGCAGACAAAGACGAAGCTTTAGGGGTAGATGATTGTTTATAATATTCGTTTTTCATCTTCGTCATCGTCTTCGTCTCAATGGATAATTTCGAATCAATGAACAGCTACCTATTATAAATATTTCACCAGTTTACAGAAAATCATAGCTATAATGCAGTAGAGGACACTGACGAGGAGGCAGACGAAGACGAAGCTTTGGGGGTAAATGATTATTAATAATATTCGTTTTTCATCTTCGTCATCGTCTTAGTCGTCGTCTTCGTCCGAATGGATATTTTCGAATCAATGAACTGTTACCTAATATAAATATTTCACCAGTTTACAAAAAAATCGGAGCGATAAAGCAGAAGAGGACGTAGACGAGGAGGCAGACGAAGACGAAGCTTTTGGAATTAATGACAATTATACTTATCTTAGTCTTCATCACCGCATATACGCATACCCGCATACAAATACATATCGCTTTTGACTTTCGACCTTAGACTTTCGACTATTCTCCTCCATGTCTCCAACGAATCTCACTGCCGTCGACGTCGTCGACCTTCGCGTTCCCACTTCTGATACCCTCCTCGGTTCGGACCCGTTTCACAGGAAACCGAATTATTCCGCGACGATCACGACTATTCGTACAAACTCCGATATCAGCGGGGTTTCCGTTAATTTCACAGTCGGAGCCGGAACCGATTGGATCTGTTATGGTGTCAAGGATCTCGCCCAGTTAGTCGTCGACACCCCCTTGGAGGAATTTATCGATGATCCGGGTGCATTTCATAAAAAATTCATCGACCATCACCAACTCCGTTGGCTCGCAGATGGTTGTTACCGCATGGCGGTCGGCAGCATTGTAAATGCGATGTGGGATTTATGGGCCAAGCATGAAAATAAACCGTTGTGGAAACTACTGGTCGATCTCCCACCGGAAAAAATCGTCCAATCGATAGACTGGCGCTATCTTAAAGACGCTCTCACACCGGATGAAGCGCTCGACATTCTACGCGCCAACAAAGACAGTTGCCCCGCGCGCGAAGATTTCATGAATGAGCGGGGTCCTAAAGCTTACTCCACCGCAGGTTGGTTGGGATTAACCGATGACCAGATCATCGAAACGATCAACGAAGTAAAAGCTGTAGGTTTTGACAGCTTTAAAATGAAGGTGGGCGGGGACCTGCAACACGATCGCGAGCGCCTCACCTTTATTCGCAAGGTGATTGGTGACAGCGCTAACTTAATGCTGGACGCCAATCAGGTCTGGAGTGTGGACCAGGCCATTGCTCACATGATAGAATTGGCGCCCTATCATCCCCTGTGGATCGAGGAACCTACCGCGCGTGACGAGGTCCTCGGTTTCGCTAAAATCGCAGAGGCACTAGCTCCCTACAAGATCGGTATAGCCACGGGGGAGCAGGTCCCCTCACCTGTTATCTTCAAGCAATTACTTGCGAGCGGCAGTATTGCTTTTTGTCAAATCGACGCCACGCGTATGGGCGGGGTAAACGACGTGCTGGCTGTTATCCTCATGGCCGCTAAATTTGGCATTCCGATTTGTCCTCATGGTGGTGGCATCGGCCTTTGTAACATGATCCAACACTACGCCCTGTGGGACCAGATCGCTGTTTCTGCCCGATCCGATATTCAGTTCGTGGAATATCTTAACTTTCTTCAGGAGGATGCATTCGTGAACCCGGTGCGTGTAGAGAATGGATCTTATATCGCACCAACGTCACCAGGTTGGGGCCTTGAAATGCACAACGAATTTATCGGTGCACATACTTATCCCACCGGATCCGTCTGGGTAGGCCGTGAAGCATCAGGTGGAGTGACCTTTATCGCATAATAGGGATGCCTTTTTAGTACACTTCAAGATGGAACCGGTTTTTTGACACGAGGGATGACGATTGTCACTTGACCCAACTACGATCCGATAATAACTGTAGACATAGACTATTGAATTTCATTTTTGAATTATTAAAACCCTGGAAATGTTATCACAAAAAAAAATTTATCGTCACTTTCGCCTGAAGATAAACAGTGTCATTTTATTATCAGCGTTTTTCTTCGCGTCATTAATACAATTAGCGGACGCGGGCGCTCCCCTTTTCGAGTCTGACGACTTACTTCATATCACTGTCGAAGCGCCACTCAAAACGCTTTTGAATCAACGGGGCAGTGCCACCCGTTACGAGAAGCTGGAGATACCCTATTTAGATGGGTCCCTTACTTACGAAAGAGAAGGTCAAGAAAGTGTCGTTTTGAATATTCGCGTGAAAACGCGCGGGAATACCCGACGAATGATTGAAGTTTGTGATTTCCCACCTATTTGGGTTAATTTCGAAAAGCCTAATGTTAAAGGGACTGTATTTGAGGGACAGAATAAATTAAAACTCGTCACCCATTGTAGTGAATCGGGAACTGCTTTTGAACAATATGTTTTAAAGGAATATCTGGCGTATCGCACTTATAACCTTCTGACCGACCGAAGCTTCAGGGCTAGACTGGCAAAAATTACTTATATCGATTCGGTTGGTCGGCGAAAAGCTATCACCCGTTACGGTTTTTTTATTGAAGATGAAAAGAAAATGGCAAACCGAAATCGTAGTGAAAGGGTGAGAATCAATAAAGTCTCAAGAGATATGTATGAAGCCACTACCTTAAATCTTTTAGAAATTTATGAGTTTATGATCGGCAATCTTGATTTCTCCCTCCTCATGGCCCAGCCAGGATCTCGATGCTGTCATAACGCGAGATTGATCCGCCATCCCGAAAACGATAATCTGCTTTTGCCCATACCCTATGATTTTGACCATGCGGGCATAGTCTCAGCGCCCTATGCCCGCCCGCCTAAATCACTGAAAATGAGAAGCGTTAAACAAAGGCGTTACCGGGGGTACTGCCATAGTGACGGAATCCTGGAAGCAAATATTGAATTCTTTAACGCGCAGAAAAAAGACATTTTTGATCTCTGGAAAAATACCATAGGACTGAATTCCCTGACACGGAAAGAGTCACTCGCCTACCTGAAGTCCTTTTATGAAATCATTAATGACCCGGATAAGCTGCGGCGTCAGATTCGCGAGAAATGTCGAGGTGAGAAACCGAGTCCTGACTCGGCTCTGTGAGTTTTAATTCCAATTCTGCAATCCTTTTTAAGAGCGGTGAAGGATGGGGATCCAGTGCCGCCGCCTGACGCAAATAATTCAATAGTCCGGCCCCGGAATCTGTAGGAAGCGGTAATTTCTTTCCGCGGTGAAGCGTGAATATTTCATCACCCTCGATTAAGAGACAGGCTTGCCGTCCACCGTAAACCTTAGAGAGGCCGACATCAATCAGTATGACACGGCCGTTAAAACGGGGTATCACGGTCCCGTCGGTGGTAGTATGAGCGATGACTATGCGTTTGACGTCATGCTTATTAAGGAGATTTTCAAGATGAGTGGATTCTTCGCTCTCCCCGTGAAGCGCAAGACCGCGGTACCAGAGGGGGCCGTCCTCGTCTACCGCCAGTATCTTCTTTTTAAGCTGTTTATCTTTTAATTCAGCCTGAATCTGCGCGTTTAATTTTTCGATAGACCAGTCAGCAAATTTGGGTCCGATACCCCCGTGCATAAATAGAGAATCGTTAATTTTTAGAACTGCATCGTGTTCGCATACCCACTCTCCGATGCTGCCATCCGGCTCCCATCCCCAGCGATGCTCAATGAATCCAAGCGGATGCTCCTTCTCCCAGTTCGATTTAAAATCTTCATCAAAGCTTGGCCATTCATCCTCGGGCAGGGTGGTTTTTATTGCTTCAATTGTATTCTTATAAAAGAATTCCCTTAAATCCTTTGATTGAGGTCTGGCGAACGCCTTAAATTCACCCGGGTGTACGTAATATAAATCCCCGTAAACGTTCATTGCTTCGTGATTGCCAATAAGCAGGTGAACATAACCTTTCGTTCTTCTCGCCTGATTTTCCAGTTTCTGAAGAAATTCAATTATTTTCAGCGTATCAGGTCCTCTGTCTGGCACATCCCCTAACTGGACAAGATGGGTGTCTCCACCCGTCCACCTATTTTTATGATTTATTAACTTCGCTGAACGGAGAAGCTTTATAAACTGGTCGTAGTCACCATGAATATCCCCTACCACGACGATTCGATCCACCCCCTCCCAAATAGCTTTTCCATATGAGGGAGATAAACCGATTAAGGATAGGTGATAAATAAAAGCAATGAGTAATAAAATTCGCGCGAGCCATTTATATCCTGCCTCTCGCTTTTTATTTTCTGCTTTATACTTATTCATTGCCCTGGTTTCTTGTGCCTATCGGATTTTATCAAATTATGTCAGGTAACAATATTAAGCCGTGCGATTTTTTTTCGCCAGGTTACTCATCTATTTCTTTCCGCTCGCCCTTTTAAATCTGTTAATTGACCGTTCTCAGTTCCTAATGCAGTGCCGACGAGCAAGGTTATGATTATTAAATTCGCACGCTTCATACTAGAAACTTAATGGGCTTTTCATTTTAGGCAATTGTTAGAGTGATGCAATTTTCGATTTGTCATTGCGAGGATACCGCAATCGTGGAGACGATCGGTTGAGAGTTAATTCTAATACCAAGGGACCTACATAATACAACAAACATTCCCCTGGAGTGGAAGATGTCGCTAAGCTCGGTAGCCGCGTCGCGTTGCTCCTTCAGCCGTCGCCAAGGCTATGGCCGACAGGCGCAATGACAAGATGGACGACAGGCGGGCTTCGCACTCGGAAGCGATTGGTGACCTGCTTCGCCTACTTTTTTTCAACAATCTGTAGATCCATATTCTTCCAATAATACTTCACTGGATCAGTGGGGTCCCAATCCTGATAGATCTCATCCCATGTGATCCAATTCATGTGGGGTTCCAGCGAATCTTCTCGGACGGGATGGCTTTTCGGTTGATAGCGAAAGTCACAAGACAGACGCAATTTATCCTGACTCAGGTTATCTCTCCCTTGATGAATCGTCAGGCTGTGCAAAATGATCACATCCCCACAGGCATAGTCTCCACCTACCCAGACTTGATCCTTTTCCACGTCCACCTGATGTTCTCCAGGACCGTCTGCTTTGTGGGCTTCTAACAAACCTTGCCGATGTGATCCTTTGGCAACAGCCAGACTGCCGAGTGTTTCCGGGCAATCACCGCAAGGAACCCACGCCGTCCACGTATCCTTAGATCCTCCAATATAGAAATTGTCCTGATGAGGGGGTGTCGAGTATAAGGCCGAGTTTGGAAAAACAAGGCGGCAAATATTCCGACTGTGAGGTAGAACCGACTCACCAAAGAGGACCTCAAACGCATGATTCAAGTTTTCGTCCAAAGCCAGATCATGAAAATCTCGAATCTTCAGCACATCATTGTATAAAGCCATCCACCTCGGATCTTTACCTTCAACGATAAGTACCTCCGGATTGGCTATACCTTCCGTGTAATCTGTTCCCTCCTTTACCCACCCGTGCTTGTCACAAACTGAAAGGATCTGAGCCCTGACATTATTGACCTTGTTCGGGGAAAGCAACCCGGCGAAAAACAAGCATCCACTTTCCTCCCCTATCCGTCTCAATTCCTCCGGTTGATTGAGTAGATCTGTCCTGTCCACGAGGGGCTCAAGCTGGGTTATTTCTACAATTGCCATAGCGCTATTCCTTAACTTTTAATTTTATAAGTAATTGATACCCATGGCACGCCGCGAGGGACTCGAACCCCCAACCTCCTGATCCGTAATCAGGTGCTCTATCCAATTGAGCTAGCGGCGCTCCATAAAGTGGCCATTTAGTAGAAAGTGCCCGCGAATTTCAAGTAGAAGATGGATATTCTAATGTCCAGCCTTAGTGGGGCGACATCATCCACTCCAGGGGAATGTCGGTAATCTATTGACAGTCCCCTGGATTGCCACAGTCAGCTGCGCCTCCTTCGCAATGACAAGAGTGGATTCGAACGCATTCAAGCATACTTTCAACACTTTGAAACGCCTGTGACGGTTCACTGTTTACTGTTCACTGTTCACTGTTCACTCTCCACTACTCTCCCCCCCACTTTCTCCCTCCGCGCTTCGCGAAAGGATTGAAAGGAGAGGATAACATAGATGAGAAAAATAACAGAACTGATCGCCATTTCAATAAATGCTATCGAACGCTCGACTTCTGCACCGTCCAGCATCCCGATCAATCTTAATATACCTTCTGCTGTAGCGATAAATCCGATTAAGGCAATGACTGCTGATACGTGCATCAGGTGTTTGCGGATATTTTCTTTGCGTGCGAGCAAACCGCAAATGACCATTACGACCCCCATAATTCCGGGGATCAAAGCAGTCATACTGGCCCTGTATGTGCCGATATAAAATGAGATACTAACAACGATAATTATTATTCCAAAAACAATTGAATTTTTAGCCATGAGTGAAGGGGTTATTAATTAATATTTTACTGAATTTTCCATTCTGTAAGCGTGATGAAAAAGTTAAAGCACATTCTTCATAATCTATTTAATTTTCATTTGACAACTCTCACAAACAAAAAGCCCGGGAGGATAAACTCCTGGGCTTTTTTGATTAATTCATTCAAAGATTAAGCTGGCTCGATTTTCGGGATTTCCGCTGGAATATCAATCTCATGCGGATGCTTACGTTTCACTTTTTTCAAGCGCGAGCGCCGACGCAGTATGCGATCCAGTTTAGTCACTGCTAGATCAATTGACTTATAAATATCATCCGAAGCCTCAGAAACGACCATGGGTTTACCATAAATCTCAATATGTCCTTTAGCGATAAACTGATTCTGTTTTGTTACCGTAGAATTGAATTCCAATTCAACACGGATTCTTATAATTCGCTCTTCATGACGGAAAAGCTTTTCAATTTTCTCATACACGATATCTTTCAGTGCTTGAGTCAGTTCCAAATGAACACCTGATATTATCAATTCATGGTCGTTATTTTTCATGCATATTCCTTTCTTTAGCGTTCAGATTTAATGAGATACAGTCTATAACCGCCCATTAACAGTGTGAGTAAGAAATCAATAAAAACTGTCCTCAGCCGATTTTCTGCAGTCGTCATAACCGGGGGGTCTTCGGGCATTGGGGAGTCTTTCTTCAAAGCTATAAATAGCCTAAATGACAACGCCTTATATTGCAATCTTTCTCGTTCGAAACCCGGAGAAATTGGAGATAATTGTGAAATTATCCATTTCCCCTGCGATTTCAGCAACGCTGACGAATTAAATTCACAATGCACACAATTAATAGAAATTCTCACGGAAAACGGAGGCCGTGGAGAGATTCTGCTCATTAATAATAGTGGCTTTGGCACTTACGGTCAATTCCCTGAACCAAATGGCGAAACCCAAATGAACATGCTGTCGGTCAACGTTTGTGCCCCCGTATACTTGACTGCTCGGCTATTGCCGCTGCTTACCGAAAGAGGTGGGGTAATTCTCAATGTCGCCTCTACTGCTGCGTTTCAACCCTTACCTTTCATGTCAACCTATGCGGCAACAAAAGCATTTCTCATGCACTGGAGCCTCGCCTTGAATGAAGATTTAAAAGGGACTGGCGTAAGCACCTTAGTTTTATGCCCGGGTCCCACTGAAACCAATTTTTTTACGCGGGCCGGCTTCACGGAATCACCGATGAGCACTTATCCGGGGCAAACATCTGAAGAAGTCGTCGAGACTGCACTCTGTGCTTTAGCTAAAGGTAAATCGCTGACTGTTTCAGGTTGGCACAATCGACTGCTTGTATTCTTTTCATCAAAATTGCCGAAGTTAATAGTGACAAAAATAGCAGCGATTGGCTTGCGTCTAGCGCGTCTGGAACAATTCAAAAAAGATAAGTAGGACCCACCCTTATTAACCCTGACTATCTCTCCATGTCTTTGGAATATTTCTCTGCCGATCCTCCTTTAATCAATTTATCAGATTTAAAAAAATGGATCATAAGTGAAGATGAAAATCTTCTTGTAATCGACAAACCGGGTTGGATTGTCTGTCACCCCTCGAAACAGGGCCCTTTATCCAGTTTAGTCGGCGCATGCCGTGAATATACTGGACTTGAAACATTACATTTAGTGAGCCGTCTGGATCGTGAAACCAGCGGTGTGATCATCCTCGCAAAAAATAAAGCCTGGGCTCGCCGATGCCAGATGGCTTTCGAGCAACGAAGAGTTATAAAAACATATTACGCCATTCTCGACGGTGAAATGACAGAAGCTCAAACGGTCAATAAGCAGCTGGCACGCGACGGTGCGAGTAAAGTTTATGTCAAACAGACGGTGCGTCGTTCACGCACTTCGCAAAAAGCAGTGACGACATTTATCCCCCTTGTCACTGAAGGTGGCTATACCCTGGCTAAAATAATTCCGACAACGGGCCGCAAGCACCAGATCCGCGTTCACGCTCAGTGGATGAACCACACCATCGTTGGTGATAAGATTTATGGTCCTGATGACACGCTCTATCTCGAATTTATTGAAAAGGGATGGACAGAACGGTTGGAGCAAAATCTCCCCCATTATCGCCAGGCACTTCACGCCGCTCAAGTGATCATTGAGGATCCCGAGATTGAGCTTAAATTCGAAGCACCATTTCCTCAAGACCTGGCCGACTTCTGTGAGAAGAAAATGGAAGTTTCAATTGAGAAAATATGGAACTCAAGAACTCAGGAATGATTCACCGCAGAGACACGGAGAAAATATAGCCACAAAAGGCACAAAAAGCACAAGAGATAAAATTGGATATTAAAGTAAATTAACCACGAATAAACACGAATGCACACGAATAAATAGAGGATAAAAATAATTACTTACGAAAATAACATTATATAGAGCAGGTGAAACACGTTGCTTAATCGCAATAGCTCAGCAATAGCTGAGCGACGGCTATTCCCTACGCGTTTTTTTAAATCAAAATTTAAAAAAAGCGGTAGGGTTTATCCGTATCAGTCTCACTCGCATACGCGGGTGGGATGCCATTGCGATTAAGCAACGTGTTTCACCTGATAGTATTTCGTAATTTTTCTTTTCTAAATCTTTTTTGTGCTTTTTGTGGCCAACTCTTCTTTTTCTCTGTGACCTCTGGCGCCTCTGCGGTTCAGTCTCCCCGTTCTTCCCGCTCTTCCTGTAAAAATCCTTCTTGTAATTTTTTTGGAATATCTCGCTATTCTTTGGGAGTGTCTCTTGTGCCTTCTGTGGCCAACATTCTTTTCCTGAGTTCCTGAGTTCCAAATTTATATACACGCTCCGTCGTAGCCGTAGTGGCGTGACTACATCGTGGTAGGCGAGGACGAAGATTATTGCTTATCATACTTATTATTACTTAGTGATATATACATCATGTCACAAGTGAGAGTCAGGTTTGCTCCCAGTCCGACTGGGTTTTTCCATATTGGAAGTGCACGTACCGCTTTGTTCAACTGGTTATACGCACGTCATGCCGAAGGTGTATTTATCTTACGGATCGAAGATACGGACAAGGAGCGCAATACGGAAGAGGCAAAGCAAATCCTTTTTCAGGGCATGAAATGGTTAGGTCTCAACTGGGATGAAGGACCGGAAGTCGGTGGAGACTACGGTCCCTATTACCAGAGTGAACGCACAGAAATTTATCGCAGCCATCTTGAGCAGCTTAAAAAGATTGATCGCGCCTATGAAAAGGATGGCGCTATTTACTTTAAGATTACCGGGGAACCCCAAGTAATCGAAGACGCGGTGCGTGGTCGTGTTGAAAGAACTGAAGAAAAGGATTTTGTTATTTTCCGTTCCAATGGCTCACCTGTATTTCACTTTGTCAATGTGGTGGATGATATCACGATGGGTATTACTCATGTGATTCGAGGTGAAGATCACCTGTCGAATACGAGCAAACACACCGAGCTGATAAAAGCATTTAAGGCCGAGTTGCCACAGTATGCTCACATACCGCTTTTGCTTAAACAGCAGGGGCCGGGAAAAATGAGCAAACGCGATCAAGGATCCCTTATTGAAGAATACGAACGGCGTTATTTCCTCGCTGATGCGGTGCGCAATTATCTCTGTCTACTCGGGTGGTCGCCTAAAGACGACCGCGAGATTCTACCGATCGATGAAATCATTCAACTTTTCGACCTCACCGGGATAAATAAAAACAACGCGCGTTTCGATGAGAAGAAACTTTCATTCATTAATACAGATTATCTACGTGCTCTTCCCCTCGAAACCTTTAGCTGGTTATGCCGCCCGGTTTTGAATGAATCTAAGATCATCCCTGAAAACGTGGATGAAGATTTCCTTCAGGACGTTTTGAGGATCTGTCGAGAGAAAGTGCGTTCAATTGAAGAATTACCCGGATACTGTGCATACTTTTTCACCGATAAATATTCGATAAACGAGAAAGCGAAACAAAAAATCTTCAAGAAAGGAGATCCCCTTGCTCGCTTAAATGAGATTTTATCTAGTATTGAAACCTTAGATAAATTTTCAGAGGAAATCCTGGAAAAAATGGTAGAAAGTCTGACTGTGACGCATAAAGTAAGTAGCGGAGAATACATCCACCCTACCCGGTTGGCAGTGTCGGGAACTAATGTCGGACCAGGCTTTTACGCCATGCTGCAAGTATTAGGTAAAGAGAATGTTTTGTGCCGCATCAAAAAATTCTTAGCTGAAACGGAAACTTAAGTGAAGAAATCAGTTCATAAATGTAATGAAATAGGTGTATGATATCCTAAACTAAGCCTTTGTAGTTGCGCGGTGGGTGTAACCTATTAAGTTAACTGATTCAATTTTACGATTGAGTAAGCATTATGGGAAAGAATTTATTCGAAAAAGTATGGGAGGCCCACACCGTTCGCGAACTGTCGAACGGGCAGACACAACTGTTTATTGGCACCCATCTCGTCCACGAGGTAACAAGCCCGCAAGCATTCGGCATGCTGAATGAATTGGGCTTAAAAGTCCGTTATCCCGAACGCACTTTTGCCACGGTCGATCATATTGTGCCCACGGATGAGAATAAAGAGCCTTATTCTGATGAATTTGCTGACGCGATGATCAACGCGATGCGTAAAAACTGTAAAGATACCGGCATTACTTTTTTTGATACCCATTCAGGAAAACAGGGAATCTTGCATATTGTCGGACCGGAACAGGGTATAACCCAACCGGGAACTACGATTGCCTGTGGGGACTCTCACACATCAACCCATGGAGCTTTTGGTACTATAGCCTTTGGCATCGGCACTTCGCAAATTCGCGACATTCTCGCCACCCAGACGATGGCCCTGAACAAACTCAAGGTGCGCCGTATTAATATAGATGGCGAGCTCGCCCCCGGGGTTTATGCTAAAGATGTTATCTTACACATTATCCGCGTTCTGGGAGTAAATGGCGGAACCGGTTTTGCCTATGAATACGGCGGTGAAGTCTTGGATCGCTTCTCGATGGAAGAACGTATGACGGTCTGTAATATGTCGATTGAGGGTGGTGCGCGTGCGGGCTATGTTATCCCGGATGCAACGACTTACGAATACCTCAAGGGACGACCTTACGCACCGAAAGGTTCGGCTTGGGACGATGCAGTTGAAAACTGGAAGTCATTCGCCTCTGATGAGGACTGTGATTATGATGATGTGGTCACAATCCGCGCGAAAGAAATAGCACCCACCGTTACCTGGGGCATAAATCCGGGCCAGGCAATTTTTATTGATGAAAATATACCCGATCCCGATCAAGTGCCATCCGATGAGAGAGACAGTGTTTTAGAAGCACTCGAACACATGAAGTTCGCACCTGACTCGCCGATTAAAGGCACAAAAATCGATGTCGCTTTTATCGGTTCGTGCACCAATGCACGGATCATTGATTTGAAAGAGGCGGCCAAATATATTGAAGGGCATCATGTCGCTCCCAAAGTTAAGGCGCTTGTCGTCCCGGGATCGCAAATTGTCGCTAAGCTCGCGGAAGAAATGGGGCTGGACGAAATTTTTACGAAAGCAGGATTCGAATGGCGGGGAGCCGGATGTTCCATGTGTCTGGCAATGAACCCTGACAAACTGGTTGGCGACCAATTATGCGCGAGTTCCAGCAACCGTAATTTCAAAGGCCGCCAGGGGAGTCCCACGGGCAGAACTATTTTAATGAGCCCGCTGATGGTTGCGGCAGCAGCCGTAACCGGTGAGATCAGTGATGCTCGAGAGGTCTTTGGCGTACTGGAACCTTCAGGAGTCTAGTTTAACCTTTTCTATGTATTGATATGGCATTGGAAAAAATCACAAAAGTTATTGGCAAAGGTGTTTATCTCGCGGGTGATGATATCGACACCGATCGCATAATACCCGCTCGTTATATGAAGTGTATAACTTTTGACGGGCTCGGTGACTATTTATTTTACGATCTACGTCATAAAGAGAATGGTACGAAGAAAGATCATGTATTGAATGACCCCATTTATAGCGAGGCGAGTATCCTCATTAGCGGGAAAAATTTCGGGTGTGGCAGCTCGCGCGAACATGCACCACAAGCCTTATACCGAGCTGGTTTTCGTGCAGTCATCACGGAAGGATTTGCTGAGATATTTTTTGGCAATTCCACCCAATTGGGAATGCCCTGTCTAACGGTGAATACTGAGGTTATTCAAAAGCTGAGCGCTGCCGTGAAGAACGATCCCGAAACAATCATCAACATCGATATGGAAAATCTCAAAATAAGCATTGGAGATGAACAATTTGACTGCACGATCAAGGAAGGTGCGAGGGAAAGTCTTATTGCGGGAACCTGGGATCCGATTGGCGAACTACTGGAAGGGGTAGAGGATGTTGATCGTATGGCGGCGTCATTGCCCAATATAGACAATCAATAATTTCCCCTTTCCTACTTAAAGATGGCTCGATCAAAAGATGTCCACCCGCAGACCCATGCGGTTCATACCGGGGTATATAAAGACGATCAGTATAATTCGGTTACTACCCCTATTTATACCAGCTCTACTTATTATTTCAATTCGGTGGATGAGCCTCCACCTTATGACTATACGCGCACCGGAAACCCAACGCGTCAGGCTCTAAATGAAAGCATCGCTCAATTAGAAGGCGGCCATGCAGCATTCACCACCAATACCGGAATGTCCGCTATTCTTACCGCGCTTATGCTCTTGAAGGAAGGCGACCACATCATTTGCGGATATGAACTTTACGGCGGGACTTTTCGCCTCTTTACGCAAGTGCTATCCAAATTCAAATTGGATTTCAGTTTGATTGATATGACGAGGAGCGAAAATATCAGTGCCGCGGTACGCCCCGACACACGCCTAATCTATTTCGAAACACCGACTAACCCACTCCTCAACATCGTAAATATTGAAACGGTAGTCGAAATCGCGAAGAAGCATCATTTGCTTACCATTCTCGATAACACTTTTATGACTCCCCTCCTTCAGCGCCCTATAGATTTTGGAGTCGATCTCGTCATTCATTCGACAACAAAGTACATGAATGGACATTCGGATATGCTGGGGGGAGCAATCGTAACACGCGAAGAGGAAATGAGTGAAAAAATCTTTTTTCTCGTCAACGCATTGGGTACTGGCGCCCCACCCTTTGATGCGTGGCTTGCATTAAGGGGAATCAAAACACTCGGCCCACGCATGGAATGCCACTTGCGTAATGCCACCGCGATTACAGAATTTCTCCTTGGGTCTGAGCACATTAAAAAAGTCTTCTATCCCGGCTTGAAGAGCCATCCGCAACATGAATTAGCTAAAAAGCAACAGAAAGGCTTTGGAGGAATTCTGTCATTTGAATTGGACCTGGATAAAGTAGATATCGCACTCTTTTTTAAGCATTTAAACTATTTCCATCTCTGTGTAAGCTTGGGTGGAGTTGAATCACTTATTGAACAGCCGTGGTCAATGAGTCATGCGGCGATGGATGAACCCGCTCGAATAGCAGCGGGATTATCTCCCGGAATCGTCCGCATATCAGCTAGGATCGAAGACTCAAGTGACCTTGTCGCCGATATCGAAGAAGCTTTGAAAGCCGCAAAAATTTAATTACCCCAGGAATATCAAATGATTAATATTATCGAAGGAACCGGCATATTTTTTTGGCCCCTGCTGACATGCTCTTTTATCGCAGTCTTTATCATAATCGAACGACTTATTGCACTACGTCAGAGTCGGATTATTCCAAAGGGAATGTCTGATAGTTTTATTAAGGGAGAAATACCGCAGATTTCTGACGGATCCGTAAGCGCAAAAATACTTAATTTCTACCGAGACAACTCTCCCGATACAGAACAATTAAAGGCATATGCCAGATTAGAAGTATCGCGAATGGAACGCGGATTATTCCTTCTCGATATTGTTGTCACCGCAGCACCATTAATTGGTCTTTTGGGAACAGTTACGGGATTAATCCAAGTTTTCGCGAATGTTTCACCCGATACCGGAATGCCCGATCCTGATATTTTTGTCCGCGGGATAGCATTGGCGCTCACAACCACGATGCTGGGGTTGTCGATCGCCATTCCGGCACTCGTCGGCAACAGCTACCTGAATCGTAGAATTGATTTTCTCGAAGCCCAAATCAGCGTTGGCGTCGAACGCCTTATTGACCTGATCAATCAGCATTCGCTGGGCTCAAAAAGTGAGGAGGAATAGATAACGCGATGAGTTTTATGATTAAGAAACGGAGGCGTAAGGCGGAGATTAATATTATCCCGCTCGTCGACGTTCTCATTGTACTCATTTTCTTCTTTCTCGTGTCTATGCAGTTTCGCAATATCAGCATTCTCAATATAATTCCTCCTAAAATTGAGACGGCGGGTAAAAACAAGCAGATGGAACGCTTGGAAGTAGGGATCAGTCCAAAAGGTGAATTTTACTACAATGGCACTTTAATGAACCGCAGTGAATTAACAGTGGCCATCAATATCGCGGCCGATATTGATGAGGAACTCCCTGTCCTGATCTTAGCTGATGAGGATGCCTATCTCAAACATGTCACTTTTATTATGGACACCTGCCGTAAAGCGGGCCTTGAAAAAATTCGTCTGCAATCGCGTTGAATTTTGCTTTGCGATCAGGAATCAAAAACTATTTCCGGGTTGACGTCCGATTCATAATCCGTCCCGGGCAAACCAAATCCAAACAGTTTTAAGAATTCCTGCTGATGACCGGAAAAGTCAGATATTTCATCAAGATTCTCCGTCGTAACACGAAGCCATAGTTTAGCGACCGCATCTTGCACATCGGGTCGCATCTCCAAGTCATCAATACGTATTCTACCCGCTTCATCTAAGTCAGGGCCAGCACCATTGTAAAGTTTCGTTGTAAATAGTCGCTGTATCTGCTCGATGCATCCTTCATGAATTCCTTTTTCTTTCATCACTTTGAAAAGGAGCGCAAAATAAAGAGGGACAACCGGAATAGCCGAGCTTGATTGAGTGACTACTCCCTTGTTAATTGAGACAAATGCGCGACCGCCATACTTTTTCAATTTTGCATCAATTTTAGCGGCGGTTTTTTCAAGATCTTCCTTCGCCAGACCAATCGTACCATTCTTATAAATGGGCCAGGTTACCTCGGGACCGATATAGGAATAAGCAACGGTAGTCACCCCTTCTTCAAGAACCTCCGCGCTATTGAGAGCATCAAGCCATAAATCCCAATCTTCACCCCCCATGATATTTATCGTATCAGAGATTTCTTTTTCCGTTGCCGATTCGATGCTGTCTTCCATGACCATTTTTTTATCCGTATCGAGCATCTTATCATGCAATGAATGGCCTATGGGTTTTAGAGCCATTTTATAAACATCGCCTGTTTTCGGATCAGTTCGGCGGGGAGATGCCAGACTATAAATAATGAGGTCTACCTTCCCCATGTCTTTTTTTATCAAATCGATGGTTTGATCCTTAATCTCATCAGAAAAGGCGTCACCATTAATACTCTTTGCATATAAACCATCCGCATGAGCTTCGTTTTCGAAAGCAATCGAATTGTACCAACCTGCAGATGCGGTTTTTCCATTATTCGCCGGCCTTTCAAAAAACACCCCGATAGTCCCCGCTTTGGATCCAAAAGCGCTGACAATACGTGAGGAGAGTCCATATCCTGTCGATGCTCCAATGATGAGAACTTTTTTCGGGCCTCCCTCCGTGAAAGATTGAGCTTTCACATAATCGATTTGCTCCTGAACGTGTTCAGCACAACCGACTGGGTGAGCTGTTACGCATACGAAACCGCGAATGCGTGGTTTAATGATCATAGTAATCTTTTAATCGAAAAAATTGAGGTTAGGAAAACCCGGGATAAATTCAAAGGAAAAAATACTTGTTCGAAATATTGCGGAAAGCGACAATTGGTTGAAATCTACCTCGTCTTTGAAAGGTTGGATCACGGTATAAATTTTAATTCAATATACAGCAATATATTCTTTTCTGCTAGTTCACTTCAAATATGAGGTTTAAAGCTAATAGGCCTATTGATAAATATATTCATTTACATGGATAACTTCAATTGGCCCCGCCACTTACCATTTCACTAATAAGTGATTAATTATAAACTTATTACGTAATCTCTCCTCGTTAAATTATTATTTCAAAAGCGACAATGCTTCAACGGATTGACTAAAAGGATTAATACCCTCCTACTCTCCCTACCATGAATCCATTTAAGTGGAAACTGCATTGGCAAATCTTGAGTGCTATTCTCCTGGCAGTTGTGATAGGTGTTGTCATTAAAACGGCAAATCTCACGCATAGCGGATTTGCCGTTGGACTCGTAAGTACCTGCGAATTTATCGGCACAATATTCATGAATGCCCTGAAGATGATCGTAGTCCCGCTCATCGTTTCTTCCATTATCTGCGGCATTATGGGTCTGGGTACTGAACGCAATTTTAAGCGGATGGGAATAAAAATTCTTATCTATTACACCGTTTCAGGATTGCTCGCCATAATTATCGGATTGTTGGTTGTAAACATTATCAGACCGGGGTCTGTTTCCTCTGAACTTGCCACTCAAATTGTAGGGCAGGCCCAGAGTGCAGAGGCATTTATGCACAAAGTTGAAGGCCGTGGAAGTGGTGAAATGATCAATATCTTTATTCGTATGGTTCCACCCAATATCATAAAAGCGGCTACTGATAATGGACAACTATTAGGGCTAATCATGTTCAGTCTGCTCTTTGGTTATTTTATCAGTAAGCTGCCACAACGACAGTTAGAATTTCAGTCCACTTTATGGGAAAGTATCCAAGGGGTAATGATGCGAATCACTAATTTAGTGATTAAATTTGCACCGCTAGGAGTATTTGGACTTGTTACGCCGATCATCCTGAGAACAGGATTCGGATTATTTAAGCCATTGCTCTTGTTTTTCATTACTGTTGTTCTCGCTTTGGGTATTCATTTTTTACTCAGTTTAGGATTATTATTAAAATTTGTAGCAAAAGTTAATCCCATCCTACATCTCAAGTCGATGGCCCCGGTTTTACTTACTGCTTTTTCCACCGCATCCTCAGCTTCAACCCTACCTGTCACCCTCGAAACAGTAGAAAAGAATGCGGTTGTTTCCAATCGGACCGCCAGCTTTACCCTCCCCCTGGGGGCGACAGTTAACATGGATGGCACCGCTCTCTATGAGTGTGTTGTCATCATTTTTATCGCCCAGATTTATGGTGTTTTGCAGGGATTCGAAATCGGTTTTGCGACCCAGTTTTCTGTCGTTCTACTGGCATTATTAACTTCGGTCGGAGTTGCTGGAATACCGGCGGCCAGCCTTGTTGCGATTACCGTAATTCTTGGGGTAGTTGGCCTGCCCGTTGAAGCAGTGGGCCTCGTCTGGGTAACAGACCGTATTCTCGATATGTGTCGCACCGCGGTTAATGTCTACAGTGATACCTGTGGAGCGGTTATTATCGGAAAGACCGAAGGTGAAAAAGAAATCTATGCGATCGAATAATAAGTGCTAAAGCGGCTATGCGTTTATGCGAGAATGAGAATATGCGTGGATGCGGAATGCGATCGAACGGTGAATCCTGGTGTAATTAATATCAATTTATTTAGGCAGAATATCCCTCAATTGATCATTCAAAGACAATTCATATTCATAGTCGGATAAAAGCGGGTCAGCGGTATCTTTCAACCACTTGAATAAAGCATCCTGGTAAGTTGAAATCACTGATTTCAGATCTGAATTATTTATTAAATTCTTAGTTTCCCAGGGATCTGCTGATAGATCATAAAATTCATCTCGATCCGTGCGGTTCCAGACATATTTATAGCGATTATCGGTAGCTAAGCGCCAATCTACTTCTCCGTGAAAATGCCCGAGTGGTTTCTGTTCACTAAACAGCATACGGTCCTCTTTTAATGTCGTCCCATCAGTAAATGATGGTGATAGATCTATTCCCTCGTAATTTTCCGGTGCTTTAACACCGGCTACAGAAAGGATGGTAGGAGCTATATCGATGAGCGACGCTCCGGCTTGACTGCGAATCCCCTCCCCCTCTTTCATCCCGGGCACAGCCATGACAAGCGGCACGCGCAATGACTCTTCGTAGGGTTGCATTTTCTGCCATAATCCATGCTGTCCAAGCATCTCCCCATGGTCACTGCAAAATATGATCAACGTCTCATCCAGCAACTGATCTCGCTCCAGGCAATCGATTAGACGACCAACCTGATCATCCATCATTTTCACAAACCCCCAGTAGACGGCAACAGACTTTTTCCATTCACTCCAGTCTTCACTGTAGTCCTGCCTAATATGGCGGTAAAAGCTATAATCCTTACATGCTGGTTCTAATGACGATGGTTTAAAATTTGGAGGTTCGGGAATAGATTCAGGATCGTATAAGCTGAAGTAAGGTTCAGGGATTTTAAATGGTGGATGGGGCCCGATGAAACTGCAGACTTGAAAGAAAGACTGATCTTTAGGACGCTCTTCTATCTGACGAATGGCAATATCCGCGATCCAGGCATCGACAGTCTGGGAGGCTTCCAGCGGACTCACCTTAGGAAAAGGTATCGACATATGGGGGAACCGGTGTGTTTTTACGTCATCGTCATTCATGGCCCACCCGTCGGGAAGATTATTCTCTTTAAGCCACTCGGAGTATTTCTTTAATCTATTCCCCTCCACTCTTTCAAACCAGTCACCGATAATATCTTCCCCTACATGCCATTTTCCCGCATAGGCAGTAGAATATCCCTCCCCTTTAAGCAGGTTTGTGAGATCAGGAGTTTCACGGATTGAATAGGTATTCAGCATCATATCCCTACCATAATTTCTCCCTGTAACGCCAAGACCTTCAGGGCATACCTCACTCCTTAGCTGGTGAGGGTAGCGACCGGAAAACATTGCTGCCCGGGCAGGTCCGCAAATCGGATCCGGGGTGATACACTGATCAAATGAAATCCCCCTGCTCGCTAATCTGTCTATATGGGGCGTCTGACAAGGCGTTCTATTTAAAAATCCAAGCGTATCAGTCCGTTGTTGATCGGTTATAATAAAAAGAATATTTGATTTTTTTTTCATAATTTACGGCGGGCAAAAATTAGATGCGCGATGATTTATTATTTACTTTAACTATCAAGGTGTAGATTGAAATCACACCTGTAAATTAAAATCAGGATAAATAGACGAATACAAATAAACCTACACTCAGAACCACGAGAATAATTAATCCGAAGAAAAAAATACGGAGTGTCAGTCGGAAGAAAAAACGGATAACGTACCAAAAAATTACTAACCCCAATAAAATGAGGGCTATTAAGAGGTATGGATTTATTGGAATATTATAACGCTGAAAAAAATCGGCAATAAAACTACTATCCAGACCGGCCATCGCTATAAGGATTTATTCACTTCGATAGTTAAAACATAAGTGAACTATCATCGACGGTTATTGATCAAACTCATAGTTAAAATATTCAATATCCACGTGAAACTTATCTCCAATCATCTCTCTCGTAATATCCGTGTAATATTCCTGATAGGGCCGTTGATTAAATGGATTTTTCCTGGTGTGGGGAAGTTTGATATTAACGGATAACTTTTTGCATATTTTTTGCCAATCACCTTCCAGATTTTCAAATTTCCCAATGAAATCAACAACGACTTCACCGTCGAGATCGGTAAACCAGTCCAACTGGTTTTTATGCTGTGATGGATGGACACAAGCATCGCTACTATAATTAATCGTATTAACAAAATCATCGAAATTCATTGTCTGCGAAGGTTGTATTCCTTCTTTTCGATTATAGAGCGAAACCACCCTGCTCCAGGGATTTCTTACAAATCCAAACTTGAAATATTCATTATAAGGATCAATGGAATTTGGTTCTTCGTTATCAGAACATCCGATCTTCGGATTCATTTCCAATGCTTGCTTTATTTCTTTAATATCCCGATGCGGCTTTAAGATATGCGAACAGTTCAATGCCATGGAGATACTTGTCCCAGCAGTTTTAGGAACCTTAACTAATATACATTTGTATTGATGTGAAATCACGAGAATAGCTTTATTTTAATTCAATTTCAGTGAAGACTACCAAAATAGATTGGTAATAAGATCAACTTTTAATCAACGCTAACTACCAGCATCATAGTTAATCTTTTCATTGGGAAAAACCCCCTTGCGCGCTAAATACCTGCTTTTTAAAGCATCCGTTCCATGAACTATGAACATGAATATCATAATGGGAATGAGTAATTCATAGATATTGGAGCCCATCTGATATTCTTCGATAATTCCTACGATCAATCCAGCCCAAATAGTGATCATAATTACCAATTCCAAAAAGCCGAGGAATTTGGAACCCAGATAGATATCTCCCATACCGGGTAATATTAAGGAAAGACAACCTGCTATTACCGGACTTTTTAATTTACATGAACAATTGGGACAAAGGCTGGGGTAATCAGTAATGTGTACAAAGCATCGTGGGCAAAGATTTCGTATACCAGGTATAACTGTATCTGCAATCGACTCCGCTTGCCCAAGAATCGGATTCAGGAATTCTTTCAAAAACTTTCGATCCTTTCGCGGAACTTTTCTAAAGAGAACATTTTTATTATTGTGAAATTTTAAAGTAAAGTTTCCCAAAAAACTGGAATGAATGGATTTAATATCCGTATATTTAATTTCACCTACATATGCACCCTTCTTTCTTTTAGATTTTAAATGAATTAGAATTACTCTTTCCGAGGTGAATACAAAGGCCATGTAAATATAGTAATAAGCGACCCAACCAATAAAAAGATTCTCAAGGCTGCTCGTTCTAATCCCGTCCGTCATGTAATATACATTTTCTCCATCTTTAAGCATTTTTCTTACCGTAGGATCAATGGCCTTAAGAATTTTAAGTTTTCTTTTTGATAATCTTCTTTCTCCAAACGAGCCCAATTTAAATATATTCTCAAAATCGTAAGGATTTGATTCGTCTTTAATTTCGACGAGATCCTTTGCATGTTCGATATATTTTAAGTCCATAAGAAATACTTAATTTTCGTGTTGCGGATCAGCCAGGGGTGTCAATTCAAAGGGCAAAGGGTATTAGATCGTTAACAATATTACCCCACACGGAAATCGTCAGATGCTTTCATAAGGCATATCGTAAAGTCGCCATGGTTTTTTTTCAGGACTATCCCCATTACATAAATGGAAACGGGGATTGATCCTAACCATCCAAGTGATGCCGCTACATTTTGAGCAAGATCTCCTCGCCCCAGTATTCCTGTAATAAACCCTGCTGCAAAACCGAGAACGAATCCAAGAAGCATACTAAATAACGTCACTCGCCATATATAACTCCACCAAATTCTCAGAATACGGTTAAAAGTCGGTTCAATAATATTCTCATTTTCCATCATTATTCCTTTTTAATTCTGATCCATTCATTTTCAGCACGCGCACACAAGGGTGAATATTCTAATCAATCACCTTTTGATTTAGCGTATAAGGCGAGAATTACAAAACCAATTATCACACCAACAGGTAATCCTATAATAGGGCCGATAGTACCACGAACACCCATTGCTGGTCCGAATTGGATGCCAATAATCGATAAGGTCACGCCAATTAATACGGGTATTGCATGCATCCATTTTGGGAGCTCTTCTATTTTCATTACTTACTCCTTTCACAATTTGATATTATATGAATTAACTTAGTGGTATGATAGTTGAGAGTCACGATAATCTGGGCGCAAATCATTAACAGCCTATTAGATAATGTTGAAAACTTATGATTAACACGTTGATATAAAGTGGTGATTAACGGTTTATTCCTAACTTAATGAAATTTCAATTAAAAGCAGATTATAAACCAACCGGGGATCAGCCTCAGGCGATTGAGTCTTTATTAAAATCCATTAAGGCGGGAAACAGTGATCAGACCTTACTCGGAGTCACAGGTTCAGGTAAGACATTCACGATGGCAAACATTATTGAACAATTACAGCGTCCTGCTCTCGTCATTTCACACAACAAAACGTTGGCCGCACAGCTTTATTCGGAATTTAAAAGCTTTTTCCCCAATAACGCGGTTGAATACTTTGTTAGTTACTACGATTACTATCAACCTGAAGCGTATATACCGCATACTGACACATACATAGAGAAAGATTCTTCGATCAACGACGAAATCGAACGTCTGCGCATTGCTGCTACGAGCGCACTCATCAGTCAGCAGGATGTAATTGTCGTAGCCAGTGTGTCTTGTATCTACGGCCTGGGATCACCAGAAGATTTCAGGGAAATGATGATTCCCTTGCGCGTGAATGATACCCTCAACCGTAATGCATTTCTTGAACGATTGGTGGATAATTTATACGAGCGCAATGATATTGATCTTAGTCGCGGACACTTTCGGGTACGAGGCGAAGTTATAGATATATTTCCAGCTTACATGGAAAGCGCTATTCGAGTAGAATTCTGGGGGGACGTGATTGAATGCTTACAGGAACTCAACCCGCTTACCGGGGAATCAGGTAAAAATCTTGATTACTTTCATTTATATCCTGCCAATCAATATATCACTCCAAAGCGCAAGGTGGATACAGCTATTCAAGCGATCCGTGAAGAATTAGAAGATCGCGTCAGTTTTTTTGAAAAATCGGGCCGATTGATCGAAGCTCAACGTATTCGTATGCGTACCGAGTATGATCTCGAACTGCTTCAGGAAATGGGGTTTTGCAGTGGCATCGAAAATTACTCCCGTCATCTCTCGGGCCGGAATGAAGGTGATCGTCCCTTTTGCTTGATCGACTTTTTCCCACCCGATTTTCTTCTCATCATTGATGAAAGTCATGCCACGGTGCCTCAAATTGGAGGCATGTATCGCGGTGATCGCTCGCGCAAGGAAAAACTTGTCGAGTATGGCTTTCGCTTGCCCTCCGCTCTCGACAACCGTCCGTTGCGAGCCGATGAATTTAAAGAGATCACCGGTCAAACGGTTTATGTTTCCGCTACTCCATCCGATCGTGAATTACAGCTCTCCCCTATCGTAGCAGAGCAATTGATTCGGCCTACCGGACTGCTTGATCCCCTGATGGAAGTGCGCTCGACCAAGGGTCAGGTTGAAGATCTCATCGGTGAAATTCAGACGGCGGTAAATGAACATGAACGTGTGCTTGTCACCACTCTCACCAAACGTATGTCTGAAGATTTAAGTACCTATCTTCGTGAGCGCGATATTCGCGTGGAATACCTTCACAGTGATATCGACGCTATTGAACGAGTCGAGATCCTGCGTAATCTGCGGCGCGGTGATTTTGATGTGCTCGTCGGGGTAAACCTCCTTCGTGAGGGCCTTGATCTGCCAGAAGTAGCACTTGTTGCCATTCTCGACGCAGATAAAGAAGGGTTTCTTCGCAGTTTTACCAGTCTCATTCAAACTGCAGGTCGCGCCGCACGTCACGAAAAAGGCCGTGTAATCCTATATGCCGAGGAGTTAAATGATTCGCTCAGAAAGACTCTGGAAATTACAGATCAGCGTCGGGAAAAGCAAATGTCCCACAATCAAATACATGGGATAACACCGAAAAGTGTTAAGCGAACAATACAGGCCAGTCTGCATTACAAAGATAAAATTGAAGATATAGATCCGATATCCGTTTCCGAGGCCAAGGGAAACCAGGATGTAGCAATTGTCATAGCTGAATTGGAGACTGAGATGTTGGAAGCGGCAGAAAATCTTCGTTTTGAGCAAGCCGCGCTCCTGCGTGACCAAATTGACACTCTACGCAAAGGCGATTATTTAAACCCGCAATCAAAAAACAAGGGAAGACGAAATAATTATGGGAGAAAAAAATTCTCTCGTAAACGGGGATCATAATTCAGTCCCAACCGACTGAATCATGGATTATATATCTTAAAAAGTGTATCCGCAATTTCCGATGGAGTCGGTGAAATAGCGATACCGGCATCTGTAAGCGCTTCAATTTTAGCCGCGGCGGTGCCCTTCCCTCCTGAGACTATAGCCCCGGCATGACCCATGCGACGACCGGGCGGTGCCGTGGTTCCGGCAATAAATGCCGCCACCGGTTTTTTAACGTTGCTTTTAATGTAAGCAGCGGCGTTTTCTTCTGCATCTCCGCCAATTTCACCAATCATAATAATGGCGTCAGTACCAGGATCTTCATTAAAAAGCTTAATCGCGTCGGTATGCGTTGTGCCGATCACCGGGTCACCACCAATACCAATGCAAGTGCTCTGTCCGTGACCGCGAGTAGTAAGTTGCCACACCGCTTCATAGGTCAATGTACCCGAGCGGGAGACAACGCCAACTTTACCGGGCTTGTGAATATAGCCTGGCATGATGCCCATTTTACATTCTCCGGGTGTAATGATACCCGGGCAATTGGGCCCGATCATGCGAGATTGGGAGAGTGCGAGTTTAGTCTTCACTTCGGTCATATCGCGCACCGGAATTCCTTCGGTGACCGCGACGATGAGCTCGATACCTGCGTCTATAGCTTCTAAAATGGAATCACTGGCAAAGGCAGGTGGGACAAATACCAGGGTTGCGTTGGCACCTGTTTTATCGACTGCATCAATAACACTATCAAAGATCGGTACTTTATCTTCAAAGACCTGCCCCCCTTTACCCGGAGTAACGCCCGCTACAATATTAGAGCCATACTCCATGCACTGCTGGGCATGAAAAGCTCCAGCTTTGCCGGTTATTCCTTGAACAATAACCTTTGTGTCTTTGTTAACGAGGATGCTCACGGTTGGTAAATTAAGAATTAAGAATTAGGAATTAGGAATTAAGAATTAACGAGTTTGATAATATTTTGTGCTGCTTCGCCCAGGCTATCGGCTGAGTTTATCGCAAGACCGCTGTCTCCGAGTAACTTTTTTCCCACATCGACATTGGTTCCTTCCAACCGCACGACGAGAGGTACGGATATTTTAACCGCTTTAGCTGCTTCGATTATCCCCGCAGCAATAACATCGCATTGCATAATACCACCAAAGATATTTACGAGTATGCCTTTAACATTAGGATCACTGAGAATAATTTTAAAAGCCTGCGTGACCTGTTCCGCGGTCGCACTTCCCCCGACATCGAGAAAATTAGCAGGATTACCTCCGTAATGCTTTATAATATCCATCGTCGCCATCGCGAGACCGGCGCCGTTAACCATACAGGCGATATTACCATCGAGAGCTATATAATTTAATGAATACTTTGAAGCTTCTACTTCTTTGGGATTCTCTTCATTCAAGTCGCGCATTTCTGTAATGTCGGGATGTCTGAAGAGCGCGTTGTCATCAAAACTAACTTTGGCATCGAGAGCTACTATGTCGCCATCCGGTGTGCTAATAAGTGGATTAATCTCAACGAGTGAGCAGTCTTTCTCACAGAAAAGGCGATAGAGGTCGCTGACAACCTTGCCCATTTGAGATGCCTGTTTACCTTGAAAACCAAGTCCATACGCGACGAGACGGGCTTGAAATGGTTTTAACCCCAGGGTGGGATCAATAAATACTTTGGTAATTTTCTCAGGTGTTTCTTCAGCTACTTTTTCTATCTCCACACCTCCCTCAGTGGATGCGATGATAACGGGCTGTGAACTTGCACGATCGAGAAGAATGGCAAGGTAATATTCCTTTTCAATCGCTATCGCCTCAGAAAAGTAGACCGTATTAACTTTACGACCCTCGGGACCTGTCTGGTGAGTGACAAGGGTATTGCCCAACATTTTTCGCGCGAGCTCGTCCGCTGCTTCTTTAGATTCAGCAAGTTTTACTCCCCCCTTTAATCCGTCAACGAACGTTCCTTTCCCACGACCACCTGCGTGTATCTGAGCTTTTACGACATATATGTCACTCGATATACGGTCAAGTGCCCCAAGAATTTCCTCCGGCATATGAATGGCCGCGCCCCTCGTTACCGGGATGTTATAGGCTTCAAATAATGCCTTGGCCTGATATTCATGTATATTCATTCAATGAATCTCTCAATATTGTCTACACTCAAAGGTTTACGTATATTATTAACATCTCAATCTTTTTATTAAAAAATTGCATTGTCATTTACATTTTGTAATTCATCACGGCCCTTTGCGCAATGAACAAAGATGAACTGATTCAAACGTATCCAGAAATCACCCTTCTCTCTTATGATGATTTTGATGCTCTGAACATTTACTTGCGTAACCGGGGACTACTCGAAGCGAACGATAGTGTTGTGAAAACCGAAAAGGCCGGAGAAGGTAACATGAACTTCACGATGCGTGTTCGTACTAACCTACGCACGATTATATTAAAACAATCACGACCCTGGGTAGAAAAATATCCGGACATTGAAGCGCCATGGGATCGTGTCATGCGTGAAGCGCGTTTTTATAAGTTGATAAAAGATCACCCGCAAGTTGCCAGTCTAACTCCCGAATTTTACGACCTCGATCCGATTTCCCGCGTCATAGCAATTGAAGATTTAGGTGAGGCTCGGGACTTTACTGAACTTTATCAAGGAGTGCAATTAACCCCTGATAATATTAATGCTTTATCCAGCTGGTTGAGTGCTCTTCATTCGATTTCATTTGATGAAACCAGTCGAAATAGTCTGACAAACCGTGATATGCGTGAACTTAATCACGAACATATTTTTCACTACCCCCTCGTTCGCAATAATGGTTTGGATCTCAATGGCATCACCGATGGTCTCAGTGAAGCGGCAAATCAACTAATTAATGATGTAAAGTATGTCGAAGCGGTGGAAGAACTGGGCCAATTTTATCTGGAAGACGGCCACACACTGCTGCACGGTGATTTTTTTCCCGGAAGCTGGTTGAAAACCCGTGGAGGGATAATGATCATCGATCCCGAATTTTCCTTTTTTGGAGGACCCGAATACGAAATCGGTGTAACGCTTGCCCACTTTATTCTCGCTCAACAAAACAATGATTTAATCACCCAATTCGTCCACCAGTATCGATCTTCAGTAGATATTTCCCTCGTTAAAACACTAAAGATTACGGGCGCAGAAATTATGCGTCGGTTAATTGGTGTCGCCCAGCTTCCCCTCTCTTATGGATTGAAGAAAAAGGTTTCCCTCTTAGAAACTTCACACACCCTCGTTCTCAATCCAGAAAAATCGGATCTCTACGCTTCGATTAAATAGTGATACTATAGCCGCGAGCCGCATCTGTTCACTGTTCACTGTTCACTGTTCACTGTTCACTGTTCACTGTTCACTGTTCACTGTTCACTGTTCACTTTTCACTTCCCCCTCCCCCCTCCTCCGCGTCCACCTCTTCATCACTGGCGAGAAATTGCGAATTAATTATTTATTAAAAGAGGACGAGGACGATGAGCCAGACGAAGACGAAGCTTATTAACCACCTCATCTGTTCACTTTTCACTGGCGAGAAATTGCGATAAAGTTATAAATTAAAAGAGGACGAAGACGATGAGCCAGACGAAGACGAAGCTTATGAACCACCGCATCTGTTCGCTGTTCATTTTTCACTGTTCACTGTTCACTCTTCACCCCCCCCTCCTACGAACGGGGATGGGCACTGCGATGAGCTTCTTTGAGTCGAGCTAAATCTACGTGCGTATATATCTGAGTCGTTGAGAGACTGGCATGACCCAGTAATTCCTGAACTAACCTTAAATCCGCCCCATTATTAAGTAAATGCGTCGCATAAGAATGCCGTATCTTATGGGGAGACATATCTAGCGGTAAATCAGCTAAAGCTAAATATTTTTTTATCATCAGTTGAACAGATCTTGCACTGATTCTTTTTAATCGATCATTAACCACGACAGGATCGTCATAACCAGTTTGAGAAGCGAATTCAGCGCGAAATTTATTGAGACAGGCAGTAGCCACGTTTCCCAGCGGACAGAGCCTTTCTTTATTTCCTTTACCCAAGATACGGGCAACACCGCTGCTGAGGTCTACCATGCCATAATTCAAACTGACCAATTCGCTTACCCTTAATCCTCCACCGTATAGTATCTCAAGAATAAGTCTGTCCCGCCAGGCTTGAAAAGGTGATAGGCTCTCGTTATCGAGAAGACGCATGGGGCCGGAGATTAACTGCGTTATTTGATTTTCAGTTAAAAATTTTGGCAGAGGTTTATTCAATTTGGGCAAGGTAATTCCCTCGAATGGATTGATTTTAACCCCACCTTGCTTCAACCAATAATTGTAGAAAGACCTTAAACCTGAAACATAATTATGGAGCGTTCGCCTTGAAACACGCCGCTGACTTTCTATGAGGTAATCGCGAATTTCGCGGCCCGAAATTTTCGTTATGTCACCGGACCAGTGACCGACATCCCGATTCCAGGAAAAAAAATTCAGCAGAGCTGTTCGGTAATTACGGACTGTATAATCTGAAAGGCGACGCTCCAGGGCAAGGTAATCGATAAAGCGCTGGATTTTCTGTAACTCCGGCTGGGGAGGACTCTTTTGTGCCTCCATTTCCATATTTTATCTTTGTTTAATCAAGGCCGAGTAGCTTGCGCCCTTCTTCGGAAATCATGTGGGGGGTCCATTGCGGATCCCAAACAATCTCTACCTCGGCCGACTCAACCTCAGGTATAGCTTCGATTTTATCTTTAGCGTCGGCGGCAATCGCCGGCCCCATACCACAACCCTGTGCGGTCAATGTCATCTTGACTCTAACGCTGTTATTACCGCTAGCCAATGCCTCAGTGGATAGATCATATATTAATCCCAGATCTACTATATTAACCGGTATTTCAGGATCGTAACAGGTTTTTAAAGCCTCCCATATTGAGTCCTCACTGAAGCTTCTATCGGAGACGTCGTTAGTCACTTTTTGGGAATTAATTTGCTCGGCAACCTCGTCTCCAAGCGCGTCGAGGTCAGCGCTTCCTATTCGATACATCCCCATATCATTGCGCACCGTAAGATTGCCGCCAAGAGTCTGCGCAATGTGGACCGCGGTCCCTTCAGTGAGAAGAACTTCATGACCCGCGGGAATTAGCGTAGCTTTACAATCCCGATTTAATGTGACTTCCAAATTTTCCATGATCAATAAACAATATCTTCCACAAAGCAAATTTTGTCAATGTCTGGAATAGAGAAGAAAGCTCAACGCAAGTAATTACTTAATTAAATTTAAAGTTAAGCGGCATGAGTGCATATACACCATTAGGATCATTGAGTACATTTAACGAGGAAAGTTCGCGTTGCATTTGTCGCAGTTTTTGGGAAATAGAACCTTCACTGCCCAATGGTTCATTCTTAGGAGCCCCACCGAGAAGTTTTTCGATAAACGCTGTGGCATCTGTCTCTTCAGGAACCTGGATCAGCTGCCAATCACCTTTTATACCGGCGATGTCAACAGCATGTTCAATGGCGTCATCCAACCCTCCTAATTTATCGACAAGCCCAACTTCCAAGGCTTCGGTGCCAGACCAGATCCGCCCCTCAGCAATAGCTTTTACTTCGTCGACACTTAAATTACGCCCTTCCGCTACACGCTCAATGAAGGCATCATAAATAAAATCGGTATGCTTTTGCAGTAATTCCAATTCATCATCCGTTTTGGACCGGGCGATCGTAAATATGTCCGCATACTTTGAAGTTTTGACCCCATCAAACGTTATGCCAGTTCGATTAGCGATTTCTTTAATATTGGGAAAAATACTAAAAACCCCAATTGATCCGGTTATTGTCGTCGCTTCCGCAATGATTGTATCCGCGTTTGCGGCAATCCAATAGCCTCCCGAAGCCGCTAAAGATCCCATCGAGACAACGACAGGTTTTTCATTTTTAATTAATTGTAATTCACGCAGTACTATTTCGGACGCAACAGCGCTGCCACCGGGGCTATTTACGCGTAATACAATGGCCTTAACATCATCGTCGTGTCTTAATTTTCGTAATTCACGAGAGACACGGTCACCACCGACCTGGTCAAAATTCCCCTCCCCATTCACGATGTAACCCTCAGCGTAAACAACCGCAATCTTAGGTTGGCCATCTCCGGCAATACCCAACGCTTCAACTGAAAGCTGCCGGTCTTCCGCAAGATAATCAGTAAATGAAATTTGTCTGAAACTTTCTAAATCTTCATCAAATTCACCAATATCAATGAGTTTTTCACGCACCTCATCAAAATAAGCGGATTCATCGACTAACCCCAATTCAAGTGCCTCTTGAGAAGAGAAATAAACATAGTTAGCTGAATAATCTGCAAGCGTCTCAGGGGCTATATTGCGAATGTCACCAATATCGATGAGGATGTTATTCCATAAACTTTCGATTAATTCTTTTGTTTGATAACGGTCTTCCAAGCTCATCTCATCACTGGTAAAAACATCTACCGCTGACTTATACCTACCAACCCGAGATGTTTGCACCTCAATACCGTACTTTTGAAATGCATTGCCAAAAAAGATCAGCGTCGCTGAAAGGCCATTTAAATTAACTAGCCCAAATGGGTTTTGAATAAGCGTGTCCGCAGAGGAGACTAAATAATAATCCCGCATTGACGAATTAACCAGGTAAGCGACTACCGGCTTATTCGTTTTTTTAAATCGCTTAATGGCATCGCGTATTTCTCTTAATGTCGCAAAGCTGGAGCCGTTATTTTCAGGCCGCAGACTGCCATGAAGATATAATGCCGAAATGCGATCATCTTCCGCTGCTCTATCAATACCATCTATTACAGACTTCAAATATAAGACCTGAGAGATTGGTCCATCGATCGTTTCTTCAATTAAATCAAATGCCGTGATATCGCGTGGGGAATCCATGATATTAACTGATAGATCAAAGGCCAATACCGAATTCTCTTTTATCGGTACTGTTCTCTCGTCGAAGAATAAAGCGATGATTACAATAAGCATCACCCAAAAAACGGCGAACAATCCCAAGGCTACAAACATTGCAGCAAGGTTACTAAATACTTTAATTAGGAATGATTTCATCTTTGCGGTAGAGTAGTGAGATTCAATAATATCACAAGACAATTGAAGGAGAAAATGGTAGAAGCTCAACTCGTTAACTTACCCGTTTACATTTACCGAATGTATTCAATATTTTAAAAGTTAAAGAAAAGGAGAATGAGATTATTATTTATTAAACTACTTCATATAGGAGATTCCCTCCTTATGACACCGACTTTATCGGCGGTAAAAGAGATCCTTCCGGATGCCGAAATATTTGTCGTCGTGAGGAAAGGCTCGGAAGCAATACTCGAGGCTTGTGACTGTATCAATCGCGTGATTCCCTACACGCCTATTGAAAATGAAAACCGAAACATAAAAACATTTCTAATTGACCTCAGTATTATCAGAGAATTGAGAAGATACACTTTTGATTATATTTTTGAGCTGACGGACAAGAGCAGGGCACGGTGGTTAACTTCCTTCCTCAAAGGTAAAACCAAGGTAGCCAACGGAACGAATACCAATCTAAACTCACTGTGGAAATTAGTTTTTGATGAAATACTGATGTTTAATCAAACGCTGACGCACACCGTTGAAAAAGACTACCGGATCGTAAAAAAATATTTCCCCCTGCCCGATTCGCCGCCAAAACTCCAGTACTCGAGTGAAAAGGCAGCACCGGTATTCGAAAAAATTATAAATAAAAATTTTGTGGTAATTCGCCTGGCAACCCGTTGGAAAAGCAAGGAATGGCCATTGGAGAATTGGGTCGAACTTTCACTTTGGCTTCTAGAGATCTTTGACACTATTGTCATCAGTACGAGTAGCGATACAGCGGAAATAGAACAGGCTAAATTATTACAGGAAAAGACGGGTGAGCAATGTATCTACTCCGAAAAGGGGATGTCTTTCGCTGAATTAGCCTATCTTTTATACCGCGCTAAATTATACGTCGGTGTCGATACGGTCACCACCCATTTATCTGCAGCTTGCGGCTGTCCTACGGTTGCATTTTATGGTATGTCCGATGATCGAGTCTACGGCCCATGGAAAGTGAAAAATAAAATTATCGCGATGCCCGATAGAAACCTGGATCAAGCTTTTAAAACTTTTGAAAGCAATGATTATATGACCGCTATTACAGTTGAGAGAGCTAAAGCTGATATTTCAGATTTCCTCCATGAATTGAAATAGCGGGGTAAGGGATAGATTTTTAAAAGACTATAATCCTTAATATCCCTTCATTTCCCTTTCGGGCTCGCTACGAGGTAGACTTGTGAGATGCCAGGATTGGCGTTTATATCCGCTAACATTTCACTTTCATCATTATATTGGTAGGCTTTTGATTTTTTAAATTTCTCAATACTTCTTCCCATTTTAGTGGTCGGCCAGTGGTGTTGATAACACCAATATTGCAAATTGTAATAAGGCTTTAAAAAATTGATGACATCCTCAGGGGTATGCTGAAAATTTTTGAGCATCGTTGGGTGAAGCTCTAAAAAAATAAACGGGTGGTGCCGTTCAATTAACTTTCTTGCCCCTTTTAGAATATGGTACTCGTAACCTTCACAATCTATTTTTATAAGCGCTATCGAGGGGACTTCCTCCAGATCTTCATCCAAGATTACGGTCGGCACCTTAATAACGGCATCACCTGCCTGCGAGACTAAGGCTTCTCGATCCCAGTTATTTTCACTCACAGGGTTGGCAGCTGGAGTTGTCCCGCTCACACCGTCTGCAATTACTGAACTGTTTATTCTCATCGCAAAACTCAATTCACTGCGTGCATTGGCACAGGCGAGATTTTTAGTCGTTATATTTTCTAAGCCATTATACTTGATCGTTTGATTCAAAAGTTTGAAAAGAAAAGGATCCGGTTCATAAGCGATAATAGGGTGACTTGAGTATGACCGTAATAATAAAACGTAGAGCCCTGTATTAGCGCCAACATCGAGAATTACCCCTTTTTCCAGTTTTCGACACAGAGGTTCAATCAGTTTTATTTCGGGTATAAAATCTGCACCGCTTGTTAAATAATTAGCCATTTGTTTTCGCCACAATGCCGGTGTAATCACATAGGACTCGTCAAAGGGAACGGCTATTAATCCCTGCCGCTTGTTTAACAAGGCTAATAGCGGATGATATTTACGCCCTAAGGGAATGATCCTGTGCAGGAAGCGAACCGCTCCTGCCCCTCGAAGCGTATGTATTAAATCCGCATTAGCCATTGATCATTTCTCGATTAATCAGTTGAAATTCACCTGTGTGTTATCTCTCATAACGCATTTTTATGTTCTGTGAATCTGTATCAATCATAAAATTAATTTACAATTATCGAACAGTGCATTCTAATTTTTACCGCAGTGGAAGGCTGAAGTAGTCGATTATGAATCAAGAAAAAAAATATCCTCTCAGTGTCGTATTGATTGCGCACAATGAAGCTGAAAACCTCGCTAGATGCTTGGATAGCGTAGCATCTTGGGTAAATGAAATCATCCTCGTGATTAACGATTGTACGGACCGCACGATGGACATTGCGCGCGGCTATAATGCCCAGGTTCATGAACACGAGTGGCAGGGCTATCGCGACCAAAAAAACTTAACTTTGGATTATGCCACCCAACCATGGATTCTATCTCTTGACGCAGATGAAAAGGTTTCAACAAATCTTAAAGCGTCAATCATCTCTTTTATAACAATAGACAATCCCACATTTAATGGAGCTTATTTCCCACGAAAAGTATGGTTTATGGGACGCTGGATCAAGCATGGTGATTGGTACCCAGATTACAGTCTACGTCTCTTTCGTGCGGGAAACGCGAGATGGGGCGGTGGCAGCGAGCATGAAAAAATCGAACTCGACGGTGTGGCGCAAAAAATCAGCGGCGACCTCCATCATTATACCTATCCGAGTTTAAACGCCCAAATTGAAAAGATAATTTACTTTTCTGATATTTTTTTAAAACGGCAATTGGAAGCGGGTAAGCGTTGGTCAGTCATGCAAACAGTCATGAGACCCTGGTGGCGATTTATGAGAGGGTATTTTATAAAATGTGGCTTTTTGGACGGGTTTCCTGGATTTTATATCGCGGCAAGCATGGCCTTCTATACGCTTGTTCGCTACAGTAAACTATATGAGCATAATAAATCTCTAAAGGAAAATTCGGACCCGGGATGATTTACTTTTCTACCCTCGTGGGGTAGATCCATGTTCGAAAATGAAATTATTAATGTAAGGAGACTTCCTAGACACCTGGTGCTCAGATTCATTAAACTGTGCTATCGGCTGAAAATTCCCTCGAAAATAATATCCCCCTATAAAACCGAGTTCTTCAAGAAAATCGAATACCGTGTAAACACTATCCTGCGGATGATGACGGCTTTCGCATTCGAAAATTAATGTCGGATGGTCCTCACACAGAATTCGCTCCGCGCCACGAAAAACGTTCAATTCATGACCCTCGACGTCAACTTTAAGAAGCCGAATGGGCCCTACATCCTTTTCTTTAAAATAATTGTCCAGCGATTCAATCCGAACATCATAAGTTGATCCCGGAATACACTTTTGGGGGGAAGCCAAAGTTGCACTGGGGGATGGCCCGGAACCCGGGACAAAAAGCTCCTCGTTTCCGATCTTTGAGGAAATCCCCAATTCTTCAACTCTTACATGATCTAATCCAAGAGAAGTCCGCATCGCTTCCAGGTATGCTGCGAGTTTCGGTTGCGGCTCAAACGAAAATACTCTTCCCTTTCGTCCAACTGCTCTTTGCATCCAGTAGGTGTAAGCCCCTTTATGAGCACCAATATCAACGGCTGTATCACCTGGAGTGAGTGATTTTATCATAAAAGAAATTTCCTCAGGCTCCAGTTTCAGGCGATAGCGCCAGGCGCGATAGATAAATTGCAGATTTTGCAGGTAGCCCATAATGGATAAACTTCAAAAAATAAAACGGCAGGTTCGATCGTCAAGAAAAGTCAGGATCTTTCAAAGCATCTAAAATTTTATTGTCGAAGGTCAATGGTCTATGATTAGCTAAAAGTATGGATATAACGGCGATAACAGGTATCACTTTCGATGCCGCGGGAACGCTTTTGACGCCCCACCCTTCCGTTGGTGCCATCTATGCCGATGTACTTTCAAATCATCGTGTCACGATTCAACCGATGGCACTCAATGCACTTTTTAAAGTTGCATTTGCCCGCGCTCAAGAAACGACGCGTGAAAATCTCAGCGAAGACACGGAATTTGAATACTGGCGAAACATCGTTTGGCAAACGGTCGGACGCTATTGTAAAAATAAAGATTTTGAACTAATCTTTAAAGATCTCTACGAAACATTTACCTTAGCTAAACGATGGAATCTTTCGGAAGACGCATTGCCTACGCTTCAATCTTTGAAATCACGCGGCTATAGACTGGCGCTGTTAACTAATTGGGATAAGCGAATCCGTAGCTTAAGCACAGAAATTGGATTGGATTTATTATTTGAGTCTATTTTTATTTCGAGTGAAATTGGTTTCGAGAAACCCGATCGCCGAATCTTTTCTCATGTTGAAATGAAGATGGGGCTCCAACCTACAAATCTACTTCATATTGGTGATAATCCTCTACGCGATGCTGATGGAGCAATCAATGCCGGCTGGAATGCACTGATTCTTGATCCTGAAAATCAAAATCCAGGCTATTATCGCATTACCCGTCTAGATGAATTACTCTCACTCTTACCAAACCGATCCTGAATATACCGGTCTGTTTTCGATGAAATTCCCACGCTATGTAGAAAACCTGATCGCGAATTTCCGTTCCTTGCCGGAGAATTTTGATAAATCCACTGATCGACCTGCTTTCAAAATGGATTCCCTGGTTAAAACATTAATTGAGGAATACAAAATCGGTGAACTTCGCCTTGAAGAAAATCTCATTACTCATTGGCGTAACATTATGGGTGGAGCCCATGCTGACCGGTGCCGGCCTCAACGCTTGGATAAGGAAAATCGTTTGATCATTGCTGTTTCCAACCCAATTTTACGTCAGGAATTAACATTCCGCAAAAATGATATTCTCAAACGAATCAGGAAAATAGACGGGTGCGAAAATATTAATGGCATAATTTTTAAAGCCGGTTGATAGCTTGGTGGGTGACATTATCTTCGTCTTCGTCTCGGGGGATATTTGCGAAGGGGTTATAAAATAAAAGAGGACGAAGAGGCAGACGTGGACGAAGACGAAGCTGAATGGTATGAAAATGCAATCCCTGACGAACAAATAAAAGCTTGCAATGGATAGCTATACAGCCATTTTCTTAATCCCTTGCGTTGAGAAAAGCGCTGTATACACAGTCTTTTCCGCGACTTGTCCGGTAATAATATTGTCGGGCTGAAACGGTGTTTCCGGCTTCTGCTGGATTCACGGACGAAGAAAACGCTCGTCCCTAAAGTTGTGAAAAGAAAGAAAATAATGACAGAAACGATTGATAAGACGAACATAATAAGCGATTACCGAGTACATGACAAGGACACAGGATCGAGCGAGGTGCAAATAGCACTCCTCACATCCCGGATAAATCACCTGACCGATCACCTGAGGACGCATCGTAAAGATTTTCACTCACGTCGCGGGCTGATCGGGATGACGAGCCGGCGGCGGAAGTTGCTCGATTACGTTAAGCGACACGACCTCACAAAATATAACGAGCTATTGCAGCGCCTGAAATTGCGCAGATAAGGCTTGCCGGTAATTTTCACCCTCACCGCACATTAAAGTGTCGGTCAACACACGGTGGCATTAGCCAGGTAAAACCATCACTATTTCGTTTAAAAGCAACGGCAATACTTCTGCAGGGACAAATAAATTTAAGAAGATTTTATTAATAAAGTCAAAATTCTGACTACTACGTGGAATTTAAAGAAAAAGAGAAATAAAGGATTAAGATGTTAAAACAGAAACATTCAGTAACTGTCGATGACCTCGGCATTACTATTGAAACCGGTACCTTGGCAAAACAAGCTAATGGAGCTATCACCATTCAATTAGGTGAAACAATGGTTTTCGTCGCCGCCACTGCGGCCTCTGGACTCCGCTTTCCAGATCAAGATTTTTTTCCCCTGACCGTCGATTACCGAGAAAAGTTTTCCGCGGCGGGACGTTTTCCTGGAGGGTTTTTTAAACGAGAAGGACGCCCTTCGGAAAAAGAAACACTTACCTCACGATTATGTGATCGCCCACTTCGTCCCCTATTCCCCAAGGGATTTCTCAATGAAGTACAGGTTATCGGTATGCTGCTTACGACCGATTTAGTTAATGAATCGGATATTCTAATGGTGAATGGCGCTTCAGCAGCATTGATGATCTCTGATATACCTTGGGACGGTCCTATTGGTTGTGTACGCGTCGGCGAAGTGGAGGGAGAATTTATTGTAAACCCATCTCACGAACAACAATTTCAGTCCTCTCTCGATCTCATTTATGTCGGCAATGAAAATGAAATGATGATGATCGAGGGAAGCGCTGATCAGATATCAGATGAACGGTTCCTTGAAGCCCTTGAATTTGCGCACGAGAATGTTAAAAAAATAATTGAGGCGCAAAAAAAATTACACGCGGCGGCGGGGAAAACCAAAAAAGAGTTTGAGCTTCACACCTGCAAACCTGAATTATTCACATTCATCCAGGACTCTGTAGGCGATCGTTTAACCGATGCGGTATTCAGTGAGCAAAAGCAGGATCGCGATGATGCGGTCAAGGCGATCATGGAGGAAACGAGCTTAAAAGTACAAGAAAAGGAAGGAGAGGAGAATTTTGATCCCAACCAGGTGCGTCTCGCTTTCGAAATACTACAGGAAGACGTTTATCGAGAAAATATCCTGGAAAATGGGAAACGCGCTGATGGGCGCAATCTGCAAGATATACGTGCCATAGAATGCCAGGCGGGAATATTGCCACGCGTCCATGGATCGGCCTTTTTTCAACGTGGTGAAACCCAGAATATTGTTATTGCAACTTTAGGAACTTCCGGAGATGCCCAAGACATGGACGGACTTACGGGTGGATCGAGCTCAAAGTCTTTCATCTTACACTATAATTTCCCGCCCTACTCCGTTGGCGAAACAGGACGATTTTCTGGACCGGGTCGTCGAGAAATCGGCCATGGTGCACTTGCAGAGAGCTCATTGCTACCCGTCATCCCCTCTGAAGATGATTTTCCTTACACGGTACGTCTGACTTCCGATATAATGGAATCCAACGGTTCCAGTTCCATGGCATCCGTTTGTGGCGGCTGTATTGCCTTGATGGATGCCGGTGTTCCAATTACTGACATGGTAGCCGGTATTTCTGTAGGTTTGGTTACAAAAACGGATGATTCCGGCGAAATTATAAAACATGTCGTGCTTACGGATATCCTGGGCAGTGAAGATCATTTCGGCGATATGGATTTCAAAATATGCGGCACAAAAAAAGGTATTACCGGATTTCAACTGGATCTTAAGATTAAAGGTCTTCCCTTTGAAATTGCCAAGGAAGCAGTCGCGCTCAACCGGAAAGCACTATTGGATATTCTCGAAATTATGTCTGGAGAACTAGCTGAACCACGCCCAGATCTCAATGAACATGCACCGCGAATTCACCAGTTGCAAATTGATCCGGAAAAGATTGGCGCCCTCATCGGCCCGGGAGGCAGAAATATTCGGCGCATTACAGAAGTAAGCGGAGCGGGGATCGACATTAATGAAGACAATAGCGGAAAAATTTTAGTTTACTCGAATAATAAACAATCGATGGAGCGTGCGATAGAAGAAATTGAACTTTCGACCGCAGATATTGAAGTTGATAAAATTTATCGAGGGACTGTTCGTGGGATTAAAGAATTTGGCGTATTTGTTGAGTGTTTACCCGGGAAAGAAGGTCTTGTCCACATATCAGAACTGGCTGACTTCCGCGTCGAAAAACCAGAGGATATCTGCAAAATGGGTGATGAGATGTGGGTCAAATGTATTGAAACCGATGATAAAGGTCGTATCCGCTTAAGTCGACGTATTGCTATGGCCGAACGGGAAGGAAGAACAGTCGAAGAAAGACCGCAACGAAGTTCGGATCGTCGTCCACGACAGGGTAACCGAGAACGCCGCGATGGTCGCGGAAATAGAGACCACCGTCCAGCGAGATAGAGATAAAGTCTAATCTCTCTCAAGAGATAACTCCATATAGCCTCTTCTACACTTGTCACTGAATAATTTGGATTTCGCGGGACGTATACCGCTACCTGATCACAATTTATAAAATAGTTTAATCCATAGCACCAGGGACAACACTTTTTAATTTTTATACGAGATCCGGTAGAATAAATCCATCGTCATCTTTTACCGAATTCTATCTCTTATCATAGTAAATGAAAAAACCTGGAGTTCTCGTTACAAATGATGACGGAATAGGCTGTTTTTTCCTTCAAGTATTGGTAGAAGCGTTGAAAGAACACTTTGCGGTGGTCGTTGCAGCACCGAAAATGGAACAAAGCTGGGTGAGTAAATCAATGAGCCGTTACCGAACGGTAAAGGTCGAAAAGTTTGAAGGTTTGAATTGTCCAGCGTGGTCAATTGATGGGACTCCGAGTGATTGCGTCAATATTGCCCTTAGTAACTTGCTTGACGAAAAGCCCGATGTAGTCGTTTCAGGAATTAATGTCGGTTATAATACATCACTACCCTTAGTTATGTGTTCGGGAACGATTGCAGGAGCGAGTGAGGGCGCACTGTGGGGGTTACCGGCATTTGCGTTTTCAATCGTTGTACCGAAAATAATATTTAATAGTGTAAAAGAGCAGAACGGCCATGTGGATAAAGAATTTGAAACCTCATTACGAACGGCTGCATCGATTTCTACACAATTCACAATTGAACACGCCAGTAAAACACCAGAGGATATCATTGTACACAATGTAAACTTCCCCTATCCGGTCACAAACGGTACCCCTATCGAACATACAATCCCGGACGGTCGAAAAATCGGTGGTTTATTCAGACATATTGGTGAGGATAATTATCAATTTAACTTTGATCTAAGTAAACGTCTCAACACTTCAGGAAAACTAACTGACCGTGATTGCGTAAATCAGGGATCTATTTCCTACTCACCCCTGAATTTCTCGAAAATCAGCGGTTAATAGTCTCGATATTCAACCTTTTCGTCACTGAATATCTTACTGAATAGAGTATTACGGATTTTTAAGATAAAGTCGAATACTGTGGTATACTGCATAATAGATCGAGCTTTTTCTCTATCCTGGAACATAGATTAGAATACCCCTGTCATTTCCACATGGACAAATGATTTTTGTTCTTGATTATAAGATCATACTTTTTTTGTTTTGCTCACTCGGAGTCGCTGGATTGAATTAAAGACTACTTATTTTCTACTCATTTTTTTAATATGTTATATTAATTTGCTCCACCTGGTGTTCATGAAATTTATCAATAGATATACTCGATTGTGGATGATCAGCGCCATCATCCTTTCGATTATTTCGAATTATACGTCAGCTCAGATCAATAAAGACACATCTTCTTTCGACCCTAATGATTTAATAGGATTTTGGGCTTTTAAAGATAATACGGGTGACACTTTTTATTTAATCGTTAAAAAAGCCGGGCGTGCCTCTTCATTCTGGTCTGGCGAAGCCAGCAATAAAATTGAAAAAGGTGATTGGGTCACTGACGGCAAAAGAATAGTTATAACCTGGCCGACAGGATTTCGTGATGTCTTACTGAGAACAGGTGAAGATTTTTTTAAAGAAGCCTATTTACCGGGTGCTCCCCTTGATATTAATCCTGAAAGTACGCTGAGAGCAAAGCGAGTCAGTCGCAATATTGTCGGCAGCCTCGTGGTGGAAACTCCACAGGGTGACAGTGATCTCACTGATAGTAATCAGCTCCATGTAGATGCGTCACTCCCTTCTCGAAGTCAGTACATCGGTTTCTGGGAAATAGTTATAAATAAAAATGACAACTTTTACCTCTTTCTTAAAAGAGGGGGTAACGTAGAATATGCTAATCCATCTCGGCGTGAAGTAGAAAAGAAAAAGGGAATATGGAACGAAAATAGTGATGGTGCAAATATCACATGGGAAGATAATACCGGAGGTAAAATCTTTCAATCAGCGGAAAGTTACACCTACGAGGGAATCGAAAAGGGAGGTATCTTTGGATCAAATCCGATAAATATAACCCTCGCGACAAGAATTACTGCGGAGAAGGCTCAAGATTTTTTTACATTTGGGAAACCTAAATTGGCAAGTGGTGAAAGTTTTTTAGGCCATTGGGAAGTTGGGGATGAAAACGCTTACCGCTATTTTATACACATAGAGACTTGGGGTAAATGCACACGTATTAAATACAATTTCGATGAGGGTCTCCTCAAAGTTAATGGTCGCTGGACACTCATTAAAGACGGCTTACAGATTACTTTTAATGATGGGTATAAAGATACGATCAGATTGACGGAAAAAGGCATCGAGAAAGCTACATTTTCTCCTGAATCTGCGATAACCGGAATTCCATTAAGTATATCCTCTGCGAAAAAAGTACATGAGTATACAATGCAAGATTGGTTGGCACTTATGCGTAAACAAGATGAGCTTGCACGGAAAGATCAGAGCACTGAGTAGGTTTTTAAACTTACGTTTTCCCTTCGTCTTCATCCACGTCCGCGTCTTCATCCCGAGTGGATAATTTATAAGCGATTATTAATTGATAGAGGATTTAGACGAAGACGCAGATGGCTTGCGCTATATAGAACCTGAACCGTGAATCCTTCATTCGTATATCTTTCATTCTGATATCCGACGTTTGATATCCGATGTGCGAGATGTTGAAACTATATCGAATATCGCATATCGGATATCGGAAATCGAATATCTTTTTCCAGTCCTTCCTCCGACGCGTTTTAAGGACCCATTCTCGGAAGGACTTATTAAGCTCTCTTATCATCTAGTCGTAACCTACAAGAGGCAGACCCGTCTTCGTCCCGTAACTGCGGGACTACGACGTGGCAAGCGCAGACGAAGCTTTTGGATATTAAACTTACCAGTCTATCCGACCACTTGACAGGGCAGCATCGCACCATCACGCATGCCATGAATTATTTTTTTATCTGCGGGACAAAATGTAGCAAGCATACCTGCCATTTTAGTTTTATTTTCCTTAACAAAATAATAAGGGCTCAGACGAAGTCGGCCTTCAATTTCTTCGATTTCATCCGGCCCCCTATAGAGAGTGTGTTTCAAGCGTTTGGGTTTATGATAATCCTGCAGCACATAAAGATTGCGGTCGCCGGAACTGAGTGCATTAGAAATCCCCTTTTGCCAGTCAGTGGCTGAAACGTCACTACCGAGCAATACGCTGCGTGCTCCCCAGGCCTCTTCATGAAACCCGCTCATCTTTATAATTAAGTTGCGCTCTTTTTGCGAAGCGTCCCCCAGTTGCTCCCAGTGGGTCATAGGTTTTCCACCGATGTAAGGCGCATCTAACACGGCATTGGGAGGGAGATCGACCGGATCCATTATCCATGAATTAGGTATGATTTTTCGCAATAATTTGAATGAAGATTTAGAGAGATTTTCACGCCAGAATTCCTCAAGCAAATGATGATGAAATAGTGCAAGGCTCAATTTCTCCTCTTGAAAATGTCTCATCGGAGGCGTGACCACGAGTTGTGAATCCTCCCAGGCTTCCAGGATGTATTCCGCAAGGGGTACATTCGCGAGGTCGAACAGCTCCCAAAAACGGTAGATGACATCTATCTTTTCTGGATTGCCATCGACAGACGCACAAAGCGTATTACCCAAAGGCATAATTTCGCTGTGATGAAAGCAATATACACGTTTTCCCCTTTGCTGGAGCATCTCAGCTAACCATTGCATTTCCGGCCGATAAGTGTTGGCTTCGTCGCTGACAAGAATGGCAATAAGGGGTAAATTTTTATTTTTTGCACGCGAAGCTAATGCTTCATAGAAAGCGATGATCATACTTTCTGCATCCGCATCGCCAACAAGCTTAATTCCCCCCCGGTAGTAAAGCTGAGCGAGAAAGGCGGTTAAACCAATACCCCCGGGAACGGAATCGATTTCTGTAAGTGCGAAACCATCGTCCGTCGAAAGTAAGTCTGGACGAATAACGAGGGGAGTTTCTCCACGCAAGCGTTTGGAACGCGCATGATTAATTAATTTTTCTGGTTTACCGCGATCGAGATATTCCGCTACCCACGGTGCTTTAAGCGATTTATTGCGCAATAGATTCTTATCTTCGACTGATCTTAAATAGAGTATCTCAAGCACACGATAGAACTCCAGACAAGCTACTCCGATTTCTTCTATCTGGGCGACCTCATCTAAGGTAAGCGGAAAAGGTTCAGGTGATAACTTCCATGTCTTATCCTCGAATAAAGGTTGTCGCTCTAAGGCAGTAAGAATTTCACTATAACTTAGCACTGTCGCTTCCATCGATATATTAATCTATTTAATTATCTGATTCTTTAATACGAGAGGTGGGACAACCAGCCCGCAGCCAGGCATTGACAAATTGATCTATATCACCATCCATCACGGCCTGTATATTGGATGTGTCTACACTGGTGCGTAAATCTTTTACCATCTGATAAGGTTGAAATACATAACTGCGTATTTGATTACCCCAGCCGATTTCGTTTTTTTCTCCATAAAATTTATCGCGTTCCGCACGTTTTTCATCCTCCATTTTTTCGAAAATACGTGATTTAAGAACTTTTAAAGCAGTCGCCTTATTTTTGTACTGCGACCGCTCATTTTGGCAGGCGACAAATATACCTGTAGGTAAATGAGTGATGCGCACCGCGGTATCAGATTTATTGACATGTTGACCACCCTTCCCACTCGAACGGTAGGTATCAACACGTAATTCATCATCTTTAAATTCAATATCAACATCATCCTCTATTTCCGCTATCACATCGACCGCGCAAAAGGATGTATGTCGGCGACTATTCGAGTCAAAGGGACTAATGCGGACCAAACGATGCACTCCGCGCTCAGCCTTTGCATAGCCGTAAGCGAATTCACCCTGAATATGCATGGAAACCCGGCTGATTCCCGCCTCTTCACCCGCTTGAAGATCCTGAATCGTCACATTAAACCCTCGGCGTTCACACCAGCGCGTATACATGCGCAACAGCATTTCCGCCCAATCACAGGATTCAGTTCCACCTGCCCCCGCATGAATACTTATAATAGCGTTAGAATGATCGTGAGGCCCACTTAAAAATGATTTGATCTCCAGCTCATCTATATCACCGGCAAGCTTTTCCGTTATAGGTTCAATTTCCCTTAACAATTCCTGCGCTTCTTCATCTGATGCTTCAGATACAAGCTCCTCCATCGCTGTGAGATCTTCCAGTTTTTTTCTAAACTCAATAACAGGATTAATTAACTGCTTAATCTGGCTTACTTGAGATGCCTTCTTTTGAGCATTTTCATGATTGTCCCAAAAAGCAGGTTGCCCCATCTCAAGTTCAATATTCGCTATTTCACCCAGCTTAACATCGGCGTCAAAGATACCTCCATAGGTAACCCGCCCGCTGATTTATTTCTTCAATTTTGGAACGTATCTCGGTATCCAGTATCATTTTATTAAAATATGGGTATCTTAAGAATGTACCTAAGAAATGGATTTTCAAGTCTTATAAATTCTCCCCATCACACATAGGGCATCGATAGATGATGCAAACAGAGACGAAGACTATATCAATCTTCTTATAAAAAACGTCCCATTATTCAACCGAATTTAACTCAGCTCTTCCTCTGAGCGTGTATTTTTTCTGTGCCTTTTCACCACCCAATATAAGACTCGCGGGATAGGTGACGATCATGTTCACACATAAACAAAAAAACTGGTAATAAATAAAATGAACCTCAGTGCCATGTTGCAACCAGAGTGTTGCCGGTATAGCGACTATTACTCCAATAATCCATCCCCGAAAACTTGCTCTTTGTGTAAAAATACCAAGGAGAAAAAATCCAAGTATTGGCCCGGAAAAAAGACTCATGAGCGTGCCGGCAGATCGCATAATTTCTCCTATTGTCGTAATATAACAGGCAACGACGACCGCTACCGCACCCAGAATAATCGTTAGAATACGAGCTAACTTTACGTCTTGATGTTCAGTTTTCGCTATTCGGCGCAAGGGTTTGACAAAATCGTTTACGATGACGGTTGAAACCGAATTAATTCCCGAATCCATACTCGACATCGCGGCGGCAAATATAGCTGTGATTAGTAGCCCCGATACGCCGTTAGGAAGATTTTTTATTATATAATAAGGGAGCACTCTATCACCTGTCATTCCGGTGGATACTTGCTCAGGGAAACTAGTGTAATAAGCAAACAAACCTATCCCCATAAACATCAACATACCCATAACCGTAAGATCAATGAATGAATTAAAAATGGCAGCCTTTACCATTCCGCTGAATTTCTTTGTCGATAATAGTCTTTGCACAGTCACCTGGTCTATTCCGTAATCTTGAAATAAACCGATAAATGTAGTGATCGCTATCGCCGTTGCACTCATTTCAAATAGATTGATCTTCCAAGTAAAAACATTCAGATGGTCTGTCTCTCCAGCGATTCTCATGATCCCGCTCCACCCATCTGGCACGGCGTAAAGCAGACTCACCGACACCCAAATTGCGCCGCCCACAAGGAGGATAAATTGAATAGCATCAGTCCATAAAACGGCGGACAGGCCACCGAGAACGGTATAAGTGGTGGCGAGAACGCCCATGAGAAGAATAGCGAGATAAAGATTAACTCCGGTCACAACCGACAGAGCTAGAGCTGGAGAATAAATGACAACGCCTAACCAGGATAAACGCAGCAGGACAAACAATCCGGATACCGCATAGCGGCCGGGGTTCCCGTAGCGAACACCGATATATTCGTATGTCGTCGTTACGTGAAGACGTCGATAAAAAGGGAAAAAAAGATAAATAAAAAAAGGAGCCGCGAGGACACTTACTATACCTAAAGCAATATGAGAGATGTTTTCTCTATACGCCAGTCCCGGTAATCCAATAAATGATGCCGCGCTCGTAAGTGAGGCAAACATGCTCATGGCGACAATAAGCCAAGGCATTTTTCTACCCGCGAGGAAGTAGTCTTCCGTCGTCTTCTGCTTACCTGCCAGCCACAGTCCGATACCGAACATCAATGTCAGGTAGACAAAACATATAGTATAATTAAGCGTGCTGAATGAGGACGATGCTTCCATTCAGTTCCTGTGAATTGCATTTATGCTTCGTGTCGACATTGTGTCATAGCAGAAATTTAATTATTCTTCTTATAGACTTTTTCAGGATCAAAAACTTTTTCTTTTTCGACAAAATTTAATTTGAAATCAGTATCATCAGACAATGTCCCCAGCTCTCGGAAAAAGCAGGAACGATAGCCAATGTGACACGAGGCGCCCCCATCGACATTTACCTTAATTAGAACACAATCCTGATCGCAATCAATTTGCAGACTGACAATTCGTTGAAAGTTACCCGATTGCTCTCCTTTCTTCCAAAGTTTATTGCGTGAGCGAGAATAATAGTGTGCTAACCCGGTACTGATGGACGCCTGTAAAGCGGTGTCATTCATGTAGGCAAACATTAGGATTTCGTTGGTCTCCGCATCTTGCGCGATACAGGGAATGAGCCCTTTCTCATCGAATTTCGGTTGCAGCAATGCACCCTCCTCAATCTCTTCGATGCTCCCACGTGCAGGAAATGTTTTATCTTCTGTCATAGCATTTCAATTTTAGTTTACATATTAACGGTCGACCGTCAGCACTTCGCTCCCGCGATACTATATCTAGGCAACGCAAGACACGCAAAATACACAAGAAAGAAAACCAAGTGCGATACTAAAGAATTAAGACCGTTGGATGGATACACTCCTCTGCATCCGCATTATATAAATTAAATGAATATTATATTTTATAACCGCTAGGAACAATCCGCATTCCACAATCGACTTCCGAGCTCCGCTATCGCGTAGGCGACATCTCCAATCCGCAATCGGCTCATTCTATCGTGATTTCTTCGAGAACGACCTCGATCGCATCACCGTCCTCATTGGCGAAGGTGGCATCAATGCTCAGCGTCGGCTGTGGAGTGTTGTCCGATTTAAAATTGTTCTGCGTAATCAGGGTCTCAAATCCGGTGGTTGTCGATCCGCTTTCGGCGACGACAACCGCGGCGCCGTTCGTCTGTAAGAGGTCACCACCCGTAATACGCAATCCGGGGTTGCCAGCTACTACCGTAAAAGATCCCTCACCGAACAGGAGATGCGGCACGGCGTCGCCATCGGCATCAATGTCGCCTACAGTTAAGCGTACTGCGATCGGTACTCCGCGCGCGTCGACACCGGTCTTGCCGGTGCTTCCGCTGAACGCGGCGTTAGACAACTGCATGCCGCCCATGCCCGTGGAATTTACAACTTCCACCAGGGTCACGTCCGCTTGTGCGTCATAGACTTGACCCTCGGGGAAAAGCGCCTGGTTCACCGCGTTAATGGATCCGACGGTAAAGATACTGAAGAAGGTATTGGCGTTCGCTCCATCGATGACCACACTCGGTTTACCCGTTACGTACTCGACAGCCTGGTTGTAGCGAGGAGGAATCGCCGGGGCCAGGAAGGTGGCAGGGTCCAGGGTGACGGTAAATGTACCTGCACCTGAGAACTCAACCTGCACAATGTCCTCGTTTACATCCATGAAGGAGACGCGGGTTATCTGATTAGGTCTTGCCTGCAGTCGTATGGATTCTCCGGTGAGTAATATCTGGTCGAATACATTACCGTTGGGATGCTGAATATTTTCACCCGCAATATCACCCGTGCCTTCTAGTACAAGAGGAACAGCCGGCACCGCTACGGTGATGACTGCGGTCTCACTGTTGGCACTACCTCCGGCATTGCTAATCTGCGCCCAGTAGTTTGTGCTCACGGTGAGAGCGCCCGTGGTTAGACTGTTCGTGGTGGCTCCTGCCACAGGGTTGGCAGTGTCACCGCTGTTGCCAGTATACCACTGGTAGGTGAGATCATCGCCACTGGCTACAACTGATAAGGCAATAGCCGTACCCGATGCGACTTCCTGGCTCGTCGGTTGGGTAGTAATGGTCGGGCCTTGGACAGGAGGCGGTCCCTCGGAACCGCTTCCAGGCGCGCCAATGGGGGTATACCCGATGTCGTCAATTCCGATGCTATCAACATCCCCCGTCGTAGAGGTGATCGTCCTGTTCGTATAGTGTAAACTGCCGATGCCACCTGGGGCACCTAATTCCACCGCATTGAAGTCGAAATAAGTAAATGGCTCCGTTAATTCAATGCTTACATTCATGCCGATATCATCGGTCGCAGTAAGCAAGTTACCTTCTGTATCGAAGATTTCAATAAAGCCGTCATCCTCAAAAAAAATGGCCGCGTAAAACTGTACCTGAGCAACCGGGGTTTCAAATTCAATGACTCCCGTAATCTCTTGAACCGGCTGGCCAGAGATTTCTTGCTGGACAATTGCCCAATGCGCACCACCACCCGGTATCGAGTGATTATAAGCAGGTAATCCCCCCGTGATGACACCACCAGTAAAGTGCGCGGTATAAGGAGGAAAACCAATCGTAAAATCCGTATTACTATTCGGGAATATGAATTCAGCGCGTTCCTGAGCAAACCCAAAATCTTCAAAAATTGTATTATTTGGCGGCCCTTCAACGTAAGTAAATCCAAGGTCATCAATCGCTATTTGTCCTCCGGGATTGACAATTTTTAATTCTATAATCCCATTCGTCCAATTTATATCCGTCAAATCCTGGATATCTCCACTGAAGGAGACGAAACTTTGAAGACCAGGGCTGGTCGGCAATCCGTTGACGACACCTTGTTGATTTAAAACACGAAAATGTCTTTCTCTAAGTTCGATCCTTCCCCCTCCCAGGGTATCGACAGCATAGAACTGCAGTAGGTTCACCCCTCTTTCAAATAAAATCTTATGGTCCGATACGCTTGGATCGACAACGAGGGCTCGACTCCCTGAACGGGCAAGCCCTGGATCTACATCCTGCAAGATGAATCCAATCACCCGGATCGAAAATGGGGCCTCCCCAATTATAAATTCTGGTCCATCAACTGTTACATTTTCAAAATCGAAAAAAGCTTCAAGTGATTCAGGCTGAGCCGACAAATGGGCCGTCAATACCAACCAAATAATTATCGTATTCAAAAATTTATAGTTACTCATATGGGATCCCTTTTCTGTATTAAATAATGCTTATTTTTACTAAAAAATGAATAGGATTTTATTAACACACAGTATTTTTTTGGCAATAATTTGTTACTAAAAATATCAATACTACGTTCACGTAAATTCGATACTGTTTATATTCTAGGGTTTAAGGATTTAACATAGCTGGAGGGACGCACTCCGTTGCGTCCGAGCTCTATTACGAATTCTTATTTAAAATGTAAATTTAAAAACTTCATCGAATTGAAACTGTTGTCCCACAGTTATTGGGATGCATAATGACAAAACAGGTGGAACGCGCTCCCTGGCACGTTGGAAAAAGTCGTAAGTGAATAAGCGTAGCGCCTAAGCTACCGATGACAGTACCCCGACATCTTACATTCCAGGGTGATGTCAATACGTGACCGACATTTCCCTGGATTGCTTCGGTCGGTTTTCACCTTCCTCGCAATGACAATTTAAAATCTCTTTTTGTGTCTCTTGTGCTTTATGTGGCTATTCCCTATCGAAAATCAGTAATCGACATCATTCAATCGTCAGCTCTTCAACCGCAATCGTAATCGCATCGCCATCTTCATTAGCGAAAGTGGCGTCGATGCTCAGTGTTGGCTGAGGTGTTTTGTCCGATTTAAAATTGTTCTGTGTGATCAAGGTCTCGAATCCCGTCGTTGTCGATCCGCTTTCCGCTACCACGACCGCGGCACCGTTTGTCTGCAACAAGTCTCCACCTGTGATCCTCAACCCAGGGTTACCCGCCGCTACGGTGAATGAACCTGAGCCAAAAAGTATGTGTGGCACCGCATCGCCACTGGCAGTGATGTCACCTACGGTTAAGCGTACCGAGATTGGTACCCCTCGCGCATCGATACCGACCTTGCCCGTGCTTCCACTAAACGCCGCGTTCGACAGCTGCATGCCGCCCATGCCCGTGGAATTTACAACTTCTACCAAAGTTACGTCCGCCTGTGCGTCATAGACCTGTCCCTCGGGAAAGAGTGCCTGGTTCACCGCGTTAATCGATCCTACAGTGAAGATGCTGAAGAAGGTATTAGCGTCTGCTCCGTCGATGACTACGCTCGGTTTACCAGTCACGTACTCCACGGCCTGGTTGTAGCGTGGGGGGATGGCCGGGGGCAGGAAGGTGATCGGATCCAGGGTGACGGTAAATGTACCTGCGCCTGAGAACTCAACCTGCACAATGTCCTCGTTTACATCCATGAAAGAGACGCGGGTTATCTGATTAGGTCTTGCCTGAAGCTGGATGGACTCTCCGGTTAACAAAATCTGATCAAACACATTACCGTTGGGATGTTGGATATTTTCACCCGCAATATCGCCCGAGCCGTCGAGGACGAGGGGAACAGCCGGTGCCGCTACCGTGATCACCGCGGTATCACTGTTAGCGCTTCCACCGGCATTACTAATCTGTGCCCAAAAGTTAGTGCTCACAGTGAGTGCACCGGTAGTTAAACTGCTGCCGGTGGCCCCCGCGACGGGGTTGGCAGTATCCCCACTGTTTCCGGTAAACCACTGGTAATTAAGATCATCACCGCTGGCTGCGACGGTCAAAACAACCGCGGAACCTGACTGCGCTTCCTGGCTTGTGGGTTGGGTGGTGATAGCGGGTGCTTGATCAGGAGGCGGTCCCTCTGAACCACTTCCGGGAGCTCCGATCGGGGTGAACCCGATATCATCAAGACTTATTTGAGGAATACTGCCGGTATCCCCGATAAAGGGGGTATTTGTATAGTGCACACTTCCAATTCCACCGGGGGCTCCCAGTTCCGTCGCATTGAAATCGAAATAGGTAAATTCTCCCATGTAGCCAATGTTTATATTTAGTGGGACGTCATCAGTCATCGTAAGCAGGTTACCCTCGGTATCGAAAACTTCAATGACACCATCGTTTTCAAAAAATACGGCAGCATAGAATTGCACTTGGGCAACAGGAGTTTCAAAGACGATCATTCCCACGGCTGGATCCGGAGTCTGGTTTGACGTCGTATCATTTACAATCGACCAGGACCCTGAACCTCCCTGATCTACAAGTAAAGGATTGGTATGTTCAAAAGTATACAAGGGGAAATCAGTAGGTGCTACAATGCCACCGGTAAATGTCGCAGAATATGGGGATACTCCCAAAGTAAAATTGGCTCGCTTAGAAAAATCTTTAAAAATCGGGTGATTATTTAAATCCGTAAAATCCTCGTACACCGTATTATCCGGCGGCCCTTCGACATAGGTAAATCCCAAGTCATCGATGGCGACTTGCCCACTTGGATTGACAAGCTTAATTTCCTTTATTCCATTCGTAAAATTAAGATCCGTTAAATCCTGGATATCTCCACTGAAAGAGACAAAACTTTGCAGACCGTGCGTGGTCGGCAAACCGTTGACGACACCTTCATTAGCCAAAAATATAAAATTTTTATCCCTGAGTTCAATTCTACTACCGCCCGAGGTGTCGACGGCGTAAAACTGAAGCAGGTTAACGCCTCTTTCGAATAATATTTTATGTTCAGGAGCGGAGGGGTCCAGAACCAAGGCCCGATTACCTGAGTTTGCAAGAGCTGGATTTTCTACATCTTGCAAAGTATAGCCAATGACCCGGACTGTAAAAGGGGCTTCGCCAATCGTAAAGTCTGATCCTTCTGCAGTAACATTCTCAAAATCGTAAAATGTATCGAGCGATTCGGGCTGTGCATTTAGAATAGGAAAAACAATGAGTGAGACCACAAATAACGATAAAGCGAGCGACTTTTTCATGATGGAATTCCTGTATCTTTTAGATTAACTATAGAAGACTAAGCGTATATATTTCTTTCATTTTGATTATATTCAATTAACCTATATTACGTTATGGTTCAAGTGCGGAGCGCACGATCATTTATACTTTTATTTTATTTGCCATGCACTATTTATATTATTTTCCGCGATGAATCTCAAAAGAAAGCAGAATTCATAATGTTGACCGAAAAACAACTCTCTTTTTACCGGGAAAATGGCTATGTCATACCTGACTATCGCTTACCGGATTCAATCTTGTGTGAGATAAGTGACGCCCATAATCATCTGATAGAACACCAACCCCAATTCATTGATTTCTGTTCGACCTTACTGGCATCTGACATGTGTTTTCTTAATTTTGCGCGTAATACAGAAATTCTCAATTGCGTGTCACAACTTCTAGGTGATGACATTATCCTCTGGAATGAAAGCTTTTTCGCCAAGCCAGCAAAGACCGGGAGTACCACGCCTTGGCACCAGGACGGCGAGTATTGGCCTATTCGACCGCTTGCTACTTGCACCGTATGGATCGCAGTGGACGATTCTAACATCGAAAACGGTTGTTTGCGTGTCATCCCTGGTTCGCATAAAAACAAACGTTTACTTGAACATGAACTCAACGAAGACCCGGACTTGAGTTTACCCCTTGAGCTAAAAAAATCTGAATTTGATGAGAAGCAAGCACATGACATCATTCTCGAAGCAGGTCAGATGTCGATTCACGATGTTTACCTCGCACATGGATCGAAGGCCAACAGATCAAATAAGTCTCGACGCGGTTTAACCCTCAGGTTCATGCCTGCCACATCCGTTTACGATCGCGATATTGAGCGTCAGAACAGGCAAAACGGTACATCGACAGCTCCTGAGCGTTCGCTTTTCCTCATGCGTGGTATCGATCGTTCCGGTAATAATGATTTTCGTGTGCGAATTTAAAGAGTGAATTATTCAAAATCACTACTTCCTCCATGAAACAACCTGCAATGATCACGATCGGCTTTCTCATTATAGCTTTTTTATGTCTACAAATGATAAAGAACAACGACTGCCGGATCATTCGAAAGTTCCCGGAACTGTAATTTCGCACTGTCCAGCCAGTAGCCAGGCTTTCATCGGTTCCCCTACTCTGATTGTTCTTCCAAACGGAAATTACGTCGCCGCTCATGACTTTTTCGGACCGGGGACGGAAGACAATGAAATGGCTGTTTACGGCTCTGACGACAGAGGGGAAAGTTGGAAACAACTCTCCCGTTTTAAAGGGCAGTGGTGGTCCACTCTTTTTATTCATGATGATACTCTCTATCTTATAGGTACCAGTCGCGAGTACGGTGACGTCGTCATTCGCAGATCCGAGGATGGAGGAAATACATGGACGGACCCCAAAGATGGAGATTCCGGGCTCATCCGGGGCGATGCACATTATCATTGCGCACCGGTACCCCTATTGATTCATAACGGAAGAATCTGGCGCGCCTATGAGTTGGCAGAAGGAGAACGCCCTCAATGGTCGGTGCTCGTTTTTTCGATCGCCTTGGATTCAGAACTGCTCAAAGCAGATAACTGGCGTATAAGTAAGCCGTTCAAATATGACTGGCCCGATTCCAAGTGGATAGAGTGGATCGAGGGAAACATCATTTTAACCCCAGAAGGGAAGCTCGTCGACATTCTGCGAGCTAACGGGGAAGGAGGCGACAAAGCGGTAATCGTGCACATAACGGATGACGGTTTTGATCTTTCGCACGATCGCGACAAGGACATCATTTACTTTCCGGGAGGTAGTTCAAAGTTCACCATCCGCTATGACGAAAAGACTTCCCGTTACTGGTCCATCGGAAGCAAGCAGACCAATCCCAAAGCTTACCGTAATATACTCGTCCTCACTTCATCTGCGGATCTATGGAACTGGAAGGTCGAAGCGATACTTTTCCAGCACCCCGACGAGGTGTATCACGCCTGGCAGTACGTGGACTGGTTATTTGAGGATGATGATATCATCGCGGTCTCGAGAACAGCCTACGACGATGGGCTTGGCGGTGCGTCTGCAGCCCATGATGCTAACTACCTTAGTTTTCATCGTATTAAAAATATTCGCAAAATTTAAGGTTCGCCCTTTTTCTTTCAGTCTTGACATACCTTAGATAATAAAAGATTTCCACATTTATTGATTACCCCTATCATCAACAGTCTGACATTAATTATTGCATTTTATTTTTGATGATCAGACCATGAATCAGCATCATATATCTCTCGGGTCGGTAGCTCAATTTGGTAGAGCAGTGGCCTTTTAAGCCATTGGTTCCGGGTTCAAGTCCCGGCCGGCCTACCAGCTTAAATAGCGAGAATCCGGCTTAAACAGCGAGTTTAAGAGCGGTTGTCTAAAATCAGAGTGTTGAAATGAGATGAAAGTAATTTGCCCATTGATGAACGATTTTGGGCAAATATTGGGCAAATAATTTAGCGCAGTTGCCTAAATAGCCTTTGCACAAAAACTCGTCTTGTAACGTTTCTTATACTAAATCGATATTGTGAGCCTCTTGCTTTATATGTGGGCAAATGATATTAATTAGGCTATCGACCACACCCAATAATTATACCCCCTATTCCTTAAATTAGACTTTTTATGACTGGGAAATGCGAACTCTGTGAAAAAACTGCTGAGCTCCAATTAAGTCATATTTTACCCGGTGCTTTCTTTAAGTGGTTGAAAAAAACTTCTAGCACTGGATTTCTCAGATTTGCTGAGGTGCCAAATAAGCGGGTACAAGATGGTTTTAAATTATAGTTTTAAAATAATAAAACCTGAGAACTAATGATGAGAGAAATAAGCTTGGGGCCGATCTTTCGACCATTCTCCACGATGTTGGACAGGACGAAGATCTCCGGGTAGCCCGGTAGCAGGTATTGGGAGACGACGTGCTCTTCCAGGTTTCCGAAGCGTCGGCTGAAGGCGATGTGCTGTTTCGGCGTGATTTTCTGGTTTCGGAAGAGGAGGACGCAGTAATTCAGAAAGGCGTCGTGGATCTGCTTGAACGTCTCATCGGACATCGGCTGGGAGAGGTCAATCCCCTGAACTTCCCCCCTAGTTTCGTAGATAACGACTTGATGATCACTTGCGGTAATCGCTTAGCTTTTCGCTGTAAGATTTAATGGCCTCGAGAACGCTTAATCGCGAATAGCTCCGACAACTAAAGCTTGGGTTATTTAAATAGTCAGTTTTGCGGAGCCCCGAATGCCCCTTTCTCGCGCAGCCATTTTATCCAGCGTTCACGCCTTTTATTTCCTTCCGGATTGGCGACCCATTCTGGGTAATATTGAAGCCCCGGAGACCTTAAGCTCTCCCTGATCTTACGATCCCCCTCCACCATTCCACTCATTAATTTCTCTTCTTCAGGTGTCTTGGGATTTTTGGAAAAGTTATAGCTGATCATTCGTCGATCCTTCGAACCACCCCAAGTGGAATGCCAGATTTTATAGTCAAAGATAATCACATCACCGGGTTCTATTCTACACACGTAACAGGGGATATCTTTAATCTCGAGCCCGGATTTACTGAGATATAAACTCTCTCCTGAATGAGGTGATCCAAATAGACCCATGCGATGCAGTTCAACCGAATAAGCCGTATGGTTTGACCCGGGAATTACCCGCAACGCTCCACTGTTTTCATCAAGAAACTGAGGATAGATAAGAAACTTGGCTCCATAATAATTAGGATTATCAGTATCTGGATGCCACTCGGTGCGGTCACCGGCAAAAGCATTGCAGTTAGAAGAAACTCCAATGACATCATGCCCCAAGAGTTGCTCTGCTGCTCCGCATATACGCTCATCTTCCAACAAACTGGCGAGAAATGGTGATTCCGGCCCCAGGTTAGACCAGTTCATCTGCCCTCGTATATTAAGTGCTGAGTTGTCGCGCACACGCAGTGCAAACGCTTTTCCCTTATCGAACTCTTCATTAATTAATCGAACTTCATCCGGGGTGAAAACTTTTCGCCGTAAGATGAAACCGAATACTTTAAAATGTTCGATCTCGTGTTCGGAGAGGCTGTGCTTTTCCTGAATCATGATTATTATTTATTGATTATTTAATTATGGGTCATGCCTAGAATAGACACATATCAGATGTGTAAGCTATTCTAGACAAATGAGAAATAAGTATGTACATCGTTCAAAAATTTCTGAGGCCAAATTTCGGCAGTTAGTAAAGTGTTTTAGCTTGGATATGGAAGCGTTGAAGATAGCCCAATTGACAGGATTGAATCGTAACACGGTCAACCGTTATTTGCGCTTGTTGCGGGAGCGTTTGTTGCAGCAATGTGCGCAGGCCTCGCCTTTTAGGGGGTCGGTGGAAATGGATGAGTCCTACTTTGGAGGCAAAAGAATTCCAGGGCAAAGAGGTCGGGGTGCATTCAAGAAAGTGCCCGTCTTCGGGTTGCTCAAGCGTAATGGGAAAGTCTATACCCAGGTTGTACGCAACGTCTCCAGAGCCGCTCTGCATGCGGTGATCCAAGGGAGAGTTACTTTTGACAGTGTGCTTTATTCTGACGGGTGGCGTGCTTACAACGGCCTCGTGGATCTGGGCTATAAGAAGCATTACCGTGTCAATCACAACGACAACGAGTTTGCCCAGGGACACTCCCACATTAACGGGATTGAATCTTTTTGGGCTTTTGCTAAACTTCGATTGGCTAAGTTCAAAGGTCTTTCTCGTAGGACCTTCCAACTGCACCTCAAAGAAACTGAATATCGCTTTAACCATCGTCATCAAAACCTCCATCGTAACATCCTTAATATGTGCTTAAGATACCCTCTGTTCTAGGCATGACCCTTAATTATTATATGCTTCCACGAAACCCCATTCTTTCAACCAATTAATCCAACGGGCGCGCCTGGGGTTATTTTCAGGATTTTCCAACCACCAGGAATGATATTGCAACCCCACCGTTCCCAAGCTCTTATTGTCTTCAGGAGTGTGTTCCACCTCTTTTCGCATCGACTCTTTCTCTTCGGGTGTCTTCGGGTTGCGAAAAAAATTAAAGGTGCAAGTGCGGCGGTCTCTATAGCCGCCAAAGGCAGCATGCCAGGTTAACTCGTTGAAGGTAATGATATCGCCCGGCTGCGAACTGAATATATAGCAGGGAATATCTTCACCTTGCAGACCGGACTCTTTTAGAAACTGCGATTCGTTATCATCGGATTTATTCAACCCAATGCGAAGTAGCTCTTCATGCAACGGTGTTTTGTGTGAACCGGGAATAACCCTTAAGGCTCCACGGGCACCGGTTGTCGGTTGAAGATACATGACATTTTTGACCATTAATAAATGGGGATCTGACGTATCCGGATGCCAGGAGGTACTATCTGCATAGCTGTTGGCATTGGAGTGAACGGGAACACAGTCCTCGCCTACTATCTGTTCAGAGGGCACATAAATACGCGGGTCTTCGAGCAAGCTGGCAATAAAAGGGGTTTCCGGGTTTCGGTTAGGCCAGTTATTGGAAAGCCGATCTTGGTTTGGATCTGCTTCTGCCTGAAGCGATGCAAGGCGAAAATCGAACTCCTCGTTAATTTTATTAATTTCCTCGGGACTGAACATATTTCTCCGAACCAAGAACCCGAAAACTTCGAAATGCTGGATCTGGTATTTTGTAAGACTGTAATTTTCCTGGATCATTATTATTATTTGTAGATTATTTAATTAATCTGAGATTTACTATATGAATGTTAATATGGCAAATCTCAACTAAAACCATTAACACCCGGAAATTCTATCATTTAAACTGGTACGAAAAACGGGGTCCGATCACGATATATATCGATCCGGGAAGTCCCTGGCACGGGGACCAGGTTCCCTGGCGGTGGGACCTGGTAAGCTCCCCGGAACCGCTGATTAAGAATGGTAGGTTCGTTGTTCCCACCGGTCCCGAACTCGGCGTCGAGTTGAACGATGAAGTCGCGCGGGCACATGTGAAGCCAGGGCACGGGTTCTTTGGTGTGGAAAGCTGATAAATGAGCAGGGAAGAAATAGAATGGGGAAAGAGATCTTTTAAGCCATTGGTTCCGGGTTCAAGTCCCGGCCGGCCTACCAGTTACTAATGAATAGCGTAACTGGATATCTTATTTGGTTTTAAAGGAAAATCTAAAGGGTACGAGCGGATTTCCACTGCGGTCCTTGAAGTTTTGAAATTTTTCACTGTTCAGCCAAATTACATATTCTTTATTGGGCTCTAATTTTACGGGTAAAATTTTGGTCGTATAATTTTCCGTAAAATGCGGATCCCCTCTCATCGTTGGGAATTCACTTATCTTCGTGTATGCCCATGACCAGTTCCCATCCATCATCGCTTCATTAAAGGTGACGGATAATTCATTTACCGAGGGGTCAACATCCTGGCTCCCGTTCTCGGGGAAGGTATTGACAACATAAGGCGCTGAATTGTCTTTTTCACCACAACCTGTGAGAATTATTACCACCGCAAATATTAAAAATAATAAACTATTTTCTTTCATTTTAAATACGCCTTTCAAAAAGCAATTAGATACCTGGTGTTTAATTTAACATTATCAGTTTATGATACGAAATGATATATAGATACTTATAATTACACTTAATTTTATCATCTTCTCCCAAACAAACAATCGGGTTAAGACAATTTACTCACGAGGATATTATTTTGCTAGCTTAAATAAATTCATTAATTCAGTCTGTTCTTAGTTTGTATAAAGAGAGTTCAATCAAAAAATTATACCGCCACTTTTATTAGCTAACTGATACATGATTAATTTCTATCACAGCTTTTTTTTCAAATGAGGTTTTGGTTCTCGATAATCAGCTGTCTTTTTCTAACCAGTTATGCCTTCGGAGCGGAAAGTGAATCACTGTCCGAATTAAAAGCGCGCGCGGATAATGGAGAGGCTGAAGCCCAATTCATGTTAGGGATAAAATATGAAAAAGGAGAAGGAGTAAGACAAGACTATGCTGAAGCCGTCAAATGGTATCAAAAAGCGGCCGAACAAGAATTTGCGGCCGCTCAAAACAACCTGGGTTGGATGTACGCCAAAGGGCTCGGCGTTGAGCAAGATTCTGATGAGACTCTCAAATGGTACCGCAAGGCGGCTGATCAAGGTGACGTACGAGCGCAAACTAACCTGGGATGGATGTATGCTAAGGGTTCGGGTGTAGACGAAGATTTTAATGAAGCGTTTAAGTGGTACCGCAAGGCGGCTTTAGCAGGATTTTCCGATGCCCAGACCACGCTTGGAATGATGTACGCAAAGGGATTGGGGGGCGAACGCGATTATGAAAAATCACGCATGTGGTATCGCAAGGCGGCCGAACAGGGATCCGCCCAGGCGCAAACCAATCTTGGAGTAATTTACAATCTGGGAAAAGGAGTACCACAAGATTACGCCGAAGCGGTTAAATGGTACCAAAAAGCGGCTGACCAGGGTTTCGCCCAAGCTCAATTTAATCTTGGATTAATGTACCTGGATGGCGATGGAGTAGAACTCAACTATTCCGAATCGATCAAGTGGATTCGAAAAGCCACTGAACAGGGGGATGTGGAAGCTATATTCCTCATGGGATGGATGCATGAAATGGGTCATGGAGTGCCCCAGGATTACGCCCAGGCTGTTAAGTGGTACTACAAGGCAGCGGAAGAGGAACATGTTCCCGCGCGAAATCACCTTGATAGGGTCATCAACTTTTTTCGCGCTTCGGCTGATGAAAAGGACGATTTTGGACAGTATAATCTTGGGTTAGTGTACCAAAATGGAATAGGTGTAGATCAAAGTGATACCGAAGCCTTCCAGTGGTATCAGAAGGCTGCTGATCAAGGTTACACCCCAGCACAGTACAGGCTTGGGCAAATGTATGCCAAAGGCCTGGGGACACGACAAAACAATAAGAAAGCAGCAAAATGGTTTCGCACTGCCGCTGATAAGGGATTCACTGAAGCTCAATACGACCTCGGTTTAATGTATGAAAAGGGCCAGGGCGTCGCTCAGGATTCAATATGGGCTTATACCTGGTTGAGCCTCGCTGCAGCAGAGCGTGTCAGCAGCCAGAATGATTTGGACCGTCTAAAGTTATCTATGAACGATAAGCAAATCAGTGAGGCGGAATCCCGAATAACAGATTGGCGATTAACAAATAGCGACAAAAAATAATTTTAGAGATAAAATGTATTGGCCACAACCGAACCGCGCAACTGTGGGACACGAATCTACAAAAACACAAGATTCACAAGAAAAGTGCGCCCATAAAATCTATTATTGCACAGATTAAATTGATTATTGGGATATTTTCTAAATGGAGAAATATCGGGATTCACCTCTCTGAAATATTTTCATTTTTTACGCACCTAATCTCATCATCCGTGTCTATCCGCGTTATCCGCGGTTACAAAGATACATTTCTCAACCTCAAAGCATTGAGAACAACGGAGAGAGAGCTCATACTCATTACCGCACCGGCAATCATCGGATTTAAAAGAATTCCGAAAAATGGATAAAGGATGCCAGCGGCAATGGGGATACTTAACGCATTATAGAAAAAAGCGAAAAATAAGTTTTGCCGAATATTGCGTAGGGTATAGCGACTGATTCGAAACGCTTTTTCAATCCCACTCAGATCTCCCTCCAACAAGGTAATTCCAGCGCTCTCAATCGCGATGTCGGAACCTTTTCCCATCGCGATACCAACATCAGCTTCAGTTAAAGCCGGCGCATCATTCACCCCATCTCCAGCCATTGCTACTTTCAGATGCTGACCCTTCATTTTCTTTACAAATGTGTTTTTCTCTTCCGGGACAAGATCACCATAATATTCATCAATGCCCAATTCTTCAGCCGTTGCCTTTGCCGCACCCTTGCTATCACCGGACAAGATAATAAGCTTCAGCCCCATGGCATGAAGATTTTTAACAACCCCTCTCGTCCCTTTTTTAATTGGATCAGATAAAGCCAGGAAACCCGCTAAAATTCCATCGACCGCGATTAACGCGCAGCTGCGCCCCGCTTCACTGAGCCCGTTAATCTCTTGCCTTACATTATTTGGAATATCAACACCACTTTCGTTCAACCATGAAACTTTCCCAATGTGAATTTTTCTATCATCAATAACACCTTCGATACCGCCACCGGGGACCGATGCTATAGCTTCAGCGTTCAGCAGTATTATTTTTTTCTCCGCTGTTGCATCAACGATGGCTACCCCTAAAGGGTGCGCGCTGTTTTTCTCCAAGGTAGCGGCGTATTGTAGTATCTCGTTTTCTTCCCAAGGATCTAACGCATTAATCTCAACTACACGTGGCCGTCCCTCAGTTAGCGTTCCTGTTTTATCCAGAAGTAGTGACTGCACCCCGCTTAGAGTTTCAAGGGCAATAGCGTCTTTAATGAAAACTCCAGACTGTGCGCCCCGCCCTACACCGACCATGATCGACAACGGTGTAGCTAAACCAAGAGCACAGGGACAGGCGATGATCAATACGGAAACGGCATTGATGAGTGCGTAGTTCAAGCGAGGTTCCGGTCCCCACACTATCCAAAATATAAATGTAATGAAAGCAATGGCGATAACCGCGGGGACAAAGAAAGCTGATACCCTGTCCGCGACACGCTGGATAGGGGCCTGGCTTTTCTGAGCTTTTGAAACAAGATCGATAATACGTGCTAAAACCGTTTCTGCGCCTACCCTCTCTGCCTTCATAATAAAGGCACCTTCATTATTTATCGTCCCACCAATTACTGCATCTCCCACCGTTTTATCTACGGGAATGGACTCACCGCTGATCATCGATTCGGTAATAGAACTACTCCCTTCCACGATAGTACCATCGACGGGTATTTTATCCCCCGGACGGACACGCAAACGATCATTTATTTTTACAAGATCGAGAGAAACGATCTGATCTCCGCTCGTTTCCACCCGGCAGGCTACTTTGGGCGACTGGTCTAATAAACTGCGGATTGCATCCCCGGTTTTATCACTCGCCCGCGATTCCAATATTTGGCCGAAGAGGACGAGCGTTATAATGACCGCTGCAGATTCAAAATAAATGGGTAACATGCCATCACTGCCAACCGACGGTGGAAAAATATCGGGAACGACAATTGCCAATAAACTGAAAAGGTAAGCGGTACCCGTCCCGATTGAGATCAAGGTCCACATGTTGAAATCCAACTTGATTAAAGATTGCCAGCCCCACTTAAAAAATGGCAATCCCGCCCAGCAGACCACAGGTGTCGCAAGTATTAATTGCAGCCATAAAATTGTTTTTTCCGGAAGTATTGCCTGAATATTTAAAAACGGAACCATCTCCGCCATGGCTAAGACCAGAACAGGGATCGTGAAGATTAAAGCTATCCAGAATCGTGGTTCTAAACGTATGAAAGTATTTGAATCAGCATGGCAAGAATCGTCCCCCACTTCGTCACTTACTTTTGAATCTTCAGTTATAGCCATATCCTTCCCATTTAAGTAAGATTCAGAATTGTTTTTAGACACCATGCCACATCAATAAGTCACATTTGGATCTATTTCGCACCTATACCGTATTAATATAACCCACAATTAGCTACATTCACCCCATGAAGGAGATATATTTACCCGCTTTATCCGGGTAATAAGACTTCGTGATAAAGATTATTCGATAATACTATCGATCGTTAGCTTTATCTGGATCCTTATAGGCTTTACCCGTAAGGGTAACAATAAATTTTTTCATCGCCGTTGTTAATACACGCCCTTTTCTATGCAGAATAACAAGTGGTCGGACAATTTTTTTCCCTTTAATATGGACGGCATTAAGCAAACGCTGACTTACTTCCTGTTCTACGGTCGCGAGTGGAAGAATTGCTATACCTGCATCGATTTCTACGGCGCGTTTAACTGTCTCAATGTTGTCAAATTCCATCACCGGATCAATTTCTACTTTGTTCTCTTTAAACAACTGGTCGATTGCTTTCCGGGTTGGGATATCCGATTCAAAATTTACCAGTTTTTGGCCCGTTAATTCCTTAATATCCACTCCCTCTTTTTTCGCGAAGGGGTGTTGTGGATTACAGATAACCGCTAACCGGTCTTCCATAAAAGGAATAATTTCCAGCTGACGCATTTTTGTCGGATAAGCAACTAAACCGAAGTCTACCGAATTATGCAGGATGTCTTCGTAAACCATGTTTGAACGCCGGTACTCTACTCTTACATTGACGGAAGGAAATTCTTTTAAAAATTTAGTGATATATTCGGGCAATTCATGCAACCCGATACTGTAAATTGTCGAGATGTGGATCGTTCCGCTGATCACTTTTTTCATCTCCAGAAGCTCGCTATTGAGCTTTTCGTAGCGGTGGAGTATGTCTTTTGAGCTGTCGTATAGCTTTTGCCCTTCCCGCGTTAAACGAAATTGCTTTTGGCTGCGATCGACAATTAACACATGAAAATGTTTTTCCATCGCCCGAAGTTGCTGACTCACTGCCGATTGGGTGATACTATTTAATTTTGCTGCGCGAGAAAAACTCTGGCTTTCAACTAAATCTGAAAATATTTTAAAATTCTCAATATGCATGATATTGCTATATCACTATTTCTAATCATAATGCAAACATGAATACAGCATTACTAATCAAATATTCGGCCCGGATTAATGATAAATTACCCAAAATTCGAGAAATACGCTGAACTGATAGAAAAAAAAATCGCGGAAGCCTGCGCCCAGTGCGGTCGAAAACCAACCGAAGTAAAAGTTCTAGCGGTAACTAAATCACACCCCTATCAAGCGGTAGAATATGCCGAACGCTACGGATTTGAGGCGATAGGTGAAAACCTGGTCCAGGAAGCAAGCGATAAGAAGCAAAAAATAAATTCGCGTCTGCGTTGGGAATTTATCGGCCATCTACAGTCGAATAAAGCGAAATTGGCAGTCGCAACTTTTGATCGTATTCAATCCGTCGATCGTTTGAAAATACTTAACTCCCTCGATCGATTGTGTGGTGAATCAAACAAAACTCTACCTATACTATTACAGATTAATGCCGGTGAGGATCCGGCAAAATATGGAGCAACTCTCGAAGCGGCAAAAGAGCTTCTTGAATCTGCCCTTCAATGTAATAATCTCAAAGTCGAAGGCTTGATGACAATTGCACCACTTAGCAATAACCGTGATATAGCCGCAAAATGTTTCGAGCGTCTTCGTTCTTTGCGAGACTCGCTTGCCATAAAGTTCGGAATACCTCTTCCCGAATTATCAATGGGAATGACAGGTGATATGACACAAGCCATAAAGGCCGGAAGTACGTTAATACGCATTGGCACTGCACTTTACGGTGAACGCGAAAATCAATAAAGTTTTTCGAATAATTTATTCGCAGACTGTTTGATATAAGTTCTCCTGCTACTTACAAATTATTTTTTATAAAATAATTTTTTAGATTTCTTGATTGCGAGAAACACAATTTCTGATTCACTTAAGATAATGCGATGAATAGATTAAGCAATGAACATGACGGTGCTCTCATCCGACTTATGGATGACGATACACCTGTCGTTCAAGAAGCGCTGATCAAAGAGTTTAAAAGAATGGATGATAGAGGGATCCATCTTTTACAGAAACTTACTCATAACAACAACCGCATTCTCTCCTCCCATGCTCGTGAATTCCTTCAGAAAATTTCCGGTCATGACACGGTCGCGGAGTTTTATCGGTTTATAAGATCTTTGAATTACGAGCTCGAAACGGGAAGTCTTCTTCTGGACCGAACGGTATTCCCCAACGTGGATGTTGCTGAATGCTGTATCCAGATAGATGCCATCGCCGCGCGCTGCCGAGAAATTATGATCCTGCCCAGTACGCCTTGGGAAAAATGCAAAGTCTTAAACCGGGTAATTTTTCACGAATCCGGATTCCGCGGAAATACCGAAAATTTCGATGACCCGCTGAACAGCTTAATCAGCCAGGTCCTGATTCGGCGTAAAGGGATACCGATCACTCTTTCCATTCTCTACATTCTTGTCGCACAGCGCTGCGGCATCAACCTTGAACCCATCGGTATGCCGGTCAGATTTTTAGTCGGCTGTTTTCTTGAAGAAACCCCTTTTTACATCGACCCCTACGAGCGGGGAAGGTTCAAGATGGAAGAAGACCTCAATGATTTCCTCTGTAATGAAAATTTCAGCCCCAAGCCCAGTTATTTCGCACCGATCCCTGTCGGTCAGATTCTGCGCCGAAGTTGCGCTAATCTGAGTCGTCAATATACTTTAAATAATGACCCAGAGCGAGCCAGGTTATTTGCCAGTTTTGTTCGGGAGTTTGAGACAATTTATCGACGACACGCTAAGTCCTGATTGATGTCACTCACGAACGACCCCGATACCGATAGTGTCTATCGTCTGATTGACCTTGAGAACTGGAAATTTGAAGGTGTATCACTGGCCGTCATCGGTAACCCCATAGCCCACTCTGTCAGCCCCGCGATGCACAATGCCGCACTCTCGCTGATGAGTGATGATGATTCCCGTTTTACAAAATGGCGTTATTTTAAATTTGATATTTTACCGGAGGACTTATCCTCTGCCCTTCCCTTATTCTATAAAAAAAATTTCGTCGGACTTAACCTCACCCTTCCTCATAAAGTCGAAGCTGTGCCCCTGATTACAAAAGTCGATCCTGCCGCACAACATGTCGGCGCCGTCAATACTCTTCATTGGCAGGACGATGGCTATCACGGTTACAATACAGATGGTTACGGTCTTGAAAAAGCAATCCAACAAGACCTGGATACGGAATTGAAAGAGGCAACGGTTATACTCCTCGGTGCCGGCGGCGCGGGTCGATCAGCTGCCGTTCAATGCCTTGAAGGTGAATGCGAAGCATTGTGGATCGGTAATCGCAATCAAGAACGCCTTGCAGCGCTCCTCAATAGCTTGGGCACCCACCGTTCATTTAGCAAAGTAGCGGGTTTCACTCTCAGTTCCCCTCCCTCCGACTTACCTGAAACCGGATTGCTAATAAACGCCACCTCCCTGGGTTTACATAAGGAAGACCCCTCACCGATTGACTTGGATCGCTTTGACCAATCCCTGAAAATTTACGATTTGATATATAAACCCGCTGATACTGCACTCCTGCGAGATGCCGCAAGTCGGGGAATGAAAGGTGCCCACGGTCTCACCATGCTCGTCTGGCAGGGCGCACGCTCGCTTGAAATCTGGAGCGAAGCAAGCGTCCCGGCAGAGGCAATGATGAGCGCAGCACGCAAGTCATTATCTCTTTAAAGCCCTTTTCAACGATACATCTTTAACTTGACGTCATCTGAACTCTTAGTGCACATTTCACTTTTATAGTCGGGCCGTAGCGCAGTCTGGTAGCGCACTTGCATGGGGTGCAAGGGGTCGAGAGTTCGAATCTCTTCGGCCCGACCATTTCATAAATAGCTAGTATATAAATAATTATGGTTGTTTAGGTTTATTAATTACCAAAAGTAACAACATCATTGATCGGACCCCGTTTTTCGTACCAATTTAAGTGAGAGAGTTACCGGGTGTTAATGGTTTTAGGATTGATGTATATGAGAGATCTTGGCGAAGTGAGGGCGTAGCCCGAACGCGGCCAAGATCGGAAAGGAATCTGACAAACTCTTGTGGGCTTTTGAAGCCTAAACGACTGTGGGGATGTTCATGGTTATAGGTCTGACGCCATTGTTCGATTACCACTTGCGCTTCAGCCACGCTGAGCAACACTTCACGGTTCAAACACTCATCGCGTAAGCGGTTGTGAAACGACTCGATGAAACCGTTTTGCCAGGGACTGCCCGGATCGATATAGATCGCCTTTATGTTATTACCGGACAACCACTGCTGCACTTGATGAGCAATGAACTCACTGCCGTTGTCACTACGGATATAGCTGGGAGGTCCCTCCTCTTCAATGGCCTCGCTAAGCACAGAGAGGACATCGGTTGAGGTGAGTTGACGAGCGACCCGGATATCCAGGCATTTACGCGTATATGTCTTCGCTTCGCTTGAGTGTCGTCGCTTTCAGCTCCTCGGTACATCGATTAGAGTCATCATCTTTAATGGACCGCCGTTGTCTGTACGATCATGGACAAAGTCCCAGGACCAAACGTGATTGCGACCCTTTGCTTTAGTAGGTGACCCCGTAGAGACTCCTTGACGGTGTCTGCCCTTTTTCGGGGGCTTTACCTGCAGCCCTTCTGAACGTCGTACCGCCTGGACAAACTTCCTGCTTGTTGTCCAGCCTTCCTTTACCAGCAAGGCACGGATGCGCCGGTAACCGTAGCGGGGATGTTTCCAGGACAAGCTCACAATCCGCTCGACCAACCGCTGAGCTTTCTCACTGGCCTGTTTGGGCCGGTAACTGAACGTTGACCAACTCAGGCTGAGATAAGCACAAGCCCTCCGCAACGAGCACAACCCTTTCTCAGCCGCAGCTTTTACTACTCGTTTCTTCTGCTTTGGGCTCACCATTTTTTTGACAGCGTTTCCTCCATTACCTGATTCTTGAGCATTTGATCTGCGAGCAGCTTCTTCAGCTCGGTATGTCAGGCCTTCTCGCTTGCGCTCGTGAATTCTTTTTCCAGCTCTTTAAATCGCTTCGCATCGGCAAGTTCTAAATTGCCATATTTTTTACGCCAGCGATAGAAAGTCTGTTCGCTCAGGTTGTTTCCACGGCAGATTTCCTGTACCGTTTTACCGGTATCGGCTTGCCGCAATATTGTTATAATCTGTTCTGTTGTGTATCTTTTTCTTTTCATTGAGGTTATCTGTTTATCCCGATAACCTCTCTCTGTAAATGATACGATTTTTGGGGGTCACTCCAGTGTCTTAATCGGAGACATCGACGCTTCAGGTGATGCGGTGCCAAACATTCTATTTGGAGAAGGGTCTTTTACGGTTGCCGCGTCAAATCCGGGATTGCGGATCGCTGGAGGCGATCTCATTCAGACGAACGAAGCCGACATCGTAGTAGCTGAGAGCGGATCGACGACACCTGGATTTGATACCTTGGTCTCTCAGAACAATGTTAAGTCGGACGGAACGGAACAGGTGACGCAGACCATCGATGAAACATTCATCAATGAAGACGGTGATGAAATTACGGTCACAATTTATGAGGAAACGATTTAGTAAAGGTGAAATTTTGCGATTGGGTTTTACGAGCTTCCCAATCGCAACCTTGTTGAGCTGTAGTCCCGCCTACTTGGGGCTACGGCCGGCAAGTTAACCCTCACGAAGAGGGGTACGACTGAGGCTTCGGCGTGGGTGTTGGACCTCTTTGGCCCAGAAATGGTGCCAAGGGGAGCTCACGCCGAAGTTTTGTACGCCATGATGGGTTCATTCCCGTTATTTGATTCTGAAATCAAGCTGCTTGCCCTGACCCGGCATGAAGCTATTCTGCATCCATGAAAATTAAAGAGTGCACTCAAGGTCTGCAGACAGAAACAGCCTTCAAAGTACTGGCACAAGCTCAACAATTGGAGAGGCAGGGGAAGGATATAATACATCTGGAAATCGGCCAGCCCGACTTTCCTACGCCTGAACATGTATGTGATGCCGCAGTCGCAGCTATGCGTGAAGGAAAAACGGGATACGGACCGGCACCAGGGCTCCCTGAGTTAAGAGAAGCTATTGCCTCAGAGACTGGCGCACGTAGAGGGATACCGTTTGACATAAATAATGTCATTATATCACCGGGTGGAAAACCAATTATTTTCTATACTATTCAAAGTCTTGCGGGGAAAGGTGATGAAGTTATTTATCCAGATCCTGGATTTCCCATGTATGCGTCACTCATCGCGCACAGTGGTGCCACTCCCGTCCCCCTACCCCTAAGAGAAGAAAAAGCTTTTTCGTTTGATGAGAAAGATTTTAGATCCCGTGTATCTGAGCGCACTCGCCTCGTCATAATTAATTCTCCGCATAACCCTACCGGAGGCACAATTAGTCGAGATGATCTCGAAGTAATTGCCGAAGAAGCTCAACGCAACGATTTTTTCGTCCTCTCTGACGAAATATATAAAGATTTTCTCTATGAAGGTAGTTTCGTCAGTATTGCCTCTCTACCTGGAATGAAAGAACGAACGGTAATTCTCGACGGTTTTTCCAAAAGCTATTCAATGACCGGGTGGCGACTGGGATATGGAATAGTTCCTTCCTTCTTAGCAGAGGCCTTTGAGCTCTATAATGTTAATATCGCTTCCTGTGCTTGTACTTTTAATCAATATGGAGCGTTGGCCGCACTTCAAGGTTCACAGGACTGCGTCGAATTAATGGTGACTGAATTTAAATCCCGCAGGGATTATTTAGTCGATGCATTAAATGAAATTAACGGTTTTCACTGCCTTAAACCAAGTGGCGCTTTTTACGCCTTTCCCAATATTAAAGAGACGGGAAAAAGTGCGAGCCAACTTGCCGATGATATCCTGGAAAATGCCGGTATTGCCGTCCTCGCGGGCAATTCATTCGGCAAGGAGGGAGAAGATTATCTACGCCTATCCTACGCGACAAGTTTAGACAATCTTAAGATTGCTTGCGAGCGCTTGAAGCAATACGCGGATTAATAAAATTATATCCGTTTGCTCAATCGCTTAACGGGAGTTCATCGTAAATTGATTAAGCTTACGGATTTCCTGTACTGCAACCGACAATGTAGCAAAATCAATTTCTCCAGCAGATTTCATGTCGTTGAGCGTTTGTTCGACATGAACAATATTATCCTGGTGGTGTTGCAACCAGCGGTTCACGGAAGTTTCGGCTCGTGATTTTCCATCCAGAGCAATCACTTGAGCGGTAAGAGATCGGTGCATCGCGTATAGGTCTTCGCGAAGTGTTCCTCGAGCAACAGCTGGCCAGTGACCGTCAACTTCCAATAATTCAATCTGATTCCGCAGCCAATTAAGCGCGATCGTCGATCCAATATTGAAATACACTGAAGCTACATAGGTAACTTTGGCATTAGAATTAAGTGCAATTTCCGTAATATCCAGCGCAGGGTAAATAGAATTTAAGAGTGAAATACTTTTTGCCGTCTCTCTTGGCACTCCCGCTTCAAGATAATTCCGCACCATTTCTTTGAAACTTCGCAAATCGTCCTCTACGAGTAATTCGGGCAGAATTTTAATCAGGGTAGAGATTTCCGAACGGTAATTTGAAACCGCAGACGCAATATTTGCAGACCGCGCAGGTTGTTCTAAAAGCCAGCGTGTGGCGCGCCGCAAGAGACGACTGGTCTGAAACATCATTGAGTACTGAACATTAGCTGGAATTTTATTATCTAAAGACTCGATCGACCGCCAAAGAGAACGCATATTAAAGACTTCACGTGCTACTGTATAAGCCCGCGCTACACTGGCTGCATCGGCACCACTTTCCTCCCACATTCGATGGGCAAAAGTGGGGCCCATTCTATTTACGAGGCTATTTGTAACGCGCATCGCTATTATTTCACGACGCAAATTGTGTAAAGCCATGTATTGCGGAAACCTCTTTAAAAGAGGCCCCGGAAAATAGCGTTCTATTTCCTCGGCGAGATAAGTGTCTTCAGGGACATCCGAATCAACCAATTCATTATAGAGTGTGATCTTACCATAAGCGATGAGGACCGCCAGTTCAGGACGGGTTAAACCTTTTCGAGATTTTCTACGCTCAATAATTTCATCATCGGTGGGTAGAAACTCCAGGGCTCGATCAAGTTCACCTTTTTTTTCCAAAACATGAATGAGGTAGGCATTTTCATTCATTCTGTCTACAGCGTGTTCTTCCATCATGCTGATGGCTTGACTCTGAAGATAATTGTCCCGCAAAACGAGTGTGGCGACTTCATCGGTCATCTTAGTTAAAAGCTGATTACGCTCTTTATCCGGTAAATCCTCATTCTGCTTCACGACGTTGAGGAGAATTTTGATATTAACTTCACGGTCTGAACAGTCTACCCCTCCGGAATTGTCAACGAAGTCAGTATTGATCAGGCCCCCATTCAACGCGTACTCAATACGGGACAATTGAGTAAAGCCCAGGTTGCCGCCTTCACCAACGACTCGACACCTCAATTTATTCGCATTTACACGAACATTGTCGTTACTCCTGTCCCCTACTTCAAAATGCGTCTCCCCGCTGGCTTTAACATAAGTGCCGATGCCACCATTCCAAAACAAATCCACCCGCATTCGCATAATCGCCCTGATCAATTCAAGCGGGGTTAATACACTGGCTTCAATATCCAACATTTTTTTAACTTCCTCACTCAACTTGATTTCTTTAGCCTGGCGGGAAAAAACACCCCCTCCCCTGGAAATTAATTTTTTATTATAATCTTCCCAAGTGGATCGCGGAAAATTAAAGAGCCTTTCTCGCTCAAGATAGCTCTTCGCTGAATTGGGATTAGGATCGAGGAAAATATGAAGATGGTTGAAAACCGCTTTTAATTGAATATGACGCGAAAGGAGCATGCCATTCCCAAAAACGTCTCCTCCCATATCACCAATGCCAATAACGCTGAAATCTGTTGTCTGAATATCGACATCCAGTTCCCGGAATAACCGCTTGACTGACTCCCAGGCACCACGAGCAGTGATTCCCATGACTTTATGATCATAGCCTACAGAACCACCGGAAGCAAAGGCATCACCGAGCCAAAAATTGTATTCATGGGCAACACTATTCGCGATATCGGAGAATGTGGCTGTTCCCTTATCCGCCGCAACAACGAGGTAAGGATCATCCTCATCATACCGCACGACTTCTTTCGGTTTTATAACTTTTGCACCTTTAAGGTTGTCGGTGATATCCAGTAGCCCACGAATAAAATTTCGGTAACAATCTACGACTTCACCCATTAATTCTTCGCGTCCTCCACTGATTGGAGGACGTTTGACAACAAAACCACCTTTGGCACCGATTGGAACAATAAGGGTGTTCTTAACCATTTGGGCTTTCATTAACCCCAAGATTTCGGTGCGAAAATCTTCGCGTCGGTCTGACCAACGCAGTCCTCCACGCGCTATTTTTCCCCCTCTCAGGTGAACACCTTCAAAACGGCGCGAGTAAACGAATATCTCGAATAGCGGTTTGGGTCGTGGTAATTCAAGTATTTTTTTCGGATCAAATTTTACTGAAATATAAGATTTGAAATCATGATCTTTACCTTTTTGAAAATAGTTAGTTCGGAGAGAGGCACTAATAATTTCAAAAAAACTGCGTAATATTCTATCTTCATCAAGGCTTTCTACGGCATTTAGCCCAGCCTCAATTTTTTGTATACTTAAACGTACCCTGCGATCTCGTTTTTTGCTCTCTAGTGCAGGATCGAACCGCAATTCAAATAAGTCCACAAGAAGGCTGGTTAGAGAAGCGTTTTCAGTGAGTACCTTCTCCATGTAGGTCTGACTAAAAGGGACTCCAATCTGCAGTAAATATTTACAGAATGCGCGAATTAATATCGTTTGGCGTGAGCTAAGCCGTGCACTAATAATCAAACGGTTAAAGCCATCGTTATCCATTTCGCGTCGCCATATTTTGGCAAACGCATCCTCGAAATGATCGTTGACTGCTTCGGCATCGAGTGCCTGGGAAAGTCGATGGATCAATACGAAATCTTGAATCCAAAAATTGGTTTTTTCATTCAACTTTACGCGATAGGGCCGTTCACTGATAACCCGCAATCCCATGTTCCGCAGTATTGGAAGCGCATCATAAAGAGGGATAGGGCCTTCTCGACGATATAATTTTAAACCAAGATTTGATTCTGAATCACTTGTGGGATGATAAAGACAGATCCTCAGGTTGTCCTTAACTTCTCCTAAATATTCAAGATGTATAATATCTGACGCCGCTTCCAGTGCCGACACATCTTCTTGATAAGCGGCGGAAAAACTATCGCTATATTTATGAAATAAACTGAGACCTTTCTCTTCTCCAAATTTATTAATTAATGATTCGCTTAGAACATCCTGCCATGAACGGACAGTTGAAATTATTTTTTCTTCAATCTTGGCAGTATCAAATTTTATTTTTTCATTCTGTTCGGTACGAACGACGATATGGACACGAGCGAGGATTGATTCCGATAGTTGAATCGTATGTTCTACAGAGCTCCCACTAAGTTCATGCATTAGAATCGCTTGAACGCTCTCGCGAATCTGGGTGTTATAGCGATCGCGGGGAATGTAAACGAGGCATGAGAAAAAACGGTTAAAAGGGTCACTACGAATAAATAACTTAACCCTTTGGCGTTCCTGTAAATGAAGTATCCCGGTAGAAATATCGAATAACTCATCCAGGGATCCCTGAAATAGATCATCGCGGGGAAACGTTTCCAGGATGTGCAGAAGCGCTTTTGCCGCATGACTTGAGGGATAGAGTTGAGAGCGCTCCCTAACCTGCTTTACCTTGTGACGAATAAAAGGAATTTCGAGAGCGCTTCGGTTGTAAGCAACCGAAGTAAAGAGGCCGATAAATCTTTTTTCTCCAACTAACTTACCTTTTTTATCAAAAATCTTAACTCCAATGTAATCCAGAAAGACTCTTCGATGAACAGTAGAGAATGAGTTAGCTTTAGTTATGATAAGCAGTTCTTTGTAATGCACTCGATTTGGCAGGTTTTCTGGCAAGCTAATTTCACTATCTGAAAACTTATTATGATCCTCGCGAAGAATACCAAGCCCCGATCCTTTGACTGGATTAAATACAACCTTTTTCCCATAGCTTCTCAGCCGATATTCCTTATAGCCAAGAAAAGTAAAATTATCATCCCCCATCCACTCGAGAAAGGTTTTGCTTTCGGAGACCTCGGTAAGCTCGAGAGGGGGTGGTTTGCTCGCTAAATCCTGACATAATGAGCTTGAGCGATCTATCATCTCACGCCAGTCCCTAACCGAAGCCCTGACGTCGGCCATTGATGATTTAATTTCATTTTCCAATTGCGCGATTCGCTTTGGATTCGTTTCTCGATCTATTTCAATGTGTTGAAAAGATTCTAAATGCGCGCCATCAGTATTCTCACTCGCAGCCTTTACCTCTTTAAGATTCCCTTTACCGTCTCGGCGAACTTCAAAAATAGGATGGATCGTTAAATGAATAGAAATCGAATATTTATTCAGAACCATACTCAGGGAATCGACAAGAAATGGCATGTCATCATTAACCATTTCGACAATCGTATGCGTCGATTCCCAACCATCCTTTTTCAGTTCAGGATTATAAATACGGACATTTGGAAGATTGGGTTTCCGATTTTCTGCAAATTTTAAATGTGCAAGCGCGGCTCCACTCAAATCGGAGGTCGCTTTATCTCGCAGATCAATCTCAGATACGGACCGGTAATACTGGCTTATGTACGCTTTTACCTTTTTCAGGTTTTTTTTATTCACCTTCTTTCTGGCTTCAGCTACAACGTCATCGACCAGAAATTTCTGCGCGTTTTGAGTATATTTAGGCATGGGATCCTATCGATAATTAAAGAACTAATAATAGAAAAACGGCCTGAAACTTTGACCGTGTAATAAAAAAAAATCAAACAATGATAGCAAAAATTGAGATTGAAGTATATCGTCTATTCCACAAATTACTTTAGCATCTATATTCTTACCTTTAAAAGTAACGTGCTCGAAGCAGAGCGAAAGATAAACAAATTAATCAAGTAACTATTCATCGAGTGATAGAATTATAATTATACACAAATTTCGTATTTCAACTCGCATAAGTCACACTTAATCAAAGATTAGTCTTACTTTGATTTATTTATTAAGCAAGCAGTTTTAGCCTTTACGACAATAAATGATAGTTCTTTAACGAACATAATAGCCGGTCTTGCGAGATGCTATCGATTGATCTGTCGCGCTCTCGATCGAAATTATATCATCCTTAATTATTTAAATGTTTTATCGTATGCTATGGCCTTTAGCCCTTGCCTCCACCATCGTTTATTCCTCGGGAGGGGCAGGTCCACAATTACCTGATTTCCTACAGCTAGTAAGTATCGATAAGCTAGTACATTTTTTTATTTTCGGTCTCCTCGCTACTTTAATCCTGCGTGTCTACGATAATAAACTCGCACACATTAAATACGCTTTCATTGCGATTATTGTTACTTCTCTTTTCGGATTGCTCGATGAATGGCATCAGTACCTAAATCCTTATCGCTATTTCGAGGTGGCTGACTGGATGGCTGATACCCTTGGTTCTATAGTAGCTGTTATTGCTTATCAGAGCTTGCAACACTACAGACGCTTACTTGAGATGAATATTAATCTTAACTGGAAAAAGAATAATACTTCGAAGATTAACTGACATTTCTCAGAAATCATACTATCATCGTTATTATTATTTCACACCATTTTGATTAAGCGTATGAAGCAAGGAGATATAGAAAAACTTATTGCTGAACGGCGTAAGGAAGTGGCCCGACATGATACACTTTATCATAAAAATGCGAGGCCTGAAATCACCGACTACGAATACGACCGTTTAAAAAATGAGCTGAGTGAGTTGGAAAAACAACATCCCGAGTTTTCGGATGAAGGTTCACCCATCCACCAGGTAGGTGACGATCGGCATGAAGGTTTCGATTCATACCGTCATCTTCAACCGATGATGAGTCTTGACAATACTTATAACGAGGAGGAACTCAGTGGATTCGATAAGCGTTTACAAAAGCTATTAGGTGTCGACGAGCTGATCTACCTCATCGAACCAAAGATTGATGGTGTCGCGGTTAGCCTCACTTACGAAAAGAGGAATCTCGTCCGAGCGGTCACACGCGGTAACGGTATTGAAGGTGACGTGATTACAAAAAACCTTGAAGGCATTGATTACCTACCCACCCGGATAAAAGATAAGTCCTGCCCGGAGGTGATTGAAATCCGTGGAGAAATTTACATGACGCATCCTGAATTTGAACGTATCAATAAGGAACGCGAAGAGGCAGCTCTCGATCTTTATGCCAACCCGCGAAATTTAGCTGCTGGTACAATAAAACAGATCGATCCCAAAATTGCAAAGAGACGAAAACTGGACATTGTTCTTTACGGATTGGGCTATTGCTCCCCTCTTTCCTTCAGTCGTCAACGCGAGTTTCAAGAATTATTAAAGAGCTGGAACATGCCAACAGTCGAAAAATATTGGATGGCAAATGGCATCGCAGAAGCCTGGAAGATAATAGAGGAACTTGAAAATTTACGTGAGACCTTTGCCTATTCAACCGATGGCGCAGTTATCAAGTTAGACGCACTGGATCAACAGCGTGTGTCCGGTTCCACATCAAAGTCTCCACGCTGGGCAATTGCCTATAAATTTGCTGCAGAGCAGGCTGAAACCAAAATTCTAAAGATAAATATTCAAATAGGAAGAACTGGCACCTTAACGCCGGTCGCTGAATTAAAGCCGGTTTTTCTAGACGGTAGCACAGTATCTCACGCTACTCTTCACAACGAGGATGAAATCAAACGCAAGGATATCCGGGAAGGTGACAGCGTGATAATAGAAAAAGCAGGTGATATCATTCCGGCAATCGTTCGTGTGCTCACAGATTCAAGAAAAAGTGGCATCTCTTCATACGTCTTCCCACAAGTATGCCCAGCTTGTGGAACGGAAACCATACGTTTACCCGGAGAAGCGGCGCGGCGTTGTCCAAACTTAAGTTGCCCACCCCAGGTCCGCGGTCGGATTGAACATTTTACCTCGCGCCAATGCATGGATATTGAAGGCCTTGGTGAAGCAGTAGTGGATCAACTTGTAAGTAAAAATCTAATTAATAATATCGCGGATCTCTATAAGTTGATCGTCAATGATTTATTACCTCTCGAAAAATTTGCTCAGAAATCATCTGAAAACCTTATCCAGGCTATAGAGTCTAGTAAAAAATGTGAACTTTGGCGTCTAATTCACGGACTCGGAATCCAACACATAGGGGCAACGGCATCTAAGGACTTAGCCCGCTCCCTTCATAGCCTCCAAGCGCTCATTGATGCAAACGAGGATGACCTTATGACGCTGGATGGCATTGGTGAGATAATGGCTAAGAGCGTAAATCATTTTTTTTCTCAAGAATCCAATAAGGAAATCATTTTGCGCCTTATTGGCTATGGTCTGAATGTCGAGGAGGTAACACCTACTGAGAGTGAAACCCATGATTTCAGCGGTAAATCGTTTGTCTTAACCGGAACTTTAGCATCCCTTACCCGTGAAGCCGCGACGCAACTGATTGAAAATGTTGGGGGTCATGTGACGTCGAGTGTCAGTAAAAATACGGATTTTATTCTCGCTGGCGAATCGGCTGGATCAAAACTGGCCCAAGCTCAAAAACTGGGGACGAAGATAATTGATGAAAAAGAATTTCAGAAACTGCTAAAGCGCTAAATGGGAGTTACATACCGTGCTTCTGCAGTGCGGATTGAAGTTCCTTTTGAAATGCCTGCAGGTCTTCTGCGCTTGGCTGATAACCTTCCTGTGAAGGATTTAGACCCAGACGCCCAAATTGATCGATAGACCAACTGGAGTTGACCCCATCACTGAATTTAACCGTCCCACTTACGACCGAACCTGGTTTCATTAAACGGTCAACCTCTACGGTGAGTGAAGAACCAAAATCATCGCCACCTCCACCCAAGTCTTCAGCTGCGTTATCACTATCATCTGGAGCACTTAGATTTGCAGATTCCAAATTTTCATTCGGGACAGCATCACTCAATTCAGGTTTGTCCTGTAATGTAAGATTCAAATCATCAACAAGGAAGCGGACTTCCATGTATGTAAGGGAGAGACTGAACTCTTCGTTCAATTGAGCCTGAATAGAGGACAATGACAAACCATCACTGATCCATTTTTCCAGGGCCTTTTGCTGCTCATTCGTCAGTTCCATTCATTGAGGGTTCTGCTTAGTAAGCTGTTTTGTCAAGTATTCCACACTCCTTGCCACAGATTCATCCTGCTCCATGATATTCTCCACTGTTTTACAGGCATGTATGACGGTACCATGATCACGGCCACCAAAGGCTTCGCCAATATCTTGTAAGGAGTGGTTGGTATGAAGACGGCTAATATACATGGCAATCTGGCGAGGAAAGGCGATATTGTTTGGGCGGCGCTTGCTGACCATGTCACTCAGTCTAAGCTGATAATATTCCACCACTTTTTTCTGAATCATTTCAATCGTGATTTGATTTAAGGCTTCCTCTTGAAGGATATCTTGCAGGAGTTGCTCGACATGGGAGATATCAAGTGGATTTTGAAGGACTGATGCACAGGCTACTCTCGTTAATGCTCCTTCTAAGCGCCGGACATTACGCGTGATGCGCTCGGCAAGGAATTGTATTACATCGACGGGAATATTATATCCCCGGGAGGCTGCTTTTTGAGAAAGGATCGCGACGCGAGTTTCGAGGTCCGGTGCCTGAATATCCGTTACCATACCCCATTGAAAGCGGGAAAGAAGACGACTTTCCAATTTTGATATCTCACTTGCCGGACGATCACTGGATAGACAAATTTGACGCTGTGACTCAAATAGATCGTTAAAAGTGTGAAAAAATTCCTCTTGAATACCCTCTTTGCCGGCAAGAAATTGGATGTCATCGATAAGAAGAACATCGATATTGCGAAAATCTTTGCGAAAACTTACCAGCTTATTTTCCTGAAGCGCTCGAATGTATTCATTCGTAAATTTCTCACAGGATACATAAATAACCTTGGGATGAGTTTTCTCTTTCACAATTGTGTGCGCAATAGCGTGCATGAGATGGGTTTTACCCAAACCGCTATCTCCATAGAGGAAGAGTGGGTTATAAGCTCTCGCGGGTGCTTCTGCTACCGCCACACTGGCGGCATGAGCCAGCTGATTACTGGTGCCGACGATAAAATTTTCAAATGTATTCGCCGGGTTAAGCGATAGATTTCTTTCCGATAGCCTATTTTCTAAATGCCGCCTATTATCTTTATGGGCTAATCGGGATGTTTGCTCATTTCGATTATCATTCAGCTTAGTCGTTTGTTGATCAAGCACTCCATTCTCATCGTTGAAAACTTTAACGATGATATCTAACGGCCTACCAAGCATCAGGTGCGCTTTCTGGTTGATCAAATCCAGGTAATTGTCTTGGATCCAAATCTTGGCAAACTCGTTTGGGGCCGATAAAGTCAATGACTTTTCATTTTCTTCCATTCCATGAATCGGCTCAAACCATGTCTCGTAGATATCGCTGGGAAATAGCGTTTTCAAATCGCTCTTTAAAGTAGTCCAAAGATCTTTTTTTACAGAATGTTGCGACATTTTTTTGGGATAAATGAGTTTTTATTCACAGATGAAAAATGGTGTATCGACCCTCATATTTATAGGGTAAAATATGGAGACAGAATGACACCGGAAGGATGGGTTTCGTCATTGATATGAGGGGGTAAAAAGCTATTTTCAGTCATCTCTAATTTATAGTATTCTGTTAATAATCAATTACTTATATTTTTATGTAGGTGATAATTCAGTTTCATTCAGAAGAGGTAATTGTCGGTTCAAAAAGTAAGCAATGTAGTCTTATCTCATTTGAATAAATTAGAATTTTGTATTGTAAGAATGTTTTCAAGTTCAAGTTTCTAACAACTTATTCACATGAGAATTGCTGATAACTTTATATTTAAAAATATTGCCTTCATTAGAAAATCATCGCGTATAAAAGAACCCTGATAACTATGCGGTTTCCAGGTCGATTCTTGAAACATTCGCTTCAAGAAGGGGTAGCAAGATTGCAATCCGAAACTCCGCTCGGCAACTTTTTTTTAATAAAAATTCCAATGAAGGCTCGTTTAATGCTCAGCCATATATTGAATCAAGCGGTCATTAAAATCTTTTGCCGGATCGTGACCGAGTAACTTAAGGGCCTGGGTCATGGCAGCCACTTCGACAAGACGGGCAAGGTCCCTACCCGGACGGACAGGAAGTTCAATGTGAGGGACATTAATCTCGAGAATTTCATAATTATTCTCCTCCAACCCGGTGCGATCTTCCTCCATCCCTTTTGAAAACTCGTTGAAAGTAACAACAAGGTCGATATGTTTTTCCAAGCGGATAGATCGTATACCAAAAAGTTCGGCTATATTAATTATCCCCAGACCCCGGCATTCCATATAACCCCGATTTAACTCAGAACTTGTTGCCATCAATTCACGTTCATTGATAAGCTTAACATAGACAACGTCATCGGCGACGAGACTGTGACCGCGCTCGATGAGCGCGAGAGCGCACTCGCTTTTCCCCATTCCGCTTTCACCACGCAGAAGTGTGCCCATTCCCCTGATGTCCATCATTGTACCATGTTCTGTTAACTGAGAGGCAAATACGTTTTCAAGAATCAATGTACCTTTTGCAATGAAATCGCGCGAATTAAGCTGAGTGCGTATAAGTGGGATCTTGTACTCATCAGCGACTTTTAATAAAGCGTTGGTGGGAAGCATATTACGTGATATTACCACACAGACTATATGCTTGCGTGCCATTCCGACGAGCACCTCATATTGTTTTTCTTCAGTTAGCTCGCGCAAGAATCCCATTTCTCCTGCACCAAATAATTGAATACGTTTATAACCTAGATATTTTAAATATCCAGTCAGGGCAATAGATGGGCGATTTATATTTTTATCACGAACGAGTTTTTTAAGGCCACCCTTACCCGCAACAAGAACCATCTTTAATGACTTGGAGTAGGAATTAAAGAATTCCTCGACCGCGATACTCTCAATTATTTTAGGCTGTGGCTTCTGTGGCATGATCGGATTTAAAGATTAAAGTTTTCTCCGAGGTAGAAGTGACGGCTCTGCGGGTCATTGATGAGAAAATTACTACTCCCTTCACACAAAACCTTACCTTCATGAAGAAGGTAGGCGCGGTCAACAACACGCAGTGTTTCACGCACATTATGATCGGTTATCAGGACACCAATGCCTTTTTTCTTAAGACCCATGATTATCTCTTGGACATCGCTGATACTTATGGGATCGACTCCACTGAACGGCTCATCCATGAGTAAAAATTTAGGCGTAGTAACGAGTGCGCGGGATATTTCAAGCCGACGGCGTTCACCCCCGCTTAAGGTAAATGCTTTCTGCGCCGCCAAGTGAGCAAGACCGAGCTCGTTGAGATGACGCGCGGTACATTCTCTTCGCTGAGATCCATTCATCGGTAAAGTTTCGACTACGGCTTTTATATTTTCTTCCACCGTAAGCTTGCGAAAAACAGAGGGTTCCTGCGGAAGGTAGCCAATCCCTAAACGGGCTCGTTTGTACATGGGGATTCGGGTAATATTGAGTTTTTCAAAATACACAGACCCGCGCGACGCCGGGACTAGTCCGACAATGATATAAAATGTCGTGGTTTTTCCGGCACCGTTTGGGCCCAACAGACCTACGATCTCTCCCGCTCGCACGGACAGATCGACCCCATCCACCACTTGTCGGTTACCGTAGGTTTTAACAAGCCCGTTTATCTGAATATATGCACGCGCAGTACTCATCTTATTATATGATCATCCTGTCACCAGCTGTGAATTATTCGGATTCTCTTTCCTCGGTATCAGCATTTTCATTATCATCAAATCCCAAATTTGGCAAGGCATCGAGAACAACTGTCGGTCGACTCCCGCCGGTGTCATCCGGATTGTTTTCGACGATCGCTGTGCGATTTCCTTTCAACAAGGTAATACGCCACCCACTAACTGTTGCTTTTCGATCCAGGATTTGGGGCGAATCGGTAAGTATAATTTTGTCTTCAGCAGGAAGTAATTCAGCTCGACCTGCGAGAGCCGCTCGACCGGCCTGAAATATTTCTACTGAACCGAGAGCAACAATTTTTTTAATAACGCCAATTCGACCTATCGTCGCCTCAGCTTCTCCCGAACGATTTGCTGTTACTTCAAGATTATCACATTTAACGAGTAGGTTGTTACCGGTAATAGTCACATTTTCGCTAAAATAAAAGTAGTTTAGTTCTGGAGTACTCGTCATTTTGAGTGATTCACTTCTAACGACAGTAAGGGGTGAAATATATTGATCCGCGATTGTCTTTTCGCCATCAGTGATACGAAAACCGGATAAAATGCAGGGTATCAGTGCCAAGAGGAGAAATAATTTATTCATTTTAATATATCTGTAAGCCTATCTTGAAAGTTAACACGCACATTTTTTTTCACTTTAAGGGTCCGATTGGATCCTTCCCAAATCCAATCAGATCCCATTATTTCATAATTAGATCCAAGCATTCGAATAGAAGCATTGCTCAATGCCCTATTTCTGCGAACAAGCATTATCGCTTTAGGACTTTCAATTGTCGTATCGAGCGCAAGTGACTCATCTCCAGAATAAACGCGTAACTTCAGGTTGATAACATCAATCCTCCCGGCATTGATATAACGGCCTTCATCACCTTGTAATTCCCATATCTTGTATCCATTTTCACCAAACATCGGCAGCTTAAAATCAATTACGGGGGCATCAGGGATAATCTGTGCAAATAATCCCAGGATCATCACCGTCGTAAGAAGGAGAAAAATGCCTTTTATTTTTGTCCGATGAACCATCTTAAAATAATTATGATTTCGTAAGCTGTATACAAATTAAAGTTAAAAGAAGAACAATCATTAGAGGCACGCAAGTGAAATGAATCGCTCTTTCCCAAAGAGTGCGAGAATAAGATAAAACAGTATCCAGTTGTCTCTCATATCATTTTTCTAATAGCCATCATAGTTTTCTTGTATATGTCTGCTTAAAAAAACGCCCATGAAAAAAAATGAGGGGCTTATTCGTGAGTATAGTGAGCATAATAAATCATCATTTTGTATCTTCTTCTTCGTAAGCAAACTTGATATGCGAACGATAATTTATTTAAAAAAATATGACATGACAACAGTTGAAAAATATCGATTTAATTTTAACCGGAGTCGCGTGGAGTCCAACATCCCTGAAGGAAGCCAGATGACACACACAGCTAAGATATGATAAATTTATTCCCTCATGAAAATGTGCAAATTAAGCATCTTGTTGATCGATTAATTGCTTTATTTGCTTGAAATAAGAGGTGGACGAAGGGTGGGAAAAACTTTACGCTTTTTTCGTCTTTTTTAAGTATAGACGGTATTTAATTTTCGTCCCCTGTTACGAAATAAAAAATTTGAGGCGAAATGGAAACACTTCACGCATATTGGCGTATGGAATATATTGAGACTCCAAAAACGGATGAAAGTTTTGGAAACCCTTTTCTATGCCTGCCCGAACTCGGTGATGATAAAGAAGCTCTTATTATTTACCGCGGACAACAATCTTATCTTATCTTGAATAAATACCCTTACAATCCAGGTCATCTATTGACTGTCCCTTATCGCGAAGTTGCGGATCTCAGTGACTTGGAAATAGACGAGCGCAACGATCTCATGGCTACGATAATAAAGGGCAAAGAGATATTGCAAAAAACGTTTAACCCAGACGGCTTTAATATTGGTTTTAATTTAGGATGCTCAGCCGGCGCAGGCATCCCCACACATCTCCATTGTCACATCGTCCCACGGTGGGAGGGTGATACCAATTTCATGCCCGTTATTGGAAAGACAAAAGTTCTTCCAGAGGCACTGACGGATACTTGGGAAAAATTAAAAGCTAATTGCTGATCATCAATACCGATCCCCCAGTAAATCGAGAGGGCAAATGACAGAAAAGACCCTTTATTTTAATAACCCCCGCCTGCTCAACCAGTTATATTGTGCTCGGGATAGTAACCTATCTAAAGTTGAGGAAATGTTATCCGTAAACATCGTTACTCGTGAAGATTGGCTCCGCGTGAGTGGTGCCCAAGAGGATATTTCAAAGACTGAATTATTTTTTAACATGCTCGCTGAAGGACGCACTCAAGGCATGAATATTCAAGACTCAGACTTTGAGAATATTTTAAATTCCATTGCCAACGGTCACGGCTCCGAGCTCAAGGATGTTTTTGATCATCCCCTGATCATACGGATTAAAAATAAAAGCATCGTTCCTAAAACGATGAATCAAAAAAAATATCTTCAAGCGATACAGAACAACGATATCGTTCTGGGCGTTGGGCCTGCAGGAACAGGTAAAACTTATTTGGCAATGGCTGCGGCGATAGATGCGCTGCTCAAAGAAGAGATCGATCGTATCATCCTTACGCGACCTGCAGTCGAAGCAGGTGAGGCACTGGGATTTTTACCGGGAGATCTAACGGAAAAAATCCACCCCTACTTACGTCCACTCTATGATGCCATGTACGCTATGCTTGGACGCGATATTTCAACTCGCCTCATCGATCGTGGAGCGATTGAAATCGCGCCTCTTGCCTATATGCGTGGGCGAACGCTTTCCAATGCATTTGTTATCCTGGACGAAGCGCAAAACACTACCCCGGAGCAAATGATGATGTTTCTCACGCGTATGGGGGATCGCAGCCGCATGGTAATTACGGGTGACATCACTCAGATCGACCTCCCGAATTCAAAGAATTCTGGCCTAAAAGAAGCGACCAAAGTATTAATGCGCACGCAAGGCGTTCATTTATTTTATTTGCAAGCTACGGATGTAGTACGGAACCCACTGGTGCAGAATATTATCGAAGCCTATGAAAATTATCACGCTGAAGGAGATGGGAATCATAGGGCCAATTCCAGCCTCCAGGATTAATCCTTAGGAGTGCCAATCAGTCATGGTAATATCACCTTTAATTAAGAAATTGCGTTCGTCCGTATTTGGCAATCATCGCCGAGTCAGGGATAATACAGAACCTAAAAATTTTCTGGATTCTCGCCAGATTATTTCGCTCACCTTATTTATAAGTTTTGCCATTTTCGTAATTTTTATTTGCTTCGTCGGGCTTTCCCCCGCCGGACCACAAATTCTTCCTGAACAAATCGCTCGTATACGCATTGTCGCTGAAACTACATTCAGCTACGAGAGTAATATTCGAACCCAATCTATCGTTAACAGTCGAAGACGGCGAGTCCCTCCTATCTATCGATTAGATTCGACGCCGTATGAAAACTTTTCCGCATATATTGAAAGATTAATTACCGGTCTCAACGAATTGAATAGAAAAGTTATTGATCATTCTCCTGCAGAAAAGAAGGTTGCGATTGAAACTTTTACCCAGGAATTTGACCCACAAGCGCAAGGCCCTTATCACTTGTATTCGGAAGATCTCTCGATAATTATTACCGAACTAAATGATAATAAACGGGATATAGCCTTTGAAGAGGGGCTTAAAATTATGCAGGACATATTTCGAGAGGGCATATATGACGCTGAGCATTCAGAGATAAAGCTCCAGACCGGAAGATTAAGTTTTTTCAACATCCAAAAAGGAACCGGCCACATCGTCCAGGTGGAAATGCAATCAGAAGAAGACGCTTTGCGCTCTCTTCGGATAAATCTTTTAGCCCTGGATATTACGCGAGAAGCCTCGGCGGCCCTCTATAGACTTTTGCGCAATGGACTCGGTCCAAACCTGGTATACGATCCTGAAAAAAGCGAGGAACGCATTCAACAAGTACTAGCCGGCGTCGAACCCGTGATCATTTCCGTGGAGGAAGGTGAAACAATAATCGAGCCCGGATCCAAGGTAATGCCGATAGATATTGAAAAGTTAAATGCTTATAGAAAATCGATCCAAAAAACCATGGATACTGGTTTCAGTTTTAATTCCCTCATCTGGGAACGCATTTTTATGACCTGTGCCGTGCTACTCTCTTCAATAATATTCATTAAAGTTGGAAGCCGACAGCTAAGTAAACACAATCGGGCACTCACCCTTTCGGCTGTCGTTATCTTGTTTAATCTTGCCATTATCCGACTCGTTATTGAATTTGGTGAAATTGGAATTCTCAGTCAAAGTTCCAATACTTTAACCGCGATATTACCCTTTCTCGCACCCACTTTACTGGGTCCGATTATCGTATCCATACTTATTGGTTCTGGTCCGGGCATATTCGTCGCCCTTGAAATAAGTATCTTCAATGCATTAATGCATGGTAACTCGCTACCCTTATTATTGATCACTTTCCTTTCTTCAATCGTGGGTATTTATTACTGTCGAAATATCCAACTGCGTGGCCGCGTCGTAAGAGCCGGTGCCTATTCCGGGCTTTGCCTTGCTTTATGCACTTTCTTTTTAGGTATACGTGATGCACTCGACATATTTGTTATTGCTAAACAAATGATGGCCGCTCAACTAATCGGTATAGCGACTGGGGTAATTGCCTTGGGATTCCTCCCTATCTTAGAACAGATTTTTAAGTACACGACTAATATTTCACTTCTCGAACTGACGGATTTTAATCATCCCTTGTTACGGCGGATGCAGGTCCTCGCTCCAGGCAGTTATCACCATAGCCTGATGGTGGCTAATTTAGCGGAAAACGGAGCGGCGGCGATTGGAGCAAACCCTCTCATCTGCCGTGTTTGTTCTCTATTCCATGACATCGGTAAAATTGTCAAACCCCAGTATTTTACGGAAAATCAAAGGGAGGGGATAAATCCCCACCTTGTCCAGAATCCATCGATGAGTGCTCTCGTCATTAAAAGCCATGTTAAAGAAGGGGTGCAACTAGCGCGGCAACATAAGTTGCCTAAGCCGATTATTGACGTCATCAGGCAGCATCATGGGACCTCTCTCATCCAATACTTTTACTACATGGCACTAAAAAAACAGAAAGATCTCACCCCGTGGATATTCCCCAATGCACCAAAGGTTGAACTCGACAAAGTAAATGAGAGCACCTACCGCTACGAGGGGCCTAAACCGCAATTCAAAGAAAGTGCAATAATCTTACTCGCAGATTCCATTGAAGCGGCGAGCCGAAGCCTGAGAAAAATATCTCCTCAAGCTGTTGATGATCTGATTGAAGATATCTGCAAAGATCGAATCGAAAGCAGACAGCTTTCAGATTGTCCGCTTACATTTGAAGAAGTCAATGACCTTAAAAGCAGTTTTTCATTTACTCTCCTTAACATGCTTCATACACGCGTTGATTATCCGAAAAAAGAAGATCAGCTTGAAGTGAAATCTCTATCTGAAAAAGAACCGATTACAAGCAATGTCACCCAGGAAATAAGCAGTCCCGATGTCTCAATCGAAGAGAAAGCCGCGCAACGTACAGGTCATTAACCGTTGCAATCGATTGGAATGCCAGGTTAGTAAGGTGCGCTCTCTCTTCCATTTCCTAGATCGCGATATCTGCTCAGAAAAAATCCCCGATGGTGAACTGTCAGTTGCATTTATCGAGAGCGAAGAAATACAGCGCCTGCATTCGGCATATTTTAACGATGCGAGTATTACCGACGTCATCACTTTTGAAGGCGATCACTCAATGGACTTTGCAGGTGAGATTTGTGTTTGCGTTGATGTCGCCCAAGAATCAGCACCCGATCACGATCTCACACTAGCGCAAGAAATCACGCTCTATCTGGTCCACGGATGGCTGCATCTTGTCGGCTATAATGACAATAGTGAAGGTGACCGCAACTCGATGAGAGACGCCGAAAAAAGGATTATGTCTGCAGCTATAACGGCAAAAAAAATCCCCTCTTTTATTCTTCGTTCAGATTAAATAAACAATATTTTTTTCTTGTTAGGACGATATACCGAACATATCAATAGTTACAGGTAATCAATTCCCTATTCCAACGATGTTTAAGGCTATCAGAAATGCGTTTATCTCCGGGTTGATCGTTCTCGCGCCGGTCGTTGTCACGGTCTATGTTATCAGAACGCTCGTAGGTAGCATTGGAGCGCCCACGGCTCAGCTTTTCTTTTTTTTCATCCCCGATGAAATATTTGATAAAACTGTCCTCTCGGCCCTACTTAATATTCTCGCCACCTTAGTGGTCCTGATTTTGATAACCCTAATCGGATGGTTTTCTAAATACTTCTTTGGCAAATTTACGGTTCAAATGACTGAGAAAATTATCACAAGCCTCCCCTTTATAAAAACAGTTTATAATACGGTGAAACAAATCATCGATACCTTTGCACGACAAAAAAGTGCGATATTTCAGAAGGTCGTACTTATTGAATTTCCCCGTAAGGATATTTACGCTATGGGTTTTTTAACGGGTAGAAGCAAAGGGGAAGTGCAAAACAAAACCCCCCATGATATAATTAATGTCTTTCTACCCACTACTCCCAACCCGACGAGTGGTTATCTCATTATGGTTCCTAAAGATGACGTCCAAGAACTGGATATGACTGTAGCCGACGGAATGAAGTTAATTGTTTCAGGTGGGGCAGTAGTCCCTCATTATAATTCAGAACGTGGAACGAACGAGTTCGTCGAAGTCACGGTTCCTGAAACTATCAATACTGATAATATTTCAAATGCGGAAGCCACGCAAAAAGAGGTCGTGGATTAAGTTGTATGGCAGGACGCCAACTATCGATTGAAGGCTTTATATTAAGTAAGGAAACCACAGGTGAATCGCATTCGCGATACCAGATCCTTGCCGATAAAAAAGGATTGATGCTCTGCTTAAAACGGAGATCAAATAAGCCTTCAGTAAAAACACAACCGGACATTTTTGATTATGCCGCGGTTGAACTGGACCAATCCGCACAAGGTAAGGTTTGTTTTATGCGTGATTTTCAACTGCTCAAGCGCTACCAGGCAATTGGAAATGATTATAAAACATTTTTCTATGCTTCTGATTTTTCCCGTATTTTAATAAGAACCCTGATGCATGCTGATTTTTCACCACCTGTTTTTCAACTTTTCGCCCAGGCCTTAGAGAGTTGGGAATCAAATATTAGGCCTGAAGCAGTTTTTTTTAAATCTCTTTATCTCTTTGTTAGGAAAGAAGGTTACCCGATAAAAGAACAGTGGTGGAAATCGATTAGTCATTCCAAACGAGATGCTGTCGCATCCATACTTAAATATCCAATAAATGAACAGGAAATTTCGGCTGCAACTATCGAATCACTAAACAAGGATTTAAAGAAATGGGTATCTGATTATACGGATATACTTATATGAAAAAATCACATTCTGACCCGTAAGTTAATCTGGATGCATTCAAAAGTCATGAAAAGCAACGTGATCGTTCATACTCTATAATGGAGGTATTCACGACCGAGCCCCACGCTTGAGAAATCCATTATTTGGATGTCCTGAATATCGATTTTATGCCGTGGCCCAGAGCTATTAGATTATCTATTGCTTGGATTAGCAGCGAAGATAATCACTAAATATAGTACATCGATTCCGATTCAGGTTGAAGAAAAGATTCCAACGTATAATCATTCATCTTTGCCTCTAAATTATGCGCAATTTCCGCCCAAACTTGTGCCACTCTCAGGCCCGATTGTCCATTACCTGAGAAGTTCAATTCAATCACTTCACCATCGATTACACGCACCACTTCATTAAGCGTGATTTCACTCGGATTTTTAGCCAGTGCATACCCCCCCTGTTTACCACGGCGGCTGATGATCAGACCCCCATTTTTCAACTCATTAAGGATTTGCACAAGGTAGTTCGCAGGTATTTCTTCAGCTTTGGCAAGCTCTTCAATATGAGAGAGTTTCTTGTTTCCCTGGCATCGAGCCAACTGCGCCAGAACCCGACAGGCATACTCTACTTTCATAGAGACTTTCATTACAGTAATTAATATATCTTTATCTCTAGTAGCAAACCAAAAAACAAGCTCTACTCGGTCTCAAATTTCTTCACTTTTAAGGTAGAAAACAGTAAAAATGATTCGCAATTTTTCTATTAACCCTATAGAAAATAATTAAATGTCAGAAAGCAAAAGCGACCCCTCAAATAAAACGAAAACCGCGTCAAAAAAATCCGATTATAACGCATCAAAGATACAAAAACTGGAGGGGCTCGAAGGTGTCCGCAAGCGACCCGATATGTATATCGGTGACACACACGAACGAGGTTTACACCACTGTGTTACTGAGCTTGTTGATAATTCAATCGATGAGGCACTGGCTGGGTATTGTGACTTAATTTCGGTTACCATTCATCTGGATGGTTCCTGTTCGGTCGAAGATAATGGTCGAGGTATCCCCGTTGACATACATCCAAAATACAAAATACCGGCTTTAGAATTAGTCCTCACCAACCTTCATGCTGGAGGTAAATTCGGTAAGGGCGCTTACAAGGTTTCAGGGGGATTACACGGAGTGGGCGCGAAGTGTGTAAACGCCGTCTCCGAACGATTTGAAGTCGAAGTACGACGTGAAGGTAAAGTCCACCACATGACATTTGAACGCGGTAAAACGACCCAGAAAATAAAGGTTATAGGGACGACAAAAAAGACCGGCACCAAACAGACATTTAATCCCGATCCTACCATTTTTCTAACCATTCGCGATTTCAATTACGATATACTCGCAAAACGCATGCGTGAACTGGCTTTTCTCAATCCAGGAGTTCAAATTGAGCTCGTTGATGAGCGAAACAACAAGAGTGAAGTTTTCAAATTCAAAGATGGCATCACAGAATATGTAACTTTTCTCAACCGTTCTAAAAATGTCGTCCATCCTAAACCCATAACGATAATTGGTGAATCGGATGATGGAAATAAATCAGGAGATTCGATTATCGTGGAAATCTCCATGCAATATAATGATGGTTATAGTGATCAAATATACGCTTACGCTAACTCTATTCATAATATCGAGGGTGGCACACATCTCTCAGGTTTTCGAACCGCGCTTACACGTGTTATAAATAATTACGCCAAAGCTAACAATCTGATCAAAGATAAGGATCTATCTCTTTCCGGTGACGATACCCGCGAAGGGTTAACGACAGTGATATCGGTAAAAGTGCCCGAGCCGCGTTTTGAAGGGCAAACTAAAACCAAGCTTTCTAACGGCGAAGTCGATGGCATCGTTCAAAAGGTAGTAGGTGAAAAATTAAAATACACTTTTGAAACCAACCCAGCCATCGCAAAGAGAATTATAGAAAAAGTACTCAATGCTGCACGCGCGCGAGAAGCTGCTCGCAAAGCGCGCGAAACAGTGCGCAAAAGCGCCTTCACTGCCGGTGGTCTACCTGGAAAATTAGCGGATTGTTCAGAGAAAGATCCGCAGCTCTGTGAGTTATATATTGTTGAGGGACAGTCCGCAGGGGGATCAGCTAAACAGGGCCGAGATCGCCGTTATCAGGCCATTCTACCCATTCGCGGCAAGCTACTTAACGTTGAAAAAGCGCGTATTGACAAAGTTTTGAACAACGCGGAAATACGCAGCATGATCACCGCGATTGGCACGGGTATAGGTGAACATGAGGGGGAAGGTTCTTTTAATGTGGAAAAAGCGCGTTACCAGAAAATAATCGTTATGTGTGATGCTGATGTTGACGGATCGCACATTTGCACGCTGCTCCTCACCTTCTTCTATCGTCAAATGAAAGGTCTCATAGATAGCGGTTTCGTCTATGTCGCCCAACCCCCTTTATATAAAATCAAGAGAAAACGTAGGGAACAATACATTGAGAGTGATGAAGAATTGAATCGTATTCTTCTAGAGCTCGGCTCCGAAGATGTAACGTTAATTCGTCTTCGGGACGATCACAAATTACCGAGCAAGACGGTAGACAAAGTCGTTGAGACCCTTTCCCAGATGGAATTACTTGGCGGAGGTGTCACTCGCTATGGGTGTCCGCTTAACGCCTATTTAGATCAACATATAAAAGCCAAGGACTATAAATTACCTAAATACATGGCACGGGTTAGAACGGGAAACGAAGAGGAATATCGTTTCCTCTATGACGACGATGAGCGTTCGTCTTTTTATACTGATATGGTAATTGACGATGTTTATGAAGAAACAATAACACGTCAGATCCAAAATAATGGACACCAAATAAATCAGCGTATTTCCGTTCATGAAATTTTTGAGGCCGCACCGATGTCTAAGATTCTTAAAAATCTGGCGAAATTAGGTCTCGATATCAACCAGTTCACGCCTTCTAAAGAATCGCGCTATAAGTTAATTGAAAATATGGGGGAGAAGAACGAGCAGATAATCGAACTCCATTCGATTATGGAAATAATTGGACAGATTCGTGCCCTTGGCCGTCGCGGTTTAAGTATCCAGCGTTACAAAGGGCTGGGTGAAATGAATCCAAAACAACTTTACGAAACAACGATGGACCCTGAAAAACGTCGATTACTAAAGGTAGATATCACTGATGCGGCTCTTGCTGAAAGTACGTTCAGCATGCTCATGGGGGAAGACGTTCCTTCCCGACGGGCATTTATTGAAGACAATGCATTGAATGTATCCTATCTCGACGTGTGAGGGGTTTGAGAGAAAGTAGATCGTAAAAATAATATTTATTTCAATTTTATTTATTTCATCTTCCCGCAATGTATACAGAAAATGAAACCCCGACAGTGACTAACATCACTGAGATCATGCAAACAGCCTACATCGATTATTCGATGTCGGTCATTATCAGTCGGGCGCTCCCCGATGCCAGAGATGGTTTAAAGCCGGTACAACGTCGAATATTATATGCAATGCTGCGAGAAGGTTTAATCCATAATCGCAATTACGATAAGTGTGCGGGTGTGGTTGGCGAAGTCTTGAAAAACTACCACCCTCATGGAGACGCCTCAGTTTATGACACTCTTGTCCGTATGGCAGAGGACTGGGTCATGCGTTATCCGCTCATTGACCCTCAGGGAAATTTTGGTTCGATCGACGGTGACCCCCCCGCTGCTTATCGCTATACCGAATGCCGTCTTACCGAACTTACGGAAGAGATGCTGCGAAGCATCGATGAGAATACGGTTAATTTCAATCCGAATTATAAAGAGAGCACCACGGAGCCTGCCGTCTTACCAGCAGCTTTGCCAAATTTACTCATGAACGGGTCCACGGGGATTGCGGTGGGCATGACAACGAACATCCCCCCTCACAACCTGGGCGAGTTAGTCGATGCGACAATTACAATAATCGACAATCCGGAAATTTCGGTCGATGAATTAATTAAAATAATTCCCGGCCCTGACTTCCCCACCGGTGGGGCAATCATGGGGAGAGAAGGTATTGAGAAATACATGAAAAGCGGTCGCGGTATTGTTAAAGTTCGTGGAACGGTGCACACCGAGGAACTTAAAGGCGGCAAAGAACAATTAATTATAACGGAAATTCCTTATAATGTTAATCGATCCAATTTAGTTACAAAAATTGCTGAGCTCACACAAAGCAAGTCACTCGATGGAATCAGCGACCTTCGCGACGAATCCGATGAAAACACCCGTATTGTGATTGAATTGAAACGGGGAATAGTGCCGCGTGTCATCGTGAATAAACTATTTAAAATGACGCCTATGGAATCTTCATTTGGCGTCATACTTCTAGCTCTTGACGAGCGCAGGCCAAAAGGAATGAACATCAAGGAAATGCTCGGTTGTTTTATTGAGCACCGCCGAGAGGTAGTTTATAGGCGAACGGAATTTCGTCTTAATAAAGCTTTGGACCGTGCGCATATCCTGGAAGGATATAAAACTGCTCTTACCAACCTGGACGATTTTGTTAAAATCATTCGTGCCAGCGCGAACCGGGATGAAGCAAGACTGAGCTTGATCGCTAAATATCCACTTTCTGAAAGACAAGCCAATGCCATTCTCGATCTTCGCCTTTATCAGCTCACAGGTATGGAGAGAGAAAAAATTGAAGCTGAATATCGAGAACTGATGAAACGAATCAAGGAATTGAAAAAGATTCTTGATAACGAAAATGAACTGCTTGATTTGATTAAAATCGAACTTCTCGAGATGAAAGAGAAATATAACAATTCAAGGCGCACCCAACTCATGGCCGCGGAGGGGGAATTTCGGATGGAGGATATAATCGCGAACGAGGGTTGTATTATAACCGTTACTCACAATGGATTTATCAAACGCACGCCCGTTAGTTCATATCGTTCACAAAAGAGAGGCGGTAAAGGGGTTATCGGCACGGGTTCCCACGATGAAGATTTTGTTGAGAATCTTTTTACCGCAAGTACTCACGACTTCATCCTGTTTTTCATGAATAACGGTCGTGTCTATGTCGAAAAAGTTTACGATATTCCAAAGGGAACTCGCATATCAAAAGGCCGATCAGTGGTGAATGTGCTCGAGATGATAAAAGATGAGAAGATCGCAGCGATGATTTGCGTGAATGAATTTACAAATAAACAACACCTTGTGATGTGCACAAAGAATGGGATAACTAAAAAAACTAACTTGCATCATTACAGAAATTATCGTCGGGGCGGAATTATTGGCATCAAAATTGATAAAGGTGATGAGTTAATCGGAGCAAAACTTACCCAAGGCGAAAATGAGCTCGTCATCGTCACCCATAAAGGTATGTCGATTAGATTCAAGGAGACAAATTTGCGTGATCAAGGTCGTGCTACGCGTGGAGTCAAAGGAGTAACCTTGAGAAAAGATGATTGTGTCGAAACATTTGAAGTGGTTGACAACGAATCCACCCTTCTAATTGCTGGCGAAAACGGCCAAGGCAAACGTACAAACTTCGATCAATACCGTTTGCAGAAAAGGGGCGGCAGTGGTATTATCGCGATACGTTCGTCAGATGTTGCGGGCGCGCTTAGCGTCCAAGAAAAAGATGAAGTAATGATGCTGACACAATCCGGTCAAGCGGTGCGTTCTCCGGTCAAAGACATTCGCATCATTGGCCGCACAACACAGGGAGTAAGGCTCATTAATCTTGTCAAAGGAGATAAACTCATTGGAATTTCTAAAATCATCCAAGTAGAGGATGGCAGTAACTGAGCAGCGAAAGATTTTTAAAAAAGCTCAGTTTGTTCAGATTGACTGGGACTTGAACGACTACGATTAAGAAGCCAGGAAAGCGTCACATGTTCGAAGCCAGAAAGGCTTCCAACATGTATAAGCAGTACGGCTGATGCGATTGCGTCATAGAGTGCGCAATGGTAGTGACGTCGATTCGAGGGACAATGTTGCGATGTCAATACTTCGAGTCGGTGACCCAAGTCGAAATATTCAATTAAATCCTGCAGTTTATGACTCAGTAATTGGGGATAGAGATTTAACGCAATGGCGCAAGTATCTAACCAAGGTCCCCATTCGGCAATCTCTTGATTGGAATTTAAAAAGTCAGGTGAATAGGTGGGATAAGGCCATACCACTTTAAGAAGACTGTTTTCCGTGGATGCATGGTGCGCTGCAAGCGGTCCCGATTTACGTAGTTGATTAAAATACTCCCATTCATCAGAAAATGGATTTTTATTTTGCGTGGCGGAGTATTGAATTCCATGCAATTGTGACTCTATAGATCGAATTTCCGCATACGCCATACATAATCGTGTTTGCGTCGCTACAATTTCACGATTTAGCAGTGTGGCGACACCATATTCAATGATACCACACTCTCGGTTGCCTTCAAAATCCACAAAATGAATGGGGGAATCAGTCCAAAGCATATATTATATCTAATATTTGATATATCGTTTATGTAGTGCGAGCAGTATTTAAGCTAGCCTGATTCTAATAATGGCCGCTTGCCATTTATTTTAAAATGATTTTGAAAGTGTATACATTGCTCCCGTCATTGGTACTTATAGGATAATGAAAGAAAAAGACCTAATCGAGTTTATAGGCGAGTTGGCCCAAGAAAGTGGTCAGATAATTAGACATTATTTTTCGAACCCAGACTTGGAAGTGGAGTTCAAAAAAGATGAATCTCCAGTTACCGTAGCTGATCGTAAAGCCGAAGAGATATTGCGAAAAATTATTGAGGATAAGTTTCCCGATCACGGTATAATCGGTGAAGAATTCGGTTCGCTACGCAATGATGCAGAATATGTCTGGGTCTTGGATCCTATTGATGGGACGAAAGCATTCGCAAAAGCCTGCCCACTTTTTGGCACACTCATCTGTCTTACAAAAAATGGGCAACCCATACTTGGAGCAATTCATCAACCCTTGCTCAGCCAACTACTCATCGGAAATAACGAGACGACAAATCTAAACGGCAGACAAGTGCGTGTATCAGGTACGAATAAATTGAATGATGCCGATCTCCTTTGTGGAAATTTAAAAAGTCCCGCAAAACATCAAAATGGTTTAAACTGGGAGAATCTTACTAAAAGCGTTAACACTCTCCGCACATGGGGTGACTGCTATGGTTATCTACTGGTAGCAACGGGAAATGCCGATATTGCACTAGATCCGATTATGAATTCGTGGGATCTCCTTGCGCTTGTCCCTATCATTCGAGGAGCAGGTGGAGTGATTTCCGACTGGCAAGGAAAAGATCCGGTAAAAGGTTCATCAATTGTGGCGTCCAATCCACACCTTCATGAGCAGGTAATCGATATACTTAATGCCTGAATGCATTGTGAAATAAATATATTCGTCTACACTAGAATATTAAAAACAGATTATCATGATCAATGATCCAGAATTCATCCACGTGGCAGCGCTGGATGATTTACGAAAAAAGGAGGTTATTGTAATCTCGGGTGAAGACAGACCGATTGCAATTTTTTGGAATGGAGGAAAAGTATTAGCGGTTGATAATCGTTGCCCTCATCTCGGATTTCCCCTCCACCAAGGAACAGTTAAAGACGGAATCCTGACTTGTCATTGGCATCATGCGCGATTCGATTTAAGCAGCGGTTGCGCATTTGATTTATTCGCAGATGATGTACCGACATATCAAGTGAAGGTCGATGATGATGAAATTTATATTGCCAAATTAGCTAATGAACAACCAACAAAGAAATATTACTTAAATCGATTGAAACGCGGGCTAGAGCAAAATATTGCGCTCGTTCAGGCTAAAAGCATCATCGGTCTTCTAGAGACTGGAGTAGATTTTCGTGATATAATCCGCGAGATCGCTTTGTTCGGGGCTTCCAATCACGATAACTGGCAAGACGGGATGACTTTGCTATCAGCTGTTGCAAATCTTTGGCCCTACTTATCTAAGGACACTAAGATATATGCCCTCTCGCTCGCGTCCAGACGCCTCGCCTCCAACTGCGTAGGGATGCCGGCAAGAAGAGATCGCTATCCTTTGGAGGGTAATCAGAATGAGGCAGAACAGCTTGAGCGATGGTTCAAACACTGGGTTTTAGTCCGCCATCGTGATGGTGCTGAGCGCACTTTACTTACCGCGGCAATTAAATCCCCCAATTCACCTATTATTAACGATCTCGTTTTCGGCACGATAACTGACCGTATCTTTTCCGCAACAGGACACACCCTTGATTTCGCGAACAAATCTTTCGAAATCTTAAACACTATCGGTTGGGATCACTTGGAGAAGATTCTGCCAACCTTGGTCTCAGGCATAAGCTCAGCGCGCGGAGAGGAAGAAAGTAGCTCCTGGAGAAATCCTATCGATCTTATCCCCGAGATTCGTAAAAGAGAAGAAGAACTGTCTGAATATAATCTCGAATCTAAGAATATCAATGAAGTGCCTAACGGTTTAAATGAAATACTGCTCGGTAATGATCCTAATTTAATTCTTAATACTCTTAAAGATATTCTGATTCGCGGAGTGGATCCGACGGAGATCGCCAAACACATTGCCTATACCTCTGCATTGCGCATGGCGCACTTTCCTGAATCGAATGATATTAACGACTGGTTTGGGCCTCTTCACACTTTCACCTATTCGAACGCGATTTATCAGACATTGAAACGCTCTGTTAATCACAATACGATCCGTGGAATTCTTCATGGTGCAATGTCCGTATACGTAGATCGATTTCTGAACATACCAGAAGCGAAATTTCCTGATGAACACATTGATTTGGAATCTTTAAGTACTGAACCTGACGAGTTACTTGAATCCATTTTTGAAAATTTGGACAGACGACAGTCCTGGGATACCGTTACGGCACCGGTAAGCCGCTATATCCGCCTCCAACATCCGGTAGATCGACTGATTGATACTCTCGCGAAAGCCACTCTGCGTGAGGATCTAGATTTTCATAAATTACAGTGCCTGGAAGCGGGTGTGCAACAAGCCCAATTATGGGCAGGACAACCACAGGAAGAACATATTTATGTAGCCGTTACCCGACATTTAACTGCACACTGCCCGACGCGCAGAGCTGAGTCTCAAATGACCCGTACTGCAATTCGATTGCATCGTGGAGAATCCCTCTATGAAGAGATTTGATTGTGCCTAAAACAGAAATATAATCAATCTCGTCGTAAAGATGTTTTTAATTGCTGCGACCCGCGCACAATAGTGTTTTCAGAAAGATATCCACTGAATACCGTGCCTGGTAGAACCACCGAGCGTTTGCCCAAAATTGCCCCTGGTTGTAAAACACTATTGCAAAGCACTTCAGACTGTTCCCCCATCAAGGCGCCCAGTTTAAGCATCTGGCTTGATACACGACTGCCATCTGGTAATTCAACAGGAACTGGATCATGAAAGAGACGTAAGTTTGCACAAATTGCTCCAGCCCCAAAATGAACATCTGAGCCTAAAATTGAATCACCGATATAATTAAAGTGTGCCGTCTTAACTCGATCCATGAGTAAACAATTCTTATATTCACATGAATTTCCTAAAACACACCCCTCCCCCACAATGACATTGCCTCGAATATAGGCGCCAGCGCGAACTTCTGTATTCGCACTAATGTAAGCTGGTCCTTCTATAACACAATAAGGCGGAAGTTTAACCGAAGGATCAATAAATACATCTTCGCTTATTGATACACCCGAGGGTAAATTAGACGTTTTGGAATGAATACTGAAATCAAATTCGGCTAAGGCAGTTTTTATTCCACTAACCCACTCCCAAGGGGCATCATCTCCCTTAAAATAATCCCCGAATGGCAGGGTTCCCGGCAATTGAAAAAGTTCGCTAGCTTTCACCTTTAGTCTTTACTGGAGCGAGCGAAGGGGCTCGAACCCTCGACATCCACCTTGGCAAGGTGGTGCTCTACCAACTGAGCTACGCTCGCAATAAATTTTGATGATAACTTTTCCGGATTTACGTCAATGTCAATAGTGAATGCACGAAGTCTGGGTGAAAACGAACGCTAGATAGATTTTTCCCATTCAGACCGAGGGGAAATTCTTTTTATCTGATTCCTCAATTTCGAACGTTTCTATTTCATTTTCAACTACATTGTCTGTATTAAATGGTGAGCTACTTTCTTTTTGTCTACCTGCAGAGCTGTAATAAGAATAATTACTCGTATAATAATTGTAATCTTCATCACCAACTTCTGGGACCTGATTTAAAATAACGCCGTAAATATTTCCTTCAACATTCTGCAAAATTTGTCGCGCACGCAAAGACATGGATGTAGTTGTGCGTTTATGTTGGATGACAATGATTACTCCATCACTTACGCTGGCAAGTATCGATGCGTCGCTAATTCCAATTATGGGGGGAGAGTCGAGAAAGATCTTATCGTATTTAGAACCTAATTCGTCCAATATCTTTATCAGTAGATTAACGTGAATTACACTGAGATTGAAATGAGCGCTATGACCGGCGGGCATAACATCCAGATTAGGATTTTTTGTATGCTGAATAATACTCTTGGGTTTCTTATCTCCCATCAGGATATCAATAAGTCCTGGCGTTCGTTTTGCTTCCATTAATTTATGTTGAACGGGCCGGTGAAGATCGGAGTCGATAACAAGAATTTTCAATCCGCTAAAAGCCATTACAGAAGCGAGATTATAAAGGGTAGATGATTTACCTTCACCCGGGCCTGCAGATTGAACAATAATCACATTACTTTTTTTATCATTCCCTGATAAATTCAAATTGGTTTGAATAACGCGATAAGGTTCAGCTTCAAAAGTATTAAAATTATCAGCAGTCACTAATGGCTGGTCCTTCTTAATTACTCCCATTACCGGGAGTTGCAATATTCGTTCCAAATCATCGATGGAGCGAAAACTAGTATCAAAAAAATCGAAAAGAAATGCACTCCCCAGTCCAATAATACTACCCATGATTATCGCGAGCCCAAGATTGATTACCCAACTTGGCTTTGATGGACGGCGGGCAGGAACCGCTTCATTAAGAATTTCAATTGTGCGCTTAGGTACCTGAAAGTCGATTTCACGCTGTCTTAATGTAATTTTAAGTGTTTTGTAGAGATTCTCTTCATCTTGCAGCTTAGTCACCGCTTCTTCAAACGGGCGCATTTTATTTTCCGCGGAATAAATCTGATCAATTCGAGCGCTCTCCAGTTGTTTTTCCAGTTCAGATACGCGGGCTTGCGCTTCAATGTAGGAGATCTCTAATGCCTCTTCATAGCCCTGGAGCAGGTTAGCCAACTGCTCACTAATTTTCTGTAGATTATTTGCCGCTGCCACCAGATCAGGGTGCGCTTCACCCAGTCTACCTTCCAATTGTGTGAAGTTCTGATCGGCAATCATATGGGCCTGCATCAGATTCAATATATTAGTGTCAGGTATCAGTTCAGAATTAACCAGCCTGAATCGCTCTCCCAAAGGGACCTTACTAAATCTTTCAAACCGAGTCTTTCTCGCAATGGCATCAACTTTTAAAGCGATTAAGCTACGTTCTAACTGACGCAAGTTTTCAATATCCAACTGGGTAGTACGCGCGGCAATATCAACACCAGATATCTGTAGCTCCTTACGCAAACTCTCTACCCTATCTCGCTGTTCAGAGACTGAGCTCTCCTGTAATAATAATTCCTCCTGTAATTTTTCGATCGCTTCGGTTTGCCCTGAGGTAGCAAAAGCGATACGGTTACGAGCATAAGCTATAGCGATCGCATTAGCCAACTCCGCGGCTAAAACAGGTTCTTCCTGCATGAGCACACCGATATCAATAAGCGGCGTTCCCGGTTGAGAATCAACGTTAAGCATTTTTTTGATCAAATATAAATAAGTCTCTTCTTCAGTAAGCGCTCCCCCAAGTTTTGCACTGAGTTTCTTTTGAAGCGAAAACCCATCTATCACTGGAGCGAGAACCGATTTACTTTGGATGATCTGAACTTGTTCACGGATAAAATAGGGGTCGAAATTTCCTGTAGACTGTCGTCCAAAAAGAACGACCTCACTTTCCGGTTTCTCCACCCTAATTCCAGCTATCGCGTTGTACCACTTCGGTTGACTCCAAGTAAAAACAATGGTCGTAAGCAGGCATATTAAGAGAATCAGCGCAATCAACGTTTTTCTTGCCCGCAACACTCTCAGCAAATCGGAGAGGGAAAGGCCAATGGGCATTGATTGGTCATCATTGTTCATATGCGCAAGCTTTAGATTATACTTCCTAATTGAAATGCCGGTCAAGCATGACCCGCACCTGCTTTGGCTATCACTCTAGACCGGAAATATCTATATTCTTATTAAAATATTCCGAATGTATAACGGAAATTGATCCCGACGCGGTGCCTATTTTCCTCACGCACAGGATCGGATGAACCCGTTTTATCATAATCATAATCAATGATAATGGATAAATTATCAGAATGCTTATAAGTTAAGCCAAAGCCTACACGAATCGTATCATCCTCGGTATTGGGGCCCGTGGTGGGATCTCTGCGAAGTAATTCTGACGCATTATATAATACCGATCCGGAAGCTGTAAGGGCTCCGCTAAGTGCATGCTGAGCGTTTAAAAATACACTTAAAACTTCATCGTCAGTAAAATTAAGTGGATTTGAAGTCTCACGTATATCGTAAGTCACCCCAGCCGAGATAAACGATTCCTCCTGATAACGGTAGAACGTGGTAAATTCACCATAAAATGTTGCATTATCAGTGCTGGATTGTCGGTTGCGGTCCTCTACCCCAACCCTTCCTCTTACATCTAACTTCTCATCGGGTTTGTAATTTACTCCCGTCAGGAAAAAAACCGAATCACTATTTTTATCGAAGCCGTTTTGATCATAGTTTATATCTTGATAACGAAATTCCCCGACTGCGGTCATGATGGGCGACAAATTGAAATCTCCTTCAATGCCCAGGAGATGCTCATTGCGATCTAGAAGTGATCCAAGACTCTGATCATCATAGCCAAAGTCTGTATTTCTAAATTTGAAAACAGCTCCCAGTTTTTCTGATAAATCGACCCCTAAGCTGACATTAAAAAGATTATGATTATAAGACTGGTTAGATTGTAATACACCTACAAGCAACGATTCCGGATTATCAATAATAGAGAGGTTTTCAGAAATCTGAAAATTAATGTTGGGCGCAAACGAATGATAGACGTTAAGACCGAGCACATTATTAAAAAGAAGATCATCCGTGGGACGATTATCGTAGGAGATAATTTCTAAATTATACAATCCGGATAAAAATGTTTGCTCGGAAAGCGAAGCATTATACTTAAATTGTGGCGCAAAACTGATCGCTCCACTATCTATCTCATTCGTAAAATTCCCAAAAATATTAGTGTCGTAAAAACCACCGGCTTTCAAACTGATCGTTAATGGCGTACCTTGTTCTTGTTCCGGGATAGGAGCGTAAACTCCAAATAATAAGGGCGATATCAGAAGAGTGGAGTGACCCCCAAAAATCGTATCATTTACAGAGAGAGGTTATCGGGATAAACAGATAACCTCAATGAAAAGAAAAAGATACACAACAGAACAGATTATAACAATATTGCGGCAAGCCGATACCGGTAAAACGGTACAGGAAATCTGCCGTGGAAACAACCTGAGCGAACAGACTTTCTATCGCTGGCGTAAAAAATATGGCAATTTAGAACTTGCCGATGCGAAGCGATTTAAAGAGCTGGAAAAAGAATTCACGAGCGCAAGCGAGAAGGCCTGACATACCGAGCTGAAGAAGCTGCTCGCAGATCAAATGCTCAAGAATCAGGTAATGGAGGAAACGCTGTCAAAAAAATGGTGAGCCCAAAGCAGAAGAAACGAGTAGTAAAAGCTGCGGCTGAGAAAGGGTTGTGCTCGTTGCGGAGGGCTTGTGCTTATCTCAGCCTGAGTTGGTCAACGTTCAGTTACCGGCCCAAACAGGCCAGTGAGAAAGCTCAGCGGTTGGTCGAGCGGATTGTGAGCTTGTCCTGGAAACATCCCCGCTACGGTTACCGGCGCATCCGTGCCTTGCTGGTAAAGGAAGGCTGGACAACAAGCAGGAAGTTTGTCCAGGCGGTACGACGTTCAGAAGGGCTGCAGGTAAAGCCCCCGAAAAAGGGCAGACACCGTCAAGGAGTCTCTACGGGGTCACCTACTAAAGCAAAGGGTCGCAATCACGTTTGGTCCTGGGACTTTGTCCATGATCGTACAGACAACGGCGGTCCATTAAAGATGATGACTCTAATCGATGTACCGAGGAGCTGAAAGCGACGACACTCAAGCGAAGCGAAGACATATACGCGTAAATGCCTGGATATCCGGGTCGCTCGTCAACTCACCTCAACCGATGTCCTCTCTGTGCTTAGCGAGGCCATTGAAGAGGAGGGACCTCCCAGCTATATCCGTAGTGACAACGGCAGTGAGTTCATTGCTCATCAAGTGCAGCAGTGGTTGTCCGGTAATAACATAAAGGCGATCTATATCGATCCGGGCAGTCCCTGGCAAAACGGTTTCATCGAGTCGTTTCACAACCGCTTACGCGATGAGTGTTTGAACCGTGAAGTGTTGCTCAGCGTGGCTGAAGCGCAAGTGGTAATCGAACAATGGCGTCAGACCTATAACCATGAACATCCCCACAGTCGTTTAGGCTTCAAAAGCCCACAAGAGTTTGTCAGATTCCTTTCCGATCTTGGCCGCGTTCGGGCTACGCCCTCACTTCGCCAAGATCTCTCATATACATCAATCCTAAAACCATTAACACCCGGTAACTCTCTCACTTAAATTGGTACGAAAAACGGGGTCCGATCAAGAGGTATAAGAGTTACCACTTTATTCATAAATCACGACTGTTGTTTCATGTGGGGTAATATTGATAGCTCTCGTTGATTTACTTAAAAACCAGCACCTAGCGTCAATAAAATAATCACCGAAAACGCTGAGTAGCAAGAGGGTTAATTAGAACAAACATATTGACGGCCAATCGCAATGGAATTTGTAAGGGAAAGTATTCTGGCAGCTTACCCTGCTCTAAACCGTGATATATATCACCCCAATGTCGGGTTTCCCCTATCCCCCCGGTTAATTCGGCGTCCGCAGGGAGAAGTTTACTGAAATAAGGTTTGTCAAGAATGGCGGGTGATAAGAGAAGTCCTCCTATATTCTGCCGTAAAAACACATTTACGAAACCACTATAATCACTTGGTTTTGCCCAGACTTTCTGTTGAGAATACCAGGCAAGACCTGCTGGGATATCTGCCATAAATCCGTATTCAGGGCGAAACTTTACTTTTAGATCAGTACGCGTATAAGCCATGATGGATGGAATATAAGGCGGGTATTTAAAGGGAACTCTTCGTGGCTCACTTAGATTATGCACTAAGGGTAAACTGTGAAAAACCAGCACCAGTACGATAACCAACAGTTTTTCCCAACGGTCTCGCTTTTTAGTACTTTCCAAAAGGATCATAAAAAATCCGCAGCCAAAGACAATAATCAACGGTGTGACATAATAAGCGGGCAACCTTATAGCGAGGCCACTACTAAAAAAGGGTTGAAATAAAAGGAGAGAAAAAACCGTTATGAATGCACACCAGCGCATAACATTGGTTGTTCGCTGACGAAACCGATAGAGACAACCCGTTAGAAAAAAAGCACAAAATAAATAGCCACCACCTTTCCAAATGTGATCCTTTAAATTAACTTCAATACCCTTAAAACCTTTATTAATGACCTTTTTAATCTTCAAAGGCGGTAATTCATGATCAAATTTTCTTTTTATTTCATCCGGTTCGGCGGTCGAATCACCTGCTCGCATGCTGAGGTATTGTCCTGCCAGCGCCAGAGGATGACCAGTCCACTCGATATTGCGCCATACCCACAAAGAAATCGTGAGCAGAAAAATAAGAACGGCAATGCCCAGAGATCGAGCTAATAGCTTTCCACGAGGGAAAAATATTAAACAGTAACCGATGAAAACAATACCGACTAATCCCGCTGTGTATTCTGCTAGAAAGAGCAATGCCAGGATGAATCCCATCAAGGGAAAGCACCAAGGTTTTATATTGCTTATCTCTTCAACTGATTCGGCACTACGGGCGCGCTCAATAATGCTCCATAGTATAAATAATAATAATAACAAAGCCATAAGCACCACCACCCCTGATACCGACAGAATGTTATCCCAAAGACCTAATGAAAAGAGCACAGCTAAATATGCCAGCAATCCCACCGTAGGGGTAAACAAGAGGCGACCTAGAAAGTAGGTCAGCAAACAAACTAGCCAGAAAATAATAACATTAACAATGATAAGATAATAATCTCCGTTAAAAGCAGGATAGACTCCACGCGCCTTAGATACGGGATCTTTCCATACATTTCTCCGGTAAGACTTCCCCATAACTTTCAATCCAGTTGCAAGAATTAATGGGTAAAGAGGCGCTTGATAGAGTTCAGGATGCAATTGATTTTCTTTGTAAATATAGTCGTCATGTTTACTTTCCAAAACGGCAACCGCTTGTGGGTATACAACCAAAGTTGAAAATCCTTTCCCCTCGGATAGTTGTTTTCCGAGAACCGCCATTTCTATAACATCTTCATGCCCTGGCCCGTTATAGCGTTTATAACCGTGGTAAAATGAATAAACAACGGTAATAGCTGCTAATGCCACTACGGTGATTATTTTTTTTCCTAGACCCAAATCGATCCAGTAGACTATTTGCTGATAAAAATTTGCCATCTCTTCGGAATGTCTTCCGTAGGGCTTAAAGAAAATTATTGGCCACTGTGATATTCACTCTTATACCGACTGCACAGTTCAAATCTAACAACTGCACCCACATGATTCCACCTCTCTCATTTTTACACTTCATCGACAATATCAAGTTCTGGCCATTGCTGAAGCTTACGGTGTAAGGTGCGCCTGCTAATTCCCAACAATTTCGCTGCTTTAGTACGGTTACCGCTGACTTCCACTAAGGCATTACGCAATAATCGCTTTTCATTTTCTTCGACCGACAAGGGATTTATCATCTCATCATCATAATTCAAGTCCCCCCCTTCGTTTAAAAACTTCCGCTCTAGATCATACTTAGTGACGTTGCCCCCTCGCTTCATCACGACGACATTTTCAGCAAAGTTGCGTAATTCGCGTATATTTCCCGGCCAGTCATATTGTTCTAGTACCTTCATCGCAGAGGGATCTATTCTAACTGGAGACACCTCGTTTTCCTCGCTAAACCTTTGAATACTATGCTGTAAGAGGAGTGATATATCCTCTCGACGATTGCGCAAGGGCGGCATGGTGATAGACACGACATTAAGCCGGTAGTATAAATCTTCACGAAATAAACCTTTTTTTACGAGTTCATCCAATTTTTGATTTGTAGCTACAACAAGACGAACATTAACTGTAATGGGCTTGATACTCCCCAATCGTTCAAATGTTTTAGACTCGATAAAACGCAGGAGTTTTACTTGCGTCGACTGATCGATATCGCCGATTTCATCGAGAAAGAGAGTCCCCTCTTGTGACGCTTCAAAACGACCTATTCGACGCTCGACTGCACCGGTAAAAGCTCCTTTTTCATGCCCAAAAAGTTCACTTTCAAGAAGGCTAGCGGGTAATGCAGCGCAATGAGCAACGATAAACGGTTGCCTCGCGCGACCGCTATTCTGATGTATCGCCTGCGCGATTAATTCCTTGCCGGTTCCTGTCTCCCCATCCAGGAGAACCGTGGTTTTAGAAGGAGCAACCAGTTTTACCTTCTCGATCACATCCTGTAATACTTTCGAATTTCCAATAATTCCCTCGAAACTATACTTTCGGTCGAGTCTTCTGTGCAATGCTATATTCTCTTCTTCCAATTCGCGAGACCTTAGTGCCCGTTTTATTAAAATTTCTAATTTTTCCAAATTGAGGGGTTTAGTCAAAAAATCAAAAGCCCCTCGCTTCATCGCTTCTACTGCCGTTTCGACATTGCCATACGCTGTCATCATTATGGTGACCGGTTTTACTGGCAGGCTTATTGCCTTATCAATGACCTTTAACCCGGATTTTCCAGCCATCTTTAAATCCGTGAGAACTATATCAAATTTTTCCGCTTCGAACAGATTGAAGGCCTCATCTGCACTGGATGCAAGATAAACATCAAAAGTATCCTCCAGCGCTTGAAGCAGCCCTTCACGGGTATGTTTTTCATCATCTACGATAAGAATGGAAGCCGGCATAATCAATCAGTCAGGTTGAAATTCACGCAATAGCAGGTGGTAACTGAAATAAGTATTGAGAATGGGTAATTTTGTCCCACTTCGCAAGTGATTAATCGCCATGAATACGGCTAAAGTCGGATCAACTCTCGAGTAGACGAATGCGCCGATGCTTCTGAGGGAATTGCAAGGTGAACACCGAACCAACCTCCGACTGACTATCGATACCAATTTGTCCACCATGATCGCGCATTATTCGTTGTACGATCATCATCCCTAATCCATGACCACTCTTCTTCGTCGTGAAATATGGTTGGAATACTTTGCTCAAGTTTTCCTCTTTAATCCCCACCCCTGAATCCCCAATTAGGATATATACATAATCATCATCGCTACGTGTTCGGACTTTGATCGTACCACCACTCGTCATTGATTCACGCGCATTAGTAATGAGATTGAAAAAAACCTGTTTAATCTGATTCCCGTCTGCCATGACGACCGGTAAATCATCAGATACTTCAATATCCACATTGATACCCGCATCATTCAGTTCCTCTCCGAGGTATTCAAAGGCCTCCTCAAGTGCTTTTAAAAGATCAAGATCCTGAAAGTCTGGAGGGGAAGGTCTAATGGCTTCCAAAAAGTGCGTAATGATTCCATCTAGACGCTCTAATTCACCTGTACATACATCAAGCTGGTTCTTGATTTTTTCTTTCTCATTTGAATTATTCAGTTTCTCCAATTGCCTGTTGATCAATTGTAAGTGGATGGTAAGTGAATTCAGAGGATTTCCTAACTCATGAGCGACACCAGCAGCCAACATGATAACGGACGAAATTTTTTCATTCTCAATCTGCTCCCGAGTTGAAAGCTGTAATTCAGTGACGTCTGAGATAATCACAGCGTAGTTTTTACTTACCAAATCGTCATCATTTATACTTTTAATCGGCATTATATAGAGACGAACAAAACGTGTCTCCGGATAGTTAAGTTCCAGGTCACGAGTTACCACTAATTCTGCTCGATATTCACCGTCGCTTGAAATATCAAGCGTACGAATTAGTTCCGGTACAAGCTTCCAGAGGACAGCCTGGCCCTGGTCTTTCAGGGATAGACCGATGAGTTTACCGGCAGCGGCATTGGCGTATTCAATAATGCCATTTTGATCGATAACGAGTATCCCTTCACGAATTGTATTAAAAACAGTCTCCAGGAGGCTTCGTTCGCGAGCTAATCGCTGAACTAAATTAGACAAGCTTACCGAATCCAGGTCGTCTAGACGGCCTAATACTTTTTCCAATGCACTCAGTTTAGTCGTTGGTGACATGTGCTATGAATTGTAAGTATTGATGACTCTCACCACTGATAAAGTATTCAAGTTTCTCTATGTAGTTAATTCCTGTGCCAAGCGTTCAATCAGAATATCTGCGATCGCCTTTTTACTGTCAGGACCAAAATTATAACTTTCCCCGTGCGCAGAAATAAGAGTCACTTCAGTATTTTCCGACTCAAAACCGGTTCCCGCCTGACCTACATGATTAGCAATGATGAAATCTGCGTTCTTCACTTTTAGTTTTTTTTTGGCATTTGCTTCCAGATTTTCTGTTTCTGCTGCAAAGGCCACGACAATTTGATTGCTCTTTCGCGAGGCAACAGTTTTCAGGATATCGACGACCGGATCGAGTTCTACGGTGCTTGTATCACCGGATTTCTTCAGTTTATGTGGAGAAAAACTTCGTGGTCGATAATCCATTACCGCGGCGGTCATGATCAGAATATGGCATTGGTCAAAGAGGGAATCAATTTCTCTAAGCATTTCATCTCCCGTAATTACAGGATGCACGACAGCACCTTCTGGCGAGGTAAGGCACACCGGACCGCTGACGAGATCCACCTTCCATCCACGTTTGATAGCTGCTTCAGCCATCGCATACCCCATTTTTCCACTCGAAGGATTGCTTAAAAATCGTACTGGATCGAAAAATTCACGCGTTGGCCCGGCAGATATCAGGCAACTTATATTGCTTGCTTTCATATTAAATGCAGAAATCTTTTATCACCATGGATATTGAAAACATTAAAAACGGAGATCCCGAAGATAACGCACGACCATCTCTTAATCCAATCCAAAAGCAATCTCGACGTGAAAATTTTTGGCTCAATCTTGGGCTGAATTTCATTATACCTGCTTTAATTCTAATGAAAGGGGGTCAATGGTTTAATCTTCAACCATCGATTGCCTTAATCATAGCTTTATTCTTTCCTCTAAGTTATGGTCTCAGTGATCTCATTTTTCGTCATAAATATAATTTTTTATCAATCCTGGGATTTATCAGTATTCTCCTTACCGGGGGTATCGGTTTATTGAAATTAGATAAAGATTGGATCGCGATAAAAGAAGCTGCGGTGCCTTCAATTATTGGACTTGCCATACTTATTTCATTAAAAACTCCCTATCCATTAGTACGGACATTAATTTATAATGAAAACATTATAAATATTGCGACCGTTGAATGGGAAATAAAAGTTCGAAACAATTTACTATCTTTCAACCGGCTTCTCAACAACATCACCGTTCTTCTCGCTCTTTCATTTCTATTAAGTGCGATACTCAATTTTGCTCTCGCCAAGATACTCATCAACAGTGAATCAGGGACCGAAGCCTTTAATGAAGAAATAGGTCGGATGACCCTTTTAAGCTACCCGATTATCGTCGTCCCCTGTACGGTTATTTCTTTTATTGCGTTTTGGAAAATTCTGAGCGGTTTAAAAAAATTGTCAGGATTAAGTCTGGAAGAAATTCTACGAATCTTACCCGAGGAGAAATAAAGGCGCGCGGACAAGCGGTTAAGACAGAGTTAAGACGAGTGAAACAAGCTTCATAACTCGACTGCCAACAGCCATCGCGCTGAACAAGGCTTCAATTACAAATCGATAGCTACCGATTTAGTTATCAAATTATTTTAAAAATACCCTATTCCCCTACAGCCTCTGCGCCCCTAATCTCTCTCTTCAATGGGAATATAATCGCGTTCTTTGGGACCGACGTAAATCTGGCGAGGGCGGTAGATACTCGCTTTAGGTTCCTCAGCCATTTCTTTCCAATTAGCTATCCACCCAGGCATTCTGCCAATAGCAAAAATCACGGTGAAGAAATCAAGTGGAATCCCAAGCGCGCTAAGAATAAAACCGCTATAAAAATCTACATTGGGATATAGCTTTCGCTTAATAAAATAATCATCGCTCAGCGCAGCCTTTTCGAGATGGCGCGCGATATCAAGAAGAGGATCCTGGATACCTAAACTCTTCATTACTCCCTCAGCCGCCTCACCGAGTATCTTCGCCCTCGGGTCATAGTTTTTATAGACGGCATGGCCAAATCCCATAATTTTACTACCTGCTTTTGCCTTTTCAATAAAGCGTGACCCATCATCTCCATCATTGCGAATTTGCTCCAGCATTTTAATGACTGCCATATTCGCACCCCCGTGTAAAGGTCCCCATAAAGCGTTTATGCCCGCTGAAATTGAAGCAAAAAGATTCGCACCGCCCGAGCCGACCATGCGTACTGTAGAAGTACTACAATTTTGCTCATGATCCGCATGAAGAAGAAAAATTAAGTTGAGCGCGCTCACGACTTCATCACTGACAAGATATTCCTTATTTGGTTCGGAAAACATCATATGGAGAAAATTACCGGTATAAGATAGATCCGTATTGGGGTGAATAAATGGGAGCCCAATTTTCATGCGATACGACATCGCAGCAAGTGTACGTGCTTTTGAAATTACATGCGCGGCTGCAACATCAAAGTATTCTAAATCCTGCTGCCGGTTATTACTTGCCATTTCAGGGTAATAACAGCCCAACGAATTGACCATAGCTGAAAGCATGGCCATCGGATGTGATTCGACGGGGAACCCTTCGATAAATCGATGCATTCCCTCATGCACACTAGCATTTTCACTGATGATATTTCGAAAGGATTGTATTTGCTCCGCATTTGGTAATTCACCGTAGATAATGAGATAGGCCGTCTCAAGAAAACTGGATTTTATCGCCAGTTGCTCAATCGGGTATCCCCGGTAACGCAAGATACCTTTTTCCCCATCGATAAATGTAATTTTCCCGCTACAGGATCCGGTATTGCGGTAGCCGTCATCATAAGCGATATACCCGCTTTGTCCACGTAAGGATCGTATATCAACAGCTTTTTCTCCCTCCGTCCCTTCCATTAAAGGGAAATTGAAGTTTTGTTCATTTAGCCTGAATAAGGCAGTATCTTCCTTTTGCATTTTTAATGATTTAAATTAAAGGGTCATGCCTAGAATAGACACATATCAGATGTGTAAGCTATTCTAGACAAATGAGAAATAAGTATGTACATCGTTCAAAAATTTCTGAGGCCAAATTTCGGCAGTTAGTAAAGTGTTTTAGCTTGGATATGGAAGCGTTGAAGATAGCCCAATTGACAGGATTGAATCGTAACACGGTCAACCGTTATTTGCGCTTGTTGCGGGAGCGTTTGTTGCAGCAATGTGCGCAGGCCTCGCCTTTTAGGGGGTCGGTGGAAATGGATGAGTCCTACTTTGGAGGCAAAAGAATTCCAGGGCAAAGAGGTCGGGGTGCATTCAAGAAAGTGCCCGTCTTCGGGTTGCTCAAGCGTAATGGGAAAGTCTATACCCAGGTTGTACGCAACGTCTCCAGAGCCGCTCTGCATGCGGTGATCCAAGGGAGAGTTACTTTTGACAGTGTGCTTTATTCTGACGGGTGGCGTGCTTACAACGGCCTCGTGGATCTGGGCTATAAGAAGCATTACCGTGTCAATCACAACGACAACGAGTTTGCCCAGGGACACTCCCACATTAACGGGATTGAATCTTTTTGGGCTTTTGCTAAACTTCGATTGGCTAAGTTCAAAGGTCTTTCTCGTAGGACCTTCCAACTGCACCTCAAAGAAACTGAATATCGCTTTAACCATCGTCATCAAAACCTCCATCGTAACATCCTTAATATGTGCTTAAGATACCCTCTGTTCTAGGCATGACCCAAATTAAATTTAGCTAATTGCTTTTATTAAAAGCTATTTCAGTGTTTAATTTTGATCCAGTCGACAAAATTACGATAAATCTGCAATCCTTTAGCCTGGCTTTTCTCCGGATGGAACTGGGTAGCAAAACAGTTTCCCCGCGCTATACCACTCACAAATGGGTCCCCATAGTTAGTTTCGCACCAAATTAGCGCAGAATCGCTGGGGACAACATGGTAGCTATGGACGAAATAAAATTGATCACCGTCCAGCTGCAGACCGGTATTAGGCGGAAGATCGCGAACAAATTTAACCTCATTCCAACCCATGTGCGGAACCTTATATTCAGGATCCAGACGAAAACGGAGCACTTTCCCGGGTAACAATCCCAGCCCCTTTGTCTCTCCTTCTTCCGAATATTCAAAAAGGGCTTGCAGCCCGAGACAGATACCGAAGAAAGGCTTATCTGCAGTTACCCAATCGGTAATTGTTTCATCAAAACCCGATTGGCGAAGCATGCTCATGCAATCGACAATACAACCTTGACCGGGAAAGATCAACCCCCGCGCGTCGCCGATATCATCAGGTCTATTGACCAATCGTACGTCAGCACCTACATACTCCCAAGCTTTAACAACGCTCCGTAAATTGCCCATCCCATAGTCAATGACGACCAAAACTGGTTTCACTCCACTCATATTGTAAACAAAGAATTTAAATCAAGAATGTAAAAATGCTAAAAGGTATAACAATCTCTCCTACCTTTTTCATTTTCTATTAGCCTACATTCATAATTCCTAATTCAAAAATCTATTTCAATCCAGTCTCCCCTTGGTCGAGGGTAATTTGTCTGCTTGGCGCAAATCGATTTGAGTAGCAATATCCAGCGCTCGGCCGAACCCTTTAAAGATCGCTTCTGCGATATGATGAGGCTCCTGGCCATATTCTAGATTTACATGTAAGTTAGCTCCTGCGTTATTGGCAAAAGCCTGGAAGAACTCTTTAATGAGTCCTATATTGAAATCGCGAACAAAGCGTTCCTGGGTCTCAGCACGATAGACAAGAACCGACCGACCACCAAGGTCAAGGATAACCGATGCTAAGGTTTCATCCATTGGTAACAAGAAAAACCCATAGCGGTTAATTCCCAGTTTGTCCCCCACCGCTTCTTTAACTGCTTGCCCGAGAACGATTCCAATATCTTCAACGATGTGATGATAATCAACATCAAGATCACCTTGAGCTTTTATTTCCAGATCAAATAACCCATGCCGTGTGAATAATTCCAACATATGATTAAAGAAAGGGACGCCTGACTCAATCGTCGAAATTCCCTCACCGTCGAGGTTTAATTTCATTGAGATCTGTGTCTCTTTTGTCTCACGCTGAATTTCAGCTATGCGATTTTCTGCCATGAATCGATTGTTTCGAAAAGAATTTCCATCTGTTTTTCGTCGCCAATACTTATACGTATAAACCCGGCTGTCAATGGACTAGAGCTTAATAGACGAACGAGGATTTTTCGCGCGTACAGGAATTCATATAAAGATTGCGCCACTTCTGGACCAATTTTCTTTTCACCATGGACAGGTTCAGTAAATATAAAATTTGCCTGAGAGGGGAAAAAGAACCAGGCGCGATTTTTTAATTCCTGAGCGCAAAATTCGCGTGTTTTAATTACGTTGGCGATCGTCTCTTTATAATAAGATTCATCCTTGAGTGCAGCCATCGCCCCAGCCTGACTTAATCGATTAACATTATAACTATCGCGGACACGATCCAAAAGATTGATAATCTCTGGAGCCGCAAAAGCGAAGCCGACACGCAAACCTGCCAGTGAAAAAGATTTGGATAAAGAGCGGGTAATGACAAGATTTCGGTATTGCTTCACGAGACCTACCATCGTTTCTTCCGCAAAGTCAGCGTATGCCTCGTCGACGACCAGGATGCCGGAAAAACGTTCCAGAAGATCAGCAATATCTTTACTCGTATGTGCAACCCCGGTTGGAGTATTCGGTGATGAGAGAAAAAATATATTGGCAGCGGATTCAGCAATAATCTCAATCGGAAGACTAAATTCACGATTGTAGGGAATGGTGAAAAAACTACCCCCCTGAATTCCCGCTAGTACTGGATAGAGCGTATAATTCGGTATTATCGTGCCCGCCAACTCATTTTTACCACAAAATGTGCGCACGAGCAGATTAAGTATATCATCAGAACCATTTCCAACAATTATCTGATCCACATTCAAATCATACCGCTCAGCTATCGTATTTCTCAAAGGCATGCTCTCTGGATTTGGATAGAGTGATAAATTATTTAGCTCAGCACTAATTGCCTTTGCAACCATTGGGCTCGGTGGATACGGGTTCTCATTAGTATTGAGTTTTACCCATCCACTGTCCTGTGGCTGATCACCCGGTACATACCCTTCCATCTCACGGATGTGAGCCAATGCTAAATCGTAAGCTTTAGAACACTGAGTCATAAAAGGTAATTCTTAGAAAAATATATTCGCTGCAATCTACCAAGCATCCTAAAGGAAGTACCTAATAGGAACACTCTGCATTCAATTTACTTAAATCGGATTTGCATAGATCGTCCATGAGCGTCAAGTTGCTCAAGTTTACTGAATGCTTCTACAACCGGAAGGGCATCTACTAAACTTTTTGGTGAATATTGGGTGATACTACTGCGCCGGTAAAAATCAGTTACTCTGAGACCACTCATAAACCGTGCTGTGCGCCCGGTGGGTAATACGTGGCTCGGTCCGGCTGCAAAATCACCCAGAACCGTCGGTGTGTAGTCACCTATAAATATTGCTCCAGCATTTTTAATTTTCTTTGTTAATGAATTTAAATACCTGTTGCCGATATGAAGCTCAAGGTGTTCCGGTGCAACGTAATTTGCAATTTCAACTGCCTGATCAAGATTGTTGACCAAAATTGATAGAGTTCCATCTCTTAACACCGTCTCAATACACTCTTTGTGATTAAGATCTCGTAACTGGGTCTTAATTTCTGCACGCACTTCATCAATTAATTTTTTCCTGTTTGTGATTAAACATATATTTTCCATTCCGGTACCGTGTTCCGCCTGTGCAAGCAAATCTGCGGCAATATAATCTGCGCGGGCAGTACTATCGGCAATAATCATAAGCTCACTGGGACCAGGTAATAAATCCAAGCCTACGATTCCATATACCTGTTTTTTCGCTTCAAAGACATAGGCATTACCGGGTCCATATATTTTGTCCACTGCGGGAATGGTTGCAGTGCCATAAGCCATCGCACCGACAGCCATTACCCCGCCAATACGATAGACCTCCTCGATCCCATTGATCGCTAATGCTGCAAGGACTCCACTATTAACATTGCCGTCCGATTGAGGTGGCGTAAAGACTGCTATCTCTGGAACCCGGGCAAGGCGCGCAAGTGTCGTGGTCATGATAACCGTCGATACGAGAGGCACGATGCCCCCTGGAATATATATACCCACACGATTAATCGGGTAGTAAGTTTCGCCAACAATACCTCCATGAGGATTTTTCCCCTTCCAGTTTTTAGGAAGACTTTTCTGGTGAAATTCCTTAACACAGTGAATCGCATTTTTAATTGCCTTACGCTGATCCGTACTAAGTGTTTTGGCAGCTGAATTCAGTTCGTCTCTCGTGACTCTAAGTTGGGTCTTTTTTAATTTCGCACGATCAAACTTAGCAGTATAGTCAATAATTGCTTTATCACCTTGTTCATTTACCGCTCTAAGAATTTTTGCGACTGCCCCTTTCACATCGGGAACCGCATTTACCCTTTCACAGAATCGGGCTAGTTTAAGATAAAAGCCCGGTGCACTATAATTTAACTGACGCATTGGCCTTGATGTTTAATCGTTTGGCCTCTACGCGGGCAAACCTTATTTTTACTTGAATGGTCGTCAGTTAATCGAGGCTTATGCCATTCATGGTAGGAGAGTGTATATTTATTTACCGAACCTTAATGACGGTAATTCGAATATTTTATCATCCAATGGGACATTAATAACAATCTTGGTAAAAGTTAACGTGTCTTTCATTTTACCATTTTCAATACGGATCTGTTCTCGTGGGAATCGGATTCCATCAACAATTAATTCATCAATATCTTTGATCTCGATACCTTTGTCATTAACCGTGGCAAGAAGCTTACCTGTGCTAACTTCGAAATAACGTTTGTAGTGAATGGATTTATCGTACTTAAAGTGAAGCAAGTAGGCTTTTTTCCCGTCTTTATTCACAATTCCTCTATTGATAATACTCCCGCCCAATTGCTCGATTCCACTGTAAAAATTTAAATTATCAAAGGTATTTGCGCGCATACGCTTTAGTTCACCCATACTAAGAATGCGTATGGTCCAGTCATCGGCATCCTTTTCATTGGCTCGTCTACCCCATCCATCAATATCATTTATTGCCGTTGTCTCGACAATACCATCGTGCGCACGGATGACATCCAATCGCTGTTTGAAAGGCTTTTTTAAATAAATGAGAATTTCGCCTTTTCCCTCACCCTCATGAGTCGTAAAGGTGCCCTGAAATTGAATTGTCTCAACGGCACGTAACTGAGTATCCCCTCCAAGATAATCTCTAGCCTTGGCTATTATTTGATCTGTAGTAAGTTCACCTCGCAAGGGTATGCCGATTGTGCTCGAAACGACAAAGAGAACCGTTGCAAAATTAAATTTATTAAATCCATTCATCATGTATTACCCATTAGACCCTTGCGATGGTATTTGGTTCTGATAAAATTATAATCCATTGCTCAAGTGCAAAAATGGAAATATTACTCCCATTCAATAGTGCTTGGAGGTTTAGAGCTAATATCAAGGACTACGCGGTTAACTCCCTTAACTTCATTGCTGATACGGGTGGAAATAGTCTGAATCACTGGATAAGGCAGGCGCGCCCAATCTGCGGTCATCGCATCGATGCTATTAACAATGCGCAGAGCTATAACATTCTCATACGTTCGCTCATCCCCCATAACGCCCACGGTACGAACAGGTAAAAAAACAGCAAAAGATTGCCATACCTTATAATAAAATCCACTTTTTTTCATCTCTTCGATAAGAATCGCATCGGCCTGGCGCAAAACATCAAGACGTGCCCGAGTAATCTCACCCATAACCCTCACCCCTAATCCAGGACCTGGAAAGGGTTGACGCCATACCATTTCCCTGGGTAGACCCAGTTCTTCGCCCAGTTTACGCACTTCGTCTTTAAATAATTCTCGTAAGGGCTCAAGGAGTTTAAGTTTCATTCGTTTGGGTAGTCCACCAACATTATGATGTGTCTTAATTAGAGCGGCAGGATTACCATCAATCGGAATACTTTCTATAACATCGGGATAAAGTGTTCCTTGTCCGAGGAACATTACATCTCCCATAGATTTCACCGCTTCTTCAAATACTTCGATAAATACTTTTCCAATAATTTTACGTTTTCTCTCAGGATCAACAATACCCTTTAAACGCTTCAAAAAACGATTAGAAGATCGCTTAACACGAAGATCAAAATTAAAGTTCTCTTTGAATATGCGTTCAACGGTCTCACGTTCATTCAGGCGCAGAAGCCCGTTATCGACGAACACGCAAGTTAACTGGGAACCAATAGCTCGGTGAATAAGGACCGCCGCAACAGAGGAATCGACACCGCCACTCAACGCTAAAATGACACGTTTATCCCCGACCGTTTCTCGTATTGCTGCGATCGATCTAATAACGTAATCTGCCATGGACCAATCTCCACTGCAGCGACAGATCTGGTAGAGAAAATTTTGAATAATCTTAATTCCCTCTTCGGTATGATATACTTCAGGGTGAAATTGAAGACCGTAAAAATTTCTCTTCGCATCCTCGATAATCGCAAAGGATGAATTTTCCGTAGAAGCAAGCGAATTGAATCCTGCTGGTGGACGCATAAGTTTATCCCCATGCGAGTTCCAGACACGGATCTGTTTTTTCAGGCCCCGTAATAGTCTCCCCTTTTTATTAATATCCAGGAGTCCATGACCATACTCCCGCTGTTTACTCTTTTCAACTTTACCGCCAAGCAGAAATCCCATCAGCTGGATACCGTAACATATACCCAGCACGGGAATGCCAATATTAAATATTTTTTTATCAGGGATGGGTGCGTTCTTAGCAAAAACACTACTCGGCCCGCCCGACAGGATGATTCCCTGAACACCGTCTTTTTTTAACTGCGCAGCGGTTGTATCATATGGATAAATTCGTGAATAGACCTGACATTCTCGAATTCGCCGTGCAATAACCTGGGTATATTGTGATCCGAAGTCGAGAACTGCGACTACCTGTGTCATCTAATTAAAATTTCAATCGTGAATTCTTGAAGTCACAAGCGGGGCATCCGGCTACCTCATTTCCCTTTAACGCGGTGTAAAGCTGCCCACACTTAACACAGTGGAATACCACCGTTGTACGCTTCGCTTCATAAAGATTAATATCTCTTCGATCATAATAAAGCCATAGGACTAAAATAAATGCCAATCCAACGACCACGTAAATAAGAATAAATACTTCAAGATCGATGCTAAACACCTTGCTTTCTTATTTTTAAGTTAAGGGACTATCTGTAAAGACTTGAAACATAGTGTGGGTAAATTAATCACTTTTGAATTAATTTACTCTGAGTATGTCTAAAATAATTAACGCGTCCCAAAGAGAACGCGTTTCAGAAAATGGTAATAAATGTTCGAGATTCAGCTTTTCTTTTTCTTCGGTGCAGCTTTCTTAGCAACACTTGCTTTCTTGGTTACCGTTTTAGTTTTCTTTTTTTTCGCTTCAGAACTCTTAGCGTCATCTTTAGCTGATTTTTTCGTCGTGGTTTTCACAGCCGATTTTTTATCGGTCACCGATTTTTTCTTAGTCACCTTCGGTTTCTTCTCTTCAGCGATTGGTTTTTCAGCTTCTGCTTCCTTAGTTACAGGTTCTTCTTTTTCTTGAGTGCTGGGAGCGACACTTGTTGTCGCTGATGTTTTTTTCTTTTTCGTCCTTCCTTTTCGTGAGGAAGTTTTATATCCCTCATCTGAAGCTTGAATAAGCTCAATGAGTGCCATCTCCGCGGCGTCTCCAGTACGAGTACCAAGCTTATAGATGCGTGAATAGCCACCCGGTCGATTAAGAAATTCATTTACTTTATCATTAAAGAGCAGCCTGACTGCCATTTGATTACGCAAACGGGCATAAGCTAACTTACGCAGGTAAATCGCGCGTTCCGGTTGGGCGCTCTGTGCTTTTTTAGCGAGCGTTATAATTTTTTCGATAAAGGGCCTCAACGCTTTGGCTTTTGTTAGCGTCGTCTTGATTCTGCCATGTTCAATTAACGATGAAGCCATATTAGCTAACATCGCGAGGCGATGAGAACTCGTTACGCCCAGAGTATGTCGATGCTTGAGGTGTCGCATCTATATTACCTATTATTGATCATGAAAATTACATGTCGCTACGGTTTTCCAGCAAACGCTCATCGATTTTCATACCGAGAGAGAGCCCGAGTTGTTCCAGTTTAGCTTTAATTTCATTCAGCGATTTTTTACCGAAATTGCGATATTTAAGCATTTCCTGTTCACTCTTCATTGCCAGTTCACCTACTGTTGTGATATTCGCGTTATTCAGGCAATTGGCGGCACGAACAGATAATTCAATCTCGTTGACACTCATATTGAGTAATTTCCGGAGTTTATTCTGCTCTTCACTCACTTCCGCCTGTTCACTTTCAAACTCGATGCTCTCCTCACTAACGCGATCAAAAATGTCGAGATGATGTTTTATTATCGAAGCTGACTGTTTTAAAGCATCCTCAGGGTTAATTCGTCCATCAGTCCAGACTTCGAGAATAAGCTTATCAAAGTCAGTCATCTGTCCGACACGTGTATTCTCCACTGAATATTTAACGAGTTTTACCGGGCTAAAGAGGGAATCGATAGCGATTACACCAATCGGCTGATCCGGTTCTTTATTATCTTCACCCGGACAATAACCGCGCCCGACTTTGATTTCCAGTTCAGCCAAAAAACGTTTCGTTGTATCGAGAGTACAAATAATCTGATCGGGATTCACAATTTCGATATTTGCATCCTCTTGAATATCAGCGGCGGTAACCGTTCCCGATTTATTGACATCTATGAGTAGCTTAATTGGCTCTTGTTTGTGCGAATTGATAAGCACCTTCTTAAGGTTTAAAACGATATCAGTTACGTCTTCGACGACGCCGTCGATACTCTGAAATTCATGATCGACGCCATCAATCTTGATCGAAGAGATAGCGGCACCTTCAATTGAACTCAATAAGACGCGCCGTAGTGAGTTCCCAATCGTGTGCCCGTAGCCGGTTTCAAACGGCTCGGCAGTGAACTTCGTGTACGTATCGGTCACGGACTCCTCGTCCTTGATCAGTCGCTTTGGTAATTCGAATTTTCCTAATCTAATTGGCATTTGCTGACAATAGTTCCAGTTTATATTTATTTTAAAAAATTAATTTCTGAACTTAATCGTTCCCAACCCTGAAGTATTAACGGCTGTAAAACTCGACAATGAGCTGCTCGTTAATTCCTGGATCGATTTCGTCACGAGTAGGCATCCGGTTAACTTCTGCTCGCAATGAATCCTCGTGACAAGTCATCCAAGCAGGAGCCGTGCGCATCCGCGTTTCGTCAAGGCTGCGTGTGGCAAGTTGCCGCGAAGAAGTACTCGCTTTAACTTCGATTTCGTCACCGGGGGAAACTTGAAAACTTGAAATATCTACTTTATGCCCATTAACTTTAATATGTCCATGGCCAACAAATTGACGCGATTGACGACGCGTTTTAGCAAATCCCAGGAGATAGACCACATTGTCAAGTCGAGTCACTAACATTTGCAGAAAAATATCACCGGTAATACCACGTTTTCTTTTTGCTCGCTCAAAAGTGAGCCTAAATTGTTTTTCTGTTAAACCGTAGGTATAGCGCAGTTTCTGTTTTTCTTTGAGCGCCAGGGAATAATCCGAAATTTTACGGCGCATACGCGGGCCATGTATTCCCGGTGGATGAGGCTTTCTTTCAAATGCCTTATTAGGAGGGAATATAGCCTCCCCGAACCGCCTGTTTATGCGTGTGGTGGGACCTGTATAGCGAGCCATATAATGTAAATTTAATTAAGTGATGTAAATTCTCGAAAAGCCGAGAGGGAAGAATTAGACGCGACGCCTTTTGGGTGGTCGGCACCCATTATGGGGAACCGGAGTTACATCAATTATTGAGTTAACAATTAAACCGAGAGCTTGTAGTGCGCGGATCGCCGAATCCCTACCCAACCCAGGACCTTTAACATGTACAGCTACTTCTTTCAATCCATGTGATATTGCTGTACGGCCAGCATCCTGAGTAACAATTTGAGCGGCATAAGCAGTAGATTTTCGCGATCCTCTAAAATTACATTTCCCCGCACTAGACCATGAAATTACATTGCCTCGTTCATCAGTGAAAGTGACTTTTGTATTATTGAAGGTAGCTAGAATATGGACGATACCGTTGGTAATATTTTTACTACCTTTAGCTTTTCGAATCTTAACATCCGCTAATTCATCGCGCAGCAAATCTTCACTCGAAGGCGCCTTGGATTTGGCTTCTTCAGACTCTTTTTTTTCCGTGCCTTCGCTATTTTCAGTATCGCTCTGATCTTTAGGTTCCGCTTTGTCGGGCTTTTCGGACGCTTCAGGAGCAGGTGTCGTATTCTCCTTCTCGGCCTCCGGTTGATTTTCTGGTTTTTCGTCGCTCATGATTTACTTTGCTTCGGTATCAACTGCTCTTTTCGCGACGGATACTGTTTTGCGCTTTCCTTTACGCGTCCTAGCATTACTTTGCGTGCGTTGGCCATTTACCGGCAATCCACGCCGATGACGAATACCGCGATAACAGTTAATCGCCTGCAGGCGCTTTAAATTACCCATTACATCGCGACGGAGGTCACCTTCAACTTTCAGGTTTTTATCTGCGATAATTCCCGCAATTTTATTAATTTCTTCTTCTGAGAGTTCGTGAGCACGACGACCAGCATCCATCTCAGCAGCTGCAATTACATCATCCGCAATCTTGGGGCCAATACCATAGATATACCGCAGGGCATAAGGCAGTGATTTATTTCCCGGAATGTCTACTCCAAGTAAGCGTGGCATAAGTACTTATAAAATTTTACAAAGATGAATAGGGGATAAGAGGGCTAAAATAATAAAAAAGAGGATATTGAAAAGCTAATTTTTAGCAATTGTCAATATTTCTGGTCCTTTATCGGTAATTAATACCGTGTGTTCAAAATGGGCTGCTGGCTTACGGTCACGCGTCAACGCTGTCCAACCATCGGGCGCAACTTCGATCTCTGGTTTTCCAAGATTTACCATGGGTTCAATTGCGAGCGTCATGCCCGATCTCAGTTTACTCCCCGTTCCCTTTTTTCCATAATTGGGAATCTGAGGATCCTCATGCATTAAGCGACCGATACCATGTCCTACGAAATCACGGACAATGGCTAAATCACGCGATTCAATAAACTTCTGAACAGAGTGGGAAATGTCCCCCACCCGATTACCCGATCGGGCTTGTTTTATGCCGTGAAATAATGCGGCCTCGGTTGAAGTAACCAAATGTTCCATTTCCTCGCTAACTGGTTTGATAAGAATGGTCCGGGCATTATCACCGATAAATCCATTATAGATGACGACTACGTCGATTGTAATATTGTCCCCCGCTCTCAAAACGCGTTTCATCGAACCAATCCCATGAACAATTTCCTCGTTTACTGAGATACAAGTGTAGGCGGGAAAACTACGTTTACCCACGTGGTAGTTATAACAGGCACTTTCAGCGCCAAAGCTAGCTATTAACTCCTTCCCTGTCTGGTCTATATCATAGGTATTGACTCCAGGCGTCACTTTAGAGCAAAGCTTATCAAGGACCTGCGCCGCAATTTGGCAGGCCTCTCGCATCTTAACGATTTCCTCTTCACACTTAACAGGTATCATTAAAGGTGCATCTGTAAATTGATGATATTGCTTTAATCTGATCCAAAAGCGCTGGTTAAACTATAATACCAAACAAAGTCTTAGCGCTTTCAACAGCTAGTAATTTAATTGATCTACAAAAATATTTATAAAGCTTATCGAAGCTGAAAATCAATAATACTAGCACTATGAAATCAATATAAAACTGCTAATTAATCAAGTACTTTTGGGCAAGCCACGCGATCATTCCCCCAATGAACATAAGCCCGAGGGCGATCCACAAAATACTAACGCTTTTTAATTCAGAAGTATCAACCAATTGGCGAGTGCGACCGACACTGCGCCCTCGGATTCGTCCCTTTTTAAGAAATCCATCGTAATGTCGTTGCAGGAGAAAAGTTTCAATTTGCCTGAGAGAATCTAATAAAACGCCAACTATAATGAGCATCCCTGTTCCACCAAAGAATTGGGCGACCTGATAGGGAATTTTATAAGTATAAAGCAAAAAGTCAGGAAAAACAGCAATTATCGTCAAAAATACCGCACCCGCCAACGTGAGACGCGTCATCACGTAATCGAGAAACTTTGCTGTAGGTTCACCCGGACGTACTCCTGGTATATAGCCACCAGATTTCTTTAAATCGTCTGCTATTTGAATTGGTTTAAACATTACAGATACCCAGAAATAGCTGAAAAGAAGAATAAGTGTTGCATAGGTGCAATAATAGGGCCAGGTCCCAAACATAAAGAATCCCGAGAAATCAGACATGAAACGCCAACCGCTTGCCGCCCCTGCCCAGCTTGCGATCTGCTGGATAAAAAGCAGTATCGCACTGGCAAAGATGATAGGCATGACCCCAGAATAATTGACTTTCAACGGCAGGAATGAACTCTGCCCTCCGTAAACACGGCGTCCGACGACGCGCTTAGCGTACTGAACGGGTATTTTTCTCTGTGCCTGGGTAATGGCAACAATACCAGCTATCGCGAAAAAAAGTAAAGCGATCATGAGTATCGCTTCAGGTACACCCAGACTTTTAACACCGACTGGAGCGAAGAACATTCGGTAAGTGAGCGAAGCAGCGGCAGGAAGATCTGCGAGAATTCCAACCGTAATGAGCAGAGAAATTCCATTGCCTATGCCACGTTGAGTGATTTGTTCTCCCAACCACATGAGAAGAACGGTACCAGTAGTAAGCAGGATGACAGATGTGAAGAGAAACCATCCGTGATCGATCAAAACTATGTTTCCATATTCTTCTGTTGTAAATCCATTGAACAAGCGCTGAGGATTTTCCAGAGCCATGATCAACAATGTCCCCTGAACAAAGCAAATACACACCGTGGCATAACGTGTATACTGTGATAATTTTTGACGACCCACCTCTCCTTCCTGCTGAAGTCGCGCCAGAGTTGGGACAACGGCACCCATTAACTGGAATATGATGGATGCGCTGATATAAGGCATGATACCGAGAGCGCAAACAGCGCCCTTCAGTAAGGCGCCACCAGTAAACATATTGTAAAGACCAACAAGTGAGCCACCTCCCGCTGCGCTTTGATCGGCAAAAAAGCTCTGGAGGGGGAGAGGATTAAGTCCGGGTAATGGAATATTCGCGCCAATGCGCGCAATAAAGATTAACCCGAGTGAAAATAAAATTCGCTGCCTAAGTTCAGGAATCTTCAGGCAATTAGTGAACGCAGATATCATGTCGCAATTTTAATTTCTCAATCACTATCTGCAGAATCATTCTTTTTGCTCTTATCCTTGGTCTGAGCCTTCGCTGGGGGATCTGGGGTGATGGTTTGTCCGCCAGCAGCTTCTATTTTCTTTTGCGCAGAGGATGAAAATTTATCTGCTTCTACTTTTAGCGCTTTTTCCGTTTCGCCACTGCCAAGGATCTTGATCAATTTGGAATTACCGCGGATCAATCCCGCTTTGATCAAAGCCTCACGATTTATGACTTCAGCGTCTTCAATCTTCGCTAGATCACCTATATTTACTATGTCATAAACAGTAGAAAATTCTTTATTATTAAATCCCCGCTTCGGAAGCTTTCGATAAAGTGGCATTTGCCCACCTTCAAAACCGGGTCGAATACTTCCCCCAGAGCGGGATCTCTGCCCATTCATTCCTCTACCGGCAGTTTTGCCATGACCTGAACCTTGACCGCGGCCAACTCGTTTCCTTGGGCGGGAGGCTCCTTCGTTAGATGGTAAATTATGTAAGCGCATTATTATTAAAAAGTAAAAATCGCGTACGGTTATTCCGCATCGCGTATTTGTCTTAACGATTCTTTTGAACGCAATTGCTTTAAGGCATTGAAAGTTGCGTTCACTACAGCACCATGATTATTCGACCCTAAGGACTTAGAGAGTATATCTTTAACTCCTGCTGCTTCGAGGACTGCCCTTACCCCACCGCCAGCAATAATACCGGTCCCGGGACTCGCTGGCCGTAGTAGGACACGACCGCCATCATGAACACCAACTATACGATGAGGGATGGTGTCTTCCCGTAATGAAACTTTTGCTCGGTTTTTATAGGCGCTTTCAGTTCCCTTTCTTATGGCTTCGGGTACTTCTTTTGCCTTGCCGTAGCCTACTCCAACATCACCACGTTGATCGCCAACCACAACGGTGGCTGAAAAGCTGAATCGCCGTCCCCCTTTAACTACTTTAGCGCAGCGATTAATGTGGACGACTTTTTCCGTAAACTCGGGAGCTTCGTCGTTTCCTATAAGTGTGTCCCTCTGTGTTTGATTACTCATATTAAAATTCCAATCCCTCTTCTCGCGTGGCATCGGCAAATGCCTTGATCGCACCATGGTAGAGTCGTCCGTTGCGATCGAAAACGACTCGTGCCACTCCAGCCTCTTTAGCTTTCTTTCCAAAAAGATGGCCGAGTTTCTTAGCACTTTCTAAATTACTGGACAATTTATCTGACCGCACATCTTTATTCAATGTACTGAGCGAGACCACCGTTTTGCCAGCATCGTCATTTATCACTTGGGCATAAATGTGCTGGTTACTAAAGTGAACACATAATCGAGGACTTGATTTCGTCCCTTTAACTTTTTTGCGTATTCGCCAGATGCGCTTCTGCCGCAGTTGTTTTTTCTTTAATAAGTCCATAATATATTAACTACCATACTCTTAAGCTACGGTTTTACCCTCCTTACGTCGGACATGTTGCCCCTCAATGTGAATCCCTTTGCCCTTGTAGGGTTCAGGTGGATAAAAACGTTTAAGTTTCGCACACACTTCACCGACGAGCTGTTTATCTATTCCCTCAACTTTTAGTTTGGTATTATCTGTAACGCGTATGTTAATACCTTCTGGAATTGTATAATCGATTGGATGCGAGTAACCAATATTGAGATTGAGTTTACTACCCTCAACTGAAGCGCGAAAACCGACACCTTTAATTTCAATATTCTTACTATAGCCTTCAGTGACACCATGAATCATATTAGCGATGATGGACCTGGCTGTACCCTGCATTGCCTGAGCAAATCTACTACTTTCCGTTTGATTTACCGTCACTTCACTATCATCCACTTTAATCATTACTGGTGCATTAAATCCTTTTTCCAGTTTCCCCTTTGGTCCTTCAACTTTAACCAAACTTTTTTCCACCGAAACCGAAACTTTTTCGGGAAGATTAATAGGTAATTTGCCAACTCTACTCATAGTAAAAAAAAAATATAGCCGTTACCATAGCGTACAGATCATTTCCCCACCGACTTTCTGGCGTCGAGCATCGCGATCTTTAAGAATCCCCTTCGAAGTGGTCATAATACCGAGACCAAGTCCTCCCAGAACACGTGGAATTTCGCTATGCTGATAATAAAGTCGGCGTCCCGGTTTACTCCATCTCTGGATACTATTTATCGCAGATTTCTCACCGACATACTTCATAATAATGACAATCGTCTTATGACCCTTCTCATCTTTTCCCTCGTCTATATTACGGATAAAGCCTTCGCTCTTCATTATCTCAGCTATATGTCTATTGATTTTAGAATACGGCGCCGAACATGTCTCCTTATGAGCATGATTTGCATTGCGAATGATCGTTAAAAAGTCGCTGATCCTGTCCATGACGTAGTGTAAATTCTAAGTGGTTATAATAAGATAAGGAAAATAACGACTACCAAGATGATTTTGTAACTCCAGGAATTTTCCCCTGGAGAGCTAATTCCCTAAAAGTGATGCGTGAAAGGCGATATTTACGCATATACGCGCGGGGGCGGCCAGTTACGGCACAACGATTACGCAGACGTATTTTACTGGAATTACGCGGCAATTTCGCAAGCTTTCTCTGGGCCTGATAAAATTCCTCGTCAGTAGTATTGGGATTAGTCAACACGCTTTTGAGTTCACTTCGTAAAGCCGCATGCTTTTCTACCAAGCGCTCGCGCTTCTTATTGCGTTCAATCATTCCTTTCTTAGCCATTGTATAATCGAGTTAAGGATAAAATCAGTTATTGCTATCTTCGCGAAATGGCATACCCATCAGTTTAAGCAATTCATAACCTTCACTATCGTCGTTAGTATTTGTTACAATCGTTAGATCCATACCCATACCGCGTTTAATGGTATCCGAATTTATCTCGGGAAAAATAGTGATATCGGTGATGCCCAGCGTGTAATTTCCATGTCCGTCAAATTTGCCGCTGATGCCTCGGAAATCTCGTATACCGGGTAAGGCAATTCCAATAAGTCGATACAGGAATTCGTACAATTGATTACCACGCAAAGTTACTTTTACGCCCAGAGGCATACCTTCACGCACCTTAAAGTTAGCAACACTTTTACGGGCTTTTGTAATGATCGGTTTTTGACCCGCAAGGATACTCATTTCACGAGCTGTTTCTTCTATCGCATTTCTGTCGAGTAATGAACTTATCCCAGAATTTAGTACAATCTTTTCGACTGATGGAACCTGGTGCTTATTTTTATAGCTCCGGCTCTTCATCATAGCAGGGACAACAGCTTCTAAATATTGTGTTTTTAATACGGGATTTTGCATCGCTTACCTCGCGGCTCAAGTTAAGAGGAGTAAATATTGCAAAGAATGCATGATTGTTCAGGTGACAAATCTAGTTTCAAGATAATTATGGGTAAAAATTTCGTAATAGATTAATGAGAATATGAATTATTACTTTTTAGCTTTTTTCTTACTTTTTTTAGTAGTCTCTTTACTAAGAGGTTCACTCTCGCTTTGTTCGACTTTTATCACATTAGAGATATGAAATGGAGCCTCGCGTTTCACTATTCCACCATCAGGATTCCTTTGTCCATCAGCACCATTTGCTTTTTGATGACGTGTCTTCATATTAATTCCCTCGACGAGAATCCGATCTTTACGAGGAAAGACCTGTAATACCTTACCACGATCACCTTTATTGTTACCGGCAATAACCTTTATTTCATCTCCTGCTTTGATTCGTGTTTTCATGCTATAAGACTTCTGGAGCCAGACTAATAATTTTCATAAAGTTTTTCTGTCTTAATTCGCGCGCAACAGGACCAAAAATACGCGTGCCACGGGGATTACCGGCGTCATCCAGGATTACAATAGCATTACTATCAAAACGTAAATAACTGCCGTCCGTTCGTCGTATTGGAACTTTCGTACGTACAACAACAGCCCTTACCACTTCACCCTTCTTAACCGTGGCTGTGGTGGTACTCTCTTTGATATTAACAACAATAATATCACCAACGGATGCCGTATCCTTTAATTGACCGAGTCGACGAATCATTTTCGCGCTTTTCGCGCCCGTATTGTCGGCTACGTCAAGTTTGCTCAATAGTTGTAACATGATTAATCCAATAAAAGATAGAAATTAAATTCGTTGTTAATTACCGGCTTGGAGAGATTTTTCAAGAACTCGCGTGACGCGCCAGCGTTTCAATTTACTCAAGGGTCGTGTTTCCATTATTTCTACTTTATCCCCTATTCCACATTCATTTTTTTCGTCGTGGGTATGGACAATCGTTTCCCGCTTGATCTCTTTTGTATAGCGAGAGTGAGGAGTTTTATAGGCATAGGTAACTTTAATTGTTTTATCACCTGATCGGCTCGTAACGACGCCGATAATATCTTTTCTTTTCGTCCTTAATTTGGGGTCCATAATAATAAAATTTTATTTTTTAATTTCTGTTCTTCGCTTCTCACTAGCAATTGTTGAAAGGCGAGCGATTTCACGTCGTAAATTACGAATTTCACTTGGGCTTTCTACTTGTCCCGTCTCCTTGTGAAGTTTCATATGAAGTAATTGATCGCTGGTATCACGACGCTTTTTCTCAATTTCAGAGATGTCCAATTCGCGGATGTCTTTCGCTTTCATTATTATAAAATTTATACTTGTTCTTCCCGGCTGATAAATCGGCATTTTAAAGGTAATTTGCCATCGGCAAGGCTCAAGGCTTCACGTGCGGCATGGTAGTTGGCTCCCGATACTTCAAAAATGACAGTGCCAGGTTTAACAACAGCGACCCAAGATTCAGTTGCACCTTTGCCTTTACCCATACGGGTTTCCGCGGGTTTACTTGAAATGGGTTTATGTGCGAAAATACGGATATATACTTTACCCCGTCGTTTTAAATTACGATTTACTGCAACACGAGAGGCTTCAATTTGCTCGGAAGTCACCCAGCCGGTTGACAAGCTTTGAACACCATAATCGCCAAAGACGAGTGTATCTCCACGTTTGGCATTTCCCTTCATGCGACCGCGTTGTGATTTACGATATTTTGTTCTGGAAGGTATAAGAGCCATAATATTTTATTTACCCGCTCAGCGGATTTTCATCAGGTTTAGTACACATCCAACATTTTACACCGATAACTCCATAAACAGTACTCGATTCAGCAAATCCGTAATCGATACTTTCACGTAAAGTATGTAATGGAACTCGACCCGCGCGTTGGGATTCGGTTCGGGCGATATCTGAGCCCCCTAAGCGGCCCGAAACTTGAATACGAATACCTTCTGCACCGAGGCTCATAGCAGTCTGCACTGATTTTTTCATCGCCCGGCGAAAGGAAATGCGTCTTTCCAGTTGTAAAGCTACATTCTCGGCCATGAGTTGCGCAATGAGATCAGGCTTCTTTACCTCCTGAATATCAAGCAATACTTCTTTATTCAGCAGTTTGTGCAGGTCTTCTTTAACCTTATCCAGTTCTTGACCCTTACGACCAATAACAATTCCCGGACGAGCGGTAAAAAGTTTTAGCCGTATACGGTTGCTCGCACGTTCTATAAAAATACGCGGCACGGCAGCATACTTTAATTTCTTATGCAGGTAGGAGCGAATTTTATAATCCTCTTCCAGTAGCAAGCCAAATTCTTTTTTATCAGCATACCATCGAGACTCCCAGTCGCGTCGAACCTGTAGACGGAATCCTGTTGGATTTACTTTTTGTCCCATAATAATACCTTACGATTTATTCTCACTATCTGAGAGCACAATCCGAATGTGACTCATCCGTTTTTCTCTTGGTTTAGCTGATCCACGCGCACCGGCTTTAAAACGCCCAAGGGCTGGTCCCTCTTCCACGATTGCCCGATGTATAAAAAGAGTGTCGGATAGCAGATTATGATTATTTTCAGCATTAGCTAAAGCAGACTGTAAGGTCTTGGCTACAAGGCGCTCTGACTTGCGAGGGATAAACCCCAGCATATCCAGAGCTTCGTTAGCTTTTCGACCCTGGATTTCACGGGTAATATCCCGTACTTTCTTGGGGGACATACGGGCGTATTTAGTTAGCGCTTGGACTTCCATGATAAAATTAAAGGCTTAGACAATGATTATCTTATACAGCTTTCTTAGTGTGCGGATTATGCGATCTAAAAGTTCTGGTTGGAGAAAACTCACCGAGTTTGTGCCCCACCATGTTTTCGGTTATGTGAACAGCTATGAAGTTTTTACCATTATGCACCTCAAAAGTCAGACCGACAAATTCCGGTGTAACAGTTGATCTTCGAGACCAAGTCCGGATGGGTTTCTGTGATGCACTTTTCTGCGCGGTATCAATTTTTTTCCAGAGACTGGGGTCGACAAAAAAACCTTTTTTAATAGATCGTGACATAGGGATAAGCGTATTATTGTTTTACTTTACGTCCTGTTCTTCGAATAAGAATCATCCGTTCCGACGCTTTTTTACGTCTTGTGGGAAAACCCTTGGAAAGTTGTCCCCAAGGAGAAACCGGGTGTCCTCCACCTGATGTTTTTGCTTCACCTCCACCCATGGGATGGTCAACTGGATTCATGGCAACTCCCCGCACTCTCGGTCGGCGGCCCTTCCAACGATTTCGTCCCGCTTTTCCAAGCGAAATAATTTTATGATCAGAGTTCCCCACTTCACCGATGGTTGCATTACAATTTGAGTGAACCATTCGAATTTCACCACTGGGCATTTTAAGCGTAGCACGATTATCTTCGATTGATACAAGCTGCGCAGCCGTCCCGGCCGAGCGTGCGATTTGCGCACCTTTACCCGGCTGCATTTCTATGGCGTGAACTTTAGTCGCAGGTGGAATCAATTTCAGGGGTAGATTGTTTCCGGGATTAAATACCGGCTTTGTTTTCGTGCTTACCAGCGTATCTCCCACTTTAACCTCATTAGGCGCCAGGATATAACGCTTTTCACCGTCAGCATAGACAAGCAATGCGATATTACCTGATCGATTGGGGTCATATTCTAAAGATTGAATTTTTGCAGGAATGTCTAATTTCTCGCGTTTAAAATCGATTTTACGATAAAGTCGAGCGTGCCCACCACCACGTCTTCTCGATGTAATTCTCCCATAGGAGTTGCGCCCACCGGTCCTTTTTTGGAACTTCGATAGCCTTTTTTCAGGACGCTTACTGTCAAGGTCGGTTTTGTTCGCGACATGAAAGCGTTGGCCTGGAGTTAATGGTCTTTTATTAATTATCGTCATGTGATGAACATATAAAAAGATTAAATTACTTCGAGTTGATCACCCTCTTTCAGGGAGACTATAGCTTTTTTCATTCCCCCTTTACGACCGAGCTTTCCATGTCGCGTGCGGTCTCGTTTGATCTTGGGTTTAACGTTTAAAATATTAACTTTCGTTACGGTTACGGAAAAGACCTTCTCAACTGCCTTTGCAACATTCGAGCGTGTAGCATGAGAAAAAACATTAAACGTGTATTGGTTTACGTTCGATGAAAGCGCGGTCGCTTTTTCCGTAATAATGATTTCCTTCAGTATGTTATTAGTATCGAGCATTATGATTTATCTTTTTGCACGCGAAATAACACTTTCTCGATGCCCTTACTGCTTATTATGATTTTATCATATTGCGTAAAATCGAAGGCATTTACGGTATCGGCTTCAGTGATTGCAACGCGTTCGATATTGCGCGCAGCTAATTTAGCCGGGTCACTAAAATTATCATCGACGACGAGCACACTTCCCTGGGGCGCTATTTTTCCGATGAACGCATTAAAAAGTTTTGTTTTTGGTTCACTGATTTCGATATGTTCAATCACGTTAACATCGCCGTCAGTCGCCCGATCAAAAACAGCTCGCTGAAAAGCAAGAGCTTTCATTTTTTTATTTATTCGCTGGCTGTAATCGCGCGTACGGGGTCCGAAAGTAATGCCCCCTCCCCGCCAAATAGGAGAGCGACGACTGCCGGCTCGAGCCATACCCGTGCCCTTCTGGCGCCAGGGTTTTTTACCCGAACCTCTGACTTCAGCCCGCGTTTTCGTCGAAGCACATCCCTGTCGCTGATTCGCCTGATAAGCGAGTATAATTTGCTTAAGAGCATAAAGCCCCTTATCGCCCTCAAGTTCGGGAATTGCGAATTCCTTTTTCTTACTATTCCCGCCGTCAGTTGTATATACTTCTAATTTCATTGTAAGAAAAATTAATCTTTAAGCAGCGGTTTTAGTTTTTTTAGCCGTTCGAATCAAAATTTGACTTCCATTCGCACCTGGCAGGCTGCCTTTAAGAAGGATCACATTTTTATCTTCCATAATGCGGACCACTTGTAAATTTTGTACCGTTCGGCGGACATGCCCCATATGACCCGGCATTTTTCTACCTTTATAAACTCGACCGGGCCATTGGCATTGACCGTAAGACCCGCCTCGACGATGAGTCATAGAACCATGAGAATCAGGGCCACCGCCAAAATTAAAGCGCTTCATTACTCCTTGAAAACCTTTGCCCTTGGTCACCCCAACGATATCTACTTTTTGACCTTCTTCGAAACCCGAAACGGTTAATACATCACCGACTTTATATTCGGTAGATTCTTGACAGCGTACTTCACGCAGCGTGGCTTTTGCTTCAACACCAGCTTTTTTGAAGTGACCGGCTTCACTTTTGGTAATTCTTTTGGCTCTTTTCGATCCGTAACCAATCTGGATGGCATTATAACCATCGGTATCGGACGTTTTCACTTGAGCTACATAACAGGGTCCTGCTTCAACCACAGTCACAGGAAGAAGACGGTTTTCACCGTCATAAACCTGAGTCATACCAACTTTTTTACCAATTAATGTATAAATCATAATTCTAAGTGGCAGGGGGAAGCTTAACTCGAATGATCAGCCTCCGTTTAGCATAGCCCTGCGTTAGAGGATTTAGCTTTCAGCTTTAGGAAATTAGCGCATAAATCAAATGAAAGAGGCAAATATTGTTAGACGTTTATCGTAATGTCAACCCCCGCGGGAAGGTTAAGTTTTTTTAACTCATCCACGGTCTGAGCCGTGGGGTCTATAATATCAATCAGGCGTTTGTGGGTACGCGTCTCGAATTGATCCATGGACTTCTTGTTAACATGGGGTGAGCGATTGACTGTGACTTTTTCAATGTGAACGGGCAAGGGCACAGGACCGGCAATACGCACCCCGGTCCGCTTTGCGGTGTCGACAATATCGGCGGCAGACTGGTCAATGACCCGATAATCATAACCTTTTAATTTAATACGGATTCTTTGAGTAGCCATGGTCTCTATTTTCTTGCAGGTTTACGTGCTGAGGTTTCAACAATATTCTGTAAAAGGCTGGCGGGAACCTGCTCAAAATGAGATGGCTCCATGGAAAAGGATGCGCGACCTTTCGACAATGATCGCATATCTGTGGAATAGCCAAACATAGTTTCAAGGGGCACAATAGAAACAATAATCATTAAATTATTTTTTGTCTCCATCCCTTGGATTCGACCGCGGCGGCGACTAAGATCCCCCATTATATCACCCTGATATTCCTCGGGCGTGCCGACTTCAACTTTCATTATCGGCTCGAGAAGGATGGGTTTCGCCTTATTCATCGCTTCCTTAAAGGCAAAAATGCCGGCCATTTTAAATGCCATTTCCGAAGAATCAACCTCATGAAAGCTCCCATCTACAATTCTCGCTATCCAATCAATTACTGGAAAGCCGGCGATTGTTCCATTGTTAGCCGCTTCATGGATACCATCAATCGTGGGTTTGATAAATTCTCTGGGAATAACCCCACCCACTATTTCATTGATTACCTCAACCCCTTTTCCCTTTTCATTGGGTTCGAGTTTTATCACTGCGTGCCCGTATTGGCCACGGCCTCCGGATTGACGAATAAATTTACCTTCACCCTCAGAGGCGTTTTTAATCGTTTCCCGATAGGCGATCTGTGGTTTGCCTGCATCCGCTTCCACCCTAAACTCACGGAATAGACGATCGCGAATAATCTCCAAGTGAAGCTCCCCCATCCCGGCTATAATCGTTTGACCAGTTTCTTGATTGCTGGATACCTGAAAAGTTGGATCTTCTGCTGCGAGTCGCTGCAAAGCGATGGATAATTTTTCCTGTTCGCCTTTGCTATCGGGCTCGATTGACATGGATATAACCGGTTCAGGAAAAGTTGGCGGTTCTAGACGCACTTGATCATTTTTATCACAAAGAGTATCTCCGGTAATAATATTTTTTGCCCCGATAATGGCACAAATATCTCCACTATAGGCAAAATCAATGTCTTCCCGGTGATCTGCTTTCATAACCATGAGACGACTAATTCTTTCCATTCGACCTGTCCGCGGGTTGTATTGGCTACTTCCCTTTGCTAGTGTACCTGAGTAGATGCGAATAAAAACCAGCTTACCAACATAAGGATCAGTCATCAACTTGAAAGCGAGTGCCCTTACATTTCCATTATCATCAGGTCTGATCTCAACGGTTGTGTCATCTTCCTTGTGTCCAACAACAGGAGGTAAATCCAAGGGATTCGGCAAATAATCTATGACCATATCAAAAAGCATCTGAACTCCCTTATTCTTAAAGGCCGTTCCGGGAATGACGGGGAGCAACTTCAATTCTAAAGTACTTTTACGTATTGCTTGTTGTATCTCTTCAATGCTCAGTTCACTGCCTTCAAGATACTTTTCTGCAATTACATCATCAAAATCAGCTAATGCCTCAATGAGTGAATCACGAAATTTAGCTGATTCCGCCTTTAGTTCCTCGGGTATTTCACAAGAAGAAAAAGTTACTCCGGTTGGATCATTAGCATCGTAGATCAATGCCTCCATTTTCACCAGATCGACAATACCCTTAAAATCTCCCTCCGCTCCAATAGGTAGATAAATCGGATGCGCATTACCGCCAAGTTTTGTTCGTATATCTTCAACGCAATTGTAAAAGTCAGCTCCTGTGCGATCCATCTTATTAACAAAGGCAATACGGGGAACTTTATACTTATCCATCTGTCGCCACACCGTTTCCGACTGAGGTTGCACACCGGCCACGGCACAGAAGACGCCTATTGCTCCATCCAGCACCCGTAAGGATCGTTCTACCTCCGCGGTAAAATCGACGTGACCTGGAGTATCAATAATATTAATTTGGTGCTGGATATCAGCGAAGGGTCCGACTTTAGTCATCCAGTTACAGGATATCGCGGCTGAAGTAATTGTAATTCCACGCTCGCGTTCCTGCTCCATCCAGTCGGTCATGGTATTACCGTCGTGGACTTCACCCAAGCGGTGAACAACTCCAGAATAGAAAAGAATACGTTCAGTGGTCGTCGTTTTTCCCGCATCAATGTGCGCGGCGATACCGATATTGCGCGTAAATTCGAGCGGAAAATTACGCTCGGTAGAATTGGCAATAGAAAGCTCTGAGACTAAATCCATGGGGGTAAAGGATAGTGTTGATAACACTACCAGCGTAAATGGGCAAAAGCGCGATTTGCTTGTGCCATACGATGGGTATCTTCTTTTTTCTTAACCACCGTACCGGTATTATTATAAGCGTCGACGATTTCCTGGGCGAGCGCCAGTTTCAGAGAAACGCCTTTTTTACGAACTGCAGCATCACGAATCCAACGTAAAGCCAAGCTTTGTTGTCTTTCAAAAGTAACTTCGATAGGAATCTGGTATGTTTGACCTCCTACACGACGACTTTTAACTTCAAGTTTAGGCCTGACGTTTTCAAGAGCACCAAGCAATAAATCTATGGGGTCACCTTTCTCCAATTTCTCACTAACGCCTTCAAAGGCACCATAAACGATCCTCTGAGCGGTGGACTTTTTTCCATCCTGCATGATAATATTGATGAGATGACTGACCAGAGTGCTACTGTATCTGGGATCAGGTATTAAGGTTCTTTTCTCTGCTTTTCGTCGACGAGACATGATAAAATATCAGGAATCAGAAAAAACGCATAAAGCGTTTAATTAATTAGCTGCCTTTGGTCGCTTCACTCCGTACTTGGAGCGACTGCGTCGTCGTTTGTCCACGCCCAGACAATCGAGTGCACCACGCACGATATGGTAACGAACACCGGGAAGATCCCTTATTCGCCCACCACGTACGAGTACGATATTGTGTTCTTGTAGATTATGACCTTCATCAGGAATGTAAGCGAGTACTTCTACCCCATTCGTCAACCGCACTTTCGCCACTTTTCGGATGGCCGAGTTCGGCTTCTTCGGGGTCCTAGTCATGACCTGTACACACACCCCACGCCTAAAAGGATTCCCTTTTAAGGCGGGTGATTTTGTTTTGGATTTCGCAATCCTGCGTGGACTTTTGACTAATTGATTGAACGTAGGCATGTCGATCAGCTTAATTTAATATAGAAAGAGCAAAAGGTATTCTTTCTTACCCTTATATCAAGACATATTTTAATATATTTAATATAGCGCAGGTTTTGCTTCCTGGATGGAAACAATCCCATAATTTAAACTTTTTACCTCAAGCCTTTGGCTTATATCAGCCGGCTTCTTCCTTCTCCACCGTTTCGCTCTCTAGTAATTCTGGTCCCAAGGAATCAATACGCAAGCGGCGATATAAGGGTAAGCCCGTTCCCGCAGGAATGAGATGACCCATAATCACGTTTTCTTTAAAGCCATTCAGTTGATCGACTTTACCCAAGGTGGCGGCATCGGTAAGAACACGAGTCGTCTCCTGGAATGAAGCAGCGGAAATAAAGCTTTCCGTTTCAATTGAAGATTTAGTAATTCCCAGTAAAACGGGTTCACCTTCAGCAGGTTTTCCACCTGCATCGATGATACGTTCGTTGTCCTGCATAAATGACTCTTTATCTACCTGTTCACCCCAGAAGAAATCACTGTCCCCGGGATCATTGATACGCACTTTTCGCAACATCTGGCTGATTATCAATTCAATGTGCTTATCATTAATCGAAACACCTTGTAAGCGATAGACTTTCTGAATTTCGCTCATTAGGTATTCTTGCACGGCATTGGGCCCGAGGATTTCAAGAATTTCGTGGGGATCAGCAGCACCTTCAGTAATATGCTGACCTTTATATACAAGGTCACCCGGCTGGACCACGATGTGCTTGCTATGAGGTATAAGATGTTCCTCAGCAAGTTCCGATTCCTCATTAGTGACGATTAATTTTTTCTTACCGCGGACCATTCCACCCATCGAAACAATACCATCAATTTTTGCCATTTCGGCGGCTTCTTTGGGTCGGCGCGCTTCAAAAAGCTCGGCTACACGTGGCAAACCGCCCGTGATATCCTGAGTCTTTAAAGCCTGACGAGGAGTTTTAGCGAGAAGAGATCCAGGTGTTATAATATCTTTCTCATTAACCTGAATCTGAGCACCCGTGGGTATCGAGTAGGTGGATAAGAGCTTACCTTTATTAGCTGCTGCCGCAGCCTTTTCTGATCCCTTGCTTGCTTTCGCTTCGTAAATCTCGATCTGTGGGCTTAAATCTTCTTTATGCTCAATGACATCCGTGGCTATCTGACCAGTGGCGGGGTCGAGTTCTCTCTTGACCGTGACTCCCGGTATCATGTCTTTGAAACCAATCACACCACCTTTCTCTGAAAGGATGGGCACATTATGTGGATCCCATTGAGCCAGGGTGTCATTTTTGTTGATTTTACCCCCATCTTCTACGGAAATTACCGCACCGGCAGGGATGTTATAATTTTCAAGTTCCCTACCGCTATCATCGGTAATGAGAATTCCGCCCGTCTTATTGATGACTACATTAACTCCCTCATTTACCTGGACCATGCGCAGACTTCGGTATCTGACGGTGCCAGCATTGCGAACTTGGATTATATTACTTTTAGATATCTGACTGGCAATCCCACCAATATGAAAGGTTCGCATCGTAAGCTGAGTACCCGGTTCTCCAATGGATTGTGCTGCGATAATACCTACGGCGGTACCAATATTGACCAATGAATTAGTTGCCGGATTGATGCCGTACGCCTGGCCAGGAAGGCTGGCTCGGCGGGTATGGGTAAGCGGACTCATAATTTTCACCCTTTCAATACCCAACTCATCAATCCTATGCGCCATTTCATCGGTTATTAAAACACCGTTACCTACGACGAGATCATCAACGTCGGAAGGATTAAAAATATCATCAGAGGAACAACGACCGACGATACGATCGTGCAGACTGACGATCTCATCATCACCTTCATAGATTGCTGTCTTAATGATTCCATCCCGGTTCCCGTCGTCGTCACAGGTAATAATAACATCCATCGCCACATCACATAACTTCCGTGTGAGATAACCAGCATCAGCTGTTTTAAGAGCCGTATCAGCCAATCCTTTTCGCGCTCCGTGGGTGGATATAAAGTATTCCAACACGGTTAGTCCCTCTCGGAATGACGAGAGAATTGGGCGTTCAATAATCTCCCCCGACGGTTTCGCCATGAGACCACGAGTGCCGCAAAGTTGACGTATTTGCGCTCGGTTACCACGTGCTCCCGAATCCATCATCAGGTAAACAGGGTTAATCTCATCTTTACCCAAATTGTCCAGCAGGCGATCATAAACGGATTTTGCTATTTCATCTGTCGCACTTGTCCAGATATCAATTATCTTATTATAACGTTCACCCTGTGTAATGATCCCCTTACGGTATTGACTCTCGACTTCTTTTACCTGATCGCGTGCATGATCGACGATTTCCTCCTTGTCTTCGGGAATGATCATGTCCTCAGTACCAATTGAGATCCCAGCCCTCGTGGCAATTTGAAAACCAAGTTCTTTTAAAGCATCAACTACCTCTACGGTACTCAAGCGCCCAGCGGTTTTATAGGTGTTCAGGATAAGGTCACCGAGGATTGATTTCGCGACTGCAAAATTAATAAACCCTATTTCGCTCGGCCAAATTTGGTTAAAAAGCACGCGCCCGACAGTAGTGACAATTATTTTACTGTCTTTATTTCCATAAACAGTATCCCTACCAAAGTCCGGATTCACATACCTTATCCAATCATGCTTATTAAAGACTTCATCGATCTCTGCCATTTCTACCTCTTGTGAGTTTGCCAAAAGAGGTAAACTTTCTTCTTTAGCAGCCTCTTTTCTCGGCTCCAGGGTAAGGTAGTAGGCACCTAAAACAACATCCTGCGAGGGAGTAAGCACAGGATCGCCGCTCGAAGGAGAGAAAATATTGTGTGTGCTCATCATCAGTATCTTGGCCTCAAGAATTGCTTCCAGAGAGAGGGGAACATGCACAGCCATCTGATCTCCATCGAAATCCGCATTATAGGCGTGACATACCAGCGGGTGCAGACGAATCGCATCACCCTCAATAAGTGTCGGTTCAAATGCTTGAATCGAAAGGCGATGCAAGGTGGGTGCACGATTAAGCAGAACAGGATGTCCTTCGGTAACTTCCTCAAGTATATCCCAAACCTCGGGAGAACGCTTTTCGATCATCTTACGCGCACCGCGCACAGTATGTACAAAGCCCAGTTCTTTCAATCGGCGTATGATAAATGGTTCGTAAAGAACAAGCGCCATTTTTTTAGGAAGACCACACTGATGCAGCTTCAATTCCGGTCCGATAACAATTACTGAACGCCCGCTGTAATCTACCCTTTTACCTAATAGATTCTGTCGAAAACGACCTTGCTTACCTTTAAGCATATCACTGAGTGATTTAAGGGGCCGATTACCCGCACCCGTAACCGCACGTCCATGACGCCCGTTATCAAGAAGCGCATCAACAGCTTCCTGTAACATGCGTTTCTCATTATGGATAATAACATCCGGGGTCTTCAGTTGAAGCAGATTTTTTAAACGGTTATTGCGATTGATTACACGCCGGTATAAATCGTTGAGATCACTTGTTGCAAACCGTCCACCTTCCAAGGGAACAAGCGGGCGCAAATCTGGTGGAATGACGGGTAATGCTCCAAGCACCATCCATTCAGGGCGAGTTTTAGAATGGATAAATCCTTGGACCACTTTCAATCGTCTTGAAAGTTTCTTTTTAATTTGCTTCGAACGCGTGCTATGCAGCTGTTCATGCAACTCGTCTATGACGATACTCATGTCCATCTTTGTTAAGACTTCACCAAGAGCTGTAGCCCCCATCAAAGCTTCGAAAGCATCATCTCCATATTCATCGACAGCCTGCTGGTACTCCTGCTCAGTCAACAGTTGCTTAAGCTCAAGTGGAGTTTTTCCAGGATCAGTCACCATATAATTCTCATAATAGATTACACGTTCAAGGCTGCGCGCAGTCATATCCATCAAAAGGCCAAGGCGGCTGGGCATGCTTTTCAGAAACCAAATGTGCGTGACGGGCACGGCCAGTTCAATATGCCCCATTCGCTCACGGCGGACTCGAGAAACTGTAACTTCAACACCACAGCGGTCACAAACCACACCCTTGTACTTAATTCGTTTGTATTTACCACAGGCACACTCGTAGTCGCGAACGGGACCAAAAATGCGCTGACAGAACAAACCACCTGGTTCAGGTTTAAATGTTCTATAGTTGATCGTTTCAGGATTCTTTACCTCACCCCGGGACCACGAGCGAATCGTATCCGGTGAAGCAACGGAAATGGACACGGTATCAAATGACTGATCCTTATCGAACCCTAAGAATTCTTTAACTTCTTGTACACTCATATTTAGTATTCCTTCTTAAAATGTTTATTCCTGATGTGCGAAAGGATCTTCACTGCCCAACCTTACATCGAGACACAGACTCTGCATTTCTTTCATTAGGACGTTAAATGACTGTGGTGTTCCAGCCTGTAAGCTATTGTCTCCTTTAACCAACTGCTCATATATTTTAGTCCGGCCACTTACATCATCAGATTTTACGGTAAGCAGTTCCTGCAATGTATAAGCGGCGCCATAGGCTTCGAGTGCCCACACCTCCATCTCACCGAATCGCTGACCCCCGTATTGGGCTTTTCCACCTAATGGCTGCTGGGTGATAAGGCTATAGGGACCGACCGCACGCGCGTGAATTTTATCAGCCACTAGATGATTGAGTTTTAACATGTAGATATAACCGACAACAATCTCCTGATCAAATTGCACACCGGTTAGACCGTCGTAAAGTCGGCTTTTTCCACTCATGGGTAATCCTGCTTCTCCCAGATATTCGCGGATGCGCTCTTCAGAAATTCCGTCAAAAACAGGGGTCGCTACTTTAATCCCAAGCTTTTCACAAGCCCAACCAAGGTGAGTTTCCAACACCTGTCCGACATTCATTCGACTGGGCACACCTAAAGGATTAAGGCATATCTCGATCGATGTACCATCCGGCAGGTAGGGCATATCTTCTTCAGGTACAATCTTGGCAATGACACCCTTATTTCCGTGGCGACCGGCCATTTTATCACCGACCTGAATTTTTCGTTTGGTGGCTACGTACACTTTTACCTGCTTAATAACACCAGATTCGATATCATCACCGGCTTCAATCGAATCAATCTTGCGTTCGCGTTCGTCTTCCAGATCTTTAAATTTAGTCCGAAAAGATTCAATTATCTCCATGATCTTGATACGCACCGGCGAAGGATCGATCTCAATCGTCTTGTAGACTGAAGCTAGACGGCGAAGCAGTGTTTTCGTTATCTTGCGATTGGCGGGGATAATGATCTCTGCCGTTTCACTATTTGTAACATCGAGAGGAATTTTCTCTCCCAGGAGAATGTTGGAAAGCGACTCGGTCAAACCCTCACGCAATTTGTCAATTTGTGTCCGGTATTCCTCGTTTATCTTTTTAATTTGGCGACGGCGATCTGCGGGACTGAGTTTTTCTTTATCCGCGTCAATCCGGCTGGAAACTTTAATGTCCATCACGATACCTTCCACACCAGATGGGACCAGTAATGAAGTATCTTTTACATCCGCTGCCTTCTCACCGAAGATCGCGCGCAAAAGTTTTTCTTCCGGTGCGAGTTCAGTTTCACTTTTAGGGGTGATTTTACCAACTAGAATATCACCAGGCTTTACCTCAGAGCCAACGCGAATAACTCCGTCGTGATTTAAATTATGAAGCGCCTCTTCACCAACGTTGGGAATATCGCGCGTGATTTCTTCAGGACCTAATTTTGTATCACGAGCGGTTACTTCAAATTCTTCAATGTGGATAGAGGTGAAAACGTCATTTTTAATCAGTTTTTCACTAATGAGAATAGCATCTTCAAAGTTATATCCATTCCAGGGCATGAATGCGACGAGAACATTGCGCCCGAGCGCTAGTTCACCTTGATCGGTACAGGCACCGTCAGCGATAACATCACCAACGTTTACTTTCTGACCTTTCTTGACAATCGGTTTTTGATTGAAACAAGAACCCGCATTGGAGCGCATAAACTTACGCAAGTCATAGACATAAATATCCGCATTAGGATCACTTTTGGGATTATTTTCAACTCGTGGGGGAAGCGTACCATCTTTACTCGTCACGATTTTGTGCGCATCGACTAGCGCGACAACACCCTTGGCAATAGCTACTTCAACAGTTTTTGAGTCTTCGGCTACGCGTTCCTCAAGTCCAGTTCCCACAAAGGGGGCTTCGGTGCGCAGGAGAGGAACACCCTGGCGCTGCATATTTGAACCCATCAGCGCACGGTTGGCATCATCATGCTCAAGAAAAGGAATGAGTCCCGCAGATACCGAAACCAGTTGCTTGGGGGAAACATCCATATAGTTGACATTTTTGGGCCTCACTTCGAGAAAATCATCCCCTTTCCGGACCGTGACATGGCCTTTAAAATTACCTTTTCTATCGACTTCGCAATTTGCCTGTGCGATGACCAGACCTTCTTCCTGATCGGCAGTTAAAAAATCTACTTTGTCGGTTACACGACCATCTTTAACAATCCTGTAAGGTGTTTCGATAAATCCAAACTCATTAATTCTTGAATAGATACTTAATGAGTTTATGAGCCCGATATTTGGTCCTTCAGGAGTTTCAACCGGGCAAATACGACCGTAGTGGGAGGGATGAACATCACGCACTTCGAATCCGGCTCTCTCACGATTGAGTCCACCCGGCCCTAAAGCAGATAGAGCACGCTTATGCTTGAGTTCAGCCAGAGGATTTATTTGATCCATAAACTGACTCAGTTGGCTGCGCGCGAAGAAGTCACGGATGACCGTGCTGAGGGCCTTGGGATTAATTAATTTCTGTGGAGTAATAGAGTCCACGCTTTGATCGTAAAGGGTCATGCGCTCTTTGACTAGACGCTCTGTTCGAGCCAGACCAATCCGGCATTGGTTCATTAATAACTCACCCACAGTTCGAACGCGGCGGCTACCTAAGTGGTCTATATCATCAACTACACCATCTCCCCGTTTTAAACGAACGACATAGCGTGTAGCTTCGACAACATCTTCGATGTTAAGTGTACGAACTTCCAGATCTGTGTTAAGCCCCAGTTTTTGATTCAGTTTATAGCGTCCAACTCGACCGAGATCATAACGTTTGGGATCTTGAAATAACCGTTTTAAAAGCGCCTTTGCATTGGCTACTGTGGGAGGTTCTCCCGGTCGCAATCGTTTGTATATATCTTTAAGCGCCTCTTCTTCATTGCGGGTGGGGTCTTTTTTTAGACAGCGAATTATCGCTCCCTCATCGTCAGAAGTGTCAATCACGCGCACACTGACAAGTCCACTCTTCTCAATGGAGCGGATGATAGTTTTGGTCAAAGGTTCAAATGCACGTGCGAGAACTACAGCTCGCTCAGTGTCGATGACGTCTTCAACAAGGACTAGTCGACTGAGGTTTTCCTGGTTTAAGGCCTTTTTAAGATTTATTTCATCGATCGTATAGAATAAATTGAGGATATCGAAGTCGGAGCTGTATCCCATTGCCCTTAAGAGAGTTGTAATAAGTAACTTACGACGCCGACGACGACGGTCAAGGTAGACGTAGAGAAGATCATTATTATCAAATTGAGTTTCAAGCCAGGTTCCGCGATCGGGGATTATACGAAAACTGTAAAGCAATTTACCGCTCGTATGCGGCGTCACTTCAAAACAAATACCGGGAGAGCGATGAAGCTGACTAACAACGACCCGCTCAGCACCATTAATGATGAACGACCCGCGCTCTGTGATCATCGGCATTTCACCCATGTATATCTCTTCATCCTTAATCGCATCTTCCTCTTTAAGACGTAATTTCACGTAGAGAGATATCGCATAGGTCACACCTTCACGAATACATTCCAATTCAGAAAGTTTCGGTCCGGAAAGACTGTACGAAACATACTGAAGATGGGAGCGACCATCGTAGCTTTCGATCGGAAATACTTCGCGGAAAACCGCTTCTAATCCTAATGCCTTGCGTTGGGTTGGCGAGAATTGAGTCTGTAAAAAAGCATCAAAGGACTGAATTTGATTTTCAATGAAATTTGGGGGTGCTATGACCTCAATTAGTTTACCAAAATTAATGCGATCTGACATGGGTGCTTATGCGTTGTAGATTATAGTTGATTAGATTTGGGAGATATAAACTGGCAATAGCCAATTTATCCGGTTCGGCAAAGTTCCCGAATCGGTTAATTCAAACTTAAATAAAGTTGATTGTTTTTTCTGATCTCAGCTTTTAATTGATCTCGACTTCGGCACCTACAGCTTCGAGTTTCTTTTTTATGTCCTCGGCCTCGTTTTTGTCGACAGCTTCCTTGATCGGCTTAGGCGCACTTTCCACCAGGTCTTTTGCTTCCTTCAATCCTAGTCCTGTAATCGAGCGTACTTCTTTAATGGCAGCAATTTTATTACCTCCAAATGATTTGAGGATAACATCGAATTCGGTTTTCTCCTCTGGTACAGATGCACTTCCATCGACTGCACCTGGTGCAACTGCAACCGCTGCCATGGGCGCAGCAGCACTGACACCCCATTTATCTTCAAGCTCTTTAACCAGATCTGCAATTTCTAATACAGACTGGCTACTGAGCCAATCGATGACTTCTTCTTTTTTTATCTCTGCCATAATTTCCTCCTTGAACGGTTAGCACCACTACTTAGTCAAGTTGATATTTAAGGGAATATTTCCCCTAACCTGTTCTCAGGTAATTGGTTTTGTTATTTCTATTGATCCTTATTTTCTATTTTAATGAAAGACGAAAAGGGTAATATTAAAGCCGATGTCGATCCAACTTAGGCTGCGGACTCCTCTTTCCTTGCTTTAGCCTGAATCACATTAAGCAGACTTTTAGGTCCTGCTTGAAGAATGGTAACCATCCGCTGAGCTGGAGTATTCAGCAAGCTTAGGAGCTGTGCTTTGAGCTGATCGATGGACGGAAGTTTAGCTAGTCTCTGAATTTCATCAGGCTGCAAGTTTTTCTTTCCAAGAAAACCACCCTTAACTTCTACTTTTCCCTTATCTTTAAAAAAATTTTCGAGAACCTTTGCTACTCCTGGAGGATTACTTCCACCAGTGACAAGAGCCGTCGGGCCCGTCAACCAATCTTCATAATCAATATATTCACGTTCTTTTGCCGCAACATTAAGTACACTGTTCTTTACGACATGAAATTCAGCTTCTTGTTCAGCGAGTGAACTTCTTAACTCTGCAGTTTCAAGCACTGTGATACGATGATAGTCAGCCAGAAAAACATAGTCAGACTTATCGAGGTAAGTGCCAACTTCTTGAACAAGGTATTTAATCTCTTCTCTCATGATTAAGGTGTTAAAATTATTGAGAAACTGATCATTAATACTTGGAGTATTCTGCAGGTTCCAACTTGATGCCAGGACTCATCGTTCCCGATAAAGTCGCGCTTAATATATATCTACCTTTAATCCCTTGGGGTTTTACCTGGCCTAATGAATCAAGAACACGGTTAATGTTTTCGGTAATCTGTTCCGGGGTGAACGAACGTTTGCCGACGACAACACCAACATTAGCTTGCTTATCCATTTTATATTCAACTCGGCCACCTTGCGTGATTGCCTTGACCGCGCCTCCTATATCATCTGACACGGTACCGCTTTTCGGGTTTGGCATAAGTCCTCTGGGACCAAGAATACGGGCAATAGTTCTGACTTCTTTCATCGCTTTAGGAGCAGATATGGCAACATCAAACTCCAGCCAGCCCTCCTGTATTTTTTTGATCAAATCATCTTTACCCGCGTAATCCGCTCCTGCTTCCAGCGCGGCTTCAGGATCGTCAGTAAAGACTAATACGCGCATTTTTTTACCACTACCATTAGGCAAATCAACAATTCCACGAACCATTTGATCACTCTGACGTGAATCAATCCCAAGATGGATGGAGAGCTCAACGGTTTCATCGAATTTGGTTTTTGGCATCTTGCTGAGTAAATCCACCGCGTCAGTAAGCGAATGTTTTTGCGTAGAATCATACCCTTCAAGGGCGTTGCGATATCTTTTACCTATTTTCACAGTATTGTAATTTATTTACCATTAATAGTATACACAATCAGTCAAGTACTTCGATTCCCATACTGCGGGCAGTTCCTTCGATTATGCTAATTGCGCTATCCTCGTCTGACGCATTCAAATCTTTATTTTTGATGTGTACAATTTCAGCTAATTGTTTACGTGTCACCGTACCTACCATCTCACGATTAGGGGTCCCCGAACCTTTTGCTATTGAGGCTGCTTTTTTCAGCAACACCGCTGCAGGTGGTGATTTAAGGATAAAGCTAAATGACCGGTCGGCGTAAACAGTTATTACTACCGGGAGAATGAGACCTGCTTGCTCTTTAGTTTTAGCATTAAATTCTTTGCAAAAGCCCATGATATTGACCCCAGCAGCACCGAGCGCAGGGCCCACAGGCGGCGCCGGATTGGCTGCCCCAGCCGGTAATTGCAGACGGACTTCGTTGATGATTTTTTTAGACATTGCTTATTTATTCACTTGATCGTTCCACTTGCCAATATTCGAGCTCCACAGGGGTAAATCGGCCAAATATGGATACAGATACCTTTAGTTTCCCACGCTCCGGGTCGATCTCGTCTATATTTCCATTAAGATTGAGGAAGGGGCCGTCGGTAATTTTTACTTCTTCACCGACTTCATAGTTAACCTTAGGCACCTCTTTGCCATCAGCCTCTTGAACTTGAGAAAGAATACGGTTAATTTCTACTTCTTTTAAAGGTGTTGGATGGTTGCCTCCTACGAAACCAATAACACCATCTACACCATTTACGAAATACCATGGGTTTTGTAAAATTTGCCCATCATCATCATAGAGGCGCATGTGAAGAAATACATAACCAGGATAAAATTTTCGGACTTTCTGCGACTTTTTACCATTTTTAACCTCGGTGATAGTCTCCGTAGGCATCAACACTTCCTTGATATAATCATCCATTTCCTCACTTACAAGGTAGCGGTCAAGATAGCGTTTCACGGCTTGCTCCTTGTTCGAAAGGGTTTGAATAACATACCACTTAGTGTCAGTAATCTCTTTAGTGTCAGTCATTTATGAACTAAATTGCGACGTTGAGGGTCAGGAATTAACCCCAAAATCAGGGTGAACTAATTTCGTTAAAAAGGTAACCCAATTATATACGGAAAAATCAGCTAAAGTAATATACATCCCAATGATGATTGTTGCAATAATAACCACCACTGTAGAATCTCTGAGTTCCAAACGAGAAGGCCAGGAAGCTTTTTTTAACTCCTGAATCGTTTCACTGAAAAAGATTCTTACTTTGCGGAATGGGTTTACCATAATTATCTGGCAGGACAGGAGGGATTCGAACCCCCAACCTACGGTTTTGGAGACCGTTGCTCTACCAGTTGAGCTACTGTCCTCACCGTAAAAGTTGTAAATTATTTAATTGAAAACCTCCTCTGGTTGTGGGGGTCTTCGTCCGTCGTTAATAGGCAGCAATTTTTCTTTTATTTAATAATCTCTGTAACACGACCCGCACCAATCGTCCGGCCGCCTTCACGAATGGCGAACCGCTGGCCACTCTCCATTGCAATCTCCTTCTGTAAACTGATAGTGACTCCCAAGTTGTCCCCTGGCATAACCATTTCAACACCGTCTGGCAGAGTACAAATTCCCGTTACATCGGTCGTTCTGAAATAAAACTGGGGGCGATAACCATTAAAGAATGGGGTGTGTCGACCGCCTTCATCCTTAGTCAATACATAGACTTCAGCTTTAGCTTCAGTGTGAGGAGTAATTGATCCAGGTTTAGCGATGACATGACCGCGCTCGACGTCAGTTTTTTCTATTCCACGCATGAGAATACCAACATTGTCTCCTGCTTGCCCTTCATCGAGGATCTTACGGAACATTTCCACTCCCGTGCATACGGTGCTCTGGGTCTCCTTCAGACCAACGATTTCTATCGTCTCTCCGACTTTTACTTTCCCTCGTTCTATACGGCCAGTCGCCACTGTACCACGTCCAGTAATAGAAAATACATCCTCTACAGACATCAGGAAGGGTTGATCTACTTCACGGACAGGTTCTGAGATATTTGTATCAACGGCTTCCATAAGCTGTTGAATGGCTTCTACGCCTTCGGGCTTACCTTCCATAGCAGCAAGGGCAGAACCACGAATAATTGGAATATTGTCACCATCAAATTCATACTTATTCAGCAAATCTCTGACCTCCATTTCCACCAATTCGATCAATTCCTCATCGTCGACCATATCGACCTTGTTAAGAAAAACGACAAGATCCGGCACATTCACCTGCCTGGCGAGCAATATATGCTCACGCGTTTGCGGCATAGGTCCATCAGCTGCGCTGACAACTAATATCCCTCCATCCATCTGGGCGGCACCAGTAATCATGTTCTTAACAAAGTCCGCGTGACCAGGACAGTCTACATGAGCGTAGTGTCGATTTTCGGTCTCATATTCGACATGAGCAACCGCGATAGTCAGAATCTTTGAATCATCCCGGACGGTGCCACCTTTAGCGATATCAGCATAAGACAAGGCTTCAGCGAAGCCCTTTTCTGACTGAACCTTTAATATGCCCGAAGTGAGGGTCGTTTTGCCGTGGTCGACATGCCCAATTGTTCCCACATTTACGTGTGGTTTTGTTCTTTCGAATGTTGCCTTAGCCATATACTTAAACGGATATTATTGTTGTTAATATGTGAGTCAAAGAGATCAAAAACAAAAAGGATATAATGGAGCCCTCGAGCGGACTTGAACCGCCGACCTCGTCCTTACCAAGGACGCGCTCTACCGGCTGAGCTACAAGGGCATTGGAAGGTAAAGGTGCCTATTGATAGGAGGAGATTGGAGTGAAGCAGTTGAATTTTGGGTTTTCGTGTTACCCAGTCAATCATTTTTGACGAATAATTGAAAAAAATATTAAATAAATCAGCACATGGTGTCGCAAACACCCCTCATTTTAAAATTGAATCCATTTTTGCCCGATCTGACCCCTGGAGAACAGTAACCGCGGTGATAATCTTGTCTTCATCCATTATTTGTCCAGCATCACGTAAGTTACCCTATTTACTCTACACCTAAACGCTGTAATTACTGACTCAAAAATCAGCGGCGATTGGAAAGAGTTATTTTATTAAAATCAATAGGCGCATGCAAATCGATTACCTGGCAAATCACTCCGAACTGATTCCAACCATTGCCCGGTGGCACCATGAAGAATGGGGTCAATTTCGGCCGGAGAAAACTGTAACCTGGAGAATTAAAAATCTGCGCGAACAAACTGATCCCGCTGCTGTACCCCTAACATTTGCAGCCTTCTCAGAATTGGGCCCCGTGGGTTCAGCGAGCCTGGTTTGGCATGATATGCCTGAGCGTCAGGAATTATCACCCTGGTTAGCCAGTGTATTTGTTCATGCTCAGCATCGCAATCAAGGCATTGGTTCAACCTTGGTAAATCGAGTGGTGGAAAAAGCAAATGCACTGAACTTTCCAATCCTATATCTCTTTACTTTCGATAAAGTGAATCTCTATGAAGGCCTCGGCTGGAAATTTATGGAACAGTTGGATTACCTTGGTCACGAAGTCACGATCATGAAAATCGATACTCACACCGTTAAAAATAAAGTTCCATCATCAGCCGATCGTTGATCGACTATATAATCTCGGCAGATTCTTTAATTATCAATTATGATTACACTCAATGATGGGACAGGAAAATCAAACAATCCTAGCGCGAAAATATGTTGAGCTGTCAAACCAGCATGATCTCAATGCTATCTTACCTATGTTTGATGATAATGCCACTTACAGCTCATCACAAGCTGGTAGATTTTCAGGTAAAGAAGCTATTGGAGAAATGATGGGGCAATTCTTCGCCCTCTTTCCTGATGTTTCCTGGAAAGTCACTTCCTATAGAACAGTTGAAGACAGCAGTATTGAGTTCTCATTTTTAATGCATGCGACAAATGAACAAACCGGTGAGCCTATCAACCGCGAGGGTATCGAGCGTATAATCTTTACCTTCGATAATCTAATCTCACACATTGAAGTCCGCGCCCAATCAGCTTAACTTCAATCAGGTATAGGATTTAAACACGCGAATGCAGTGTGATCAGTTATTAATTATTGCTGGACCGACTTGCGCGGGAAAATCCACTTTAATCGATAGACTTCGCGAAGGGAATCTACCTTCAATTTCTGAGACATTGCACATTGAGCATCCCTCAAGATGGAAGACTATTACGGCTATCAATATGGAGAGCTATAGCGCGCCTGATATCGATCGTTTAATCTTACATTACGACATTATCTATAGACTCAGGTCGATACGTCATTACGGGGAAGACAATGCCCTGAGTGTCATCGCTTCAGCGAACCTGATAAAAATAGTTACTCTTTGGGCTACGCCTGAAATATTAATCTCTCGCTTAAAAGCTCGGCGAACTCAAGTCATACGAGAGAGCTTTCTTTCAATGCGACCATTCAGAATATATGGAGGATTGTATAGATGGCGTAATATCAGCAACCTTCTTTTTAAACTAAACAATAAACCAGGTTATTTAGAATCAGTTTACAATAATTGGTTCAATTATTGTAAAAAGATCGAGGCAGAATCACATTTGCTGATTAACTGCTCGGAAAAGGAACCCGTCCTGCATCCAATTTCCCATAGACAGCAATTGAGTGTTAACAAGCTTTAGTTGGATTGAATAATACCATTTCAAAAAAGCCATACAGGGCTAACACCCCTTAAGTGTCAGCTGAAATGATATAGCTTACTAATCAAGGGCCGATGGAAACTTTATAATATCCTGGTAGTAACCTGGCTCCAAAAATGGGTTCCAGAATATAGTCCCGAAGAATAGCATCTATTGTTTCTGATCCTGAACCTTTCAGTAACATCGGTTCACCTATAGGACCCTGATTATCGATCGTAATTAGAAATTCAAGCGGAGTCCATAATGGCAATTCTTTTAGTTCATCTATATTTTCACGCAAAGTTTCACTACGCACGATTTTACTATTCAGCATATCATATACTTCCACAAAACCTGTGCGCGCGGGCATCCAATTTTCTGTCTGCTTCTCTTCTCCGATGGTAGAAAATAGATCCCAATATTCATATTTTAATGAATCCCGCGCACGTGTAATTGTCGAATCCCCATTACCGATATTTGGTTTCAACATTTCATCACTTATTGTCCATTCTTCTCCGTAAGCAGAAAATAATGAAGCGTTATCTACTTCCAGGGAAAAGACCTCGACATTAGTCACGTAATTCCAAGATGTGGGCAAGAATAGTGGCGCCGAGTCGTAAAGCTCTGACTGTTCCCGTAAAAGCTGATTGCTTTTTTTCTCTTCCGAACTGGGATACTGTACATAGGGCGCAGAAAATCTCACGCTCTCAGTTGACGGGGTTTGGATGTGGAAAGCTAAAAATCCCAATAGATGAATTGTAATGCCTATGATTATAGCAAACTGAGCAATTAAGCTTATGCGTAAAGGTTTACCCTTTACGGAATTTGATGCCTTACTCATTAATTTTCGTTCGCAACGTTAGAAAATATATCTGCTTCTTGAGTTTTTTCATCGGCGGCTAGTTGCACACGAGAAAAATAGGGGCGAGCGATATCAAGTATTTTCATCATCTGTTGAACATTCACATTCTTATCTAATTTAACGAGAAGAATAGGATTAGTTCTCTCTTCTTCGATTGAAAATTTCATCAACCTTTTTTTGAGCGAATCGATATTAAATATCTGACCTTCAAATATAATCATATCATTTTCTCTCATCGTTAGAACTGAAGTCGCAGGAACTCCTTCTAATTCTTGGGATATAATTTGCGGTAATTCAATATTTACTCCGGGAGCAAAAATAAATTTTGAATTAAAGAGAGCAATGAACAATCCGATTAGACACAAATCGATAAAAGGGAAGGCATCGAAATACCGATTATGTTCCTTTACTGTAGCGTCAAGATTGAGTGGGCTAGTGATCATTCGAAGTATTAGTTTAAATGGTATCGCTAACAGGTGTGGGCTCGATTTCCTCTTCAGGTAGATCGTATAAAAGAAACTGCATGATCTCATTGCCTACATACTCCATGTCATGAACCAGCGCGCGCAAACGACCGTGTAGGAAATGGTAGGCTAGATAAGCAAGAATCGCAATGCATAGCCCTGTAGCAGTCGTGATTAAAGCTTCACCCAATCCACTCGCTAGAATCCCTTGATGAGCATAAGCACCTGCGGCTTGTAAATTGAAAAAGGCTTTGATCATGCCAATAACAGTACCCAGCAATCCAAGAAGCGGAGTAATTCGAGCGATCGCGGCGATTGTCCCAATTCTTCTCTCAAGTAAGGGTATTTGTACTAGCGCGGCAGCCTGAATGGAATTTCGCATTCGCGGTTCTCCTTGATTGTAATTGAGAAGCGCGGCTTTCATCATAATAGGGAGCGGACCGGGAGTTTCTTCACACACTGTAAGCGCTTCGAGAAGGCGTCGTTTGCGTAATAAGTTTTTAATACCTTCGATGAATTCATTGGAACGAATTTGCCCCTTGTGCAAGTAAAGCGTCCGCTCGATAAAGAGAATGAATGCTAGTAAACTCAGCGCCAATAAAGGCCACATAATTAGGCCCCCTTGCTTTATCAATGAATAATCGAAAATTTCCATAATATTCCTATATTCTTACTTAATTAATAATTCCTGTCGTGGTAATTATCTTTTATTATATAGAGGAAAATTTTTGGATTTTCGCTTCCGCCAAAGTCAATCCCGGTAAATCGTAATCAAGAATAAGTTTATAAATCTCTCGGGCATCTTCATAACGCTCTTCTTTTTCAAACAGTGTGCCAAGCTCAAATATACTTCGTGACAACCAGTATCGCCCCTGTGCCTTAAACACTAAAGAGCTTGGTGCTTTCATTAGAAAGCGTGTGATGACCTGCCAATAAACTTCCTGAGATCGCAAATAATTCTCCTGCAGCGATAAAGCGAAACCCCATTTGAAACCGGCCTCCGCACCAAGATCTACGGGTAGATTCGGCAAATCCACCAGTCGCTCAAGGATGGCAAGCGCTTCGTCAATTCTCGCTGGATTTTGACTACTCTGAGCGAGTAAACTATCCGCCAATGAAATCTCTGCGCGGTAGCGTTCTGGATGCTGGGGATATTGACTGATCAAGCCTTCATATATCAGTTGTGAAGTGCCGAAATCATTAAGTTTGCGAGAAATATCAGCCTGCCTCAATCGTGCATGGTAGATAAAGTCGAGCTGGGGATAATCATTAATCAATCGTTCAAGTATAGCTACTGCTTCCTGGTATGTGGAATTTAATCCGCGCCGTTCTGCGTAAATAGCTGCTTCCCACAGTGCCATGGGTGCGTATTTACTTTCGGGATAACGATCGACGACTGCGATTAATCTCTGCTGTGCATCGACTATACGATTAATCGCAGCAAAATAACGCGATTCAAACAGATAGGAAAGTATAGTCGGATCAGCACCCAGGAATTGCTCGCGAAGATCAGCGAAAACTTTTCGTCCCTCATCTTCTCGTTCAATAATATAGAGGGCTTGACCTTTAATGAGCAGCGTCTGGCTTATGATTTGATCACGCTGGGAATCAGTAATTGTATGATCTGGTATATCATTCAGGGTGTTCAAAATGCGGTCAGCGAGGAGTGGAGTTTCCTCTGCTTGACGTACTTCAATAGAGAGTTGTGCCTCCAACCACATGAGACGAAGTTTCAACTCTGGTGGGATTAATACTGTTTCAGACTCACCTAATAGATTATGTAGACGGCTGAAAGCTTCGTTAATTTTTCCCTGTGATTTCATTTCATTTATCAAATTCCATTCAGCCTTCCATCGATTTAGGTGATGAATGCCTTCAAATGATTTCGCGTCATCGAGCAGAGCGATAGCCGATTCTATTCTTCCAGCCTTAATTGAAGCCATCACTTGTTGGAAAAGAAGTCTACTACCACCCTCCCCACTTGGCATCTCTGAAATGGCCAAGTTGTAAGCATCTACCGCTTTATCATAATCCAGATTAAGATAATAGCAATCAGCCATCAGAACTGCTAAATGCCATCGGTCTTGACCCGCTGAAAGTCCGGCACGCAATTTATTTAAATAGTCAGCTGTCGTACGATATTGAGGTGGATCGCGTTTCCAGGAGATATAAGCGAGGAGCCTAATAGCGCTGTTATTCAAAACTGATCCTGGAAACTGTTCGAGTAGAGAGTTCGCATCACTCTCTGCTAAATCAAATCGGTTACTTTCAAGAAAAATGAGCGCGCGGAAAAAGTAGAGCTCATCTAACAACGAATGCTTGTCCGTTTGAGCGATAAGATCATCGAGTACCAGTTTGAAGTTATTTGTTGGAGTGTTCGCCAACGCTTCGCGTGCCAGTAAAAGGAGCCCAATCTTTTGAAGATTTCGGTTTTTTCCTTCACGCAATAATGTTTGGAAAGCAGATTTACCACGATCGCTCTTCTCACCTGCTATTAACCCAAGTAAGAGTAAGAGTTGATCTTCAAGATCGCGTTCATCAACAGATATAAATTTTAACTGCTCTTCAAGGACAAGAATCGCATCTTCCTTACGGCCCATTTGTTCTAATGCCGTAGCATATGCCCGGGCAAACTGATAACCAGCGCGTTCGCCTTTTGACGCATTTAGTTTAGCTTTCAAATCAGCGACCAGCGTTTCATCAGCAAAACCCGATACGAGTCTGCTTCTATAGCTCACGGCCTCAAATTGTGCCCGTTGTGTTTCCGTCATACTATGGTCTCTTGCCTGGTCAAAAAAACTAATCGCCTCCGATTGATTCCCATTTGCTTCCTGAATTAGCCCATTTAACAGGTAATACCAAGGCTGATCAGATAAACTGAGCTCTATATACGCTATGCTGGCTGCCGCATCTTCAGCTGCTTTTCGGTTACCCCGTTGAAAAGCCAATAACCCCTGTCTCAAGTGAAATGCGGAATCGGCTCTATCAGGATAAGATTCCAGGATTTGCAGTGCTTCATCATAACGCCCCTCACTGATAAGCGCGGTAACTAGATTTAAAATTGTCTCCGGTCGTATTTCGTAACTCAGGTTGGTCTCACTCATCAATTCAAGATAGAGACGTGACGCAAGTGACGAAAAACCTGCTTTCAAAGCATCATTGGCCGCGCCAATTTTCCAATGCAAAGCACTGTCTTTTATCACTGAGGATGAATTACTTTCAGGTAAAAGAGGTACTTGATAATCTTCGGAGTCTATATTTGCCTCCACCCTTCCCCAGAGACATACCGCCACTAAGAAAAATATCTGCGATTTGAACGTTAAATTCATTCTACAACGCATATCCTGATCCAAAGCTAAATATTTCTCATTTCAATTTAAAGATTTGCAAGAAGATCTACTCACTGTATCAAGAATCAAAAGCAGCTTACTCTGTTTCCGACACTTACCTTGATAAACATCTTTATATAATGAGCAACTCAACCTTATCTAACAGATTCTTGCTTAGTCCTATAGCATACTCAATGAACAAGAACAATTATTTAATCATCCAAGCGTTTAAGAGGGTTATGACTAGTTCATTGATTTTTTTAGTTTAATTTAAAAATGTAATGAGTTAGATAAATGATGCATTGCAGAATTTTCGTCATAATAGATATAAATCAATCTAACACGGGACCTACTCTTATTTAATATCTCAATGAACTATTGTAATTTAAAAGGGTGATGGAACTATTCAGCCCTAAGGAAACTTGCGCAGGAGAATCTCGCGCCGCATTGGTCCCCGAATGTGTAAAAAAACTGACGAGTCTCGGCTTGTCGGTAAAGATTGAGTCTGGATTGGGTGATGCAAGTGATTATACCAATAATGAATATATTGATGCTGGCGCAACCCAAGTAAGCGATCGGTCTCAGGCTCTTCGCACCGCGGATATAATTTTGCGGGTAAGGCAGTCAACACTTGAAGAGGTTTCTCAAATGAAGTCCGGGACCCTTCATATTAGTTTTTTCGATCCATTCGCAGAGCAGGAACTTTTAAAATCCATGACCGCAAAGGGGATTAGCGTTATCAGTATGGAAATGATTCCGCGCACAACCATAGCTCAGAAAATGGATGCCTTGAGCTCTCAATCGAATCTTGCGGGTTATTATGCTGTTATAAAAGCCGCCGAGCGCATTAAAAAAATCCTCCCCATGATGATAACTCCTGCAGGTACTTTATCCTCTGCGCGGGTATTTATTGTCGGTGTCGGTGTGGCAGGACTGCAAGCGATTGCCACTGCCAAACGACTGGGAGCTCGAGTTGAAGCCTTCGACACCCGCCCCAATGTTGAAGAAGAAGTAAAGTCATTGGGCGCTAAATTTATTAACATTGATTTAGGAGAAACAGGTCAGACTGACCAAGGATATGCTAAGTCATTAACCCCAGAGCAACTTGCCTTGCAGCGTGAAAAACTGGCAAACATATGCGCACAAAGTGACATCGTCATTACCGCGGCGAGAGTTTTTGGCAAAAAAGCTCCAGTGATCATTACTAAAGAAATGATCGCTAAGATGAACCATGGCAGTGTTCTCGTAGACCAAGCTGTAGCATCAGGAGGGAATATAGAAGGTTCGAAAATCGACGAGGAAATCGTCACTGAATCTGGTGCACGCATCATTGGTATCGGGAACCTCGAGGGTTGCGTTGCTCACGATGCCAGCCAGGTTTATGCTTCTAATCTTACCAGCTTAATTGAACATTTCTGGAACGAAGACAAGAAGTGCATCGATTTGAATTTGCAAGATGATATCCTAAAAAGTTGTCTCCTCGCACATGGCGGTCAGATAATACACGAAGATTTAAAAGATATTAACTAATAACCGCGCACTTTAACACTATAAACTAAATTACGGACAGGAAAAAAGAATAGCTACCTACCCTGCTTTCGAAATATGGAATTAATACTATTATTTTTCATTTTTGTGCTCTCCGCATTTCTTGGCTTCGAATTGATAAGTAAAGTACCTTCGCAACTTCACACGCCTCTGATGTCGGGATCAAATGCCATTTCCGGAATCACAATTGTAGGCGCTCTTCTCGCAGCAGGTTCCAATGCCGAGGGTTCTATCGCTATGATTCTCGGTGCTATCGCAGTGATTTTTGCCACGATCAACGTAGTGGGTGGATACCTCGTTACCGATCGCATGCTTGGGATGTTTAAGAGGAGGGACGAGGACAAAAAATGACTTGGGCAATCCTCATCAATCTCGCCTATGTCGCGGCGGCAATTCTCTTTATTTTCGGCATAAAAATGCTTGGTTCAGCTGCCACCGCGCGGCGCGGCAACATGGTTTCCTCTCTGGGAATGCTACTCGCTGTGGTTGTAACTTTACTCGATGAAAATATCCTCGGCTTCAGATGGCTAATTCTCTGTGTCCTTATAGGTGCAATAATCGGCAGTTTCGCAGCAAGGTTTGTTAAAATGACAGGAATGCCTGAATTGGTCGCTCTCTATAACGGATTTGGTGGATTAGCCAGTTTGCTCGTCGGTTGGGCTGAATATGAGAAGATTATGGAGATATCCTGGATGGATTATTCTGGTAACTCATATTTTTATAGCAGTGTCATTTACCTGGCAGTAATCATTGGTGGAATAACTTTTACCGGTAGTATTTTAGCCTATGGCAAGTTATCAGAAAAGATCGGAAGTAAAGCTGTTATATTTCCAGGGCAAATGATTTTTAACACCTTCATCTTCGTGATCATTGTGTTCTTAGGAATCTATTTCGTTATCCAGCCTGAAAGTGAGTATGCCTATAAGTTTTTTATCGTTGGTGTCTCCCTATCTCTTCTTCTTGGTATTCTTGGGGTACTTCCGATTGGTGGTGGCGATATGCCGGTTGTCATTTCCCTTTTAAACAGCTTTTCCGGACTCGCGGCGGCGGCGGCGGGTTTTGTTATCCTAAATAATGTTCTTATCGTTGCAGGTTGTCTCGTTGGATCCGCCGGGTTTGTCTTGACTATAATAATGTGCAAAGCGATGAACCGTGACCTTGCCAATGTCCTCTTCAGCGGATTTGGATCATCAAGCCAGGCAGAGGGTCAGGGCGAGGATGGTGAAATGAAAGCGATAAGTGAAGCAGATGCTTATTATGTCCTCGAAGCAGCTCATAGCGTTATCATCATCCCCGGTTATGGCATGGCCGTGGCTCAGGCTCAACACGCGGTGAAAGAACTCGGTGATATTCTTGAAAAAAATGGCGCTGAAGTGCGTTATGCCATCCATCCTGTGGCGGGTCGCATGCCCGGTCATATGAATGTGCTCCTCGCTGAAGCCGATGTGCCCTATGAACAACTCCATGAAATGGATAGTGTTAATTCCGTTATGCCCACCGTTGATGTAGCCATTGTCATTGGCGCCAACGATGTCGTCAACCCGGCTGCGATTGATGATACTAATAGTCCTATTTACGGTATGCCTATTATCAATGCTCACATTGCTAGAACCGTTTTTGCTCTCAAACGCGGTCAAGGCACAGGTTTTTCAGGAATTCAAAATAAACTGTATTTTCTCGATAAAACGAGAATGCTTTTTGGCGATGCGAAAAATACGGTCAGTAACCTTGTCTCGGAATTTTCCGAGCGCTAATCAATCTTCCTCTTCGTAATATTCGGTTTCATTCATCCTGAAACATTTCATCGCCGGTTTTACCGCCCATTTGTTGGTGTCAGGATAATTGGTTACATCCGCCTGGGGATTATCGGCGATAACATAATAGACCAGATCCGTTCCACCTGCATTGGTAATTTGATGGGCTTCGCCTGGTGGAAATACTATATTATCACCCGCTTCTATTGTCTCTTCACCTGCGTCAGATCTTATAGTCCCGCTGCCTGAAATGATAATATAAAACTCCCACTGTGCAGCATGCGCATGATAGGGAAAATTTATCGTCTTCGGCGGCATGCGCACTAATTCGACATCAAAAGGATGACCTCCACCCCAGGTGCCCTTATTTGTTAAACCACCTAACGCTTCCGAAATGTGCTTTCTGAATAAGTGATATTTTTTGTTGGGAGAATTTCGTTCCTCCTCATTAATTTCAATCAGTTTCTTACGTTTCATTTAATTAGAATAGGATTAGGTTCTCGAAAATATTATTGGTAATTGCCTTTAAACTTTAATCACCGATTGCGCGCTGATCCTATTATTTCCACCCATGGATGACAACTCGGCCCGTGTTTGGTGAAGGAAATCCACGGTGTTTTTTTAAAGACACAACTTGTGTTTTTTTGAACCCAACTGTTTTTAACATCGCTTCAACACATTTTACATTTGGCCCCCACCAACTCGTTGGGTCTGGATTGTCATCTGTTCCCGGATAATAAGCCATAGCGGGACGACTATTCTTAAGTTCATCGACAAAAGTCTCTAGGATCAGCATCTCTTTCGTTACACTCGAAACGGATTCCAATGCGCGAAGCGGATTTCTTAAATGGTAGAAGACGCCAAGAAAAAAAACTATGTCAAAAACACCGATTTTCTCGGGCGAAAGATCGTAAACTTCAATTTCCCTGTCTTTGACATTCGATTTCAATGTACTCCGGGCCAACTCAAATCCAGATTTCGTCCCCCATCCTTTGCCACTCCAACTATAGGAGTCGACCGCCAGTACTTGTATTGCCCCTCTTCTTTCGGCCTCAAACGAAAAAAATCCATCCCACGCTCCGATATCAAGGACCGATTTACCATCAAATCTTTCAGGTAATGCCAATCGCGACAGTTTATATTGTGAATCGTCCTTACCCGGCGTGATGACTCCATTCCCCAGATCGATGCTATGAAACCAATCAATTTCTTCTATTCTGCTCTCTAATTCCATAGGTGACGTTTCGGTTTTCATGGAGCAGATAATACAATATATTCGGTGATTTTTTTACAGAATAGATAACGTTTTGTAAAAATTCTGCTGAAGACGATAAATTAGTATTAATAATGATATTTGATTCGCAATTTATAAAATCAACCCTTAGACTGCTTTTCTACACTTACTTACTTGCTTTTATTATATAAATTAAAATACGGAGAATATTATGAATTATACAACTGTAAACAAAGGGTTTACCCTGGTTGAGATTATGATTGTCGTTGTTATCATTGGTTTGTTGGCTGCTATGGCAATTCCAGCTTTCAATAAAGTCAGGGAAACTTCTCAATCAAAAACTATCACTAATAACTTGCGTCAGATAGCTTCTGCTTCAGACCAGTACTTCATTAAAGAAGGCCTGACTCAAGCTGCGACATCTGATCTTATCGGATCTGACTCATATATGAAAAGCATGCCGTTACCAGTAGCGGGAGAAGCTTACACGACCTTATTTCCGGTTACTCAAGGCTTTACCTCTCTTTCAGTTTCGAAAGCCGATGGGACATTCGTTGTTTTCGACCAATAGGTTAGATTGATTTCAATTATTTAAATTAAAAAACCGCCTCTTTTTAGGGGCGGTTTTTAATGTACTGATCACATAAATGATTATTTAATGTCGATCGATGTTGGCCTCTATCTTAATAAAAATTGGTTTGCTATAGAAAATCGCTCCTTGAATTGTAATCAATAGTCCGCAAAGGAAAAGCAACTCAAGCCATAACCCGGTAGCATTATTTTGTTTCTGTAATTTATTTACTACCCTGATTTAACTGTTAAGGTGATTAGATGTTCAACAGATATACAATAATTAACTAATTTTTTAAATTTTAGGACATTATTATATCATGCTATAGAGGGGAATATGATTGAATGCCGATTCTTGAATACTTAACCCCAGTCTACCCTAAATCTTGAATCGGGGCACAACCCATTATGCAAACGGTTACTCCTATTCAGTTAGCATTACAACATCATAAGGCTGGCCGCCTACAACAGGCTGAGCAGATGTACCGTCATATTTTATCATATGACGAAGATAATGCCGACGCCAATCATTATCTTGGTATAATAGCTTGTCAGAGAGGGGAAAATGATATTGCGATTCAGTTAATTAATAAAGCAATTCAAGCCAATCCGAATATTCCCGCGACCTACAGTAACCTTGGCAACGCACTTAAACGTCTGGGGCGATTGGAAGAAGCGGTTGAGAACTACAGAAAAGCCATCTCTTTGGACCCGAATTCAGCAATAATTTATTGTAATCTCGGTGCAGCACTTAAAGACCTGTCTCGGACAGATAAAGCTATTGCCAGTTATAAAAAAGCCATCTCAATTAAGCCGGATTTTGCTGAAGCTCACTGCAATTTCGGTCTGACATTTAAAGAAGTCGGCCTAATAAAAGAGGCCATTGCCAGTTATAAAAACGCCATCACCTCCAATTCTAACCACGCCAAAGCGCATCATTATTTATCCCATGCAATTAAACATCATGAATATGACGACACCATACATGCGATGGAAACATTCTACAATCGTTCCGACATTGATGTGGAACAAAAAATGCATTTAGCATTTGGGCTGGGTATTGCTTTTGAAAATCTTAATGAGCACAAGAAATCTTTTGTTTACATTTCAGAAGGGAACAGGTTGAAGCGAGCGTCTTATCAATATACGATAGAGGAAGATATAAAGTTCTTTGATAAGATAAAAAAAGTCTTTTCCCTATCCTTTTTATCTTCACATTCTAATTCAGGAAATGAAGATGAAACACCCTTATTCATTTTAGGTATGCCACGATCAGGGACAACACTCGTTGAACAAATTCTTGCTAGTCACTCTCAGGTATTTGGCGCCGGGGAGTTGAATCATCTGCCTAATATAGCCATAAGCAGCCGCTCTAAGAAGACAAATAATAAATTCCCTGAATATGCATCAAAACTAAATAATGATTCGTTTTATGAGTTAGGATCAAAATATATAGAAAATTTGAGGAGGCACTCTACTACCGATAAATTTATTACAGACAAAATGCCGAATAATTTTGTCATGATTGGCCTCATAAAAACAATCCTGCCTCAGGCAAAAGTCATACATTGCATGAGAGATCCGATGGATAATTGTTATTCTATTTTTAAAAATTTTTTTGCTGGTAATCAGAAATATGCTTATGACATGAAAGAGCTAGGATTGTATTATAACCTTTACCTCGATTTGATGGATCACTGGCGAAAAGTGATTCCAGACTTCATATATGATATCAGGTATGAAGAATTAGTATCCGATCAGGAAAATCAAACAAGGAAGCTTCTTAACTATTGCAAGCTACCATGGGAGGAATCATGTCTCTCATTCCACAAAACAGATAGAAGAGTAGGAACTGCAAGCGCCATTCAAGTTCGACGCCCAATTTACACTGACTCCATCCAACTCTGGAAAAAGTTTGAGTCACAACTTGGACCGTTGAAAAAGGCATTACTTGTGTAAAATGAACCTGAACTCTACAGTTGGAGGTTATACCATTATCCACAGATACTGTCATTATACGGACAATACACTCGATATAATTTTTTTACCTAAAGAAAATCCTTATAAAATATAGGCGTACAATCACATACACTTAAGGAAAACCCACATTTTAAAATTGAGTCATCATTGCAGACAAATAATCAAATAAAGTTGGCACAACAGCATCACCAAGCTGGGCAACTCCAACAGGCCGAACAGATTTATCGCCAAATACTTGCTGCTGACCCCAATAATGCAGACGCCTACTATTTTCTCGGTGTCATTGCGCTTCAGGTGGGGAAATATGATGTTGCCGTTCGGTTTATCAAGAAAGCAATTCAGATCATCCCCCACATTCCGGTTAGTTACAGCAACTTAGGCATTGCACTTAAAGGATTGGGACGAATGGATGAAGCCATTGCGAGCTTTAAAAAGGCCATTGATATCAACCCGGAATTTCCAGATGCGCATAATAATCTGGGCATTGCTTTCAAAGACCTTGGCCGATTGGAAGAATCAATAAAAAGCTATAATAAAGCCATCGCTATCAATCCAGAATTTGCAGAAGCTTACTGCAACCTTGGCAATGTGCTGAGAGATTTAGGTCAACTAGATGAGGCCATTGTAAATTACAATTTAGCGATCTCCATTAAACCTGATTTTGTGCAAGCTCACAGCAACCTTGGCGATGCACTCAGAAAATCAGATCGAAGGGAAGAAGCTGTAACTAGTTTTAGTAAAGCCATCACTATCAATCCAGAATTTGCAGAAGCATACTGCAACCTTGGAAACACATTTAATGATTTAGATAAGCTGGAAGAAGCCGTTGCCAGTTATAATAAAGCCATCTCCATTAAGTCAGACTATGCAGTAGCTTACAGCAACCTTAGCCGTACACTCATAAACCTGGGGCGATTGGAAGAGGCCATTGCAAGTTGCAATAAAGCTATTTCAATCAACCAAAATTTAGCAGAAGCTCACTGCACCCTCGCCAACGCATTCAATAAGCTAGATCGACTGGAAGAAGCCGTTGCCAGTTATAATAAAGCCATCTCCATTAAGTCAGACTATGTAGATGCTTACTGTAACCTTAGTGGTAGTCTCAGAGACCTGGGGCGATTGGAAAAGGCCATTGCAAGTTGCAATATAGCCATTTCAATCAACCCAAATTTAGCAGAAGCTCACTGCAAACTTGGTATTGTATTCAATGATCTAGGTAGAATGGAAGAAGCCGTTGCCTGTTACAATAAAGCCATCTCCATCGACCCAGACTATGTAGAAGCACTTCTTTTTTTATCCAAGATGAGGAAACATAATGAATATGATGACACGATACGAAAAATGGAGGCTTTTTACTCTCGGGCAGGTATATCACCTGAAAAAAAAATACATTTCGCATTTGGATTGGGTAGGGTATTTGAAAATTTAAAAGAGTACAACAAATCATTTGATTTAATTTTAGAAGGGAACAAATTGAAACGCACGTCTTATAAATACATAATTAATGACGATGTTTTACTTTTTAATAATTTAAAAAAAGTGTTCTCTTCTGTCTTTTTCTCTAAATTTTCTCATGCGGGAAATCCAGACGAGACACCCATTTTCATTTTGGGAATGCCTAGATCAGGAACCACACTCTTGGAACAGATCCTGGCCAGTCACTCACAGGTATTTGGCGCTGGTGAACTTAAAGATTTATCTTCAATAGCCAACAACATTTGCTCTATGATGAATGGGAGTAAATTTCCTGGATCTGTGTCAGATCTCAGTGAAGAAGCACTATATGCGTTAGGATCAAACTATATAGAAAATGTAAAAAAACACTCTGATGTTGAGAGATTTATTACGGACAAAATGCCATATAATTTTCAACTGATTGGACTTATCAAAGTGATATTACCTAAGTCGAAAATTATTCATTGTGTTAGAGATCCTATGGATAATTGTTATTCCATTTTTAAAACCGATTTTGCAGGAAAACATAAATATGCATATGATTTGAACGAACTTGGTCAGTATTATAATCTCTACCTCGACCTGATGGATTATTGGCGCAATATAATACCTGAATTTATATATGATATCAGGTACGAAGAATTAGTATCCGATCAGGAAGTTCAAACAAGAAAGCTTCTTAACTTTTGCAATCTACCTTGGGAAAAATCCTGTCTCTCATTCTACAAAACACAAAGAAAAGTGGCAACCGCGAGCGCTACCCAAGTCCGTCGACCTATGTATAGCGACTCCGTTCAACTCTGGAAGAAATATGAGAAACAACTCGAACCATTGCGAAAAGCATTATATGGGTAAATTTGTTTGCAATAGATATATTAGTTCCATTAGTTAATCGCGCTCAAAAAAAGAGTTAATCCAAACACCTACTTGTAACTCTCCGGAGTTACCTACTGTAAATATTTTAAGCTTAGAAAAGCAATTCTCGCCGGGATAGCTCAGTTGGTAGAGCGACGCATTCGTAATGCGTAGGTCGTCGGTTCGAATCCGATTCCCGGCTCCATTAACAGAGATTAGGCAAATACAATTCCTGAAATCTTCGAGGAGGTAAATCTCCAGTCACAATATTTTCATGTTAAAGTTAAGATATTTACTTCACATTGTGACTCTCTCCGCATTGTGCCCTTATTTGCTTTTGGCGGTGACACCACGGTCATATGAATTTTTGTCTCCGGTATATAAGGTCGACCGTCTTTATAAATCAATGACTGGTCCTCAAAGCTCGACTGCATTTTCAATACTCGACAAGGATGTTCCTGAACTTCTCTGGATAACCGGCTATCGTGCGGTCATGGTAGGTGCTGATGGTATAACACCCATGCCCCAGGAATTCATGTGCCACAGCAATCTGGATCTGGATATTCAGGAACATAGAAGGCTTTTCCAATGGAATAAAACCGCGGCCCATAGAATGTTTACACTATCCCAGGGGCAATTTGAAATTAAATTTCCCGATGGTTTTGGGGTCCCGATTTATTCAAATGAAATATTCACTCTTACTACCCAAGTTTTAAACCTCAATTTTGAAAATCAGGAATACCAGGTTCGACACAAAGTAATGATTAATTATCTTTTTGATCACGAACTTGAGAGAGAGATGAAACCCCTCTTCATGAAAGCAGCAAATGGCTTAGTTCTTATTAATGGTGAAAATGGTTACTATAATGTGGATATTCCAGATAAGAGCCTTCATGGCGAAGGCTGCCTCATTGGCCACAGTGCATCAGGTAAAGTGAGGACTGATAAATATGGACGCGAATTTGCCGGTCACTGGGTTTTAAAACCGGGAAGACAATCAAATAAGACACTCGTGACTAACTGGATGAACCTCCCCTTCGATACCACCTTGCATTATATCGCTGTCCACCTCCACCCTTTCGCAGAATTCCTGGAACTCCGTGATCTCACAGCGAATAAATCTGTTTTTAAAAGCACCGTGACGGGGTTTAAAAATTCTATTGGTATCGATTATGTTGACTATTATTCAAGCGAGTCGGGAATTCCACTTTACAAGGATCATGAGTATGAACTTCTCAGTGTATATAATAACACGACTTCCTCCGATCAAGATGTCATGGCTGTGATGTATCTTTATGTTTTAGATAAAGAATTTAGAAATAATTAATATGCGTGAACAGATTCATTTAATTCAGATTTACTTTCCCTGGTTTTTTCCTTTGTTTTCATTTATCTTTGGTTCGATGGTCGGTAGCTTTCTCAACGTTTGTATATACCGTATTCCCTTAGGTAAATCAGTCGTTCGGCCACGGAGTTTCTGTCCTGTCTCAGGTAAGCCAATAGCCTGGTATGATAACATCCCGATAATCAGTTTTATTTTACTACGCGGTAAAGGCCGTATATCGAGACAACCAATCAGTTTGCGCTATCCACTGGTGGAAGTATTGACCGCGACACTCTTCCTTGTCTGCTGGCTCAGTTTTTCTCCAGGTAAGGCACTATGCGGAATGATCTTTTGCTCAATCCTGATTTGCGCGACCTTTATTGACTTTGAACATATGATAATTCCTGACTCCTTTTCCATCGGAGGAATGGTAGCTGGTGTTGCACTCGCGTTTGCCATTCCCTCACTTCATGTTATGCCAGATAGTATTTTTTTGCTCGCCAGTTTAAAGTCTGGAGTTACCGCACTTGTCGGTGCGTTTATCGGTTCGGCATTAGTTTTATGGATAGGTTTGCTCGCAGAAATTGTTTTGCGACGCGAGGCTATGGGCTTTGGTGATGTAAAATTCCTCGGAGCAATTGGGACGTTCTGTGGATGGCAAGGAGGCATTTTTGCCGTTTTTGGTGGAGCAGTGATTGGAACTATTGGCTTTTTTGTCTATAAAATCATGGCTATTATTATTGGGATAAAAAAGAAGGGTGTCGCTCCTGAAGATAATACTGAAAATGTATCAAAAAAATCTGAGGAGAATGAAGAAGATAAAAATGAAGAACTTTTAGGTAGGGAAGTTCCTTTTGGGCCCATGCTCGCCTTAGCCGGTCTCCTCTATTTCATCTATTTTGATAAGCATGTAGATGCTTATTTTTCAGAAATATCTCTTATTATATTTGGTCATTAGCTTTAGGCTAATTCAAAAGGCGTCATTAATTCTTCGGATATATTGGCAACCACCAGATATCACAGGCGCGATTTTTATGACTCGCCGTCAATGAGGTATTTAAATACCAGTAAAGTAAATTTCGCGGGAAAGAAAATCCTATTTTCTTCGACGGGGACCGTAACTGCGAATAGGTTTGTTTCGCTGTGCGGATGCATTACGCAGGCGATACACGATGCGTGCTTTTTCCAAATCGTATGGACTCATCTCCATTTTCACCGTATCACCCACCGTAATTTTTATAAAATGTTTCCGCAATTTTCCAGATATGTGAGCCAGAACTTGATGGCCATTATCCAACTCGACACGAAACATTGTGCCGGGTAAAACAGCGACTATTTTACCCTCAATTTCTACTACTTCTTGGCTTGGCATATAATATTTTTAAAATTGCGTTCTATTTCCCACAGCTATGACATCTCTCCTGGGTCTTTGAATAAACCTATAAGTTAAGAATTTATCAATCATTTTATTTTTAACGATAAATGAAAAACAATAAGCAGGATAAAACAGAACTTTCACCGTTTCAGAAAGTTCATCCATCTCAGCTTCTTCGTGATGACATTTTTTATATGAAGCTTGCTTACAATCAAGCAATCGAAGCGTGGAAACATGATGAAGTGCCAGTTGGAGCTGTAATTGAATATAAAGCTGAGGTTATTGCATCCGCTTATAATCAGGTAGAAATCACAGGCGATCCCACAGCCCACGCGGAAATGTTGGCAATTACGCAAGCGAGTAGACATATCGGGGATTGGCGATTGAACGAAGCCACCCTCTATGTTACTAAAGAACCTTGCCCCATGTGTTCGGGTGCAGCAATCATCGCTCGGTTTTCGCGTGTTGTCTATGCCCTCAGCGATATTAAGATGGGCTGCCTTGGAGGCGCTACTGATATTAACGCTATGCCCGACTTTAATCATCGCTTAACGATTACAAAAGGTGTGTTTGAAACGGAGTGCCGTGATCTGCTTCAGGCATTCTTCAAAAAGAAAAGAACAATAGTTTAGTGACAAGCTGTTGACTAATTTATTATAACAGCATTTTAAGGTAATTACCTGAAGTAAATGTTAGAAACACTGACAGATCGACTGGGAAACGCACTCCGCAACGTTCGCGGTGTCGGTAAGTTATCGGAAAAAAATATGGAGGACACCTTTAAAGATGTCCGAGCAGCATTGCTTACTGCTGATGTACACTTTCGCGTAGCGCGAGAATTTATTGAGCGAGTATCATCGGAATGTATTGGGCAAAAAGTAACCGAATCGGTTACACCGGGTCAGATGCTCGTTAAAATAATTCACGATGAGCTTGTTCACCTACTCGGGGAAGGCAGTAATGACCTTATAGAGAAACGGCCCTTAAGAATTATGATGATCGGATTACATGGTTCAGGGAAGACAACAAGCAGCGTAAAGTTAGCCCGTTACCTGCATAAAAAAGGTTACACCCCCCTTCTTGTCGCTTGTGATCTCTATCGCCCAGCCGCAATCGAACAACTTGAAACTCTTGCGGGAAAAGAAGATTTTCATTTTTTTGCCGAACCTTCGAGTAAAGATGTATCCAAGGTTGCCACCAACGGACTCGCGTATGCCAAGAAAAATAAAACTGATGCCATTATATTCGATACTGCTGGGCGGTTACAAATTGACGACGAATTGGTTGATGAAATTAAGCTATTAAAAAAACGCATTGTCCCGGATGAAGTCCTACTTGTCGCAGACAGCGCTTTAGGGCAGGAAGCAGTAAATATTTCAAAGACCTTTCATGAAGCCTTAAGCCTGACGGGTATAATCCTGACTAAATTAGATGGTGATGCTCGTGGAGGCGCGGCATTATCCATGAAAGCAATTACCAATATTCCCATTAAGTTTATTGGAATTGGAGAAAAAGTTGATGAGCTCGAGCTATTTCATCCCGATCGCATGGCATCACGCATCCTTGGCATGGGTGACGTAGTAACCCTCGTAGAAAAAGCCCAGGAGACGATTGATGAAGAAGAAGCCAATCGCATGGCTGAAAAAATGCGCAAGGCAGATTTTAATTACGAAGACATGTTAGCGCAGTTTAAACAGCTCAAAAAACTGGGTTCCCTCGAGTCCATAGTCGACATGCTTCCTGGAATGAATAATGTAGAGATCGGCGACAAAGAAGAAGATCAACTCAAGCGCACAGAAGCTATAATTCTTTCAATGACTACTAGAGAACGACAAAACCCAAACCTTCTAAATGGCAGACGTAGAATGCGTATTGCTGCGGGGTCAGGAGTGGAAGTTCGCGAGGTTAACGCCCTGATTAAGCAGTTTACGATGATGCGTAAAATGATGAGAAAAATGAAAGGAGCAAAAGGAAAAAAGATGTTGAAAAAGATGCAGTCAATGGGAGGAGATTTACCGGGAATGGGTGGAAATTTACCAGGGATGACCGGATAAATTTTTCCTATCGTATTAATTGGGCGACAATTTATAATTTTCCTTGGATAGGCGCCAACGCCATGATTCCTTCACCTTTTTCAATAGATGCTTTACGCCGGAGGAACACGACTTTTCCAGATATCTCTGCTTTAACGACCTTTCTCTGTTTACCATTAAGCGGATAAACATACCCCAATATCTGGCCTTTCTTTACCGCCTCTTTTAATTTCACTTGGAGCTCCAACATCCCGGTCGTAGGGGCTTTATGGTGAATTTGAACAAATGCTTCTTTAGGATCCTTACTGATTCTCTTATGCTGCCTGCGTAATTTTCTCTGCCTACCTTTGATAAAACCAAAACGTTTTAAAAATTCAAAAAAACCATCGTTGAGGATTTTTACGTCTTGCTGTAGAATGCCACCACCGCCTTGCCCTTCGGTGTAAATAAAGGGGATATTTAATTCGTATGCAGCACTGGCAGTGCGACCCGGTAGATAGGGGGCTGACCAGCACCAATACTTATCAAAACATGCAGCCATTTTTTCCTGGGTTTTATTAATCTCGCGATTCGGATGCGTAACATACCCAACCCACGGCGCAATTTCATAGACTACTCCGGCACTGTGAAAATCAAAATAATAATTACTGTAACTGATTACATTTTTAAGGAATAGGTTTGCGAGCCGATCAATGGGACTCCCGCCGGGTCTGCCCGGAAAGGAGCGGGCCAGATTTTTTCCATCCCCAGGGTGACATCGCAATCCGGCCATAAACGCAGCTTCATTCAAAACCGGAATAATTACCACGGTTCCACGTAATTTTCGCGGTCGCCAGGAGTTAACCATGGAAATTAAGAAATTAGGTCCTTCATATTCATCGCCATGTGTTCCGGCATTAGCCAAAACCACGGGCCCGGGTTCACCCTTCCAGACATAGGTCTCAAAACCTACAGCCTTTGTTCCTAGCCGACGGTGATGAAAGCCTTGTGGTAAATCATTCCAAAATGCCTTTTTTTTCTTCGTATTCGCCATCTCAATTTACAATTCAATCAATCAGTTTTTAACAGTGGCATGAAGAAGATCGGTATTAAGACCCTGATCGAGCAAATCCTTTCCACGCACTAAGTAGTATTGCCGTGGAAATAGTTCTCCCGTTCTATAATCTTCATATTCCATATCGTTCGTTTGACAATCACTCACCATATAGCGAAGGACCAGTACTCGACGCCAACGATCAGATTTATTTGGCACCGAATTGTGAGGCAACATGGTATGATGGATCGCCATCTGGCCAGCGTTCATAAGATATTTGACTTTTACCTGATCAATATTCTCGGGTAAATATTCAGGATCAATTTCCTCAGAAAATTCCTTGAATTCCTTGTCTCGATTAAGCCTTTTCAAGGTTCCCTTATTGTGCCAACTCGGAATTATAGACATCGCCCCATTTTCGTCATCAATATTGTCAAATGGCACCCATACACTTCCTGAAAAAGGACCAGATATATTCCAATAGGGAGCATCCTGGTGCCAGGGGACAGGTCGACCCGTATGTGGTTGTTTAATAAGAAGGTGTGAGGCCCACAATACAATGTTAGGCCCAATATGTCTTTCTACTAGATCTAATAATCTCGGCTCAATAGCTAGATCACTTATCCACTGTTCCCCCAATTGGTGGGTGCCAATCATCATATCCGGAGAGAAGTCGGATTTTAATTCTCCAAGCATCCTTTCTAATTGCCCTCGACAATATTCAATCGCTGCATCTGAGAGGAATTTTTTGAAAATAAAATAACCTTTTTTTTCATAGTGAGCGTGTTCCTCATCACCATAATGAAAGTCATTGTCGATCAATCTATCTGGCTTTCTTTTCATAAAAGAGTCTCCATTTATTAAATTAGTATATGAAAATAAAATATGCTAATAATTAAGAAAAGGTTTTATTCGCTGTATCAATCTCTATTGCCTCAGGTAATGGCACCGGTGCTTAAAAAGTTGATTGGTCCTTGAAACCGATCGAGCGAAAAAATCTTATCCATCGAGCAATCGACAGATGGAGTTTGTTCGAGTAAACGCGCAGCCAGATATTCTCCAATCGCAGGTCCCATTTTAAAACCATGTCCCGACCCACCACCAGCGATCCAGAGATTCGATGCTTCGGGATGGTTGTCTATGATTAAATCTGCATCCGGACTGTTCTCATATTGACAGACGCGCGCTTCAAGTAACGGTGGATTCCCTAATTCTGGAAATCGTTTGGCTAATAGTCGACGAGCATCGGCTATACCTTCACTTGAAGGGATACGATCTCCATTTGTTGGATCAAAATCCGGGCCGGGTTTATCCAATGCAATTTTAAATCCACGATGCTCGTTTCCTGGAATTCCGTAATATGTCTTTTCACCAATTTCGCTCCATACGGGCATCATCCCCTCCTGAAAACGCAAATCTCCAGCTGGCGGTCCAAAATAATGAATTTCCTGTCGGCTTGGTCGGATCAAGGGACCTAGCCAGTCTGGGAATACTTGACCTAACCAGGGACCACAAGCAAAGAGGTATTTGTCGGCAATCAGGCGAGAACCATCCGAAAGCTCCAGGCCCTTACATTCACCATTCTTAACTGAATCTGGTTTAACCACTGACTGCAGATATTCACCCCCCTCCTCGAGAAATTCTTTAACCACGACTTGACAGGATCTACGAGCGAGCAAATACCCCGCATCTTTTTCAAAATAGGCATATTTAATGCCTTCAAAATTTACCTGTGGAAATCTATTACTAGCTTCTTCTATGGGCAGAGATTCTACCGTAAAATTAAATTTCTTTAATGCGGGCAGACAGGCACGCATCGTAGAATCATCTTCAATATACATGCGAAGAAGACCCATGGGGTGAAATAATTTACAGTTCCAGTTTTTTTCCCACTCCAGCCATAGCTTCAGAGAACGAGCAACAAGCTCTACATAATGTGTTTGTTCCCCATAACCGGCTCTTAAAACACGTGTGTCTCCTCCTGAACTGGACCTTGAATTACCCGGTCCCCAGGAATCAAGCAATGTAACCCGCACTCCCTGTCGTAATAAGAAAAATGCAGTCCAGGATCCGAATGCACCGGCGCCTATAACCGCAATATGAGTGCTTTTTGCCACTATCTATGAAGTTTCAATTTATAATAATTAAATTATCAATTTCAGATCACAGAATAATAGCAATGATTTAAGCAAGCGAAACTTCTTTCACCGGCACTGCGAAAAGGAATCGACTTCCTTCCCCTGGTTTACTCTCTACTTCTATTATTGCGTCAATATGCGAACATAGATTTTTACACAATGCCAGACCCAACCCTAACCCCCCATAAGTTCTAGTCGGTGTATCATCAACTTGCGAAAAAGGTTTAAATAATTGACTCGAATCAATGATTTCCTGGGGAATGCCCAACCCATTATCCATCACGCTGAATGTTAGGAGAATCTCATTTGGCTTTTGAATTTCCTGCTTTAGTGCAACATTAACCTCTCCCGATGGGGTAAATTTAACTGCATTATCAATAAGTTTATTGAGTATTGTTTTAATTTCATACTCAGGTCCCTGAACCAACGGCGGCAGATCTATCGGTATATCAACATTGATCGATAACTTGGGATTTTCATTATCTATTTTATTTATCGCATGCAATAAGAGGGTCGCGGGATTAAATAATTCATTGGTCACGATATGTTTATTCGCCGCTAATTTTGCATATTCCAATATGTCATTTAGGATATCCAATAATTGATAACTGCATTTTCTTATTACATTTATATATTCACTCTGATCTTTATTCAAATTCCCGTCATCTAATAAATCGGTAAATCCTACGATGCCGTTCAATGGAGTTTTAAGCTCATGGCTTAATAGATTTATAAATGCATTTTTAACCTCATCAATCTCGTCTTGAATGATACGATCCTGTTTCGTGATAAAATTAAAACGATTCTGACATTTCTTGACGACCTCTTGTATGTGATCGATCTCGAAGGGCTTACTCAAATATTCGCTCGCTCCATTGGCGATGGCTTGACGAGCAGAATCCAGCGATTCGTAAGCGGTCAGGATAATAACTTCTGTAAAGGGAAAAATTTCCTTTAATTCCTTGAGAACTTCAATTCCCGACAGCCCCGCCATGCGTATATCAACGATGGCTATGGCAAAGGGTTCCTTTTTAGAAAGGGCAACCGCTTCTTCTCCTGACGAAGCCGTTGTAACTTTGTATTGATCCCTGAAAATCAGGTCGAGAGATTGTCTCGGACCTTCAGCATCATCAACAATTAGCAAATGATCACCTGAGAGTGCCGATGTCATAATCTGTCATCTCACAAGTAATTACCCATGAATTATAATTCAATTTATCTTTAATGAAAGGTTCTTAAAGTAGAAATAATATTTTTATCCGTAATATTAATAATTCGAAATGATCTTATGCCACATTTCCTCATTCATTAAAACTTTACCGAGAAATTCACGCTCTTCATCTTCGAATTCCGGTTTCTGTGTTCTTAATGTTAATACGAATTTTATTCCTTTATCTTTATTACTTTCTATATCAATTTTACCGCCATGATGATAGACGATGAAATAACAGGCCATAAGATTAATCCCAAACTCTTGTGGATCACCATTACGCAAGTAAAAAGGGTCGAAAACATAATTTAACTCATCTTCTGGTAAGCCAGGACCATTATCAGAGATTTCTACTTTAATATCATACCCATCGTCTTCTTCAGGGTTAAGGGATTGAGCACGAATCGAAATTTCACTACCTGTCGGTAAATTGATTATTTCATCCTTAAATATAAGCTCAAATAACCGATGAAAATTAATGTTGTTCACGGTTAAAGCAGGTAAACCATCAGGGATTTCTGAGATGATTGAAATCTCCTTTTTCTTCAGCTCCTCGCTTAATTTACCGAGAACGGATTCGATAACATTGTTCAAATGCAATTCATCTTTTGCAGTAACTGAAGAACTTTCGGTAACACCTCCCAGGTTTTCTAAAAGCTTTAATATTCGACCAACTTGATTTTGAACATGGTCATAGAATTCCTTCCAAAATTTAGGATTATGTAATTCTTCAAGGTTAATTTTTTCCTCCTGTAATCTTGTTGGCGCTAAATCGAGAAAGGTCCTAACTGCAACTAACGAATTACGAACATAATGGCCTAAACCCGCCGCTAGAATACCAAGGCTAATAACTCGGTCGGCAATTACCATATTCCGAAGGACGGAAAATTTCTCCTGCATCAAACGATCTCTCTCTTTTTGCACGATAAAAAATTCTAAACCTTGTTTGAGCGTCAATTTAAGTTCAGTTATATCCCATGGTTTGTTTATGTATTTGTAAATAGCACCTGCATTAACCGCATCGACAGCCGCGTTGATATCTGAATAAGCAGTTACCAGGATGCGGATGATGTGAGGGTGCAAGCGGCGAGTTTTTTCCAGCAAGTCAACCCCTTTTTCACCAGGCATTCGTTGATCCGTAATAAGTAAACCTATTTCATCCTGGTGTTCTTCAAAAATCCGGTATCCATCACTCGCATTTATTGCGGTAAAAATTCTAAATTGATCTTTAAATGCACGTTTAAAAATTTGCAGAGATTTTTCTTCATCATCTACATAAAGAATAGCGTACTGTTTATAATCGATCTTATTATCCATAAGTATTATTCATATGGTGGCCGCTATTGATTAAAGATTATCTACATCCCAACTTTCAAAATGCGATGTCAGCTTTTCTAAGCAATTTTGATCGGACCCCGTTTTTCGTACCAATTTAAGTGAGAGAGTTACCGGGTGTTAATGGTTTTAGGATTGATGTATATGAGAGATCTTGGCGAAGTGAGGGCGTAGCCCGAACGCGGCCAAGATCGGAAAGGAATCTGACAAACTCTTGTGGGCTTTTGAAGCCTAAACGACTGTGGGGATGTTCATGGTTATAGGTCTGACGCCATTGTTCGATTACCACTTGCGCTTCAGCCACGCTGAGCAACACTTCACGGTTCAAACACTCATCGCGTAAGCGGTTGTGAAACGACTCGATGAAACCGTTTTGCCAGGGACTGCCCGGATCGATATAGATCGCCTTTATGTTATTACCGGACAACCACTGCTGCACTTGATGAGCAATGAACTCACTGCCGTTGTCACTACGGATATAGCTGGGAGGTCCCTCCTCTTCAATGGCCTCGCTAAGCACAGAGAGGACATCGGTTGAGGTGAGTTGACGAGCGACCCGGATATCCAGGCATTTACGCGTATATGTCTTCGCTTCGCTTGAGTGTCGTCGCTTTCAGCTCCTCGGTACATCGATTAGAGTCATCATCTTTAATGGACCGCCGTTGTCTGTACGATCATGGACAAAGTCCCAGGACCAAACGTGATTGCGACCCTTTGCTTTAGTAGGTGACCCCGTAGAGACTCCTTGACGGTGTCTGCCCTTTTTCGGGGGCTTTACCTGCAGCCCTTCTGAACGTCGTACCGCCTGGACAAACTTCCTGCTTGTTGTCCAGCCTTCCTTTACCAGCAAGGCACGGATGCGCCGGTAACCGTAGCGGGGATGTTTCCAGGACAAGCTCACAATCCGCTCGACCAACCGCTGAGCTTTCTCACTGGCCTGTTTGGGCCGGTAACTGAACGTTGACCAACTCAGGCTGAGATAAGCACAAGCCCTCCGCAACGAGCACAACCCTTTCTCAGCCGCAGCTTTTACTACTCGTTTCTTCTGCTTTGGGCTCACCATTTTTTTGACAGCGTTTCCTCCATTACCTGATTCTTGAGCATTTGATCTGCGAGCAGCTTCTTCAGCTCGGTATGTCAGGCCTTCTCGCTTGCGCTCGTGAATTCTTTTTCCAGCTCTTTAAATCGCTTCGCATCGGCAAGTTCTAAATTGCCATATTTTTTACGCCAGCGATAGAAAGTCTGTTCGCTCAGGTTGTTTCCACGGCAGATTTCCTGTACCGTTTTACCGGTATCGGCTTGCCGCAATATTGTTATAATCTGTTCTGTTGTGTATCTTTTTCTTTTCATTGAGGTTATCTGTTTATCCCGATAACCTCTCTCTGTAAATGATACGATTTTTGGGGGTCACTCCACTCTGATAATGTGTTCATCATATATTTTATCCGTTTTCCCTTTGAGTTATGTCGCTATTGAGTCGTTCTAACGCACCTTCTTCAAAGACTTTTCCCTTCAAAAAATAAGGCCAGCTACCCCAGTAGTCTTGGATCTCCAACCCCAATAAGGATGTAAGTAAAAAAAATATTAATCTAATGAATAGTGAAAATTGATCTTTTCTTTTCATTTAATGACTGAATTATAGCGTTAATATCGCATTTGATTAATACAATCTCTCAATAATACCTCATGTCGCTACCAAGCAACCCGAATATAGATACTTGTAATATATTCTATCTAATCAGAAACATATGTACTGATTTTTCAAAAATAATCCACCGTAACCCAATTTTAGCTTCAATAGTACCTTTAAAATGCACTTCATCTTTTTTAGAGATGACAATATAAACCAAAGACAAATTTCAATTAGCAATTAAGAGAAGTACAATGTTGGTTAGCGAAGCAATAGATATTGTTAATGAGTGGGTTGATACTTACAGCAAGCAATCGGAAAGGTTCACCGGCGCTCATTTTCTCGGATCGATCAATAAATTGAGCAGGAGCGAAGAATTCCCTCTAAATACAGATGTAGATATAGCGGTATTAATAGACAGGAAGGATAATACAGAAACGCCGGACTTACCCTATGATGGACTTTTGCGGAACAATGATGAACTGTACTATAAAGAATTACTCTTGGAGATCGTTTATATAAAAAATGATGTGTACAGCTCTCACGGTAGCGTACTTTCCAATCCAACATTGGCTCATGAATTGACTCCTGAAAGTATAATTTCAGACTCAGAGGGGCGACTTAAAGAGTTGTCAAAAACTGTTATTCAAGAATTTAACCGACGTGAGTGGGTAATAGCACGCTGTGAAGCACAAAAAAATCTGATAGTAAACTTCCTTAATAATATAAGTGATGCGGTCCCCCTCAACGACTGTGCATTTATGCTCGGGTGGAATGGTAAATTTCTTGCAACGATGATAGCACTGGCATCCCTCGAACCACCTACGCATCGACGCAGTCTTATTAAATACAGGGAACAGCTAAAAGAACTCGATCTTGAAGGGCTACACGAGGAACTATTGGAAGTAATGGGGTACGCTCATCTAACACGAGAGAAAGTTAATCACTATTTCAATGAAATGTCAGAAATGTTCGACCGCGCCGTGGCTGTGAAACGAAGCCCCTGCCCTTTCGGATTCAAAATAAAAAAGCATCTTCGCCCTTACATCATCGACGGAACGAAAGAAATGATCGATGAAGGGAATTTTCGTGAGACTATGTTTTGGATCAAGACCGTTGTCTACGTCTCAAATCTCGCACTTCAAAATGACGCACCGGAAGAAGAACGCGCTCATTTTCAAAATATCAATGATTCTCTCACAAACGAATTGGGGTTGAAAACAACAGGGCATATTAACAGTCGGAAAAAAGAATTTTCAAATTATGCGGATAAGATTTTTAAAGTAACTCAGGAAATCATTGACTCTAATCCCAAGGTCGTAGCCTAGGTGCTTGTTAATATAGAGTATAATTAGATATTCGACTACTGTGATTCTTTCTTTCATATGAAATCATGAAAAAAGATGACAATCGACTCTGTACTTCCCGTCAACGGTTCGAAAATTTCATCAACGAGCTTAAATTAAAGCGTTCAAAGTCAAAAAAAGACAAAGTATCACCTGAGGGACAGAGTTACGAAAAATCGCCGCGATCCGGGAGTCGACGGAAAGAGTATCTTCGAAGATACCGTGAATGGTTGTGGCCTTACAGGTACGGCTTGATTTTGGTTATCGGCCTGGGTTTTCTAGTAATTTTTATTAATTTATTACAGCCGCTTGTCTCGCGCTATATTATCGATGGCATCATCTTAAATGAATTATTAGGGACCAAAGAAAAAACCCGAGTTCTGCTTTTATTTGGCGGGTTGATGTTGTTGTTTTTAATCCTTTCTTTTTTCATCGAGGTATTCCGCTCCTATCGATTACAAATCCTTAATGCCAAGTTTATTTTTAAACTCCGACGAAATTTCTTTCGACACTTGATCAATCTACCCCTGCATGAACTATCTAGATTGAAAGTAGGAGGAATTACATCTCGATTAACTAACGATATTAATTCGGCATCAACACTCGTTGAGCATGGAATACTTATTCCCACGATTGAAGGGATAAGGGTAATAATTACCGTTCTAATAATTGTCTTGATTAATTGGCGATTGGCTATCGTAGCCGCCCTCGTTTTACCACCCATGCTATTTATTAGCTTATTAAATGTACGCCGTCTTCGACCGGTATTTAAAGAGATGCACAAGGATAGTGCAGAAGTAAATGGGATGGCGACAGAGATATTTCAGGGAATTCGAGTAGTACGCGCTTATAGTCGGGAAAAAAAAGAGGAGCTGAATTATGCCAGAGGAAATCTTACGGTATCGAGGAAAGATCTCTATGCAAAATTACGACAATTAACAATAGATGTTGGTTGGGGTATGCTAATTACAACGAGCAGCCTCATCATTATATGTTGCGGGGGTTATTTTGTAATTCACGGTCAAGCAACAATAGGTGACATTCTGGCAATTACACTTTACACTGCATTTACCTTACGACCGATCTTTAATATTGTGAGTTCTCAGAGCCAATTGCAGCAAGGTCTTGCTGCGATTGATCGTATCTTCGAGCTTTTCGACATAGAAGTCGATAAACCTGATTATTCAGATGCCATCGACGCACCCAAAGAGGTAAAAGAATTGCGCTTTGCAAATGTCAATTTTGGATACAGTCCGGAAAAACCAGTGATCACAGATTTGAATTTGGAGATCAAGGGAGGGAGCACAGTGGCCCTCGTAGGGAAAAGCGGGGCTGGTAAAACTACCCTCTCAAATCTTGTCGCGCGCTTTTATGATCCCTCATCGGGCGAGATTTATCTTAATGGAGTAGACTTGAAACAAATCAAATTACGTAGTTATCGCAATTTGATTGGTCTCGTTCAACAGGATACTTTTCTTTTCGATGGGACATTGCGTGAAAATATTTCCTACGCAAATCCGGATGCCACAGATTTGGAAATCGTCGATTCATCGCGTAGTGCTAACGCCCATGAATTCATAAATGAAATGCCGCAAGGTTATGATACTATTATCGGAGAACATGGATTTAAGTTATCAGGTGGCCAACGCCAACGTATTAGTATCGCGAGAGCTTACTTGGCAAACCCGATAATATTAATTTTAGACGAGGCCACAAGCAGTCTTGACACTGAAACTGAGCAATTAGTCCAGGCTGCGTTAAAAAACCTCTTTGCTACGAGGACAACATTTGTCATTGCTCACCGCCTCAGTACTATTACCAGCGCCGATTTGATTTTAGTCATGGATGAGGGGCAAATTGCTGAATCTGGAACGCACAAAGATCTTCTCAATGCTAAAGGAATATATTATGAGATGATTAATCGACAACAGAATTTATTAAATTTTCAGTAATTTTTCCTTTGAAAATCTCCCGTATGATAAAACTCAACAAAATTGAAATCCGCAGACAGGAAACTATTTAAGAAATCCTGCTTCGATCTTTCAACCAACACCCAATCATGAGTTATATTATTTTTTTCCATATTTTGATGTAACGGGAATTTCTCTGAATTGGAATGGTCATCACCAAAATCTACGATCCTGATCCTGGTGCGATCAGATATTAAATCATGATTTTTAATGACCCAATCTTCAATTCTGTCTCCATTGTGATTGAGTCTATCTTCCATTCGTAAGCCGATAATAGAAACATAGCCGAATAGATTTGGATATTTAAACCCAAATCTTCCTGCTCCCTCCCCTCCCATGCCAACACCCTCTACGGCACGGAAATTACGGTCATCTAAGGTAGGGTAATTTTGATCTATATGAGGGATTAAATCATTTATAATTATGCTTTCCATTGGGCCGTTCTCCTCCGAATCGCGATAGCCACTATTAGGCCTCCCATTAACAAGTACAATAATTACGTCGGAAACCTCATTAGCTTTAATAGCCTCATCGAATATATAGGTGTAATATAAATTATCTCTCGGCCCCTGTTCTTTGTCATGAAGCCAGTATATCACTGGATAACGAGAAGTTTTATTCTTATTATATGAGGGAGGAAGATAGATAAGATAACTAACGTCATCATTAATAGTTTTGCTCTTAAAAGTTTTATATTGAGTCCCACCAGTCGCTCTTGAGATTGGATCCACATAAGAGTCAAAAAATATTCCACCTGACTTATTTACGTAAACAGCATTTTGGTCACATAAATCTTCATCATCAGATATACCTTTAAGATATTGATCAAAAAAGTTTTGGATTTCAACCCAGGCATTTAAGGCTTCAAGACCGTGTCCCACATCGTCTCTTATCTTCAAATTAGAATTCACCCCTGCTTCAATAAGAGCACGATGCAGTAATCCACTGTGGCCCATGGGAACGACTGAATCATCAGCTCCATGAAATATTAGAAAGGGTGGAGTTTTTTCACTAATGTAGGTTATGGGGTTTAATAGTTCAGCTAAACTTTTCATTTCACTTGGTATACCCCCCAGTAACAGTGAAAGCGGTGAATTATCTAAGTTTTGAGAGATTCGTTTTTCATGACATTCCGCTCTGTGCATTGCGTCCCATTGCGTAACATCTATTGGTCCGAAACAATCAACAACCGCTTTTACATTGACTGATTGTGCCAATTTAACCCCGTTAATATTAATCTCTCCTCTGCCGCTAGTAGTCCCCAATAATGCTGCAATAAGGCCACCACCTGACACGCCCCAGAGACCAATATTTTTACTGTCCAAATGATACTCTTTCGCATTTTCTACAATCCACTGTAATGCAGCTATAGCATCAATAAGTTGCGCTGGAAATGGCTCGTCCGTAGACAATCGGTATTCTATACTAGTAACCGCATATCCGTGATCCGTAAGGTAAGCCGCCGGGCAGGGTTCCCTGCTGCCTTCACACCAGAGCTCGCCACGCCAGTCGCTACCGTGGATCCAAACAATGACGGGGAAATTACTGGCCTCATCATCACTTAATGGCAAATAGAGATCCAATTTTAAATCATTGCCGCCTTCATTACTGAATACCAAATCGCGATGAATTTTATTTTCATTACGATTATATACTTTGTCATAACTTGTAAATTTATCAAAAGCATCAACATAAAACCGGTCTGATAATCTTAACAATTCATTCGGAGTTTCCCCATGTCGTACCCCCTCTAATACCGCAAATTCATGATTTACCTCATAGTTATTTAACTCACGATGAACAGCTAACATATCATTATAAAACATATCGGATTTTGTCGTAACTAGATGTAATGACAGAGAGTCTTTAATTTGCTTCAGGTTTTTTTTAAGGATGTTTTTTGCTGTTCTTTTGCGATCCTTTTTCGAATGCCAGGAGATAAATGGCATTAAGCTAGTCTGGATCTCGGAAAATAAACCGGGATTCTCGAATCCAATGCGTAATGCAAATTCAGCACCTGCACATATCCCATAAATGGCACGCGCATCACTTGTATTTATCGTTCGATATTCTGATTCAATATGAGGCATAAAATCATTGATAAACATCTTTTCGAAGAGCTTCTTTTTTCTTAAACTCCAGCGATAATCAAATCGCGTAACACTCACCAATAACATTTCTGGATTATTTCCTGAGCTGATTGCTAATTCAAAACCTCTGGATTCATCGACAATCCATCGCCCATAATTTCCGTTACCTCCTCCAATTTTATAGAGAACAGGAAATTTTTTCTCTGGCTTTTTATCATAAGCAGGAGGCAAGTATACCTGATAACTGACTGAACAGTTTAACGCGGTGCTGTGGAAGGTTCCATATTTTACGGATCCAGCCACGTTAAAAAGTGGTTCAACCCAATCTCTAAAAATGATTCCACTAATATTATCTAAAATTATGTCTTTATCATTATAGGTTTTATAATGTCCCACATCGTCATGAACGATAACTTTACCTAATTCACTCTGGATTTCATGCCGGATTTTTTTTAAATGTTTATCCAGAAAAGCATCTATTATATTGTCGGCAGATTGAAAGTTTAATCCATGCCCCACATCGTTCAGTAATAATAGTGTCGTTTCTACACTCGCATTTTTTAATGCAGAAAATAGTTCTTCACTTTGCTGAAATGGAACGACCCCATCTAGTAATCCGTGAATAATTAGAAAAGGCGGACTATCCTTCGAGACATATGAAATCGGGCTAGTTTGCGCGACTATCTTTCTGTTTCTTTGAATTGGACCTCCGACTAATAGAGACTCTGGAGATGCTTCAGAATCATGAAAAATGTAATTGGGGATTGCATTCCGCTTGGCGAAAATATCTAAATTTAAAAAATTAGTCTGTCCAAATAAATCAACTACTGCCTGGATAGAACTTGACTGCTCTAGATTTCCTCCACTCCCGTTATTTTGCTCATCACTTCCGGTCGTTCCAAGAAGTGCCGCCAGCATGGCCCCACCCGAAAAACCACAAGCCCCAATGGCTTTTTCATTTAATTTATAATCGCGGGCATTTGCTTTAAGCCAGCGAATGGCTGCTTTGCAGTCTTCTAATTGAGCTGGAAACTTAGCCCTAGAGGAAAGACGATAATCAATACTTGCGACAGCATAACCTCGCGTAACCATCCTGATAATCGGGCATGATTCTCTGCTTCCCCGTAACCAATCATAGCCACGCCAGTCACCACCGTGAATCCAGACGATAACAGGATTGCTCTCCATAGAGTCTCGCGGCAAATACAGATCCAGGTGTAGTGATTGGCCATCGATATTCGCATAAATTAAATCGCGTATTACATTAACTGTCTTTAAATTAAGCTGATCAACAGATTTGCTTTTCTCTATCTGACGCGTGGAAAAAAAGCGTTGATTAAATCTAAAGTAGTTTTCCACCGACTGCGAAGATATTGTCGCCGCTGAACATTTCAGCGGACACCAGAAATTTTAAAAGGGGCAGGGGTAAGTTTCAAGGGTAAGATTATTTTAAACACGGCACCTCGATCGTTATTTGGAAACGCCTCTATATGCCCTGAATGAGCACTAGCTATTTTTTGGGCGATGGCTAAGCCCAAACCACTACTGCTTTTAGTAGAAAATCCAGTATTAAATATCTGGTCCAGGTTCACGGCATTAATACCCTCTCCATTATCTGCAATCTGAATGATTTGATTATACCCATTTACATCATCTTCCCTAACGAGTGATACAACAATTCGCGTGGATCCACTCTCTATAGCGTTGCGTATTAAATTAGTGAGCAATCGTTGAAAAAGAAAACTATTCGCTTCAAGAGTCGCCTCATCACTGAAATCTTTTACGACTTCTACTTTATTGCTCTGTATAAGGGATTCACAAGGTTTGATCGAATGATCGAGAATTAATCCCAGGAAACAGGGGTATTTAATAAAGCGTCCATTTTCCGAATAAATGCGCGCATTTTTAATAAATGTTAACAAATCATAAACGTTATTGGCCGCGGCGGAAGACAGATTGATAGCATTCTGGGGATCGACTTCCAGAAGTTGGAAGTATGTTTGCACGGGTGTGAGGAAAGAAATTAAATCGTGAGCCAACCCATGTGAGATACTGCCAAGTAATTCTTGTGTCTCTGCTCTCTGCACTCTCAATTTTAATCGCAGATGGTCGAGATACGTTCCCAATTCATCTTTAAATTTGTATATTTTATTTAATTCATCTTTACCGAGTGAACGCTGATCCGGATTTTCCGCAATAAAGAGATAGCCTGTAAATTCCTCATCAGAAATGAGCGGAAAACAATATGCCGAGGTAAAGTCGGTGAGCAGATTTCCATTCTCAAATGAAAAATCCGATCGAATATAAGGGTCAACCTGCGATCTCAACACTTTTTTTTCCGCAGTAGAATCTGAGCTATTAAGTAGATTGAGAGTATTCTCATCGTCATCGCAGAGGAAAACGCGATACCCCTGAAGATTAAAGTTACCAATGAGCGTTTCCCTGAGATCGGTGGTCAATTCATCAACACTACTGTATAACCGCATGGTTTAGAAAATTATGTATTTAAAATTTCAATAATGGAGGCGCGGGCCGGAATCGAACCGGCGTATAGGAGTTTTGCAGACTCCGGCCTTACCACTTGGCTACCGCGCCGATAATAAACACAGGTGAGATCAGTAAAAATCAAAGCTTAAGATCGTTCAAGTGATTTTTAACCCATCTAATTAAATAAATGGGGGGCGTTTCATAATATAATACAGATTTTTATAAAATCGGGCTAGACTTGTCCTTTCAGCCTTTTACATACTTACCTTAAGATGGTAGCACAAGTTTTTACGATTGCTAACCAAAAGGGTGGAGTTGGTAAAACAACAACGTCGATCAATCTCGGCGCCGCTCTTGCGGAAAAGAATATCCCTACCCTTATTATAGATATCGATCCCCAGGGCAATGCTACGAGTGGTCTGGGGCAGGAAAAAACGGCAGGTAAAAGCCTATATGGACCACTCAATGGAGAGGGGGATGCTCGTGATCTGATCATAGAAACGGGGATTCAGAATCTTTATCTTATTCCATCGGAGGTGGATATCGCCGCGCTTGAAATTGAAATCAGCCAGCGCGACGATTATCTCATACAATTGAGGCGTTGCGTTGATCCACTGAAAAATTCAGACAGATTTAAATCGATTATTATTGATTGTCCACCAGCTCTGGGACTGCTTTCAATGAATGGCCTGGCAGCCGCAAATTATCTACTAATCACATTGCAATGCGAATATCTTGCGATGGAAGGTTTAGGTCAGATTTTGCAAGTTGTTGAAAGGATAAAGAACGCAAATATTAACCCTAATCTGGAAATAGGCGGTATCATTATGACGATGTATGATGTACGCACGAACCTGAGTAAGCAAGTTGTGATCGAAGTGAGCAGCCATTTTGAAAAAGAAGTTTTTAATACAGTCATACCCCGCTCCGTACGACTGAGCGAGGCTCCCAGTTTTGGTCAATCAATCCTTCACTACGATTCACACAGCGCAGGTAGTCTCGCCTACAGGGATTTAGCAAAAGAAGTAATTCAAAGGTTTAATTTAAGCTAATCGAGGTAAATCCCTATAGATTTTCTAAGTTTTGCATTGTAGTTAATAAAGCTTTCAGGCGCATCATTCCTGAGTTATTACTTAATATTTTCGAATGGGTAAGGATAATATTACTAAACATATGTCTGTTCTGCAAGAGACGCTTGGCTATCGATTTAATCATCCCGAGTATCTTCAGCAAAGCCTCACCCACCCTTCTCACCATAGTCTACATCCGGAAGATGGTGACCATAACCAACGGCTTGAATTTCTCGGTGATGCTTTGCTTTCCGCCATTCTTGCCGATGAACTTTTTAACCGCTTACCAAAAGCAAGAGAAGGTACACTAACTCGCAACCGCGCGATTATCGCCAATGGATCCTATCTGGCAGAGATGGCGTCTCGTTTAGGTATTGAAACCTGTATTCGACTGAGCGAAAGCGAGAAAAAAAACTTTAACCGTTCTCGCAATTCTATTTTGGAAGATACGATTGAAGCGATTGTCGCAGCCATTTATCTAGACAGTGATTGGGAGACGACCCGAAAAACTGTTCTCGAATGGTTTGGCGATCTTGAAGAAAAAAGCGATGAGATCATTCACGGACACAACCCTAAGGGCCGATTACAAGAACTCGTTCAGCCCAAATTTGGCAATGATGCGATTGAATATACAATGACCGGTGAAATAGGCCCCGACCATGAGAAATCATTTAAAGTGGATGTAATGATCAATGGTAATAAAGCAGGAGAAGGGCTTGGGTATTCTAAAAAGGAAGCGGAAGAAAACGCAGCCCGAAACGCGTTGGTAGTATGGACGGAGAAAACTGAGCTTGAATCGCAATGAAATCTGCCACGCTTATACAGTCCAAATCAGCCCTTTGTCTGAGTGGTATAACAGAAGCATTTGCCCCAATGGTATGTGAATACATCATTAAAAAGCATTCCTCACCTGTGAGCATTATATTCGTTAAGAATGAAAAAACTGCTGATCAATGGACAGAAGATATTGAATTTACCAATCAACTACAGGATCACGGGCTTCATCTGAAAATTAAAGTACTTCCCGCTGTGCCAGAAAACGATGACGATGAATTTAAATCAATAGATCTTGAGTTTGACCGACTTGCCACCCTTTCAAGCCTCAATGATTTTCGAGACCTGCCTCTGAGCAATGAACGTTTAGTCGTTATAACTACACCGAGGGGGTTTTATCAGGCTTCTCCCGCCCGAAAGAATCTAAAGGCCAGCGAAATTCGTCTAGCCGTTGGTGATATGTGCCCTTTTCGAGCATTGGCTGAAAAGCTTGGAAATGAACTGCACTATGATTGCGAAGCTCTTTGTGAATCACCGGGTCAGTATGCGGTGCGGGGCGGTATACTGGATGTATATCCGATCAATGCATCGGCACCCTACCGCATAGATTTCTTTGGCGATGAAATCGACGAAATCAGAGTTTTCGATCCGACAACACAGCGATCGATAAGAAAAACTAACGCCATAGCTATTGTTGCTCTGTCTCTGAATAAATCTCAGCTGCGAGAACATTATATTTTCGATTACCTCGGTGATAAAGTAAACTGGATATTCTGGGAACCGACAATTCTTAAGGATCAGTTCCCATCGCTCTTCAATATTCCGGAACGCATCCCTTCCTCCCTACCGACTTTTCAAGATCTGTTTGATCGTCGTGACGCATTTCCCGATAGCTGGTTCTCCCTTGCTGAACTCGATACCGAAAATCCTGTTTTCGGACCCGATTGCGAAAGTAAAATGAGCTCATCAGAACCGTTGAGCAACTATCGAAACCTCGCCGTCGTTGGAGAATTTGGCCTCGACCGTGTGCAAAGTGAACAAGAGGCGAGACGTTTATTTCTAATTCAGATCCTTCAATGGCAAGAGGATGGATATGCCCTGTATTTTATTGTTAAAAACGAAGGTGAAGAAAAACGCTTGCAGGAGATATTAACTGCCGATGCTGAATTATCTGCCCTCAAGCCCAGGTATTTTAGAGGTAATTTTCATCAGGGTTTTATATTTACCAATGAGTCTGGTGGCCTGGATATTGACTGGGATACATCTTTAGGTAGCAGTGGTATCGTAGTTGTAACAGACAGCGAAATTTTTGGACGCTACCGCACGCGTGTAGTGGGAACGCGGAAGCGATTGCTCCCCATGCGAGCGCATGTAGATCAACTTCTTGATTTTTCTGAATTGTCCGAGGGAGATAATCTCGTCCATCTTCAAAATGGTGTATGCATCTATCGAGGTGTTACGCAAATGGATCTGGGAAATAAAAAAGAGGAAGTCATATCTCTGGAATTTGATGATGGAATTATTTTACATCTTCCACTCCATGAATCCCATCTTCTATCTCGCTATGTCGGTCTTTCCAAAATACAACCAAACTTGGGGCGTATTGGAACATCCCGATGGGAAAAGACACGCCAGGCAGCGGAAAGAGCAACCCTCGATTTCGCCGCGGAGTTACTCAGCCTTCAAGCAACACGGAGTCATGAAAAGGGGCATGCCTTTGGCATCGACGTCGAATGGCAGAGAGAATTCGAAAATTCCTTTATCTACCAAGAGACTAAGGATCAGCTAGTCACGATAAAAACGGTAAAAGACGACATGGAAAAAACCCAGCCCACCGATCGTCTGATCTGTGGTGATGTTGGCTACGGAAAGACTGAAGTCGCATTGCGCGCAGCATTCAAGGCGGTGATGGATGATAAACAGGTGACCATTCTTGTCCCCACCACCGTATTAGCCCAGCAACATTTTAATACCTTTCGTGAACGAATGGCTGACTACCCAGTAGTCGTTGAAATGCTAAGTAGATTTCGCACTCAACAACAGCAGAAAACAATCCTTCGTCAGGTTAGTGAAGGGAAAGTTGACATTCTAATTGGCACTCATCGCCTATTAAGCGGCGATGTAGATTTTCGTGATCTTGGTCTATTGATTATCGACGAAGAGCACCGTTTTGGTCTAAAGCACAAAGAAAAACTAAAGCGATTGCGAGAGTGCGTTGATGTAATCGCAATGAGTGCTACGCCAATACCTCGCACGCTCTATCTCGCACTCATGGGAGCGAGAGATTTAAGCGTGATTGAAACCCCACCTGTCGATCGTCTTCCCATTCAAACCCTGGTAAAAAATTATAGTCTCGATCTAGTAATAGATGCTATCGAATTTGAAATAACCAGGGGCGGTCAGGTTTTTTATTTGCACAACCGCGTAACTACGATTCTATCTGTAGCAAAACACCTGCAGGAGATGTTGCCTGACATCAGGATCGCTATAGGTCATGGCCAAATGCCAGAACACGAGTTGGAAGATATAATGACCAGATTTGTAGCCGGTGAGTTCGATGTTCTTGTTTGTACCACCATCATTGAATCCGGTTTGGATATACCGAACTGCAATACCATCATCATAGAAGGTGCCGATCGCTTTGGTCTTTCCCAGTTATACCAGCTTCGAGGCCGCGTGGGACGATTTAAACAACAGGCTTATGCTTACCTTCTGCTCCACCGAAAAACACATTTAGAGGATCAAGCCCGCAAGCGGCTATCGGCAATACGCCAATACAAACAACTGGGAGCAGGATTTAAAATCGCGATGAGAGATCTGGAACTTAGAGGGGCTGGAAACCTACTTGGCTCACAACAAAGTGGTCATATTGCTGGAGTTGGATTTGAACTCTACTGCCAGCTTCTGCGCCAAAGCATCTCCCGCCTTAAAGGAGAAAATTCAGCCCAGCATATTCGTGCCGGATTGCGACTTGATTTTGTCATTATTGGAGATGGCGTTCAAAACAGTTATGATACGGTTAAAGATGGATTCGAGGTACTCAAAAACGAAGAACTAAAACTCACCCGCATTCCGTCTATTACCGCTTTTATCCCTAGAGAATATATCTCCGAAACACGTCTGAGAATTGATATCTATCGGCGCTTGGCACTCGCTGATTCCCAGAAGACAATTGTGGAAATCATTGATACCCTGAATGACAGGTTCGGACCAATCCCTCAAGCGGTGGAAGCTCTTCTTTTAATCACTGAAATACGGATTTTAGCGGAACTAGAAGGCATACTCACAGTCGAAACTGAAGGGGATCGATTAAAGTGTTTACTCGCTACCGGAAAGAGTAATAACTTTATTAAAATTGGGAATCGTTTCCCTAGATTAAAGACAAAAAATCCACTACCAAGATTAAAAGAAATCAGATCATTCCTCGTTAAACGACTTCCTTGAGTTACTGCTATGAAGACCCTCATTGTTCGCTTAGTTCTTCTCTCTCTTATTTTTTATGGACTGCCCGTGGCAGCACAACGCATTCACCCTATTTGGGTACCGCCCTACGAAAACGGCATTGCCGTTGTAGTAGAAGAGAAGATTATAACTTTCGAAGAGTTAAGACGAGAAATGTCACCTCTTATTCCGCAAATTCGAGGAGAATCACGGTCTGAGGATGAATTTTCTAACAAGATGTCTCAACTCTATCTCGAAATACTTCAAAACCTGATCGATCATGTATTAATAGTAAACGCCTTTGCTAAGAAAGAACTGGCGATACCGCAGTCGGTAATTGAAAATGAACTCGATAGAATGTTAATCGAAGATTTCAACAATGATCGGCATACATTTCTCGAGCATGTAAAATCACAGGGGAAGACAATGCGAGAGTTTCGCAGAGATTTGGAAGAACGAATTATAGTAAGTTCCATGCGCGGGGAAATGCGTAAATCACAATCGGAAGTAAGCCCGGAAAAAATTGAAGGTTTCTATAAAGAAAATAAGATTCTATTTTACATCGAAGAGAGTCTCAATCTTCGATTGATCATGCTTAAGCCTTTTGCCGATGAAAGCCCTGACCTTCTTCGTCAAACTGCAGAAAACATAATCGTTGAATTAGAAAATGGTGAAAATTTCACCGATCTCGCGGCAAGGTATAGTCAGGACTCAAGGCGTGATCGCGGGGGCGACTGGGGTTGGATAAAGCGTGCCGATCTGCGTGAAGAGTTAAGTGAAGTCGCGTTTGAATTAAATCCCCGTGGACACAGTGACCCCATTCTCCTAGGCAATCAAATATTCATCCTTTACGTGGAAAATAAAAAAGATGAAACCATACAGCCACTTTCACAAGTTAGAGATAATATTGAAGGCATTATCGTGAATCAAATTGCTCGCTATTCTCATAAAGTATGGATTGAACGCCTTCGCAGAGATGCCTATGTCAAATATTTCTAATTGGGAATTAGATTTAAGTGGTACCAAGTTAAGATGGGTTTAGACAATCTTCGTCTTCGTCTATCTCTTCGTCTTCGTCGGCAGAATCAGGCTGACTAACCGCTAAACCTTTAATTGAACTGCGAAGGTTGATTCATCGCACGCTTCTTCAATTACGTCTTAATTAAACGAGCTAGGGACAGCGCGTTTCACCATAAAATTTCATTTAATAAATGTAAGACGAAGAGGCAGACGAAGACGAAGCTACATTATCTATCTTAGTGCATATCCCATTAAGCACCCTATCGTTTAGCAAAACTTTAAAATCAATTAATCCCCCTTTTGTTCGATCTTTTCACGCGCTTGATCGATAGGAACATTCGCCAATGAACTAAGCCATAGTCCCTGTGGAGCGGCCCATTTAATCGCATTGTATATTACTTGAATTACCGCCTTATTATAAAATATAGGGTAAGTTTCATGACCGGGTCGGAAATAGAAAATTTTTCCATTACCGCGCCGCCAACAATTGCCACTGCGAAATACCTCTCCCCCTTCAAACCATGAAATAAAAACTTGCTCGTCGGGTGGTGGAATATCAAAAGGCTCTCCATACATTTCGGTATTTTCAATTTCCAAACAGTCATCGATCCCTTCGGTAATCGGGTGGCCAGGATTGCATACCCAAAGCCTCTCCTTTTCACCTGCTTCACGATACTTTAAATCGCAGGTGGTGCCCATGAGGGACTTGAAAACCTTTGAAAAGTGGGCGGAATGAAGGGCAATAAACCCCATCCCTTGAAGCACACGTAATTGCACGCGTTTCGCAATCGTATCCTCAACTTTATTATGAGCCATGTGTCCCCACCATATAAGCACATCCGTTTCGGCTAAAACTGAATCTGTCAACCCGTGCTCAGGTTCCTCCAGGGTGGCGGTCGATAATTGCAAATCACTGTCGCACAAGCATAATTCAGCCTTAATTGTTTCATGAATGCCCTGTGGATAGATCGATTTTACCTTCTCATGAACATTTTCATGAACAAATTCATTCCAAATAAGAACACGTAGCTTACTCATATTACTATTTTATTTATATTATCTTAATTATATTTAAATTCTCAATTCTCTCCTATCGTATCAGTTTCGACACTAATCAATTGTTGCAAGAAAATTTTCTGCATTAATTTTGTCAACTGCGATTTGCTTTTTTAGTTCATCATCGGAAGCAAACTTCTCTTCAGACCTAATAAAAGCATACCAGTCGACGGTAATTGCGTCACCAGGATTAAGCGAACAGTCCTTTAATAAATGCACCTCCAGTACTGGGTCCTGATCATTGGAAAAAGTAGGTCTTACTCCATAGTTAGCGACTCCATCCCAACTAATGGATTCACCATCAGGACGCACTTTTACTGCATAAACGCCGTAGCGAGGCTTTAATTCAGGCTGCCAGGAAAGATTAATTGTTGGGAAACCCATTTTCCGTCCAATTTTTTGCCCACGCTCGATTTGCCCATAACTGAAATACGGATAACCAAGCATCGCGTTTGCCTCTTCAATCTGACCTTCAATTAATTTTTTCCGTATGAGAGTACTGCTGATATTAACCCCGTTTCGTTTCATTCTTTTGCTGATAAACACTTGAATGTCTTGTTCTTGAGCATCACGAACAAGCATCCCCGCCTCGCCCTCTCTCCCCTGACCAAAGCGAAAGTTTTCTCCCACATAGATTGCCTTAAGGGTGGGTAGAGATCGATTTAAATATGCTATAAATTCATTAGCTTTTATAGCCGCAAACTCAATCGTGAATGGTTTTTGGATTATCAGATCGATACCTGATTCAATGAATAATTTCGTCTTCACATTCTGATTCATGAGAAGAGAAATAGAGTGTTCAGGATTTAAGATCTGGCTGGGATGAGGGTTAAAGGTGAGAACTCCGGATACCGTGTTATCATTGCGCGCTGTCTTAATAGCGGCATTGATAATTTCCTGATGACCTAAATGCACGCCATCAAAAATACCAATAGCTAAGTGCAATGACTTACCCTCCAGTTCTACTAACTCAAAACTGTCAACTGTTGCTGGAAGATTCACAAAATATGACTGGGTACCGCCTGGTAACTGGGAATCAGCATACGCTGTATCTCTTCAAGAGACATGACTTCGAATTGTGCCAATGGTGTTGCCCCTTGGAGATGAAATTTTTCAATTGCTGTTCTGCTTAGTTTTGTGAGATGGGCGCCACAGCCGATTTGTTTACCCAAATCATTAGCCAGAGTACGCACATAGGTGCCTTTACTGCACGCTATAGTAAAGTCAATCTCTGGGGAATCCCAACGTAATAATTGGAAGGAATTTACCCGTATAAAACGCGGTTCACGTTCGACCGTCTTCCCTTTCCGGGCCAGTTTATAAAGTGGTTTACCGTCAATTTTCTTCGCAGAGAACATCGGAGGAGTTTGATATTGATCCCCGAGATAGGTATCCATGAAAGCCGACACTTCTTCTTCACTCAATGGCGGAACGGGGGTAATCTCCGTTACTACGCCTTCGGCATCGTGTGAATCGGTTGATTGTCCTAACAATATTGTTCCCTCGTAGGTTTTGTCGAGCCCCATCAGGTATTGTGAAAGCTTAGTCGCTTTGCCCACGAGAATGATAAGAAGACCTGTTGCCATCGGGTCTAGAGTCCCCGCGTGACCAACCTTTTTCAGCTTTATAGTATGACGCACTCTATCGACAACATCGTGCGAAGTAATACCCTGAGGTTTATCGATTAGCAGTATTCCTTCAATCGAGGATGGTGAAGAAGCCATGATTTTAAATAGGTCCAGGAAAGTTTATTCAGGCGTAAAAAGTATTATAATTCATCCTCTGGGGCAAGGTCGTCAAGAAGTGCATTCAACCGAGTCCCTCGCTCGATTGAGTGATCTGAGATAAATTCCAGGGAGGGCAGATATTTCAGAATAATTCTTTTTCCAATCTGACGTCGAATTTCAGGCGCATGCCCTGAAAGAAAACGCTCAGCCCGCTGTCTCTCATCTTCTCTACCAAGAACTGAATAGTAAACGCGTGCATGTCTGAGATCAGGGGATACTGCAACTTCGGTTATTGTGATATACACCGCTTCAGTTTGAAATCGCGTATGCAGGACATCGCTGATTTCCCGCTTAACTAATTCATTAACTCGAACTACACGTTGGCCCATTAGATATTTACATTTTCAACGAGAATCGTTGATTTCAATACCATCAATGATGATTGAAAAACCTCTTAACCCTGGACTTATTTCAAAGCGAGGCCCTTATTTTTTCAATCTCGAAACACTCGATAATATCGCCTTCTTTATAGTCCGAATATCCGATAAGTCCAATTCCACATTCGAAGCCGGCACGTACCTGAGTGGCGTCATCTTTAAAACGTTTGAGGGTGTCAATTTTACTTTCAATTTCAACATTCCCATTACGGAGAAGACGGACAGTACTATCGCGCACAATGCTTCCCTCGGTAACTAGACATCCAGCAACAGCGCCTTTTGCAACAGGGAATACTTGCCTCACCTCGGCGGCACCCACTTTATTTTCGCGCAATTCGGGCTCAAGGATATCAACCATTGATTCCTTAACCAAATCTATTAATTCATAGATGACATCATGGATGTAAATTACAATATTGTGATGTTTGGCAAAACTTGAAACTCCGTTCTCCATGCTCACGTTAAATCCAACAATGGCAGCTTCAGCTGCGCTTGCCATGAGAACATCACTTTTACTTATTGACCCCACCGCAACCTGAACGATATCAATATCCACTTTTTCGCTCTGAATTTCGTTTAAGCTGTTGGCAAGCGCTTCCGCAGTTCCAAATACATCAGCCTTTACTACGATCCGGAAAGTTTTCTTCTGCGTCTGGGCAATGGCAGCGAAGAGATTTTCAACCGATGCGGGTTCATCTAGAGGTATATTATCAGGATCTACTTTTTTGAGTGCGATTGCGTAGACCTCAGCTTCGCGCTTAGCATCTTTTTCATTCTTAACGGTTTTAAAACCAGAACCCGACTCTGGTGCTCCCGACCATCCAATACCTTTAACCGGAGTGGCGGGCCCCGCACTTTTTATATTTTGACCCTGGTCATTGGTCATTGCACGTAACTTACAATAATAGGAACCACAGATAATCGAATCACCGACTTTGATTGTGCCTTTTTCGATAAGGAGTGAAGCGGTTGGACCCAGCCCTTGCTCCATTTGTGATTCCAGTAAAACACCTTCCGCAGGGCATTTCGGATTAGCTTTTAATTCCATTATTTCAGCCTGAAGCAAAATCATATCGAGTAGTTCATCTAGATTCTCACCTTTAAGGGCTGAAATAGATACCGCGATTGTCTCTCCCCCCCAATCTTCCGAAGTTATACCACGCTCTTGCATCTGGGTTTTAACGCGGTCGATATTGGCACCTTTTACATCGATTTTATTTATTGCTACAATGATCGGAACACCCGCAGCTTTAGCGTGACCCAAGGCCTCATCAGTTTGAGGCATAAACCCGTCATCGGCAGCGACAACAAGAATGGAAATATCTGTTGTATTAGCTCCACGCAAACGCATGTTGGAAAAGGCGGCATGCCCTGGTGTATCAATAAATGTAATTTTGTGCCCCTTATTTTCGACCTGATAAGCACCTATATGTTGTGTAATGCCGCCAGCCTCACCGGCGACGACATTACTTTTGCGCAGCGTATCTAGTAAGGTTGTTTTACCATGATCAACATGGCCCAAAATACAAACTACAGCGGGTCGAGGTTCTAATAATTCACTCTCGTCCGCTTTTTTGGGTTTTTCCTTTTCAACTTCTTTTTCTACGTCCTGTGCTTCACCACGGTGGCGTACTTCTAGAGCATGTCCGTGCTTTTCCGCTATTTTAGTCGCGACATCCTCATCAATTACTTGATTCATCGAGGCGAAAATATTCATCTCCATGAGTTCTGATATAAGGCGGAAGGGTTTCAGCCCTAACTGGACCGCAAAATCACGGACAACGATAGGCGGTTTAATCTGTAACACCCGCAACTCGCTGTGTCCCCCTTGCTCCTCGCCGTTGCCATCCTGTTCAGATTGCTTCACAACACTCGGTGGCAAAACGGGCATGGGTGGACTGATGGGTTGTTGAGATTTAAAGTCACTTTCCACCCCGGTCTTAACAGCAGACACACTTACGGGTTCCTCGGGAATCGATGATTTTGGTTGCGACGCGATCTTGGTACTAACTTCACTTAAATTATCACTGTCATTTTTCTTTTCGCGTTCACGATCAACTTCTTCCTTGCTCTTAACTATCACCCCCTGGGGCAAACTGGATTTAGCCGCGACTTTTGAAGTCTCTTTTACCATCTCTTTCTTTACTGGAGACGATTCGATAACATTTTTATCTGCTGATTTCTGGTATTCTTCAATTAAGCTATCCGCAGAAATATTATCAACGGTACTTGAAGCACTTTTAACCTCATGCCCGCGCTTATTCAAGAGAGTGATTAACTCCTTGTTTTCCATTCCTATCTTTTTGGAAAGCTCGTAAATACGAATACTCATTTAATGTAATTAATCTATCTTAATTCAGTTAATCAGAAATTATTGTGTCATCTTATTTGTTTCACGATATTCAGAAACTTTTTCAATTATTTCCTTCGCTTCTGATTCGCTAAATCCGGTGTCGATAAGATCATTCAATTCTACACCGATAAATGCCTCGGGACTGACGATACCCATATTAACCAATCCTTGTGCGGTTTCATCGGAAATTCCGGATACATCATGCCAACCGGCAACTGCGGCTTCAACACGTGCCTCAAAGCCATCATCCAATTTTTGTTCTTTTGAAATATCAAGCTTCCACCCTAACAACCGGGATGTGAGTCTTGCGTTTTGTCCGCGCCGACCAATTGCCACCGAAAGATCGTCTTCAGAAACTTCAAAGAATATACGCCGATTGGCTTCATCTATATTGATATTTTTCGGTATCGCGGGTTTGATCGCTTCTTCGAGCATGCGAATGGGGTCACTATAGTGACGAATAATGTCAATTTTCTCTCCGCTTAATTCCCGGACAATACTTTTTACGCGTGCTCCTCTTGCCCCTACGCAAGCTCCTACCGGGTCGACTTTAGAATCATTGCTATTTACAGCTATTTTTGTGCGATAGCCCGGCTCACGTGATATTGTTTCAATCGTAACCGTGCCATCAGCAATTTCTGTAACCTCGAGTTCAAAAAGTCTTCTCACGAACCGAACACTCGCACGACTGAGGATTAGTTCAGGTCCACGATTTCCATGATCTATATTAAGGAGCAAACATCTGATACGTTCACCTGGAGCGTAGTCTTCACCCGGAACTCTTTCTTTTGGCGGTAAAATCGCTTCCGCTTTTCCAAGGTCTACGATGAGGTCACCGCGTTCACGCCTGCGCGCGACGCCCGAAACGATATCTCCAATCATATCCTTATAATCATCATAGATTCGTTCTTTTTCGAACTGCCTGAGCCTCTGCATGATCGTTTGCCGGGCAGTCTGGGCGGCTATACGGCCAAGATAAGCAGGATCTATTTCTTTTTCTAGGCAATCGCCGACTTGCGCATCTTCTTTTTCTAGTCGTGCTTTTTCTAAAAGAATTTCCATTCTTGGATCACTTACTGTATCCACTACCTGTAAATTGGCCCATGCCTGCATCTCGCCCGTCTTGGAGTCAATTTCGATTTTCAGATCCTGGTCTGAATCGCCTCCCCTCAAAGCAGCTCCCTTAATAGCATTGATAATCGCGCTGATCATATCCTCGCGACTGATCCCTTTCTCTTTTTCCATGTATTCGAGAACTGAAAGGATTTCGTTACTCATCGGCTATGTAAATAAAGAAAAAAAAAGCGGGCCGCAACCCACCTTCGTAATGTTAAAAGGTATTTGAAAAACTAATCAAGCTAAAGGTTGCTATATTCCTTGTCAAGTCCACTCTAATCCACGAAATAATGTAATTATTTAGACTTTATTTGTGGCCAATAATTTCGAAATAGCTAAGAAATTATTTGGTTATCATAGTTCAAATTTATTTTCGAAAATTCTGAACTTAATATTGAAAATCCTCAAACTGCTAACTTTTATACTCTAAAATGAAACCTTGAATTCTAGGATCTGTCTCCCTTAATAATTTTTATTAATACAAAAACCATCAAAACTGGAGTCAATGGCTGTAAATTTAACCGAAATAAATGATCGCGTGCAAGAGTCCTCAACCTGGGTAAAACTCCTGCAGCAAGAAATCAGTCGTGTCATCATTGGGCAGCAATACCTGATCGATCGCCTGATCATCTCACTTATTGCTAATGGTCATGTATTGCTTGAAGGGGTACCGGGGTTAGCAAAGACACTTTCTATCCGCACCTTGGCCTCGGTCATTCAAGCTCATTTCCAACGCATTCAATTTACCCCTGATTTATTACCAGCTGATATTATTGGGACCCTCATCTATAACCCAAAGGAAGGAGAGTTCTCTACCAAAAAAGGCCCCATCTTCGCGAATCTAATTCTCGCTGATGAAATAAATCGCGCCCCGGCCAAAGTGCAAAGCGCATTGCTTGAAGCGATGCAGGAACGCAATGTCACATTGGGGGAAAACACCTACCCACTCCCTGAACCATTTCTGGTCCTCGCAACCGAAAACCCAATTGAACAGGAGGGGACATACCATCTACCGGAAGCGCAAGTTGACCGCTTTATGCTAAAACTTAAAATTGAATACCCCAATCGAGATGAAGAGAAAATGATACTTAACAGAATGGCCACAACGCTTCCTGATCTCAGTGTAAACTCTGTTGTGGATCCCAAGCAAATTTTAGAGTCCCGCAAGGTCGTTAATGATATTTATATCGATGATAAAGTTAAGGACTACATCGTTGATATTGTATTTGCGACACGTGAACCTGAAAAATTCGCATTAGAAGAAATTAGAGACTTCATCCAATATGGAGCTTCGCCGAGGGCGACAATAAGTCTAACTCTGGCCGCAAAGGCCTGGGCCTTCCATCAGGGACGGGGATATGTCACGCCACAAGATGTCAAAACTATCGGGATGGATGTATTGCGACACCGTATCATCGTGACTTATGAAGCTGAAGCCGAAGAGCTAAACAGCGAAGATGTAGTTAAAAAAATATTTGATACCATACCTGTTCCTTAAACGGGGACAGGTTTTCTCATAGGTGCATATAATTGCTTGAGCCTCTATGGACGAAAAAGCTGAACAAACGCGTCAGATACTTCGAAAAGTTCGTCAGGTGGAAATCCACAGTCGACGTTTCGTGACCGAATCTCTAGTTGGCGCCTATCACAGTGTATTCAAAGGTCAGGGTATGGACTTTGAGGAAGTGCGCGAATACACCGCCGGTGATGATGTCCGCAGTATCGATTGGAATGTAACAGCAAAAATGGATCGTCCATTTGTGAAACTCTATCGTGAAGAACGCGAACTAACGATTATGCTTTTGGTCGATCTAAGTGCCTCGGGAGACTTTGGTTCAGTTGAAGTAAGTAAGCGGGAACTTGCGGCTGAGTTAGCAAGTGTCATCGCGTTCTCCGCCACGCGTAATAATGACAAGGTGGGATTACTGTTATTTACTGATAAAGTAGAAAAATTCATTTACCCAGCTAAGGGTCGACAGCACATTTTACGCGTAATTCGAGAGATCCTGTTTTTTGAACCTGAACATCGGGGAACGGATATTTCTCAAGCTTTGAATTATCTCAACCGTGTTGTCCGTCGACATTCTGTAACTTTTCTCCTTTCCGATTTCCTTACTGAAGAATCCTTAGAATGGATTCGTCCACATACGGGAAAACGAGATACACTTTTTAAAACTATCTCATTAGCTAATAAAAGGCATGATTTGATTTGTATCGATTTATCCGATCCCCGGGAATTCGAACTTCCGAGAGTCGGTATTATTACTTTAGAAGACGCAGAAACGGGAGAGCAGATAGAAATTGATACCCACAATCAAAAAATTCGAGATCTTTATTCCTATCAGAATCAGCGTCGATTTAATGCCTTAAAACGTGGATTGCGACAGTGTGGAGTTGACCATTTTTCCGTTTCCACAGCACGCCCCTATATTTTTGCCCTGCGTGAGTTTTTCCATAAACGTGAAAGGCGCCGATGAATAATAGTAATCACAGCCGCAAATGGTTAACAGTTTCGATCACTGCTTTCAGTGCATGGCTATGTATTCATTTTACTTCTCTAGATAGCTTAGCCCAGCAGGACCTGGATGATAATTCAAATGAGCTGTCACTTCAACCGGCTAACCAATCTGCCAATGACATAGTCGCTCCAGAAGAAGCAGACGATATTCGTGACATTCACAGTCTGGTAAGAATTCCCTATCCTTGGTTGCCTTACGTCATTATACTAGGAGGTGTAATAGCCTTCCATTTAATCTTATTTTTTATCTTTAAATGGTTAAAACGTAGGAAAATAATAAAGGAAGAAGCAATAAAACTCACGCCCTATGATCGGGCCTTAAAAGACTTGAAAAATACACGTTTTTTGATGGATGCCGGACAGGATAAAGCATTTTCAATAGCGGTATCCAATGTTTTACGCAATTACCTGGAAGGACAATTTGCCATGCCTGCCCCGGAACGCACAACTGAAGAATTTCTCACTGAAATCTCGGGACATGATTTGATCAAAGAATCACTTGAAGAGCTTCTTTCAGGATTTCTCCAGCTCTGTGATCTCGTTAAATTCGCCGATCAGCCTCTCGGTTCAGGACAGATGAAAGAGTTATATGATAAGGCTGAGAATTTCATTGAAGAATCTTATGTAAAAAGCCATATGCAGGCAGCTATGCTCGGACAGGATACGGCAACTCACATGAGTAACGCTTCTTAATAATATTGAATTGCTCTCATGATTTTTAGATTTGAATCACCTGAACTACTTTGGCTTCTGCTGCTCGTTCCTCTGATATCATTCTTAAGAGGACGCGAAGGCAGCACAGCGGCCGTGCGTTTTTCAACCACTTCACTGGCACGGCAGATCGCGATGTTAGTGCGCAGCCGACCTGGACGATTTCTGGCGTCCCTGAGACTGCTCGCACTGACCACACTTATAATCGCAATCGCCCGTCCACAACTTGGGAGCGGAACTTCCGAAATTGAAGCTAGCGGCATCGATATTGTTTTAACCGTCGATCTCTCTTCTTCGATGTGGGCTCACGATTTTGAAATTAAGAATAAACCCAGAGATCGCTTAACCGTCGTTAAGCAAGTCATGGAAGAATTTATTAAAAAGCGCCCCAATGACCGTATAGGCATCATTGCCTTCGCGGGGGAACCTTATATGGTAAGTCCCCTAACACTTAATCACGGCTGGCTCCTAAAGAATCTAGAGCGTTTAAAGATTGGTTTAATTGAGGATGGGACTGCGATCGGCAGTGCTATAGGTATTAGTGTAAATCGGCTTCGTGCACAAGCTGCTAAAAGCCGCATCGTCATTCTCTTAACAGATGGAGCTAATAACCGAGGTAAAGTGACCCCTGTTGCGGCCGCAGAAGCTGCTGCGGCCTTTAACATTAAAGTCTATACTATTGGCGCCGGTCGGGAAGGTCTCGTGCCGATGCCGCAATTCAATCGCTATGGCCAACCGATACGTGACCGAAGGGGCAACCTGGTTCTCGCACGCGCAGAGTCGGATGTGGATATCGAGACCCTACAAAACGTCGCTGATAAAACGAATGCTCGTTTTTTCCGCGCAACGGACACGCAGTCGCTCAAGTCTATTTACGAAGAAATAGATCAACTTGAAAAGACAGCCGTGAAATTGAAATACCGCGCTAGTTTCAAAGATATATTCATGTGGCCCGCGCTGATTTTCCTCTCTCTTCTTGGACTCGAACAGTTATTAAGCAACACCCGATATCGTCGATTACCATGACCTTCGCATCTCAACTCTGGCTTTTCACATTGCTCTTGGCTTTGCCGGTGCTGGTTATCTTCTTTTATCGCTCTGAGACCAAGAAGCGTCAGATGCTATCACAATTTGCCGCCTCGAACTTACTTTCTAATTTAGCCGAGTCTTACAGTAGCAGCAAACGCAACATAAAAGTGTTTTTAACCATTACTGGTGTTTTGCTTGTATTGATTGCCATGGCGCGACCGCAATGGGGTCATCAATGGCAGGAGAGCAAGGGCCGTGGCATTGATATTCTAATTGCCCTCGATACTTCAAAAAGCATGCTTGCTGAAGACATAAAACCCAATCGCCTCGGACGCGCAAAATTAGCTATTTTCGATCTCGTTGACAAACTGGAGGGTGATCGCGTGGGTCTTATTGCATTTTCTGGCCAGGCATTTTTGCAGTGTCCGCTCACGCTCGATTACGATGCTTTCAACCAAACACTTGAAATTATCGACACCTCAATTATTCCCGTTGGTGGAACAAACATTGCATCGGCGATAACTGAAGCTTCTGCTTCCTTTGTTCATGATGATAACGAAAAGATTCTTGTCCTAATCACTGATGGCGAAGATCTACATCGTAGCGGTATTTCACTGGCTCGCAAAGTGAGTGAAGAGGGGGTTAAAATATATACCGTCGGCGTGGGTAGCGCAACGGGTGAACTCATTCCCATAAGACAGGCAAATGGTGAAGTTGAATACTTACGTGACCAAGAGGGTAATGTAGTAAAAACCAGATTAGATACGGTAACACTGATGGAAATAGCAAAGGAAACAAATGCTTTTTACGTGCCCCTTGGGCATACGGGTCAAGGATTGGAAAATGTCTATGAAAAGGGATTGCAGAGCATTCCTAAACAGGAACGTGAAGCCCGCTTAAATAAAATCCCCATGGAACGCTTTCAATGGCCACTGGTGCTAGCCTTAGTCGCCTTCTATTTAGATGGACTCCTGGGAACCAGGCGGAACAGGAACAAACGCAGCCCTCTATCATTTATCGGATCGGCTATATTGATATTGGTATTTTTATCCTCAACATCGGTAGAAGGCTCTCCTCAAAAAGCAGAAAGGCTTTACAAAAAAGGTGAATTTGAAAAAGCAGGAAAACAATACCAGGAAGCGATTGAGGAAAAACCTGAAGATTCAAGGCTATATTATAACCTGGGCGCCAGCCTTTTCCGATCTTCCGATTATAATGAAGCCAATACCGCAATTAAAAAAGCGCTGGCAACCGATGATCTGAAATTACAACAAAATGCATTTTATAATCTTGGCAATACGCATTATCGCATGGGTGAAGAACTGTTACAAACAAATCCTGAAGAAACGATTAAATTTTGGAATCGAGGGCTAAAAAATTATGAAAACGCCCTCAATCTCGATAGCGAAGATGAAGATGCAAAATTTAACTATGAATTTTTAAAAAAACGCCTTCAAGAGTTGATGAGTCAACAACAAGAGCAGCAACAGCAGCAAGAAGAAGATAATCAGGAACAGGACCAAAACCAACAAAATTCATCTGCAGCTCAACAAAGCGATCAAAACGATAACTCCCAGAATCAAGATCAACAGCAAAACCAGAACGCGGAAAGTAAACCTGAACCTCAGGCACAAGAGCCAGAAGATGATAGTCAAAATCAAAGCCCGCAAAAAGATCCTGAGAATGAGCAACAGCAGGAGTCATCACAAGACCAGCGAGTTCCTGGTAAAATGACGCGTGAAGAAGCGCGCCAGCTCCTTGACACTTTAAAGGACGGTGAAAAAAAATTACCGGCGGCTAACCTTGAAAAAGCGGAGGACCCATTAATGGGATCAGAGGGAATGTTAAAGGACTGGTGATGAAACGTACTCCAAATTTCCTGAAATTAATCAGCTTAATCCTTACCTTAACGGTCAGTATCTGGAGTCCTCCCTTATTGGCTCAAAATGCCGTCGTCTATAGCCAATTCAATCCACCTGTCATTCATTTAGGGCAGTCATCCAGTTACGTAATAACCGTTTATGGCACCCAGGATGTTTCACAGGAAACGATCAGAGGGAAACTGCGCAGCGTAGATGGTTTAAAAATCTCCAATAATTCATCCGTCTCCAGCGAGTTCAAATTCATTCAGGGAAAGCGAACGACAAGCATTACCTACTCCTTTAACGTTCAAGCAGAGCGGGAGGGAGAATTCACTCTCGAAGCCTGGCAGGTTAATATAAAAGGGCGCAATTATAATGTTCCCGCAGCAAAATTACAGGTGGTGCCACAGGGTAAAGAATTTGAAAAATCAATGTTTTTGAAACTGGATATACCAAAAGATAATTTTTATGTCGGAGAAAGCATTCCTTGTCATTTGAAATTATACCTTCGAAGGGACATCCAGGCGCGCATGCGCGCCTACCCTGAAAAGACTGGTGACGCTTTCACACAAAGTGAATTAAGAAAGGAACCTCATAGCGCACAAGAGACCATAGACGAGCAAATATATCGCCTATTCAGTTGGCCGCTTACACTCACCGCACTTAAAGCGGGAGAAGAAGTTCTAAGTTATAAAATCGAATTAGCGGTAATCCTGCCTAACAAGCGCAGTCGCAAAAGCCCTTTTGATACCCTGTTCAATGACTCCTTTTTTAACACGGATTCATTGTTTAATCGCGGTAACTTTGAAAACATCACTTTATTTTCCGGAGACATTCCCTTAGATGTTCTGGATCTACCAATAGAGGGTAAACCGGATAACTACTCCGGAGCAATTGGAGTGTTTAATCTTAAGACCGACGTATCAACGACTACGGTAGAAGCTGGCGAACCCATAACATTGACACTGAATGCGAACGGTGAAGGGAACTTCGATCGCATTGCGGCACCTGTATTAACGGAGACAGAAAACTTTAAACTCTATCCACCTAAAACTGAATTTACTCCTACAGATGATATCGGCTATCGTGGGACAAAATCATTTGAATACATCATCATTCCTCAATCAGAAAAAGTGACCACCATCCCGTCGATTGCTTTCAATTTTTTTGATCCAGAAACGGGTGAATATATAGATTTAAGTACTAAAACAACACCTATAAAAGTGCTACCCGCTATAACTCAAAGCTCAGTTTCAACCTCTGCGTTAATCGCGGGACAAACAGAAGATACTGAAGAAGTGGAATTACCGCCAACACTGTTGCCCATTCAGTTATTACCTGGTAAATGGATTAACGACATCACTCCTGTATTTAAAAACCCGGTTTACATCGCGAGCCAAATTCTACCTATTGTCTTGATTAGTATTGTTGCGCTGATACGCCGACGGCAACTTCGATTCCAACACGATGAAATTTTTGCCCGCAGAATAAGTGGCAGTAAATCTGTTCGTAAATGGTTAACTAAAGCAAGAAAAGCTGCTTCAAGAAATGATAATTCCGCCTTCTTTGAAAGTGCGCAACGGGCTATTCAAGAATGCGTAGGACGGCATTTTCCCCGCCGTTCGGAGTCACTCATCCTCGCTGAAATCGAAGGCTATTTAACTGAACACAAAGCCACAGATGAGTTGCACCATAACATTCGACAGTTCTTTAATGCCGCTGACGCGATTAAGTTTGCCGACGGTATTTCAGAATCAGAACCGCTATCAAAATGGGAAAAGACTTTGATTAAGCTTCTGAACGATATTGAGTCCCTGGGATGAAATTACAAAAAAGCATGATACACATCGCATGGATATGCTTTATCATAATAATGATCTGGCCGCATAATTTTATTTTTGGCGCTGAAATCGATTTTCTTTTTAATCAGGGCAACGAGAAATATAGCCTCGGTGAATATGAAATAGCTATAATTCATTATGAAAAATGTTTGCAATTGTCGCAATCCGCGGCACTCCATTTTAATATCGGTAACGCGTGGTACCAAATTGATGAAGTGGGGAAAGCCATTCTTCATTATGAAAAAGCGCTCGCGCTAAATTCGGGATATCCCGAAGCCCAAGCGAACTTGAAATTCGTAAGAGAAAATTCAGATTTAGCTCTTCCCGAATACAGTTGGGTTTCAAGATTGGCTCAAGCCCTCTCATTAACTACCTGGTCCTGGATAGGCGCAGTCAGTTTCTGGGCCGTTATAGCCCTTATTACCCTGCCCCGTCTATTCGGTGGCGGTAACCTATTTACCTACGGGGGGATGCTGTTATCTTTAATACTGAGTTTATGCACCGTAGTAGCACTTTACGGCTATCATAATAAAAATAATGAAGTCGTTATCCTCAACAATGATACGACCCTGAGGGTTGCACCCACAGATATTAGTCCATCCAACGCCTATCTCCAGGCGGGAGAACTGGCGTCGATGGAACGCACCCATCAAAAATTCTTTTTTTTAAAAACTGCTCAGGGAGAATCCGGATGGGTTCTGGCAGAAGAAATTGGTAAAATATGGGAATAGTTACATTTAATATTTAAATCATCCAGACGGTGACTGATAATTCGACCTATAAAAAACTCGTAGCTGAATTAAAACGCCTGCATTACTTAAACAGTTCTTTAGGTCTGCTTGGTTGGGACGAGCAAGTAAATTTGCCCAAAGGAAGTGCTGAACGGCGTGCTCAACAAAGTGCGGTATTAGCAGATATTGTTCATCGCGAATTCACTCAACCTCAGATTGGTGAATGGATGGACATTTTGGAAAGTTTAACTAATGAATTGAGCGATCAAGAGTTGGCGGTATTACGGGAAGTTCGACGCAACTACGATCGCGCGGTTAAATTACCAGCTGAATTTGTGGCCCGTAAAACCGCTCTCGATAGTCAGGCCTATCACGCCTGGGCTGATGCACGCGCAAAAAACAATTTCTCTCTCTTTGCGCCTCTTTTAAAACAACAAATAGAATGTTCCATAGAGGAAGCTCGATATCTTGGCTACGACCGTAAAAACGCCTATGACTTTCATATCGATAAACATGATCCCGCCCTAAATACAGAGATCATTAATGACCTATTTGATAAGCTCAAAAAGGATCTTATCCCTTTGGTAAGGAATATTCTCGATTCCTCGATTAAAGCGGACACTTCCATATTTAAGGGCTTTCCCGTAAACTTGCAGGAGTCTTTTCTACGCGAAGTGACAGCCGCGATTGGTTTTGATTATAATCGAGGCCGAATTGACAGGGCTCTTCATCCATTTTGCGGGGGTGATGGCAGCGATACACGTATGACTACCCGCTATGATACCAATAACCCGTTAGATTCACTATATAGCTCTATTCACGAAACAGGACATGGATTATATGAACAGGGCTTGCCGCTGGAACACCTCGGCACAGCGCTGGGAGAAGCTGTCGGGATGGCGGTGCACGAGTCGCAAAGTCGTCTTTGGGAAAATCAAGTGGGCCGAAGCAAAGCGTTTTGGAACTACTGGGAAGCGAAATACCGTTCTCTATTTACCCAACAACTAGCTGGAATATCAGATAAACAATTTTATCTCGCGGTTAATGAAGTAGCCTTGAATCCCATTCGGGTAAATTCAGACGAAGTTACTTATAATCTGCATATTATCCTGAGATTTGAATTGGAAAAAAGATTGATCGCCGGCGAGCTTAAGGTGGAAGATTTACCTTCAGAATGGAATCGATTATCGATGGATTTTATCGGGTTGAAACCAAAAAATGATTCTGAAGGTGTGCTACAGGATATCCATTGGTCATCCGGCAGTTTCGGCTATTTCCCCAGCTATTGTCTTGGCAATATGTTAGCCGCCCAATTTTGGTATGCCGCGCTTAAGGAGCTGCCCGACCTTGAAAAAGATTTTCGGATGGGTGATTTTTCCAAGTTGCTTAATTGGTTGAGAAAAAAAGTCCACCGTTATGGTAAACAATACGATACGCTTACTTTAACAAAAATGGTATCGGGTGAAGACCTCTCACCAAAGTGCTTGATCACTTATTTAAAAGAGCGCTATTTACCTTTATATCTTGAGCCTCAAACTTGAGCTCAGGTTAAATAAAAAGGCCCATGGAATTTAAGATCCTCTCTATCCCGTCAAAGGATAATTTTTCCCGTAAAATAGCCGAGCCAGGCGAGACATAAGAGCAGGCCAAACCAATTGTGAATTTTATCCGGATAGCGGGCTAAAGCAACCAGACCGGTAAGGGCACCCACAAAAGCAAAAGAAGCTGCCGCAGCAATTGATGCTATTACCCAGGCACTGGGATCCCCGCGTCCGAAGAGTATGGAAAGGGTTAGCAATATCCATGCAAATATACCCAAGAAGAGGGTAAAGGTTCCAAGATTTCTAGGTATTATCATGCCCATTTAATTCTTTTCTTCTGAAGATAACCTAATTCAAAAAAGTTAAAAGAATAAAGATCATCAAATTAGTTCTATTGCGTCATTAATTTTCGCAATATTTCATCAACGATCTTAGGATTTGCTTTTCCACGCGTAGCCTTCATCACCCGACCCTTTAAGGCATTGATGGCATTCTCTTTACCGGCCTTAAATTCTTCGACGGGCTTGGGGTTGTCAGCTATTATTTCTCTGCACATATCCTCCAGTTCAGCAGTGTTACTTGATTGTTTAAGACCCTTTTCTTCAACCACCTTTTCCGGTTCATCTCCAGTTGAAAATATATCAATAAAAACATCTTGAGCAATTTGCTTGGAAATCAACCCTTCATCTACCATCCTCGCAAGGCTGGCAATATGTTTTGGACCAATTTTGCATTCGCTTAGAGGGAGTGTTCCCTCTGTCCCCGCCGCTGAAAGTTCACGCAGTAAGTCGTTGGCGATTAGATTGGCGATCGGTTTTGGTTTATTATAAAGTGCCACCGCTGCCTCAAAAAAATCGCTTAATGGTTTATCAGGGCAAATGACTGATGTAATCGTAAATGGCAGATCATAGTCTGCTAAAAAACGGCGTTGTTTATCAAAAGGTAATTCAGGCAGGTGGCTGCGCAGGCGTTCAATCATCTCCTTTTCGATTTTTACGGGCATGAGATCGGGATCCGGAAAATAGCGATAATCATGAGCTTCCTCCTTCGAGCGCATCGATGCTGTTAATCCACGTTCTGCGTTCCAAAGGCGTGTCTCTTGCACAATTTTTTCATTATTTTTCAGGGCTTTGATCTGACGTTCAATTTCAAATTCTATGCCGTTGCGAACGCCGGAAATAGTATTAAGATTTTTTAACTCAACTTTAGCTCCAAGTTCAGTTGCCCCAACCTCACGAACACTGATATTTACATCGCAGCGCATCTGGCCTTTTTCCATGTCACAATCCGAGATATCGACATACATCAAATTGGTGCGCAAAGCAGTTAAATAGGCATAGGCTTCCTCTGCACTGTGCATATCAGGTTCCGACACTATTTCGATGAGAGGTGCTCCTGATCGATTGAAATCTAAGGTACTATCTAATGCGTGGTGAGTTGATTTACCAGTATCTTCTTCCAAGTGTATTCGCGTAAGTTTAACAATGCGATGTATGCCCATAATATTTCGCGAAGAGCCGGGTAATTCAATCTCCACTTCTCCTCCTATACACAGCGGTTGATCGTATTGTGAAATCTGGTAATTCTTCGGCATGTCGGGATAAAAATAGTTCTTTCGGTCCCATTTACTGATCTCGGCTATCTCACAGCTAAACATCAAGCCGACGATAATAGTCTTTTCAATCGCCCCTTTATTCATAACAGGCAGCGTTCCTGGCAATCCCATTACCACCGGGTTAGTCAAGGAATTAGGAGGCGCCGCATAATTATAGGCAACGCGGGTAAACATTTTTGACTCTGTATTCAACTGGACGTGAACTTCGAGGCCAATTACCGCTTCATATTCCATTATCTATTTAATTTATAGATGAAAAACTTATGCACGAAATAAATTATTCCAGTGAATTTTAAAAGTAATAATATTAAAGTTTTGGATGCTCTCTATAGAATTCGTGGCTGCGTTCGAACTTGTGTGCCATAGCAAGAATATCAGCTTCACAATAGGGTTTGCCGATGATCTGAAGTCCTATTGGCATTTTTTCTGAATTGAATCCACAGGGAACGGAGATGCCGGGTAACCCTGCGAGATTTACGGAGATTGTGTATATATCACTCAAGTACATGGCGAGGGGGTCTTCCGAACGCTCCCCTATTTTAAATGCGACGGTAGGTGACGTCGGTGTCAGGAGGGCGTCAACTTTCTCGAAGGATTTCATAAAATCCTGACGGATGAGAGTTCGCACTTTCTGAGCCCTCAGATAGTAAGCATCATAATACCCGCTGCTCAAAACATAGGTGCCAAGTATGATGCGGCGTTTCACCTCTTCACCAAAACCCTCGGCTCGTGATTTAAAATAGAGATCAATCGAATCGACGGCTTTATCACTTCGATGGGAATAGCGAATGCCATCATAGCGGGCAAGGTTTGATGACGCTTCCGCAGTCGCAATTATGTAATAGACAGGAACCGCGAGGTCTGTGTGTGGTAATGAGACATTGACAATTTCGCAACCATTGCTCTCGAAAAATTTTATCGCATTTTCAATCGCCGCTCCAACCTCATTATCGAGACCGTCACTAAAATATTCACTGGGTACTCCCAGTTTCCATGGTCTGTCCGCTTGCTCTAAAGCGGCGCGATAGTCAGGTATCTCTGTTTTGATTGAAGTTGAATCGAGCCGATCATGACTCGCAATAGCCTGGAGAAGAATAGCAACATCTTCGACCGAGCGTGCAAACGGACCTATCTGATCAAGTGAAGAGGCATAGGCGACTAAACCGTAACGTGAAATGAGTCCGTAAGTCGGTTTCAATCCTACAACGCCACAGAGGGATGCAGGTTGTCGAATAGATCCGCCCGTATCACTGCCAATCGCAAGAATAGCTTCACCGGCCGCTACACCGGCGGCGCTGCCACCGCTGCTTCCACCCGGAATTCTATCTAAATCCCAGGGGTTTGAAGTGACTTGATAAGCCGAGTTTTCCGTGGATGAACCCATTGCAAATTCATCCATATTTAATCGCCCCCAAAGGACAGCGCCGGCATTTTTTAAGTTAATAGCAGATGTTGCATCATAAGGGGAATTAAACTTTTCAAGAATTTTACTCGCGCAGGAAAGTTGTTCACCATTAACGGCAATGATATCTTTAATGCCCACAGGTATACCTTCTAGCAGTCCGCGAGATTCTCCACGGGCTATACGCTCATCGCTGATTTTTGCCTGCTTCAAGGCATCCTCTTCATCATAACTTAGAAAGGCCTTTACTTTCGGTTCAACCGCTTGGGTGCGATCGATTACGGCTTGAGTTAAGTCGCAGGAGGAAACCTCCCCCTTTATCAACAGACTGCTCAACTCCGCTGCAGTTTTATAAAATAGATCAGACATCTCTTTATTAAGAATCAGAGATAAGTTAAATCATGATATTTGGGATTTTCAGGATTGAGCATAGAGGTATCATTCGACCACTTTGGGTACGACGATTTGATCATCGCGTCTAGCCGGTGCGTTTTTTAACGCCTCTTCAACGGTGAAACCTTCTTCTGCCTTATCCTCATCCCAAACATTATAAACGGGAAATGCATGAGCCATCGGCTCGACATCAGTAACATCAACTTCATTAATTCGCTCGAAATATTTTAGAACTTCTCCCAGCTGAACTGAAAACTTTTTCTTTTCATCTTCAGTTAAATCCAAGCGCGCGAGATTGGCCACATAGTCAATATCTATACTTGAGGTATCTGCCATATTATGGGGTTTTGATGACTAAGCCTTTAAAGGCAAGACCAAAGGAATCAAAGAAGATAAAACCGCCAAGCCCTATCCTATTTATGACCGAATTTTGTAATCGGTATTTTTAGAAATATTCTCTTGGATAGCATCAAAAACCCGATTCACCTCATCATCAGTCAAGGTGCGCTCGAGCGAGCGAAAGACCAGGGAAAAAGCGAGGCTTTTTTTGCCTTGGGGAAGCTCTTTCCCCTCATAAAGATCGAAAACAGAAACCGATTCCAATTCAAATTCATCGCTCACACAATCGAGTGTAATCTTTTCGAGATCTAACTTTACCTTGCCCGCCAGTGCGTTGCTATCGACAAGGATCGCGAGATCCTTTGTCGTGGGTGGAAATTGGCTGAAGGCATGATAATGCGGCCGCTCTCTATCTCGTTTTAGAAATTCGGGTTGTAGATAAATATCGCCGGCAAGGACAGTGCCCACAATATCCCAATTTCTTAACATCGGAAGACTGACAAGACCAACCTCGATCTCGTAGCCATTGAGAAAATCACCGGTAGTGGCAGCATGACCGACTTGCCACGCATCTTTTCCCTCTAGCGGAGCAAATCCTTCTTCATGCAGCGTGACCCCGGCAAAGTTTAGAATTCGACGGACATTGTTTTGTGCCCTGTGAAAATCGGGCTCTTCTCGAACAAGCCAGGTTTCTGGATGCGGTGTTTGTACGATAAGAAAAGCTACGGAGACCAATTCCCACACCCGACCCTCTCTTTCTTTGAACACTCGACCACACTCAAATAACCGCGTCGGTTTATTTCCACGGGATTGATTGAGCATCAAACTATCGAGTAGTCCCGGTATCAAAGAACTACGCAAATGGCTTTGGTCGCTTGTAAGCGGGTTATCTAAACTTAGATTAGTGGCGTCGGTATGTGAATACCAATGCAGCAATTCTTCTTCATTGCGTGTGCTGTAATTCGAGCATTCATTAAAATCCTGACCTACGAGGTAATCAGAAGTGTCATTTAGAAAAATACTTATTGAATCATCCTCCCGCAATAGCCCCGGGGTCATAACCGTAGCCGCAGGAATTTTATCTGTACCGTAAATACGAAGGATTTCTTCCACCAGATCAATGCGCCGTTCTAAATCAAGACGGAAGCTGGGTATCTCGACTATCCATCTATCATTACCCTCATCAGTCTCATGGACATCTACATTAAGTTGCAGCTTTTCCAAAGTCTCTTTAATTATTTCATTTTCAACATTGAAACCAAGTGCCCGGCGAACAAATTCAGGGGTTATTTCGATTTCTCTTTTAATTATCGAAGGTCCACCAGCAACGTGTGGGGAACTGATTAATTCACCCCCGGCAATTTCCTGAATTAAATCAATTGCCCGCAGTGCGGCATACTCAGCACCACAAGGGTCAACTCCACGTTCATAACGATACGAGCTATCCGTGGAAAGTCCAAGTGCACGCGATGTTCGCCGGATATTTATTGGGTTAAAATACGCGGCTTCAAGGACTATATCAGTCGTCTTATCATCCACTTCAGCATCTATGCTTCCCATAATGCCGCCAATAACTAGCGGCTTTTCTCTATCCGCAATGACTACCATGTCCGGTTGCAATTCACGCTCTTTATCATCGAGGGTAAAAATCTTTTCGCCCACGTGAGCCAGTCTCACTACCAATTCCTGTCCTCGAATCTTTTTAGCATCGAAAGCGTGCAGGGGATGCCCGAGCTCGTGCAGAACGAAGTTGGTTATATCGACAACATTATTTATAGGCCGCAGTCCCACTGATTTAAGTAGGAGTTGTAACCAGCCCGGGCTGGGAGCAATTTTTACTCCTTGTATTGAATAGGCTCGATAATGCGGACAGTTTTCTTCCGTATCAACGTGCACGGACTCAATTAAATTATTCATCGGTTCGTGTTTACTCGAACCGCTATTTACTTCCGGATAGGAAAAAGCCTGATTAAAATAAGCCCCTAATTCGCGCGCAATCCCTATGTAACTCAGGCAGTCAGGCCGGTTAGGCGTTACTTCAATATCGAATACGAGATCACCGTGAGGCAAAACTTCATTTATCGGTAGTCCGATTTCCGAACCTGCGTCGAGAATAAGTAATCCCTCATGATCGTCACCTAAGCCCAATTCTTTTGGACTGCACATCATGCCCTTAGATGTTATTCCACGCAGTTTAGATTTTTTAATTTTAATGCCCCCAGCTAATTCTGCTCCGGGTAGAGCAACCGCAACCCGATCGCCAATTTTAAAATTTTTAGCTCCACAAACAATCTGACGATTTCCACCCTCGCCACCCACATTTACCTCGCACACACTCAGGCGGTCGGCCTGGGGGTGTACATTGATACTTACTACTCCCCCAACCTTTACATTTTTCAAGGGTTGCAATCCTGTCTTTTCAATCCCCTCTACTTCAAATCCAATCAGGGTAAGCGCGTCTACTATCTCACGAGAAGACTTATTTAATTCCAGATAGCGTGTAAGCCATTGATGACTGATTTTCACATCCGGTAGCAGTTAGGGTGACAATAAGTCATTAAACCCTGTAATATTAAGTAAGAACATCATTGCTTTATGAAAATTGTTTAAGAAAACGTAAGTCATTCTGATAAAAATAGCGTACATCATCCACCCCGTAGAGGATCATCGCGATACGTTCTATCCCCATCCCAAACGCGTAGCCCGTCCACTCATTTGGATCATAGTCGACCGCTTCAAAGAGAGAAGGATCAACCATACCACAGCCCATAACTTCTACCCATTCGGCGCCAACTTTTTCCAAATGGCCCGAATAGAAATCAACTTCAAAGCTGGGTTCAGTATAAGGAAAAAAGTGGGGGCGAAAGCGCATGCGCGCTTTTTCTCCTAAAAGAGCCCGGATGAAATATTCAAGAATCGCTTTTAGGTCTTTGACCGTAACGTTTTTATCGACATAAAGACCTTCTAATTGTACAAAATTAGCGCTGTGTGTCGCATCCATAGTATCGCGGCGGAAGCACCTACCCGGGGATATTATGCGCAATGGTGGTTTTTCCGTAAGCAAGGTCCGAACTTGCACCGTCGATGTATGCGGGCGCAGAACATAGCGCTCATCTTCCCGCTTGGTTAGATTTCCTGATGTGAATGATTGAGGCAGGTAGTAGGTATCCTGAGCATCTCGCGCGGGATGTTCAGGCGGAGTATTCAGGGCATCGAAACAGTAAAATTCCGTATCCAACTCAGGCCCTTCAGCTACTGTGAACCCCACTTTGCGGAATATACTGCATATTTCTCGCCGTACTTGGCTGATGATATGATGGGTGCCCGAACCAATGTCAGGGCTTGGGAGCGTGGGATCAATGTCTGCACCCAGGCTTTGCGTCAATTCAGTATCTTCTATTCGTTCGAGAGCTTGATTAAGCAGGAGCTCAAGCTGCTTTTTAATTACATTGATGTGTTTACCTACTATAGGCCTCTCTTCTTTAGGCAACTTGCCAATTCCTTTTCCACATTCGGTAAAACTGCCTCGGGGCCCCATCAGTCGCGCTTTAAAAGCTTCAAATTCAGCACGGCTACTCAAATTTATGACACTTTTCTGTGCCTCCTCCAAAATGGTGTTTAGCTTAGCTTCCATCATTTTTTAGCGGAATGATTTGATCTTCCACGGAAATATTATCCCCATTCGACCAAATCTCACTAATTTTGGTCAAGCTGCCGGATGAATATTTCCAAATATCAGGCCGCTTTATTTGCTTCTATGGATTTTTCTACTAAAACCTTGAAGGCAGTTTCGTCGTGGATTGCGATCTCAGATAACGACTTACGATCGAGTTCGATCCCTGCAATCTTCAACCCATGCACAAATCGGCTATAACTTATATCATTGCTTCTGCAAGCCGCATTTATGCGGATGATCCAGAGTTGACGCCAAGTACTCTTCTTTTTACGGCGATCGCGGTAGGCATATTGACCAGCACGGTCAACAGCATCCTTAGCATAACGATAGATATTGTTCTTTTTACCCCAATATCCACTTGCCTGGCTAATGGTCCTGCGACGGCGTTTGCGTGATGAAACGGAATTTGTTGATCTAGGCATGTTTGTTTCTCCTACTGTTCAAGGGCTGCTAGGTCGCCTTTAAGATGATATAATTGATATTACCCGGCGGGCCCAAAAATTATTAGTTAAGTTACATGTAGTCTATAAGATTATTTCAGCAACGATTTTCTGACTATCTGAACATAGGATGGAGATACCAGTTTGTCTCTAGTATTCCTTCGTTTTCGCTTTACAGACTGCTTGCTCAAATTATGACGCATGCCTGGGCTGCGTCGCATAATCTTGCCGCTTCCGGTCACTTTAAATTTTTTAGCAATGGATTTACGTGTTTTGTTCATAATCAAATTTAATATAAATGAGTAATTTTATACTGTAACCCACTAATCCTTAAGGTACTTTTGATGAGAAAACACACATCAATCGCGATCAGAAGGATAGGAGCTGAGCTGAACTAATCATTCTCAAGCATTTGGAAACAGGCTAAAAAAAACCTGAATGGCCTCTTTGTAAAGCGCATATTTTAATCATTAGGTATTTTTTGATAGATAGACCCTTGTGGCAGATCATTGAGAAATTAATCCATTGGCTTCCTATTTATCAATTTTTTACCGGATATAAAGAGTGTGATTACCTGACTGTAGGAAATGAGCCATTTGGTATCTTCAATTCTGCTTTTTACAGAAGTAAAAGAATTGTTAAAATAATTGATTTTTGATTTGTAATATCACAAGCAGCTGACCAATCTTGCTCTTTCCCATTTTTTCCTATCAACCCAATTCAATTGTGATAATTGGTATTTATATCACGATATGCATCGTGAATTCCAGTCATCACTATTGAATTAGCCACATAACATACAAATTACTTACTGAATGAATAAAAAGATATTGGCAGGCATAACAACTCTTATTCTTGCAATGGTTTGTTCCTTAGGGGGACAAGTAACACCACTCAAGAAGGAAGAAGATAAAATTCAAAAGGCACGTTCTTTAGTAAGCGAATGGGTGAAAACGCGCCAAATTATATCGAAAGAAGAAAACGATTGGCGTGAAAAAAAGAGCGCCATCGTTTACATGATCGATCTTCTTAAAAATGAAATTGATGCTCTCGACGTTCAGATTGAAGAATCAGAGACAGAAGCTACCCATGCTGACGTTAAAAGAGTTGAGCTTGAAGATGAGGAAGCTGCGCTACGCAGTGCTTCACGTGTGGTAGACGGTGTCGTTGCCGATTACGAGAATAAGATTCAAGCCATCGCTAAAACACTTCCCGATCCATTAAAGGATAAATTGGAACCCCTTCTCGATCAAATTCCTGAAAACCCTAAGAAAACAAGACTTTCAGCAGGTGAGCGCATGGCGATTGTGATAGGAACCCTGAATGAAATAGATAAATTTAATAACAGTCTCACCGTTATTAGCGAATTGAGGGATATGCCGGATGGAGTAACAACTTCAGAGGTCAAAACTATCTACATCGGGTTAGCACAAGCGTATTATGTAGACAGTAAAGCTAAGATTGCCGGCATTGGAGCTCCCTCTGAAGAGGGTTGGGTATGGGAAGAAAACACTGATCTTGCAGCGAGTATCAGCCGATCAATTGCTATATACGAAAATATCATCAAACCCGCTGAATTCGTAGATCTACCAGTTTCCATAAAATAATTTATTTAAAGTCTGACTTCTGATTGTTATGAAAAAATATCTCCTCCCCTTATTACTGGTAATCACCACTCTTTCCTACGGGCAAAAATTTGAGCAAGCTAGCGAAAATGCTGAGAAAGATTTAAAAAGTTCACTCAGTGAACTCGCCGAATTACGTAAAGTCGTCGTCGACGAGCGTATTCCCCTTTCGAATGAGCTCAACACTCTGGAAAGTGAAGCCATTCAAAAACGTCAGGATGCAAGTCATGCTGCTCGCCTTAGGGATAACCGTAACGTTGACTTGCGTGGATTCGAAAACAGAATTGCACGTCTTAAAGACAATAATAATTACCTCAGTAGCTTGTTGGGTGACTATATTAGAAGATTTGAAACCCAGGTTCATATTGGTGAGCTTCAGCTCTTCGAAGAAATAATCACCGAAGCCAAGAATTCCCAGGATAATATCAATCTTTCGGGATCGGATAAATTCAAAACTCAACTCGCGGTGATCGATCTCGCTTTAGATCGTGTCACCGACATTGTCGGGGGGAACACATTTTCTGGTAAAGCGATTATGCCTGATGGACTTTACGAGGAAGGAAATTTTATTGTGATTGGCCCAATAGCCTATTTCGCGAGTAAACAGGGGATAGCTGGTATGGCTGAACTGGCACTGGGATCGACTAATGCCGTGGTCCAGGACATCGGCGAAGAACATTATAAATCAATTGCCAAACTCGCTAACACCGGGGAAGGAAATGCGCCCATAGATACTACACTTGGTGATGCTCTGAAAGTAGCCGCTACAGAAGAAACGATTATTGAACACATCAAAAAAGGTGGCGTTGTAATGTTTCCTATCTTGGGTTTGGCTGCCTTTGCCCTATTAATTGCAATTTTTAAATGGTTTGAACTTTCAGGAGTAAAAGCAGCCCAGGAAAATGATGTAAGTATCATTCTGAAGCACCTGAAAGATGGCGAAAAAGAAAAGGCTTTGGCTCATGCAAAATCAGTTCGAGGCCCGGTTGGAGAAATGCTGACTTCTGCCGTTGAGAATGCCGATCGAGATAAAGAAATACTTGAAGAAGTAATTTATGAACAAATAATTACTACTCAACCGAAGCTGGAACGCATGTTACCGCTAATCCAGGTTACTGCTGCCACTGCCCCTCTCCTGGGTCTTCTTGGTACTGTCACCGGTATGATTAAAACTTTCCGACTTATTACAGTGTTTGGTACTGGCGATGCAAAATCCCTTTCTACTGGGATATCTGAGGCCCTCATTACCACAGAGTTTGGTCTTATTGTCGCTATACCTGCCATTATTCTTGGTGCCATTCTGACTCGTAAAGCGAGATCGGTGGTCGCGAGCATGGAACAAACGGCGGTAAGTTTTGTCAATGGTGTGATAAACAAATAACCAGATAAGCCGCTTCCTATGTCCAGTAAACTACCAACTGAAACCGGCTTATTTGATTATATCTTCGGAGTTTGGATGCAAGGGGGGTGGGTCATGTTCCCATTACTCATAGTTACCGCCTACATTTATTATCAGGCAACGGCTATGATCGTTCATCTCAATAAAGCGCGGTTAAAAGACAATCCGCTTGAATCCTGGCTCCCATGGATAAAAAAACCAGATTTAGGCAAGGGTTATGTAGGTGACGTCATTCGTTATGTAGTCGCATATGGCTATAGTGCTAAAACTGTTATCGAACGAGTAGACAGTGTGAAATTGAAAACCCTACCTGATGTAAATCAAAGGATAGCCTTGCTCACGGCAGTTGTGACTACTACCCCACTGATGGGGCTCCTTGGTACGGTGATAGGTATGCTTACCACTTTTAAAGGTTTAGCCGGCAGTTCAGGACAAACCGTTGATCTTGTTGCTTCAGGTATATCAGAGGCATTGATTACCACACAGACGGGTCTTATGGTAGCGATCCCCGGTTATATTTTTATTTCTGAAATTATCAGAAGGCGCAATCAATACGTAGCTTTTCTCTCCCAGGTAGAAAACTATGCTATTCAGGAGGGTCAGGAAGTCATTAAAGGGAAAGCAGCTTAATCAATTTAATATCTTATCATGGCTAGAAAATCTATATTATCATATCAGGGGGGAGAACTTGAGGAAATTAATATCTCACCCCTTATTGATATGGTATTCATCCTCCTCATTTTTTTTATCGTCACGACCGTGTTTGTAGAGGAACCCGGGGTTGAAATTCGCAAACCGGTTGCTGCTTCGTCGAAAGACCTGGAAAAAAATAGTATTCTTATCGCTATCACTGATTCAAGCAAAGTTGTTTATGGTGGCAGAGAAATAGGTGTCGGGGGTGTTCGCCCTATTGTTCGCCGTCTGATGCAAAAGGAATCCATGCCGGTTATCCTTCAGGTTGATGTCCAGGCAGCTGCCGGGACTGTCGTTCGTGTCGTTGACGAATCTAAACTTGGAGGCGCTGAACGTGTTAGTATCTCTACCCAATTACAATAGTATATTATAACCATCGTATTATAAAAAGTAATGGCAAAGAATAATGAGACATTGCCCACTTTGGGAGACAATCCAAGGACCGCGGTTATTGGATCCGTCATCATAACTGTGCTGCTCTTTATTCTCATTCCATTATCGCAAATGCTTTCATTCCATAAAGATCGTACCAACATCACCTTGACTGAAATGATGATGCCTCCACCACCCCCTCCACCTCCAGAACCGCCCCCTCCGGAACAGGAAGAGCTTGAAGAGGAGGATCCTGAAATGGAGGAAGAACGTGAGCCGCCAACACTCGAACAACTCGAACTAACTTTAAGTACCGAGTTGAATGCAAATTTATCGGGTGCTTTTGTCATTCCCGCATTTCAAATCGGTGCCAATCTAAGCGACCTTGCATTCGATCTTGAAGATCTAGATGAAATACCAAAAGTAATCACCCAGGTGCGACCTGTTTATCCGCCTTCACTGCGGCGCAGTGGATCTGGTGGTCGAGTTGTTGTTCTATTTATTGTCGATGAATCAGGCACAGTGCGTCTGCCACGGATTGAAAATTCATCCGATTACGCCTTTGATAAACCAGCTTTGGATGCAATTAAAAAGTGGCGCTTTACCCCCGGTATTAAAGATGGGAGAAAAGTGAAAACTAAAATGCGTCTGCCTATATCTTTCTCTGTACGTTAACCTGTGTCGTAAATGCTTCTAATGAAAAAAAATATAATTTGGTTTATTATCCTCGTTTTGAGCTTAAGTAGTCACCTTTCCGCGCAGTCCAAGCGCCAGCGCAATCCTTTGTCAAATATGTATAAGGACCCCTACTGGCAAAAAAGATTTGTTGGAGATCTCGCATTCCTCGCTGACAGAGAACCCGGAATCACTCTTGAGGAAAAGGAATTACTCGACGAGATTAAGAATCTATTGCCCAATCGTGTAGGCGAAGCAATCGAATTGCTGGAAGAATCAATTACTGATACATCCAGTGCAGCTTTGGACTTCATTATCGGGCAACTAAATCTTCAAATTGGTAACCTGCAGCAAGCGAAAGTTCACATGGCAGAGGCTGCGAAGAAATACCCAAATTATTTGCGCGCGCAACGAACCTTAGGCATGATTAATGTCCGTCTGGAGGATTACGACCAAGCAGTTAAGCATCTTACAAAATCTATCTCTTTGGGTGACACGGAAGGGCGCACTTATGGTCTTCTTGGTTACTGTTTTCAAGCTCAAGGTATACCCATGGCCGCCGAAAAAGCCTATGGCATTGCCATCATAACTGAGCCCGATAGCGACGATTGGAAAAATGGATTAGCGAGGAATCTATTGGATCAGGATAAATTCCTTGAGAGTTATGTCCTATTCGAAAAGTTAATTCTTAAGGACCCAAGTAATGCCGACAACTGGGTATTACAGGCTAATAGTCTAATCGGTCTTAATAGAATTGATGAAGCGGCAGCGAACATTGAAATTATAACGCGTATGGGTCTTGCTCAGTCCGATAGCATGCGTTTACTCGGCGACATCTATTTGATAAAAAATATGTATGAACCTGCACGAAAAGCGTATCTCGCTTCATTAGACAAAGGGTCTGGCAATAGCATAGAGGGACCCTTGCAAGTGGCAGATTCATTAATTAAATCTGGCGCCATTGACGATGCGGCAACCTTGGTTAAAAAATTAAGAGCAGTCTACCGTGGAAAAACCACCGATGATGAGGAATTAACATTATTGACCATGCAATCTCAAATTGCCATTGCCCAAGGTGAAGGAGAAAAAGCCAGAGCAACCTTGGATAAGATAACTGAGCGCGATCCCCTTAGAGGGCGAGCACTAATCACTCTAGGTAAATATTATGGTGATAATGCGAACGTTGAACAAGCCATACTAATGTTCGAACGTGCGGAGCAACTGGATAATTTCCGCGCTGAAGCGCTTGTTGCCCATGCGAGACTGATGGTAGAAGAGAAAAGCTGGAGTGACGCAACCGAACTTTTACGCGAGGCACAGAGCACTGATAATAAGGATTCTGTTCAAGAATTTCTCGAACAGGTAGAGCGTATCCGCCGCGCAGCAGCCACGAATCTTTGACCGCGCATTTACACCGCTTGTTCGTTATTCGCTGATTTTATTCTCCTGCGGTCGATTATATTGTAAGGAGAACCTTAGCCTTATCGCTAAAGAAGGGCGATGAGTTGTCATTTGACAAACCAAGCGATTTCAAATAACTTATTATCACCGCAATTCTTAAATCATAGAGTGCAATTAACTATCCTATACAGGAATTACGGTTTCTATATATATTTATTGGTGATAGGGTTTTATGATTATCCCGTCAAATCTCTTAGTAATTAGACAATGCGTTCTATACGAAATAGCTCCGGTTTTTCTCTCATTGAGATATTAATCGTTCTCGCCATCATAGCTCTTCTTGCGGGAATAGTCGTAGCAAACTTTACAGGTATTTTTAGTGGCGCTCAGGAAGATACGGCTCGTACCTTCGTAAAAAATAGCCTGGAGACCCCCCTTTTAAAATATCGCATGGATATTGGAAGATACCCCAACACTCAGGAAGGCTTGGAATCCCTCTTTAAAGCGCCCTCCGCTCATATCAATCGTTGGAAAGGGCCCTATCTTAAAGACTCAAATATTCCCTTAGATCCATGGGGTAATCCCTACCATTACCGCTATCCCGGAACTAAAAAAATTGATAGTTACGACCTTTATTCATTTGGGGCTGATGGTGTAGAGAGCGGTGATGATATTGGAAACTGGTAGACCTCGCTTTTATTTATTTTTGTTAAAGTTCGATACACGGCTCGGGAAGAGTTGAATAAAAACGATAATGCATCCCTAACTCAAAAGGGTTAAGGGTAAATATTAATAGAGCATATTATCAACGATTAGGGCTTACTTCTTTTATAGAATCAGCGTAAACCTATTCTAAAATCACCATTAGTGACTAGGTTAATTCAGGCGAAAGCATTCACTCTTGTTGAAATGATGCTCGCATTGGGCATTTTTACTCTTATTGCGGGCCTCGTAATTACCAACATCGACACGATACTTTCCAGTTTGAATGAAAAATCACTACCGCAGATTTTAAAGTCCGCGGTGCGCGAATCACGCTACTTGGCTGCTATTCGTAAAGAACCTGCCTACCTCGGTTTTGATGATGAGATTAAACAATTCATAATTACCGATATTGATGGACAAATATTAGATGCTTTTGACAGCGGTTACCAGAATGAGGCTCATGATATTGAGGTCGCTTTTTACCAGATTCTACCGGAACGCGGGATGTTTTATCCCACCTCACAGGAGCAAGAATCTGAACAGGTAAATTGGATTGTTTTTCATCCAGATCGATCGTCCACACCATTTTTTGTATCGCTGGATTATAATGAAGAAAAATCAAACCATCATTTTGATCCATTTTCCGATCTCGAATTTGTAAAAGAAAATAAATGAAAAGATCTCGCACTAGCACGGCTTTCACCCTGATCGAAGTCACCGTGTCTCTCGCTATTTTCTCACTCGCTGTTGTCGTGCTTACGCAAGCTTATGTTAATACTATGATTAGTCTTGATACGATAGACAATGAGACGGCATTGGAAGCAGATTTAAAGTTTGTTCGTTCTCAAATAATTCGAACGTCAGATCGAGATATCCTCGAAAATGGCGGTCGTATGGAAACATTGTCTTCAGGAACTGCATATTGGAGAGTTGAAATAGAACAAGCTTTGGTCAGTGATCTTTTTTATGTGACCCTGATCATAGAATTTTCTTCAATTGATTCTGGGGAGTCCAATGAATACACCCAGAACCTTTTGTTATTACGCCCTACATGGTCTGACCCAATAGAAAGATCAACGATACTCGCAGAAAACAGTGATCGGCTACTATTTAACCGTTTAAAGAAATTCTAATTATGTTGTCTAAGCTGCGAATAAACGCGTTCACGCTCATCGAAATCCTTCTTGCCCTTACAATAGGAGGAATGTTGTTAACGGCAATTTCGGTATATCTGGTCTCACTCGCTAACATTTGGTTCATCAGAGGAGACGACCAATATTTTAATCAGCATGTAGAAGGTGTGACTTATTTCCTTAACCATGCGTTAAAAAATTCGGTGACCTCACAAGAAGCAGAACTAGCATCCATTTCGTGGAATAGACCACCCGGCTTCAGTGAATTTGAAGATCCTCTCCTTACCTTTCGCTTGAAGGAAGCCCCTGCTTTATTAGCTCTGCCCGACCGGCAATTTACAGCTATAACCTGTTACCTCTATTTTCGCAAAGGGGATGGTCTTTTTATGCTGTGGTACTCCAATCTGCAAAAAACTGAAGATAGCGACGATGTTCAACGCACCCTGGTTTCTCCCCTCTTGAGTAATATTCGTTACTGTTACTATAAATCTGATGATGACAAATGGGAGATTCACAACGCCCCGCAAGAAGATCGCAGCCGAAAGCTGATCATACCGGATTTTTTATTCTTGGATTTTGAATACGAAGGTGAATTGCGCGAAACTCCTCTTCAACTACCAAATATAAGTGGGAATATTTCCATTTTTTAATAGAGAATGGCTTCGATTTTTAAATACGTTAATCTCAGATCTTTTAACAGTGGCAGCATTCTGGCAGCTGTCCTAGGTATGATTGCACTGGCTTCTTTTGTTGTTCTCGCCTTCATGGAAGAAGCCACGGACAGGATCAAGTATTCAGGCCTTTTCCAAAACCGTGATGAACTTCGGATTGAAGCCTACTCCCTGCTCGATGCCAGCATTGCAGTGATCAGTGAAATCCAGGAAATTGATGGTGGCCTTTATTCACCAAGCCAAGGTTGGAATGATCCTGTAGGGTATGCACAAATTCAGCTTAGTGATGATCTGAAGTTTGAAATAAATATTGAAGATGAAACCGGCAAATTATCTCTCACCCAAGCGACTCCGCTTATTTTAAACACTCTTTTTGAAGAGATGGGCATCCCTTTACCCGATGCAGAAATTTTGACCGACTCTTTGCTCGACTGGATGGACAGCGATGATTTGACACGACTCAATGGCGCTGAATTAGACTACTACGAACGTCTATCACCTCCTTATAAACCTGCCGACGATTCACTGAAAAGCTTGAGTGAACTTTTTTTAATTCAGGATTTTGATATCTTTTTTTTAGACGATGAAGGAATTCCCAATTATTTATATGATCAATTTAAGGATGCTATTTCTCTCTACCATAATGAATTGGTCAACCTTAACACCGCCAATACCCTCGTGCATAAAGTCATTTCAAGAGTCGATGGTCACGATTCGGAGCCCCTGTATAATTACCTCATAGGTGAAGATAAAATTCCTGGGAGTGAAGATGATCAACTCATTAACTCTCGTACGCACCCCTACTATCCCCCCGCGCTGAATCCAGGTATCAGCATGGCAAATATTTATGCTCATGTATTAAAAATAACTATTAGCGTTAGTCGTGGTGATTCAAATTTTCTTCTTTCAGCAATCATCAAAAATCAAAACGTATCTTCCACGACTGAAAATAACAGTGAAGAAGAAAGTAATAACCTTGAAGGGAACTCTTCGGTTAATGTTACTGACGAAGATAGTAACGCTAAACTTAATCTGGAATTTCCTTTTGATATTCTTCTCCTCACTGAGAATCAACGAATTTAATCGACATTGACATGCGAATGAGTTTATTAGTTACACATTTTTAATGAATAAATTGGTACAATTTCTCGAAGCTAAGCTGGGTAGTAAGCTTGCTAACCGGAAAGTTTTACTCGTTCCGGGTGAGGTTTTTTATTGTCATTCCTTAACCTTACCACCTGAAATCAGTGACAGCGAAATAGATCAATTTGCTGAATTGTCCCTTGAAGGTCTTTCTCCTTTTCCTCTTAATCAATTATTATGGGGATTTCTACGCGATGAAAGAACCTCTTTAATATTAATATACGCGGCCTATCGCGAGAGTATTAATAATTTAGGTGTCGAAAACCTTGATCAATATTACCATGTCTTACCGAGCTTTATCACCATAAATGGGGTCTCCTTTGACGAACCATCGATTACTTTCTTATCGGAGAATAATTCGATGTCCGCCCTCACCTTTTCTGCCCATAGTACCGTCCCAGAAAACGTATTTACTCTATCACTGGAAAATATTGATAATTCAGATGCCTCTCTCCTGAAAGTGAAAAACAACCTTCTCGTCTCATTAAAAAATGAAGGCTATAAAATTGATAACAACATTTATTTGGGCACGTCGGCATTAGTTGATTCTGATGACAAATTACGATTCAAGCATCGTCTCGTATCAGGTGAAATTGATTCAGATTTGAATTCGACCGTCACGCGCTTACCGATGGATGAAAAAAAATTATGTGATGCCGATATTCGCGCGAGCTCATTTAAATTAAAGGCGAGTCGAAAGCGAAATTATTCTCGCTATGTATGGTCATCGACACAACTCGCAGGTATTGCCGCTTCCCTATTTCTGCTCTTACAGTTTATTTTTATGATGACAAATACCTGGACGGATTTTCGGATAGATAAAGTTGCAGAAAGAAGTGATGAAGTAGCGCTTATTGAACAAAAAAATAATCTCTTATTACGTATCGAGCAAATTGCTCAAAATGAACTTAAACCCTTCGAGATGCTCGCAACAATGAATTTGAAAAGGCCGAGCTCTATCTATTTTACCCAAGCTGTATCTGACAGCTTCAATCAGATTCAAGTCGATGGGGCTGCCAGTAATGTAGAAGTCGTCAACCGTTATATGGAAAATCTGCGTAATTTACCCCTTGTCTCGGATGCGAAAATTAAAAAGATCGTATCAAGAAGTGGTAATGCCCCTTTTACAGTAGTCGTCACTTTTAACCCCTCGCCCTTTAATCCTGAAGAGATTGTCGCAGGCGCACAGCTCATGGAATAGTTAATCCGCATTATCTTTCACTATGTTCAAGAAATTCTACAATATATTGTCTCTGCGAGAGCGTGCATTACTAACTGTGTTTATTTGGATTATTCTTTTCGTGTGGGCAGGTAGTTTAATTAAAGACAGTAAGTCCGTCTATACGAATTTGCGAAATACTGGTTATCAATTAAAATATCAGGATCAGATAATCAGCGAGAAAGATGATATCAAAATGCGCTTAAACCACGCCCTCCAACGCTTGGAACCAGAGAAGACATATACCAGCTCACAATTAGTGGAAAAACTGGATAATATAGCGCGCAAGGCAGGTTTAAATTTCGATATCAATTCACCTGGCACTCAAGAAGGTGATATTTTCAATGCCCACACGGTACGCATTCAGTTCAAGAAAAGTGGAATCGCGGATCTCATAGAATTTGACAAAAAAATAAAAGAAGAATCTCCATACCTCGGCCTGGAAAGAATGCGCATTGTGGCCAATAAAGCTGACCCCAGACAGCTCGATGCACAATTCCTTGTCTCTTCTTTCGAGTTGAAAAATAAATCAATCTAAAGCGAAAACTATCGTTTAAGGTATGAAAGCCCTTAAACCCATCAGCTTACTGCATATCCTGCTTCTATCATTATTCCCTGTGCTGTTTTCTCTTTCGGCACAGGAACCTTCCATTACGCCACAAGGGATGGATTCAGTTGGTGTGATCCGCATAAGTGATATGGAAGCAAATGAAGTCATCGAGATGTTGGAACGCTTCACGGGAAAATCCATATTAAGACAGCAAAACCTACCAAAGGTACAAATAAATTTCAGTAGTCAAAGCGCAATGACTAAAGCAGATGCCATTCTAGCGATGGAAAGTCTTCTTAGCTTGAACGGTATTGCCATTACCGAAGTCGGTGAGAAATTCCTCAAAGCCGTACCTGCAACAAGCATCGCTACCCAAGCTCCTAGTATGATAAATGATTCTACCTTCAAGAGCACCCCAAGTCAGAAAATTTACTCCAAGTTCTTTTATCTCGATTATCTAAATACTGAAGAGATAGTTCCCGTGATTCAGCCATTGCTTACACAAGGTGCACCCATCGCCTTCCCGAAATCTAATGCCATCCTGGTCACTGATCCATTGATAAATCTCCAACGCATTGAAGATGTAATTTCTAAAGTAGACCAACCAGCTGAAGTGCAGGTTGAGATTTTATTTTATCACCTCGAACATGTGTCAGCTACCGATATTGTAAAACGCCTGCAAGCAATGCAAACTGGTAGCCTGAAACGTTACTTGGAAAATAATACCACTTTTGAAGCGGTCGAAAGAAGTAATCAACTTGTTGTTTTTACCCACCATAGCAACAAGGACCTAATTGACGATCTTATATCAAAGTTTGATGTTGATGTTGCCCCGATCACGCAAACTGAGATTTTTTCTCTTAAACATGCAGACGCCACTGAAGTTACTGAATTGATTGAGCAAGTTCTCACCGGCCAACAGCGTTCAAGAGATGAATCAACAAGTGAAAGAGGGAGCCGAGCCACTGCGCGAAGACAATCGGCCGCTCAAACTGGCGCCGCTCGTGCGGGAATCCTTTCAGACATGGCGACCAATAATCTTCAGTTTAGTGACTATCTCACTATCGTAGCGGATCCACGCAGCAACGCCATTGTCGCCTCGGGCACTACCAATGACCTCGTATACCTGCGTGAAATTGTGGATAAAATAGATACCCTCTTAGCCCAGGTGCGAATTGAGGTAGTAATCGCTGAAGTTACCCTGAGTGAGGATATAGTGCGCGGTATTGATGCCTTTAATATCGATTTTAACCTCGCCGGATTAAGCCAGGTGAACTTTGGCGTCCAAGGCCCCGGCACGACACGACTTCCTCAAGGTTATTCGATAAGTGGTTCATTAAAAGATTTCTCGATTAACACTTTACTCAATACAGCTCGGCGAAACACAGAAGTCACCATACTTTCTACCCCTACGCTGGTGACAACCCACAATCAAGAAGCTTCGATAAACGTGGCAGAATCTCGTCCCGTCATTACCGCGACTCAATCCGATAATTTTGGGGGGACCTCCTTACGCAGTAGTGTCCAGTTTCGCGATATTGGCATTGAGCTGATAGTAAAGCCGCTTATTGGCCCGAACGGCATAATCCAAATGGAGATTGATCAGAAAGTCGAAAGTGTAGTGGATACGGTAACCATAGATGGCAATGACCAACCAATTATTGGTAAACGCCAAGCGAAGTCATTCTTAAGTGTAGCCGATCAAGAATTAATTGTCCTCGGCGGACTGCAACAAATTGACAATACAGAAATACGGGGACGCATGGCATTCCTCGGTGAGATCCCGTTACTGGGACATCTTTTCAGGTCAAGCGCGGACGAACAAACGAAAAGAGAGCTACTTATTTTCATCAGACCTGAAATATTATTAACCACTGATGATGCCTACCGTAATACGTTAGATAATATTGAGAGATTTACTAATAGAGAAAAAATTGAAAGTTTACTCGAAAAAGGTAAAATCGAAGATAGCGACACCAAAATTAAAAAATAAGAATGAGCGCTAAACCGACATATTTGGCATTTCAGCTATTTAGATTCATGATTTTTTTTCTTGGGATGTATTTTACGATGTTTAACGCTCAATCACTTGAGGCCAGCGATTTAATCGATAATTCACCCTTTGTCCCTGATGATTTCAGCCCTGACTATTCTCGATTAATCAACGTCCCAGGAAATTCAAATACAGAATTAACGCGTATTCTCGAATTTCGGGGATTTTATTCTCTAGGAGGGGATTACTATTTTAACATCTATAATAATGCTAAACAGAAAAGCGACTGGGTAAAAATAAGAGAATCAGAAGCACCCTATCAGGTGCTACGGTTTGAAAGAAATAGAAATTTAATCTATATTAAATTTAATAATCGAACTGAGAAATTGACTCTCGTAAGGCCCACGCATGAGCCCTTACCCGTAACTATATCAAAGCGAAATGAAATCGTGCAATCGGCTGTATTAAATAAACCCTCTATTAATGATCCTAAGCCGGGTATTGTTAAAAACAAATCGCCTCTTCGTCGACGTGTCATTACCGCTGATAAGTAATTTATCCTCCTGATGATTGTCCAAATCAAAAGTAACCCTCTAGCAGAAATTATTTCGCGACTGAACCCTGAACAACAGGCAGTGCTAGAGGATTCACCACGACTTAACCGCCTCACTCTTTTGTCCCAGTTCCTGGATAGTAACGAAAACCAGGTTCTTCAGGAAATTGGCGAACGCTGTAATCTCGAGGTCATTGAACAATTTGAGCTGCACCCAGATGCGACAGACCTGATTCCGTTGCGACTTATTCATGAATACCAATGTTTACCATTCGTCAGTTCCAATAAAGATGCTTTCTGTTTAATTACCCTATGGCCACCGGACGCATCGATGGATGATTGGATTTACGCCGTTTGTGGAAAACGCCCTCATTGGCATCTCGGTGTACCTAAGAACATAATCAATACTATCACGCAAAAATATGGAGTCGGTTCGAGTAGCCTGAGTGACTCCGGAATGGATGAAGATGACCACAGTGGTCGGGATATTGAGGAAAGTGAAGATGAGAATGCAGCAATCATTCGCTTCGTAAACGATATCATTCGAACAGCAGTAGAAGATCGTGCAACTGATATCCATATTGAGCCATTAAAAGATTCACTACAAATTCGGTACCGCATTGATGGTGAGTTAGTGGCCATTCGCGTGCCGGATAATCTCGTTCAATTCCAGGGAGCGATCATTTCTCGGATTAAAATAATGGCTAAGTTAAATATCTCTGAAAAACGCCGTCCACAGGATGGGCGAATTAATTACAGAGCTGGTTCCAGTGAACTCGATATTCGAATTTCTACAATGCCTACGATGTATGGGGAAAGCGTAAGTCTTCGACTGCTTAATCAGAAGAATCAACCCATGGGCTTTCAGGAATTAGGATTAATGCCGGAAGATCAAGCGGTGATTAAAAAAGTACTCGATCTCCCCCATGGCATAATTCTCGTCACCGGTCCTACGGGTGCTGGCAAGTCGACCTCACTAACTGCATTTATTCGTGATATTAATAAACCCGAAAATCGTATCATCACGATCGAAGATCCTGTCGAATACGAAGTGCCCGGTGTTAATCAGATTCAAGTCCATCCTGAAATTGGCCTTAATTTCGCTGGTGCCCTTCGCCATGTCCTGCGACAAGATCCTGATGTCATTATGGTTGGTGAGATCCGAGATCGTGAAACAGCAGAAATTGCGATTCGCGCCGCTCTTACAGGTCATCTGGTATTCAGCACTCTGCACACAAACGATGCGCCAGGTGCCCTCACCCGACTAATCGATATGGAAATTGAGCCATTTTTGATTGCATCCTCAGTTGAGCTCATCATCGCTCAAAGACTGGTTAGGTGTCTGTGCAAAGTGTGTAGAAAATCCGCACAACATGATTCTGAATTTCTAGCGAAAAGCCTTCAGACCCTGCAAATAAAACCTACAGATCAAGATCTGGCAGCTACTATTTACGAACCTGTTGGCTGCGAAAATTGTCACAACTTTGGCTATCGAGGGAGGATTGGCATTTATGAAAATCTCCGGGTCAATGATGTAATTCATGAACTGATTATTCAGAAACAGACTTCAAGGTTAATTCGTCAACAGGCGATTAAATCTGGAATGATGACCTTGCAGCATGCAGGTTGGAATCAGGTACTCCAGGGAAACACTTCACTCGATGAAGTCATGCGTGTGTCTAAATTAGCTGATGATGCTTAAAGTTCCTGAACCCGTATTTTCATATTTGATTCAGCTCTATGCCTACCTTTTTATATAAAGCTATTGCTCCTGCCGGCGATACGATAACAGGTGATATGGATGCTGTAGATCGCAGGCAGGTAATCCAGAAGCTCATGGCTCAGGATATTAAACCGCTTACAATTACCCTATTAGACCAAACTGGAAATAAGAACCAAGATCACGCGCCTCATACGTTGAAAGGCAGTCGATGGTTTAAACATTTTCGACCGACATTCAGGATACAATCAAAACGGAAATTAGCGCTTAATTTTATGCAAAAATTAAGTGAGCTGCTTGCCAGTGGTATGCCGCTTGGAGATGCGGTCCGGTTGATGAGTCAACGCTTGAACGATCCCTATATTAAAGTTCTTTGCGATAAAATTTGGAGGAATCTTAGCGAAGGTTACACCCTGTCTAAATCAATGGCAGAGATGCCAGAGGTTTTCAATGAATCCAGCGTCCACCTCGTGGAAGCAGGTGAAGCTACCGGCAACCTTACACCAATCCTTGAGAAAATCGTAACCCATATGGAAGAAACCGCAGAGTTGCGTAATCGTATTCTCAGTAGCCTGGCTTATCCGGTTTTTATCTGTGTAATAGCTTTTGCCGTCGTCGGCTTCTTTCTCTTTTTCCTCCTCCCAAAAATTCGATCCATGCTTTTAACTCTTGGTGGAGAAATACAGTTATTTGCTAAAATTCTTATTAATGGTTCAGATATTGCGCTCAAATCTGCCCCCTTAGTAATTATAGTTTTCGCAATTCTTCTCATTGCTCTTCTTCAATGGCGAAAAAAACCAGTTGGTCGCGAAAAAATCGACAACTGGTTGCTACGCATGCCCTTCATTGGGAAAATCTTTTACTATTCCGAAATTTTCCAGTCATCAAGCCTGATGGCAACTTTAATGGAAAGTGGAATCAATACTACGGAAAGTCTACGTCTCTCAGAAAAAACTTTCACCAACACCCAGCTGAGAGCAAAGTTCAGTGAAAGCCGTCAACAGATTCAAGAAGGAGCTTCCGTTGCCATCGCCTTCAATCGAACTCAATTTATGCCTGATCTTGCATTGGACATATTAACGGTGGGAGAAAATACGGGTAATCTCGTCAATAGTCTTCGTGAAATAACTAAAATTTATCGGCGAGAACTCACGAATTATTTGCAGATTCTAACAGCCGTTATATCTTCTGCTGCTTTGATCTTTGCATTTATTCTCGTTACGATTATCGCTTTAAGTATTATTTTCAGCGTATTTCAAGTGAGCAATTCTTTGTCCGTTTAGTTTTATAAAACTAGCGAATTAAATTCCTCATGCCACAGCTGAATTACTTATATTCGAGTTTTATATCGATCCACCTATTTAACCTGCGCGTCGATGAGCATCATCCTCAATTGCTTGATTTAGACTTTTGAGAGTAATTGCGGTTTTTCTTTTAACGCTATCGAGTTCACCGGGTTCACTGACCTCTTCTTGAGCAAATAAATAGAACTTGATTTTTGGTTCTGTCCCACTACCTCGCACTGCGTAAGAGTATCCATTATCCAGCTCGAGCATATAAAAATCCTGCTTGGGGATTTCCTTACCGTCTGAGTCGTGCAATGTCTGTTTACCGAAGTCGGTAAATTTTGTTACTTTATATTCACCTATCTCGGTAGGTGGATGTGAACGATATGAATTAAGAATGCTCTTTATCCGAGCTGCGCCACTTGCACCTTCGTAATAGATATTTAGTAAATCTTCCAGATAGTACCCGTATTTTAAATATAATTCATCCAGGTGTTCGATGATATCTTTACCTTTACTTTTTAGCGCAGCCGCCAATTCACAAAAAATAACAATTGCCGCATTCGCGTCTTTGTCTCGTACGCGATCAGTGCCCAGGTAGCCGTAACTTTCTTCACCACCGAATATAGTGAAAGTACTATAGCGTAAAAGAAGTTCAGCACGTTTGCGATAGGAGGTGGTGTCATAATTCAAACTTATATTCTGAGTATGAAGTATTTTTTCGCGTAACTGATCCTCGTAAATCTTCAATTTTTCTCCTATCCATTTAAACCCGGTCAAGGTGTTGATAACTTTAATTCCATGAATATCAGCTATTGAATCCTGAAATGGAGTCGTAACAAATGTTTTTATAATCGCTGCATTTTGGCTGCCGTTTGGAGAAACTACCCCGAGTTCTTTTAATTTAGTAATCCGATAATCTGCCAGTAATGCCCCGATGATGTTCCCGCTTAGCAGTTTCATCTCTCCATTTTTATCAGCTACTCCGACTCCCATTCTATCACTGTCTGGATCAGTCCCAAAGAGCAGATCTGCTCTAACATTCTTCGCTAACGCTATTGCTTCTGAGAGTGCCTCAGCGTTTTCAGGATTAGGAGATTTTACGGTTGGAAATCGTGGGTCCATCTTTATCTGCTGCTCGACTGGAATCACTTCGATTCCGAACCGTTCCATTAAAGGCAAGGAAATGATACCCCCCGTTCCATGGATGGGCGTGAAAACTATTCGTAGTTTATTTTTCTTAAAAAGTCCCGGATCTAATATATTCTCTTCAAGCCCATCGAGGTAGGCTTGATCAAGTGAAAGGGGTAAGGTAACGACTTCGTCCAGTTCTTTAATTAAAAAAGTTGAGACGTCCGCCAGTTTGACTTCATCTACACATTTTATAATGCCAGTATCATGGGGGGCGACTACTTGTGCCCCATCATCAAAATATATTTTAAAGCCATTGTCATGGGGTGGATTATGACTGGCGGTGATAACTACGCCGCATGTGGAACCGAGATAACGCACGGAAAAGCTCAACTGCGGAGTAGAACGTGGTCCGCTAAATATCTCTGCGCGACCGCCAAGCCGAACCCATGTTGAGGCGACGAGTTCACAGAAATGCTTCGAAAAAAAACGGACGTCGTGGGCGATAACTATTTTTGGTACCCTATCATCCGGTGAATTCTTTTGCAGATACTGCTCGCAATAATAAAAAAGCCCTATCGTAGCTCGTATAATATTAAAGTCATTGAGCGTTGCGGCACCGACTGCCGGATGCTGAGGGGACTCGAACTCCAAGGGAATTCCCCTCTCAGCCTTGGTAATAAATTCCCCTATCGTGCGTCCTCTCATTCCTCCTGTACCAAACTCAAGATATTTGTAAAAACGATTGTTGAGTTCGTTCCAGGCTTCCCTCTCTACTAACTCCTCTATACTTGCTACCGCCCAGTCGGGAAGAAAATTACTGTTAATCCAAGCTTCAAGGTTAGCAATAGTAACCTCAAAGAGATTGCCATGCTCACCTGCAGATCTAATTTTATTTAGGATATTCATCGGTAGAAGTTTTCTACCTTTATATAATCAAGATAGGAAGCAATCCTCTTCTATCTATGTTCTTGATAAATATCGAATTAAAATTATAATAGTAATTATATACACAAATCGTATACGCTGAGTAACGATTTAATCGTATTGGAAATTAGCGATTTAACGAATCCTCAAATCGAAAAATCATCTCATCCGGACGCACATAACCGAGCTTTTCTCTTACCAATCTCTCAAGAGATTCTGGGTTGTTAAGCATTCGGTTAACATACTCTTCTTTAGCTTGAAATTCTTTACGTGCTAGCAACAAGCGTTGCTCATACTGAAGTTCGCGTACTTTAAAATTCTTATATTCGCGTGACGTCTGCATGAGCACCATAGCAATAGAAAAAATAATTAAACAAAGCGTACCTGAAAGAAGGATTAGAATGATTCTGGGTAATCTGAATATTTTCATCGCCAATTTACTTCTTGGGATTTTATTATAACATTTAAGATAGCGTATGAGAAGAAAAAAGCACATTGCTGTTTTCTAATCGCTTTTTTTTTGATATATAGATTGTTAATCTATTTAATGCTTAATGTACCAGCGTTACTACAGTCTGCGGGAGATGCCCTTTAATATCAGTCCCGATCCCAAGTTTCTTTTCCTGAGTGCGACTCATCAGGATGCTCTGTCTCACTTACTATACGGGATTGAAGAGAAAAAAGGTTTTATTGTCCTAACGGGTGAAGTTGGATGTGGCAAAACCACTATCTGTCGAAAATTACTTAATGAAATAGATACGGAGCGCTATGAAACTGCGCTCATTCTTAATCCTCGTTTAAGCGAAACAGAGCTTCTTAAAGCCATACTAATGGAGTTGGGAGAAACAGAAATGGCTCAGGAAAGCAGCCGAGTTGATCTTATTGATCATCTAAACCGCGTGCTCCTTGATCGCATCCATGCAGGAAAAGATATTGTCCTCATCATCGACGAATCACAAAATTTAGCGATTGAAACAATGGAACACTTGCGCCTGCTTTCCAATCTGGAAACAGACAAGCAAAAACTATTGCAGATCATTATGCTCGGGTGGAGTGACCCCCAAAAATCGTATCATTTACAGAGAGAGGTTATCGGGATAAACAGATAACCTCAATGAAAAGAAAAAGATACACAACAGAACAGATTATAACAATATTGCGGCAAGCCGATACCGGTAAAACGGTACAGGAAATCTGCCGTGGAAACAACCTGAGCGAACAGACTTTCTATCGCTGGCGTAAAAAATATGGCAATTTAGAACTTGCCGATGCGAAGCGATTTAAAGAGCTGGAAAAAGAATTCACGAGCGCAAGCGAGAAGGCCTGACATACCGAGCTGAAGAAGCTGCTCGCAGATCAAATGCTCAAGAATCAGGTAATGGAGGAAACGCTGTCAAAAAAATGGTGAGCCCAAAGCAGAAGAAACGAGTAGTAAAAGCTGCGGCTGAGAAAGGGTTGTGCTCGTTGCGGAGGGCTTGTGCTTATCTCAGCCTGAGTTGGTCAACGTTCAGTTACCGGCCCAAACAGGCCAGTGAGAAAGCTCAGCGGTTGGTCGAGCGGATTGTGAGCTTGTCCTGGAAACATCCCCGCTACGGTTACCGGCGCATCCGTGCCTTGCTGGTAAAGGAAGGCTGGACAACAAGCAGGAAGTTTGTCCAGGCGGTACGACGTTCAGAAGGGCTGCAGGTAAAGCCCCCGAAAAAGGGCAGACACCGTCAAGGAGTCTCTACGGGGTCACCTACTAAAGCAAAGGGTCGCAATCACGTTTGGTCCTGGGACTTTGTCCATGATCGTACAGACAACGGCGGTCCATTAAAGATGATGACTCTAATCGATGTACCGAGGAGCTGAAAGCGACGACACTCAAGCGAAGCGAAGACATATACGCGTAAATGCCTGGATATCCGGGTCGCTCGTCAACTCACCTCAACCGATGTCCTCTCTGTGCTTAGCGAGGCCATTGAAGAGGAGGGACCTCCCAGCTATATCCGTAGTGACAACGGCAGTGAGTTCATTGCTCATCAAGTGCAGCAGTGGTTGTCCGGTAATAACATAAAGGCGATCTATATCGATCCGGGCAGTCCCTGGCAAAACGGTTTCATCGAGTCGTTTCACAACCGCTTACGCGATGAGTGTTTGAACCGTGAAGTGTTGCTCAGCGTGGCTGAAGCGCAAGTGGTAATCGAACAATGGCGTCAGACCTATAACCATGAACATCCCCACAGTCGTTTAGGCTTCAAAAGCCCACAAGAGTTTGTCAGATTCCTTTCCGATCTTGGCCGCGTTCGGGCTACGCCCTCACTTCGCCAAGATCTCTCATATACATCAATCCTAAAACCATTAACACCCGGTAACTCTCTCACTTAAATTGGTACGAAAAACGGGGTCCGATCAAGGGCAACCCGAGCTGAAAGAAAAATTGTCTCAGAACCGCTTAAGACAGCTAAGGCAGAGAATCTTAGTTTATTATAATCTCGAATCGCTAAATTATGAAGATACGCAGCGATACATTCATCACCGATTAACACTCGCAGGGAGTGAAGGTCGTCCGCGATTTACTCATCCGGCTTTAAAGAAAGTTTATAATGCAAGTAAAGGCATTCCCAGAATGATTAATAATATATGTGACAAATCGTTACTTTCCTCCTATATTAGGTCTTCTGATGAAGTGACTTATTGGGACGTCAGGCGGGCATTAAAGGAGTTGCGTATAAAATGAGCCTTATTAATGAAGCCCTTAAAAAGGCCCAGCAGGTGCAGACTGAAAGTGAAGCGACATCCGCAGTCGCAACGCCAGCATCGTCTTCGCTCTCATCCACACCATCTGCAACAGGATCTGGACAATCAGATATCTTCAAAGTTCTCCTTGGGGTTATGATGTTCACGATCATTATCGCCAGTTTTATCGCATTTCTCGTTATTAGTATAATGGATAGGAATAGTGAGGGTGGACAGATTGTTGTTGTGCCTCAACAACCTGTAAGCCTAACACCTGCACAGCAGTCTTCTCTGGCAAATGACATTGCCGGGGGTCAATCACAAGCAAGAGGGAGTGATAATACTGACAGCATAGCCCCCAACTCAATTAATTCATTCCAAAGTGATGTGTCTTCTAATACTAACGTTACAGCGCCTCATACAGGTGATATCCTTGCATCAACCCAATCACCAGGGACTGATGGCGTTAATCCCCAGTTAATAGCGTCAGTCGCGCCGGCATCATCAATCGATACCCAAACTAAAAGCTCAATTTCAGTATCTATTACAGACAATTCGCTTTCAATTGATGGCGATCGAGATAAACCAAATCCCGCCAGTATAGCCTACGTAAAACAGATGCAAATCCGAGGTATACGGATTTCAGATCGAAATAGTAAGATTTTGATGGGGAATAAGGTATTTGGCGTAGATTCGATGATAAATAATGAGTTGAATTTAAGAGTTAAAGAGATTAAACCTAGAGAAGTAATATTAATTGACGATGACGGATTCATCTACTCCAAACAATTCTGAAGATCAGGCAAATTCACCTGACAACACCGAATCAGGCTCTACAGATGATAAGCCTAAAATTCGCCTTTCTTTAAAGAAACCCTCACCAGAGGAAGAGGCAAATTCCGCTGAAGTAGAAGAGAAAAAAGAGACGAGTGATTCTCCACCGGCGCAGGAAGCTGAACAAGCTAAACCTAAAATGAGTCTGCGTCGAGAACCCACTGATGATACAGGGGAAAAACAAGAGCAACCCAGCGAACCGCTCATTAATGAACCGCCTCCAGAAATCGCCTCCCCACCAGAACAGGAGCAAGTTACGGAAAAAGCTTTAGTCCCCGAAATTGAAGAGCCTCCTCCGCCACCACCTTCGGAAGATGTTCCAGCTGACCCATTAGTGCCAGAGATTGAAGAACCATCACCAGTTCCAGAAGAAAAGAAACTCTCTACTAAACCGCCAATTCCTCCACCCCAGAAAACTGAATCTAAAGAAGAAGAACAAAAGCCCCCAAATGATAAGGTAAAACCACCCCCTCCGGCTCCACCGAAAGTTAAAAAACCGGAGGTTCCAAAAGTTGAAACTACTGGAACAGGAAAACCTAAATCCACTTCAAATACTGGGGCTTTTTTCAAAATTGCTGCAGCTTTTTTCTTTGTCGCGCTGCTATTTGTCGGGGCGATTTATCTCATCGCTAAAGCCTTTACATCAGATACAACAGAACCTGCAGATGAAGATGCAATTACACAGGAAGATACACCTCCCGATCCTGCTCCCGCTCCTTCGATTGTGAAATCATCTGGTTCTTTTAGCGATATTCAAAGCCCCTATACGGACCCCGATTCAGATTTTGGGGAAATCTATACGGATCCCAATTCTCCTTTTTCGGAACCCACTGATACCAAAGAACCAAGTCCAACAATTACGAGGAATGTTCGACCCAGTATTGCAAAAGATCCCAGTCCTTCTCAGCCACCAAGCAGTGGTGAACCATTAACCGAAGATACAGCCCCGTCAGGGGTTAATAACGCGCCTCCACCCGTTGTTCATAAACCAACACCCGATCCGGCAGTTGTCGATTTCTTGAATGGCCTTGTTGTTCAGGGGGTAAAATCTAAAGGTGATCGCCACGCCGCACTTTTGAATGGTACCGTATATAATGTGAATTCCACCGTCAGTGATGAATTGGAAATAAGATTAATTGAAGTAGACGGCAGCGCTCGACATATAATTTTTAAAGATAAAAACGGCGTACGTTACAGAAAACCTTATTGAGTTCTAATATTTTTTCCTAAGCCGTTCCACCGATAATCCAGGGGACATTTTCGATAGTGGAGCTATTTTTCCTATTCCCCTCTGGCCTTCACTTATACTCAATGAAGTCACCGACTGGGTAGTATCCAATATTTATGTAAATTTGGTTACTCGTTGAATTTTTAAGGTCAGCGAATAAAGTGCAAAACTTCATTCCGGACTGGATTATATTTTCGCTCAATGATGCAACAAGATTACTGGCATAGCCACGACCGCGAAATTCTTTAGGTGTATAGACCAGATTAACACTCTTTCCATTTGGCGAACTTCTCGCGATACCAGCCATAGAGACAATTTCTCCATCATTCCAGAGGTATAAATTACCTTCCTCGAGTGCATGGGACAATACCGCATGAGTGAGATCCGATGAATCACCGGATTTAATTTCACTGAAAAAAGCGTCAAACCAACTTCTGAGGATCTTCACATCCTTTAATTGAGCCCGTTGTATATTTCCAGCCACTTTCTCAGGGGTAATCACTTTGTCCAGCCGGTATATTCGCATTGTTCGCTGAATAGAGAGATCCACATCTGTTATCTCTTTCCAGATTTTGACAAATTCATGAGCTTCACTCACTGGTCCGACAATACCGGGAATAGGTATGTTCAGGGTTTTTAGACTACTCGCTAAAAGCGCTACCGCACCGGCCCTCGAACGAGTTACTATTAAATTTCGGGGAGGGATATGTAAAGCAGCCGCTGCAATTTTAGATTTTACAATAACTGCCGCTAAGAATAAATTTTCCTGATAGTCATCCTTCTCTGCAAGACGAGATAGAATTCCAATAAATAGATTGTTTTCATCTTCGTATTCAAGGAGAAAACTTTTAATACGTTCATAAAATCGCTGAGCTGAATCAAAAAGGATAAGTTCCATTTTAACGAATTACTATTGCTCATTGTAAATCCAAAGGCAAATTAAGCAGCCGTTTGTATTGTCTTGAAACTACCGCTTCCGACTGTTCGCTATTGAAATTGATTCCAATTATAAACTTTTCATCTACTTTGAAATTATCGACAAGCGCGCAATTCTGTTTATTAATCATCAGTCCCATAAAACTGCCGGTTTTAGAAAATACCAGATCACTGCGAGATGGTGAAAACTCACCGAAGAGTCGATTAAATAGCCTGGTTTGCATCATTAGAAATCGATCGTCACGGTGATCTAATTTGAATTCTGTTTCACCGTAGTAGCCTTCATCACTTCCGATTAACACCGCCTCGGGATATTTCAGCGGCTCATTAGAGAGTGAAAATGCACGAATTCCCAATTGTTCTCCGACTTGAGTTGAAACTGCAACGACAAGTAGTCGTGGATCAGCTGTCAGAAATCCTACTTGAAGAATCGACATCTGCTTATCACCGACATTTAAACTACCCGTAACGTTTGCCAAACCCGCTCCTTCATCCGAAAGACGAAAGGGGGTATCATGCGTATGAACTAGCGCATATACGCTCTTACCATCCGAGATGAGTATAGATTTCGCATCGTATCGTCGACTGCGTAAACCAATGAGGCCTCGCGATTCAGCATCAAAGCTAAGATAGACCCTGTTGGATTTGAATTCATTAAAAATACTATTAGGTGAGCGCGGCTGCAGTTGCCTGATTTCTTCTTGTATAAGCGTAGACTGCTCCGTCAGATTTGTTACCCCTTCAGCTAATTTTGTCGCTTGTTGTTGAATAACATCTTTTTTAACTCTTACCGTATCAATTTCAGCTTTCGCTGCAATCAGGTTTTGTTCGAGTAACTTATTTTCCGTCTCTTGAATTTTGAGTTCAGTAATTACTTTCTGCTTTTCACGTTCAACATTAAGTCGCTCTTCAATTGCAGACTGCAATTCTCTCTCTTGCTGTGCAAGTTCATGCTCGCGAGATTGAAGCTGTTCTTGTAATAGTTTAGCCCGCTCTTTGTTCGCACCTGCTTGTTCCCGCGTTATTGAAAGATTCTCTATAAGAGCAGCACGTTCTTTATCCGTTGTTATTAACTGCTCACTTTTTTCTTTATACCGTTGAGTGATATTTTCTTTTTCCGATTCCAGGCGAGTTGCAATCTCTTCTCTCTCTTTCAAATCATCTCGCGTTTCACGCAGTAAGCCTTCGAGGACATCTTTGTCTGTTTCCAGTTCTTCAATCTCTCTACGGTTCTCATTCTCTTCTGCTTCCAATGAATACTTCAATACATCTATAAGATCTTGATCTATATTGTTTTGCGATTCTTCGCTTTCAGCTTCTGACACGAGCATATCCTCTTTGGGTGAATCAAAACGAGCCAAAGCTAATAAACTTATAAGAAGAAAATCACAAACTATCAGTAGTAACGCTCGATTCATGATCAGTATTTTCTACATTTATAATTATTATCCTACGTAAAGGACGAACGTGAAATACTTTTAGTAAAGCAACAAAGATAATGCCGAATAATGTGGAGGCATAGGCGGCAATCAGACTCGCCTGGACAATGTCCATGGCCAGTAAAATAAGTGATAATACTGTGCCTCCTAGTCCAATGTAAAGTCCCAGGTCAAAAAGGTTATCTTCGTTATCGAGAAGGTTTAACCTTAGCTGTGGTGATGCATCCAGCTTCTTAATTTCAGAAACTTTAATTATCCCCACAACATAGATGATGAGCTGAAGGAGAAAGAAAATAATGAGTATAAGGATGGTAATTTGGTCTAACATGGCTGATCCGACATTTTTTGATTTTAAGGATTCTAATGTATTAGCAAATTCGAACACTAATCGCAACTTTGCTTTGGGTTCAGGTCCAATATCTAAAAGAGATGGCTCAATGAGGACCCATACAGTAGCGGAAAAAAATAAAGCAATTATAGTATTTCGCAGTATCAGCAAGGGCTCGAGTCTACTCGAGCCCGAATTACGTGCATTCGTTTCAAATAAACTGCTTACTCCAAGCGCGAGCGCGAATCCGGAAATGAGGATAACGACGAGTTTAATATTAATAGCTGCTTGTGGATGCTGATGAGTAAAACTCAGGAGAGGCGCCTGCCTCACCCAGGCAATGGGTTTATCAATCCATTGCACAAACGCCGGTGGGCGGTATAAGGGTTTACGAGATTGCATAAGGCTTATGATTGCACCACGCCCCAACGGTAAAGCATATAGCATGTCCCCCATCCTTTCTTTATCTTGATCAGAAATATAGTCTGCCACACCGGAGGGATCTTTAGACAATAAAATCATCGCGTAGAGTTGAGGTGTCCTATTGGGAAATCGGCGGAAAACATTTGCCGTACTGGCTACCGCGTCGAGATCGGTAAAAAGTCGCGTCAAGAAAGTGAGTTGCAACCAATTAAAACGTTTACCTAAAGTCAGCATATTTAGATAAAAAGATTCTAGTGTTTCACTCTCACCCTCCAATCCATTTTGCATCGCTAAATCAATAACGGGGTTTAGTATGCGAAGAAATTCAGGTGAAAAGTGCCCGCCCTGTACGAGAAGCGCGTTCATAAAAATAGTCGCATCTAAAGGTTGACCAGCTGGGCTGCTGACAGGCATAAAATGCGTATAGCTAGTTAAGTCACGCGTGGATAATAGGGTGTGAACTGAAGAGTTATTGCTAAACTTCAGATAACTTAATAGGGTTTCTCGGCTCCTTCGAGTGATGAGTAACTCCAGTGTTTTTATTTTATTATTTTCACCTGGGCTAGAACCAATCATCTGCAGAAACTGTTCAAAATAAGGTGCTGGACCACCGGAGAGTCGGTATTGAGGATTAGACTTCAGTAATTCATCGAGTCTGGATTGTGCCTCATCGGAACCGGGAAGATGCTCATCTGCTGTCCAAAGGAGCGCTGCAGGCCCAACTTCACCGGCATTGAGAAAACTGTCCGCAAGGTCTTTTATATTCTCGGATTCCCGCCCCGCTTCAACGAGAATTCCGGGAGCCACGGCTTTAAAATGCACAGGAATTCCTGTTCCGAATAAGGCGAGTAATGAAGCCAAGACAAAAAAAAGCAGGCATTCCAACAGCGAGGAAAGTCTAATCATTTCTTGATAAGTTTATCTTATTTTATCCGCCTGGCAAACCCTCATTAAATCATAAAAACCACCCGCTACATTGCTTAATAATTTGCATCGGAAAACCGCGGTTTTAAAGTTGAAATCAATTTTACCAGGATTAAGTTTAAAAACAAAATGATTTTACGCGTCACAAAATTTGGGGAGCCAATCCTCCTGAAAAAAGGAGATCCAGTTAAACTATTTAATAAAGAATTAGAACAATTAGCATCTGATATGATTGAAACGATGTACGCTAATGAAGGGGTGGGATTGGCTGCACAGCAGGTAGGTGAAGGTAAAATGATTTCCGTTGTGGACCTTCGGTTTCCTCCTGACGATGAGCGCGCTAATGAGTCTTTTACTTTTGACGATAAATCTCCCCCTCTCGAGCTAATTATGCCCCTCGTTCTGGTAAATCCTGCGATTACCACTTTTCCGGGTGAAAGCAGCGTCTATGAGGAAGGGTGTTTATCGTTTCCAGAAATTAAAGGAGATGTAATTCGACCCAATAATATAGAAGTGACATTTCAAGATATAAAAGGGGGGCACCATAAAATTCAAAGTAGCAGTTTTCTCGGACGGGTAATACAACACGAGGTAGATCATTTAAATGGAATTTTATTTATTGATCGAATGGAAAAAGAAACCGTGGATGCGATAAAACCTGAACTTAAGAAATTAAAACGACAAAGCCGTGATTTCCTAAATCAAGAAAAAAGTATGGCTTAGTCAGTTCATTATTCCCTCAATCCAGTTGAGTTTATTCAATCTCAAGAAGGGAAATACATGGTAAGTTCAACGCTTTAAAGCGATAAAGAGATTTCGGGATGGATCGCTCGTGCGATCACATCCATCGCAATTAATATTCGCGAACCTGAAGAAGAAAGAAGATCTTTGTCCATCGCGATGATATGATGATTGCGCACCGCAGCACTATTTTTCAAAACTGAATGATGCGCAAGATTATCAATATTACCTTCCCTTTTGTTGAGCGCAATAGCCTCTAAAGATAAAGCCAAGATAATGACATCCGGATTAGTATCAGCCATAAATCCCTGGGATAATGGTGATGCCAATTTTGATACTTCATCGGCAATATCAGTAGCCTGACAAAGGGTTACAAACTCCTTAACCCATAGATTACTCCGGGCAATTACCAACTGGTCCAAATCGTAAAGAAATATTACACGAACAGGTTCACGTTTTTTTAAAACTGAAATTCTATCAATAATTAAATCACGTTTGTTCTGTATCTTCATTACTAATTGCATGGCCGCGTTTGGCTGCCCGAGCAACTTACCTACAATTAACATATCATGCATAATTACATCCAGGTGGGTCTGTTTCATCGCGATGGCAATTAATCCTAAATCAGCCATCTGCTTGTATTGTGCCGGGGAGCTAAACAGATCGCCTAAAATCAGATCTGGTTTATATTGAAGAATGCTCTCAATATCGGGATCTACACTGTCTCCAATTTTGGGCAAATTGCGCGCTCCTTTAGGATAATTACAGTTGAAAGTATTTGCTACCAAATACTTTGAGGCGTTAATCGCATATATGATTTCGGTGATACTTGGAGCTAAAGAGACGACGCGTTGGGGCGGACTTGGTAGATTAATCTTACGCTTATAGCCATCAGTATGGGTATATGGATAATCGCCATGAAGTAAGCTACTCTTTTCTCCCGTCGTAGAGCGCTTTACTTTAAAGGGTTTTGGTAAGATCGCTAATAGAAGACAACCAAAGACACAACCTATTAGATAGTATTGTAATCTTTTATCGATTTTCGCATTAGCACATTTTAATGACCACATATCATTTACCGCCACCTATGTTTATTATCCAGTCGATCTCTCCATAAATCATTCGGCCTAAAACCCGATGGAATTAATTTGAACCGGATCTATATGCCGCTGTTATCACAAGGTAATTCTCAGCCCATTGCGGCAACTTTGCTTGTTCTTCTACACTCAATGAGCGAACAATTTTCCCCGGCACGCCAAGCACCATTGACCCCGGTGGTATGACCATACCTTGCGTAACCAGTGTGTGCGCGCCAATTATCGAATTATGTCCCACGACAGCACCATCAAGAATTGTAGCATGCATTCCAATGAGACACTCGTTTTCAACGGTACAGGCATGCAACATGGCTAAATGACCAATAGTAACGTATCGGCCAATAATTACCGGTATATTTTCGGCCATATGAATGACCGTTCCATCTTGAACATTGCTGCATTCGCCAATCTCAATATAATTAATGTCTCCTCTTAAGACACATTGTGGCCATATGCTTACACGCTGGCCAATACGTACATCCCCTATTATTACCGCTTCAGGTGCAATATAAGCGGTGGGTGCAATAGCAGGATTTTGCGTAAGATGTTTTTTAAGGCATTCTTCGTATGACATGACTAATATCTCTAAAAAGAATTATCTTTTTATCGTTTGTGTGTATCGATAGGTGTTTAATTAAAGTTTTCTCAGCATTAAAACCCAGATATTAATCAATTCTCAAAATATTTTTTGAGTGCAAGCTCCAGTTCGTTATCGGGAACTTCACTTTCAGACCCTGTCGAAAGATCGCGTATCTTCACTCTATTTGCGGTGACTTCTTCAGCGCCATATATTAGTGCTAACCGTGCGCCTGACTGATCGGCAAGTTTGAATTGCTTACCGTAGCTAATGTTTTTAAATGAATAATCTACAGCGTATCCTCGTTCACGCAAGAAGCTGATCGATGCAAGCGCTTTCTCTCTTTCGACTTCCCCACCGATAATTATATAGATACCGGATGTCGTATCCACTTGGGAAAGTAATTCTTTTTCTATGAGAAAGTCAGTTAACGTAACATCTCCCATTCCGAACCCGGTCGCTGATAATTCTGGGCCTCCAAGTTTTTCAACCAAGTGGTCGTAACGACCTCCTCCTGCTAGAGATCTCGATTTACCAGATTTTTCAAATGCTTCAAAAACAAACCCAGTGTAATAAGCCAACCCTCGAACAATACCAAAGTCTATTTGGATATAAGAGGTTAGTTGGAGTGCATTAAGATAATCGAAGAGTTTTTTCCACTCGCCCAATCGTGCTTCAATTTTATCTCTGTTCTCATCAACAAGAGATTGAGATAGAATAAATGAACGAAAGTCTTCCAATGTTCGAACCCCGACTAAGGTTTCGATTTTCTTGAAAATTTCTTCAGTGGCCTCACCAAAATACGTCTTAAGTTTTTTCAGTGATTGTTCTCTATCTTCGCGCTCAATTTTATCAATAACCGATAAAACTCCAATTGCCTGTTTTCCATCAATACCGAGATGCGCAAGGAAATCTATCCAGATATTTCGATCACTGAGTCGAATTACAAAATCATCAGACCCCAACCCGAATATTGTAAGCGCTCGGATACATAAAGCTATAAGTTCTGCATCGGCGCTCGCGTCCGCTTCTCCAAATATATCGGCATTAAATTGGTAATGAGAACGTAAACGCCCTTTTTGCGGTCGCTCGTAGCGAAAGTTTTCTCCGATGCAAAACCACTTGACCGGCTTTTTCAGGCTCGCGGCACGGGAGCCAATCAAACGCGCCAAAGAGGGCGTAAGTTCCGGTCTTAGGGCAACATCGCGCCCCCCCTTGTCAGTAAAATTAAAGAGTTGCCCGACGATTTCCTCCCCACTCTTCTCAATATAAAGATCGAGTGGCTCGAGGATAGGCACATCATATTCAGAAAAGCTGTGACTGCGAGCAGCCTTTTTCCAGAGCTTAAAAATATGATTACGAACTGCGCATTGCTCGGGGTAAAAATCACGAAATCCCGGTAGACTTTCGAACATACGGAATTTTCCATCCATCCGTTACCGCTCTGCGGCGCGGAGTGATTTTAACGAAGATTTTCGAGGTTGATGCTTTTGAGCTCTGCCTTGAGCTCTTTTCCAGCTTTAAACTTAATTACCGCACGATCGGGAATAATTACATCCGTCTCAGGTTTATTTGGATTTCTTCCGATTCGTGACTTGCGTTTCTGCACCTCGAAAACACCGAAATTCCGTAATTCCACATTCCTCCCTTGTGCGAGAGCGGTGGCAATCGTATCCAACGTCTGCTGCACTACATCACGTACTTCTTTTTGAGGAAATCCCGTTTTATCGTAGATAGAAAGTACGATGTCTCTTTTTGTTAAATTGCCTGGCATTGTGGATACTTTTTTGAGGCCGAGAGTTGATATTCCAGTAAAAGTTATTAAGTATCTGATACTTCTGTAAATTCAGTTAAATATGTCAACCCATAAATAATGAGCGAAAAGGACCCAAAAAATCCATTGGAGGAATTACAAAATCAACTTCAGGATGCAATGCGCAATCCTCAAGTTATATCGGCTTTCAAAAAATTCAGTGAGGCTCCTCCTCCTCAGAATAAAGAAGAGGGTGAAGGGTCACCTCCTCCGGAGAGTGACGACTCAGATCAAAAAATATTGCAGCGCATACATGAGTTTAATCTCAAACCGCGTGAAATCAGGGATTATTTAAATCGATTTGTCGTTAAACAGGAAGAAGCAAAAAAAGTGCTTTCGGTCGCAATTTGTGACCATTTCAACCACGTCCGGCAATGCATAGAAAAACCCGATCTGGCGGAAAAGGAATATCAAAAGCAAAATATTATACTCTTAGGGCCTACCGGAGTCGGTAAAACTTACCTCATGCGCTGCATCGCCAAGTTGATTGGCGTTCCTTTTGTTAAAGCTGATGCGACAAAATTTTCCGAAACTGGTTATGTCGGACACGATGTGGAAGACCTGGTCCGTGATCTAGTTAAAGTCGGACATGGAAATGTCGAACTCGCTCAGTTCGGTATCATATACATTGATGAGATTGATAAGATTGCATCCGAAAGCAGCATACACGGGCGCGATGTTTCAGGTCGTGGAGTGCAGATCAATCTTTTAAAGCTGATGGAGGAGACTGATGTGAGCCTCTTTAGTCCCACCGATATGATGGCTCAAATGCAAGCGATGATGGAAGTCTCCCGGGGCGGTAAAGCGGGTAAAAAGAGCATCAATACACGCCATATACTTTTTATTGTCAGTGGTGCATTTGAGAAATTAGGAGAAACAGTAAAAAAACGCGCCGAAAGTAATCAAATCGGGTTTGCCTCAAACCGGGATGCCTTGGAAAAATCCAATTTTGATTATCTCACACAGGTGGAAACAACAGATTTTATAAAATATGGCTTCGAACCTGAATTTATTGGCAGACTACCCGTGCGGGTCGCCTGCCAGACTCTTGGAATGGAAGACTTAGTGATGATTCTCTCGGGTTCTGAAGGCAGTATCCTTGAACAGTATAAAAGTGACTTTGGGGGCTATCTCATTGACTTCAAAGTTACGCCTGAAGCTATCGAGGAAATAGCGCGTCGCGCGATGCATGAACAGACTGGCGCCCGTGGTCTAATGACCGTTCTTGAAAAAGTATTTCGCAATTATAAATTTGAATTACCCTCTACCGCAGTCAAAACATTTGAGGTAACTTCCGATACTATTTCTCACCCGGAAATAGATTTAAATAAAGTTCTTAAGGATAACCTACATGCCCAGCGTGAAGTACTGCGCAAAGACATTGAGGATTTCTCCGTTCGCTTTACGAAAGAACATGGGTTAAAACTTGAATTTGATGACGAAGCCTGTGATGCACTCATCGCCGCAGCTACCGATCTTGATAAAACGATCCGAGCCATCTGTGAGGAGAAATTTCATGACTTTCAACATGGTCTTAAAATAATTTCTCGCAATACTCATACGGAAAAATTCTCAATCACAAAAGCAATTGTTGAAAATCCAGACAAGGAACTCTCGCGTATGGTAGTGGAAAGCTTTCGCGATGAAGATAATGCCTAGCGGACAAGCAATCTTCATCTCAATGTAATTATTTAGTTCTTCGCAGGGTCATCAAGAGCGCTAATCAGTGAATCCATAATTGCGATGGCAATAAATTACTTTACCTCATTTATTCTCAAAAACAAAGATGCCCAAAGGGCCTGACATCAAACAGATGTTTGCCGGTATAGCCGGGAGGTACGATTTAGCTAATCATCTCCTCAGCTTAGGCATCGATTATTATTGGCGACGCAGACTGGTAAGAGAGGTTAAAGCGAATAGCCCTAAATCAGTCGTGGATCTTGCTACTGGTAGCGGTGATGTCGCTTTTGCCTTAAAAAAAGAATTAGATCATAGTGTAAAGATAAAAGGTATCGATTTCTGTGAGCCAATGCTCGCAAAGGCGATTGAAAAAAAATCTCAAAATAAAGATTTTCAAGATATAGAATTTATTCTGGGAGACATACTCCATCTACCATTAGAGGATAATAGCGTTGACACGCTGACAATCGCATTTGGATTTCGCAACCTGGAAGATCGGGCTAAAGGCTTGAGAGAAATGAGAAGGGTTTTGAGTAAACCCAATGGCGTATTACTTATTCTTGAATTTACTCAAACTCACCCTTGGTTTCGTCCTCTATACTCAATATATTTAAAATATATTCTTCCAATTTTAGCTTATTTAATCACGGGTGAATCGGAAGCCTACCACTACCTGGCAGGAAGTATTGAATCTTTTCCCACTAAGAAATTAATTAGCGAACAGATTGCTGAAGCGGGTTTTAAGAATATAAAATCACAGGCACTTTCTTTTTCCATTGTCGCTATCCATCGTGCTGAAACTTAAGCTAAATTAATTTATATCAGCATATAAAACTCGATCATAGTTAAGAGATCACAACCCTTGAAACCCAAAGGGAACTAAAATTCTCGATGACATTTAATTATTCAAGATTATCTAATCTTCACCTTAATCGCCCCATTCTTATCTATGACGGTGAATGCGAATTCTGCAGTAGATGGATCGCTAGATGGCGGGTTAAAACTGATAATATTGTTGAAATTCAGCCATTTCAGGATCTAGACAATCGTTTTTCCGAAATCCCCCGCGAACACTTCGAAGAGGCGATACACTTTATCGATACTGAAGGCCAGGTATTCTTTGGCGCGAAAGCCATTTTTAAATTTAAGCAATACTCAGCACATAAACCGTTGGGTTATTGGTTATACCGCAAACTACCACTGTTTGCCAGATGTTCGGAAGAGGCATACAGGTTGGTTTCAAGAAAACGCTATTTATTTTCTTTTTGGTCACGGCTTATCTGGGGAAAAACCCTTAAGCCGTCAACATACTGTTTCTCAAGTTGGTTGTTTACCAGAGCCCTAGGTGTGATCGGACCCCGTTTTTCGTACCAATTTAAGTGAGAGAGTTACCGGGTGTTAATGGTTTTAGGATTGATGTATATGAGAGATCTTGGCGAAGTGAGGGCGTAGCCCGAACGCGGCCAAGATCGGAAAGGAATCTGACAAACTCTTGTGGGCTTTTGAAGCCTAAACGACTGTGGGGATGTTCATGGTTATAGGTCTGACGCCATTGTTCGATTACCACTTGCGCTTCAGCCACGCTGAGCAACACTTCACGGTTCAAACACTCATCGCGTAAGCGGTTGTGAAACGACTCGATGAAACCGTTTTGCCAGGGACTGCCCGGATCGATATAGATCGCCTTTATGTTATTACCGGACAACCACTGCTGCACTTGATGAGCAATGAACTCACTGCCGTTGTCACTACGGATATAGCTGGGAGGTCCCTCCTCTTCAATGGCCTCGCTAAGCACAGAGAGGACATCGGTTGAGGTGAGTTGACGAGCGACCCGGATATCCAGGCATTTACGCGTATATGTCTTCGCTTCGCTTGAGTGTCGTCGCTTTCAGCTCCTCGGTACATCGATTAGAGTCATCATCTTTAATGGACCGCCGTTGTCTGTACGATCATGGACAAAGTCCCAGGACCAAACGTGATTGCGACCCTTTGCTTTAGTAGGTGACCCCGTAGAGACTCCTTGACGGTGTCTGCCCTTTTTCGGGGGCTTTACCTGCAGCCCTTCTGAACGTCGTACCGCCTGGACAAACTTCCTGCTTGTTGTCCAGCCTTCCTTTACCAGCAAGGCACGGATGCGCCGGTAACCGTAGCGGGGATGTTTCCAGGACAAGCTCACAATCCGCTCGACCAACCGCTGAGCTTTCTCACTGGCCTGTTTGGGCCGGTAACTGAACGTTGACCAACTCAGGCTGAGATAAGCACAAGCCCTCCGCAACGAGCACAACCCTTTCTCAGCCGCAGCTTTTACTACTCGTTTCTTCTGCTTTGGGCTCACCATTTTTTTGACAGCGTTTCCTCCATTACCTGATTCTTGAGCATTTGATCTGCGAGCAGCTTCTTCAGCTCGGTATGTCAGGCCTTCTCGCTTGCGCTCGTGAATTCTTTTTCCAGCTCTTTAAATCGCTTCGCATCGGCAAGTTCTAAATTGCCATATTTTTTACGCCAGCGATAGAAAGTCTGTTCGCTCAGGTTGTTTCCACGGCAGATTTCCTGTACCGTTTTACCGGTATCGGCTTGCCGCAATATTGTTATAATCTGTTCTGTTGTGTATCTTTTTCTTTTCATTGAGGTTATCTGTTTATCCCGATAACCTCTCTCTGTAAATGATACGATTTTTGGGGGTCACTCCAGCTCAAGAATAACTGTCATATTATATTTATTGATTGTACCCCATAATTACTACCAAGTTAAGTGAGAGCCATTCCGTGGGTTGTCTGTTGTTGGTTTAGCAGATGCTGGCGGAGGGAGGCCGTAGGCCGAGTGGAGCCAGCACCTGTTGGATTGAGTTGCTGCCAGAGTTTGGCAAAAGCGTTGGGACAGAGAAAGCCTAAACGACTATGAGGGTGATAGGTATTGTATTTTTGCTTCCACGCATGGATGACAACACGCGCTTCGGTAACGCTTAGAGACCACTCCTGGTTTAAGCATGAGTGCTTCGCTATGTCGTCACTGCGTTCCTCGGTACGTCACGCAGTCGATTGTGAAAGGATTCAACATGGCCGTTTGTTATTCTCGCTATCGTTCGTTGAGGTGTCGCTTCGCTCGGTAGCCAAGCACTGCCAGGGTCGATGTAGATAATGTCGTTCTGGCACTTGAGGAGTGCTTCTCTGACTTTTTGTGCTACGAACTGCGAACCGTTATCGGAGCGGATGCATTGGGGTCTGCCATACTCTTCAATAGCTTCGACTAAGACTTCCACCACGTCTTTGCTTTTGAGCGAACGAGATACCTTTATGGCCAGGCATTGACGAGTATGCTCATCGATTAAAGTCATCATCCGCAGTTGTCCTCCGCAATCGGTGCGCTCGGCAACAATATCCCAACTCCATACATGGTTCGGCTTTACTGTTTGGGTAGGGAGCCCAGTAGAGTGCCCTCGTCGTCTCTGTCGGCGACGAGAGGGTTTTCACTCCAAGCCCTTCAGCGCTTCGCACTTTTTGCACGATTTTACGGCTTACCTTCCACCCCTCTTTGTCCATTAGGGCACGAATACTACGATAGCCATAACGCGAATGTACCTTTGAAAGTCTAATGATTCGTCTCACCATTGTCTGAGTACCATAAGATTCTCGCTTGCACTCGTAGAGATAAGTTCAGCGATGGAGCCCAAGATACCTGCAGACCTGACGCAACGAGCAAAACCCCTGGGCTACCACATGCTTGACCGCTTCTTGCTTATGAGACGAGCTTACCATTGGAAGATGTCGTCGCTATGCGACTCGGTATTTTTTATTCACTTCCTCCAATACCCGATTCTTTAACATCTGCTCGGCTAACATCTTTTTCAGTTCCGTGTTCTCGCCTTCATGTTCCTTTAGCCGCCTCGCATTGCGTAGGTCCATCTTGCCATATTTTTTTCGCCAGCGATGGTAGTTTTGAGCACTGATGTTGTGCTCACGGTAGACTTCCTGAATACCTCTGGCGCTGTCTACTTCGCGCAGGATTGCTATGAGCTGCTCGGCGTTGTGTCTTTTCTGTTTCATTCGTCTTTCCGTTCTTATTTACGGAAAGACTCTCTCTGGCAATGGTCCAGTCCTCGGCGGTCACGCCACTGAATCACGCTCTCTGTCTTCTTCAATAGCAATATTAATCTTGGTATACCTTTGAAACTAAAAATCGTTTAGATTTCGAATGAACAATATATTATGTTTAAGTCTATTGAAATCACTCTTAAAAAGGCATAGGATGATGATTCTCGTGAGCGGTTTCTTGCAGATAATAGCTACTGGATCAGGTCTTCCTTCCTTTTCTCAAATTCCCTGTCTAAAATCATCGTATTGATTCATACCCTCCAGGAATACCTCCCTTAGAGAAAACTACCTGCCATAAATTAATACTGCGAGCCCGAAATGCACCGGCACACTTCAAAAGATAGTAATTCCACATTCGATAAAATCTCTCGTTATATCGGTCCTTAAGTTGATCCCAATTCTTGGTAAAATTTTCATGCCATGCCATGAGTGTTTTATCGTAATGCGGTCCGAAATTATGCCAATCTTCCATTATGAACAAACCTTCAGCAGCTTTGGAAATTTGCTGTATCGAGGGAAGATGCCCATGAGGAAAAATATACTTAAGAATCCAGGGATTGCCCGGTGTCCAAAGAGAAGTATTTCTTCCTATCGTATGTAAAAGAAAGATCCCTTCATCTTTAAGGCTTCGATAAGTCAGTTCCATCAGTGTTTTATAGTTTTTATATCCGACATGTTCAAAAAATCCTACGTTCACCACTCGATCATAGATGCCCGTTGCTTCTCGGTAATCTGCTTCTACAATAGTTACCGGTAATCCCTCGCAAGCTTTTCTTGCATATTTAACCTGCTCTTTCGATATATTATAACTTACCACATTACATTTGTATTCTTTAGCTATAAATCGTGCCAAAGTACCAAAACCCCCTCCTAATTCTAACACATCCATCTCCGGTTTAAGCTGCATCTTTTTACAAATAAGGTGAGCTTTGTTTATTTGTGCCTGATCAAGGCTGTCTGTATCTTCCCAATAGGCACAGGTGTATTGCATATTTTTAGAGAGCATAAGCTCAAAAAGATCATTACCCATGGCATAATGCTTTTTTGCCACCTCGATCGATCGCTTTTCTGACTGCATGTTTGCCAATTTATATTTCAAGTTCTTGAAGAACTGAACGAGAGAACTTAATTTTATGTCTAATTCAGATCTTTCAATTTGATAAAAAAATTGGTCCAAAGCGTCACAACTCCACCACCCATCCATATAGGCTTCTCCCAATGCAAGAGAACCTCTTTTCAAAATTCTTTTATATAGCCTCTGATCATGGACTTGAATATCCCATGGCCGATCTCCGTTGATTTTGATGTCAGCGAGTTCGAATATATCTTGAATAGCTTGTTTCATCTGAGATATTCCATATGACATTCACAATCATCAAAAAATAGCATTTTTTTTATATGTCGATGTGATGTTCTAATTTCATTGTGATTTGGCAATCTTGTTCTTCGCTATTTGATGATCAAATCGGCAGTATTTAACGATTATTGCTGATCTTCCCTTTGCTCGGTAAAACCAGGGAAAGATCTTTGCCTCTGTTTCCGGCGCATGAAGTTACCCAGCTTGTAGGCTAAGACGAAGGGATCAAGCCAAACGGCGTTGTGCTGAAAGTCATGGCAGGACAATCGGGTCCAGTGAATGGCATCTTTGCCCTCCTTTGATCCACTACTCTTTGATGCCACAATGGTAGTAAAATTACACTGCCTTCTTGGGGTGCTCGCGAGGGCCGCTCCACTTGGTGAGTGAGTAAAGGGGCGATCTGTTTTTGTAAAATCTGTTGTTCTTCAGCCTCATAGCATAACCGTTCCAGCGTGTTGAATATTTTGGGAATGATATACAATGCTAGCCAAAGCTTTATGAAGTTAGACAAAATAAAAAAGTAATTTAAAAAGTTATTGGGGGGATTGTGTTTTAAAGTTATCAACCGTGTTATGCGTGAATTACGCTCTCTGTCTTCTTCCCAGGCAATATTAATGGTACCTTTCTTTGTCGCCATCTTCAAAAGACCGTACTCGCGCCTTTAAAGTAACTTCTCCAAATCCCGATTCGGATTCTGCATTGTCTTTAGATTGTGGTTCATCGTCTTTTTTCTTTTGATTTTAGGTAGCGGGCAATTCAGAAGACAAAAAATTAAAAAGAATAAGAAAAGAGGTAAAATTGGCTAGCAATGTATATCATTCTCAAATTTTCAATCCATCTCGACTCTTACAATTTACAGAAACTGAAATTAAAGTCCTTTTAAAGTTCTGTCATATTCTTTGTTTTACAGCCATAGATATTGAAAACCTTCACCATTAAACAAACCTATTTTTAACTTTAAATGTTGTAATTTAAATCAGATTTTGGCGTAAGAATATATTTTCTAAAGATGTCATTAAGAGAAAGAAAATATTTCCCGTTATCGACGTTACTATTGTAAGCTTAATTGTAACTCACCACTAAAAAATATGTAAGTTATTGGTATTCAACATGGATGCCCGGCTAGGATTCGAACCTAGACAAACAGAGTCAGAGTCTGTCGTGCTACCATTACACCACCAGGCATAAAGCGATAAAGAGCTCCCATAAAATCCAGTGTTTATAATATTCAACATTCTTTTTCGGGCAACCGTAATCGGGTTAATTGAAAATGGAGCCGGCTGCCAGATTCGAACTGGCGACCGTCCGCTTACAAGGCGGATGCTCTACCGAACTGAGCTAAGCCGGCCACTAGATCTAATGAAGCTGTTATAAGGAGCTCAGATTATGATCAGAATGATTTGAAAGTTGCCTTAATCTCACCTATAAAGCGAGTTAAATTTATATATTGTGTATTCCACTATAGCTTTGATCATTAAAGCTTATCACAATTAAATAATTCAAAATTAATCTTGGCATTTCTGCCTCGGACAGGCAATTTTCAAATTTTTATTTATTGATGGTGGGATACCCAAGCGGCCAAAGGGGGCAGACTGTAAATCTGCTGCGGTTTCGCTTCACAGGTTCGAATCCTGTTCCCACCACCAATTTAATGATCACTTGGCAAACAATATCCATTAATCTTAAAAGACATTAGCAGTGAACAGAGTGGGAAATGTTTAACTATGAATTTTCACCCCATTCCCGCGCTCCGAATCGATCGAAAGACTAGAAATGATAATCAATTCTTGAAGCATTTAGGATTTTCTTTTATTAATGTCTATAGGAAGTTATTATTAGATAAGTAATATGACATTCTATATTATAGTTACCCGCTCAAATGGATCCGAACTAGCTACAGCCGTATACAGCAGCAGGAAAAAAGCTGAAGCATACATAAGCGATACGAATATGGCCGATTCCAGAATTGAGCCGTATGAAGTTCCAGCAGGTGAGACATTCAGCACTGTAATGATGTATGCCGCTCATAAAACAAATGAAGGTGGGGCGAGTGAAATAATTGGATATTATTTTAATATATATGACGCTGAAAGCGCCGTGAATAACAATGGGTTTGTTGAACGCCTACCGATAGATAAAGTAGAAGAAGAAATAGCGGAGGACTCAACTGAATCAGAAGAGGGCTTTCATGCCTTTAAACTGGAAGCGAGAAAAGCACCCACTCCGAAAGCACAAGCTACTGTTTCCGACAAACTACGCAATACGGTGCAAACGGTACAAAGCACGAGATACGATTGGGTACTTCTTGCGGCAGTTATAATTTTAATTATCGCGGGAAATATTGTATATCATGTATATTACTATAACCGGTTTGAATTTGCCGAAAACGTTCCAACAGTAAAATGGCTACCTGAAACTGCAAAAAACGTATCTTACTATAAAGATCGCCAAGCCGATGTATACGAATTTTCGATAAGTGAGGACGGTTTTTTAAAGTGGTCGACAGCAATGAGATTGGATGTCAAAAAAATCGAGGGTGACCCAGTTAATATTCCCAGATATCGTTTTTACGCTAACGTCCCGATCGAGGGTTTAGAAAACATGACCGAAGAAGAACAATACGAATTGTGGAATTCTTTAACTAAGACGATTATTAATGTCGGGTATGTTTTTGAAACTAAATCGAGTGAAAATGAAAAAGGTAATGCGGGAGGCTATGACTCAGATACTGGAAGAGCTTATTATAGATCCATATAAAGTAAGTTCGACACTTTCAGTTTCATTCACCCCCACCTCGCTGATTATACCCCTTTCCCGATTCAGATATTATCTGGTCTAGAATAAATTCAAATCTTTACTATTTGATGCATGTGGGCACGCATCACTCTATCGCTTAATTGACGGTGGTTTCTAATACGATTAAAAAAATATCCGCGCCCTCTTCATTAATAAAACCGGTACTGATACTTTGAGTGGGTTGAGAAGTATTATCAGATTTAAAATTGTTCTGTGAAATTAATGTGTCAAACCCTGGCTTAGATGAACTTCCCGGTGCAACAATTACTGATGCTCCGTTGCTTTGTCGGAGATTACCACCGGTTAATCTTAAACCAGGATTAGGTGCATTAACCGTAAAGGATCCCTCACCTATCATAAGGTAAGGGGAAGCGTTTTCTACTGCATCTATATCACCTACGGTTAAGCGCACAGCTATAGGGACGTTACGGGCGTCAATCCCCACTTTCCCTGTTGAAGCGGAAAACCGTGTATTGGCACATAGTATACCGCCCATGCCTAATGAGTTCACAACTTCGAGCAAAGAAACATCTGCCACTGCGTCATATACAACCCCCGGAGGAAATAAATTTTGATTTACGGCATTTATTTCTCCCACCGTGAATATACTGATAAAAGTACTTGCGTCTGCACCTTCAATTTGAATGCGCGGTCGTCCTTTAACATACGCAATCTCTTGATTATATTTTACAGGAAATGCTGGTGGAGTAAATGTATCAGGATCCATGATCACAGTCATCAGTCCACTCCCGAAAAACTCCACTTGCACAATATCATCGTTCACATCTAAAAATGATACTCTCGATATTTGATCTGTGTCTGCGCGGACTTTCACACTTTCCCCGGTGATCAATACTTGATCAAAAATATTTCCGTTCGGGTGTGAAATATTTGTCCCGACAATTACTCCCGACCCTTCGACAATCAGATCATCAGGGACCAAAATCGATTGGCGACCAAGGAAAGGTTGAGAAATGGGGGTGAACCCAATATCGTCTATGGTTATTGAATCAAATCCCGTCGCGAGGCTATGTTCAGGACCGTTAGTATAGGTAATTCGTCCAATACCACTGGCTGCACCTAACTCCTCGGCATTCAGATCAATAAAAGTAAAGGGAATATCAGATTCAATTGATATACCGCGAGGTATATCTGTTCTCGTAACAAGGAGATTATCATTTGAATCGAACACCCTTATTATTCCATCTCCAAGAATAAATAGTGCGGCGTAAAACTGTACTTGAGCCGCTGGTGTTTCGAATATAATGGTTCCTGTCGTATCATTGGGAATCACCCAAGCGGCTTGAGCTAAGTAATTTAACTCAACGGGATAGGTGTGATTAAAAGGGGTCGCCAAAACAGACTGCCGGTCGAGAACATTTTTTGCAATGCCACCCGTAAAGGACGCGCTAACAGGAGATTGGCCAAGCGAAAATACTTCTTGATTCCGAAAAGTTGGATTATCCGTTAATCTTTCAAAATCTTCGTACACAACATTGTCGGGAGGGCCTATAACATGAGAATAACCGAGATCATCGAGAATAAATCGCCCAGTCACATTTTTGATCTTAATTTCTTTGATCCCGTTGGTATAGTTAAGATCGTCGATATCCTGGATATCACCACTAAAAGCGACGAAACTCTGTAAGGGTGGATTGGCATCTAAACTAATGCTTTTGGGTAATTGCTCTACTAAACCATTGGGATGCAAAAGAAATGCATTTTTATCCCTTAGTTCAATTCGTCCTGCACGCGTAGTCTCAGCGGCATAGAACTGAATTAGATTAATCCCCCGATCAAATACGATTTTGCCTTCCTCGCCCTCCTCCAAAATCAATGCCTTCGACCCCGTACGGGCAAAGTTGGCCCCCTCATCCGATTCCACTTTAAAACCGAAAAAATGGACACTTCTCGTTGGCTCTCCAATGCTAAAATCGCCTGTATTGTCTATATTTTCGAAATCAATGAATATTTCTAGATCTTCAGGCTCAGCAATAAGGGGTAAAATGATAACTAAATATAGGGAGAGCGGTATTAGTTTTATAACTCTCATTGCTTTAAAAAACATCCTTTCAACTATGTTAAGGATGAATGCGAAACTTTCAAGAGCAACACTAAATTCAGCTGACAGCGAACGTTGAATTTATTTTTCTCAAACTAAATCTTCTCTGCTTCCTGGAGCAAATGTTTACTTTTTTCCACCATTGCCTTGAGTATCAATTCAACAGCACGCTTGCCAAACTCGAGGTTAGATTTTCGAGGATCTTCCCCCATGATGCCAATAAGTTCAGCATCTTCTTCTTGGGGAAGAAGGGATAAATCAACAAGGTCGGGATAAAGTGCCATGAGGATTGATGTTTCCCATTTTCCTGCATGGTCTCCTCCCCAATCTTCACCTTCCTCCACCGGGCAACCCAGTTCCTTGGCATGGGCCGATATAAGTGCCGCCTCTGAAGTGGCAAAAACACGGACCGGACTTTTTCTCATGAATACTTCCGCTGTAAAATTAGCATATAACGGCAGGGGGCCATGGCCGCACATAACGAAAATAGCTTTAAATCCCAGATTAGCTAACTGCTGATAGATGTGAAATAAAAGCTCATTGTAAAAATGAGCCTGCTCTTCAATTGTTTTCCCCCCCATTGACCCAAAACTGAAATCCTCAGGACGTAATTCCATTTTTTGAGCCGCAGCTTCACGCGTTGCGGGATTCGCTTCTAAAAGTTGTATTTCCCGGTGTTCACCCCACCAGAGTGGCGGCATGACAAGCCCCCCGCCCTTTTCAGCAGCAAGTTCACAAAGAGCTTTAGCTTTAAGCGCATCTAATCCGACAGGATTATGTACTCCATGCCATTCAATCGGTCCGAGCGGCAAATAGGCTATCGGGTTAGCCTTTCGCGCAGATAATATTTCGTGAGGAAGCATATACTCATAATTTATCTTTGCCATTATACATCCTTTTTTTCGTCATTTATTAAGAAGAACCTTAACTACATATGCTGTGATTTTAATAATCATAATATAATTCTAGTGTATTCCAAAGAAAAACGCATCTTCTTTGAGGATGACTATTTTTTCGCATGATTATTAATAATTAAATATGGGTCATGCCTAGAACAGAGGGTATCTTAAGCACATATTAAGGATGTTACGATGGAGGTTTTGATGACGATGGTTAAAGCGATATTCAGTTTCTTTGAGGTGCAGTTGGAAGGTCCTACGAGAAAGACCTTTGAACTTAGCCAATCGAAGTTTAGCAAAAGCCCAAAAAGATTCAATCCCGTTAATGTGGGAGTGTCCCTGGGCAAACTCGTTGTCGTTGTGATTGACACGGTAATGCTTCTTATAGCCCAGATCCACGAGGCCGTTGTAAGCACGCCACCCGTCAGAATAAAGCACACTGTCAAAAGTAACTCTCCCTTGGATCACCGCATGCAGAGCGGCTCTGGAGACGTTGCGTACAACCTGGGTATAGACTTTCCCATTACGCTTGAGCAACCCGAAGACGGGCACTTTCTTGAATGCACCCCGACCTCTTTGCCCTGGAATTCTTTTGCCTCCAAAGTAGGACTCATCCATTTCCACCGACCCCCTAAAAGGCGAGGCCTGCGCACATTGCTGCAACAAACGCTCCCGCAACAAGCGCAAATAACGGTTGACCGTGTTACGATTCAATCCTGTCAATTGGGCTATCTTCAACGCTTCCATATCCAAGCTAAAACACTTTACTAACTGCCGAAATTTGGCCTCAGAAATTTTTGAACGATGTACATACTTATTTCTCATTTGTCTAGAATAGCTTACACATCTGATATGTGTCTATTCTAGGCATGACCCTTAAATATTTAAACTTCGCAGATTGGATTTAACACATGCAGGAAACCTCATCATTTGGCGCTCTTAATTACAGTATTTGTTTAATTTACATTGCTGTCATGTTTGGCATTGGACTTAGTTTCGCGAGAAAACAAAAAACCACGGAAGAATATTTCCTCGCCGGACGTCGAATGCCATGGTTCATCGTAGCCATTAGTATGTATGCCTCACTTGCGAGTGCATCTTCTTACATGGCACTTCCCGGCATGGCCTACATGGAGAACGTCTCCTACATTGCTTTAGGGGTTATGTACGTCGCTGCAGCGCCTTTCCTCGTCTTATTATTTTACCCCTTTTATCGGAAACTCAATGTGACCACATCCTATGAATATGTCGGTCGACGCTTCGGACAGCCGGGAAGATTCATCGTTTCCGGTCTATTTATCTTTGTGCGCTTAAGCTGGCTGGGAGTTGTCATCTATTCACCGGCACTCGCTCTCTCGGTAGTTACTGATATCAATCTATACCTCGCTATTATTCTCATGGGGCTACTCGCAACCACCTATACGGTGATGGGCGGGCTCTCTGCCGTATTGTGGACAGACGCATTACAATTTATAATACTTACCGTTGGTGCGATTTGGATAGGGGTAAGCCTACTCATCAATGTTCCGGAAAGTTGGTCTGGTATTATTGAAGTGGCACAGTCATCCGGTAAACTCGATGTATTCAGTTTGAAACTTAATTTTTTTGAAATGTCTTTGTTCGCCTTGGCTATTTCGTCTTTTATTAGTGCGATGCAGGAATTTGGAACTGATCAAGTTACAGTACAAAGACTTTTAGCGACTAAAACTTACAGCGGCATGGTTAAAGCAACATGGATAAATTCAATCATTACCCTGCTCATGGTAAGTTTATTGACCTTTTTGGGGCTCGGAATGCTAGCTTATTTTCAGCATTTCCCTGATAAATTATCTGCTGATATTGCCGGTGATAAATTACTTCCTTTTTACATTATCCGTCATATGCCAAATGGTGTTTCAGGTCTACTTATCACCGCCATTTTAGCCGCCGCTATGTCGAGTATGGATTCTGGCATTAACTCCGTGTCTACGGTCATTATTAACGACTTTGTCAAACCGCTCAGGCGTCGTAAAACTGAGGAAAGCAAAGACGTAAAATTAGCACGAATTCTGACATTCGGTCTTGGCGCTTTTGCTGTCACCATAGCCTGTTTTGTAACTCAGATTGGGCATATATTAAAGGCGGGGGCTGTCTTAACCAGTATCTTTGCCGGTCCTATTTTAAGTCTTTTTCTGTTGGGAATATTAATGAAACGCGCGACTTTACGCGGATGGCTCGTAGGTACCATTGTCAACATCCCCGCTATGTTGTGGGTCATATTAGTAAAAGAAGTGCATTTTGTATATTTTTTTCCTTTCAGTTTTGGCATTAGTTTTATCGTCGGAGCATTCGCAAGTTTACTCTTAGGTGGTCCACAGGCACCGAAAAATCTTACACTTTGGGACCGATCCAGTTTGTGAGTTATATTCAGCGAGCAATTCCCCTCATAGATCGATGCCCTATTAATAAGGGCATGAACAGCTATCTTAACTAAAGTCTCTCCAGAGGACAATAAAAACCAGAATTACGGGGAATTCGACTACCCACAGGGTTGTCCAGGCTGTCATTAGTTAAAAAGCTTAGTCCTTATAGTTACTACGATAAATAGGGTTTGAAACTTAATAAATAGATTGATTTTTTTTTAAGTTTCGATTTTATGGCGGTCTTTTAATCCCTACTTACTTTAATTATGTCTCAACATAACAGTTTTAAAAAAGGAGGAGGAAAATCCTTAAAAAAGCGGAATGTGCTCAAACGATTTGAACGCGTCCTCCTGCTCAAAAAACGCGGCCAATGGAAAGCGGGAGATCCCGTATCTGGATTGATTAAAACTAAAGGTGAAGAGTAACTCGTCCCAGATACGCTGAATTGATTTATAAGCTATAACCCTTCCGCGCTGGAAGGGTTTTTTTATTATTAACAGTCAATTGTATTAAATGGAGTAAACCTGTAAAGGTTGACCTCGTGTTTGAGATGTGAGAAGGATTGATACATAGTAACAATGATCCGAACGGTAAAACCCGAGATTCTCGATCGTCTCCCTGAAAATCATCCGGATGCACTTCATAACAGAAGAGATTTATTAATCTTTAATCATCTCATGGGGAATTTTCGCTGGTTCTACCGTGAACTGAAAAAAAGATTAGATAAAGATGATCGCTTACTTGAAATAGGTTCCGGAATTGGAGATTTGGGAAGATGGCTATATCCAAGAGTTTTAAATAAACAGGATGTTTTATATGATGGCTTAGATCAATTTTCTCGCCCCAAAAACTGGCCAGAGATATGGAAGTGGCATCAGGTCGATCTTCGATCATTTGATGGTTATGATCGTTACAATATCGTCTTAGCTAATCTCGTCTTACATCAATTTAAAGATCAGGAATTACACCGTCTCGGACAGGAAATTGGCAAACGTGCCAAGCTTATTTTAATTTCTGAACCCGCACGGCGCAACTTGCATCTATTTCAGTTGAAATTTGCTCGTTTGCTCAGGACCAGTTACGTGACAAACCATGACGCTCGTGTCAGTATCGAAGCGGGTTTTATCAACTATGAATTGCCTAAATTGCTGGGTCTCGATCTTAAGCAATGGGAATGCAATTGCGAAGTTGGATTTCTTGGACAATACCGCATGATCGCCGTAAGAAAATGAATCCAATAACGATCATCGGCGGTGGTCTTGCGGGTTTGTCTCTTGGTATAGCATTGCGCCGGCGTGAGATCGCTGTTACACTTTATGAAGCGGGGACATTTCCAAGACACAAAGTATGTGGGGAATTCATTGCGGGGATAAAACCTGAAACCCTGAATAAACTCGGTATCTCGGGATGTCTGGAAGATGCCTGCCATCATCGTAAAACCGCCTGGTTTCTTCACAACCGGCAAGTAAGAGAGGATGTACTCCCCGAGCCGGTAATCGGAATATCAAGGTTCGCGCTCGATGATCGTCTCGCCAAAGAGTTCGTAAGACTGGGAGGGACGCTGCATACCCATCATCGTGTTCGAGATGCTTCCAGTGGTGAAGGCCAGGTATGGGCGGCGGGGCGGCAATTGACGAAAACCACTTGGATTGGCATTAAGCTACACAGCCTTGATTACTCCTTAGAAAGCGATCTGGAAATTCACTTGGGAAAATATGGATATGCGGGTGCTTCATCAGTGGAAAATGGACATATTAATATTTGTGGTCTGTTTCGTCGCCGACCGTACATTAGAGAAAAAAAACAAGCATTACTTTTAGCCTACCTCGAAGCTTGCGGTATGAATAAAATGGCAAACAAACTGAGCAATTCACGAATTGACCTCAAAAGCTCTACCGGGGTAGCTGCAATTGATTTCAATCACAGCCATCAAGCGCATGATAAAATCTATTTAGGTGACCAGTTTACGGTAATCCCTCCATTTACCGGTAACGGTATGACAATGGCTTTTGAAGCAGGTGTTTTGGCCGCTGAACCTATCGCTGCCTATGCTTCAGAAAAACTATCCTGGTCGGAAACAGTTAATTCGGTGAATTGGTTAATACGACAAAAATTCCGTTTACGGCTGATCATATCGCGATTAATGCATCCATGGCTCTATACACCCTCTCTTCAGTATATTCTTTCTGGTTTAAACCGAACTCACTTGCTGCCCTTTCAAACTCTTTTTAAGGTCCTGCACTAAATTATGTACCTTCAAAGTTTAGCTAATGCCGTTCCTTCCCACGCATTCACGCAAAAGGATTGTTGGGATATATTTATTCAATCGGAAACGCCCAAACGATTAAAGCAGCGTTCAATCAATATAATACAAAAAGTCCTGCTTGGAGATAATGGTATTGATAAACGCTACTTTGCCCTTCCAGAACTGGAAACACTTTTTGAATTGGATGCAGAATCACTCAACCGCGCATTTGAACGGGAAGCACCTATCCTCGCCGGTCAAGCCTTTGATGAAGCTCTCGCTATGACGAATTTAAATGCGGGTGATATCGATGCACTGTTCGTATGCACGTGTACTGGCTACCTTTGTCCGGGTATCTCCAGCCATGTAGCAGAACAGAAGGGGTTACGCCGCGATTTGTTTTTACAAGATATTGTCGGTCTTGGTTGCGGAGCGGCTATTCCTACGCTCAGGAGCGCCAGCCATTTCCTCTCTGCCAATCCAAAATCCAATGTCGCAGTCATCGCGGTAGAAATTTGTTCAGCAGCGTTTTTTCTCGAGAATGACCCCGGGGTGCTTATCAGCGCCTGCTTATTTGGTGACGGTGCTTCTGCCAGTATTTGGTCCGCTGACGATAAAGCGACGGGGCTTTATTGCTATGATTTCGATACGCTCCATCTCCCTGAAAACCGAAATAAATTAAGATTCGAAAACAGCCAGGGTAAACTGCGCAATCGGCTACATAATTCCGTACCTGAACTGGCCAGCGAGTCGGTCAGCAAATTATTTTATCGACAGAATGGTAAATGCGATAATGTGGGACGCATCATATCCCATAGCGGTGGTCGTGATGTGCTTGAAGCTATAGAATCCGCACTTCCCGACTATTCTCTCATTGAATCAGCAAAGGTACTTAGAAATTACGGAAATATGAGTAGTCCTTCTGTCCTCTTCGCACTCGAAGAGTATCTGAAAAATGAAAAAGTAGAAAATGATCTTTGGCTCACGGCATTCGGCGCGGGCTTTTCCTGTCACTCCTGTAGCATCCGTCAAATGTAAGGGAAATTAACCGACCTTTCGGGAGGTTTTAAAATACACAAGAAATTCGTTGATCGAGTCAAAAATCTTGTAAGCTAATTTACGCATTTCCACCGAAGGTGCGATGAGATCGGGAATCATAATCGCACAGGTACCTGCAGCATTTGCGGCGCGGATGCCGTTTTCTGAATCTTCCAGAACAACACATTGTTCCGGAGTAGCGCCAAGATCATTTGCCGCCTTTAGATATATTTCTGGATCAGGTTTACCACGCTTCACTTGATCCCCTGTTACTACAGATGAAAATCGGTTATAAAGTCCTAATGACTTTAAATTCTTTTCAGCCATCTCGCTTTTAGTTGAGGTCGCAACCGCTTTACTTATTTTATTCTCTTCCAGAAAATCCAACAACTCAGTCAAGCCTGGTTTTATCGGTATCGGATTATCCGTAATAATCTGATGGTAATTAATCCACGCGCATTTGTAAAACGCCTCTCTTTGATCTTCATTTTTAATATATTCTCTAAGAACTGATTTTATATCCCTTGAGTTACGGCCAATCATACGCAGGAAAACGCCCTCGTTAAATTCAATTTCAACCTCTTTAGCTGCGATCATCCATGCCTGCATCGACAGTTTCTCCGTATCGAGCATGAGGCCGTCCATATCAAAGATGATGGATTGAATTGAATTCATAATGGTGAAGATTACTTGAACGCGTTCAGGTTTATTTAATTTTCAAAAAACTTAACCGTATCTCGGTATTTCGTCCTAACTCTTCGGAGATCCTCGACGCGATATTAAAGTGCAACTTCTAAGAATATTGCCGAGTTAATGTGCTTTTCCATATAGGTATAAGCCACATAACCATGACCGGCAATCCCCCACTCATGTCCCCATGAATTTTTAAAGATAAATAAAATATCTTCTCGGCGCCCCGATTCACATCGGTAGCCGACAAGAGTTACCGCATGGGCATAATCTTCACGTGGCTTCTGGCCGCGTAGTATAGGAACATTTTGCAGTGATTTATAATGCGGCCAAGCCATTCCTATAACCACGGGGACTTCTTCGTTCAGCGCGTGAACAATGCCGTCAATTTTTTCCTTATTTTCTCTTCCCGTAATGACATAGGAATAAACTTTTCTTCGATTCTGTGCTTCTTCTATCAATTTTGAAGTTGGTTCCTCTATTTTTGCCATGCTTTTACCAAATGTATTGGGCATCTCCTCTTGAAGGGGGACACCGTAACTCCTCAATGCCTGAACAACCTCGACTAAATTGAAACCCGCATCGGCATCGTTGGGATCATCCTTGCTTTCCCCATCCTGAGTCGCCGCGGGTTTTGCATTAAATCCCAGCGTTTTCCGCGTCGCCCAAATCAAGTATTCTTCCGAAAGTTTTTCTGCCTCCCCAACGACGATTGCATTTTGATACTCCAGTGCGCTAACGACGGCAAAAACTGAACAGCTCGGACGTCGACCTTGAGCTTTAGAGATCAATTTTAAATCGCGGTATCGAGGTCGCAGATCCACTTCACCTTGCAACTCCGGCACCTGACCAAATCTTTGCAGAATACGGTCTGAGACCAAGACTTGAGGTTTTGGGATTTTGGGCTTGGCCGCCTCCTTTGCTCTCGCCTCTAACACCTCGCGTTTATGTGCTTCAATTTTTTTATTATAAGCATCTTCCACTGCTGCATTATATCCAAACTTCTTCTGATATTCCGGGCTGAGATCAGCAAGTAGCACCTGTGCTATGCCGGCGGAATGTTTGATCAGTAGAGCTTTCGGCGTCACTTTTTTTATCTCCACCTCGTGATATATTTTATCACCTACCTGCAATTGATTGATTAATTCACCTCCATAAGCATTTACTATCGCGATAATGCTTAATATAAAAATAATAGATGTTCTAATTTTCTTGTGCATTTTATATGCTTTTAAAAAAATCTATTTTTTTGATATGTGAAGATCGGGATCATAGCATAAAATACTTTAATTTGTTTGGGTCTCGAAAAAAAGTAATAATATTTCTATCGAAAGAACTTGATGTCTTCTGATCTTTATATTCTCGGTATTTCAGCTTTTTATCATGACAGTGCCGCTGCTCTAATCAAGGGCGAAAACATTTTAGCCGCTGCGCAAGAAGAACGTTTTACGCGAAAAAAGCACGACCATGAATTTCCCCAACATGCGATCGATTATTGCCTTCAAGAGGCAGATATTACGATTGATCAATTGTCGGCCGTGGTATTTTACGATAAGCCGATACTGAAATTTGAACGAATCTTAGAGACATATTTGGCCTATGCACCAAGAGGCTTAAAATCATTTCTCACAGCCATGCCTCTCTGGCTAGGGCAAAAATTATACCTTCCAAGAGAAATTGATAAGGGCTTGGCCAACCTCTACGAAGGTCCGATTTATTTTACCACCCACCATGAATCTCACGCCGCAAGCGCTTTTCTCCCCAGCCCATTCGAAGAAGCCGCGATCATTACTTTCGATGGGGTTGGAGAGTGGACGACTACGAGCATAGGGGTAGGTCGTAATAATAATATAAATTTATTAAAAGAGATTCAATTCCCTCACTCTCTAGGCCTACTCTATAGCGCCTTTACTTATTATACTGGTTTTAGGGTTAACTCAGGTGAGTATAAAGTGATGGGTCTCGCACCCTACGGGAAACCTGTTTATTCCGATTTAATTTTTAAACATATTGTCGACTTTAAAGCGGACGGCTCCTTCTGGTTAGACCAAAGTTATTTCAACTACTGTGCTGGACTCACGATGACGAGTGAAAAGTTTCACCGTTTATTTGGTCGACCCCCCAGGAAATCCGAGAGCCTGTTGACCCAGCGAGACATGGATCTCGCCGCGAGTGTTCAGAAAGTTGTAGAGGACATTATGTTGAAAGTAGCTCAACATGCTTATGCGGTGACTGGACTCAACCACCTTTGCATGGCGGGCGGGGTTGCACTTAATTGTGTCGGAAACGGCCGTATCCTGAGAGAAACACCATTCAAAAAAGTTTGGATTCAACCGGCATCTGGGGATGCGGGTGGCGCTCTGGGTAGCGCTCTCTTCACCTGGTATCAAATAATGGGTAATCCACGGAAGGTAAGGAAACAAGATGCACAAAAGGGATCCTTTATCGGACCCTCTTTCTCTGAGTCTAAAATCAGGGACTTTTTGCAACTGAGCAAAGCAAAGTATACCGAGTACATTGACGAAGATTTGCTCGCAAAAAATATAGCTGAACTACTTGCTGAAGGCAAAGTGATCGGCCATTTTGCGGGGCGGATGGAATTTGGGCCTCGCGCTCTAGGTAATCGCAGCATCATTGGTGATCCTCGTAATCCGGACATGCAGACTAAAATGAATCTAAAAGTAAAATTTCGCGAGTCCTTCAGACCCTTTGCACCCAGCTGTCTTATAGAAAATACAAATGAATTTTTTGATTTGGATCACGAGAGTCCCTATATGTTATTAGTAGCACCGATAAAAGAAAATCGCCGAATTAAAATGAATGAGGACCAGGAAAAGCTCTTTGGCCCTGACAAACTTAAACAATTGCGATCTGACGTTCCGGCGATCACCCATATCGACTATTCAGCGCGGATACAAACGGTTGACGCTGAAACATCCCCCCGTTTTCACAGAATCATAAAAGCTTTTCATAAATTGACGGGATATCCTCTCGTAGTAAATACATCATTTAATATACGAGGAGAACCCATTGTCGGGACTCCACAAGACGCCTACCGCTGTTTTATGTATACTGATATCGATGTTCTTATCCTGGAAAACTGTATTTGTAATAAAGAAGAACAACCCGAAATGGAAGGGGCCGATGAATACAAAACTAAATTTAAGCTCGATTAACGAATGAATACATTTCATTCTATTTTAAGTTTCCAAGGTGTAATATGGTTAAAAGAAAATCAATTATTTCTGAGTTATTTGTATTTATAAAGGAGCACAAGGCCTATTGGTTGGCCCCTATCATCGTGCTTTTACTCTTAACAGGTGCATTAATCATTCTCGGGAGTTCACAGGCCGCTCCATTCATATATACCCTGTTTTAGATCCCATTCCAGGATGTCCTTTATTAAAATAAATTGGAGACCAAATTCTCGAGAATTACGAATTTTTGGTTGCAGTATTTTTATTGGAATGGCGCTTGCCGGTTCACTGTTCTTTTTCGTTTTTTCTAAAATCGGTTTTGCTTATTTTCTCTGGGCATGCGGCACAACTTTTTTTTTATTTTGCATCACTGGAAAATCAATCGCTTTGCCCTTCTTCTGGATATGGATGGGATTCATTTATACCCTTACACAATTTATGGGTTATGTATCTTTGATCATGATTTATTATCTCATCTTAACCCCTATTGGCCTATGCTCTCGATTGACAGGTCGTGACAGATTAAAACTTAAAAGAAAAGAGACTCAGACGTACTGGCAAAATATTATTGAAAAAGAAGGGGATGAAAAATACGAGCGCCAGTTTTAACATCTCCATTCCGCATCAATACCTCGTATTCTAAATTAAAGAAATATTATTCCTTAACGCCTGACACGCTTGGCAGAGGATAGATATTTGCCAACGCGTCTGCCGTCACATAGGCCCCTCTACTCGTGAAATGACCATCCCGAGGTAAAAATAGTTCATCACCATTTGTTTGAGCATTTTCAAAGATCGATTTCATGTTTAAGAAATTAATGTTATTCACTTCACAGAATGAACTTAAAATATCTAAAAATAAATCATCGTAGGGTAACCCCGTATAAATAAATACATAGGTGAATTTAAATTTATTATTTTTTGCAAGGTCTTTAATTTTCAGTAGCGCTCGTAAGTGAAATTGCATCGCTTGCTGTAACGCTGAATTACCCGCAAATGGAGGAAGCATCCGCCATTTAGATTCAAGGTAGGGATCCGGACTAAACAGATCCCTCGGTTCATTTCGGTTCTCTGGGTTGGCTACAGATAAATCTGGTGGCTCTGAATTTTCTTCAGGGTATAAGGAACTGCGTCTTTTCTTCGTCAACGAATTAAGAAAAAATGTTCCTGCCTTAATAATATACAACTCCTGGCACGCTGTTTCCCATCTCCTTAATAACCGTGTTATCTTTTTATCAGTGCTGATATAACGAGAGGTATGATCTCCAATAGGAATCTTCAGAAAACTGCTTCTATCCTTATCATTCAAATTAAGGGTAAGATCATTTAAATCGTTATTTAAAAAGAAAAGAAAAACCAGTTTGGGTTGTAAAAGGACTCCGTCATGCTTGAGAATCTGGTATGCACAATGTATGCCCGCACCTTGTTGGCCTAAATTCGCAACGGGCAGACTGACCATCTTTTCAAGGTGACTCCGGACGGTTGAATCTTCCTCCAATCCATGCCCATAAATGATGGAGTCACCTAATAAAACAACGTCCGCACGATTGCGATCTCCCGGATTGCGATAGCCAAACTTGTCCGTCCTGTGCCACCAGCGGAATCCATTAAAATACATCTCCCGCTCATAATTCTTTCTCATCCTCGCTGTTTTTCTCTCTCCATCAAATCGGTATATACCGGAACCACTTAGCTGATAACCATGACCCAAATGATTGGCTAAATCTGCAGGTAGATAATCGAGCGTTCGACGTAACATTATTTCTAATAATCCAAGAGCTATTATCAAGGTTACAAGGGTGATCGAAAATGCGGTCTTCCTGGGTTCAAACCAACGATAGATATTCTTTTCAAGAATGTAAGGGCCCTTTACCCCTCGTTCTTTCAGAGACAAAAATAATCCTTCATCCAGTCGGAAAAATAGTTTTATAACCGATAAGATAAATATTGAGGAGATAATCAGTGGCCAGTCAGCTAAAGCCCATCCTATCTTTTTCTCGAATACTAGAAGGAAAAAGCAAAATATCAGAACAACAATCAATCCCTCAACGAGGCTCGAACTTATTTTTCGAAACCGATATTCTTGCAATATTTTCATTATCCTATTTAAAACTAATACTATCCAGAATTATATTAAGTGTTTTATAAACTTATTCGCTTCAGATTAAAATCATTAGATTATTCAATATTACTTTCAGTTATTACAGGTAATAATTTGCGCAAACTGGCATTTTAAAAATATACAAAGCATCAAAATTGATACATTTATAATTTATTACATTGTGCCCCATCCTTATAACGTCAGTATAGGGATAAATAAAGAGACCTGGATTTAGGTATGTTAAATCACATTGAAAGTGCCTGAAATTATATATCTTAGATGAAAAAATACGCCATCATTAACGGACCCAATTTAAATCGCCTGGGAAAACGCCAACCGGAAATATACGGAAGTGAAACTATTGCTGATTTGGAAGCTTATTTAAAAAATGAGGGAGAGTCCCTTGGGGTAGAATTAATTTTCTTCCAGTCCAATCACGAAGGTGAGTTAATCGAAAAATATGCCGAATTGGCAGATAATAAAATCGATGGTGTGGTTTTCAATCACGGTGGATTAACTCACACCAGTGTCGCGCTACGTGATGCGTTGGCAGGAACGGATCTGCCCGCGGTGGAAGTTCATATATCTAACATCTATGAACGGGAGGAATTTCGCCATCTATCATTCACCGCATCCATTGCAAAAGGTATTATATCCGGGCTCGGATTCTATGGCTATGCGTGTGCCCTCCGTTATTTGGCTGGGGGATTGAAAGAGATTAAGGGGTTTCGGGATAATGATTAAATAATCCCGTAACTTTTCAATCCCCACAAACCTATATGCAGAGTCAGGCAAGTTGCCATTGCTGATCCTAAATCGTCGAGAACAATACCCAAGCCGCCGGGTAGGGCTTGAAGCTTATTAATACCAAGAGGTTTAATAATATCGAAGAACCGGAACACGATAAACCCAGCAAGCATATAATGCCAGGCTGTCCCGGTAAAAATATAGGGCTGAATCCCCAGGTAACAGAGTGGCATCGCAACAAACTCATCGAGAATAATTTCGGGAGGATCACGTTTTAACATTCGCTCTTCAGCTTCACCACAAATTTCCGTGGCTAGATAGGCGGTAAAAATCAAGAAGATTAAAAAACCAAACGGATTCAAATTTAAAAACATTGTCGTGAACCATAACATACCAGCAATTGATCCTGTCGTCCCGGGTGCCTTTCCCCAAAAGCCCAATGGACCTAGAGTCGCAATATTATTCACGACGGGTGATGGTAACAAGCGAGTCCATGTTAACCGCTGCTTCATTATTTATTATCATCTCCAGCAAAAATGGACCCGTATTTAACTAAATACACAGCACCTGAATAAATAGTCAGAGCACTTGCAAAAATGAATAATAATATTCCTACATTGTGGCAGGTATTTGCGATTTGGCTTAAATCGCGGTCGAACCAATTGCTAAGGTCTTTTTGAATCACGAGAGAAAAAAGCAGCACTGCAATACTGATAATCTGGAATACCGTTTTATGTTTACCTGATAATTCAGCTGCCAAGACAATACCATCACTCGCCGCTACCATACGCATACCGGTTATGAGTAGTTCTCGAACGACTATTAAAAGAACTAATGCGATAGCCCACGTCGGTAATAGATCGAATACTAACAAAGCAATAAACATTCCCAGGATAATTATTTTATCGGCCAGGGCATCCATGAGCTTTCCTAAATTAGAGACTTGATTCAGCTTCCGGGCGAGGTAACCATCAAACCAATCCGTCAACCCGGCAAAGACAAACAAACAGAATACGAGGGACGGGATACCCGGCAAATCAATAAAAAGCAAACCCACAATAATAAAGAGAAGGGGCACACGAGAGAGGGTTAACAATGTTGGCAACTTCATATTCTAAAGCTGCGTTGTTGCAAATACATCAAAAATATTACAAACCATTAGCTACAAAGCATAAGATTAAACTCACAAATGATAAAAAAATATTTATCCGTTGGGCAAACTTAAATGAATACCGCGATTTACCCAGGGACTTTTGATCCCATAACCTATGGCCATCTCGATATCGTTGAGCGTGCATGTAATATCTTTGATAAAGTTTTTATAGCCGTTGCCCTCAATGAAGAAAAAGGGCCTCTCTTTTCACTCGAGGAACGACAAGAATTGATTCGCGCTAACTTACCCGATAATGCAAATGTTGAAGTTTGCTCATTCAATACATTGCTTGTCGGCTATGCGAAAGAAGTAGGCGCAAAGACCATCGTTCGAGGATTAAGGGCCGTTTCCGATTTTGAGTTTGAGTTTAAATTAACACAAATGAATCGCCACCTCGATGATGAGGTAGAAACAATTTTCCTAATGCCCAGGCAGGAATATTTCTTTACCAGTTCCCGGTTGATCAAACAAGTAGCTCGCTTAGGTGGTGAGATCGATAGACTTGTTCCTGATAACGTATCGCGTTCGCTAAAGGAACGTTTTAATTCGTAAATTTGCTTGTCTATAAAATAAGCTACATTAAGGGAATTAAAGATTATACCCTTAAATAGCCGTAGCTAATTACTAAAAAGATAATTAAGCCTCCATCGTTATAAAACGGCTTCAAATCATTATGATGAGCAAGACTGAAGATCACGCGTGAAAAAAAGTTCGCCTACAAAAAATGGGAAACTATGGGTGATCTTTCTCACCATTTTTATTGATTTAATCGGATTTTCGATAATTTTCCCGTTATTTCCTTCAATGCTTGAATATTATCTTCCGAAGGAGGGAGCGGATAGTATTTTTGGTCATCTGATCTCAATTATCGAAGGGCTATCGAGGAAAAGCGGCGCGGACACAAAGTTTCTGACCACGGTTCTATTTGGAGGAATTATCGGATCTATATATTCTCTCCTTCAGTTCATTTTTTCACCGATCTTGGGACATTTGTCCGATCGATTCGGGCGCCGGCCTATACTTATTTTCACCATTGCCGGAACTACCCTGAGTTACCTTCTATGGGTTTTTGCAAGTTCATTTAATCTTTTAGTCCTGGCACGTGTCTTCGGCGGTATCATGGGGGGGAACCTGGCCGTGGCTACCGCTGCCGTTGCTGATGTTACGAGCGAGAAGGAGCGGTCTAAGGGCATGGCGTTGGTTGGCGTCGCATTTGGATTAGGCTTTATCATTGGGCCGGTAATTGGGGGATTATCTTCTCTTATTGACCTGACCTTAATAAAACCATCCTGGGAAGGATTGGGTATTAATCCATTTTCGATTCCTGCACTAATCGCATTCACATTGTCCTTAATAAACTTATTCTGGGTTATCGCCAAACTCTCGGAAACTTTTTCTCCTTCACCTAAGGTAAAAGAAAATACCGCGAAGCGTGCTTCTGGACGTCTAAGAACTTTATTTTCAATCAAAAACCGTGATGTCAGATTGGTGATGATTATTTATTTTATTTTTATTATGGCATTCAGTGGTTTGGAATTTACAATTACATTTTTAGCACTTGAACGCCTGGATTATGGTCCGGCAGACAATACTAAACTGTTTCTCTTTATCGGTTTAGTCCTCATAGGTGTTCAAGGAGGGCTCGTGCGTTATCTAGCCCCTGTCGTGGGTGAAAAGAAACTCGTCATGACGGGTATGATTTTTGGTCTAATCGCTTTTGTGTGCCTTGCGCGAGCACTTCACTGGCCGCTTTTTTACTTTGGATTAGGACTGCTCGGTTTTAGCGTAGGATTCACTTCACCCACCCTATCAGCCCTCGCTTCTCTTTATTCTCCGAAGAACGATCAAGGCCGTAATCTAGGTGCATTCCGTTCAGCAGGGTCCCTCGCCAGGGCAATGGGTCCGCTTTTCTTTGCCTTTCTCTACTGGTACTCAGGATCCAATATGGCTTATATCTCTGGTGCCGTGATATTAATCTTACCCCTTATTATGGGAATTGGATTAATTTCACCAATTAAACAAACAGAAGCCTCACAAGAGACTGCACATTAATTTTCATCCATTAAGAAAATACGGATCTATCTTTATGATTCAGCTTTTAGTTCTCTCGTCATCAGGTCCACTAATGCAATTTTCGGTTGCTTGTCATGATAAAGAACAGCATTTACTTCTTCCATAATGGGGGCTCGCAATCCTTTATTTTTACAAATCTGAAAAAAGCAAGCTGTAGAGCGGTAACCCTCGACGGTTAACCCATGTTTTTCGATTAAATCTTTCACCGAGTCACCCTGCGCTAACCTTTCACCAAAAGATCGATTTCGGCTCCAGGCACCATTACAGGTAGCAACCAGATCACCCACACCACTGAGGCCGTAAAAAGTCTCTTCTCGGCCACCGAGAGAAGTACCTACGAGAACCATTTCTGAAAGGGCACGCGTGATCAGTGCTGCTTTAGCGTTGTCGCCAAGTTGAAGCCCATCACTGATACCTACCGCAATGGCATAGACATTTTTGAGACAAGCACCCAACTCAACTCCGATTACATCTTGTGAAGTATATACCCGTAAATTCTCGTTGCTAATCGCTTGTTGAAAAGATTTCGTTACATCATTACTTTCTGAAGTTGCAAATACAATGGCTGTTGGTTTTCCCGCGGCGACTTCACCAGCATAATTCGGCCCACAGAGAGCGCCGACCCTGTATCCAGGTAATATTTCTTTAATAATTTCAATGGGAGTTTTATTTGTCTTTTCTTCAAGACCCTTACTTAAGGTGATAATTAATTTTAATTGTCGGGCCTCTCCCAGGTGATTACGCACATCCTGGCACAGTGCACGTAAGTATTTTGAGGGGCAGGCCAGTAAGAGCGTGTCAGCTTCCATAACGACCGGTTTAACTTCACTCCCTATTTGAAGATTGGAATCAAGATTGAAGCCGGGAAGATACTTTTTATTTTCACGCGTCGTCGCAATTTCCATCGCTAACTCTAAACGTCGCGGAACCAAAGTAACGGTATGTTCAAGACACGATAAATGGACCGCCATCGCCGTGCCCCAAGCGCCCGCCCCCAAGATACATATATTCATTACGGATATTTCTTCTGCTTTACATCATCGGCCCATTTGGAAACAGCCTTCGCCGTGACATCAGCGAGATTAATATACGGTTTTATAAAAGGTGGTATCTCGCCCGGCGTAAGCCCAAACAGATCTGTAGAAACAAGGATCTGACCATCACAGTGAGGACCGCTGCCAATTCCTATTAGGGGAACTTTGACCGTTTCACTGATTTCTTTGCACAATCCCGTTTCGATATTCTCACCGACGATGGCGAAGGCACCTGCCTTTTCCAGCGCTTGCGCATCAACTAAAAGTTGATTTCTACGTTTTGGTATTTTTCCCACTTTGTAATAGCTGCCGAGTTGGTGCTTACGCTGAGGCAGCATCCCTATGTGTCCGAGAACGGGAATTCCAGCTTCGATTAATTGAGCAACTTTTGCCGCAATATTTTCTCCCCCCTCAAGCTTTACTGCTTCTACTTCTGCTTCCTGCATTAGCCGCCGACAAGATTCAAGAAGATGATCCATGCTACGGTGCGCTTCAGGAAATGGAAGATCGGCCACCACCAGGGCATTGGGTTTTGCTCGCATAACGGCTTTGGCATGGTGCAAAATCATATCAACAGTCACCGGCACGGTTGATTCGAATCCAAGAAAACTAATCCCTACGGTGTCCCCGATGAGAATGATATCCACCCCTGAACGATCGAGGATCCTGGCTGTAATATTGTCATATGCCGTTAAGGCAACTATTGGCCGATTGCCCTTCAGTTTGCGTATGACTTGAGTGGTAACTTTCATATTTATATATAGTTAATGCCTTAAATTTGATCCCTGGCAATATTATGAAATTTTTCCTTATTTATAGCATAAACCAATAAGAATTTCTAAAGCAACGGCACAATTCAAAACTTGCCAAGAGCAGGATTGCTTTTATCTTAATTACAAAATTTTGTGATAACAGTCGATTATTACTTTCGACTGATTTTTTTAGATAATCATTCCCATGTTTAGGTGGTATTTTAGATGGAAATTCAGGCGTTCACATAAAGCGGCTGCATATAAAATCTATCGTAAAAGCGATAAGCCTTTATTCGGGCCCGGATTCTTAGGACATTTGCAATCACCCCGATTTTGGCGATCTAACTTAAGTAAGTACGAATCTCCTTATAGGCGCCGCCGTTATGTTTTTTTTAGTTTTGTAATAATTGTCATCGTTGCAGGTATTTGGATTATATTTGAAAGTTTTCAAGCTATTAATCTCTTTTAAAATTTATAATACCGAATTTTACTTCTGCTTTTCTATTCTCTTAATAATGTATTCAAGCCTGATAACTGATGGATTAAAAATCTTTTAATGGGAGTTTTAATTCACCAAACATAATGTTTACCTGGCTCCAATCAATCTTTCAGAAATACGGTAAATGGATGTTTCTTCTATTGCTCGCCCCGGTGATAGTCGCATTCGTTTTTACTATCACTCCAGCACGAAGTGGTCTGTCGAAAGCAGATACTTTACGTAAAATCGATTATTTCGGCTACAATTTAGCATCAGATCGCGATTTACGAACCATTTTTTTAGGAGCGGAAATCAGCGCATGGATACAATCTGGACGACGCCCTTACAGCCAGGAGATGCTTGAAGACTTTGCTTTTAATCGTACCGCGTATCTCGCGATGGCAGAAAACCTCAGTGTCCCTGGACCCAACGATAAACAGTTGCGCGATTATCTCACGACTAAACGCGCATTTATTGGTGAAGATGGAAAATTCAACGAGCAACTATACTTTATATTCAAAAATGCCATTCAAGCTGACTCTAGAATCTCCCAAGAACGAGTGGCCCAGACTATGAGTGAAGATTATCGCATTGAAAAAGTTCAACAAGCGATGATCGGACCCGGTTATGTTCAACCATTTGAAGTTAAAAAACAAATTGAGCTGTTAAATACCCTATGGTCGGTAAATGTGGGTTCACTTAGCTATGAAGATTTCAAGCCCTTTATTTTAATCGAAGAATCAAAATTATTAAATTATTACGAGGGTAATAAATTTCGCTATGAAGTCCCCTCTCAGATAAAAGTAACGGCTATAGTTTTCTCGCTTATTGACTTTCGTGATTCTATCGCAGCACCGCAAGATAGCGAACTTGAATCTTTTTTTGATAGTCAACCCTCCCGGTTTAAAAATGATTCTGATTCAAATGAAGATAATACTGAGAGAGAATTAACCTTTTTCGATGTAAAGGAAAAAGTAAGAGAAGCTTACCTGGACGAAAAAGCGGGGCAGCTCACTGCTGAAGCCGCTGATGAATTTACTCTTCGTCTCTATCGCGATAAAATCGAAAAAAACTCAGAAGACTTTAACCAACTTATTGTCGATAAAAATGGGCATAAAGCTTCGATTCCACTTTATTCCCGGACAAATCCACCGACGGATACTAAAATATCACGTCAGGCTCTGATCGACGCCTTTAATCTGGATGAGCGCAGATATTTTTCTGATATCATTAAAACCCAAGATGGATCGGCAGTTCTCATTAATGAAAATAGAGTTGAAAAGTACATTCCCTCTTTTGAAGAAGTCCGGGAATCCATTCTCACAGATTATGAAGAAAGTGAGCGTAAAAGATTATTTATCGAAGAAGGTAAAACGATTAACAGTAATCTCACTACTGCCCTGAAAGAGGGTAAGCTATTTTCAGCTATTGCTGAAAATCTGGATCTTTCCGTAGAAAGCTACAAGGATTTTACCCGGCGCGAACCACCTGATGGCTTCAATTTTTCTCTTTTTACCCCGGTCGAGAATTTATCGCCTGGCGATGTGACTCCGATGCTGTTCATTGAGAACAATGGATATTTTGTTCATCTCGAGAATAAAATTGTCCCTGAGGAGAGTAGCGATTTTTCCGTTTTAGAATCAACCTCGAGTCAAATAGTTCAAGCTACTAACTATTATAGCGGTCAATCATTGATCTTAGAATTAAGATCTAATGAACTGGATAAATCCCAGACAAATTAGGCGCGAGCTATTACTCACGGTTCTCCTTATTTTTAACTGAGGTCAGATAAAATCAGGGGCTATTAGTAAACACCTGTTCAGGATTTCCATTTTCATGCGGTTGAAGATATAATGTCTGGTCTATCGGTATCTGCTTTTTGAACCAGGTTAATTGCTTTTTAATCAACCCTTGAGTATTTTGGATAATGTCCTCTTCCAACTTTGTTCTCTCGCCGCCATTTATTAGATAATCAATCGTTTCACGGTACCCAATTGCAGAAGCTGCGCTTAAATTTTCATCGAACCCTTGCTCAATTAACTGCTCTACTTCATCTATGAGACCATCTTCGATCATCTTTTTAACACGCCGGCGCGTTCGTTGAAGAAGGTCATCACGACTGCGGTTAAGAAAACAAACCCTTCTTTCAAAGACATCAAATGGCGAACGTAATTTAGCGAAATCTAAATTAAGTTGATTCAGAGTTTTGCCTGAGGCCAGGCAGCGCTGTAAAGCGTTTATAACTCTTCTTGGATTCTCTATTGCAAGCTTGCCTGTTCCGTCTGGATTGCACTTAAACAGCTCTTCAAGTAAGCCCTCTCTCCCCTTCTCAGCATATAGCTCGTCGACTTGTGATCTGATGTGTTGTGGTATATCGATCGTGTCTACGACGGGATGAAAAAAAGATTTTAGATAAAAACCACTACCTCCTACAATTACAACGTTTAGACCACGATTATGAATATCAGAAACTACTTTTTGAGACAGTTGCAGATAATCGTGGACGGAATAGCGGGTATTTATCGAAACTTGGTCGATTCCATGATGGACTATTATGCTCCGCTTAAAGACTGATGGTTTGGCCGTACCGATATCCATTCCACGGTATAAAAGTAATGAATCACAAGAAAGGATTTCGGCATTATTTAATTCTGCCCAAGAAATTGAAAGTTCTGTCTTACCAACTGCCGTCGGACCTACAATAAAATACAATGTCGCCACTTCAAGAATGCTAAAGAGCTTGGATCTGCTTAATTTTTAGGGAATACAACTGCAGTATATCGATTCTAGACTGCTAATTTAATTAAAAATAATTTGCACTCCTCACTGAAGAGAGTATTCAAGCCAGGCCGCCCAATAATTCTGATAACTTATTTGATAGCTGTTTCAGGATAAGCTCTGGTTCGTTCGGGTTGGAAGCTATACAATTTACCAATGCGCTGCCAACAATAACACCATCTGCAGAAGAGGCAACATCTCGAACTTGGTCAGCAGTAGATATGCCGAGCCCAACGGCTACTGGAAGTTGCGTGTATTTTTTTATGTTCGCGACCGCCTCTTTGATATTGTCAGCTAATCTTACCCTTTCTCCCGTGACCCCTTCCACCGATAAATAATAAATAAATCCACTCGCAAATTTAGAAATAAATTCTATTCGCTTGGGAGGAGTTGTGGGGGCAACTAAAAATATATTTTTTAAATCTATTTTCCGGCAACTATCGATGACATCGGCAGCTTCCTCAGGGGGCAAGTCGAGCGTAAGTAACCCGTCTACCCCCGCATCTTTAGCCATTTTCAGGTAGGGTTCAACGCCCTGGGAGTATACAAGATTATAGTATGTATAAAGTACAATCGGAACTTCAGATATCGCTCGTATCTTTCTAATCAACTCAAAAACCTTAGCTTGATTCATTCCCGATTCGAGAGAACGTTGAGCAGCAAGCTGATTCGTATTCCCGTCTGCTAGAGGGTCGGAGAACGGCATACCCAGCTCCAGAACATCAACCCCAAGCTCTGTCAATTTGCGACAGGCTTGAAAGGAGGTATCGAAATCCGGATCACCCGCACATAGATAAGAAATGAAACAGGTTCTACCTTTGTCACGTGCGGTGGCAAATGTTTTTGTAATACGATCCATGCTTATCAAACTAGATACTTAAAATCATTATCGATACAAAAAATCCATTCCAGAATTAAAGAACAGAATATTTTCTGCTATATTATATACATCGGGTGAACTCAGAGAACTAATAAAGGCTCGATCAGCTACTCCCTGACGACGTTGCCTTAATATTTTCGGAAGTAATAAGAGCTTCAATCTCATCTATATTTTCTCTTCCCGAAATATATGTTTTCATCATACCTTTCCCTTTGACCTCAATTTCACCACGATGCGCAAAGGGGTACTTATCCTGTAATTTCAAATAAGTTGATTCAACAACTTGAATCAGTCCGGGAAGACAAAGTGTCTCCATACGGCTTGATATATTAACCGTATCACCCCACAAATCGTAGGTAAAACGCGTTTGCCCGATAACCCCGGCCACTACTGGTCCGGTGCTCATACCTATTCTCAGTTTAAGGTCCAACTCATACTTTTTACTAAATTCATCAATTTCATTTAACGCAGATAGAGCAAAATCCATACATCTATCCGCATGATTTTCATTGTGAGGAGGAATACCTCCAACTACCATGTAAGCATCACCAATGGTTTTTACTTTTTCCAGTTTTAAGTCCGCAACGAGGTGATCAAATGATCGAAAAATATCATTCAATATCTCAACCAGTCTATCTGGGCTCATATCACTTGAAAGACGCGTAAAGCCAACAAGATCGGAAAAAACGATCGTTACGTCTTCAATCGTCTCCGCAATATTTTCTTCACCCTTTTTTAATCGCTCGGCAACACTTTCAGGGAGTACACGATAGAGAACGGTCTCAGACTTTTGCTTCTCAATTTCAACCTGACGGAAAAGCTCTCTTTCTTGATTACGCAAGAACTTACGTTCGAGGCTGGCATTAACACGCGCAAGCAATAATGTTTCATCAACAGGTTTTGTAATATAATCTTCGGCCCCGTTTTCAATGCAACGGATGGTACTATCCATTTCATCAAGCGCGGAAACCATAATCACCGGTATCACCCTAAGTTTCTCATTTGATTTTATATACTCAAGGACCTGATAGCCATTAAGCTCGGGCATATTGATATCCAACAGTACCAAGTCTATATTCTCATCACCTTCCAGTATACTCAGGGCCTCCTTTCCGTTTGAAGCCGTTAAAAGATTATTATATTCCTCCTCCTCAAGTAGCGCGAGAATTAAATCGATATTATCTTCAATGTCATCGACAACGAGAATGCCCATCTCCTGCATCTTAACTTTTATATCCGTTTCCATATAAAATCCGTGTGAGATAGTTAAATATTAATTCTCTCCACTGTGATTAAGATAAGGTCATGAATGAGCACGGTCACTAGCATGTAATTGATATACTTCAATTTAAAGGGGGATTTTATTATTCCCGTTATGATTTATGAATAGATGAGAGGTTATAATCACAAATAAAAAATCTCATTATTTACGCCTATGCATATTACTTCAATAAAGGTTAAGCCTAGTCAATTTAAACCCATTATGCTTATAACCTAAGCTTTTGAAAAGACATTACCCGCTTGGTTATTGATCCAGTCACGCTCTTCCTGGGAGAGATCTTTAGCTGTGACAACGACAACCGGGATGTGGGAAAACTTTTTCTGTGCTCGGAATTCTTTTAAAAAAGTAATCCCATCCATTACCGGCATTATCAAATCGAGAAAAATAACGTCGGGTTCGAACACCTCCAATACTTTTAAAGCCTCAACTCCATTTGCAGCAGTTCGAATTTCATTATTATTTTCATTGAGCCACAACATAATCAATTCCTGGTACTCGGTCGAATCGTCTACAATTAGTAATTTTCTATCCTTGATCTCGTTCACATTTAGAGACCGACGAAGACAACCTAAAAATTCAGCTTGGACGACTGGTTTAGACAAAGCATCTACGGCGCCGAGAGAGATGGCCTTGTTCCTATTAGCATCCGCTACCATACTGATAATGATTACAGGAATTTTAGACAATTCAGGATCCTTTTTCAATCGCATCATCAATTCCAAACCATTGCACTGCGGCATCATTATGTCCATTGTAATAAGATCCGGTTTATACTCCTGGATAATTTCATATATCTTATCTGGCTCACCGCACTCTCGGTATTCTGCCCCAACTTCCTTAATATATTGACCAATAAATTCACGCGCGTCTGGGTCGTCATCGACAACTAAAATTCGATTCCCCGGAGCGATGGGTAGGTGATCTTTGAGATCAATTTTTGATTCTTCGGCCTTAGCTAAGGATTCTATCTCACTTTTCGCTAAGATTAATTCCTGTTCTCCGGTTTTACTATCTATCACAAACGGCGTGCCTTTTTCCTGCCTGCGTAATTTGTACTCTTTAAGTTTTTCAGATTCTTCAGCTGCTGTATTTACATCTTTCGTTTCACCAGATTCCTTAACGGCCATCTGTTCTTCGTTCGATGATTTATCGTCCTTTCCCGTAAAATCTAACATGAAGTTACTTCCTTTGCCTACTTCACTCGTTACACTCATAGAACCCCCGAGCTGTTCAATAATGTTCCGGGAAATTGTAAGCCCTAGACCTGTACCGCCAAAATCTCTGGTTGTTGTATCCTCAGCCTGGGAATAAGCTTCAAAGATATCCTTCAATTTTTCAGGCTTAATACCGATACCCGTATCTATAACATTAATTCTCATTTTATTCGATTCTGCATCATACAGATCACAACGAACGGTAACTGATCCTTCACTCGTAAATTTAACCGCATTACTGACCATATTTATTAAGACCTGTTTCAATTTATGACCGTCAGTTTCCATTCTGACTTCAGGATCATTGATCTCACTTTTTAATTCCAGACTTTTAGCGTCCGCTTGCGGCTGCAACATTTCGACTACATCTCGTACTACCGTAGCGATATCTGTATCTTCTATGTTGAAATCCATTTTCCCGGTTTCTATTTTTGAGAGATCGAGAATATCATTGATTAATGATAATAGATGTTTTCCGTTTTTATTTATCTTTTCGACTCGGTTCACGTCCGTTGCTAAAAGATTTTCCTTACGGTTTTTCTGCAGGATTCCTGAAAAACCAATGATCGAATTGAGTGGCGTGCGCAGTTCGTGACTCATATTAGCCACGAATTCACTTTTTTGTTTATGCGCGACCAGCAGTTCTTGATTTGCTTCCTCTAGTAGAACGGATTGTTTTTGTACCGATTGGTAAGTAAATGCATTAATTAAAGAATTCGCGAGCACTTCGATGTAATTGGATAAGTGCTGCCGGTTAGTAGCATCTACTTTACCCAGTCCGGCCAGAATGACGACCCCGAGAAAATTTTCCTGAAAAAGAATCGGGATTCCAAAAATGTTTCTTACCTTGGCTTTCGAAAACCCAAGATTGATATCTGGCAATAAGTCCGCCTCTATATCATCCAAGCTAATCCACTTTTTTTTGCGCATGACGTCTTCGGGCAGCTCCTTCAATATTTCGTCTTCATTGAGAACGCGAAGAAATGCCTGGTCCAGGCTCTTTTGTGACATTATAACGAGTTCTTTATCCAGTTCTTCATAAATATAAAACAGGCCAACCTGGCTATTCGAAACTGCCATCAAATATTCCATCGCAGTGTCCGCGATCGTCTTGATATCAATGGATGCTGTTTTGGAGAGAAAATCTCCAAACTCCTCTTGTCTCTCTACCGAAAGAGCGAGCTCTCTGTTTTGATCCTCAAGTTTGGTACTCGAATCTTCTATTTCATACTGCGACGCTTCAAAGTCGGAGATAGACACTTGAATCTTTTCCGCCATTCTATTGACTGAGGTTGCGAGACGTCCGAGTGCATCAGTTGTATTTTCCCCGGATCGCGTACCGTAGTTACCTTGGCCAATCAAATCTGCCACCATAGCTAACTGTTGTAATCGGCTTCTTCGGTGGCGGAAATCCATCATTATGAGGACTAAAATGATGATGACAAAACTGGAGAGTATCAGCCTCGGATCAATTTCCATCGACAACAACAAGGACTCATAGATAGCGATAATCAATAAAATGACCAAGACGACTATTACCAGTCCGCCAATGGACACTCGTGGTCGCAATGCTTTAGCTCTCATGATCTTTCGCTGTCAATCTTTCAACTTTTAAGTAATGAAAACGGGTTAGTAACGTACTACTTCTTGAAAAATAGACAGTGTCTAAACCGAGTTTAATCAAATTTGAAATTCAGCTAATAAAAATTATATCGATATGTAGTGTTTAGCGATACTCCTATTAAATATCAATAATCAATCAAAAATAGTCTGGAATCTATTCATTATCAATAGTTAAAAATACAACAGAGCCATAATAAATGAAATCTCTAAAAATAAACGCAGGAAAAGCGGATAAGTTTACTTTTCGCTCGTAGAATGAACATTAAATATCGAATTTTCCCTGGAGGAAAATTTATAAATGTTTATATCCTCAAGCGATCCCCGATTTAGCCGCGTCAAATGCAGTAATTAGAGAATCCTTGAGTTGTGTTATGAGGATAGGTTTTGAAATGTAATCATTCATTCCCGCTTCTAAACATTTATCACGATCGACGGTGAGTGCTGTAGCTGTAGTAGCAATGATATAGAGATCTTTTTTTTCCTTTCCACATTCACCCTCGCGAATAGAGCGTGTTACTTCCAGACCGTCGATTCCAGGCATTCTGACATCTAAAAGAATGACATTATAATTATTATCCTTAGCCATTTTCAATGTTTCCTCCCCGTCAGAGGCAAGATCTGCGTAATAGCCTAATTCCTTTAGCATTTCTAAAATGAGGTGTTGATTTACCTTTTCATCCTCGGCAACAAGTATCTTGAGTGGGTAGTTATTGGCAAGTGCCCGGGACACTTCACTCTCCATCGGAGCCTCACTTTCAACCTGGGTTTCCGCAGAACCGTCTACAGTAATATTAAAATAGAAAGTTGATCCTTTACCATGTTCACTTTCAACCCAGATATCTCCACCCATTTTTTCACAAATACGCTTACAAATGACTAACCCGAGTCCTGTTCCCCCAAATTGGCGTGTCGTTGAAGAGTCAACTTGAGAAAAAGGCTTAAATAGGCTATCCACTTTTTCAAGGGGTATTCCAATCCCTGTATCTCTAACCGCAAAAACTATTTCCCAACGGTTTTCCCCAATTGCGCTCGTTGTAATTTCAACAACAATTTCACCCTCACTCGTAAACTTAACCGCGTTATTTACAAGATTAAGCATTATTTGATATAAACGGTGAGAATCACCAATAAAATTACCGTCACTTGAATCATTAATCGTGTAATCCAGCTTTATTCCTTTTTCTTTTGCTTTAACAAGCACAAGATCGAGGACTTCAAGAAGGGTATCTTCCAAACGGAATACAGCATATTCCAATTCGATGCCGCGCGATTCAATCTTAGAGAAATCCAAAATATTATTAATGAGATCGAGTAGCGATCTACCGCTTCGGTTTATAATCTTAAGGTATTCGCGTTGTCCCGGTTGCATTTCGGTACGTTCCAGTAAATCGGCAAATCCTAGAATCGCATTCATTGGTGTTCGGATTTCATGGCTCATCATCGCGAGAAAATCACTTTTCGCTTTATTTGCTGAATCTGCCGCTTCTTTAGCTTGCTTCAACCCCTCTTCCGCCTCTTTTCGAGCGGTAATATCATGCGCCATCCAGATAACGAGAGTCTCACTATCTTTAAGTGGATTAATAGGTGCACAATGCGTCCTTCAAACCAGTGCTCTCTACCTTCATGAGGGAAGGAGTACTCGATAATCTGCAATTGCCTGCTATTAATCGTTTCAGAAAGTGTTTGATTAAAAAGCTTAGCTTTATCTTCAGGATATAAATCATCGAATTTATGTCCAATGAGTGCATCTTCCTGCCCATTAAAAATACTGTCAGAAGAAGCAAACACTTCAAGGTAGCGGCCATTTCCTGAAATAACAAATGCACTATCCGGCATTGCATTGATAAATGCACGCAACCGCTGCTCGTTAGCGCTTATTAAGTCTTCACGATATTTATGCTCAGTTAAGATTGCCGCAAGAAACATTCCCGTGACCGCGAGAACACCGATAAACACCCATAAATAGGAAGGAGGTTGAGAATGGAATTTAGTAGCCTCCGGGCCAATGACATCTTTTAGCTCCCAGAAAGCTATTAAAGAGATAATAAGAATGCCGGTAGTAGCCCCACGCTGACCAAAACGAATCGCAGACCATGCAAGGACCGGTATCATCGCTAATTCGAGAGGATAACGCAGCGTGTCAATAGGTGCCCAGTTCTGAAAAACTTCTTTTGAAATATAGATGAGGACGATAAGCCAACCCAATACTTCTGCTGCCTGACGGTTGGTCCAGGTGATATGTGTTTTGGCAAACCACCCTAAAAGAAAAGGGCCCAAGATAATCATCCCGACGGCATCACCCAACCATCGGATAGACCAGATACGTTTGAAATCATCCCAAAATTCGGGATTTAACTGGCAGAGCAGGGAAGAACTAACAATCGAACTTATCAATGAACTAAGCAGGACCCCAACAGCAATGAAGTAGAGCACGTCATTTATGAGTTCGACGGAATCTTGAAAAGCACAAAACCTTTTTAATATGTAAACAGCGAATGCAGTACTAAGTGTATAACCGAGGGCAACACCCAGTGAATATATAAACGCACTATCCTGAAAATAATAGGTAAGAAAAGCACCACCGGCGATTGCTGGGAGGTAACGATAACCAAAGAGAGTAACAACCGCAAAAGATAGTCCCGCTGGCGGCCAGATTAGTGGCGCGTAATTTTCCCAAAGAGCAACATCCAACCCTAAGCCGGCAATTGTACAATAGATAATGACGATCCCTAGCAGTTTCGCCAGGAAGATGCTCCACTCCAAAGCATTTTTGGGTAGAGGTTCTATTTTATAATCCTGTTCTGCCATGCATCCTTTTAAAAATTATATACGGTTGCGATAAATTGAAAATTTGTAATGTAATAAACGAAACAATGAAATTAAAAAATATTTAATTTCAAAAAGTAATAGTAGGACTTAAGTCCAATTTTCTATAATTGAATAGCGACAGTCAATGAGTAAATCTTCGTGTGTTAAACAGGAATAGACGATCAGAATGAAATTATATTCCTCTCTTAAAATTACAGAATTAATTTAATCATATAAAGTAATTCCGATTGAATTGTTGTAAAAGATTTATATAATAAATAAAATTATTTAAAACGATGCCGATTTATATTTACCAAGTCTCTACTGATGATGGGTCCGAAGGAGAAATATTCGAAATCGAACAATCAATGACGGCCGAGTCATTAACAAAACATCCTGTCACCGGTCAGCCTATAAAGCGTATTTACCTCCCCCCTAATATTTCTAAAAAATATACCCCCGGCCAAACCAAGAATAAGCTTGATAATAAAAATGTCGAAAAAGCGGGCTTTTCTAAATATGAACGTGATAAGCTTACTGGAACTTATCATAAAGTCGCAGGCAAAGAAGGTCCTGGTAAATTTAATACCTGATGGCTTCTGACACCATCCAGTGAGTCTAACCTCTTTATCGCAGCACCTTCATCTGCGATTAATTAATCGCGGGCTTAGTGAAAAGAAATGCGGCACCACCATCATGATTGTATTTCCAAGGTTGACTGATCACTTCTTTTATTAATTGCCAGGACGGTGATTTTTTTTGCATGAATCGTTGGACCACGGCCTGGTTTTCATCCTCTTCGAGACTGCATGTGCTATAAACAAGGCGTCCACCAGGCCGAACAAATACAGATGCCTTTTCGAGGAGCGCCAATTGCATGTCCGACGCTTTATTTATATCATCAGCTTTGAGTCGCCATTTAGCATCGGGTCGGCGTCGAAGAACCCCAGTATTGCTACACGGTGCGTCTACAAGTACGGCGTCATAAAGAATGGGTAATCCACGTAATTTAAATTCTTCAGGTTTTATTTCTAAAAGGTCCGCTTCTACAATATCACACGGTGTATCTTCTATTGTCCTAAGGTTATTTTTTAAGAGTTCAACGCGTGGACCGGGCAAATCAAGACATACCAGACGACCGTTAGTGTTGCTGAGCTTTTCTGCTAATAACCTGCTTTTCCCTCCAGGGGCAGCGCAAAGATCGAGAACCGTTTCGCCGGGTTGAAGATCAAGGATAAAAGACGGTAAGCGACTGGCCGGATCCATGATGTAAGCGTAACCTTGATTGACGATATCAATGATGGTCTCCCAACATGAATCTTCTATGCGATAAAAACCCGGCCAAAGTGTTGAAATCAATCCCGCGGGTAGATCTTTCTTATTAGTATCCATGACCCGTATGTAAACCGGTGAAGGTTGCTGGTTCCACTCGAGCAATGACCGGGTATTAAGAAGACCGAAGTTTTTGTACCAACGGCGCACAAGCCAATCTGGATGGCTATTTATCAGGGCCAGACTTTCAACGCTACTATCTTCCCCACCCCGGACAATTTCTATTTGGGCTGGAAACTTGCGAAGAACAGCATTCACCATTCCACATTCTTTAATGCTCACAAGGTTTTTAGCCTCCTCAACCGCATGGTGAACTATCTTAGGAGATAAAGCAGGATCTTCCGCGAGTATTTCAGCTGCTCCGATAAAAAGAATTGACTTTAACCGTGGTCTTGTCTCCTTTTTTAGAAGTTTGCTAAGCGTATACTCAATTAATTGTAAATTTCTCACCACGCCTAATAGCAGGAATTGGCAACGTCGTCGTTCCTTTCTTGAAAGCCCGGAAGCGTGCTCAGCGATTAGCGTGTCTACCTTTTGCGACTTACGTAAATAGACTTCGCAAAGGATTACCGCCCTATGCCAACCACTTTTGGAAAAATCGGAATTTGTGCTCATATTCCAGTAAATATCAGTTCATCTGATTGACTGGGTCTAGGTATACTATTAGTATATCTAATTATCACGCTGCAAAATAGATTATGAATAAAGACGATATTGATTTGCTCATTCAAAGACAACCCCGTCTTGAATCATCGCGAGAAAAACTCGAGTCGATGCAAGCGGGTATGTATTGTATTCATCGAAGTTGGGGTCTTGGCAAGATAACAGAATATGACGCACAAGAAAGTAAACTCATTATCGATTTTGAAGATGGTAAAGCAGGTCACGCGATGGACCCGGTATTTTGTATTGATCGGCTCGACATCCTGGCTCCAGAAAGCATGATTGCCCGTCATCGGGAAGAACCCGATGTGGTTGAAGAAATCATTAAGAAAAGACCGGCTGACCTGATTGTAGAAATACTCTCATATGCCCCTAATCAAGGAGCAACGAATACGGAATTGGAATCACAGTTAAGTCGTCTATTAGGGGAAAAACGCTATAAAAAATGGTGGACCGCCACAAAAAAACTTCTCGTTAAGGATCCCCGGATTGCAGTGCCGTCTAAAAAGACCGCTCCCTATGTATTACGTGATGAGCCGATTACTGCAGAAGATGAAATTCTTGAGCAATTTTTCTCAACTAAGGCACCGAAAAAGAAAGTTACACTGGCAGAAAAGCTGCAAGACTTATCCGTTTCAAATGAGACCCTTAAGAAACATTTACCAGACGTACTTATGAGCCTCACCGAGGCGATAAAAGAAACTCAACGTCTTAATCCTGGTGAACGACTACACGGCCTCTGGATACGAAATGATCTCGCGCGCTACATTCATGAGGATGTCGAGATCCTGGAGCCGACTTCGGCATCGATGATTTATGAGAATAAGGAACTTTCGGAATTAGCCGCTCAAATACCCTCCAGTTATTATAAGCGTTTCCTGGATCTAATTACCCGCTGCTACCCAGACGAATGGAAAAAAATCATGTTTGACCTGTTGAAAAACAGCAGCGGAAAATTCACAAGCGAATGTATTAATTTTCTCATGGAGTTGGGAACTGAAGACGAACTTCAGCTTATGCTCCAACGTTGGTTAGATGAGCAGACCTTGAAAGGCCCTATTCTTCTCTGGATCGTTAAAAATCGGCACGGCCAAAAATTTCAAACGATAGTAAAAGATCTAATTACCCCAAGGATGCTTAACGTAATTTTTTATGCCATCGATTATGAAGCACTGCAAAATGCGGGCACCCGACGGATCCCACTCGCTGATTTTTTAAGCGATGACGCCGAAATAATACCAGAATTATTATCATCGGCCACACCTGAAACGGCAGGTGATCTTGCCACCACCTTAATGCTTAATCAGGGGTTTGAAAGCCTCACTAAAAATTCTCTTCTTGCGCGTTTTATAAAACAATTCCCCAACGTACAAAATATTTTAGCTGATGATAAAGTAGAACGGGCTCAGGAGCACCTCATCGTATCACAAATAAGTTTTGATACGCGGAAAAAAGAATACGATATTTTGATTAATGAAAAGATTCCTGAAAATACGGCGGCGATTGCAACTGCTCGTGAACTCGGTGATATTAGAGAAAATGCAGAGTATAAAATGGCACGCCAGGATCAAGACACACTCCTCTCCCGCAAAGAGCAGTTTGAATTAGACTTGGCTCGCGCGCAAATCACTGATTTTACCGATGCCCCTGCCGATGTTGTCGGTATCGGCACGGTGGTTGAATTGCTTCAGCATTCAACGGGTCAAAATACCAGTTATTCCATTTTAGGAGCTTGGGATAGTGATCCTGAGAACAATATCGTATCCTATGAAACACCCCTGGGTTACGTCCTTCTAGCTAAGCGGATTGGAGAAACCGTAGAAACCAATATCGATAATACGAGTGAAAAATGGACGATTAATAAGATCTCCCGTTACGTTGATGTGAAATAGCTCGTTCCTTTTCCCTTCATCCAATTAACCTGTTTTTTCATTTTAGCGATTGGCAATCCCAATTCTAATTGGCGACGGCGCCTTATTAATCGCTTGAACGATTGGTCAAAATATTCAAAAGACTTACTCAAACAGAAGTAGTTTGGTCTTAAGAATAATTTTCCAATATTTTACCCATTAACTGCTGATAATAGTTGCGGAGAGTATTGTAGATTTCGTCCGTATTACCCATTTTCAGTATTTCGTCCGCCAATTTTACAACATCAGCTTTATTTAATTGTCGGACTAAATATTTTATTTCCGGTATTAAACTCGTGGTAACACTTAACTCATCGGCCCCAAGCCCTACGAGAAGAATAGCATAAATGGGTTCACTTGCCATCTCTCCGCATATCGAAACCGGGAGTCCATTGTCATGTGCGACATCAATTACATTTTTAATTGTGCGCACAACAGCGGGATGATTGGGTTCATAAAGATGAGCGATACTGTCATTAACCCGGTCTACCGCGAGCATGTACTGAATTAAATCATTGGTCCCTATACTGAAAAAATGACAATGCTCAGATAAAAGATCAATCGTGCTGGCCGCGCTGGGAATCTCAATCATGCTGCCCAGTTCAATTTCCGAGTCAAAATCTTGCCCACTTTCTTTTAATTCATGTTTGCATTCTTCGAGCAACCGATTGGCATCGCGAAGTTCGGGCACCCCACTGATCATTGGGTATAATAATTTGACCTTGCCATGAGCTGACGCTCTGAGGATTGCACGTAGCTGGATTTTAAAAATATCCGGGTTCTCCAAACAAAAGCGAATTGCCCGAAGGCCCATAAAAGGATTACTCTCTTCATGTATATCCGTACTGCCAAAACGTGATTTTTCGCCACCGAGGAAAAGGGAACGAACTTTGTCGCCGCCAAGGTCAAGCGTGCGTATAATAACTAAACGAGGATCAAGAGCGGCAACGACCTTCCGATAGGAATCATATTGTTCTTCCTCGTCTGGAAATTCGCTGCTACTTAAATAGATTCCCTCTGTCCTGAATAGCCCTACCCCATCTGCCCCACTTCCTTTTAACCGTTCAGTATCTTCAATTCCTTCTATGTTCGCCCTAATCGCAATCTTGTGTCCATCGCGTGTTTCAGCCGGGAGATCAGTTTCTTTCTTATAAATTTTCTGAATACTTTGCCGTTCATGCTCGATCTGACCGTATTGATATAGGTTTTGTTCACTGGGATTAATGATAACGATTCCATTATAACCATCGATCAGTAATATGTCATCCGCATGAACGAGATCTGAAATATTATGCAATCCGACTACCGCGGGTATATCTAATGAACGTGCCATAATCACTGAGTGACTCGTGCGACTACCCCTATCGGTCGCAATACCAAGAAGATGACTCTTTTCCAAGCTCGCCGTATCCGAGGGGGATAAATCCTCCGCTACGACAACTTTTTTCTCGGTAAGTTTACCTTCTGCCAAATCCGAATGCCCCAAAAGATTTCCCATGAGCCGACGGGTCACATCACGAATGTCCGTTACGCGTTCTTTGATGTATTCATCGTTGATATTAGCAAAAGCGTCAATGTATCGATTAGACACCTCTTGAAAACAATGCTCGATGTTTAAACTGGTATCCTCGAGTTCACGTATTGTCGCATCCAGTAATGCGGCATCTTCAAGGACGAGTTGATGGGCATCAAAAATACTCGCTTCATCTTCTCCCAGTTTTTCAGCGATTATCATCCGGATAGAATGAATCTGTTTTCTTGTTTCCATGATTGCCTGTTCGAATCTCGACACCTCTCGACTTCGATCCTTCTCTGCAACTTCATAGGTCGGTACTTCCAACTCTTTCTGTAAAAAAGTAAAAACCGGGCCATGGGAAACACCTGGAGAAGCGGCAACCCCTTTTACAGTAATCTCTTTTTTCTCGTCTTTTGACATTTCTAGGAAAGTTTTTATGTGCAGATCTTAGGTCTGCAAAATCCTCAGTAGGTATTGGAACTATTTAATAGCCAACTGAGTTAAGACTCAAATAATCGAGCTTTCAACTATAAATGTAGAATCACCCCAAACACTCCGTATATAATCAAATATTAATTCTCGAGGGGAATCTTCAGACATAATAGCAAAGCAGGCACTACCTGATCCGCTTAACTGGCAGGGTAAATTAAAATCAGTCCGTATTTTTTCAATTACAATGGGTAAATCAAGATGCTTATCAAATACAATTCGTTCCATATCCGAGTAGAGAATTTCTTTTATATCTTTTTTATTATCGATCCAGTTCTTGAGCTGGGATTCAATTGTACTTTCCGAGGAAAATAGTTGATTACCGTTTTTAGTATACTGGCGATAGGCCCACGCTGTACCTATACTATAATCAGGTCTAAATAGAAGAATAGAGTGACCGGACATATCTGAGATTACATCCGCAGGTAAAGTCTGCAGAATTTCTCCGCGACCGCGAATAATCAGGGGTTCATTATAGAGAAACAGGGGGCAGTCTGACCCCAAACGAACAGCGATCTCCATCAGTTCATCATCGCTTAATGGATTTTCTGTAAGCATGTTTAAACCTCTAAGCGTCGCCACCGCGTTACTGCTTCCCCCACCTAATCCTGAGCCGACAGGAATTTGTTTTTTCAATTTAATATTTAGGCCGTAAGGGATAGGATTTTTAACGCGATATTCAGCCACTGCGCGAAGGATAAGATTTTGATCTCCGCAATCGAGCTGCGGATAATCACTCTCTAAACGGTCAGTTTTTTCCGTGACACGTGGGGTCATCCGAAGCGTGTCACCAAATTTAAGGGGCGCAACCAGGGATATTAAGTTATGATAATTATCCGGGCGTTTACCTGTTACCGCTAAAAGTAAATTTATTTTCGCCGGGGAAGATAATACAATCTCATTGGAATTCTCTGTCGGCATGATAAAGTGATTAGGTTAGACTATGTAAATCATTATAAGTTGATAACTCAAGGGATGACCAGGTTGCCTCACCACATTTAGTTTGCTCATAGAAGAAAAAGCGCGCTGGGACCAACCTTCGCCAAGGATATGGCTGGCAGGCAGCACGTTCCACCTTAAAACTTAACACCTGATACTAGTCGATAGAACACTTATTATTCAATCGTGAGCTCTTCGACAGACACCTCAATCGCATCGCCGTCTTCATTGGCGAAGGTGGCATCGATGATCAGTGTTGGCTGAGGCGTGTTGTCAGACTTGAAATTGTTTTGCGTGATCAGGGTATCAAACCCCGTCGTTGTCGATCCACTCTCCGCCACCACGACTGCGGCACCGTTCGTCTGTAATAAGTCACCACCGGTGATCCGCAAGCCAGGGTTGCCGGCTGCTACGGTGAAGGAACCATCACCAAATAAGAGGTGGGGAACGGCATCACCACTGGCATCGATGTCGCCAACCGTTAAACGTACCGCGATCGGTACCCCGCGTGCTTCGACACCGACCTTACCCGTGCTTCCACTAAACGCGGTGTTCGACAGCTGCATGCCGCCCATGCCACTGGAATTGACAACTTCCACCAGGGTCACGTCTGCTTGCGCGTCATAGACCTGTCCCTCGGGGAAGAGGGCCTGGTTCACCGCGTTGATCGAGCCCACGGTGAAGATACTGAAGAAGGTATTGGCGTCCGCTCCGTCGATGACTACGCTCGGTTTTCCCGTTACATATTCAACCGCCTGGTTGTAGCGTGGGGGTATAGCCGGAGGCAGGAAGGTGGCTGGGTCCAGGGTTACGGTAAAGGAACCTGTGCCTGAGAACTCAACTTGCACAATGTCTTCGGTTTCATCCATAAAGGAGACACGGGTGATTTGTCCCGGTCTGGCTTGGAGTTGGATCGTTTCACCCGTAAGAAGAATTTGGTCGAAAATGTTTCCATTCGGATGCTGAATATTTTCTCCCGCGATATCACCTGTACCGTCAAGCACCAGAGGGACAGAAGGAGCTGCCACGGTGATGACAGCCGTTTCACTGTTAGCGCTTCCTCCGGCATTGGTAATTTGCACCCAGAAATTCGTGCTAACAGTGAGAGCACCTGTGGTTAAGGTGCCGCTTGTGGCGCCGGCTACAGGACTGGCGGTATCTCCACTGTTACCGGTAAACCATTGGTAACTTAGATCCTCGCCGCTTGCCGCAGTTGACAATACAACAGCCGTTCCCGACTGCACTTCCTGGCTCGCGGGTTGGGTCGTGATGGAGGGTGCACTGGGTTCACCACCGCCGTTCGGGGCACCGATGGGGGTGAATCCTATATCATCAAGAACAATTTCAAAAAATGATCCGCTTATCGTAACTTCCGCGCTATTGGTATAAGTGATTTTCCCGATTCCACCAGGTGCTCCTAAAGTTTCAGCGTTAAAATCAAAGTATGTAAAAGGGACAGGAGAAGTAATAGCAATGCTCTGCGGAATATCTGTTGTCGATGTTAGAAGATTGTCCTCGGTATCAAATATCTGGATCTCACCATCTCCTAAAAGGAAGACGGCGGCATAAAACTGCACTTGGGCCACGGGTGTTTCAAAAGTAATCACCCCCGCAGCATCATTCGTAACAACCCAGCCACCTGCCCCAGACACATTTGCGCCTATGGGAATCGGTTTTATCGGAAACGTGTGGTTAAAGGCGACAAATCCTTGATCAGCATCAATCGGTCGGGCGATACCGCCGGTAAAAGTTGCCGTTACCGGCGATTGCCCGATTGTAAAATTTACTATATTAGAAAATGTTGGATCTGTATCTACCTTCTCGAAATCCTCGAATACGGTGTTGTTGGGTGGACCTTCGACATAAGTAAAACCAAGATCATCAAGGGCGAATTGTCCCGCGACATTGATCACCTTTATTTCTAAAATGCCGTTAGTGAAATTAATGTCGGTGAGATCATTCGGATCTCCGCTAAAGGCGACAAAGCTTTGAAGTTGTGGATTTGCCCCCGGGCTGATATTAGTCGGTAATCCCTCTACTACTCCGTTGGCTTGTAATTGAAAAGCATTTCTGTCCCTTAGCTCAATGCGGCCCGCGCTATTGGTCTCGGCCGCGTAGAATTGTAGAATATTCACCCCCCGTTCAAAGATGATTTTTCCCTCTACCGCTCCGTCTGCCAACATGACTGCTTTACTGCCCGAATGATAGAGATTGGGGTTACCTACCGATTGCAAATTAAAATTGATAAAACGGACTGTGTTTGGCGATTCGCCGATTGTAAAATCTCCCGAACCATCAACGCTCTCAAAATCAATAAAGTTATCAAGCGTCTCCGGTTGTGCGGTTAGAAGCCCATTTAGCCCGAATATGATTACGATATTAAGGATGCTTTTATTCATAATTGATATTAAATTCATTTGCTTATTTTATAAGCAAGCGAAATATACTTAATTTTTACTTGAACACTGATGCCATTAATTAATTTTTAAGTATAACCATCGAATTTTATTATTGGAATGAAAGAGAATATTATGGAAACGACAAAATCAGGCACGACGGAATTGGCTATAGAGCAGATACGTGAAGAAGGTTGGTGTGTAATAGAAGGGGTGATACCTGACGACAAGGTTGTAACGATTGGTGAAGAAATTCTCGACACCTCACGGAGAAACAGTGTTAAAAATAACCCAAAGGGGCACACTTCTGCCCCTGGATTTATCAATCACTGCCAGTCATTCACTCCCTATATAGCAAATCCTCAGGTGATGGATGTGGTTGACTCACTCATCGGTAAGTATGCGCGGATCTCTTTCACCACTGCGATTGTCAATGAATCAAAAAACGATCGTGGTGTCTGGCATTCAGATTGGCCCTTTAATGCCAATAATGTTGGCCATCTCATTGCCCCTTATCCAACGGAAGCCATTTTTCATCTTACTTCCCTGTGGTTTTTCACTCCTTTTAATGAAAAAAATGGTGGGACGCTACTCAGACCGCGAAGCCATAAATTACCAACGAATCCAACGCAGAAGGGAGAAGAAGCCAATAGTTTAAAATCATACCCTGACGAGATACAAGCCGTGGGATCGGCAGGAAGTGTATTAATAATGAACAGTCAGTTATGGCACGCAAGAGCGGTAAATAATACTGACGAAGCGCGTATTGCCGTCGCGATTAGATTTGCGCCATGGTGGTTAAACCTGGATTTACTCATGCCGAAATCCGAAGAGCGTATGCAGATTGCGAAAGAACGAAATTTAGCGGAAAAAGAACAAGCGAAAGTAACGCTTGAAGTATACAATCAACTACCAGATAAAGTGAAATCCCTCTATCGTCATTGGGTTCAAACCGATTAAAAAGTAGCCTGGACTCTTTCTGCGACTATACACTAATAGTAATCTTCCACTATTTACCTCTGATCATTCACAGAGCAAAAACACATATTTTAGTTTTATATTTAATCGATGAAGCAACTATTTGTAACAGCGGCACGCGAGGTGGAATTCCAGGAAGTGCCAACCCCCGTCTGCCCACCCGATGGCATCCTAGTCAAAGCAATAATAACTGCCGTTAGTAGTGGCACTGAAATCCGCGTCTATCGGGCTATTCCCGTGGATAAAGAAGGGAAGTATTTGCATACAAATTATCCTTATAAGCTTCCCTGTGTTAACGGATACTCCATGGTTGGCGAAGTCGTAGAAACAGGAGCGGAAGTGAATAACTTCGCCGTTGGTGACCGTGCATTTGTCGCTCAACCACATGGTGAATATGCGGTAGATTTGGCAAAAGATGCAGTTAAATTACCCTCTAGTATCGCTGATGAAGAAGCTGTTTTTTTAAGTCTGCTACGCGTTACTCAAACCGCGATTCGCCGAGGAAATCCTACCCCTGGGGAAACAGTGGCCATCATCGGTCAGGGAGTTATTGGTCAATCCACCCTCGCATTATGCCAGGCTTTTGGACATCCCTCTATAGCTATCGACCAGCATGAATCACGTCTTAAGATTTCCCGAAAATTGGGAGCCGATCTTGCCATCAGTCCCAATGAAAAAGATTTCAATCAGCGAGTACATGATTTCTGTGGGGGGAGAGGCGCTGATCTAGTCATCGAGGCTGCTTCGGTCTGGCCGGCTATTCAAACCAGTATGGAAATTGCCCGTCCGGGAGGTAAAGTCGTCGTCGTCGCCCGTCACACCGACATGCCGAACTTCAGCCCAGTCAATGACCCCTACCTCGGAAAAGATGTATCTTTGGTCTCCTCTTATACAGCAGATCCAGAAGGTCAGCGATGGGACTATAATAATACAATGACCTTAAATTTAAATCTCTTCGAAAAAGGTAAGCTCTCGCTTGCTCCCATGATAACCCACCATTTTCAATGGAAAGAAATAGGTGAGGCTTACCGACGCCTGGACGAAGGTGAACTTGATATGGTCGGAGTCATTATCCATTGGTCCTGAATCTATCCCTATACATTCGCATTCGGAATCTTTTCAGATACAATTCATCTATTCGTTAAGCGAATAGATGATCTTTAAGTGATGAGACTCGTGGCTCTCATCTCAATACGCTGTCTTCAATCATTCTTAAGAGTAAATTCGGCTGCCTGTTCCGTGACGTGTCATGGTCTGCGACTCGTTTACTCAGGTCTATCTCCACCGTGACGACTTCATCGACAAACTCCGTTAACGCTGTTTTCAGGAAAACTTCACCCGTCGGATCAAATCCCATAACCGTCCCTGCATGGTTTGCGATGACATCTCTTGGATCTATGCCCGTCGTATAATTTTTAGGATAGGAATCGAGATCTTTCAGTCCTGTTGTCGAAGGACCTACGGCATTATTACAGAGCACAAATACGTTGTGGTCATCTGCACGGGCGGTGTGTGGCTTCCTCCAAAGATCCTGCTGTGCTTGAATCTTCTCGGCACAAAATTCCGGCGTTAATTCATCCGGCCATATACCCGATCTCCCCGCATGGGGAGCAAGGATGAGATCTACCTTATTGAGTCCATGAATAAGTGCCATCTCTGGAAAACAATTGTCATAGCAGATGGTGATACCAAATTTAAATTCACCGAGATCAAATGTTTCTACAGACTGGCCGGGAGCGAAAAAGTGATACTCGTCCATCGACAGATATATTTTTCGTTGCAAGCCCAGGTATTGCCCCCGGTCGACAACCAACTGGCTGTTGTAGACATTACTTCTCGTTCTCTCAGCCATGCCCACACAAATACAAATATTTAATTCCCTGGACAGCTCCAGGATCGCCTGACAGAGCGGCCCATCGGGAATGGGCTCAGCGTTCTCCATCATTTTCGGATGCCCACCATGCCCGGTAAGCATCAACTCCGGTAGAAAAACCATACGCGCTCCTTCTTCACTGCCTGTGTGACAGGCTTTTATAACTCGATCGAGATTTGCTTGAGGATCGATGAGCAGTGATTGTAGAGAGGCGACGGTAACTTTAAATACACTCATAATTTTTAATTTTATAAATCCTAATGTTCATTCTACATAAATCTCAAGCAAAGTATACTGACGAGTGATAATTCTTATCAGACTTATTGATAGACCGCAATAGTCCAAGACAGCGAGAGAATAAATAAACATGAAATTAGCAGGATGCGCTGGAAGTTTATTGATCGAGAGATATTATTCTTAATCAACAATCCACCAATCCCAAATAGAATGCCCGCAACAAATCCACACCCGTGAGCGATAACGTCAGTATTTTCCCCACCTGCTCCCAACAACGCGAGAAGGCAAATGCCTCCCACAAAAGGCATAATGCTTCTTCTCGAGGCGCTCGCGTCAAATGGATGCAAACGAGTAAAGAGGGAGAAACCCACGAGATTACCGAGCGCGCCAAAGATCGCCGTTGAAGCACCGATGGCCAAATGTGGTGTGGGATAATAGATATACGCGCTCAAAGCATTACCTGTCATCCCACTTAAAATAATTAATAACCATCCCAGGCCAGAACCCAGTAAACGGTTCACAAAAATCCCAAAAAACATTCCCCCTGCAAGATTTGCGGCGAGGTGACCAATGTCAGCATGAAGGGTCAATGCAGTAACTATTCGCCACCACTCTCCACCCTTAATAACCGCATTCGCATCTAAAGCACCCTTATCCCTATACCATTGAGGTTCATCAAGCTGTCCGAGATAAAAAGTTATAAGGATCAATAGATATACAGCTATAATGTGGAGATCGGTTTTCTCTTCATTTTCTACTGTTGCCTGCGGTTTTACAGTGTGATTTTCATTTTTATATTTCTTCAGCTGTACCACCACCACGTCAACCTGGGCATCTTCCACGCAGAGATAATATTGCTCCTCCTTGCGAAACATCCAATAAGGCAAGCGCATCGATAATATCACCAATGCATACTCATTTGCTATTTTATAGCTGTCATAGACTCCCACCTCGACCAGCTTTTCAAGTTTTAGCTTTGAAGACTGGGTCATTGCAGTCACGGGCGAATCACACCGCCTGAATGCTATCAACGGTTTCAGGATTCACTTCTAAAATATTGTCGCTGCTTCTCAGTAACTTCCATGCCCACTTTTTCCAACACCAGCAACATATCCTCCCATATGATCCTCTTGTTATAAATGGATCCACTGCGGAGAATATAAGAGGGATGATAAGTTACAAGAAGGGGAATTTTTTCAAATTCGAACCATTTACCACGTATGCTTCCTAATCTTCGCTTTGGGTCATGTCCCAACAGCCCGCTCACTGCGGTGTTGCCCAACGCGACGATTACTTCAGGTTTCACGACTTCCAATTGAGCGCGAAGATAAGGTAAACAGAAATTCAATTCCTCCTGTGTGGGTGGCCGATTTCCAAATGAGGTATTTGTTTCCGGTCGCCAGTTCATAATATTGCCGATGTAGACATCACTGCGTTGAAGCCCCATCGCTTCAATGATTTTTGTCAATAATTGCCCCGCGCGGCCGACAAAAGGTTCTCCCTGGATTTCCTCATCTGCTCCAGGTGCTTCCCCACAAAAGAAAATATCAGCATCAATATTACCCACTCCAAAAACTACTTTTTTCCCCACCCCTACGTGCTCATTACAAACCGGACATTGAAGAACCCGGTTTTTCAGCCATTCCCAGCGCGTTTGCTTATCACCGGGTGGCAATTCTAATTCTGAGGGTTGAGGGATAGCTGGGTCTTCCACCGTGGATACAGTTTTATCATCTGACGAAACTGATTCATTTGCGTGATCTGTCTTATATTGCGTAACAACCGCCTTCAGATTTTGCAGTGAATCATCTCCAATAAAAATATTTTCCTTTCCCTCTGCTTTCAGACGCTTCAATTCACTTACAATTGCTTCCAGTTCGGCACGCATTTCAAAATATTTATTATTATTTTTATTTAAGCGCCACCAGATTCATCAATTGAAGCCATTCGTTATGATTTCGCTATCAGCTTTTCGACGTATTTTGAGAGTATATCAAATTCAAGATTTACCGCGTCACCTGTTTGTCGCTCATGGAAATTTGTTACCTTTAAGGTATGGGGAATCAACCAGACAGCAAAACCATTTTTATCTACTTCGGCTACGGTGAGGGAAACACCGTCGATCGCAATATTACCTTTATTTACAATATAACGCATAGAGTCAGGCGGGGGTTCAATACGCATGTAACAATCTTTTCCGCGTCGTTCAATGACTATTACCTGCCCTACCGTATCAATATGGCCAGTCAGGAAGTGGCCCCCAATTTTACCGTCAAACCTTAAACTGCATTCCAGATTCACGCTCGTTCCATTACCTTGAATATTGATCGGTATAACATCCGTTCCACTGTGTTGGGATTGATTTTTAGCCGCGCACTTTTTTATACCTTCAAATGAAGTTACGGTCAGCGTCTCGTTCAATAAATCGAAAGTAACAGTATTTGAATCAAACGCGGTAACGGTTAAACAACATCCATTGACAGCGACACTATCACCGACGATCATTTCTTTTTGTACTTTAACCGCGCTCACTTTGAGGATCCATGATTCCGGACCTTCATCAAGGTGAAGTACTCGGCCGGTTTCTTCAACAATACCTGAAAACATACGGGGTATAAGTTAACACTACCTTAAACCAACACGCAAGACAGAGGTTTCATTGTTACGACTTATTAAAAGGACATAATCTTCACGCCTGTCGTCTGACATAATAGAATTCAGTAAATCTACTGCAGATCCGTAACCCCCGAATTCAATTCCATCGATTTCCTTAATCCAATCCCCAATCATAAGACCTGCTCTATTAACAGAACTGTTTTGGTTGACGAAAGAGACAATAACACCGGTCATCTCATCTTTGGAAAGCTGACGTGTGATAGCATCGCCTAAAACAAACTCCCTGATCGTGAATCCTAGGTCAGTAAAATAATTACGCTGCGCCTGATTGTAAGGTTTAGGGTGAACCCCAACCGTCAATACAATATCTGATCGATCTTGCCCGCGAATTACGGACAAGGCTAAGGAATCACCCGGATCTCTCAGCATTATCTGCCGATCGAAATAGGTTTTTACTACCACATCCGGACGAAATTTAGGTAATGCTTCGCCATCGATGGCGACGACGATATCCTTTTCCTGTAGACCTGCCTCTGAGGCGGGTCCCTCGTCAAGGACAGTACTTATTATTACCGCCCCTCGATCTTTGAGACCGATAAATCGCGCAACCTCGCGGTCCACCGCCTGTACCCCGGCTACCCCAATCCAAGGCAGTGGATCGCCAACCTGGCTAGATGGTATACGATTGGCATTATTAAAAAACTCATCGGCCAAAAGGAATGTCTCGCTTTCACGAGGATTATGAAGCCTGACTTTGTATTGATCAGTCGGCATGTAGATATAGCGCTCGTGGGTGAGGGAATTATTAGCCCAACCGACAAAACGCCCTTCACTATCAAAAACCGGCCCCCCAGGGACGGCTAACGGTGTTTGGGAAAACCCCATCGTCAATGGCAATCGTTGTAACTGGGATAACCTTCCATCGAGTAAGTACGGTTCAAAATAAAAGTCTTTACCCATTATCCCAATTCCCCAGAGAGAATTTCCGATCGCGGGTGTCTTACTTTCAAATTGTGTAATCGGTGTTAAAAGCGATCGCGCTTCATCTACAACGCGTATATAATGCCACCCATTGAGATAGTCGTGCCCCAGATATTCCGCGTCGTAGCCATCACCCCCTTCACCCGGCAGATAGATTTTAAAATCTTTAAATTGTTCCGGAGGCAACCAAAGCGGAACCGCGTTACCAAGCACTACGATAACGCCATCATCATCCAGCACCATACCCGCGGTGTCGGTCGGTTGACGCTCTATCTCCCGCTGGATGAAATATTCTACTGCAACTATGCTTTTGACCCTTTCTTTAAAAAGCTCCTCGATATTATCGGGAAAAACATCAGCGCGAGAACTGCTTAAGCCTCCCCAGAAAAACAGGGGGACTAGTAAAGCCCGAATAGAATTACTCTTCATCAGAACTATCTAATTAAAAAAATTATCGCCATCATACCGGATGATGCTTTCTTAACCTATAAACAACAAAAGGATTTTTATTAAGTGGGGTGATTATACAAAGTACTACTCAAGGTTTCAGGACAAAGTATAAAATTTTTCGATAACGCCAAACTTCAAGGAGTATCTTATCGGGACTCTCTTCATATCCCTCATAAATGCCTTTGAGCATCTGCAAAGAATTGATGGGTTGTCTATTAACGGTGGATATAATATCACCCCTTCTTAAACCTGTATTTTCAGCTGGAAATGCAGGTTGAATACCAATGACGCGGACACCGTCTTCGGAAGGTAGCTTTAATTCTCTGGCAATAGCGCGCGTCACTTTCTCCACACTTAGACCCCAGTCGTCAAAGGCCCACAATTCTCCGATTCTACTTTCAAGTGTTTCAGTCTCGACAATGACTTTACTAATTCCGCTCGTACGTTTTATTTCCAACTCTATATTGGAGCCGACCGGATAACTGGATATTTTATTGCGAATTGGTGGCAGCTGTTCTGGAAATCGCCCGTCAACCTTTTCCCCATCAATAGAAAGAACAATATCGCCCGGCCGAAGATTGGCTTTACTCGCCGGTGAACCAGGATCAATACTGTTTACAAGCATCCCAATATTAACCTCGATATCGTAAAAGGATTCCAAATCTTGCAGGGGTCCCGGAATAAGCCCGATATAACTGCGTGTAATTTCACCGTCCTTTAACAAGCCATTCATCACATATTCAGCAATCGTGGCAGGAACGGCAAAACCCAGGTTATTTGCTCCCAGATAGCTTCTCGTATTAATACCTATAACCTTCCCTTTCTCCGTGACCAGAGGTCCCCCACTGTTACCGGGATTGATCGCGGCATCTGTTTGAAGCCAGGTATTAAAATATCCTGTTTCGTGTCCATGGATCAGGTCTGTTCCCTCGAAGTAGCGATCGGTGTTTGAGATTATTCCGCGCGTCACGGTCCTGGAAAGACCATTGGGGGTGCCAACCGCAAATACAGTTTGTCCGGTGTACAATGATTGAGAATTGCCAAAAGTCGCGATCGAGAAATGCAATTGTCGCCGCACAAGCTCATCCAAGTCGAGTTGCAGAAGCGCTAGATCTGTCCAATGATCCCAGCCGATAAGCTTAGCTTTCAGACGCTCGAGGTTTGAGAGGGTGACAGATATCTCTTCCGCATTATTGCTGACCACATGAGCATTCGTCAGAATATGTCCTTCAGCTGACATAATGACTCCCGACCCCACGCCTCGAATGCTTCGCTTTGCCCCGGCCGTAAACGTCGTTTCAAGCACATCGATCCGAACAACGGCATTGAGTAAATTCTCAAACCCCTCCTTTTTAACGGCGCTCAAACCTTCGCTACCGATACTGATGAAAATAATAAATACCCACCAATAACAATCGTCACGGAGTGTCTTAAAAAAGCTCATGCTGAATATTCTCAATACCCATTATTTATGCACAACAACGCACATTTAAAAAAGTTCGTTTCGGGCTTCACTTCTGTCAATGGAGAATTTAAATCGTTCCCCAAAATCCTTAAGGGATGCATAAATCACTGTTGTTAATATATTTTCATGATTTTTCATGGTGCGCTAGGTGTGCGTCTAGCTCATTTGAACGCAGTTTCCACCTTTACTTGTGTCCTTTATAAAATTCTCCCTCTCTTGGCTTGACTTGGTGCAAGAACTCACCAACCTTCTTCCGCTTTATTCACCATTGCTGGGAGCTGTGTAAGCTATATGGCTGACGATTATAAAGACACTCTAAATCTCCCAAAAACAAAATTTCCGATGCGGGCTAATCTCGGTGCCCGGGAGCCCGAACGGATTGCTCGTTGGGAAAAGGAGGGATTGTACTCCGCCATTCAGAAAAAGAATGCCGAGGGCGATACCTTTATTCTGCATGACGGGCCGCCTTATGCCAATGGCGATATCCATTTGGGACATGCACTGAACAAAATTCTTAAGGACATCGTACTCCGCTATAAGTCCATGCGGGGGTTTCGGACTCCCTATATTCCCGGTTGGGATTGTCATGGGCTGCCAATTGAACAACAAATTTTAAAAAAGGTCGGTTCAAAGATTCATGAGATGGAGCCGTCAAAGATTCGGCAGCTCTGTCATGATTATGCAGCTAAGTATATTAATTTGCAGAGAGATCAATTCAATCGCCTCGGTATCCTTGGTGAATGGGAAAAACCCTATACTACGTTCGATCCTGTATATGAATATGGTATCTTAAGTGTCCTTCGTGATCTCGTTGCCCAGGGGCTGGTACAAAAAGGATTTAAATGTGTTCATTGGGATACGGTATTCCGGACCGCCCTCGCTGAAGCAGAAATTGAATATCACCCGCGAGAATCAGATTCTATTTACATAAGGTTTCCCTTACACAATGCGAAGGATTATCCCTCTTTAAAAAACCTTGAGAATGTCTCACTTGTAATTTGGACAACTACCCCTTGGACATTGCCGGCAAACCTCGGGGTATGCCTTCACCCGAAACTAGACTATGTAGCTCTAGAACACGCAGGGCAAGTTTCCATCGTCGCTAAGGGCTTGATGGATTCGTTTCTTACAAACTGCAAGATTGACGACGCAAAAGTCGTTACCACTTTCCGTGCGAGCGAATTGGAACGGGGGATTTGCGCACACCCTATTTTTCTCGATCGAGAAAGCCTGATTATGCTCGCGGCCCATGTTAATCTCGAACAAGGAACCGGTTGTGTTCACACCGCGCCGGGGCATGGACATGATGATTTTGAGATCGGGAAGAAATATGGCCTTCCGGTAATTGTACCCGTCGATAATCGTGGAAGATTTACTGACGAGTATCCCGAAATGGAAGGTAAAGATGTCTTCGATGCCAATCCAGAGATTATTAAAAAATTAGAGGAGAAAGGCATTCTCATTGCTGCAGATAAAGTGACACATGATTACCCGCACAGCTGGAGAAATAAAAAGCCAATCATTTTCAGAGCGACGGAACAATGGTTCATCGAATTAGAGTTTAAAGAGCTTAGAAAAAAGACCATCGACTCGATCGACAATTCCGTAAAATGGATTCCGAGTTGGGGTCATAACCGCATTCGCTCGATGGTTGAATCACGACCTGACTGGTGTATTTCACGACAGCGCTCATGGGGTGTACCCATCCCCGCTATTCGCTCTAAAAAAAGTGGCGAGTCTATTCTCGATCTCCGAATCATTGAAAATTTCATGAAACTCGTTGCGACGAAGGGCACCGATGTGTGGTTTTCTCAACCGCTCAATCAGATCATTCCCAACGGCTATGTCTATGAGCCTACAGGAGAGGACGATCCTGATGATTTCGAGAAAGAGTACGATATTCTTGATGTTTGGTTCGACTCAGGCGCCAGCCATGTTGCTTGTCTCGAACAGGATAGTAGATTATCTTCACCCGCAAATCTCTATCTCGAAGGTAGCGATCAACACCGAGGATGGTTTCAAGCTGCTCTGCTTACCTCAATTGGGACGAGAGATCGAGCACCTTTCAAAGAAGTATTAACGCATGGTTTTATCCTCGATAGTGAGGGAAATGCGATGAGTAAATCAAAAGGCAATGTTGAATCTCCACAGAAATTAATTAATAGAATAGGCGCAGATAATCTTAGACTCTGGATTGCAAGCGAAGATTATCGCAATGACATCAAAATATCCGACGAAATCCTGAAGCGGATAGCGGATACCTACCGACTCATTCGTAATACGCTTCGCTTCCAGATTTCTAATTTATTCGATTTCGATGAGGCTGAAAATGCTGTAGTGCTGTCTGATCTACACCCGCTTGACAAATGGGCACTTCATAAAACCGCGGAATTAGTAAATTTGGTGACCGCGGCCTATGAGGCCTACAAATTCCATAAAGTCTATCAGCTTTGTAATAAGTTTTGCTCCGTAACGCTTTCCGCGACTTACCACGATATCTTAAAAGATCGTCTCTACACTTTCAGAGCTGATTCGAAGGACCGGCGTTCTGCGCAAACGGTAATAAAGATTACTTTAGATACACTAAAAAAACTTTTAGCCCCCATCCTTGTATTTACTGCCGATGAGGCTCATGCATACGCGCAAGCCAATGAGGATTTCTCTCCTCATTCAATCCATCTTGAGTCATGGCCCCTGGCTCCTGCCGACTGGTCTTATCCAACTGAAAGTCAAGCCGTGGATAAAATGTTTGCGATACGCGATGGGGTTAATGAAAAACTGGAATCACTACGCATGAACAAGGAGATTGGACAATCCCTTGATGCCGTTGTTTTGATTTCTGGAAATCAAAATAATGATGATTTCCAGTTATTGCAGGAATATAAAAATTACCTACCGGAACTTTTTATTGTTTCCCAAGTCCATTTGAAATCCGATGAGCAGAAGAATGGCTCATTGTCGATCTCAGCCCATCATGCTGAAGGTGATCGTTGCCCCCGCTGTTGGCGCTGGTTAAGTGAACTTAAGGAAACTGAAGATCATGGAGAAATTTGTTCACGCTGTGTAGAAGCAATAAGCAGAACCCAATAACAGGCATCATAGCCATGAAAAAAACCAAGAAAAAAAGCACAAATACTACCAAGAAACGCGTGGGCGTTACTAAAAAGTCCGCGGCGAAAAAAAAGATGCCTAAGGTAAAGAAACCAGGCCGCAAAAAAACGGTGAAGACCGCTGTAAAAAAAGCCCAAAAGAAAAAGCTGACAAAGAAAAAGCAGCCGCGGCAGGTCAAGCAAAAAGCAGGTGAAGCAAAGTCTAAAAAGAAGAGCTCAACCGTTAAATCGGGCAAAAACAAACAGGTGGCCAAGGCGACGACCAAAGAGGATGAAGTGGTAGTAACCAGAAAAAGAGGCAAGATTAAAGATACCACCAAACAAGACCTGGCCCTTAAAAACCTCGTACGTAAACAAAAGCAAACACCTGCTGTATTCAAGCTGCCCTCGAGAAAACACACGCCCATAGTATTTTCCCTCGAAGAAGTGAGGGACGTATTGAAATACCGTCAAACCGAGACTGAAACCACAACTAAAAGCAAAAGGAAAAAGTCGACCACAGCTAAAACCAAAGAAGCACCGAAACGCAAAGAAGAGGCTACATTAAAGAGAAAAACAAAGAGTCGAAAATTGGGTGCTGCATCCATCGCCGATATTCTGGGCTTCAACCCGGCGAAAAAAGGAGCTAAACCAGCGAATGACCGTCACGATTCCAATAAGGTGCCGAAAAAGTTTCAAAAGTATTATAACATGCTTCTCGAATTACGCGATCATGTAAGATCAGGGTTGGATCTTCATACCCAAGATACGCTTAAACGCTCTTCAAAGGATGACACCGGCGATCTATCCAGTTACAGTCAGCACATGGCTGATGCTGGCACCGATAATTTCGATCGCGATTTTGCCCTCAGTCTCGTTTCCAATGAACAGGAAGCACTCAGCGAAATTGAAGAAGCGATTGAAAGAATATTTAATGGGACTTATGGGATCTGTGAAATTACCGGGCAGCAAATTAAACGGGAGCGCTTAGTGGCTGTTCCGTTCACGCGATTCTCGGTCCAGGGACAAGTCGAATATGAAAGTACAAATCGTAAAAGCGTCCAACGTGGCGGACTGTTCATAGATTCCAATGTAGAGAATTCAGCTCAATTCACCGCCGACAATTCTGAAGATTAACCCGACACAACCCGGTAATTTCCTGGAGAAGGTAAGCGCCTACAAGCTGTTTTTCATCCTGCTTGGTGGACTCTTCATCGCTGATCAGCTGTCTAAATTATGGATCATTGGGCGTCCGGATTTACCCCTCGGTAGCTATTGGCCCCATGGCGGAATGGAGATCATCCCCGGGTTTTTCTATATTGCTCATGTAGGTAACCGAGGCGCGGCCTGGGGACTTTTTGTCGGATACGGGTTTTGGCTCGGGTTACTCGCGATTGGTGCCCTGGTGGCGATCTATTTATTTCGAAATGAATTAGCACTGCGGCGCTGGTACATGCAAGTTGCATTCGGATTACTTTGCGGTGGCATCCTGGGTAACCTTGTCGATCGCATGCTTCGCGGCCACGTCGTCGACTTTCTTGACTTCCATCTGCCCGGCTATCGATGGCCCGCATTTAATCTCGCCGACAGTGGAATCTGTATCGGAATAATCGGGTACTTAATTATAAATTTATCTGAAATCTGGTCGGAAAGTCGTAAAGAGAAACCGACTGATTCTTCATCTTAAATTTAATTTTTCAATATTCGGAAGACAGAGGATCCGTCTCTATTTGATACTGAAAGTTATATTGTTCACTGCGATCTCTAATCGTAGAACATCCGTCTAATCGCTGTTTTATTACGGTTTTTCTCGTAAATTCAGCATTTGATATCCCCTATTCCCGTTATTAAGTAAAAAACCTTTAAAATTCTACGGTTCCTTATTTTTAAATTTATGTTATTAGGGTATATCCTCTATTTTTATTCCTTATTATTTAGTTATTTACTGTTATACCCGTTGATCTAGAGGCACGAATACTTTAATATTATAAAATCTTCAAAGATTTAAATACTGTCATAAAATGAATATAAAAAATCCAATTTACAATCGGGCATTAACGCTCATCGAAGTTATGCTGGCGCTGAGCGTTTTAACGATGGTTTCCTTAACCATTCTTTCTTCGGTTCTACTGAGCAGACGTCTGGCTGAATCCAATGTTTATGAAAACACCGCGCTCACTGTCACCCAGGGGTATCTGGAACAGATTAAAAGTATGGAATATGACGTGATAACCGCCTGCCTGGCAAGTGGCGATCCACTGCCTTGTAAAAGTATTTCCATTCTGGCAGCCGGTCCGAATATCGAAGACGACGACCCTCTTGAAATAGGGTGGAAAATATAAAAACCGTTGCGATCGATTTAAGAGATGATGGAACGGGAACGAACACTTTTTATGAAGTCGTCATGCAATATAAAATCACCCCTACGGTTACTAACTGTCAACCCACTTTGGGGATCCAGGCAATGGAGATAGCCCTGGATTACGAATTTTTAAGTCCGGAAACGGGGACGCCAACCTGGAGAACCGGTACGGCAAGATTCGTCAAATCATGGGTGCCCACATTTTAAATAGGATATTAATAATGAAACAAAATAATTACAATAATACCACGCGGGCGGGCTTCACCTTAACCGAACTTCTGATAACCCTGACCATCTTTGGTATGGTTATGGCGGGCATCGGCAGTTTCTTTTTTCAGACCAATAGGATGCTCTTTACCAATACCGCAAAGCTACAGATTAACCGCGATATTCGTGCTGTCACTAATGAGATGACCGACAACGCCAGAAATGCCAATCATTTCACGCTCTACGATAGTTTCTATGATGATTTCCGCAATCCCACAGCCCCGACGACAGGGGCCGATTTCCGCCAGCGTGACGCCGAATCCGGCGATTGTGTTGTATTTATTTTTTATGGTACTGATCCTGCGCCGTGGGACACGACACCACCGCCAATTGAAAGACTTGTCGGCTATTATCGATCAATCGATAACATACCTGATAACACCGGCCCCATTCGTAAATTCGATATCGCTATTCCGATAGCCGATCAAAACGATGCAGTCGAAGATTTGATTCCCGCTATTTCGACTGTCGGCACCCATAGAACGATTGTTGAGATGTCGGAAGGATTGGCCAATCAACGGCTTTTTTATAATTTCCGGGAGCGCAGCATTATGGTAAATGGACAAATTTATCATGGAAATGACGCCAAGCGCGTTACTGACACCTACAATTTTACAATCTCACCTCGAGGATAATTATTATGAATAATATAACTACGGGAATTATATAGTTAAGTCCCCGAAAATATTAAGAATTATTTCACTTATTTTACATGTATTCTGTAAGTGTATGATAATAAACTATATAAAAATGTAAGAAATATTAAAATATATACTTAAATCCCTTGACATTGTGAGGGATTTAAATATATTAGATTTAATTTAACAATGAAAAAAGAACAAAAAATCTATAGAATCTCAACAAAATCAAACCCAAATTTAGCACGCTATACTGCACCTTCTCAAAGACTTGCAAAAATCGGATATTTGGAAGATTTATACGGTGAAAAAATTCATACCTCAGGAAAACTTGAACAAGCAATTCAAATTCTAACCGCAACAGAAATAAAATGAAAACCACTATACTCTCAAACGGAGCAATCTCAATTTCAACTCACTCTGGACAACTTCAAAAACTAGTATCCCGAACATTGGAAGAGAGGATGAAAAGCGACATTCCTAACCCCACACCCAAAGAGGGAGTGATTTGGTCAATAGACCCATACGGGTATCCACTTCCTTCAGATCAAAACTCTTAAATATAATTGAAATCATATGGCACAAGATAACCTAACGATCAGCACGTTTCAGTTACTCGAAATGTTTCCAGACGAAAACACCGCGAGACTCTTTTTGGAGTCTCGCCGGTGGCCTTATGATATTCAATGTCCGGTTTGCGACAAGCAAACTAACATCACAAAAAGGAAAAGGGTTGGCTATTTCCGTTGTAACAATTGCAAAGAAGATTTCACCGTTAGAACGGGCACGATTTTCGAACGCTCACACGTTCCTTTGAGAAAATGGATATATTCAATGTATCTGCTGGTTACTGCTCGTAAAGGAATTAGTTCGCTGCAACTTTCTAAAGAAATCAGTGTCACCCAAAAAACAGCTTGGTTTATTCTCCAGCGACTCAGAGAAGCATGCGGGAAAGATCTTCCAAAACTCCGAGGGATCGTTGAAATCGATGAAACCTACATCGGAGGGAAAGAAGGGAACAAACATGAGCAGAAAAAAGTCAACTTAGGCCGTGGCTCAATTGGGAAGACTCCAGTTCTCGGAATGCGAGAGCGGAACGGGAAAACCATTGCAACCCCAGTAAAAAGCGTGGACTCAAATACAATATTAAAACATGTCCACAAGAATATTGAGGTGGGGTCAAAAATCCACAGCGATGAAGCGAAATCATACATCCCAGTTGACGGATTATTTTTCCAGCACGAAACGGTAAATCATGGAGAAGGTGAATATTCTAGGGGAGACGTGACCACAAACAGCATTGAAAGCGTATTTTCAGTTCTAAAGCGGGGTCTACATGGTGTCTACCATCACGCAAGCCCAAAGCATTTGGCACGTTACGTAAACGAATTTTCTTTCAGACTAAATGAAGGAAACTGCACGCGCCACACACTCGCCCGACTGGATAGTTTCATTCAAGCGTGCATTGGTCGGAGACTAACCTATGAGGAGTTGACGAAATGAAATCTCAAATATTGGAAGCGATTACAAAAAAAGTTCTTAGTTATAGACCAAAACCCAAAAATGAGGCTCAAAATAATCGACTTAAAAAGCGAGCCAGATCGAAACGAAAAAAGAAAAAGGACTTAACTATATAATTCCCATAACTACTACATTAAATAACTTCCGTTCAGGTTCTCTCCTTTCTCAAAAAGGGTCAGCCTTGGTAAGCGTTCTTATTATCGGCGTTGCCTTCTTTATTGTCATCGGAGTCACACTCCGCTGGGGGGTAACAGAAAAAATGATAAACAAAAGACATGTCCTGCGGCATGAAGCCAAAAATGCTTCGGAGTCCATTGTGGAGTACGGATTTTCGGAAATGGTAAGAAAGTTTACCACCTCCTCTTCCCTGCCCACCAATTACCTCCAGGCAAATCCGCTCGTCATAACGGATTACAGCTTTGATACTTTTTATGCGGGGACTAGTATAGATACGGCCTCTGCTGAATTATTCGGGGGACAAGTCACAGAATTCCCCTTGCCACCCGGTGTCTATATCGATCCCCTTAATCCAGCGAATGAATTCGACCCCTTGAAAGGTAAACTTGTCCGCGTGCAGGAAGTAACGATTTATGGAAAAGCGACTTCCACTCCAGCGCTTGGCAAAGCATTAAATTCTTACACTACGCAGACGCTTCAAGTTCGCGATGCCCCCCTTCTCAGCCACGCCGTCTTTTATAATATGGACTTGGAGATGCACTCGGGTTCAGCGATGGATATCGGCGGCCCCATTCATTCTAACACGGACGTCTGGGCGATGGCCAAATCGAGTGGACCGCTCAACCTGCATGGCACAGTCACCGCGGGGGGAAGAATTATGCATGGTCGAAAAGCAAACGGCCTGCATGACTATACCGGTGACGTAAATATTAAAGATGGAAGCGGTAATTTAGTCAGCATGTATGAAGGTGGAACGGTTTCGAATGATGAATCGTGGTTGGACAACCGCGACGGTGATTGGGTGGAACTCGCCGATCAGACTTGGGATGGTAACGCCCAGGATGGAGACCACGGTGTACCCACCCTGAATGCATTGGAAGTATTGCCCTATATTCCCGATAATCCGACGACCGATAAAAATGATCCTGACGGCAACGAACTTGAAAACTACGCTTATTCAATTATCGAACCGGTTCTATCGACAACCGATCCCAATTATAAGGGAGTTAATGTGCGCGCTCAAAAGTTCGCTTTCAAAGCAGGTTTAATTTTCAGAGTCACGGGTGCTAACCCCAATAATTATAAGGTGAATGCCTATCGCTACCAGCGCGTGGATAACGAGGACCCGACGAGTGATCTCGTTTTCGACGGCAATGGCGACCCCATTGAGATCGAGCTTGATGATTTCCCGGCAAACGTAATCGGTGGCGCTACGGTATCAGCTAACCAGTTTTCTGGAATAGATCCCACGAAAGATGCAGCTCTCGTAGCTAACGGCCATGTAGATGAGTATACCACCGATGGAACCGCTGACAATAATGTCATTGGTGGCATGTTCGACAAACGTGTGGACAGTAATGGTGACGGTGCCCTCGATGTGATCAGTCTCAACGTCGGCACGGGCGGGCTTAAAGACGCAATTGAAAGCAATGTTAATTGGGACAGTGGTGGAGATGATTCGTCAAAACCTTCCAGCTGGTGGAACGGGGTTGTCTATGTCGAACTTCCCACTCAGCCGCTTGACACTGCTGCTTTGAACCGTTCGGGAAACGACAAACTTGTTGTCAGCAAATTCGCCGACTTGGTTGTACAAACGATTAACGCAAAAGAGATTCCCGATCCGAAACAAGACAGTGCGCAAGCCGGACAATTTGGCGACGAGCGCGGCATGTCACTGGCGACGAATAGCCCGCTTTATATTTCTGGTTCCTACAACGCTAATGGGCTTGCACATACCAATGATTCTACGGAGCCCGATGATGTTAACGCGGTAGATGAACCACCCGCGCTCCTCGCTGGTGATACAACGACAATCCTCTCCGCCAGGTATGGGCAAAATCGCGAAGAAAGTAATGAAAACATGCAATGGAGCACGAGCGCCAATCATCCCACGGATGGCGCTCACCCGGCAAGGTCATGGAACAATCAAACTTACATTGAAATATCTGCCGCTCTAATAACTGGACTCGCTCCCACTTATCCCAATGGAACACCCAACGCGGATGGAACCTCGAGTGGTGGACTTCATAATTTTCCCCGTATGATTGAAAATTGGGGTGGGGGAACAATGACTATCCGCGGTTCGCTCGTCTCTTTATTTGAAAGCGAAGTTCACCCACAATCGAGGCCGACCAATTATACCAGTTATTACCGGTGGCCGTCACGTGACTTTGGCTTCAACCAGAACTTCGCCGAGGGCCGTTATCCACCGGGAGCTCCGATTGTACGCACTTTCCGTCGCACAGCTTTTAAAGACCTGACGAAGACTGAATACGATACCGCAATAGCGAATCTATTCTAATTGTCAGCGTTATTATTTAAATACTTTAAACATTTAATTAGGGTCAGGATGAGGGGCATTATGTACTGCTCTCTTATCCTGGCCTTTATTAATTTACCCCACCTGTTTACGTTAGTGAATCAATTTCTTATGCCCTTATCCATTATTGACATATGAGGGATTAAACTGAAATAATATAGACTGAAATGAAAGCTGCTTTGCTCACACGCCTCGTTTTATTTACCCCATTAATAATTGTATTTCTTTCCCTGTCGCTCATTGCTCAAGCCCAGGTTGAAAAGGAGGAACCCTATAAAGGACCGATATATATAAAACCGGCAAAGCCCCATGTCCCCTTCGAAGTTAAAATTCGCAGCTTCGATGCCGATGGAGATATAATTGAACTCTATTACGTTTCTACACCCTATTTTGGTATAGAAATGAAAAAACCCAAGCACTGGTCCCGGAAAAACGATCCGAAAAATTCGATCAGTTATTACTTCCGGGGTAATCCTCAAACGACATTTTCCATGAGTCTCTATTTGAAAAGTGACTTCATGCCGAATATCGGATCGGCAGAAATTAAGGGTTATATCGAAGGGTTAAAGAAAATACACATAGGTAATATAGAATTTTTAAATGACGATGGTTATTACCGCCCGACGAAGCAATCAAGATGGCCCTTGGGTAAACTTAACCGAGTTGTCATTTATACGATTGGCGAACCAGGAACGGGTAATAAAACTAAATACTATGAATATTATCTCATGGTGAATAAATTCGTATTTGTCGGCATGCTATCCAGCCCGGAACAGATTGTGGAAAAGGTTGCCAGGAAAAGCTTCGAGAACCTCTTCTGGAAAACTGGTTTGGTTGGAAAGCTTCGTTAGGCGCGTTACTCCACATTCTGTAACTGCTCACGAATGCGTTCTATTTCGTTTTTACAGTTAAGGACGCGGTTAATAATTTCTGTTTGGTTCGCTTTGCTCGCGATCGTGTTGACCTCGCGGTTGATCTCTTGAAGAATAAATTCCAGTTTTCGCCCGATTAATTCGTCACCACCTATCGTTTGTTGAAATTGAGATAGATGGCTTTTCAAACGCGTTATTTCCTCGGAGATATCACTGCGATCGGCAAAAAGAGCGATTTCCTTGAGCACGCGTTCGTCATTCAAGTCCAAATCTAGGTTCGCTTGTTTCAACCGCTTCATGAGTGCTTCACGATAATCCTGAACCCCTTCACATGAGAGTGCGCATATCTCATCTATTGAGGTATTAATTATACCCATTCGCATTTCACAATCTGTGGCGAGAACAGCCCCCTCCTCATACCGCATCGCGCATAATTTATCAACTGCCTTAGACAAAGCTTTTTCTATCAGATGCCAGCCGTCCTCCGCATTCGGTAACTCCGGTCTTATCAAATGCGAGCGAGCGACGTCGAAAAGCACACGGGTGTCCAGATCGAATGACGCACCCGATTTTTCGGCAAGACTTTCAAGTTTTTTTAATGTCGCTTTTACCGAATCTTCATCCCATGACAGCGCGTCGCCCGCGAGAATATTTTGAACTTGCACGACAATATTAACCCGCCCACGCCTCAATGATTGGCGCAAAAAATGTGATAGCTTATGTTCAAGACACTGCCATTCTTTAGGCAGTGAAGCGGCTATTTCAAAGTTTCGCCGGTTAACTGATGTTAACTCGACAACGATTTCCAGTTGATCGTTAGCCGCGGAACCACGACCAAAACCGGTCATACTGTTCATCTCTTCCCTTCTTCTGATCCCGATAATATTTTCTCAGCCTGATCCACATCTTTATCCCCTCTTCCACTCATATTTATAATCATGATATCTTTAGAGGTCATTTGTGGGCCACGCTTAAGCGCATAAGCTACGGCGTGGGACGATTCAAGGGCGGGGATGATACCTTCATGTTTTGAAAGCTGCTGAAAGGCTTCAAGCGCCTCATCATCAGTCGCAAAACCATAACTGATTCGCCCTCGATCGCGGTAAAACGCGTGCTCCGGACTGATGGAGGGATAATCTAAACCTGCGGAGACGGAATGCGTTAGTTCGATCTGCCCATCCGGATTTTGAAGCACGTATGTTTTACACCCATGTAGAATACCGATCTTTCCACCCTCAAAACGGGCTGCGTGCTCGCCAGCATTTAACCCATGTCCGCCAGCTTCAATTCCGATCAATTCTACACTCTCATCCTCGAGGAAATCAAAAAAGAATCCGATCGCGTTGCTCCCCCCGCCCACACAAGCTATCAACAGGTTGGGTAGGCGTCCTTCTTTTTCCAGTATTTGCTCCCGCGTTTCCTGCCCGATGACGCGTTGAAAATCACGATTAATCATCGGATAAGGGTGAGGCCCAAGGGCGGAACCTAAAAGATAGTGAGAGGTTCGCACATTCGTCACCCAATCCCTGATCGCCTCGTTAATGGCTTCTTTAAGCGTTTGCTGTCCCGCAGTTACCGCGCGGACCTCGGCGCCGCAGAGACGCATACGGAAAACGTTAAGCGCCTGCCGCTCCATATCGATTGCCCCCATGTATATGACACACTCAAGTCCAAATTTTGCGCAAGCGGCAGCGGTCGCAACTCCATGCTGTCCGGCACCGGTCTCCGCGATTATACGTTTCTTGCCCATGCGGCGAGCGAGCAGTATCTGGCCGAGTACATTATTGATCTTATGCGCGCCAGTATGCAGCAGGTCTTCACGCTTGATATAGATCTTCGCTCCGCCCAGTTCCGCACTCAGTCGCTCAGCATGATACAAGGGTGTCGCACGCCCAGCATATTCACGCAAATGAAGTGCTAATTCATTTTCAAATGCGTCGTCTTTACGTGCGTCTTCATATGCTTCACGCAACGCATACAAGGCGGTCATCAATGTTTCCGGGACATAAATACCCCCATAATCCCCAAAATGCCCGTCTTTGTCAGGCAATGAAAATCGAGAGATTTTATCAATATCAGATGTTGTCTGCATGTTTAAATAAATAACATTCAATCAGCCTTCACATCTATTTCCTCAACCTGTTGTACTCGGGAATAGACATCGTATACTAACGGAGAATATTTAAAACGACATTGTCTTAATTTACCTGAAATGATCAAGTAGTAAGTGTTGGCTGTTCATTCCCAGTGAAATAACTAACGGTGTTTTATTGTCACGAGGGTAATATCGTCTCGCTGTCCGGCGGAACCGGTAAACCGGGTAACGCTGTCGAGTATTCCCTGATTGAGTTCAATTGCCGGCAGATCATGCAGTGATTTGAGCAAATCAGCTAACCGTGATGATGAAAATTCCGTGCCGTCCCAATTGGCGGATTCTGTTATTCCATCGGTATAGAGAAGTAAAATATCATCCCTGACAAAGGGGATAGTTTTATCTTCGATAACGGACTCAAATAATTCTGGTTCTACCATCCCGAGGGCAATTCCCTCTGAGCCAATCATTGTTGTTTTATATAATCCATCTTTAGTATCGTCATGACCGTGCATGGGTAATTCGTGGCCAGCCCGTGCGATTACAATTTCGTCCGTGGAACTATCGACAATAGCATAGATTAGTGTAACAAACATGTCTTCACGTGTTTCTTCCGCGACATCACGATTCATTTCTATGAGGACCCGCGATGGGGAATCAAATTGACGGGCTAAATAGCGCAACTTACTTTGACAGATCGCCATCAATAAAGATGCGGGTATCCCCTTTCCTGAGGCGTCCGCAATCGCCACCCCTATTCTGCTCTCTGATAAGGGAAAAATATCATAGAAGTCCCCGCCCACCTTTTGCGCCGGTAAATAGCGCGCATCGAGATCAAATTCCGTTTGTTGAGGGAAGGTCTTTGGCAAGAGCATGCTCTGAATACTGCTCGCTAAGGATATATCCATATCCAGTTTGTTCTTTTCTAACTGAAGGTTCATTAAATCAGCATTGTGAATAGCGAGTCCGGATTGTTCAGCGAGAGAAAGCGCGAGGGAATAATCTGTTTCACTAAAAGACCTCTCGTCAGCCCGATTCGCGACTACGAGCACGCCAATATTTTCCTCCTCGTAGAGGATTGGAGCGAGAATCAGCGAGCGAATAATTAATGATGGATCATCATGTACAATCACCCGGGAATCAGTTCTTGCGTCAGGAATAAATTCGCCCTTTCCACTTACTGCCACCGCACCGATTAATCCCTCTCCTAATTCAAATTCTTCCGAACGCAGCACCTGTTCAATAAATTTGGCGCGAGTTGAAATTTTTCTCTGCGCATTTGCCGGAAGCGGTCGCTGCGGGGGGAAAAGGCCTTCCACCGCTAATCCGCGCAGCTTGTTCTCTTCTGTTTTTTCGAAAATACAGGCACTGAGCGCTCCGGTGCTTAAGATCGCGGTGTGTAATATACGTTGATAAAGTTCATCGCGGGTTACACCTGCGCCAATCGCCTCTACCATATGGTGCATGAAATCGAGAACAATCTGTTTTTCCTGGGCGAGTCGTTGCTTCTCCACATCCACGCGTAAATAATCACGTCGGGTCATCGTGTAGAGAATCCAACCGATAAGCCCACCGAGGATTAAACCCAATGCAAACGGAATCATTTTAATCCTATATGACAGGAAGCGATGCTATTCAACCTGGTTTTTTAAATACGCGACTACATCCTGAAACCGGGATTTATTCTTTTCATCAATCTCGATGAGATTTTCGTGCGCCTGAAGAACTAATTTTGCGTTTTCAATTTCGCCGTTTTTCGACGTTTCCAGGCATTGTCCCGATGATTCATATTCCATGGGAAAGTCACCCGCATCGACACTCGCGATGCGGTGCAGTCCTAAATTTCTCACCGACTCGAGATTACGTGTGCCTAATCGACAAAGGACAAAGCTGCCGGGTGGATCTTTTTTCCTAACCCTTAACGCGGCACCGACAACAATCCCAAGAAAGGTGCTGTCCATCGATGTACATTTGGCAAAATCTAATACAAAATTTCGCTTATCGAGTTTCTCCATGCGTTTGAAAAAATCATTTACCGGTAGCGCGTTAAGGTAACTGACTCGCCCCGAAATCTTTAAAACTACGGGTTCAGAGTAAGCATTCACCTGGAACACTGGCTCAGGATTTTCAGTCATGTTATATGGGGTATTATTAAGAAGACTGAACGATATCCCTTAATACATATTGAAGAATACCGCCGTGTCGATAAAATTCTATTTCACCTAAAGTATCGATTCGTACAATTACCGAAACTATTTCAGTCCTACCCTCTTCACGTTTAATATGAAGCGCAAGATCCTGACTCGGTTGCAAATTGTCATCGAGATCAGGAAGAGAAAAAGTTTCTGTTCCCCGTAGTTTTAAACTGGAAACATTATCACCTGCTTTAAATTCCAAGGGAAGAACTCCCATCCCAATGAGATTACTGCGATGGATGCGTTCAAAACTACTCGCTACAACTGCCTTGACACCCAGTAACAGCGCGCCTTTTGCCGCCCAGTCTCGTGAACTGCCCATCCCGTAATCATTGCCCGCAAATATGATTAAAGGATTTTTACGCTCCGCATATAATTGGCAGGCGTCATAGATAGGCATGACTTCACCCTCGGGCATGAGTTTCGTGTAGCCTCCTTCTTTTCCATCAGCCAGTAGATTTCTGAAGCGGACATTGCCAAAAGTACCACGGGTCATAACACGATCATTACCGCGACGTGAACCAAAAGAGTTAAACTGCGCAGTTTCAACACCCTTAGCTAGTAGAAATTTTCCGGCAGGACTATCTTTAGAAATAGAACCCGCAGGTGATATGTGATCGGTCGTAACGGAATCGCCAACGATGGCTAAAGGACGCATCTCATGGAGAGATTCTATCTTCCCGGGTTCAATTCCAAAATTTTCGAAAAATGGTGGGGGTTGAATATAGGTACTGTCATTATCCCAGCTGTAGAGGTTCCCCCCTGTTACTTCAATTTCGTCCCACTGCGGATTGGCATCCAGTATGTGTGAATACTTTTCTCTAAACATAGACGGCTTCAGGCCAGCCGTAATATTCTTTTGAATATCTTCCTGAGTTGGCCACAGGTCTTTCAAAAACACCGGGGCCCCCTCTTTATCCTCACCGAGCGGCTCGGTAGAGAGATCGATATCAACCCGACCCGCTAGGGCATAAGCAACGACAAGTGGTGGGGACATTAAAAAATTAGCCTTAACCGATGAATGGACTCTTGCTTCGAAATTTCTATTCCCTGAAAGCACGCTTGCTGTAATCAGGTCGCCGTCCTTTATCGCCGCGTCTATGGGTGCATCGAGTGGACCACTATTACCGATGCAGGTGGTACAACCATAGCCGACAAGATTAAAACCGAGCTGGTCAAGATAGGTCTGCAATCCCGTTTCATTGAGGTAATCCGTTACTACGCGAGACCCAGGTGCAAGACTGGTCTTGACTGTGGGGTCAATACTCAAACCTCGTTCCACGGCATGCTTTGCGAGCAGGCCAGCGGCGATCATAACACTGGGGTTGCTCGTATTGGTACAACTGGTGATGGCGGCGATTAAAACTGACCCCTGACCGACTTCACAATTTTTCACCACTTCATCCTTGCCATTCCCATATCCGCGCCAGTCGTTAATGGGAACGCTGGTAGATAAAGCATCACGAGCTAACCCGTAACCGCCTTCATTTTTATCACGCGTCAATAAATCAGTAAAAGTTTTTTTCAACTCCGGAAGTTCGATTCTATCCTGTGGACGTTTAGGTCCTGCGACGCAGGGCTTTACTGAATGCAGATCCAGTTCGATTACTTTAGTATAGTCGATCTCTCCTAAACGGGGGATTCCAAATAATTGCTGCGCTTCATAGAAAGTTTTTACCAGTTCAATCTGTTCATCGCTACGACCGGTAATGCGCAGATAATCCAATGTTTTATCATCAACGGGAAAAAACCCGATTGTCGCCCCATATTCTGGGGCCATATTGGCTATTGTCGCGCGGTCCGCTACGCCCAGATTACTTGCGCCCTCGCCAAAAAATTCGATAAATTTGCCGACCACTTTTTCATTGCGCAACATTTCTGTGATACGAAGGGTAAGATCGGTCGCGGTAACACCTTCCAATAAGGACCCTGATAAATGAACACCGATTACTTCAGGTGTAAGGATTGAAATGGGTTGACCGAGCATGCCCGCTTCCGCCTCGATTCCACCTACACCCCAACCGACAATCCCCAGTCCATTAATCATCGTCGTATGCGAATCGGTACCGACGAGTGTATCGGGGAAATACAAAATCTCATCACCGGTTTCAAGTTCAAAGACGAGACGCGCCAGATATTCGAGATTGACTTGATGCACTATACCGATCGATGGAGGAACAACACTAAAGGTTTTAAAGGCTTGCTGTCCCCATTTTAAAAACCGGTAACGTTCGCGATTTCGCTCAAACTCGATGTTTAAGTTATCGAGAAAAGATTGTGCCGTCCCCGAACGATCAACTTGTACCGAGTGATCGATTACCAGATCTACCGGAACCAGCGGTTCAATAAGATTAGGATCACGGCCCAGCGCTTTAACCGTGTCGCGCATCGCGGCGAGATCAACAAGCAGTGGAACTCCCGTAAAATCCTGTAAGACGATGCGCGAAACAGTAAACGGTATTTCAACCGCTGCCGGTTGCGATGGATTCCAACCTGCTAAAGTTTCAATATCTTTTTCTTTTATATTTTTCCCATCGCAATTGCGCAAGACCGACTCCAAGACAATACGCAGACAAACCGGTAATCTTGAAATTTTTCCCAACCCGGCTTCTTCCAAAGCGGGAAGCGAATAGATGCACCCCTTTTCAGCCTTTCCTCCTTTAAAAGATTTTAAAGAATTAAATGGATTAGGTAATGCGCTCATCGTCTCTTCACCTATTTATAATACAGTGAAATAAACATAAATGTTCCCAATAAAGAAACTCATGAGCACGAGGGATTTTTCTATGATTAAGCAGATAGCGCTGCTTTTATTTCATCAAATGGCGGAAGATTATGAGGGTCGTCACTCGACCAACTGTAGACGATGTCGCCATCCTTATTAACAACGAAAGCGGAACGTTTAGCCACTCCCTTAAATCCCAGGAGATCTTCATAAATAACATCGTAGGCCGCACAAACTTCTTTATTAAAATCACTTAAAAGTGGGATCGTAATTTTGTTTACCTGGGCCCAGCCTTCCTGGGAAAAGGGGCTGTCGACGCTGATCCCATAAACATTGGCGTCAAGGGATTCGTATTCGCCAATCCCCTCACTGACCGAACACATCTCGTCCCGGCATACGTCGGTGAATGCGAGTGGAAAGAAGAGGAGCACGGTGTTCTTATTACCATAATTATTACTCAACTTAACGTCGTCCAGTCCTTCTGCGTTTTTAGATTTTAAAGTAAAATCCGGTGCTTTTTGTCCTTTTTCAAGTGCCATTTTTAATTGCTTTATCTTGTTTTTGTTAGCTTAGTGTATGAGCTTTAATCTTTTGAGACAGGAGCAATAAATAAGCAAGAAGAAACCGAATCGTGACTACTGATAAAATTTTAACACCCGGATTCTCGATTAGTTTTTATAATTCCTTGGATTTAATTCATTTATTTAACATAGGGGTGTTTCCTTGGGTTAAGCTCCCTCTTGTGTGTTAACCTTCCTGTCATGAGTGCCCTGGATTTAATCAAGCTTAATACCGATCAGCTTATCACCGATGATGATCTGGCCAAACGGCTCAAGGAAAAACGTGCACTACGTGTCAAGCTGGGTGTCGATCCTACTCGGCCTGACCTCACCTTCGGTCACTGGGTCGTGTTTAACAAGCTGCGCCAATTTCAGGATCTCGGTCACGAAGCCATTTTAATTATTGGCGACTATACCGCCCTTATCGGCGATCCCTCCGGTCAATCCGTGCTGCGACCAGTAATTACAAAGGATGAAATTAAAAAAAATTCTGAAACTTATTTGCAACAGGCATTCAAGGTCCTCGATAAAAAAAATACCAGCGTACGCTACAACAGCGAATGGTTTGGAGACATGAGTTTCGAAGATACACTGCGTCTGACACGAAAGATGACGGTAGCGCGCATGATGGAACGCGACGACTTTGCAAAAAGATACAGGGAAAATACTCCCATTTCGATTGTAGAATTTCTATACCCGCTCGTTCAGGGATACGACTCCCTGGTTCTCGATTCGGACGTAGAGATTGGCGGAACGGATCAGCTTTTTAATATGCTCGTGGGACGAACAATACAAAAAGACGCAAAAAAGCAGGAGCAAATTGTCCTCACTATGCCACTGCTCGTGGGCCTCGACGGCAAAAAGAAAATGTCTAAAAGTGCAGACAATTACATTGCCTTTAACGACACCCCAAAGGAGATATTTGGCAAAGTGATGTCTGTCGATGATAATGTAATGTGGGATTACTATCGATTATTACTCAATGCCGATGACGGTCAAATTGAGGATCGTAAGCAGGGGCACCCCATGGACGCAAAAAAAGAACTGGCCCGACATTTGACCGCTAAAATTCACAATAAAGAGATTGCTGAGAATGAGCTCAACCAGTTTGAGAATGTATTCAGCGGAGGAAAAACACCCGATGAGATGCCTTCTTTTTCATGGTCTTCATTAGCCGAGGGCGAAGCTTCGCGACTTATCGATCTACTCGGGACAACGAAACTCTTCCCCAGTAAAAAAGAAGCACGCCGGTTGGTCGAGCAGGGCGCCGTAAAAATTGATGGCAACCGCTGTCAGGATCCAAACGCATCAGTCCCTAGACCTGAAACTGAAATTGTCATTCAAAGCGGAAAACGCACTTTCTTAAAGATAACACACTGAACCTGAAAGAAATAAACTAAAATAAAATAAGGAAAAATATGGCAGGCCAAAAAGTTGAAATAACCGTTGAAATACAACCCGACGCCCAGGAGATGTTAAACACGATCAAAGATAAATATGAGCTGCCGGACATTTCAAAAACTGTCAGGTGCCTTTTAGACTATGTTGCTGAAGATGGAGATTGGGACGAGATTTTTAAAAAAATTCGCTGCAAGCGCTGTTAGGTCGCTGGCAATTTTTCCCCGTTTCGAAAAGAATAATCATTCTCTCGGCATCAATTAGACGAGCCGGCGTGTCCGATTACCTGGCTCTCTTTATAATAGCAAAATTCGGGATCGGTACGATTGACTAATCGTTGAAAATCTTCGAATGGCAACAGGTAGTTTACATTCATTGTAGGAAGCCGAAAAAGATCGGTCTCCTTAGAAATATATTCTGCGCGTCCATAACATTTGAAATGGCGGGCGGATTTATAAACCTGCTTTACTAATATTTCAACACGGTCATCCCAAAGTCCATTAGGATAGGCGAAATGATGCGGGGTTACACCGAGGTTTATTTCAATGTCAACCAGCCCCTGTACCAGTTCACGCATGATTTGCGCGTCGCCCTGGGATCCTTTGGGAGCGGTCGTAAGGTAAAGATGCGTTCGCGTATGTGCTCCTATTTCCCAACCGGCTTCGATCAATACCTCCAACTCTGACCAGCGCATGCGCGCTATACTCCACATGTCCACGGGTAGAGTTGGATCACCATCGGCAACCCCACTGATAGTATACATTGTCGCCACTTGCCCACGCTCCCGCATCACAGGTAATGCATTGATATAGGAGATCATTGAATGATCATCAAAATCGATGACAATAGGCTTAGGTCCTAATTCCTCATTCCCGGTCTGCCATTGATATAATTGATCATGCGTGATGGTAGTAAATCCCTCCTCCGCCAGGTAATCCATATGTTGAGTAAATTCCTTCAGGTATATTTGTCCTGACAAGACTCCTTCGCCGGGTTTACGCTCTCGAACCGGCATAGCCTCTGACAACACCTGGTGATAAGTTATCGCGGGTATAGCATCCATATTAATTATTTTTAAAAACGATAATGATAGCGTTAAAGGGAGTTCTACAGTGAGAAGGTTTAGAATAACCTGGGTGAATCAAGAGCTTCAATCCCAAACTTTTTCCCAATGACCTGTTTCAGCTGATCGGTAGAGAGCGAGGGCAGTGCGCAATTCGCCGTAAGCCTGTTCCGGCCCTGCGTCCAAAGGTTTGCCTTTTAAAACGGCCCGTGCAAAATCCTTTAATTCGGGCCCAAAGGACTGGGGATAGCCTTGCGCTTCCATTATCTTTTTTCCTTCGCGGTTGTCAGCATCATAGAGGATTATACTGCCTACCAAGCCCCCTTCGATATGGATTTCCCCTTTCGTTCCCGTTATACGAAACCAGGTACTCGGTCCCATAATGGTTTTTGCTAACATCGCTTCAAAACTGGCAATTTTCCCCGACTGAAAACGAAAGACTGCTTTGGCCATTGATTCACCTTCCATCTCGTCAAGGGGGTAGTCCAGGACACCTATAACTTCATCAATTTCTCCCATCCACATGCGTAAGGGCCGTATCCAGTGAGCACCTCCGTCGACGACTATGCCACCACCCGTGCGCGATTTATCATAACGCCATGGTTTTTTATCTTTAAACCAGTAATCATTAAATTCCATTTCATAAGCAGCGCGCGCGGTAATAATCTCACCGATTATTCCCATTTGTATCATTTCTTGAGCTTTTACAATCTCTGGCCAGTACTGCGTGTTTTCAGCTACCATAAATATAGTGCCCGCTTTTTTGGCCGCCGCGAATATACGATCGCACGCTTCTAAGGTTGGAGCTATGGGCTTTTCTAACACCAGGTGTTTACCCGCTCCAAGTGTCTGGATTGCCGCACTCTCGTGAAGGTCATGAGGCAACATCAAGTCAACCGCATCGAAATCTCCCTCCGCTAGACTTTCCTCTAAAGAAGTGTATATTTTGGCCCCGGTTTCTGCCGCAATTAATTCAGCCTTTTCCCTCGCAGTATCAATAGCTGCAGTAACTTGAATCTCTGGGGCATGTTCTTTTATTCCATTGAGATGATAGCGGGCTATGGCTCCACAGCCGACGAAAGCAAGTTTCAATATATTCGCGTCACTCATATCTATTTCTTAGGTTCTAGGGAACAAGAACCGTATCATTATAATTCATCACGCGCGGTTTTGGTCCATCTGCTGGAAATTTTGAAGCCCATTCGTCAGGTTCGTAATTACGTTCAACAAAACACTGGTAATGAGAGGGAAAGACTTGCTCCAGTCCAATGCGCTGAGCCATCTTCACACAACCCTCAAAAAACGGGAATTCTCCTTCTGTTGGATGACAGGTAATCCAGCCAACTTGAGGTGCAAGCGCTCTGACGGGTTCTACTAAGGTGTCGATGTCCGCAAAAGTATTGATCGGATCTCCCGTTATATAAAGGCGCACATCATCACTTTCGACGACAAAACCGATGTGGGTTACATCTGGTGTATCGATATTGTTGTCCGGATCACCCTCGGGTGGTTTCGCGTAAACGACATGAATATTTAAGTCACCTAGCGAATAGGAACTTCCAACCTCCACGGTTGTGAAATTATCGTCACCCACACCCAGTTCACCGACTCGTATTTTACTTTCAATCGGTCCGAAAAAGACCGCTTCTGGTGATTTATTAATAACACGGTCCAAGGTCTCCGGATGCGTATGATCTCCGTGATCGTGAGTGAGAAGTACCCCGTGCACGGGCAAGCTAGACTCGTCCAAAGGCGGTTCTGCATGAATCAATACATCGGCGGGTCGATCGTGAGGGAAATAAGGATCTACAAGTACAATCGTGCCCCCCGATGTTTTAATCGCAAATGAACTCTGACCGAACCAATGGACGGCGAGTTTACCTCGGGGGACACTATAATTTACAAGAGAATGCATAGGCCATCTTTGTGGCAACAAGACTGTAGAGTCAAGTGATGTTCCTTACGGCTAGCGTGGATATAAATTTCGATAATTGCCCGCATAAATCAGGATAGAAAATTAAAAAAATAATGCCTCACCGAGGGCTGTCTCCGGTTCGAGTAATTTGATAGAAAAAGGAAATGTCAGCTCTCCTTTTCCAAAATTAGCTTTCAATTCTCCTAGATTAGTTCCTTTTTTAACTTCCCAATGGAAAAATCGATTACCATCACCGTAAGTCCAATTCACATCTAATTCCAAATCAGTAGAATTCTCGAGCAGACGTGTTTTAAAAGTTTTGTCGTCTAATTTAGTTTCTTTTTTTCCCGCGCAATCAATGAGGCTGGCACGATGCCATACGAGGAGCCCGTGACTCTCACCTCCTCTCCCGGCAGCATATTTTATCTCCACCTCCTCCAATCCATCGATCAAATCAACGGGTGGATATGCACTGAGAAACTGGCCAATTGACTGGCGCAGAGGTAGTGTTCGCGAGTAAGCAAGATCCCTAACCTTGAGATAGGTTGGCCAGGGAACAGCCTTGTCGGGATCACCCTCAATCGATGAATCGTAGACCAACCGCCGACAGGATTTTAATATTCCCGAGAAATTTTTAATTATCTCACTTGCATGAACTTTGTGGAGCCAGATATAAATCGGCAGATCACTTTCCAACCAGGTAGTAACCTGGTTCTCTAAATGATCTAAGTGCTCCGGCGAATACCCGAGTAAGAGTGATTCACTGCAGGTCTTGGTGTCAAACGATTCACCCATATAACATTGCGCGTAGAGTTTGGCACTCAGTTGATAATCGTCCGCTTCATCGAGGACCGGGCATAGCACAATAATCCGGCAGGGATAACGCTGAGCAAATCGCAAGGCAATTTCAAACTGAGTGAGCGCTTCCTTCTGCGATGTCGACCGCCCAAAATGTAGAATAAGATTCATCTGAGAAGCGCGAAATTCAGACGGTGCTTCCCCATCGGTCGACTCACTTTGCCACATTGCCGCAATCATATCTGTCACCTTAGCCACCGGTAAGGGCATGCCTGGCAGTGAGTCGAGGAGTGATGTCATAAGAGAAAAAACTGGGTTTTCGATATTTCGATCAGGGGCCCGCCTTGCGCCATTCGTGACTATTTTCCGCTAATAGAAGATCAGCTGACTCTGGTCCCCATGAACCGGCGACATAAGAATCGAGCCCTTCATTGCTGCAGGTCTCCCAGAATTCAAGTATCGGTGTAATAATTTTCCATGACGCTTCGGTTTCGTCTCCTCGAATAAAGAGCGTACTGTCCCCGATCATGGCATCTAAAATCAAGCGCTCGTAGGCTTCGGGAGTATTAGAGCCAAAGGTCGTAGCGTAACGGTAGTGCATTTTTACTGGCTGGGTGCGTGTTTCCAGGCCGGGAATCTTTGCATTTAAAAGCAGGGTGACCCCTTCATCGGGTTGAATGCGAATGACCATCGTGTTCGAAGCGACATCGTATCGATCATCTTCGATAAAAAGAATACCGGGTGGACGCTTGAACTGTATCGCAATCTCGCTGATGCGACGGGCCATACGTTTGCCAGAACGCATATAGAAAGGTACCCCTTTCCATCGCCAGTTATTTATCGATAAGCGAAGCGAGGCATAAGTTTCAGTATTCGATCCTTGGGGTATGCCATCTTCCTGAAGATAACTGATCACTTTTTCACCGTCAACAAAACCTGCATTATACTGTGCGCGTATCACGTCACTTGTATTCTTATTAAGACCGAGAGGTTGAATAGACTTTAAAACTTTGACTTTCTCATCACGAATAGCTTCCGGATCAAGAGAGACAGGTGGTTCCATCGCAATAAGGGAAAGCAGCTGCATCGTATGGTTTTGAACCATATCACGAAGTGCACCACTTTTGTCATAATAACCACCGCGAGATCCCACGCCTAAAGCTTCAGCCACGGTAATCTGTACACAGTCTACGTATTCTCGGTTCCATATAGGTTCAAAAATAGCATTGGCAAATCGTTGAACGAGTAAGTCCTGCACTGTTTCTTTTCCCAGATAGTGATCGATGCGAAAGACCTGACTTTCTGAAAATTCCTGACTTATAATTCGATTTAGCTTTTGCGCCGATACCAAGTCGTGCCCAAACGGTTTTTCAATAATTATCTTGGATGAGTTCTGTGAATTTTCATGTCGCGAAGCTAATCCACTCTTCCCCAGATGGCTTAATATGGGTTCAAAGACGGAGGGGGGTGTGGATAAATATATAAGTAACTGCAGTTCACGTCCCGCTTCATTTTCCAGAGCTGACACTTTCTTATTTAACCGGTGAAAAGCTTCAATCTCATCGTAACCACCGGAAAGATAAAATGTCCTGTTTCGGATTCTCTCCCATACTTCACTTTTCATCGAGCTACGTGAAAAACTTTTAATAGACTCATCTGAAAGCTTTCGGAAATCATCATCCGAAATCTCTTTGCGCCCAAATCCGATGAAGTAAAAATCAGTCGGCAACAGGTTATCGATACTCAGGTTGTAGATCGCAGGCAGCAGCTTGCGTGCAGTAAGGTCACCAGAAGCGCCAAAAATCACAATAATTGTCGGGGACACGCCACGGTATTTACTCAATCCTTGAAGGAAAGGATGTCTGCTTTCTTCACTCATTTAATGCTTAATTCGGGTGATAATACTTGGAAAACAAATCAATATTCTCGAAGTGACTTACACTAAAATCATTTCCTTTCCATAGTTCACTTCGACGATGTCAAAACGAAAATGATTTGGCGGTCGTCGCAGGCCATTCATATAAGCCTTGCATGTGCGACGTAAAACATTCTTTTTGCGATAACCTACCGTATAAAAGCCGGAGACGAGAGCACTTTTACGGCGGGTGCGCACTTCGATAAAGACAAGCACCTCATTATCCCAGGCAACCAGATCGATCTCTCCGTGACGATATTTCCAGTTGCGGCAGATTATACGAAATTTTTTTACCCGCCGCAGGTATTCTAACGCTCGATATTCGCCGAATCGCCCAATTTCAACCGGGGTTACTATTTTACTTGAAAAACGTCCATGCAAGATACGGTTAATAAATTCCAGCATTAACAAAAAATCCCCTCAAATCGTATTTTTTTCCTACGAAACCCTTAATTACTTGATTGCCAAACCCTTAATTCAATATTATTTTAAATATGTTATCACAAAAAAAATTGCATAATAGTATTATTATATTATTAAATTTATATCGAACAGCGACCGATTATATTAATAGCGTTTGTTCATATCGCCTCATTTAAAATATTTGATTTATGGCTACTATCTCCCAGCCGGGTTTATCGGGAACACTGAGAAGAACACTCCTTCTCAAGGTCATTTCAAAACCACAACCGAGCAAGGAAGATGTCAGTTCCGTGATCGAACTGACTTCGAGCAAAGTAGTGGAAGGATTACAGGACCAATCCATGACCCTTTACCTCGTAGATGGTAATGATATTGCATTTAATTATGTTTATTATTCCCCCACCTTGTGGAGTAACGACTTGGACAAGGAAAAAGAATTTCAGGAAAAAAAAGAGAAACTGCTCGAACTGAGAATACCCATGGGTACCGGCATCGTTGGCCAGGTCATCAATTCGGGTGAACCCGCCTTCTTCTCACTTTCAGAAAACAGTGAAGCCATGTACTCCATGGCAAAGGATACCGGGTTTGAAGTTACCTCGATGCTTACGGTACCCCTAAAAACGAAAAAAGTCATCGGTGCTATTCAGCTTCTCAATAAGGAACCGGACGCCCCGACGCGGGAATTTGGCGATCCTGATCTTCAAGTTGTAAATGAGGTGGCGGAATATTCGGCCCCGCTTATACAGCGCATGCTGGATCCGAAATTTGAGATCAGTGATCTTGAAACCGCACAATTCATTGCCAAGTTTACCAATTGCGCCATGATCACTAAAGAAGAGGAGATTCAGATTGATGATAAACTCCTCGAAGTTGTCGGTGATGCGGTAATTAAACGTGAGGGAATATTTCCCTATAAACGGCTGAGTCCTACCAGTATTGCCGCCCTCATGACCAACCCGCTTGATTATCCCAGGCGCGAAAGTTTTGCCACTACCACTGAACTCGTTGTCGAGGAAGTAAACGTCGCCCCTGCATCATTTTTCGATAGTCTGCTTAAAAAATATTTTAAAGATGATGGCGGTGGCCAAATTGATCCCAGCGAAATGGGTGCCGAAATGTCGGAATTAGCAGATGTTATTGGAACGGAGTTCGATGCCGATGGCGGCGGGGGTGGTGGTAATATTTCCGACGATGAATTAGGCGATGAGGAATCAGCTCCGGTAATACTACTCGCTAACCGTGTTATTGAAGACGCCTATGTTTCAGGAGCAAGTGATATTCACATTGAGCCGCTGGAAAAGGAACTGCTTGTTCGCTACCGCATTGATGGCATATGCCAGGAAAAATTACGTCTTCCAATTGCAGTTGCAGGTTCGCTCGTTGCCCGCCATAAAGTCATGAGTGATCTCGACATCGCTGAAAAACGCCTCCCGCAGGACGGACGTATCGTTTTTAAACATTATACGAAGAAGAACATCGATGTTGACTTGCGCGTGGCTATTGGGCCGATGAATTTTGGAGAAAAAGTGGTCATGCGTATTCTTGATAAATCTCAGGCCGCTCTCCCAATTACCGCACTTGGTTTCTCAGATTATAACCTTGAAAAATATCGAGCCTGTATACGGCAGCCCTATGGGATGCTTTTACACTGCGGGCCTACGGGTTCCGGTAAATCGATGACCCTGTTCTCCGCGCTGCAGGAAATCGCCTCTCCTGAAATCAATATCCAGACCGCTGAGGACCCGATCGAATATACCCTCGCAGGTGTTAATCAGATGCAAATGCATAAGCAGATTGGGCTCACCTTTGCAGCCGCCTTGCGCTGTTATTTGCGTATGGATCCCGATGTCATTCTCGTAGGGGAAATTCGTGACCAGGAAACGGCCGAGATTGCGGTTGAGGCCGCGCTTACGGGTCACTTGCTTCTCAGTACGCTCCACACCAATGACGCACCCAGCACGGTTGCCCGTTTTACTGATATGGGAATTGAGCCTTTCATGATATCCGCCTCACTCTTGGTTGTCTGTGCCCAGCGATTGGGTCGCCGCGTTTGTAAAAACTGTAAAGACTCTTATGAGCCGGAAGGAAATGAGAAAGAAATCATTGAAAGTGCCATTCAATGGAGCGGCCAGATTTTCCGAGCTCCAGAAGATGGTTGTCCGACTTGTGGAGGGGTTGGCTATAAAGGTCGTGTCGGCATCCATGAACTCATGCAAAATAATGAGGATATCATTAAAGCTATTAATGAAAGAGCGGAGACCGCCACGATCAAACGTATCGCGATGCGCACTGGAATGAGAACGCTTCATCAAGACAGCATGTATAAGGTTCAAGAAGGGGTGACGACAATGATGGAAGCGATTGCAAATATTCCGCCGGATATGGTTAAACTCGAGGCCGGAGAGTCTGCGGGTATAGAAGAAGCCGTTCCTACAGAAGCGGCAGTATAAGCACTTGCAGTGTGCGATAAGTCGGTTTGGAAGCAACGCGGTTAGGTTGGGCTTCTCTCAGTGCTATTCGGCTCAGCGCGTTCGTTGTACAGCTGGAAAGCTAATCCCTTGACGAATCATTCTTAAACGGTAGCTTCGGGTTTTAGACTCAGCATGAATAACAATTGAACAGATATTTCTGTTTATACACCTTATAATTAAGGAGAAAAAATGAACGAGAACAGCGTAAGTGAGATGTTTAATTTAAAAGACAAAGTATCGATTGTAACGGGCGGAAGTGAGTGGCTCGGTTATGATATGGCCTGTGCCCTGGCTGAGTTCGGCAGTGATATCATAATAACTTCACGCACCCTCGATCGCGCCGAAGATGCATTGGGGAAAATAAAAACGGAATATGGCGTTGATACGCTGGCATTAACGATGGATCAATGTAAACATGACGAAGTCCAAGCGATGGCAGAAAAAGCTAAAGCGTGGAAGGGACATATCGACATTCTGATAAATAATGCCGGTGGTGGCAGTGGAAAAAGTACCGGTTACTTATTCAAACGATCACCCGATGATATTATTCAATTGATTTCCACGAATCTTATAGGCTCTCTGTTTTGCTGCCAGGAAGTGGGTCGTCACATGGTTGAACAAGGGAGAGGAAAAATTATTAATATTGCTTCAGCGGGAGGGCTTGTCGGTCGAGACCGTAGTATGTATGAACGCAACAATAAAGAACAACAACCCATTGATTATGCCGCAGCCAAATCCGGGGTAGTTGGAATGACTATGGACCTGGCGGGACTGCTCACACCAATGGGTGTTCATGTAAATGCCATTTCACCAGGTGGTTTTGATAAAGGAGATTTACCGGATGGATTCGTGAAAGATTTTGGTGATATGACGATGGCGGGAAGAATGGGGCGTATGGGAGTGGATTTAAAAGGAGCTGCCCTTTTTCTCGCTTCTTCAGCGTCTGACTATGTTTCTGGCCACAACCTGGTAGTTGACGGCGGGTTCAGCATCTTTAAGTGATTGAGACTTGGCGTGAGTGAGAACAACTGGATAGAGAGAAGTATTCTGATTGCTGGTTGTGGCTCCATTGGAAAACGCCATGCACGTGTGCTGCGCTCTTTGGGATTGCGTGACATTCGCGTATGTGACCCCTCAGAAGAACAGATAAAAAGCCTGACCGATGAGGGTCCCGTTAGCAAAACCTATACCTCTTATGAAGAGGGTCTTAGTGCGAAACCCGATGCTGTTTTAATCGCAACGCCTCCCAAATTACACATTCCCATGGCGACCCAGTCATTGGAGGCTGGCATACATGTCCTCAGTGAAAAACCCGTTTCCGACTCTCTCGAAGGTCTAGATAAATTGGCCAAGACGATCGAAAGCAGTGGCAAAACTTATATGGTTGCGCTCTGTTTTCGCTACCATGAAGGGCTGACAAAAGCTAAAGAATATATTGAAATGGCGCGAATCGGTGAAGTGGTGTCTATTTGTTGTCGCATGAGCGAAAGCTTACCCGAAGCGCGACCCGATTATAAATCGTTATTCACCATAAAGGAGTTGGGCGCTTACGATCTATCTCATGAAATTGATCTGACCTGCTGGTATGCAAATGAACCAGTAACTGAAGTTCAGGCTATGGATGGTGTATATGGTGGAATAGGATTTACCGCTCCGGATTTAGCTCAATTAAATTTGCGTTTCGGTGAAAAATGCATCGCCAGTGTCTACCTGAATTTCTTCGGCACACCGCGAACGCGAATAACCGAGCTTATCGGAACCAAGGGCACGATCACAGTAGAATTCAGCAGCTGGGATCAGTGCACGGTCTCAGTCTACGAGGCAAAAAAAGGGAATTGGGAAAGAGAAGTGATGGCTACAGAAAGGGACCATATGTTCCGCACAGAAGATAAGGAGTTCCTTCAAGCAATTACTGATAATACCAAAACGCTCTGCCCTCTTGAGGAAGGTATAAAAAGCCTGAAAATAATCTGCACCGCAATCGCGGACAATGAATAGTTACCAGCCGTAAAATATTATTAATGGTAATGACATCTCCCTCTGCGAATAAGTGGCAAACATCTTCGCCTTGAAAATTATTGCTCATCGAGGCGCTTCAGGAGACGCGCCTGAAAATACACTCGCCGCTATTAAGTTGGCTTGGGAATTGAACGCCGATGGAGTTGAAATCGATCTTCGTCTAAGTGCCGATAATTGCCCCATCCTATTTCATGACGCTGATCTGCAACGTATCGCGGGCGTTAATTTATCCATTCGTCATCAGACGGTGGAATCACTCAACCAATATGACGTTGGACAATGGAAGGATCCAAAATGGAAAGGTGAAAGAATCCCTACTTTGGATAATGTAATAGCTGCAATACCGGATGATAAAATTCTCCTCCTCGAACTGAAAGAGGGTCCGGAATTGATACCAGCGATTGAACGCACTTTTATATCGAGATCAGTAAATTGGAATAACTTGTGGTTTATGAGCTTTGATCTCCCAACCGTAAGTCAGGTCAAATCCATGCACTCAAATTGGCAAACCTTACTCCTCGTCGATAATCCAGGCATTGATCCTTTAAGAGAACTTTACAGTAAAATTGTTGATGCTCAAAACGTGCGTGCCGATGGGCTGGGTTTAGCCAATTCATGGTTCGAAACCCTTCAATTAATCCCAAGCCTAAATTATTCTCAGCTTCATTTATCCGTCTGGACAGTGAATGATGCTGCAGATGCCCATAACTGGGCTTCACTTGGTGCAAAAATGATCACTACCGATTTTCCAGCTCAAATTTCAGCTTCATTAAGATAGCTGCTCGTTTAAGGGAGAAAAAGACGACAAATGACTTCATTTGTCGTTTTATGATAATAACTTATCATATTCATGTTGTGAAACTAACCGTTTAATGTAATTTTTCTCGCCACCGAATTTTTTCCCGATTGGCTAGAGCTTTTTAAGGACTAAAAGTAATTATTAATAGAATGATAATTTTTTCGAGGAACAGGTGGGGCGCTTTCTCTATCAAAAGAAAGTAGATGCCGCCAGTCATATGAAAACAGACGCTACAAGTCTACAGACGAGTATAACTAAAGAAGCGATTAATCACCTTCCGCTTCACCGTTTTAATGGGCCTATTCGTATTGTAAGTAATACCAAAGAAGCAAAAGAAGCAGTTGCTCTATTAAAAAAGGAGCGGATTCTGGGGCTAGACACGGAAACGAAACCGACCTTTCGAAAAGGTGAATCTTTTCCACCAGCGCTTCTACAGCTAGCAGGTGAGCAGACAGTCTATCTTTTCCAATTGCGTGGACTAAATGGATTGAAGTCCATTGCTCCCTTGCTTTCAGACCCCAAAATCATCAAGGCCGGCGTCGCTATCCATGACGATATTCGTAAACTCGTAGAACTCGATACCTTTAAACCAGCCGGTATTGTCGAGATAAGTGATATCACGCAAAAACTGGGAATCATTAATACCGGTTTACGTAGTTTAGCGGCGATCTTCCTCAAATGCCGAATCTCTAAAGGCGCACAGATTACGAACTGGAACCGCAAGCAACTGAGCGAAACGCAAATTAAATATGCCGCAACCGATGCCTGGATCAGTCGGGAACTTTATATCTGCCTATTGAAGTTAGGACACACGAAACGGAAAACCGCTCCCACGGTGAAACCGAAGATCAGGGTAGAAGCAATCGCAGATTCTATACCTGTATCGAATAATTGACGAGTTAAGGGTATTCACCTCCCCAGCTAACTGTTGTAATTCAGGCTCGAATGAACGTACTTGGAATTGATATAGGAGGTACCGGGATTAAGGGTTCTCTTATAAATGTAGAGACCGGTGAACTGCTGGGTGATCAGCTGCGCGTTAAGACACCATCGTCGCTAAAGCCTGAACCTGTTCTCGACGTCATTAAGGACATTGCCGATCATTTCAAATGGGAGGGACCTCTTGGCTGCGGATACCCGGGTGTGATACTCCAGAATGTTGTGCATACCGCTACGAATTTTGACTCCAGTTGGATCGGCATTAACCTGGCCGATAAAATTATCGAAAAGACAAACAACCCAACTTGGATAGTTAACGACGCTGATGCTGCCGGTATTGCTGAAATGCATTTTGGAGCCGGACGAAATAAAAATGGAGTGGTTATCGTTCTAACCGTCGGAACCGGTATAGGCTCTGCTTTTTTCACTAACGGTCAGCTTTTGCCAAATACCGAGATGGGCCTGATTATCATGAATGGAGACTACGCTGAAAGGTCTATTTCATCAGTCGTGCGCGAGCGAGAAAATCTGACTTGGGAAGACTGGGCCAAGCGATTTGATCACTATCTCCAATATCTAAATAATTTATTTTCACCCAATCTCTTCATTATTGGAGGGGGGGGTGCTAGTGAACCCAATAACTATGTCCCTTATCTGACAATTGAGACGCCTCTCGTAGCTGCAGAACACCGCAATAATGCAGGAATGATAGGCGCAGCGATGGCTGCCTTTAATCAGCTAAAGTAGAGGATATCCGAATGCCCAAGCTTAGCGGGAGGATACAATCCCTCTGCTGCTCGAAATCAGGGGCAGAGAATAAGTAATCAGGCTTTACCCAAAGTCACATTAAGAAACACGACGTTTTCTCGTTCTAACAGGCATCTTATCGAGTTTTTTCAATAACTGGTCACGATATTGACGTGCCAATAGCAGTGCTTTTCTTTTGCCTCCACTTTTTAGATCACTGAACAGCTTGGAGAAAGTCCTGCCATTTTTATAACCTCGAACAAACCAACCATGAGTAGAACCTGAGTCTATTCTACTAATCCCTTTATTCTGTCTGATTTTTTTCGCCATTATGGTATGAACAAAGAATAAATCGGGTCGTTAGCTATCACTAGACATTTCAACACTAATAAGAAACGCCATTATGCTGAAAGATTCAAGTGTTAGATGCAAAAAATGACAACAAAAGCCAAAAACCCCTGGCTAAGAACGCTGGGCCTTGAGGAAATGCTTCCAGCTTTCATTGTATTCAGGACCCAAAAAAAAGCTTATGAAGGGCCGCCATTTAGGGCGTATCGGCTTGTGCTTTAATCGCAGACCTGCTTCATGAGGAAAACGATTTCCCTTTCGTGTATTACAATGGAGACAGGAAGTAACGATATTTTCCCAACTGGTTTTACCACCACGATCTCTTGGAATAACGTGATCTAAATTAAGCTCGCGTTGTGAAAAACGGCCACCGCAATATTGGCAGGTGTATTTATCCCGTTCAAACAGGTGTTGGCGGGTAAACTTCACCTCCTTCATGGGCAATTTATCATAATAATTCAGAAGGAGGATGCTGGGGATGCGAATTTTGTACCGCACCGTATGGACACAATCTTCATCGTTCATCGGGGGGTTGCTCATAGAATAAGCAATCCACTCATCCGATTTTAAAACCTGAAAATCATCATCCGTAGAATGAATAACTTTAGCATTGTCCTGGAGTAATAACCCAAACGCCCGCTTCGCGCCAACGATATTAACCGCTTGCCAAAGCCGGTTCAGAATCAGCACACGTTGTGATACTGTGAACCCCATCGTAATTCTGTGGTATGTGTTGATCAACAAACAATGTCAACTAAAACCCCGATCTCCCTGATTTGGCTTCTCGTCTACCGAGTGAATCAAGGTGAATGAGATCTACAAGGGTGAACTAACGCTCTGTATCAAAAAAATTTACTGGAGCTGAACGTCACCTTGCCCAGTTATGACTTCACCAACAAGGTATGCTCTCTGTTTTTTCCCTCTACAAAATTTAATTATGGCGTCGGCAGCACCCGGTGCTACGACTAAGGTCATACCTATTCCCATATTGAAGACTTCGTATAATTCCTCAAATGAAACCTTCCCGTATTCAATCAAAGCTTTGAAAATAGATGGTTTCGGCCATGATTGAGTATTCACCGTGACATTACAATTTTGTGGGAGAACACGCGGAATGTTACCCCTAAAACCTCCCCCCGTAATATGAATCGCACCTAAAACTGCGTTCTCCTTGCGCTTTCTTGAATGCGTTGCTCGGTTAAACCTCCGAGTAAGACCCAGCAGTATATCACTATAACTGAGATGGGGCTTTAACAAAGCCGAACCCAGGTTCTGTCGACCACCCGGTATATTGTCTTTTGGTTTCAATTTTAGTTTATTGAAAAATATGTCACGTGCCAGGGTATAACCATTGGTGTGCAATCCATTGGATGCCAATCCAATTAACCGATCACCCGGGCGGATAGTCTCACCCGTTAGCATGCGGTCCTTTTCTACAATACCGACGATTGTCCCTACCAGATCGTATTCACCTGGTTTGTAAAATCCTGATAATTCGCAAGTTTCACCACCAATAAAAGCGCAATTGGAAGCTTTACAGGCCCTCGTTACACCTGCGACTACGGCTTGGAACGCTTTCTTCTCGAGTTTGCTCGTCCCAAAGTAATCGAGGAAGAAAAGTGGTTCAGCACCCATCACTGCTATATCATTAATACAATGATTAACGATATCAACCCCTACCCCTACATGCTTACCGGTCATGAATGCTACTTTTAATTTTGTCCCCACCGAATCGGTACTGCTAACGAGAACGGGCTTTTTGTATTTAGTCTTTGATAAATCAAATAGACCGCCAAAACCACCAATCGCGCCCAGTACTTCTGGCCGCGACGCTCGCTTCACATCGGCTTTAATCGATTTCAATAAGCGGGCTTTTAAATCGATATCCACGCCGGCTTTGGCGTAAGCTTTATTACTACTCATTGCCGATTACTTTATTCGAGATATCATAACTGCGGCCTTTTTTATCTTCGTAATAATTGATGTATGCCCTATTGAGTACTTTATAGCCACCCAAAGTTGGATAGTCTCCGGTAAAATACCAGTCACCACTATGCTCGGGTATCGATTTATGCAGATTCTCTATATTCTGGTAAATTATCGCAATTTCACCATCCCACTCGATTTCCTTTGGTCTGATTAATTCGGCAATTTTGTTCGATATTTCAACCGTGCTGTGCGGCTCATAAATTCGCAGGACATGATTTTTAATTTTTTCGGGTGATTCTTCTGCCTGCCGTATACAATCCTGGTAAACATCCAGGAGGAGATCGCTTTTTCCTTTGTCTTTGAGAAGTTCCACCGCAGCTTGAAAGGCTATAAATTTCCCCAGTTCCGACATGTCGATTCCATAGCAGTCCGGATAGCGGATTTGCGGAGCAGTCGATGCGATGACAATCTTTTTAGGATTTGTTCTCGAAAGAATTTTTATTATTGATTGCTTAAGCGTAGTACCGCGCACGATAGAGTCTTCCATACACACTAAGTTATCATCCGGCCTAACGACACCATAGGTGACGTCGTAGACGTGCGAAACGAGCTGATTTCTCCCCTTCTCCTGGCTGATAAAAGTGCGTAATTTAATATCTTTATGCGCAATTTTTTCTCCGCGCGGCCAGTTATTCATTACCATTCCGTCGAGCAGGGAATCATCAATTTCTCCCTTTTTGCCAGCTTCCAGGATCGCGGATTTCACTTCTTCTCGACGGTTATAATGGAGAGCATCCATCAATCCATAATAGGCCGTCTCCGCAGTGTTGGGAATATAGCTGAATACGGTGTGTTCGAGATCATGATCAATCTCCTCATTGATCTGTGAAACGAGTGCTGCTCCTAATGCTTTGCGTTCAAGATATATGTCGGGATCGTTGCCTCTACTGAAATATATACGTTCAAAGGAACAGGATAATTTTTTCTTGGGCTCGGCAAATGATTGGTCAATAAACTCACCATTACTTTTAAGAACAATGACATTACCGGGCGGCACTTCTTTAATTGAATCCTTTGACTGTTCGAATACCGTCATTAGGGGCACTCGCTCAGATGCAAATGCGACAATTTCCTCATTCTTAAAGTAAAAGCAGGGACGAATACCATGGGGGTCTCTCATCACAAACGCATCTCCATTGCCGATGAGACCAGCTATACTATAGCCCCCATCCCACACTCGCGCTGCCTGGTTCAGGATTTTAGCGACGTCGAGATCGCCGCTGATTATTTCTGGAATTTCTTTACCGGCAATTCCGGAATCCCTCTTAGCGCGGTATATCTTCGTGTGTTCTTCATCCAGATAAAAGCCAATCTCCTCCAGGATCGTTTGCGTATCAGTTTCAAAAATTGGATGCTGACCACGCTCAATAAGACTGTCATTAAGCGCTTTAGTATTCGTCATCGTAAAGTTGCCAACGACCATCAGATTTTTTGTCGGCCAATTACTGCGTCGAATATAGGGATGTAGACTTTCTTTATTATAACTACCCGAAGTACCATAACGGAGATGGCCAATTAACGCTTCAGCTCCAAAATCGAAATGCTCTTTTACGGTCTGTGGAAATTCTGGAATTATAATACCATTGCGAACCTGGTGATTATATTGACCGAGCAGCCGGGTGAAAATAAGATCAAGTGAATTGGAATTTTCAACGCGCTCGCGAAACATATAGGGCTGCCCCGGAGTGACGTTCAGCTTCACCGCGCCAATACCAGCTCCATCCTGCCCGCGGTTATGTTGCTTTTCCATTAAGAGGAAAAGTAAATTAAAACCATAAAGCGGCGTCCCATATTTTTGTTCATAATATGGGAGGGGCTTCAGGAGCCTGATAAGGGCTATACCGCAATCATGTTTTAAATCCTCACCCATAATAATATCGATTATATTTATTATTTGTCATTCAAAGAATCGGTTAGAGAGCATTCCCAAGCTTCTCGCAAATCGCCTGTGTCCCACACAATTTCGTCATTTCCAGTAATACTTTGGATAATTAAGCGGGAATCATTAGTGGCAAGGCCTAAACGCAATGCGGGAACTTTCACCGCTTGAGCTGATTTAAGGACGGAATTGAGATCATTGGGATTCACCGCAATAAGGACTCTTCCCTGACTTTCACCGAAAAGTTGTGCATCAAAACGAAACGTCTCTGTTTTCCACGCCATATCCAATTTTGCTCCAAAGGTTTGCTCTTGAGCAAAAAGCATTTCAGCGAGAGCAACGAGGAGTCCACCTTCGGAAATATCATGCGCGGCAACGACCTGCCTGTCTTTGATAAGCGATAAGAGAAGGGAGTTAATCCGCGCTTCTGCCGCAAGATCAGGCATGGGTGCCTCACCGGTCTTTAAATCGTGAATTTCTTTTAAATAATAACTGCCGCCAATCTCGTCACAGAGCCCTCCGAGTAGAATGATCGTTTCGTCTCCATTTTTTATATTTTGTGTCGTAATCATCTCCTTGTTATCGACAATTCCAGCAACGGAAACAACCGGTGTTGGGTCGATAGCACCATCCTGGTTTTCATTGTATAGACTTACATTGCCTCCCACAACCGGCAGGTCAAAGAATGTACAGGCATCGACCAGACCCCGCACACATTCTTTTAACATGTAAAATACTTCCGGCTTGTAAGGGTTACCAAAATTAAGGCAATTGGTCATTGCAAGTGGTCGGGCTCCACTACAGGTAAGATTGCGAATGGATTCAGCGATCGCAATCTGTCCTCCTCGATAAGGATTCAGGTAACAGTATCGGTTGTTGCAATCGTTAGCTATGGCTATAATTTTTTCCAGGTCCTCGCCCAGTCGCAACCTGACGATCGCCGCATCACTTCCCGGGCCTACAACCGTGCTTGTCATAACCATGTGATCATACTGTCTCCATATCCAGTCTTTGTGGGCGATGGTCGGCACAGACAGCAAAAGAGGTAACGTCTTTTGAGCGCCAGCGTCATCGAGGTCAGGCAATTTTGTCTCATCCCAGTTTTGTGTTTCATGGAGATAGCCCGGTTCTTTAAATTCACGGTTATAAACCGGGGCATCGTCAGCAAGTGCCTTGGCAGGTATTCTCGCAATTGGACCATTGTTCTGTATTAATTCCAGATCCTCTCCTTCGGTCACTTTACCAATAACCACTGCCGGTAAATCCCACTTTTTAAAAATGGTTTCTAATTCGGCTTCTCGTCCCTCCTGCGCGATAACCAGCATCCGCTCCTGGCTTTCTGAAAGTAAGATTTCATAGGAGTTCATCCCGGTCTCTCGCTGCGGAACACGGTCGAGGTCAATTTCCAATCCAGAGTTTCCGCGGCTTGCGGTTTCACAACTGGAGCAGGTTAATCCGGCTGCACCCATATCCTGAATGCCAACGACCAGCCCGGGAACGGCCATCATTTCCAGACAGGCTTCCAATAGCAGTTTTTCCATGAAGGGATCACCTTTCTGAACTGAAGGGCGATCCGCCGCGCTCTCTTCTGAGAGTTCCTTTGAGGCGAAGCTGGCGCCTCCAAGCCCATCGCGGCCTGTTGCAGGACCGACATAGTAAACTGGGTTACCTATGCCCACTGCCGCCCCGCGTTTAATTTGATCGTGCCGCACTATTCCCAGGCAGAGCGCATTGACCAGCGGGTTACCCTCATAACAGGAGTCAAAATAGACATCTCCGCCCACATTGGGAATTCCTATACAATTTCCATAATGAGCTATACCCTGCACAACACCCCGTATAAGGCTCTTGACGGGAGGGGAATCTATTTCACCAAAGCGCAGGGAATTGGTGAGCAGGACGGGCCGCGCACCCATCGTGAATATATCTCTGATAATCCCCCCTACCCCCGTGGCTGCACCTTCAAACGGTTCAACGGCGCTCGGGTGGTTATGTGATTCAATTTTAAAACAAATAGCCCACCCGTCACCGATATCGATAACCCCGGCATTTTCCTCACCTGCTTTTACCAGGACCTGGTGAGGGGCATCATGATCTGACTTTTCAGTAGGGAAAGAACTGAGGAGACGTTTGGAATTTTTATAGGAACAATGCTCCGACCACATAACACTGAAAACACCCAGCTCGGTAATATTGGGATCGCGCCCGAGGATTTTCTGGATCTTCTCATACTCCTCGGGCAGCAGCCCTAATTCTTCAACATCATCAGGAGTAACGAGAAGATTCAGTGCTGGATCGGGGTTAGTAAGCACCATGGTGGAAACTGGCATAGCACATTATTGATCAAATGGCGTAAACACAGTAAATTTCAGCATCCATTTTAGCATAAAATTCATTTTGGGTATTGGTAGAAATATAAGATTTCTCATTGAGCGTGAATAAGATTTGAGGCGAGAACAGATTTCAAGACTTTTATCCCATCACTTGAAGGATGAAATTTTTCCACTGCTCTCTCCGGATGAGGCATCATGCCAAATACATTGCCCGCTCGATTGCGAATACCCGCAATATCACCCATCGCACCGTTAGGGTTACCCGAGGGTTCACTATAACGAAAAAGGACCTGATTATTCGCTTCGATTTCCGCCTTGCCTTCAGCATCGATACGATAATTACCTTCTCCATGTGCAATGGGTAGACGCAGACGCGCTCCCAGTATATCGCGATTAAATTCACTTGTTGAATTTTCAACTGCCAGGTCCACAGACATGCATCGAAACTCCAGGCAGTTATTACGAATGAGCGCTCCCGGCAACAAACCAGCCTCACACAGAATCTGAAAGCCATTACAAATACCAATGACAATTCCACCATTTTCAGCATAAGGGATTAGTGCATTGACTATCGGGGAGAACCGCGCGATTGCGCCGCACCGAAGATAATCGCCAAAAGAAAACCCGCCCGGGATTATTACTGCTTTTGCATCGCCAAAGTTGGTCGACTTGTGCCACACCATTTCTGTGTTCAGGCCTAGACTTCGGGAACATGCATAATATGCATCCCAATCACAATTCGATCCGGGAAACTGAACTACAGCTACCTTCATTCAAGTGGATAACGCTTACCACTAGGTAAAGGGACTGCTTCTGTCGAGCTTCTTAACCATAAAAATTAAAAAACATTTCATAATTACCCTGAAGGAGAAATTAACCTCTTACATAGAGCATCCAATACTGGAAATATCGTCTTTATTGACTTAAAGAACCTTGCCTCTCCTCTAAGACCACGATAGGCTGCCGACAATAAGTACCATCCTTAAAAGTTAATTCGATAAGTCGAAGAGTGGGATCGCATCATATGAAGATAACGGTCAAGACCTTAATTATCCCCCACATACGGCAGCTGCCGCTGAAATCAATTTAAAAATTTACCCACTGATATGGCCGTATCTCATAAAAAGTTGGCTTCCTGGTATCTACAAATGGCGCATAGTTTAGAAGCCGGTATAAATCTGTCCGAAGCTTTACGCATGGCTGGAGGACCTCCGCGAAGAGATACGATGACAATGGCCGATAATATTACCGCGGGATTCGCGATCGATGATATGCTCAAGAATGTCCCGCCATGGCTACCGCAAACCGATCGTTATTTACTGTCTGCAGCAGGATCGAGCGGCCGTCTGCCTGAAACAATGCATAAACTTAACGAGAAACATCTGCAGACTGCAGAAAATATATCAAAAGCTATATTGGCCTCGATTTATCCGCTTGCAGTATTGCATTTGGGAATATTTTTATTCCCCGTTCTCAACCTAATGGAATTCGATGTGGAAACGGGAACCAGTATGAACCTGGATCGTTACTTTTCAGCTCTCATTCCCGTTATCCTACCCTTTTGGTTTCTCTTAAGCGGGTTTATAGTTCTTGTTAAAAAAAGAAATCCTATCATTAGGTGGATCATGGGAATTGTTCCGGGTTTGCGCAGTTACCGTAAAGCTCAAGCCATCGCCGATTTTTCTTTTGCCCTCGAAGCCTTTATTAACGCGGGTGCACCGATGGACGATGCCTGGTATGGCTCGGGGCTTGTCTCTGGGGATCCTGCGCTCACTAAATTTTCCTTGAACGTTTCTCAGGAAATTAAAAACGGTAAGCCGCCCGGATCTATCCTCGAAACAAGCAGGATATTTCCTTTTGAATTTATATCTCTCTATAAAAATGGAGAGAAAACCGGCCAACTGGACACGGTCCTTGCTACCCTGACGTATCAATTTCAAGAAAAGGCCAATCGCCGACTCGCCGTCGTCAGCTTTTGGTACCCCAAATTGCTTTTTCTCCTCCTGGCGATATTTATTGCGATCAAGGTAGTCGGCTACTACGCGCAATATTTTAAATTCATTTACGATTTCATGGATTAATAACTGTGGAGCGTGGGTCACTGCGAGACGTGAGGAGGCGCATTCTCATCGTCTGTCTCTTCGTCTTCGTCAGCCTCTTCCTCTTTGTCCCTAGTGGATATTTTCTAAATATTTAAACAGTAATTATTCACCTATATAGAAAAAGAGGACGAAGACGCGGCGGCAGACGAAGACGAAGAGAATATAAAATTCTACTCCAACCTTACATTAATATTAGCGGATATTTAACAATAATAGCTAAGGAGCGTTTATCACTCTTTCTGCACGCTGAAACGACCGGGCCCAATAAACATAAAACTGAAAAAGAGGAAGGTCATTGTGAGTGGATGGGCTACACTTCCAAAACTACTTTCGATTGAATAATTTAATAAAGTGGCAATGACCATTGTAAAACCCAGGAAAAAACAAGCTGGCCGAAAGAGAAAACCCACAATCAAAAGCAAACCGCCCAGGACCTCTGAAAAGGCGGCCATAAAACCCCAAAATACAGGGGCATAAGTCACACCTAGATTGGCCATTGCGGAACCGACTTCTTTCAATGTCTCCGTCCCGCCTAAAAATTTGGGAACACCATGAATGATCATGATGACACCCACTACTACGCGTAAAAGGAAAAGTCCTAAATCGCGCTGTCGGAAAAACTGTTTGATGGATTCAACGATATTCACTGACTAGACCTGAAATAGATAACCTTTATGTTTCGTCAACTCTTAGTAAATCAGCACAAGGATCAATTTCGAGCTTAAAATCCAGTGATTCCCTCGGGCTCCCGCTAATCACTTCGATAAAGAGACGACACCTGCTGGTCGTTTATAATTTAATTTATGGATTTTCGTTCCAATCATTTTGACTGAACCCATCACCATCAGCCATAAACTCAATCCGATTGCCAAAAGGATCATGCGTATAAAATCTCTTTATGTGAGGTAAAGCATTATCCCATTCAACAGGATAACCTTTCTCCTGAAGTTTTACTGACAGTTCATCTATCTCCTCAACACAAAATGCAGGGTGCGCCTTTTTAGCCGGCGTAAATTCTTTTTCCACACCCATATGAAGAATGACATTATTAATTTGAAACCAACAACCGCCTCGAGATGCCAGTGGTTTCGGTTTTTCAACTTCTGACATGTCTAAAATACCGGAATAAAACAAGCGCGCTTTTACCTCGGCCCCAGGGGGCATCGCAAGCTGAAGATGATCGATTTTTTTTATCATTGTATGTCTCATTACCCTAACAAGCGAGCCCTCACTGTGCCGTGTAAGGTTACCGCGGCCAGGCCGCCCGTTCCACCACTGGCTTATACGGTTTATATCTATATTAAATGAACGGGATCAACATCAATAACATCGATCACATCGGGGTCCATTTTAAATTCATCGCGCAGTGCTCGCAGTCGTGGAACAATTTGAGGAACATTCGTTATGAAGTACCAAACCTGGAACCGATAATGGTTTTTTACTTTTTCAATTGGTGATGGCGCCGGCCCTCTGATTTCAATTTTTCCTTCCATCTTTTCTTCGACATATCTCACCCAATGTTCAGCATAGAATGCTACCTTTTCAGGGTTTGTTCCACGAAATAGGTGATGAATGAGATGACGGAATGGTGGATAGTGAAATTCACGTCGATGATTTAATTCCTCGGTATTAAATCCATCAAAGTCTGACTGACGGGCAAACTGTATTGGCTCACTATGAGGAAGATAACTCTGCACGACTACTTCACCCGAGCGGTCCCCGCGACCGGAACGACCTGCCACCTGCACTAAAAGTTGAAATGTTCTTTCACTGGCCCGGAAATCCGGAATGTGAAGAGATAAGTCGGCATCGATCAATCCAACTAAGGTCACATTGGGAAAATCTAATCCTTTAGCAATCATCTGTGTCCCCACGAGAACGTCTATGTCCCCCTTACGAAAATCCGTGAATATTTTACGGAATAGGTTTTTTTTTCGCATCGTATCTGCATCCATGCGTGTAATCCGTGCCTGAGGAAGTAATTTCTGCACGATATCTTCAACTTTCTGTGTCCCTTGCCCTCGCCAGCGGATTTTAAATGAATGGCATTCTGGACACTCTCGAGGTGCAATTGCCGTATCTCCGCAGAGGTGACAGCGTATGCTATTATCCGTTCGATGGTAAATTAGCGGAACGCTGCAATTTCCACACATCACGACGTACCCGCAGTCGGGGCAGAACATACTTCGGGAATAGCCGCGGCGATTGATGAAGATAATGGACTGTTCTCCTTTTTCATAGCGTTCACGCATCTTTTCTGCAAGGAGTCTGGACAGTGTCATTGAACCTTTGCCATTAATGATTTCCCGCTTCATATCGATGACATGTATGAAGGGGAGCTTTTGATCATCAACGCGCTTTGTTAATCGGTTAAGATGATATTTCCCCATCTTAACATTATAGAGAGACTCTAGTGCAGGTGTGGCAGAACCTAAAATACAAGTAGCATTGTTTAATTTAGCACGATACACGGCAACGTCTCGCCCGTGATAACGCGGTGTCTCTTCCTGTTTATATGCCGGTTCGTGTTCCTCATCGACAATGATGAGACGCAGTTTATCAATAGGTGTAAAAATTGCCGATCGCGCGCCAACCACGACTCGGGCTTCGCCATTGGCAAGCGCGTGCCAGGCGTCGAGTCTCTCTCCATCGGAGAGGTGACTATGCCAGACTACGATATTAGCATCGATTTCTTTTTCCAGCCGCGAGCGAAGTCGGCCAACAGTTTGCGGAGTAAGGGCTACTTCGGGAACAAGGAAAATTACACCGCCTCCAAGCTTGAGTGTTTGTTTAATCGCTTGAATATAGACTTCAGTTTTACCCGAACCTGTTACACCATGAAGTAAATTTACACGAAATTTATTCCTCTCTATTCCGGAATTAATATCCTGGACTGCATTATTTTGTTCGGGATTGAGTTCGAAATTCAATGCCGCCACTTCTTCTCCCAATGCAAGTTCATCATCGTACGCGCTGCGTACCACTTGCTTCCAACTCTCCTTGATCATTCCTTTTTTTATCAAAGCGGCGCAACTTGAGACTGCTATCTTTAAATCTTTGAGCACGGTCAATTTGGGCAGCGGATCACGATGTTTTCTTAGAAAATCAACTATCGCTGCCTGCTTGGGAGCACGATGCTTAAGTAATTCCCAATCTTCCTGACTAACATCATCGTTCAGGCAGATGTAACTGAGCTTTTTCCTGCCCTTTCCTTTTCTAACAAAAGAGGGAATCATCGCTTCGAAGATCGAATCTGCAGACACCGCATAATATTTCTGTATCCAATCGGCTAATCTTAGTAAATCTGGCGTTAAGACCGGCCTGGGATAGACGACGCTGGAAATGTATTTGAGCTTGCTCAGAGGATAATCTCCAGGGGCCTCCAGCTTTTTCACTATCCCAAGTTCTGATCGCCGCAAAAGTGGCATACTTACCAGTGACCCTATCTGAACGTGGTCTAACATTCCCGCTGGCACTTTATAGCCAAGGACCTTGTCCATCCCTGTGATCGGAACAACAGTTACCGATCGGCTTTCCATATTTACCATAATAATATTATTCTACGCTTATATTTATTGCATTTTCAGGTTCTGACTTGCGCTCTATTTAAGGAATCTTATTGTTTAATTAGTCTCATTATTAATAAGCTGGACATTGAATACACTAAAATCCGATATCGTCGATAAGTCGAGGACCACCTTTAAAGATTTCCTTGCTACCAGAAGCCTTCGCATCACCAATCAGCGACTGGCAATATTCGATGCTGCTTTCAATCACGCGGAACACTTTACAGCGGAAGAATTACTCGATGTTTCACGAAAAATCGATCCATCAGTTTCCCGCGCTACTGTTTATCGAACTTTACCCATTTTAACCGAAAGCGGACTGGTTAAAGAAATCGACGTCGGTCGTGACAACAAGTTTTACCTCGCAAATAAAGGTCAAAAAACTGAACGGGCACAGGTAGTTTGTCTCGATTGCGAAAAGATATTTGAGATAGATGCACCCTTTTTAGAATGGTATGGAAACACAGTATCAGAAAAGCTAGGGCTCGAGCCGGAAACACAACGCTTACAGGTACATGCCCGTTGCTTAAAGATGAAGGATCTACAGACCTGTGAGAACCAGGAAGAACGCATGGTATAAACCCTATCAATACCGCTATGAGTGATAAATTTGAATTCGAAATTGAATTTTTCGAGAGCATACTGCGAAAAGACACCAATAATATTGAAGTCATTGAGATACTAGGAGAACTTTATACCCGCAGCAAACGTTACAATAAAGGATTGAAACTGGACCTTAAATTGGTACGGCTCAAACCTGAAAACCCTACGGCCCACTATAATCTTGCCTGTAGTTACGCGCTCCTGGAGCGCAGGACAGAAGCGGTCCGAAGTTTAAAAGATGCGATCGAAAAAGGCTACAATGATTTCAAATGGATGATGCAGGATCAGGATCTTAAGGGGCTTCATAATTATACAAAATTCAAACAAATCCTCGAAGAGCATAAGATTGAAACCTGAAGAATGAGATCCTCGAGTCCGCAAATTAGCGGTGATCACATTTGAAAAATGCTCGATGATGAGTTACCTGTTTAATAGGAATAAGCCATGCCCACAACCGAGTTAACTTTTGATCCCATGATCTTCCCGTCTGACACTGGCCGGGATAAGGATTCCTTTACCCCAATAGAGGAGGAGATCTTAAAATTAAAAAAAGACCGCAATGCGATCATCCTCTCCCATAATTATCAGATTGAACCCATTCAGCAGGTTGCTGATTTCGTGGGTGATTCTCTAGGATTATCTTACAAAGCAGCTGAAGCAGACGCCGATGTCATCCTTTTCTGTGGCGTACATTTCATGGCGGAAACAGCTAAGATAGTTAACCCGGACAAGCGTGTTATTCTACCCGACCTGGAGGCGGGTTGTTCACTCTCTGATTCCTGCTCCGCAGAAAAGTTAAGAGCTTATAAAGAAGAAAATCCTCATCTCTATGTAGTCGCCTATATAAATTGTTCAGCTGAAGTGAAGGCCCAGAGTGACGTGATTTGCACGAGCGGAAATGCGGTAACTATAGTAAATAAAGTTCCTGAAGATCGTGAAATTCTTTTTGTCCCCGATCAGAATCTGGGCCAATGGGTGGCAAATAAAACCGGACGCCCTATGCGCTTATGGCCGGGCAGTTGTTATATCCATGTATTATTTACAGTACGAACCTTGGAAGGTCTCAAAGAGAGATTTCCCGGTGCTCCTGTTGTCGCCCATCCTGAATGCACAACCATGGTCCGTGATATGGCAGATGAAGTTTGCAGTACAGAAAAGATGGTTGCCTTTTCCAGGGAGCAAGCAGCGGAAACCATTATCGTGGCCACGGAGATGGGTATGCTCCATCGACTCCAGCGAGAAGTTCCCGAGAAAACATTCGTTGCCGGTCCCACCGATCGTTGTGCCTGTAACGAATGTCGCTACATGAAGATGAATACGATCGAAAAAGTGCGCGACTCCCTCTTAAGCCTCGAACCTCAGATAGAACTGGATGAGGAGATCCGCAAAGCGGCGTATAAGCCAATCAAACGAATGCTTGATTGGAGCTGAATCAATTGCGGATTGCGGATTTTCGATTGCGGATTGACAAACGAAAGACAGTCATAGGACACACGATTAAAGAGAGTGCTTGAGAAAACCGTTAAGGTAAATCCGCAATCCGAAATCGTACTAGGGTTGACCAAAGATAATATCCAATATCTGGCGAGATCGATCCCCTATTTCCGGACCATTTTCTGTCAGTAAAATTGTCTCTCTGCAGTTGTTTGTTTCCAAACTTTTACGGTCATAGCTTATCACGCGCACTTGGCCTGTTTTTATTGAAGAAAAGTTATCAGCCTTGAGGGCTGTCCAACCTACGGGTAAACCCCACCAGGTAAAACGAATATCCCAGCCGGCAATAGAGTCGGATGGTATTTGACGTTGCATAAGCTCAGGATAGAGGCGTAAAAACGCGGGAAACTTATGAGTGAAAACTCTTAATATATAGGCTGTAGGTAGCGCTTTAATATAAGTGTAGATGCTATCAATTTCGCGATGTTTATATTTCTCAAAGAAGTCGAGCGGATCAATTCCCAATAGATTTATGCCATTATAATTACCATGGAAATTGGATTCTAAATATTTATTCCTCTTATACCAATTATCAAACGCATCACTGAGTCGCAGACCAATTTCAAAATGAAGGTGCGCGCGCTCAGCCGGAATTGCATAGCCTCCAGCAGTACGTCCCATGACACCAATTTTATCGCCCGCATTTACTTTGTCCCCAAGTCTTATACCCGGTTTTATGGTTCGCAAATGGGCGTATAAAGTGTAAACCGTGGGCTTAACAGAGGGATGCTCAAGCACTAAATATATACCGTAATTGCTATTCGCCTCCGTCCGGTTGAGATAAACAACTCGCCCATTCATTGCGGCAAGAATGGGATCCGTTGGTTCACCCTTTCGATCGCGTCTGATGGGAGCGAGGTCTAATCCCTCATGAAACCGCTCGCCGTCATTACGAACGCAGCCAAACAAAGCCGAATTAATCTTTCCTGATTCAGTCGGTTGAACAAAGTCTTCCGGATTGCTTCCCTTGGTGAAATTGAAACCAGGGATTGGCCAAAATAGAGTGAGCTTTGCTTCCAAAGGCTCATCATAGCCCATAAATGCAGCCAGGTAAATAATGAGAGCCCATAACTTAAACTTCATATATTCCCGTCTGCGGTAGATCCACGTAATAAAGTGTCTTACGTGAATATTAAAATTTACCCGAAACTATTAAGACTTATTTTCCGCGAATCAATTAACAACATTGGCCGGCTTCCCCTCCAGGAAAGCGCGAACATTATCCACCGCTTTATTCAGTAAGCGTTCACGGGCTAAATTACTGCTCCACGCAATATGCGGTGTGAGGATACAATTCTCTGCTTTCAGAAGAGGATTGTCGGGGAGAATCGGTTCTTGAGAGACAACATCTACTCCCGCTCCCGCTATAATGCCATTATTGAGCGCATCAGCCAGATCCTGATCATTGATCAGAGGCCCGCGCGCAGTGTTGATGATATATGCGGTTCGTTTCATCGTTTTGAGCAGGTCGGCATTTACAAATTCTGTGTTTTCCGGAGTTAAATTACAATGCAAGGTAATGAAATCGGCACCGGCAAACAAATCTTCTATGCTTTTCCAGGCAAATCCCTCGTAATCGGGGGGATTCGCTTCAATAACATCAGCAGCCCAAATCTTCATTCCCAAGGCATGTGCAATCTCACCAACGAGGCGACCGATGCGGCCATATCCGACTATCCCCAAAGTAAGTCCGCTCAAGGCCAGTACATCTTTATTCCAATATGTCCAATCTTCATTGCTGCTCCATTCCCCGCTTTTAACTGACCGGTCGTGCATCCCGACGTTGTTGCTTAATTCAAGAATAAGAGATGTCGCATGCTGGGAGACAGAATCGGTCCCATAAATAGGAATATTGGAAACCGGGATATTCCGACTTCGCGCCGCTTCAATATCAACCATATTGTAACCCGTTGCAGTGACAGCAATAAAACGCAGCTTAGGTAATTGAGCTAAGATTTCAGCGCTCAATGGAACTTTATTTGTAAGGACTACTTCAGCATCTTTAGCCCGATCGATGATGTCTTTATCTTCAGTTCGATCGTATAGGGTTAACTCTCCAAAGTCTTTAAATTGATCCCAGAGTTCAGTACCCAAGTGCATTGTAAAACCATCTAATACAACAATATTCATGGCTTCCGGTTCTAAATATTATCCATTTGATGACAAGTTATTTCTTGTCCTCACTATGATCACCTTCAAACATTAGCGGCAGAAATTTATCATGATTAAAGAATCAACCCAACTATCATTTGAAAATGTAGGGAAAAGCTATGGCCGAGGAAAAGCCGTAATTGAAGCTTTCGATCTCAATATTTTTCAAAGCGAATTTGTCAGTCTGATCGGGCCCAGTGGTTGTGGTAAATCAACGATCCTCAAGTTGGTCGCGGGGTTGACGCCTATCACCGAAGGCGAACTCAAAGTTGACAGCAAGAGTCCGGAAAATGCGAGAGAGGATATGGCCTATATTTTTCAAGAAGCAACCTTGCTACCCTGGTTGACGGTTACAAATAATATACAGGTTCCGCTTCGATTGCTTCATTGGAGAAAAAGTAAACGAGATGAAATCGCAAATCGGTTGATCGAATTGGTCGGTTTGTCATCAGTTAAAGATTACTATCCGAGACAATTATCGGGGGGGATGCAAATGCGTGTTTCCATTGCGCGTGCGCTCACCCTTTCACCGAAAATTTTACTTCTCGATGAGCCCTTTGGTGCTCTCGATGAAATGGCTCGAGACCATCTTAATGAAGAATTATTGGCGATTCGTGCGCAGGAAGATTGGACGGCTCTTTTCGTAACTCACTCTGTCCCCGAAGCAGTTTTTCTCTCCTCCCGCATCATCATACTTTCTGCTAACCCGGGTCGTCTTTATAAAACAATCGCGATCGATTTTCCTTATCCACGCAAACCGGAACTGAGAGAATCCTTAGAATACCAACAGGCTGTAGCCGATGTTTCACACCATCTCAGATCTGTAGAGAGATAATAAATGAATAATCGTTTATATTGGGCCCTTCCTCTGATCACTGGTTTTCTTATGATTGGTATCTGGTATGCCATTAAATGGACTAATGATCTCCCTCACTATATTTTGCCCAGTCCCGATGAAATTATTCGTGCCGGTTTTGCGGAAAAGAATATTCTGTTTAAGGCCGCTCGGGAAACCATCGTCGGCGCAGTTATCGGATTTCTTTCTGCTGGCAGTATTGGCTTCGCTCTTGCGTTGATCCTTTCTTCTTCGCCTTGGATAAAAGCTTCACTCTACCCTTGGGTATTGTTCCTCCAAATGATTCCGGTAATCGTTATGGTACCTATTTTTGTCCTCTGGTTAGGTCCCGGTTTGCCCAGCGTAGCGATTATAACTTTCATGATTGGATTTTTTCCCATCGTTGCCAATACGACGCAGGGGCTAATATCTACTGAAAAGAATATGGTCGATCTGTTTACCCTCTATAACGCAAGCAAGCTACAGGAAGTTTTTTTCCTGCGCGTCCCCTATGCGCTGCCCTACTTTTTAACCGGACTGAAAATTGCGGCCTCCTTAGCCGTTATAGGCGCTTTGACCGGAGAAATATTCGCCGGCAGCGCTTCTGGCAGCGGTGGACTCGGATTCATGGTAGTCGTTTATAATTCACAATTAAAAATCCCTGAACTCTTCGCTACCGCCATTGTCGCCTGTGCTCTTGGATTTATTTTCGTCTCCATCGTGTTAGTATTAAGCTGGTATCTTCTTCGCCATTGGCATGAATCTGTCGCTCAAAAAGACCGCTAAATATTCCCGAATATTTATCTTAACCGTATTTTTTTATCTCTATGAAAACACGTGTCCTATGCTGCGGAACTTTTGACTTTTTACATCCCGGCCATCTCTATTTTCTTAAGCAGGCATCGAGGTTGGGAAGTGAACTTTATGTTGTCGTCGCTCGTGATGAAAACGTAAATAAGATTAAAGGGAGATATCCCTCACACAAGGAAGTAGAACGTTTAGAAAAAATTGAAGAACTTGATTTTGTCGATGACGCGAGGTTGGGTTATCCTGGGATGAATTTTTTAAAAGTGGTTAATGAAATAAATCCGGATATTATTGCACTTGGTTACGACCAAAAAGCACCACCTGGTTTAAAAGATGGATTTCCCCACTGTAAAATTGTTTCCCTTGGCTCTCTTCATCCCGATAAATTCAAGTCCTCTATATATCGAAATTCAAAGTCCGAATCTTAACGCATAGGAAGAGCTAAAATTCATGGTGAACCCCTTCTCCTACCAATCGGTTGTTTCATGTATGCGTAGAATCTCGTAATGTTCGCGGTCTATTTCATCGAGAAAGCGACTTGGGTTCAACCGCATCGAAGGGCCTCCATGTTCATTTATCATGGGATAGGACAAATAGAGTTCATCCTTAGCGCGAGTAATAGCTACATAGAATAGCCGCCGCTCCTCATCCAGATTATCTTCGTCCATTGCGCGTTTATTAGGGAAAAGGCCTTCCGCTAAGCCGATGACGAATACAATGGGAAATTCCAGTCCTTTAGCCTGATGTACTGTGGTCAGACGGAGTGCATCGAAATCTTCATTTACATCGCGATCACTTATTTCCGAGTTAAGAAGAACAAGCTGGGAGAGTAATTCGGTCATATCATCAAAGCGATGAGCAAATCCCGCTAAACTCTCAAGATCATCAATCCGGTCGCTCCAATTGCTATAGAGATTGCGGATATAACTGCTGTACCAGCCTTCAATCGTTATTTTTACGATTTCCTTTGGTCTTCGGTTGCCAACAGCTGCAGCCACATCTTGTAAGGTGTATGCTAAGTCTTGCCAATCTTCCTGCGCATCGACGGGCACTTTTTTTATCACTTCATCAACATTAAAGGCCTGAATCGGACTAATATTTTTCTCTCTCGCTTGCTCGATTACGAGACGATGGAGACGGCCGGCCGTTTTTTCACCTACCCTTGGTAAAAGACATGTAAACCGCTGGAAAGCGGAACTGTCTTGCGGGTTATAGACATAGGCCAGTTGCGAAACTAAGTCCTTTATATGTGCTTGCTCAAAGAATCGAACCCCGCTCGTGATGACAAATGGGATACTTGCCCGTGAAAGCTCAATCTGCATATCAATCGCGTGGTGATGGGCACGGTAGAGTACAGCCATATCTGAAAGCTGGTAACCTTGATCGAGAAGCCCCTCCATACGTTTCATAATAAATTGTGCCTGTTTTCTCCCATCCATGACAGGGACGACATAGGGGATCATGTTTGAAGAGCGCACCGCGCGGAGTTCTTTTCGATAGCCCGTTCCCAACGGTTGGGCAGATAGAATCCCGTTAGCGAGATTAAGTATTTCAGGAGTACTGCGATAGTTAATTTCAATTTTATGGATGACCGTACCGGGATGTCGGTCAGTAAATGTCATTATATTTTCAAAGTTCGCCCCTCGCCAGGTATAGATACACTGGGCATCATCTCCAACCGCCATGATTTGGTGGTTTAATCCCAATAGGTCAATTAGATCGGATTGAATTTTATTGGTATCCTGGTATTCATCAACAAGGATATGTTTGAACCGCTCCTGAAATTGCGTAGCTACAGCTTCCTCCTGGCGCAATAATTTCAACCAGTGATCCAGGAGGTCGTCGAAGTCCACTACCTGCTGTTTGAGCTTACACTCCTGATAAATGTGGTTGAAGTGTCTGATCTTATCGGCGAGATGTTCAAAATAGTTGTAGCGACTATCAATAATTTCATCAATCGGAAGTAGCGTGTTCCGTGCTAAACTAATGATGTCTGATATCACTCTTGCTTTGGGATTATCCTTATTTTTAAAAAAGTCTTTATCATCTTCTCGAATCGTCGCATTTAAAAGTGACTCTGCATCGCTCTGATCGAGGATGTTGAAATGGGGTTCCAAACCAATCGCTTTTCCGTGAATGCGAAGGACTCGCTGTCCAATATGGTGAAAAGTGCCACCCCAGAATTTACGCATCGCAACACCGGTTAGATTTTCCACCCTATTCAGCATCTCACGAGCGGCTTTGTTCGTAAATGTAAGGAGCATAATTTCGCCCGGATGAACACCGTGAGTGAGAAGCCACGCCACGCGATAGGTGAGCGTTCGCGTCTTACCCGAACCGGCACCGGCTAATACTAAAGCCGGACCTGGCTCAGCGCTAACCGCTGCATACTGTTCATCATTTAATTCAGCGCGAAAATCAATGGGGGAAAAGTCCGCAGGTGACTCGTTGAATGAACTCGATAATTCCATTTATTATCAAAACAATCACAAGGTCCGCACCAATTGCAAAGTATATTCGCGAATTAAAATCACCTTTAAGATTTCTAAAATCCCCTACTCTCGCTTGAAAAGGCAGGTTCTAATCGGCGAGCATGACTAAGCTGTCACGATGTACAATTTCATAACGCTTACGGTTGGGATAGCTAAGTTTTATCTCCTTAGTATCTTTGCCTGAGATGCTTGAAAGCTCTTCACTACTGAATTGAGATACCCCGTTAGCAATGGCGATTCCCTTCGTGTTTTCGATCGTTATAATATCACCTGCTGAAAACTTACCTCTATGCCCTTTCACCCCTTTGGCGAGCAAGCTACGACCGTCATTGCGCAAGGCATCACTTGCACCCGCATCAATGATCACTGCGCCGAGAGAATGTTCAAAAAAAGCAATCCATCGTTTTTTTGAAGCAAGCGAAATTTTGCTCGGCACAAAAAAAGTCCCCTTAGCCTTACCTTGCAAAAGATCGGCAAAGACATTAGGATTACGGCCACTGCCAATATAAACACCGCAGCCTGAATGGCTCGTTATTTTCGCGGCCTCGACCTTGCTGCGCATCCCTCCGGTAGCGGTTTCACTTTTTGTATCTCCAGCCATCGCTTTAATATTTGAATCAATTTTATCGACCACCGGCACAACTTTGCCTGAACCCTTATGGTCGATAAGACCCGGAGCAAGACCGAGAATAATTAACATATCTGCTTTAACTAAACTGGCTACTAAAGCGGATAGCACATCATTATCTCCAAATTTGATTTCTTCAGTGCTGACTGAATCATTTTCATTTACAATGGGAACGATCCCGAGGGAAAGAAGCTTATCGAAACTGTTTTTAACCGCTATGTGACGCTCCCTTGCCCTCAGATCTTCGCGCGTTAAAAGCAACTGTGCCGCTGTTAGATCATGGGGGTCGAAGCCAGACTGCCAGGTCTCGATAAGAATGGACTGTCCGATCGCCGCACAAGCCTGAAGAGTGGCGAGATCCGTGGGCCGCTTTTTAAATTTTAATTTCCCCATCCCCAATGCGATTGCACCTGAACTGACAATGATAACCTCCACCCCTTTATTTCGTAAAAACACAATTTGCGCACACAACGCGTTAATGCGATCGACATTCAGTTTTCCGATGCCGGAAGTTAGCAGGCGTGAGCCGAGTTTAAGTACAACACGCCGGGCGTTTTGCAGAAGAAACTGCATTTACAAGAGGTATTCAGTTAAAGGATAGCGGATTTCAGGACAGATCCCATTATGGTGAGCGATCTTTAATTTCCTATAGTTTCATCTCCTTAGAGCGTCATCAATTCTTTTTCTTTATGCTCAAGGTGCTGATCGATTTCAGCATTCTGCTTATCCGTGTCATTCTGGACTTCTTTTTCTGCACGCTTTTGATCATCTTCCGAAATTTCCTTGTTCTTTTTCATTTTTTTTAGCGACTCAAGAGCATCATGACGCGCGTGACGCACGCTGATATGTCCTTCTTCCGCCATCGTGTGCGCTACTTTTGTGAGTTCTTGACGGCGTTCACGACTCAACTCGGGAATCGGAATTCGTATAAGGTTGCCGTTCACTACAGGGTTAAAACCTAAATTCGCTTTTTGAATCGATTTTTCTATGTCACTGACAACTGTTTTATCCCATGGTTGAATCTGAATCGTTCGCGGGTCGGGAGTAGTAACTGCAGATACTTCGCGCAAATGCATTTTTGAACCATAGACATCCACCTGTAGGTTTTCCACCATACTGGGAGATGCTTTTCCCGTATGAAGTTTGTTAAATTCGCTTAGCGTGTGCTCGACAGCCTTGGCCATCATATCGCGAGCATGCTTAATAACGGTATCTTGACTCATATTACTTTATAAATGCTGATTATTTTATTAAAGATCCTATCTTTTTCCCGACAACGGCTTTTTTAATGCTACCGGCTTTACTCATATTGAAGATAAGAATCGGCATCTTGTTGTCGAGGCAAAGAGAAAAGGCCGTGGAATCCATGACATTCAACCTCTGTTTCAGTGCGTCGATAAATGAAATTTCGTTGTACTTTTTAGCATCCTTATATTTTATAGGATCTTTATCATAGATACCATCAACTTTAGTCGCCTTCATCATGATATCTGCGCCTATTTCACTTGCTCGTAACGCCGCCGCCGTATCTGTTGAAAAATAAGGGTTGCCGGTGCCCCCGACAAAAATAACTAACCGCCTCTTTTCGAGATGCCTTATTGCTTTTCTCAGAATAAAGGGTTCAGCAACTTCATGCATTGGCAAAGCACTCTGAACGCGAACAGGAACACCAAGCTTTTCAAGAAAATCCATAAAGGCCAACCCGTTAACAACTGTAGAGAGCATGCCCATGAAATCTCCGGTTGTCCGGTCCACACCCCGTTTTTCTCCAGCTAAACCGCGAAATATATTACCCCCACCTACGACAAGGCCAATCTGCACACCCATCGCGTGAACTTCTTTTAGTTCAGAGCTGATATTTTTTAAAACTCTTCCATCTATCGCCTCGCCGGTATCAGGATTACGCAGGCCTTCACCGCCCAGTTTAATAATTATACGCTTATATTTAGGTTTTGGGTTCGCGCTAGTCTTTTTTCGCATAAAAAATGTATCTAGTCGTAATTTTACTAGGAGGTCAATCCCATGCTTTGCAATTATTGTATATCAAGCAATTTGGCAATTTTCTCAGTAGGGGTCTTGACGGCTATATCTTCTCCCCTATATACCTCCATGAATTGCCCGGTGGTGTAATGGTAGCACATCTGGTTTTGGTCCAGGTAGTCGAGGTTCGAACCCTTGCCGGGCAGCCAATCGCCTCGTGTCAAAGCTGCAGATTTTTATCATGCACTTTGGGGTATGATCGCCAACCAAATCACCCCAATATTACGAATCAACCTTATTCTTCATCAACTCACATTTAACTCTATAGCCTTCTAAATTGTGTTCAGAATTTATGATCTCTTGAACCGCTTTTTTGTCCCGCCGCAATGCGGGGAAATTATCGGTATTCGCAACACGCAATGCAATCTGTGCAGCTACACTGCTTCCCGCACGTAAATTTTCAGTTTCAATTTTATCCAAGGTATCGTAGCGGGTATGCCCAAATCCTCTGCCACTCGGCCCTCTTTCCGGATCACCCATATTTCCGGTTGGAACTCCCTCCAAAAAAAACGGGAAGTGATCTGAATAAGAATTTACATGTTGTCCAACTGGTAATTCAACAGCCATCTCTTCTCCCGCATGGCGAAAGAATGGCTCCAAATCATGCCAGTTGTGGAGAATAATTCCTTTGCGACCGGGTCCGCCAGCGGCATCGAGATTAAAATAAAATCTAATCTTATCGAGCTCATCACGATGGGACTCCACATAACGGTAGGAGCCGATAAGACCAATTTCTTCCGTGCTGAATCCAATAAACCTGATCGTACGCTTAATTTTATCCCCCGTGTAAGCGGATAACGCGCGTGCCGCTTCCATCACCATGACCATGCCTGAAGCGGGATCATGCGCGCCCTGGGAAATGTCATGGCCATCGAAGTGGCATCCGACTACTACCATTTCCTCTGAATTATCATTACCGGGTAGATCAGCTATCGCGTTCTGCGAGGTCAGCGGTTCATTAACGTCCAGGGTACGAACCAACAGTTCTACTTTACCTTTTCTTTCAATTAACCGGGTGAGAAACTCTCCATCTTCTTTGCAGACGGAAATACCTGGTATCGGTGCCGGTCTATCATCCTGCAAACTCCCTGTTTCTGGCCCTACCCCCGGGAGTTCGCTGATAAAAATAAAAACCTTAGCATTTCCAATTACCGTGCGTTCATATTTTTCCTGACGGTGCACCCATCGTCCCAGGTTCGATGGTGAAGCACTGCTGGCGAGCACAATTCGCCCTTCAATTTCATTACCTAACCGCTCAAAATCTGCAGGTGTCCCACAACCCACTGAAATCAACTCTCCTCGCACTTCCTGAGCGGGACAGTAAGGCAATGAGATACAGGGAATTTTTTTTTGTATCGGTTCCAAAATTCCCAAAGTCGCTTCTCCTCGCCTCCATCCGGCGTAGGGGTAGGGTTCTAAATGCGAATTTTTGAGACCGTAGCGGTCAAAAGATTCTGCTATAAATTCCGCTGCTTTTCGCTCTTCCGGTGTTCCAGGAAAACGAGAACCGAAATCATCACACAACACCGTCAAATTATCCATCACCTCATTTGAGGTATAAATATCACCCACCATTTGACGGTCGATATTTAGATAGGGATTCTTATCACTCATGTCGTTCTTTTAGCTTAACCAAGAAGAAGGACAATCATATTCTCGTCTCTCAAAACCGCAGCCCTCTTTGACCCAGCATCCCGCGATTATCAGGGGCAATGAAATCTCTATCCGGCAAGCCGACAAGTTCACCGTCGCGAACCCAGTCTTCGTCACCATTGTATAAATTCTGAATTAATAAATCTTTAAGGCGCGCCAACTCATTGGCATACTGCTCATCTTTGGATAAATCTGTCGTTTCCCGGGGATCATTTTCAATGTCAAAAAGCTGCACAATATTCCCCGTTGCGTAATATATAAGCTTGAATCGTCCAGCTCGAATCATACGTGCGGCATATTCTCCTTCGAAATGTTCACCGTAAAGATAATCACGGCGCTGATCACTCCAGAGAGAATTACTATCAACTGTTTCGGGAATAGGTAACCCACACATAGCGAGCAAGGTTGGCATGATATCACCAAACTCAGCAATTCTATCATCCATTGCATCGGTGGGATAACGCTTATCTCCTGCAGTCGGTAAAACGATGAGCGGTATTTTAGATGACATTTCTAAAAAGGGTGTCATCACCCAAAGCCCATGCTCACCTACCATATGACCATGATCACTGGTAAATACTATTATCGTATCATTCAGGATATCCTCTTCTCGCAAGATACCGACTAACAACCTGATTTGATGGTCGATGTGCGTGAGGGTCGCATAAAATGCACGCCTTGCGAGGGACTGCTCCTGCCAGGACGCGTTAACGAGAGCGCCCAAATTTCGCGATCTCAGGGAATTGGGAAGACTCTCAGCGTCCATTGACCAATTACCCGATGTCGGCTTATCCATTTCGATATCCCGATAAAGGTCCAGATAAGCTTGTAGTGGAGTAAGGGGTGGATGCGGTGCAGAAAAGGATAAATACCAGAACCCGGGTTTACCTGGATCACGGCGAGAGATAACGCGCGACATCTCGCGCACCGCCCAATTGATGGGATGACAATATTCCGGTAGATGCCAGGGGCGCGCCAGCCAATCATTATGTGCCATTCCACCGGCATATTCCATCCCGGCGTATCCTTGAAGAGCAAGGAATCGTTCATAATCATCTGCTTTAATTCCAAACTGATGCCGTCCCTGTTCTTCCAAAAGCACTTCATTAAATCCGATCCGATTGCGCTGAGGATACACATGTAATTTACCCACGCAATATGCCTGATATCCACCATCCCTGAAACACTGCGCCATCGTCGGTGCATCGGGCATCGGTTGTTCCTCATTAAAGATTCGGTCGCCGTGTGAACGAGCTGTCATCCCCGTCATTAGCGAGCGTCGCGCCGGGATGCAGGAAGGACATGTTGAATAGGCGTTGGTAAAGGTCACCCCGTTGCGGCCAAGTTGTTCTATCGTCGGCGCCATTACCACTGAATGCCCCGCTTGCGGTGTGAGGAGACCACTCCAGTGATCCGTGCATATCAAGAGAACATTCGGCTTTTTAGCCATAGCTTGTTTGCAATTGGATTGTTCTGCTATGTCAATTGAATAAGTCAACCACGGCATTCCAGGGAAAGTCTATCTGATGGTCAATAACCTGTAAAATGTAAGACGTAAGTTATGTCTCCTGAGCAATGACCAATTGAAAGTGTGGTGCAGGTATTGACATAAAAATATTGTTGATGAACACTTACCTTGTCAGATTTAGCAGTCAGCAACAACGAACACATAAGTATTAATCAATACAAGCTATGGAAAAACGCGCATTTGGAAACACCGGTTTAGAAGTCACACCCTTGGGATTTGGGGGCGCGCCAATCGGCATGCTCGAGACGGAAGAGTCGAGAACAGACAAAATCCTTAACCTTCTTCTCGATTCTGGTGTCAACCTTATTGACACCGCTGCTTCCTATTACGGATCTGAAGAATTGATTGGTAAAACCATAGGTCATCGTCGTGATGAGTTTATTCTCGTCAGTAAATGCGGGGGGGAGTTTGACGAATTTGATGATCCCGCGTGGTCGCCCGCCGTGATCACCAAAACTATCGATCGCTCTTTGCAACGCCTGAAAACAGATCGCTTGGATGTCATGCTCCTTCACACGTGTGATTTAGAGACTTTACAGAAAGAGGATGCCCTTGCCGCTCTGGTCAAAGCTCGCGATGCGGGTAAAATCAGGTTTCCCGGTTATTCCGGGGACAATGAAACCGTTGCCTATGCGGCGACACTTGAAGATGTAAAAGTCATTCAAACGTCCATCAACATCACCGACCAGGTCAATATTGATGGTCTTTTACCGGGAGCGAGAGAGAATAATATAGGGGTGATGGTAAAACGTCCCATTGCGAATGCAGCCTGGAAAAAATTGAGTGACCAACAGGGCATGTATAAAGATTACGCAAAAACCTACACCGAGCGCTTGCAGAGAATGAACCTCAACCCAGCCGATCTCGGATTCGACGGATCACCGGAAACAGTGTGGCCGGAAATTGCTCTTCGCTTTACGATAAGCCAACCGGGTGTTCATGTAGCCATTATCGGAACCACTAACCCCGATAACACGCGTGCGAACATCGCGGTAGCCGAGAAGGGGCCTCTCCCTGACGAAGTCATAACAAAAATTCGCGACGCTTTTAAAGTCGCCAACTCCGATGGCTCATGGGTAGCTCAGGGGTAAATGGATTGGATAAGGAGTCAGGTATTTAAGGTTCAATGGCAGATGCAGATTCGTAATGACAAATCTCGTCAATCATTAATCTGCAATTGCTTTTACGCATTCCCGCGTAATCGCTTTCACGCATATTCGCATCTACGCATATACGCTTAACCACTCTATCCCTGCCGTACAAATTTTTGTAACTGACCATCTACTTGAACCTGACCGACGTATAAGTCACCGCGTGAATCCGTCCAAATACCGTGAGGACAGGCTTTAAATTCACCTGGCTTGTCACTTTTTTTTGCACCACCCCATTGGGAGAGGAGTTGGCGATCTAAAGTATAAACACTTACCTGTTGCTGCAACTCAGCGAGATAAAGAATGTCCTCATTGGGATCAAAATAAATCGTATCCGGTTGCAGAAGTCCCGTCCACTCGCTCAAAAAGTTACCGTCTGTATCGAATATCTGGATACGATTATTTTCACGATCACAGATCCACACGCGGTCATCTTTATCCAAACGGACACTATGTGAGAGATTAAATTGACCGGGCCCATCTCCTTCCTCACCCCAGGAAAGTAAATGTTCACCATTAGCAGTGTACTTATGCACGCGGTGATTACCGTACCCGTCAGAAATAAATATTTCACCCGTAGAAGCTATAGCCAGGTCAGTTGGTAAATTGAAGGGATCTTCATCTTTCTCCCCAGGTTTACCGGGTGTGCCGATTGTCATTTTCAGCTCACCTTTATTATTGAACTTAAAAACACAATGATTTTCTCGCTCGATACAGTAGACATTGTCCTCGCCATCGATATAAATACCATGCGCATCGATTAATACATCCTCACCCCACGAGTCGATGAATTCACCTTCACGGTTAAATATGACAAGGGGATGTTCACTCCGGGAATAAACGAACACGCGGTCCTGAGAATCACAGGCCACGGCGGGCATCCAACCCCATGTCCATCCATCGGGTAATTGTCCCCACCCCTCTACTACTTCATAGGTATATTTTCCTGATCCAAATGCCATATGCTTAACCCCCCTTGTTTAATTTATAATTTATAGTAGATCTATTTCTGATCATATAAAATTAATCCATCACACGTTGCAACCGCATCACTTGTCGACCGTGATCAGAGAGGCTATTCCAGAGATCGCGCGGAAAATACTTTTCTGTATTTTCGTGCAGCCAGGGGTTGAATAGCCAGGGGCGGCTGAATCCCATGGAGAGCTCATCACGTGAGTGATCTGAAATGTTTGGTGTTCCCCGGTGAAAAACGCGAGGATCACAAATCCAAATGGATCCGCGATTCACATTGAGACGAACAGGGTAGTAACTGCCCTTGCGATTTGGGCCCTCCCCAAAAATATTATCGTACCACTTCCCTCTTCGCCCTTCGATTTCTTTATTACAGACCTCTTCATCAGCGATGTAGTGACTGGACGGAATCACTTCTATACTGCCATTTTCCTCAGTGGCATCAACGAGCGGAATTCTAAGTGCGACATTTATTGCCGGTGTCATCAATCCGGGAAAAAGCATTGCGACATCGCGATGCCATTTTTGGTATTCGGATCCGGGGAAAGGTGTATTCGAGTCAAAATGTTCACAAACGTAATCGGTCCCAAGAACACTTTCAAAAAATTTTACGAGCGAGGGATGGTCGAAAATATCCGGATCCAGAAATGGATGCTCAAATGGAATATTAATGCAATAGCGGTTCGGCCCTCGGTTGGGATTATCTCCCTGCCTTTCAATTTCCCGGTCCCTAATCGGAATCCATGCCTCGTATATCCGATTGAGAACTTCTTGTGGAATAAGGTCTTCAATGATAACGAAACCGTTGATTTTAAATTCTTCGACCAACTGATCGACATTATACTCTGTTGCTACGCTCATCGCTGTTCTTTTCCGCTTTTATTCTTAATTTAACTTAATTTTCTTTAATCCATTGCCAACGTAAAACATGACGCGCATGATCAGATAGACTGTCCCAGAGATCCTGCGGAAATTCAGTCTTCATTTCTTCTTGCTGCCAATGGCTATTAAACCAGGGGCGATTGAAAGACATACAGAGTTCATCGCGTGTGTGATCCGATACGTTCGGTGTTCCCCGATGAAAAGCACGGCCGTCTTGCATCCATAGTGATCCTTTTTTTAAATTTAAACGCACCGGGTAGTAACGACCTGTATGTTCCGCACCGCTACCGAATACATTGTCGAACCATTTATTCTTACGACCGTTGATTTCTTTTTCACAGAGTGCTGAATCGGCTAAGTATTGTGTCGAGGGGATAACTTCAAAACTGCCATTATCTTCAAAGGTGTCCACAAGGGGAAATTTCACACCAATATTATAGGCGGGAGTCATCAGATCAGAAAACAGCAAGGGGGTATCGCGGTGCCATTCCTGGTAATCGACACCGGGAAAAGGCGTGTTCGAATCAAACTCGTCCCAAACGTAATCCGGTCCGAGCGCCTTTTCCAGGAATTGTACTACTGCCGGGTGCTCAAATATTTCTGGTTCGACGAAAGGTTTTTTAAAGGGGACACTGAAATTGTAGCGTTTTTCTATTAGATCAGGGTCTCGTTTTCTGATCTCCCCATCACGGTACGGGATCCATGCCTTACGTATGCGGTCGATCGTAGCGAGAGGAATCAAGTTTTCGAAAATAGTAAACCCATTTATTTTCCATTCCTCTAAATGCTGATCGATATCATATTGTATTGCCGTATCCATTATCCGATAACTCTGATTTCTCTTTTATTAATACACCCTATCCAAAGGTTATTTAAATCTCTTCGTGAAGTAAATACATTACATTATCAGAGCCGGAATTTAATTTAAAACCGCCGGCAATGTTAAAAGCATGCGCAATGACAAATTTCGGCGCCATTGACTCTGAAAGTTTTCATTCTCTAAACGCAAGTTGGGAAATCGCTTAATAGCGGAGCCGATCGCAATTTTTGCCTCTAGACGCGCGAGGGGTGCTCCGATGCAGACGTGGTGTCCGTATCCAAAGGCCAGGTGTTGATTATTCCCTCTTGATATGTCGAACCGATCCGGATCCGGAAATTGATCGGGGTCCCGGTTGGCGCCGCTCATCATCAGAAGCACCGCTTGACCTTTTTTAATGAGCTTGCCACGGAGTTTTATATCTTCCGACGCTAATCTTGTATTCAACAATATCGGCGGTTCATACCTGAGAATCTCCTCCACGGCAGTTTCAATCAGTGATGGGTCACGTTTTAATTTTCCGAATTCCTTGGGATTCTGAAATAGCAGGAGAAACCCGCTAGCGAGGAGACAAACTGTTGTCTCATGTCCCGCTACGAAGAGAAAGACCGCCATCCCTAATAGCTCTCTTTCATCGAGCGCATCTCCGTCTTCGTCAACCCTGGCCAGAACACTTATTAAGTCATTCTTGGGCTCGCACCGTCGTTCAGCCGCGAGCTCACGGAAATAATTGGCGAGTTGATTATAACTTTCGTTAGCTTGATCAGCTATTTTAATCATTTCAGGCCCCATGCTACCGACAAAAGTGGCTAAATATTCGGTATATTTACGAAATTTATCCTGATAATCGGCGGGGATCCCCAACAACCCGCAAATCACGGTTGCCGGTAATCGAAAAGCATAGTCGTCAATTAAATCCAGTTTTCCTTTTTCCTCGGCCTTATCGAGTAAGCTATTTGTGATTTCCTGAATACGTGGCTGCAGGTTTAAAGTAACCCTGGGAGTGAATGCCTTGCCCACCAGATTGCGGAGCCGCGTGTGCTTAGGTGCATCGGTAAAGCCAAGCCAATTCGATACATGTTCCCCCAAGGTTTGATATTTATTTTGCAGGTGTTCAGGCAGAGATTTCATATTAATCGACGCCCGGTCAGATTTTAGTCGCGGGTCGCGATAGCCATTTACGACGTCATCATAACGGGTAAGCATCCAACCTTCGATGCGCTCATTCCAATGAACGTGATCTTCGGCGCGCAGTTGATGCATCAAGGGGTAAGGATCATTCAATCGCCATTCACAAAACGCCTCGTAATCTGCCAGATCCGTAAGTTTGGTTTTCGCCATAAGTACTTCTGAGCTTCGCAGGTGAAATAAATTCTAAAACAGATCTACCCAAATGGGTCAGCTGTCTGTGTAACTTAAATCTTAATATCCTGAAAGGACTCATTTAACTTCCTGAATCCCGAGACGATGATCTCCTGATCGTTAACTGTTTGAATTATTCTCGCACCACGCTTGAGAATGGCTTCTGCCTGTTCACGATTCGACACCGGGGCGCCCCACCATTTACCGTGTTTATCACAGGCGTCTGCCATTGCATTCGTCGCTTTTATAATTAATTCATGATCAGATTGACCGAATATTCCATAACTTTGTGATAGGTCGCCTGGACCCAATAAAAGCATATCGATACCTTCAGTCGCGGCAATCGCATCAATATCTTCGATCGCTTCTTTATTTTCGATCAGTGCGGCAATAAAGGTTTCGCGAATCGATTGCTCAATATACTCTTCTCTCGCTTGGGTACCGTAGACCGAATCTGTACTTCCTCCGGCTCCTCGAAGTCCCATCGGACTGTACTTGGCATCGCGGACAATGGATTTAGCATCCTCCCCATCCACGACTTGGGGCACAACTAATCCGGTTGCCCCCGCTTCTAGAGGTTTAATGATGCCCGTGTAGCCGCACCGTTCAACACGTACAATGGAATCCATATCATGCGCTCTGGCCGCCAGTATCATCTGAGAAATTTCGCTATAATTAAAATCGCTGTGTTCATTCTCTATCCAGACGCCATCAAACCCAACCGTTCCCATGACATCTACCATTTTCCAGTGCGGTATAATCCAAGACTGGCTGATAACCACATACTCGCCCCGTCTTAATTTTTCAAGTATCAAACTCCGTCTCAATTACTGTTCCTTTCATCCTGTTATTTCATTCTACTTTCAACATCGTCTGACCCATGACGGTTTTTTGTGTGCTGACACTAAGTATTATTTACCCGTTAAAATAATTTCTCCACTCCAATTTTTAGGCAAATCATTTCCATTAGATAACTGATCAATCTGATTGAGTATAAATTCCGAGGGACCATCTCCTTCCGGTCGAATGTCAATCGTTTTTTGAAAACAGTTTTTCGCTTCATCAAACTTTTTCTGGGAAAAAAGAGAAAGCCCTTCGGAATAAATTGTCTGCCACTCCTGTTCTGGCTCCTTTCCATTGCTTTCTCCCAGTATTTCATAAACTTCAACCGCCTTTTCTTTTCCCACGAGAAGGAATCGCCCCATCAATCTCATTTTATATAAATCTGATATTTGTCTCGCAGTTGTCTCAGACACCACAATGTCAGTCCCCGTATATTTATTCAGTCCCTCCAGTCGCGAGGCCAGGTTGACCTCATCGCCTATGACCGTATAATCAAATCGTAAATCTGAGCCCAGGTTTCCAGCCAGACAGCTGCCACTGCTTATACCGATTCGTGTTCGCAAGGGATGCCCGTATACTTTTTTATCCCGCGTTGATTCTATCATACCCAACGCAGCTTTGACCGCATTATTCGCCTGCTGCGGATCTTCAAGGGGTGCTCCCCACACCGCAAATACTGCATCCCCGATATATTTAAGAATGGTGCCGTTTTCGTGTAATACATGATTACTAGTCAGACTAAAATAGGTGTTAAGTATTTCTGATATCTCACCGGGATTGGAACTGTCTGAAAGCGTGGTAAATCCTTCCAGATCGGTAAACAATATTGTCACTTCCTTAAGTTCTCCACCCGGCGCAAAATCAATATCACTCTCCGCCACCTGCTGAGCCATGACCGGCGAGAGATAGGCGGAAAACGCTTTTTTAAGTCTCATCTTTCTTCTTGTTTCCTGATAGTATTTTGTCCCCACGGCCCAGACATAAGCAGTCATTGTCTGTACACCAGCGGGAACCAACCAGCTGTAAAAAGTAAAGGTTTGCCAACTCAATAAAATAGATGAAACCGCGACCGTAAACCCTAAGAAAAGGGTGACTATGATCCCCACTCTTGGAGTGAGTAAAACTAACAATAGACTGACTAAGATCCCGTAGACAGCGACAATTGCCAATTCCGACCCGCGGTTTAGACGGTTCAACCAATTACCCTCTAATAGATTAATAACGCTGTTGGCATGAATCTCTATTCCATTAGCAGGGGGAAATCCCAAAAGAGAATAAGGGGTGAAAAACGTGTCTTTGGCGGTACCGGTAAATCCCGTAATATATCTTGAGCCGATAAAAACAATTTTATCTTTAAACAAACCTCTACTTTCAGGATCATCTAAGTAAGCCTTATGAAAACTGATTGAGGGAAAAGAATCGGGAGGACCTAAATAATTTATCCAACGTTCGCTCAGTCGATTATCTAAGCGTTCATTTATACTGGGATCGAGAATTGCAGCTGCTTTCCAAGTCGCTGATTCGAAGTCGGGCGTACCGGTTATAATCAGACGTGGGTTGACCGCATGAATTTGCAGCACACCCCAGGCGCGTGTCGCCCGTCGGAAACTTGCTTCGGGCGGAATAATTATTTCCTGACTGGATAGAGTTTCCCTTCTCTGGGTTAAACTTCCTGCAAGAACGACCGAACCATTTTTCTTAATAGCATCCGCGAGTGCGGCGTCGCTCTCAGGTTTAGAACTAACCATTTCAAAAATAATGTCGTAAAAGACAAGACGCGCTCCCTGCTCGGTAATTTTATTAAGTAACTCCGCATGCAAGCGACGGTCCCATGTTCTATCATACGGCTGTTCAAGTTCATGATGAGATTGTTCATCCATATAAACAAGAACCACATCAGTGGGTGGTTCTTGGTTTTGAAAGAGGTATAAAAAATCATAGCTTAAATATCTTAACTTATTTCCCAGAGGTAGAAGGATAAAAAGTAATCCAATGCCCACAACCAGAACCGAACCCCAGATATATTTAGCCCACCGATTTTTGAAAATATTCATCTCCTAAAATGAACACTCTATAGATTCAAATCGAACTTAAGCCAGAAAGCTACTTCGCGTGGAAATTCCAAAAATGTATTTAGGGGATTGAGTCGATAATTCTCATCCGTTAAATTCACGACTCCCGCGGTTAATTGCCACTGTTGGCCGGGTGCTCGATACCCCAAAAAAGCATCAATTTGGAAAAAGTCCTCGTCCCCAAAATCAGGTAAAAACCCCCGATTGTCTTGATTCACCCATCTACCTTCTGCTTTTGCGTGCCAGCCTGAGGGATGATTTATAATCGCGAAAAGATTTAGCTGATGTAAGGTAGAGCGAAAATTAAAATTCGCGTCGGGAATAGTGTCAAAAATCTGGTCGAGATCAGATCGCGTATATTCATAACGCACACCCAGAGACCACATTTCCCCGAGGAGATGGTTTAACGCAACCGTAAAATTATCCTCCTCGTAATTGAGAACCTCGCGGATTACTCCCGGCCTGAAGAATGTGCTGCCGGTATCATTGAAAACACCATCAAAACGCACAACATCAGCTTCGCGAATCGTGGCATGAAGATCGAGGTAAGTTTGCGCATCTATATTAAGCGTGATCCCTAAACCGGCGACTTCAAATTCGGACGCAGGGACCGCACCGACTGCGGATTCTGAAATAAGGGAGCGAAATCCCTGGGTGAAACCAGATATCTGGCTGGGCTCGAGGCGTACACTTTGATCAAAACTAAATCCCCCGAGAGATTGGCTATAAGCTGCACGTATACTTATTTGATCATTTACGTCCCAATTCATCCCGACTTTGGGTGAAACCTGGTCATCCTCCAATTGCCCACTGCTAATAGGCGAAGTTAAAAAATTTAAAGGATAATCTATACTATCGTAGGAGACTCCGGCTGTAACTGTTAAATTTTATAACACCTCCCAGAGTGAGTATAAGTATAAATTTACTCGGTTGAAACCTTCCTTAAATTTTAAATTCGCTGGCGGATCGTCAAAGAAGGGTTCCTGAATGAGAGTAATCCCAGTGAGCCGATTCTCGACTTCAAAATCCCCATCCTGGTAGCGCAGTCCACCTATAAAAGTCCATTTGTCGAGCTGGAAAATCTGGGTTATTTCTGCTGAGTATATCTCCAATTCGTTGCGATAAAAAAATCCATATCGGCTGATGGAAATACAACTCTCTCCCCTGCCTCATCAGTGCTGAGAATGAGTTGTGGAACTTGGAGATCTCGATTGACTAAGTCATCCGTAAGTCGTCCAAAAAGAAATAAAGTGTCGATTCCCGGAGACCACCGGTGGTGATAACCCGCAAAGACAAGCGGAATTTGTTCTTCTTCGAAATGAAAATCCGGTCGGAGTTGAGAATTGTCCCAAATCTGAGATACATCGCCTCCATCAAAATCTTGAAATTTCAACTGTAGAAACACTGTCCCTTGCTCTGTCAATTGATGCTTGAGCTGTGTAAAAACTTCAATGCGATCGAATTCATTATTCAGGCGGTACCCGTCAAAGGTATGATAGTCAAAATCTACCGCATAACTGGTGTCACCAAAGAGTCCGTATTGAGTAATGAGCTGGCGAAATTCTCCATGACTTTGATACGTGCTTTGTGCGTTTAAACCTAAACGTTGTCTCTCAAAAAGAGGGGTGTATTCCTGCTGAGAAACATGTTGAGAAAGTGTTCCCGCGCTGGCCGGGGAGAGGAGATTAGCTAAGAGTAATTCATTAGCCCACGGTGTTTCAAACCGGAGTTGAAATCTTCGAGGATCGCGCAGCGCATCGTAACTGTTCGCAAGAAAAAGATGGGCCGAGTAATTAGTATAATCATTCTGCACCGCTCGATGAGCTTCGCGAATACTTATTTCTCTCATCCCTACATTATTGTAGATCGCAGCGAGATTCGCGCTGCGGACGGCTTGATCCTGGTCGAGAAGAAATTTAGATCGATAGAGCCTTCGGTTTTCGTTGAGATCCATAGATCTTTTCAAGTCAGTGACCGCAACATTGTAACGATTAATTTTTTGATTCAATAGAGCGGAAAAAAACCAGGGCGTAGGATCACTGGGGTCTAGCATTTCAGCCAGCGTCAATTCATTTGCTGCAAGAGAGAATTCCTTGGAATCGGAAAATGCTTTAGCCAGATAACTTCGTAATAAAGATCTGTTTGGCTCGATTGCAGCTGCGACCTGTAGATCCTGCATCCCTTCATCGAGATCATTGTCACGTATTCTGGTGAGCCCTCTACCCAACCAGGCGTTGCCCAATGCGCCATCAATGAATATGGCTTGCTCAAAACTGTCACGCGCTCTATCAAGCTGATTGTCTCCCGCTAATATAAATCCTTGCAAAGCGAGGTTTTGCGCGTTTTCAGGCGCTAATTTTAGACCCAGGTCCAGGGACTCTTTGACCGCATCTGATCGGCCAAAGCTGAATTCCAATTCTGCTACTCTCCCCCATCCAAAACCAAATTCAGGTGAAAGCTCTATGGCATTGCGAGCGGCTTTCAAAGCCAGCTCTAAATCCCCTCGGGTCTGCAGAAGATAGGATCGTGCCAGCCAATGAGATGCCGATTGCGGCTCGGGATGGGTAGACGGTAGTGGCTCTTTCACCGCGCTGATTAATTCTTTAAGGGCCAGGGTGTGCGGGTTATCATTTCTTACTTTTGCTATTAGTTCTTCCGCTTTACTGACCTGTCCCGTCGCGAGGAAAAGCCCGGCCACGTAAATGCGACTCGCTTCGCTTTCGGGTTTAGCGCCACTTGCGAGATAACGAGCCAGCGCTTCCAGTATATTACCCTTACGATAAGAATCTATGGATGCGCTGAACGCACTGATTTCATTCTGTGAGAATGAAATTTCATCGACGTCAATTACTGCGGGGTAATAGAGACACCATTGAATAATGTTAACCGCATTAATAACCGCTGTTTTTGTCGGTGGTAATCCCGATTTTGCTGTTCCCTGCTCTCCACTTATGAGAGCAATTGATCCTTGTGCATTAGATAAATCAACTTCACCATCGAAAAGTGTCATCACCGTGTTCTCTTCTGGATCCAGATGAAGTTCAAATTCAGTGCCTTTAATTGCACCGGTGGCGGTTGGGGTGCCAAATTCATATTCATCAGGTTGGTTGCGACTGAAAAAGTAGAGGGCACCTTTTCGTAAATCAATGCCGGGTTTTCCCGTTGATTTTTTCGGCGGTTTTAAAGTGATCGTCGTGAGTTCATTTATCCGCATGACACTCTCATTCGGTAGGTGAATCGTGGCCCGGCTGAACTCACCGGTCCGCACTCTGTCTCCATAGTTGAGCTTCTGACCCACTTGCGCTTTTATCCAGGGACCTTTCTTGACCGCAAAATCAACCTGATTTTCAATCGCTACAATGACACTGTTTTCTTTTTGTCCGAAAACGAAGAAAGGAAATAATCCCACGAGCAGGGAAATAATTAATATATTTCTCATCCTATTTTTTGAGCATCGTTGCTGACAAGAACGTCGATCAATTGAACCTCTTCATTTATAAAATTAAGCATCCACCCTTTATATTCGACTCGGTAACATTTCACCGCTACACTCAATCCATATTTTTTATTAATTATCTACTATATCTATAAAATTTGCGACGGAATAATATTTTATTTTCACATTATGCGCAAACTATCGGCATTTCTATTAGCATTTTTATTTCTTGCCCCCTTTGTATTTACAGAAGCTCAAGAAGTCTGGACCTGGAGAAATCCCATCCCCAAGGGAGAAAACCTATCCGGAATCGCGTATGGAAATGATACTTATGTTGCCGTCGGTAATGCCGGTACTATCTTAACTTCTGCCGACGGCCAAAATTGGGAAGAACAAATAACTCCTGTCACCGGTAACAGGGGAGCATCATTAAAAGCTGTTGCCTTTGGAAATGGATTTTTTGCTGCGGTGGGCATTGAAGGGACTATTCTATTCTCTCGAAATGGAAAAGATTGGGGCATCCAAACATCCGGGACGAGAATTCAATTAAACGGTATTAGTTTTGGAAACGGCCGGTTTGTCGCCGTCGGAAGTCGAGGCATAATTTTATCTTCCATCGATGCGCAGAATTGGGATTTAAGCATTGTTAACAATGAAGGTCATGAATATTCCGATGTTACCTTCGGCAATGGTATTTATGTCGCTGTTGGCATGGATGGTGTTATAATTTCTTCAACCGATGGTGACAATTGGATTCCGCAAGTTTCCGGGACAACGAATTGGTTACGAGGCATATCTTTCGGCAATGGAAATTTTCTTGCTGTAGGAGAGAACGGGACGATTTTAAGTTCAGGAAATGCAGTTAATTGGGCTGCGCAAGGTTCCGGTACCGCGCTTTCATTAAATGATATCACCTTTAATAATGGAACTTTTGTTGCTGTTGGCGGGGGTGGCCCGCTCTTAAGTCAAGCCGTTATCTTAACCTCTTCATCTTTTCAATTCTGGGAACCCCGGGAAACAGAGAATGTGGGTTCCCTCGTAAGTGTTGCTTTTAACAACGGCTCTTTCGTCTCAATTGGTATCGGGGGTAGAATTATCACCTCGCCAGATACTGTTGAGTGGACGGATCAAATTAGGGGGACGACCGCATGGTTGTTGGGCACAGAATTTTTAAATAACAGATTTTTTGCGGTCGGACTTTCGGGGACACTACTGGCATCCGCAAATGGAAAGACTTGGTCTATTCTGGATTCTGGAATTTCTGGATCATTGTCTGATCTTGCGCTGGGCAATGGTAGATTTGTCGCCATAGGGGGCAGCGGCAACCTGACAACTTCAGCAGATGGACTTGAGTGGACAGCAGCTAACACAGGAACTAATGCAAATTTAAATAGTATCACTTTTGGGAATCAAATTTTTGTCGCCGTCGGCAATGGATCCATCATCCAGACCTCTATGAATGGAGGTGATTGGATGACAGTGCAAGCCGCTGAGAGCCCCAGCAGTCTGGAAGGTGTTATATTTGGAAACGGGCGATTCGTTGCCGTAGGTCGCGGTAATTTCGCTACGGGAAACACGAAGCGGTCCATCATGACATCTACCGATGGTATTAACTGGACTGAACATGATCACAATGGAAATGGGCTAAATGATGTTACCTTTGCGAAAGGTATCTTTGTTGCCGTTGGTGATAACGGGAATGTTCAAGTTTCATCGGACGGCATGAATTGGAATTCATTTCAAGCCGGCAATGAAAGCTATCAGGGAGTAAGTTTTGGCAAAGGGTTATTTACTGCCGTAGGTGGTGCCGGGGCTATAGCCACTTCTCCCAATGGTATGAACTGGCTAGAACGAAATTCCGGAACCTTAAAAGTATTATTTGATGTCACTTCTGGCGCCGATGTCTTTGTCACCACGGGTAATAACGGAACAATATTAACTTCCGGTGAGATTCATCCTCCTCTTTCCGTAAGAGCGAGCAGGGGCCAGGCTACCGATCGCATTCGTGTTGCTTGGCAAGAGGTTAGTAATGCCTCACGTTATAATATATATCGCAATACTGAAAATGATAGAAGCAATGCTCTCCTCATTCAACGCGACATTGCCACATCTTTCTACGATGACTTTACAGCTGAAGCAGGCGTCGTTTTTAATTACTGGGTCAAGGCTGTTAATTCAAATGAAACCAGTGATTTCAGTATAGTTGCGCGTGGTTACCGACGTATATTTTCTAACCGAATTACCAGCTGGGGAAAAAATGATAATGGACAAACGAACATTACACCGGATTTATCCCAGCTCACTGCAGCTTCCAGTGGAGTAGGTTTTAATCTCGGGTTAAATCCTGATGGGACAGTGACGGCCTGGGGGAGAAATGATCGTGGCCAGGCATCAGTACCACCAGGTTTATCTGATGTTGTCGCTGTCGCGGCTGGTTTCTTTCATAGTTTAGCACTGAAATCAGATGGCACCGTCGTCGCCTGGGGATTAAATAATGCCGGTCAGCGACACCACCTATTGATCTTACCGATGTCGTCTCGATTGTGGGTGGTGGTGTCCACAGTCTCGCTTTAAAATCGGATGGCCGCGTCGTCGCCTGGGGTAATAATAGAGTGGGACAAACAGATATTCCGGAAGATCTTCAAAATGTTGAATCTATTGCAGCGGGTGCCATACACAATCTGGTTATTAAATCAGATGGTACCGTCGTCGCCTGGGGTGATAATAGATTTGGTCAGATTGATGTGCCCGCTGATTTAAGTGATGTGATCGCTGTCACTGCCGGTGCACAGCACAGTCTCGCGGTAAAATCGGATGGGACCATCATCGCCTGGGGTGATAATAGTTTGGGGCAACTGAATGTTCCTGAAATTGCATCAGGTTCTGTAAATTCAACCGCGAATGCTAAAGGAACTATCAATTCACAGTTTAACGCCGGTTCGGTCACCTCCATAGCCGCCGGTCTCTTCCATAACATTATATCACTCGCCGATGGAACAGTTATCGCCTGGGGTAATGATGCAGATGGTCAAACAGAATTACCGGAAGCACTTTCAGGTGTCACTGAAGTTGTCGCGGGAGCAGATCATAATCTGGCCTTGCTCGGAACAGGGATTCCTTTGATATCCACGGTAGGTCCTGGGCTACTTGAAGTGGATCCGGGTTCAACAGCTGAATTTACCGTCGTCGTCGAAGGACAGGAACCATTGAGTTTCCAATGGCGTAAAGATGAACAGATTATTGGGGGAGCTACAAGTAGTGCTCTTACTATCAACGACGTTCAAAGTGCGGACGCTGGCAACTATACCGTGGAAATCAGCAATACAATCGGGACTGCGTTCAGTTCTATACTTACCTTGGTAGTTGACGGATCGAGTGGCCCGAATGTTCTCAGTCAACCTAAAAGCCAAAGGGTGGATTCCGATACGGCAGTTGAATTATTCGTCGAAACGGAGGGAGACAACAGAACTTATAGTTGGTTTATGGGCGAGAGAGGTGATACCTCTAATCCTGTATTTGACGGCGGTGGCAATACCATCATATCGACCGGTAACGAGAGCACTTTATTGACGAGCTCGCAAAGCAGCACGAATTTTTATTGGGTTCGGGTCACAGGAGCAGAAGGTATTACTGACAGTATTACCGCTATTATTTCAGTTATAAGCGAGGTTACAGTTGTTCCCGATGAAGTAGCACTCGATGGGAGCGGTACGGTTGTCGGTTTTAATATCGTGCATTCCAATGGGAATGTTTTCGATCAGATACTTCTTGAAGGCCCTCTCGTTACATTGCGGGCCGATCCCGACCAGATAACACGTGCTTCTTTTATTGATGAAGATGAAGATATCGTTCAGGTAGAATTTTCCGGTAGCGGGACGCTGACAATAATTCTCGATGCCGACACCTTTGAAGAACCTGCGCCACCCCGTAAATATAATCAACCCGATGTTAATTATGTTAAGGGCCGCGCCAGCATTGTTATTAATGGGGCTGATGATAGCACTTTCTTCAGTATATTTTCCGTCGGGCGCCTGAATTCGGTTAATCAAAGCCTCTTCCCAGAGGAAGAAGTTTACGATGCCCAGGCTGATGTCTCATACGTTGAAATTATAAATTCGTCAGGCATGGGAGGAATCCTCTGTGCGAATACAAATTTCAGTGCTTCGACGGGAAATGTTGGGCTCAATGCGCTAGGAGTACCTGTCTCGGTCAGGGTTTTAATAGGTGATATCGATGCCTTGGGAGATGCCGTGCCACTCCTCCTCTTCGGTGATAATTCTTTTACTGTAGAAGCGACTAACCCCGGGTTGCGAATTACGGGAGGCGATCTTGTTCAGACCAATGCATCTTCAATCGTCATTGCACCGAGCGGATCGACAACACCGGGTTTCGAGACATTGATTTCACAAAACAATGTAAAGTCGGACGGGACCACACAGCCCACTCAAAGTATCAATGCCACCTTTTCAAATACTGACGGTGATGTAATCCCGGTCACTGTAGTCGAGGAGACTGTTGAGTGAATAAGCGTGAAAGCGGAAACCGCTAGGATTAATCATGCATTCTGCATCCCCTTTTTTTCAGTGCGATGGAGGCGTATCCGACTGCGGCTACCGAGCGTAGCGACATCTTCCACTCCAGGGAGATTACAATACGTGTCCGACATTCCCCTGGATCGCCACGGCTGACTAGCAGCCTCGCGATGACAAATGGAATTAAGCAATAATCAGAAATAGGTTACACGAATATCCACATTATCACTTTTCCGCATTATCGCTTACACGCATAAACGCATTTACTTTTTGACCAAAATCCCCTTACAAATTCTCAATATCCACCGGTTCAATACGGTCAGCCGGTTCGAAGCCAAATATTTTTGCGTAAAAATATAATTCCGCTTCCGTCGCCCTTTTAATATTTTTCGCCTCTCGAAATCCGTGTTGTTCACCCTCGAATGCTATATAGGCCACGGGTATATCCTTCTTTCGCAAGGCCTCGACCATCATTTCCGCCTGGTTGGGAGGAACAATTTTATCATCCAAGCCCTGAAAAAAAATTATCGGTTTACCTAATTTATCTAAATGAAAGAGCGGTGAACGGTCGCGGTACAATTGTGCGGATTCCGGGTAAGGACCAATAATTTTGTCCAGATATCGCGATTCAAATTTGTGCGTGTCTTTAGCTAAAATCTCAAGGTCACTGACCCCGTAGTAACTCGCACCTGTTCTATAAACCTGCCCAAAGGTCAGTGCACTGAGAACGGTATACCCCCCTGCACTTCCACCGCGTATCGCCATCTTTTCGAAATCGACATAACCCTCGTCAGCCAGGTAACGCGCACCATTTTCGCAGTCATTCAGATCGACTTCACCCCATCGTCCATTTAGCCGTCGCCGGTACTCGGTGCCGTATCCGGTGCTGCCTCCATAATTAATATCAAAGACGGCAAAACCCCGGCTTGTCCAGAATTGGATTCCATAATCCAGAACCGCATCCGTTGCCCCGGTTGGCCCGCCATGCATGATAGAGATAAGTGGAGGCAATTCTCCCGATGGCCCAGTCAAATCTTTGTTATTGGGAGAGTAAAAAAAACCATGGGCCTTTTGCTTATTTTCGGTAGGAAACTCAATTGTCATTGGGACTGAAAGATAGGCGGCATCAACCGCAAGCGAATTGGACTTACGTATAATTTCGATCTCTCGACTTTTTAAATCCATCGTGAGAACCGCACATGCTTCAGTCGGTGATCCTCCTAAAAATACTACTTTACCTGCGCCGACCTGTATATTTTCAATTAAAGTGTAGGGTGTATCTATTTTTTCGAGCGATTTATTAACCGTATCGAGTCTCGCCAGGTTCCAGACGCCGTCTTGAGAATAGGCACAGAGGATAGACTGCTCCGACTCGAATCCGTACTTAGACATGCCGAATACCCATTGGGATTGCCCAAATTCAGCTTCCATGGGATAGAGAGCCTCAACCTTACTTTCCTTATAGCGATAAATGTTCCACCACCCCGTCCGGTCTGAGACAAAGTAAAGTATATTATCCGGTGACCATTCCGGTTGGAAGATTGACTCGTCGAGCCCACCTGCAACGTGGATGGGATCATTGAGGCGGCCATCATTTGCAAATTTTGCCATCGACACTTCACAACCATCCCAAGGCATGTTTGGATGATCCCAACTCAGCCAGGTGAGATGTCTACCATCGGGACTTATACGTGGTGAGGAATAGAAATCCTTCCCCGATGCCAACACTTCAACCTTGTAGGGTTGTTTGAGGTCGACACTGACAATTGTATTAATCGGTTCATGGTTTTCATCACGATGATCTTCACGTACGCCTATCAACCTTTCTCGTTTTCGGTCGTACCTGAAATCAGCATAAAAGCATTTCCCCTCCTCGGTAATGGGAAAGGGATCGGCATCTCCTCGCTTACAGTAAATGCATTGATCATTGAAATGGGTGAAGTAAAATGTGCCATCGTCGACGACAAAAGCACCCCCCCCGTACTCGTGAACCCGGCTTCGGGTATTAAAAGGTGCGGGTAATTGATCCGATATATTTCCCTTGGGACTTTTTTTTACGATTACGCATCGCCCACTTTCCTGGGGCCGTCCCTCAAGCCAATAAATTGATTCACCGTCCAAGCCTAATTCAAAAAAACGTACGCTTTCAGCGAGAACCGTATCCATCGTAATCGGCGACTTCCATGACCCAAAGGGACTGACTGTCTTTTTACTCACCCGTTAACTGCTTACAATTACAGCTTCTTGATCTTATCTTTTTCCGTCACCCCTGAAAGGACTTCGATATTGATCCCGTCGGATAGCCCCGTCTCAATCTGTTTTTTCTCAAATTCCTGGTATCCTTTCTCTATTTCAACAAATATAGAATCCTTTTCAAAAGTGAGATTACTTTCGCGCACCGCGAGAACATTATCCCTCGTATCGAGAACAATATCCGCATTGGCACTGTAACCTGCCCGGATAAAATGATCTTCCGATAATGTTACCGAGGCTCTGATTTCAAATTGGATAGCCCCTTCTTTTTCTTCACCTTTGGGTGATATGTATTCCAGCAGCGCTTTAAATTTCTCTGTATCGATAGCGCCTATAGTTAAAATCAATTCCATGCCGTCTGTGATTTTTCCGACTTCTGATTCATCCACAAATCCTTCAAAGATCATCGATTTCATATCCGCGATGAACATGATAGTCGTTCCCTCGTTGAAGGTGTTCGATTCAATAATAAAACTCCCCTCTCGTACCGGGACATCGAGAATCATCCCATTAACGGTAGAGGTAACTTCATTCGTAACCTGCCCCTCCTTATTAGATGTACCCTCCCGGATTAACTGAACATTATTCTCTGCCGATTCTAAACGCTCTTCGGCGAGATTAAATTCGAGTACATATTGGTCATAATCAAATTCTGAAATGAATTTTTTCTCGAAAAGCTGCGCCTGCCTTTCTTTTTCCTGTTTCGCGTTTTCATAATTGATCCGCGCGGTATTGAGCTGGGATTCTGCATTGTTAAGATTTACCATGTCCGGAATAATCCTGATCTTGGCGAGCAGATCTCCATTCTTAACAATTTCGCCCGGTTCGACATAAAGCTTTTCTACCACTCCCGACACCTGTGATTTAATTTCAATCTCTCTCCTTGGAGTAATCGTACCTGTAGCTACCGCCTTCTTGACAATATCCGTGTAAAAGGGCGTTTCCGTTTCAAAGATAACGTCCTTTTCCACCGCTTTTTGGTAAAGAAACACAAGGGTGCCGAAGAAACTTAGGACTAAAAATGCAACGATAATTATAATGTAAAATTTTTTCATAGGTTATGTTTTGTTATTTATATCTAATTGCCTCCATGGGACTGATCGAGGCTGCTTTTTGCGCAGGTAGTATCCCCGCTATTAATCCTCCAAAAATTATGATCATCAACGCAAAACCTGCGGCTTGCAAATTTACCTCTGGGCGGGAGATCAAACTCATGTGTTCACCCATATTTCTCATAGCTATTCGCAATAGTTCTATCAATGCGATACCCAGAAGTAATCCTAAATAACCGGCAATGGCAGTTAAAAATACTGCCTCCTGCATGATTAAACTGACGATGTTAAAAGGTGTTGCTCCCATGGATTTTCTGATGCCTATTTCTTTCGTTCGCTCATTGACCACAATCATCATAATATTACTCACTCCTATCACTCCCGCTAACAAAGTACATAGCCCAACAAACCAGACAAAAACACGAATCCCTTTTAACAATCCCTGCACTTGATTATATTCATCCTGACTATTAAAGGACCCCAAGGCCGCATTATCTTCGGGATGAATGTAATGCCGTTTCATTAAGAATGCTCTGATTTTACCTTCCAATTCACGGGAATTTTCATTGGGTCGAACCCCAAACATATACCACTCTACTCTATTCCGATAATTAAACGCCTGTTGTATCGTCGAGAAGGGTGTATAAATAGTATTATTATCTCTCTCCGTCCAAAATCCATTAGCGGCTAATGTTTTATGATTGCCAACAATAGTGAAACTAACACCGGTGATATTTATTGTTTCTCCAATAATGTTTTCACCTTTCTTAAAAAGTAGCTTGATAATATTGTCTCCAACTACTGCCACTTTTCTCTTATTCTTAATATCTATATCATTAATGAATCTTCCTTTTTTGATCTGGATATTCACTATGTTTCTAATTTCCGGATTATCTCCTTTTATAATAAAATTACCCTTTTTACTATTACGTGTGACTGAAGTGGGACCTTGTCTACCTGACCATCCACCCAATTGTATTTGGGGGGAAATATGCTCAATGGCGTCGATATTTCTTTTAAGTGCGACTGTATCTTCATTGGTAAATTGTACTGTACGCCCCGCTAACAATCCTTCGTAAGGTTTCGTTGTCATTTCGGCCCAAACTCCTACAGTGTTTATACCCACACGATCAAAATCACGCGTCATTCCATTTGACAGACCTTGTCCCGAACCGAGCAATAATATAAGCATCAGTATACCCCAGAAGACACCAAATATAGTAAGTGAAGTACGCAGTTTGTTTTTTCTGATCGTACTCAGAATCTCCTGCCATTTATCGTAATCAAACATGTCTATATAATTGAATTTTATTCTTCCCTTAGTGCGTCGACGGGTTTTACTAGCGCCGCCAATCGAGCGGGGAAAAAACCTGCAATCGAACCGGCAACAACCAGTAGAATTGTCGACATAATTACAGTTTTAAAGTGAATTTCCGGGTTTCTGAAATATTCCGATTGTACGTTAAAGTTATCAAATGCCCAGTTAGCCAATTCTACAAAAATTACCCCGGCGACCATACCTACATACCCGGCTATTAATGTAACGATAAGCGATTCCTGTAATATCAATCCCACTATTGAGCTTGGAGTTGCCCCTATTGCTTTTCTGATTCCAATCTCACGCGTTCTCTCCTTGACTGCGATAATCATTATATTGCTCACCCCGACAATACCGGCTGCCATCGTACCGACACCAACTACCCAGATAAAAACATTTATACCTGCAATCATATTGAGAAACCTTTGCAGCATTTCATTATAATTAAAAACTTCTACTGCACGCGGATCCTTCGGAGAAAACCGATGATGCTCGGCGACTATATTTTTAGTCTCCTTTGTCATCAACTGAGTTTCTTTGAAGCTCGCACTGCCCGTAGTGAATAATATTTCGTCCACCCGGTTTGCGCCATTATACGCCATTTGTGCCGTTGATATCGGCATATAAATGACGCTCAATTCAAAACTTACTCCTTCATCCCTAAATACACCGACCACTTTATACGGTATCTGGTTGACTTCAATCCACTTCCCTATCGGTTCTTCATTTTTGAATAAAATGTCGACGACTTCCACCCCAATTGCGACCACTTTTCTCCGCTCTTTAATATCAAGTTCATTGATAAATCTACCTTCCGTAACAATTGTCTTTTCAAAGTGTATATGTCCGGGATGGACGGCACGCACAGGAAAACGAGCAAAATTGTACTTATATCTGACCGTGTAATCCCCCCTTAGATTAAATCGAGAGGAAATATGCTCAACTGACCTGACCTTATCTTTAATTTGATTGTGGTCTTCGTTTGTTAATTGAATCATTTTTCCCGGTTTCATTCCTTTGTAGGGCAAGCTAGTTTGTCCAGGTTCGATACTTATACTATTTATCGCGTCATCACGCCAATTGTAGAGCACGCCATTGAGAAAACCCGATCCAGCACCCAAAAGAACCACCAGTAAAAATATCCCCCAAGCTATACTGAAAGCCGTAAGGAATGTTCTCATCTTATTTTTCCTAATGGTGAAAAATATTTCACTCCATTTATCTATGTTAAACATCGCCCTAATAATATATGCTAAAAGTTATTTATACCGGATTGCCTCCATCGGGCTGATTAAAGCTGCTTTGCGCGCAGGAAGGATGCCGGCAATGACACCACCAATGATTATAACCAACAAGGCTAATCCAGCGGCCTGTAAGTTGATCTCGGGACGGGATATCAAGCTCATATTATCACCAATCCCCCCTAATACTTTTCGCAATATTTCAATCATCGCGATGCCCAGGAGTAACCCGATGTAACCGGCTACAGTGGTTAAAAATACCGACTCCTGCATAATCAAACTGACAATACTGATTGGCGATGCCCCCATCGATTTTCGGATACCTATCTCTTTAGTCCGCTCGTTGACGACAATTATCATAATGTTACTCACCCCGATCACTCCCGCTAAGAGGGTGCATAGACTGACAAACCAGATAAAGACACGCATCCCCTTAGATAAACCTTGAACCTTTAAAAACTCCTTGTGGCTGTTCCAATATCCAAATGCTGCTAAATCTTCAGGATGAACTTTATGCCGTTTCATTAACATCGATTTTATATCGTCACCTAATTCGTCTCCATGGGCTGATGGATTAACCCCCATTGCATACCACCCTACCCGATTTCTTTGATTAAAGGTCTGTTGAAATGTCGTGAAGGGTATCATTATCGAATTCCTGTCTCGCTCCGTCCAAAATTCATAGGGGGCATCGGTTTTCAACCTGCCGACAATTGTAAAATGTATCCCGTTAACAGTTAATGATTTACCAATATATTCCTCCCCCTTTTTAAAAAGAATCTTGATAACATTCTCGCCTACCACGGCTACTTTTCTTCTCTCAAGAAGATCCAGGTCGTTAATAAATCTTCCGGCGACAATTTTGATAGAAACGAAATTTCTTAGATCCGGGACTTCGCCCATTACATGAAAGTCTCCAACTTTATTCTTATGCTTAACTATTTGATTTCCCCGGAAGCCACCCAACTGAATTTTGGGCGCTAAATATTCTACTTCCTCGAATTTATGTTTTATCGCTTTTGTATCTTCATCCGTAAATTGTATTTCACGACCGGGGGTCATTCCCTCGTAAGCTTTGGTTGTCGTGTTGGACCAAAGATATACGCTATTAAAACCCCAATGGGCGAATTCCCTATTCATTCCATTGGCAAGACCCTGTCCTGACCCCACTAATAACATTAGCATGAGAATACCCCAGAATACCCCGAACATTGTCAGAATAGTCCGCAGTTTATTTCTCCTGATCGTAATCAGGATTTCCTGCCATTTATCATAATCAAACATATTGCTTTTATTCTTATTCTTCTCTTAGCGCTTCAACGGGTTTTATTTTAGCGGCTAATCGGGCGGGGAAAAAACCGGCGAGAACCCCCGCGAAAACAAGAAAAATAGTAGCCGTTATAACTGTTTTAAAATCAATTTCGGGATTTCTGAAATATTCAGATTGCAATTCGAAATGCTCAAACGCCCAGCTGGCAAATTCAATCGTAGCGACTCCTAAGACCAGCCCAACATAACCGGCGAGGAGTGTAATAACGAATGATTCCTGTAAAACCAGACTGATGATCGAATTTGGCGTAGCACCAATCGCTTTCCTGATTCCAATCTCGCGTGTTCGCTCATTAATAGAAATCATCATAATGTTACTCACCCCTACAATGCCAGCGGTAATCGTTCCTACCCCTATGATCCAAATGAAAAATTTTATCCCTGAAATCATGTTTAAAACTTTTTGCATCGTTTCGTTATTATTTTCAACATCAACCGCCCGCTCGTCTTCAGGAGAAAACCTATGGTGTTCGACAAGGATTCTTGTCGTCACCTTCTCCATTAATCGTGTGTCTTTCAAACTGACATTGCCGGTTGTAAATAATATTTCGTGAACCTTATTAGCCCCGTTATAGACCGATTGCGCCGTCGAAATTGGAATATATATTATACTAATTTCAAATCCTCTTCCCGCATCATCGAATACCCCGACTACTTTATAGGGTATTTTATTTATCTCGATCCATTTACCCATCGGATCATCATTTATAAATAATATCTTTACAACGTTCGCGCCAATTACTGCTATTTTTCTTCGTTCCATTAAATCTTTTTCATTAAGAAACCGGCCTTGAGTAATTTCCGTCTTTTCATAATATAAATGACCGGGGTGTGTTGCTCTCACCGTAAACCTGGCATTATTTAATTTATACCTGATAGGATATTCACCGGATAGGAAATAGCGCGCGGTGATGTGCTCTACCCCCTGAACATTGTCTGCGATCATTTCATAATCTTCGTTTGTTAATTGTATTCTCTTACCGGGTTTCATCCCTTTATAAGGCATGCTCGTAGTCCCGGGAGAGATTTTAAAACTATTCATCGCGTCATCACGGAATTGGTATAGTATGCCATTAAGAAATCCCGATCCTGCACCCAAGAGGACAACGAGTAAAAATATCCCCCAGGCAATACTGAACGCCGTAAGAAAAGTTCTTAATTTATTTTTACTAATTGTGGAGATAATTTCACTCCATTTGTCTAAATTAAACATAGTTATCAAATATATTAATTATACCGGATTGCTTCCATCGGGCTGATCGACACAGCTCTTTTTGCAGGTAATAAACCTGCCAAGACACCACCTATAATAATTATTACAAAAGCTAAAATAATCACGTTAAAATTTACCTCAGGATTCGAAAACGATCCGGTCTCCACTGCCATTTTTTGCATCACAATGCCACTTCCCTCGATTAAGATGACACCCAGTAGTAGGCCACAATAACCAGCTATTGCAGTGATAAAAACAGACTCCTGGATGATTGAACTAATAATTGATTTTGAAGAGGCACCCAGAGATTTTCGTATCCCTATTTCTTTAGTTCGATCATTGACAATAATCAGCATGATATTGCTTACCCCGATTAACCCGGCCATAAAGGTGCAAATTCCTACCATCCACACAAATAAGCGGGTTCCCTTAAATAAACTTATGACTTTTCTATAATCCTCCTGGGTATTCCACGAACCAAAAGCGCTAATGTCATCAGGATGAATTTTATGCCGTTTCATTAACAATTTTTTAATTTTATCGCTACCCTCGTTTGCGTCATTTCCAGGTTTAAAGGTTAGCCCATACCAACCCACCCTATTTCCATAATTAAAGGCTTTCTGAAATGTGGTGAACGGTAAATATATCGAATTCATGTCCCGATTAGCATATTGACTATCATACCTTGCAGTATTCTTAGTTAGCCCAACCACTTTAAAATTAATACCGTGTATTATGATATATTCACCAATTATTTTCTCATTTTTTTTAAATAGAACATTGACGACCTGCTCTGCGATCACTGCTACTTTCCTTTTATCCCTGATATCTAAATCATTTATGAATCTACCTTTTACTATATTCATATTTCGTACATATGAAAAAGAGGGATAATCTCCATAGATATTAAATGCCCCTGTATTACTTTTGCGACTGACAATATTTTCACCATTCATACCCCCGGTAAATATTCTCGGGGACACATATTCCAATTCATGTACACTTTGGCGAATAGCTTCGGTATCTTCATTCCGAAGTTGAATGCGTCGACCGCGTTGCATACCTTCATAAGGTATAGAAGTAATTTCAGTCCAAAGAAATCCCGCGTTACCTCGCATCCACGAATATTCACCTTTAAATCCATTAATCAATCCTTCGCCCGAACCGAGTAATAATATCAATATTAGTATTCCCCAGAATACACCGAACATTGTCAGTGCGGTACGTAATTTATTCTTACGGATAGTTAAGAGAATCTCCTGCCATTTATCGTAATCAAACATTGCTCTCTTTGTTCTTATTCTTCTCTCAGTGCTTCAACGGGTTTCACTTGGGCAGCAAACTTTGCGGGAAAAAATCCAGCTAAAGTCCCGGCACATACGAGAATAAAAGTAGCCAATATTGAGGATTTAAAATCGAATTCAGGATTCCTGAAAAAATCTCCCTGCAGGTCAAAAGTTTCCAATGCCCAACTGAAAAATTCGATAAAGGCGACCCCGGCAACCAGGCCGATATAACCAGCGATCATTGTCACGGTGATGGATTCTTGTAAAATTAATCCTATTATTGATTTAGGTGTGGCACCAACTGCTTTCCGGATACCAATTTCACGCGTCCTTTCTTTAACCACAATCAGCATGACGTTACTTACCCCGACTATTCCTGCAGCAATAGTGCCAAGACCAACTAACCATATGAATGCTTTGATTCCAATAATCATGTTTAAGTATCTTTGAAAAACTTCATTAAAATTCGTCACTGTTATCGCACGCGAATCATCCGGTGAAAATATATGTCGCTCTACTAATTGGTCTTTAATATTTGCGGCCATGAAATCACTCTCAATCAGATTCGCATCTCCTGTGGTAAGAATAATCTGATGCACTCGGTTAGCTCCATTGTAGGCCATCTGAGCGGTTGTGATCGGGATATATATCCAATTCATTTCCCACTCATATCCGAGGTCTTTGATTATGCCAACGACCTTGTATTTTATTCCGTTTATATCGATCCATTCACCAATGGGTTCTTTATTTTTAAATAACTTTTCCACCACATTTAATCCAATGACCGTAACCTTACGGCGTTCACTTATATCCAAATCGTTTAAATACCTTCCTTGAGTAATAACTGTTTTCTCAATGTATTGATGGCCCGGATGAGTTGCCCGCACCCTAAACAGACCGAAATCTTTCTTATACCTGATTAAATATTCTCCTCGAAGAAAGTACCTTGAAGCAATATGTTCTACCCCAGCCACAGTATCTAAAATTTGATCGTGATCGATGTTCGTTAATGTTATTTTTTTTCCAGGTTTCATCCCTCGATATGGCATGCTCGTTTGGCCGGGATTAACCCAAATCGTATTTGTGGCGTCATCGCGAAAATGGTATTCTACACCTTTCAATAACCCGGACCCCACACCCAGGAGGACGACGAGCATAAAGATTCCCCACGCTATACTAAAAGCTGTAAGGCATGTCCTTAGCTTACTTTTGCTTATCGTGGAGTAAATTTCACTCCATTTATCAAAATCAAACATTAATGATTACCTTATTCAATTAATCATCTCAGCTCGTTTATGTTCCCATCATTTTCAATATGTCCGTCAATAAGATGGATAATCCGTTCTGTTTTTTCAGAAATATCATGTTCATGGGTCACAATTATAACTGTAATTCCCAATTTATTTACTTCTTTAAAAAGATCCATAACCTCGGCTGAGGTTTCAGAATCCAGGGCGCCAGTAGGTTCATCAGCGAGTATAAGCTTAGGTTTGGAGATCAATGCCCGAGCGATCGCCACGCGCTGATTTTGACCTCCGGATAATTCACTCGGCAGGTGCTCTGCCCAGTCCCGCAAACCTACTTTATCCAGGTATTCCAAAGCCATCAGGTTTCGCTTTTTTCTGCTTACATTTTGATAATAGAGCGGCAATGCCACATTCTCCATCGCGTTCTTAAAGGTGATGAGATTGAACGACTGAAATATAAATCCGATGAATTTATTCCGGTAGTAAGCGGCTTTATTTTCCGTGAGATCATCCATTCTCGTTCCCGCCAATTCATAGTGGCCTTCGTCAAATCCGTCCAATATCCCCAGTATATTCAATAGTGTTGATTTCCCCGAACCCGATGGCCCGACAATTGAGACGAGCTCGCCTTCACCAATATTCATGTTAATCCCTTTCAAGGCATGCAATTCCTGGTGACCCATCTTGTAAATCTTGCGAACGTTTATGAGTTCAATTAACATCGATCGTTTCTTTCAGCTTATTTATCTTTGCGTATGTTAATTGGCAACTTCTTGAGAAGATACAGGTGTTTTTTTTAAGTCTACATGCGTAGGGGATTCGTTGAGACGATCCAGATCCTGCCAGACAAAGCCGTTGCGTTCAAGAATGGACCCATCGAGTCGGGTGAGCTGGACCACTGCACGGATAGAGTCGAAGCGGGCGTCAAGGTGGCGCAGTCGCGCTTCGTCCAAATCTTCCTGGGCTTCGAGCACCACGCGGAAGGTCGATACCCCCGCTTCAAATTTAGCGCGTTCTTTATCGAAACGCTCTTCATTAACTTCGACTGATATTTGATTCGCTAACAGCCGCTCCTTACCCGCGGCAACCGCCCGCCAGGCAGAGCGCAGATTGCCCAACATATCCTGTTCTATATCATCGAGACGCACTTCTTCCTGTTCCAGAACTCGCTTCGTTTGGCGATGGCGGGCTCGCTCTTCACGATTGCCCCAAGGCACGCTGAATTCGAGACCCGCACTCCAGGCATAACCATCACCGTCGAATGCATTACTGTAAGAACCCGAACCATCCGAATCACGGCCCCGATATCCACCGGCGAGTGTAAGGTCCAGATCCGGAAGCCGTCTATTACGCGCTACCGTGACATCTATTTCACTTCTGGTGATGATTTCCTGCTGGATCCGCATATCCAGATCGAGTTCACGTGCTTTTTTATAAGTAAGGTTAAAGTCTGGAATTGTAATCTCCGATTCAGGCAGCGAATCCACCGCGAGGGGAGGATTGTTCGCCTTTAGTTCACCCATGCTTGAATATAGACGATCAGAAGCATCATCGATAGCTTGAGAGGCAAGAATGACGGCTTCACGTCGTGAGGCAAGATTAGCGCTCGCCTGAAGCACATCTACTTGCGTAGCCAAGCCCACACGTTCCTTTTCTTTTGTTTCTTCCAGTAATTTCTCGGCGACTTCGATGCTCGACTCCTGTAATATTTTTCGAGCTGTGGCATAAGCTATTCGCCAGTAATTAATTTCAATATTGGCCAAGACATTAAATGCCCGTCTGCGCAGTTCCAGTATAGATTGCGTGTGTGCAGCTTTCGCCCTCGCGATAGGCGCGAGATTAACTTTTCGCCATGCCCCACTGAGCAAGGGTTGTTCAAAACTTATTGCTATTTCCGAGAGGAAATCGGGGTTGAGGATAGCAAATGTAGAATTTGTCTCATACCGGTTCATCCAGGTACTCAATTCGACTGTTCCACCCGTAGATATTTTCTTATCCACCGCTACGGAAAAACTTCTATTGTCGTCCTCTGGTTGGGCCGCGCCATCGAGAGTGCTCTGGGCTAATGCACTCAACGTTTCATCCAAGTTGCTCCGTATACGAATCTCCGGATCAAACTGCGATTGGGCCACCGTGATATCATCCTCGAACAAACCCGGTTGATAGCGTTCTATAATTAATCCAAGATTCTGTTCCAGGGCGCGGTTTACCGCTTCCCGCAGTGACAGTTCGCGAGAAGTATCAGGTCCCTCTTCCGCGCCTGACGCGTTTAAAATCAGGCACAGCAGGACAATAGCGATAAAGAATCGCCTTACTAAATAAATACAATTTGCTGGCAATAGAGTCATACTCTTTTTCAATGGGAATAGTATCCGTGTGCGTGAAAATATTTAAATATCTGCCCATCACAAAAGGGGGGTTATTAAATATGCATCATCTTTGAATGAGGTAAAGCAGTCATGGGGTAACGTAAAGTTACGATGATTTATTGCTAATTAAACTAATTAGCAAGTCTTATCCGATTTTTTTATATCCCGTTATGTTTCACGACGTCATTGACATCACATTATGGGTGGAAATAGCTGAGAATTCACTCAGGTATTTTCATAAATCCCGGGCTCTGTTAATTTACACTCTTCATTTTTGTAACTAAAATATAGTGAAATGGCTGGATTAGTGGGAGCTGTATTGTTTTATTATTTACCGTCAGCGTGTGAAATCATCTCTGGTCCCTCTTAATTTAAGTATAATTGCCCTCGAAGTGTGATAAATTCTTATGAAAACTATTGTTCAAATTTCTCTCGATCTCACTAATATTGAAGAAGCTCTGAAAACTTCAGAGATGGCGATGCGGGCGGGTGTCGATTGGCTCGAGGCAGGGACTCCGCTCATCCTCGCAGAGGGTTTACATGGGGTTAAAGCGCTGCGCGAACGGTTTCCGGATACGCCAATTGTGGCCGATCTCAAGACCATGGATGGGGGTTACCTCGAAGCCGAAATGATGGCTAAAGCCGGAGCCACCCAAGTGGTGGTGATGGCTAAAGCACATGATGAAACAGTTATACGTGTAGTTAAAGCCTGTCAGGATTTCGGGATTGAGGTGATGGGTGATAATTTAGCTTGTGACGACATGGTAGGAGCGGCAAAGCACCTCGAAGACCTCGGATGCAACTATATCGTTCACCACATCGGCTATGATGAGCGTGGGGGAATGCACGAGCGGGGAGAAAATGCGCCTAGTCCACTTGATCTATTGAGGGAAGTCGTGCAAGCAGTCAGTGTCCCCGTTCAAGCCGTTGGCGGGTTGACCATCGAACAGGCGATGCGTACACCGGAGTATGGCGCCCCCCTCGTAGTCCTCGGGGCTCCCTTGACGGTTGATGCCGATTCCTTTAAAACAGCATCAGGTGATGTTGAAGGATCTCTGAGATTGATTTGTGAAAAAGTCCATAGTTATAATAGTTAATCATCTTAAATTGAGCGATGAATTCACCCGCCGTAGTAAATTTCGAAAATAAGCCTAACGCGGTTGAATTGCGTGAAGTCCCCCTGCCAACCACTGGTGATGAGGATGTTCTACTGGAAGTTCATGCCGTCGGAGTATGCGGCAGTGACCTGCACCAATGGGCGGCACAACACAGCTGGGCGGTGAATTATCCCGTCATACTCGGACACGAATTCGGTGGAATAATTAGTGAATGTGGTTCGCGCGTCGACAAATGGGCTGTGGGCGACCGCGTGGTCAGTGAGACCGCGGCGGTTATCGATAATGACAGTCCGATGACTCGACGAGGTCTTTATAACCTCGATCCCAATCGCCAGGGATTCGGCTACGGTGTCAATGGGGCGATGACGAAATTCGTCCGCGTTCCCGCCCGTTTACTCCATAGAGTACCGGATAATTTATCGATGCAGCATGCGGCGTTAACCGAACCATGTTCGGTTGCCTTTAATGCTGTTGTAGAAAACTCGCGCATCAAACCTGGAGACCGCGTCGTGGTATTGGGTCCGGGGACGATTGGAGTTCTCTGTGCAGCTGTCGCTCGCCTCTGTGGCGCTGAAGTCGCCATCGTCGGACTGGAATCTGACAAGCACCGGTTTCAAGTGGCTAAAAAGTACGGCTGTAAAACTATTGTCGGCAGCGCCGATGACTGGGCGAGACAGCGAGATGGTTTGGGCGCTGATGGGGTAATCGATACCGCAGGTGTTTCTATTACCTTGAAGACGGCACTCGATCTCGTCCGTCCAGCAGGTTGGATTACCAAGGTCGGTTGGGGAAAACAACCGCTCGGCTTTTCTCTCGATCCCCTCGTGGCAAAAAATGTCACGCTGCAGGGCAGCTTCAGTCACAACTGGCCGGTTTGGGAGAGGGTGATCGCCCTCTTAGCTTCCGGACAATTGGAAATAGAGCCTATCGTCGGCGGGATCTGGTCTCTCCAGGAATGGAATGAAGCATTTGAGACGATGCATAGCGGGCGCATTGTAAAAGCTGTGCTCGATCCCAAGATCGATTGACCGCTACCCATGGCTGAAAATTCAAGTTTCCCGACCTTTTCTGTCAGCGAGTTTACTACCTGGCACCAGAGTTTTGAAGAGGATGTTAAGCTCTATCATACCCTGGGAATCGAAGGCATCGAGATATGTGAACGAAAGCTTTCCACCGATTATAATGAAGCTCTCAATCAATTAGCGTCCGTTCGTGAGTGCGGGTTAAAAGTGACCAGCGTTCAACCACGTGTCCATGCGCTATTCAAAGATCTTATGTGTCCTGATATCGATAATCCGGTGGAGCGACACGGACGGTTTCGTCAATCTATTGATTTATTTTCCGAGGCATTTCCCGATGAAGATCTCATCCTCGTAACGATTTCCGGGAGTGCGCCGGAAATGAATTTTCAGGCAGCTCACAAAACGGCGCGCGAACTCTATCCTGATCTGGCTGATTATGCCGCTGAAAAGAATGTTCGCATCATGTATGAACCCTTGAGTCCGGTTCTCATGAATAATGACACATTTACCTGCACCATGCACGAAGCGATGGATCTTATTGAAGACGTCGATCGTACCAATTTCGGACTGATGCTCGATGTTTATCACGTGTGGCGCGAGCCGGAAATTTATAGTCGCACTGAGGCTCTAGGGGACCGTTTATTTGGTGTCCACTTAAGCGATTGGCCGGAAAGTGAGCCGCGGCATCCGGGTGATAGACGAATTTGTGGTGAAGGGGTAATTGATTTCCCGCGTCTGCTTGGTGCGATTGAGAAGACCGGCTATCGAGGAGCGTACTGTCTTGAAATATTCTCCATCGACGAGCTTCCAGACTCCTTATGGCAGGCTGATCCGTCGGAAGTTATCCGTAAAAGCCGCAGCAATTTTGAAGCGGCATGGGAGAAGAGACATTGCGATTAAAAGATAAAGTAATAATTGTAACCGGTAGCACGACCGGTATCGGTGAAGCGACCGTTCGTGCCTGCGCGGCTGAAGGGGCGGATGTTCTCGTGCATGGACGTAATAAGGAACGGGGTGAACAGATCATTGCCAGCTTGGACGGTAAAGCTAAACTTCACATCGATGATATGAGCAATCCCCACGCCCCTCAACGCCTGGTTGACGCGGCGATAAACGCTTACGGTAAACTGGATGGAATCGTCAATAACGCAGCTTATATTATCCGCAGCAATCTTTACACGACTAACGTGGACCTTTTCGATAAAGTAATGGCCGTCAATGTCCGCGCTCCTCTCCTCATGACAAAGGCGGGGATAGAATATTTAAAGCGCACCCAGGGGGCGATTGTAAATATTGGATCAATTAATGCCTATACCGGTGAACCGAATCAACTTGATTATAGCATGGCAAAGGCGGCATTGATGACACAATCCCGTAACCTGGCTAATCTATTGGCCTCTGATCAGGTGCGCATTACCCACTTCAATGTGGGATGGGTTATCACGCCCAACGAATATAATCTTAAAATCTCAGAAGGGTTACCCGAGGGCTGGTCTGAAAAACCGGATCTTGAGTATGTCCCCACCGGCAAAATGACGAAGCCGGAAGATATTGCACAACATGTTGTTTTTTGGCTCAGTAATGACAGCAGACCGATTACCGGTAGTGTCATCGATCTCGAGCAATTCCCAGTTATAGGTCGCATTCCTCTCAAAGAGGGTGACGACAAAAAATAAAAATAATATGCCTAAATTAGCAGCATTCCCAAAAGCGTACTTAGACGAATTGTGCATCAATGGTAAAATGTCTCTCAAAGAATGGATTGAGCTGGCAGCCACCCTCGATATTGATGGATTGGAATTCTATACCGGAATAATCGACTTGAAAGACTCGAAAAAGTGGGCCGACTACCGGAAAATGGTTGAGGACCATAAGCTCGAGGTTCCCATGATGTGCTGCTCGCCTGACTTCACACATCACGATAAAGCCTTTAGAGATGAACAAATCAACCTCGAAAAAGGTGGGATTGATATGTGTGCTGAATTTGGCGGTTCCTATTGCCGTATACTCTCCGGCCAACGACGCCCTGACGTTTCTCGCGAAGACGGCCTGCGTTATACAGCGGATGCTATTAACGCATGCATTCCTTACGCTTCTGAACGCGGTATTACTCTAATCCTCGAGAATCATTATAAAGATAATTACTGGACCTACCCCGAATTTGCCCAGTATATCGATGTATTTTGTGATCTCGTCGAACTTATTGACTCCCCTCATTTTGGGGTCAATTACGACCCGAGTAATACTCTCATTGCCGGCGAAGACCCGTTGGAATTACTCGACCGTGTTAAACATCGAGTCGTCACCATGCACGCGAGTGACCGTTATGTCGCAGAGGGAACGCTGGAAGACCTTCGCAAAGAAGAGAATGTTGAAGGTTACGCCAGTCGAATGAGTCATGGTGAAATTGGACAAGGTCTTAATGACTATGATAAAATATTTTCCATGCTTCACAGTGTCGGATTTAATGGTTGGGTCAGTATTGAAGATGGTGTCGATGGCATGGACCAGATGCATAGAAGCGCAGCTTTTCTGCGAAAAAAATTTGCACAATATTGGCCCTAGCGTTAATAGAAGTAAGGGGTGTTGTTTTAGGGTCCTTAAGGAACCCTCCTGTTAGTTGATTCATCACCGTAGTCTTGCAACCCGTGGCTCTATTCAATATTAATTCTATACATGGCTGAAGAGATACCCATTGAAATAATCGCCATCTATATATCACCAGGCCATGACTTCAAGGGACGACACGGGATGGAGAGAAATCATAATCCCGTGCATGCCGTAGAGAGTGTCGATTGTATTACAGATAAGGGACTCGTCGGTGATCGCTATTTCGACTTTCGAGACAATTACAAGGGACAAATTACTTTTTTTAACTGGGCAATTTATGAAAGCATCCGTAACAAATTTGATAAACCCGATCTCTCGACCAGTGTCTTTCGTCGAAATCTCATTTTAAAAGGTATAGATTTAAACACTCTCATCGAAAGGGAATTCACTATTCAGAATGTATTATTTTCGGGCAGTGAGGAATGCGCGCCCTGTTATTGGATGGACGAAGCGGTTGCTCCAGGCGCCGAATCTTTTTTGAAGGGTGAAGGCGGTTTACGCGCGCGTATTCTCAGCGATGGGTCATTGACCACGGGAAACACGCAACTTACCCTAAAATAAAAAAAGTTTATTATCTGCTATATAGAATCATGCTCTTCATTAAAAAACTTTTCGGTAAAATATTGCGAAAGCTTATTGATAATTTTTGCGTCGGGATAATTCAAATCACGCGCTAATTCCAATCCCAGTTTTACTTTATCTCTGCGTATCAAGGCAAAGGGGAAGTAATTGCTTTTATCGTTTTCTGAAGTTGAATCCATAGATTGAATAATACCCGGCCAAATATCTCTGTCTCCGTCAAATGACTCTGGAGTATGGCGGTACATGAAGTTGTTTCGGATTATGCGACTGCCTAAATACTTATACGGTATACTCCTTTCAGACTTAAATACCTATGGCTAATTATCCCTTAGGATAAAATCTCCGCATTTGTCTTATAAGCACCTCATCCACCTTTAATCCAACACCTTACAATATCTAATAATTCACATGACCAGCTTCGAGGCCGGTCCATCTAAAAATATTCGGCCAGCTAAATGGATTGAACATTTAAATGTATTCAACTATTATTCTGTTGAACATTTAGTCCAAATCATCGATTCATATAAGCTATCAAGCGTTTATAATTTTATGATTCAAAATAGGTCAGATTCTACTGAAAGTAGCAGCGCGATTACTGCTTTATCCCGAACCGAAGTTCAGTATTATGATACTTTTGGTTTTCTCATCCTGCGAAACCATTTCACCCAGGATGAAATGAAGACAATCAGTGATGAATTCGACCACGCCGTAGAGTTAGAATTTAAAGATAAACCCTTTGAAAAAGATCTTCCGACAAGTGAGCGCGCCCAGTGCATGACGTTTACTGATTCTACTACTCCTCTATTAGCAGCATTAGCTGAAGATCCTCGCTATTATAAAATCGCGGAGCAACTCTTGGGTGGTGAAATCATCGGTGGCCAAACAGGCGGTTGTCTCTATGTGGGCGATACACGTTGGCATCCCGATCGAGTTCCCGATGGTCGATATAAAACTGCGGTGATTGATAAACCAAAAGAATACAGTCGTTATTCCAATCACAATTTTGGCTGTAAGTTCGCTTTGTACTTAGAATCAGTCGGCGCTGACACGGGAGCTCTTCGCGTGCTACCGCGAAGCCATCGGCAACCCTTTTATGGGGAACTTAGAAAAATAACGGGAATTACAGATGCGGAAAATGTTCGTAGTCTTCCGGGATTTGTCTGCGCCACAGAGCCAGGAGATGTCCTTATTTTTAACCACAGTTGCTGGCATGCCAGCCTCGGGGGTAAAAGTGGGCGCCCCATGATTGCCGTTGGATACTATGCTTATCCACGCACCGAAGATCAGGCCCAGGAACTCCGCGAAACATACATGCATAGTAAAATCCTGGATAAGAAATATTCAAAAGAGGGAAAAGAACCTGAGCCTTTATCGGAGTGGGATCAAAATCCTAATCAAAGCCCCCTGCGCGAAAAATGGATAGAACACAAGCGGGAGTTTGGTTACTTTGATTACGAAAGTGGATCTTTAGTAGAAGAATTAAAAGAACCAGAAAAAGAAGAGTAATATGATCCAATCTGTTATATTTCCCAACCCGACTACAGGTCCTCGCTTGTCCCTGAACAGTGACGAACTCCAATTCTTTGATTTATTTGGCTTCATTGTCCTTAAGCAGTTTTTCTCTGAGAATGAAGTTGAGAAAATAAATAAGGAAATTGAAAAAGCGAAGGAAATTACTTTTGCCGACCTGCCTTTTGATCCGACAATTCCTTCGAGTGATCGACTGCAAACAATACAACTTTCCAATTCCTATTCGCCCTTTATTTTTACGCTTTCGGAAGACGAACGAGTTTATGGTATAGCAAAACAGCATTTTGGTGAGGACCTCATCGGACATCAATGTCACGCTAGTTTATTTGTCGGCGATACGCGCTGGCACCCCGACCATCCACCGATTAACCCCTATCCCGACCATCGCTATGGAATCAAGTTTGGATTTTATACCGATACGCTCACTGCTGATACCGGCGCGCTGCGAATTATCCCTCGAAGCCACAAGCAACCTTACTATGGAGACCTGAAGAAAATGCCGGGAATCAGCAATCCCGAAAATATTGAAACCTTTCCCGGCTTTGCCTGTGAAAGCAATCCGGGAGATGTTGTTTTATTTAATCTCAACTGCTGGCATGCCAGTCGCGGGGGTAAAGCGGGCCGGACAATGCTCGAGATTGTTTACTATGCCTATCCAAAGTCCACCGATCATATTGAACAGATGCGGGGACAGGTCAAGTGGTCGAAACAGGTGTTTAATACTCGCACTGATAAGAAGAGCGCCAAACCCGATTATAGAAAAGAGTGGTTTTTAAATAAAGAGAACAGTTCGCTCCGTGCCAGTTGGATAGAGCGGATGCGCGAATTAGGTATTGCCGACTAGACGCAGTTCATCATCCCTTCTCAAGGGTATATTCTGGATCGAAATCGCTGGGATTTTTCAGTTAACCCCATACTATTCAGAATCAGATTGGCTCAAGGAAATCGGACAGCGATTCATTCGACTCGCGCACGTGCCGACATAGAAAACGGGAAATTTTCTTGAGCATGATCAAGCCAATGTCTTGATGTTTATCGACGATAATATTGAAATTATCTTTTCTAAGTTTCAGGACCCAGGCTTTCGTTTGTGAAACGACGGTTGCTGAACGTGGATGGTCGTCGATCACAGACATTTCCCCGAAAGAGTTTCCCTCTTTTAATGTGGTTAGTTTTACCGTTTCTCCCCAGTCGGAATCCTTGATCACTTCGAGCGTCCCCTCGACTATAAAATATACCGAATCACCAACGTCTCCTTCTGAAAAGACTTTGGTCTCAGGTTGAAGGTCAAGTGACTCAATATGGTCCGAGATGGCTGACAGTTGATCATTATTTAATCCGGAGAAGAAAGGCAGACCCGAAAGCCCTTTAATTATTTTTTAATTTCCCATCAGCTTATACCTATTGAATTATTTGATACACAGAAATCTATGAGGATAATTTTTGATACCACTAAACATTTAAATGGGTTCAAGGAATTCAGAAAGCGATGAATTTGATTCTCGTACACGCTGACAAACGATCTGCGCCAGTCCTTTTAGTAAGGTGACGCCAATCGCCGGATGTTTTTCAAGAATCAATTCAAAATTAATCTTATTTAATTTTAAAACTAAAGTCTTTGTGCGGGCGGTGACGGAAGCAGACCGTGGAAGCTCATTAATAAGAGACATTTCACCAAATACGCTTCCATCGGTCAGGGTGGCTATTTTAATATCTTCACCCCAGTCAGAATCCATTGAAACATCGAGTTCGCCGTTTAAAATAAAATAGACAGAATCGCCATCGTCTCCTTCTTTAAAGACCGCGGTATCGGGTTCATATTCGAGCAACTCAACAAAACCGGAAAACAATTCCAACTGATCCGAGTTTAATCCGGAAGTATAGGGAAAGCTTTTCAGCTCCGCTAATATTCTATCATCTGCCATATTATTTTAATATATAAATTAATTCAGCCTGGTGTCTTTTATTATTCGAACGCCATCGGCGGTTCTTTTAATTGGCTTTCATTCGCCTCGCGTACATGCTGACAAAGAAAATCGGTAAGTTCCATTAGGAGGATAACACCGATAGTTGGATGCTTTTTCAAGAGCTCATCAAAATCATTCTTTTTTAGTTGCAGGACGTCAGACTTGATATTCGCCATGATTGTCGCTGACCTGGGTAGATTATCGATGAGCGACATTTCTCCAAACGAATGGCCCTCTGTCAAAGTGGCGAGCTGAATGGATTTTCCATTGCCAGATTCAATCACAACCTCGAACGATCCCTCTAAAATAAAATAAATGGCGTCACCTTTATCTGATTCTTTAAAGACCGTAGTATTAGGCTCGAGATTAAGCCAACTAATGTGCTCTGAAACTGTTCCCAGTTGTTCAGTGCTTAACCCGGAAAAAAAAGGTAGCGCCCCCAACCGATCAATTATTTTATCTTCAGCCATGATCTTAAGTTAGCATTATCGTCGACCTAAAGAACAATTCAAGAAAATTCAATTGAAGCTTTCATACAACCCGGAACTATAAATTCAGTATTACGCCTAATACCCCAATAAAATAATGCTTTTACCTCGCCCATGCATTCGTTCCAGAAACCATTATATTACCCCTTTTCAAGGAAACTACTGTCTAACAGGACAACTATAAAATGAATATATTCCAGATTATTTACCCCCGAATTACTTAAGAATTCCTCCCTCATGACGAAATACGACGTCTCATTTTAAATTGGCAAATCGTTGACAATGATGAACGTTCTCCTCAATTTCTAAGGACATAAATAATCATTATCCATATTTAACTTTATAAATGACACTTGTGGTCTAAACTTTATTATGTTGAGAACAGGTGTTTATATTAATTTGAATTCCAATTTTGCATGGCACGAAAGATAAGTTTTCTCAATTATAAAGGAGGAGTAGGTAAAACTTCCCTTATCGTTAATACTGCTGCCAGCTTGGCCCTAAAAGGATCACGGGTACTTTTATTTGATTTTGATACCCAGTCTAACGCCAGTATCTGGCTCATGCGCCTTGAACGTTGGAATAAGTTGAATACGGAGGGAAGAGGTTCGGTTTACTCAATTTTCGATCCCGGTAAGGAAACCATTGAAGATTGTCTCATCAAGGATGTCGTCCAAAGTAAAACCGGTGAAAAACTGCTTCCCGGTTTAGATTTGGTTCCAACGACCTTCAACTTGGTAGATCTTGAAAGTGATTTTGAAGGCGATCCCCAAAACCCCCCTTACGCTATTGTACAGGAACAACTCGCCGCGATAGAATCTAACTACGATTACGTTGTATTCGATTGCCCCCCTAATATTCTCAGGGCCTCTCAATGTGGCGTTTTCTCGAGTAACGAAATTTACGTCCCTTCAAATCCTGACGCTCTTAGTCTTATTGGATTTACCCTGCTCGTGGAAAAATTAATCATATTCCACAATCGCTCTGCGAGTTTCAGAAAAAGTGGCATGGGCAAACCGGCACAGGTTAAAGGTATCATTTTCAATTCAATTAAAGGTAACGTTGATATTGACGTTCCGAAAATGAGAATGCAGCTCAGGCTTAATCAATTCCGCAATCAGAAAAGGGTTTCACCTCAAGCAAAATTAATGCAGTCGCAAATCCGCGATGCGACAGTCGTTCGAAGGGCTGTAACCCTGGGCCTACCCGTAGGTCTTGTTGAGAAAGGGGATGATGCGGATAATGTCTCGAATGACTATCTTCGGTTGGCGACAGAAATTAGTCGACATGAAGACCCCATCTGATTACGCGTTTGGGTACGATAATCACGGTCTTCAGCTAAATATTTAAAAAAAATGGAAGGGTCAGAATCACAAAATCAGGGAGTCGAATGCACGGCTGAGAAATGGGATGAAATAAGAAACAGCTTCCAGTCTTCCATCATGGTAGATACCAAGCTCAGCAGTTTAGCTGAAAATGTAGGGACAACCGAGTGGCCGATAAGTGGCGCGGAAGAAACCCCGAGTAAATACATTTATCTGACTTTTGATGAACTTAGAATGATTCCCGAAATCGGTGAACACCCAAAAAGAATCGATCTCCTCGTAGATATAATGAAAGAGACTTTGGCTTTCGACGATCCATTTGGAGATATGGTAGAACAGGTTGAAGCTTCCTCCCAGCGGGACGACAATGTATTGAAAAATTTAGAGCGCTTAGAAATTCCCGAGGACTTTCCCATAATTATTTCGAGAATATCAGTCGCAACGAAACAACTTTGTGCGGATGAAGAAATAAAAACCCTGCGTGAATTTATCGGTTTCTCACAGAACATGGCACAAAACGTTATCGTGGGAGGTGATTTCAGGAACCTGCTTAATAGCATAGCCCACATTGACGAAGAAAGTATTGCCACTTTTCTCCCCTTCAGAGTAGGCAAGAAAGGAATTTATCTTCCTGAAGCCATCGGTCATTTAGTGGACGCTCTTGAAATAGAAGATAATATAAATTTTGAAGAAGAATTAACGGAAGAAAACGCCGAGCTCATAACCGCAAACATGAATGCTTTGTTTCATTGGTTTACCGAAGAGAAAGGTGCATTGAATAATATAATGGTTGAGGGCGGTGATCTTAATCGTTATCTTCTTGTATTGAATGACCCCGCTAAAGAAAAGAAGGCGGCAATTTTAATCACCTTATACTTTCAGCCTGAAAAAGTGCTGCCCGGAAGAAGAGGCTTGTGGGGATCCATATCCAGTCTGTGGAAAAAGAATTAAAAGATTAATTTTCAGTTTTGCTTCTACTCCCAATTTTGATATTTCAATATTATGGAGAAGTCTCAAGTAAATCCCAAAAAAAAACCGCAACTGAGCTTGAGACGATCAGGTACTGCGGGTTCAAATGAAGAGAGTCCTGCTTCCGGTTCCAGTTTGGGTTCTTCGGGGTCGATCGATGCCATTCTCTCCAAGACAAGACACTCCAAAGATGTTTACGAGGAAAAGGTCAGAACTGAATTAGACGGGCAGAATAAGTCTTTACAGGAGAAAGAATCTCAGCTCGATGAGCGCGAGCGCATATTGCAAGAAAAACAGAGTTTTATCGATGATGGCGAAAGAACTTTGCGCGAAAATGAAGCGCTACTCGCCGCTCGTGAGATGAATTTGCGTGAATCCCAAGCCTTGTTAACTGCCCGTGAGAAGCTCCTTGAATCAACCCAAAGCGATATGCAGGCAGAGGGAAAAATCGAGGAAGGAACGGAACAGGCATTACAACAATTACAGTCAGAATTTGATGAGCGGGAAAACACTTTAAAAGAAAGAGAAGCTTTTTTAGAGGAAAGTGAAAATACCTTGATGGATAAAACACAGAGCCTGCAGGAAAAAGAGACGGAATTAGAGCAGCTCAAGGAAGATTTAGCCAACGCGAAAACCGAACCACCAAGCGAAGGTGAATCTTCTGCTGGATCTGGAATTCAAGTGTCGCAGGATATTGAACCTGAATTGTTGAAGCTTAAAGAGGAGTTGGATGAACGTGAATTGAGGATTCAGGAGTCAGAGGCAATGATCAAGGAGAGGGAAGATTTTTTAGAGGCGAGCGAAAATACATTGTTTGATAAAGCACAGGGCTTGCAGGAAAGAGAGACGGAATTAGAGCAACTCGCAGCCACCCTCGAATCCAAAGGGGTGGATGTGCCAAGTGCCAATCCTGAAGACAGTGAGGAAGAACCACCGGAAGTTCTTTAAGTAGTCCCGCGACTTCGAGAATTGTAAATTCTGCTTAGATGCTGAGACCGCTCCTTTCGAGCGCAACCTTCGCCTGGCGGCGGTTAACCAAAGTTCATTGGGTGACAATAGCTGATGGTTGGCCTGCCAGCCGTAGCCCAACGGGCGAAGAAATTTATTACGTACGCATTTGGATGAGACATTACCTTCCATTGTACACGAAATGCCCGCCTCCGCTCTTCGAGCTATGGCGCGCAACCTTCGCCTGGCGGCGAAGGTTGGTGGGAGATACTGGATTCGAACCAGTGACTTCTTGCGTGTCATGCAAGCACTCTAACCAACTGAGCTAATCCCCCATAAAACAATCTATAAAATCCCAAAAGCTATCCAATTAAAGCAAGTTTAAATCAGACAACGACAGAAACAACATAATTTTTTTACCGTTTCGGTTAGTGTTAATATAAATCTCTCGACTCTATTTTATGAATAGGGATATCCAGCGATTGTAGGACCTGGTAAAAGTTTAATTTTTCTCGTTTGCGAGGATGAGCAAGTCGCGGGCGGACATCAATGGTTTGGCACTAACGAGGAAGGTCTGGAGAAGTTGATCCGGGGTCAAGTCTGAGGTATCGATCTCCAGCTTCTGCATAAGCCAGGAAGCTTTAACTTCTTCTTCGAAGCGACCGAGGACCATCGGGATGTCCTCTTTTTTGACCACCGGATAATCGTGAGGTTGGGATTCCATACGCGTTTCGATGACCTCCGACCGAGCCGTCAAATGCACGAGGATCCCGTCGTTGGGCAACTCTGTTTCAAATTGCCGGGATCCGACTACCGCACTCCCTGGATAGTAGTAAAGTGGGCCGTATACTTCTTCTTCTATATGAAATCCGCCCAGCAATATATGATCGAAGATGTTCATGAGGCGGACATGATAGACAATCTGCATTTGCTGCCATCGCTGTTTCAGGGATGGGGATAAGGTAACTATCGTTGCCCTATCTTCAGGTGACAATTGCTGCCGATCGGGTATCGTAAAATGGTCATCGAGATGGAAATTTATTCCTCTTTCATTTCCCCAATTAATGAGACTTTCACATAAGGTTGTCACTCCCGTATACTCACATCCGACTATAATTAATTTCATTTTGGCCTCTCTATTTGTTAATATATATGTTCTTTCAAATTGAGGTGTTCAAAATTGTTGATGGCAACTTTTTTTTATTTCGATGTGCAATCCCTTGTTTTTAAACAGGATATTAAATTCAGGTAATAACGTTCGTAAGCTGAAATTAAAGGTATTAACACTACATTCTATAATTTTGCTGAAATAGTGAATGTTTTGACGATGTTACTCGGGTAAAATAATCTTGCATAGACAATTAATGAACATACGGTTTCGCATTAAATATTATAAATCCCTCATCTTTGAGGGACACCGTATAAATTAGAATATTCGCTATGATGAAGAATTGTTTTTTACCTATTACCGTGCTCTTGATTTTCATGATGGGAACCGATGCAAGAGGAGCTTCATTTTCAGATATACATCAACGCGCTCGTAAGGGTGACGCAGAAGCCCAGTACCAGCTTGGGGTTATTTATGAAAAGGGTGATGACCAGGAGCAAAATTTTTATAAAGCAGTTAGATGGCATCGCAAGGCGGCTAAACAAGGACATGCCAAGGCGCAAGCGCACTTGGGAGAGTTATTAGCTATCGGGCAAGGTGTAGGAGAAGTGAATTATGTGGAGGCCATCAAGTGGATGCAAATGGCGGCTGATCAGGGACAGGGCATGGCCCAATTATTTCTCGCAACAATTTATAGCGAAGGAGCTGGAATATCGATTCCAAAGGATTATGTTAAGGGTTATATGTGGTTGAACATTGCTGATGCATGCGGTGAAAATGTAGACAATAGAGATATAACCAATCTCAAAAAAAAGATGACTGCAGCACAGATCGCGGAATCTGAGCGAAATATAAAAAGCTGGTTAGCGAATCACAGGGGCAAGCTGTAAGGGGATTGTGCTAATGCCTAATTGGCATGGCGTAAGGCAAGTATTATTTATCTACCCTGTCCTGGAATAATTTCCAGCTACGACCAGGAGAATCGTTGCGAAAACATTCTATATTTCCATGGTCGGCAACCGTGACATAGCAAGTCCGCCCATCAGGCCCACCGAACGCGATATTCGTGCATTCCTTTCCGGCAAGTTGTACCTCTTCAAGCACTTGACCCTGAGGTGACACTTTTGCCACCGTGCCTTTACCATGGCGCGTCACGAGAAGATTTCCCTCGCTATCGCAGCGCATCCCATCCATTCCAAAGTCAGGAAACTGGATTAACAGGCGCTTGTTGTTAATCTCCCCTGTGGCAGAGAGATTGTATGCCCAGATATTTCGCTGAACCGTTTCGTTGACATAAAGAGTACGCTCATCCGGGCTTACCTCGATACCGTTAGTGGTACCCATTTCTGTTTCAAGTAAAGTGACTTTTCCCTTGGTATCAATACGCCAGAGCTGGCCCCAGGATTCACTCCAATTGGGATCACTGGCATAAACAATATCATTAGCGCCAATCGCAATATCGTTCGGTTGGTTCATACTCGGCTCATGCGCGAAAACTGAGATATCCCGTGTCACCTTATCAACTTTTAAAATATTATGATTAGTATAATCGGCAATTAACATTTCCCCGGTTTGATTAAAACGAATACCGTTGCCGATGCTACCGTCGGAGAGTTCGACGTAAATACTGCATTCGCCATCCGGGGTGACACACCCAATAGTATGCTCGCGGGCATAGTTAACGGCATAGAGATTGCCCTTGGAATCACAAGCTGGGCCCTCAATGCCATGTGTAAAGCCATGGAGTGGAGTGAACGTTTTACTTATGTATAATTCGTTCATTAGGCCACTAGTGAAGCGCAGCTTAGCGATTGCTTGTCCATTGCTTCTGCCTTGGGTTCAACCCCAATACCTGGTTTCGTTGTAGCTTGAAATTCGGATCGACCAGAATGCACCATTTCCGGCTCACCTAAATCGTCATGATAAAATCGGTCGGTGGGAAAAATGTCCGCTGGATATTTCATGTTAGGAAGTGTTGCAAGAGCGACGCAATGGGCGGCAACTACTGCCGACTCGAGCATGCCGCCAATCCAACAGGGAATGTCTGCATCCATACATATTTTATTAATCGCTACGGCATTGGTAATACCCCCCACTCTACCGGGTTTTATGTTAACCCATTGGCAAGCTCCGCATTCAATAGCTTTCCGCACACTATTTGTAGAAACAATACTTTCGTCCAGGCAGATCGGAGTTTTGATTTCAGCTTGAAGCTTGGCATGATCGAGCAAGTCGTCATGCATGAGCGGTTGTTCGATCATCGCAAGATTATAGCGATCCAGTTCTTTAATTGTATCGAGATCATTTAATGTATAGGCGCTGTTGCAATCGACATGAATGATCGTATCGGGAAATTCCTTGCGCACCGCTTCAATCATCCAGAGATCCCATCCGGGGCGAAATTTCAATTTCACGCGTTTGTATCCATGTTCCTCGGCAGAATACATTTCCCTGAACAATTCTTCGATTGTCTCCATGACACCGAAATCAGCGCCTGCTTCAATAGTCGCGTTCTTCCCGCCAATCAATTGCCATAGAGGGGTCCCCTGCATTTTCGCGTGTAAATCCCACCACGCGAGGTCAAATCCAGCTTTGGCAAAGTAATTTCCCTTTAACCCTGATAAATGGCCCTGAAGGTCATCACCGGATTCGATATCTTGTCCCAATAAAAGAGGCGCCATGATGTCGCGGGATATTAGAAATTGAGCGCTGCAGCACTCAGGGGAATAAGCGGGCAATTTCCATGGGGAGGATTCCCCCCAACCATAATGTTCACCTGATGAAAGTCGGATAAAAACGGACTCGATGGTGTCGTCATTACCAAAGGCAGTCCTGAAGGGGTAGATCAGAGGCATGGCGACGTGCACAATTTCGATCGCATCAATTTTCATAGCGCAAAAATCTGAAGGAAGTGGAACAATGGATTATCTAGCAAAATACAGGATCAGGAAACGTCAGCTATGGCTTCCAGCTTCGCGAGGAGATCTTTCGCTTTTCTGCGTTTAGCAGGATCATTGTCGCGCGCAATGATACGTTGTAAAGTTGAGACCGCCTGTGAATCACCATTTTCAGCCATCTCAAAAGCCATTTCGTCACGTTTTTGATGATAACTATAATCGTATTCCTTGATTTTCAGATCCCATTTTTTCCAATAATATTGAAAGTCTTTAGTTGGCCAGTTGGCATAGATATCCTCCCATTCAACTATTCCCCCATGAGGAACCAGAGTTTTGGGTGATATGGGATCGCTGACCTTTTGGTATCTGCCATCTAATGACAGGCGCAATTTATCCGATCGATTCGGTAAACCTTTATGCACAGCCAAGCTGTGAAATATTAGGAGATCGGATTGTTTAAATGGATTACCGACCCAAGTGCCATCGAGTGGATCAATGACTTCCATTCCTCCCGCACCGAGTGAAGGGCGATGTTCATAAACTCCCTGTCGATGTGAGCCCGAAGCAATCTGGAGGCCCCCCAATTCTTCCGGTATATCAGACAAAGGAATCCACGCGGTATAGGTATCGGGAGTACCTTGAATGGGAATGAAATCCTGGTGCGCTGGTGTAGTGAATGCATCCCGCTGTGGAAAGATTGTTCGACCGATAACACTCGGGTGTAAGAATACGGTGTCACCTAAGAGTCTTTCAAATAAAGCGATCAAATCTGGATGATGATAGATCGCTTGAAAATCCTGAAGTTTATACATTTGAAGATAAACTTCATTATACTTCTGTTCAGGCTCGACACAAAATCCGTTGAGATCGGCAATAGCCTCATCCAGAGGCACATCTTTTTTAACCCAACCCGCATCGCGCGCAATTTCCAATAGTTGTCGCCTCAGGCTTTCCAGCTTGTTTGCGGGCATCAATCCGCGGATAAATAAATAACCGTCGCGCTCCATACGTTTACGCAACTCAAGTCCGTTATCAGCTATAGCTGTAGAATCAATAAATGGGTTCATTGTTTTATATTAGAGGTGCAAGAAAATACTTCGCTAGGCTAAACACAGTATCAATAACTCATGTGATGATTCAAGTAAAGAAGCTAGTCGATGGAAATTAAACTGACGATCCGAGCAGCCCTCTTGTCAGCTGAAAATCGGTATTTCCCTGGGGAAATGAAGTTGGAGTAAATTCTCGCGAGGCAACGGCTGTGATAAGGTCCAGCAAAGCTACCGCATTCTGCCTATGATTATCATCGAACAATAAATGGATATCTTCTTCAAACTGAGCATAAATATCCTTTTTATCGGTAACTTGAATCACTGGAATCATGGGGTGACCTTGCATTGGATGTTCTTCTATACAGGCGACTATAATTTCGACACCCGTACCGCCTAAACCGGTTAAAGATTCGACCCAGTGATTCGTTGGGCATTCGAGGAGGTGGAACCCGGGAAGCTCAACTTTTTGTCCATAGGCAAGGGTGGGTTTTAGAGGATGATCGCCAAGGATCTTTTCACGAAAGGTTTGATTTTCAAAGAATTCAGCATTTTCGGGAACGACCACAGTCGTTCCTGCGCCGACGAGATTTTGTATGAGATGGGCAACACTCAATGCCGTATTTTCAGATACGCGACCTGAACTGAGAAAGCCTATGCTCAAGGCGTCTATTCCGGTCTGTTCATAAGCAAGTGAATCGTCGGCTGATATTTTCGAAGTAAACCAGTCCTCCACTTTCTTTAATACATTTTCCATACCACCATCTAATTGAATACTGGCCCAGCCAAAATTATCACTGTTGAGATTGCGTTGATGAAGTGAGTGACGCATAAAATCGTTATGTGTTTTCTCGCACCCATGTTCGAGTAAAAGCCCGAATTTAACGAAAGGGTGTGTGAGATAGCCAATCAAAGTTCTTTCGTAGAGGTTAATCGCAGATTCCCCTCCTAAACCACAGCCCTCAGTATGGACTAACGAGACAAAACGGGATAATCCCTTATCACGGCCCAGTTCCTTTTTTGTTAATTGTATCGCGGCAATATTGGCAATTTGACCGGCGCAAAGACTGGTGGGGAGAATAAGCCCGATACAATCAGTGGTATAGCCATCTCCTGAACGAATGCCGTTAAAATTCATCGGAGGCATTCTGTCATTTGTCCTGATGAAAATGGGTTTACCGTTGGGCGAAGGGCGGTGAAGTAGTTGATCGAGATTACTTCCGTCCACTTGTTGCCAGTTTCTCCAGAAAGAAACCTGGGAGTGGCCCGCTATTTCTCCTTTGCTCAATCTCCCCGAGGCAATCTCCACGCTGTAATTCAACATGCGATCTCCCAGTTCATCCATTTGCTTGCCATCCATGTACGCACCGGCATTTACATCCATTTCGTGTGACAAAAGTTCATAACGGTTGGTCGTGGTTATGACTTTTATCGTCGGGACAAAGGGAAAATTAGTAATCGACCCATTGCCCGTGACGAAAAAAATCATGTTGCAACCCGAGGCGACTTGACCGGCGATACTTTCAAGATCATTACCCGGACTATTCATAAAGTAATAACCCGGAGCATTCATCCTCTCACTGTAATCTATCACTTCATCTAAACGAAGATCCGGATGCAATTTATTGGCTGCACCGATAGATTTCAGGTAAATATTATAGAGTCCCCTGAACTTATTGCCTCCAGATGGATTATCCTCGGCTGAATTCCCGTGCCAGGAAGAGTATTCTCTGTATTTCTCGATCATCTCGAGAAAACGCTGTGCAGTAGCCAGGTCTTTCACGTTTTTCAGGACATAGGATTCTGCCCCGATCAATTCATTTGTCTCCGCCAGTTGAGCGGATCCACCATAACGAATAATCTCACGTGCGACCCAGGAAGCAAGGGGGTTGCCTGAGATCCCTGAAAACGCGTCTGATCCTCCGCACTGAAGAGCAATTTTTAAATTTTCTACCGATTCCTGGGTGCGGGTAGTATCATTTACTTGAGGTAACCATGACCGGATTATCGCTTCACCTTCATCCAGGCTTTTCTGAAAGCTACCCTTAATCGTTAAAAATTTATGGAGCACTGAATCAAGAGGGTAATTTTCTGACTGCAAATACGCTTTAAGCATTTGATTAGTCAGTGGCTCCGTACCGTAGTCGACTGCGAGAACAGCGCCGACATTGGAGTGAACAATGAGCCCCGCCAGGGTTCGCAAGAGAAGATCGATATTATTGGGACGTGAAAGGTTGCCCCCTTCGGTGTGAGCGACAGCAACAATCTTATCGATATTATTAAACTTATCAGACAAACCCTGCATACGCTCAGCTAGCTGGCGGGCATAGCTCGCGGATCGTGAAGTCGTTCCCAGAATTACAATGTTATTTCTTGTTCCTACACCTATTGCTTTCGATCGCCGGTAACCTTTGAAAGTGAGTGAGTGATCATGACGATTTACCTGTGTCCCCGAATTGAATTTGCTTTCATTAAGGACATAAGGAGCAACCTTGTCCTTAAAATTGGGTTCCTCAGGAAGTTTTACGCCGAGATTTCTTATTTTAAGTTCTGAAAGGATAGCGGCATTGCACACGTAATCACCAGGTGCAAGCTCCACGGTCGCTATGCCAAAAGGTAGACCCCATGAAAGTAAAGGCTCACCCACGGCAATCTTTTCCACCGCGAAGCGATGGCCGAGAAGAACGGTGCAATCGAGGTTAAACTGCTCACCCTCATAATTAATTTTCAATCCAGCATCCAGATTTTTTGTCGCAATCGCCACGTTATCTCCCGGTGATGGAAGCCGGGCTATTTTCTGGAAATCAATTGATTGAGACATCGTAAGAAAGAAATAATTTAACTCATTATCAAAAATATCCCAAGGTGTTCAATATAAGAAGCGATGTTTTTCCTGAATTGACGCATTAGAAAGTATGCGGCATAAATACCGTCCCATATTACGGGGGATTAGCTCAGTTGGTTAGAGCGCTTGCTTCACACGCAAGAAGTCGGCAGTTCGAGTCTGCCATCTCCCACCAACCTTCGCCGCCAGGCGAAGGTTGCGCGCCATAGCTCGAAGAGCGAAAGCGGGCATTTCGCTTAGATCGTACATTTAGTTTATCGAAAAAATGCCGATCGTAGAAATAAGTCTCAGATTAGATATTAACTATTAGATTCATGAATATACATTTTCTCTAGTCTCTACGAAAAAGGAAATTTCGTATATGACCTATGTATACATCATCGAAAGTGTATATAATCGAAAAGAGTATTATATTGGTCTTGCTGGTAATTTGAAAACACGATTACGCGATCATAATTCTGGTAAATCGTCACACACAGCACAATACAAACCATGGCAACTAGTGTGCTACTTCGCTTTTGCGAATGAAAAGAAAGCTAGACATTTTGAAAAGTATTTAAAATCCGGTTCCGGTAAGTCGTTCCTGAAACGCCGATTCATTTGAAAACAACTTTCACCACCAGGTGAAAGTTGCGCGCCATAGCTCGAAGAGCGAAGGCGGGCATTTCGATCAACAAACCGCTGCACTTATGTAAATAACCTTTGATTGCCAAAGAGGGTTTCAACTGATTTATAAAAACAACCAGACATGTTGCAGTATCTGAAGATTAAAAATCTCGCCCTTATGGATGAGGTGGAACTGAATTTTGACCGAGGATTTACCGCGGTGACCGGTGAGACGGGAGCGGGCAAAAGCATCCTACTCGGCGCTCTCGCTCTTCTCTCTGGATCCCGAGTAGATAAAACGATCATTCGCAAAGATGCTGAAGTCTGCGAAGTGGAGGGTGGGCTTTATTTTTCTGATACTCAACGGCTCGACTCCCAACTCGAAATCTTTGGGTTACCTCCCTGTGAGGATGGTAGTTTGATTTTACGTCGATCGCTAGCCCGTTCCAAAATGCCCAAAATACAAATCAATGGAGCACTTACCACATTAGGAAATCTGCAGGAATTGGGAGAGTCCTGGATTGATTTTCATGGTCCCGGAGAACCTCAAAAATTATTAAAAGAAAAGTGGCAACGCGAACTTCTCGATCGCTACGCGCAGATAGGAAAAGAGTTAAAGGAATACCAGGATCGCTATAAAAAGTGGAAGCAGATTCTGCAAAATATCGATGATCTCCGAACTCAGGATCATTTGAGCCCCGATGAACTTGATTTTATCCAGAATCAGATCCGTCTTATCGATCAGGCAGAGATAAGTGAAGATTCCATTGAAGCCCTTGAGCGTGACTATAATCGCTCGACTAAAGCACGCGAGCTTACCGGACTGAGTACTAATATTGAAACTGCTCTGCGGGGTGATGAGGGGGTAATCAAGCAACTTGGAATCCTTCTCCAGGGAGCGCGAGAACTTGCCGAAATCGATGGTGAATCAAATGCTTTGGCCGACCGCCTTGAGTCTACAATCATTGAATTAGAAGACTTGAGTGAGTGTTATGGGCAGTTGGCAAGCGATTGCGAATTTAATGAGGAGGCCGAGCATGCACTCCAGGAAAAGATGAACCTATGGCTCGAGCTCAGCCGTAAGTACGGGAATAGTGTAAAGGCGGTTTTGGAAAAGCGCGAGAGCTTGTCGAATAAGATTTTAATGCAAGGTGATATTGATGGTTCAATTGAAAGCTTGGAAAAAGAAGCTAAAGATCTAGGGGATAAACTCGAAAAAAGAGCTGAATCATTAAGAGTGAAACGACAGAAAGCCGCGAGGGAACTGAGTAAAAAAGCAGCTGTGCTCATTGGACTGTTAGGTTTTAAGAAGGCAGACATACAAATCGGAATAATACGTGAGTCTGAACTAAAAGAATATGGAAATTGTTCCTGCCAATTTCTTTTTTCTCCCAATCCGGGCCAGGATCTCTTGCCTTTAAATAAAATCGCGTCGAGCGGTGAAATTGCACGCGTAATGCTTGCGCTTAAAGCAATCCTCGCCCAGGTAGACGATACTTCCGTCCTCGTCTTTGATGAAGCCGATGCCAATGTGGGAGGTGAAATCGCTAATGTCGTCGGCGTGGAACTTGCTTCTCTCGGGAAACGACACCAGGTTTTTAGTGTAACCCATCTTCCGCAAGTAGCAGGTAAAGCAAGTGGACATTTTATTGTCACTAAAGACCAAAATAAAAATTCTACGTCGATCGCAATAAAGTCGATTCACGAAAAAAAGTCGGATCGGCTTGTTGAGTTAGCGCGTATGCTTGGTGATCGTCATTCTCAATCCGCACTCAATCACGCAAAAGAATTACTTGTGAGCTAAATCAATTGTCGTCTTAGAATAGAAACAAGGCGTTGAATAAAGAAGCGCGCTGGGACAGCCCGCTCCACCTCAATACATAACATATAAAACCTGGCACGCGCGTCAGCGCTCCCTCCTTTTTGACTTTTTGACTACTCAATCACGCAACAGAATTACTTGTGAGCTAAATTAATTGTCGTCTTAGAATAGGAACAAGGCGTTGAATAAAGAAGCGCGCTGGGACAGCCCGCTCCACCTCAATACATAACATATAAAACCTGGCACGCGCGTCAGCGCTCCCTCCTTTTTGACCTTTTGACTTTTTGACCTTTTGACTACTTTATAACGACACCACCGGAGAGTGGAGCTTCGGAATCAATTTCATAAGCCTGACGTTGTCTTATTTCCTCTTCTCGCTCGATTTCCTGCTGATCTTTCGCGCTCCCTAAAAGTGCACCAATCGCGCTACCGGCAGCAGCAGCACCAATAAGCGCGCCTTTTCCTGTTTCATTGCTTTGATGACCGATAACTGCGCCTACCACCGCACCTGTCGTACCACCATAGGCGGTACCTCTTTTTGCGTGCGGACCGTAAGTTTCACACCCGCTTACCAAAGCTAATACAGCACCCAATATAACACTATAGAAAAATGTTCTCATGGTATTATAATAAAACACCACCAAGAGAAAAAAGTTTAGAAATATTTTATTGTGGCTGCCAGATGCAGAGAATGTGGACCTATGTTTAGTTGGAATAATGGAACCTGAACTATCTACACCTAAAACTTAACACGCGCAACAGCTCTTCTGCCACTTTGACTTTTTGACCAACTATCCACTGACTCCTATTCGGCTACGCCAATAGCCATGCGGCAACAATCCAATGGCGATAAAAATAAACTGACTCAACCAAAATAGTGTAAGCCAGAAAAAAGCACTCTCCGTGAAGCCGTATGAATGCAAGCCCACACCCAGCATATTTGTTCCAAACCATGACCAGCTTGTAATGATGTTACCTACGACAACGAGTATCATTAAGCCACGTTGCAAAACCATTTTACCCAAGATGGCATGAATCACGAGGACATTCCAAATGACGATTAAGAGTGCTCCGTTTTCTTTTGGATCCCACCCCCAGAAACGACCCCATGACTGGTCCGCCCATATTCCACCCAATACAGTGCCAACAAAACTAAAAAGTAAGGCAAAGCATACTGTACCATAGACCATTCGATAAATCGCAAGAGCGGTAGAATTATCGAGACTCTTGGTTAAGAATCCACGACAGATATAAATAAGGCCGAGGAACCCGGCTAAAAAAGTTGCGGAATAGCCTAACGTCACTGTTACGACATGAGTAGCCAACCAGAAATTTGAATCCAGAACGGCTTGCATCATTTCGAGGGTATCTCCAGAACCGCCGAGGTGGTGCGCAATGAGCAGTGTGCAAAAACCTAGTAATGCTGCAACGGCACTCCCTATTCCATTTCGGTAAATACGCTCCAGAATAACACTAAACAACACTGCTCCCCAGCCAACAAATACTGCAGACGAGTAGAGATTGGTCACGGGTGGTCTCCCCTGAATAAATATCCGCGCGAGCAACCCTAAAGTGTGCACAGAAAATGCGAGTATTAGCAGCCAATAGGCGGCACGTCCCAGGGTATCGGGCCAAACGAGCCATGAGATACATACAAGGATAAATACCAATACATAGATTGTCAGGCTGAGATAAAAAGGGGAAAAATAATTAAATATGTATTCCGATCGAAAGCTATTCCATCCGGTGTTATTGCGCTTGTCGATGAGCGTTTGTAAATCGGTTAGTGCGGCATTGAAATCTCCGTGGTTTTCCGATCGGTAAGCATCGATCACCCCGGCATAGGCTAATACCACCTCATCGATTTTTCCCGCCATGATCGTTTCAATCAGACTTTGCCCCGTTGATTGCCAATGAGTAGAGTCAGGTGACCCAATTCGTGGTGGGATGATGCTGAAAGCGGCTGTCTCGGAGAGAATCTGATAACGATGGGCGAAACTCATAAAATGATTGAGCGCGTCTTCATTGTGATCTTCACCTGCTTGTTGTTGATTAAAAGCCCTCACTCCCGCAGGCATTAATCCGAGGTAAACCTGATATTCCTCTTTGAGAGAGGATACATATTGAGGGGAAGTTAAACTATGCGCCAGTTGCTGATAGAGGACTAAGTCTTGTCTCAATTTTAGTATCGAACGCTCATAAGGAGTTCGCAATTGTGCTTCTGGATTAGCTAGCTTTGCTTGTCTCTCAATTTCTTCAAGATGAGGTAAAAGCTCATTAAATGAAAAGTTGAATTTAAAAACAGCGGCTTTTTCATGCGGTATATTGAAAAGCCCTAAAATATCGGGATGGGATGCGTAAAATACTTTATAATTGTCAGCTACATCAGATCGCATCGTAAGATCCATTAACCATTCAATAGCACTTATTCTCTCTCCCGACTTATCTTTAAAAGTCTGTTTACCGTGAATGATAAGCAGCGCATTGCGAGCTGTTGTATCCATCGGTTTAAGCCGTCCCTTGTATAAAAGCGGCAGTTGAGCAAACTGTTTTACCTCAATCGCCGGGTTATATCGCGGCGGCACTAAACTACGTCCGACATAAAGGATACCAAAAAAAATGAGGCTAAGTGTTATCGCTTTTTTCATCAGTTTTTATTTCCGCTAAATTTTATGAACCTGTATCCGAACTGAAAAATTAGTCCAATTGCAATCATCCCACATGAGATATAGGGAATTAACCACCCGGGATTATTGACAACTTGAAACATCGAGCTTTTCTCTGTTTGCTGGTCAAAGGCAGCTTGAAAAAAAGTACGCCCCTTATAACGCAGGGGATGATTCATATAAATCAATGTTTGGCGATCCTCTGAAGATTGAGGATTAACTATACGCACTTTACTGGAAAAATTTTTGGGGATATCCGTTCCCATGTAGCGGTCGTGCGTGAAATCGATGAGTTCAATTTTATAAGGCAGGTAGGTGCGCTTGATCCTTAGAGCGATTTCATAATCACGCTCTTCATATCTGAAATGTTGGTGGGGAAACTTTTCATCAAATACATTGGATACCAACCATATTCCAAGTGACCCTTCAGTTCCTACCAGCTCTATGATCGCTGTAGTTACATTACGTTCATCCTGCATATAGGTCATCGGTCTCTCCCATACGACGAAATCTTTTTCACGCCCCAATCCGCGGTTAAATATCATTTCCGGCAATTTCTCTGTTAAATGACGGCGTTGCACAATCGCCGCGTTTGGGTAAAAAGCTTTAGTCTCAACGCGAAAGGGAAGGCGCGGATGTTGTAATGATGTTGGCTGATTATCAATGAGATCTATAGGAATACTGACAACACCATCAACTTTCGGGTCTGTAATATCAGTAATAATCAGTTCGTCGTGATGATGACTTTCCAGGTAATTTGCACTCTTCCCTTCTTCGACCCACATATAATTTTCCTCCTGAAATAATTGTGTGCTCAGCTGGCCTAAGAGAAGCAGGATTACCCCGAGGTGAATAATATATATACCTGCCTTGTTCCATCTTAAAACGAAACGAGTGGCGTGGGCAGCAATGAGATTAACGAGGAGCAAAGGACCAATCAAATAACCACCGGGTATGGGGAAATGAAGCCAATGCAAGGACTCTCCCAGAGGCCATTGGAGAGGATATTGCCAGAGTGCGATGACACTTTCAAAATACTTCTGCTGCGTCGCCCGGATTCCAAAATGGACTTGATCTAAGGTGCCGAAAAAAATCAACACCAATGATAGTACCAGTAACCATACGGTCAGTTTCAACGAACTGATGATTTTAAGTAACATGAAATAAAATAAATCAAAAATGAACCGAAGTCAGAAATCCCATAAAGGTTTCCTCCTGCAAAGCTACGAGGGGAGCATCTCCAGTCATCTTAAAAAACCATGAATTACCTTCGTGGTTTATGGTAGCGACGATCGTGCGTTGTAGATATTTATCGTCAAGCTTCGGCAGTTCCGCGCTAAAATCAACAATCCGGAATGTCATATCATTTATTTTTTTTGTCACTATATGCTCGTTGAGAGAGTCGATGCTGATAGGACTCAACCCGATCTGCCGTCGCCAGCGGTTTATATTCATTACCTCACCGCCGACATCACCCGGGAATGTTGTGACCGAGATATCCACCCCTTGATTGTCAGGACCCATAACGGTAAAACTTCCACGTCTCATCGTCGAAGTTTTACCCGGCAGCCATCCCTCAGGTAGTGTCCAGTGTGGATTAGCAGTGCTGCCCAGTGTTTCGGGAGGAAGTCCCCTACTTTCCATATTAAGTTCCGAATTCCCTGAAATGTCTCCTGCTACCTGCTCAATTCTGTTATCTTCTTTCGCAATTTCGTAATATACAATCTGCTGTCTTTTACAGCCTATTAAAAGCAGCGCTGCAATGGACAAAATACTGCGACTTGGATATATGAATGGATTAACCATAAAATCTAATCATTTAATACCAGGAGCGTGAGCTCTGATGACAACTGTTTTCAACCTCATTTTCTCTTTTTATAAGCTTCTGTCTTTAAGGAATATTATGAATTACCAGTGATGCACGAAAATTTTCTCTCTAGAGATAAACTATCCTTGAAGTCTAACTCATGTAGCCTTTATATTGTTCATTGCAATCAATATAAGGAAAAAGGACATAAGAGAGTAAACCAGCTTGACAATCGCCTCGGTGACTACATTTTTGTCCTCTTTTCCCCCTTCTAGAAGAAAAGTCACCCAAGTACTACAATGTCACTTAAGATCAGGCTACAACGCCATGGGGCCAAACACTCCCCTCATTATCGAATGGTCGTCGCAGACTCTCGCTTTCCGAGAGATGGGCGATTCGTAGAAATTCTTGGTACCTATGCCCCAAAAGCCGAACAGTTTGGGGATCGCATTAATCTTAAAATTGAACGGATCGATCATTGGATGGGTGTGGGTGCTCTCCCCTCCGATACTGCTCGCTCGCTTATTAATAAAGCTAAAAAAGGTCCAATTTCCGAAGCTAAAAGAGAAAGAAGAGCCAAAAAAAGAGCTAAATCCGCTGAGACTGCTGAAAAACCACCTGCCGAACCAGTCGAAACACCCAGTGCTGAACCTGCCGAAGCACCCAGTGCTGAGCCTGTCGAAGCAACAGCGGTGGAATCTGTTGAAGCGCCTAGTGCTGAGTCTGTCGAAGCGCCCAGTGCTGAACCTGTCGAAGCGCCCAGTGCTGAACCTGTCGAAGCGCCCAGTGCTGAACCTGTCGAAGCGCCCAGTGCTGAGCCTGTCGAAGCGGCGGCTCCTGTTGAAGCTGTTGAAACATCCAGTCCTGAGACTGCTGAAGCGGCTCCTGTGGATCCTGTCGAAGCGCCAATTGCGGAAAGCGCCGAAGTATCCTCAGCCGAACCTGTTGAAGAACCCAGTGCTGAGCCTGTTGAAGCTGCCCCTGTAAAACCCATTGATACCCCACCTGCTGAAGCTGCCGAAGTTAAAAGCCCAGAGCCTGTAGAGGAGGCGCCAGAAAAATCGGTCGAAGAAAAACCAGAGAAACCTGCCAAAAAACCCAGTGCAAAACCGGTCGCCGCTGTTAAGAAAAAGACCGCAACTAAAAAAACCGTAAAGAAGGCAAAAAAAAGCACTGCATCAAAAGCCAAAGGCACGGTAAAAAAAGTCAAGGTAGCAAAGAAAGCTACGACTAAAAAAAAGACCCCCACTAAAAAGTAATTCATTGGGACTAAGTAAATTTCTTTTGTGATGTTATCCATAAATGCTGAAAACCATGTCATCTCAATTAAAAATCGATTTGCTTACTTTGTTTCCCGAGATGATCAGCGGTTTTCTCTCTGAGAGCATTATTGGCAGAGCCAGAGAAAACGGAATCCTCGATATCAGCGTCCATAACCTTCGGGATTGGGCCACCGATAAACATCACATTACCGACGACCGACCATTTGGCGGTGGCGCAGGAATGGTTTTAAAACCAGAGCCACTTTATGCAGCGATCGAAGAGCTGAGGACGGAAAAATCCAAGGTCATCCTGATGGCTCCTGATGGGGTAACACTCACTTCTTCGATCGGTAAAAAATTAGCTGCTGCCGGTCATTTAATATTCATCAGCGGTCACTATGAAGGCGTTGATGAAAGAATTCGTGAAGATTTAGTCGACCTGGAAATGAGCATTGGCGATTACATTCTCACGAACGGAACACTTCCCGCAGCGGTAATGATCGATTGTATCTGCCGTTTTGTTCCGGATGTCCTGGGTGACGAAAAATCTTTAACCCAAGACTGTTTTAACGAGAATTTACTCTCTTTCCCCCAATATACACGACCCGCTGATTATCGCGGGAAAAAAGTACCCGATGTACTGCTTACAGGTAACCACGCCGAAATTGAGCAGTGGAGGGAAGAACAACGTATTGAACGCACAAAAAAACATAGACCGGATTTAATCTCTAAAAAGAATATATAACAATGAAACCGATAATAGACGAAATTACTAAAGATCAGCTAATATCTGGTCGTGATCAATTTAAGGTCGGCGATGGTGTTCGCGTTCACACTAGAGTAAGTGAAGGAGAAAAAGAGCGCATCCAGATTTTTACAGGCATTGTTATCGCGCGCAAGGGACACGGTATCCATGAAACATTTACGGTACGGAGAATTTCCTACGGTGAAGGTGTGGAAAGAGTGTTTCCTACAAACTCACCAAATATTGAAAAAATTGAAATCGAGCGTGAAAGCGTAACCAAGCGAGCTCGCATGTATTTTCTTCGCCAACGAATCGGGAAAAGAGCAACAAAAGTTGACGAAAAAGGAATCGCTGATAGCGGCGGTAAATCTTAACGACACTTTCCTCCCCTCGCACTTGAATACTTACTCGTGCGACAAACGACTCGTGTGATGATAGGAGTCAAATAATGTGGATCTCCAGACAAGGTTCTACTATTATTCTTTAAGATTTCCCCTGCCTGTGAACAGAACACCATCATTACCTTCTCCTATCATTAGCGTGGCTTGTATTCACTGATGAAGGCACTCAAATACCTCTTCGTTCTTGTGCTCTTAGTCGTGATCCTTGCGGGTATTGGAATCGGTCTTCTTTTGGCACCGGGGATTCAGAAAAAGATCATTTTGGAGATCTTAGATCAGCCAGGAACTGAAATCAGTATTGAGCGCATAAAAATGGGATGGGGGGGAATTGAGATAGACAGTTTACATTTCTCCCAGAATGGAACGGAGATTAAATTCAATAAATTAAAGGTAGAGCTATTGGCCATAAGTTTATTAACCGAAGATAACATTAATATTAATCATCTGAACGTTACGGATTTAACGGTTGTTTTTCCTCATCAATCTCAACTTGGAGAAATACCTTCCGTAGAGTTGGGTTCAAAACTAAAGGCAGAAAATCTCCAAGGAAGTTTTATTTTTAAGAGAATGCTCCCCGCTTATGAGTTGATTGCCCCTCAGCCTGTCCATTTTAAAAATGCTTTTTTTGCTCATAATGGCCGTTTGTTATTAAAGGAAATGGAAGTAACTACCCTTCTCAAGGGTGTTATCGATCCAAGTTTTGAAGAGATCATATTCACTGATGTAAACATGTCATCCAGGGGGGCATTGCTTATGACCGGTGAATGCAGTGTTTTGATGACAACTGATAATGATCAGCTTTTCGTAAAGACAAAGGGGGAATTCAGTGGTAATTTGCCCCCTTGTCTTGAACAACCGCTATTGCGTGACTTTGGAAACATTGAAGCAGGTAAGTTCAGTTTGGCTGGTGAGCTTGAAATTAACAATCTCTGGAATACCAATCTCAAGCTGCAAATTGAAGAGCTGAATTTGTACAATTCCTCCACCCCGATATCTATTGCAGAATTTGATCTTACAGGTCATCTGAATCAAGAGGGGACTGTCGATCTCGTTGTTCCATTTAACGTGAAAGGGACCGCAGGCATAAGTGATGGAAATCTCCAATTATCATACAATTGGGTTGAAAATGGATATGAGGTGGATGCATTACTTACGGGAAATCGTTTATTCCTGCACGACTTCATTTTATTGCCGACGGTCTATCAACCGGTAGAAACCAGCTCGCTTGAAGAACCTGTTTCATACATTCCTTTATTAGCAAATCTACCCTCGTCATCAAGTTCTCGTCATTTCATCCAACTTCCACTTCATGACAGTCAACCTGCGATGGAACCATTCTGGTCGCACTATTCAGGTCGAGCGGTCATTGAATATAAGAGAATTGATATTAATAGCGAAAATCACCTCGATAATATTGCGAGCGAGATTCACATCGATAATGACACAATCACGATTAAAGATTGTGTCGCCGTTATATACGAGAGCTCCTTTCACCTCAAAGGTGCATTAAATTTTATTACCGATAGTCTTGAGCCCTATTACCTTGAAGCCCAGGCTCAACTTCCCAATTTCGATACTGGGGCGTATTTAAAAAAGAGAGCGCCAAATAGTAGACCGGTCTTGAACGCCGTTGTTGATTTAACAAGTAATTTAAGAGCTAATGGCCGAAACCTGGACAACTTGTTGGATAAGGCGCAAGGGCAGATAAATATAAAAAGTGACAAGGGCATATTTCGTGCACTCGATGCAGCCGGAGATAATGTCAGTACGGGGGCAGATTTATTAAACGCATTCGGTTCTTTCTTGGGTAATAAGGTGCGCGAATTGAGAACCGCTGATCGCCTCGCTGATTTTCTTCGTAAAATTAATTTTGATACATTTAGAATTGAAGCCATTCGCGATAAAAATCTCGATATCCATTTGACAGAGTTTCTTGTCAAGAGCCGGGACATTCATTTAACCGGGCAAGGTCGGGTCTCCTATCTAGAAGGGGTCCCCATTTTCGATCAACCCATTGATATAAAAACGCAGTTTTCCGCTAAAAACGATACCGCGACCCTTCTTCAAGAATTAACTCTTCTTAGTAATGAGCAAGACAACCTGGGGTACTCTCTCGGCCCAAGCTTTTCCATCAAGGGATCGCTTAGCCACCCGGATTTCTCTGATCTATATCGAATAATTTTTCGTGCCAGTTCAGGCATTTTATTCCCAAAAAATCAGCAATCCAATTGACCGGAGCATACAAATGCTACTCTAAAGATTTCTTAGAAGTTTACTATTATATGCTTTTGCTTCTGCTAAATGCTAGACAGACGAACAGGGCCTTGATAGATATGCATTTTCATCTCATCATTGAGAAAGAAAATGTCAGAACAAAAATCAGCAGCATATGGTCCCGTCCTGACCCCACTGGTCGCGTGTAATAACTTACCGCCCCTCGATCCAGGTGAACCCGACAGCTCTGTTGAGAGCTTATTTGACGGTCTTACAGAAATACTTGCATTTGAGGAATTCGATATCAAAGACCAGGCAATGGCGAAAAGTTGTGTCGCCGGTATACTCCTACTGCATAACCGACTTGATGCTTCGCACAAGATCAGCCAGGAAATTGAAAACCCGACCGGTAGTTACTGGCATGGACTGATGCATCGACGAGAGCCAGATTTCAGCAATTCTAAATACTGGTTCCGGCGGTTCAAAAAACACCCCATATGGATTGACCTCTGTCCCAGTGCGAAGGAACTTGCTAAAGCACATAGATCGGATGCAGCTACTGATTTTCTCCAAAAACAGGTTGTATGGGATCCTTTTGCATTTATCGATCTATGTGAATCTGCGTTAGGCAGCGGATCGGAGAAAGAACAGCTCTGCCGTGAGATACAGATGTGTGAGTGGAAATTACTCTTTGACTACTCCTTTAATCATGCGATCGGAAAATCCTAATAATTGCTGTGCACCGTCTACCGAAGATAGGGCTTGCGGCACGGGTAACCGATCGGGCAATCCTCAATGCCATGGCGATAAGAGCAATCCATTAATATTTGCAAATACCGGATCTATAGAAGGCATGGTCCGTTTTGAGAGTGCTCGTTTTCTCATGGGTACCGAAGACAAAGATAAGTGGGTTGAAGACGGAGAGGGACCTGTGCGTCAAGTCACAGTCAAACCTTTTTATCTGGATGCTACTTCAGTTACCAACGAACAGTTTGCAGCTTTTATTGAGGCCACTCATTATAGAACCGAGGCGGAGCAATTTACCTGGTCCTATGTTTTTCACTCTCTGCTTCCAAAATCAAAAAAACGAAAACTGAAAACGACCCATACGGTAATGGGCCTGCAATGGTGGTATGCTATTGAAGGAGCTTACTGGAAAAAACCGGAAGGGACAGGTTCTAATATTAAAAGACGAATGGACCACCCTGTAGTTCACATATCATGGAATGACGCGATTGCATACGCCCGTTGGGCTGGTAAAAGATTACCCACTGAAGCTGAATGGGAGTACGCAGCACGCGGTGGGTTAGAGCAAAATCGTTTCCCCTGGGGTGACGAACTGACCCCCAGAGGCAAACATCGTTGTAATATCTGGCAAGGTAATTTTCCAAATCAGGATACTGGTGAAGATGGTTTTATTGGAACAGCCCCTGCTCGATCATTTAAGCCAAACGGATACGGAATTCATAACACTTCAGGAAATGTTTGGGAATGGTGCCATGACTGGTTCAGCCCTACCTGGCATCTCACGGCTTCACGAGAATATCCTCTTGGTCCGGAAAACGGAGAGAGGAAAATAATGAAAGGCGGATCATTTTTATGCCATATGAGTTATTGCAATCGTTATCGCGTTGCTGCGCGAACTTCTAATACCCCGGATAGTTCTACTGATAACTGCGGCTTTCGCTGCGCTCGAGATATTTGATTTTAAGTGTGTCATCTAACACCTGCTATAAAATTTAACGGCAATAGCTCCCCTCTCATTATCTGCCACCCTTTATGACGCTCCTCCTTAAACTCTTTATTTCGATTCTCATCCTGATCGTTATTACGGTACCCTGGTTTTATACCGCTGAAGCCAGCCCGGTAGATGAAGGGCTCCCCAACTGGTTCATCTATTCTTTTTTTATGACTGTTGTTTTCAGTTTATTTATCAGTTATGCGATCGGTCGTTTTTGGGATCAGCTTGCAGGTGAGAATACGATGGATTCTAATCCAGATAAAAAAGACTGATGGATACGGGTATATTCATTCTCGATTCCACTGGGCTTGCGGTCGTCATTATCTACTTAGTATTATTGATCATTATTGGCCTCGCAGGTCGCTTTGCCCGCAAGGAGAATAGTTTGGATGATTTTTATTTGGGGGGGAGAAATCTAGGCATCATCGTCCTCCTGTTGACTCTCTACGCAACACAGTACAGTGGAAATACGCTTTTTGGATTCTCAGGATCAGCCTATCGCAATGGATTCTGGTTTTTATTATCCGTTACCTTCATGATGGCCGTAATCGCGGGCTATCTCCTCTATGCCCCCCGACTCTTTTGCCTTTCGCGGCAAAAACGCTATCTGACCACCTCAGACTTCATCCAGGACCGTTATAAATTCCGTCCACTAAGTATTTTAGTTAGTCTCATTGGTATTGTTGCCCTATGTAATTTTATTTTAAGTAATCTAAAAGCCATTGGATTATTCGTTGAAAGCGGTTCAGCCAATATCAGCATGGCTCAGGGTGTGATCACTTTTGCATTTATCGTCGTATTATATGAGACACTCGGAGGAATGCGCAGTGTGGCTTGGACAGACGTCCTGCAGGGTCTAGTTCTTTTCGTCGGGTGTCTCCTCATTTTTGGCGTCATCATCTTCCAATTGGACGGATTGCATGTCCTATCGGTGAATTTGCGCGAAGTGCGTCCTGAGTTCTGGAATCCCCCCACATTCGACCAGAAAATGAGCTGGCTGAGCTCAATACTCATTGTTGGTTTTGGGATCTCCCTCTATCCTCAAGCGATACAGAGAATTTATGCGGCTAAAAGTAAATCGGTGTTAAAACGCTCACTTCAAGTGATGGTGTTTTTACCGATCGTCACTACCCTTTTCATGCTCACCGTTGGCTGGGTAGGCGCCGCGAAAATTCCCGATCTGGGTAAGGAAGCGAGCGACACAATCACCGTTCAAATGCTGAATTTCATCATTACAGAAGTGCCGCAACTGCAGGTTCTATTAATTGTTTTCGTTGCCGCGGTATTTGCCGCCATCATGTCAACTGTGGACTCGAGCCTTCTTTCCATTTCTTCATCCATTACCAAGGACATTTACGCGCCACTGCGCCCGCATTCTTCGCAAGCTGAGCTTACTTTTTTTGGAAAATTAATTTCCTGGCTTCTAATGGCGGCAATGACTGTTCTCGCTCTCATTACTCAAGACACTATTTGGCGACTTATAGAGATAAAATTGGAATTACTCATCCAGATTGCCCCCGCAATCTTTTTAGGTATACATACAAAAAGAGTCTGCGCGGGTCCAGTTTTCGCCGGACTAATCGTAGGTACAGCAATTACATTGCTTTATGTCATAGCTATAAAACTAGGATCTGAAATTCCTGTCAGGCCTTTCGGTATTCATGCGGGGCTCTGGGGCTTAATTGTAAACCTTATAATTATAGGATTGGGTTCAATAATGAAAAAGTGAAGCACCCGATAGTTTGAGTATGTCATCTCACTTCTAATTCATTTTTCATTTAAGAATATCAATCTTAACCGCCGAGTAGGGAATAACTTCTTGAGGACTTTATTCTTATTTATTATATGACTTTCTCAAAAAATAACATTATTTGTTCTATTTAAAATACATAATGATGACCCTACTGAATAAAAGCATACACATCACCATTGTCACCCTGCTCTTTGGGGTTGTAAACGTATCGGGTAATTGGGAAACCAACTATGATAAAGCAATCACCATAGCTGGCAGTGAAGGAAAACATGTTCTCATAGATTTCACGGGTTCAGACTGGTGCCCACCGTGTATCAAAATGAAAAAAGATATTTTTGATAAACAAACCTTTAAAGATTATACTGGAGATAAACTTGTCCTTATCAAATTAGATTTTCCTCGCAAAAAAAAACTGGATAAGTCCATAAAAGAGCAAAACGACCAGTTATTAAGAAAATACGCGGTGCGAGCGTTTCCAACGATCATCATTTTAAATCCAGAGGGGAAAGAAATAACCAGGCATGTCGGTTACAAAGCGGGGGGAGTCGAGAATTATTTAAGATATATTGAAAGCAATATAGCCTCACGTTAAAACGGAAAATAATTAAATTAAGTACGTTCTCAACGCGGTTCGCGGGACGTGACTGTGTATCACTCAAAAGTGTAAAATGGGTGCATCATACCCACTCTACTACAATTAATATAGCCCTTCAGTATCCTGAGGGAGTCGATCCGACATTTATACTTATAAATCCTGTCCTAGAGTGATTTATAATAAACCTTTTTCCCCTCTATATCGTAACTCCCTAAATTAATCTTATCTTCGGATTTTCCTTCAAAGATGTAACCGTTATTGATGCTGACCTGGGTTCGCGCTTTCCACTTTTCGTATTGTTCTTCTTCGCTCATATTTTCCATTTCCTGGTCCGCTAAATCAGCATAGAAACTATACCTGGCCATCGCTACCGCGCCGCTTTCAATTTTTTTAACCTTTAACCCTTGATCTTTTACCCAAGCCAAAAAATCTTTTTCTTCCATCGAAAATTCATAAATATTCGAATCGCGGTACATATAAAATGATATATTATTCGCCGATTGGGGCAACCATTCGACGGACTCCACATTTTCAGCAAATTCATAATTATCGTAATAGAAAACATGATATATCACATTGCCGCCGATAATTAATAGTATCACGGCTGATAAAAAATATTTATTATTTCGAAGTTTTTCTAACATCTATTATAGCTATTATAATTGGAAGTGTGCTCACTTTATCAAAAGGGGTATTAATTTACAATTAAAATTGCAGGACATACATTTGGGACCCCTGTTTAGTGAACTGGCCTGTCGACAGGTCGCCATCATCAATTTTTTCATCGAGCTCAGTCATTGTCTCTGTCGTCGCATCTGACTTCTTTATTTGTAGTGTACCCGTTCCAATCCAGTGAAATTCGCCCCCAAATACCCCTCCCTGGGTATAAGCGTTTGATAAAAACCCTATCATGCCATTGGGTATCTGGTTCATTCCCGCTGTCGGCGGCCAAGTTCCGTTAAGAAAATTATAACTGTTAAAGGCATCTGAGTAATCTATTACATCGTTGATCATTTTAATGTTCTGGGTCTCGAGGGTTACTTTTCTGTATACCGGTATGGCAATCGCAGCGATCATTGCAATTATCCCGACGACAACCATGATCTCTAAGAGGGTGAAACCCCTCTTGGCGGAATAGCGATTCTCACAGCACAACGCAGACGGCCTATCGCCGTCAAGTATACGCTTAAATGGTGTGAGAAATGATTTCATCAGTAAAGTATTGGTTCTCTTATTATCTAAAAATAAAAATTTTTCCTGTTAATTATGATGCGCGGAACAATCGATTTTATTTTCTCCCATTAATTCAGTCCAACTCTCCATCTTGTATTTAGGATTGGCTCCATAAAAATTGTTAAGCGCTTCATCAAAATGAAATACATAGGTCCCGGTAAATTTGATATCGTAAACTAAGGCAGCACCAAAGAATGCTCCTGACCCACCACCGCCATTTAATTTCAAATTCGCATTCGGAGCGAAAACGGCTGCTCTAAGATCTGCACTTCCACCCAAGGTTATATTCTGTTCCCCGGGTGTTTCATTGGTGCCATAAAGGGTAAATGATGAAGCAACACTATTGTTATTTATCGCCCCTCGGCGTCCCCCAACCGTAAAATCGTCCCCAACATAAAAAGTGGCATTCCCGTAATTGCTTACAATAATCTGACCTTTCACATCGACGTCATCATCCACGACGATAACAACCGGTCCGTTTATAATCAGATATTGCCTTGATCCGATATTTATGTCGTTTAAGTGATACTCCTGTGGAAACAGACTTCCCGGTGTTCCGATTACTTTGATATTACCTTCAGGCAGACTGGTGTCAGGAAAACTTAATGTCGGCGCCGTTATCTCAGGCAAAACCGTTCTTAATCCTCGGCTAATTCTTGTCGGATCATGAACGGGAGGATCAATCAGATCAGAGACATACCCTTGAGGGCCAACCGAAACTTCGCCCCCCCCTGTTTTGACATAGCCAAAAACATTAGCATTCTGAATATTAACTGCATTTGCCGCGGTGGAGAGACTTCCTACCGTCACATTAGCGCCTCGATTAAAAAACGGATCATAGTCTCCGTCATCGGAATTGAAACTATCTATTGTGACATTAGCACCGACAAACGAAATAGTATTCCGGGCGATGAGACCATTACCAAAAAGAGAACGCCGAGTAAGTTTCACTTCAATCTGTTTTTCATATTCGTCTCCATAGACTGACTGCGAATGACCTCCGGCAATAATAGTCGGATCATCCCCAAAATTCTCAACCATTATGCATATGTCTCCGGACTTGTTTGCTCCCAGATCCAAACCCGAAATGGAACGGATTTTTTTATTCCCAGTTCCATTCCAATCCGACCAATCTTTATTATTTATAGACCAGGCAGCTTCTTCCACACCCGCTTCACCGAGATTTAATGTAGTATTATTTAATATCGACCGATCCGAAATGATTAATCCATTTATTGTAACATTTAAATAACCGCCAATCATCGCCGATGCCACCAGCGTTATAATTAGCGTCATCAAGAGAGCGGAGCCGCGATCTTGGTTCAATTGCTCTATTAAACTATGATTTTTTTTATGCATTTACAAATTGCGCATCATATTTCGCGATGAAATTAAGTGATTAGTGTTTTCTAAAAATAGAACTTTTTTCACCATACTGGCTTCTATTTGAACCTCCTTTATCTCCGGTTGCGAAGTGGTCAATTCTCCATCAAAGTTGAAATATCTAAAATTGAATTCCATTACGTTGCTAAGCACTGGTCGCAGGACCGTATCTTGCTCGCGGGTAACACGCTGATCATTCGGGTTGTATGTATATTCAACTGTCTCGAGCCCGCTTGCGGTCGGTATATCAATGCTCAATTGATTATTGGATGCGGTTCGCACTCCCTCCGCGATCCGCATTTCATAGCCGATATTTTCTAAAAATTGTTGGCTTTGTACCGTCATGTCTGCGTAATTTCTCATGATCACGGTGCTTTTTAAAAATAGGATAAAGCTCGTAGTGAGAATCGCTGTGAGGATTATAAAAATAGATAACGCGACCATGAGCTCAACGAGGGTAAAAGCCAGGGATCGCTGTCGCTTACGCTCTTGAAAGTATTCAGTATTGGTAATCATACATTCCCTCTTTGGTGTAGTAAGTGACGAATTTACGAAAGTGACTTGTCTGTCTTCTATCCATCCAAGTAATCGTTAAGATGATTTCTTTTTGCCCAACTCTGCGTTCATTAATGAACCTCTCGCATACATAACGATCGCTGATTGAAGTCGAAAATCCTGCCTGTTGTTGGATGTGCTCCCAATCCGGCATAGCGTTCAACTCTTCCCAGTTCATCGAGCGAATATTTTCTACGTCGCATTGCAAAATCTGATTGATATGCGCGTTGTCACGCGCATTTTCAATGATCGTATATCCCTGCGTCAGCGCGGTTGCAACCGATGCAAAGATCAAACCGAAAATGGCCGAACTCATAATGACTTCAACAAGGGAAAAAGCATTGGCCCCCCTTTTCTGAAACTGAAATGACTGTTTTATATTCAAACGCTTAATAATCAGGTTGTAATAACCATTAGATAATAAGCATTTATCATAGTAAGTCTAGTGTATAATACCTATACATTTTATAGGGTATACACTTTTACAGTCTTTTTACACTTACTCGCAAATAATGGATCTATCACCGAAAATAGCGCCTTATTTACCGATCCAACAACATATGTGCTGGTTTGCCCGTCAGATCACATAGGGAAAACCCCCATTAATCTGATATTCAGCTATTTCCATTAAACTCTCAGGCTATTAAGACTGAGGATTGGAATGATGTCTAAAACAGGTTTTATGGAAACAAAGGTATCAATCTGTTAACCTCTCTACGATCAAGACTTCCCGACCGTTCAAACTCGCTGTGCATCGCGCTGAGAAGCATGGAATAATCACCCTTATTCACTCATATCCTGATCAGTCCAGAATCATTTTTGTCCGGACATTGATTAAAAAAACAGCGACACTACACCCAGGTAGAACGTTATTATTAAGTAATTAGTAATAAATGGCTTGACTGATTAAATATAAACTCATTTATAAGTAGGATTAATGAGTGAATTTGAGAGAAAAGCGTTAATTCGGATTTTATCATTACGGATTATGCTCAGGCACGAAATAACTGTAAGGCTAAAAATGTTTTCTCCAAAGGATCAAGCCTTAGAGGAATATCGAATGTTTAAAGAGGATGTTTCTCTTGTTTTAGAAGATTTTCAAGATATTCCAGTCGACGATGTATACGACGAAATTGAGTCGCTATGGGCTGGTGCAATTGAGGATGCTTATTCATCGCACGATTAACACGCTTTGAGACCTTATCGACAATTTCGTCGTATACATCGTTAATATCAGTATAATCGTTTTTTTTCATTATTAAGTATTGTTAGTTACCATTGTTGAATTAAGAAACGCACTGAATCCGTCAGAACGCTCCCTGTGGTTATACTTCCAGCATGCCTCGGCAATGTATAATGGCATGTAAGACTTTGAATAGTGATGGTGCTGGCCAAACCAGGCCCGCTTTAAATGTGACCAAAAGCCTTCAATTGTGTTAGTATAGACATCTCCTTCAACATACTTTTCGCCGTGGTTGATGCTTACACGCGCCATAAGGTGATCGAGTATTTTATAAGATGGGGACTCATCGGTAATCAGAAGAGTCTCGTCTATATCGGTTGTCCCATGAACAAATCGCAGAATACCAAACCTGCTCAAGTCATCTACAACGCGGGCAATAACCTTCCCGCCACGTTCCACTGCCCCGACGACCGGAATCTTCTTTGTCCCACGTCCCCGCTTTGGCGGATCATCATCATCTTTATTACGGCGGGGCTTGCCTCCGACATAGGTTTCATCCATTTCCACCACGCCTTTAAGGAAGTGTTTTTCTCTGCTTGCCATACCAGCGCGAATACGCTGTTGCATGGACCAGCTTGATTTCTGGTTTAATTCCAGATCACGGGACAGCTGACAGCTTGACAGGCTTTTTTTTGCATTGACCATCAAGGCAATGCCCAGGAACCACTTTTGCAGTGGAATTTGAGTCCCCTGAAAAATAGTGCCTTTCAAGACATTGAAACTGTTATTGCAATCGTGACAGTTCCAACGACCGATTTTATCATTTTCCTTTTTCCGGGCAACATGATTGCTTTCACAATAAGGACAGCTAGGGTTGTCCTCCCACCTGATAGCTTCCAGGTGGTCGATACAGGATTGTTGATCAGGATACTTTCTGAATACGGATATTAGGTTCATTTTTATGGCTTTGTTTTCCATAAGTATATCCTGATCAACCTGTTTTGTCAAGCCTGTTATTACTAATTGTGTATTATTATTACGTAAAAAAGGGATTTACGATTTATTTGATCAAAAAGGGGCGACGGTTTCGTGGGCTAATAAATTCTTCATCACATGCAGGCTATAATAATTTTCTCCCGACAATACGGTTTTAATCGCAGATCTGATTTCTTTAACCGACCCTGGTTTTTCAAGTATGCCATCAGCCTTCCCATGATAAGCATGCTTCATCGTGCGTAAGTCTAGAATCGCCGAGAAAATCAAGATTTTTATATCAGGATTCTTTTTCTTAAGTATATGCAATATTTCTAATCCGTTTACATCGGGTAATAGTATATCAACTATCGCAAGGTCAGGTTTAATCTTAATACATTCTTTTAAACCGATTTCACCGTTAATGTTTGAACCGACTACTTTACAGTCCTCAAAATCCATGTTGATAATTTCAATAAGTGACTGTTGCACAACCTCCTCATCTTCGATTATGTATATTTTCGTATTCATTTACAAAGTGGAGAATAAATGGGGTTTAACGACCGAAATAAAAACTCACAATTGAAAGCTGCATGAAGACTGAAGATAAATTAATTCTTAGGGTGTGAACCACGCTCCACTCCAAGCAAATAACCGAATGAGATAATTGCTGATTAAGTTTAGTGTGATGCCATCCCCCTTTTATAATTTATCAATCTCATCTATGATATTTGCGGCAATATGTTAGCAAATGATTTAATTTATAAAGAGTACTGTTTAAAATATTAATTATCAACTTCCTTTTTTTAATCGAAAAACAGCATTTAAAATAGTCCGCAACTGGACTTACCCTTGAAATTTAACCCTAATAATCGAGCCGATAAAACTATTATTAATTTTTCCGAAATTCGCACTATGATGGCTATAGCTCAGAACTGTCGTGATCTTAACACTAATCATGGTGTAAATTCAGGCCTGCACAGGCTACTCGCGCTTAAATCGTATCAGGCACTTTGGTTTGCTATGACCTAATTCAAAGAATGGAATTAATTTATTATGCAAATTAAGAGAGATATATTTACGATTGATCGCGATACGGATGCCTATCAGAAAATGCCCGAACTCAATGAGCATCTAGGCAATATTTGTTTTCGTTCTCTTAAGCGTAATTTGGGAAGGAAACTGATAATCGACCGTACAAGCGAACAGCGCCGTGAGTTTTCAGCCGGTAAATTACTAGCGGTATCCGTTGTCTTATCACGCATATGGAAGGATAAAATCCCGGGTAAACGTGTCGGCATTGTTTTACCCCCTGGTATAGGTGCGATCATTACTAACCTCGCTCTCGTTCTCAGTGGGAAGATTCCAGTTAATCTGAATTTTACTGTTGGGCGACGGGTTAATGAATCCTGTATCCGTAAAGCTAATATCGAAACAATAATAACGGCTAAAGCGGTGATAGAAAGGATACCTGATTTTCCCTGGTTGGAAGACACCCGTGACCTGGTGTTGGAACTGAAAACGGTTTCAAAACTGGCAATCATTTGTTGTTTGGTCGCTCTCTATTTACTCCCGACCCGTTGGCTGACCCGCATTCTGGACATACCGATGGAAGGGGGTGAAGAAGAAGCCGCTCTTCTCTTCAGCAGCGGGAGCACGGGAGAGCCCAAAGGGGTAATTCTCACTCACCGTAATATCATCAGTAACTGTTTGCAGATTTCGCATTGCGGCCTTTTTAGTGAAAATGAAATACTAATGGCCTGCCTGCCAATCTTTCATAGTTTTGGATTCACCGTTACGGTCTGGTTTCCGATGATCACCAACCTGCGCATTGTTACCTTGCCTTCTCCCCTCGAGATTAAGCGAATTGCCAAGGCCATTAATGAAGAGCAAGTCACCGTTCTTTTGGGAACCCCCACTTTCTTCCGTCCCTATTATAAAACGGTGAATCCGGACCTCCTGAAAAGTCTGGTCATGGTTATTGGAGGAGCTGAAAAAACACCCCCTGATTTTAAGAAAAAATGGGAGGAAAAATTTGGCAGCTTTTATCTTGAGGGCTACGGTCTGACTGAAACAGCTCCAGTCGTAAGCGTTAATGTTCCAGATGAAAATTATCAAAATACATTTGGTAATTCCCTGCCTGGAACACGAGTGGGATCTGTCGGACGCCTTTTCCCTGGAATGAAAGGGCGCATCGCTGACACTGAATCAGGTGATATTGTATCCCCTTACGATACCGGAGTCTTGCACTTGCAGGGACCCAACATTTTCCCCGGTTACCTTGATGACATTAAGAACACAGCATCAGTCTTCTCTGATAAGTGGTTTGTCACTGGTGACCTCGCGCGTTTTGATGAGGATGGTTTTCTCTATATAGAAGGACGCCTTTCTCGTTTCTCAAAAATCGGGGGGGAGATGGTTCCCCATGGGTTCGTAGAGCAACGCATTATTGAAGCTTATGGATACGAAGATAGTGACACTCTTGTTGTTGCCATTACAGGGACTATTGATGAAGTAAAAGGTGAAAGTCTTGTCCTTTTAACTACGATCGAGATCGATAGAGATTCACTGCGTGAACGTATGAGTTCCGCAAAATTACCGAATCTTTGGATCCCCCGTAAAATATTAAGAGTAGATAGCATCCCCTGTCTAGCATCCGGCAAGCTCGATCTTAAAGCATTAGAAAGACTGGCACTGCAGTCGCAATCAGATCCGTAAATTGCGATTGGATATTCAAATTTCTGCGTCCCTGAATTAAAAATTTGTTACGAATTTTAAGATTAAGACGACGACAAACACGAAGCCGAAGATTAGTTTAATAATCACCGAGTATCACGATGCGAATAATAGATGGACATGTTCATATTATAGGCGATGGAAGTAGCGGAAGCGGTTGCTGGTATCGACCTCATTCGATTTGGAGCAAGTTCCTGGAATATAACTTAGCCCGGCAACTTAAAATGCCTCGTTCATCTATTCGAGGCTGCCTCGACGAATGCTATGTTTCACACTTAGTGGAGCTGGTGCGCGCTTCATCGCTTGACGCAATACTCATTCTTGCGATGGAAATACCCTATGATGACAACGGGAATCCCCTGGACGCCGGTGCGGTGTATGTCCCTAACGACTACGTCCTTAAGCTTGCCCGAGAATATTCAGAATTTATACCCGCCGTCGCCATTCATCCCGCTCGTGCCGATGCCTTAGATGAATTAGATCGGTGCCTGGCGGCTGGGTCGCGGGTGCTAAAACTGTTGCCCAATTGTCAGAATATTAATTGTTCCGATCCGCGCTTTAAACCCTTTTGGGATCGAATCGCGGAGAACGGTATGGTGCTTCTCTCTCACACCGGTGGAGAATTGACCCTTCCGGTAATTAATGCAGCATACGCCGACCCCCTGACGCTGAAACTTCCTCTTGAATGCGGGGTCAATGTAATCGCCGCTCACTGCGCCGGTCGCAGTTGTCTTAATGACCCCGATTATACTGATCAATTACTCAAAATGTTTCCTCTATATCCCAATCTCTACGGTGATAATAGTGCGTTAAATAGCCCGGTAAGAAGTCGAACCCTCCACAAAATATTAAAGCCCCCGGTCGTTGAACGTATTATCCATGGGAGCGATTACCCTATTCCGGTTAATGGGTTGGGTCCTTTCTTACGCGGGCACTTGCCCATAAGCGCGTGGCTGCGTTGGCAGAGGCATACTAACGTTCTAGAACGTGACTATCAGCTTAAACGAGCCATGGGCTTTCCTGGGGAAACATTTACTCGTCTGGATCGCCTACTAACCGCGATTTGATACTTTGGTTTCTCATCCTTTTGAATATCATTTATTTATGTATTCATCTAATAAATCATCTCTTCGTGCGTTATCCTTATGAAAGAAGATGAAAACATACAAGTTGAGATGAGTGATGACACACGCACCAGCCATCAGGATTGGGTACGGTCTTTGGTCGATTGCCATGCTGCTTCTCTTACCCGTTATGCGATTAGTATCACGGGTAATATTGAAAGTGCGCGTGATGTGGTCCAAGAGACGTTTTTACGTCTTTGCCGTGAAGAGCGAGAGAAAATCCAAAATTATATCACACCCTGGCTCTTTAAAGTCTGCCGCAGTCGCGCTCTTGACTATCACCGCAAGGAGGGGCGAATGACACCACTTCAAGATTCCAGCTTGGCGCGTGAAACTTCCCTCGACCCCACGCCCTCGATTGCCGCAGAAAAGAAAGAGAGTTCAAAGCTGGTTCATAAAGCACTTGATACTCTCCCCTCTAATCAACGTGAAGTTATCCGCCTCAAATTCCAAAATGGACTCAGCTATAAAGAAATTTCCGATGTGACGGAACTATCCGTTAGCAATGTCGGCTTCCTCTTGCATTCCGCTATAAAATCCATCCGAAAAGAATTAGGCAGTCACTACGACTTGATGCCAAAACCCGGAGAATCTCAATCATGAATCCCGACGATCCAAAATTCACAGCCTATGCTCTGGGCGAACTTCATAATGAAGTGGATCGCGCCGAAGTGGAACAAGCGCTTAGCGATAATCCTGAGTTGCAGAAATCTCTCGATGAAATTCGATCGGTTTCCAGTCTTCTCGAAGATGCGTTAAAAGATGAACCTGCAGCCGATCTCACCGATGAGCAAAAGCTACAAATTGACACCCACTTGCAAGCATCTACTGCTCCAGCAGCCAAAAGTAATCTATCACAGTTCTGGCCTTATTTGGCATTGGCCGCTTGCTTGATACTTACAGTGCCGATGCTGTTTATTCCAGCCATGAATAAAGTAAGACAACCCGTAGAGGTCTCCGATTTTGAACAGGATACCCCCGGGCGCTCCGATGCGAAAGCTGTAGGCCGGGATCGCAATATTCAACCATCTGAACGACAGCAGCTCAAATATCAGAAAACCAATGATATAGTCGCGAAAGGTGAAGGCCTCGCAAGTGCTGAAATGGCTACAGTAGGCGCAGTTTCTTCCGATAAACTTACGGCTGGTCTGGAAATCCAACGTGGCCTGAATGAAGAATTTGACGACGCGATGGGTACTGTAGGCGATAGGGTTAAAAACGTGGCAAAAAAAGCGCAGCCCTACCCTGTCGATGAACTCGTAACTTCAAATTATCGACTTCAGGAAAAAGAAAAAAGGCATCGTGACATACCTGAAGTATCGCAAGAGATGTCGTACATCGTAGCTGGGCAATTAACTAATGGCAGTCCGACGAGCACGGCGCGCAAACCTTCTTATCTTAACCGTTTGGCTGACGGACGTTCTGAAAACAACCAAATCCTTGAAAGTAAAATCGTCGGCAAAAAGGATGGTGCTACCTATTATCCTCGCTCACTCCCTGTTCCCGAACCGCCGCTTCGACCTCCTCCCAGTCCACAGCCAGTAATCGCACATGGTGCTTTCAAAACCGAAAGCTACGATTCGATCACTGATAATCCTTTCCTCGGTGCAGGGCAGAACCCTCTCTCTACTTTTTCGACCGATGTAGATACGGCCAGCTATGCAAATATGCGTCGCTTTCTTAACCAGAATCAACTTCCACCCATCGATGCGGTGCGCATTGAAGAGCTGATTAACTACTTCACCTATGACTATGATCCACCTTCGGATAAAAAGGTCCCCTTTGCTACCCACGTCGAAGTGGCAAACAGTCCCTGGGAATCTGATCACCGGCTGGTACGCATTGGTATTAAGGGATATGAAGTTCCTTGGGACAAACGCCCGCCGAGCAATCTCGTTTTCTTAATCGATGTCAGTGGGTCGATGAGCCCCATTAATAAGCTGCCGCTCGTCAAACAGTCACTCGAACTTCTTGCCAATCGCCTCGGAGAAGAAGACCGGGTTGCAATTGTCACTTATGCCGGCAGTTCACAAATCGCCCTTCCCTCCACGACCGCAAACAATAGCGAAACTATATTGCACGCGATAACAGGATTACGCGCCGGTGGTTCGACGCACGCCAGTTCAGGAATTGAAGATGCTTATAAGATTGCGCAAAAACATTTTGTTGAAGATGGCAATAACCGCGTCATTCTCTGCACCGATGGCGACTTTAATGTCGGAGTAACCAATCGCGGAGATCTCGTCCGAATGATCGAGAAAAAAGCACGGGGTGGTATATACCTGAGTATTTTTGGTTTCGGAATGAATAATTATAAAGACGCCACGCTCGAAGAACTCTCGAATAAAGGCAATGGTAACTATGGATACATCGACGCTTTAGGCGAAGCCCGCAAAGTGTTTGTTGAGCAAATCTCTGGCACCCTGTTCACAATTGCCAAAGATGTGAAAATTCAGGTCGAATTCAACCCCGCGCAGGTCCATGCCTACCGCTTGATCGGTTACGAGAATCGAAAACTCGCGGCGGAGGATTTTAACGACGACACCAAGGATGCCGGTGAAATCGGCGCCGGTCACACTGTAACCGCACTATATGAAGTCGTGCCCACAGCAATCGAAATAGATCTCCCCGATGTCGACGCCTTGAAATATCAAAAATCTGCAGAAATCTCACGGGGTAATGTGAGCCGTGAACTGCTCACGGTGAAACTGCGTTATAAACAACCCGATGCGGACAAAAGTGAATTAATCGAAGTTCCCGTTATCGATAACAACTTGAAATTTGAAGATGCCTCAGAAGATTTCAGATTCGCTGCCGCGGTAGCTAGTTTCGGGATGATTCTCAGAAACTCACCTTATAAAAGTGCGAGCACATTATCTCTCGTTCAGAATATCGCGGAACTTGCTCAGGGGTATAATACCGGTGGCTATCGATCAGAATTTCTACTCCTCGTCGATAAGGTTGAAATCATTAAGCGCGCAGATGAAGACAGAAGAGCAGAGGATGTTCTATTCGAGGAAGAACAGACAGAAGAAGCTCCATAAACACTCTTATCTTCCAGAAAATAATTGGAAAGCGCGGTCGGTCCGCTTACCCAGGTAATCGCTCAACCTTATTGGCGGTTTAGTTTTGCACGGTGCACCGCATGATGATTAACTAAATGATTCGTCCTGATTATGTTATTTTGATTGCGGCAAAATTGAGATTGGTTTTGGAAGCCCTGATTGGATACATGAGCAAGACTATTTCTTTGCGTTGTGTTTAATTTTGCTAAGTGTACGCTACGGTGTGTATTGAAGTGACTGGATCTATTTATCTGATTAGTGCGCTCAACATAATATCGCGATCCACCCCTTGCCACTCCCCTGGATGATTGCCCTCTATGGTTTGTAATTTTGTTAGGTGTTGAACAGTTAACCTGTTGGCGATATCCAAAATCATTACTAAAACGATTCACTGAATTACGCGGGATATGTGAGTTACCATTAATTGAACGACCGCGAAAATTAGAACTGCTCAACCTTTGAGAATGCGATCCTCTAATTCCAGGAGAACGATTTGAAAAGGATGGGCGATGGAAGTTTTCTCTCCTCGCGAGGGGATATCCTGACGAGCGTTGATAGACCAACCGATTATTATCCCATTGCTGCGCCTCTTGCGTTAGTACATCCCGGTAACCCTGATTCTGATTTATCTCATTTTCTCTTTCCACACGCTTTTTCTCCAGTGCATCGATGCGCTGTCTTACATTCTCTCGCATCGACATTTTGCGCTCAAGATAGAGAACCTGTTCTTGATTACTTCTAAGATTAACCTTCGATACAACTCCGGAAACCAGGGTAACTTCGCCGTTTGAAAAACAAAGGATTTCCTTATTGCTTCTTTCAACACACCCGCTAGGAGCGCCAAATACTGAGATGACGGTGTCCCTGGAATCCCCTATATTTATAATCTCTGCGGAATTCGCAATTAGCGAAAACGTGAAGATTAACACAATGAGAAGCAAAAGAGAGCTGTGTTTTTTCATACAAAAAGTTAATCTAATTCGGCGTAAAAAGCAATTATATGACTTTGAATATCTAACCTTTATTTTGTAACCAGAAATATTGAGCCCTCAGACAGAAAAAAGGATCCGAGATGTAAAAAAACGTAGCTGGCATCAGGTAAATGAATTTCTTGCATCCTGTATCCGTCAGCTTTTAGTTTACGCATCCATGGCTTCAAAATCATTCACTTTTATCTGCGGTTCAGATGACTTTCTTGTTACCCGGCAAGGCAAAATCATTTTTGATGAATTAACCCATGATATTGACGATGATTTTGCCAAAGAGATAATCAGTGGAACGACGGGAAATGTTGCCGAGGTAGAAAAAGCTGTTTCTTTGTTTCGGGACGCCGTGCAAACCTTGCCCTTATTTGGAAATAAAAAATTCGTCTGGTTCAAAGATGTAAATTTCCTTGGTGATTCGGTAACAGGTCATGCCGAAGGAACCTTATCGCAAGTCGCGTTATTGCAGGATATTTTAAAAGGAATCGATCCACAAAGTGCCACTGTCATTGTCACCGCCTGCCCGATAGACCGTCGTCGTAGTTTTCCCAAGTGGTGCGAAGCGAATGGTGATTTTCATATAATTGATGGGGCCCATAAAAATGAGAATGATCTCTCTAAGTTACTTGAGGATGAAAGGCTCGAACTGGGTGTTGAGATAAACCCCGATGCGGGTAAAATTCTCATTGAAAAACTCAACGGAAACGCGCGTCTCATCGTCGAGGAGATGCGTAAACTTGCAACCTATCTTGGTGAAGAGGGTGGCTGTATCGAAGAAACCCATGTCGCTGAGTTGGTGCCTAATTTTGGTGAAGGCGATTTCTTCGAAGTAGCTGAAGCTTTTTTCACTCTCGACCTCGAATGGACTCTGGATGCCATTCGGCGCCATTTCTTCAACAATAACGATGCCCGACCCCTAATCAACTCTATGCAAAACCGTAACCGGCTCATGATCCAATTGCGTGTAATTCACGATGCCGGGTTGATACGACTGGGTGAACGGGGGTTAAATCAGAGCCATCTCGATGAAGCGGCTCGCACTTATGGAAAGCACTTTGGTGAAAGTAATGATAAATCGAATTTTAACATCTTTACCCAGAACCCCTGGTATTTAGGACGACTGGGTAAAGCAGCTGTTCACCTGAACTTGAAAAATCTTATCGATTTTCAATGCTCCTTCATCAAAGCCTTTGAGGAAATACTTAAACGGCCCAATGAACAGGAATCTGTCATGCGCGAAACTGCCATCCATTGTCTGGGGTAAGCGAGAATGCGGTTACGCGGATTTTTTTTTATTTAATACAATTGTCATCGCGAGGCTGATTGTCAGCCGTGGCGATCCAGGGGAATGTCGGACGCACATTGTCAACCCCATGGAATAGAAGATGTCGGGCTTCTACCTCGGTAGCCGCTGACAGTTATACCTCCTTCGAAATAACAAGAGAAAATACATTATATAGGAAATTCTCAGCCATTTCTCTGTATAGCATTTGCGCTTCAACGCTCCATCCCGTACATAAAAAAAGACCGGGCTTAAATGAGCCCGGTCTTTTAATCCTTTTTAATTAACCGTAATTATCTTGGGTTTACTTATTTCGGCTTTTGGGATCGTCACTTTGAGAATACCATCCTCATAATTGGCCTTAATGTTATTCCCCTCAATGCCATCCGGTATAGAGAGCGAACGACTAAAGTTATAACTCTGTTCACTATCCTTCTCGGATCTATTTTGGTTCGTACTTATCGTTAAGACAGCATTTTCGAGTTTAACTTCAATCTCTTTTTTCTTCACTCCAGGCAGTTCGATCCGAGCATAGAAGTTGTCTTCATCCTCGGATAGATTTGTAGCCGGGGTTAACCGATTTCCTTGACCTCTCTGATTCAAAAGACGGTCAAAGTTATCGAATCTGTCGAACCTGACAAGTTGTGGGTATATATAATCTATTAATTTCATTCTATTTTCCTTTCTCTGTTTTTTTTGTTAATTAAACTGATAGTTGCTGGTATTAGTGCATAATACGTGCCGCTTTATAATAATTTTTAAGTATCTTATTATTAATTACTTATATAATAATGGTGGGCATCTCATATAGGACATATTGTCACACTTTTAATCCCATACCGGATCGCCCGCTTTATATGCGTCATAATGCTACATACGGATTGATTGTTAACCCAATGCAAACCGTGGAAACAGTGACGAAGAAGCAGACGAAGACGAAGCTATAAGGTGCTGATGACTGCTTAATGTTTGAGGCGTACAAGGGTTGCGCCCCACCCTCCGCTGGACTCATCACCCAATCGAAAATCTTCGACTAAACTATTATTACATAATTGGGCGTGTACACATTCTCGTAAAGCACCGGTACCTTTACCGTGAACTATGCAGACAGAATAAATTTCTTTTTCATGACAGGCTGTAAGATAATCGCGAATCAGTTCCTTAACTTCCCGCGGACGAAAAGTATGAAGATCAAGTGTACCGTCGATCGGATACTCAATCGGAGCCTGATTGTCCATCGTTACATACTCGATTGAGGATCAAAGTGCTGCTGTTTTATCATCTTCTTGACTTAGCTCCTCGGACTGAGCCAATGCGGTGTCATGGTCAATTGTTTCCAGGAGTTCAATTTCTCTTTCACTTCCACTACCCAGTTCTTTAAATTTCCGAGCGGAAACCAGAAGTCGACTTTCCGTCGAGCGGACAGCCTTATTATAGGCATCTACTGTGCGATCCAGGTTCTTACCCAGGGCCGAAAAATGATCGGCTAATACACCCATGCGCTCATACAGATCACGTCCTAAATCGCTGATTTGCCGAGCATGTTCAGCCACCGTATCCTGCTGCCAACCGTAAGCAACTGCTAAAAGGAGGGCGATCAAGGTAGTCGGGGTAGCTATGATTACACGATTTTCTGCCCCGTAGTTTATAAGTTCACCATCTTGCTCAAGGGCGGCACTGAAAAGTGCTTCGTTAGGCAAAAATAAAATAACAAACTCAGGTGTGGGAGTAAACTGTTCCCAATACTTTTTCATACTCAGGTCCTTCACCTTATCGCGAAGTTGACGGGCATGGGATTTAAGATTTATCAAACGATCGTCTTCGCTCTTTGACTCAAGAGATTGCAAATAAGCCTCCATCGGAGTTTTAGCATCGATGACAATATTTCGCCCGTTCGGCAGCTTGATAATCATGTCCGGCCGCTGAAAGCGTCCGTCTCCATCAGTCACAGATTCCTGCTCAAGAAAATCGCAATGTTCGACCATGCCGGCAAATTCAACGGCCTGTCGCAGTTGAATTTCTCCCCACGAACCACGCACGCTGGGTTTGCGGAGTGCGGAAACAAGGTTGGCTGTTTCTTTCTGTAATTTGTCTTCGCTCGTCAGGAGGTTATTTATCTTTTCCGTTAGTCCGGCATAAGCTCCTTCACGGACTTTCTCCAGGTTCTGAATTTTTACATCAACCTTATCGATCGATTCACGGATAGGTTTAACCATTTGGTCGATCGCTTTTTGTCGCTGCTCCAGATCACCTTTCGCACCTTCTTGAAATTGTTCCAGCTTTGCTTTGGCCAACTCAATAAAGGATTGATTATTACTTTTCAACGCATCTGATGATAAAGCCTTAAAAGCATCACTGAGTTTTTTTTCGGCTTCTTCAAAGATCGATTGCTTTTCTTCGCTGCGTTCTTTTTCGCTTACTAATTCTGTTTCTAAACGGATTTTTTCCTGACCAAGGATACGGTTTTCCTCATTCCGGGTTGATGACTCAGTTTCCTTTACTCTCAGGCTATCTTTTAATTCCCCTATTTGGGAGCGGGACAATATCCATGTAATGAGCGCACCTAATAATACCCCAATGATAAGTAGGTAATTGGGCTCAAGACTATCCATTTGTGTGAACTTTCAATTTATTATATAAAATATTACCATCCACAATCCGCAATCCGCAATACATCAGTACCTCACCATTTCAGGTTCGTATTGGTCAGCCCAAGCGGCTATCCCACCAACCATACTTGTAGCATTATCGAAACCTTTATCACGCAGAAAGCTTGCCACATTCAGGCTGCGCACCCCGGTGTGACAATAGACAACAACCGGAAGATCGCGAGGGATGCGGTCAATATGCTCGGCAATTGTTCTCATCGGTATCGAATGACTGCTATCAAGTTTACAGATCTCTACTTCAAAATCTTCACGAACATCGAGTAAATAGGGTTTAGTATCAGAATCCAACATGGCTTTTACCTGCCCGACATCGATTTCAATCGGCACTTCACTTTCGTCTTCGCCCAAAGCCGCATTTTCCTCAACCGGCATTTCGCAGCTAAATTCATAATTGCTTGCTTCAAGTTTCGTGATCGTGGGGTGATCACCACTTAGCGGGCATTGAGGATCGTGTTTTAATTTAAGCGTGCGGAAATTCATCGAAAGCGCGTCAATAACAAGCAAGCGCCCAAGTAGCGATTCTCCTATTTTCAAGTGATATTTAATAGCCTCCATCGCCTGCAAACTACCGACCAGCCCACAAAGTGCGCCAAAAACACCGGCTTCTTCACAACTGGGCACCGTCCCCGGATCCGGCATCTCGGGGAAAAGACACCGGTAGTTAGGCCCCCCCGCCTTTGAATCAAAAACCGACACCTGACCTTCAAATTTAAATATGCTGCCGTATATGTAAGGTATACCCGCGAAATACGCGGCATCATTAACGAGATAGCGTGTCGGCAGATTATCCGATCCATCGACGACCATATCATAGGAGGAGAGAATTTCTAAAGCGTTGTTGAGGGTGATGCCTTCCCGGTGCAGGATCAGTTTACAGTCCGGATTTATAGCCTTCAGCTCTTGCTCGGCGGAATCAATTTTCAATTTACCTATATCCGCTCGATGGTGAAGAATCTGTCGATGAAGATTATGTTCTTCAATTTGGTCAAATTCAGCTAGACCCAGTGTTCCGACGCCCGCCGCTACGAGATAAAGTGAAGAAGGACTGCCCAATCCACCCATTCCGATGACAAGAATACGCGCCGCTTTTAATTTTTCCTGACCATCGACGCCTACCTCGGGGAGAATAATGTGGCGGCTGTAGCGGGCGATTTCATTTGACGAAAGTTTATTATTATTCTGTTCCACTTATTATCGATAGGTTATTTTATTCTACTCTAATCATACGCTATTGAATGGGATAAGTTAAAAATTGCAAGACAGTCGATAATTACCGCATCCTCATTGACCTTTATTATCACTATCTCCTATAAACACTTAAAATGAGTAACCGATTTACAGTAATCTTGGCCGGAGGACGCGGGGAACGTTTTTGGCCGCATAGCCGTTTGCACCGACCTAAGCATCTGCTCCCTATCGTTGGCGATTCCCCCTTGCTCAAGCAAACCATCGATCGTCTTGGCGATACGGTGCCGCATGAGAACATTTATGTTCTCACCAACAGGGAACAGCGCAAATCAGTTCTCGAAATCTGTCCCCAATTGTCTTCGCAGCAAGTAATCGGTGAACCGGTGGGGCGCGATACAACAGCTGCCACCGGTCTCGCTACGCTTCTAGTCAAGAATCGTGATCCCGACGCAATATTCGCGATGTTAGCTTCAGACCATATAATTCACGATACCGCACGCTTTCAAGCTGACCTTAATGTCGCTTTCGAAGCTGCAGAAAGCGAAAAAGCCCTCGTAACGATTGGCATTAAACCGACCAATCCCGCAACTGGATACGGCTATATTCAGAAAGGAAAGGTAGAGAAAAAAATATCCGGTAAAATTATTTATCAAGTGACGCGTTTTGTCGAAAAACCGAATCTCAAAACCGCTGAATCCTATCTTAAATCGGGTGAATATTATTGGAATGCCAGTATGTTTGTTTGGCAGGTGCCCGTAATTACCAATGCGCTCGCCGTTCATCGACCGCAATTATGGGATGTCTTTAAAGAGATTGATCAGCGCCTGGTAAAGGGTGACGAGCTCGATCCACTACTCGATGAGTACTATCCGAAGATTGAAAAAATTTCTATTGATTACGCGGTGATGGAAAAAGCTGAACGTGTACTAACGATCGAATCGGCATTTGATTGGGATGATGTCGGTGAATGGCCGGCTATAGAAAGACACTACGAAGCCGACGAGCATGGAAATATAGCACATGGCACAATGATCGCACAAGATGCTTCCGGAAATATCGTTTTCAATACTGATGATCGCCTGACCGCCCTGATTGGTGTCAATGATATTATAATTGCTCAAACTCCGGATGCCACGCTGGTCTGCCATAAATCACAAGCACAAGATATAAAAAAATTAGTGCAGAAGATTTCCGAAAACCCTGATTGGAAACATTTGATTTAACAATCTGTTTATACGATCGCAAAATATGCGCTGCCTGGGAATTGATTACGGTGAAAAACGTGTCGGGTTAAGTTATGGGGACGAACTCGGTGTAGCTGTTCCCTTACCAGCGGCCGTTTCCCCAAACAGTGTCGATCGCTTTAATGCCATTGAAACGCTTATCGGTGAGCGCGGGATTACTCATTTAATCGTTGGTTACCCTTATAACATGGACGATAGCATAGGTTTTAAAGCTAAAGAAGTAGACGCTTTCATTTCTGAATTAGAAGCTCGATTTCAATTACCCGTTCACCGCGTAGATGAGCGCTTAACCACCTATCAGGCAGTCGATAGTTTAAAGAAATCAGGGAAAAAAATGTCGCGAGAATCGCGGGGAAGCGGTGAAGTAGACTCACACGCGGCCATGATAATCTTACAGGATTTCCTCGACCAACACCTTCCTTTCGAAGAGGGGAATTAACACCCCATGCGTTGGAAATGCACAGTGGCTTACGATGGAACTGACTTCTACGGCTGGCAAAGTCAGGAAAATGGCAACACCATCCAGGACCTGATTGAGCATCAACTTAAGGTCATTTTTAAGCAGCCGATTCGCATTCATGGCAGCGGCAGAACTGACAGCGGGGTGCATGCAAAGGGCCAGGTATTTCACTTTGATGGCGATTGGAAGTCACCGGGCAATGATCTTTTGAACGCGATACGCGGCGGATTACCTGAGAGTATCCTTGTTTCATCCGCAAGAAGAGTAAGCAGTGATTTTCATGCGCGCTACTCAGCGAAAGGAAAAAAATACATCTATAAGCTTTACGAAGGCTATGCGCCACCATCAGAAAACCGCTATTGTTGGTCGCTCGGAAAACGCAGGTTAAACATCACTTCTATGCGTTTAGCAGCAAAACAACTCCTCGGTAAACATGACTTTACAGCTTTTGCCGCGGAGAGGGAAAACCCGGATGAACACCCAGTAAAAGACCTTCGCCGCCTCGATATTGTAAAAAATGGACCGCGTGTCCATATCACGTCAGAAGCCAATGGTTATTTATACAAAATGGTACGCAGCCTGGTGGGCGCTCTCGTCGATGTCGGTTGCGATAAGCTTTCTCCTGATAGTTTGGTTGAAATACTTGAGAGCCGGCAACGAACCCATCGTGTCTATACTGCTCCAGGGCGAGGTCTCAGCATGGACAGAGTATTTTATTAATGGAGTTTAAACGACGGGGCACTTTCTGCCTTGCAGGTTGTAATACGTATATACAAAATGAATTGCTTATAACACTCCATTACCTTTAATTCAATTATCTACAAATTATATTAAGGGAATTACTTTCTTTTTCAGTAAATGCTAGCGAAAGCAAAAAAAATCACGCACGGACATTTAATGTGCGTTGTAAATACCGAACTGAAACGGAAACCTGAACGCTTCGATCGAAGTAAGGTCCGTATTCTTGATCTCGGCTGTGGTAATGGTGATCTCATATTACTATTGACCGATAACCTGCCGCAGTTAAATCCGGGATTTAAATTTGAAATATATGGTTACGATATTAACGAGCATGGAGGTATTAAAGAAGGTTATCTGCAAAATCTCATCCATAATTTAACCGAGAAATTTCCGCAGATCGATTGGAACGAGCGCATAAAATTAATCTCAGAAAATGACCCCATCCCTTTCCCCGATCAGTTTTTTGACATCATTCTATCGAACCAGGTTATGGAGCATGTTAAAGATCACTCGAAGTTATTCTCCGAGTTAAATCGGACGTTAAAACCCAATGGTTTATCTGCCCATTTATTTCCCTTTAAAGATATTATTATCGATCCTCATATTAATTTACCCTTTGTCCATAAAATCATGAATTTAGATAGCCGTAAAAATACAATTAAGCTATTTAGTAAGTTGGGGATGGGTAAATTTCACGCCTATCGCAAAAAGTATGGACACAACCTCGATCAGTTCACACAGGAGTTTTCCGACTACTTTAGTCGCTTAGTTCATTATATTAATCACAAAGAGATTTCAGAAATTAGCGGCAATCATAATCTTCGTCTCTCCTATCGCTATACCGCAAATTTACTGAGTAACTTTCTGGGGTCCGTTATAATGAAAACAACAAAACACGAATACACTTTTAAAGAAAGCCCCGAGAAGGGACTCTTATACATGTTTTTATTTAAATATTTCCTGTCCATAACTTTACTCCTCGATAAAGAAGAGCCTCTCTAAGTTTAATATTCCCCCCTTTTCTAAGGGCAACACGCTCTGGGCAGCGCGCCATTCACGCTAAAAGCTTATTGCCTTTAGCTTATCTCCTCTCAGCTAGTCGTTATACATGCACAGTTGACAGGTAGAAACTCGGTCACTACGAAGTGAACGGGATAAATTCATGTCTCGTGATAAAAACAAAACGAAAGAAAAAATTCTCCAAGCGGCCATCAACCTGCTTACGCGGTCGGGATTCCACGGTTTCGGAATCAACAGTGTTGCGAAGGAAGCCGGACATGATAAGGTCCTTATATATAGATACTTTGGGGACCTCAATGGGCTCTTAACCGCCGTCGCTGAGGAGAGTGAATTCTTTCCTGATCTACCCGCTTTCCGGGAAAGCTGGGAACCAAAAGACGCTGACAATACCTCTGCATTGACCGCTACCATAACTGGGTATATTCAGGAAATCTTCAATCGTCCGCTCACCCTTCAGCTTTTAACTTGGGAACCCGTTGAAGATAACCCACTAGTCACCAGTTGCAAGAGGGCACGCGATCAATTTGAACGAGATCTGCTTCGCGGTTTGAATCTCGGAAATAATGATCTCCATTCCGTAATCTCCAGTTTATTCAGCTTCATACTGCCAGGTTTCCTCCACCGGTATGATAGTGAAAAGCCCTTCGACGCGAAAGAATTGGAAAAATTAATCGCCCCATTATGTGAACGCCTTTTATTCAATACTGAGGGGAGCAAGATTAAGATTGAAGATAATATCCGAGTAGCGTTTGAGAATGACGAATACGACCCTAACTCATTACCCACCGAACTCCTGTAAGGACGAGCCGTCTACCGGATTTTTACCTCTCATACCCCTCTTTATTGCCGATTCAGTTCATCAATGCCGGTCATGAATGAAAAAAAAGAAAAAAGAAATGAATCTATCCAACTTCGAGGTGTTCGGCAGAACAATCTTAAGGGGTTCAATCTTGATCTGCCGATTGGAAAGCTTGTCGTTGTAACCGGGTTAAGCGGCTCTGGAAAATCTTCACTGGTTTTCGAAACATTACACGCCGAAGGACAAAGGCGATACGTCGAAACTTTCAGCCCCTACACCCGTCAATTCCTCGAAATGCTGGACCGCCCAAAGGTGGACAACATTTCAAACATCCGCCCATCAATTGCCATCCAGCAAAGCAACACCGTAAAAACATCGCGCTCCACGGTCGGAACGATGACTGAACTATGCGATTTTTTTAAAGTTTGGTATTGTCATGTTGCCAATCTATTCGATCCCGCATCCGGTGAAAAGATCGAGGACGATAATCCACAGTCAATTTGGAAAAAAGCCCTCCTTAGGGTCGAGGGTAAATCAGTCATTCTCGCTTTTGCTGTTAAACGTCCATCATCCATAAAATGGAAAGAGATTTTCGATTCGCTGCGCGGTCAAGGTTATACCCGGATAATCACGCGTCATAAAATAAAAAAAATTACTGAGACCAAAGCATCAGAAATTAAAAGTGACATTCTTTATGTGATCCAGGACCGCATGGAAGTTACGCGAAAGAATAAAACTCGCTTTATCGATGCCGCACAGACCGCGTTGCATTACGGAAATGGCGAGGTTTTTATTTTTTCACTAAAGGGTCAATTATTAGTTAATTATGCGGAAGGTCTTCGCTCGCCAATCACCGGAAGGATATTTAAAAAACCTATTCCCGCTATATTTTCTTTCAACTCGCCTATTGGTGCCTGTCCCCGATGCCGGGGATTTGGACGGATTATTGAAATTGATTACCGTTTGGTGATTCCCGATTCCACCCTAAGTCTTAGCGGCGGGGCGATAAGGGCATTTCAAGGTAATGTCTATAGTGAGAGTGAGCGCGACCTTCTGCGGACCTGTAAAAAAAATAATATCCGTACCGATGTGCCCTATAGAGATTTAAGTGCCGCTGAGATAAATTTTATTATCGACGGAGATCCTCATTATGGAAAACAGGGAGGGAAAGGACCTCGTCTTTGGTATGGTGTTAAACGTTTTTTTGATTGGTTGGAAAAAAATACTTATAAAATGCACGTCCGTGTCTTTCTTTCGAAGTATCGTGCATACACTACCTGTGAGGATTGTCATGGCACCCGGCTCAAATCGGAAGGACTAAACTGGAAATGGCATGGATCAACTCTACCCGATCTCTATCACCTGCCGGTCAGCGACCTGCTTTCCCGCTTACGGAAACATGAAAAACCACTGCAAGATCATCAGGTCGATATAGCCTACGAGTCTATCATGAGCAGACTCTCCTATCTTGAGCAGGTTGGCCTCGGCTATCTCACCCTCGATCGTACTTCACGTACACTCTCAGGTGGTGAAGTTGAACGTGTCAATTTAACCTCTTGTCTGGGAACTTCTCTCGTCGATACCCTTTTTGTTCTCGATGAGCCATCTATTGGGCTGCACGCAAAAGATATTGAGCGTCTTATCAGTATTCTAAAGCGCCTCACAGGGCTCGGTAATACCGTCGTTGTTGTAGAACACGATGAAAGCATTATACGCGCTGCGGACCATCTAATCGAAGTTGGTCCCAAGCCCGGTGCTCGCGGAGGAGAACTTACCTTTTCAGGCAAAAGCACGGAGTTGGTGAAAGACAATAATACGCTGACTGGAGCCTACCTTGCGGGAGAAAAGACAATCGATGCCCCCCACAACCGAAGGCCGATTCATTTAAATGGGAGACGGTGGAGCGGAAAAGAATCTCGCGATCACAAAAAAAAATCAGGCGCGATTACTCAATCTCCTCCCCCCCTCTTTTTTAAAAAAGTTTCCCGCTATAATATTAATAACCTGGACTTTCAATTACCCCTGCAGCGGCTAATCTGCGTGAGCGGTGTCTCCGGATCAGGAAAATCAACACTACTCAATAATGTTATTTACCAGGGCCTGCTTGCGAAAAGAGGAAAAGCGGTGCATACACCTGCTCGGATACAACGCATTGATAACAGTGAGAGTATTTCAGAAGTTGTCCTTGTTGATCAATCTCCCGTCAGTAAAACACCGCGCTCCAACCCGGCCCTTTATACGGATACATGGGATCTTATTCGCACGCTCTACGCTTTCACTGAAACCGCCCAGTCAGCGGGTCTTACCGCTTCCAGCTTTTCCTTCAATAGTGGAAATGGGCGTTGTGACCAATGCAAGGGATTGGGATACGAACGTGTGGAAATGCAATTCATGGCGGATGTATATGTCACTTGTCCTCACTGTGAAGGTCGCCGATTCAGTCCTTTTATTCTCGAAATCCATTGGTCTGGGAAAAGCATCGCCGACATACTCGAATTAAATGTGAGTGAAGCGGCAGTATTTTTCGGGGACCAACCGTTTATCTTAAATCGTCTGCAAACCTTAATCGATATTGGCTTGGGTTACTTACCGCTGGGCCAACCGCTCAATACTCTCTCCGGCGGTGAATCGCAGCGGCTTAAACTGGTCAAATACCTGTCCCATTACGGAGAGGTGGAGAATAGTGCGCTCATATTACTCGATGAACCAACAACCGGCATGCATCGCGATGATGTCAAACGTCTCATTACTGTGCTGCAGAGACTTGTAAATCAAGGACACAGTCTCGTTGTCATCGAACACCACCTCGACATCCTCAAATCTGCTGATTGCATTATTGAAATGGGGCCGGGGCCGGGGGCCGGCGGGGGTAAAATTGTTTTCACCGGTACCCCTGAAGCACTCGGTAAAAAGCGGTTTGCCAGTTCACCCTTTATCGAACAGTCATTGCGGTCGGGTGGCAACGGTAATGGGCGAAGGCGCGAGTCGAAAAAAAAATCAAACAATAGATTAAATGATACTGAAGACCTTATCGCGGCTGAGTCATCGGCGACCTATAATCTCCAAACTAATAGAGTAAACGCGGTTGAGATTTTTGGCGCGCGTGAACACAACCTGAAAAACTTAACCCTCTCAATCCCACACCGTCAAATCACAGTTATTACGGGTGTTTCCGGATCGGGAAAGTCTTCTCTCGCCTTCGATATAATTTTTGCCGAGGGCCAGCGACGGTTTATGGAATCGATGTCGCCTTACGCCCGTCAGTTTGTCGAGCAGCTACCCCGTCCTGATATTGATCGTCTGGCAGGTATTCCACCGACCGTCGCAATAGAGCAACGCGTGACTCGAGGGACTCGCAAGTCTACTGTCGCGACGATCACTGAAGTCGCGCAATACCTTCGCTTGCTTTATTCACGCGTAGGGGTCCAGTACAGTCCGCGTAGTGGTGAACCGGTAGTCGCCCTCAGTCCGACGCTTCTAAAAAAGCGCTTCGAAGATACATTGTTAGAGCAAAAGAAAAAAAATCAGCCGCTATTATATCTCTGTGCACCTCTCGTTCGCAGTCGAAAGGGTCATTATCAACCCTTGGCGACTTGGGCCATTGACCACGGTTTTAAAATACTGCGAATCGATGGCCAATTTATCAATCTGTCTGCGTTTCAAAAATTAGATCGTTATCGTGAACATGACATCGAGGTCGTTGTTTCTGAAATAGTCCTTAAAGGTAAATCAAATAAATCTCATATTGATCGGCTGAGAGAAAAAGATTTAAATTTAAATAAAGCTTTAAAACTAGGTAAAGGATCCTGCTTTCTCGTGACACACGCGAGTGAAATTATTGCCTGGTTTTCAACCACGCGCACAGACGCTGTCACCGGTGAATCATTTCCTGAACTCGACCCTAAGCATTTTTCATGGAACTCATCCAAAGGGTGGTGCCCTACTTGCCGCGGGCATGGCCGCATTTACGCGTGGATGGCGGAAGACGATGATTACCCCGATGAAGTAGAAGAAATAGAAAACGGTTCACTCTGTCCCTCCTGTCAGGGGACACGGTTAAATGAAACCAGTCGCTCAGTACGGTTACAGCTTAAGGACCGCTCCGCCCTTTCCCTCCCTCAACTGCTCATGCTTACTCCAAGTAAGCTACTCGATCATTTACACCAATTGAAATTAGATCGCCGCAGTCGTGCAATTGTTCGAGATCTTATACCGGAAATTGAGGAAAGACTCAGGTTTATGGATAAAGTCGGTCTTGAATATCTCACCCTCGACCGCGCCACGAATACTCTCTCCGGCGGTGAGGCGCAACGCATTCGTCTCGCGGCACAATTAGGATCCAATCTGTCTGGTGTGTTGTATGTTCTCGATGAACCGACAATCGGCCTCCACGCCAGAGATAATGCACGTTTACTCAAAACATTGAAAATTCTACGCAATCGCGGTAACACCCTCATTATCGTCGAACACGATGAAGAGACTATGCGTCACGCTGATAGAATAATCGACCTTGGACCCGGTGCGGGACTGCACGGCGGTGACCTTCTCGCAAATGGTAACATTTCTGAAATCAAAAAAAATAAAAAGTCACTGACGGGAAAATATTTAAAAAAAGGGATTAGTCACCCTCGGCGAGGTCATTACCGTTCACTGCCCTCCCCCTGGAATCCTCGTTCTAAGCTTAAGAAAGCAAAATGGTTAGTGGCTAAAAATGTATCCTTGCGAAACCTTAAGGGGGATGATCTGCACTTGCCTCTCGCTAGACTCATCGTGGTCTGCGGCATATCTGGTGCGGGAAAATCGACATTGATTCGCGATTTGTTAAATCCCGCTGTCACCTATGCTTCACAAAATAAAATTAAAAATTTAAAAGCCGAAGCGTTAAAACGCACCGCATTATTCGATTTAAACGGTCAATTGAAACCTCCCCTCTCCCAACTAATCAATGGTGACGGTTTCCGTCATGTCATTGAAGTTGATCAAAGTCCAATCGGGAAAACTCCGCGTTCGACGCCGTCTACTTATATTGGTGCTTTTGACATTATACGACAATTTTTTGCCTCTCTGCCGGAATCAAAAATTCAAGGGTATGACGCGGGAACATTTTCATTTAATACCCGCGGCGGCCGTTGCGAAAAATGCAAGGGCGCGGGTCGTATAAAACTCAAGATGAATTTTCTACCTGATACCTATATCGCGTGCGACGCTTGTGGTGGCAGCCGATATGGACTGGAACTCGAGGAAATACGTTGGAAGGATAAGAATATCAGTGAAGTTCTTGAGATGACCTTTGAAGAAGCCTCTAATTTTTTCGCTTTTCACAGCAAACTGAAAGCAATGCTCGAGCTTATGGTTGAAATGGGGCTGAACTATTTAAAGCTTGGGCAAAGCAGCCCTACACTCTCTGGGGGCGAGGCACAGCGTCTCAAACTGGTTAGCGAATTAGCAAAAGGACTGCAAAGTTTTCGTGAAAAATCAAGGGGAATAATTTCACGTAATCTCTATATTCTCGAAGAACCAACTATCGGTTTACACCTCAGCGATTGTGAGAAACTGATTGAACTATTGCATCGACTCGTCGATCAGGGACACACCGTTATTGTTATCGAACATCATCCTGACATCATCGCGGAAGCTGATTATATAGTTGAGATAGGACCCGAAGGAGGTGAACAGGGCGGTGAAATCTTATATCAAGGGGCACCTCAAGGATTATTGAAATGCGCACGCAGCCCGAGCGCCCCTTACCTCCTTGATAAAATTGGGTGAACCGGTACAACCAGTACCGAGTTCCGCAGATGTGGAACGACATCTACCAAGCCAGTTCCGAGTTCTGCAGTCGCGGAAAGACAATTTTCAAGGCGACCTGCCAGAGAACCGCATAGGTTAAGTGAAATATTGAGGATGATGAAGAGAATAGGACAGAAGCTTCAATTCACCTAATTGCATCTTGCCCTATTTTCGCATTCACGCATTTTCGCATCATCGCATTTACTCATATTCCTTTTTGACTTTTTGACCTTTTGACTTTTTGACTATTAACCATGACATCTATTCTAGCAATAAAAGGACGCGAAGTCCTCGATTCCAGAGGTAACCCTACCGTTGAAGTTGATGTTGAACTTGAATATGGCGTCATCGGACGCGCGGCGGTACCTTCGGGAGCCAGCACCGGCGTAAATGAAGCCCTCGAGCTTCGCGATGGCGACGTTCCCGCTAATAAATTCCCCAAGGGTAGCCGTCCTAAAAAAAGATATTTGGGTAGAGGAGTCCTCCAGGCGGTTGCCAATATAGATAAGATAATTGCACCCGCTCTATTGGGTATGGACGCCACTGACCAGCTCTCAATCGACAACCGAATGCTTAAGTTGGATGGCACGCCCAACAAAAAGAGATTGGGTGCGAATGCTATCCTCGGTGTTTCACTTGCAGTCGCCAAGGCGTCAGCGCTAGCTCTCGGCCAACCTCTTTACAAATACCTGGGCGGTCCGAACGCCAGAGTTCTACCCGTACCGATGATGAATATCTTGAACGGTGGCGCCCACTCTGACGCGCCTATAGATATCCAGGAATTCATGATCATGCCACAAGGTGCAAACAGTTTTCGCGAAGCTCTGTGTATGGGGACAGAAATATTTCATTCTCTGAAAAAAGTGCTTCAAGCTAATCGACTCTCAACCGCGGTTGGTGATGAAGGAGGGTTCGCCCCAGACCTTAAATCGAATGAAGCCGCGCTGGAAGCAATTGCTAAAGCGGTAAAGCAAGCCGGATATAAATTAGGTAAGGACATATTTATTGCCCTCGACGTCGCGGCTTCCGAATTCTATGACACCAAAACGAAAAAGTATGTCTTTAGAAAATCTGACCGCTCAAAACGCAGTGCAGACCAAATGATTTCCTTTTACCAGGATTTACTGAAGAAGTATCCCATCATTTCTATTGAAGATGGTTGTGACGAGAATGACTGGCAGGGTTGGAAAAAACTAACGGTCGCCCTGGGCGATAATGTCCAACTCGTAGGTGATGATCTTTTTGTCACTAACACCGCATTTCTTAAAAAAGGAATTAAATTAGGCGTGGCTAATTCCATTCTTGTTAAAGTCAACCAGATTGGTTCCCTAAGCGAAACACTTGACGCTATTGAAGCAGCTAAGGAAGCTGGCTATACATCAGTAATTTCCCACCGATCAGGTGAAACCGAAGATACGACCATTGCTGATATCGCGGTGGCGACCAATGCCGGCCAAATCAAAACCGGTTCCCTCAGCCGCACTGATAGAATATGTAAGTATAATCAGCTTTTACGCATCGAAGAAGAACTCGGTAAGTGCGCAGTATACGGCGGAAAATTATAGCGGGTAAGTGTAAAAGCGGATTGACTTCATTTATTCGGCGAGGACAGACAATCTTTCCTTCAGGCTCACTGCAGCCTGAGCGTAACCACCGTTAGCGCCGTCGATAAAATGCAGGTGCCCACCGTGCCGTTCAAAAATGAGACACGTCATTAAAGCTTCATCGGCACGATGCAGTCCATAGGCAAGCTCACCTTTAAGAAACCGGGATTGAAGATAATTTTCCAGTCGCTCTATTTGTTGAGAATCACTTGAAATAACCATGCGTATCATGTCGTCAAATTTTTTGTAATCGCAGTTGTTGACAAGATCGCCTTTGTAACGGCTCCATTTATTGCAGGGTGTCTTAAACTTTCTATCCATAAACCATCCCCCCACTTTCGTTTCTAACCGCATCAAAAAAAACTTGATCGCTCTCAAAAGGGAGCGAGCTCGGTAATTCTTTACCAGAAACTCAGACCTTAAATTCGAAGTGCTCAGATTTAATCTCAAGCTTTCTTTTTTGATTGGATGATCGTCCCCTTCCATGCCATAGATCTCATTGAGAACAGTGAGCACCTCTCCGTAGATACGGCCGCTACTTTGCAGCTTATTCATATTTGCGACGACAAGGAGAGAAATTATTTCCCCATGCATGCTCCGGATAGGATTCCAGCGGCATTCAAGGCCTGAATAATTGGCTTTGCTTGAATGAGAATCCCTCTCCAGCTGATAAGGTTCTCCCTCAGATGGGTCTTTAATAAGTTGCTCGGCATAGCCGATCCCACCCCCCGTGAATCCTGCCAAGTTGAATCGATTTGAAAGCCGGATTTTAACTACCTTAACCTCCAATCCGGCTTCAATTACTTTCTCGACCGGCACGATTCCGATTCTTAATTGCAGGTCAAATGCTTCAGCGGCCATGTTCTGTGTCGACTGAAGGACGGGCTTAACACGCGACATTAATAGATCGGGAACTAAGAGCGTGGCACCATCGCCTCCAAAGACAAAGGGGATCTCCAGTTCACTCGTTATGTTCAACACCGCAATGAGGGTCGACGCTCCAAGTATATTTACTTCTTTATACAGACCTCGATCAATAGCGCCGGTTGAATCTACGACATCACTGATAATAACAGACCAACCACCTGGGACGGGGACAAAATTTTCTTCCTCAGAAATAGCATTAAAGGACTCGCTAATCGGTAGATCATGATAAAACCGGGCGTATGCAGGAATACCGGGCATGGAATATTCGATTTAAAATTTTCCCTGCTTCAGGCTATCTCATTCAACAATTAGAAACCGCCAATCGCACCGAGGGCAAAATCCGAAATCTTCCAAATCCACATTTAACAATTGAACTACTTGATATTACTCGTCATCCGCTTCCAGAATTCTTGAGCTTTTAAGATATAACCCTCCGGATCTGTTAACCATATGTCACGGACCTTCTTGTTTTTAAGGACGTAAAGTTTTCCCTTAACGATAACATAAGACTCAGCATCACAGGCAAAAGGTTTACCCTTCGAGATGCCTAGAGAACAATAGCCGCCAAATGCCGGGGCATACTTATCAGGTGAATTTTCAAATAGGTGCATGTTCGATTGAGAGGAAAATCGCCATTCAGCTCCTTTCCATTCCACCATGAAAACCGGGCTGCCTTTTATTGCTTTGTTTTCTGTGAAGTAAGCAACCGTATCGTAACCACTAATAGCTACGTTGTTCAATCTTTTCGTACTGATCTCTTTGAAACCAAATAAAAGACCAGGTAAAATTAGAATGAGTGTCAGTAAGCTTATCCTGATTTTTATACCTATATTTTTTTTACCTAATGTATTCATAAGCTATATATTCCAACTCCTCTTAATATTGTTAGATGGCATTACTGCAAAATAAATTTCATTTTTTATCCAAAATTTCATAATCTAAACACAACCTCCCTATAATTTGCAACCTCGTGGGTAACAGCCCGCTTTTTTATAAAATTGCTTCTCATTCGGCTTCTTTATATAAAGAAAATACAAGATGGCGGCGGTTCGCTGCTGGTTTCTCTCTTTTATGTGGACAATTCTTAAGTTTTATTCTTGGTTTTCAAGTTAATGAGCGACAACAATACTCATAAACTGGTCACTAGAAATGGCGTTGTCATAGATCTTATTCTCACCGCCATCATATTTTGTTTTTTATCCTGGATCTTACGTCCCTACGTTCCAGCACAGACTGAAGTTTACACTAATGTGTTCGCCGTCTTTACAGCCTCTTGCCTTTCAGGGCTGTTCTGGCTTGTGCTCCAGATGTTCCGAGTCGTTTATACTGACATGCGGATTCGTAACCGGGACTAATCGTCCCTCGAAAATTTCAGTAATTATTATAACACTACCTGATATTTGTCTCAATCTGTGGCTTTCCTATCGTCTTTAAACTCACCACAGAGCATAAGTTAAGTCACAGACGGTCCTGCTAAAGCAGTTTTACATTTCCTGAATATTGGCTAATATAGCTTGAAAATGGCTATTTACATTTTTTTTAATCTTGATTGAATTAACGATGAAGGATTTGAATTCAGTTTACTGTCTACCTAAGTCTTTAGTACCAAGGGATCTTAGCTAATTATAGTCTATTTCGATGTGTGCCGATTCCATAGAACGACATTACCCGATTCCTAATCTGAACTTTCGGGATTTCTGGGATATTTGTAGTCACTATTTGCATGTCAACCCGCAATACGTGCAGATAGCTTACACTATTGATGGCGATGGTGATCCTATCGTTTCAGAAGAAACAGATGTCGCCGTAATCTTAAGAAGCCTATCAGGTGCGCGTGATAATATTCGCAGTTATATAGCTCGGTTTCATACCACCTCATCAAATGGCGATGAGGGCACGGAACTCTCTTACTTTCCCCGGGCATATGATCTCCATGATCACGGTTTATATCTAACGACCAATGCAGCTTCGAAGCTCACCTTATTTAAATTCGAAGACTTGATTTTTAATAATTATGATCTCGCGGATAACATGGAATCGTCGATCGAGTTCGGTCATCCCTGCGAGATTCTTGTCTCCTCAATTGATATGCGTGGCTTTTCAACCTTTTGTGAACAGCCGAATATCGAGTCCCCATACTTGTGTGGACTCATGTCTTCTTTCTACAATGTTGCCAACCGGGGATTTTCTAAATACCCACCGGATTTAATTAAATTTGCGGGTGATGGATACTTGGCCATTTGGCAAACAGGTGTCGAAGACCGTAAAATTGCTATTGATGTCTGCGTCGAGGGAACCTCCGCGCTTAATAGTAACTGGCAGATAGTTAGACAGAGCCCACATTTTACCCACGGCGCTCCAGAAGAGATAGGCGCCGGTATCTCATTTGGACTGGCCAGTAAACTATCCTTCGATAATGATTATATCGGCAGGCCAATTAATATCGCGAGCAGGCTTTGTGGTGTTTGCCCGGGGGGAAAATATATATTGATAAATCTGTCCCCAGCATTAACCCCGATATCGAAATGAAAAATTCGCGCGCGCGAATTAAATCTTACGGCGAATATAATATTTGGATCGTCCAGGGTTCTTGAGGAATAGCGATAATGCGAACACGCGGTAATGCGTAAAAGCGGAGCCTCTTCCACTTATCACTCTCTAGCAATCTTGCATCCTGAACAAACTTGGCATTCCGGATCTCCGGCTTTCCCGTTTTCTGGCTTACCTGATGTCTGGCTTTCCGGATCTCCGGCTTTCTGGCTCTACGGCTTTCTACTCCTGCATCAATCTGCAATCCGCATTCCGAAATCCGAAATTGTTTTAGCCGCTGTTTACCGCAATCTCACGATCAGTTCCCTTTAGCGGTAATTCAATCCACTTTGAGTTGTGCGCGTGTGAAGCGTGAAATGCGACAATCGCTTCATGCGTCCCTAGAGCTTCGCTCGCATGATAGGGAAATGTTTTACCCTCATCTAACCATTCTACGATTTCATTGACTGCGGTATCCATTGACGTTGTCCCTGGATGTGGATCAGCCCAGTGATCTTTTCGCCCGGTATCCCAAAACTCAAATGACACTACACTAGACCCATGGACGATAGCTCTGCCCTTCTTACCGTTGATATTAATGCTGTGGGGTGTCATCGAGTAATCAGCAGCATCAACTATCACGATTAAACCGTTTTCCATACGCATCATCCCCCATCCTCCAGGATCACTGAAATCAGGTCCACGACAATCAGGTTTACCTGCTAGATCGAGCGTTCCCGATACTGCTTTTACTTCGCTCCCAAGAAGCATGCGCATACCATCGATCATGTGCGTGCCAACGTTTCCTAATCGACCATTTGGCCACTGCATCGTTGCGGAAGTCAGCCCCCCTAAAATGCCATCTTCTATCGTGCCGCGTAATCGTCGAAAGTTATTATTAAATCGTCGATTATGATTGATTACTAAAAGAACCCCCGCTTGCTCGCAGGTTTGAACCATTTTTTCTGCATCAGATTGATAAGTGGCAATGGGTTTTTCACAATATATAACTGGAATCCCTTTCTCTACACAGGCGATCGTAATTTCGGCATGGACCGGTGTATAAGTCGCCACACTGACAATATCAATGGCTTCCTTATCGATCATTTCCCTCCAGTCCTCGTAGGTTTTTGCTCCCGACCTTTTTTCAAATCGTTCCCGCCGCCCGGCATCGCGACTGCTTCCCGCTACGACTTCGACACGTGGCTGTTTATCAAAAGCTTGGTAATGGGTGCCATCCATATTGCTTACTAGCTGGCCCAAGGCATCGCCAGAAACCTGGTCCGCTCCGCCAATGAAACCAACACCTATGATCGCCGCTTTATAATTTTTTTTTGCCATAAATTAATCAATGAAAGTTTAAGTCAGGGATATTAAATGAGTATTGCTTGAACAAAGTTATTATAACGATAACTAAATATTTGTGGATTCATAGCAATTAAGTAATTGTGTGATTGAAAAATAATAACTGATGAAAGACAATCCGATTGAAATTATTGATGAGGTCGTGATCGCGGGCGGTCCATCAAAAAGACATCGCTCGCGGGCAGGATTGCAATGCTTACCGGATGGAGAGTTGTTCGTTGCTTATCGTGTAGGATGGGACATTTTCAATCTCTCTCATGGTGCCGTCGTCGGTACCTGGTCGCAGGATGGAGGGCGTAGCTGGGAGGAACCCATGGCATTGATTGCTGAACCTGGTTGGGCCTGGCTCGGTGCACAAAGAATACTTCAGCTTTCAGAGGGTCAATTGGTAATGCTCTTACAAAAATCAAACTTTGATACTGGACGTTTTACTGTACATTCGACTTTTTCTTCCGACCATGGTCGCACGTGGGATAAGATTGGACCTGCTGTTCACATTTTTAAGGACTGGAACGAACCTTCTGGACAGGGTATAACCCAAGGATGTCCCGACGATAAAATAATGGTCGCATTCCAGGGCGCCGATGTGAAAGACGCGCCGACTGAAGTCGGAGTCGCAGTCTCAACTGATAGGGGGGAAACCTGGAACGACCTTGTCGTCATCGCCTCAAATTCGGAGATCAATTTCCGCGAGGCTGATTTACTGAGACTTCACGATGGCCGTCTCATCGCGTCTATTCGCACTGATGACGAACCCTATGAAACATACCAGTCTTATTCCACCGATAGGGGGGTCTCCTGGACTCCTGTTGAGAAAACAGGTTTTAAAGGACATTGCCCCTGCGTGTTTCAGTTAGAGACCGCTATTATCTGTGTTTATCGGGATATGGAACCCGATCGACCGGGTATTAGCTATAGTCTCAGTTATGATTGCGGTCAATCATGGCATTATGAAGGACAATTGTACAAGTCACCGGGCACCTACTGTGGTTGGGCTTCAGCATGCGGATATCCTTCGATCGCGCGTCTGCCAGGCGGCGAGCTCTATTGTGTCTTTCATACCAGTGCGGTAAATAACGAATCCGAAATACGCGGCTTAATATTGATCGATAATACGTGATTGCGATAATACGTAAATGCGAATAAGCGGTAATGCGTGAATGAGGAGAAGTATTGTCAATTGGTCAAAAAGGAGTAATCTGGTGATCAGTTATCAGTGGAAGATACTTAGCTGTTCCGCATATACTCATGTTCGCTTAATCGCATTTCCGCTTTCCCCTTTTGACTTTTTGACTAAAAGTTATGGAAAAACTACTCGTAAAGGAGGCGCTCTCCAGTAAGTCACCAAGGGATAGTGTACGGGTTGAAGGCTGGGTCCGCACGCGGAGGGATTCCAAAACATTTTCGTTTATTGAGATCAATGATGGCTCCTGCCTGAAGAATCTTCAAATCATTGTCGATGTCGCTCTGCCAGATTATGTAATCATTGATCAGTTGACAACAGGGGCTTCGGTCAAGGTATCTGGTAAGTTAGTTGAATCTGCGGGGAAAGGCCAGCAGTGGGAGTTGTGTGCAGATGGAGTCGAGCTTATCGGATCATCAGATGAATCTTATCCCTTGCAGAAAAAAGGACACAGCCCGGAATTCCTTCGCGAGATCGCGCACTTGCGTCCGCGCTCTAATCTCTTTGGTTGTATCTTTAGATTGCGCAATCGTTTATCTTACGCCATTCACAACTTTTTTCAGGAGCGAGATTTTATTCTCGTGCATACCCCGATTATCACTGCAAGTGATTGTGAAGGTGCGGGTGAACTTTTTCGCGTTACCACACTCGACGGCAAGTCAGAGGGTAATGGTGATAGTGAAATCGATTATACAAAAGATTTTTTTGCTCGCCCAACGTATTTAACTGTAAGCGGCCAACTCGAAGCCGAGATTTTTGCAACCGCCTTCACTAAAGTCTACACTTTTGGACCGACTTTTCGCGCTGAGAATTCTAATACCTCAAGACACGCGAGTGAATTCTGGATGATCGAACCGGAAATGGCTTTTTGCGATCTCGATGGGGACATGGACTTGGCGGAATCCATTGTAAAATATCTCGTCCAGGATACTCTGACCCATTGCGATGAAGATTTGCAGCTCTTTAACCGGTTTGTTGATAAGGAACTGATCAAACGTTTGAACTTTGTCGTCGAACGGCCTTTCGAGCGTATTAACTATGGTGATGCCGTAGATATTCTTACAAAGTCCGGTCAGAACTTTAAATTCCCTGTCGCCTATGGTGCCAATCTTCAATCCGAACATGAGCGATTTCTTACGGAAGTACATTTCAAATGTCCCATCACGGTATACAATTATCCCAAGCAAATTAAACCCTTCTACATGCGCTTAAACGAAAATGAAGATACGGTTAGAGCAATGGATGTGCTTGTACCTGGGATTGGTGAAATAGTCGGAGGTAGCCAAAGGGAAGAAAGGTTCGACGTACTCTTAGGTAATTTAAAAGACCATCATCTGGATCAGAATGAATACTGGTGGTATCTGGAATTGCGTAAATACGGAACGGTCCCTCACAGTGGATTTGGCCTTGGGTTCGAGCGCATGCTTATGTTTTTAAGCGGCGTCCCTAATATCCGCGATGTTATCCCTTTCCCGCGCACCCCAGGTAGCGCGGATTTTTGAAATAGGTGGAGCGGGCTGTCTCAGCACGCTTCTTATTTCATTATTATTTAATTAAACGCGCTAGAGACTGCGCGTTCCACCATTTATGCATAACTCAAATTTAACATATTTTACAAAGTTACAAAGTGAAGTGGGCTGCCAGTCGGCCAGAAAACCAGTTCCGAGTTCCGCAGTTTACCACGCCATAGTTTCGCTACGGCGTAAGGACGGCGGATCGCATAACGACATCTTCCAAGCCGGACATCCAGAAAGCCGGATTGATACAAGATGCAGGATTAATCTTAACGGTTTCCGCATACACGCTTTCACGCTTATACGCATTTCCGCTTTTACCCATTTACTCATCATCGTTATCTAATAATCCCCTTGACAGTGAACAATTGTTTATCTATACAAATGGCCACGATGGAAGACCTCACCATCAGACAACAGGAGATATTGGGATATATCCTCCTTCACATGCGAACCAATAATACTTGGCCGAGTTTCAGGGAAATTCAGTCACACTTTGGTTTTAAAAGCACCAATGCGGTCATGGGTCACTTGCGTGCTCTGGAGAAAAAAGGTTATATCAGCCGCGTCCCCGGCCAGGCGCGCACTTTCCGTATCACGATGGAATTTGAAGATGAGAAAAAGCCTGAAAATGCTATCGATATAATCGAACTACCCGTCTATGGCAATATCGCCGCCGGCTACCCGGATGGGGTGGAAGCTTCCGGTGAAATCGGTCGGCTCCAAGTCGATATAGAGACTGCGGGGCATCATCGCTCACGTCGCTGTTTCGCCCTTAAAGTACAAGGTGAAAGTATGGTCGATGCTGGAATCTACGATGGTGACACCGTCATCCTCGAACAACGACCACCTAAAAACAACGATATCGTCGCTGGGCTTATCGATGGAGAAACGACATTAAAGCGCTTTGTAAAAAAATCCGGTTGTGCCCCTTACCTTAAAGCAGAAAATAAACTATTCCCGGAGCTTTATCCCGTCGCCGAACTCATCATTCAGGGCGTTGCTAAAGCTGTCGTCCGTGACCTGTAGGCATTGTGTAATTCCCGGTTAGCCTTAGAAGGTGCTGACAACGGGTTTGATTATCTAATGTCGATTCCTCTCTTCAATCTTTGTACCGTATGGAGATAGTGTGAATTAGAGAATCAATTAGCGTGTGCAGACGCACCTTCGGCTGGAACATTCTGCTATTTTTAAACTCTTATAATTTCATCGTGCTCATACGCTTTTTGCATATATTTTCTCTCTATCCCGATTACCTAGTGCATCCAGTTTTCGGGTTATCGCTTTTCTCCCTCCCTCGCTTGACGCTAGGTATGTAAGTGTTTAGTATATTTAACTTTAACAGCTGTGCGACACCCTAAAACCCAGAACTTTTGCATGCACTTAACGGCAAGAGAATTTAAGTTAATTGTCGTTTTACTGAGGACAATTATCCTGTCATATTGCTCTCTTTTCTTACCGTTAAGCGCCGCAATCGCCGAGACAGAACAAACAATTGAGAATGCTGACCCTTCCGAGCAATTGGCTCTGGCACTCAGCGCATTCGAAAAAGGTGATTACGCAAGGACTCAAGCTATCCTTCTCCCTTTGAGTTTAAAAAAAAATACGGAGGCCCTGACATGGCTGGGGTTAATGCATGAACTTGGACTCGGCGTTGACCTCGATGATATCCTCAGTGAACTCTATCTGCGTCAGGCGACCGTCCGCGGTGACGTAGCAGCCGCCCGTTATATGGTGTGGAAATTTTCTGATAGTGCGAAACCTATTGAAGATAATGCCGCCGCTGCTCGGTATCGCGTTCTTGCTGAAAAAAATCTGGCTGCCAATCCGACAGTCAACAAAAAAATTGGTTGGATGACCATCGTAGCTGATGAATTTACTCAAAACTATGACCGCGTTTTAAATTGGAATAGAGAACAGGCGGCCGCCAACAATAAGACCGCTTACTATAACCTGGGAATGCTTCACTTTTTAGGGCGAAGTGTACCGTACAATCTTAAGAAAGCAGTATCCTGGTGGGAAAAAGCAGCTGAGCTCGACCACCCCTTAGCCCTGTGGCGCTTAGGTCTCTACTATGAAAAAAGTGTGTCGGGAAAACCAAATTTGAAGAAAGCGATTGCTTATTACGAACAAGCGGCAGCGTTGGGTTACCGTCCCGCAGTCGAGCAATTAATTGATATTTTAGAAAGTGATAAAGGTTTTGAAGCGGAAACCGAAAAAGCCCTCCTATGGAATCGACAGGCCGCTATACAGGGTGATGCCAAAGCTCAAAGCAATTTGGGCTTTTGGTATGAATCGGGTATTAACATTGAACAGGATTTCAATCAGGCTATCCATTGGTACAGCTATGCCGCCGAGCAAAAGGATACCCGTGCCTTAACTTTATTAGGACGCGCTTACATATTGGGTCGCGGCGTTAAAAAAGATTATGAAAAAGGCCGTAAATTGCTTACCGAGGCGAGTGAACAAGGCAGCTCACTCGCTAAATATTTACTCGGACATATCCATAAAAAAGGACTGGGTGTAGAGGTCGACGAAAACCTGGCTTTAGCCTATTACCAGGAAGCAAGTGAGCTCGGTTACGCCCGGGCACAGCTTCTCGTCTCCGAATATTATTTCCTCGGACTTGCGATTGATCAGGATATCGAAAAATCCTTAGAGCTACTACGCGCATCAGCGGCACAAAATTATCATCGGGCGGAGATGCGCCTCGCACATTGGTATTATAAAGGAATCGTTGTCGATCAGAATGATGATTTATTTTATTATTGGGTGATTAGATCAGCTGAGCATGGTTCCAAAGTGGGTGACGGCATATTGGCTGCTCTCGACGATACGAAAGAGGATATGCACACTACTGTCGATAAATTCTGGGAACGCGCTAAATCATATAGCCACCGGAAGGATTATTTAAAACAGCAGCGCGAAGACTACGTAAGAGGGAGTATTAAATACAAACCACCTCGTCCGATCGATGTGACCCAGCCCGAACTGCCAGGTTACATTATGGATAAAATTACTAAAGGACGTGTGCTCCTTAGATTACAGGTCAGTAAAAGAGGTTATGTCACTAGTATCACAGTCGAAGAATCTACCCATAAGGAATTGGAAGAACCGACTTTGAAAGCAGTCAAACAATGGCGCTTTGCTCCCTCCCTAAGAGACGGAAAACCCGCCATGGGTCTCGTTCGCATCCCCATCGTTTATAATTAAGAGCTTAACTGCGAATAGGCTACCATAGCCGTGGGCTTAAACTGGTCATGATGACGACCTGTGTTTATTGACATTTTGACATTTTGACTTTTTGACCTTTTGACCTACATCCTATCCTATTGACACTTCCCCTTTGAATCCTAATTTCTGATCCCGTTATACATGGTGGTTGTAGCTCAGTTGGTTAGAGCACCGGATTGTGGTTCCGGGGGTCGCCGGTTCAAATCCGGTCAGCCACCCCAATGATAATAATTATATAACGTTTGTAATTATTAACTTATGATTATATGGGAGCACTGTCATCGAGATCTGTATTTTACATCCTTAAAATATCCTATCATATTCCTATCATATTTATTGACATCTTGAGTAAGCATAGCAATGATCTTTTCTCTCATGGCAACAAATGCAACGGGTTCGAAAAAAAGGAAGTCCAAAGTCTGGATTTATCCTCCTAAAAGTGGGATACATATTCGAGAAATTCTTAATCGAACCGCCAACAGATCGTACGGCATAAGCTACCGCGTCGAAGTCCCAGCAAAGTTAGCGGGGAAAAGATTACTTAAACAGTTTACAAAAAAGAAGGAAGCATACACCTGGGCAGAGTTTCAGTTTGCACAAGCACAGAGACAAGGACAGGCAGCTTTCGATATTACCCCCTGGCAACGAGAGCAAGCCATTGAAGCCTTTGTTATGATAGACGGTCTGGATATGACTTTACCCAGCGTGGTAAAATTTGCGGTCGCCCACCTGAAACCAGAAAAAGGTGATATCAGAATTAGTGAACTCGTTGAGAAATCTCTTCAGGATAAAGTTGAAAGGAACTTAAGGCCCCGAAGTATTGAAGACTTTAGAAGCAGGGGGAACAAGATTTCAGAATCATTCGGTCATCTATTGGTAAAAGATGTTAATAAATCTCAAATCGAAGACTGGTTAAAATCTTTCCCCAACCTTAGCCCCTGCAGCATATTAAATTACCGTAGAGCTGTCTACGATCTTTTTGAGTTTGCGATTCGAGAAGGCTATAGAATGGGAGAGAATCCTGTCGCGCGCATACGGACACCCAAAATCGATTGGGTGGAACCAAAAATTCTAAGGATAGAAGAAGCGCAAAACTTGATTACTACTGCCTACCAGTATGCTCAATTAGAATTATTACCTTTTATTGCCATTGGACTATTTGCGGGGATACGAGTTGCAGAAATGACCAGATTAAGATGGGATAATATTCAATTAGATGAAAAGACGATCTATATCTCTTCGAAGATCTCCAAGAAAAGACGGGTTCGCATGGTCACAATTGAAGATAACTTACTTGAGTGGCTATTTCTTTGCCCCGACAGGGACGGCCCGATTTGTCCATTAAAATACAAACAGAATTTCACGAAACTTCACCGATTAGCTGGGTTTCACAAATGGCATACCAACTTGATGCGACACTCGTTTGGCTCCTATTATTTCGAAATGTCCGGGGATCCTTTGAAGACAGCAACTGTTATGGGGCATCGCTCCAGTGATCAGCAGTTGTTTGACTCCTACCGTGCGTTCGTGCGCAGGGGGGAAGGAAAGCAATATTTCGACATTCGCCCGGGTCGCTTAGAAAAACCCCAAGTTGTCCCTTTTACACAAGCCGATAAGGGGAATTAAATTTAAATGCCACCAAAAACTAAACTTCCAGAGGCAGAATGGAATTTCACTAGCTTTTACGGGCCGGGTAAAGAAGATTTTAGGAAGTTGTTATATTACTACGAATTCGGCCGTGAATATTACAATAGAGAACATGAAAATAACGAAGAACGTTATGCAGAAATCGTTGAGTTTGGATTAAAAAATCCCGGTAATAATGATCTACCTGAATTTGATGATGCATTCGCCCCTAGAACTCCAGCTGCTCAATTTATTCGAGAGTTAGCAAGAGAAATAGAAGCAGGATTACCCGGTAGGCATAGATTAGAGTTGCACTTTCTTGCTTTCAGGCAAACTCCCTTTTGTGCGCTGAAAAAAGGCCTGCAAAACAGGATTCTTAAAGTTTATAAAAATCCGTTAGGTTCGTTAACTAAAGATAGAGTCTCTTTACGCAATTATGGCTCTCAGATACCCTCACCAGATATGAGGGAGAAATTTAAGGGTATAGAAAAAGTATTCGTTAAAGGGTGGAAAGAACTCGGAAAGCAAATTCTCAATGAGAAGGACCAAAACTTATTTTGGGTAATATCTCCATTAGATTTACGCAATGACGATAGGATTATTGAAAGCCAATTTAAGTACACACTAGCCTTCCTTGAAGGAGTCAGAAAAGACAGAAAAATTGAAGTTTTAAATACAAGGAGAAGGGGTAAGAAAAATTACACCTCTGATCTTAAAAATTTAGCCGCTGCCCGAGCATTAAAACACTACGACGACGATGTTTGGACAGCCAAGGAAAAGACAGAGGGTATTAATAAAAAAGGCGAAAAAACCCCTATATATGTTAGAAACGATGATTGGTTGAAGACGCCTGAAATTGTTGAATCAGTTCTAAAAGAGTTATTTAACTAGGTTTTTCTTATGAGCGATAATATATTTATTATCGCTCATAAATTCGGGTCGATAGCGTCACTCAATGCCTTAGGTTTCCTTCTAACATGGAAGGGAAAGGTAATTTTGTTCCGAACAGCTACGAAGATGCAAAATCTGAACTGCGCAGGAACCCACCAGCCATAATGGGTGAAATTGAGTTGGCAGAGTATCTTGGCTGTTCAACTCGCCATATACGCAACTTAGTGGCTCGTCGCGTCCTTCCATTTTTCAAACTCGGTCGGCGCCGATTGTTCAGACGTGAAGCGATCTTGAAGACCCTGGAGAAACTCGAAATCCCATCCCTGGGAGGACGTTAATGAGAAATTTAAAGATTCAAAGCATGAAAAGCACGCAATCACATTTAATTGAATTACTTATATCACACCTGAAATGACATACCAAGGTTACATATTGCTTCATAGAAAACTACTTGACTCAAATCTTTGGCGACAACAGCCACCGGCAACATTTAAAACAGCCGCATATCTGATACTATCTTGTAATCATAGGCCTTCATCGTGGGCAGATATCACCATCGAAAGAGGTGAGACATTCCGAACAATCGAAAAAATGATCGATGAAGTATCAATGTCCGCTCCTACCCTTCGTAAGGCCCTTAGCAACCTCGAAAAGGCAGGATTCATCACAAGAACTACCCCTCTGGGGAAAAACAGGGGATTTCTGATCAAGGTTATAAATTATAACCTATATCAAAGTGTTTCTTCAACTTTGTCTGATACTTCACCCATTCATGAAAACGGTAAAAAGCACTTGAATAATTCTGGTTCCGAGATTGGGCAACAGGCAGAAAAAATCTACAAAATATACCCCAGAAAAATAGATAAAATCCGTGCCATTAAAGCAATTATAAAGGCCATTAATAAGCACGGTTTTAACCACATCTTTGAGAGAACCCAATTATACGCACAGAAGTATAACGGTGATCCCACATTTATTCCCTATCCCTGTACATTTTTTAATCAAGAACGCTATAATGATGACGCATCTGAATGGTCAAATAATACAACAAATAGATCTTCGCGCCAATTTAAACCTCAAAAGATTTCAAGCGAAAATTTCACAACGGGAATAGAGGAGGAACTATGAAAATAAGCGATCAAGACGATCTAAAAAACGAATTATGGGAAAATGTATCGAAGGGTGATGCTTCGGAAAAAGAAAAAGCACACGAGCTATGGTTGTCAAAGTTCCCACCACAATATTGTGTCTTTCATAAAGAGGAGCAATTAATCTTAAAGGCTGAAGAAAGCTTAAATAGAATAAAATCAGATAACGGTTATTATATTAGATCTAGATACGATCTAACCCCAGAATTAGCCAGTAATAATTGGCGGTTTTACTTCATAGGCGAATGCAAAGAATGTAAATGGTTAGCAAAAGCCACAGAAATCCCCATGCTGGCTCACGATTTTTCCTTTGATAACTTCGAATGCGACCAGGAAAATCTGAAAAATATAGTAGATCGCGCAAAATCATTTGCAAATAACCTCATGGATTTCTGCTTATGCAAGGAGGTTGTGGGACTGGGAAAACTCATTTGGCGGTATCAGTTTTAAGAGGAACATCACTTTCGTTTAATTACGTCTCTCACTCAAATCTTATTCATGAATATCGGAATTATCGCTTCAAAAACCCAATATAGTCAACGAGGAGGAAGACAGCTGTGTCTTTTTGACGAGAATAGAAAAAAAACCAAAAAGATACGGAATTTTACAGGATTCCTTCCTCCTGTGCATAGATGAATTCGAATTTGTTAATCACAGTCAAGACGAGGCAATCACAACTATTTCGATGTTGATTCGGTGAGAGAACACTTAAAACAGCATCACTTAATTTCCCCCTATTAACTAAATAAATAACGATGAAGAGACACATAAATTTTAACATGTTAAAACCGAATTCAAACTTAAAGATTCTGAATAAACAAGAAATTCAATCAAGAGGAGGAGAAACCTATGGCTAAACCATATATCGCCGGTGACCGCTGGGTGGCAATTTATCAATCTATGTGCTCATCCAGTATCTGGACCGACACAACCCCTGTTGGAAAGTGTCTTGCTTTGTGGTTAATTATTCGCGCTAACCATAAAATAACGCGTTGGCATGGCATAACAATAAATCGAGGCCAGCAGTTCAGATCGATCAGCAACCTTGCAGAGGATCTTTGTTGCAGCAGAAAATCGTTGGCTCATAATCTTCGTGCCCTCGAACGACTTGAATTCATATCATTGTCTGAACCGCTGGGAAAAAATCGGGGGTTTCTAATAGCGATAAAGAATTACTGTAAATATCAATTCACTAGCGAAGCTGACCACTCAAGTGATGAACAATTCGATAACCAAGCTGACCACGAAAGTGATGATGGTGACGATGATGAACTTAAGGAAGGTCCGGCTCCAGGTATATTTACGAATGGTTCTATATATATTCACCCAAGAACTCAGCATCACTGGAAAATGACTTTATTACAAAATTACGTTAAAGCACTTCCAGTCGAAAACAGTGAACAAGCTTGTGGATTAGCTCGTTTGGGACTTACCCATTTATGGTTTTATTGTGCTAAACAACAAAAAGTTGAATTTGAGGATATGACACCAGAGGAACTTGAGGCGATTGTCGACTCAAGGCTTGATCCTAAAGACATATGGAACGCTTATATCAATGCCGAATTAATAGAAGAAACCGATAATGGAACTAGAGTCTTAACCGAAGAATTATTGGAATCGTTGAATTAACTCATCATTAAACGAAAAACTGGATGGGTAAAAATTACCCATCAAAGGTCTCAATAGATGACACAGCACTATTCGCTATTGTGTATTCAACCAACTCCCATAAACAAGAAAGAAAAGAATATAAGAAAGAAAAGAATTAACCCCTCTTTATCCCCCTAAAATAGGGGGGTAGGGAGAGTTTTTTTTAATAAGTAAACTTACAATAGTTAATAGCTATCAATTCTGAAATCTCTATTGCTAAGTATGAATTATAAACAGCTGTTTGCTACAATGCTATTGTATATTAAAAAACTGAACAAAAAGTATTTTTATTTAATAAGATGATTTATTGAAGCTTTACGCTCAATTTGATTTGCCATTCTAAGGGGTCTGAGTGCCTCGAGAAAGGACGTTTACATGTCAGGGCAGGGGGAAGTCATAACGAAGGATGATCGTTCTTTCAGAAGCAAATTTAAGGCTTATGACTTTATTTTTCCCCGGTATGATTCTCTTCGCCATGTTTGAAATTCGGCAGGAAGTCCGTTGGCCAATGTATCCCCCTGCATCCTGCACCGACAGATTCTCTGGAGTGTTTCTAACCCTGTCTGGGCAAAGTCACTGTCCCTTAGCTGTCATGCGCTCTATCTCTTGCGTGAGTTTCCCCTGGGCGAGAAGCACCTCCGAATTATACCGAAAACTGCGAGGAAAAATTTCCTTGCCACCGAGGCTTCAGCCTTCTGCCCGAACTTATGCACTGGTGCAACCTTAAAACTGGCTTCCCGCCGCTCGCCCGCATCCAGTTCCACGACAGACTTGGTAAGCTGCTTGCCAACGCGGGATTGTTCTTCTCTCTCTTTCACAGAGAATGATTATGATACAAATCGGCGTGGCACAAACTATAAATTTTGAGAATGATATACATTGCTAGCCAATTCTAATTCTTTTTCATAATCTTCTTAAGCTTCAAGTCACTTTGCCCGCCCTACGGTCCCTCCTCCATATCCTCCAGATAATAGCCGGCGCCAATCAGTATCGGCAGTCCAAAGGACACTACCCTCTTGACGAATGACACCTTGCGCTCCTCCATTTCACTCGACGGATTGCGTATCGTGTAATACAGGAAGCTCTCTCCGAAGGCGTCCGCTACGCTCACAAGATCCTGGTCTTCGACCGGGCCTACCAACTCGGACATTATATCATCCGGCTCGCTGTATGTATCGCCACTGAACAGCATGTAGCCATAAGTATCGATGGCAAACAAGTAGATTGATCCGTGTTTCCATCGCGAGTCCGTGGTCAAAGTGTTGATCGCAAAGTAGCCTTTCATTTCAAGTTCCATCGCAGCGCAACGGACAAACTCCTTGAGCCTCTCGTTGGAAGGATCGTCATTTAGCAACATGGCACTGACTTCTTCACTGTTGCATGCGCCAGGGATGTCACGGCGGTAGATCCCCGCGCCAATCGCGGATGGAGTCCCGTCCCAGTCGATGATCTTGACATAGGAAGCTTTCGGCTCGTCCCTGCCCGTTGCTGGATTGGGGAACGAGTAGTAGAGCCAACCTTCATCGACGATACTCAGGGTGCGCTGCCCTTCACTGAAGAATTCGTTGCCGAAGGCATCGACCAGCGGTCCCAACGGTTTCCCTTCCCTCGAGGGGTCGGGGGGGAAGACGACCAATCGTTGAGTCATGTCTGTCGCATCGGCGACGAAAACATAGATTTGGCCGTATCTCCAGCGCTCGTCTTCGTGAAATGCCCTGCGTGCCTCACTGAAGCCCTTTGCGCGGACATACTCGTAGGCGCACTGAACGAACGCCTGTATGTCCTCAGGGGTGCGCACCGCGCGGGCGGCGATGGAGTGCTCCGTGCAAGACACAGCTTCATCAGCACCTGACATCGGCAGCACAGCGAACGTTGAGATTAAGGAAATCAAGAATGATGGGCAGAGGTGGTTTTTCATCATTTGTAAATGTTCGGGATTCTTTGCTTTTGGAATTTAGGGAAGTATAGTTTGCGTTGGGAGCCTTTCCCCCCTTGTGCACCCCAGGTATTCAATGGCTCGTTCTTTGGTTCGGAAAGACTCTAATAGTTCAATTATACTCATCATAAGCAACTCTACATCATTCGGAGCACAAGTTTATGAGTCCCCCTTATGTCATCCCCCACAAGGACAGGTGCTCCTACCATGTGTTCTGCGCGAGCTCTGCCCGGCTTACGGACTCTCCTCCATGTCCTCCAGATAATAGCCGGCGCCAATCAGAATTGGCAGTCCAAAGGACACTACCCTCTTGACGAATGACACCTTGCGCTCCTCCATCTCACTCGACGGATTGCGTATCGTGTAATACAGGAAGCTCTCTCCGAAGGCGTCCGCTACGCTCACAAGATCCTGATCTTCGACCGGGCCTACCAACTCGGACATTATATCATCCGGCTCGCTGTATGAATCGCCACTGAACAGCGTGTAGCCATAAGTATCGATGGCAAACAAGTAGATTGATCCGTGTTTCCATCGCGGGTCCGTGGTCAAAGTGTTGATCGCAAAGTAGCCTTTCATTTCAAGTTCCATCGCAGCGCAACGGACAAACTCCTTCAACCTCTCGTTGGAAGGATCGTCATCAAGCAACATGGCATTGACCTCTTCACTCCAGCACGTGCCCGGGATGTCGCGCTGGTAGATCCCCGCGCCGATCGCAGCCGGAGTCCCGTCCCAGTCGATGCCCTTGGCGTAGGAAGCCTTCGGCTCCTCCCTGTCCGTCGCCGGGTTTTTGAAGGAGTAGTAAATCCAACCCTCTCCGAAGCTGCCCACGACGCGGGTAAATTCCCTGACGATATCGTTTCCGTACACGTCGATCACCAGTCCCCAAGACACTCCTTCCCGCGAAGGGTCGGGTGGGTAGACGAACGCGCGCGACATATCGGACATGGCGGGCAATTCGTCCACGAATACGTAGATCGGGCCGTGTTTCCAGCGCTCGTCCTCGTTAAAGGCCCTGCGTGCCTCCACGAAGCCCTCTTCCAGAACATACTCGTAGGCGCATTGAACGAAAGCCTCTACGTCCTCTAGGGTGCGCACCGCGCTGGCCACGATGGAGTGCTCCGCGCAAGACGGAGGCTCAGCAGTACCGAACATCGGCAGCACAGCGCACATTGAGATTAAGGGAATCAAGAATGGATAGAGGTTGTGTTTCATAATTTTTTAAGGGTCATGCCTAGAACAGAGGGTATCTTAAGCACATATTAAGGATGTTACGATGGAGGTTTTGATGACGATGGTTAAAGCGATATTCAGTTTCTTTGAGGTGCAGTTGGAAGGTCCTACGAGAAAGACCTTTGAACTTAGCCAATCGAAGTTTAGCAAAAGCCCAAAAAGATTCAATCCCGTTAATGTGGGAGTGTCCCTGGGCAAACTCGTTGTCGTTGTGATTGACACGGTAATGCTTCTTATAGCCCAGATCCACGAGGCCGTTGTAAGCACGCCACCCGTCAGAATAAAGCACACTGTCAAAAGTAACTCTCCCTTGGATCACCGCATGCAGAGCGGCTCTGGAGACATTGCGTACAACCTGGGTATAGACTTTCCCATTACGCTTGAGCAACCCGAAGACGGGCACTTTCTTGAATGCACCCCGACCTCTTTGCCCTGGAATTCTTTTGCCTCCAAAGTAGGACTCATCCATTTCCACCGACCCCCTAAAAGGCGAGGCCTGCGCACATTGCTGCAACAAACGCTCCCGCAACAAGCGCAAATAACGGTTGACCGTGTTACGATTCAATCCTGTCAATTGGGCTATCTTCAACGCTTCCATATCCAAGCTAAAACACTTTACTAACTGCCGAAATTTGGCCTCAGAAATTTTTGAACGATGTACATACTTATTTCTCATTTGTCTAGAATAGCTTACACATCTGATATGTGTCTATTCTAGGCATGACCCTTTTTTAATATTCGAGATTCTTTGCTTTTGGAAAGGTGGAAAGGTCAAATTGTTTAGTATAATTATATTTGTCAATAATCTCAAAAAGAGAATGCTATACATTGCTAGCGTACCTTTAACGCTTTTTCTTAGTCAACAATAACAATGATATTTCAAAAGGTAGAGTATTCAAAGAAACGGTTTATCTTCCATCAGACGCGTAATCAATACGTGATAAATAAGGGAAATTATATTTGTTACGATAAGCAGACATCGATTTTTGCGCCTCAACTTCCAGTAGCGGCTTGAGATCCATCCCCTGTTCTTGAAATACAGCGACTGAGCGCGCATATATAAATGAGTAATTCATAAGGTTGAGAGGACCTTACAGTTACTGAAGAGCGCATAGATAAAGACACGCGTTTTTGGTATTGAGGAGCGAGTTTTTCGATTGGACAGAGATGGCTCTTTCTATCTTATCATTTACCGGGGCTACCTTTGGCTAGAAATGTATAAAATACCCATATTTTAATATTTGAAATGAACTGTTTAAGCAGACAATGGCTATAAGGGACAGATTCTACTGTGGGCAAATAGTCTAAGAAGGAGGATGGAGCTGTTGCCAGTCAGAATTGGAAGTTTTCGAGCCCGGTGGTATTTTACGAAGCACCACGCTTAATTTGATTTGCCATTCCAGGGGTCTAAGCGCCTCAAGAAAGGGCGTTTGGATGTCAGGGCAGGGTTGAGTTCGTAACGAAGGATGATCGTTCATTTAAGAAGCAGATTTAAAGCTTATGGTTTTATTTTTTTTCGTCCCCTTGCAGTGCCTTTTGTAAAAATATTTTTCGCGTCGCAAACCGATAGATCAGGGTCGACCGCCTTCGGCGGCGGCACCCCCCCCGCCTCCCTTTGTTTTAAGTTACATGGTTATGCTCGTTCTGTATACCGCTCCAGCTCGGAGGACTCGGTTGACTGGTTGACTCGGTGACTGGGGGACTCGTTGACTGGGGGACTCGTTGACTGGGGGACCTTCAAAGACGGACGGGCAATGCGGAACGAACCCTAGGTGGATGGATCGTTATGATTCACGGACCCGGACATCGTGCAGGACTGAACTTGCACAACACCCTCTATCGGGACAGCTTTTTATTCTCACAATGGGGGTATGATCCCGACTGAAACTGATGGATAAATTTAAGGGCTACTCCTTAGTTCATGTTATTTTAGAACCGTTAGGAATATTATGTGTAAAATTAATATGTTAAATATCAACTACTTACAAACATACTAGACATAATAACGGTTGTGCGGTTCACCATCCATGATCTCCTGTCCAGGTTGAATCCGGGAACCTGTTCAGGAACACAGTCACTATAGATCTGTCTGTTCGGCACTCCCTTTTTGTCTACCGCACACTGGCACCGATAACGGTCTTATTCCCTTTTTTATGTTACCAGTCAAATCGCGATTCGAATCAACTAAGAGTCCGCAAAAATGTATTATATATTGATCGGTAATGTGAATTTGCCTCGAAAAACCACCCCCAAAATCCTCACCTTCACCGCGGTTGACTCACTCCAAAAGGGCACCCTTTTTTGTGCTTTGTGTTCACGGATAGAGATCGGCAGTATGCAGAAATATATAACCGTGATTACCATGAATCTAAAAGTAATAGCCAAGAAGCGCGTAGAGGGTTTAAGCGCGGATGGGTATTCGCTATGAATATTACCAGAATCGAAGTATGGCAGAAGATAGCAGATGTCGAAAAAGAAAGAGGCTGCCTGTTAAACCGGCGAGCGATTGAGCATTTGAACGAGTTGAACAATCAGATAGATTACGCAATCAGCGACCAGATAAAATTCTTACTCTCGCTAAACCGCGAAGCGAAAGAAAATGCCGAATCAAGACAGAGCAGTAGAAATTAATGCGGTCTTAAATTTTTTCTTTCTGCAAGGACGCGGTTGAACCCCACTTTGATCGCCTTGGGGCTGTCAACGATTTCGCTGGCCGCGTCTCGTGTTTGGCAATCCGGTTTTGGAAAATAACAAACAAAATGGAAGTGAGAATTTAACTCCCGCGTGACTTTACCCACAACGATGCCCTTACTGATTCACCCCTCCAGCGAAATATGACCTTTTCAAAAGGGCAATTGTGTTTGATTTGAAAATGCCCTAGGATTCGCGTTTAGGGGCTGGCCTATACTCTATCCAACTTACCTTTTTGTAGAGAACGCTACCGATTTAACACGATTATCGGGCGTTATCAACCATTAGGATTGGTCGTGACCACGGAAACTGATCCACTTGAAAGTTAGTCTGGGAAACTAGAAAGGACTCAGACAAAGAAAGCAAAGAGATACACGACCGAGGAGAAGATACGAATGCTGCGGCAGGCGGACAAGGGGAAAACGATCCTGGAAGTCTGCCGTGGCAACAACCTAAGCGAACAGACTTTCCACCGCTGGAAACGTGAGTTTGGGATGATTGATGTCAACCAGGCCAAGCGGATGCAGGCGGACAAGCTGCTGGGGATAGAGATCCTGCAGGAGACCCTCGAAAAAAAATGGAAGATGTCGCTAACGCTCGGTAGTAAGCCCTGGGCACAAGCGACAAGTGGCAGAGAGCCTTGTGGCTCGAGGCCAGTGTTCAATGCGTGCAGCGTGCCGCTACTTTCACCTGCACCGGTTGGCCCTATGCACATAGGGCCAAGCATCCTGATGGCTGGCGAACGAAACTGAAGGCGGCAGTAAGACGGTTATCACGGCAATACGCCAGATGGGGCTATCCCAAGATCACGAAGCTGTAGAAGGACGAAGGTTGGAAGGTGGGGAAACGGCTCGTGCAAGGTCTGCGACGCGAACTGGGACTGACGATCCCACCACGCAAGCCAAGATGCCGGCGCCGGGGTGTCTCCACCGGCCTGCCTACCAAGGCCGAACATCCCGGCCATGTTTGGAGCTGGGATTTTATTCACGATAAGACGATCCGCGGTGGCAGTCTTAAAATGCTGACCGTGCTCGATGAGTAGACCCGCGAGTGTCGGGTGATCCATGTCGATCGCCATATCAATGCGGAGACGGTCCTCGGTATCATGCAAAAGCTGATCGACCAGTATGGACCTCCTCAATATATCCGCAGCGACAATGGATCGGTTCCGAGGAGTGAAGCGACGACATGCGAAGCCATTTATTGAAAGCGAATTGAGAGCCTGGCTGGCTGCGATGAAAATCAAAACCCTCTATAGCGAACCAGCAAGTCCTTGGCAGTGCCGAGTGTTAGCGACATCTTTCATGGTTTCATTGAATCCTTCCACGCTCGTTTTCGCGAGGAGTGTTTAAACCGTGAGCAGTTATGGACTTTAACCGAAGCACGCGTTGTCATTGAAGATTGGCGCCGGTTTTATAACAACGTCCGCCCACACCGCAGTCTCTGGTAATATTACACCGAGACGCTTCGCTTTGGATGCCTATAAGAAAGGCTCGGGCTACGCCCTCGTTCCGCCCAAGCCTTGACTTCCTCTACCAACTTAACTTCAACATTAACCTCTCCAGACTAACTCTCACAATGGACCAGTTTGGATAACCCGACCAAATCCTTATATATTTGCACGTATTTCTCAATGCCGTGCTGACTTGATAAAAGCCCATTATCGCTTGAGAGAAACCGGTGGATATCTTAAGTAACGAATATGGAAAGGAATTTAAATCAACAGAAGCTGAGCAAGCCGATACGCTGAGTGATGCTTATCTTCGATTGCTTTTTCTTCTTCCACTCGACCGACTTGCAAAGGATCGAATTCCATTAGAGAAACTTCTCTAATTAAAATAATGTGAGGTTATTAATAAATTATGGTCTGTTAGTAGAAAATAAAAGTGTTGTGCTAATGAGGCGATAACAAATATGTTTGGGTATTATTATGGACTATAGTTCTGAAGAACGAATAGAGTGGCAGAGAAGGCTTCAAAAGCTTCAGGAAGCATTGGAGAACGATAAGATCAAAGTTGTGGATCATTTAGCCGATGGTCTGGAAGAAAGTTTATCAAAAGTTAGATACAAAAATGGTGAGGTAGAACTTGATACTGTCGATTGAAGAATAAGAACACTAGCATTGGGAATTACTGCCCTTTCCGATAGAAATGAGATTAAAGAGAAAAATCCTTTAATGGAAATACAGGCACTTTACTTTGAATATCTTGAAAGAAATTTCGGGGAATATTTCGAAGAAATGCAAAATAATAAATTATCTCATCACGATGTTGGTACTATTGCACGGGAAAATCAGGAATTTAGAATTCATATCCGCGAAATTGCTCCAAAGATATTAGAATCTCTTAACTATATTTGGGAGCAGCTATTTGAACCATGCAAGTATCATTTAGAGGATCTTCAGTGTTCCAAGGGTATTTTCGCTGGAGATATATCACCTACGAACACCACGAACATTGCATCATGCTGTGGTTTGTACTTGGATAATATTATTTTACCCGATCCTTTTTTTAGGATGGGACCATTGTTTAATCGTTGGGGTGAAGAAGGCCTAGCATATTATCTTCGATACTTTTATCGAATTAATTGAATGCTTAGTTTATGTCGTCGATCTCTTATATTGCTCTTGTATAAGTTTCCTGTCTTCTATCCCGATTTGATTTTTGATCACCTTTAAGCTATCGAAATCCTGGGGTCTCCATCTGTCTTGCGGAGTTTCATCCATGTAGTTGAGAAATTCAAAGTACATTCCTTTCCAGTTCAAGCATCTGACTTTGAAGACATCTATTGTCCCCTCCTTAGCGAAAGGACAGGTTCCGCTTGGGAAACCTTTCAAATTGTACTCTCCATTCAATTAGAAACAGGGCTCTGAATCTAAAAGAATTCCATCTTTGAATGTGAGGAACCCGTAATCCATCTCCTGGTATCGGTTATACCTAAGCAACTTAATAAGTTCCAAATAAGTGGTTCGATGATCGTCAGGGAAAGCAACGTCTATATCTTCGTGGGCTCGAGTAATTTTACCAAGCCTGGCATCGATAGCCCACCCACTTTCAAGCCACAACAGAATCCCTTGGCGCTCTGCCTCCGTGAATAATGTTTTGATAGCTTCTTCTTGTTCTTGGGTGATTGTTCTCAAGATTGATTATTCCTGTAAAGGTTGGTACTCTGATTCTGAGATAAACTTTTTAGGAATTGCTATTCCTTCACCTTTGCGAATAGTCTGTACTCCTGGAGCAATATGACCTCCATTATACTCGGAGACAGGAATGTAGGAATGAGTAAAAGCCCGTACTACCTCATGACCAGTTCGACAGTCGTAACCTAAGTGTAAGGCATAAGATCCGCGTCGATTAAAATGTTTACATTCAAACGGGTGAGCATGATCAACAACATATAGTCCGGGGAAGTCTAGTGGAACCTCAATCCGAAGAAGGTAATCGCCAACATATTCCCTCATCATTTCAAGGGGTAAGTCACCAAAATAGGGTCCGTCGCAAAACCACTTTGGCAACGGCTCCAATATTCCTTCGATAAGGTAATAATTCACAAATTCAGGTGTGAGTTCTGAGGGCAAAACTCGTAAACGTGCCCATAGCCCACCCGAGGACCAAATTTCATCCAACCTTTCTTGATTGGTGTAGTGATAGAAAATGATACTGCTTGCGGTTTGTTCCAGCTGCCCTTGATCAGATTCATAGCCTAAGTCTCTTAATAAACACCCCCGTTTCTGCAAGAAAACATCACATTGCCTCATATTATTCAGTTAGGTTGAAACTATGATCCAAAATTAAATTTATTTTAAATTGAAACCTATTGCTCGTTTCATTCGATTTAAGAATTCAACCAAAGCTTATCATACGCAGATTTTATCTGTCCTGCAACTTGATCTAGTTCATCTCGTGGTGGCTTATTTTTCCAGTCTGCAACGAGTTTAAACGAATCTCCCCTGTATCGTGGGAAAATATGCATGTGGAGATGAAAGACTTCTTGGGATGCTGCTTCACCGTCCGCCAAGAAGAGATTATTACCCTCGCACCTTATACTTGATTGGCGTATTGCGGCGGCAGTTCTCTGAGTTATGGTGAATAGATGACGTCCAGTCTCTTCATCCATATCAGCCATATATGTAAAATGCTTTTTTGGTAAAATCATGGAATGGCCACTCGTAACGGGGCCGATCGTCATCAATCCAAGCACAATATCATCTTCATAGAATACGCTAGCCGAACTTTCTCCAGCAATGATCTGGCAAAATATACAATCACTCATTTTCAGCCAATATTTAGATTAACCTTTTTAACTAGCTGGTGTAGATTTTTGTGTTTCTGCAGATATCTTCGAATGATTAGCGCGCACAAATGCCGTAAGTTCCTCCCTCGACAGCATTGCTGTTAACGGTTTTTGAACGATTACTCCTGCAGCATCGTTTCCCAATTCGGCACAATCCCTTAGATTAAGGCCAAGCGCATAACCCAATGCCAGACCAGCACGAACCGTATCTCCACAGCCAACAGTATCGACTGCTTTAACTTTATGACCTGGAATGTGAAAAAAGCATGTTCCATCGAAACCGCACACTCCCTTATCTCCCAGAGTTACGACCGTATTTTCGCATTGAAGGAGATCGTGTAATCGTCGAACGGAATCTTCAAGTCTATCGTCTAGAGAAAACCCTGAGACCATCTCCACTGCTTCTTGCCTGTTTGGAGCCATGATCTCGGAACCCTTAAACAAAGCAAGATTCGGGGGTTTGAAATCAACAATGAGTGGGACGTTTTGCATCCGACACTCCTTCACAATCTGATAAGTGTTATCCTCAGTGAATACGCCTTTATTATAATCACTGAGAATAATAGCGTCGGCGTTCTTCAATTCATGAAGGACTTCGTTTAATACTGTTCCGGATGTTTCCTTATCTATTTTGTTCGTAGATTCATGGTCACGTCGTAGAAGGTAATCGTTGTCTACATAAAGACGCATCTTAACGGTTGAGGGTCTCGATGAATCGCGAATTAAGTAATGTCTGATATTGAGATCACCAGCCAGTTCTCTGATCTTGAAGTAATGCTCGTCATTTCCTGTAACACCTACCAAAGATGTGCTTACACCTAACGATGCGAGACTAGCAGCTACATTTCCCGCTCCGCCAAGGACCTTGTGAAAAGCCTGTGCCTTATAAGCACGTTTCCCTGGTTTTTCAGATTCAAGAACTTTACTCTCTGCCGTTGAACAAAATTCATATATGTCCAACATAACGTCGCCAACGACGACGACGTGCGGCTCAGAAAACCTTTCAATTGCAGCAAGTGCTTCTTGTGTATTCATATAAATAATCTGGTCTATTGCTTAGCACAATTTGCTAGAGGTTAATCCATGATAAATAATAAAGATCTATTAATAAGTCAGGGCTACTACATGTTTAATCATCACTTTTTCTGACGATATAGCGATACCTTACCTCTTTAACACCATCAACCCAAACCAATTTCTTTTCTGCATTCTTTACCAATGAAAATCCTATTTTCTCATAAAATCTTCTAGTTCTCACATTTTCATCTAAAACCCACAGTGTAATTTCATTGAATCCATCTCTAAGTAAATGTTGCTTTGCCTCATGCCACAATTTAGTACCGTACCCCATTCTGTAAAATGGCGGATCAAGATAAATGCCATACAATTCACCAATTATATTCTCATCAGCAGCAGCATCCCTTGACGAACCTGCAGAGACCCATCTAAGCACATTACCTGCTACTTCCAATACGTAGTTGGATCTAGCCATTTTCGGAAAGATATCGTTTCTCCACAATTTTTCGCGTTGTTTAATACTAAAGTTATCCAGGAATTCCTGAGGCAGTATACCTTTGTATGCGACTTGCCAGGATCTTACATGGATTTCAGCTACCCTGCTAACATCCTTCTCTTCAATATTGCGAATTTTGCACACTTTATAAAACAGTATAAAATAAATTCAGCTAATCATGCTTAAAACTTCCTTGCATTCAGCTAAAACAGAGTTGTCCAGATAATCTTTCGGGATCTTCTTCCAAATTTTCATGAACTTATCTTTCGCAGTAACCTCTTCTCCCGATAGATGAAATAGCCTCTGATAGGCTATGTCTATTTTGTTCCTTTCCTGGTTCTTTCTAATCTCATGCTTGATGTTACATATCCAAAGTTTCAAGAGGTGTTCTGCATAGTCTTGTGGTATTTCTTCTTTTGATATATCACGATACCTCGAATCTTTATAGCAGGCTATGTCCACGAACCAAAAAACAGGTATCCCCTTCAAATATATTGAGAGTAGATACTTTTCAGGTAATAGACTTTTAGCCCAATCGTAGAAAACAATTTCCTTTTGTTTCCTAATCTCATCAAGCGCTGCCATAACGTTCTCGAACGGGCTTCTTCTTTTTTCCTCTACGACTATATCTATATCAGATATTTCATCCCAAGAATCTAATTTCAGACTGCCATCAAGGATTATAGATTCAAATTTACCAGATGCACTCAGAATTTGAACAACATCTTTTGCGATTTGTTTTTGGTTAGCCATACCATATCAGGATCATTGTTCTAATTTATTTTTAGGGGATTATATACAATAGTAACCCAAGGGTGGACAGTATTTTCAGTAATCTGTTGGATGTTATTACAATTTATCTAACAGTACTGTATCATGAAGCGCCTTAAATCGGTGGGTGACTTTATATGAAACATCTTTTTTCTTCCTTTATATGAATCCACAAGTTTAAGAAGTTTAGGTCTCAATTGCCGATGTATTCTCCTAATCATTTTAAACAATTTACAGGTTACGTGCAGAAGGTTGTATCCCTCTAGCTTATCAAGGCGTTCCGGGAAAAACAACGCCAGAATTTGTCTTTTAAAAGCCCACCAGAAATGGATCCCAATAGAGTGATCGACGAATATTAAAGTGTCGGCTGCATTAAACCGTCTCTTAATGGTTTTCCATGGTCCCCACCCATCAATGATCCACAGATCAGTTTTCATTATTTCGTTTAACTTTTCTTCAACCTCCACTTCAGGAGAAGATGTACATCCAGCGTTCCATTGTATTTTATCAACAGGATGCACCGGAAGCCCTTTGGATTCACTCAAAGCTTTGCACATCGTGGACTTTCCCCCAGCCGCATTTCCGATTACTGCTACCCTGCCCATTTTTAAATTCAGATTAAACTAAAGGTTTCCTCAGCAGATATATTACAAAGTAAGGCATACACCCTCTAAAAAAGATGATCAGTGGAGACATATTAAACACCGGAAAACTGGAAGGGTGAAATCCCTTTGGTTACTATTATATATAATTCCATATGATTTAGTAGGCGACCTTGTAGAGATCCCTTGACGGGGTCTACGCTTTTTCGATGGCTTACTACCTGCAGCCTTTCTGATCGTCGTAGTGCCTGGACAAACTTCCGGCTTGTTGCCCAACCTTCCTTGACGAGCAAGGCACGGATGCACCGGTACCGTAGCGAGGATGTTCCCAGGACAAGGTTACCATCCGTTCGACTAACCGCTGTACTTTCTTACTGGTCTGCTTGGGCCGATAGCTGAATGTTGACCAACTGAGGCGGAGTTAAACACAAGCCCTCTAAAACGAGCACAACCCTTTCTCAGCCGCACCTTTTACGGCTCGCTTCTTCAACTCGGTGTTTTCTTTTACAGTTCTTTATAGCGCTAGAGCATCGGCCAGTTCCAAGTTGCCATCCTTTTTACCCCAGCGATAGATGGTCTGTTCGCTTAAGTTATTGCCACGGCAGACTTCCTGCACAGTTTTACCAGTATCGGCTTGCCGTAGTATTGCGATCGTCTGTTCTGTTGTATATCTTTTTCTTTTCATTGAGATTATCCGTTTATCCGGATAACCTCTCTCTGTAAATGATACGATTTTTGGCGGTCACTCCACACGAACGTAATTTAAAATTTTTCACCAATGCCAGGAAAGTCATCTGCCAGAATATAACCTTTGAAGCCTGACTGCTATTCTTCAGAATATTGCACGATTCAGTAATTAGATTATAATGAACTTAATTAATGGGAATTATATACAATAGTAATAAAATATTATTTATTTCTTTTGTTTCCTATTGCGTTTAAGATATTTCCACTGACTTGGTTTTTTTGGCGGAGTAGTAAGAACAGCTTTAGCTACATTGTCTAAAGTATCAGGGATTTTATCGTATGCTTTAGAGGCTTTTTTCTTTTTTGAAGTTGGCATTTTAAATCATATTGAACTTTATGTCTTGGGCCATGATGCTATGCTGATACGAAATAAAACAGAAGAATTAAAAACAAAGAATAAACTATGAATATTGGTCTTATTATAATAGTTAATATTATAGTTCTTGCCCTTGCTTTTTATTTTGGGTTCTACAACCAAAAAGCATTTAGCGAAATATACTATTCAATAAAAGATATGAAAGAACCCAATTGGAAGTTTGTAAGCTTATGCCTTGGCTTGGCGATTATCTGTGCCTTGTTTTATATTGCAATCATCTACCTGTAATCCGCGCATACGACTCCTTAAAACCGAAGTAAAGCCACCCGCTATAAATGCCAGTATCGCCAATATTTGTCCCCATGCTAAAAACAATAATTTTTTTTCGATCATTTAACTAATTCCTTATAAGGCAGAGTCTTATTTGACATACCATCAACCATCTCTGCCATTTGGTCTATGGTATTAAATGGACGGTTGTTATGCCGTCCCGAAAATTCCTGCACATATCTATCCAGGTGTTTAGGGCTTAGCCTGTGATACGTCCCATAAACACCACGTTTCAGTAAAGCCCAGAAGCTTTCTATGCCATTTGTATGTGCTTGCCCTCTGACATACTCTCCAAGGCTATGCTTAACTGATTCGCGTTCAAGACCTGCATATGCCCGGTTGTCATCAGAGTAGATTTTTACTTGACCATCTACTTTGCTTAATACGAATCTTTGTAAAGTTTCCTTAGTTGTTGAATCTACTTTTGAAGCAGTAATTTATTTAGTGGGTCTGTCCTTAACACCGACAACCGCAGACTTTCCTGCAACCCCACGCCCCATATTAAGCTTCTTATGATCTCGCCTATTTCTCTCACGTCCACCAAAATAAGCTTCATCTATTTCAACCGGGCCTTTAAATTCCTTTTCTTTACCCTTCCATGATTCCCTTATCCGGTGAGCTAAATGCCACGCTGTTTTCTGTGTAACGTTTAAATCCCTATGCAATTTCATGCTTGAAGTTCCTTTGATATTAACAGTCAACAAATACATCGCCAAAGCCCATGCCTGATAACCCAAATTGGAGGACTGCATGATCGTTCCTGTTTTAACGGAAAAGAACTTATAGCATTTACGGCAACGATAAGGCATTGTCGGATGCTTTACATCGTGCCGGACGTGTTCACTATGGCAATGTGGGCATTTTACCCCATCTTTCCAACGCTTTTTAATAAACCATTTCTCCGCCTTCTTGTCATCGGGGAACATCTTCATAGCTCCGATTAAAGATAGCCCTTTTCTATAATATTTTCCGGGTGCTTTCATACTTAATACATTAATATACAATCATTTAAATGTCAACACTTTTTGTTACTATTGTATACTTACCTAATTAATTGAGCATGATATTATTCAGATCATTAGGTTTTATATTTATCGGTATTGCCGCGCTAGGTGTGTTTGTGCCATTGTTGCCGACAACACCATTTGTTTTGTTAGCGGCAGGTTGCTTTGCCAAATCATCCGAGAAATGGCATCAGTGGCTGCTCTCCAGCAAAACATTTGGCCCAATTATCAAAAATTGGCGAGAGAACCGGTGCATTTCATACTCGACAAAGATAGTAGCTATTTCATCGATAATCCTGTTCGGAGGATATTCCATTTTCTTTGCGGTCGATAATCTGTATCTGAAATTATTAGGATTGTTCTTATTTGCCTGGGGCTTCTCTTATGTCTGTCGCTTAAAAACCTGCGGAAAAGAATAGCAGTTTTTTTGTCTGCGCTTTCGTGCTTTTATAATTAGCAAGTTGATATAAAAAGCCATTAGCGGCCACGAAGGAGCGTGGCCCTCTAGAAAAAATAGTATGTTACATCTGTATAGGATTATATAGGAGCACGGGCAGGTTAAAAAATTAAAAGCCATACCATGATAAGAGAAATGGAGAGCCACGCTCCGTAGTGGCCGCTCTGATGCATGATCAAATATATTACTATACACTTTAATTTTTTTAAAATTATCGATGCGAATTGACAAAACCGTTACTAATCCTCTTAGGCTGCGGCAATAGGAGGAAAGCATAGCTAACGATGAAAAAATGAAAATACTGGTAATATGCGCCTCCCTCGAATCCGTTCTCCGCTTCGGCAGGCACGATTATCCATCACGTCAATCATGGAGACGAGGTGACCCTTATGACCCTGACATATGGGATCGAATTACACTCTGAACACAATCTCGGGAAATCGGAGGAGGAGTTCAGGGACTCTCCATGAAAATGGGTTAAAGGCGGCTACGGCTCTCGGAGTAAAGGACTATCGCTTTCTTGACTTCGGCGACACGCCTCTCATAGCAACGCGGTAAAATCTGCTGGAGCTGGGAGAGACGATATAGGATATCCAGCCGGACATCATCATCACCCACTATATGGCGTGGTCGCCAAGGATTGGATCATTGCCAGTGAGAGTCTTTCTGTAAATAAGATCGGAAAGACACAGCACCGAGCAGATAATAGCAATCCCGTGCGAAATAGACAGCGGCAGAGGCATTCAGGAAGTCTGTCGTGAACACAACATCAGTCCACAAAGCTACCATCGCTTGCGAAATAATTATGGCCAGATGGACTACAGGGGGGGAGCGTAATCGCCCTCACAATTATAAGTAAGAATGCCGTCTTTTTAGAATTAAGCTTCGGAGTTATACATGCAAATTTCTGAATTCGGTCACCAATGAATCGAACTGTTAATTGAATCTAGAAATTGTCGTCGGTTATTACAATTAATAACATACCATGGGATCAAGCGACTTCCGCACCCCCCAATGCTCCCCACTTATTGCTATTTAACGCTATATGCTTTTATTTAGTTTCTCTGGAATCAAGCGATAATATGATTTATAAATACTTAATAGTTAATATAAAACGTTGATTAATAGGGGATTCCAGTGGGAAGAGTTAAACTCTATAACAAAGGCCTGTGTGGTCTTTGAGTATTATAATCAAGCCGCCAGGCTTCAAGTTTTTCTTTCGCTTCAGGGAGCGTACAAAATAGCTCGGTGTTAAGAAGTTCATCGCGTTAGCGTCCATTGAAGCTCTCAATATAACCATTCTCTACGGGTTTGCCTGGGCGGATAAAATTCAACCCCGAGTCTTTAATCCGGGATGGGAAACACGCCATCAACATAGTTAGAAAGCCTCTGCCATGAAACTGTTTTTGTTTTTGATTCTGATGGTCATCACGCTGGTGAACAGAGTCAACGCTCAGCCCAATTTCGCGCCCACGGTGTCGATCACTACGAGCGGTAATTCACTGGAAGTCGATAAAAATGCCCTCGTCACGGCTACATCAGGTATTCCGACGGGAGTATTGAAAGCGTGAAGTTTTACCGTAACGGAGCGTTATTCAAGATTGACATCAGCGCCCCCTATAACTATAGTAGTGACAGTCCCCAGACGCCCGGTAGTTATCGCTTTTATGCCGTGGCAACGGACAACGATGGGGGCACGGCCACCTCAAATACAACGATTGTCAACTGGAGCGATCCAGCACCGGAAATCCTTAATAAGAAATCATGACAATAAAATCATCTCAGTTATTATTTATTTTCCTGGTAATAATATTTTCTGTTGTGAACTTATATTTATTTTGGGAGACACCAAATTGGGTTCAACTCAAGGACCAGTATGAGAACGCGAAAGCCAAAGGCTTAGGAAATCAACCATGGCGCTACAATGATATCATCGTCGAAATAGGACGTCTTGGCGACCCTGAAGCAATACCCTTCTTGCGTGAAGTAGCGACGCAACCTATGCCCACTAGAACACCCGTATCAACAAAGTATAAGGATATTGCTCGTTATGAATCAGATCATGGTAAGGCAGAAGTTGCTTTAGTCTTACTAGGTGATGATGCGATATTTCAAAAAATCGTTGAGCACACGAGAAATGAAGATGTGTTTGTCCGTCATTCTGCATTAAAGAAACTTAATGCGATTGGCGGTGAACGAGTTATTGAACCATTGGCAAACTATATTGGAGATAAAAGTATAGTTTTAGAAATAGAAAGTATGAGGATACTCAGAGAAGTGAAATTATCATTATATGGGGAGGTACCAAATTGGGTTCAACTCAAGGACCAGTATGAGATCGCGAAAGCTAAATATTTATCAATTCACCCATGGCGCTACAAAAATGAACCATGGCGCTACAATGATATCATCGTCGAAATAGGACGACTTGGTGACCCTGAAGCAATACCTTTCCTGCGTGAAGTAGCGACGCAACCTATGCCCCCTAGAACACCCGCATCAGCAAAGTATATGGATATTGCTCGTTATGAATCAGATCATGGTAAGGCAGAAGTTGCTTTAGTCTTATTAGGTGATGATGATATATTTCAAAAAATCGTTGAGCACACGAGATATGATGATGTGTTTGTCCGTCGTTCCGCATTAAATAAACTTAATGCGATTGGCGGTGAGCGAGTTATTGAACCTTTGGCAAACTATATTGGTGATAACAGTGTAGTTTTAGAAATAGAAAGTATGAGGATACTCAGAGAAGTGAAATTATCATTATATGGGGAGATACCAAATTGGGTTGAACTCAAGGACCAGTATGAAAACGCGAAAGCTAAAGATACAGCAAATATGCCAAGGCGCTACAATGATATCATCGTCGAAATAGGACGTCTTGGCGATCCTGAAGCAATACCCTTCTTGCGTGAAGTAGCAAATCGTCCAATGATAAACTATCTAACGCACGTAAGAGAGTATAAGGATATTGTTCGTTATGACTCAGATCAAGGTAGAGCAGAAGTCGCCCTAGTCTTATTAGGTGATGATGCGATATTTCAAAGAATCGTTGAGCACACGAGACATGAAGATAGGTTGGTACGTTATACCGCATTAATGAAACTTAAAGCGATTGGCGGTGATCGAGTTATCGAACCATTGGCAAACTATATTGGTGATCATACACTTGCAGAATTTAAATTTCTTGATGAGGAAAGTATGAAAATACTCAGTAAACTAGTCCCCAATCCACCTTGGTCGTATCCATCAGATAGAATGGTAAAAACCGCAGAATATAAGGAAGGAGTGGAAAAGTGGTATCAATGGAAAGAAAAATTATTCAAAACAAAGCAGGGTATTAATACAGATTCTGTTTCAGATCCAGACGTAGCAACAGAGCTAAAAGATGGGGAAGCTCAGAGTGAACCCGTGGAGGGAGAGGATTTGCGGGTGAAGGCGGGCACAAGCGAGTTCCCTGTCATTTTTGAAGATGGCGATTATGAAAACCTCGACAAGGCCAAGTTAATCTGGACGGTCAGTAATCTCTTTGAGTCTGGTGAGTTTGCTCATGATTACAAAGTTGAAAAACGCGGTTGGGAAGGCGCTCGTTCTGATAAATTCCAAATAGATGATCGTGAAGTGGAAACAAAATTTTTTCTAATGCAATCAGGCAGAAGGGCTCATCCTAGTATTAAAGCTACAAGAGGTACATATACTTCCATCATAGAAGAGGATGGGGTTAATCACCTTGTTTTGTCTCGGGAGTTCATCGAAGCGTTTATCGAAGCATCATCAAGGTATGGGGAGGTTACGGACGAATTAAACAACTTCATCGACCGGCTCAATCGGATAAAACCAGTAGAGATCGATAACCTGACCGAGGCCGAAATCGATTCCATGCTTATGATTCATCCTAGATTGGCTGATGAGTATGCAGGGGTAGAGAAAAAGAGGGATAGTCTGAGAGAAATTATACTAAATCTGCACTTCCAATCTACCAATGTTTTCTGGATTGAAGAGGTCATGTTAAATCGTCGCTGGTATGGAAATGATGCAAAATTAGTGATTTCTGGGGCAGCGCTCTTTTACTTAAGAAAGGACAAAAAACAGGACAAATATCCTTCGTGGGGTCCAGATGATAAAGTAATTCCTGAGTTGCCTCCCCCTTCGAATTTTCATCCCCGCTTACAAACCGACTCAGATGCAGAACCCTTTATCTGGGTACCTATTATGCCGTTTCACTTCTTCTATGAGAATATGCAATGGAAGTGTTTTCTAGATAGGCACATAATACAGGAAACAGGGATGATGCAGTTAGCCGAGTAACCGAGCGAAGATAGCCACTGGCAAAGGGATGAGCTGTGCGATTCACAGAGATCGTTTCAATTCTGAAAGGAGTTGAAACGAAGATTCAGATTCCGTGACCTGTCCCCGAAAAACTGGACCAGCAAAGATTTAGTCTGGCATGGGTGAAAAACCTAATATAAGATAGGAGAAAGAACCACCCATGAAAAGCAAAGGCAAACGTTATCATAAAGAACAAATCACTTATGCCCTAAGGCAGGTAGATGGCGGTCGAAGGATTGCCGAAGTGTGCCGAGAGTTAGGCGTAAGCGAACAGACCTACCATCGTTGGAAGGGTAAATACGCGGGCCTGGGAATAAGCGAATTAAGACGGCTGAAGCAACTCGACGAAGAGAACGCGAGTTTGAAGAAGCTGGTAGCTGATCTGAGCCTGGACAAGCACATGGTGCAGGAAGTAATCGCAAAAAAGTTATAAAGCCTGTGCGCAAGAAGGCGATTACTGACTGGTTAGTGGAAGCTTATGCGGTTAGCAAACGCCGGGCGTGCAGGTTGATGCAGTTGTCTTGGTCGAGTTATAACTACCAGCCGGTGAAGAAGGACGAACGTGCGCTGATCATGCGCATCGGTGACCTCGCCGCCGCGCGGGTGCGCTACGGGTATCGGCGAATCACGGTGTTATTAAAGCGGGAAGGCTGGACGGTAGGAAAGAAACGCGTTTATCGTATCTACAAGGCCGAAGGGCTGGAAGTGCGCACGAAGAAACGAAAGAAGCGTGCCGCCAAAGGCGGGTCTCACTGCCCACGGCTACAGCAGCCCAGGAGCGCTGGTCGATGGACTTTATGAGCGATCGGCTGGTCAACGGCCGCCCCTTCCGCATACTCACCGTTGTCGATCAATACACCCGAGCTTGCCCACTGCTTTTGGTCGATACGTCCATCGGTGGGTACAAAGTCGCTGCCGCACTTATGAAAGCCGCTGCAGGAATCGGTCTTCCCCAAACCATTACCGTCGATAATGGTCCCGAGTTTGCAGGGAAAGTACTCGATGAATGGGCTTATGGCCATGGCATCAAGCTGGATTTTATCCGGCCAGGCAAACCCGTAGAGAATGGTTATATTGAGAGCTTCAATGGACGCTTACGAGATGAACTTCTTAACACCGAGCTATTTTGTACGCTCGCTGAAGCGAAAGAAAAACTTGAAACCTGGCGGCTTGATTATAATACTCAAAGACCACACAGTTCTCTGGGCTATCGGCCTCCGGCCGAATACGCCCAGAGAGCCGTGTCTAAGCAAATCAAAAACCTTACCACCCTGCCGGATCTAACACTGGCTCTGGTACAGTAAACGGGTGCAGGTCAGGTAACTTAGAAAGATACGATGACATTGATTGTTTTCGTTTTGTCCTAAATAGAGCTGGAACAATAACTGCATTTACAGCAGGTGATACCGATACCCTTGGAATATTATGGCCTGATTTTTTAACCTTTGATTTTCCCATATCCAATAACGACGGTGGTTCAGGGAAAAATTTCTTATTCACGCAGATGCTCAAACCTGGAACATACTGCATCAGCGTCAGCGGTTCGAATAAGCGTTATCCTAAAGAAACAGGTCCTTATTCTTTTCGCGTTCATTTCCGTGAAAGGAATTGAGATTGCCGGTCATGGGAAAAGATCAAACTACACCTAACCCGCAATGATCATCGTTCACAGATACAACATCATTCCTAAATTAAATTATTAATAATAATGAATTAAACGGCAGTGTTCAATCTCTGGCTACTTCTTTTAGAGATGTGATTACTAAAGCTGTTCAGCCATTGCGCAATGATCTGGCAACATTAAAAAACGGCGTGACTGAATTAAGCAAGGATATGTCTAAAATGGAATGTCGACTGACAAAACATATTAATGAGAGGATCAATACAGCTAATAAAAATCTTCGAGGTCAATTAGCACAGCATCGAGAAGATGTTCGCGCCCTTATGACAGGAAATATTATCCTCAAGAGACTGAAGATTACCCGGAAGTGGGCATCCGCCTCTGAAGTGAACATCCCGATTAATTATCCCATGTTTAGTGGTGATTGGACCCCGTTTTTCGTACCAATAATTAAGTGAGAGAGTAACCGGGTGTTAATGGTTTAAGGATTGATGTATATGAGAGATCTTGGCGAAGTGAGGGCGCAGCCCGAGCGTGGCCAAGATCTGAAAGGAGTCTGACAAACTCTTGTGGGTTGAGTGACCCCAAAAAATGGTATCATTTACAGGGAGAGGTTATCGGGATAAACAGATAACCTCAATGAAAAGAAAACGATAGACAACAGAACAGATAATCGCAATACTGCGGCAAGCCGATACCGGGAAAACGGTAGAGGAAATCTGCCGAGGCAACAATCTAAGTGAACAGACCTTCTATCGCTGGGGTAAAAAGTATGGCCATTTAGAACTGGCCGATGCTCTAGCGATTTAAAGAACTGGAAAAAGAAAACACCGAGTTGAAGAAGCTGCTTGCTGATCAAATGCTCAAGAATCAGGTAATGGAGGAAACGTTGTCAAAAAAGTGGTGAGCCCAAAGCAGAAGAAGCGAGTAGTAAAAGATGCGGCTGAGCGAGGGCTGTGCTCGTTTTAGAGGGCTTGTGTTTATCTCAGCCTCAGTTGGTCAACGTACAGCTACCGGCCCAAGCAGGCCAATAAGAAAGCTCAGCGATTGGCCGAGCGGATTGTAACCCTGTCCTGGGAACATCCTCGCTACGGTTACCGTCGCATCCGTGCCTTGCTTGTAAAGGAAGGCTGGACAACAAGCAGGAAGTTTGTTCAGGCGGTACGACGTTCAGAAGGGTTGCAGGTAAAGCCACCGAAAAAGCGTAGACACCGTCAAGGGATCTCTACAGGGTCGCCTACTAAAGCAACCGGTCGCAATCACGTTTGGTCCTGGGACTTTGTCCATGATCGCACAGACAATGGCGGTCCATTAAAGATGATGACTCTGATCGATGTACCGAGGAGCTGAAAGCGACGACACTCAAGCGAAGCGAAGACATATACGCGTAAATGCTTGGATATCCGGGTCGCCCGTCAACTCACCTCAACCGATGTCCTCTCTGTGCTTAGCGAGGCCATTGAAGAGGAGGGTACTCCCAGCTATATCCGTAGTGACAACGGCAGTGTTCCGAGGAGCGAAGCGACGACATGCGAAGCCATTCATTGCTCATCAAGTGCAGCAGTGGTTGTCCGACAAAAACATCAAGGCGATCTATATCGATTCGGGCAGTCCCTGGCTACCGAGCGAAGCGACACCTCAACGAGCCATAGCGAGAATAACAAATGGTTTCATCGAATCGTTTCACAACCGCTTACGCGATGAGTGTTTGAACCGTGAAGTGTTGCTCAGCGTGGCTGAAGCGCAAGGGGTAATCGAACAATGGCGTCAGACCTACAACCATGAACATCCCCACAGTCGTTTAGGCTTTAAAAGCCCACAAGAGTTTGTCTGATTCCTTTCCGATCTTGGCCGCGTTCGGGCTACGCCCTCACTGCGCCAAGATCTCTCATATACATCAATCCTTAAACCATTAACACCCGGTTACTCTCTCACTTAATAATTGATACGAAAAACGGGGTCCAACCAGAAAGGTAAATACACGGGCATGGGAATGAGCAAGTTAAGACGGCTGAAGCAGCTCGACGAAGAGAACGCCAGCTTGAAGAAGCTGGTAGCTGAGCTGAGTCTGGACAAGCACATGCTGCAGGAAGTTATCGCAAAAAAGTTATAAAACCTGTGCGCAAGAAGGCGATTGTCGAATGGTTAGTGGAAACCTATGCGGTGAGCAAAACTTAGCTGGTGCAGTCTACCATAAGCCAAGGTATAGACTAGCTAAGATGCAGCGCCTTGGTTAGGCATAAAACTAATATTACTTACCTGCTGCTTTGGCAGCTTCTTCAATTTGTTTAGCCAATAATACGCGATTATAATATTTATAAACTTTGTAACCTTTACCCTTGAGTTTGTAAGGGATAAGACCTTTCATATCTCCATAACCCTTCTCATTCTTTAGATGGTGTATTTGGATGCCAACTATTCCGTTTCCCCTCTTTATTGATTGGTCAATCTCATAGTTTACGTATTTTCTTCGAGAAGTTTTTGCACCGATGAATACTACAGTAACAGATGTATTTTTTAATCCATTATTTATAAGTCTTTTAATTGCATAACTACCTCTTTTTCTTGTTGCTTCCCATAATGAAGCATCTTCAAAACCAGCAGCAGAACTACCTATTATATTTTGCATGCTTCTAATTTGGTTAACCCTCCAAATATCTCGTTGGTAATGAAAGCTGAAAAATACTCTACGAGGCATTGCATAAACCTCCACATATTTGAATTATCATTATAGCCGCGACAATTGTAATAGCACCAAGAACAGCTGCTAAATGAAATATTAAAAGTGTTTTTGATACTATAACACATGGCCATGAATCCACGCTTTTACTTACGACGGATGTGTTCATCGAGAAATCGATATCCTCATTATCTAATCCTCTGACATAATCATATAGAGCTCTAAATAGGCGTTCTTGCCATAAATAGTATCCATCTAAAATCCAGAACGCTAACGCTGGGAAATATGCCAGAAATATAAAAGCGGGATTAGTATTATTCGCAGCTAGAGCAAATAGTGCAGAAACCAAGATAACACTCCACCCTTTAAGGAGGAAAGAGTTTTGAGATAACCTATTAATAACTCCTTGTATCATTTCAAAATGTTTTTGTTTCTTATCCATAACGATTCAGTTTAATATTTTATCTAATGCAGAGTAAGTGCAAGTTTTCACCATCTAAATAGCTTAGAATAGTCTTTAAAATAGATGCCCCTAGTATCATTAAGTTCAGACACCAATAAATTCATTTTATCACTGCTGATTGAGATAATTTTGGGGTTAAAATCCGTTAACTAATTTTCACGTTTTTGGTTTGTTGCTAGCTATTAAAATAACCTATGTTATGCTAGTAAGCAATTATTAAATGTGGCTGCCTAGGTGCTACTCCCTCGATCAGCTGATCTGCTTGCTCTTCGCTGAACTACCCCCCGTCATTCCCACAGGGGTTTCCTTTGCCCTTAATATAGTGATGTTATGTTATATTGTCCTATACCGAAGGTCCGAAATTAAAACGCTTACAGTCCCCAAAAGCTTCGCTTTTGACACCAAAATGAAGCCCTTTAGCATATAAAATCTATATTACACTGCAATAGGGACAAGGGGAGGTATATACTACAATGTAGGGTCAGCCCGGCTCCATGATGCTCCAGTAATTACTGATGAGGCACTCGCTACAATTGGGGGTATAATCAAAAAATCTAGCAGGGGCACCCCTTTAAAATGGCCGTAAATTATCGACAAACGATCCCGATAACCTCTCTCTGTAAATGATACGATTTTTGGGGCACTCCATGTAAATTTAAACTGAGACACAACCCGATTTTCTGATCCGTTACAAGTATGGATATATGAATACGGCTTGACCGTCCCATACGGACTCCCTGTGGACTGATCATATATTCGGCCATGATGATCAACACCCAATCATTTTCTCAAGATTGGCTATTTGCATTCGAAAACGACTGTCCCATCATCTACACCCGGTGTAGTTTGATCGTATGCTTTTAATGATTTAATTTTATTAAACCCATTGGCTTTAAGAATGTCTTCAAATTCCTCGATGTAATATAACCGTGTAACTAAATCCATGCACTCGGTTTCAACAATTTTATTCCCAGTCAATAATTCATACCGGAGATGAAAAATCGCCAATCTTTTTTCTGTATCATAGCTCGTTTTAACATTTTCGACTATGATGTCCCCATTTTTTCTTTTTCTTCTCTTAGATTCGACCCATTCAATAGAGTTATCGGGTTTAATTGAAGGGGTCTCGATTTCCAGGACAAGGGTGCCACCCGGCAAAAGATGGTCTTTCATATTTTTTAAACTTTTTGCAACAGCATCGTCACAGATTATTAACCCGTACGAACCCGATGGTATGAGAATCAGAGCATACTGCTTGCTGGCATCAAAATCTTCTAAATTCGCTTTCCATAAATTTGCATTAAGTTGCATAGTCTCACACTTTCTTTTGCAGGCTTCTAACATATATACAGAGTTGTCGAATCCATCTATGGAAAAACCTCTCTCCGATAGCGGAATCAGAAATCGGCCAGTACCACACATCGGTGCTAACACGCGTCCTTTAGCTTTTTCTGCATAATCCAGGTAAAAAGATAAAACATCGTCCGGAGCACTTGGTTTATCGAGATCATACATCTCGGTACATAACATTGTATATTCGTTCATCTGAATAAGTAACTTTCAAATGAATGTACTATAATACCTACTGTATCGAATCTTTATTGTTAGTTGAGAGGAGATTTATATGCTTCAAAATGGAAACGATGGCTCTGAACCTCCAGACTTCCCTTTTCTTGGATGTATTGATGGATTTTAAATAATCCGTCGCGGTATTTATTTATAAAAAAATCGGAGAACTGATAAGGGGGCATCCTAATGTAAAATACAATGGCACCAACATCGAGAAATTGTGTTTTTGGAAACGCCTCCCTTTTTTCACCTATTTTAAACCATGCATTTTCAATCTCCTTTAAATCGAAGTCTAAATTCCAGTGTGCGAAGCTATTAGTCGGGGTATCCTGTAAGAGCTCGTTTAACCTGAAATTATTTGATCCGCCTACCTGCTGAGTAATGAACTGGCCGTCATCTTTCAGAATGCGATAAACTTCGTCGGATGAATAGGCTTCATGACGATTGATGATTAAGTCAAAGGACTTGTCATCAAAAGGCAAGGTGAGATCCTCTGATACCTCGAAGACCTGAATACCCAGTGACTCCAGTCTTTTACGGGCGACAGGGACATTGGGAGGGTAGCCCTCTGTAGCAATCGTATTCTCGGGTAAGCCCCTGAAGGATGCCAAAAGCTCACCACCGCCCGTTCCCATATCCAATAAAGTAATGTCAGGCTTAAATCTGCTGGACACAATCTCTCGGTAATTCCACTTGAGATCTTCCATCAGGGATCTCTCTTCTATATAGGAAAAGTTCCAACCAGAAATTTTGTGATTCAGCGCATCAGAAATTAATGAATCGAAAGTCATGATTGGACCCCGTCTTTCGTACTAATTTTTAAGTGAGAGAGTTACCGGGTGTTAATGGTTTTAGGATTGATGTATAGGAGAGATCTAGGCGTAGTGAGGGCGTAGCCTGAACGCGGCCAAGATCGGAAAGGAATCTGACAAACTCTTGTGGGCTTTTGAAGCCTAAACGACTGTGGGGATGTTCATTATTGTAGGTATGACGCCATTGTTCGATTACCACTTGTGCTTCAGCTATGCTGAGCAACACTTCACGGTTCAAACATGAGCGCTTCGTTATGTCGTAACTACGTTCCTCGGTACATCGCGTAAGCGGTTGTGAAACGACTCGATGAAGCCGTTTGTTATTCTCGCTATGGCTCGTTGAGGTGTCGCTTCGCTCGGTAGCCAGGGACTGCCCGGATCTATATAGACCGCCTTGATGTTTTTGTCAGACAAGCACTGCTACACTTGATGAGCAATGAACTCACTGCCGTTGTCACTACGGATATAGCTAGGAGCTCCCTCCTCTTCAATGGCCTCGCTAAGCACAGAGAGGACATCGGCTGAGGTGAGTTGACGAGCTACCCGGATATCGAGGCATTTACGCGTATATTCATCGATCAGAGTCATCATCTTTAATGGACCGTCATTGTCTGTGCGATCATGGACAAAGTCCCAGGACCTTACTACCTAGCTTAATCGACATTTTCCATTTTTTCCCTAGGGGCTCCTGCAGGATCTCTATCCCTAGCATCTTGTCCGTCAGCCTCCGTTTTAGCTGTGCGTTTTTATCCAAAAAGCTTCATCATCCGCTTGACCTCGTTGACATCCATCATCTCAAACTCACGCTTCCAGCGGTGGAAGGTATGTTCGTTTATGTTGTTCTCGCAGCATGCTTCCATGATCGTTATCCATTTGTCCGCCTGCCTCAGTATCCGCATTTTCTCTTTTGTTGTGTAGCTTTTGCCTTTCATTGTCTGTGTCCTTTCCAGGTGGCCCAGTTTCCGTGATCTCGACCAAGGCAAAACAGTAAAAATGGTTATATTGAGAGCTTCAATGAACGCTTACGTGATGAACTTCTTAACACAGAGATATTATGTAAACTGGCTGAAGTGAGAGAAAACTCGAAACCTATTGGTCTGATTATAATACTAAAAGACCACCCAGCTGGATATAACTCTGGCGCTGTTACATTAAACGGGCGCAGTTCAACTCAAGTTTTTTTATAAAAATCTAGCCTAGAATTAGCAGATAACATATAATTCTAATTAGTACGTAACGTATTCTCTCGAATACCAACCCCTTCCCTTTTTATTTATTCCTACTAATTCCTATCATAATACACGCATTTTAATTCCTAATCTTGCCTTTTCATGCTAATTAAGTATTAGGTATATTAAATACATTAACCTATGCGATTAAGGTATTTATATAAGTAATAAGTATTTATGAAACTATCTTATATAACTACAGTCCTCGGATTGTGGTTCCGGGGGTCGCCGGTTCAAATCCGGTCAGCCACCCCACTTCGCTTAATCATATGATATTTTTAATTAGAGACTTATGATTAATACAATGCCGAGCTAATCCGTGTCTTCGACAACCAACATTTAGCTTAGTCCTGTAGATGAATAAAATTTCGAAGTATAGCGGATTTCTTTTTCTTACGGGTTGTTCCTTTTTTGTATTTTTGTATTTTTGGGGTGATGTTTTAAAGCCGGAGCTGGAGGAGGAACCCATTTACTATACCCCGGAAACAATTGAATACACTCAAAAGTTAAGAGACGTTAGTTTCACCGAGGATGACCTTTTCAAAATACAACAGGATGTTGATTACCGCGAGGGCAAATCTGGCCCGTGGTATCCAAAATCCGAATCCCCCATTATCACCGAGCTGGTAGAGGAGGGCAAACTTCCACCGGTGGCCAAACGTGTGGGATCCGAGCCGTTAGTTCTAAAAGGCGTGGACAGTATTGGTAGATACGGCGGCACCTGGTTTCAAGTGGTAGGATCACCACACCAGGCAGAATACGTCGGTAGCTTCTTTGCCGGATCTTCTCTTGTTCGCTGGTCGCCGCTCGGTTACCCGATCGTCCCTCATATCGCTAAGCGTTGGGATTCCAGTCCCGATAAGAGGGCATGGACATTTTACCTGCGAAGAGGCATGAAGTGGTCTGACGGCCACCCTTTTACTGCCGATGATCTCCTGTACTGGTGGGAAAAAGAAATACCGCTTAATATCCCTGGGGTTGCTACTGCCGAATGGATGGATATAGGCGGTAAGAAAGGGGAGATAACTAAAATCGATGATCACACCGTAAAGTTCGTTTTCCCTCACCCCTATGGAGCATTTTTAGAAGCCTTGGCTAAATTTAATGATATTTGCTCGCCTCAACATTACCTGGAAATATACCACCCGGTATTTGGTGATGACGCCTTTATCGAAGCGAACATGGAAGAAAGGAGGCTACCTTCGCGTAGGAGCCTATATGCTTCATTGAAACTCTGGAATAACCCAGAACACCCGAGGATTTGGCCCTGGCTTTATCGCACTTTTAAAGCGAATCCACCCCAGGTGTTTGTCCGCAATCCCTTCTACTGGGCAGTTGATACCGAGGGCAATCAGCTCCCCTATGTGGACCAATTATTTACCGAGGCAAAAACCTATAAGCTTATACCAATAACTGCGGCCAGTGGAGCCGTCACCTTTAAAATTTTTGGCAGTATGGATCTCTATTATACCCTGCTCATGTCACAACGCGAAATAAACAATTACGAAGTGTATCACTGGTTTCCAGCTTCACGTTCACGCTACCTCATCCATCCAAATCTAAATTTATTGGTGGACCCTGACGATCCGGTTACCCAAATGAAACATGATCTGCTCAACAGCAAACGGTTCCGCCAGGCACTTTCCCTCGCCATCAATCGACGCCAAATAATCGAAAATGTATACAATGGAGTGGGAGAACCCGCACAGTTATCACCCGGGAGGGAGTCATATTTCCACCATGAAAAACTTTATAAAAGTTTCACCGAATATTCACCCGACAAGGCTAACGCCTTACTCGACGAGCTCGGTCTAACCCAGAGGGATTCCAAGGGATACCGTACATTTGTGGACGGTACGCGTATGGTCTGGTATTATACCATTAAACAGGGAGAAGACGAAGGACCGACGGAGCTCATCATCGAAGACTGGAGCCGTATTGGCATTCGCGCCATCCAACGTCAGCCGCCATCGGCCCTCTTTAGAGTACAACTAAATTCGCGCAAAGTCGAATTTTCCATTTATCCTGGGAACGCAGAATATATTCCTGTTATAGGGGGTAAAAAAATTGCTGGAATATCAGCATATCAAGCCTATGGCTATCAGAATTGGTACAAGGGAGGGGGACTTTACGGAAATCCTGAAGCCACAGAGTTAGGCGGCATTGAACCACCGATAGATCACCCCATGCGACAGACAATGAAGCTGATCGATGAATCATACAGTGCAATTAATCGTGAAGATCAACGGTTAATTTTCAATAAGCTTTTCGACATCGCCGCAGAGAATGTCTGGTCAATCAATGTAACCACTTCACCACCGTTCCCGGTAGTGGTCAAAAACGATTTTAAAAACGTTCCATACAATGCCGCCTATAGTGGATTCTTCCTTACGCCATCTAACGCGGGAATGGAAACCTACTACTTTGAGAAGCCTTATCATTCGCCTGGAACCCTTGCGCAAATGAAAAAAGAATTGATAGAAATCACCCCTGCTTCTTACGGATCCAGCCAAGATGATCCAACATCAAGCAGTAATGAACGCATGGCATGGCTTATAAAAAAACTGTTTTTAGGTGTTGCCGTTTGCGGAATAATTTTGATCGGGATACGGCATCCTTATATCGGCAGGCGACTACTCATCATGGGTCCGACTCTTCTCATTATCTCGATGATCTCTTTTGTTATCATTCAGCTGCCACCGGGAAATTATATCGATACTAAAATTATAGAATTACAGTTAAAAGGTAGTCAGGTAGACATCGATGAGATTGAAAAGCTGCGGGAGATCTTTCATCTCGATAAGTCTATTGCCGAACGTTATTTACTTTGGCTAGGTCTTAACTGGTTTACTTCCTTTGAAAAAAAAGACCAGGGTTTATTACAGGGTCACTTGGGTTTATCCATGGAAAACCAGAGCACGGTCAATGCAGTGGTGGGCGATCGTATCCTTCTAACTTTGCTCATTTCGATGGGCACTATACTCTTTACCTGGGCAGTAGCCTTACCCATCGGAATATATTCAGCAGTTCGCCAATATACCTTGGGTGATTATGTATTTACATTGATCGGTTTCATTGGAATGAGTATTCCCAGTTTTCTCTTCGCCTTGATCCTTCTTTATTGGAGCAGTAAGTATCTGGGCGTTAATATTTCGGGTCTATTTTCACCTGAATATTCAATCCAACCAGAATGGACTAAAGGTAAAATAGTTGACCTCTTGCAGCACATCTGGGTACCCGTTGTCGTCCTCGGCGCCACGGGAACCGCGAGTATGATCCGGGTAATGCGAGGTAACCTGCTGGACGAGTTGAAAAAACCTTATGTCATTACCGCGATGGCCAAGGGGGTACGCCCCTTTAAACTGTTATTCAAATACCCCGTGCGACTGGCACTTAACCCGTTCATATCCAGTATCGGGGCAATTTTCCCTCAACTGGTCTCCGGGGGCGCAATCGTCGCGATGGTCCTCAGCTTACCCACGGTAGGACCGTTAATGCTGGAGGCACTGATGAAGGAAGATATGTATCTGGCCGGATCGATGCTCATGATTCTCAGCTTGCTCGGAGTTCTGGGTACCCTGGTCAGCGACCTGCTCCTATTGTGGCTCGATCCTCGCATACGGATGGAGGGGGGAGTTCGCTGAAGCGAACATTCCCCCGTCAAAAAGTCAAAAGGTCAAATAGTCATAACGTTGCAGACGCGATCGCGGTATATAAGAATTACTATTTAATAAATGGTGGAACGTGCTGTCCTCAGCGCGTTTGTATCAGTTTGCAATAAAGAAGGATCACGTAACATGAAAAGAAAAATCTTTGATTGCGACAAAAACACCTAACCGAAGGAATCCCTGAAGATGAAAAATAATGTATACGTAGGCATAGATTTTTATAAAAGTTATTCGATCGCAAGCGCTTCACTTACTCGCACAATTTATTTTGCTGATATGCGAAGCCTGACCCTTTTTAAGTTATGTTAAATTTTCGCACCAAGCTCGACGAGATTTTCAACCATACCTCGAATACGCGGTCGTTTACTATTGAGAAAATTTTGATGGGGTCGGAAAACTTTACTCCTGGCGTAGTAAATTGATGATGTATTATTAAGCGCATTGAGGTCACGATCGTTAGTTGGGTGTGCCGCTAATTTTAAGGCGATGATGCGGCGACCTTCCCAGCCACCGAAGACGCTGTGAAAGAGGCATTGATTAAATAAAACAACGTCGCCCGGATCTGACTCCAGTGAATAACAAGGAAGATCTTCTCCAAGTGCACCAAATGGCATCGATTGTGGATCCATTTCCTGGGCCCCCAGTTCCTGATGAAAAGGCATCTGATGTGAACCAGGAATAATGCGGAGACAGCCGGTATCTTTCGTGACCGGGTCAAGATAGAGCATAATTTTCAGGCGGCGATAACTTACATCTTCTTCTTCCTCTTTTCGCCAGCATTTACGGTCCGAATGCCATTTATGGACGGCTCTTTTCGTAACATTCCCTTCAGATCCAAACCAGATAAAATCGGGTCCAAGCAATTGTTCAGCGGGTTGAAATATTCGGTCATCATCCACCAGTTCGGTTAATACTGGACTCGTTTCCGCGAAATAATTCATGTGTATACCATCATCACCTACGGCCTCATTGCGACGATACTCCTCCCACAGTTTTTCAGCTTCGCGTGTAAACTTTTCCATCTCCTGTGAAGAGAAAACCTGCCGCATAAAAAGAAAACCAAAGGTTTCAAAGTGTGCTATTTGTTCTGGAGTCAACATAATGAAAAAATTATGGATTTTTCAGTGTTAGGTTTTAAGTTTTAGGGAGGTGGAGAATTAGAGTCAAAGGTAGAAATTAAATATAGGTGGAAAGAAAGTCGTTAGGGTTATTTTGTTCCTTGCATTCTATATCAATCCGCAATTCGCAATTGATATGGCCTTCAACTTTCAACCCTCATCGCCTAAAAAGTTATTTAAATTATCAATGGTGGATGTTGCCTACGCGATAGCGGTGGTCGATTGATTTATGATGCATGCTGCAAGTTACCGGATGCACGATGCAGTATTCAGGATGTCGGATTGCAGAATGTGGATTTTTTTTATTGTCATTGCGAGGAGCAACGCGACGTGGCTTCCGAGGACGAAGTCCGACATCTTCCATTCCAGGCGAATGAATAAACGCAACCGACAGTCCCCTGGATCGCCACGGCTGACAAGCAGCCTCGCGATGACAAGGTATTTCAATCGTCAATCTAAATTCGGCAATCCGCAATCGCCTCACTCTATCGTAATCTCATCTATTGTTACGGTAATGTCATCACCATCCTCATTAGCGAACGTGGCAGTAATACTCTGAGTCGGTTGAGGCGTGTTGTCAGACTTGAAATTGTTCTGTGTGATCAAAGTATCGAATCCTGTCGTTGTCGATCCACTCTCCGCGACTACGACCGCGGCTCCATTTGTCTGCAGTAAGTCTCCACCGGTGATGCGTAACCCGGGGTTGCCCGCGGGTACCGTGAAGGAGCCTGAGCCAAACAATATTTGCGGTACCGCATCGCCACTGGCATCGATATCGCCAATCGTTAAGCGCACCGCAATCGGCACTCCGCGCGCATCCACTCCCACTCTTCCTGTGCTTCCACTGAAGACGGTATTCGACAGCTGCACCCCTCCAAGTCCTGTGGAATTGACTACTTCCACGAGACTCACGTCTGCCTGGGCGTCATAGACCTGTCCTTCGGGGAAGAGGGCCTGGTTAAAGGCGTTGATCCTCCCCACGGTGAAGATACTGAAGAAGGTATTGGCGTCTGCTCCGTCGATGACTACACTCGGTTTACCCGTCACATACTCTACGGACTGGTTGTAGCGTGGGGGAACAGCTGGCGGCAGGAAGGTGGCTGGATCCAGGGTTACGGTAAAGGTACCATTGCCTGAAAATTCTACCTGTACAATGTCCTCGTTTTCGTCCATGAAGGAGACGCGGGTGATCTGTCCCGGCTTGGCCTGGAGCTGGACGGACTCTCCAGTGAGTAAAATCTGGTCGAAGACATTTCCGTTGGCATGCTGAATGTTTTCACCTGCGATGTCGCCCGAGCCATCGAGGACGAGGGGGACGGAGGCTGCTGCTACAGTGATTACCGCTATTTCACTGTTCGCGGTGCCGCCCGTGTTAGTAACCTGTACCCAGAAGCTCGTGCTCACTGAGAGAGCACCCGTGTCTAAAGTCCCAGCAGTCGCGCCCGCAACGGGACTGGCAGTATCCCCGCTGTTACCGGTAAACCACTGGTAAGTGAGGTCGTCGCCGCTGGCGGTGACAGACAAGCTGGCAGAAGCGCCGGATGCAACTTCCTGGCTCGCGGGCTGGGTGGTAATGGAGGGACCGTTTGCGGGGGGCGGTTCGCCGCCGCTATCGAAACCGGGTGTTCCGATAGGGGTAAAGCCGAAGTCTGCGATACCAGTTAGGCTGAACGATGGATTTACATTCTCCTTATCGCTTAAAGTCATTTTGGCAATGCCGCCCACGGCTCCCAATTCACTGGCAACCAATTTAAAATTAAGAGGAAGGGAATCTTCTCGAATATCCGCCGGGAAATTTTCGAGCGTAATGAGCAAATTATCTTCAGTGTCAAATACCTCAATAGTACCGTCACTTCCGCCTTGTGTTGCTGTGTTAAATACCGCTGTGGCATAAAATTGAACGCGCGCTGCTGGGGTTTCAAAAGTGATCGTTGAGGTTTCACCATTTAGCACTCTCCAGAGGTTGCATGATCGGCGTTGATTTCCCAATTCACCTACTCTTACAAAGCCATCAGTAAACGTGGCGGCATTAGGAGATGATCCAACCGTAATTTCTTGTTCTGCTTCGTTGAATTCACAAAATGTCGTATACACGGTATTATTCCTTGGCTCATCTGAAGGGGTAATACCAAGATCATCGATGACTAATTTTCCCGTGACATTAAAGAACTTAATTTCAGCTATACCATCAAAGTAGCCGATGAAGCCTAAATCCCGAAAATCATCTCTGACCGCGACGAACCGTTGCACCGAAGGATTGCTATCAGGGTTGATACTGGTCGGTAATCCAGTTACTACATACTGCGGCGATATTAGGGTTATTAAATCTAATGTATCTGGGATTAATTGCCAACCTCGAGCCTCGATCTTACCCGCGCCCGTGTTTTCAGCTACGTAGAATTCAATTTCATCAATCCCCCTTTCATAGACGATCCTTCCCTCCTGTCCTGGGCCGAGGGTTAAAGCCTTTGTTCCGGAATGTAAGAGCGCAGGATCCTCTAAAGTCTCCACCGTAAAGCCAACTAACTTGATTCTGTTGGGTTCTTCCCCAATGAAAAATTCACCTTCACCGCTTATGTCCTCGAAATCTATGAACACCTCCAGATCTTGAGGTAGAGCCGACAGAATCACCGGTAAATAGAGTAAAACAATCAGAAACGGAATTATTTTTATAGGTTTTCTTCTCATGCTGTAATAACGATTGTGGAAGTGCCAAATATCAGCGCAAGCACTAACCGCTTATTTGGGTATTTTTTGACGGGTTGGGTAGCCACTTGTATAAACATAACTTGGTAACAGTCGAGGGCTATAGGCGATTTATACGTTAACGGCTGCGGACACATCCACCACATAAACCTGCCGCGTCCCATCGTGAATCGAATCAAAGCAAACCTGCGTTTCATTCCGACTCCAGCGGGGATGCAGATCACAGCGGATTTCGCCTCTAAATGGCGGGGGAGCTAGAAAACGCCCCAGAACGACCCGGCGCTCTTCGAGCATGTGCCACAGCATTAAGGTTTGGCGATTCTCCTTGTCCGGGGATTCATCCGTCAGAAGCCAGGTGCCATCTCGGGTGAAGCTACAGTGACCATTTTTGGTCAGGATATCAGGTCGAACTACCTGATATTCGCCGCTGTTGTCGTTGATCAAGTAATAGTGGTATCCCTCCGGCATCATGACCCAGCCAAAAAGAATTTCTGATGTCTGCCAGTCGAAGTGGGAGGCACACAAGTCTGTCAGCACACGCAGATCGCCGCCCTCCAGGCTGGCTGACATGAGGATGGTGTGCTTGATCTCAATCCCTGGCTCATTCCAGCGTACGACAAAGGCAACCCGAGTGTCGTCTCGATTGATAACGGTGTGATTGAACCATAATTTATGGCTCTGGACTTCAGAATTGTCACTGAAGAAAGCCCGCACATCTTCGTATGAGACCAAGACTTTGGTCTGGCCGGTTTCTATATTCATCAGATAAATCCCATCGTCGGTGGGGTGGTTCTGATCGGCAAAGGGGTCAGGCAAGCCGGCGTAACCGACCACCGGACGTAGCGACTTGAGTCGAGCATAGTTGAGGCTCAGCGCCTGGCGGCCATCACGACTCAGCGCACTGATGGGATGGGGAAGAATGCGTTTCTCACTCGAATGAATGTCGAGTACCACGCTGACAAACCGATCATCCTGCAGGTCATTATAGGTGATCAGGCGATCCGGTGCGGTGGGCAGCCAATGTAACATACAGCCTTGCTGCAAATTCCAGGCCTGGGTTTCCGCCAGCGGTTCGAATTTGCCCGATGCCAGTTCTACCAAACCGACTACGGCCGTGTCCCCTGCGCCCGGTGGCCGGTCGTGGAAATCCGACTCCAAACAGAGGACGTACTGACCTGTGGCATCCCAAGGACAGATACCATAGTAGCCAAAGAAGTGGTGCTTGGGGCCTTGGGTGATTGCTTTGGCGACGAAGTGCTGTTCTGTTGTGTTCATGTTGCTCCTTGAGTATGGAACAGCTGCCTGGTTACGACTTCACTACAGCGCTCTATCATAATTATCAAAATAAGAAAGGGATCAGGTTGCGCTTGTAATATCTCGTCCCGAAACTGCGGGACGACATCTTTCAAACATAAATCCTGGGTATAGGTTCAAGACATTCTTTACACAAAAGGTTCAGGACATCCTTTACAGATTGCCAAAGAAAGAAGGATGCTAAGTAAGGGGTATGATGTCATGGAAGGAAACAAATAAAATGGACCAAAGATACCAATTCGCCCTGGAATCGATGCAACCGGGAGTAAAGATGAACGAGCTGTGTGAAGACTACGGGATCAGCCGACCGACAGGGTATAAATGGAAGAAGCGCTTCCTGAGCGAAGGGATGGAGGGGTTGCACGAGCGCTCACGCCGACCGCATGGAAGTGTTCAGGAACTATCCGAATCAGTAGTATGTACGCTGATCAAACTCAAGCATCATCACCCGACGTGGGGCCCCTACAAGATCCGCGAGCTTTACCAGAGGCGTTACGGGAAGGCCCCCTCAGACTCGAGCGTGAAACGGGTCTTGGAACGTGCGGGACTGGTGCAAAAGCGTCGGCGCAGAAGCGCTCAAAAAAGCGGACGCCTTTACCGCAGCGTCAAGGCCAGTGGCTGTAACGAAGTGTGGAGCGTAGACTTCAAAGGGTGGTGGCACACCGTTGATGGCAACCGTTGTGAACCTTTGACGGTACGGGATGAATGGAGCCGCTATGTATTAGAGGTGCGGGTGCTCAGTTCAGCCCGTAGCGAAGCGGTGCGTGAATGCTTCACAAAACTCTTTGAACGCTATGGACTTCCCGCTTGCATCCGCAGCGACAACGGCAGTCCCTTTGCCAGTGCCAATGCGGTCCTGGGCCTGAGCAAACTGGCGGCCTGGTGGCTGGCCTTAGGGATCAATCTCGAGCGTGGACGTCCGGGTAAACCCCAGGATAACGGTGCCCATGAGCGTCTCCATCGCGATATCAAAGAGGAGTTGCAAAAACATGCCCAGGACGATCTTCGCACCCAACAGGTGGCCTTCGATCTGTGGCGCAAGACCTTCAATGAAGAACGCCCCCATGCGGCTCTTGCCATGAGCACGCCCTCTGAAATCTATCAGCACAGCTCTCATCCTTACGGTGGCACTCCTGCCGATATCAGCTATGATTTGATGACTCGCCGGGTCTCAAAAAGCGGGTCTATCAAACTCGATGGCTTCCAGATTCCTATCTCCACCGCCCTCGCCGGTTGGAGCGTTGGACTAAAACCACTAGACACGGTACACTTCGATGTTTACTTTGCCACTCTCAGAATCGGTCAGATTGACCTTTCAACGGCTGCTTTCATTGGGGCCGCTTGCGGCCCCAACAATGCCAGCCAAACCTCTAAAACCGCATAACATTAACTTAACTATATAACCCGATTACCGTTCAGCATCCCTCACAAAGTGTAAACCATGTCTTGATCTAAATCTGTAAACCATGTCCTGGTTGTACCTTGTACCTCTCTTTACTTAACACTTAACACCTAAAACTTAACACTTATTGATGAGATCACTCTATCGTGATCTCATCAATAACCACTTCGATCGCATCTCCGTCCTCGTTGGAGAAGGTAGCGTCAACGCTCAGGGTCGGCTGAGGTGTGTTGTCCGATTTAAAATTGTTCTGTGTGATCAAGGTATCGAATCCTGTCGTTGTCGATCCACTCTCCGCGACTACGACCGCGGCTCCATTTGTCTGCAGTAAGTCTCCACCGGTGATGCGTAACCCGGGGTTGCCCGCGGGTACCGTGAAGGAGCCTGAGCCAAACAATATGTGAGGTACCGCATCGCCACTGGCATCGATATCACCAATCGTTAAGCGTACCGCGATCGAAACTCCGCGCGCAACCACACCCACTCTTCCGGTACTTCCACTGAAGACGGTGTTTGAAAGCTGCACCCCTCCCAGTCCCGTGGAATTAACGACTTCCACGAGGCTTACGTCCGCTTGGGCGTCATAGACTTGTCCTTCGGGGAAGAGGGCCTGGTTAAACGCGTTGATCCTCCCCACGGTGAAGATACTGAAGAAGGTATTGGCGTCTGCTCCGTCGATGACCACGCTCGGTTTACCCGTCACATACTCTACGGACTGGTTGTAGCGTGGGGGAACAGCTGGCGGCAGGAAGGTGGCTGGATCGAGGGTTACGGTAAAGGTACCGTTGCCTGAAAATTCTACCTGTACGATGTCCTCGTTTTCGTCCATGAAGGAGACGCGGGTGATCTGTCCCGGCTTGGCCTGGAGTTGGACGGACTCCCCGGTGAGTAAAATCTGATCGAAGACATTACCGTTGGCATGCTGGATGTTTTCACCCGCGATGTCGCCCGAGCCATCGAGAACGAGAGGTACTGAAGGTGCGGCTACGGTGATGACTGCAGTTTCGCTGTTTGCAGTCCCACCAGCGTTAGTAATCTGCACCCAGAAACTCGTGCTCACGGTGAGAGCACCTGTGTCTAAAGTTCCGGCTGTCGCTCCAGCGACGGGGGCTGCGGTGTCACCGCTGTTACCGGTAAACCACTGGTAAGTAAGATCGTCACCGCTGGCGGCAACGGACAAGCTCGCCGAAGCACCGGATGCGACTTCCTGGCTCGCGGGCTGGGTGGTGATCGAAGGAGCATCCGCGGGCGGGGGACCCTCGGAGCCAGTGCCCGGGGCGCCGATCGGAGTAAATCCAAAATCATCGACGGTAGTACGACTGAAAGCAGCGCTAACATTGGGATCATCCTTCATCACCAACCTGCTAATGCCGCCGGGGGCTCCCAGTTCATCCGCATTAATCGTTAAAAAAGCGGGTTTGAACTCAGCTTGAATACTTCCTTCTAAATCTGAAAAGGTTGCCAGTAAGTTATCGTTCGTATCATAGACTTCAATAGCGCCGTTGGGATCGGTACTGCCAGCACCCACGGTGGTAGCTCCGAAAAAATCTATTTCATAGGCTGGAGTTTCAAAGGTAATCGTTGCCTCCCCTCCATTAAATATTCCATAAGAATGACGATACGAGCGCACATAAACGAGATTGCCTGAAAACCGGACGATAACCATTCCTCCATCAAAGGTTGCGGTATTGGGCGGAGTCCCCAGGACCAATAACTCTGTCCCTACGCCAATATCGTCAAAATTTTCGAAAACAGTGTTGTTTGACGGAAATTCGGTCAGAGTAAATCCCAGGTCGTCGAGGACGAATTTTCCTGCTACATTAAAAAATTTCACTTCCTGCATACCGCTGAGAAAATTAAAATCGGTAGTATCCTGAAAAAACCCGCTGTCGGCGACAAAACTGTATAAGGGGGGATTGGCGCCAGGGCTGATATTTGCCGGGAAACCATCGATCACACCTCCTACGCCGATGACGACGTTAATTGGAACGTCATCTAGCCCGAGTTCCGGTTGCAGTTCTCCCCTAATCTCCATTTTGCCCCCACCTGTTGATTCGCCCGCATAAAATTCGAGAAACTGTATTCCTCTTGATGAGATTATCCTTCCCTCCTGTCCCGGTCCAAGGGTTAAAGCCTTTGTTCCTGAATGTAGTTGAGCAGGATCCTCTAATGTTTCCACCGTGAAACCTGTCAGGGTGATAAAGTTTGGCTCCTGGCCAATGAAGATAGTCCCTTCTCCGCTGACGTTCTCGAAATCTGTGAACACCTCCAAATCTTGTGGAAGGGCATAGAGGCGTGCCGGTAGATAAAGAAAAAGTATCAAAAGCGAAATTAGTTTTATAGTATGTTTTTTCATGCTGCTATTACGATTAATATGATGCCAAATAGCTGGCGAGTAAAATGTGCTTTCGGAATATGCCAGCCATTCACATCTGTGATAGTAAGACTATTTTAGTGCAATAGGTTCGACCTACCGTGATGGGTTTACATTAAATCCACTTCAAGCTTACCGCTTATTACCATCACCAAGTAAAATGATGGGGGCCAAAATCTGCCTCGTAATAGGGGGATACCATCCGACCAGGTGGCACTACCGCGTCAATACTCCTCCGGTCATCATCAGTAATAGCCAGATCGAGGGCTTTCAAGTTGTCTTCGAGCTGCTCCATAGTGCGGGGTCCGACAATAGGACTGGTCACACCCGGTTGCTGCACGCACCACGCGAGTGATAATTGCGAGAGAGGGCAAGCTTTCATTTCGGCGATCGGTTTAAGCGCCTCCGTGGCTACAAAAGCCGCGTCGGTAAGTCTTTGGCTCCATAAAGGCTTCGCCTCATTATATTGGGCGTCACCGGGCGCTTTCCAATCTTTGGAATATTTACCTGTGAGCATGCCACCTGCCAAAGGGCTCCAGGGAATGACGGCCACTCCATAAGTCTGGGTCATGGGTATGAGTTCACGCTCAATGCGTCGATCCAGTATATTATAGGGGGGCTGCTCAGAGATAAACCGGTTTAATCCCAGTTCTTTTGCCACCCATAGCGATTCTGTAAACTGCCACGCCGCAAAAGTACTTGCGCCAATATAGCGGACCTTACCCGCATGCATGAGATCATCTAAAGCGCGCAGGGTTTCATCGATCGGCGTGTCCGGCTGTGGCCGGTGAATTTGGTAAAGATCAATATAGTCGGTCTGCAGGCGGCGAAGGCTGGCATCGCATTGTTCTATGATATGACGACGTGAGTTACCCTGGGCATTGGGGTCGTCGTCAGCCATAGCGCCGTGAACCTTAGTGGATAGAATAATACGGTCGCGCTTTCCATTACGTTTGAGCGCTTCACCCGTGACCTCCTCACTGCGCCCCCTATTGTAAACATTAGCTACATCCAAAAAGTTTATTCCCGCATCGATTGCCCGATCTATTATCGGGTATGAATCCTTGGGATTTGTTTTCCCTCCAAACATCATGCATCCGAGACAGAGCGGACTGACCTTGATCCCTGTTCGTCCGAAATTTCGATAATCCATCTTCGTTTCCTCTCAGATAAGAAATCGCTTATGGGCCGATCGAGTCACGCGTCCGTTGAGCCGACCTGAAACAGCGGTTTTATCGTGATTCATTGCGAGACCATGCCCGAACTGCCTCGAGAAGACGAGAACAATGTGAGAACGACTACAAACTTCGAGCTGCTTTCACGCCGGATCAATTCGACCTTCATCCGCAGCTTCATCACAGCTTACGACGAACGATTGCTTCTCTTCGGAAGATCTCACAATAGCTTCAGCGACGGCGGCATACCTGCGGGTCTGCTCGGGTTTGACAATGAGGGGCTCTTCTCCCCGGATGGCGGTGAATACATTCTGATAAAACGGCCGGCTCTGAATAGGAAAGGGAGGAGACTCCGGAACCTTCTCTTTTTGTGCCTTTTCTCCGTCCCCTTTCAGGTGCAACCAGAACGTCTCCGAATCAGCTGTCGTAACCATGAGGTCGCCCTTTTCAAAGGATATGTGGAACCGTTCCGCGCCTTTTAATCGCGTCGCTTTGCTCAACTCTATAAGCGCCGTCGATCCATCCGAAAAGGTAAGGAAGGCATTGAAGTAGTCGTCCTCGGCCAGGATCGATTTCACCACGCCGGACACGAAGATAGGACCCTGAGGAGCCAGCGTCAACATCTGGTCCAGCAGGTGTGGCCCAAACGACATGAACGGGCCTTTTCCGGTGAGTTTGCTGCTCCCCGCCCATGTCTTCTTCCAGGGACCGCCGAGGGCTCTGGATTGGAAGAAAACGGGGTTCCCGAACCTCCCTTCGTCAATGAATTCCTGAATCATTAGATAATAGGGATCCCATCGGCGGTTCTGATGGGTTGTTACGATCAACTCGTTCTTCCTCGCTGTTCGCAGTATATTCTCTGCTTCCGCGAGCCCGAACGCCATCGGTTTTTCACTGATGGCGTGCTTCCCCGCTTCCAAGGAGCGGAGCGTAGTCGGCCCGTGCAGGAAATTGGGCAGAGCGACCAGCACCAAATGAATATCCGGATCCTTGAGAAAAGTGTCGATGTCCTTATATCCTTTGCAGCCGTAGACCTCCTTCGCATGCGACAATCGCTCTTCTCGCTCGTCGCAAACAGCGACAAATTCGCATTCTTCCATCCCCGCCAGACACGGGCCATGCAGAATTTCCGAGATCGCGCCCCAGCCAATTATACCTACGCCAATTCCCATTGTTTTCCTCTAGATTTAGGTTCTAACTATGCATTGCAATATCATCTCGGCAATTGTACTTAGACAAGTCAAAGAAGATATTCATCGTTAGTCGGAAAATTCGACATTCGTTGCGGGAAACAGGGAGCTTTTTGATGGCTTTTTGACAAACTCTGATCTATAAAGCGAAAAATCTTACCGAAGAACTATGCTTCAATCGTAATCCTCTCTCACGCCGATATGTTATCAGAACTAGAAGTCGGACAGTTCCACGCCTTTGGCTTTGTGGTGATAAGAAATTGCTTGAGTGTGGATGAATTTGAACAGATAGAAACGGCCTATACGCGGTTAATCGCAACTGCTCCGCAATACACTCGCTTCTCTGAAATCGGCACACAAAAAACAGAGACTTTCGTTTTTGAGGATGAGATCCTGGCCAATTTGATCGAACACCCTAAAGTGATGGAAGCGATGTGCGAAATCTGGGGGACTGGATGTCTCTATATTGGGGGGTCAAGCATGTGGGAGAACAGAGATTTTACGCCTTGGCATTGTGATGGCAAGCCCGCTCAAGATACCGTAACTTTTAAAATGGCACTCTACCTGGATGAGCAGGATAAAGATACGGGATCTTTAAATGTTATTCCCGGTAGCCATCACCCGGAATTTTCAGCTTCCCTTTTCCAGACCTGTGGTTACTGGGAAAATGGAAACCGTCCGCGCCTGCAACTCGATCCGGATAAAATTCCTGGGGCAATTTCTGTGCACATAAAACCACGAGACATTATTTTGTGGAACAACCACCTCTGGCACTCTGCCTTTAAACGAAAAGACGGTCTCCCGCGAAGGACGCTCTTTAACACATACATGCCGGATCCCGGAAATGACCTGCTCAAGATATTGGAATTGAGAAATACGGTAAAACAACATAGGCAACATTTAAGCGAGAATTGGCCTTACTTGTACAATGAACTGATGCTACGAAATACCAGTCCCGCGCGAAATAAAATGATCGCGCGACTTGAGGAATTGGGCGTAGAAAATGTCCGCAAGTAATTTTAAAAACTTAAGTGTTGGTTACCGACCTCAATGCCTACTCTCATGTAAGCTGATTTAAAGAGTGGGCACTAACACAGTGTGAGACTTCAATTCCTAGGAGCTTCCCGCTACAACTGAGCGTCTCTAGGTATATCAAGAGCACCGGATTATAGTTCCGGGGGTCGCCGGTTCGAATCCGGTCAGCTACCCCAACCGGATATTTTCCCACGCAAAATTAGATTTGCCCCGGCTAGACTCCTTTTACTAACTTAGCTTCTTGCCGCGGCCAAATACAACGCCCATACCATTGAGGTGCTACCATGAAAATCCCCCCGTCCGATCTCTTCGCCCCCCTAGTGCTCGACGCGGCCTTCAACACCGACCGCGACCAACTCGACGGCAGCCTGACACCCCTTAAGGATACCGGCAAGGCCTTTGGCGCCCAGGACTTCCTCGGCATCCCTTTCATTTTAGGCCAGCAAAGCGCGGACAACGTTGTGCTGCTTGATAAAGATCCGGTCTCCCTGGACGCGGGCAGCGCCCAGGCCAGCTACATCCTCTTCCTGCACCGGGTAGAGGACCGCCCTACCAAGTACCAGGAAGGCTTCGCCGAAGGCGCCCAGGACGGCAACCAGTTGGGTGACCACGTGGCCGACTACGCCCTCCACTACCAAAACGGCGAAACCGCCAGCGTGCCAATGCTGCGCCGCTTTACCATTCAGCAAAGCCACATCGGCTGGGGCGCCAGCGCCTTTACCGCCATGCCCGCCATGAAGCCGATAGTTTTCCTGACCAACACCGAAGACAATAGGCTGGGCAACAAATGCCATGATTACGGCCGCGGCGAAACCCGCCACGGCTCGCCGCGCGACAGCATGGCCGAAAAACTGTGGATCTACGCCCTGCCCAACCCGCACCCAGACCAGCCCATTGCCCAAATCATCTGCACGCCGCAAACCGAGCGCGCCCTGATCTACGCTGTCACCCTGACCCAACTAGATGAACACCCCTTACGCCCCGGTGTGCGCCGCAAGATCCGCCTGACCCTGCCCGAAGGGGTGGAGCTAAACGGCATCTACGAACTCGACGACATCGACATCGACCTGGGCACCGTCATATCCTCCCGCGCTGTCCTCGACTATGACCCCCAAGCGTGGGCAAGCAACGCCGCCGACGTGCAGCCCACCCGGCTGGAGCGCGAAGTGGTCATCGAATACTCGGCCCACCCCAAGGCCAAACTCTATATCGCCACCGGCGAAGGCGAAGGCGACTACCAGGTCTACGATCTACCCGGTTCTAACGGCGCCATGGAGGTAGCTCCGGCGCACCGCCCGGTCATCCTGAAAATCGTCGACAAGGCCAGCTGCCAACCCGTCGCCGCACGCCTCCACCTGCACGGTCAGAGCGGCGAATACCTGCCGCCCAAGGGCTACCACCGCAAGGTCAACGCCAACTGGTTTGAAGATAACTACGGCGAGTTTATCGCCGGCCAGAACCAGTACTGCTACGTCCCTGGCGAATGCGTCGCCGACCTGCCGCTGGGCGAGGTCTTTATCCATATCAGCCGCGGCTACGAGATCCAGCCCATCCGCAGCAGCTTCACCGTCACCCCCGACACCGACGAACTCACTTTTGAACTGGAACATGTGCTGGACTGGCGCAGCCGGGGCTGGGTTACCGCCGACACTCACGTCCACTTTTTGTCGCCGACCACCGCCCGCCTGGAAGGCGAGGGCGAAGGCGTCAACGTCGTCAACCTGCTGGCTAGCCAGTGGGGCGAAATGTTCAGCAACGTGTCCGACTTTGACGGCCAGACCACCATCGGCGCCAAAGAACTGGGCGGCAACGGCGAATTCCTGGTGCGTGTAGGCACGGAAAACCGCATGCAGGTGCTGGGCCACATTTCCCTATTGGGCTATTCCGGCGCCATGATCCACCCGTTGTGCACCGGCGGCCCCTCCGAATCGGCCGTAGGCGACCCGCAGGAACTGACCATGGCCGAATGGGCCGAACAGTGCATCAGGCAGAACGGTCTAGTGGTCATGCCACACGCCCCCAACCCCCAGTGCGAACGCGCCGCCGATATCATTCTGGGCCTGGTCCACGCCGTCGAAATGATGACCTTCAACCCGCTCGACAACCAGCTCAACCCCTACGGCCTGGCCGACTGGTACCGCTACTTGAATCTGGGCTACCACGTGCCGATCTGCGGCGGCTCCGATAAAATGGCGGCGAGCGCTCAACTGGGCGGCGTGCGCACCTACGCCAACCTCAACGGCCACGAGCTCACTTACGACAACTGGATGGACGCGGTGAAAGCCGGCAACACCTTTGTCACCGTCGGCCCGCTGGCATCTATTGAAGTGGAAGGTCAGGCGCCGGGCAGCCGCATCGACCTGCCCGGATCCGGCGGCCACGTCGCCGTTTCCTGGAAGGTCGAATCGGTCGGCGTACCCATCGATCAGGTGGAAATCATCGTCGGCGGATTGGCCGTCGAGCAGACCAATTTTGACAAGGCGCTGGAAGCCGAAGGCAGCGCCCAGGTCAAGATCGATTCGTCCATCTGGGTGGCCCTGCGTGTGCGTGGCTCGTATAAGGGCGAGCACGGCGAAATCGCCGCCCACACCAGCGCCGTCCAGGTCGTCGTCGAAGACAAACCGCTGTTCTCCAAACAAGACGCCATGACCGTGCTGGAACAGATCGAAGGCGCCATCGCCTACGTCGACACCCTGGCCCCCCGGCCCGAAGCCCTACGCTACAAGCAATTACGCGCCACCCTTGAAGCGGCTCACAACCGCCTGCACCAGCGCATGCACAAGCAAGGCGTCTTCCACGAACATACGCCTCTGCACGATCACGGGCATTCACACGAACATTAATCACCGCTGACTATCAGACCATCCCACAATCGAGAAATCCAAAATGTCCGAACTCATCGACGCGGATGGATTACCCGTAGTCGAACTGACCCACGAGCAAAAATACATCTTCGACACCCGCGGCTGGCTCTGTATCGCCGGTGTGTTAGACAAGAGCGAAATCTTGCCTTCTCAGGGCAGTTCGGGCATGGTCTCGCAATGAATCACCATGAAACCGCTGCTTCATGTCTGCCTCATCGGGCGCGTGTCTGTGCCGGCTGAAAAGCTATTTCTTATCTGAAATCTGAATAACTGGCACGGTGTTATTATTGCTACCATGAAGAAGTTCGACATCCCCCAACTCGAGGGGGTCTTCTCTGAACCGTGGTCGTGGAAGAAGCTCGTCGGCTTGCTAGGCGTGTTCGGTCCGGCGGCCATCGTTGCCTCCGTGGCAATCGGTGCGGGTGAGACAATCGTCGTCGTTCGAGCCGGTGCCTGGGCAGGTTATGATCTGCTGTGGCTCGTATTGCTCAGTTGCCTCGTCAAGGGAATCTTCGTTCTCTACTTGATCGGCCGCTACACCGCGGTCAGCGGCGAGTTTATCGGAAACCGGATAGTGAAATTCCCGGGACCGCGAGGTTGGGTGCTTATCCTCATTCTATTGATGGAAATTATTGCCGCGCCCATGGGATGGGTGGCAATTGCGAAACCGTGCGGGGATCTGTTTCACCACGTCCTGCCATTCCCCGACACGTTTTCGGAACCCGTGTGGGAGAATCTCATCTCCACCTTTTTCATCGCGCTCGCGCTGGGACTCGGTATCAGCCTCTCCTACGAGAAGGTGGAAAAGCAACAGCTTTTGATCTGTGGAATTCTGGTGAGCGGCACAATCATCGGAACCCTCATGGTCCGGCCCGATTTCTTCCAAGCACTCGTCGGCACGTTCAGCTTCGGCTATATTCCTGAGTTTCCCCCGTGGGCCCCGGATGACGCCGTCAAGCACCGCATGCTGACGATGGCGACAACATTCGGATACGTCGGTGGCTCGGTGATGGCGTACGTCGTCTACGCCCACTGGGTCGGTATGCACAAGTGGGGCCTCAACAGCCACAAGGACATCGACGCTATTCGTAGCCACGCTCTGACGAGAGAGCGTATCGACTATCTTCCCGAAGATCCCGAGTCAGTCGACCGCCTGCGGCGGCTATGCTCACCGCTCCATTGGGATGTCAGCATGGGAGCGCTCGTCCTGTTTATCGTGACGGCGGCATTCATGCTGTCCGGGGCAGTGGTTCTGATGCCGCTTCAGAGCCGGTTCGAGGGCTGGAGTTTATTGACGAATCAAGCGCACGTGTGGGCCGCCATACATCCGACGCTCGTTTGGATCTATTACGTATGCATCATCGCGGCGCTGTGGGGATCGCTGCAGGCGCTGCCCGAAATCTACGCTCGTGTGTCCAATGAGTTCCTTGAAGCCATTTGGCCTCAGCGCAGGTGGTCCTTTCGCGGAGTCAAGCGCGCCATCTGCCTCTATATCTTTCTCGTCACCATGGTGCTTGTATGGTCGAATATACCTTTCAATACGCTCATTCAGATCGTCGGTTTTCTCTCCGTTAATTTTTCCATCGCTCTCATCATGGTCGTCGCCCTCTATTTGAACTTCAAGCTCCCCGCTGTCTATCGTACCCGCGCCCCGATATTGATCGGGTCGGCGATATCATCGGTCATTCTCATCATCTTTGCGGTGACGAGCGGTTTTGGGCTGGCTCGGAAGCTGATCGGGTTTTGATTCGTAACAAGGCTCTCCGGTCGTCGGCGAACTTTCTATTCCTTCACATCACCCAGTCGAAACCAACTCACTTCGCAGACGGGGAGGGGGATTTAGGATAGGTTTTAATTCATTGTGGCCGTTTCGGCTTTCGCACGTACACGTAGCACTCCAGCTCCTCGATGCTCACCTGGCCGTCCTCCTTGGCATCGGTCGGGACGAGGAGGACCGTGAGTTTGTTGTCGCCGAAGACGAGGGGTTGGTCGCGGCCCGTCGTCTCCCAGTTCATGTCGACGAGGTACAAGTAGAACGGAGGCAGCGGATCGCCCTCATACAGGTTCTGCCCGTTTTTGTCCTGCACGCGCGTGATGTAGTCGATGGGGACCTGCTTGCCGTTAATCAGTATTTCCAGCTTCTCATTCTTGGCCATGCCAACCGCCTTGAATTGCATCGTCGTTCGTAAGTTCGGATTGCTGAAATCCTCCGCCATACGAAAACGCCGACTCCCCTCGAGGACCGGCTCGGCACGGTCCAGATAGATGTTGTCATCATGGAAAAAACCGCTCGGCGATTTATGGTTACTGGGCTTCTTCCAGACCGCATAGAACAGGTAGTGGCGGTCCCGCTGGCTAACCTGGTCTGGATAGCGCAGCTCCCGCAGCCAGCCCAACGCCGCCGGCCATTTGTAGGCGGCATAGGCCGATGAACGGTGCGCCACGGCTCGTCTCTCGAAGGCAAACTGGTAGTTATAGGGAGAGACGCCATCGGCACCGAAGCCATAGAAATTCTGCGCCGCGGCCCGCATGTTCGCCAGACTCATGAGTCGATAATGCTCATTTGGCCCGTCCATGGAGATACGGTTGTGAATGGCGGGATAAATCTTGCAGCTTGTTCCCTCGGCCAGCTTCACAAAGTCTTCGGTCCTCATGTTCGTGTCCGAGTGCATAAAGTCGGACGGTACCACGAAATCGACCAGGCCCTCCTTGATCCACGTGGCCACGTCAAAGCCCAAATAATCGCATTCCGCGATGCTTTGGGGCACCCGCACACCAAACTCCAATCGGTCAATCCCTCGCCGCTTGGCCGCCTCGTCCAGCAACTGGCGAGTTTTGCGGGTAAATTCAGTCAGCAAATGGGCGTTCTGTTTTCCCTCGCCCGGCTTGAACATGTGGCACCAGCGCATGTAATCGTACTCGATACCGTCCACCTCATAGCCGTCGAGCACCTCCTTGGTGAAGGCCAGCATCGCGTCACGGACCTCGTCCAGCGCGTAATCGTTGGCCGATCCGAGAATGATCCATTCGGGGTGTTCTTTCGCGATTCCCTGCCGGTCCCCATGCCGGTCGTTCATTCGAATGTCGGCGATAAACTTCATGCCGTGATGGTGGCAGCGGTCGATCAAGACCTTCAAGGGGTCCATTCCCACCTCGTCCATCCCGGGCGGGCGCCAGGGAAATATGTCGGTTAACTTGGACGCGGGCAGTTCGCTACAGAACGCGGTAAATAGACAGTAGGCAATGGCGTCAACGTGGGCAGCCGCCTCTTCATCAACCAATTCCTCGAGAATCCTTTTGCTGAATTCAGCTGCGGGTGCAGGGACTTCCCGATTCGGGGGACCGTAGTAATCAACATTCAGGATAGACGACCACATCGAGCACCCATCCCAGGCGTGGACAACGCGACCCACGCGCGTTTTGTCAGCCGCGATTTCTTGAGCAATCGTCTGGGCGCTGGCGTCCGCACAGCAGGCCGCGATGAAGGTGGCTCCCAGTAAACACAAGACCAAGCGTTGTCCCTTCATCGCAGTAACCCCGACCGCGCGAAGGTAAATCTTACATTGTTCTCGCCGTCTCGGTGCGGTTCGGGCATGGTCTTACAATGTATCACCATGGAACTGCTGAAACTGTTGTGGATTTAATCCGTGGTGCATGGATGACTCGCCGGTTACTTAGACTGGATACTATTGGGGCGGCTACCGACGGACGGAGCTGCCATGATCCGCAACTGCTGTTCTGTCGCGTTCGGGTAATCCTCCAGACAATAGTAAGTCTGGCTATATGAAGAGTGCCCTGGACTGTATTTATAGAGCAGGGCACGTCGCTCGTGATCTGACGTCCAAGCACGAGTGCCATGAACGAGAGCCTCTGTAAATATTATCAGGTCACCAGCCTCCGCCGTCGGCTGGACAACGTAATCGGCATTGCTTTCCTGCAACTTCACCTCTTCCGGGATATCCATCACGAAATTGCTCTTGTGAGATCCTGGAACACAAATAAAACCCCCATCTCCTGGACCCGCTGGTGTAAGGCAATAAGTAAAAACCGTCAGTCCATTGCGGATCACTCCCTTGTGGCAACGGTACCAGTGGTCCTCCTCGATCCCGGTCTCCAGCGCGGGTCCCCCGTGAATGCGCCCGTGCGCGCTTCCTTTAATCATAAAAATGTTATAATCATGATCGATACGGAATTTCGGTCCAAGGAATTCCACCAGATAGGGTAAGGCTGAGGGATGGTCGATAAGCGATTGAAAGGATGGCCCCCACTGCGATACGTGCTGACGGGAACGCATTCTCTTCTCGTCGTAATCTTCCGTATACATCTCGTCGGCAATCCGGTTCATTTCCGCCACCTCTTCGGGCGCGAGGGCGTTCTTGACCACCAGATAACCTTGCAAATCGAACCTGAACTTCTCTTCCGGACTGATCATCGATTCGGTGTTCGCTCCATGACGAGCCAATCTGAATTCCCCCCTCAGACGAGTCAAGATCTACGCGATCGGTTAAAACTTAGCCATGGGACGGGGCTGTTGCAGATGAGACGCGCAATCCCCGACTGCGCGATGGTAAACCTTACATTGTTCTCGCTTTCTCGGCGCAGTTGGAGCATGGTCTCGCAAAAAATCACCTCAAACCTATGTTTCAGGACGGCTTCAACCGGTGCGTATCTATACCGGACTTAAAGCGATTTCTGAACTGAGAAAACAAAGGACAGAGGAGGGGAAAATGCTCATTGAAAGACTGACGGTCGATACATTTCGCATTCCACTTCCCGTTGCCATGGAAGCGGCGGCGGCGGGCGTTATGCACGCTTTTGATATGGTGATGGTCCGTATAAACACCCAAAACGTAGCCACTGGTGTTGGCTATTCAGTCATGCTTGAAGGTCAGGGCCCGGCCATTGCAATAATCATAGATAAGGTCTTTCGCGACAAGCTCATGAAACAGGATTCACGCAACATAGAATTTCTCTGGCACAGTATGTGGCACCGGCACCATTATGCCGGTCGCGGCGCACCGGTCAGTTTTGCCATCGCTGCGGTAGATACCGCCTTGTGGGACTTAAAGGGCCGGGCTTTGGGGCAACCATTGTGGCAACTACTCGGTGGGTTCAATCCCCGTGTGAAGGTTTACGCTGGGAATATCGACCTGAATTTGCCCGTTAAGGAACTGTTGGAAGGTGCAAGCAGAAGCATCGATGAGGGACACCGTTCGGTTAAGATGCGTCTTGGCAAGCCTACATTGGCCGAGGACCTGACGCGAGTAGCGGAGATGCGGAAACATATTGGTGATGACATCGAATTGATGACTGATGCAAATGAAGCTTGGAGTATTGATCAGGCAACCCGGGCAACGCAAAGGCTTGCGGAATTTGATCTGATATGGCTCGAAGAACCGCTTAAACCAGATGACTTTGACGGCTACACGCACCTTCGGCAAAAAAGTCCGGTCCCATTGGCAGCTGGTGAGAACTTGCATACCCTGGCGGAATTCAGGGAGCTTATCAATCGAGGATGCGTAGATTTCCCGGAGCCAGATCTGACCACCTGCGGCGGTATTACTTCCTTCATGAAAGTGGCCCGCCTTGCGGAAGCCCACAACTTACCGTTGATTTCTCATGGCGCTCATCAGTTGCATATTCATCTTTTAGCCGCTTCGCCTAATGCTGCCTACGTGGAAATACATGGCTTCGGTCTTGAGCGTTTCATGACACATACTTTTGAAATTGACCAGGGCTACGCTGTAGCGCCTGACCGGCCCGGCCACGGTATCGATTTCGATTTTGATGCTCTGATGCAGTTCCAGGTCACCAACTAAGGCGGATTCCCGAGGTAAAGCCCCAGCCGTTGTAGGCTCCACCGTCCCGCGCTGAATCGGAGGAGTGCGTGTACTCAACGCCATTCTGCCACTTCAGCTTGTGCCCATTAAGATACCAATTGAGGCCGAGAAAGTACTCGTGAGCTTCGTCGCTGCGACCGAGCTCGATCCGGCTTTCGTAACGGTTGAGCCGGACCCCGTTATCCGCCGAACTGGTGACCAGCGAATACCGAAATACCAGCTGCCACTTGTCCGTGATTTCGTAGTAAGGCATTACTTGGAAGCCCATGAGATCGCTCTGGTTCCCGATACCGTCACCGAATGAGATGTCCGACCAGATTCCGTAGCGTCCGTTCTCGAACTTGGTTGTCAACGAGACCACTTGCCTGAGTTCGCGAGTTCCGACGTCACCACTGAAATCTGGATCGTTATAAACGTAATCGATGCGGACGAGGGAGGTGTCGAGACCTGTGGAATCGCTGAAGTTATATTCGAGAGACACGAGACCAAAGTAGCCACTGTCGAAGCGACTGAACTCATCATCACCGCTTGAGGAAAAAATCCCCGTGTGGTACTTCCAGTTGCCAATCTTGCCGAGTGCCGATACACCAGTGAAGTATTCAGTGGGAAACCAGAGATTCGTCGCGACCGTGCTTCGCTCGAGCGTGATTAGTTTTTTGGAAGAGGTGGCGCCGTCGAGGGTAAAAGGAGTGGATTGCTTGCCAATCTTCAACATAAAGGCATCGCTTTGAGACCAGCCTAGGTTGAAGTCGGTGAATCTCGTATAAACATCCTCGGTCTGATCCGAATCAAGATTATTCAAGTTGAAGTCACCTTCAAAGTGCAGGACAAAATTCTGAAACAGGGAGGACTTGAAGCCAAAACGGAATCGGCGCCAGTCGAGCCGGTTATAATCTCCCTGACCGCCATCGAAGAACGCTGCATCCGCTTGAGCTCGTCCGGTCAGGACAAACTTTTGCATGACCGGGTTGTCTTCGTTCTTGTAGAGTGTTCCAACGCGCCAGATGCGGTCGTAAGTGGTTGATTTTTCAACAGCCGCTGTGTCGGTCTCGTTGGCGATTGCGTCCGGATTGTCGGGGGCAGCGGTTTCCCCGATAGCCGTGTGGAGAACCATCGCGACCGAGGCCGTGACTGAGAGCATCAAGTTTAGAAGCGAATCTCGCATGAGATAGAAGACAACACATTGGTTCGGGTCTCAGCTCGCAAGTGAAAAAGAGTTCCTTGCGGCCCGTCTTCGCGACGCTTCCTGATACGTCTGTCGACTTCGCCGAGACAGGTCAGCCGAGACAAGCAGGGGTTCAGGAAAGCCGGGGGGACAGGCGTCGTATTCGGCGGGCTCCTCCTTTACAATCGGAGGCCAATGACGATCGCGCGAAGGGTGATCTTACATTGTTCTCGCATTTTCGGGGCAGTTTAAGGATGGTCTCACAATGAATCACCATGAAACCGCTGGTTCATGCCGGCCTCTAAGAGAGCGTGTCTGTACCGGCGCAAAGGCGATTTCTTATCTGAATACTCGGGCGATTTCGAGATGACGAAGAATACGATACCGAAAATCGGTCGCGGCTTTTTCACCTCGAAGGGAGCCATGTTCATCCCCCGTGGTCAGGGATTCGATGCAACCAAAGCGGAGTTTTACGAAGCTCCATTGGAAGATCCCGACTATCTCGAAGTCTGGTGCTACACAGACAAGATCTCCTATCTCCCCGGTGAAGAAATTCACTTTCATACCAGCACTACGGCGAAAGAATTTTCCATCGAGATTATTCAAGACGGTTGCGCACCCAAGACCGTCCATAAAGTCGACAAGTTGCCGGGCAAAATCAATCCGCTGCCAGCGGATTTTTATGAGAATGGATGTGGTTGGCCGGTCAGTTACAGCTGGCGACTACCCCGTGACTTGCCCTCGGGCTTCTATATGATCATTTCCCGTGTGACCAATGAGGTGGGTGAACGGCGTGAGCAGGAGCATGGTTTTTTTGTCCGTCCAACCCAGCCCGGCAGGAACGCAGAGATCCTGTTCATATCGGCCATCTGCACCTGGACAGCCTATAACGACTGGGGTGGCATCAATCACTATATGGGGTATAACTTGCCCGATGATTTCACCTTCGCACCGAGGCTTTCGATCCATCGACCCTTTGCTCGCGGCATCATCTGGTCGCCTGAGGGTTCGCCCCGCAAGCCTCATCATTTCCCCATCGTTCCCAATTCGATCCCAGTCTACCCCGTGATCGATTTTGCCCACACACGGGGTTACAGCAAGTGGTTCTCCAATTGCGGCTGGGCCACTTACGAACGGCCCTTCGTCACATGGGCGGAGCAAAACGGCTTCCCTATGGATTTTGCCACCCAGTTGGATCTGCACTACAGTCCAGACCTGCTCGATAACTACAAGTGCGTCGTCCTCGTGGGCCATGATGAGTACTGGTCCTGGGAAATGCGCGAGGCTATCGACCGCTACGTGGAGAGGGGTGGCCATGTCGCACGTTTTGCCGGCAACTTCGCCTGGCAAATCAGACTGGAAGACGAGGGCCGCACGCAGGTCTGCTACAAGGAATTGGCCGGAAAAAAAGATCCTATCTTGAAGACGGACAGGAAACGCCGTTTAACCAGTCTCTGGGAGGATCCCCAGGTTGGCTGGCCAGGGGCCGAGACTTTCGGGCTCAATTCAACCTATGGGATATACGACCACGTAGGAGTCAATGTCCCCCGCGGCACTGGGGGTTTCACGGTCTACCGGCCGGAACATTGGGCTTTTACAGGCACTGACCTCTACTACGGTGACGATTTCGGTGCGAACGCGCGCATCTTTGGGTATGAGGTTGACGGGCTCGATTACACCTTCCGCGACGGTGAGCCGTTTCCGACCTTCAAGGACGGCGCACCGGAAACAACAGAGATTCTCGCCATGGCTTTGGCTTCCAATAAGGAAGCCGACCACGGCCACAGGGGTACCAACTTGTACTACGGTGATGACTCGGAAAGGATCGGTCGGATCCGCCAGGGAGAGATAACGGAAGAAACCGGGAAGGCTGGCGCGCGGGGGAACGGCATGATCGTCACCTTCACCCGTGGCAAGGGTACGGTGTTTCACGCCGGGAGTTGTGAATGGGTTGCGGGACTGAAATTTAAGGACTACTACACAGAGACCATTACACGGAATGTCCTCAATAGGTTCACAAAGGGTGATTGACGTTGCGCATCACCATTGCACTGGGGAGTGGTCTACTCAGTCTTCAGTCCGTTGACCGTTGATCATCCGTGAAATTTTCAGTGGATTGCTATCTTTCAGTTCATCGGGCAGCAAGGATTGAGGACAATTTTGATAGGCCACGAGTCGGGTAAATCTGTCTATCGCAAAGGGAATTATATAGTTAAGTCCCCGAAAATATTAAGAATTATTTCACTTATTTTACATGTATTCTGTAAGTGTATGATAATAAACTATATAAAAATGTAAGAAATATTAAAATATATACTTAAATCCCTTGACATTGTGAGGGATTTAAATATATTAGATTTAATTTAACAATGAAAAAAGAACAAAAAATCTATAGAATCTCAACAAAATCAAACCCAAATTTAGCACGCTATACTGCACCTTCTCAAAGACTTGCAAAAATCGGATATTTGGAAGATTTATACGGTGAAAAAATTCATACCTCAGGAAAACTTGAACAAGCAATTCAAATTCTAACCGCAACAGAAATAAAATGAAAACCACTATACTCTCAAACGGAGCAATCTCAATTTCAACTCACTCTGGACAACTTCAAAAACTAGTATCCCGAACATTGGAAGAGAGGATGAAAAGCGACATTCCTAACCCCACACCCAAAGAGGGAGTGATTTGGTCAATAGACCCATACGGGTATCCACTTCCTTCAGATCAAAACTCTTAAATATAATTGAAATCATATGGCACAAGATAACCTAACGATCAGCACGTTTCAGTTACTCGAAATGTTTCCAGACGAAAACACCGCGAGACTCTTTTTGGAGTCTCGCCGGTGGCCTTATGATATTCAATGTCCGGTTTGCGACAAGCAAACTAACATCACAAAAAGGAAAAGGGTTGGCTATTTCCGTTGTAACAATTGCAAAGAAGATTTCACCGTTAGAACGGGCACGATTTTCGAACGCTCACACGTTCCTTTGAGAAAATGGATATATTCAATGTATCTGCTGGTTACTGCTCGTAAAGGAATTAGTTCGCTGCAACTTTCTAAAGAAATCAGTGTCACCCAAAAAACAGCTTGGTTTATTCTCCAGCGACTCAGAGAAGCATGCGGGAAAGATCTTCCAAAACTCCGAGGGATCGTTGAAATCGATGAAACCTACATCGGAGGGAAAGAAGGGAACAAACATGAGCAGAAAAAAGTCAACTTAGGCCGTGGCTCAATTGGGAAGACTCCAGTTCTCGGAATGCGAGAGCGGAACGGGAAAACCATTGCAACCCCAGTAAAAAGCGTGGACTCAAATACAATATTAAAACATGTCCACAAGAATATTGAGGTGGGGTCAAAAATCCACAGCGATGAAGCGAAATCATACATCCCAGTTGACGGATTATTTTTCCAGCACGAAACGGTAAATCATGGAGAAGGTGAATATTCTAGGGGAGACGTGACCACAAACAGCATTGAAAGCGTATTTTCAGTTCTAAAGCGGGGTCTACATGGTGTCTACCATCACGCAAGCCCAAAGCATTTGGCACGTTACGTAAACGAATTTTCTTTCAGACTAAATGAAGGAAACTGCACGCGCCACACACTCGCCCGACTGGATAGTTTCATTCAAGCGTGCATTGGTCGGAGACTAACCTATGAGGAGTTGACGAAATGAAATCTCAAATATTGGAAGCGATTACAAAAAAAGTTCTTAGTTATAGACCAAAACCCAAAAATGAGGCTCAAAATAATCGACTTAAAAAGCGAGCCAGATCGAAACGAAAAAAGAAAAAGGACTTAACTATATAATTCCCATCGCAAAAGTACCTACGGAAGTACTGCGCCCATCCGAGGTAGCGGGAAACGGTCCGCCATGAACCATGGAGGGACAAACATCAACACCGGTGGGAAATCCATTAAATAAAATGCGCCCTACCTTACGTTCCAAAATAGCAATTAAATCGGTGTGCTCATTTAAATCCGCCTCCGATCCATGCACCGTGGCGGTGAGTTGGCCCGTCAGGTTTTCGGCAATCTTCAGTAGATCCTCCTTTGAATTGTAACGTATCAGGGTCGTCCCCGGTCCGAAAATTTCGTGGCTCAAGCTTGAGTCTTTGAGGAATTGTTCAGTGGTCGCTTGAAATACTGCTGGGGACCCGAGACTGGGTCCGGACTCACTGTCGGTATCGGATGAAACTAAAACTTCCACATTGTTATTGCTCTCACGTGAAGACACACCTTCGCAATAAGCCTTTTGGATTGAATGATTGAGCATGACTTCATCGGCGTGTTCCCTCATCAACTTTGTGAAACTTTCTTTGAAAGTCTCGCCTTGCTCACCTTGCTGCACCATGACTACGCCGGGATTTGTGCAGAACTGCCCTACCCCCATCGTAGCCGATGCGTGGAGACCACTGGCGATCGAATCGGACTGCTCGGCAAGAGCTCCCGAAAGTATGAAAACCGGGTTTACGCTACCCATTTCAGCGTAGACAGGAATGGGCTCGGCCCGTTTAGATGCCAGCTTCATCAGTGCGGTACCGCCGGCGGTCGAACCTGTAAATCCGACAGCCTTGACCCGCGGATGGCTGACAAGAGCTGATCCTACAGAGCGACCGCTGCCAAACATCACATTGAATACGCCATCGGGCATACCCGTCACAGTGGCGGCTTCTCTCACTGCCCTACCTACCAGTTCCGCGGTTCCCGGGTGCGAGGAATGCGCTTTGACAATGACTGAACAACCAGCGGCCAAAGCCGATGCGGTATCACCACCCGCGGTGGAAAAGGCCAGGGGAAAATTGCTCGCGGCAAAGACAACGACCGGACCAAGGGGACGTTGCATCGCTCGAACGTCAGGTTTAGGGAGCGGTTGCCGATCGGGTAAGGCCGTGTCTATGCGAGCATTGAGCCAGGATCCTTCCTCAATAATGGAGGCGAATAAACGCAACTGCCCTGTAGTTCTGCCAATTTCACCTTTAATGCGAACCTCAGGCAAACCGGACTCTTCCATCGCCCTTGGGGTAATTGTATCTCCAATGGTTTCAATTTGCGTTGCGATTTCATTTAGAAATCGTGCCCTGTCGACGCCGCTTAATTGGCTGTATTCGAGAAATGCCTTATGCGCAAGTTCCGCCGTCTGATCGATCTCTTCCGTTGTGGCTTGGATAAATGGCGGTTCGATTTCCTGTCCAGTTGATGGATTGACCGCTCTTACCGATTGGCCGCTTTCCGCTCCATCGTTAAAACCTATGATAGATACCCCTTTGATTTCCATTTTCACTAATGCGTTTGCTTGAGTTAGAGATGAGTCGTTAAATTAACTAAAGAACGGGAACTCCAAGGTCCTCGTGATTGACACCCACTTCAGACATCTTGGCCTGAGGAATTTCTCGCTGAATGAGGTCGTATACTAATTTGCTGCGTCGCACGCGCTCACGACTCAAATTATGTGCCACGACTTTCAATTGCTCGCCATAAGGATAAATATCAGTTGAGTTGCGCAACCCAAGCTTTACATAGATAGGGGCGGCAAACTGAATCATCTCTGGGGTTTCGAAGTGGCGGACAAATCCACCCAATCCGTCGGGTGCTTCGATATAAATATCCAGGGGAACCGTGATCGCTTGCCTGATTGCACTCAGCTGACTGGTCGTTAAATCGGTGGAAACGTTTATTGTGTCTGATCCGATATCTTCAAGGAGCCGGGCATAGGCCGGATTAGCCGGGACCAATACCGCGGAAGATTTTATTATTAAATCGCTCGGCAGTTTTTCCGTGTCGCGCAACTGTTTCACCATATGAATCAACCCAACATCGGCAATTAATACACTGCGTATACCCAAAACGCAGGCCCGAAATATATCATCCATTGAGTAGCGCAACTGGTCCGCTCCTCGGACTTGCCATTGAATCATGGGGCCGACAGGCGCACTCCAGAAACCACCTATATCGAAATTTGCTCTTGGTGTGGTAAAGAGGCAGACCTCTATATTGCGGTCTGCACCTATGCGTGACATCTCGGCGATCTGGTCGTCGCTCAGCATCTGGATGCCGCTTCCCTGACTGATCCGGTGGACTGGACAATTCAGCTTATCGGCTTCTTCGAGGACGATTTTGAAAGCTTCAGGACCTTCGGTACTTGGTATTTCTATACGGTATTGGCCACCGTCCTTAAAACTAACACTCGACTCGACTAAAAGGTCCGCTGATGGCAGGTTGAGAGACTCGAGCGCTTCATAGGATTTTTTCATATCAGGATAGAGATTATAATAAGATATATTGGAAATTTATTTTGAAGAATGGTTATAATTCATGGGATGAATGGGTAGGCAAGTTATTTTCCCATTTGGAAATCTCAGCTCTTTTGTAGCCAGCACACAAGGCACTACTTGTGAAAATAAGTGCGCTTTTATTCAAACGTTAAATCGGAAAAGTATCACATCACCATCATGTGGAAGATAGTCTTTCCCTTCCAATCGCCACTTACCGGCATCCTTCGCCCCCTGTTCACCGTTACAGGCAATAAAATCATCAAAGGCGATAACTTCGGCACGAATGAATCCCTTTTCAAAATCCGTATGAACGGTACCGGCAGCTTTCGGTGCGGTATCACCTTTTTGGATCGTCCATGCACGGGCTTCATTCGGAGCCGCAGTAAAAAATGTTTGTAAGCCCAATAATTGGTAACTGGCGCGAATTATCCGGATTAATCCCGGTTCCTCTAATCCAAGATCTGCTAGAAATTCTTTTTTGTCACTCTCTTCCAATAGAGCAATTTCTTCTTCAATAGCCGCACATACAGGGATAACAATCGTCTCTTCCTCTTCTGCCAGTTCAGTTATTTTTTCAATCCAACTATTACCAGACAGGCCCTGCTCATCGACGTTGGCAATATAAAGGGCAGGTTTATCAGTTAATAGATGCAGATCCCTTATCCTCTCACTTTCTTCAGGGTTCAGTTCCATGCTACGAACCGGTTTACCCGCATTAACTACTTCAGAAATTCGTTCGATTAATTCCAGTTTCTTAAGCGCTTCCTTATTATTTATCGCCTTCTTCAATTTATTTAATTTTAAAGAAGCGCGATCCAATGATTCCTGGTCTGCCAGACAAAGTTCTGTATTGATGACATCAATGTCTGACAAAGGATCTATCTTACCCGTTACATGGACAATATTTTCATTTTCAAAACATCGCACTATCTGGACTATGGCATGTGTTTCACGGATATGTGATAGAAACTGGTTGCCAAGACCCTCTCCTTTTGAAGCCCCTGCTACTAGGCCTGCGATATCGACAAATTCCATGTGGGCCGGAATGCTTTGCTCGGGTTTTACAATATCGACTATCTTTTGCAAACGTGGTTCCGGAACAGGAACAACCCCAACATTAGGGTCTATCGTACAAAACGGATAATTTTCGGCACCAATCCCTACTTTAGTCAGGGCATTAAACAAAGTTGATTTACCAACATTAGGTAAACCAACGATTCCGCATTTAATATCCATAGCTTATGTCAATATTACGATTGTCCCGGTCAGATGGATGATTACCAGCTATCTCAAGCTGGTAATTTCATACTAGATCACAGGCTTCAGCTGGCATCCAGTGGGCATCTTTACCCGTCCATTTGACGTTACATCCAATGGGATTGGTAACAGGATTACTAATCGCCTGACCGGATAAATGTTCCGACAATGCATTGTCGAGATCATTCACGGTCATCTTATCCGTGTCTTTCGGATTGTCTACTGCCCTACCGGTATAAATTAATTTTCTATCCCCATCAAACACGTAGAAGTGAGGGGTCCTTAATGCACCATACGCCCTGGCGACGTCTTGTGACTCATCAAACAGGTACGTCCAAGGGAATTGGTGCTCATTCATTCTTGAAACCATGTGATCAAAATCATCTTCCGGGTAGGTTGTTATACTGTTAGAGCTTATCCCGACAAATTTAACTCCTTGATCGATAAACTTTGTCGCCGTCTCTCGTGTTACTTCATCGGATCCCGTAACGAACGGACAATGGTTACAGGTAAAAAAGATTACTATTACTTTCGCATCACTATAATCCGATAACTGATATGTATTCCCATCAGTGGCCGGTAATTTAAAATTCAGTGCAGATTCACCTATCTCTAATGTAAAGCTCATGATACTTACTTCTTCATTAAAATTTAAGGGTCATGCCTAGAATAGACACATATCAGATGTGTAAGCTATTCTAGACAAATGAGAAATAAGTATGTACATCGTTCAAAAATTTCTGAGGCCAAATTTCGGCAGTTAGTAAAGTGTTTTAGCTTGGATATGGAAGCGTTGAAGATAACCCAATTGACAGGATTGAATCGTAACACGGTCAACCGTTATTTGCGCTTGTTGCGGGAGCGTTTGTTGCAGCAATGTGCGCAGGCCTCGCCTTTTAGGGGGTCGGTGGAAATGGATGAGTCCTACTTTGGAGGCAAAAGAATTCCAGGGCAAAGAGGTCGGGGTGCATTCAAGAAAGTGCCCGTCTTCGGGTTGCTCAAGCGTAATGGGAAAGTCTATACCCAGGTTGTACGCAACGTCTCCAGAGCCGCTCTGCATGCGGTGATCCAAGGGAGAGTTACTTTTGACAGTGTGCTTTATTCTGACGGGTGGCGTGCTTACAACGGCCTCGTGGATCTGGGCTATAAGAAGCATTACCGTGTCAATCACAACGACAACGAGTTTGCCCAGGGACACTCCCACATTAACGGGATTGAATCTTTTTGGGCTTTTGCTAAACTTCGATTGGCTAAGTTCAAAGGTCTTTCTCGTAGGACCTTCCAACTGCACCTCAAAGAAACTGAATATCGCTTTAACCATCGTCATCAAAACCTCCATCGTAACATCCTTAATATGTGCTTAAGATACCCTCTGTTCTAGGCATGACCCAAATTTAATTATTAAAAAAAATGCAACGCATGATCAGCGTCAAAGGATAGTCCACCGGTTTAGAAAAAAACGCAAAACTTAATAAATTCCAGTTGTAGATTGATTTATGACAATATTCAATACGGGCTATTCTCAATCTTACCATGCGGCCAGACAATTTTTCTCCGTTCGGGAGTAAGCCGAGTGAGAAGCTCCTTTGAAGGTCGGTAACTGTCTCGAAAAAATCCCCAGGAAGGTCCGTAACGATAAATAACGGTGCGACGTTCACCGGAAATCATACGCTTAGCCCCGTGGTTGAGACAATCGACGAATAGAAGTGCGTCACCGGCTTTCAGATGAACTTCAATCGCACCAGTGGCGCTATCCGCAGCTTTATTCCTGGCTTTAATCTTTTCCGGTTCAAAATCCGGATTGCGGAAATTTGATTTGTGGCTGCCTGGTATCACCATCGTCGGACCATTATCGGGGCCAATATCGGAAAGGGCCATGATGATGTTAATCATCCCGCAGTTGAATTCCTGGTTTTGGACATGAAACTGCGTTCGCTTGGACCAGGGAATGCAACTGCCATGCAGACCTGCCGCTTCGCCCGGTCCCCGTATGATGACGAAATTTTCGTCAATAAATAGTGGCCCGTGTTGAGAGTCGAAAGAATTCTGACCGCCAACAAAGGTCTTCACATGTTCTATCCAGGAAGGACTGTCGATGAGTCGTTCGAAAGGTTCACCTGCTTCATAGATCTGATACAGGGTGGTCCCCACTGTCGGGATATCGAGAACACCTCCATGAATGTAACCGTGCCATTCATCAGGTTTGAGATGCGGCATCTCATCGAGAATCGCGTTCAATTCCTTCACATGATCTGGTTCAATAGCTCTCTCCAGAACGAGGTAACCGCGAAGATCAAAGAGATAAATGTCGAGATCTGAAACCATGAGGTCAATAGAAGCCAATCTGTAATCAAAACTTATGGTTCTTACCTACTTAAGAGCCGCTCCCGGAACCCACTGTATCGGGATGAGTTCAGCATCTCCTGCATAGTTGATCCTCAGAGGTTCCATCAAAGTCCGCGCCTTTTCGTGCGATGATCCCGCGACATCTTGATTTAAGGCCCCCGTGGATTCTACATGGGCAACTGTGGCCTGTGAGTTCTCAGGTAAATTGACGAAGTCTGGATAATACCACATCGTGAGCACCGTCCGGTGCTGATTGCTCTGATTGCCATGTGCGGCGTGAAACAGGGTACCGTATCCCATCACCAGGTCACCAGCCTTCATCGGCACATCGATCTCTCCCATTACACGCTGGAAGGCTTTGTCTTCTGGATTGCTATAAGTACGTAGCTCTACAGTAGATTTTGGGGAGACCTGATCATGCAACGGGTGGCGTTTCAAATGCGAACCGGGAATCACTCTTAAACAACCGTTCTGTGGTGTCGTGTCGGTCAGGTAGACCATTAGAAAACACTGTATGGGCTGTGTGGTGTAACTCACCGGATCATCCCAGAATCGACCATCTTCATGCCAGTAAAGCTGGGGGCTGTGAGGCGGTTTGCTGATTATGCGTCCATGACCGAATTTAGGTTCATTGAAACCAAGTTCAGCCATCGCTGCGAGCATCCTCGGATGGGAGATGAATTCAGCCATGACATTGTGTTCGTAGGCCATTTCCCAATCGATCATGACCATACTGCCGGTCGATATTTGCTCCTCGAAATGGGATTTGTCCTGCTTGGCTAGGATATTATCAGTAAGCTCTCTTAACTGATCCAAAAACTTTGGTTCGATGATATTTTCGAACACATAATATCCGTCTTTATTTAATTGCTCACGCTTTTCGGTAGTTATGCTTTTCATTATAGCTTTGTGCTTACCTCATTTACCTCGTCTTTTCTATAAGCCAAGAGACACTTTCCTTTGCATGGATTTTTTGCGGCGTGTCAAATGTAACCTCACCGTATTCTTTCAGTGTAAAGCGGCTCAAGCTTAAGTCTCCATGCTTAACCGTGAGTCCAACATCGACACCGCCATTTTCATACCTCTGTTCACAGGTTCCCCAGGCGTACCCGTTAGACCAGAAATGGACTCCGTCTTTCGCGGTAAAGGTCATCGATTTTTCTACTCCCGAATAATGGAATCCTGTCAGGGCGAGGACCGCCGCCCATGCAGCCATAGCCCGGGCATAGTGATGACCGCATTCAGCCTCATCGAACGGATTTCTCTTTCTTCCATCATAGCGGTCGCGTATTGCCTGTATGCATTTCAGCCCCTCTTCGATTTTTCCTTCATAGAGCATGCCGATGGCAGCGGTATACTCAAAGCCAGTCATGACCTCACCGAAATAGGGAAAAGGAATTACCGGTCTGCGACCTCTTGGAAAGGATGCCATTAACAGGGCACTCTCGTCGTTTAAAACATAACTACGGTTTGGGTTGAAGTGGTCATAAAAGTTTTCTTTGAAATTGTAATTTAATATACTGTTTAAGGTTGTCTTGACATTTTTTTCCTCCACCAGGTAACCCAAGTCACAAACATGGGCTAATAATTGCCCGACAAGCTGATCCACAAGGCAACCAGCCCCCAATTGATATTTAGGCTCTTCATCGGGAGAAATTGTTGTCACATGCTGCAGACCCTCGGCGATCGTGTCTCCCGCCTTCGGAGAACGAATTTCGTGTTCATAGTACTCACCATTGAACAGGTTATTGTCGAGCCACGCTCTTCCCCTATTGAAAAGATCGGAACATATTGATGCGAATGAGTCATCTCCAAGATACTTCGCCATCTCTTCAGCTGCCCTGAGGGCACCGAGGTACCAAATCCCCATCTGTGGATTAGGGCCGTAATACTCTACGTCCATCGTATTGTGCTGACAGCCTTCCATTACACCGTCTTTGTCCGCGTCCCATCCTCCAGGAATCCAGCAGAACTCCAGCGATTTACGCGCCATAGGCCACATCTTTCTCAGCGACTCATCATCACCCGATAGCTGCCAGTCACGATAGAGTTTCATCATACAGCCCATCTGGCCATCGGCAGCCGCATACCCCCAATCGAGAGCATTTCCGAGAGGAAGATTAACACGGAATGACATGAGTCCTCGATCGTCCGTTGCATGGAGATACTCGACCTCGCGCATTTTGAATGCCAGCGCCCCAAAAAAATACGCCGTTCCCTGTTCATAATTCCACACGTGGGTGCACGATCCTATGCAACAACCCTCATCGTCACGGCAGCCCTCCCAACCGTAAAACATTCCATCATCAGTGCGGAAACAGGTCTGCGTGCGCAGGGTACTGAGATTAAAAAGGGCAGCTTCTTTCACAACCCGGGGAAGATCACTTTCGCAGAACGTTCTCACAAATTCGACCGTCCTCGCTTCAAGATCATCTAAAGATGCGGCTGTTTTTTGAGCTACATCCCAGGCATCTTTGTACTGGGTGGTATAATAGTTCCCGATCCTATCGTGAGCGGTGTCACAGCACTGAATTCCTTCGCTGGTATCGGAGGCTGCATCCACTCTTGGGCTCCAAGTCATTCGATTAGGAAAATGCCAGGTGATAAGAAAGCTAATGTCCTCGTTCCCGTGCGGCCCAACCTCCGTCTTAACGCAAAGAGATGCAGTGGGGTCATCCGATTTACCTCCCGTTTGTTCCGTTAAAGTTCCATCAGCACTGAAATCATCCCAGAAGCCTAGACGTGAGTCCTGCCCTTTAGGTCGATTGCCCCAGTTGGTGCGGTGGCTCACACCCGTTGTCGCGGTCGTCGTCAATGCCATGGTGCCGAAGCCTTCCGCACTCTCATTAACTCCTTTACTAGACATGTGGAGTCCCTGGACTTCTTCCGACTTTCTAAATTCGTTGAAGTTCTTAGAGGGGGCACCCTCGCCACCATCCCGGCCAATAAAGTTATTAATATTACCACAGACGGAGACTTTAAGGGGACTATTGGTTTTGTTTGAGATTACAAAGCGAAGAATCGCAGTCGGAATACCGCTGACATAATCATCGGCACCGACAAAGGGATTGAATCCTTCAATCGCGACATCGACAGGGACCTCGGGGTCGGAAAGTTGCACGCGCCCAAGTGGATACGCCGCCTGAAACAATGCGGCTCGAAATCGCGGGTAGTGGTGGTTAGGTGTCAGACAACCACCAAAGCCCTCTAACTCGTGTGGCTCGAGAACGCTTTCTAAAGCGCGAACAACCGGACTATGTCCGCCACCTTCAACGTAGATTGCAAAAAAAGTTTCTTTCGGTACGTACCCTTTCGCCGGTCGGTTGACAATTTCCCAGTCACGCAGATCACCACGGCCCCCCAGTGAAATAGTTCCTGTGCCGATACCACCCAGGGGTAAGGCAATTCGCGTTAAGTGCTCTTGATCATATTCAGTGAGGACAGGCCATGTTTCTCTTTTTGACTTTTTGACCTTTTGACCTTTTGACCTTTTGACCATTAATCCTTTAATTCACTTTCGCTTCAGGTGTCTTCGTATCAAGTCCCATCTCACGGTGCTGGTTTTTAAATTCTTCTATATGTAACTGCTTTGCCTCTTCGTCGACTTTACAACTCACGCCGTTGTATACCATGGCTAAAGCGCGACGGTGTCGGCTTGCTGTTTGGTTCGGGTCGGCGCGATGGATGATTTCTGCGTGATGGACAACGGCATCACCCGGTTGCATTTCTACCATCACTTCCATCTCCTCATCTTTGGGGCTGTAATCGGTGATGCCCTGCGAAAAACCAAGGACGGTTGTCAGTGCATGCGGCCGAATACCCCGCAGGTGAGAGCCGGGAATGTAGTGTAAACAGCCATTCTCCTCGTCGACCGGATCGATTGCCATCCAGACCGAAGCAACATTTGGAGGGTTGAGCTTAAAATAAAAGTTATCCTGGTGAGGGGGTGTGGGATGATCTGTTTGTGGCGGCTTGTTAAACCACTCGGGGCCTGTCGTGTGAGCTTCCTCGCCGATCAAGGTACTGGCCAGTGCATTCCATTTTGGGTGTCGACTATACTCCTCGAAATACGGTTCAAATTTTGCCATGTGCTGCATCTGCTTCAGCGTCTCAGGTCGTGACTTGTCCTGGTAGAATGCGGCCTCGTCTGGGATTGAAGGTACCACCTCGCGGATGAAGCGTTCGAGGACCGAAAACAATGGCTCGTATTCATCCGGTGATAGAAAATTCCGTACTACGACAAATCCATTGTGATCGTAGTTCTCTTTATATTGCGTATAGTCGTCCATTTTCAGTCCTGTTTGATTTTATCAACTGTTAATCACAGATGTTTCGGTATCAAGTCCCATCTCACGATGCTGGTTTTTTAAGTTTTCATCAAGTATCTGCTTTGCCTCCTCGTCAACTTTACAACTCACGCCATAGTATATCATAGCAAAAGCTCGACGATGTCGGGTAGTTGATTTGTTCGGTTCGGCGCGATGGATGACATCTCCGTGATGGACAACGGCATCACCCGGTTGCATTTCCACCATCACTTCCATCGCTTCATCTTTAGATTCGTAATCGGTAATGCCCTGCGAAAATCCAAGGACGGATGTCAGTGCGTGCGGACGAATACCTCGCAGGTGAGAACCGGGATTGTAGCGTAAACATCCGTTTTCCTCGTCGACCGGATCGATAGCCATCCAGACCGAGGCAGCATTAGGAGGGCTGAGCTTAAAATAAAAGTTGTCCTGGTGAGGCGGTGTGGGATGGTCTGTTTTCGGCGGCTTGTTAAACCACTCGGGACCTGCTGAGTGAGCTTCCTCGCCGATCAAGGTTCTGGCCAGGACATTCCATTTTTGGTGGCGACTATACTCCTCGAAGTACGGTTCATATTTTGCTAGATGGTGCATCTGCTTCAGCGTCTCGGGTCGTGACTTGTCCTGGTAGAAAGCGGACTCGTCTGGAATTAAAGGTACCACCTCGCGGATATAGCGATCGAGGGCTGCGAACAACGGCTCGCATTCATCCGCCGATAGAAAGTTTCGTATTAAGACAAATCCATCGCGATCGTAGCTCTCTTTATATTGCGTATAATCTTCCAATTATGTTCCTGTTTATTTAGTTACATTCTTTAAGACGAATAAAATGACGGCAATTAAAAAGATGAGCTTAGCTAATTTTACCTAAAACGGGTTTTCACCGAGCAGCAGCGGTTAGTCAGTTAACATTTTCCAGATTAAAGTGAATGTCTTAAAGTCAAAAGGTGTTGGGCTGGCCATACTTGTATTTTGTGCCGGGATTGCGGCTTTGTCGTGGGAGTTGTTATGGCAGCATTATGCATCGCTGACCTTTGGCGTGTCAGCGGAAGGGACGGCGATCACCCTTGCGACAACGATGGGGGGCATGACTGTTGGCTCGTTCTTAATGGGATCGTTGCTGAGTCGGCAAAATACCGTTGTTCCACTGCGGCTCTATGCGCTTCTCGAAGGGATCATTGGTGTGTCCGGTTGTTGTTAAAACCGGGATTCACGCTCTTATCCTATCTTGATGGTGAAGTTTATCGGCAATTTCCAGCATTGGCCTCTCTCTTTAATATTATTGGCGTGTCTCTTCTCTTGAGCCTTCCGGCGATGGCCATGGGCGCGACCATTCCGGTTATTGGGCTCTTGGCTCGCAACTTTAATCTGTCACTGGCGCGGCTTTACGCGATCAACACGGCCGGAGCCGCTTTGGGCGTGTATTTGTTGGCATTTGTTTTCTTTCCAAATTGGGGAGTTATTTTCACGACAACGGTGATCAGCATGATCAATTTCTCCGTCGCCCTATTTGCAATCGTCATCGCTGCTTGGATACGAAAGCCAAAAGTTGAAATACCAGCAAAGGTTGACCGACATGTTATGGATCATTTAGAGCTGTCGCCTCGTTCCGCTTGTGTCGCGGTGTTTCTTACCGGCTTTGTTACCTTTACCCTCGAAGTCATTTGGTTTCGCTCTATTCGAGCCGCCTTTTCAAGCACCACCGAAGTCTTTGCCTTGGTCTTGTTTGCCGTGCTTGTCAGTTTAGCTCTAGGTGCCGCTCTAGCCAACCGATTGCGTAAACTGGGGGTGGCTCTGAGTTGGATTTTATTCCTCGCGGGTTGTCTTATCTTAATGGCTACACCGCTTATTGAACGTTTCGATTTGTTCGCTCGTTTTCCAGGAAATTATTGGGTGCGGACCGCGGGCTGGTTAGGACTTTCCCTCGGCGTTATGGGCCCGCCTATTTTAGTCATTGGAGTAACGCTTCCTTGGATTCTCGACTTGTCAGAAACGCCAAAGCAGTGGGCATTGTATTATGGTCTGAACACTTTGGGCGCTATTACTGGATCCATATTTGCGGCCTGGCTTTTGTTACCGACCATAGGTTCGAGCCGTACTGCCTGGTTTACTGCTATCTTGTTGCTCTTATTTGCCTTCGGGTTAATGCAAGGACGAAAACGTTTTGTCGGTCTCTTTCTTGGGGGAGCTTCGCTCTTTGTAGCGATTGCTTTTGATTCCGGCGTTGGCCGTTACCGAGCGCAAGGGCGCGCGGTGCGCAACAAACCCCATCAGATTATTGAGATTCACGAAGGAGCCGATGTCACCTCGGCGACTGTGGATACAGAACAGGGGCGCATTTTACTTATTGATGGTTTCACAACAACCGGTGAAACGGATTATACCGATTATATGGATTGGATGGGGCGGCTCCCTATGCTCATGCATCCCGATCCTAAAGAGGCTCTTGTTATTTGTTTCGGTACCGGTAGAACCGCCCATGCGGTGAGAGATGAAGAGCCGGAACAGCTCGATATCGTCGACATCAATCCCGCTGTCTTTGCGATGGCAAAACACTTTACCTCGAACCACGGTGTGCTCGACGATCCACGTGTCCAGAGTATCACAATGGATGGAAGAGCCTGGTTGAGACGAACGAATAGCAGCTATGATATTATCACCTTGGAACCCATGCCCCCAAACTTTGCAGGATCAAATGCTCTTTATGCGCAGGAATTTTACGAGGTCATGGCAACGCGTCTAAAAGAGGGTGCCATTGTCGCTCAGTGGCTTCCTTTTCACCTCGTTACACCTGAACATAGTGTCTACATAACAGCCGCTTTCCAGGCTGTCTTTGAACAAACCGTACTCTGGGTGGAACCGCGTGATGGTACCGGTATTCTCTTAGGGCGCTGGGGACCATACGACGAAAATTTTGGTGCAACTTGGCCGGGTTTTTCACGCCACGAACGTCAGCGATTGTTAACCCGGGAAGCGGTACAAAAGGCCATTCGCCTGAATGCCGAGGAGTGTAAACGCTATGCTTCGATGGGCTTTCCAGTTACAGATGATAATCAAGCCCTGTCTTACGGTCATGGTAAAATTCAAAAGTTCTCTTTGCGGCGGATGCAGACCACGGCTCTCAATTTCGAACTAATCGATAAAGTGAAGCAAGGCGCACAAGCGCCATGAGAGTTGAAAGCCTTCAACCTACATCGAGTATCCAACGGGTTGCAACTGAAAGTCGGTTTACAGTTTCCGGTCTCAGGTACTCGTGTTGATTGAGCTGCTGCTCATATTCACGGTGGCAAAAGTAGGAGTGCATGGCGTGTCTCCGTGCCCTACTCTCATTCTTAGTACCTCCATGCCAGAGATGAGAGTTAAAAACGACAACCGTTCCCGCAGGTGCAAGTAATTGTATTTCGTCAGGATGCGAGGCATGAATATCGTCCATCTCGTCCTGTGGTAATTTTTCTTTCCGGTGACTGCCGGGAACTACCCTTGTCGCGCCATTAGTCTTATTAAAATCATCGATTAACCAGATAGAATTACAGACAACGTATTCGCCAGGCTTTACCGGTTTACTGTAATCAGTATGAAATCGTTGATGTCCCGATCCCGGCAATGAGGCGCGACTGTTTAACGACGAAAGTTTAAAATCTTTTTGCAAGACATGCGCGATGCCGGCAAGCACCTTTGGATGAGTAATACAGACTTCGAACATGGGGTCTTTATCGATAAGGTTACTCAACCTGTCAGTCCCTTCTTCCTGATGGACTTCCTTCCCTGCATCTTCTCCTTCCAGTTTCGCCAACTCATCAAGTCGTACAGTAAATGCTTGGATCTGATCGGGTGAAAGTACGTCGTGAATAATTAAATAACCCTGCTCATCGAGAAATTTCCTTTCATCCTCCATCAAAAGATCCGACGTGACGCCGAGGTCAGCCAATGCCTGTTCCATTTTTCCTGAAAATTTCATATAACGATATTTACTCTTAGTAAATTTATAGATCGGGGGAAGCCAAAAAAAGGTCAATCCCACTCCATTACCGACTTTCGATTGTTTACATTTGTCATCGCGCCTGTCCTCCATAGCCTCGCGCGACGGGGGGAGGTTGCTTGTCAACAGTGGCTACCGAGCGTGAAACGCGACATCTTCCATTCCAGGGGAATTCGGATACGTATTGACAGCCCCCTAGATTGCCGCAGTCGGCTATGCCTCCTTCGCAATGACAAAAGAGGAATCATAATCATCCTAGTGTTTTACTTATTACTCCATCATCGAAAATACGCTTATACACATTTCAGTTTTGAGACAAAACCCATTCACTCTCACAGAATGTTTTTTTCGAAGAAAAGTAAGGAAGATTACGTCAGAATCCTCACCCCGTTTTTCACTTATCATTTCTCATTCATCATTTCTAATTCCTCATTCACTTTACCACTTCGGTCGGTGGAAACCAGGGCCGCTCGATAAAAAAGCCAATTACCTGCGAGTTGTATGAGGTGAAAAACATCGTTGTGATTAAAGTGCGGGTGCGGTGCCAACTTCATTATCTGGATGACACTACCCACGATTGACAAAGCAATCGCGCTGAGTATCCACCGGCCGGGTTTCTTCCAGCTTCCACGAAGTCTGAGTATTGCCATAACCGCGATACATGCCATCGAAGCACCATAATCACAGATCGCAACAACGAATCGGGTATCGTTCAGCATCCAGATTAATACAACCACCGCTTTCACAATAATCAACGACAATGCCGCCGTCTTATACCTTCCCTCCAGAGCATTAAAAGCGACTGCACTCAGAAGAAAGGCACTCATTGCGATCATCGTAACGAGCGTCACCATCCAGATGGCATCGCGGAGTGACTGCTCAAACCAGTAACCACTGCCGTGAAAGATCGCACCCATTAATGCACTTATGGTTAAAGAACAAAATCCCAAAGCCCAAAATAAAACGGAGAGTGAATGCGCGTCTCGATATTTACGTATGAGTTGCAGCAGAAAAAAACAGGAAAATCCGCTGATAAGCAAGTCCGTGGCAAAAGTGGCCGGTTCAGTAATATTCATATCCCTACTTCAGCAAATCCGAGGTACTCGCCGACAGCTAGTGTAGCTTGTCCTACCCCATTGGGGTCTAAATATGTTTTCCTCAATACGTCATCATCGACGATTTCAATTAAGGTAAAACCACAGGAGGAAAGAAATTTATTCACATCCTTTACCTTCATCCCCCAGGTGAATGGTTCATTCTTGAATTGCAGCCACCAATCAACGAGTCGGCTCGAGTTATGAAATCGAATCTTTCCAGAATCATCGGGTACCATAAAGGTGAATGCGACGAAACAACCACTTTGAAACGTATCCCTCATCGTATTAAGAAGCTTTCCTACGACTTGCTCGTTGAGATACATCAAAAGTCCCTCGGCAATAATAAGTGTTGGAGCTTTTTTATCGATACTATCACTGTCTTGAAGGACAGCTGATAAATCTATCTCCATAAAATCGTTTGAAATAAAATGTAGATTGTCCGGTTGCTTTCCACGTTCGCTTAAACTCTGCACCTTCAGCATTTGCGTATTGGGATGGTCAATCTCAATAAAAGTAACCTGCCTATACTGGTCCGTGAGCCGCAGGCACAAGGTATCAAATCCAGCGCCCAGGACAATTACCTGTCGGGCGTTGCGCTCTAGCGATATTTGTGCAAATCGCTCCAACTGCAGCTTTCGCAATGCGTAGTGGAGTTGAATCCCGGGAATGATTTGCGACTCGAGTGCCCTCTGGTAAGCCTGGTACCAGGCGCTCCTGAATAATCCCAAGCGCAGTCTTCCAAACAAGAGGTGATCTCTCAAAAACCACTCACAGGTCTCGGCCGCTTCAGTTGTAACAAATGTCCCAATTCTGGAATTCGCGGCCGTTGTCACTGTGCTTTTTGCGATCAGAAGCGCGGTCTCGCTTGGTCGCCCGCCTTTCATTCACTCCCCTCAAACATCGCTCGATAATGACGGTACCACTCGCTTTGAAAGCGTTCCTCCGGATCGAATTGAAGCTTTTTTTGGATGAACTGAGGGAACTGTGGATAGGCTTTCAAGACCTGATCCTTGGTCGCCCATCGGTGATAAGTCAGAAAGTAACTGCCATCCATATCTAGTGCAATATCGGTGATCGTTCGGAATTGCTTTTTTGCTTCTTCAATTCCTTTTTCGTCATGCACTACCCTGAGATTGATGACCGTGCAGGCGTATGACTGCTTGGCCCATGCGAGGTAGGATTCATTGTCCTCCTCAATGTAACGAACGGTCCCATAAATCAAATTTGCTTTCGTCTCGATAAGTGCTGCTCCCATTCGTTTGAAAAAATCGGGGAGTCTTGACCGTGGGACGTAGTACTCACAAATCATCAAGCTACCGGGTGCGCGTGATTTGAGCATTAGATCGATCACCCCATCATACCCTTGCAGATAGGTACTGAGCTGGTGAGTGTCGCTCCAATAGATCTGACCATCGGTGGTTAAATAAAATTGGCTGTAAAGATCAAATGCTTTTGATTTGTTTACGTGCGCCACTTGGTAAAGCTGAATCCAGTTTTCCTTACTCAGTTTATTTTGGGACTGCCTGTCGGGAACAACTTTATTCGTTGGCTTGTAAAACGAAAACACACCGCGACTCAGAAAATCGGGTGATGCCTCATCAGTCATAAACTGGTAGTCACCATAAATATATCCCTCGCGTATGCGCTCCTCTACTTTTTCCGGCACCTCGTCTACGGTGATCATCTCTACATCGCGAACCAGCGCCTGGCGCGGAGACAATCGAAGTGTCACTTCTGTAATAACGCCAAATAATCCATACCCCCCTATCGCCAGACTGAAAAGCTCGCGATTTTTGTCACGACTGCATTCTCGCACTTTTCCGTCGGCATCGACGAGATTGAAAGATTCGACATCGCCAATCATCGGCTTTAAGGTGAGGCCTCTACCATGAGCATTCGCAGATAGCGCACCGCCAATTGATAAACCATCAGCTCCGGTTTGCTTTTGACGAATCCCCCACTGCTTTTCGCGACCTTCTTGCTCCGTTAATAGCCATTGCATTAATACCGGCCATTGCATGCCAGACTCGACCGTGATGAGTCCTCGTTTTTCATCCAGAGACAGCACCTCATTAAATTGCGATAAATTAATATGGGTTGTTCCTACGCCAAACTGCTGTCCACCCATAGCGTGACGACCGCCACTTATGCTTACCGCGTTACCCAATCGTTTCGCACGCTTAACGATCGCGGCAATCTCCCTTGCAGATTGGGGTTCGTAATACTGGGCAACCGTTGTCGGATTCAACCGCGAGTGGACATCATTGAGACGGACCCCTTGGTCGATCGATTCGGGCACACAACCCACCCCCAGTGCTAGCACACAACTTAGAAGAAGATTTATACGAAGTCTATTACTCTGCATACTATTTATTGGCACGGTAATTTGTGCTACCTTGAATCCTCTATTGACCAATTGAAGATTCAAATCACTTTGCTAACTGTATCGCTCTGCTGAACCCCAGGCCAGTCCCTCCACATATCCTCGCACGGTGGTTCCTTCGTTTTTTCTTCGAGGTCTACTTTCCGAAAATCATACAGCACTGCTTTTCGAATCACCTGCGAACGGTTATGTCCGGCGGTATGCGCCAATCGATGATGCCAAAAAACAATGTCACCTGCCTCACCATGGCATTCGACATAGGGCAGCTGGTTGAATTTCTCGATACACTCATCGTATTGAACGGCCTGATCGTTTCCGTGTTGAGTCTGATAAGCGTAATAGAAAGTCCGGTGGCTTTTGGGCCAGATTATAAATCCGCCGCCATTGGGTTGCACATCATCGATGTAACCGACTACCCCAAGATGGAACGCGTGCGCATCCGTATGGCATCTGTGGGGTTGAAGAGGAATATCTCCTTCTGGGAGGGTGCAATAAATACCCCGTATCTGGTCAGGGATTTGAACTTTTCCCACCCCTAAAACCTGTTCAGCCATATCCCAAATCGAGGGATCTGTCGCCAGCATTCGTACTATCCAATCTTCGTCACCAATACTGCGAAACTGCCAACTAAAATTTTTACCGTCATTACCCTTGCCAATGGAATCTTTACTTTTATCACTCTTGACATCAATCTTTCCCTTATACGCTTTAATCGGCCCCACCCAGGTCTCGGGCTTATTGCGATCCAATTCAACCGGCTTGTTGTCCCACAATCTATCCCGAGCTTTAGCCATGAGAGCTTCATCCATGACCTTTCGTTTGATGAGATAACCTTCTTCTTTAAAAAAGTTAATTTCCTCGGGGGATAATTTCATTATAATTTTAACAAATTTATATTATTAAAACTGAGTAATGTGCAACTAAATCTTCGTCAGCACCTGCCTCTTCGTCTTCGTCCAAGATAGGGTGCTTTCAACTATTGATTAATAGTGACAGAAAAATGGAGGGACGCACGGATGCCTGTCGGCCATAGCCCAGGGGGGCGTCGGCTGATTGCGTCCGCAGTAATAATTATTACTTTTCACTGCTAAAAATTCATTTTGCCTTATGGCCACAACGGAGCGTAGCCTGTTAAATATCTCTTCGTCTTTGTCCTCGTCTTCGTCTTCGTCTGCATAATGGTACAATCATTTTAAATGTAATGGTGAATGAAAAATGGTGGGACGCATTCCGTTGTATCCACTGTTTTAATTATTATTGTTTTATAAATTTTGCCACCAATAGTACTTCCTATCCCAATCAATTTTTCCTTAGCAGGATTACATCACTATCAACAAACTCTGCTTTGGTATGCCAATGTTTTCCCAGCCAGGTAAATGTATTCACTGAAAAAAAACTAACGTGCGTCGGATCCAATTTATAATGCCAGTCCGCAAATGCCTCCCGGTTAATCACTAATTTCGTCATCACCCCAAACAACCCTCCAGGTCCTAAACAAGACCACAATCGATCCAGTACTTTTCCCGGGTGATGCAGGTGTTCCACCACTTCAGTGACCGTTATAAAATCATAATTCACATCCCACACAGTTTCATCCCTCGAGTAAAACGAATCATAAATTGCCATTTCATGATCAGCTTCTTCAAACATCACGGATAGGGTCGGCCCCGGTCCCGACCCAAAATCAAGACCCCTGCTTTTGGGTTTAATCCGGTCCACTAGGGGATTGAAAAGGCGACTTAAAAACTGTCGGTATTCGGAATCGTCCGGAGAGTTCTGATGCTGATCATAGACCGCCTTTTCCTTATCCCTCGATAAATAATATTCTTTAGGTACGTAGACCAGGTCACAGATTTCACACTGCCTGTATTTGCGCTTAGCATCTTCATAATAATCTATACCACCGCTTGTATGACAGAGTGGACAATTCACCTTGATATAATTAATTGTTGGAGGGCCAAGTGTAGCCTGTCGGCCATAGTCCTGCCCGACCGCGGGACGGGACGACGGCTGATCGTGGCCGTTAGGTAAGAAAATAGACTGGATAACAATTTTTAATTATTTTGCGGACGCAACGGAGTGCGTCCCTCCATTATTAAATCTATAAAACTAAACCGGTTCTTCACGGACATACTTATTGAAGAGCGCGGCATAATCTTCACGCACCGGGCTGAAAACGTCCAGGACGACAGCTGGTCCATCCACTGGTTTTGCGGTGTGCGGTGTATTGGCCGGGATAATGAACATCTCCCCAGCTTCACATAAATTTGATTCATCGCCAATCGTCAGTTCCATTCTCCCTTTTAACAGCATACCCGCCTGTTCATGCGGATGCTTATGGAGGGGAATGATCGAACCTGCTTCCAGTTCCAGGTACGACAGCATGATGTTTTCACCGTACGGCGTGCGCGCCTTAGCGTCCGGTGCCAGCTCGATGGGTTCGTAGTCGTCAATTTTTATAAATGGCATAATGTTTCCTTTCTCTATTTAAATTCAATTTCACAATAATGTATTATATATTATCGCTGCACGCCCAGTTTCCTGGCGTTTAGTATACCTATAACTAATCCGATAACGGCACCGATGATTAATAGTGGTAATCCAAGAAACAGCACGGGCAACATTAGAATGCCCCAATACGCTGTTCCATCCTGTGCAATGAGACTGTATTGTTTCAATATCAGTATAGCGGGAACAAACATGTAGAGCGTTGCGCCATAAAATGCACCAACGACACATCTCTTTGTCAACGGATTCCGAAATTTGCAGCATAAGACGGCAACTCCAAGAATAATCCCTACCAGGGGAGCAGCTACCGGTGTGAGTAGTGTGATCCAATCACCAATATTTTTTACTTGGTCCGGCCGTCGCCAATACCCGATCGCCATTATAGTGTAGACAATAAAAACCAAACCCGATAGTAATATTGAGATTATTGCCGCCGCTTTTTTCATTAAGATAAGGAGTCGAATGTCAAAGGTCTAAAGTTGAATGATGATATAAAAATCACTTTTGTGCTTTCTGTCGCTATCTCTTCATCCGCTTCCACTCATTTTCTCATTATCGCATTATCACATACACGCATTCACGCATCCACGCATTACCGCATACTCACTAAATGCCTATCCGCATATCTACTTCGTTATCTTCTATCCTGTATCCGGTAATCTCAAAACCGTATCGGAGATAAAAATCAATGACATATTTCCAATTCAACGTCGTTTCAACGACTATATTATTGTATCCGCGATCCTTCGCGGCATTGAATAATGCATCCAGGATCTTCGTGCCAATATCCTTTCTTCGGAGTTCACGTTTAACATACATCCTCTTAATTCTGCCCGTACCCGTTTTCTCGTCTTCCTCAATAAGCGCTCCAGTTCCAATAATCTCTCCTCCTGATTCCACGACGAGAAAAGTCTCATTTTTATAAGCCGTCGAAATATCATCCAAATCAGGATTAGGGAATTTTATTGTATCAAAAGCAGAACCGAAATGATCAGACAAACCATCCAAGATCAATTCCTTACATATTTCCTGATCTCTACTCACAAAAGGCCGGATTTTCATTTATATAAGGAGTCTAAAGTCAAAGGTCGATAGTCGAATGCAATGTATTATCATGGTGAGGATATTGAAACTTTAAAGATAATGCATTCGATAAATGACAAATTGCATTAACCTTCATCCGCATTCACGCATTTCCACATTTTCGCTTTATCGCATCCACGCATTACCGCATCCCAATCCCCTACCGCAAACTCTCAATTAATTCTGCGAGTTCAATACTTCCCTGACAGCTATCGTCATCGACTTCCACTCCCCACCAGGCGCAGAGCAGACAATGAGTCCAGCTCCATGCCAGGATCCGCTCACGCGTGAAACCCAGTTCCTCGGCAAAAATATCTACCCTTCTCGCGATAAGTTTTCGAAGATCTTTACCCTTACAAGAAATTGGCGGTCGGTTGTGCATATACGTAGCGACTTCAAAAGCGGGGTCACCGACCAAACCCTTGGAATCAATTGCCAACCACGGTTCGCGTTCAGCGCTCAATATATTCCAGTGGTGGAGGTCGCTGTGTAGTACCACGGATTCTGCGCTCGTTGCTATTAACTCGGCAAACTGCGCCTCCGCTTTTTCCACAAACTTGGTGGGTAGCGGACCGGTGCTGCCATCAAATCGGATACGCACCTCACTGAGCTTTGTAACTTCGTCTTCAACCGACCTGTTCCCGTGCTTTTGGGGCGCCTTTTGCCACAACCGACGCATCACTCTTGCTGCGATTCGCGTATTTTCTTCGTCATCACTATTCTCAGAAAGAGGAACACCCGGAATTAAACGCTCCAATAAAAGTGTATTCAACTCCTCGTCGCTATCCAACAATTTGACCGCTCCTTTACCTCCATAGAAATGAAGCGATTCACGCTCCGTTGAAAAATCTTTTTTAGAAGAGGCTATCTTGATTATTACATCGCTACCGTCCCCTCGCGTCGCCGGAGTAATATAGTTGTAGGACATCACCGCGTAATCTTCAGCCATCGGCACGTCTACCGAAAGCTCCCAACGCCTGGCACACACTTCAAGCAATTCAGGCAGTCGTTTCAGCCATGCCACACCCTCATCATTGTAACCCACAGCTCGCGTTAAACTCTCAGGGATATCAATAGGTACAGACACAGTATTCAACCTTCACACTTTGTTATATCTGTGGTAATGAAACCAAAACGAACCCACTGTTCACTGTTCACTGTTCACTGTTCACTGTTCACTGTTCACTGTTCACTGTTCACTGTTCACTGTTCACTGTTCACTGTTCACTGTTCACTGTTCACTGTTCACTGTTCACTGCTCCTGCATTTCACTGTTCACTCATCTTCTACGATATATCGACACAGCTGTTGCCCCCTCGGTGATAAGCGTTCATAGTGTTTACGGGGCAGTATTTTTTCGTCATAGGGACGGAACCAGGGTGCAAAGTATCCAACACTGGTCATGGGCCTCTTGTGATTGGAATTATTCGCCGTCCCCCCGTGCCAGCAACGCACATCGCGAATGATCGCGGTATTTGCCGGCGCACAGAGATGATTTGTCCGCATCCATTCCGGTTCCTCTTCGAGAGAAGGAATCGGCGCGTGGGAACGCTGGGTCCCTGGAATGAATCGAATGGCGCCATTCTCTACCGTAAAATCTACCATTGTATAATTGACGTTGATGAAAGCTGGCGGTGTATCTCTATCCGTTACCTTTCCCAACGGATCATTAAAATAATCTTTATTAAAGTCTGCATGCAGATGTTGGATTTTCGCACCGGGAAGGGAAAAATCTCCTCCTCCCAATCTACAGGTATAGTCGTCATTATTCCAAATCTCATTGAGGATAGGTAAGATTGTTGGTAAATCGATGAGGATACACCACTCCCAATTATGGAGCTGATTCCCAAATGATTGACGAGCATAGCCGCGGGTCATTTTTTCGCGACCGTATTCCTCTTCCTGCTCCTTCATTACACGCTCCGCGCCTGCTTTATTGAGCGCAAACTGCTCCTCGCTCAGTGGATTTTTAACACACACAAATCCATCGCGATGAAAGACGGAAGCCGCTTTTTCAACATCACCCGGATCAAATATATCTACTTTCAACATGATGTTTTGCTCAACTATTCATCAATGAATAATAATTCCTGCACTCACTCGAACAGGTATGCGTTACAGCGTCAATCTAAGTCGATTCAACAGTAGATTTTGCGACAGGTGAACGCTCATTAACTTAACACACATAGGCGTGTTCTAAACCACGGGGCGACGACCGGTGGCTATGTCTATAATTCGCATTCAAGCTTTTCCGCTTTATCCCTTTTACGCTTCCACGCATTTCCAATTCGTTTCACTAATCCCCAACAATATACCGACACAGCTGTTGCCCCCGCGGCGAAAGGCGATCATAATGTTTACGTGGCAGTAGTTTTTCTTTACTCGGCCGAAACCAGGGCGCGTAATAACCCACACTGGTCATCGGTCTTTTCTGATTGGAATTATTCGCCGTCCCCCCGTGCCAGCAACGCACATCGCGAATGATCGCGGTATTTGCCGGCGCACAGAGATGATTTGTCCGCATCCATTCCGGTTCCTCTTCGAGAGAAGGAATCGGCGCGTGGGAACGCTGGGTCCCTGGAATGAATCGAATGGCGCCATTCTCTACCGTAAAATCTACCATCGTAAAGTTGACTACGATGAAGGGAGCGGGTGGGTCCCGATGATTAACCCTGTTCCAGGGATCGTTGAAATAATCCCTATTTCCGTCTGAATGCAGATGCTGGATTTTTGCTTCCGGTAGAGAATAATCTCCTCCACTCCCAGAACAGGTGAAATCGTCGCTTTTCCAGATCGCATCGAGAATAGGCAAGATCGTCGGTAAATCGATGAGGATACACCACTCCCAATTATGAACCTGGCTGCCAAAGGAGTGACGGGCATAACCGCGATTCATGTTTTCGCGGCCGCACTCATTCTCCTGTTCCTGCATCACGCGCTCCGCGCCGGCTGTATTGAGCACAAACTGTTCTTCGCTCAGAGGATTTTTAACGCAAACAAATCCGTCGCGATGAAATACGGTTGCCGCTTTTTCAACCTCACCGGGATCAAGTATCTCTACATTCAACATGATGCTTGCTCATCTCTTCATTAATGAAAAAACCTGCGCTTACTCGATCAGGTGTGCATGCCCACATCAATCTAAAATAAAATCAACTGACGGTTAATGGACCCTTGAACGCTTGCGAACTTTCCATACAAATGCGCGCCCTGATCCCTTTGCTCGCGAAAGCCCGATTTCCCGCTCCAAGCGCCGCGTCCAATTCGGACAGGGCCGTTCATAGGGCAAGTGCAATTGATCTCTGAGTTCCGCCCAGGTCAGCCCCCCAGGTTTTCCCCGAAGTTCGTTATCAATCGCCGCTTTAAATTCAACGTAGCGCATTATTTTAGTCAAAATGTCAAAAGGTCAAAAAGTCAAAAAGGAAATGCGTTTACGCGTTAATGCGATTATGAGTATAAGCGGAGCATACATTGGGGGTCGCGTATTTTGATCACCATTGTCATTGCGAGCGTAGCGCGGCAATCCAGGGGAATGTTGGAAACGTAATGTCAACCCCCTGGATTGCCGTAGTCGGCTACGCCTCCTTCGCAATGACAAGAGAGAATGTATGATTCAGAATGCAAAATACATGATATAGTTTACAAGAAATACTTAACAGTTTCTATACTACCGCTTTTACGCATCACCCACTTTTCACGAGTCTCCCACATTACAACGTTTTGACTTTTTGACCTTTTGACTTTTTGACTCATTCTCTCGTCGCCCATAACAATCCACGACGTGTTAATTCCCTGACTTCAGGGACATCAAAATCGCTCGTCACATGACCGAGTGAGGAATAAAACACTTTGCCCTTGCCGTACATTCGTTTCCACACCACCGGCATTAGCGTGCCCTTCACCCAAGGAGCATCACCGGGATCACCGGGGATAATCGTCGTCGCCAGCACTTCATTCCCTGGGTCAACATGCAGGTAATACTGTTCTGAATGCATATTGAAATCCTTTAAACCTGCGACAATAGGATCCTCATGCTTCACTATATTTACCTCGTAGTCGAAAATACCACCGGGATGAGCAACAAACTGGCCACCAACCATCCATTGGAAATGAGGATTATTGCGCATTGAATCACCCATGCCGCCATGCCATCCGGCAATGCCTACCCCAGAGTGGACTGCCTCCAATAATCCCTTTTCCTGCTCCGCGGTCATATCACTCATCGTCCATATCGGAACCACTAGATCGAATGATTTCATTTTCTCAACATCTTTGTAAGTATCCAGTGAGTTGGTCACTTCGACCTCATAGCCATCTGTTTTTAATAAGGGCTCAAACAGCTCAGCATTTTCTTTCGGTTCATGACCTTCCCAACCACCCCAGGATATTAAAGCTTTCTTCGACATTTTATTCCTCTCACTCCATTTTTAATTTTATTGTTCAATCCAGTTCACCCTCTTTAAGTCCGAGAGGCAGTGGATCTGGTCGCTCAGTTGTGCTTTCAAGTTCAATGAATTTCCCTTTTTCAGCGGATTCAAGGAGTGACTCCATTACATCGAGGACATGATAAGCCAGTTCACCGCTACAGCGGTTTTTCCTGTTTCCTCTTATCGCTTTGGCCATATCTGCAACACCAATGACACGCATTGGGTCGATGTAACCATGAGAGAGGGGAACCGACTCCCATTCTCTTTCCCCTTCCTTATTGATGAAAACCGGACCTTTGAATCCATTCGGATCGGGAACTTTCAGGCTGCATTTCTCTCCATGAATTTCAATAGGTGGGGTACTGTGATACCAAACATCAAAACTCATTATTATCGTAACCAGGGCACCACTTGAAAATTCAAGTGTTCCTGCAACATGGGTTGGCGTCTCAACGGGAATCACCTTGCCCATTAGTTCCTTAGAAGTGGCGATTCGATCTTCAAATGCTTTACCTGAAAATGAGCACACACGATTGACAGGACCCAGGAGGTTAACGAGTGCCGTAATATAGTAAGGACCCATATCGAATAACGGTCCTCCTCCTTTCTCATAATAGAAGCCCACATTCGGATGCCAATGTTCAGGACCATGGCTCAACATGAAAGCCGTTCCCGAGACTGCTTTTCCTATGCAGCCATCGTCTATCATCTTGCGGCAGGTTTGATGACCGCCACCCAGGAAGGTGTCTGGCGCGCAACCCACCATTAGCCCTTTCTCTTGCGCCAGGGTGATAACAGGCATCCCCTCTTTTCGCGTAAGCGCGAACGGCTTTTCACAGTGGACATGCTTACCCGCGTGGAGTGCCTGAAGATTCACTTCGGCGTGAGCTTTTGGGATGGTGAGGTTAAGAACGATTTCAATAGCACTCTCTTTCAGTAAATCATCCACCGACAGGGCTTCGATTCCATATTCCTCCGCCTTCTTATTCGCCACCTCTGGCGCGATGTCAGCGCAGGCAACGATCTCTATATTGGGAAATATTTTGAACGTCTTCAGATAAGTATCACTGATCTTACCACACCCAATTATTCCAACTTTTACTAGCTCTTCCATATAAAAACCTGCTAGGCAGGTTTTTAGTCAAAATGTCAAAAGGTCAAAAAGTCAAAAAGAATGCAGATCTACGTTAGTTTCCCCCCTTTTTGACCTTTTGACTTTTTGACTCTTAGCGCCCCCCCGATACATCGATAATCGTTCCGGACGAATAGGATGCGCCTTCAGAAAGCAACCATAAGACCGCTTTAGCTATATCCTCACCGGTCCCCACTCTTTTCATGGGAACAAAATCTTTCAATTTCTCTGCCCGATCCGGATCTCCCGCAGCAGCGTGCATCTCAGTATCGATTAGACCGGGCCGCACGGCGTTTACACGTATGCCTTCATCGGCAATTTCTCTCGCCAGTCCTATTGTCATCGTATCAATGGCGCCTTTCGATGCAGCATAGTCGACAAATTCACCCGGTGATCCCAGTCGGGCGGCCGCTGACGATACATTGACAATCGCTCCTCCGACACCCCCCATTTTTGTCGACATCCGTTTAATCGCCTCCCGCGCGCAGAGGAAATATCCCATAATATTCACCGCGAATATTCTTTGCATTCTGGTAACGTCCAGATCCTGGACTCTCGACTGTAGAGCTATTATCCCCGCATTGTTTACCAGCGCGTTTACCGTTCCTAACTCCTAATCCACCGTAGTGAATAGACGATCCACATCGCTCTCTAAACTCATGTCACCTGCTACTGCAATCGCCTGTCCGTCGCTATCTTTAATCGCACTGACAACTTTCTCAGCAGCTTCTGGGTTTTTAAAATAATTTACGCATACCGCATAGCCCTTTTCTCCTGCAAGACGCGCTGTCGCCGCACCAATGCCGCGACTACTACCTGTTACAATAATTACTTTGCTCATCCAGGAATAAGTCAAAAAGTCAAAAGGTCAAAAGGTCAAAAAGTAAATGCGTTATTTAATGTAAGCGAAGGATGGTCGTCCATTGCTCCGTGCAACGAATGGCATCTCCCCATTAAGCAATCCACAATCCTCCCTCCTTTTGACTTTTTGACCTTTTGACCAAATTACTGAAGCCGATAAGTCATCACGGCACTCGTCTTCCCCTTTAATTGCTGCTCTCCGAAAGGAGAAATATCTGATTCGTGCTGAGGGTAAGAGGCGAATGAAAATTCAGATAAGAGCGCGGTGTTGGGTTGAGTCGCGCTCATCAGGCGTTGCGCCACATTTACCGTGTCCCCGATGATTGTTCGGTCTAATCTTCCAATCTCCTGACTACCGATATCAGCGATGATACATTTTCCCGTATTAATCCCAATACGGACCTGAACAGGGTCGCTCTGTGAGTCTTCATTCAAGCGGCGGAGAATATTTCGCGCTGCGGTCACAGCATTCTCAGCGTGACTGACACCATCAAAAATACAAACCGCTTCATCAGCCACGAATTTATCTATATACCCGCCTGAGTCGATGAGCGCCGAAGATATCAGATCATAGAACCGATTCAGATAGGCGACGGTAAGCGTTGGTCCGAGACGTTTAGATGTCGTCGTAAAGGAAACGATATCAACAAATAATACAGAAATTTCCCTTTCTTCCGCTAGCGATTCAGTGCTTTCTGTACCGGCGCGTCGATAAGCTTCTTCAATCGCCATGGGGTTAAGATACTGATGGAGTTGATTGCGAGCGCGGAGAAGCTGTTGGGCCATACTATTGAATGCCCTGGACATAAGTCCAATCTCATCATCCCGGCTGGATGATTCCAACTCTCTGCTCAGATCACCTGCAGCAACATGATGCATATTACTCGTCAATTGTCGCAGCGGTTTAAATATCGTGTAATTAAATATAAAACCCAGGCCAATCATGACGATCAATACCTCCATCGAAGCTGCGACCAGGATTATAGAACGGGAATGTTCCAAAACATCATCTAGTGCGCCCAATGAGGATGCGACATTGATGCTCCCTTACTGGCGCTCATTAATGGCTAATGGAGTCGTTATACTTATTATTCGTTTCTCGCTCGAAATATAAAAATCAGGATGGGATTCGTCGATAAATTCTTCATCCGGATCTTCACCTGTTTCAGGACTTTCGATAAAAACTACGGGCTGATTGAATGCCAATGATTTTAATAGCTCTTCGTGTTCTTCAGGATCTGCTCCTTCAATGTTACTGGGAACATTACTCGCAACCGTCGCCGAACCGTCACCTTCTAACAACATTATATTCATTTCAATGTCGTTCTTTTCACGAGTCGCAGCAATGCGATCAAGATTCGCCTGCATCCCTTCAATGTCCCGCGTCTCGAGATAGGGAGAAATACTCGCTTCAAGTAAATCAGACAACAAATTGCCCTCATGCTCGATGGCAATAGTCGTTACCTTCTCAAATTGACGTAAGGTATAGATTTCCAATAGAATCGTCGCTGTCAGGACAAACATAATTACGAGTAATAAAAGACGTACCCGAAGCGATTGGATTATAGATATCTGTGTTCTCTCTAATTTTGTATTTTTCATCTTCTATTCCTATCTCAGCGCTTATCGCGCCTATATAATTTTAGTCAGTCCATCTCTACGATCCATGTGATCGTGCAGAACAACAATTATATTTCCTTCAACCTTTAACCTAATTCTTAATCGCCTTATCACATCCACGCATCTACGCTTTATCACATTTACGCATAACTTTATTAACTCTTCCTCCTGAACTGTTCATCATCTCCATCCCATCTCCAGTCATTGTCGCTTGTCAGATGGACACCCCCTATATGACGATCGATCCCATTTAATTTTATGAAATCTGCATTAAAGTTTAATACATCTACTCCATCTTCTGTGATCTTGAATCTATTTTTGAGAAACTCCTCCGAGTACTTTATATCCGTTAAGGAATGATTAAATTTTGATCCATCCTTTAGCTTAACCAAAGCCCTTTGGCAATTGGCTATACTCTCGACTTGTGTAAAGAAGGTATGATTTCCCAGGAATGCGTAATCTTCGAGTTTTTGATTCTCGAGAAAAATATCGAATGGCCCTCTACTCTGATCATCTTTTATGATCTGAAGAAACTGATGCATCGTCCTCGATAAACCATTTCGGTAATCGGGATATTCTTCAAACAAACGCTGGAAAGCTCTCCCCAGGTAAGGAAATTGTAAAACCTTAAGATTTAATAATTCACTCATCGATTCCGGCGAAGGAGATCTGTAAGCGTCCCAACCTTTTTGTGCGCACGCGACAGTTTCCTCACTTATCGTAAGTCGATTTTCATAAAGATGATTAAGGTCATCGTAATCGATACCTGTCACGGATGAAAAATGGATCAAATATATATTGTCCAGTTTACTCGATAAGTTTCCTATCGAATCCAAAATTTGTAATAACTGTAATTGATCATAGAGGTCTGGTTCAAACCATAATGTAATCTCGCTGTAATCTGACAAAGATTCTATAATTCCATCTCTTTTTTGAAAAATTTCATGGATCTTGGAAAAAGAATCATAACCAAGACTGGAGATGTACTCGGCCCGTGCTTTTGATAATTTCCTCAGCGTGAGCCCTTCAGGGACTGGACCATCGTGAAGGATATCATCCCAAGGTAAAAATTCTCCATCAAACCCGGAGCCCTCCAGCTTTTCCTTAGCGTGTCCCCCATTCGTAATATGCAGTATTTTATTCATTTCTCTACAACATTTCAGCTGAGATGCGGGCCAGAAGATCTGATAGTGTACCGCGAAAGATGTTTACGGTATAGTTTTCTGTAACACCGCAAAAAGTCGAGTCATGATTCCATAATATCTAAGTGTTAAATAATATAGGTGAACCCGGTTTATAATCATCCAGAATGTTGAATCGGTCTTGACGGAATTTTGGGATTCGGATGTTTTTCTCGAGCAAGTTTGATAATATGTTCAACCATTTCTCTTTTCCCATCCATGTATTGCTGACGGTTGGAATCAAATTTCCTATCACATTCAAGTTTTAATGCTGAGAGTTTTTCTCTCCATTCGAGACTCTCCCGCATGAATAGGCGAAACGCAACGTGTCCTAATAATTGATTAGCATCGGGGTAACAGGTATAGAGATGATGGGTCGGAAGTTGAAGATGAGCGGGTAGATAATCGAAAGCCTCTCTTCCTGGAATTCCTAAGTTCCCTTGATGACTATAGCCTAATCGTGAGAGTTCTTCAATCATGTCGCTCATCTTTCCAGGTTGAACGACAATGATAATATCAATAATCGGTTTAGCTACCATACCCGGTACCGAGGTGCTCCCGGTATGTTCTATCGAATGATAGTAAGTGATTCCCGTTTCGAGATAATTTCGAATCTTAACAAAATCATTGGGCCAGGAGGACTGGTATTGTGTTACCAGGGACATGGATCATTACTCGCTCTTAACATATTATTCCCCATTGTGCTCGATGTAACCATGGGGTACGATCTCCGTGAGCCATACACCGTTTTCTGAGCGATAAAACTCCGCACCTTGTTCGTGCATATCACCTGCCCGAATCCGGAGAATGACCGGCGAGCCATGACGTGACCCAACCTTGCTTGCCGTTGCAGAGTCGGGCGACAGGTGAACGTATTCTCGTTTTCGTTTAAGAAGCCCTTTGTCAAGAATGGAGCTGAGAAAACGTTGGGTAGTGCCGTGATAGAGAACGTCCGGTGGTTGTAAGGGTTTGAGCCCAAGATTGACGGGGATCGAATGACCCTGACTTGCTCGGATACGAGTGAGGTCCTCACTAATTGCAAATCGCTGCTTATCGTTACTGATTACTACTTCATTCAGTTGCTCTCGAGAAATAACACGTCCATTCCGTTCCGAACACGCCAACAGCTCATCGATTTTCACCCAGCCAAATTCGTCGAGCGATAAACCAATCGCTTCCGGTTTGTGCCGAAGCACAAGGCTGAGAAACTTACTGATCCCTGTGAGGTCCCCTTTCAATTGTCTAGTCTTCTGGATATACCACTATCCGGCTTTCCGGCTCTCCGATTGTCAGGCTTGGAAGATGTCGTTCCGCGACTGCGGAACTCGGAACTGGATTTCCGGTAATTCAGGGACGTAATGGTAATCAGGGTCTGCCTTTTGTTTTTTCAGAGTCTCCGCAATTTTATTCCAAACGGCATACAATCCATTTGGGCTTTCCGGTAGGTCATACTCAATCGCCCTATGCAGTCTACCGAGATTGTAACACGGAACCGCGGCGTACATATGGTGTTCGATGTGATAATTCATATGCCAGTAGAGAAACTGTACGAATGGGTTTAGAATCACCGTCCAGCAGCAGAGACGAAAATCAGGAACTTTATCCTGCAACCCAACATGCTGACAGTTGTTGCAGAAAAACAGGAGCCACCCGCCATAAAATCGTCCAAAGGTTATCAAGACAGGCAATAACCAGAGGCCGGTATAAATAGAGATGCCGATGATGAGCCCATGACCTACGAGTAGAGTGCGAGCCCAATTAAACAAGCGTCTCCTATTTTCAACCTCCGATGGAGGGAATAGATCATCCACCTCCCATTCACCTGGCATATCTTTCTTACTTATTTTACCGAAACTGAAGCGGATGTTCGTTTCCAGTGAGATAAAAAACTGTATCGGGTTTACAAACGCGGATTTAAGAAAAGCCATGAGTGTATACTTGATCGGCATCACCACTTCGAGATCGTCCGGTTGATGTAAGGTATATTTGTGATGCTCACTGTGACTCGTCCAAAACATAACGGGACTATACCACCCGAGAAAACTGAATACATGCAGAAAGAAATTATTCAGAGCTTTGGTCTTAAATACTGAGCTGTGGCAGAGTTCGTGAAAGCCATTCAGGATAAATTTGTAAAAGGTCCCATGCAGAAATATTATTAACAACAGCATGGGTAGCGGAAACCGACCATTTGCATAAAAGGCTGCTGCGCCAGTTAAGACAAGCAATCCTAAATGACCGCACGCCTGGAGTAATCCTTTCCAATCACTGCGCTGACTCAGCCCCCTCAAAGATTCCCCCTTCAGCGGTATTCGATACCAGGAAATGGTATTACTTACTTTGTCAGTATTAGCCATTTTAAAAACCTGTTTTTAGTCAAAATATCAAAAAGGGAAATGCGATAAAGCGGCAATGCGGATTTTGACATTTTTATTCTCAATTTAATATTCAGATTTTAGGTACTTCGGTTTTCGATTGTCTGGCTTTCTGGTTTTCTGACTTTCCGGTATTTTTCACTGTTCACTGTTCACTGATTACTGATCCCTCAGCCAGCCAGTCGAGATTAAATTTCGCCACGTAGACACTTTCGTAAAGTTTATCCTTACCCCACTCAAACAGGAGATAGATATTTCCTTTTATGTCTGCGGCAAGCGAGGAATAGGCACTCGGTCCTGCGTAGACCAAACGTTTCACCGGCCAGGTTTTGCCCCCATCGAAGCTTGCCCACACAGTCATACGATAACGATCTTTTCCCGGATTATCGGGTGAACTGTATATCAGCACATCCTTCCCTTTAGTCACATTCAAGGGCAAACGCACTAGGCCCGCGCTGCAACCGTAACTGGGTTTAGTCCCGTACTTGAAATAAAAGGGTTCACCGACCTCGAAAAGTTCATCGGATGAACTCCAGTCTGTCCACATTTCTCCGCCGTCATAGCTCCAGGCAATCTGTCTTCGATGGTCTACTGCCAGGTGCGAACGGGAATTATAATAGATGCTACCATTTGATAGTTCAGCCAGGGTTCCCTCACCCGTTCCACTTTGCATCGGTCTACTCACCCGCCAGACCTTTCCGCCATTGTCACTGTAAATAGCAATATTGTAATGGTAGGGCCACCACTCCTGTTCATTCGAACCCTTGGGCCCAGTGATCCGCGCCGGCATGATCAATCTTCCCTCGTGCTTTCCGTAATTCAATGTTATTCCTGATTCCGATCCGTGCGTAGACGCGCTTACACCGCCGGGAACCCCGTGGCCGAAGGCATTGGGTATGACGTCAATCTCCTCTCTCTGCCAAGTTATCCCGTGATCGCTGCTTCTCCAAAGGTAACCATTCCCACTTCTAACAACCATGATATGACCGCTGTATTCGTCGACGACCGCGCTTCCTCCCGCGTCATGCCCCACCTCTTGAATTGGACTCCAGGATTTGCCCGCGTCTTCACTGCGACGCAATAACCGGCCGTCATTAGTAAAAGCCAAAACAGATTCATCGGTGGCCACCACAACGTTCAAAATGCGTGTCCCCTTAAACAGTTCCTGCATTTCGAAGACTGGTACCGAATTTGTCTCGGCTGCTGCCATACAAAAGTTACCTACCACCAAATAAGTGGCTACAATCATTACCCGTATTAATAAAACTTCTGCTCTTGTCATGATCATTTTCATACTATCGTTTACACGCCAATACCCGTCCATCCTTATTTTGATACTCACATTCCTCACCTTCAACAAAACTAAAACCTAATACTTAACGCCTGACACGGTTCACTTATCACCGTTCACTGATTCTCCATCACCCATTCGAGGTTAAATTTAGCCATATATATACTTTCGTATAGATAATCCTTTCCCCACTCGAAGAGCAGATATATATTACCATCACTGTCTGCCGTGAGCGAAGAATAGGAACTGAGCCCTTCGTAAACCAGTCGCTTCACCGGCCAGGTCTCGCCCCGGTCAAAGCTCGCCCATACTGTCATGCGTTTGCGTATCCCACCTGGATTGTCGGGAGCGCTATATAGGAGCACATCCTTGCCATCGGTCAATTCTAATGGCAGGCGTACCAGACCCGCTGCACATCCGTAGCTCGGTTTTTTCCCATACCGGAAGAAGTGTGGTTCGCCGACTTCCAAGAGATCTTTAGATGACTTCCAGTCTGTCCACATGTGTCCACCATCATAGCTCCAGGCGATCTGCCTCCGGTGATCGATTGCCATATGGGAACGTGAATTGTAGTAAATGGCGCCATCCGACATTTCAGCTAAAGTACCCTCACCGGTCCCATTCTGCACCGGTCCTGCCGTCTTCCAGGATCTGCCACCATTGTCACTGTAGATAGCCGTATTGTAAAAGTACATCCACGACTCCTGGTCGTTGCTATTGCTGGGAGGATTGACCCGTACAGGCATCACCAGTCTGCCTTTATGCTTTCCATAACGCAGCGTAATTCCCGACTCAGAGCCGCCCGTTTCTGTCGAAATCTTACCGGGAATTCCGTGACCAAGGGCATTGGACCTGAATATGATTTTCTCTCTCTCCCAGCTTTTCCCGTGATCGAGACTTCTCCACAAGTTACCACTAATACCATCAACGACCATGACATGGCCATTGTTTTCGTCGACAATCGCACTGACCCGGGTATCATCTACCACCTCCTCCAGGATTCTTTGTGCTTTGCTCCAGGTTTTTCCCCCGTCTTCACTGCGACGTAGCATCTGGCCCCAATCTCCGAAAGCCAGAACTGATCCATCGACAGCTACCACGATGTTTGGTCCGCGCATCAATTTAAATAGCTCCTGCATCTCAAACTCGGCCGATGATTGTTTATTAGCCGCGGCATAACTAGAATTTCCTATCCATACCAAAACTGCTGCAATAATTACCCGTCTGAAAATAACTTCTGCTTTTATCATGATCCTTTTCCTAATATCGTTTTCACGCCTATACCTATTCACCTTTATCCTCTTAATCACATTCTTGATCTTCAACAAATGTAAAACCTAAAAATTAACACTGTTTTTAAATCTTCCATTAATCACTCGTTCACTCTTTAAGCCAGTCGAGATTGAATTTTGCCACGTATATACTTTCGTAGAGTTTATCCTTTCCCCACTCGAATAGCAGGTAAACATTACCGTCTCTACCTGCTGACAGTGAAGAGTAGGCACTATGCCCTTCGTAAACGAGGCGTTTTACCGGCCATGTTTCACCCTGATCGAAACTCGCCCACACTGTCATGCGCACACGGGAACCACCCGGGTCGTCGGGCGCACTGTACAATAGCACGTCCTTGCCACCGGTCATTTCCAAAGGCATGCGCACCAGACCCGCTGCGCACCCGTAACTTGGTTTTTTCCCATACTTGAAATAGTGCGGTTGGCCGATCTCAAAAAGTTGAGTGGATACACGCCAGTCCGTCCACATATGCCCCCCATCATAGCTCCAGGCAATCTGCCGTCGGTGATCGACTGACATATGAGAGCGGGAATTGTAATAGATATTGCCGTTCGACAGTTCAGCCAATGTGCCCTCGCCCGTTCCACTCTGGACCGGACTTCCCGTCTGCCAGGTTTTGCCTCCATCGTCGCTGTAGATCGCGGTGTTGTAATTGTACATCCACCACTCCTGATCATTTGTGCCATGGGGCGGTTGAATCCTACCGGGCATTAACAGTCTTCCTTTATGCTTTCCATATTGCAACGTGATCCCCGACTCCGATGCGCCAGTATCTACTGGAACCTTACCGGGAATCCCGTGACCGTTCCCGTTGGGCTTGAACTCGACCTCTTCTCTTTTCCACGTTTTTCCATGATCGAGACTTCTCCACAAGTGGCCCCCTCTGCCATCAACAACCATGACATGACCACGATTATCGTCAACGATTGCGCTGCCCCTCGAGTCTACTCCGACCTCTTTAACAGCACTCCATGTTTTTCCTTTATCCTCACTGCGACGCAATAACTCTCCCCATCTTGCAAAAGCCAGGACTGATCCGTCCGCAGCGACCACGATGTTCGGTCCCCGAATCCCTTCGTACAACTCCTGCATTTCAAATACCGGCGTCGATTGTGTCATCGCCGATGCATGCCCAAAGTTCCCCGACAACACACCCATCGCCGCAATCAACACCCCTTCAAGATAGCCCACTAATTTTCTCATAGTTACTCTCCCCTCAGTTCATCCACCATTATCCGAAACCTAAAACTTAACACCTAAAACATAACACTGCTACTGCATTCCCCCATCACCACATTCACGCATTTTCGCATTCGACCTTCGACCTTCGACATTAGGCTTCTTCAATCCACACCTTTTGACTTTTTGACCTTTTGACCTTTTGACTAAACTCCCCCCATCTTACACACCCGATCAAAATCTTTCTTTGTCACGGGCTGTACCGACAATCGCTGACCTCGTTGTACGACGCGCATAGATTTCAGCGCGGTCGTCGCTTTCATCTCGGCCAATGTCACGGTCTGCTTAAAGGCTTTCTTCCATTTTAAATCAACCATGTACCAGATTGGATTATCCTTGTCGGTTTTCGGGTCGTAATAGCGATGTTTCTTATCCCAGGCCGTATGATCGGGATAAGATTCGCGCACCACTTCAGCCAAACCGACAACTCCCGTATCTTTACACTGCGAGTGATAGAAGAGAACCCGGTCTCCCTTTTTCAACTCGTCACGCATAAAATTACGCGCTTGGTAATTGCGAACCCCGTTCCAGTCAATAATACTATTCGGCCGCGCCTTGACCTCATCAAACGATAACGTCTCCGGGTCCGATTTTATTAACCAGTAATGTTTATGACCACTCATGTGGTCAGTCAAAATGTCAAAAGGTCAAAATGTCAAAAGGATATGCGTTTTTTGCGTACAAGCGGTGCTACCTAAAAAATGTAAACAAGTATTAATAGCAGTCTACCAGCCTCCTCCCCCCTTTTTGACCTTTTGACCTTTTGACTCCTCTCAAACAGCCAAACTGAACAACTCGCACTGCGCCGCTACCTTGATGACCTTTGAATAGTGCAGCGTTTCTGCGGATTGCCCTTCCACGACAAGTGTAGGTACGCGAATCGCAAACTCGACGGCATTCAATTGATTATACATTACATAAGCCAACTTAAGACACTCGATCGGGGACTCACCCTTTACGTCAAAATCAGGATAGAGTATCGGGCCGACATCCACTTGGAAACGTCCCTCGGGTGGATGAACGTTCATGTAGTAGAGTGGATATTCAAGGACCGCATGCAAATTCCGCTCCTCATCGTTTAACATCGTTCGCCCGACCATCGGTTCACAATCCAGGGTCGCGCGAATTATCTCTTCACTTGACTTTAATGGGCGCGCTTCCACCTCGCTGAGTTTGAAATTTAATTCTTTTGAGTAGCCTAAGGTTCCCGCAAAGGTTTTTTTGCGAACGCCCTGTGCACCCGTCTGAATGACATCACTTTCATGGTTGGCAAATTTTTTAAATAACGAGGATTCCTTTTCACCAAATATTACACCTACATTTGCTGTCGGCTCCTGTGCAATGCCTCTCTCCTTATACATGTATTCACCTATACAATCCTTCCCCAGGAAGTATTCCCCCGACTGACCGCTGTCATCATTTCTCAGTGCACACTTCGCCAGAACTTGAGTTCGGCAGGTGTTATTCTCACCACCCTCGTCGGCCGATGTATTGATCGTAAAACTGCTTCTGTAATCAATAACTTTCATTGGACTTTAGTCAAAAGGTCAAAATATCATAATGTCAAAATGTTCCGCGATAATCCATATTGACCTATTGAAATGCACATCCGCGCGTCAGCGCATTTACGCTTAACCGCATTTCCGCATACACGCATTTCCGCATACACGCATTTCCACATTTCCGCATTTCCGCATTTCCGCATTTCCGCTTATTCGCGTATACGCGCGCCAGCGCTATTGACTTTTTGACCTTTTGACTTTTTGACTATCCATCTTCGATGGATATTAAAAGCCTAGATCACTGCTTAACCGAGGCCGAGCGTCAGGCCTTCGAGCAAGATGGATATTTTATTGTCGAAAACGCGCTCGATCCAGATCATGTCGAAAAATTAATTGAAGCAACAGACCGCGTCGACGCCGAATACAGTAAAAAAGAAGGCTATGTAAGAACCGAGCGGGGGTTCCTCTTTGTTGATGACTTTGTCGGTAAAGATAAAGTCTACATAGACCTCGTTGACTGGTACCGCACCTTTCCCAAAGTATTCGGCATACTCGGTTGGAACATTCAGTTATATCACTCCCATCTCAATGTCACCTACACGCGTGAGTCCCAAGACAAAGAGGACAAATTTTTAGGCTGGCACCAGGACAGCGATCGCATGTGTAAAGAGATAGATAACGTTTTTCCACAACCCCGTTTTTCTCTTAAGGTCGGGTACTTTTTGAGTGATTGCAGCGAACCGGGCCGTGGTAATTTCCACCTTATCCCCGGCAGCCATTTGAAAAAAAATATTGAGTTTCCCAATGACGATCGAAGCATTGAAATTGAAGAAGGTATTCCTGTTCTGGTACCCCCGGGGTCAGCCGTTTATTTCGACCGGCGTATCTGGCATTCGGCAAGCGCGAACTACTGGGAACATTCACGCAAAGTTTTATTTTATGGTTATAGCTATCGGTGGATACGACCGCGGGATAATATGACCGTTGATTTTACCGGCATGGACCCGATCCGCCAGCAGTTGTATGGTGCTTCGGTAACCGGCGGACGCGGCTATACCAGCCCAAAAGATGAAGATGTTCCCCTCCGCACCTGGATCCGTGAACACATCGGTGAAGAAGCGATTATCGCTTGAGGCAAATTGCCTCAAGCGATGTGTTAAGTTTTAAGTGTTAGGTGTTAGGTTGATGGTTCGGGGTTCACCGTTCGCGGATTTAGTATTAAAACTTTCTGGATTGCCGCGTCGCGTTGCTCCTCGCAATGACAATAAGAATGGGATGAATATGCTCCACATTTACGCGTATCCGCATTATCGCTTATTCGCGTATACGCGCGCCAGCGCTCTTTCCTTTTGACCTTTTGACATTTTGACCTTTTGACTATCCATCGATGGATAAAAAAAGCTTAGATCACTGCTTAACCGAGGCTGAGCGCAAAGCCTTTGAACAAGACGGGTATTTTATTGTCGAAAATGCGCTCGATCCAGACCATGTCGAAAAATTAATTGAAGCCACCGATCGCATCGATGCCAAATATCATGGAAAAGAAGGGTATTTAATAAACGATGGAAATAACCTCTTTATTCGTGACTTTGTCGGTAAAGATAAAGTCTTTATTGACCTCGTTGACTGGTATCGCACCTTTCCAAAAGTCTTCGGAATACTCGGTTGGAATATCCAGTTATATCATTCCCATCTCAATGTCACCTACCCACGTGAATCACAAGATAATCAAGTCAAGGTTTTAGGCTGGCATCAAGATAGCGGACGTATGTGCATAGAGATAGATAACGTTTTTCCACAACCCCGTTTTTCTCTAAAGGTCGGCTATTTTCTCAGCGATTGCAGCGAACCGGGCCGTGGTAATTTTCATCTCATCCCCGGCAGTCATCTGAAGAAAGATATCGAATTCCCCAATGACGATCGAAAAATTGAAATCGAAGGAAGTATTCCTGTTCTGGTCCCTCCGGGTTCAGCCGTTTATTTCGATCGGCGCATTTGGCATTCGGCAAGTGCGAACTACTGGGAACATGCTCGAAAAGTTTTATTTTTTGGCTATAGCTACCGGTGGATACGACCACGCGATAATATGACCGTTGATTTCACCGAAATGGACCCGATTCGTCAGCAGTTATTCGGTTCTGCAACAGAAGGTGGAGGCTATTCCAGCCCCAAAGATGAAGATGTCCCCCTCCGCTCCTGGATCCGCGAACACCTCGGCGAAGAAGCGGTTATCGCTTGAGGTAAATTGCCTCAAGCGATGTGTTAAGTTTTAGGTGTTAAGTGTTAAGTAAAAAGTCACCTAATACCTAAAACGCGCGCCAGCGCTTTACTCCAGAACATGCTCCGCATTTACGCATACCCGCATTATCGCATATTCGCGTATACGCGCTTTAGCGCTCTTGACTTTTTGACCTTTTGACATTTTGACTATCCATCGCAGATGGATACCAAATGCTTAGACTACTGTTTGACTGAAGCTGAGCGCCTGGCTTTTGAACAGGATGGGTATTTCATTGTCGAGAATGTAATCGATACCGACCAAATCGAGAAATTAATTGAGCTCACCGATCGTCTCGATAGCGCGCACCGTGTAAAAAAAGGTACAGCGCCTGGCGACAGGTCTTTGTTCATGGATTTCATCGGTAAAGATAAAGCTTATATCGAACTTGTCGACTGGTACCGCACCTTCCCAAAAGTCTGGGGAATCCTGGGCTGGAATATTCAGTTATACCATAACCATTTCGTTATGACACCGTGCGAAACGGCTGAAAACAAGGGGGATAAAAAGTTTGGGTGGCATCAGGACAGCGATCGTATAAATAAAGAGATCGAATCCGACCCCCCACCACGCATCTCCTTCAAGATCGGTTACTTTCTCACCGATTGCAGTGAACCCAACCGCGGGAATTTATATGTAATTCCGGGCAGTCATCTCAGGAAAAACATCAACCTCCCGAATGACGATCGAAGCACTGATTTAGAGGAAGGCGTACCCGTTTTAGTTTCCGCTGGATCAGCTGTCTTTTTTGATCGGCGTCTCTGGCACTCTTCGAGCGCCAATTATTGGAACCAACCGAGAAGAACCTTATTCTATGGGTATGGCTATCGCTGGATTCGTCCCCGCGATGATATTACGGTCGATAAATACTGGGATCAACTCGACCCCATTCGTAAGCAATTATTTGGTGCGTCCCCCACCGGTAATTTTGGCTATACTTCACCACAGGATGAAGATGTCCCCCTCCGATCCTGGATCCGCGAACACCTCGGCGAAGAAGCCGTTATCGCTTGAGGCGAATCGCCTCACGCGATGTATTAGGTTTTATGTTTTAGGTGTTAAGTTGATGGTTCGGGATTCACCGTTCTCGGATTTAGTATTAAAACTTTCTGGATTGCCGCGTCGCGTTGCTCCTCGCAATGACAATAAGGATAGGATGAATATGCTCCGCTTATACGCTTCTCCGCATAGTCCCATGTTCGCGTATTCGCATTTCCCTTTTGACCTTTTGACCTTTTGACTTTTTGACGGAAGGTGGAGTTCGGTTTACCGAACTCCGCCTTCCATCCTAATCCTCGGATCGAGCCACATAAGTAACAGATCACTGACCAAAGTGCCTAGTATTCCGAGCAAGCTGAGCACCATGAGCATCGACCCCGCTACGTACATATCTTCAAGCAATAGCGAATCTAATAATAACGGCCCAACAGTGGGCAGGCTGAGAACCATGGCGACAATCGCTCCGCCTGAAACCAATTGAGGAAAGATCACGCCAATCGCCGAGATAAAGGGATTAATCGCCAAACGCACGGGATATTTTATCAACAGTTTAAAGGGGCGCACCCCTTTTGCCATCGCCGTAATGACGTAGGGTTTTTTTAACTCGTCAAGTAAGTTCCCGCGCATGATGCGGATCATACTTGCCGTCCCCGTGACCCCCAGAACAACTATCGGCACCCAGATATGTTTCAGCATGTCGAGAATCTTACCTCGCGTCCATTCAGGCTGGGCCGCATAATCAGGTGAAAACAGCCCCGAAATGTTTATCCCCAGGTACTCGCGGCTCCAGTAAAGCAGGATCAAGGCGAGGAGAAAACTGGGAACGCTCATCCCAATGAATCCTATCAGGGTGAATAAATAGTCGCCCAGGGTGTACTGGCGTACCGCGGAATAGATGCCAATAGGCAGCGCTATCATCCAGGTAAAAAGAATGGTCCCTAATGATATGAGAAATGTGAGAAGGATGCGATCGCCCACCATTTCATTGACCGTGCTCTGGTTTTCCATCGACAATCCCATGTAGCCCTGGAGTAAACCCTGGTCTTTTCGATCAAATGAAGTAAACCAGTTAAGCCCGAGCCAGCGGGAATAACGTTCGGGGAAGGGCTTATCGAGATGAAAAATTTCGCGCAGTTCTTTCGCTTCATCGATAGCTAATGGCCCGCCTCTTAACTGCAGCTCAAGTATTCTTGTTTCGATATAACTTCCCGGTGGCAGCTGGATGATCGTAAAAGATATCACCGAGACAATGAGAAGCGTCGGAATCATAATCAGCATTCGTCTTCCAATATACGGATGTCGTATCCCGATCATAATTATACCGCAAACGGCGATACCTAAAAATAAGTTTTTTATAAGCCAGGCTAAACGGTCATAACTGGTGGATTCAAGATCGTCTTCCTCGGTGCCGTAAGGGGCGGGGGTGATTTCGATCATCTCATTTTTAATCTGGGCAATCGCACCCGGTGAATCATAGGGCGCTTCGAAAAAGTAGGTTTCCATACCGGTCGGAGCCGGTGGACAAAAACGCGCGCCATAAAATGAATTGCGGGGTACGTTTTTTAACCCGTTCTTTACGACGACCGGATGCGGTGGAGGGGTGGTAATATTAATTGACCAGAGATTTTCAGCTGCGATATCGAATAACTTATTAAAAATGACCCGCTGCTCTTCGCGGTTGGTTGCGCCGTAAGATTCATCAATCAGTTCCATTGATCGCCGTAGAGGGTGATTCATCGGTGGTTCGATGCCGCCTAACTCGGTGGCTCTTCGGTCTCCGTAAAGCCCCCCTCTCATATACCAATTCCAATAACCGTAAGCTTGGAGAGACGTTAATCCGGCAAATCGGTCAGCTCCCAAGATGGGACTATATTCACTCTCTCCAGGCCAATCGGAGAATTCCAAGGTACGTGCTCTCAGTTCTAAATTAAAAAGGGCAAGTGAGGGCTGTCGTCGAATAAAACGTACACCCACGTGGCCCCAGTCCTCTAGGATAAGTTCCGTCGGTCCCTCGTCTTCTCCCTGGGGAATGGTATAATACCAAACCATGCGCGTGCCGTCCTTGAACCTGCGGTATCCTTCGGAATCCCTCCGGGTGAGACCGAGCTCATCGAGTAAGGCATTTGCTTTGTCAGGCGCATACTCTGTATAGCTCTTATGAAGTTTTTCATGGTGAAAGTAAGATTCCCTGCCCGGCGATAACTGCGCGGGCTCTCCCACCCCATTATACACATTTTTGATTATTTGTCGTCGATTGATGGCGAGGGAAAGTGCCTGGCGGAAGCGCTTGTCATTGATGAGATCGTGCTTCATTTGCGTCTCCGGTTTATCGGGATCGACATAGTAGTTAAAGTTCGGATTAATCAGATAGCGCGAGCGTGTTGCGGGAAACCAGTGATAGACTTCGTATTCTCCTGCTTCTCGTTCTGCCATGAGCAGGGTGTAATACAAATCCATGACATGAATGGTAAAGGTGACTGCTCCGCTAGCGGATGCAATGGGAACAAACCTTTGATTTTTGATATCCCAATGTATTCTGTCTAAATAGGGCAGCTGGTTACCTGCAACATCAACCGCCCAGTAGTAGGGATTGCGCACAAATACCTGGGGAGGATTGGCTTTGTAATTACGGTAGACCCAGGGCCAGATCCGCGGGTGCTCAGGGTTGAACCACTTCTCTAGTAATACGTATAAACTTTTGCGCGATGGTAACCTCCTTGCTGCCATCGTTTTTTCGATTAGTTCGTCGTCGCCGAGATCCGGGTGATACTTCTCCATGTAATGACGAGGCGAACAAAAATACCAGGCACGAGCCAGGTGTTCGAGAAACACACCGTAGGGTTTAGGAAAAACAAATTTTATCGTGTAATCATCTATTTTGACCATTTCTCCCCACTCGCCACCCACGATCATCCAGTTTGCCCGCGCTGCAGCATCCTGATAATAATCAAGCAATACTTCCTGGTAGTACCAGTAGAGAATATCGTCAGCGGTGAAGGGATGACCGTCGGACCATTTCATCCCTTTGCGTAAATAAACGGTCCATTCCTTTAAGTCTGGGCTGGACTCCCATCCTTTAGCCGCATGCGGCACGATTGGGTAACCGAGAGGGGACCAGCGAACGAGCATCGAGCCGGAAGTGAAATTATACATGAGGTCAATATTGGTCTGCGATCCTGATACCCGAAACCAGGTGCCACCGTAGTTGCCAATACCGTCTACACCCTCAATTACTACCGGCTCGGGTCCCACGCGCTCAGCCACCGGTGGCAGCTTACCCTCCTCTACCAATTCAGCCAGTATCGGTGATTCACCCTTGGGAAACCATCTGCCGGATTCACCCTTACTATAATCTACATCCCGCTGTACTTTATATTCATCATCCTCCGTAAAACTGACATCTCTTAATTTTTCCGTGTAATCGAGCTTCTCCTGACTGTAGTGGATGGGTTCTTCCTCCAATTCCGGCATTAAGATATCACTCCACAAATATAAAAACCCCAAATAGAAACAACTCGCTATCAGAAAAAGCCCACAATATTTGAAAGCACGTTTCACTGAAGCTAGTCAAAAGGTCAAAAGGTCAAAAAGTCAAAACGTTGAAGACGCTAATGCGTGGTAGGTGGAGCGGGCTGTCCCTAGCGCGTTTGTATATATTTTTAAGGGTCATGCCTAGAATAGACACATATCAGATGTGTAAGCTATTCTAGACAAATGAGAAATAAGTATGTACATCGTTCAAAAATTTCTGAGGCCAAATTTCGGCAGTTAGTAAAGTGTTTTAGCTTGGATATGGAAGCGTTGAAGATAACCCAATTGACAGGATTGAATCGTAACACGGTCAACCGTTATTTGCGCTTGTTGCGGGAGCGTTTGTTGCAGCAATGTGCGCAGGCCTCGCCTTTTAGGGGGTCGGTGGAAATGGATGAGTCCTACTTTGGAGGCAAAAGAATTCCAGGGCAAAGAGGTCGGGGTGCATTCAAGAAAGTGCCCGTCTTCGGGTTGCTCAAGCGTAATGGGAAAGTCTATACCCAGGTTGTACGCAACGTCTCCAGAGCCGCTCTGCATGCGGTGATCCAAGGGAGAGTTACTTTTGACAGTGTGCTTTATTCTGACGGGTGGCGTGCTTACAACGGCCTCGTGGATCTGGGCTATAAGAAGCATTACCGTGTCAATCACAACGACAACGAGTTTGCCCAGGGACACTCCCACATTAACGGGATTGAATCTTTTTGGGCTTTTGCTAAACTTCGATTGGCTAAGTTCAAAGGTCTTTCTCGTAGGACCTTCCAACTGCACCTCAAAGAAACTGAATATCGCTTTAACCATCGTCATCAAAACCTCCATCGTAACATCCTTAATATGTGCTTAAGATACCCTCTGTTCTAGGCATGACCCTTTTTTAATAATATAAACAAACGCGCTGGGGACAGCGCGTTCCACCTTATAGTTCTTCTTTTCTCTCAAAATTTAATCTTGTGCTTTTTGTGCCTTTTGTGGCTATCTCTATCAATCCACAATCGGCAATCGCCAATCCACAATCGATAGATCTTTTGACTTTTTGACTAATTCCATGACTTATATTTACGATCTCCTCACACCGGCGCTCGTCCTCGACTGGCCGACCGCTAATCGCAATATTGAGCGTGCCGCCGCCTTCGTCGAAAACAGGCAGGTCCGGCTCAGACCGCATTTTAAAAACCATAAACGCGTCGCTCTGGCCCAAAAGCAGTTGGCGGCGGGAGGTTGCGTCGGCATGACCGCGGCGACGATATTTGAAGCGATCGCTTTAGTCGATGGAGGGATTGAAGATGTTCTGATCGCCAATCAAGTCGTCAGTGCGACAAGTATCGAGCATTTGATAAAATTGGCGGAACGGGCCAAGATCCGCGTGGCGATTGACAATGCAGACAACGCAAAAGCAATTGCCGAGGCTGCAAAAAATCACGGTACTATCGTCGGTGTTTTGATCGAGGTCGATATCGGTATGGGTCGCTGCGGCGTTGCACCGGGGAAAGCCGCAGTTACACTGGCTGAACAGATCGCTTCATTTGAGGGAATACGTTTTGATGGTCTTCAAGCCTACGAAGGACACGCGGTCGGCATTCTCGATACGAGTGAAAGGGAATCAGTAGCAATAAGCTCAATGGATAAGGCGATTGATACGAAACGTCAGCTTGAAGTCGCCGGACACGCGTGCCGAATAATTTCCGGTGCGGGGACCGGTTCATTTCGCGCCACCGGTACACTCGAAGACGTCTCTGAACTTCAGATCGGCAGCTACGTAACGATGGATTGGTCTTACAAGGAGAGAGTGGATGATCAATTTGATGTTGCCCTTACCGTGCTCGCAAACGTCATCAGTGTAAATGGAGACAACCTTGTTTTAAACGCCGGTGTCAAATCGATCGGTCATGAAATGGGCCCACCCAAACTACGCGATTACCCCCAGGCAGAAATTCCCACTTTCGGTTCTGAAGAGCATACCAGCGTTCGCTTTCCCGGACACAAACTTAAAATCGGTGACTTTGTTCACATCATCCCCAGTCATTGCTGCATGACCTGTTCCCTCCATCGCGACATGTTTGTCTATGAAGGTGAAAACATCACCCACACCTGGCCCGCCGCCATCGGTTATCCCCGATAATTGTTAGTAAAAAGGGTTCGGGGTTCGGGGTTCAGTCTTCAGAATAAAGATAGTTTATTTCGTTAGTATAAATCCGCAATCCGTACAAAGGTCGAAGTCTAACATCTTCCTATCCACAATCTGCAATTGTAATTTTCCTGAACCCTGTACCGAGAGCGTAGCTCGACATCTTCCACCCCGAACCCTTTTATACTCCCCACTTTCGACCTTCGACTTTCGACCTTTGACTCTAAATCTTCATCACCCTCCCGGTAAGCTTCCGCCCTATAGCCGTTAACTCCTCGGACACTCTTATTATCTTCGCGCTATTTTCCTCGATGAGGAATTTCATTATCTCCTCGTCGGTCTTTTGCTGTTGTCCTTCAGTTATTGACGGTTCGGGCCAGCCGGTATGAAGGGGAATGCCCGCTTTATCACAGGCTGATTGAACTGTATTCCAGGCGTTAACCATGTCTGGTGGAAAGGGCCAGGGGGGGATTTTCTGATAGCCCAATGACATTGCCATATCTCCCATCCCCGCGATTGCGAGGTTTATTCCGGGCGTGTTCGCGATCGCATCGGCATTTGCCAACCCTTGCTGGTCCTCGATCTTAAGGCCCAACAACAGTTCACCATCAGGATTCAAAGGCCAGGGGTCCGCTCTATCAACGTAATCCTGGGGACTGATCCCCCAGATCTCGGCTGCCATTTTCTCACCGCCATGACCACGATATCCTTCGGGGAGACCCTGGTCTCGTCCGATTGTCTGAGATGCATACCGTGTCGTAGCTACATAGGCTTTGACCGCATCCGGTTCCTGTGCCTGCGGGTAAATAAAACCGTGAATGCCGGTCATGAGAAGCGATCTTATCTGCCATCCGTTATTGTAAACCTCCTCCGGATTTCTGCAGTGCGTGGGGGGAGAGACAACAACCGTCGGTGTGGCATGCCCGCTCGCCGTGGGACCGCCTTCTTTGAGCCCGCGCATGAATTTCGACAGGCCGACCAAGTCATAGATATTATATTCGAAATCTATCCAGATGATATCCGCCCATGTCTTCGCCCATTCCCTGCCCGCATCATATGTGAGCTCGTTCCTCACCATCGTGACATAGGCCGGCTCCCCCAGCTCCATCAACTCAATGCTTTTATTAATCCGTGGCATAAAAACCCGCTTCCGCGGATTTAAGTCAAAATGTCAAAATGTTTAAATCAATGTAATTTTATTTAATCGCATTTCCGCATCTACGCTTTCACTCATAAACGCATTTTCCTTTTTGACTTTTTGACCTTTTGACTTTTTGACAAATTCCTCCCTGCTTCGGCAAACTCCCTGTTCTGCGCCAATAACATTTTGTCACTTCCTTCCTCGAAAAGATGTTTCAATTGTTCGTCATGGGGTAATGAGGAATCAGGCCATCCCGTAAAATAGGCAATGCCTGCCTTCTCACAGGCTGATTTTGCAGCTAACCGCCCATTTAGTAAATCAGGCGGGTACGGCCAGCCGGGAAAAGACTGATAGCCGAGAGACATCGAAAGATCTGCCACGCCCACGGCAACAAATGCGAGTCCTGGCGTGCTCGCGATTGCATCGGCATTAGCTATACCTTGCCGGTCTTCGATCTTCAGCCCCAGTAAAAGCTCCCCCTCGGGATTCAGAGGCCAAGGGTCTGCTTTCATCAGGTACTCGGCGGGACTGATCCCCCAGATCTCTGACGCTTGATTCTCACCGCCGTGGCCGCGTAATCCCTCGGACAGGCCAAGGTCGCGTCCAATCGTCTGAAAAGTGTAACGGGTGGTCGTTACGTAGGCCCTCACTGATTCGGCATCGCGCGCTTGCGGGTAGTAGATACCGTGAACACCCGTCGATAGGATCTGTCTGACTTGCCATGCGTTATAAATGACCTCCTCAATACTCGTGCAATTCGCAGGGGGAGATACGAGCACCGTCGGTGTCAGGTGCCCGCTCGCCGTAGGCCCGCCATCTTTAAGGCCGCGCATGAATTGTGTCAGGCCTATGATATCGTAGGCGAGGTGCTCAAGATCGATTGCGATCAAATCTGCCCAGGTCTGCGCCTGGTCCCGGCCCGCGTCATAGCTAAGCTCCGGTATTTTTAAGGTTACATAGACCGTCTCCCCCCGCTCCATCAAGTCGATGCTTTTATTAATCCGTGGCATAAAAATCAGCTTTCGCGGGTTTAAGTCAAAATATCAAAAGGTCAAAATGTCAAAAAGTTTAAATCAATGTAATTTTATTTAATCGCATATCCGCATCTACGCTTTCACTCATAAACGCATTTTCCTTTTTGACTTTTTGACCTTTTGACCTTTTGACTTATGCGATCATATGATGAATCAGGCCGAACAGCTTTCATTTTTCGAGGACCAGGGATATCTCATCATGGAAAACCTGATCAGCCCGGAGGAGATTATTGAGTGCCAAGAAGAAATTCAACGATTGCATACCCTCGCCGCGGAATTTGAAGCGAAAGCCGATCCAAGATCGATTAACTTTCAGCGCGAACCGAACGCCGAAAATATAAATCGTGATGACGGAACGCCCTTGTTGAGAAAAATTGAAAACACTCGTGTGCATTCTTCCGTTTTCAACAGACTTTCTAAGCACCCGCGACTGATTGAAGTCGTGCAGAATTTGATCGGACCCGATCTGCTTCTTTTTAGAAGCACCTTGATGCTTAAACCCGCATTTCATGGATCAGGTCACGAATTCCACCAGGATTCTGCCTATTGGCCGATGGAGCCACCTAGACTGGTTACCGTGAGCATCGCACTTGACGACGCGAACACCGCTAACAGTTGTTTTAAAGTTGTTCCCGGAAGTCATAAATGGGGGCTGAAAATGAAAGAGAGCACCCCGGCTGGGGGGCGACTTGTCAGCGGTCTGGAAGTAAGAGCGCTTGTCGATGGCGTAGATTTATCCGATCAAATAGAGGTACCCTTGTCAGCGGGGAATATCTTATTCTTTCATAGCCTTATCATGCACGGGTCGAATCCTAACACTTCCCCCCATTCAAGAAATACTGCGCTCTATGCTTACTTCTCTCCAAATGTCCGTTACGTTCCCAAAGAGGGACGACCAAAAGAGCAGACTTTCGTCGTCGTTGCAGGGCTCGATAACAAAGAAGAACTGACTCTGAAAGCGGAACCGCGCTAACGCGTGGATGCGCTCCAGAAAGCCAGACAATCAGTTCCGAGTTCCGCAGTCGCGGAACGACATCTTCCAAGCCGGAAAGCCGGACTCATACAGAATTAAAAATAAATGTATTATTATTTAATAAAGGGTGGAACGCGCTGCCTGCCAGCCATAGCCTTGGCGAAGGTTGGTCCCTAGCGCGTTTGATTATATCAATAAGTAAAAGCGTGCTAGGGACAGCCCGCTCCACCTCATTTTATTTCTATCTTGTGCTTTATGTGCTTTTTGTGGCTATCTCTTTTAAACCGTAAACAGGATGAGAATTCCTTGTATAGCCATTGTCATAATGCCTGTTCTTTTGTTCTGCTCTTGTGATAAACACGAAGAGAACCACTCAACGCTTGATATAAATAAGAATACAGTGGATGTGATCCCATCATTCGACGGTGTGCCACTAGCCTATCAAGTTCATGGTAATGGCAATCCGGTCCTTGTCTTCGTTCATGGCTGGTGCTGCAACCGTACTTACTGGGATGCACAAGTAACCCACTTTTCTCAACAGTACACGGTAGTGACTGTCGATCTTGCCGGACATGGAGAATCGGGGCTCGATCGCGAAAACTGGACAATGACCGCGTTTGGTCGAGACGTTGTCGCCATCGTCGAAAAACTTGACCTCAACGACGTTATCCTTGTTGGACATTCAATGGGTGGTCCCGTGATCGTTGAAGCCGCGCGGATCATACCTTCACGCATATTAGGGTTGGTGGGAGTAGATTCTTTTTCTTCAGTAGGACATAATTACTCTCCCGCACAAATCGAAGCTATCAATGCTACTACGCCCGATAATTTTGCTGATGCCACCGCGTATAAAGTTCGCAACTTCATGTTTACCCCAAATTCGGATGCACGATTAATCGATAAAATTGTCGCCGACTTATCTTCAGCGCCCCATGAAGTTGGTATTGGTGCTCAACAGGCAATTTTTAAATGGTACACATCCGAATGCGTCGAGTCCCTGCCTGTTATTCAAGTTCCTCTTCTCTGTATCAGTTCCACGATGCATCCCCTGAATGTTGAAACAATGCAACATTATAACTCAGCGTTTAAGGTAGTTTACATGGATGACGTCGGCCATTTCATCATGATGGAAGACCCTGAAACCTTCAACAATCACCTCGCAAAAATTGTCAATGAATTGACCGATGGAAAAGCGCGTAAGTGGTGAGTCTGAAATCGTAAATCTTCGATACACTATCTTATACTGTTCACTGTTCACTGTTTACTGTTTACTGTTTACTGTTTACTGTTCACTGGTCTTTGTTTTTGACTAGTTTCAATGAAACTAGCTTTCAAAAACTTCTGGCTCCTCCTCCTTACCGCTTGTTGCATCTTCGGTGTTTCCTATTTCTGGAGTGCGGTATTGAAACCGGAACTGGAAAGTGAACCCCTCACTTATAGTCCGGAGATTATCAAAGCGACGGAAGAATTGAGAGACACCAGTTTCAGCAACGATGACCTTTATAAAGTACAGTATGATGTAGACTACAGTGAAGGCGAATCCGGCCACTGGTATCCAAAGGGCGAGTCACCCATTCTCGCTGAACTCGTAGAGGAAGGTAAACTGCCACCGGTCGCCGATCGCGTGGGTCCCGAACCGGTCGTCATTAAGGGTGTAGACGGTTTGGGTAAATACGGGGGCACCTGGAATATGGTATCGAACAGTCCGGCGATATTTACTTCTTCTCATCATTGGATGGCAGGGGCGACTCTCGTGCGCTGGTCACCACTGGGTTATCCCATGGTCCCTCATGTCGCTAAAGCTTGGGATTCATCTCCCGATAAAAAAGAATGGACCTTTTACCTGCGCAGGGGAATGAAGTGGTCCGACGGCTATCCTTTCACCGCCGATGATATTCTCTACTGGTGGGAGTATGAGGTAAAACAGGAATTACTGGCGGCTCCTCACTCGATGACGATAAAGGGAGAACGGGGTGAAATCATAAGAGTTGATCCTTACACTGTGAAATTTATATTCCCGCACTCGCATGGTCTCTTCCTCGAACGCCTCACCGCTGATCTCGATGTGTATGCGCCCCGTCATTACCTGGAAAAATATCACCCCGTGCTCGGCGACGATGCGCTTATCGCGGCGAGAATGAGAGCAGAAAAGATACCGACAAGAAAAGCGCTTTATGTTTCCTTGAAAATTCTTAACAACCCTGACCACCCGCGTATCTGGCCCTGGATTTATCGTACCTACAAACCCAATCCTCCCCAGGCGTATATCCGCAATCCCTATTATTGGGCCGTCGATACCGAGGGCAATCAACTGCCCTATGTCGACCGCTATACGGTCGAAGCTAAATCTCATAATTTGGTTCCTATCGCTGTCGCGAACGGGGCCATTACCATGCAGCCGTATAATATCTATATTCAATACTATACCTATTTCATGTCCCAACGCGAAGCTGGGGACTATGAAGTTTATCATTGGTATAATTCCGGTGCCAGCGATTGGACTATCCGTCCCAATCTGAACAAACACATTGATCCCGACGATCCGAGAACAGAAAAGAAAGGGAAACTGCTCAATGACCTGCGCTTCCGCATCGCACTTTCTCTCGCCATTGATCGACAACAGATTATCGATGCGGTATTCAGTGGAATCGGTGAACCCGCACAGGGGACACCGGGTAAGGAATCACCCTTTTATCATGAAAAATTAAGGAACAGCTACATCGAATACGATCCCGATCGCGCCAACGAGCTGCTCGATGAACTGGGTCTCACTGGTCGTGATTCAGAAGGGTTCCGCACTTTTGACGACGGGACCCGCATGGTATGGTATTTGGATATAATCCCGAATATCCTGGGTCCCTCGCCTTTTGTCGTTGAGGATTGGAAAAAAGTTGGCCTTAACACGATCGAAAGAATGCAGTCCTACGCCGTGCACGCTGTAGCGGGTGCTTCTCGTACTAATGATTTTTCCATCGGTGCACTCGGAGGGAATTTTCATCCCCTTGCGGGTCCATGGAACTATGTTCCCGGTACTGGTTCTGCCCCCGGATATACTCTGTGGTATCAATCGGGAGGCTTATATGGAAATCCCGATGCTTTTAAACACGGAGCTATTGAGCCGCCGATTGATCATCCGCTGCGGCGATCGATGGAATTACACGCTGCCGCCTCCGCTGCATTGACGCTCAATGAACAGATAGATATCTGGAGAGAAAATCAGGATATCGCAGCAGATAATCTCTGGGGTATTAATATAGCCTCTGCACCACCTAAGTTGGTCATTGTTAAGAAGGATCTTAAAAACGTGCCGCGATTATCGCTTTATGCTTTTACTTATAAGAGCCCTTCCAATTGTGGACATGAAACTTTTTATTATGATCACCCTCACGATTCTCCGGGCATAATCGCGCAAATAAAGCGTGAAGTAATGGAAATTACTCCCGCGCCCAACGCCCTCGATACAGTTAACTATGAAGGAGGAAAAGGTAATTCTCTGACCCGTATCATCCGCCATCTCTTATTGGGAATCGTTGGGGTGGGAGCTATTCTCATGGGATTCAAGCATCCGTATATTGGCCGGCGATTAATCATCATGGCACCAACCTTGCTCATCATCTCACTCATTACTTTTACCATCATTCAACTGCCGCCCTCAAATTATATTGATTTAAAGATTCTAGAGGCTGAGTTGAAAGATGATAATAATGCGAAAATAGAAGCTGAACAATTGCGCGAGATATTTCCCCTCGGTGAACCGTTCCTTGTCCAATACGCAGATTGGCTTGGCCTACCCTGGTTTCTCTCTTTCAAATCCGAAGACCAGGGCCTGCTCCAGGGTCACCTGGGATTTTCCATGCAGAGCCGAACATCGGTAAATGAAGTTGTTGGTGACCGCATCCTCCTCACCTTTTTTATTTCCCTCGGTTCTGTCCTCTTTACCTGGGCCGTCGCCCTGCCTATCGGTATCTACTCAGCCGTGCGCCAGTATTCAATCGGCGATTACTTATTCACCCTTCTCGGTTTTATCGGAATGTGCATTCCCAGTTTTCTTCTCGCCCTCTTGATGATGTACTGGGGCAATATTTATTTCGGCATTAGCATAGCGGGATTATTTTCTCCCGAATTTGCCGGTCAGCCGGAATGGAACTGGGCCAAGGTTGCCGACCTCATGAAGCACATCTGGGTCCCCGTCATCGTTCTCGGTGTTACCGGCACCGCGGGCATGATTCGGGTGATGCGCGGCAACCTGCTCGATGAATTAAAAAAACCCTATGTTGTGACCGCGATGGCAAAAGGGGTTCGACCGATCAAATTGCTTTTTAAATATCCCGTGCGCATCGCCCTGAATCCCTTTATCTCAGGTATCGGAGCCCTCTTCCCACAATTGGTTTCCGGCGGGGCGATCGTGGCCATGGTCTTAAGCCTTCCCACTGTCGGCCCCATGATGCTCGAAGCCCTCATGACCGAAGATTTATCTCTCGCCGGATCGATGCTCATGGTATTGAGCCTCATCGGTGTCCTCGGCACCCTCGTCAGCGATCTCCTCCTTCTGTGGCTCGACCCAAGAATTAGGATGGAGGGAGGAGTTCGCTAAAGCGAACATTCCCCTCCGTCAAAAGGTCAAAAAGTAAATACGCGTACGCATATTAGGTGGAACGCGGTGTCCCTACCGCGTTTGTATCAGTTAGAAATAGAGAAGCGCGCTTTGTAATGCTAAGCTATGGCTATCAGGCAGCCCGCTCCACCTCCCTACCTTACACTTAACATGCGCGTCAGCGCTCTTCCCCTTTTGACTTTTTGACTTTTTGACCTTTTGACCTTTTGACTAAGCACAGTGAAACGTGCTTATAAATACTTCGCGCTTCTCTTATCAACCAGCGGCTGCTTATTCGCTATCATCTATTTCTGGGGAGCAGTGATGAAACCGGAACTGGAACTTGAACCTATTGTCTATAGCCCGGAGCTTATCGAAGCGACTGAAGAATTAAGAGACAACAGTTTCAGTGAAGAAGATCTATATAAAGTACAGCACGATGTCGACTACAGCGAGGGCGAGTCTGGAAAGTGGTATCCTAAAGGCGAATCGCCCATTCTCGCCGAACTGGTAGAAGAAGGCAAACTGCCACCCGTCACCGAGCGCGTCGGTCCCGAACCGGTCGTCATTCAAGGAAGAGACGGTCTCGGTAATTACGGCGGCACCTGGCACCTGGTAACGAATAGTCCGCAAACCCTTGATAACATTGATCATTGGATGAATGGATCGAATATCGTACGCTGGTCGCCACTGGGCAATCCCATTGTCCCTCACATCGCTAAAAGGTGGGAGGCTTCCCCCGACAAAAAAGAATGGACTTTTTACCTGCGCAAGGGAATGAAGTGGTCCGACGGCCATCCATTTACCGCCGACGATATTCTCTATTGGTGGAACTATGAAATAAAACAGAAATTAGTTAAATTCCCTACGGCGATGAAGGTGAAGGGAGAATGGGGAGAAATTCAGAAAATTGATCCTTACACCGTGAAGCTTATTTTTCCTCACCCTCATGGACTATTGCTTGAACGCCTGGCAATTGAACTCGTGTTTTATTCACCCCGTCACTACCTGGAGAAATATCATCCCCACATTGGTAACGATGCGCTTATCGAGGCGAGGATGAAAGCAGAAAAAATACCCACGAGAAAAGCGCTTTACAATACCCTGATACTCACCACCAACCCGGAACATCCCCGTATCTGGCCCTGGGTATATCACACCTATAAACCCAACCCGCCCCGGACTTTTGTCCGCAATCCCTATTATTGGGCCGTCGATACCGAGGGCAATCAACTCCCCTATGTCGACCGATATATGATCGATGTAAAGACTGCACAGTTGGTACCGATCGCTGCTGCGAATGGTGCCATTACAATGCAATCGTTTAATATCTACTTTCTCTATTATACCTATTTTATGTCACAACGCGAGGCCGGGGGTTATGAAGTATATCATTGGTATGAATCCGGCACTGCCGAATGGTTCGTCTTACCAAATATAAATAAGCATATCGATCCCCATGATCCAACTTCTGAAAAAAAGTGGGAGCTGCTTAATGATGTGCGATTTCGGAAAGCGCTTTCTCTCGCCATCAATCGACAGCATATTATCGATGCAGTCTACCATGGAGTGGGTGAACCAGCACAGGCGTCACCAGGTAAAGAATCACTTTTTTACCATGATAAACACAGGTACAGTTACATCGAGCACGACCCCGATCGCGCTAATCAGCTGCTCGATGAGCTTGGGCTTACTGGCCGCGACTCCGAGGGGTTTCGCACCTTTAAAGATGGTAGCCGCATGGTGTGGTATATGGATATAATCCCAAATTATAGTGAAGGTCCCTCTCCTTTTGTCGTTGAAGATTGGAAAAAAGTCGGCCTGAACACGATTCAAAGATTTCGGTCTTATAATCTTTACATCGTTGAAAACGCCGCTCGGGTTAATGATTTTCTCATCTCCGGTTTAGAAGGTTCGTTTAATCCCCTTGTATCAGCTAACCGCTATGCGCCCGGTAATGTCTCCGCTTCTGGATTTTCATCATGGTATCAACAGGGGGGACTATACGGCAACCCCGAAGCAATTAAAAACGGTGGTATTGAACCGCCAGTTGGCCATCCCCTGCGACGATCGATGGAACTGCTCGACGCCGCATACAGCGCACTCACCGTCGAAGAACAGCGAGACATTTATCGAGAAAATCAGGATATCGCGGCGGAAAATCTCTGGAGTATTAACATTGCTTCACCTGCTCCCAGAATAGCGATTGTAAAGAATGGTTTTAAAAACGTACCGCGTAACCATCTCTACGGATCTACCTATAAGAGTCCTGCCAGTGGTGGACTTGAATCCTATTATTTTGAAGAACCCAATGATTCCCCGGGTGCTATCGCTCAAATAAAAAGCGAAGTGGTGAATATCACCCCTCTACCCAGTGTCCTTGATGAAGTCACTCTCGGCCGGTTCATCCGTCATCTTATCCTGGGAATTTTAGTGGTTGGGGTGATTCTCGCAGGCATAAAACATCCTTATGTGGGAAGACGTTTCCTTATCATGGTACCCACCCTACTTATTATTTCGATTATTTCTTTTTCTATTATTCAATTGCCTCCCTCTAATTATATCGATTTGAAAATTTTACAGGCTGAGTTATCGAACGATAATCAGGCAAAAATTGAAGCAGAACAATTGCGCGAGATATTTCCCCTCGATGAACCGGTCCTCACCCAGTACGCTCATTGGCTTGGACTCCCCTGGTTTCTCTCCTTCGAGTCCAAGGACCAGGGCCTGCTCCAGGGCCACCTGGGTTTTTCCATGCTGAGCAGAACACCGGTCAATGACGTTGTAGGCGACCGCATCCTCCTCACCTTTTTAATTTCGCTTGGTTCTGTCCTCTTTACCTGGGCTGTCGCTTTACCCATCGGTATTTACTCTGCCGTGCGGCAGTATTCGATCGGTGATTACTTTTTTTCCCTCCTCGGATTTATCGGGATGTGCGTCCCCAGCTTTCTTCTCGCTCTCCTACTCATGTACTGGAGCAATATTTATTTCGGGATCAGCATGACCGGGTTGTTTTCACCCGAGTACGCGAGCCAACCCGAATGGACATCGAGCAAGGTCGTCGACCTCATGCAACATATCTGGCTTCCCGTCGTCGTCCTCGGGGTCACCGGCACCGCCGGCATGATCCGTGTTATGCGTGGTAACCTGCTCGATGAATTGAAAAAACCCTATGTTGTAACCGCGCTCGCTAAAGGGGTTCGGCCGATAAAATTGCTTATGAAGTATCCCGTGCGCATCGCGCTCAATCCCTTTATCTCGGGGATCGGCACGCTGTTTCCACAACTCGTTTCCGGCGGTGCCATCGTCGCCATGGTCTTGAGTCTCCCTACAGTCGGTCCTTTGATGCTCGAAGCCCTCATGACGGAAGATATGTACCTCGCCGGATCCATGCTTATGGTCCTAAGCCTCGTCGGCGTCCTCGGGACCCTCGTCAGCGACCTCCTCCTCCTCTGGCTCGACCCCCGCATCCGTTTTGAAGCTGGAGTGCGGTGAGGGGCAAACCACCTTCGTCGAAAGTCTAAGGTTAAAGGTCGAAAGCGGTAAGAATTAGATAGAATTACTTAACACCTAAAATCTACCACGCGCGTCAGCGCTCTCCCCTTTCGACCTTCGACTTTTGACTTTTGACTTTTTATTTTAATCATGCATGATTAAAATAAAACAATGCTCACCAAACACCAACTCACCTATTTTAAAACTTTTGGTTTCGTAACGATGCGAGAGCTTTTTAGTCCGGACGAAATCAAAGTCTTCAACGAAGAATTCCAGTTAAAGTTAGAATCGACGCTGCGATTCACCGGACCTCAGGATGAAGGTGCCAATTACTGCAGTTGGTCTAACTTGACTTCCGAGACCCCTGTTTTATCTAAGCTCCCTCAAGATCCCAGGATCTTAAGTATCGCCGAGCAGATACTGGGTGAGGACTGTAACCTCGCATCCTGTAATGCCGGCAGCTATGTCAACGATACCAGGTGGCATCCCGATTGTCGCAATTTCCATCATCAATCCATTAAGTTTCCCATCTACTTACAAGACCTCGACGCAAACAACGGGGCCTTGCGCCTTATCCCCGGTTCACATAAGCAGCCATTCCATGAGGCCGTAACCAAATTTGATCCACCGGGATATGATGATGATGCTACACGCAAAGGTGCCTCGATTAAAGATGTCCCCACGCATGCCTGTAAAGTGGAAGTCGGTGATGTCCTTGTTTTTGACACCCATATCTGGCACGCCTCATGGGGAGGGAAAATTGACCGCCGTATGCTGTCCCCCATATATATAAAGAATCCAAAGACACCTGAAGCAGAGGACGCAATACGTGAAAATGTAAAAGGTGCTCACGCCGTGCGTGAAAATCTCGCTAAGAACACTTATGCCGAACGCCAACCCGAATACCCCCTCGAATGGTTGGCCAATCCAGATAAAGATCCCGTTCGGCAACGCTGGATCGACTGGCTCCACAAGTGGGGTTATATTGAAAGTTTTCAGGACGCTCCGGTATCCTGAAAATATCCAGAGTTAAGTTTTAAGCGGCGTAAGCCATCTTCGTCTTTACTTGCCACGGAGTAGACTACTGCGAAGACGGGTCTGCCTCTTCGTCTTCGTCTGCCTCTTCGTCTTAGTCTGCTGTTATAGATGGAAGGTTCACCATTCAGAGTTCAGGGTTCAGGGTTCAGGGTTCAGGGTTCAGGGTTCAGGAAAGAAAAGTTGGCACTGTTAGTATCCATCCACAACTCCCCCACTGTTTACTGTTCACTGAATTCCCCGCACTCTCCCTTTTTGACCTTTTGACTTTTTGACCTTTTGACTTTTCATTTTAATCGCGTACGATTAAAATGAAAACCCATGCTAACCCCATCCCAACTCGCTCACTTCAACATATTCGGTTTCGTTCCACTGCGAGGTTTGGTCAGTCAGGACGAGATCAAAATTTTCAACGAAGAGATACAGCTTAAGCTGGAATCCACACTTCGTTACACTGGACCACAGGAAGAAGTAAAATACTGCAGTTGGTCCAGCCTGGGATCGCAGACCCCTCACCTCGCATCTCTCATTGAAGACGAGCGATTCCTGAGCATCGCCGAACAGATACTGGGAGAAAATTGCATTGGGCGCTCCTGTAATTCCGGCAGCTATATTAATAACACAAATTGGCATCCGGACTGCCGCGACTTTAATGTCCGCATGATCAAGTTCCCCATTTATTTACAATCGCTCAATGGAGAGAACGGCGCGCTGCGATTTATCGCTGGTTCTCATAGACCCCCCTTGCATCATGAAGTAGAATACATAGACCGATCAGATATCAAAGGGGCCCCCACCTATATCTGTGAGACCGAGCCCGGTGACGCCTTTCTTTTTGATACCCACATGTGGCACGCCAGTTGGGGCGGTTCCCTCGACCGTCGCATGGTTTCGCTTATTTACATCGATGATGCCAGATCCCCCGAAGAAGAAGCGTCCTTGCGCAATGAAGCAGACATCACAAATCAGACGCGAGTCGGTATGGGTAAAAACACCTTCGAAAATCCCACCTCGGAATACCCCCCTGAATGGTTAGCCAACCCCGATAACAACCCTGTGCGCCAACGCTGGATCGATTGGCTCCACAAATATAACTATATAAATATTTTTCAAGATGCAGAGGCACCTCATTGAAATGAGGTGAGTCAAAGGTCGAAAGTCAAAAGTCCAAGGTTGATTTTTCCAATTGTCATTGCGAGCCCGGCTACCGAGCGCAGCGACATCTTCCATCCCAGAAAGTTTTATAATTAATTTCCCTCCACCCTTAGATTTCCGACCTTCGACTTTTGACAGGTATAGGTTCAAGACATTCTTTACACAAAAGGTTCAGGACATCCTTTACAGATTGCCAAAGAAAGAAGGATGCTAAGTAAGGGGTATGATGTCATGGAAGGAAACAAATAAAATGGACCAAAGATACCAATTCGCCCTGGAATCGATGCAACCGGGAGTAAAGATGAACGAGCTGTGTGAAGACTACGGGATCAGCCGACCGACAGGGTATAAATGGAAGAAGCGCTTCCTGAGCGAAGGGATGGAGGGGTTGCACGAGCGCTCACGCCGACCGCATGGAAGTGTTCAGGAACTATCCGAATCAGTAGTATGTACGCTGATCAAACTCAAGCATCATCACCCGACGTGGGGCCCCTACAAGATCCGCGAGCTTTACCAGAGGCGTTACGGGAAGGCCCCCTCAGACTCGAGCGTGAAACGGGTCTTGGAACGTGCGGGACTGGTGCAAAAGCGTCGGCGCAGAAGCGCTCAAAAAAGCGGACGCCTTTACCGCAGCGTCAAGGCCAGTGGCTGTAACGAAGTGTGGAGCGTAGACTTCAAAGGGTGGTGGCACACCGTTGATGGCAACCGTTGTGAACCTTTGACGGTACGGGATGAATGGAGCCGCTATGTATTAGAGGTGCGGGTGCTCAGTTCAGCCCGTAGCGAAGCGGTGCGTGAATGCTTCACAAAACTCTTTGAACGCTATGGACTTCCCGCTTGCATCCGCAGCGACAACGGCAGTCCCTTTGCCAGTGCCAATGCGGTCCTGGGCCTGAGCAAACTGGCGGCCTGGTGGCTGGCCTTAGGGATCAATCTCGAGCGTGGACGTCCGGGTAAACCCCAGGATAACGGTGCCCATGAGCGTCTCCATCGCGATATCAAAGAGGAGTTGCAAAAACATGCCCAGGACGATCTTCGCACCCAACAGGTGGCCTTCGATCTGTGGCGCAAGACCTTCAATGAAGAACGCCCCCATGCGGCTCTTGCCATGAGCACGCCCTCTGAAATCTATCAGCACAGCTCTCATCCTTACGGTGGCACTCCTGCCGATATCAGCTATGATTTGATGACTCGCCGGGTCTCAAAAAGCGGGTCTATCAAACTCGATGGCTTCCAGATTCCTATCTCCACCGCCCTCGCCGGTTGGAGCGTTGGACTAAAACCACTAGACACGGTACACTTCGATGTTTACTTTGCCACTCTCAGAATCGGTCAGATTGACCTTTCAACGGCTGCTTTCATTGGGGCCGCTTGCGGCCCCAACAATGCCAGCCAAACCTCTAAAACCGCATAACATTAACTTAACTATATAACCCGATTACCGTTCAGCATCCCTCACAAAGTGTAAACCATGTCTTGATCTAAATCTGTAAACCATGTCCTGGTTGTACCGACAGAATTCTCCAACCTAACACTTAAAACCTAACACCTAACACAGCCGATGGGATCCCCTATTACCGCCCATTTCTGATCGATTAGAAGCTTGTCCAACTGAATAATAAAAGCGGCCGTCGATTCGGGTTGCTCCATGAAATAAGGAAACAATCCATAAAGAATAGACATCCGCCGCAAAGCCTCCGGATTAGAACTGAGAGCGATGACCGGCACTGAAGATCGCATCTGTGAGACGTAACTGGCACCACCCCCGAGTTGAGACCACATCACGATCAGTTTTGCGTCGAGATCGCGAACGACAACGCTGACCCCGTGGGCCAGCGCAGCAGTGCGATAGCGTGACGCCCTCGGATTGCTTGGCGGTGCGCTGTCGATCGCTTCAGTCCGCCGATAGATGTTTGTCTCGCGAGCGATGCGCCGCATCATTTTTACGGACTCAACCGGGTAACTGCCGACTGCCGATTCCCCCGACAGCATAACGGCGTGGGCACCTTCCAGGATGGCATTCGCAACATCACTGACTTCAGCGCGTGTCGGGGACGGTACTTCAATCATGCTCTGTAGCATCTGGGTCGCGACAACAACCGGTTTCCCGTGATCGTGACAGGTTTTAATAATCTTTCTCTGGATGACGGGCACCTTTGCCAGGTCCATCTCCACGCCCAAATCACCGCGGGCGATCATGATAATATCCGATTCGTCCACGATACTTTCGAGGTCATCCAACGCCTCCGGCTTTTCAATTTTAGACAGCACCGGAATGAAACTTTTTGAGCCGCCCCCGTAAGAACTGAACCGTGGTCCACTTCCGCCGGTAGAGCGCTTGGGCATAGACGGGCGCGCGCCCAACTCACGAAGGCGGTCTTTCAATAATTGAACGTCTTTACCACTGCGCACGAAACTCAAGGCGAGAAAATCAAATCCGTGCTCCACCGCAAAATCTATACAGCGCAAATCCCATTCGGTCAGTGAGGGGAGCGAAAGTTTAGTATCCGGTAGATTGATTCCCTTGTCTGAAGTTAGCCGACCACCACTAACTACCCTGCACCGCGCTTGGGGGTGATCACCATCCAGTACTCCGCTGCATTCCAAATCAAACTCACCATCATTGAGCAGGATATGCTGTCCCACTTTCAGTTCAGGAATAAAGACCGGGTTATTAACCGACACCCTCAGGGTTTTTGAATCACTTTTCTGAACCGCTTCTTCTGACGTTAATATTACTTCCTTCCCTGGTTCCAGTTCAACACCGCCCTCAGCAACCTTACCAATCCTAAATTTAGGACCGGATAAATCCGCGAGCACCCCGATATTATGTCCCGTCTTTTTCGAGGCTTCGCGAATGTTATCCAAAAGTATTTTAAATGACTCCAGTTCACCATGCGAAAAATTAACACGGAACACATTAACCCCATTTTCGATCATCTCAACCATATCAGCGACCCCCGAAGTCGCAGGCCCCAACGTCGCGATAATTTTAGTAAGAATAAATTCGTGATTGATCGTGGGCATCGCCCACTAGTCAAAAGGTCAAAACGTCAAAAGGTCAAAAAGTAAAAGTGATTATAAATGAAAGTTTCTATGATCAATGGAATTACTATATACCCTGAAATTTTCACTTTAAATCATGACAATCTCGTTTGCGTCTTAAACCTTTTGACTTTTTGACCATTTGACTTTTTGACTTTATACATGCCTAAAACCCAATCCGAAATCCGTACCGAGGGCGAAGCCCGACATCTCGCAATCGCCAACTCTCTTTTCCACCGCGACCTGAATAAAAAGTATTCCGTCATGGTACGGGGCGAAGGGATTTATCTCTTCGGTGAGGACGGTAAGCGCTACATCGACGGTTGTGCGGGCGCGGGTAATGTCACCCTCGGTCACGGTCGGCAACGTATTGCCGAAGCGATGGGAGATCAGGCCGAGACGATGGCCTTTTGTTTTTCCACTAACTTTACAAACCGACTCGCCCTGGAATACTCTTCACGTATCGCCGACCTCGCGCCCGGTGATCTCAATCATGTCTACTTTGTATCCGGTGGATCAGAGGGAAACGAGAGTGCCTTCAAGATATGCCGCCAGTATCATCTGCAGCGCGGCAACAATCAGAAGCAACTTATCATTTCACGTTGGAAGGCTTACCACGGCGCGACACTGGGAGCGATGGCGGCCTCTGGCATGCCCTTATTGAAAAACCAATTTACCCCCTGGTTTCCCAATTTTCCGAAAATATCCCCCTGCTATCCCTATCGCTGCAAATTTACTGGGTGTGAAGGTGATTGCAACCTGAGTTGCGCCCGTGATTTGGAACAGGCGATCATCGAAGCCGGACCTGAAAATGTCGCCGCCTTTATCGCCGAGCCGGTTAATTCAGCCGGCATTGCTGCGGGTGTGCCCGGCGATAATTATTTAAAAGAATTACGCGAGATCTGCGATAAGTATGATGTCCTCTTCATCGCCGATGAAGTAATAACCGGCTTCGGCCGGACGGGAAAATACTTCGCGGTCGAACATTGGGATGTGGTGCCCGACATCATTGTTTTTGGCAAGGGTGCGAGCAGCGGTTATAGTCCCCTCGGTGGTGTGCTCATGCGGGATAAAATATACGACAGCTTTCGCGAATCCCGCGAAATATTTGCCCACGTATTTACCTACGTCGACAATCCCGTCGCGATGCGTGTCGGGTTGGAAGTGTTGGCAATCATAGAGGAAGAAAAGATACTCGATCAAGTGGCCGAAAAGGAAAAATATTTCTTGGAAAAAGCAGAAGCACTTAAGAAACATTCCTTCGTCGGTGATATTCGCGCCAAGGGAATGTTGTGGGGGATCGAACTCGTGAAGGACCGCAAAACCAAAGAACCCTTTCCTGCTGAACTGAAAATCGGTCAACAAATAGCCGACTACGCCTTCGAAAAAGGACTTTCCATGACTGCAGGTCAGGGATCCGCTGACTGGGTTAACGGCGACGACCTCCGCCTCAGCCCTCCCCTCATCGCCTCCCACGCACAAATCGATGAAATCTTAGCCATCATCGATGATGGAATGAGCCAGGTGAAGTTATAAAAAGTACAATAACTCTTTGTCTTCGTCTGCCTCTTTGTCTTCGTCTGCCTCTTTGTCTTCGTCTGCCTCTTTGTCTTCGTCTGCCTCTTTGTCTTCGTCTGCCTCTTTGTCTTCGTCAAAAGGTAAAAAATTAAAAAGCTGTAAATTTTAATCAAAGGTGGAGCGGGCTGCCTGACCGCCATAGCTTTGGCGTCGGCTGGTTTCCTAGCACGCTTCTTAATTAATTAAGGGTCATGCCTAGAATAGACACATATCAGATGTGTAAGCTATTCTAGACAAATGAGAAATAAGTATGTACATCGTTCAAAAATTTCTGAGGCCAAATTTCGGCAGTTAGTAAAGTGTTTTAGCTTGGATATGGAAGCGTTGAAGATAGCCCAATTGACAGGATTGAATCGTAACACGGTCAACCGTTATTTGCGCTTGTTGCGGGAGCGTTTGTTGCAGCAATGTGCGCAGGCCTCGCCTTTTAGGGGGTCGGTGGAAATGGATGAGTCCTACTTTGGAGGCAAAAGAATTCCAGGGCAAAGAGGTCGGGGTGCATTCAAGAAAGTGCCCGTCTTCGGGTTGCTCAAGCGTAATGGGAAAGTCTATACCCAGGTTGTACGCAATGTCTCCAGAGCCGCTCTGCATGCGGTGATCCAAGGGAGAGTTACTTTTGACAGTGTGCTTTATTCTGACGGGTGGCGTGCTTACAACGGCCTCGTGGATCTGGGCTATAAGAAGCATTACCGTGTCAATCACAACGACAACGAGTTTGCCCAGGGACACTCCCACATTAACGGGATTGAATCTTTTTGGGCTTTTGCTAAACTTCGATTGGCTAAGTTCAAAGGTCTTTCTCGTAGGACCTTCCAACTGCACCTCAAAGAAACTGAATATCGCTTTAACCATCGTCATCAAAACCTCCATCGTAACATCCTTAATATGTGCTTAAGATACCCTCTGTTCTAGGCATGACCCTTAATTAATATAAAAAATCTTAACGCGCTAGGGACAGCGCGTTCCACCCTTTTGTCATTGCGAGCGAAACGAAGCAATCCAGGGAAATTCGGTTGCGTATAGTAATCCGCCTGGATTGCTTCGTCACATTGCTCCTCGCAATGACAATAAGGTAACACGCGTTCGCGTCTCCAACCTTTTGACCTTTTGACTTTTTGACCTTTTGACTACTGAAAGTATCCTTTCAGTCTCATCCAATCTATCCAGCGTTGCCGGCGGGGATCATTATCGGGATTGGCTATCCAATCCGGGTGATACTCCGATTGCGGCTTGGCAAAGCTCTCCTTAGAGCGAGCTGCTCGAGTTTTTTGCGATAATTGCACTTGCTCGTTGATGGCATCCTCTTCTTCCGGCGTTGCCGCCTGTTTCAAGAACATCATTGATAACAGGCGACGGTCATAGGCTCCACCGGTGCTGGCATGCCAAACCCTGAAATCAAAAACAATTATATCTCCCGGATTCGTGGAGCAGATAAGAGCGGGGACTTCACCAATAGCGAGACCACCGTTTGTCTCTGCATTGGCATCATCAACTTTTTTCTCTCGCTTCACGCCATCAAATTCAGTCTTACTCATTTTGATTTGCTTGATCTCGTCATGTATGGGGTAACGGTGCGATCCGGGAATGACACGCAGGGCTCCATTATCGCCATCGAGCGGCTGCAGATAGGTGACCACCTTTATCCCGTGAAGATTTTTAAAATTGGAATCGGGATGCCAGGGAGTTTCACCCGCTTTGCTGCTCGAATTGCAGGAAATCCCGTAATACCCATCCTTGTAAATCGACTCTACGATTTTGTTTACCCGTGGATCTTCTAAGAGCGATCCCGTGAATGGAGTATCTGGTCCAAGACTGGGCCAGCTCATTATATATTTTTTTTCCCCATGAGCACCCCCATCCGTGGTCGTCGCCAGTTTAGCGTCCCACTCCGCGTTTAACTTCCGGACATCTTCCTCATTTAGAACATTTCTTAAAATAAGAACCCCAAAAATGTTAAAATGTTCAATCTGTGATTGAGAAAGCATGGCTTTAGTTTAAAAGTCAAAAGGTCAAAAAGTCAAAAGGGAAATGTGTTTTTTCATGTTTGCGATGATACGGAAAAGCAGAGCATCTTCTGTTCGACGCGCTACCGCCTCCCTGCCGTCCATAGCTGAAAGCGAAGGATGGTCGGCCATAGCCCAAAGGGCGTCGGCTGATCGCGTCCGCTTCAATCGACAATCTGCAATCGTCAGACTTTTTGACTTTTTGACCCTTTTGACTCTGAATTCAATTATGAAAAAATCATCCAAAATAAATTTTCGCTTTGATGAACTTTGCATTGTGCGGGGCAATAATGCGGAGGGGGTGGAGCTTACCGCCGCGGATGCGATACAAAAGAAATTTGCAGACCGGTCAGGTAAAAAAGTTCCCCTCGTAAAAGAAGGTGACACCCGGCGTTACCGAAAAAACCTCATTGTTCTCGGCACCCCCGCAACCTGTGACCGGCTTCGAAAGATGAAAATGCCAATACACGATGGCTGGGAAATGTCCGTTGAAGACGAAAATATTACTTTGCTTGGAGGAATGCCGAGGGGCACTTTGTACGCGGCTGATCACTTCCTCGATTCAATTAATATAACCAGAACCGGGTTCAGCATTCAAAAGAAGTGTGTGCGGGAAGAGCCAAGTTTTCAGACACGTCTGTTTTTAGATTACGGTATGGAGAATCCTGATTTCAAATTGACGGATGCGGACCTCTTAAGACGCCATCGCTACAACGCATGTATGATGGGGATCTATACTACAAACGCGATCCTATTAAAAAACAGTTTACCCAAAGTTTACCGCCTTGTGAAAAACAGGGCGAGAGCTGAAAAATTCATCCAGAGGGAACGGCGCCGAGCACAGCATCTTGATATAATGCGCAAAAACTTCGATATCGATTACTATATCTATTTTGCGCTTGGAATACCCAACCATTTGCGCGAAGCCGTATATAAAATATACCCGGAAATTAAGGGAGTCGATCATCCGGACTCCTACGAGAGTGCCCATATCTGCCCGTCCAATCCAACGAGTTGGAAAGTATGGCACTCCATCGTGCAGGAGGTATTTGATCTCTACCCCGGGGCCACGGGTATCTATCTCGATATAATGCACAATGGCTACGGCATTTACTGTCAGTGTGAGAAATGCAAAGCCAGTGGTCTGAATACCTTCCCCATTGAACTTAGAAAAGCGCTCCTCGAGACCTACAAAGTTATCAAAAAAAATAAAAAGAAACTTATTTACCACACTTGGACTTCGGGAGCTAAGCCGAGAAAGGGTAAATCATCGGGAAGTGACAGTGGCAAGCCCTGGCACCTGCCGGGAGATAAACCCGAGTGGGTATTTCGGCAGGTCATCGATTGGACCCCGGCAGAGGTAGAGCTCGTAAAAATGGATACCTGGGGCGACTGCCTGCCCACCGCTCCCCTCGATCCGATTATCGGAAATACCGGTAAGCATCCACAAGTAGTCCAGTTTCAATTAGCGGCTGAATACCGCGGTTTTAACAAGGTGCCCGCTTCCATGGTGCAATACCTGAAAGACCGCATGAGCGTGTGCGCAGAACGCAATGTGAGCGGGGTCTTATCGATAATCGGTGGGTGGATGGATCCATTCTATATATTCTGGAAAGATATTATTAACAGCATCAACTATGAGGCTTTTGCCAAACTCGCTTGGAATGTTGAGATGGATGTGAATGAGATCTGGCGTTCATGGGCTGAAAAAACTTTTGGTGCGAAAGCGGCATCCTCTGTCATTGCCGCTCTTAAGCTGTCCCAGGCTGTGTTAGAGAAGTCGCTCGCGGTTAAAGGAATCAACTTTAACGATCACAGCGGCTATCCGGATTCGTTTGCCCGGACCTGGGAGACCACGTGGGACTGGTCCAACTACTGGTATCCCGACAGTCATGAAAGGTTCGCGCCCACCCCGCAAAATATTACAGAGATAATTGCTGAAAAGGAGGAGGCCATCAGTTTGGTGAGAAAGATGTTAAGCCATATCGGTAAAGCCAAAACGAATTTAAGACCTGCGCATTACCGGGAATTAATGGAGAGAACCGAATGGCTTCTTTACTATGTTACTATCCAGCGATATCTCGCTGAGATATATTTTCGTGGTTACAACCTCGAAGAACAGGCAAAGTTGGGTAAAGCAGATGTCGGACAATTAAAACGCATCGACCATGCTGTGGCCGAAGTAAAAAAAGCATTAGATAATTTACCGGCCATCGCAAAAAAGGAGAGTTATTACCAGGATATGCCACGCAAAAGTATGCCGCGTTATCCTATCTACCCATGGCTGCCCTCTCATTCAGAGGGACATCCTGTTAGATTTGCCAATATGTTAAGAGATCGCGCCGCCAGTATCTGCTTCCGCATCAGCTGCGACGGGAAGATGAATTAGGACCGAGTCGAAAGTCGCAGGTCCAAAGTCGAAATCGGATATACGTATTTTCGCTTCTCCCGTCCTTTGACTTTTTGGCTTGTTAACTGTTTCTCTGCTCCCTGAAGGCCTTCACTCCTTCGAAAAATATATCATCCCCCCTGGCGACTGCCATGACCTCATGGGTGAGTTTGCGACCAGCGGCATGAATTTTTGTTGTAAGCTTCTCGGCAACTTCCAGCACCTCCGGATGTTTCGGTTGACCGGGCAAGTCCATCGTTTGCGCAAGGTCGTTCGTGCCGATGTGGTAGGAATATATATCTTCCACCGTTAGGATGTCGTCGATATGGTCCAGGACCTTGATGTCTTCAAGAAGTCCGAACAGGTAGATCTGCGAATTGACTTGAGCCATATACTCGGTCGCTGTCCCCTCTTTACCGTAATAGACCCCGCGAGAGGCGCTGACGCTGCGATTTCCTTTGGGTGCGTAGTAGCTGGCGTTGACAAACTGACGGGCATCATCACCGGTCGTGATATGAGGCCCCTCAAGCCCCAGGATACCTCTGTCAAGGTGATCGAGAACGGTGGGAGATGAGATATCGGGAATTCGGGCAACCGTGGTCATATTATAGAGCTCAGCCACTCTGCACATGTCCTCAATCGTTTCTAAAGTAAACGGTCCATGCTCTCCGTCAAGGTAAAGGAAGTCCATCCCGGCCATGCCGACCAATTCTGCGAGTGTTGTCGATGGAAACTTAAGCGCGCACCCGTAAGCGAGTTCACCGGCACGCATTTTAGTGAGTATGTTGTTGGTGCGCATCACCGTAGTTAAATAGTCAAAGGTCAAAAGGTCAAAAGGGAAATGCGTTTATGAGTGTACGCGTATATGCGGAGCACCCAATGGAGGGACTCGCTCCGTCGCGTCCGCGATCATCCATCCCCCTCTCTACAATCCGCTTCTAATGTAGTTAAGCATATTCGCTTCTCCCGTCCTTCGACTTTTGACTACTGAGAAATTCGCTACTGCGTATTTCTCAGTATATCATAAACCCCAACACATCCCTCTGCTCCGGCGTCAAAGCAGCGATCTCCTCGGTGGTCATTTTTTTGACCGCGGAATATTCAGGCGCCCAGTCGTAGAGACCGATCAGGCGATGCATCTCCGGTGACATCCTTGCCAGCACCTCGGGCGGTATGACATGTTCGACATTGATCGTTCCCCGTATCCATCGACGGTGATAAAACCCTAGAACCGAATGTCGGATGTGATCGCTAATATTTTTCCCACTCGCGTGCCACACCGAGGCATCCCAGATAACACAGGTTCCCGCGGGACCGAGCGCTCTTTTTTGGGGCATTTCTGTGTAGTCCCCTTCCGGGTCCGGCACCTGATTCAGCTTGTGCGAGCTGGGCCAGAGAACGGTGGCGCCATTATTTTCGGTAAAATCGACGAGGAACCACGCATTATTGACCGCCATCGGGTAATGGTGCGTGCTGCCCACAAAAGGTAGGACACTGAACGCTTCGCGATCCACGTGTACCTGGAATCCGTGCCTTGCCTCCCGACCGCTGCTCGGTAGAATCGACCGCGCATGGGTCTCCGTCAAAACCATGTCTTCTCCCAGCACCAGACGAATGACCGCGTTGACTTTCTCATTGAGATAAAATTCCTCAAAGTAACGATGCTTCGCGAAGAGATGATGAACAGCATACGCGTGTTCAGTCTGTGTTTCGCAGCCTTCCGCGACTTCGCGTTCACTCTCATAGACCTCGAGCATCGCTTCCGTCGCATCCCGAATCTGTTCCGCGCTCAACGTATCCGGCACCAGCGTATATCCCTGATCCTCGATCTCCTTAGCATGTAACCCCGCATTAAACATATCTCCGATAGGTTTAAGTCAAAAGGTCAAAAAGTCAAAAGGTCAAAAGGAATATGCGAAAACGCGAAAATGCGCGTATGAGTTGATGCGACAAAGCGGAAATATGCATATGCGTGCATGCGATGATACGGAAATGCGTGGATGTGAAATATCTTCTGGAGGGACGCACTCCGTTGCGTCCGCATCTCCCCTCCCAACCTTTTGACCTTTTGACTTTTTGACGAAGCGTGAAAGCGCATACGCGCTATCACGCTTCATGATCCACCGACCACATTCTTGCCACATAAGGTTGATTCTCTTTATTCGGTGCATCGCCTAACTTGCGATGTCGCTCGGGCCATGTCCAGAAGGGTCTTCCGGTGAGTATCTCGCGCGATTCCTCTGGGGCTTTCGCAATTACCGCGTCGGACCACGCACCACCCTGCACCTGGTGCTTGGGATGCGCGTAACTACCGAGGATCATCACTCGCTCGCGGTCGCTGCGGATGGGACTCGTGGAATGAATCGTTGTTTCATACATGATCATCGTGGAACCCGCTGGCGCTTCAACGTGGTGAATCAAATCGGGATTTTCATAAGCGGCGGCGACCATTTCATTTTCATTGCAGCTGAGCTTGTGACTGCCGGCGATCAAGGCCGTGCCCCCATCGTCTGGCCCAATGTCAGTCAGGTTAGTTAGTGTGCGGGTAAACGTGCAGTGATAAAGATCGTCATAGATATAGCTGTCGAAGCCCGGTTGCCCTCCCCGGTGAAAGCCGTATGTATACGGTTTATCTGGATCGACCTCCGGGTCGCGGGAATTGACGATCACCGCAGCCTCTTCCAGGAGCACTTTTCCACCGACTGCCTCCTCCGCCAGGTTCACAATCCGCGGGTGGATGAAATGTTCCAGGAACCTTTCGTCCGCTTCTAAAATACGGTGAAAGCTAGCAAAAAACTTATTGCATTTGTCGGCGCTTACTCTGCATGTGCCAATAGAATGCTTCAATGGGTCTTCCGCGTCAAAAAACTTCTGTCTCAATTCGTAGATCGCATCACGCAGACGATTCACCTCATCATGTGTCAACGTGTTTTCAACCACCACGTAACCGTTGACGTCCAGGTAGAGCCGCTGCCCCGGCGTCATTGCCGGAAACGGGGATAGCTTATCTTTAAATACGATAGGCATTGCTGAAATCTCTGATTTCTGAGTCAAAATGTCAAAGGTCTAAAGTCGAACGCTATATTGCGCAAATGCAGAAAAGAATATATGTAGAGCATACTCCACTGTTCACTGATTCTCCCCGCTTTCGACTTTCGACCTTAGACTTTTGACAGCGCTTTAGCGCTTCTTCTTCATCGGTATCAACATAGATACTTCACGGCGGTAATTTTCATAGGCTTCACCAAGGAAATTTACTAAATCTCTCTCCTCAAATTTAATCGCAATTAAAATGTATACCGTGGTACCGATAGCATAAACAAGATGGCCGACTGACATATGCGGCGTCGCCCAGAAGGCTATTATCCATCCCAGCATAATTGGATGACGGATGATTTTATAGAACCCCCTGGTTTTAAATTCGAGTTGTGTATATTCCTGTTTTCGAAGATGCAGGTAAACCTGGCGCGTGCCAAAAAGATCAAAATGATTAATCATCAATGAAGAGAGAAAGACGATCAACCAACCGATCCCAAAGAGGCACCATAAAACGATTGAACCTATTTCATTCTCAACATGCCATATCACTCCCGGCATCGGCTGCCATAACCAGAAAAGAAGGATGAAGAGCAAATTACTGATATGCACATAAGTGCTTCGCTCAATGTGGTTGGGGACAAATCCAGTCCACCACTTCTTGAAACCCGGTCGCGCCATGACGCTGTGTTGGATCCCGAATATCGCGAGCAAAAGAATATTAATTAAAAGCGCCATACCAGTGGGCCCCACTTCACCCGAATCTATACCCTTTGGAACACAAAAATTAGCAAGAAATCCGACCAGGTATAAAAACACCAACAAGAACCCCACATGCCCAACAACACCGTATATAAATGAAATTACTCTGCTCATGGCTCCGATTTTTTTAAAATCGGAGTCAAAAGTCAAAGGTCAAAAGTCGAATGTGAATATGAGATGCACCGTCCATGGTTTGCTGTTGTCCCCACTTTAAACTTACGACCTTCGACTTTTAACGTACTTCACCTAAAACCTAATACTTAAATCGCGCTCCAGCGCTCTTCCCTTTCGACTTTAGACCTTAGACCTTCGACTAAAAGCGCGCACCCGCGTATATTTTTCCCCTTTTGTCATTGCGAGCGTAGCGCGGCAATCCAGGGGAATGTCGGTTGCATAATGACAGCCTCCTGGAATATCAGATGTCGGAAGCGCGCTGGGACAGCCCGCTCCACCTATTCATCTTAAACCTGATACTTACCACGCGCTTTGGCGCTCTTCCCTTTTGACCTTCGATGTTTGACGACGCATGATGCGTCATCAAACATCCAACGCATCTTTAACAAACACTTCCGACACTGTATTCAGCTTTTCTCGCACGGCATCATCCAGTTCGATATCGAGCGCACCGAGATTGTCATCGAGGTGCTGGATGGTGTCGCCACCGGTAATAGCAACCGTTACTTCGGGTTGCGAAAGCACCCAGGCGAGGGCCAGTTGGGCGGGGGTCTTTCCGATTTATTTTGCCATGTCGATCAGGGTGGTTACCGCTCCCCCCCGGCATCTTGAAACAGTTCATCCAGCGATCGATCGGAACGGTCCCAGTGTGAACCTGCGGGCAGTGGCTGGCCGGGAATATAGTCCCCGCTGAGAAGCCCCACCGCGAGCGGTGAATAAACCATTACACCCAAACCCTGCTCCCGCACCAGACCGAACAGCTCAGTTTCAAGTTTGCGATTGAGCAGGTTATAACTGTTTTGCACACACATGAAAGGGGTGAGATGTTTTACATCCGAAATCCACAACGCGCGGCAGACCTGCCAGGCGGCAAAATTGCAACAGCCGATGTAGCGTACTTTTCCACTGTGCACCAGGTCATCCAGGGCCCGCATCGTTTCTTCGAGAGGGCTGCTATTGTCGAAACTGTGAACGAGATAGACATCGAGATGATCAGTTTCCAGTCGTTTGAGTGAGCGCTCTACTTCACGCAGGATATGATACCGGGACAGACCGTTATCGTTAGGCCCCGGTCCGATAGAACTACATACTTTTGAAGTGATGACCACCTCGTCGCGTTTACCTTTGAGCGCTTTACCCAGGACAATTTCGGAACCCCCGCTGTTTTCGCGATTATCCATCATACCGTAGACATTGGCACAGTCGAGCAGGTTAATACCCCGCTCGATCGCATGTTCAACCACCCGCTGTGCTTCTACTTCACTCTTCTGCCCCCGAAAACCCAGGCCCAAAGCCAACCGACTCACCTTCAACCCCGCCGATCCAAAATTCACATAGTCCATAAGGTTGCAAGTCTGCAACCTTCAAATGTCTAAAGTCAAAGGTCAAAAGTCGAATGCATAGGGTTTTATTCATCTTCGCACATCTAAATATTTCAACTAAAACCTAACACCTAAAACTTAACACGCGCGAATGCGCTTCCCCCCTCTTCCCTTTTGACTTTCGACCTTCGACTCCTTCAAATCATTCGTGTTCATTCGTGGTTAAATTTCTTTCTTGTGTCTTTTGTGCCTCTTGTGGCTATCTAATCTTCAATCGAAAATCGACAATCCGTACCGAGGGCGAAGCCCGACATCCCTCAAATCGGCAATTGATATGACTTTTTGACTATTCCCCATGCAAATCATGGTGACAGGCGGAAGCGGCGTGATTGGCAGCTATCTGCTGCGCGGATTAAAACGCTATGGCTACTCTCTTTCCTCCTACAGCCGCAGCAAACCAATTGAAGATCATGCCGACTGGATCGAGGGCGACATTAATGACCGCGATCGACTCAAGTCCGCTTGCCAGGGTCACGATGCTGTCATTCACCTCGCCGCGGTGCCGGGACCTGGTCGTGCAACGACTAAAGAGCTGCTGCATCTCAATGTCATGGGAACGGTGAACGTAATCGAAGCTGCGGTTTCCGCGGGTATAAAAAAATTTGTCTTCGCCTCATCCGGCGCGGCGACCGGATTTTCATTTCAGTCAAACGAGATCATCCCTGAATACCTCCCTCTCGACGAGGAACACCCCTGCGCGCCACAGGACGAATACGGAATGAGCAAACTGCTCGCTGAGCAGGTGTGCAAGCGTTACACCGAACTCTACGGGTTACAGACTATCTGCCTGCGCATCAATCACAATTGGTGTCTTGACCGCGAGGGTGCCAGTATCGCCGTCCAGACAGGTTGGGCTAAAGGTCTCTCGGTTGAAGAGTTCTGGCAGAAACGCTATCGCAAAGTCATCGAAGACCCCGAAGGGGGCCACGGCCGGGACCACCCTCCCCACGCAGTTTGCTCTGGGCAGTCACCGATGTAAGAGATGCCGGGACCACCCTCCCCACGCAGTTTGCTCTGGGCAGTCACCGATGTAAGAGATGCCATCCAATCCTTCCGTCTCGCGATTGAGAATACACAGATCTTACACGACGTCTTTCTTATCAACGCCGACGACACCTGCAGCACTACGGAATCAAAAACACTCGTTGAACAATACTACCCCCAAGTGCCGCTCAAGGAATCGCTTGAAGGTTACGCAACCCTCGTCTCCCACGCCAAGGCAACACAGCTCCTCGGCTACCAACCCCAATACACCTGGCGCGACAGCGATTTTATGCATTGGCTCAAGGAAACTTGAGCCATTGCATAAGTGTTAAGTTTTAGGTGTTAGGTTTTAGGCGCTAAAAGCCACCTTCGTCTTCGTCTGCCTCATCGTCTTCGTCAAAATTCAATGGAGGACGCATGGTGCCTGTCGGCCATAGCCCAACGGGCGTCGGCTGATCGCGTCCGCGTCTATCCGCATATGAATCACTGTTCACTCTATTCTTCACTGTTCACTGTTCACTGTTCACTGATTTCTCTCCCCTCTCTTCCCCTTTGACTTTCGACCTTCGACCTTAGACTCTCATAACAATCCATGGAAAAAGAAAAGACATACGAAATCCTCGTCTACGGGGGTACGGTAGCGGGCATTACCGCCGCCCTCGCATCGGCGCGCTGCGGTCGCAAAACTATCCTCATCGAACGCGGCAATCATTTTGGGGGCATGGCAGCCTCGGGACTGGGCCTTGTCGATTCCCTCCGGGAGAATGCTTTTGGTGGCATCCACACAGAATTTCTTTCGCACATTCGCACCTATTATGAAACCCAATACGGACCCGGTTCTGACCAGTACAGCCTGACTCTCGGGGGGCGTTTCATGGAGCCCGGTGTTTCTGAAAAAATTCTCGATCAGATGATTGCCGCGGAAACTAATCTTCAGACTTTCAAAAATCTTGAACTGAGTGAGGTAATTAAGGAAGGCGATACCGTCCTCGGTTCACGTTACCTCGACCGAGCGAACAACAACACAATTACCATTCAGCACAAGGTCGCCATCGACGGCACCTACGAAGGGGATTTCGCTGCCGCAGCGGGAGTGAGCTACCGCGCTGGACGAGAGGGACGTAAGGACTATGATGAGAAATACGCCGGCATTATTTACCACGACTGGCGCCAAAACCACCAGGAGTTACACCCGCTGAGTACAGGTGAACCGAGTGACCTTATTCAGGCGTTCTGTTTTCGACTTACACTAACTGATGATCCGGAAAAACGCGTACCCATTGCCAAGCCGGATGCGTATGATGATTTCTACCCTATGTACAAAAGCATACTTACCGACTTCACAACCGGAAGGGTACGCTGTCTGGCAGAGATCCTCTGGCTCAATCCACTTGCGAACAGGAAATACTGCGTCAACGGACACATCGAAGCATTAACCAGTATCGATCTCGCGACACTCTGCAGCGGCTGGCCGGACGGGAACTGGGAAACCAGAGATAAATTATACAAGCAATACAAAGATTATACCCTGGGTTTACTTTACTTTATGCAAAATGATCCGGCCGTAGCCCGCGTGCCGCAAACAGAAGTCTCACGCTTCGGCTTACCCGCTGACGAATACCCGGATAGTGAACATTTCCCCTGGCAACTTTACGTGCGTCAGGGTCGCCGAATACAGGGCGAGTATACAATAACCGAACATGATTCCAAACCCCCGGAAAGACGGCTCCGCCCACCTATACACAAGGACACAATCGGTATCTGTGAACACAGCTTTGACGGTCATGCCTGCCGCAACCGGGAAGATGAAGGCGCCATCGCCGAAACGAGCGATGGGTTTCAACTCCTCGAAGGTACCATCTGGTTCCGCAATCGACTGAAGTCACCGAACCGGCCGGCAACCATCCCCTACCGGGCAATCCTCCCGGAAAAAGTTAACGGCCTTCTTGTCACCGCTTCCCTCTCATCGTCGAACGTCGCCTTTTCGTCACTTCGAATGGAGCCCGTCTGGATGGCACTCGGGCAAGCTGCCGGTCAGGCCGCTTCGATGGCGGTCGTTAATGAGTGTGCACCGCGGAACATCGATGTGCAGGAACTACAGAACACCTTGATGGAGCAGGGACAAGTGCTCGTGTATTTTGACAAGCTAGCCCTCAACGATCCCAACTTTACGCAGATCCAACTCCAGGCAATCACCGAAAACCACCCCGACTATGATCTCTCGAACTTAAGATAGATCCCATTCACCGCAGAGAAGCGCTAAAGCGCGTGTTAAGTTTTAAGTGTTAGGTTTTAGGTTAAGAAATTGAACCGCAGATAACACAGATGAAATAAATTATAAAGATTTTACAGGAAAGCCGGGAAGATCGGGGAGAGTGAACCGCGGGTGACGCAGATAGCACGGATTAGGAATTAAGTTGGAGAAAAGACATTACTATGGATTTTATAGTATGACAGAGAACAACTATCAGGTGAAACACGGTGCTTGATCGCAATAACTCAGCACAGCTGAGTGTCGGCTGTTTCCTACGCGTTTTTAAAAATCATGATTTTAAAAAACGCGTTAGGAATAGCCATTGTCAATCCTCCCGCATCTGCGGGATGGATGACATTGAGATCATGCACCGTGTTTCACCTGAACAACATTTTGCTTTTTCCCACTTTCGACTTTCGACCTTAGACTTTAGACTCCTCCAATTCCACCTCTGCGCCTCTGCGGTGCAAATTTCGGTTTTGTGCCTTTTGTGCTTTTTGTGGCTATTCCCTGATCGATCTTCGACTTTCGACTCCTCTATTTCCCATCCGCGTTATCCGCGGATAAAATTTGACACCCGGATAACACCTCTTAATAAATTTCAATCACTTATATTTTAACGCTTTATCAGGGATCGCCATGTCATTCAAAAATACTCTAACACTCATTATTTTCTCAGTTTTTTCACCTCTTCTTCTCATCGCCCTCCCTCAAGATCTGGAAATATTCACCGATTTTGAAAATGTCAGTGGAGAAGGGACGATCTTCATCGGCGAGGAGCCAAACGTGATTACCTTGGTCGGTTTCACGGTGGAAACTTTAGAAGATCCGGCGCAATTACATTCGGGAACCAAGGCGCTCACCCTGGGCCCCGGACAGGAGGGGCAAATAATCTCCAGCAGAGGGCTACAATTTCTTCAATTATACGCGGGTGAATCGACAGGGGCGGGCAAAATAGAAGTAAGAGGGATTAAAAATGTCGGTGCTTCCGGAGGCGCTGATAGGCACACTGAACTCGTCCTCGGTGGTATTGAAGCTGGTGCTGTTATCACAGGACTACCGGCAAATATAAGCCCCGGTGCCAATCCGACTTTATATAGCTGGGTCGGAGACAGCGGCAGTTTTTTTGATAACACCGATCTTGATTTCCATAACGGGATAAATAACGTTAAGTTTTTAAATGTTACGGGAAAACTGGTGATCGATGACCTCGGATTCACCCTGACCGACTTCCCCTCAAACAACACTGTTTACGAAGAGTTTGATACATATGGTGCAGGTGATGGGGAGTTTGAACCGATAATCCTTGGGATGCCGCCTTATATTGCTACTATTGAGGGAGGAGCTGTTCATTCTGAATTCGCTCGTTTCGGGTGCAATGTCCGATCTGCAGCTTATGCATATGGAGTAACGAATGGTGTGGAAGCAACGATCACTTTTGAAACACCGGCCTATAAAATTGATGTGTTCGCAACTCAGGGTACACCACCAAAAGAAGGGATTTTACCAGATGGATTTATCGACGTATATGATACAAACGACAACTTAGTCGTTACGATTGATAATTTAGAATCTTCTGTTGACCCCCTCTTTAAACCCGGTTCTGTAAATATTAATGCAGGTGACTTAGGGATACCAGATGGTATAAGTAGAATTGTATTGAGAGATCACCCTACTAATAATGAAGACGGTACTACTTGCATCGACGATTTTGGATATACCCCGGTTGGATTCCCGGGTAGCGGATCAGAGGGTCCCCCACCCGCTGCTGCTCCTGCGATCACGACCCAACCTGCAAGCCAGGAAATTGCATCCGGTGCATCCGCGAGTTTGTCCGTTGCTGCCAGCGGTGACGATTTAACCTACCAGTGGTATACCGGTAACAGCGGTGACACCGCCAGTCCCGTCGCCGGCGCGATCGCTGGAACCTTAGACACGGGTGCGCTTTCCGCGAGCACCAGCTTCTGGGTTCAGATTACTAACGCCGGGGGTACCGCGAACAGCGATACCGCGGTCGTAACCGTAGCGGCTCCCGCCGTTCCTCTCGTCCTCGACGGTACGGGTGACATTGCAGGTGAAAATATCCAGCATGCCAACGGTAATGTCTTCGACCAGATTTTACTCACTGGAGAAACCATCCGGTTACAGGCGAGACCGAATCAGATTACTCGCGTCTCCTTTATGGATGAAACCGAGGACATCGTACAGGTGGAATTCTCAGGTAATGGGACCTTTACTGTAACCCTGGATCCGGCCACCTTCCTTCCCCCGGCCATCCCACCACGCTACAACCAGGCCGTTGAGTACGTGACGGGCAAACCGAGCGTCGTGATCGAAGGAGCGGACGCCAATACCTTCTTCAGTATCTTCACCGTGGGTAGGATAAACGCCTTTAACCAGGCCCTCTTCCCCGAGGGACAGGTTTATGATGCGCAGGCTGACGTTACCCTTGTTGAGATTGTTAATTCCACGGGAATGGGCGGCATACAACTGTCGAACACCGCGTTTAGTGGAAGTACGGGCAAGACCGGTATCGACGCGCGTGGAGTACCTATCGGGGTACGCTTAACGATTGGCGATATCGATGCCAGTGGCGATGCGGTACCGCACATTCTGTTTGGCTCAGGCTCCTTCACCGTTCCAGCCGGCAACCCCGGGTTACGGATCACGGGTGGAGACCTCTTGCAGACAAACGGTGCCGCTGTTGTCGTCGCCGAGAGTGGTTCGACAACGACCGGGTTTGACACCCTGATCACACAGAACAACTTCAAGTCCGACAACACCCCTCAGCCGACACTGAGTATTGATGCCACCTTCGCGAACGAGGATGGCGATGCGATCGAAGTTGCCGTCGAGGAGTTGACGATTGAGTAGGGTCAAAAAGGTCAAAAAGTCAAAATGTAGGAGACCTAATGCCTATTATGTGTTAGGTGTCACTGCTCTTTCACTGTTCACTGTTCACTGTTCACTGTTCACTGTTCACTGTTCACTGTTCACTGTTCACTGTTCACTGTTCACTGTTCACTGTTCCCACTGAATTCCCCCCCTTTTTGTCATTGCGAGCGCAGCGCGGCAATCCATTACCAATCTGTTATCAAGAGAGAAGTTTGATAACCTGCCATTCCAGATCAATCCGCTACCGAAAGCTAAGCTCGACATCTTACATTCCGACATCTGCAATCCGACATTGCACCGCTCTTCCCTTTTTGACTTTTTGACCTTTTGACTTTTTGACCTATAGTTTGACGGGGGGACTCATAGCTATTAATTAAATTCAATCGCTTGAATATTAACCGGACAACAGGGATAGCCATGTCATTTAAAAATTCTCTAACGCTCATAATTTTTTCCATTCTATCCCCACTTCTCCTTTCAGCTCTGCCTCAGGACTTGGAGATATTCACGGATTTCGAGGACATCAGTGGTGAAGGTGAATTTTTCATCGGGGAAGTGCCAAACAGGGTCAAGTTAGTGGGCTTCACCGTAGAGACTTTAGAGGATCCATCGCTACTACACTCTGGAACAAAAGCGATAACCCTCGGGCCCGGTCAGGAGGGGAAAATAGTAGCGGAAAGAGGAGGGATTCAACTGATTCAATTCTATGCGGCTGAATCGGCGGGCGCTGGCAAGATCGAGTTCAGAGGTAAAATCTATATAGACCTGGATGATCTGATATTAACCTCGGTCGTCTATAATGGCATTGTCGAAAATCTGTCGAGTGATATCAGCCCTGGCTCCGATCCCCCCTTATATAGTTTTGTCTCCGACAGTAATAGTTTCCTCGATACCACTGATTTTGATTTTCTTAACGGCATTGAAGAAATGAAGGTATTCAATGTTTCAGGAAAATTTTCCCTTGATGATTTGGGAATCACCCTGACTGATAGACCCGTCAACAACACCGTCTTTACTACCTTTGATGAACTGAGTGGGGGTGACGGTATATCAGCTCCGATTATCGTTGGGGAATCGCCGTTTAGTGCCACCTTAACAGGTGGGTTTATTTTTGACGGTGGGCGCACCATTTTTGCTTACAACATACAAAACGGCGAAACCGCGACCATCACTTTTGAAACTCCAGTCTTCGAGGTGGATTTTTTCGGGGGAACGATTGTAACTTCGAGCAGTACCGATCCTGATAGTTCGGTTGAAGTATACGATACAGAGGATAACCTGCTCGCAACTTTTTCGGATTTTGAAGCTGATCTCAGTCCCGATTTTAAACCTGATTTTATAACGATCAATGCGGTTGAATTGGGAGCACCGGGCGGCATTAGCAGGTTGGTCTTAATAGACGATCCCAATGTAAACCCACTGTTCAGTCGAACTAGAATTGATGACTTAGGATTTACTCCCATCGGCGCTCCCGGCACTGACACATCATCTCCGCCCCCTGCTGATGCACCAACCATCACCACTCAACCCGCGAGCCAGGAAGTGTCGATCAGCACCTCAGTTCTCGTATCAGTCACCGCCAGTGGCGATGGCCTCTCCTACCAATGGTATCTTGGCAACAGTGGCGACACCTCTAATCCAATAGCCGGAGCCACTAGTAGCACCTTAGACAAAGGGGAAGTAAACGAGAATTCGAGTTGCTGGGTGCGGGTAAGCCAGGTATCGGGAACGAGTGTGGATAGCGACACCGCAGTCATCACAGTTATAGCTCCCTCCGTACCATTGGTCCTGGAAGGAACGGGGGATATCGCCGGGGAAAACATTCAACACCCGAACGGTAATGTCTTCGACCAGATTTTACTCACCGGGGAAAGCATCCGGCTCCTGGCAAGACCCAACCAGATTACTCGCGTCTCCTTCATGGACGAAACCGAGGACATAGTACAGGTAGAGTTTTCAGGGGCAGGCAACTTTACTGTGACCCTCGACCCGACCACTTTCCTGCCCCCGGCAATACCCCCACGCTACAACCAGGCAGTCGAGTATGTCACGGGCAGACCCAGCGTTGTCATCGATGGAGCAAACTCCAATACCTTCTTCAGTATTTTCACCGTTGGTAGAATCAATGCCGTTAACCAGGCACTCTTCCCCGAGGGACAGGTCTACGATGCACAAGCGGACGTGACCCTCGTCGAAGTGATCAACTCAACGGGAATGGGAGGCATGCAGTTATCGAATACAGTTTTCAGTGGTAGCACGGGTAAAGTTGGTATCGATGCGCGCGGAGTACCCATCGCGGTACGCTTAACCGTCGGTGACATCGATGCCGATGGCGATGCAGTGCCTCACCTCTTGTTCGGTGAAGGGTCCTTCACCGTCGCCGCTGGCAACCCCGGTTTACGCATCACCGGGGGAGACCTCGTTCAGACAAATGGAGCTTCAATCGTTGTCGCCGAGAGCGGATCGACAACCCGCGGTTTCGATCGATTGATCACCCAGAACAATTTTAAGTCCGACAACACTCCTCAGCCCACACAGATCATTAATGCAACCTTTATCAATGAGGACGATGAAGAGATAACCGTCGAGGTGGATGAAATAACGATCGAGTGATTTATCGATCAGTGTAAGGTTTTAGATTAAGAAAGTTCACCGCAGAGACGCAGGGTAAAAGTAGAGTTGGCCACAAGAGGCACAAGAAGCACAAAAAAGATTTTACAGGAAGAACGGGAAGTTCGGAAAGAGAGCTCAGTTGAAACACGGTGCTTGATCTCAATAACTCAGCATCGCTGAGTGTCGGATGTTTCCTACGCGTTTTTTTAAATCATTATTTAAAAAAAGCGCTAGGGATCAGCCGTAGTCAATCCTCCCGCATCTGCGGGAAGGATGACATTGACGATCAAGCACCGTGTTTCAACTGAACAATATTTTGCTTTTTCCAACTTTCGACTTTCGACCTCCGACTTTAGACTCCTCCAATTCCACCTCTGCGCCTCTGAGCCTCTGCGGTGCAAATTTCTTTCTTGTGCCTCTTGTGCCTTTTGTGGCTAACAATCTTCACTATTTATTTTATCGGCGTTCATCCGTGTTATCCGCGGTTAAAATTTGACGGGGCAGCCGTTAGCCATTAATTAAATTCATACGTTTTAATATTAACCGGACAAATGGGATCGCCATGTTCTTCAAAAATTCTCTCGCGCTCATAATTTTCTCAACTTTATCCCCGCTGCTTCTCATTGCCCTGCCTCAAGACCTGGAGGTGTTCACCGATTTCGAGGACATCAGCGGTGAAGGCAATATCATCATAGGTCAGGAGCCAAACACGGTTACGCTATCCGGTTTTACTGTGGAGACTTTAGAGGATCCTGCGCTCTTACATTCAGGTACAAAAGCGATAACCCTGGCACCTGGACAGGAGGGGAGAATTTCATCCTCAAGAGGCCTTCAATTTATTGAATTTTATGCGGCTGAGAACACGGGTGCTGGCAGGATGGAGATCAGGGGAGTGCTCAATGAATCGGCGTTCGGAGCAGATAGTCAGGCGATCGTCCTTATCGGCGAGGACGGCGTAATCGAAGGGCTGCCGACTAATATCAGCCCCGATACCAACCCCACATTATATAGCTTTGTCGCAGAGAGTGGTAATTTTTTTGATGAAGATGATTTTAACTTTCTCGGCGGCATTATTGAAGTAAAGCTTTCGAATGTAACCGGAAAATTATCACTCGATGACCTGGGATTCACCCTGACGGATTTTCCCTCTAACAACACTTTTTACACAATGTTTAGTGAATTTGGCGCGGGCGCAGGTCAGTCAGAACCGTTAGTCATTGGAACGCCACCCACTACTGCTTCTTTTGAAGGAGGTCTCATCCAATTTTTTGGTGAACCTGCTGCTGGTGGACGTGTGCGATCAATTCCTCATACTTATGCGATATTTAATGGTGAAGAAGCGACTGTTACCTTTGAAACCCCTGCATATGAAATTGATTTTTTCGGGGCTACCGTGGTCTTATCAGGTAGCTCAGATGTCGATGGGTCAGTTGATGTCTATGATACAAACGATAACTTAATCGCCACCCTTACAAATTTAGAAGGGGATATAACACCTGAGTTCAAACCTGGCTTTGTAACGATTAATGCAGTGGAACTGGGAGCCCCGGGTGGCATTAGCAGGATAGTGATGAAGGATGATCCTAATATTAATCCTGAAAGAAGCCGTACCGCCATTGACGATTTTGGATTTACACCCATTGGTGCTCCCGGAACTGGATCTGAGGCACCGCCTCCAGCAGATGCTCCAGCTATCACTACGCAACCCACGAGCCAGGAAGTTGCATCAGGTGCATCCGCGAGTTTGTCCGTTGCCGCCAGCGGTGAAGATTTAACTTACCAGTGGTTTACCGGTAACAGTGGTGACACCGCCAGTCCTGTCACCGGCGCTACGAGCAATGTCTTAGACACAGGTGCACTCAATGCGGATACAAACTTCTGGGTACAGATAACTAACGCCGAAGGTACAGCTGATAGTGATACCGCGGTCATCACAGTTGCGGCTCCCTCCGTGCCTCTGGTCCTTGAAGGAACGGGTGATATCGCCGGGGAAAATATTCAGCATCCTAACGGTAATGTATTCGATCAGATTTTACTCACCGGGGAAAGTATCCGGCTCCTGGCAAGACCCAATCAGATCACTCGCGTCTCCTTCATGGACGAAACCGAGGACATTGTGCAGGTAGAGTTCTCAGGCGCAGGCAACTTTACTGTAACCCTCGACCCGACCACTTTCCTGCCCCCGGCAATACCCCCGCGCTACAACCAGGCAGTCGAGTATGTCACCGGAAGACCCAGTGTAGTTATCGATGGAGCAGACTCCAATACCTTCTTCAGTATTTTCACCGTCGGTAGAATCAATGCCGTTAACCAGGCACTCTTCCCCGAGGGACAAGTCTATGATGCACAAGCGGACGTCACCCTCGTCGAAGTGATCAATTCAACGGGAATGGGAGGCATGCAGTTATCGAATACAGTTTTCAGTGGTAGCACGGGCAAAGTTGGTATCGATGCGCGCGGAGTACCGATCGCGGTACGCTTAACCGTCGGCGACATCGATGCCGATGGCGATGCAGTTCCTCACCTCTTATTTGGAGAAGGGTCCTTCACCGTCGCCGCCGGCAACCCCGGATTACGTATAACCGGAGGTGACCTCGTTCAGACAAATGGAGCTTCAATCGTCGTTGCCGAGAGCGGATCGACAACCCGTGGCTTCGATCGATTGATCACCCAGAACAATTTTAAGTCCGACAACACCCCTCAGCCCACGCGAAGTATAAATGCCACCTTCACTAACGAAGATGGCGATGACCTAACCGTCGAAGTAGATGAGATAACGATCGAATGATCTATCGATCAGTGTTAAGTTTTAGGTGTTAAGGTGGAGCGGGCTATCCCTAGCACGCTTCTTACTTACAAACATATCCAAACGCGCTAGGGACAGCCCGTTCCACCTAGCTTAATCAGTGTATTAATAAGCAATCACATTCCCCTCACCGTTCACTGTTTACTGTTCACTGATTTCCGCTCCCCCCCCTTTTGACTTTTTGACCTTTTGACTTTTTATTCATCTTCTCGATAACTATCGAGAAGATGAATAAAAAAATGACCTTCATCGGCGGCGGCTGGGTGATCGACAGTGACTCGAAAGACCGCAAGCGCTGCCCGATCATCGACGCGCACTACCATATCTTTCCGCCCCCCGGTTCGCAGCAAGAGGGAATCGATCCCGCCTTGCGTGCAAAACTCTGGCAGTACCATGCACGCGAATGCAATAATTTCTGGCGCAAGGACGATGGCTCACACACCGATGAACAATTCCTGCGCTTTGATTCCAATAATCTCGACGACATGCCCGACGTAAATTTCCGTCTTACACAATTCGGTCAGGTGGACATCACGGTCGATGGTGTAGATTACACCATGCAACTCTTCCCGCCCACGCAAGCAGACAATGACGCGCCACCGGAACGCATGGTCGCGGAGATGAACATGGTCGGTGTAGACATGGGTGTCCTGCAATGCGATCATGTCTACGGCGACCTCAATGAATACTTTGCCGATGCGAGAAAAAAGTTCCCCGGTCGCTTCATCGGACTGGCACAAATCTGGGAACCGGAAGCCGACAGCACCGAACGCTTAAAATTACTGGAGCGGGGAATAAGCGAATACGGAAACAAGGGGATTTATTTCAGTGTCGAGCCCCTCTCGGTGATGCAGTTGGATGTCTCGCTCAACGATCCGAAGTTTGATCCTCTTTGGAATCTCGTCCAGCAGCTGGAAATACCGGTATTCTGGTTCCTCGATGATCGCACCCATAATCGGATCGAGATGTTCTTGCGAAGGGTTACCGAGTTGGACGAATGGACGCAAAAGCATCCCAATATTCCGTCAATCATCACTCACGGTCTTGTCCCCGCCGCGATTATTCACGACATCGGTATCCCCGACGAACTCATCGAGGTACTAAAACGACCGAACAGTCTTGCCGAGATTCTTTTTCCAGCAAAGTGGCCGGTCTATCCCTACCCCGAGGGACAGAAGCAACTCAAGGATCTGCGCGATGCGGTCGGCGCGGAGAAACTCATCTGGGGAACGGACAGCCCTCACAGCATGAGTGCCTGGTGCACCTATCGACAGTCCCTGGAGTTCATACAACTCCACTGCGATTTCCTCACCCCGCACGAAAAAGATCTCATCCTCGGCCTCAACACCGCCAAGCTCTTTGGCATTCGCGAATAAGCGTACCGAGGGTGTAGCCCGACATCCTATAATGCGTGAAAGCGAAAAAGCGGATACCGTAGGATTATCTTGCATCCTGGATCGTGCATCAATCCGGCTTTCTGGCTTTCATGACTTCTGGCTTTCAGGATTTCCACTTTTTGACCTTTTGACATTTTGACTTTTTGACTTAAAACCCCCTCGCATGGTGATCCGCGGTGGGATCGCCCGCCGCCTGCATAAGCCCTGACTTTGGTTCGAAACTCAAAACACAAGACCGGCCATACGGTAAGACCTCAGGATCCACGATCTCGATAAGGTGACCGCGGGTCTTCAATGCATCCATGGTTTGTTCGTCTACAGCAGAATAAAGGTATAAACTTCCTAGTTTTGGTGGGGGTTGCTGAAAAGAACCAACGAGGTGGTCGGTCCCAAAACGTGGAGTGATCATGGACTCGGCAGGCGTTAATCCAAACTCGATATAATTCAAGAGTAAATTCATCGTCGCCAGGTCCTGTTTGTCACCCCCAGCGACACTCACAGCAAGCACTGGTTTATCATCCTTCATTACTAATGTCGGCGTTAAGGTGATTCGCGGGCGTTTACCCGGCTCAATGACATTCGGATGATTTTTCCATACATTGAAACTTTTGAGTCGCGTGCCGAGCACGATACCAGTGTCACCGGCAAGCCTTCCACCCCAACCGCTAGGGGTGGCCGCTACGACATTACCCCATCGATCTGCGGCAAGACAGGTTGTGGTATCTTTGACCTGACCACTTTTACCGCGTAGGGTTTGGTTTTTTTTCAACAAAGCTTTGCCCGCCTGAGGATCCCCGGGACGATGAACCAATGAGGCACGCTTTATATCGATTAGCGATTGGCGAATATTGGCATAGTTCTCGGATAACAACGCTTTCAACGGAACGTCTTCAAATAGAGGGTCGGCGTAATAAGTATCCCGATCAGCTAATGCCAACTTCATCGCCTCGATAACAACATGAATGTAATCCGGACTGTTATGCCCCAAGGCCTTTAGGTCGAAACCTTCCAGTAGACGCAACCCCTGCAAAAGGCAGGGTCCCTGGGTCCATGGACCGCATTTGTAAACGGTGTATCCACGGTACTTTACTAAGACGGGATCCTCAATGCGGGTCACATGGGTCGCTAAATCGGAATAGCGCAATAGTTCATCATGCTCTCGACTCCAAGTATCTAACTCTCGGGCGATAGGGCCACGGTAGAAATAATCGGCAACAAGCCTTAGTCCACGCTGTCGATCATCCGGTGAACCTTTTTCAGCTTCAATGAGCCGGCGAATAGTTTTAGCCATGTTAGCATGCCAGGGCTCCTTATGCTGATCTAAGATGCTCAAAGCCGGATTTGCTACCTCGGCAAAAGTTAGCGTGCCATATCTTTCCAATGCCGTCAAACAGGCGTCCAGGGCGCCCGGGACAGCCGGTCCATCAACGGAACCTTCACCCTTCTTCTTAAAATATTTCAAAGTTGCCAACCGGGGAGCCGCTCCTTGACCACTCAGAACTTCCACGACACCGCGTTTCGCATCATAAACGATGATCGGAATTTCACCGCCAAAGCAAAAATTTCCCGTGTCGGTCACCGTCAGAACGAGCAAGCTGGAGACGGCGGCATCGACAGCATTCCCTCCATCTTTTAGTATCCCAATACCAGCATCAGCCGATGACTCGTCACCCGTAGCGACGACCCCCAGCGCTCCTTCAGCTTTCCAAAAATCAGGTCTTTCCTCTTGTGCAACCACGAAACTAATAGATTGCACCACGAGTATAGAAATTACCATCACATTTCTTGCTGAATAAGTCATATTACAATCCTTGATAAGCAATTCCGCCAAACTTTTCGGAATTGAGCTTAATCAAATATGAAGAAAATTAACCACCAATGAACACGAATACAATATAAGGAGTAGATTTATTACCCACAAAAAGCAACAGCCGTCGTCCCGCAGTCGCGGGACTATGCCCGGCAGGCAAGAGACACAAAAAAGAAAAGAAAGATTTTTACAGGAAGAGCGGGGAGAACCCGCCGACGCTCAGTCGAGCTATGGCGTGGCAAGCGGAAAGGTTGAGCGCTAACGCTCGTGTTAAGTTTTAGGTGTTAGGTTTTAGATTTATGAAGAGTATATACAAAGAGCCTTATAAAGAGACCTGGAACAATTGTAAGGTGAACCACGGCCTGTGACGAGCTCAGTCGAATCGTGCTTGATCTCAATAACTCAGCATAGCTGAGTGTCGGATGTTTCCTACGCGTTTTTTTAAATCACAATTTAAAAAAAGCGCTATGAAATAGCCGTAACATCACTCCCGTAAATACGGGTGAGATGTAATTGAGATCAAGCACCGTGTTTCACCTGACTTTTGTTACTACTATTTCCTCTCTCTTTTATTCGTGCCAATTCTTGTCCATTAGTGGTTTTTTTCACTGATACCCCTTTGAGAAAGTGACTATCTATTCTCAATCTCCACCTCTGCGCCTCCACGGTTATTTAATCTTTGATTCCTGAGTCCCTGAGTTCCATATTTCTTTCTTGAGCCTCTTGTGCTTCTTGTGCCTTTGGAAGATCTCGCTTCGCTCGGTAGTGGCTATCCCTCTTTCTCCCAAAAATCCGATATCCGCAATCGATTAACTTTTTGACCTTTTGACATTTTGACTTTTTGACTTATAGAATCATCGTCCTGATTATAAAATTAAATAATGAATACAACCTATCCCCCCCTCGAAGAAGCCCGCAAGAACCTGCACGTAGAATGGTATCGATGTCCGGTTCCAAGAGATCGGCTGCTCGAATTGAGCCAACGCAGTGACCTGAAGGGATGGTTCCAGTCTTTGGGGCACCTCTTTCTTTTCACCTGCACCGGTGCGCTGACCTACTTCCTGTTCTTACAACAGCATTGGGTTTTGTTCGCCGTTTCACTTTACCTGCATAGTGTGATCACGAGCTTTTTCGCTTTTCCAAACCATGAACTGGGGCATGGCACGGTCTTCAAAACAAGGTGGCTCAACCGATTCTTTCTTTGGATTTACTGTGTCCTCGGCTACCACAACCATCGTGACTACGCGATGAGCCATACCTATCATCACCGCTACACTCTGCACCCGGATGGCGATCGGGAGGTTTTATTGCCCAAGATCCCTACTTTTAATCCGCTTTACCTCTTGCAGTTGCTCACCTTCAATTTTACTGGCGGGTTTGAGTCCTCCGGACTTATTCCCGTTATGAAGCGGACCATCTGGACCGCCTTCGGTAAATTCCCGGGCGACAATGAATGGATAGAAGCCGTCTATGAGGACTGCCCTGAGGAGCGTTTGAAAGCCGTGAACAATGCGCGGGTTATCCTCCTCTTCCATCTGTCCGTTCTCGTGGTGGCGATCGTTTTCAAACTCTGGCTGCTGCCATTGTTATTTACCTTCTCGTTTTTTATGGGGGGCATATGGCGCTACCTTTGCGGCGCGCCCATGCACTGCGGTCTGCGTGATAATATTCCCGACTTTCGACTCTGTGTTCGCTCCATTAAACTGGACCCGCTTTCACAGTTTCTCTACTGGCACATGAACTGGCATGCAGAGCACCACATGTACGCGGGCGTTCCCTGTTACAACCTGAAAAAGCTTAGTCGCGAGATCGCCGACGATATGCCGAAACCACGAACGATGATCGGGGCCTGGCGCGAGATGCGCGAAACCTATAAACGACAGCAGACCGACCCAAGCTACCAGTTCGACACCCCCCTTCCCGAAACCGCCGGACGCCTCCCACCAGAAGACCAGGATACCCTAGGCGCCTCCATCGGTGATCTGGCACCAAAGGTACTTTCCTGAAAGGAAAGTACCGTCGAAAGTCTAAGGTCCAAAGTCGAATGCGTTTGGGATATACTTAGCGCAAGTCCTCTTCGTCTTCGTCTGCCTCTTCGTCTTCGTCAGATGTTATAGGTATGGTATAGGTTCAAGACATTCTTTACACAAAAGGTTCAGGACATCCTTTACAGATTGCCAAAGAAAGAAGGATGCTAAGTAAGGGGTATGATGTCATGGAAGGAAACAAATAAAATGGACCAAAGATACCAATTCGCCCTGGAATCGATGCAACCGGGAGTAAAGATGAACGAGCTGTGTGAAGACTACGGGATCAGCCGACCGACAGGGTATAAATGGAAGAAGCGCTTCCTGAGCGAAGGGATGGAGGGGTTGCACGAGCGCTCACGCCGACCGCATGGAAGTGTTCAGGAACTATCCGAATCAGTAGTATGTACGCTGATCAAACTCAAGCATCATCACCCGACGTGGGGCCCCTACAAGATCCGCGAGCTTTACCAGAGGCGTTACGGGAAGGCCCCCTCAGACTCGAGCGTGAAACGGGTCTTGGAACGTGCGGGACTGGTGCAAAAGCGTCGGCGCAGAAGCGCTCAAAAAAGCGGACGCCTTTACCGCAGCGTCAAGGCCAGTGGCTGTAACGAAGTGTGGAGCGTAGACTTCAAAGGGTGGTGGCACACCGTTGATGGCAACCGTTGTGAACCTTTGACGGTACGGGATGAATGGAGCCGCTATGTATTAGAGGTGCGGGTGCTCAGTTCAGCCCGTAGCGAAGCGGTGCGTGAATGCTTCACAAAACTCTTTGAACGCTATGGACTTCCCGCTTGCATCCGCAGCGACAACGGCAGTCCCTTTGCCAGTGCCAATGCGGTCCTGGGCCTGAGCAAACTGGCGGCCTGGTGGCTGGCCTTAGGGATCAATCTCGAGCGTGGACGTCCGGGTAAACCCCAGGATAACGGTGCCCATGAGCGTCTCCATCGCGATATCAAAGAGGAGTTGCAAAAACATGCCCAGGACGATCTTCGCACCCAACAGGTGGCCTTCGATCTGTGGCGCAAGACCTTCAATGAAGAACGCCCCCATGCGGCTCTTGCCATGAGCACGCCCTCTGAAATCTATCAGCACAGCTCTCATCCTTACGGTGGCACTCCTGCCGATATCAGCTATGATTTGATGACTCGCCGGGTCTCAAAAAGCGGGTCTATCAAACTCGATGGCTTCCAGATTCCTATCTCCACCGCCCTCGCCGGTTGGAGCGTTGGACTAAAACCACTAGACACGGTACACTTCGATGTTTACTTTGCCACTCTCAGAATCGGTCAGATTGACCTTTCAACGGCTGCTTTCATTGGGGCCGCTTGCGGCCCCAACAATGCCAGCCAAACCTCTAAAACCGCATAACATTAACTTAACTATATAACCCGATTACCGTTCAGCATCCCTCACAAAGTGTAAACCATGTCTTGATCTAAATCTGTAAACCATGTCCTGGTTGTACCGTTTTAAGTCAATTACCTAAAACCTAACACTTAAAACTTAACACGCGCTACCGCGCATCCCCCTTTTTGACTTTTTGACCTTTTGACTTTTTGACTTAATTCATTGCCTTCCCTCCATACTTAGCATTATTTAGACAAAGGTCCTGATTTATTAATTCCAACTTGGAGGTAACCCGATGGAAGCTCTAGAAGTTTTTGCTCTGCAGCTTGTCCTGAGTATTATTGTCTACTCTCTTCTTGCGAAGTGGTACTTGGCGCCATGGCTGGTAAATAAACCCATCAACCAGGCATTAACCCTACTGCTAATCCCTCATGCCTTCCGTCATTTAGGGCTGATGTTTCTTGTCCCGGGCGTAAATGCCCATCCGTTGCCGACCTTTTTTGCCAACGCTGCGGCTTATGGGGATCTACTCAGCGGCCTGCTTGCCATAATATGTATGCTAGCGCTTCGAGGACGATGGCGAATCACGTTCCCCTTAGTCTGGATCTTCAATATCGTAGGTACCGTAGACCTTTTAAATGCCCTCCGCCACGCCGACGTCGTCCCAAGTTTAGGAGCAACCTGGTACATTCCAACATTCGTTGTCCCCTTACTCCTCGTCACCCATTTCATGATCTTCATCCGCCTCCTCAGAAGGGGGAAATAAGTCGAAAGTCTAAGGTCCAAAGTCGAAAGCGTTTGGGTTCAGGGTGGAAGATGTCGAGCTACGCTCTCGGTACAGGGTTCAGGGTTCAGGGTTCAGGAAAGAACCGATTACACCGTTAGGATAAATCTGCAACTTGCCTGCCGTCCGTAGCCTAGTGACAACGTAGGCAAAGGATGGTCACACCTTAACCGAAGCAATGACCGATCTGCAACCGCTGAAGTCGGAATTAGTCCTCCAATCATCCGGTTTTCTGGTTTTCCGGCCCTCAGGCCTTCCGGTTCCCCCCCTTTTTTGACTTTTTGACCTTTCCTGCCGGCCATAGCCTTGGCGACGGCTGGTGACTTTTTGACGCGCGCCAGTGCTGGCGCGCTACCACTCCTGAATAATAACACACACTTTCGTTTCATCAAGAAGTGCAAATTCAGTACAGCCCCAGGGCCGGAGAGTGGGACCACTTGAATTGGGATGAAGGTAATCTTTGTTATTCGCCACGACCTCTTTATAGACCGCTTCAATATCGTCCGTCTCGATGCGTATTTCTGGACGATCCTTCACCGCATATTCAGCATTTTCTACTAAATGCACTTTCACCGAATCCCTCTCCACCACAATCAAAGGTTGTTCCGCCTCACGGTCCTCATGGGTCACCGAAAACCCTAACGTTTTCACAAACAGCCTAAGCCCCACCTCAATATCCTCATAAAATACGTTGGGAATTATTTTTTTTAACATAGGGTTCTCCTAATTGAATTTTATGTTTATGTTATGGATGAGTGAAAAGGTTAAAACGTCAATAGTTCATAAAGGAAATACGAAATAATTGACCACGAATGAACACGAATGTAATTTTAAAAATAAAATAAATTGGTCACTACCAGAGCAAAGCTAGATCTTCCAAAAGCACAAAAAAGACTTTTACAGGAAGGCCGGGAAGTTCGGAAAGAAAGATCAGGTGAAACACGATGCTTTATCTCAATGTCATCCATCCCGCATTTGCGGGTGGATTGACTACGGGTGATCCCTAGCGCTTTTTTTAAATCACAATTTAAAAAAACGCGTAGGAAACATCTGGCGCTCAGCTATGCTGAGCTATTGAGATAAAGCATCGTGTTTCACCTGATCTTGTTACTACTATTTCTTCTCTCTTTTATTCGTGCCTATTCGTGTTCATTCGTGGTTTTTTTCACTGATACCCCTTTGATAAAGTGACTATCTACTCTCAATCTCCACCTCCGCGGTGTAAATTTCTTTTTTGCCTGACGCCCACAGCCTTGGCGACGGCTGGTGACTTTTTGACGAGCGTTGACGCATGTCAACGCTAGCGCCCTGGCGCGTCATCCAAATCATACATCGCGCGAATAATCGGATCCATCGTATCTAATGATGTGAGCGTCTGTGGGTCCTTTACGTGTCCTACTGGTTGGCAGCCACTGCCTTCTGAATTCGTGTGGGCGTCACCCAGTTCTTTTCGACAACCGTCGGCCAGGGCTGTAAGCTTCGCTACTATTTCGGGGTGATCAACGAACACGTTTCGTTCTTCACCGATATCACGCTCGAGGTCATAGAGCTCATTGAGCAGCAGATGCAACTTCCACTTACCGTTGCGCACCGCGTGAAGGGTGTGGTCTCCTGTCCCATAATAGAAGAAGGCTGCATGTGGACTACGGGCGTCTGTCTTTCCCCAGCATGAGTGGAGAGATGTCCTTCCCGTCCATAACGTGATCGTCCGGGATAAACCCGTTCGCAAGTTTTGTCAGCGTTGGCAGCAGGTCCATTGTCGTGGTGATTTCATTACAGCTTGACCCGGCCGGTATCTTTCCCGGCCAACGTATAAGGCACGGTTCGCGCATGCCGCCTTCCCAGGTTGTGCCCTTGGTGCCACGAAGAGGCGTGTTACTCCCCCCTTCCCTGCAGCTCGATCCATTGTCTGAAGTGAAGATAACGAGGGTGTTCTCATCGATACCCATCCGTTCCAGGGTGTCGAGAATACAGCCCGTGCTGTCGTCCATGTGCTCCACCGCCGCGCCGTAGACTCCGTTTTTTGAAGCTATGTCGTACTTCATCGGGGTATGAATAGGGATATGCACGTACATGTGGGGCAGGTAGAGAAAGAAAGGAGTATTGTTCCCGGCGTTCTCTTCGATGAAGCGGATGGCCTCAGCCGTGTAACGATCCGTTAATGACGCCTGGTTGGGGTCTACCTCCATTACTTCTTCATCTTTCATCAGGGGCAGTGGCGGAAAATGATAACTATCATTGTTCGGGTGATCCGGTAACATGTCGTTGCTGTAGGGCAGGCCGAAATAACTGTCAAATCCATGGCGCGCGGGAAGAAACTCCGGCTGATCTCCAAGGTGCCACTTCCCTATGATCTTGGTCGCGTAACCGGCATTCTTCAGCATCCGTGAAAGGGTATATTTCTCAGCATCCAGGCCGATCGGGTCCCCGGGCATCAACACCACGTAGTCCGTTCCCGAATCAAGACCCATACGCTTGGGATAACAGCCAGTCATCAACGCAGCCCGCGATGGCGAACAGACCGGTGAAGCAACATAGAAATCAGTGAAGCGCATCCCCTCCGCCGCCATCCGATCAAACCGCGGCGTAACATTCACCTTCGATCCATAACAACCCAAGTCCCCATAACCCAAATCATCAGCAAAGATGATTATAATATTGGGGTTCAAGGTTCGGGGTTCACGGTTCACGGTTATTTCAATTGCGGATGTCGGAATGCGGATTTGGGATTGGGAAAAATACAAACATCGAATCCTGAATCGTCCAACCTAAAACTTAACGCGCGCCCCAGCGCTCCCACTGTTTACTGTTCACTGTTCACTGTTTACTGGTCCCCCCCTTTTGACTTTTTGAGGCGCGCTAGCGCTCCCTATCCTCTATCGGAAACAACAACTCATTTCCATCCGGGTCCTTAATCTCAATCACGGGATAGCCCCAGAATAAATTTTTCGTTTCTATCGATTTTTCAACAATCTCTTTCTGCAAAACTTTCAATTCTTCAACCTCAAGCGCGATGAACAGTCTTGAATTCCCGGCGCGTTTCGCATTCACGTTAAGGATGATTTCACAACTCCCACGCGTCATCTGCACGACTATCTTTTTCCCCTCATCCTCATAGCTCCACGCTTCCTTAAAACCCATGACCTCACAATAAAAGTCACACGCCTTTTTCATATCCGTGACAAAAAAAACCGGTCTGGAATACCACTCCCTCATATATTCACCATACGGGTTCAGCGTTCACGGTTCAAGGTTCAGGGTTCAGGGTGGAAGATGTCGAGCTACGCTCTCGGTACAGGGTTCAGGTAAGAATTGTTCGCACTATTATAATAAATCCGCAACTCCACACTGTTCACCTTGGCACGTCATAGCAGAGCGACGACGGCTGTTTACTAGTTCCCCCCACATTTTGACTTTTTGACTTTTTGACCTTTTGACACGGAATTTAGCAAGCTAAATTCCGTATTCCCTCCTAAACTCCTCCATTGATTTTTGATTTTCATCGGCCGTATGTCCGGGCGCGTCTTTTCCGTACCAGCGATTATCGACGGGATTACTGGCGGGTTGAAAACGGATATCACCGCTGTAGCGATCGCCGTCGGTGAGATTAAGCGTCGAACAGTGCATCGTAAACATCGTAAAGATGACGATGTCTCCCGCCTTGAATCTGGAGGTCTGCCACTGGCCGCCATATTTTTCCGTGTACTCACGCGGGTCATGGGAAAACCAGCCCGCTACTTTGTCGCGGTCGACATCCATCATCCCGTAAGTATCAATCAGCTTTTTCTTCCGTTCACTATGGGAACCGACATTGAGAACCAGCGTGCCGAGGTCAGGTGTAAGATCACCAATCGGCACCCAGACCGTATGCAGACGATCCGATCCCCGTCCCATATAGACATTGTCAAAGTGCAGTCCCGAGAATTTACCGGGCGTAACTTGTCGCAGCCATTTAAAATCGAAAGTTAACGCCGGTTCTCCAAAAAACTTTTCAAAAAAGTCAAAGAGCCTGGGAGATTCAAATACTTTTACAAATTCTGCTTCATGGGCAACAAGCTCAGAATTCAATTCAATACTACCCGCATTCGTTGTCTCAATTTTCCTGCGGAATGTTTCTTTTGCCGCGAGCACATCCTCACGATTGAGAAAATCGCGCAAAAGCAAACAGCCATCCTCCTCGATCCGCTTATGGAGCCCATCCATATCCTCCAAAAGATCATTCGATTCCCTCAACTCCCCCACCTCCCCCGGGAACTCCATTTCCGTTTTGCATACTGTAATATTCATTTTGCCTTCGGCAAGGTTCAGGGTTCAAGGTACACGGTTCAAGGTTAAAATTTTGAACCGCATTCTTCGACTAAACTCAGGGCAAGGAGAAGAAGAGTTGGCCACATAAGGCACAGAAGACACAAAAAAGAAAAGAAAGAATTTTACAGGAAAGTCGGGAAGATCGGGAAGAAATATCAGGTGAAACACGATGCTTTATCTCAATGTCATCCATCCCGCATTTGCGGGTGGATTGACTACGGGTGATCCCTAGCGCTTTTTTTAAATCACAATTTAAAAAAACGCGTAGGAAACATCTGGCGCTCAGCTATGCTGAGCTATTGAGATAACGCATCGTGTTTTACCTGATTTGTTACTACTATTTCTTCTCTCTTTTATTCGTGTCGATTCGTGTTCATTCGTGGTTAAATTTATTCTTGTCCCTCTTGTGCCTTTTGTGCTTTTTGTGGCTATCCAAAAATGATCACTTTAGAGCAACGCGTTGCTGAATACGAACTCGATGGTTATACTATCTTCAGGAACTTTTATCCCCCTGAGAAGGTAGAGACGCTGCGCGCTCTCCTGGATCCCGACTTCACAAGTCGCCATGCCGAAAAACCGGAACGCTGGCGCGCGACAATTAATGGTATTCTCTCACATGAGACTTATGGACCCCTGATGGGTGAACATATCGTGAACCCAACAATGCTAGACTTCGCGGAAGCGGTCATGGGCCCCTACGTGCAATTGGACGGCATGGAAATTTCCGGTTACCCCACGGAGGACGTTAAGAGGAAAGGCGAGGTCGCAGGCTGGCACCGCGACGCCTTTAATCAGTCTGAGCAGTGGGCGGGCCACAAATTTCCCTACAAGCAAGAACCCCGACACTACACTCCCCCCATGGCCTGTAACTACCTGACTTATTTACAGGACATGACCGCCGAGTCGGGCCCGCTACGCGTCATCCCGGGGTCGCACCTCGATTACACGATGATTCCCGAAGAGAAGCTGAAGGACCCCCACCCCAATGAGAAGCTCGTCGAACTGAAAGCCGGCGACATGGTCTTTACTCACTGTGATCTTTATCATACCGGGACGGTCAACACCGTTGGCGCAATCCGTTACTTTATCAGCGGCTATATTTGCCGCATCGGCTTACCCCACCGCGACACCTTCGAGACGCCCGTCATCGAAAAGATCGTCGCCGACGCCCGCAAACGCAATGACCGCCGCATCCTCCGCCTCTTCGGCATCGATGAAGGCTTCCACCAACGCCAGCAAACCGCCTGGCAACAAATGATCGAAGATGATAAAACTGCACTGCGATAGCAGTGCAGGTTTAAGTTTTAAGTGTTAGGTGTTAGGTTTTAAATTGCGCAAGCCCTCTTTGTCTTCGTCTGCCTCTTCGTCTTGGTCTATTTTATTAGGGTTCACGGTTCACGGTTCAGGGAGAAAGATATACGATTTGGAAGATGTCGGACTTCGTCCTCGGTACGATATCCGATATGCGATATACGATGTAGGTTCAACATCTCGCACATCAAACATCGGATATCAAACGTCGGATATCAAACGTCGGATATCAAACGTCGGATATCAGGTAGAATGAGTTAGCACCATTATAATAAATCAGCAACTCTCCCACCGTTCACCTTGTCACTCCATCTTGTCAGGCCATAGCCTCGGCGAAGGCTGAAGCGAAGCGACGACGGCTGTTCACTGAATCGATTTCGATTTCGATTTCGATTTCGATTTCGATAAAAAGTATAACCGATATTACAAATCCCCAAATGATAGTGAGGCTATCTCTTCACCTAACACCTAAAACTTAAAACCTAACACGCGCATCAGCGCTCCTCCCCCCCTTCGACTTTAGACCTTCGACCTTTGACTCATAAGAGCACGTCAGAAAGCTCGGAGAAATCTTTTGCTATTACATCCGCTTGATACGGTGTATCCTCGTAGGGAAGCGCTTCGCGATTGACGAATGCTCCGCGATTGCCGCACATACGCGCTCCCATCACGTCGAACGAGTTCGTTGAGACCATCATTATCTCCTCTAACCCCAATTCGAGAATGCGGGCGGCTCCTCGGTAAACCGAGGGATGAGGTTTGAATGCGCCGAAAGTATCGACTGATATCACCGCGTCGAAGTCGTACTTGATACGATTGGCAACGAGATGTTCGAGGAACCAGGCGTTGCCGTTCGAAAGCGCGACCAACTTGTAATGGGAAGATAGCTGTTTCAATGCAGGTAGGACGTCGGGAAACGGGTTCAATTCCATCCATGCCTCCATAAAATTGTCCACCTCTTCCTTCGACGCCTCGACGAGGTTTAGTCCAAGCACATAGACAAAAGCCCGGCGTGCGGTTTCCAGGTAACCACTATGGCCCAACATCACGAGCGAGTCCTGGTACTGTTCAATCCTTTGACGATAACGCCACTGCTGCCAGAATTTCCCCGCATCCGCGGAAGACCCCTTCTCTTTCAGAAACTCCTCAATGAATGGCTTCAAACTCCCTCCCAGATCGAGCACCGTCCCGAAGAGGTCAAAGGTTAGGGCTTTGATGTTTTCTAATTTTTCCATTGGGGTTCAGGGTTCAGGGTTCAGGGTTCAGGGTTCAGGGTTCAGGGTTCAGGGTTCAGGGTTCAGGGTTCAGGGTTCAGGGTTCAGGGTTCAGGGTTCAGGGTTCAGGTAAGAATAGTTAGCATTATTATAATAAATCCGCAACTCCCCAACTGTTCACTGTTCACCGTTCACTGTTCACTGATTACTCCCTCGCCTTCTACGCCTCTGCGGTGCAATTCTTTCTTGTGCCTCTTGCCTGCCGGCCATAGCCTTGGCGACGGCTGGTGGCTATTCTTTCTCCACGTCTTCAACCTTTTGACTTTTCGACCTTTTGACCTTTTGACTAACCCCAGTGAAACGTGCTTTTAATTTCCTGGGGTTTCTAGTCCTCACGGGATTCTGCTTTTTCGGGTTTTTGTATTTCTGGAGCGATGTCTTGAAGCCGGAGCTTGAGCTTGAACCGATTCGATACAGTCCGGAAATGATCGAAACCACGGAGGATTTAAGAGATGTCAGTTTCAGTAAAGAAGACCTTTTCAAAGTTCAGCACGATGTCGATTATAGCGAGGGCGAATCCGGTCGGTGGTACCCGAAAGGGGAATCGCCGATTCTCGCCGAACTGGTAGCGGAGGGCAAACTGCCGCCGGTCGCTGAGCGTGTGGGACCCGAGCCGGTGGTTATCGAAGGAGTCGACGGCATTGGCCAGTACGGCGGCACCTGGTACCTGGTTAGGAATTCCCCCAATGCTCCCGTGGCGGTTAATGGATGGATAGCGGGCGATACTCTCGTACGCTTTTCACCTTTCGGTAATCCCATCGTCCCTCACGTTGCCAGGGGTTGGGAAGTTTCCCCCGATAAAAGAGAATGGACCTTCTTCCTGCGCAAAGGCATGAAATGGTCAGACGGCCATCCTTTTACCGCAGACGATATACTCTATTACTGGCAATACGAAGTCAAAGAGGAATTAGTCATATACCCATTGTGGATGAGAATTAAAGGGGAAGAAGGGGAGATTATAAAAATCGATCCTCATACCGTTAAGTTTGTTTTTCCACACCCTCATAGCATGCTCCTTGAACGATTGTCTTATCTACCCCTGTATTATTCACCCCGTCACTACCTGGAAAAATATCACCCCGAGCTTGGCAACGTTGCGCTTATCGAGGCCACGATGAAAGCCTATAAAACTCCCACGAGAAAGGCGCTTTATCTTACCCTGAAACTTGCTAACAACCCGGAACATCCTCGCATCTGGCCCTGGATTTATCGTACCTACAAGTCCAATCCTCCCCAGGTATCAGTCCGCAATCCTTATTACTGGGCTGTTGATACCGAGGGCAACCAGCTTCCCTATGTCGATCGTATTATGATCGATGTGAAGACAGAAAAGCTGGTCCCGATCGCCGTCACCAATGGAGCCATCACGATGCAAACCTTTAACATCTATTTTTTACATTATACACTATTTATGTCTCAACGCGACGCCGGGGGGTATGATGTCTATCATTGGTATGATTCAGGGTTGAGCGAATGGGCAGTCTACCCGAATCTTAATCTGCACATTGATCCCGAAAACCCAACGACCAAAAAAAAGTGGGGATTGCTCAACGACAAACGCTTTCGCCAGGCACTGTCGCTCGCTATTAATCGAAAGCAAATCATCGATGCAATCTATTATGGATTGGGCGAACCTGCCCAAAGTTCGATGGGAAAGGAATCCGCATTTTACCATGAAAAACTCAGGTACAGCCACGTCGAGTACGATCCCGATCGCGCTAACGAGCTGCTCGATGAACTGGGTCTTACCCATCGCGATAGCGAGGGCTATCGCACCTTTAAGGATGGTACCCGCATGGTATGGTTATTGGACATCATCCCGAATTTTGCTGAAGGTCCCGGACCTTTTGTCGTAGAAGATTGGAAAAATGTCGGGCTCAACACCATTGAGCGATTTCGCTCCGGCGGTCTCAGAACAGTCGAAATGGCCGCTCGTGTTCAAGATTTCAGCATCTCTGGAACGGTAGACGATTTTCACCCCCTGATCACTCCGGACCGTTATGTGCCCGGCCATGTCGAAGCCGCCGGATTTACCATCTGGTATAAAAACGGAGGTTTATACGGCAATCCAGCGGCAAATATACCGGGTAGTATTGAACCCCCTGTCGATCATCCCCTGCGGCGTTCGATGGAACTGTTCGACGCTGCGACCAGTGCGCTTACCCTCATAGAACAGACAGATATCTACCAGAAAATTCAGGATATCGCCGTAGATAATCTCTGGAACATTAACATCACGCAGGGTCAACCCTCCATCGTTATCGTGAAGAAGGATTTTAAAAATGTGCCGCGCAATTCACTTTACGGAAATCTCGCTAAGAATACCGCTGCGGGTGGTTCTGAAGCTTATTATCTTGAGGATCCGTACAATTCACCGGGAGCGATCGCTCAAATAAAACGTGAAGTGATTGAGATTACGCCACAGCCCAGCGCACTGGATGTCACCATTGATAAGAAAAGTGGAAGTTCTCTCAGGCACATCATTCGCCATCTTATATTGGGTATCGTTGCCGCGGGATTGATACTCGTAGGATTTAAACATCCCTATGTGGGAAGGCGATTCCTTATTATGGTGCCCACTTTACTTATCATCTCGATCATTTCCTTTACCATCATTCAGCTGCCGCCCGCCGATTTTATCGATTTGAAAATATTACAAGCGGAGTTGGCGAACGATAACCAGGCGAAAATTGAAGCCGAACAATTGCGTCAGATCTTTCCCCTCGATGAACCGGCAATCACTCAGTATCTTCAATGGCTCGGTCTGCCCTGGTTTCTTTCCTTCAAGTCCGAGGACCAGGGTTTGCTCCAGGGTCACCTCGGCTTTTCCATGCAGAGCCGAACGCCGGTGAACGACGTCGTCGGTGACCGCATCCTCCTCACCTTTTTAATCTCTCTCGGGTCTATCCTTTTTACCTGGGCGGTCGCCCTGCCTATCGGTGTTTACTCGGCTGTCCGTCAGTACTCGATCGGCGATTACTTTTTTTCTCTCCTCGGCTTTATCGGGATGTGCATCCCCAGCTTTCTTCTCGCCCTCCTGCTTATGTACTGGAGCAATGTATATTTCGGGATACGCATGAGCGGTTTGTTTTCTCCTGAGTACGCGGGTCAGCCCGAATGGACCTGGGGAAAAGTGGCCGACCTCATGAAACATATCTGGGTCCCGGTGGTTGTTCTCGGGGTAACCGGTACCGCGAGCATGATTCGGGTCATGCGAGGCAACCTCCTCGATGAATTGAAGAAACCCTACGTCATCACCGCATTGGCTAAAGGGGTAAGACCCTTTAGACTTCTATTAAAATATCCCGTGCGAATCGCCCTCAATCCCTTTATCTCCGGGATCGGCACCCTCTTCCCCCAATTGGTATCGGGCGGCGCGATTGTCGCCATGGTTTTAAGTCTGCCCACCGTCGGCCCCATGATGCTCGAAGCCCTCATGACCCAAGACATGTACCTGGCCGGATCGATGCTCATGGTCCTCAGCCTCCTCGGAGTCCTCGGCACCCTTCTCAGCGACCTCCTCCTCATGTGGCTCGATCCAAGAATACGTTTTGAAGGTGGAGTTCGGTAATCCGAACAACCCCCTTCGTCAAAAGTCGAAGGTCGAAAGTCCAAAGGGAAATGCGATAATGGGAAAAGTGTATAAGCGGTGCGTTTTCTGGAGGGACGCGCAGTACCTGTCAGCCATAGCCCAACGGGTGACGGCTGACCGCGGATAACACTACCGAGTCGCGCAGCAGCGGGACGACATCAACCAATGAACGCGGATATAATTTAAAGCAAAGATTAATTAGCCACAAGAGGCACTACCGAGCGAAGCGACATCTTCCAAAAAGAAAAGAAAGATTTTATATAGGAAGGACAGAAAGTTCGGAAAAAAAGATCAGGTGAATCACGGTGCTTGATCTCAATAACTCAGCACAGCTGAGTGTCGGATGTTTCCTACGCGTTTTTTTAAATGATGATTTAAAAAAAGCGCTAGGGATCACCCGTAGTCAATCCCTCCCGCAAATGCGGGTGGGATGACATCGCGATCAAGCATCGTGTTTCAACTGATAGCTCTTTTTATTTCTTATCTTTTTAATTTTTTTGTGCCTTTTGTGCTTTTTGTGGCTATTCCCTCATTTGACTTTCGACTCCTTTATTTCCCATCCGCGCCTATCCGTATTATCCGCGGTTAAATTTTTCTCAAATCTACAATCGGCAATCTCTCTTCAATCGACAATCGGCAATCGAAAATCGAAAATTGAAATGAACTTTTGACTCGTTAATTACTTTAAAAGCGATAAAATGAGATCAGTCGCATATACTTGTTGATATAAAATAATATGACCCCGGAAGAGAGATACTTATTTGACTTGCAGGGATACCTGGTTCTCAGGCAAGTCATGTCGAGTGACCTGGTAGAGCAGATAAATGCCGAAATCGACAGGCTTGAAACGCTTGACGATAAAGAAGCGGCATCAATGGGAATTATGCGCGCCTACCATAAAAAAAAGGTGCCTGATGGGAGTGATTTTGCTCAAAAGACGGAGCTTGAAGAGAGCGGTCCTTCTCGTTCGCGAGATTATGACTGTAACGCCCTTAGATTAGGGGGACCGTTTGAGGAACTCATCGACTGTCCGGCGACCCTCCCATACATCGAAGCAATGATTAGCGACCCCGTCCGTCTTGATAGTTATGCTTTTATGTCAAGGGATCGAGGACAGCGCTCCCCCTTACATCATGGTTATGCGGAGCTTTTACCTTATAGTGAATTCGCCATAGAGAATGGACAGTTCAAATGTATCAGTTTGAAAATCGCTTATGCCTTGACCGATGTCTCTGTCGAGGAAGGCGCATTCGTTGTCATGCCGGGAAGTCATAAAAGTAATTTCAATAACCCGTTTGCCGGCGCGACACCCGATGAAAAAAACCCGTTAATTCAAGTCTGTCCCTGTAAGGCCGGAGACGCGGTAATTTTCTCCGAAGATCTTACGCACGGGGCAATGATGAACAAAAGTAATAAAACGCGACGCACCCTGTTTATTTCCTACGCGCCCGCATTCCAGTCGCCCTGGGGAAAGTTAGTCGACACCGCGTACGGCTTCGAAGAGCGGGCTAACGCCACCCAGTTAGCCTTGATTAAAGGCCCTTCCCCCTTCGCTGTTGCGCCATAAGGGGTCACCCAGAATAACTTCAAGTCCGACAACACCCCCCAACCGACACAGACCGTCGATGCTACTTTTGTTAAAGAGGATGGGGAAGAATAGGATAGCCACAAGAGGCACAAGAAGCACATGAAAGATTTCTACGGGACGTAAGGGAAGTAAGCCCAGTTGAAACACGGTGCTTGATCGCAATAATCCCGCCACAGCGGGATGTCGGATGTTTCCTACGCGTTTTTTAAAATCACAATTTTAAAAAAGCGCTGGGGAATAGCCGTAGTCAATCACTCCTGCAGATGCAGGAGAGATGACATTGAGATAAAGCACCGTGTTTCACCTGAATAAGATTTTGCATTTTCCCGCTTTCGACTTTCGACCTGCGACTTTAGACTCCTCAAAAACCACATCCGCGTACATCCGTGTTATCCGCGGTTGAAAAACTCTATATTTCCTAAGTTCAAAATTTCTTTTTTTGTGCCTCTTGTGCCTTTTGTGGCTATCCCTCTTTATTTTTTTGACCTATACAGCCTCTCGAAATTATGTTTAGGAGTCCATCCCAGTAACCGTTCCGCTTTCGCGGAACTGAATTTCCCGTGCGGCAAGTTGGCGGCAATATCAAATACTTCATAGGGCTGCGTCAGCTTCGTCGCGCGCAGTCCATAGCGGAATGCCTCTCCCGTGTCCTCCCAGGAAGTAAAAAAGGGTCCTATCCCGCTGCCGTCCGCCAGGTCACCTGCGTCACCGGGATGGAATCCGCAATAAAGAAAAGTCACCACCTCGAGATTGTGAGCTTCCGCGAATACGCGCACGACGTTCCCCCCTAAGTATTTCGTCAGGGCATAGAGATCCGATCCCGGGTGCAGGGGTGCTTCATCCGGGATATCAAAATCGTACCAGTAATCACCCTCGTGGTTGAGTCGGATGTGACGCGGCCCGGTGTGGATGATCCGCGTGATCCCGCAGTCCACCGCAGCTTTCATCACATTGTATGCGCCGATTAAATTTACATGAAAAGCCAGAACGGGGTCGGGTCTCAATACGGTTGTATTGATCAGCGCGTCCATCCCTTCGGCGGCCGACCGGACCTGGTCATAATCCGTCACATCAACACAGCGCCACTCGTGCGGCGGTTCGGGAACTTCGGGCATCGGAGCGCCCTTGGACTGCGGCTCACCCTTAATAATATCCTTCACATCCTTCAGGTCGGTCAGTCGCAACTCGTAATCATTCTTGAGCGACTGCACAGCAGAAGCGGCAACCGGTCCCCCGGCGCCGTAGATGCATACGCGTCCTGAGTTAACACTAGCCATCAGCTTGCCTGTCCTGAGCGCAGTCGAAGGGCCTGTCCTGAGCCTAGTCGAAGGGCCTGTCCTGAGCTCGCCATCAGCTTGCCTGTTGCTCCTGCATCCGTAAAGGGTTGGTCAGCATCGTCGACGCGAACCGATTCCCATCCGAGTGAACGTGAAACAACCCCCACCGGTAGCCAGGCTGGTTGAACTCAAGTTTGAGTGCTTCATCAATTGCCTTCATCGCATCCGCTTCCGGCGTACCTGTAGCGTCCAGCGCTCCGAACCTCAGACAGACCGCTTCAATACCCCCCTCGCGCGCAAACTCCCGCGCCGTCAACTCGACCATGAGCGGTGCAAGGGAGGCAGCATCCGGCTTCGGCAACGGCTGCCAGTCCTCATTTATTATGTAGTCCTCGGGATAATCCTCAAAAAAATCCAGCGTGCTCCCCACCACGACCCGCTCGACACCCGCATTGCGGGCCGCATGCATCAGCACATAAGTACCCCGCGCCGATATATCGAGCAAATCAAACTCCGACTGCGTGTCATCAGCGTGATAGCCATCGAGATGAAGTATAGCATCCACCCCTTCGACCAGCGAAGCAGTGGCGGTAGGATCACGGAGATCGGATCCACGCCCGACTGCCGTCACATCGTGCTCTTTAGAAAAATGCCTGAAAGCACACTTCCCCAACACATTATCCGCACCCGTAATCAAAAGTTTCATTTTAATAGAACCCTCACTCTAGTTTAACCGATAACCGGCACAAGCAGGAATAGAAGAGTTGGCCACAAGAGGCACAAGAAGCACAAAAAAGATTTTTTACAGGAAGACCGAGAAGATCGGGAAGACTGAACCGCGGATAGCGCGAATGAACGCCGATAAAATGAATAATTAAGGTTGTAGGACACCAACCGTCACCAATGCTATGGCTGCTAGGCAAAAAATAAATGAAATAGGACTAAGCTCAGGTGAAACACGGTGCTTGATCGCAATAACTCAGCACAGCTGAGTGTCGGATGTTTCCTACGCGCTTTTTTAAAATTACATTTTAAAAAAGCGCTAGGGAATAGCCGTAACATCGCTCCCGTAGATACGGGTGAGATGTAATTGAGATCAAGCACCGTGTTTCACCTGACTTTGTTACTACTATTTCTTCTCTCTTTTATTCGTGTCGATTCGTGTTCATTCGTGGTTAAATTTATTCTTATCCCTCTTGTACCTTCTGTGCCTCTTGCTTGCCGGCCATAGCCTTGGCGACGGCTGGTGGCTATCCCTCTCCATTCTGCATTCATCATTCATAAATCTTCATTTAATGCTGTGGCTATTCCCTCTTTCTCCCCGCGCGAGAGCGCTCTTCGCTTTCGACTTTGGACCTTAGACTTTAGACACGTATTTGCGTATACGCAAATACACCTCCGCGTACCGATGTCCGAACTCGCGTAATGCTTTGGCGTCGAAATGGACGTTGTCGCTTAGGCAGCCCAGACCATCGGAGGGGACGAAGGTGGAGTTGTCATCTTCTTTTGCTATCTTAACGTGGGCTTCATTGACGAGTCCGTCGCGATCAAACTCGCTACCCAGAAATTGGCCCATTTGACCGATGATGAAGGGCAGATTCGGGCTGTTGAGGTCGTCTCTGAATCGCACAATTAATCGGCGCAGTTTTTTTTCATAAATTGTGGAGAGATCTGGCTCCCGTGCATCGGTCTCTCCCTGATGCCAGAGAATGGCTTTTAACTCGCCATCCTCCATCGCTCTTTTCGTTCTTTGGATGGCGTCGTCGTAGGGGTGACTTTCCGTCGCCTTAAAATACATACCGGGCTGCCAGGTAGAAATGGGAGAGCCGCCACAGGCAGCGGGGATGAGGCCGACCACGATATCCGGATCCTGTTCTGCAACCTCAATGCCGAATGTTCTGCCAAGGCAAACTCCCTTATTCGGCTTATCGAAGTGGATAGGATCCACTGCCGGAACCCAATCTCCATCTCTCGTTATTGTCAGGACCCGCGGGTGAGGATTAGTATCCTCTTCCTCAAGCAAGCCCCTGCCCGCCATGTTTGACTGGCCAGCAAGGAGAAATAAATGAAATTTTTCACTTTGAGGTAATTCGATCTGATTCATCTGATCTCTAAACTAATTAGCGAAGGATATTAGAGAAAGATAAAAAACAAAAATAAAAAACTTTAACAGGAAACACAGGAAGAACGAAAAGAATTAATCGCTGATAACGCGGATGAACGCCGATAAAAAAAAAGTTAAGATTGTTGGCCACCAGCCGTCGCCAAGGCTATGGCCGGCAGGCAAGAGGCACAAGAGACACATAAAAAGAAAAGAGATTTTTTACAGGAAGTTCGGGAAGAACGGGGAGAAAGCTCAGGTGAAACTCGGTGCATGATCGCAATAACTCAGCTAGCTGAGTGTCGGATTTTTCCTACGCGTTTTTTAAAATTACATTTTAAAAAAGCGCTAGGGAATAGCCGTAGTCAATCCATCCTGCAAATGCAGGAGGGATGACATTGAGATCAAGAACCGTGTTTCACCTGATCTAAATCAACATCCGCGCATATCTGCGATATCCGCGGTTCAAAACTCTTCTTTGCGCCTTTTGTGCCTTTTGTGGCTATCCCTCTTCTTCGGCTTTCGACTTTGGACCTTCGACTTTAGACGCGCGCAGTCGCTATCGCGCCTCAAAGCGCATCCGTAATCTTCCTCAGCCCCTCTCCGATTTTCACCAAATGCTCCTCATATAAAAACCGATCCCAGCCGATACAGAAATGGCGGACGCCGAGATCGATAAAGCGTTTGGCTTGTTCGGGTTTCCCAATCTCGATCCGTGGATGAATACCGTATTCGAGTGACTTCGCAATCACGAGTTCTTCGGTCGGTTGAATTTCCTCGCGGTCTATCTTGCCCCATTTGCCGCGTGTGAGCGAGTAATCGGCCGGTCCCCATTGGGTCATGTCGACGCTTTTTTCTTTCGCCGCGGTAAGAACCGCGTCGAGGTTGTCGACTGCGGAACCCTTCTCGATCATGATCATAAAGACAATCGAGTTCAGATCTTCGAGGTAGCTATCGGGAGTGGAATCGCCAAAAAGCGGGCGACGCACTTTTACGCCCATATGCCCTTCTATACCCGGGCAATCGGGGCGTATTATCTGTTGACAAATTGTGACATCCTCGGGTGTGCGCACATCGGTAAAAAGGATCGATTTAAAACCAGCACCGAGAGCGGCCTGCGCCCAGAAACCCTGGCCTTCCTGATCGAGCTTGATCAGGAGCGGCAGGTTCGAACACTGACCGGAACGGGCCATATGAAAGAGCAGTTGAAAGTCAAATACGGTATACTCGGCGCTGAACTCAGCGTAGTCGAACAAACCCGTATCCCCGATGATCTCCGGAAGATCCGGATCGGAGGAGAGATAATGGGTGCCAATAGTAGGCTTACCCTCGTTAAGTTTCTCACGAAACGTGTTGGACATAATCATACGAGTCTTTCTTTGCGGTTATAAATGTGTATCAGAAAACCGTTTGGCCTACGTCCCCATCCAAAGATTGTCAAGTTATTCAATGGAATGTTTGTAGGGTACTGGATTTAGAGTTCAGCTACGGCGGGATAATGGGGGCTAATCATTATTCAATAATTTCCAATTAAAAAAAGGTAGGAAACATGATATGGATCATTTACTTATTAAAAAATCCCGATTTGTATTCTAAAGTATAGATTGATTGTATTAAAAATTGAATAATGTTTTTCTTAGGAACAGCTTGATTCATTTCCTCAAAAGTTACCATTTCCGGCCAACGTTGTTCTCGCAAAATTAATTCACGCAGCTGCTCTACTTTGCCTTGAATCCGATCGCCCGGTTTAAGAAATCTTGGAAAAAATTCAAAATACAGTGTGAAAAGAAAGATTCCATATATTCTAGAAAATGCGAAATAATAGCGCGACATGTTAGAGGTTGTGAATTTAGTCATGCTTTTGGATGGCCCCCAACCAGATCTTAGTAATATTCCAGGTTTAAAATGTACAGTATCTGAAGTGAGCCGGAATATGTAATCATAGATAATCTCCATATAATTAGGGTCGGTCCGTTCAGCAATTTGTCGAGTAGGAGGAGAAGTATAATTTGATTGTAAATTTGGCCAGCCGTTCTGTCGCCATATTTTTTGGATCTTTAGCCTCGTTTTATCGATAAGATTATTAGATGGAACATTGTTAAGGACAGGTTGAAATGGTCTAAATTTGCAAAAAAATTTATTTTGATGAGATATGTTATTAAAAACTTCAAGGACCATGAGCCCTTCAATCATATTATCTCTATCATTGAGATTTAGCGTAGTCATAAATCGTAAATAAATAAGATCCTCTGTAATTCCTCGAAGATTCGTGACAAGAAAAAAAGCATGTTCTTGCGACAACTTACGAAACGCTAAATCAATAAATTCATATGTCTTAACAAAAGATGAACGTATACATGCACTTAAGTATCTCCCCTTTTTTAATGATGTCATTGATCTAGAATATACATATGAATTAAGATCCTGCAGGAGTGATTTGACGATTTTGTTATTTTTCATATTACTTTAATTTATTAACTATTAAGGGTCATGCCTAGAATAGACACATATCAGATGTGTAAGCTATTCTAGACAAATGAGAAATAAGTATGTACATCGTTCAAAAATTTCTGAGGCCAAATTTCGGCAGTTAGTAAAGTGTTTTAGCTTGGATATGGAAGCGTTGAAGATAGCCCAATTGACAGGATTGAATCGTAACACGGTCAACCGTTATTTGCGCTTGTTGCGGGAGCGTTTGTTGCAGCAATGTGCGCAGGCCTCGCCTTTTAGGGGGTCGGTGGAAATGGATGAGTCCTACTTTGGAGGCAAAAGAATTCCAGGGCAAAGAGGTCGGGGTGCATTCAAGAAAGTGCCCGTCTTCGGGTTGCTCAAGCGTAATGGGAAAGTCTATACCCAGGTTGTACGCAACGTCTCCAGAGCCGCTCTGCATGCGGTGATCCAAGGGAGAGTTACTTTTGACAGTGTGCTTTATTCTGACGGGTGGCGTGCTTACAACGGCCTCGTGGATCTGGGCTATAAGAAGCATTACCGTGTCAATCACAACGACAACGAGTTTGCCCAGGGACACTCCCACATTAACGGGATTGAATCTTTTTGGGCTTTTGCTAAACTTCGATTGGCTAAGTTCAAAGGTCTTTCTCGTAGGACCTTCCAACTGCACCTCAAAGAAACTGAATATCGCTTTAACCATCGTCATCAAAACCTCCATCGTAACATCCTTAATATGTGCTTAAGATACCCTCTGTTCTAGGCATGACCCACTATTAATTATACACTGTAAAAGCCACGTTCGGTAATCAGGTGTTTATATTTCGCCCAGGATTTCAGACTTAACCTGACTAGTCGCTGACAGAATCTATTGACGTCGCTCTTTTCACACAGTCATTTGAGAAGCTCAGCGTCACAGCAATTCAGAATGTTTTATTCATTACCAATCTCAACTTATTAAAAACTCACCGAATTTATTATCGCGATGCCATTTTAGAGCTTCAGGATGAGGAAAATAATAATCATCTTCAGGTAAAGTTAATCGTTTACGATCTAAATTCATTAAAGAGAATTGTTGATAATTAGCTTCACACGAACGAGGGTGTATCACGATTTCATATTGGTCTGAGATTGTAAAAATACCTTTATCAAATGCCCAATGAACAGAGCGTGATAATGCAATTCCGTTACGTGGATCATCAGTCCCCCGTTTATATTTACTAATAATATGGGCAGCTTCTGCTTCAATGTTATCTCCAAAATGGAATCGCTGTCCTGTTACAGCACAGGTATTACAATAGTTATCTAATATAACACCTCTAAAGGCGTTATCTCTTTTTTCAGCAGATAATTTATAGATGGACTTACCTTCTTCTATAAAAGGAACCCAAGCTTCGAGTGCTTCTAATCGCAATGCTGTATCTAAAAGTTCATCATTGATTGTAGATCCAATAACCTGCTGAAGCATATCAAAACCAGCACCTTGAACCAAAAAAGAATGCAGATTTTCATCGAAACTTTGAAAAAGACCTAACCCCATAATATGATGTCTAGCCCCCCTATGGTCTGTTTTGTCCGATATGCGATTTGTCACAATTACCGGTTCTCCATATTGAATGAGTTTAAATAGTGATGCGTTTTGCCAGTCATCTAATGGACCAGCTTCTGGACTATAATAGACTCTCCACATACCATCTTTGGCATAACTTATTTTATCTTCGTACTGCCCACTATGCGTAATCTGGATTGCTAAAGGAAAATCTGTCCAAGCTGGTTTGTAGCTCCCTCTGATTAAGTGATGAATACGCTCTACTCCTGGAATATATTCAGATGTATTTTGAAGAAACCTAGAAGTTACTGTACGACCGAACCACGGCGCAACTAATCGGAAGATATCCCAACGGCGATTTTTATCATCATATACCGGATCTGCCATTACATGATAGATTCATCTATTCTGGTTTGTATAAAAGAGGTCCAGGTTGGTAGTTACTTAAATTCAATATTTAATATACATCGATACAAGGACGTACTACTTTTACATTGTTCAACTACAATAGTAAAAGATTTTAATTAAATATGACTTAATGTTCAATTAAACTAATAAGTGCAATCATTCGATTGCGGAAAGCGGATTGAAAAAAGGCTAGAAGGGAGTCAAATCTACCAATTTCATGAAACCCAATATACAATATGATCGACATGATTAATTCTCTCTCCACTTGATAAAGCAAAAGGGGTCGATAAAGCAAAAGGGGTCAGGCTCTGCATTCTGACATTATAGAAACCGCAAATGGGGTCAGACTGCGAATTTTTTGATTTACTAGTAAGCAATCAAAAGATGACAACCCCCTTGTCTTCTTTCTAATCTTCTTTCTTGTATATGTTGCTTCATTTTTTTCTACCTTATTCCTAAGATAAGTATACAGTCTTGCTCCTATAAGGGAGCCAATAATGAAGGATCCGGTTACAATCGACTATAAAGAAGAAGCTATTCAAGGCCTAATGCCTGAAGAAATAACGCGTCATACTTATGTAGATTTAAAATATTCAGCTGTTCCGGGTTCTCATTGTCAGATCTGGTGCTATGAAGGACCGGTTTGGAATGCCAGCAACCACCATCTGGAAAATAATCAATTAATCCTTACTCATCATTTAGCACAGGCATTGATAACTACGATTGTCAAACCGGCAGATGATGGAGTGGAATTCACGGTGGAAGTGACCGGTCCGGATAAAGAAAGTGTTCAGCAAGTCGAGTACTTGGAACCTTGCTGGCAATTAAAACGGGCAGATAATTTTGGGCATCGGGGAGATCCTGAAAATTACGTCGAAGAATTTGTCGCTCGGTGTTTCGTTTTTCTAGATGGAGGTTTAACGTGCATGAAAGATACCTCAAGGTTGCCCGCAAAACGCTATGGCAATGATTTGCAGGCCAAAAGAGCGAACGCTCCCCTCACCTGGACACAGGATTACTTTCCCACCTGGCGAATACATCCCGGGCAGGAACCCGGGCAGCGACTTGGTCGGAGTACTGACCGGCCCGTCTTACCTATCATCGGTTGTATTTCCAGGGATAACAACTATCTTGTTGCTTGGGCTTATCCGCAATGCGGTGTCTTGAACCAGGCATGGATCGATTGCCTTCATCCTGCCCCCCAAATCAGCGAATCTTATGATCCTTCCACCAATACCTCGCGATCGCGCAGTAAAATATATTTTCTGCCGAACGATGAAGAATTATTGCTCCAGGCTTTTAAGCGCGATTTCCCCGATTGGAAAATTCCCTCTGGTCCACTAAATTGCATTAGACGTTCCGATATTAACATGGAACCTGAATAGAGGCGCTAGCGAGCGTCAAAACGTCAAAAAGGTCAAAATATAGAAATTCAAAAGGGGTCAGGTAACGTTATAAACACTGACGATCGTAAGCGTCCTTCCAGGCACGAAACCTGGGAGGGCATGTTCTTTGGTCAGGGACAGAGAAAAAGGTGATATGGGGATTGTCGGGGTTGGTGATTCACCCACGCCTGACAATCCCCATGTCATCTTTCTAATTTCTGCTAATATGCATCGACCACCGGCAGCACGATATGCGACGGGTACTGACCTGTGTGCAACACGGTCTGCCTGGCCGTCTGCATCCTGGTCCCGGTAGCTACATCTTCCCCGGTATTCAAATTGCGGCTGAAGCGCGGGAAATTACTGCTGCTGATGTCGAGCCGCAAACAGTGCCCGGCTAAAAACACGTGGCACGCCGGACAGAGTTCGATCTTGAACTCGTCGACTTCTTCGGGCTCTAAAAGCTCTGTTTTGATCGTGCCCTTGCGGTAGCGTCCGCGCAGAATTCCCTCGCTGAGCACCAGCGAGCGCCCTTTCTGGTCGACATCCGTCAACCGCGCCGTAAAGTCCGTATCGCGTGCAGACGATGCGGCATAGAGCAACACCTGGATCGGACCGATGACGGTGAGATCCTCAGCCAATACGGGCGAGGTATAGACCAGCACATCGGTGCGGGCTTCGATTGACCGCTGGTCGACTGGTCCGGCCAGAAGTGGGTCTTCAGCGTGCTGACTCATCATCTGCACAGACAGGTTGCCGCCTCGGGTCGGCACGGGGTCCTGTGGGTCGTAGGTAAAACGGTCGGGAGGTTCATTGCCGGGGGGCTCCGGAATCAGGCCGCCGTCGTCGGAATCGGAGTGTGCCCGGCCATTGCTGTGCAGGTAATGCGGCACGTAGCGCATGTCAGGCAGCGGCCACTGGTCGGCGTAACGCCAGCGACCGGTCCCCGTCACAAAGATCTGTATCGGCTGCTCGGTGGCCATTCCGCCCTCGATCCCCCTGAGTTGCCAGTCGAAAAAGCGGCGCTCTTCCTCGCGTATATCCAAAAGCGACTCCGGGCCAAAATCCATAGCGCCCATCCGCGTGCTCTCCGGCACTTCGTGCGACCACGGACCCACCAGGATCCGCTGCTGAGTGCGCGCCTGCGGCGTAGCGCCCTGTTGGCTTATCCCATTGAATCTGCGAAAACCAGCCGCCGTATAGGGATCAAAGAAGCCACACTGCTGAAAAGCAGGGACTGCTATCTGGTCATAGCGACCCATCGTGTTGCAGCGTTCCCAATAAGCATCGTAGGTGGAGTGCTCCAGCCACTCACGCCAATAGGGAACCTTGCGCCCAATGGCCCATTCGTCGAGTTCGATCAGCGGCAGGTGGTTCCAGAAGGCGCGGTTCTGAAAGAGCTTGGCCGCCTGGTTCCCGACGACTGTGGCTAAATTGGTCTCCCAGATCGTCATCGCCCCCATCGACAGCATCAGCTGGAACGCCCCGCCGATATAATGGCAGTCGCTGAAGAAGTCGTCGCAGATTACGTGCGGGGCCATGCAGGTCAGGTGCGGACTTTGCAACGGCGCCATCAACCACTGGGTCAGCGCCCCGTAACTGCGTCCCCAGGTGGCGATCTTTCCGTTGCACCATATCTGCGCGGCAACCCACTCCAGAGTATCGTAGCCGTCCTCGATTTCGGGAAAGTAGGCGTGGAAGACGCCTTCGGACTCAAAGCGACCACGGCAGTCTTCGACTGCAAAGGCGTATCCGCGCTCAGCCCACCAGACCCCGAGCTCGATAAACACATCGCGGCCGCTTTCATAGGGCGTTCGTGTTACAATGGTCGGAAACGGGCCTTGCTCGAAGCGCGGCAGGTAGACATCTGCCGAGAGCTGCACGCCGTCGCGCATCGGCACTCGCAATCCGTGCAAAAGGCGGACCTCATGCAATGTGCTTGGATTTTGACTCTGCGTTTGAGTGCGGGGCAAAGGGGTCATCCCTCATATTTTAATATTCATTATGTTTATAGAAAGGATAATTCTAAAGGCACCCCATGATAAATGAGAAGATTGTTTTGTTATTAATTCTATTATAACCCACTTTGAAATATTAAACCGATTTATCTAGTCTTACGGTTCAATGAATGTGCTCTTCATACTTTAAAAATGGAGGATGATCTCTTTTGTTTTTCCCCTGAAGCCCAAACGTTTCTCTTGGCTGATGAGAGAACTTACGGATGCTCTTTTCTTATAGGAGTAATTGATTTATGATAGCAGCTAAAAAAAAGATTCTCGTCGCTGGCACAGGGTCAATAGGTGAAAGTCATACGCGTTGTATACTTGCGACGAATCGCGCTGAAGTGTCAATATGTGAAATCAACGACAGTCAGCGTAAAAAAATAGCAGATAAATATAAATAAAGACAAAAGGGGTCAGGCTCTGCATTCTGACATTTTTTAATTTATGTCAGAATGCAGAGCCTGACCCCTTTCTAATCCTTTGTGCGACGGATGGACATCTTCCACCCTGAACCCCGAACCCTGTACCAAGAGCGTAGCTCGACATGACCCCTTTTAGAATTCTTGTAAATGCGAGCGATATTTATATTTATCATTCGTCAATTGTTATTGTTTTTATTAAAAACGGGGGATTTTCGAGAATGGCTGAGGTGAAACAAGAGGCGGTTGGAGGTTTGCTGCCGGTGCGGAGCGGGAGCGCACCGACGGCGGCGGCGGAGACCATACTGGCAGAGCAGAGCGAGCAGTTCAAGAGCCGCGGCTTCACTGTCCTGCGCGAGGTGCTCAGCGCGGTTGAGGTAGCGGCGGTGCGGGAGCGGCTGGACGTGCGGATGGCCGCGAAGCTGGCGGCGCGGCGCGGCGAGCTGGAGGGAAAGCCAGCGACTGGCGAGGAGCTGGCCGCGGCGGGCCACATCATCAGCATCGGTGGCCCCGCCGACTCAGCAACCATCGGCTTCCCAGGCCTGCTGGCGGCGGCGGCGGAGGTGGCCGAGCTGCTAATCAAGCCCTTCCTGTTGAGCCCGAGGCTAACTCGACCTGGCGGAGCGCGTCATGGGCCCCTTCGTCCAGGGCGACGGCTTCTACGTGGTTGGCACCCCACCGGCTCAGCTGACCGGCCGGTCGACCGGGATCGCGTCTCGGGAGGAACTGCTGGCCGAAGCCGCAGGTTGGCACCGCGATGCGTACAACCATCACAATATGTGGCGCAGCAACCCGGGCTATGTGCCGACGACCTGGCGGACGGGGGGCAGCCATTCACGCCGCCGCTGGCGGCGCACATGCTCTGCTACCTGCAGGACATGGACGGCCCGGGGGGGCCACTGCTCGTAGTCCCGGACTCGCACCGCTCCGCGGTCAGCGATAAGCCGGTCGGCGCCGAGGAGGAGGCGGTGGTGCCGGTGGACGCCAAAGCGGGCGACGTAGTGTTCTTTCACTGTGACATGCTGCACTCCGGCTCGGCCAATCGCGCGGACTCCGCCTGGCGCTACATGGTCACTTCCTTCGTCGTGCGCGCCGGCCTGCCCCACCGCGACGACTTCACTGACCCACCGCTTGTCCGGGCATTGGTCGCGGAGGCGGAGGCGCGCGGCGACCGGCGCGTTCTGCGCTTCTTCGCAGCGGACACGGCGGAAGGCGGCCCGCTGCGCCGCGAGGAGGAGCAGTGGCGCGCCGCCATTGACGAGGAACGAAGGCTGCTGAACCATGAGCGCTGACGCGATACGTCTTCGCTCGTGTTACGTGTTAAGTTTTAAGTGTTAAGCGGGGAAAGTCAATAGGGGCCTTATCAATTGCGGATTTTCGATTGAGGGATGTCGTGCTACGCCCTCGGTACCGATTGTGGATTTATCCTAACGGCGGTAACAGTTTTTTCCTGAAAACTGACCAAGCAACAAATATCAATTACCAAATAACAAATAAATTCCAATGATGGAAATTCCAATTTATGAAATAAATGAATAGACAGTTTGGTTATTAGGTAATTGTAATTTGGAAATTATTTGTAATTGGGAGATGTCGGGCTTTACCCTCGGTAGCGTTTTGTAATTTCTCGACTTGACCCCTCCCCCGCCTTCGACTTTCGACCTTCGACTTTAGACTAAATTAAAACACGCGCTGATGCGCCTAAAGCTTATCTTCCTGGACTTCGCTCAAAAAAGAACTGTTCGGGACGAGCAACGCCTGGGTTTTGAAGAGCCGACCTGTTGGGGGCTACATCCGGCACATTGCGAAAGTTATTCTTCACCACTAACACTCCGTTTAAGGCTGGGGTGTTCCCAACAATACCTATAGCGTAGAGATTGTCGGCATGGACGCGCCACAGTGCTTTGCCCAATTCGCCGCGCTTCTCTAAGGGTATCCTGTTGCCCTGATCAAATATATCAAGCAGTTGCTTGAGGCCCCCCGTTGGAGCTGTTCCTTTTTGACCATCCGTTGCGTACCACATACCGACAAGCGATGCGAATATGCTTTGTCTGTTGATCGGGATAGTAGTTGGTGGGTAGGCCCATGGATTTGGGGTGGGTTCGGTCCATAGCGTAAGTTGTTGATCGTTATTTCCAACACGCGCAAAAAACAGACTACGCTCCTCAACTTTTAATTGTACATTTATACCGATATCTTTCCAGTGATTTACCACGAGTTCACCAATGCTCTCGAAATTTAGAAAGGTCCGACTTAGCACCGCTAGCGATATGATCAGCGGTTCCTTTCTGTCAGTACGTAAACGGTATCCATCCTTGGCCTTCTTCTCTAAGCCGAGCCTGTCCAATATTTCATTGGCTTTGACAAGATCGCGTTCGATGTACTTATTCTCGTATTCCGGTCCAGGGTAGAACATGTGCCCGGGAGGTGGTATGAACGTTCGCGGTTGACCGATTCCCAAAAAAATTGACTCGTTTATTTCGTCGCGGTCGATGGCGAGGGAGAGGGCAATGCGAAAGTCCAGGTTTCTCATCAGTTTTTCAATTTCCGGATCTCCTTGCCACGTCTGGTTGACAAAAACTGCAGCATCAGATCCTCCCAGGTTAGGCCATAAAAGCACCCGGTAGTTTCCCTTCTTTGCCTCTCGTTTCAGGACCGGTATTTTGTCGAGAAGGACATGACGATGCTGCATGTCGACTGCTCCGCTAATTACCCGCGTGTTGAAGGTTTCCATGTCTTCAACCAGGTGCATCACGATGCGGTCGATATAAGGCAACTGGTTTCCCTCCGGATCGACAGCAAAGTAATAGGCGTTGCGCTCCAGGGAAAAGACGTCGCCGGTAATAGGAGTAACTGTCTTCCATGGCCCCACCACAGGTAAATCCGGATTTTCATGAAACCTCGACATTCGCATGAAGAGCCGAACCCAGCTCTCCATTTTGAAGGCCTTTATTTTACGATCCATTTCCACCGAGGAAATATACTTAGGGAGATACTGCATTAAATAATGACGGGGGGCATATAAGGGACATTCAAATTGACGCGCACTTTGGCCGGCACCTGTCAGACTCGCTACTTTCTCGATGAACGAGTAATTAGGTTGATGAAAAATGTAACGAACTGTGTAATCATCCAGCTTTTCCATTTGGCACAGTTTCCCGTCTGCTTTCAGGTAACTGGCTTTTGCCGGATTGAGCTCGTCGTTCAAGGTCAAGTCTTCATAGGCGAAGACAAAATCATCAGCGGTGAATGGCGATCCGTCAGACCACTTCATTCCCCTGCGTAAATAGAAGGTAAAGATAGTCCCGCCTTCGCTTATCTCCCACCCTTTCACGATATGCGGTATGAGGGTGGACCCGTCCAGTTCGTAGTAGATCAAATGGTCATGCATAATCCGGTCGATGTTTTGACGGTCAATAGCACCGGTGAATCCGCGTCGCCAGGTCCCACCATATTGACCAATCCGCTCGATCGGCGGAATCACCAGGGGTTCTTCTGGAAGGCGATCTTCAACCGGTGGCAGTTTCCCCTCCGCAACTTGCTTAGAAAGTTCTGGAGCTTCACTGAAAGTCGTGGGGATTTGGCCCGTATAAATAAAGCTGAACCCCTCGGTGCTGACAGTGCTCCGTTTGCTTGTGTCCTGTTTGGATAAAATCTTCGGGTCGCTATTCCTGGAACAGCCTAATGATACCGTGGTGATTGCAGCCAGCAGGTAAACAACCCACAAATTATAGTTATCTATGCGTTTCATGCTCACAGCATTTTTGACCCTAACGGTGATGGATGGTAAAAAATTACAAAGCGTAAGTCACGGGCCAAATGTGAAACTCAAAAGGGGTCAGGCTCTGCAGTCTGACCCTTTATTATATTTTTACACGATTGAAGAAATTGCGTGCTTCAACGGCAGCTTCAATTGGCGTTTGCCAGTTTTTTTCACACGGTGGACGAATCTCCAGAACAGCCGGTCCTTGGAAATCGCTCCCCGTCACAAATTTCAATAGACACTTCCAGTCTTCGAGGGAAATCTCTCCACACCCCGGAGTGAGGTGGCCTGTTTTGCCTTTCGTATCGTAGAGGTGGAGAAAACTGATGCGATCGGCTGTAGCTCCAATAAAGTCTTCGAGACTGTGGGGCGAGTTGGTATGAATACAGGCCGGATCGAGGCAGGCGCTGAGCTGAGGAAATTCGCCGACCGCCCGTTGCAGCGACTCATAATCAAATGTCTCAAGCGCGATGGACACACCTTTATTAGTGGCATAATCGAGCACATTGTTCACAAAGTCATATTCGCCCCCGGTGAATTCTCGGGTTGTCAACTCTTTGCCGAGATAGTGCACAGAGATGGCCTCACTACCAAGACTGGCGGCCGCATCAATTTCTGTCTTGTAGGCGTCAAAATCCGAGTAGTCTTTCGGATCGTCGTCAAACGCTCTGCTGTGCCAGCACGATCTCATTCCGCCAAGCGCATCGCGCAACCGCTCCCTATACTCAATATGGAAAAGATCATAAATCTGATCGTATCCGTCCGCGCATGGGAAGCTGGGATGATAGGCGGGTCGATACGGATCAAACGAATGAACGGCTGGCCACAACTCGACACCAAAGTCGTGGGCGGCGATTTCACCCAATACCTCGTCCAGCGATTTGGGATCGGAATAGTAAAGATAGTTCCACAGACTCACAAAAAAGTGCATGACTCAGTAAAGCTTTTGTGTCGAAAAAGTCAAAGGGGGCATTTCAATTTAGGATTTGCGATTTACGATCCGCCGTCGCCAAGGCTATGGCGTGACAAGTTGCGGATTGGGTTTGAGTCAAAGGTCAAAGGTCGAAAGTCTAATGCAAGAGATGTTAGGTTTATTCTACTTAACACCTAACACATAAAACTTAACACGCGCATCAGCGCTCTTTCACTGGAAGGAAAATTAATGAGTAAAATTAAAGTAGGTGTGATTGGCGCGGGCGGTATCGTCCGTCGCTTGCATCTGCCCGATCTGAACCAAAACGATAACTTCGAAGTAGTTCTGATTAGTGGCCGTAAAGAGTCACGGCTGAAACAACAGTGTGAAGTATTTGGGATTCCCAATTGGACGCAGGATTATGAGGCGGTTATCTCTGACGACTCTGTCGATGCTATTGTAATAGGAACACCTCACCCTCACCATGTTTCCTGGGGAATTAAGGCTATTGAAACTGGCAAGCATGTGTTGATGCAAAAGCCGCTGTGTGGTGACATGAACGAGGCAAACGCTTTCGTGGAAGCTGTTGAAAAGAGTAAGCAAACGGTGATGTGTCTACCTCATTTTAGCAGTCAGGTTTACAAAATTCGCCAGATGATTACAGAAGGCGCAATCGGTAGAGTATCAGGTGCACGCTATAGAACCAGCCACGGTGGCCCAGAGATTTACTATGCTGAGGTTCGCGATCTCTTCGGCGAAACCGATGATGACCTGTGGTTCTTTGACGCTAAACGTGCCGGTGGCGGTGCACTATTTGACATGGGGGTTTATCCGATCTCCCTTTTGGTGGCCATTTTAGGATCGTTTGCCAAAGTTACTGGCTTCGTTACAACATTTGACAAACCCACAGATTTGGAGGATGTCGCTACCCTCGTTTTGCAAACCGAGTCTGGAGCCATCATTACGGCGGAAACCAGTTGGTGTGATCCTGCCCGTACTGGAGAAGGTAGTATCCACGGAACAGCTGGAAAGTTCACACTATCGGGGCGAAATGGAGCCGATGTCAGTCTACATACACCGACATCCTATACCAGGGAAAACGCGCCAGTTGACGTTCAGCCGGTGGACTGTGAAGATACCAATCCGGGTAACATGCACCAGCATTTTGCCGATCACATTCGAGCGGGGACCCAACCGCCACTTTCCAATGCGCAGGCCGCTCGCCATGTGACGGAAATCATGTTAGGAGGTATGGAATCCTCTCGTCTGGGTAAAGCGATCAATTTGAAAACGCGAGTAGATAACGAATAAAGGAAAATCAAAAGAGGTCTAACGTAAGAGAAAAATTTTTATCAAATGTAATAATTTATTTTGATAGTAAATCAATTGCCGTTCTATATTAATTTATGTCCTCACAAATTCTCTACGCAATTCCGTTTTTAAAGGAAGCACTGTTAAGTCAACTCAGAGATGCCGCCTCCGGCTGGTCCGAGTTGAAAGTTATTGATCCCAAAATCCCTGAAGCAGAATATCGCAGTCACCTTGAGGGTGCGGATTTTGTCGTTGGCAATCCTAAAGCAGATTGGTTGGAAGGAACCCCCGTGCGTGTACTGCAACTCGGCAGCGCGGGATTTGATGGTTACCTCGGTCACGGATTTGAGTCGCGTCCCAACTTTACCCTGTGCAACATCAAGGGCGCAGCATCCATCGGCATTGCGGAAAATACGCTCTCGATGATGCTCTTTTTCAGCCGAAGAATTTTACTGCATATGCAGGGAAAACAGAATCGGCAATTCAACCGAACTATCTTGAACGGCGAGGAATTTTTCTGCGGAGAATTAAATGGATCGACTGTCTGTGTCGTAGGTATCGGCAGTACCGGATCCCAAATCGCGCGGGTGTGTTCCGGTCTTCAGATGCGTGTAATCGCGGTTGACATCGAGGATATAAAAAAACCCGATTGGGTCGAAAAACTGTATACGACCGACGAGCTTTACGGCGCTCTCGCCGAAGCGGATCACGTCGTCCTGGCAGTCACCGGAGGACCTACAACCAGAGACCTTGTCGACAAGCGGTTCCTCGATGCGATGAAACCGGGCGCCTATCTCTACAATTCTTCGCGTGGTACGGTGATAGTAGAACCGGAATTAATCGAGGCCTTGAAAAATGGTCATCTCGCAGGTGCAGGTTTAGACGTTTTTCGTGAAGAACCATTACCGCCGGATAGTCCTCTATGGGATCTGGATAACGTTATTATAACCCCGCACATCGCCTGTATCGCGACAAACTACGGGGTGCGAATGTGCGATATTTTTCTCAAAAATCTGAACAATCCTCTATGGGATCTGGATAACGTTATTATAACCCCGCACATCGCCTGTATCGCGACAAACTACGGGGTAAAATGGACCAAAGATACCAATTCGCCCTGGAATCGATGCATAAAGATGAACGAGCTGTGTGAAGACTACGGGATCAGCCGACCGACAGGGTATAAATGGAAGAAGCGCTTCCTGAGCGAAGGGATGGAGGGGTTGCACGAGCGCTCACGCCGACCGCATGGAAGTGTTCAGGAACTATCCGAATCAGTAGTATGTACGCTGATCAAACTCAAGATTTCCGCAATGGCTTACCCTTATTCAATATCGTACCCGAACTCTCGACCACCGAGGTGCACCCCAAGGCAAGTTAAGCATAGATGCAAAAATACGAGTAAGGGAAAGTTAAAAGGGGTCATATCAATTGTGGATATCGGATTTCAGATTGCGGATTGGAAGATTTCGATACCGATACCCGATCCCGATACCGATACTCGATACCTAACACCTAACACATAAAACTTAACACGCGCTGATGCGTCAGCGCTATGACAGCCGGACTTTCGATTGTGAACACACATAACGTCTGGGCACTGAACTGGTCCCTGATCGTTACTGTGTTTGGTTGGGCGCTTGTCGTCAGTGGAGCATCAAGGATCATCGCTCCAAGCACCGTGGACAAAGTTGGCGGTGCGATGATGGATCGTCCCAAAATGACAAGAATTGTCGGTGCCTTTTGGGCTTTGCTAGGGGCTTTCCTCACGTTCAAGGGTTATGTCTAAAGCACACAAGCCATCTAACACGGCGGCTGAACTATGACGCCGCAAACCTCCGCAACACCCCGCCCTCAGGTGGATATTTACGTCGTCCGCATATTCGCTATTACGGCTTACACGTATAGTCTCTTAACTTCTTATACCTTACATTTAAAATTTTCCCTCGCCGGCTACGCTGCGCTGATGGGGAGCGATCAACTCGAACTGGTAGTTCGGGGATTTCTCAGCAATGCTCGTTGTTTTCCACGGTTCGATGTGTCGCTGATTTTCCGTGCCGTAGATAGCGGCATAGGCGCGGCGCCTGCGATCGCTCCGATTGGGATAGCTTCGGTGGATCAACCCGCTGTCAAAAAAGATAGCGTTCCCGGGCTCAAGCTCAATTGGGATCTGTATACTGAGGTCCACTTCGTCGTCGTTGAGAATATGTCCCTGGATCGGATGATCATGGTGGGGTAGATCTTTCTTGTGGCTTGCAGGTATGATGTGGAGGCATCCGTTTTCAACGGTCGCGGGGTCGATGGCCATCCAGAAGTTCATGGCATTGGGTTCGATCTTACCCCAAAAGGTAGTATCCTGGTGCAACGCAGCTTTGATACCGTGGTGAGCCGGCTTATTAAACAGGGTATCGCAAAATATCTGAACCCCTGTTTGGTAAAGCAATGAAATCACCTCGTATATCGCGGGGTGGCTGCCAATAGCCCTGAAATAGGGGTGGTGATGGTACATGTAGGACATGAGTCGAACACGATCGCGTCGCGGTAGATCCGTTCGTTCTTTCATTTCCGGTTCCCAAAATGTATAGAATTGATCGGGTAACCAACCTTTGTAATCTGTCACTGGTTTAAGCTCACCGTCGAGCAGACAATCGATCATCCGGTCAAGCTCAAGCAGATCGTTTCCCGAGATCAGTCGTTCTACAATGAGATAACCCAGTTCGTCGAATTGTTTTCTCTGTTGTTGATCAATTGCCATCTTCAAGGGGGTTCTGTCAATTCATTATCCTGATAGAGTGCTACGCTAAATGAAGTCAAACCAAAAAAGGTAATAACTCTTCGCTTGCCTCGCCAAAGCTTAGCAGCGAGTCCAGTTATGTAATTATCATAAATCGTATCATTTACAGAGAGAGTTACTGGGTGTTAATGGTTTTAGGATTGATGTCTATGGGGTGGCTTCGACTGGGTGTTGTGGAGGAATAGGAAGGTCGCCGACGTCCGAAGGGCTTCGTTGCGAATCAAAACCCGATCAGCTTCCAACCCAACCGCGCGAAGGGGACGTTTATAAAAAATTAATTCTCCCACAGCTTACAGCAAAGGTTTTAATTGTTATACCCCTGTCTTGTAATTAATGTCTAGTTTTCTGCGGAATAATAAGTGTGAGACATTAAATGATATTTGTTTTCAGCCGAATTTTCATCTGTGTCCATAAATAATTTATATCATTTATAATATTCAATTTACGATGTGGACGATGAATCAGGCGAAGACGAACTTTATCTATAGTTCTTCTAATTTGCGTACTATCAGCCTGAATCATTTCGATTTACGCTACTGATATATACAAAATAGACTTGTTCATTTGACAGATTAATTATTGTATGACCTGGATGACAGGGGCACACCGAAATCGCGGTACCCTCTCTTTGGATGCAGACCTCCTGGCTAACAATATGAACAACCTGACCTCGCCACATATACCATACTTCATCAAAATCGGGTCCATGACTATGATTATCACCGGTTCTAAGAGGATCGATTAATACCACACCCACATACCCCAGCTCATTAAAACCATCTTCCCCGTCAAAAATCCGGTACCCCAGATAACTCCAGTGGTTGATACTCATAACACTTTCTCGATAGTTGCGAACGAGTGGTTTGGTTGCTTTAACAACCGATTTATCGCCAATTGATTCAACGACCATTAAGAATTCCAGCGTGATGTTACCGTTATTTATTATAGTATGTTCAATACCTGGAGGCATGAGTATGCCATCGCCCTCGCTAATCGAATGCTCTCCATAGGGTGTGCTTAATATTCCTGTGCCATTCAGGATGAAGAAGAATTCCTGAATGCCCTCATTAACATGGGCAAGTGATCTTGTTCCCGCTTCCAGCGAACCATGGGAATAAGATTCGATATAGCGCAAGTTCGATGCAGGACTATTCTCACCCTCTTTATGGAAGATCGTATGTTGAACGATGTTTCCTTTCGCAAGAGAAAGATCACCCTCTGTCCAGTGTCGCTTATCCATTGTGTTGTATTCGAATAAAAATAATCAGATTAATTCAAATAAGAAATCGATTTTGTGGCGCAGAGGCAGGTTTTTAACGGGTTGGTTCGGATAAAATGTTTCAGACATCCGGAAGCTGAGCAGGGTCCTCGGTTCGTCGCTGCCACTTACGGATGCGGGCCGACATTTCCCGGATACGGGCCCGGTGCGTCGGCTCGTCGAACAGGTTCGTGTCTTCGTAGGGGTCAGTGTTCAAGTCGTAGAGCTCACCCTGGTACCCCAGGGCCAGCGTCAGCTTCCAGCCGTCGGCCGAGATCAGGGTGCGATGTTGAGTGCTCTGGACATGCTCCTGGTCTGACGGGTGGGTGGGAACGCGGACGCGGCCGGTCCAGTCGATGATCACGTCGTTGTCTTCCAGCGTCGCCTCGCCCCGCAGCACGGCGGCCCGGCTCTCTCCCTGGAGATGCCCCGGGATGTCCGCGCCGACCAAGTCTAGCAGGGTGGGTACCAAATCGATTTGGCTGTACCGACCCTCGATGAGAGTCTGCCTCTCGCCGAGCCAGGGCACGCGCATGAGCAGCGGCACCTTGATCGACTGTTCGTAGAAGCAGGACTTATGAATGATGTTGTGGTCGCCCAGCTGGTCGCCGTGATCGGAAGTGTAGACGACGATCGTGTTGTCAGCTATCCCCGCCTCCTCCAACGCCCCGAGGATTCGGCCCACAGCCCCGTCCACCAGCGTCACCAGCCCCCAGTAGCGAGCTACCAGCGCCCGCCAGTAGGCCTCGTCGAGCCGCCCGGAGATGTCCTCGTCAAAGCCCCCTCCCATCTGGGTTTCCCTGACTCGAAACTTGTGGAGCTGGGTAGCGTTGTCGGGTGGATCCTTCATGAAGACGGGGTTTACCGGGATCAACTGCGGGTCATGCAGATTGTTGAAGGGCCCGTTGTAGGGAGGGTGCGGCTCGAATATGCTCACGTAGAGCGCGAAGGGCCGGTCCCGGTTGTCGTGGATGAACCTGGCTGCCTCGTCCCCCAAGAACATGGCCTTCGTGTACTCCTCCGGCAGTGCAGCCGCGTAGGGCTGGGAGAAAATCATAGCCCCCTCGGATTCCATGTCGGGCTTGAAGCCCTTCTCGATCAGGAAGTGGTGGTAGTCGCTGAACACCGATAGGTACCGTGGATCGGAGTAGAACTTGCGGTGGGAGGAATCGTCCTCGATGCTTACCCACCGGTCGAAGCTGTGTTGCCGGATGACCTCGTCGCCCAGGTGCCACTTGCCGTAGTTCGCCGTCAGGTACTCCTCCGGGAGCATTTCCGCGATCGTCTGTACGGATGGATTCAGCGGTATGTTGTTCTTCACTAACCCGTTCGTGTGGGGCCAGGTGCCGGTCATGATGGTCGATCGCGAGGGCGCGCAGATGGGAGTGCTTACGTAGGCGTTCTCGAAGACGAAGCTCCCGTCAGCCAGGGAGTTGAGGTTAGGCGTGTGGATGAGCGTGTTGCCGTAACAGGCCAAAGTGTCCGCTCGCTGCTGGTCGGTGAAGATGAACAGTATGTTCGGATGGTCTGGCATGACGCAGTCTCGCAAGCATAGAGACCCTTCCTCCGCACCGTCAATCCAGCTTTATATCCATCTAGTTGTCTGAGCTGATTTAAAAATTGGTTGGGGAAAGGCAAAAGGGGTCAAACGTAGAATTTAAATATTACCATTTGTTTTGATCAGATTTCAGGAGAGATCTGATACCTTTTCCAGCTAGTGGTTCTTGCCTAAATCTTGGAATCACATGCATATGAGCATGAAGAGGCAGTTGCTGACCACCAATTTCAAAACAATTCCAGCCTACATTATAACCATCTGGCTGATAGTTCTCAGCAAGCCAATCCTTAACTTCTATCAACATCTTGAATGTCGCGTCTATTTCGTCTGCTATAAGATCAAATACGGTTTCCCGGTGTTTAACAGGCACAATGGCCCCAGAATATTTCAGTGAACCTTGATATCTTTCATGCTGGCAATAAAACACCCGCTCGTTCTTAAAAAGAATTTTAATATCAGGATCACATTCTAAATTACAGAATACACATTTTTCCATTTTCACTCTAAGATATCAGGAAACCCAAAAGGGATCATGTCGATCTTTTTGTACTAAATGACGCGGCGATCCCAATCGATGGTGGATGTCGGGCTACGCCCTTGGCAGCGGATTAATCCTAACGGAGGAGTTGAAAGGTGTCGGGTGTCGGTGGTGAATAAGTTTGGATCATTTAGACAATTCTTGAAGCAACGTATTTACTTTTTGACCTTTCTTGCCGGCCATAGCCTTGGCGACGGCTGGTGACTTTTTGACCTTTTGACGCGCGTCAGCGCTGAGCGCAGTCGAAGGGATCCCGATTTCGATACCGATCCCGATTCCGATTTCGATTCCGATATCTAATACTTAAAACTTAACACGCGTATCAGTGCTCTTTCACTGTTCACCGTTCACTGTTCACTGTTCACTGTTCACTGAATTCTTCCCCCGCTTTCGACTTTCGACCTTCGACTTTAGACTTTTTTAAAACACGCGCGCCAGCGCTGAGCGCTGAGCGCAGTCGAAGGGATCCCGATTTCGATACCGGTATAGGTTCAAGACATTCTTTACACAAAAGGTTCAGGACATCCTTTACAGATTGCCAAAGAAAGAAGGATGCTAAGTAAGGGGTATGATGTCATGGAAGGAAACAAATAAAATGGACCAAAGATACCAATTCGCCCTGGAATCGATGCAACCGGGAGTAAAGATGAACGAGCTGTGTGAAGACTACGGGATCAGCCGACCGACAGGGTATAAATGGAAGAAGCGCTTCCTGAGCGAAGGGATGGAGGGGTTGCACGAGCGCTCACGCCGACCGCATGGAAGTGTTCAGGAACTATCCGAATCAGTAGTATGTACGCTGATCAAACTCAAGCATCATCACCCGACGTGGGGCCCCTACAAGATCCGCGAGCTTTACCAGAGGCGTTACGGGAAGGCCCCCTCAGACTCGAGCGTGAAACGGGTCTTGGAACGTGCGGGACTGGTGCAAAAGCGTCGGCGCAGAAGCGCTCAAAAAAGCGGACGCCTTTACCGCAGCGTCAAGGCCAGTGGCTGTAACGAAGTGTGGAGCGTAGACTTCAAAGGGTGGTGGCACACCGTTGATGGCAACCGTTGTGAACCTTTGACGGTACGGGATGAATGGAGCCGCTATGTATTAGAGGTGCGGGTGCTCAGTTCAGCCCGTAGCGAAGCGGTGCGTGAATGCTTCACAAAACTCTTTGAACGCTATGGACTTCCCGCTTGCATCCGCAGCGACAACGGCAGTCCCTTTGCCAGTGCCAATGCGGTCCTGGGCCTGAGCAAACTGGCGGCCTGGTGGCTGGCCTTAGGGATCAATCTCGAGCGTGGACGTCCGGGTAAACCCCAGGATAACGGTGCCCATGAGCGTCTCCATCGCGATATCAAAGAGGAGTTGCAAAAACATGCCCAGGACGATCTTCGCACCCAACAGGTGGCCTTCGATCTGTGGCGCAAGACCTTCAATGAAGAACGCCCCCATGCGGCTCTTGCCATGAGCACGCCCTCTGAAATCTATCAGCACAGCTCTCATCCTTACGGTGGCACTCCTGCCGATATCAGCTATGATTTGATGACTCGCCGGGTCTCAAAAAGCGGGTCTATCAAACTCGATGGCTTCCAGATTCCTATCTCCACCGCCCTCGCCGGTTGGAGCGTTGGACTAAAACCACTAGACACGGTACACTTCGATGTTTACTTTGCCACTCTCAGAATCGGTCAGATTGACCTTTCAACGGCTGCTTTCATTGGGGCCGCTTGCGGCCCCAACAATGCCAGCCAAACCTCTAAAACCGCATAACATTAACTTAACTATATAACCCGATTACCGTTCAGCATCCCTCACAAAGTGTAAACCATGTCTTGATCTAAATCTGTAAACCATGTCCTGGTTGTACCGACCCTAACCTAACACTTAAAACCTAACACTTAACACGCGCTGATGCGTCAGCGCTATGTCAGCGCTTCTCCCCTTCATCTGTGTTGGCTACTTTTTTGCAATGCGAAATCCGATATGATCGCGTCGGCGCTGTGGATAACTCGAACTGCGCGCTGCACAACGGATATAACTTTCACTCGGACTGTAAAACGATCCCCCACGCAATACCCGGTGTGCGCGCGACATTAAATCCTCGCGCCCATCATTGATGCAGTACGGATAGTCCGCTAACACACTGCTCGTCCACTCCCATACATTACCTGCCATGTCGTATACGCCGTACGGACTTGCGCCACCGGGGAATTGATCGACCGGTGTTGTTGAATGTGTTTTTACATCCCGTGCATAATTTGCACATGGTTCTTGCGGTATTTCGTCGCCCCATGGATAAACACGCACGTTTCCCAAACCTGGACCTCGTGCTGCCATTTCCCATTCCGCTTCGGTTGACAAACGTACATTTGCCCATTCACAAAAATCCTGAGCGCTGTCCCAGGATACATTCGTCACGGGATGATTTTCGTTTCCTTGTGGAATGTCGCCTTCGATCCAATGAGCAGGGACTAAATGATTGGTAGCGCGCACAAACTTTTCATATTCCGCGTTGGTGACCGGTGTCTGAGCTATATAAAATTCCTCTAACGAAATCTCGTGGTAGGGGCATTCATTGGGTAATGCCAGATCGTGAAAGACACGCGTATCGTTGCCCATCTGAAATTCGCCCGAAGGAATATCGACCCACTCAAAAGTTAAGCGCGTGGTTCTCGAAGGACTCGTGCGAGCAACGCGAAAACCGAGATATACTCCTCTCGTACCGGGCACAAAAGAGTGCCGATCAGCAGCACGAATATTGCGTGCGTCATGCGTGTAGGATCCGCCACGTACAATTCGTGATTCACCCAATGCTGGATTTTCTCGACCGTCATTCTTATTGTATGGATACGCGCGGGTAAGGCTGCTTGTCCATTCCCAGACATTGCCGGCCATGTCCAATGCACCATACGGACTGGCGCTCTGAAGAAATGTGTGTACCGGGCTGGTTGTAAAGATATGTTTGGCAAAATTGCAACGGTGAGCATCGGGTGGATGATTGCCCCAGGGCCAGAGCCGCGCATCGTCGCTGCGCGCAGCCTTCTCCCATTCGGCTTCAGTTGGCAGTCGCACACCTGCCCACTGACAAAATGCCAGGGCATCGTGCCAGTCAACATAGGTGACCGGATGATCGGATAGGCCCTCAGGAATTTTTCCATTCAGCCAATGCCCAGGCGCTTGATAACCGGATTTCCTGACGAATTCTGCGTATTGAGCATTCGTTACGTGCGTACGTGCGAGCTGAAATTCATCGACATGCACCCGATGTCTCGGGATTTCGTTCTCGTAAGGTACGACATCGCCCGCTGGATCACTACCCATCCAAAATTTACCTGCCGGGATCTTAATCCAGATAGGAGTATACATGCGTTAGATCTCTAGCGAACGATTCACACTTCTCATACAGAATGCGTTTATCATCGAAATGTTTAGGGGTATAAAAATGGTAAGGGGAAAAGGGGTCAAACGTAGAATTTAAATGTCAAGAAACTCAAATGAAGTCAGGCTATGTATTAGATTCTTCCCTGCTTTCGACTTTTGACCTTCGACTTTAGACTAATTTTAAAACACGCGCGTCAGCGCTCTTTCACTGTTCACTGTTTACTAAATCCTGACACCCGCCTGCCCTGAGCGCAGTCGAAGGGATACTCGATTTCGATACTCGATCCCGATTTCGATACCGATACCTAACACTTAACACGCGCGTCAGCGCTATGTCAGCGCTCTTTAAATTCTACGTTTGACCCCTTGTCATATTCCGGTCATGATTGAGTGAGTAATCCGTCCTCATGAAACGACAGAGAATTCTCTATTTGAACGCCGTATCGAGGAGCCTGAGAGCCCCCGTCGTTGGATTTGCCGTCCACGAACCTGTGGAGTCTGATGCCCCACAGATCGAAGCCGGCATAGAGATGCCATACGAGACCGTGCACGGTGCCATTCTGGACGGCTGGCGGGTAGTCAGCTTCCCGGCCCAGCGAGCGGATGTCGATCCAGAAGCGGTCGGCGTGTTCGGCTACGAGTTCATTCTGGATCAGTTAGTGGATATCGATGAATAGAAGTAACAACTCGAACCTGTTAAATGATGACGAGGTCGCTTCGTTCATCATCAGCGGGTATCACATCGTCGAGCCAGATCTGCCTTCGGGTTACAACGATGAGATCTGTGATAGCCTCCGAAAGATGCCCGAAAACCCAGGTGAGCGTATCGTCGAGGCATTGCCAAAAATCTCGGTAGTACTGGAGCACCCCTCGGTCGTCGGTGCATTAACCAGCCTGCTCGGTCCGGGCTTCTTCAAAGATCCGGGTGGACACATTCACATGAACCCTCCCAAAACACGCGCCCAGCCCTGGCACCAGGACGAGCGTTTCGGGAGGGGTCACCAGGACAGGGATATCGATCACATCAAACACGTGATGCTAATGTATTATCCACAGGACGTAACTGAAGACATGGGGCCCACGGTGTTGCTGCCGGGCAGTCAGAGGCGCGTTGCTGCGCCTGAAACTATGGTCACGCTTGTGAATTTAAAAGGCCAGGTGTTTTCGACGGTCAACGCCGGTTCTGTCCTCCTGACTCATTACGACATCTGGCATGCGGGCACGGGCAACCGAAGCGACCGGGTGCGCTACATGTTCAAGTTCCTCTACTCGAGAACCGAGGAGAATACTGAACCGTCCTGGGATCACGACGCCGGGAATATTCCCGATGTGCGGGTGCGCTTAGATAACGAACACCCGTCGACACTTTCCAGGAATGAGTACGGGACCGACCATGATCTCCGGGTAAGAACCTGGAACCACATCGCAGGCAATGCCGCCATGCCCCTCCGGTCTGAGGGACACCTTGGAGGTCCCTGGCCAGAATCCGGTGGTGCGACAACAGCTTCCCGCAACCGACGCTTTAAGCCACCATCGTGACCATCGATTGCCGATTTTCGATTTGGAAGATGTCGGACTTCGTCCTCGGTACGATTGTCGATTGATCCTAACGGAAGAGCATCAGGTGTAGGGTTGGAAGATGTCGAGCTACGCTCTCGGTACAGGGTTCAGGGTTCAGGGTTCAGGGAAATATAATAAACTCCGTTAAATATTATACGCAACTCTCTCACTGTTCACTTTTCATTTTTCACTTCCCCTCCCCGCCTTCGACCTTAGACCTTTGACTTTAGACTGAATTAAAACACTCGCGTCAGTGTTTGGCGTCAACTTTTTGACCTTTTGACTTTTTGACCTTTTGACCTTTTAATCCACTCCAGCGATTAAAATGGATATCAATGAATTACAATCCAATGTAGAGCGCCTGGAACGTGAGCTGCAGGAGACCCGCGATCTCCTGGCATCGGCCATCGACCCTGAGGCCGTCAGTGCAGACCTTATCCGCACTCGAGCCTATGCATTCGATTCCGCAAAGATGTCCGTTGAGGATGTGGTAGCGGGTTGTGCCGATTCACTCGATCGATACGGTTTCTGTGTCGTCGACCATGTGATACCATCTGACGAGGTGGACGCCATTCGCGAAGAAGTTAAGGCGGCAGATGAAACTGCTAAACGCAATATTCAGGGCATTAAAGACCTGTTTGATCAAGAGGGTGCGAACGCAGAGGAATTACTCAGCGGCAAGGCCGCGGCAAACAACGTGGAGTTAAGGCGAGTGCGCAAAGTCGGGCATCCTCCCAAACCTCCCGACATTATTATCTGGATGCCCCAGTACGCCCGGCATCTCGCCAACCCGGTAACTACCGCTGTGGCACGCCACGTTCTCGATGACCATATTCGAATCGCGCAGATGCATACCCGACACATTAAGAACGACGATGCATTTATCGAGAATGAGGGAGTAGACGAATTCAAGAAAATGCGAGGTTCGGAAAAGCGCGGCTGGCACACAGACTGGCCCCACGACCTTTCAGCTTACGGCAATAAAGACCCCTATCTTAATACCGGCTGCATCCGCCAGCCCTGCCCCGACGTAACCATGTGCCTGGTGATGATCTGGTATCTAACCGATGTCGATGAAAATTCGGGGGGCACGTGGATCGTGCCGGGTTCGCATAAGGACAAGCGGAATCCACGGGGTCCGAACGATGGTATTTCGGTTTCCGCGCCCATTCCCGGCGATATGCAAGTATCCGCGCCAGCGGGGTCTGTCTATATCCAGGATTCACGTTGCTGGCACGCGACTGCCAGGCACAATCCAAGTGGTCGGGAAAGGGTTGCGGTGGTGAATCGCTGGTGCCCCTGGTGGTTGTCCGTCGACGACTTCGCCCCGGGAGACAAGTACAATGTCTACCACGTATGCCGTCCGCTTAACCACGCAGAGTATCAAGCCCTGCCCCCTGAACTACAACCGTTGATGCGGCATCTCTGTCCCGATGAACGTGACACCTTGCAACAGCCGGTGCTCGATCGGGCCGAAGCAGCTCATGCACGCACGCTGTGGGGATTTAAGCAAGAGGAGGAAAATCCAGAATCCGTGCAAGATATCAATGCACATATCAAAGTGCCGGTGGCGCACGAATATGCGCGTCATGCGCGTCAAAAGGTCAAAAAGTCAAAAAGTCAAAATGTAGAAGAGCGCTGACAACTGGCTAAGCACCAAAAAATCAAATACCAAATCACAAATAAATTCCAATTATGGAAATACCAATATACGAAAAGACAGTTTGGTTATTTAGTAATTGTAATTTGGATATTATTTGAAATTTGTGATTTGCGATTGGGAGATGTCGGGCTTTGCCCTCGGTAGCGGATTGATCCTAAAGGATAAAACATTCTTTCAACCGTGAACCTTGAACGGTAAACCTCTCTAACCTAATCTCAACCACATATCATAATTGAGACCGGACTTATTTTCAAAATCACAAACATGCACAAAGCCAAACTTTTTATAAAACGCGATTGCTCTTTTATTAGTCGCTTGAGTTCCGCCCATTAATACTAAACTTTTTGCGCCAAGATCTTTCGCGGCTTTGATGAGACCTGGCATTGCTAATGATGCTAATCCAGTATTTTGATAGTCATCTGCAATCGAAGGTGCAAACAACGGATTTTTGCCATCTGTAAGAACAATTCCCTCTTCTTTATAGCGATTTAGTAAATCTTTGTGCATTTGAAATTCTAAAATGAAATACCCAACGAAACGTGTGTTATCCACAAGAGTGAGAACAAATCTCTTAGCACTGTCATGCTTTCTTGTGCAAAGTTCACCGGCAATTTCTTTTGTGAACGGATGCGGGCCATACCTTCTTCGCGTTTCAGCTGATAATGATTCGAAATATTGACCAAGTAGTTCTGAATCTAAGTCAGATATTTCGCGCAAAATAAACTCCTCGCCGATCTTTGATTTCAATCTCATCTTTCAATAATCCTCTTTCATGAAAGTCGAAACGGGTCAAACGTAGAATTTAAAAGCAACAAACATCAATTACCAAATCACAAATAAATTCCAATGATGGAAATTCCAATTTATGAAATAAACGAAAAGACAGTTTGGCTATTTAGTAATTGTAACTTGGATATTATTTGAAATTGGGGGATGTCGGGCTTTGCCCTCGGTAGTGATTGGGGGATGTCGGGCTTTGCCCTCGGTAGCTTTTTGATAATTTCTCGACTTGTCTTTTCTCCTCTACTCCCCTGTACCGAGAGCGCATCTCGACATCTTCCACCCTGAACGGTATACCGAGGGTATAGCCCGACATCTTCCAACCCAATACCGATTTCGATTTCGATACCGATACCCGATAGCGACATCGGTATAGGTTCAAGACATTCTTTACACAAAAGGTTCAGGACATCCTTTACAGATTGCCAAAGAAAGAAGGATGCTAAGTAAGGGGTATGATGTCATGGAAGGAAACAAATAAAATGGACCAAAGATACCAATTCGCCCTGGAATCGATGCAACCGGGAGTAAAGATGAACGAGCTGTGTGAAGACTACGGGATCAGCCGACCGACAGGGTATAAATGGAAGAAGCGCTTCCTGAGCGAAGGGATGGAGGGGTTGCACGAGCGCTCACGCCGACCGCATGGAAGTGTTCAGGAACTATCCGAATCAGTAGTATGTACGCTGATCAAACTCAAGCATCATCACCCGACGTGGGGCCCCTACAAGATCCGCGAGCTTTACCAGAGGCGTTACGGGAAGGCCCCCTCAGACTCGAGCGTGAAACGGGTCTTGGAACGTGCGGGACTGGTGCAAAAGCGTCGGCGCAGAAGCGCTCAAAAAAGCGGACGCCTTTACCGCAGCGTCAAGGCCAGTGGCTGTAACGAAGTGTGGAGCGTAGACTTCAAAGGGTGGTGGCACACCGTTGATGGCAACCGTTGTGAACCTTTGACGGTACGGGATGAATGGAGCCGCTATGTATTAGAGGTGCGGGTGCTCAGTTCAGCCCGTAGCGAAGCGGTGCGTGAATGCTTCACAAAACTCTTTGAACGCTATGGACTTCCCGCTTGCATCCGCAGCGACAACGGCAGTCCCTTTGCCAGTGCCAATGCGGTCCTGGGCCTGAGCAAACTGGCGGCCTGGTGGCTGGCCTTAGGGATCAATCTCGAGCGTGGACGTCCGGGTAAACCCCAGGATAACGGTGCCCATGAGCGTCTCCATCGCGATATCAAAGAGGAGTTGCAAAAACATGCCCAGGACGATCTTCGCACCCAACAGGTGGCCTTCGATCTGTGGCGCAAGACCTTCAATGAAGAACGCCCCCATGCGGCTCTTGCCATGAGCACGCCCTCTGAAATCTATCAGCACAGCTCTCATCCTTACGGTGGCACTCCTGCCGATATCAGCTATGATTTGATGACTCGCCGGGTCTCAAAAAGCGGGTCTATCAAACTCGATGGCTTCCAGATTCCTATCTCCACCGCCCTCGCCGGTTGGAGCGTTGGACTAAAACCACTAGACACGGTACACTTCGATGTTTACTTTGCCACTCTCAGAATCGGTCAGATTGACCTTTCAACGGCTGCTTTCATTGGGGCCGCTTGCGGCCCCAACAATGCCAGCCAAACCTCTAAAACCGCATAACATTAACTTAACTATATAACCCGATTACCGTTCAGCATCCCTCACAAAGTGTAAACCATGTCTTGATCTAAATCTGTAAACCATGTCCTGGTTGTACCGACCCTAACCTAACACTTAACACCTAAAACTTAACACGCGCATAAGCGCTCTTTCACTGTTCACCTTGGCACGTCATAGCGAAGCGACGACGGCTGTTCACTCTCTTACGCTTCCAGATTTAGATACTGGAGTTCCTCGGGGGTAAGGGAGATATTTACGGCGGGGATGGAGGTGCGGGTTTCACTGAGGACGCGCGGACCGAAGAGTGGGAAGGTGGGGAAAGGCTGACAGAGGACGTAGGCCAGCGCGATGTTGATGGGGAGGACGCCTTTTTTCTCAGCGAGCTCGATCGCTCTTTCGCGTCTTTTAAAGTTATCCTTTGAATACCAACTGCTGACCAAGAGCTCGTCGTCCCGTTTATCGGGCCCTGCGCGATCTGTAAAGAAGCCACGCGCCTGACTCGACCAGGGGAAGAGTGGCATTTGATTCTTCTCTAACCATTTCCGGGATTTCGAGTCGGAAGCTGCAATGCAGCCGGCCCAGACTGGATTGACCATACGCGCCAGGCTGAAGTTGTTGCTCCACACCGTGAACCGCTGTAGTCCATGTTCATCGGCGTAAGCGTTGGCTTCGTCGATGCGTTCGGTCGTCCAGTTGGATCCACCAAATGCCTTAATGCGTCCGGCTCGATAGTGTTCGTTGAGAACCTCGACGAAATCCCCCGCAGGAAGATCCAGATTGTCCCGGTGCAGAAAATAGATGTCCGCGTAGTCGGTCTGCAGGTGCTCCAGGCTCTCGAAGAGTTGTTTTGTGGCGTACTCCGGAAAGTTAAGAGGACTGTGTGAGCCCTTGACGATAAGAACGATATCTTCGCGGATGCCGCGATTTCTCATCCACTGACCGAGCAGCTTTTCCCGCATGCCGCGACCGTAGATATAGGCGGTGTCGAAACAGTTGCCGCCCTGTTCGATGAAATCATCAAACATGATGGAGGCGTGGGACAGGTTCTCCTGGTTATCCACTCCCATGACGAGGCGGGATATGGGTTTATCAATACCTTCGACCCGTCCGTAGGTAAGGGGCGCGCCCGTTAGTTTTTTCAGTGGCCGACCGTGAATGGTGGGCCGTTTGGAGGTTATTCTTTCTTTCGGATAGTCCAGACCAATAGCTTCTCGCCACCTGTCCAGGGTCTCCATGTTCCCAAGTGAATCTTCCCAGCTCATGGCGGGTGATTCCCTCTTCGCCGCCCCTACACCCTCGGCCACTTTGTCCGCTTCAAGTCCGTACAAATTCGGAGTGTCGCCTTCAATCGTCTCGGGACCGTCGCCTGAAGTTCGCGTGACTGTAAAGGACCAACGGCCGCCACCGCTTGCTGCCGTCCATGGATTGGGAACGAGTATGTTCCCTTCCGTCCCGAATATCTGCGCCGTGTTCTCCTGACTCAACTGAACACTCGTAGACACCTGGGCAATGAAGTCTTCAGGGAAAGTAAGGAGAGCGGCAGCATACTCATCGACCTTCGATTCGTCACCCAGCTTTCCCGACGCTTCAACCTTAATCGGGTTGGCGAAAGCCTTCCCGCGAGCTACACCAGCGATCAGGCGAGCCATCGACACGGCGTAACAGCCTATGTCCAGGATCCCCCCGCCTCCAAGATTTCTATTCAAAATTCGACTCTCAAGATTGTAGGGGCTATGAAAGCCAAACGACGCCTTGATCATTTGAACCTCACCAATCGCACCTTCCTGAATCAGCTCGACGATGCGCTCGGTCTGAGGGGCGCAGCGATACATGAAGGCCTCCATGAGAAAGACACCGCCCCTGTATGCCGCCTCCACGATGGCCATCGCCTCGGCGTGGTTGATTGCGATCGGTTTTTCGCAGAGGATGTGTTTTCCCGCTTCCGCAGCTCGAATCGCCCACAGGGCATGAAGAGGATGCGGCGTAGCGATATATACAGCATGGACGTCAGAGTCCTCCAAGAGTTTCTCATAGGAACCGTAGCGGTTCGGAATCTCATGCGCATCTCCGAAACTATCAGCCCGCTTGCGCGAGCGACTTCCCACCGCGATGAGTTCACTGTGCGCAGATTCCCGCACGCCAATAGCAAATTTATCTGCGATCCTCCCCGGTCCGAGGATACCCCACTTGAGTTTGTTTTTCATTGAAGTGCGCGGCCCCGCAGTGTTAGGTTTTAGGTGGAGCGGGCTGTCCCTAGCACGCTTCTTTTAATTACTTATAATTTTCTCTGTTGAAGATGCCGGGAGAAGTCGAGAAAATATCAAATCACTACCGAGGGCAAAGCCCGACATCCCCAATTTCAAATAAAATCCAATTTACAATTATTAAATAACCAAACTGTCTTTTCATTTATTTCATGAATTGGTATTTCAATCATTGGAGCTTATTTGTGATTTGATAATTGATGTTTGGTGCTCGGTCTGAATGGAAGATGTCCATCCGTCGCACAAGGCTATGGACGACAGGCGGGCTATGCCCTCGGTACAGGGAGAAAGATATACGATCTATGATATCTGATATGCGATATACGATGTTGATTTAACTTCTTGCACATCAAACATCGGATATCAAACGTCGGATATCAGGTAGAACGATATACGAATGAAGAGGTTCAGGGTTCAGGGAAATATAATAATCTCCATTAGAAATAACACGCAACTCTCCCACTGTTCACCGTTTACTGTTCACTGATCCCCCCACACAGGTCCTAACCTATTTAAATTTAACACGTTAAAGTACCTGTTTGTGCTTATAGGCATTTTTTTTTAAAAATACTTGACAGACAGGTCTGTCTTATTTAGCTTTGCTCAATGATGGTAAAGAAAGACAGTCCAGCGAGAGACCGGATTTTGAAGACGGCAACAGAGTTGTTCTACCAACAGGGGTATCATCAAACCGGGACGAACGAAATTATAAAGAAAGCAAACGTATCAAAGGCCACATTCTATTCGCATTTTCCGACTAAAGATCACTTGAACTTAGCGTATATCACCAATCTTAATATTAAGGAGATCCGGGATATAAAAGCTGCTATCCACGAAAAGAAAACTCCACGGACCAGGTTTATGGCTTTGATTGAATGTATTGAGCCATGGATTATAGAAAATGGGCTGCACGGCTGCGGTTTCCTTCGTATGGTGCCCGAGATCTCTAATCATGCAGATCCGGTAAGAAAGGAGAGTAAATTCCATTATGAAACTTTGAAGGCAATCATTAAAGACATCTCATCTGACCTTATACAGTCCGACGGGAAAAAATACAGACATCTCGATGTCGAAATCTTAACAAACGATTACTTAAACATACTTACGGGAGCGATTGCTCTGGTGATGATATATCATGAACTGTGGCCTGTACGCCACGCGATAAGGCAAGTAGAGTCGCTTATTAAATAATATATTTTTTTCGAATAAAACAGACAGACATGTCTGTATATTAACCATAAAAACACAACAAAGGACAAAAAATGAACAAAACAATAGAAACAAAAGTAAACGGAGTAGACGTCGCTCAACTCAATGAAAACATCGAAGTCATGAAAAGTGATCCTGAATTAGCCCAGTTTGAATTCAGGGCTGACAACACCTGGGTCGATGGGTCGATAAATAAATCAACCTTTAAAGGCTTCTACGGAGCGAAGGAAGAAGACACAACGCGGACTCAGGAATTCGAATATACCAATGATGAACCTATTTCTCTTCTGGGAACAGACAAGGCCGTGAATCCTGCTGAATATTTACTGCATGCCCTAGCAGGATGTTTAACGACGACGATCGCCTATCATGCCGCTGCCAGAGGGATAACGATATATAAAATGAAATCAAAAGCTAAAGGAAAATTAGATCTTCAAGGTTTACTGGGAATAGATCCTAAGGTGCGTCCCGGGTTTCAGGATATTGAGATTGGATTCAATATACAATCTGATGCGGATGAAGAAGAGTTAAAGGAGATTATCCAGCACTCTGTCATCTTTGACACGGTACAGAATACGGTACCTGTCACGGTTAAGATTAATCAATAAGAGAGCGTGATTACTAACGAAGGTCTAAAGGGGTTAGGCTCTGCGTTCCTGCAAAATTATAATTGCGAAAATGCAGGGTCTGACTCCTTCTCTTTTCTCTCTCGGTTCACGGTGGAAGATGTCGGATATACCCTCGGTACAGGGTTCAGGGTGGAAGATGTCGAGCTACGCTCTCGGTACAGGGTTCAGGGGAGTCGAGGACAAGTCGAGAAATTACAAAAAGCTACCGAGGGCAAAGCCCGACATCCCCCAATCACAAATTTCAAATAAAATCCAATTTACAATTATAAATAACCAAACTGTCTTTTCATTTATTTCATGAATTGGTATTTCAATCATTGGAGCTTATTTGTGATTTGATAATTGATGTTTGGTGCTCGGTCTGGATGGAAGATGTCGGGACATACCCTCGGTACACTGTTTACTGTTCACCGTTCACTTTGTCCCTCCCCTGCTAGTGAATTGCATCGAGTAGAGGTCGGCGTCTTTCATTGCGAACTTCACTCGGACGGGCTTGCCGGCCAGGGAATTCACATCCGAACCTTTTTTCCAGTTTACGGTGTGGTATATCCGGTCTCCGATCATTTCCAAGCAGTCCGCAAGTGCAAATCCTTCGATTGGTTTACCGTCGGGAGTCTGAATCTCGACGAATATCCCACCTACAGCGGAAGTGGCGTAGTTAAGCGACAACTTTGCGCCGGTGAAGGTGAACGGTTTGGTGATCAACTCGCCACCGTTGTAAGGAGCTTGCACGGAGACAAAGCCGTCCGGTCGGATCACATAGCGCTGGACGTGATTCGAGGGATAGCCGGAGTGGTGCTTCACGAAGAGGGACAATTCTCGTTCGCCCGTTTGCACGATGCCGCGCGCCGCGTAATTTGCTCGTGACGTCCAGTTTTGCAGGTCTGCTCCCGGCCGAACAAAGGCCTCCATGAATGTGCGCTGGAAGTTGTCACCACCGCGTGCTGATGCAAGCAGGATGTCCGTACTATCATCGACGTAGTTCCATTTCGTGGGTGTGCCGATCCCTTTGGCTTCCTCGTCCGTCAATACACGACGCCCGGGCAGGTAACGCGTAGGAAGTCCCAGATAGATGTGCGGAGCTCGGACGTAGGGGTCGAACTGGTTCGTGTAGAGGTGTTCGCGGGGCTGGCCGCCAAGCTCCAGGTCGATCGGTTCCGTCCAGTGGACGAAATCCATCGACGTCGTACGCGCAATCCAACGAATTCCATCCCGGAAGACTCGGAAATAGCAAACGTACTGTTTTTCGCTGACGGACCAGAATGCGTTGTTCTGGGAATCAAATGCGCCTTTGGTGATTACAGGGTCCGCCTGGAGTTGCTTCCAGTGCAGACCGTCGGCCGATACAAAGGCCAGCAGACCCGGTTCGCCGGTCCCGCCCAGCGCTTTATACCGTTCTTCGGCCGGGCAATTCGGATTGGTGTCTATGAACGGTGCGAGGTTGTGGCAGCCGCGATTACGCGCCAGCACCACGTTGTTGTCTTTCGTGCCGCGGACTTCGTATATGCCCAGTTTGGGCCGCGTCCAGTGAATACCGTCTTTGCTATCCGCGACACAGATGACTTCCGTATCGAGATCGTGTTTTGCTTCGGGCATCCCCCGATAATAGAACCGGTAGGTCTCGCCGTCTTTGAGCACGGTCTCGTACCCGCTGTAGAGTCCCTCCCAGGGCTGATCGAACTCGAAGACGATTTCGCGCGGTTGCGGGCGATGCAACACGAGGCGCACACCGTTGAGCGATCCGATCAAATGATGATCAATAAACAGTTCCCGCCGCGAGTCTATGGCGATGGGATCGGTGGCGGTTAGCGGCATTGCGAAAACGCTCAGTAGCAGGACGACTGACGCGATGGTTTTGGACTTCATGGGGCGCGGGAAAGGGGTCAAACATTGAAATTAAATGTCATCGTTTCTTTTTTATTATTTATAATATACACTATGGAAAAGCTGCCATCGCATCATAATTCTAAACTCCTAATTCATAATTGGATTCACCGTTCACTGCGAATGGCGGCTAATGTCTTCTTCTCATTGGCGAGATATTCGTCGCCCATTTCTGACAGTTCTTCCGCAATCGCGTTAGGTATTGTCGTTACTCCATTAAGATCGCCATGAAGCAGATCACCCGGGTTGACGGTGATACCTCCCACACTTACGGGAACGTTGAATTGAATGAGATGGCAGTAGGCATGCGCGCAAATTGTGCCGCTTGTAAAGACGGGGAAGTCGAGCGCTCGGACCTGGTTGAGATCCCGTCCCGCTCCGCTGGTGATAAGGCCGACCGCTCCATAAACCTGGCATTTAGTACACATGATTTCGCCAAAGGTTGCGGCAACGGTTGGATTATCTAGATCCTGAACGACGATGACGGGCGGCCCCGTCGTTTTATTCATTTGTTCGATTTCATCTGCCAGCTCTTTGATTGTCATTGCGGTATTCTCGGGAGGTGGGGCCGAAGATCGATAGGTCGCGGTCAGGGCAAAACCGACCATCGGTGGCATTTCGGGATAACACGCTTTAATGCGCTCATCCATGTAACCCGTGTTACGGGGACGCAGTTCAAAGTGTTCAACAAGATTACAGATCGTTGGCGTATCAATAGTACGCAATTTATTCAGTACTTCCTGCTTAATTTTAGTCATCTTTTAATTCCTCTCCTTCGTTATTGTAATTAAACGTTTTCAAATTTTTGCTTCCAATCGCGTGCTGATTGGGCGACGCGGTCAGGATGTTCACGGCTGCGGGCGACAAAGCCCGGCACGTCGTCGCGACCGGTCGGTTTTCCCAGGGCGCTGTAGCGGGTATCAACGCTCCAGCGGACGGTGTCCGAGATGTTGGGCAGCGATCGATGAAGGACGCGTTCAGTGGTCATAAGCACATCGCCGACATTCATCTCGCCTGTCACAATCTCCCCGTCTGGAAGATCACGGTCCTCGATGCCGACGAGTATCTTGCCGTCAGGCACCGGCAGCTGCAGATTGTGGGGCAACAGCGGCAGCGCGTGGGTCCCGCGCATCATCTGCATACAACCGTTTTCAGCCCGCGCATCGACAAGAGGAATCCAGAAATTCAAGACAAGGGTATCGCCGACCTCATTCGCGTTCAAGAAGGCCAGGTCCTGATGCCAGGGAATGACAGTCTCTACCTGATCGGGAAGTTTAGTGCGAATATTATATTGCGGGTGGGCAAATATCTCGGGACCGATTACCGATTCGACAAGATCCAGGAGCGATGGCCAGGTTCGCAGGATAAACATGCCATTCGATCGCGGTTTTTGTATCTCATCGTAGATACTCGCTTCACCGAAGTAATGCTTCCATACCCAGTTGCGCTCCGAGCATGCCTTGCAAATCAAACCGAGACGAGTCTCAAACGGCGCATCGTCGAAGGTATCTGCCGGGTCGAGCACACCTTTTTCGACGGCGGCATTTGCCGCCACGTCGACTTTCAGTACTAATTCATCGATAAATGGCTGAATCGCCGCGGGCGGTAACAGATCCCGAACGATGAAAAACCCATCATTTAAAAATTTACCAACCTCTTCACTCGTCAGCACAGGTGTCTCAGATTCACTCACGCGATTTCAACGCTAATCGACGGATTATGGATGTCAATCGATTGCGGATTGAGGAATGCGGATCCGCCTTCGCCAGCTACGGCGTGACAAGTTGCGGATTTAAAAAAACGTTATTTCCTGATACTCGACACCCGATCCCGATTTCGATACCGATATCTTTAACCTAAATCTTAACGCGCGCGTCAGCGCTCTTTCACTGTTCACTGTTCACTGTTCACTGTTTACTAATCCCCTCCCCTGCCTTCGACTTTCGACCTTCGACGTTAGACTTTTTTAAACACGCGCGCTAGCGCTTCTCCCTCGACACCCTGCCTGCCCTGAGCGAAGTCGAAGGGACACCAGACACCTATTCAATTACAAAAAGATCGACATGATCCCTTATTGATTTCTCTGTAATGATCAGATGTTAGAATTACACCTCAGCGAGGATGAACGAAAGAGCCAGAGCTTCGATGCCCAACATTTAAAACTTACTCTTAAAGCGCTTCGCGAGGACGGCTTCGTTATTCTCCATGATGTCATTTCCTCAAAACACATCGAGGCCCTGGGCGAGCGCATGGTCGCTGATGTCGCCGACATCCTCGCACTCGACAATGTCCCTTTTCAATTCAACGACGGTCACTTGCAACAGGACCCGCCACCGTTTCCCCCTTACCTCTTCCGCGATGTCCTCTTCAATGACTTCGTCGTCCAAATCACGAGGGCCACGCTTGGCGAAGGGGTGAAAAACAACATGTACAGCGGTAACACCTGCCTGCCGAACGAGACTCAGCAACCGTTGCACGTCGACTACGGCCAGCTGTGGCCCGGTCTCAAAACGGCTACCCCCGCTTATGCCCTCGTCGTCAATGTCCCGGTAGTCGACATGACCCCAGAAAATGGCAGCACCGAGATCTGGCCCGGCACCCACCTCGATACCACCCGCTCGTTCGATGAAAAAGATATCAAGATCCCGCCCGAAGACGAGGCGAGACGGCGCGCCGAAGTCGAGCCCCTCCAACCCAACGTCCCCGCTGGGGGCGTAGTCATCCGCGACATGCGCCTCTGGCATCGCGGCATGCCCAATCACACCGACACCCCACGGCCGATGATCGCCATGGTCCACTTTGTCCGTTGGTGGCATACCAATAATTCGCTCCGATTTCTAAAAGGGTCGGAAGCCCTTTTCGAAGGGAGCCCCTTGAAAACCACAACAAAGTTCGTGAAAGGGCCGATCGACTACATCAGCCGGAACAAGAAGTATGATTACCAGGGAACCGGAGGTCCGGAAAACCGGAAAGCCTGAAAGGCGGTTCCGAGTTCCGCAGTCGCGGAACGACATCTTCCAAACCGGAGGACCAGAACCGCTGAACGGTGGGACATTCAATCAGAGATTGAATGGTCTAAAGTCAAAGGTCGAAAGTCGAAAGTGGTGAGACCGGAGTGTTTACTTTTTGACCTTTTGACGCGCGCCCGCGCGCACTATTCTGGAAATTCATCGAGGGGATATATCGGTCGGGGCAGGTGTTTCCAGTTAAACTGTTTTAGATTCGACATCGTGGCACCGGGGGTGTCCGCGCGGATGACTTCGGCTATATACTCTTGATAAGACTGCCAGTTGCTCGCCGTTTTAACGACTACCATTTTCGCGTCGCCCGGATTCAATCCGAAGTGCTCGTATACGATAGGATTATTTCCACCAATACCGACTTCTTCACTGACTACGATTTTGATACTTCCACTCTCAAGGAGGACTGCTCGTCCCATATCAAAGTAAATGCCTAAATCTTCGTTCGCGTCAGTTGTAACCGAATCAGGTGTGCTGGGTGTCCGGGTAATGATGCCCCCGCCAATGCGAACAACATTCGCCGTAATCTCCACCGGCTGGCAAAAGTTTGTGTTGAGCTTTCCTCCTATCATTACCGTGATCGTTTCGCCGACTCCGGCATTAATCGCCTTCTCAACAACTTCAGCATCAACCATCGGCACAAGTGCAGGTACCTTTATTTGCTGTGTGAGCATTTCTTTTAAGAGGCAATTACTGTCTCCCGTTGCGCCACCGTAGACGCTGTCTCCCGTATCGGAAAGGACCACCAGTCCACTCTCGGCAGCTACCGCCCGCTTTACTGCTTCGGCTGCAGGGATACTTTCACGATGAAGAAAGTCATCTCTCAGTTCCCAGGCTTTATCAGCTAACTCTTCGGATAGGCGCTCAGCCAAGGGGAGATCATTGTCGGTCACGACCACTGCAGACCAGCCACCTTCCGGGACATCCAGCCAGGGCTGCATGGGACAGGTCGTTGTTGATATAACTCCCGGTCGGGTCTCCATTTCACGCGCGAGATCAAACCAGATTTTCATCGGCCCTTTTGATGTTAAATATTGCTCCTGGTGTGTGATAATTGGGATCTTCTTCAACGCCATGGTTGGTTTGATTTCCCCTTTAAGAAGGGAAAATAATATTCGCCCAGCTTCTCTCCCGGTATCATATAAATCGTGCGGTTGGGTGCGATGCGCCACCAGAGCATCTACCTTGTCCATCATCAGTTGGGTAATGTTCGCGTGATGATCAAGAGAACTAACTAACGGTAGATCATCCCCAATTACCTCTCTCAATTTATTTAATAAATAACCTTCTGAATCAGGGGCATTTTCTGCTTCGCCCGCCCCGTGCAAGCCGAAGTAGATCGCGTCTATCGGTTGAGCAGCTTTTATACCCGAGCAAATCTTTTCCTCGAAATAGGAAAGCGTTTCTGCGGTAATCGGGCCATGAGCCCCTCCATTACCGCAGATGATTGGCACGGGAGTCCAGTCGACCCCTGACTCTTTCGCCGCATCCATAAATCCTCGAAGGTCTCCACTTTTGCATTTCTCGAGGATTTCATCACCCTCATAGAGACCGTGCAGTTTGAATGTATCCAATGTAGTTAGAACAGGGCTGAAGCTGCTCGTCTCTTGCATGTAATAAGCTATGGCGATTCTCATGAGGTGGAGCTTAACGTCTTTTAATTGTTTAATGAAAGGAAAAAGGATTCGAATTGTAAGAACGAGGAAGAATGGAAGATTGGAATAATGGATGGTTCTGTGGAAGATGTCGGGCTATACCCTCGGTGCACTGATCCTCCCCGAAACCCGATACCGATATCGATCCCGATTTCGATACCTAACACTTAATACTTAACACGCGCGTCAGCGCTCTTTCACTGTTCACTGTTCACTGTTCACTGGTATTTTCCCGACACCCGGCACCTATTCTATTACAAAAAGATCGACATGTCTCTTTTCCATAATTCAATGAAGAACAAATGCTTCAAACAAATGGGAAAACTCGGTATAAAGGACATCTGCTTCTAACGGTATTTCTTATCCTGTGGTTTTCTACAGGTTTGCTTTCGGGACAGGGGCCGAACAAAAGCAGTTTTGTTTTTGATTATACATTTCAAGTAAAAGATATTCCTGCGGAGGCTGAAGAATTACAGGTTTGGATTCCAATCCCTGCCCAGAATGAGTTTCAGAAAGTTGAATTGCTTGAATCCACAGGGGAGATAAATTTTGTCACAACCACAGATCCAAAATATAAAAACAAGTTATATTACTCCTCAATAGAGCCCACCTCTGGGACGATGGCGTTTAACCTTCGTTATCGTGTCATCCGTTTTGAAATTTCCATGACTCAAAAGCAGATGCCGATTTTCCCGGTTGCCCTGCACAAGCCCCCTGCCGATTTAGACAATTTTCTCAGTCCGAACAAACTGGTTATCATTAATGACACGATCAGGTTAATCGCATCAGCAGTAACCGAGGGAAATTTTACGACCGTAGAAAAGGCGAAAGCGATTTATGACTATGTTTTTGATAATATGTCCTACGACAAAAGTATACCCGGGTGGGGAGACGGGAACGTGGCGCGAGCCTGTGATGTGAAAACGGGAAACTGCACGGATTTTCACTCACTTTTCATCTCGCTATGTCGTGCCAGTCAAATACCCGCCAAATTTTACATGGGTGTCCCCTTTGTGAAAGAGACACCACAACATACAGGGTATCATTGCTGGGCAGCGTTTTATGATAATAATCTGGGTTGGATTCCAGTTGATATTTCAGAAGCCTGGAAAGAGCCCTCGCTGAAAGAATATTATTTTGGAAATCTCACCGATGCTCGCATTGAACTAACCCAGGGTAGAGACCTGGTTTTAGAGCCCAGACAAAAGGGAGACGCCTTAAATTATTTTGTTTATCCCTATGTGGAAATCGACGGGAAGCCACACGATAAGGTGGAGACAAAATTTGGATTTCAGTTATCGGAGATTCCAAAAATTAATTTATAAATCCTTCTATAGGATAATTATTGCAAGGGACTTTTTATCCAGACGCCATCATCCCTTTGTTTCCAACCGTAAAGTGGCGTACCATTGTCTTTATGGACCGCAGTTTCGGTAACTTTCATATTACCGGCCTCACCGGTGAGGAAAAAATCCAGGTCGTAGATGCTGCCGTCAGTGGCCTTGAGATCGGTGCAGGCAAAGTAAGCACCGCTACCTAACACAGCCAATTTTTCATCGTGTACCTTTACGAGGGTTAATGCGAGGTCCGTACCGTCATAATCTGCGTGAAACATACCGTCACTGGATTGGGAGGATAATTCAGCGATATGCTTTTTGATGCCATCTGAAATGTCTGCCAATCCCACTTCACGCTGGGGTTGTACCTGGGTCTGATCGCTTTCTTCAGCCGGATGTTCTGGATGTTCCGCTTCTTCATCAGAGTGTTCCGGATGTTCTGCTTCTTCAGCTGGGTGTTCCTCGGTCGGATGCTCTGCTTCTTCGGTCGGATGTTCCTCAGTCAGATGCTCTTCTCCTGCTTCTGCGACCGGGTGTTCCGCTTCTTCAGTGGGGTGTTCTTCGGTCGGGTGTTCCGCTACTTCGGTCGGATGCTCTGCATCGGCAGTCGGATGTTCCGCTTTAACTTCGGCGATCGCTTGCTCTGCTTCGGCAAGGGCAGCCGGTATTTCCGCTTTTACTTCGGCGATCGCTTGCTCCGCTTCGGCGATCGCTTGCTCTGCAGTTGGTTGTTCAGCTTCGGTAACTGTCGGTTCCTCTTTTTTGGCGCAACCCGTTAAACTGGCCAATGTGAGGATTAATATGCCCGAGCAGAGCAACAATTTAAGGTTTGAGAAAGTTTCCTTGTTCATTAGCGGCCTTTTATATTTTGAGATTTGAATTCTTTATGCCTTCAGGCATTCTGTGGAGCTTCCCTCGAATGCCAGTTAAGTGGATAGAATTAGATTCGTAAATCTATATAAACATATTTTCGAGAAAAATCTAATTATTTCTCAGAATTAAGCGCGGTAGCACGAGAAAGCGTGCGTCAAAAGGTCAAAAAGTCAAAAGGTCAAAAGGTAGAAGAACGCTGACGCGCATTTTCTGAAACCCTTGGCACGCCATAGTGAAACGTCGGCGGCTGTTTACTATTTACAAGAATCTCCCCCTTTTTGACCTTTTGACTTTTTGACGCGCGCTAGCGCTTCTCCCCGACACCTTATGTGTTGCCTCAGTGAACCGATGATGGTGCATTCTGTTAAATAGCATTCGTTTTTAATCACAACGTCTCTCAAAGCAATGGGGGAAAGATATATTTCCATCCGCAATTAAACAAAACAGGTAACTGCTGAAAGATAATGAATATGAAAATCGGATTCATTGGTGTAGGAATCATGGGAACAGGGATGGTATCCAACCTGTGTAAAGCTGGTTTCTCCGTTAAATTCGTGGCACAAGACGATGAACGCTCACGTGCCAATGCTAGCATCGTAAAAGAAAGGGGAGCCGTGGAAGTTGAGAGTTACACGATCCTAGCTACAGAAAACGATGCAATCATGCTCAGCTTGCCGGACTCTAAGATTGTCGAACATGTCCTGTTGTCAGATCAGGGTATTGGCCCTCACCTTCGCGAAGGACAGGTGGTCGTAGATTTTTCTACGAGTCATCCCAGCTCGACGCGCAAGCTTGCTGAAACCCTGAAATCCCGGGGCATTGATCTCATTGACGCTCCGCTTACGGGTAGCAAAAATGAAGCCGCGGCGGGGACGTTGAATGTAATCTGCGGTGGACCCGAGAAGACTTTTGAAAGCATTAAACCCGCATTTAATGCTATTGGCTCCAATATATTTTATGTGGGTCCTGCGGGCACGGGGCACACGATAAAATTGATCAATAATTATCTTGGTCAGTTCAATTTAGCGGCCATTTGTGAAATGCTTGTCTTCGCCCAGACCTATGGTGTCGACCTCAAGAAAATGTTTGAGGTAATTTCTGTCAGCGGGGGTAACAGCACTTCATTTCAGGGCTATATGCCAAAATTAATGACGCGAGATTTCACCATTAATTTTCATCAAAAATTCGTGCTCAAGGATATTCGCTACATGATCGATCTCGCGCGTGAAACAGGTGTGCCCACCACCCTGGGTGATAACTTGCTGGCTCTACACGAACAAGCTTTTGCCAACGGCTACGGCGAAGAAGATACCACTGCCATACTCAAATTCTTTGAAGAAAATTCACGCGGGCCATTGTAATTGCAAATTGAGGGATGTCGGGTGTCCCTTCGACTTCGCTCAGGGCAGGCAGGGTGTCGGGTGTCGGGTGAAGAATGTTGCACCATTAGGATTAATCGGCAACTTGACACACCTTCTCGATTGCAGATTGATCCTTGCGAATATACACTCTTAACCGTGTACCGAGGGTATACCCCGACATCTTCCACCGTTCACTTATTTTACTGATTGTGCTTTTCGTACCGCCTGAGAAGCGATTACATATCAGATGAAAAATCTCATAAAGAAAGGCGATAGAAAATGAAGTATATTCACACCCCGGAAGATTCAACGGGGACCTTTACTGGATTCGGCGATGATACGGTGCCCGGCATTCCGGATGAAGAGGAGGGCTACACGGTCATAATTGCCGGGCCTGATAAATTATACGGCAAGCTGGGATTGAATCAGCTTCCCACACAGCGGTTAATATGTGCCATCCATACATGGCCTCCTGGTAAGAATCACGGCACTCACCATCATCCAAGCTGGGAGCAGTGCTATTACATCATTGCAGGTCAGGCAGAGATCACCGTTGGGAATGAGAAACGGATCGTAGGGCCGGGAAGCTCTTCGTATATGCCAGCAAAAGTCGAGCACGACGTTGCCGCAGTAGGCGAAGAGATGTTGGTTGCGGCAGTAATCGGTTGCGTCCTTGATATGGATGCGTTGGACCCTAAGGTGCCACATTGAAACCCTATTGAGTATTAAGTAATCAAAAAAAATAATCATGATTCAGGAAAATCACAGTCTCACAGAACAGCAGATCCAGCATTTTGAAACCTTCGGTTTTCTCGTCCGTCGACAGGTGTTCAGCCAGGAGGAAATTGACCGGATCAATGAGGAGTTCGATAAGAATCTCACCGCGATTAAAGATGAATTTAATAAAAAGAAGGATAGCCGTTCTCGTAAATGGCCTAATTGGTCTAACCTGATTCCGGAGACCCCTTTTATTGCAAATTTATTGGAAGATCCACGCATTTACCTACCTACAGAACAATTACAAGGAGAAGACACGGTTCCCGTGCTTTCCAATGCCAACAGCTTTAGACATAACACCGACTGGCACCCCGATTCGCGGCAGCGACATTTGCGTATGCTCAAAAATCTCTTCTATCTGCAACCAACGACCGGTGACCGCGGATCTTTGCGTCTAATCCCTGGTTCGCATAAGAGTCCTCTGTTCGATGAGCTAATTCGCATAGGGTTGAGTAAATCTGATAATAACGAATCGAAGTTTCTAAAAGAATCCGGCATGAGTGGTGAAGATATTCCCTGCTATATATTTTGTTCGCATCCAGGCGATGTCATTACCTTTAACCAGAATACATGGCACGCGGCTTTTGGTGGTTATGAAGACCGCAGGAACTGTTCCCTTGCCTTTTACAGCAACCCTACGTCTGCTCAAGAAGAATATGATCTTCGTGCACAGGTGGAAAGGGCCAAAACCATCAGACCGACCATGGATTTGCAAAATTCGCAATACTACCATCCGTGGTGGTTGGACAACCCAGATGGCAGCGCGAGGCGAGCGCGCTGGATAAATTGGTTGAAGAAGTGGGGCTTTATCGAAGCGATGAATAATTAAAAGTAAAAAGGGGTTGGTCTTTTATGAGTGAAAAGATTCGCTTAGCGATAGTGGGATGTGGGGGCATGGGGCATCGGCATCTGCGTGGGTTGAAGGAATTGGAAGCTTCCAATTTGTGCGCATTCGAACTGGCGGGAGTATGTGATCCGGTTGAGGCGAACGCCCTCTCCCTGGCATCGTTAGCTGAAGAGCTCTTTGGAGTGAAACCTGCTGTTGTCGCGAACCTGGATGAACTAAAAAAAGTCAGTGAGTTAAGGGCGGTTGATATCACAACCGACCCGCGTTATCACCACACCCTCGCGGTTGAAGCGATGGAAAACAATTGGGACGTGATGGTGGAAAAGCCAATGGGTCTGACCTCAAGAGCCTGTAATGAGATGATCAATGCCGCGGTTAAAACCGGGAGACTACTCGCCGTCGCGGAGAACTACCGTCGGGACCCCATCAACCGGCTGACTAAGTCTCTTTTAAAATCCGGTGTGATCGGTGAGCCGCGTTTGTTTGTCCAGAATTATATAGGGGGAAGGGATCGTATGATAATCTCAGTCTGGAGGCATCAGAAAAACGCCAGTGGAATTCTCCTCGACGTCGGTGTACATTTTGCTGATCTCATGGAATATTTACTCGGAGATATCTCCTCGGTTTACGCCCAGACAAGGCTTCACGAACCCACCCGGATAAACCCCGCGGCTGGAAAAGAGGCAGATCTCGATTCACCCATCAGTCAGGTTTATGGCAAATGGCAGAAGGAGATGCCGGCCAGTTTCAAAGCCACTGCTGAGGACGCCGCCTATGGAACGATTCTCTTTAAGAGCGGAGTAGTCGGAAGTTATCTCGAAGATCACGGCGGTCATGGTGAATCCTTAGGGCAGAGAATTATATTCGGTTCCAAGGGTTCTTTAACCCTTCCCGGAGACAGAAATGGAAACCCCATCACCCTGCACCTGGATGATGGTGACCCGGTAAACGACGCACGTATTTTAGACGCTGTCCCGGACTATCACCTCGACGAGGTGACGGCCACCCTCTTTGGTGGGGACAGGGTATGGTCTTATGACTTTCCCTTTAAAGAAGTCGATCGCAAGATAATCGCCATCGAGTATTACGACTTCTTTAAATCCATCCAAAATGGGACCGCCCCTGAAGTGGACGCATCCACGGGGGCTAGATCGGTCGCTGTCTCCTATGCTTTACTTGAATCCGGCGAGTCGGGAAAGCCGGTCACTATCGACGAGGTGATGGGGGATGAGACTAATGATTATCAGAAGGAGATAAATGAGAGCTTGGGGCTGTGATTTTGGCTATGAGCATTCATAGCCAAAAGTGAACGAGTAAATGCGAAAACGGGTGTATGCGGGAAGAGTTAGGTGAAAAGCGACATTGAAAAGAGAATAGATGAAACTGGGTTATAGTACTTGGGGGATGCCGGAGGTTCCGATCGATGAGGCGCTCGGGTGTATTAAGGGATTGGGGTATGATGGTTTTGAATTGACTGTGATACCGGGGTATACAACGGAACTGGATAAGTTGGACGATAGAGAGGTGGGCAGGATTAAGCAGCTAATCATTGATCACGATCTAGAATTAACGGCAATTTCTGCCCATCATAGTATTCTTGAGGAGGATCCCCGAATCCTCAGAAAAAATATGGACCAACTAAGAAAAGCCATTGACCTCGCCCTGGAGTTAAAACCCGGTGTGGTGCCCCCGGTGATTAACACTTGTTCCGGAGGAAATGAGACGAAGTGGGATCAAGACAAAGACCTCCTTTTGAATAGAACAAAGGAGATAGTGGATCACGCTTCGACTAAAGGTGTTACCATAGCGATGGAACCCCATGTTTCTATGGCCCTTGATACCCCAGATAAAGTTCTCTGGCTTTTAGAAAAGATTGGTTCCCCACACTTTAAAATTAACTTCGATATCAGCCACTTTGACGTGCTCGGAATGTCAATAGATGAAACTGTTTCCCTCTTAGCACCCCACTCTGTGCATACCCACGTTAAGGACCAAAAAGGACGTCACCCAGACCACGAATTCCTTATCCCTGGAGAAGGAGAATTTGATTACGTGAGCTACCTAAGAGCGATGCAGAGCGCGGGGTACGATGATTTTATCACCGTCGAAGTAAGCGTTATGGCCCAACGACGCCCAGATTACGACCCCTTCGCCGCGGCCGAGCTATCCTACAAAACCCTGACATGTGCTTTTGAAGAGGTGGGAATAAAGAGATAGGGTTCAGGGTTCAGGGTGGAAGATGTCGAGCTACGCTCTCGGTACAGGGTTCAGGGAAAGATAGTAAAATCCGTTTAGAATTATACGCAATTCACCACTGTTTACTGGTATTTTCCCGACACTCGTACCGAGGGCATAGCCCGACATCTTCCAACCGGTATAGGTTCAAGACATTCTTTACACAAAAGGTTCAGGACATCCTTTACAGATTGCCAAAGAAAGAAGGATGCTAAGTAAGGGGTATGATGTCATGGAAGGAAACAAATAAAATGGACCAAAGATACCAATTCGCCCTGGAATCGATGCAACCGGGAGTAAAGATGAACGAGCTGTGTGAAGACTACGGGATCAGCCGACCGACAGGGTATAAATGGAAGAAGCGCTTCCTGAGCGAAGGGATGGAGGGGTTGCACGAGCGCTCACGCCGACCGCATGGAAGTGTTCAGGAACTATCCGAATCAGTAGTATGTACGCTGATCAAACTCAAGCATCATCACCCGACGTGGGGCCCCTACAAGATCCGCGAGCTTTACCAGAGGCGTTACGGGAAGGCCCCCTCAGACTCGAGCGTGAAACGGGTCTTGGAACGTGCGGGACTGGTGCAAAAGCGTCGGCGCAGAAGCGCTCAAAAAAGCGGACGCCTTTACCGCAGCGTCAAGGCCAGTGGCTGTAACGAAGTGTGGAGCGTAGACTTCAAAGGGTGGTGGCACACCGTTGATGGCAACCGTTGTGAACCTTTGACGGTACGGGATGAATGGAGCCGCTATGTATTAGAGGTGCGGGTGCTCAGTTCAGCCCGTAGCGAAGCGGTGCGTGAATGCTTCACAAAACTCTTTGAACGCTATGGACTTCCCGCTTGCATCCGCAGCGACAACGGCAGTCCCTTTGCCAGTGCCAATGCGGTCCTGGGCCTGAGCAAACTGGCGGCCTGGTGGCTGGCCTTAGGGATCAATCTCGAGCGTGGACGTCCGGGTAAACCCCAGGATAACGGTGCCCATGAGCGTCTCCATCGCGATATCAAAGAGGAGTTGCAAAAACATGCCCAGGACGATCTTCGCACCCAACAGGTGGCCTTCGATCTGTGGCGCAAGACCTTCAATGAAGAACGCCCCCATGCGGCTCTTGCCATGAGCACGCCCTCTGAAATCTATCAGCACAGCTCTCATCCTTACGGTGGCACTCCTGCCGATATCAGCTATGATTTGATGACTCGCCGGGTCTCAAAAAGCGGGTCTATCAAACTCGATGGCTTCCAGATTCCTATCTCCACCGCCCTCGCCGGTTGGAGCGTTGGACTAAAACCACTAGACACGGTACACTTCGATGTTTACTTTGCCACTCTCAGAATCGGTCAGATTGACCTTTCAACGGCTGCTTTCATTGGGGCCGCTTGCGGCCCCAACAATGCCAGCCAAACCTCTAAAACCGCATAACATTAACTTAACTATATAACCCGATTACCGTTCAGCATCCCTCACAAAGTGTAAACCATGTCTTGATCTAAATCTGTAAACCATGTCCTGGTTGTACCCTGAACCCTGAACCCTGAACCCTGAACCCTCGCTTTCGCTTCCTATGGAAGCGAACCGACTTTCATTGATTTTAGACTGGCCTATGCTATGTTCATTATAATAGTAGGGGTTTAATCAAAATTACACAATCAGGACATGGCTGAAGACAAACGTTACAGAACGATACTTTTAGTAGGTAAACCCGGATCCGGAAAAGGAACCCAGGGCAAATCGCTGGGTGCACTGCCTGGTTTTTTTCATCTCTCTTGCGGAGAAGTTTATCGTCGGTTGAATCATCAAAGTGAGTTGGGAAAATTTTTCCTCAAGTACTCAAGCCAGGGTCTTCTCGTGCCCGATGATATTACTGTTCGTCTGTGGTCTGAGCACATACACAAGCTGGCTCATACGAATCACTTTCGTCCCGAGGAAGAGATCCTGATTCTCGACGGCATTCCTCGCAATAAACATCAAGCCGAAATGATGGAAGAGCATATCGACGTCACTCTGGTCTTTTTATTAGAGGCGGCGGAAGAGGAGAGACTGATTGAACGCATCCGCCGACGTGCCCTGCACGACAACCGGCTCGACGACGCCCGCGATGATATCATCCAGCGCCGCTTTCAAGAGTACAAAGAAGAGACGGAACCTATCCTGTCCTACTACCCGGATCACTTGATCCGTCCTATCGACGCCACTAAAGTTCCCATCGACGTTGTCTTCTCCATCATCAATATAGTCCGCGATGAGATCGCGAACCCCGTGCCGCAGACGACATAGCGCGAAGTAGCGGCTTCGCGCGTTTTAGGTTTTAAGTTTTAGGTGTTAAGTGGGAAAGTGAAGTGTCGAGAGCGTCAGTGAAGAACTGCTGAACCGGTTGTCTGGTCTTCTGACTTTCTCTTTTTTTGATCTCTACCTTCGACTTTCGACCTTTGACTTTCGACTCCTAATCAACCGCTCTTTTAAGATGCCTCTTGTTGGGATCGTGCTTCTTCCTGGAGTTTGTAAAGGGACTTCTTTTGAGCGTCTCCTGGAATGTCCGGGATCATAGGCACGAGATTACCAAAACGGGCATGAAGTGATCGTTCACCGCGAAGATGATGGGCGTGCATCTCTAATTCGTGGACATAAATACCGGAGTAAATCGGGAACGCGTCTGCGGCACGGTATTCAAAAATTATTGTACGGCGGGGCTTGTCGGAAGTATTCGGGAGCGAACTGTGCGGTGTGTTGACATGCATTAAAATTATACTGCCTGCTTCCGCGGCCAGAGCGACCGGTTTTCCAAATTGATTCTCGTCGATCGATTCAGTGATCATGCCCGCAAACTTGCCGTCAGGTAAGCGGTGATCGAAGTGATGAGTATGTTGGCGTGGCAGCACCTGAAGGCAGCCGTTTTTTTCCGTAGCATCATCGAGATAGATCAGCGTCGTCACCAGGTCGTCGTTGGTATGAGGAAAATACGCCAGGTCCTGATGCCACTCGACTACTGAGCCGACTTTCCCCGGCTTCATATTCAACTTACTGTGGTGCAATGCAATGTTTGGGCCGATCAGTGATCCGATACGGTCCATAATGCGATCGTCGGTTGCCAGTTTCCGAAAACATTCATGCTGATCAAACGGGTTATAAATACGTCGCGGCACGTAATGACCATTCACCTGTTGAGGTTCCAGCTCCATGATTTTATCCGCTTGACCCGATTCGATGGCCTGGTCGGTCAAGTCGCGAATTGTTTGATCAATTTCCCCTAATACGTCTTTGCCAAACACCGACGGAATCACCAGGTGGCTTTCTGATTGATACCGATTGATCTGTTTCTCAGATAATGAATATTCAGACATGGGTAAAAAATCAGTTAGTTGGTGAAATTGAAAAACACATCTAATTTATTATTCATATTTTAATAATATGCTCAATCGCATTTATACAATTTATCACGGTATATATTAAAAATATAGCACAAGCGCGCATCAGCGCGCGTCAAAAAGTCAAAAGGTCATAAAAGGAAGAAAATTAGTGAACATTGAACGGTAAACAGTGAACAGTGGGGAAGCGTTTTCGCGCGTTTTAAGTGTTAAGATTTAGGTTAAGGAAATTCAGGGTGGAAGATGTCGGGCTGTACCCTAGACTCACCGTTCAGCGGTTTAAATGGAATATTGGATGTATGGAAGTATGGAGAATTGGTGTTGAACCGAAGGGAATTTCAATCTTCCATCATTCCTACCATCCATTCATCCCCGACCTTTGACCTTAGACACTACTTTCTCACTGTTCACTGTTTACTGTTCACTGAATTCATCCCATGATGAGCTTATTCCTTTAGATGATTAAAATTTTAAAAACCTTCCTTCTCCTCCTCCTCACGGGTTTTTGTTTTTTCGGATTTCTTTATCTTTGGAGTGATATCCTAAAACCGGATCTGGAAGAGGAACCCATTTACTATGACCCGGAAGAAATTGAATTTATAGAAAATTCTAGAGATGTGAGTTTCACCGAAAATGATCTTTTCAAAATTCAGCTGGATGTTGATTACAGTGAAGGGAAAACCGCGTCGTGGTATCCACAAGCCGAGTCACCCCTCTTATCTGAACTTGTAGCCGAGGGCAAATTACCCCTGGTGGCAGAGCGGGTAGGACCCGAGCCGGTAGTGTTTAAAGGTGTGGAAGGTATCGGTAGCTATGGCGGCACCTGGTTTGAAGTGGCAGGATCACAAAATGATATACGTAAAATTGTTTCCTTCTCTTCAGGTTCCACACTTGTTCGCTGGTCTCCGCTCGGTTACCCGATTGTGCCTCATGTGGCCAAGGGTTGGGAATCCAGTCCCGACAAGAGGGAATGGGTTTTTTATTTGCGCCGAGGCATGAAGTGGTCCGATGGTCACCCTTTTACTGCCGACGATATCCTTTACCGTCTATATGGAGAAACCGATCCTGTATATCCGGGAAGTTTACCGCCCCAGTGGATGAAAGTGGGGGGAAAGGTGGGAGAAACTGTAAAAATTGATGATTATACCGTAAAGTTCATTTTTCCTCAACCTTATGGATCGTTTCTTGATTTCATGGCTAAATCCAGTGATTTCTGCTCACCGCGGCATTACCTGGAAAAATACCATCCGAAACTCGGTGATGATTCTCTCATCGAAGCTACCCTCGAGGCGAGAAGACTGCCATCGCGTAGAAGCCTATACGTAATATTAAAATTAACAAACAATCCCGAACACCCACGGCTATGGCCCTGGATATATCATACTTATAAAGCCAACCCTCCCCAGGTATTTGTCCGCAATCCCTACTACTGGGCAGTCGATACCGAAGGTAATCAGCTTCCCTATGTGGACCAATTATTTGTCGACGTTAAAAACTATAATTTGATTCCCATCGCAGCGGCCAACGGGGCCATTACCTTTAAGATTTTTGAAAGTATGGATTTAAACTATATCCTGCTCATGTCACAACGCGAAACAAACGACTATGAAGTGTATCACTGGTTTCCTGCTACACGCTCGCGGTTTCTCATCTATCCGAATCAAAATCTTAGGGTCGACCCTGATAATCCGGTTACCCAAATGAAACATGATCTATTAATAGACAAGCGCTTTCGCCAGGCGCTCTCCCTTGCCATCAATCGCCAGCAAATTATCGACATCGTATTCAATGGGGTGGGGGAACCCGCGCAGTTATCACCAGGGAGGGAATCGTTTTTCCACCATGAAAAATTACATAAAAGCTTTACCGACTATGCGCCCGACCGGGCCAATCAACTGCTTGATGCGATAGGGCTAACCGGTAGGGATGCGCGAGGCTACCGCACATTTAAGGATGGTACGCGCATGGTCTGGAATTTTACACTCCCGGAGGGGGAGCTCGAAGGGCCGACTGAGCTCATCATTGAAGATTGGGCTCGTGTCGGTATTCGCGCTATACGACAACAGCCAGCGCTTTCTCTTTTTACTTTAAACAAACATCACGCCAATTGGAATTTTCCATTTGGCCCTCAGAAAGTGAATTCAACCCTATTTTGGGATACTCGCGTTTTATCGGGTTAACGGGACTCCAAGCATACGGCTACTATATCTGGTATTTGAGAGGTGGACTTTCAGGCAATCCTGATGCTGCTCAACTCGGAGGAATCGAGCCCCCGATCGATCATCCCATGAGGCGATCGATGGAAATAGCCGAAGCAGCTTTCGGTGCGGCCACGCGCGAAGCGCAACGTGAGCATTTCAATAAAGTGTTCGACATTGCGGCGGAAAATGTCTGGTCGATCAATATAAGCACCTCGCAACCACACCCGGTTGTAGTCAAAAACGGTTTTAAAAATATTCCGCGCAATGCATTCTATGGCAATTACTTTAATCCGCCATCCCAGGCTGGAATAGAAACCTACTACTTCGAAGAGTCTGATGAATCACCTGGAGCCGTTGCTCAGATCAAAAAGGAAATACTCGAAATAACCCCCGCTCCTTACGGTCTAGTGGAGGATAAGAGCAAATCGAAAAGTGTTATTCACCTGGCAAAATTGATTAAGTATTTATTTATCGGTGTTTTCACCTGCGGAGTGGTAATGATTGGAGTAAGGCACCCCTACATAGGAAGGCGGCTGCTCATTTTGGGCCCGACCCTTCTTATCATCTCGGTCATCTCTTTTGTAATCATCCAGCTTCCTCCGGGGAATTTCATTGAGACCAAAATCCTGGAGCTGCAATTAAAAGGAGGTCAAATAAATAGCGATGAGATCGAAGAGCTGCGCGAGATCTTTCTCCTCGATAAGCCCATCGCTAAACGATACGCGCACTGGCTCGGCCTTAATTGGTTTACTTCCTTTGAAAAAAAAGACCAGGGCTTACTGCAGGGTCACCTGGGATTATCGATGGAGAACCAGAACACGGTCAACGAAGTGGTTGGGGATCGCATCCTTCTCACTTTTCTTATTTCACTCGGTACGATTTTATTTACCTGGGCGATCGCTTTGCCGATTGGCATCTATTCAGCTGTTCGCCAGTATACTTTGAGTGATTATTTTTTCACCTTGATCGGATTTATCGGGATGAGCATTCCCAGCTTTCTTCTTGCGTTGATTCTACTTTATTGGAGTGGGAAATATCTTGGGATTAATATCTCGGGTCTATTTTCACCCGAATACGCGATTGAACCTGGATGGTCCCGAGGAAAGATTGTCGACTTGTTGCAGCACATCTGGGTGCCGATTGTCGTTCTGGGTGTCACTGGAACCGCGGGTATGATCCGTGTCATGCGCGGTAACCTGTTGGACGAGCTGAAAAAACCTTATGTCATTACTGCGATGGCCAAGGGGCTGCGACCCTTTAAGCTGTTGCTGAAATATCCCGTGCGCCTGGCGCTCAATCCATTCATTTCCAGCATCGGTGGAATCTTTCCCCAACTCATCTCAGGAGGCGCCATAGTAGCGATGGTGCTCAGCCTTCCAACGGTCGGGCCTTTAATGCTCGATGCCCTGATGAAAGAAGATATGTATCTGGCCGGATCGATGCTCATGGTACTCAGCCTGCTCGGTGTCTTAGGCACCCTCGTCAGTGACCTCTTGCTCATGTGGCTCGATCCAAGGATTAGGATGGAAGGAGGAGCGCGATGACGGAAGTCATCGCGCGTGTTAGGTTTTAAGTGTCAAGTTTTAGGTAAAGACGCAAAAGCGTATTAGGTGGAACGGGCTGTCCCAGCACGTTTATATAAATTTTTAAAAAGTAAGCGCGCTGGGGACAGCCCGCTCCACCTCTCAACTAAAATTTAACACTGATTCTCCACTGTTCACTGTTTACTGTTCACTGAATAAGCTCACAATGAGCTTATTCCTTTAGATGAATAAAATTTTAAAAACCTTCCTTCTTCTCTTCCTCACGGGTTGTTGCTTTTTCGGTTTTCTATATCTCTGGAGTGATATCTTAAAACCGGATCTGGAAGAGGAACCCATTTACTATGACCCGGAGGAAATTGAATTCATAAATAATTCAAGAGATGTGAGTTTCACCGAGGATGATATTTTTCAAATTCAACAGGATGTTGACTACAGTGTGGGTGAATCGAGCACGTGGTATCCAAAATCCGAATCACCCCTTTTTACTGACTTGGTAAAGGAGGGAAAACTGCCACCGGTTGCTGAACGTGTGGGGCCCGAGCCGGTGGTGCTCAAAGGAGTGGACAGTATCGGCAACTATGGCGGTACCTGGTTGCAAGTGGTGGGTTCCCCAACAGAAGTGGGTGGAGTCAAGGGATATTATGCCGGATCCACGCTAGTGCGCTTCTCTGCGCTCGGTTACCCGATCGTGCCTCACGTCGCCAAGGGTTGGGAATCCAGTCCCGACAAGAGGGAATGGACCTTTTACCTGCGAAAAGGGATGAAATGGTCTGATGGACACCCTTTTACCGTCGATGATATCCTCTACTGGTGGGAAAAAGAAATACCTTTTAATATCCTTGGGATGGAAACTGCCGATTGGATGGATATAGGCGGTAAGAGAGGGGATGTTATAAAAATCGATGATCACACCGTAAAGTTCGTTTTCCCTCAACCTTATGGAACATTTCTTGAACGCCTGGCTCGAGCCACTGAATATTGCGCGCCCCGTCATTACCTGGAAAAGTATAACCCTGTAATCGGCGATGACGCGCTCATCGAGGCTACCCTGGAGGAGAGAAGATTGCCGTCGCGCAGTAGGCTCTACTATTTATTGAAACTTTGGTCAAACCCCGCAATCCCGCGACTTTGGCCCTGGATCTATCGTACTTATAACGCCAACCCTCCCCAGGTTTTTGTCCGCAATCCCTACTACTGGGCCGTTGATACCGAAGGCAATCAGCTCCCCTATGTGGATCAATTATTTTACGAAGTAAAAAATTATAATCTGATACCTGTATCAGCTGCCAGCGGGGCGATCACCTTCTTAATTTGGAATATGGAACTCTCATACACCCTTCTCATGTCACAACGAGAAGACAATGATTACGAAGTGTATCACTGGTTTCCCGCTACACGCTCGCGTTACCTCATCCATGCGAATATGAACCTTTTGGTCGATCCCGATAATCCGGTCACCCAGATGAAACATGATCTTTTAATAGACAAGCGTTTCCGCCAGGCGCTCTCCCTCGCCATCAACCGCCGGCAAATCATCGATATCGTTTATAATGGGATGGGAGAGCCCGCGCAGTTATCACCCGGAAGGGAATCGTATTTTCACCATGAAAAACTGCATAAAAGTTTTACCGATTATGCGCCCGAACAGGCCAATCAAATACTCGATGCGATAGGTCTCACCGGCAGGGATTCAGAAGGTTACCGCACGTTTAAGGACGGCACGCGTATGACCTGGCATTATTCATTGCCGGAGGGGGAAGACGAGGGGCCTACTGAGCTCGTCATCGAAGATTGGGGCCGTGTCGGTATTCGCGCTATCCGACGTCAGCCTTCGCTACCGCTCTTTTCCGCAGAACAAAATTCGCGCCAAGTGGAAATTTCCATTTGGGCCACCGAAAGTGAATTCAATCCTCTTGTGGGACCTGAAAGATTTGTTGGGTTAACAGGTCTTCAAGCATTCGGCTATTTTAAGTGGTATTTAGGAGGGGGACTTTCAGGCAATCCTGAAGCCACTCAATTCGGCGGGATCGAGCCCCCGATCGATCATCCCTTACGGCGATCGATGATACTGCTCGAATCCGCTTTCGGTGCGACCACCCGTGAAGCGCAACGTGAACAATTCCATAAAATATTCGACATCGCGGCAGAAAATGTCTGGTCGATCAATATAGGTACTGCGCCGCCGCACCCGGTCGTGGTCAAAAACGATTTTAAAAATGTTCCCCGCCTCGCGTTTTATGGTAATCGCTTCCACCCACCCGCCCACGCGGGGTTAGAAACCTACTATTTCGAAGATTCTTATCATTCTCCTGGAACGATTGCGCAGATAAAAAAAGAATTAATCGAAATCACTCCTGCCCCTTACGGTCTGGTTGACGCCGAAGGTGAATCGAAAAGCGTTAATCGCCTGGGATTACTGATTAAGTATTTGTTTATCGGTGTTTTTGTCTGCGGTATAATAATGACCGGGGTGCGGCACCCTTACATCGGAAGGCGGTTGCTCATCATGATTCCGTCGCTGCTCATCATCTCGGTCATTTCTTTTGTAATCATCCAGCTGCCACCGGGGAATTTCATCGATACTAAAATCATGGAGCTGCAGTTAAGAGGCAGCAGCTCGGATATGAAAGAAGTCGATAAGCTGCGCGAGATTTTTAACCTCGATGAGCCCATCACCGAGCAGTACGCCCGCTGGCTTGGGCTTTACTGGTTTACTTCCTTTGAAAAGAAAGACCAGGGATTACTGCAGGGTCACATGGGATTGTCGATGGAGAACCAAAACACCGTCAATGAAGTGGTAGGCGATCGCATCCTGCTTACTTTTCTTATTTCACTTGGCACCATTTTATTTACCTGGGCTGTCGCTCTGCCCATCGGCATCTATTCGGCCGTTCGCCAATATACCTTGGGTGATTATCTATTTACGTTGATCGGTTTCATCGGGATGAGTGTTCCCAGTTTTCTCCTCGCACTGATTCTGCTCTATTGGAGTGCGAAGTATCTGGGCATTAATGTCACGGGTCTGTATTCACCCGAGTACGCTGTCCAACCGGAGTGGACAAGAGGAAAAATTGTCGACCTGCTGCAGCACATCTGGGTGCCCATTGTCGTCCTCGGTGTCACGGGAACCGCGAGTATGATCCGGGTCATGCGTGGCAACTTGCTCGACGAGTTGAGAAAACCTTACGTTATTACCGCGATAGCCAAAGGGTTGCGACCTTTTAAAGTGTTGATTAAATATCCTGTGCGCCTGGCGCTCAATCCGTTTATCTCCAGTATCGGCGCGATCTTTCCCCAACTCGTCTCCGGCGGTGCCATTGTCGCGATGGTGCTCAGCTTGCCCACCGTCGGCCCGTTATTGCTCGATGCCCTGATGATAGAAGATATGTATCTGGCCGGATCGATGCTCATGGTACTCAGCCTGTTCGGAGTCTTAGGCACCCTTGTCAGCGACCTTCTGCTCATGTGGCTCGATCCGCGGATTAGGATGGAGGGAGGTGTTCGGTGAACCGAACATTCCCTCCGTCAAAAAGTCAAAAGGTCAAAAAGTCAAAAAGTAAACGCGAAAGGGTTTCAGGTGTCCCTTCGTCAAGCTCAGGACAGGCGGGGGAAAGATATACGATTTGGAAGATGTCGGACTTCGTCCTCGGTACGATATTCGATATGCGATTTACGATATAATTCTAACACTTCAAAAATCGTACCGAGGTTAAAAACCGACATCTCTCATATCGGATATCAAACTCCGGATATCACTAATATGGATATACGGATAGCATCCCTCACTGTTTACTGTTCACTGTCCACCGTGGAAGATGTCGGGATATACCCTCGGTACACTGTTTACTGTTCACTATTCTTCTCCCACGCTTTCGACTTTAGACCTTCGACTTTTGACTCATATTCAATGCGCAACGGAACCATCCTCATGGAAACTCCCTGAAATTTGACGGCCGACAAAGGGTGTCTTTTCACACCGGGCTTCATCTATTTCTACGCCGATGCCGGGGCGGTCTGGAATTTCCCGATAACCGTCACACACTTGAAAGGGATTATCGACGAGCGACAATTGTTCATCGGAATGGGCATTCGATTCCATTACATAATAATTGGGAATGGCCGCGGCTAAATGGGTGAAAGCCGCATTGTTAACCGGGCTGCCCATGAGGTGAGGAAATATTTGCACAAAAGCAGACTCCGCAATCCCCGCGATTTTTTTCACCTGGGTAAAGCCACCCGCGAGAGACACGTCAGGACGAATAAACGACGCGATTTTTTTATCAATCAGTTCCTTAAATTGAAACAGATTGTAACTGCGTTCACCAACAGCCATCGGGATGTCAATTTGACGCGCGATATATTCAAGGGCTTCATTGCATTCGGGCGCGAGAGGGTCTTCATAATATTTGAGTTTAAAGGGTCGCAGTTCCTGCGCGAGGGTGATCGCTTCATCGGGCTGAAGGTTCCGATGGATCTCAAGACCCAGGTCAATCTTATCGCCAACCGCACCGCGCACGGCAGCCACCATCTCTACGGCCGTCGTGATTACCTCGGTAGAATCCTTTTCTTCAAACCCACTGAAGAATGGTGTCATTCTCAATGAGGTGAACCCGTCGACAACAGCTTGATTTGCCGACGCGACCCGCTCATCGAGAGTATCGCCATTGACGTTATTAAAAACCCGCACCTTCTCGCGACATTTTCCTCCAAGGAGTTGATACACCGGCAGGTCAACCGACTTTCCTAAAATATCCCACAGCGCAATATCTATTGCGCTGAGCGCTGAACTGATCACCGCCCCCATAAAATGGGTCTGCCGCGACAACACCTGGTGGTGGTGCTCGATTAACCGGGGATCTTTGCCAATAAAGTAATTGCTGAATTCCCTGATTGTCTCAGCTACTGGTTTATGATGCGCCCAACAACCGGATTCGCCATTGCCCACAATGCCAGCATCGGTATAGACACGAACAAGTAGATAACGATCGGTGAGGATGGGTTTGATCTCAGTTATCTTCATATAGGCTCCGTTTAAAACAGCACATTGCCACCACACACCGCGATCGTCTGTCCGGTCACATAGTCTGACAAATCCGTGACCAGAAACTCAATGACTTTTGCACAGTCATCCGGCACACCCAATCGACCGAGGGCAATAGTAGCCTCCAGTTTTTCACGTGTCTCCTTCTCTCCTCGACCTCCCGCAATAGCGCGTGAACTTAATATCCAGGCCGGTGCAATGCAGTTTACATTTATCTGATGCGGTCCCAGGCTCAGCGCCAAACAGCGGGTATAATGAATCACTGCTGCCTTCGCTGTTGCATACGCACCGCCTTCACCTCCCCGCATTCCAGCCTGACTGCCCACATTAACAATCTTGCCCGATCCCTGCCGTTTCATAATTTCCGCGACCGCCTCGCAACAGTAGACTGTCCCGTGAAAATTCAAGGCAAACATCGGATCAAAATCCCGGGCTCCCCAGAGCGCGCCACCCGCATTGTTTATCAAAATATCCAGTTGGCCGAACTTTGCGTCTATATCGGCCACCATCTTCTCGACCTGCTTTTTATCAGACACATCAGCGACAATCCCCACGCCCTGCACACCCAGAGCTTCTATCTCTTCCGGAACGGAGTCCGCGCCGATTTCCTCATTGTACTCTTCATGCGCTTTCATGCTGATATCATTAACCACCACATCCGCCCCCAGTTTCGCCAGGTGCAGCGCATAAGCCCGACCAAGTCCACGACCCCCGCCCGTTACCAGCGCAACTTTACCCGTTAATTTCCCCATCGTGTTTTCCAGATTGATAACACTTCCCTTTTCTGCAATCGAAATTTGAGGGTTCACCGTTCACAGTTCACGGTTCAACGGTTCGGTGGGAAAGATATACGATTTGGAAGACGTCGGACTTCGTCCTCGGTACGATATCCGATATTTGATATGCGATGTAATTAAAGCACTTCAAACATCAAACATCAAATATCAAACGTCGGATATCAGAAAGAAAGATACATGAATGGCTTGCTTACCTTCGACCCTTCGACGAGCTCAGGGATATCATCGAGCTCAGGGCGGGCAGCACCTTTACAGCATCATAAATCTAAATTCCTAATTGGGTCCGCATCGGATCTTCCGTTTTCTCCATCCACTCAATGAGTTGGGATCGATAGAAAGCCAGACGTTCATTATCCTGATTGTTGTTAGCGAGGTTAACCTTTTCCCAGGGGTCTGATTCCAGATCGTATAGCTCTTCGCACTCACCGCGATTCCAGATATATTTAAACTTATTATCCGTCACCATTCTCCAATCAGTCTCCATGTGATAATCCCCATCCGGTTTGTGTTCGCTGAAGAGTGCGCTGCGTGCAGTCCGGTCACTCTGCCCGTTTAATAATGCAGACAAGTCTTCACCCTCGTATGAATCCGGAATCGGACAGCCCGCCGAGCTGAGAATTGTCGGGGTTAAATCGATCAGTGAGGTAAGCGTAGTTGAACGTTTATCACATTTGATCCATGGCGCACTGAAAACCAGGGGGACGCGAAGCGACTCCTCATAAGCCTGCATTTTATGCCACAGACCATGCTGGCCCAGCATTTCACCGTGGTCGCTGCAGAAAATAATAAGTGTATCCTCATAAACACCTTCGTCTTTGAGGCATTGGATAAGACGTCCGACCTGGTCGTCGATGTGGGTGACAAATCCCCAGTAAGTCGTCACCGATTTTTTCCACGCTGACCAGTCGGTGCCGTGGTCTTCCCAAAGTTTATGATAGAAACTCGCTTCCTTGCATTTTGGTTTTCCTTCCGTGAGATGAAAGTTAGGTGGTTCGGGAACCTCCTCATCGTCATACATGCTGAAATAAGGTTCCGGTATCTTGAATGGCGGATGGGGCCCGATCATACTGCAGACCGCCATGAAGGGTTTATCTTTCGGGCGCTGTTCAATCATCTCGATGGAAAGGTCAGCGATCCACGCGTCGTTACTCTTCTCGTGAGGAATTTTATTTTCTTTGGCCACAGGGATGGACATCGGGGGGTTGCGGTGACTGCGAACCGATAAATCGCTCAAAGACCAGGCATCAGGATATCCCTGCTCGTTGGACCAATCAATATACTGCTGATCTGTCTCCCCGTGATGATGTTCAAACCAATTATCGAAAATATCGTCGCCAAGGTGCCATTTACCCACATAGCAACAGTAATACCCTTCTGCTTTAAGGGCGTCCGTCAGCAGTGGTTCTTCCCGGCAGGAGTAATCACAGAGCAGCATGTCCGTCGCATCGGCTGTCATCTGATCATCGCTGAGAGGACCGACATGATCTTTGGCAAAAGTTCCCTTGGCTTGATGGGCGTAGAGTCCGGTAAAGATGGACGCCCGCGCAGGGGTGCAGACCGGGGTGGGTGTGATCGTCTTCTCAAAAATAACCCCACGATCAATTAAGGCATCGATATGCGGTGTGCGGCAAGGTGTGCGACCGAGATAACTGATTGTGTCCGTGCGTTGCTGATCCGAAATAATCAGCATGATGTTTTTTTTGGTCATTTTCAGGTCGAGTGTCAGGTGTCGAGTGTCGGGTGTCGAGGGGGATCAGTAAACAGTGAAAAAGCACTGACGCGCGTTTTAATTTTTTGGCGTTAGGTGAGAGGTGGAGCGGGCTGCCTGACGGCCATAGCCTAACATTTCACAGCGACGGCTGTTCCCTAGCGCGCTTCTTTTTTTAATACTTAATATTAACGCGGTAGGGAACAACCGTCGCCAAGGCTATGGCGGTCAGGCAACACGTTCCACCCTAATTCATAATTCTTAATTCCTAATTCATAATTTGCCTACGGTTTCCCCCACTGTTCACTGTTTACCGTTCACTGTTCACTCTCCCCTCCAATATCTCCACTACCTCCTGGTGGTTCCTAGCCTTCGCCCAGGCTAGCGGCTTTGCCCAGAGTGGGTGCTCGGGAAGATTGGGATCAGCACCGACTTCGAGCAGGCGTTTAACGACTTCGACTTGTCCACCTCTCGCGGCGAAGCCAAGTGGTGTGGATTGGTATTCCATATCGATGGGGTCAATCTCTGCGCCGAACTCCAGGAGGAGGTTCACTTTATCCAGGTCGCCATGGTAAGCGAAAAAATGGAGAATAGTACGCTTGAGCCAGTTGCAGTGATTCGGGTTCGCTCCATTTTCAAGGAATCTCCGAGCGAGGTCGAGATGCTTGAAACTATATTCGGGTCCCCAGTTGGATTGATCGGGTGTCGTTGCGCCGCGTTCAATAAGGAGGTCAATGATCTCGGTAAAATTGCGATTCGCGGCGATTGCGAGATAACCTTCACCATAGAAGGCTTCATTATTAGTGGCAAGCGCTGGGTTTTCATCGAGATATTGCCGTACTTTTTCGAGATTATTATCAAGTATTGCTCCCACTACGGGATCGAGACCTTTTTCTTCCTCAGGATCCGGATCAATAGGCGTCTCGGTAAAACGTTTAAAGATCTCGAATACTTCCGGATGATCCTTTCCTGCGGTAAAAGCTGATCCACAAGCGTGAACCATACTGTGTGGATCGGCCCCGGCATTGAGTAGCATTTCGACAATGGCCGGATAATTTTTATATGCGGCAATCCATAGCGCGTGACCGTTCGGAGAATTACTTTCCGGTCCCATCGGATCGGCTCCATTTTCCAGGAGGATTTTCACCATCGCTGCGTTGCCTACTGCCGCCGCGGAAGAAAGCGGACGCTTGTCGCAGCTGTCATGGAAGTTACTGAGTGAGGGGTCCTTCGAAAGAAAGGCCTGAACCCCATTCAGATCGCCGAAGAGAGTGGCGAGATGGATGTTGTACTCCGTTCCGTTGTCTCGCAAGTACTCAGCAAGTGGAAGGCCTTTGTTTTCTTTAAGCCAGAAGTTATTTTTGTAAAACGCGTAGTGGATGGGCTTGAATCCGACTTTGTTAATCGCATTGGGATCGGCCCCATGCTCGATGAGGCATTGGACGAGTTCCGTGTTCAGATTCATGACCGCGAGGTGCAGGGGCGTATTACCTGTTTCATCACAGACGTTAACCTCGTCGGGTGTAGCTGTGAGTATGCGTTCTACGGTGATCTGATCGTCCCCTTTTACCGCATCGAGTATCGCATGAGGTCCTGGCGCGTAGTATTGGAAGCGTTTTTTTAGCGCTTCGATAATTATCTCACGCATGTGCGTTGACTGACGGTCCGTCGTAGTGGTGACGAGCGAGTCTTTAAACCAGTAGTTATCGCTGCTTATGTCGGCCCCCTGAGCGATAAGATATTGCGCGACGTCATCGTGCCCGTTGATGACCGCTAAATGAAGAGGGCACACATAGTCATAGTGACTGTTCACTAATTGAGGCGATCGCTTTATGAGTGAGGTAATAGTGGGAAGATCTCCCGTATAAGCAGCGTTCACCATACTCCAGATATCGTGCATGGGTCCGTTTTCCAAGTATTGATACTTGGATTTACTCATGGGTTCTTCGAGGGCGAATAAGAAGCGGGTCAACTCGTGATTTCCCTGTTGTAAGGCGATCTGGACAGGGAGCAGCTTACTTTTCTTTTCGCGGGCTCCCTTAAGAGCTGGGTACTCTTTGAGGAGCAGCTTGAATTTGCGCAGTTTGCCTTCCGCAAGGGCAGCGAAGAAAACATCGGCGATACTTTTTTCAATGTAGCTGCGTAGTTTTCTCCAACTGTCGAAGCCCCTGTCGCGAGCGATGATTAGCTGGGCATTGGCGAGTTTGTATTCAGCTTCTTTCTGGTTTGAGAAACCGTATATTGCGAAGCGACTGGTTGCTTTGGGATCGCCCGAACGAGCGGCTTTGAGCAGGCACTTGGCCTGCTTCTTGAGTTGCTCTAAATCGTGAAGAGCAGGGTCTGATTCCGACATTGTATAATCTCCATTGCATTGCGTCTGCGACCCGCGAACAGACAGCAATAGAGTTTATCACTGTCGATTCATTAAATTTTATTCAGACGGGCATAGCCCTTTACGCGGGACCGATAGCTTCCTGAAGAGCGTGACTGGAATTTTGGGTAATAGATCAACGGAGGTCAACCGAATTCAGCAGGGTTCGGGGTGGAAGATGTCGGGCTACGCCCTCGGTACAGGGTTCAGGTTGCAAGATGAAGGATACAGGATGTAGCTAACGGAACCAGTTATCCTGCTAACTAACCTTCTGGTTCTCCGGCTTTCTAGTCTTCAGGCTCTCCGGTCCTCCGGCTTTCAGGCTTTCCGGTCCTCTGGTTTTCAGGTCCAACGGCACACGAATGTGTGCGTTGGCATGTTTCAACGACTCTGGATCTTCATCCAGTTGCTTAAATCCTACAGTCGCGCGTAAACGAGCGGCGGCGGCTCGATCGAGGACTGGTTGCTGCAAGGTGTCATGCTCATCGGGGCAGAGATGCCGCATCAAGGGTTGAAGGTTAGAGGGTAGGGCGAGATACTCTGCGTGCGTCAGTGGCATACATATCGTGTTGAGATTGTACGTATCTCCGGGGGCGAAGTCATCGACGGACAACCACCAGGGGGCCCAGCGGTTTACGATCGCGATCCTCGCCCGTCCGCTCGGATTATGCATCGTGGACGAATGCCAACTGCGCGAGTCCTGAATATAGACCGACCCCGCCGGAGCCGTCACTTGAATGTCACCGGGAATGGGGGCGGCGATATTTATATTGTCGGCCGGTCCCCGTGGGTTCCGTTCGTCCTTATGCGATCCGGGAACAACCCAGGTTCCACCCGAGTTTTCATCAGTGTCGGTTAAATACCAGATCATAACCAGGCACATCGGCACGTCGGGGAAGGGCTGGCGGATGCAGCCTACATTATGGTAGGGGTCTTTATTGCCGTAAGCTGAAAGGTCATGGGGCCAGTCGGTGTGCCATTCACGGGTGTCGGCACGGCCCTTGTTCTTGTAATCACCGATGTTGAACCCACCCGGGGTGCCGTCGGCTTTGTCGGTCTCGATGAAACGCATATGTAGCTGCGCGATTCGAAGGTGGTCATCGAGGACGTGGCTTGCGAGGGCGGTGATGACCGGGTTAGCCAAATGTTGGGCGTACTGCGGCATCCAGATAATGTCGTTCGGAGCTTTCGGGGGGTGTCCGATGCGGCGCACCCGCCTTAACTCCACGCCGTTTGCCGCAGCCTTACCGTTGAGTAAATCCTCGGCGTTCGCCCCCTCTTTTTCAAACAGATCCTTGATGCCCTGTTTATTGCGTTCAATGGTGGCATGCGCCGCCTCCGCTTCCTCGCGTATCGCATCCACCTCATCGGGTGGTATCACATGGTCGACGACGCAGAACCCGTAACGCTCGAGCGAATCGGCACAACCCGCAACCACCTCCTCAAGCGGCAGCGCGGCAGCGTCGAACGCATAAGCCCGCGTGCGCCTAAGTTCGGCCGTGACCGCCTCCGAGTCATGAGTCTTCCGCGCAAGAAGCTCACGCGTCTCCTGCAACTCCCGCTCCAAGCGGGCAGCTTTGGCGTGCAGTTCAGTGATACTCATTTTTGAATAAGGTTCACCGTTCACCGTTCAATGTTCAAGGTTAAAAATTCCCTTTGCCAGTGCTCAGGGCAGGTGTCGGGTGTCAGGGACAAAGGCTAGCGTACTTCAAAATGTCCAAAAGTAAAGCCCATGAATCTTAAGGATTGTCTAAACTAACCCAAGTCACTTTTCATTCACCACCGACACCTGATACCCTCATATTTAATATCTTCTATTGTTTAATCTCTCATTCTTCAATACTCCAACCTTCCAATCATCCACCCATCCAATACTTCCTTACTGATTACTGTTTACTTTCTCATAAGTTCATCCTTCTAATATACAAATCATGCCAAATCCTAACGATAACTACCAAGTGGTGCATGGGTGGCCACAACTGCCGGAAAACGATTCACTCGGTCAGGTGACGGGTGTCAGTGTCGACTCTCACAACCGGGTATTTATTTGTCATCGCGGCGCGAACAAGGTGCGCGCTTTTGATGGTGACACCGGGGAGCAAATTGTCTCCTGGGAGGACACATTGCTGAAAAACCCACATGATGTTGAAGTCGATAGGGAGGATAATCTCTGGGTGACGGACGCGAAAAACGAGCAGGTTTACAAATTCAGTAACGATGGGGAGCTATTGATGACCATAGGGGAGCTGGATGTAAGTGGGGACGATCACGATCATCTCTACGGTCCGACGGGCGTTGCCGTTTTAGCCAATGGTGATTTTTTTGTCTCGGATGGCTATGGCAATAACCGTGTGGTCAAATTTGATAAGGACGGGAAGTACCTTACTGAATGGGGGAAACTGGGGAAAGAGCAAGGAGACTTCGAATTACCCCATGGGATCACGTCCGATAATGAAAACAGGGTCTATGTCGCCGACCGGTCCAATCACCGCATCCAGATATTCGAAAGTGATGGGAAATTCATCGATGAATGGATCAGCAAGGAAAACGGAAGACCCTGGGGATTGGATGTGGGTGCAGATGGTTTTCTTTACGTCATTTATGGAGGGGATCTGAAAGAGGCACCGCCCGATCGCAATGTTGCAGTAAAAAAGGACTTAAACGGAAACGATTGTGAAACCTGGGGTTCTTTTGGAAAACACGACGGCCAATTTTACTGGGGCCATGACGTAGCCCTCGGAAAAGACGGCGCCGTCTACATAACCGATGTCAATGTAGGCATGCGCGTGCAGAAATTTGTGCTTAAAGATTAAATAAGCTGTTTTCTTCGCTGCGCACAGGGAACAAAGGTTCAAGGTTCACCGTTCACGGTTGAAGGAGAATACTATTCTTGTGTGGACATATTTTCTACCCTGAACTCTTCCAGCCCGCCGGCCTTCTGGTTGTCCGGTGTCAGGTGTCGGGGGGAAATCAGTAAACAGTGAACAGTAAACAGTGAAAGAGCGCTGGAGCGCGGGTTAAGTTTTAGGTTAGAGGTATCGGTATCGAGTATAGGTATCGGGTTGGTACAACCAGGACATGGTTTACAGATTTAGATCAAGACATGGTTTACACTTTGTGAGGGATGCTGAACGGTAATCGGGTTATATAGTTAAGTTAATGTTATGCGGTTTTAGAGGTTTGGCTGGCATTGTTGGGGCCGCAAGCGGCCCCAATGAAAGCAGCCGTTGAAAGGTCAATCTGACCGATTCTGAGAGTGGCAAAGTAAACATCGAAGTGTACCGTGTCTAGTGGTTTTAGTCCAACGCTCCAACCGGCGAGGGCGGTGGAGATAGGAATCTGGAAGCCATCGAGTTTGATAGACCCGCTTTTTGAGACCCGGCGAGTCATCAAATCATAGCTGATATCGGCAGGAGTGCCACCGTAAGGATGAGAGCTGTGCTGATAGATTTCAGAGGGCGTGCTCATGGCAAGAGCCGCATGGGGGCGTTCTTCATTGAAGGTCTTGCGCCACAGATCGAAGGCCACCTGTTGGGTGCGAAGATCGTCCTGGGCATGTTTTTGCAACTCCTCTTTGATATCGCGATGGAGACGCTCATGGGCACCGTTATCCTGGGGTTTACCCGGACGTCCACGCTCGAGATTGATCCCTAAGGCCAGCCACCAGGCCGCCAGTTTGCTCAGGCCCAGGACCGCATTGGCACTGGCAAAGGGACTGCCGTTGTCGCTGCGGATGCAAGCGGGAAGTCCATAGCGTTCAAAGAGTTTTGTGAAGCATTCACGCACCGCTTCGCTACGGGCTGAACTGAGCACCCGCACCTCTAATACATAGCGGCTCCATTCATCCCGTACCGTCAAAGGTTCACAACGGTTGCCATCAACGGTGTGCCACCACCCTTTGAAGTCTACGCTCCACACTTCGTTACAGCCACTGGCCTTGACGCTGCGGTAAAGGCGTCCGCTTTTTTGAGCGCTTCTGCGCCGACGCTTTTGCACCAGTCCCGCACGTTCCAAGACCCGTTTCACGCTCGAGTCTGAGGGGGCCTTCCCGTAACGCCTCTGGTAAAGCTCGCGGATCTTGTAGGGGCCCCACGTCGGGTGATGATGCTTGAGTTTGATCAGCGTACATACTACTGATTCGGATAGTTCCTGAACACTTCCATGCGGTCGGCGTGAGCGCTCGTGCAACCCCTCCATCCCTTCGCTCAGGAAGCGCTTCTTCCATTTATACCCTGTCGGTCGGCTGATCCCGTAGTCTTCACACAGCTCGTTCATCTTTACTCCCGGTTGCATCGATTCCAGGGCGAATTGGTATCTTTGGTCCATTTTATTTGTTTCCTTCCATGACATCATACCCCTTACTTAGCATCCTTCTTTCTTTGGCAATCTGTAAAGGATGTCCTGAACCTTTTGTGTAAAGAATGTCTTGAACCTATACCCAGGGTTCAGGTAAGAATAGTTAGCACTATTATAATAAATCTGCAACTCCCCCACTGTTCACTGTATTCTTCTCATTTTGACCTTTCTTGACGGCCATAGCCTTGGCGACGGTTGTTGACCTTTTGACACGCGGTAGCGCTTGTTCCCTGAACCCCGAACCCTGAACCCTATTACCTACGGTCTACGGCAACATGCAGTTGTTGTTCCAAGTGGCGGCCTCTGATTCACCTTCGCAGGTCGGTATCACGGGCTCGGTGAGTGACCGCGTTTTTTCAACCCACGAGGACCAATCAGAATTGTCCACATAATGTTTGATGATCAACTTTTGGACATCCTCGGGTAAGTTGTCGTAGTCCGGCCAATACCAGATCGTGAGCACGGTTCGCCGCTGGTCGGTTTGATTAGCGTGAGCGGAATGGAGCAGGCGTGAATCACCGATGACCACGTCGCCGGCTTTTACCGGGACGTCGATTTCACCCTCGGCATGTTGAAAGGAAGGAAGATCTAGATTGGAGGCGCTACTTACTTCGTCGCGTGCGTGAGCCGTTCGATTGTCATCATGCAGGGCGTGACGTTTTAAGTGAGAACCGGGAATCACACGTAAACACCCATTCCGACGGTTTGTGTCGACGAGGTAGTACATCATAAAATACTGCTGTGGTTTTTTTGTAAAGCTGAGCGGATGACCCCACATAACGCCATCCTGGTGCCAGTAGAGTGGCGGGGCATGCGGCGGTTTGCTGATCACAAAGCCACTCCAGACTTTGGGGTCGTTAAATCCCAGTTCAGCGAAAACGGAGAGCGCGCTTGGATGGACAATAAGTTCGGTAAAAGCGGGATGAGGAAATTTCCAATAGGGAATGATACAGCCCTGAGAACGGCGCTCTTCGAAGTGAGCGGGATCCTCCTGCGCGATTGTCCATTCACTCATCGCATTCAGCTTATCAACCATCTCGGGCTCGAGAACATTTTCAAAGACACAGAAGCCTTCATTTATAAGTTGCTCCCTTTTTTCTTTAGACGTGATAGACACCGATGTTTCTCCCTCCATTCTTTACCTTATATTCATCATACATAGTAAAAGCCAAATTAAAAATGATGTCATCATACATAGTAAAAGCCAAATTAAAAATGATGACTTCCATGCACCGCAGAGAAGCGCTAATGCGTGTGTTAAGTTTTAAGTGTTAGGTTTTAGGTGGGAGATGAGAAGTATTTCTTTTTTTCCTGAGTTCCTGAGTTCCAAATTTATTTTCTATATTTCCCTGCATTAGACATTTGACCTTCGACTTTCGACTCTTAATCTATTCTACCCGATGAAAACTTCATCACCCTGGCGTTCGGTTGAAACTGACCTGGCTACCCTGCTCGAGGACTATCCCCGGCCGCTTAAAACATTGGGGGATGGGGACGTGCCAGCATTCATTATGCGCGGTGCCTACAAGGCAGACCACTGTGCGGCATTGATCGAACGATTCTATGAACGCGGACTGCTCTACGATCCGAGGATAAATCTCAAAGGTAAACCGGTACCGCGCATCGACATCGGCACGAGCCTGGGGATGAGACATAGGGATAAAGCGAAATTTTTTTCCCACGCCGAAGAAACACGCGAACTGTTCGCCTCGCTCTTTAAGGGGTACGATGATCCTGTCGATTTTATCTACAAGAGGATCGGGGAGATGGCACCCGGCAAACGTGTCATGGTTGCGCGCGAACCGGACGGACAGCTCTATGGTCCGGCCATCTTTCGCACCTACTACGAGGGCATGGGACATAAACCACACTTTGATTCCGTGCGCGATCGGACACGACTGCTCGACATGCAGGTCTCGCGTTTCGATAAGCAGTTCGCGGCCATCCTCTGTATGCAGGAGTCGCTTCTCGATGATGAAAAGGGCCAGACCCTGCTCTATCGCCAGCAGTGGTCACCGGAAATTAATGACAAACTGTCAGACTTCCGCACCTATGCCGAAGAACAGGGAATCGAACGCGTGAGTGTTAATCTCGAACCGGGCGACTTTTATGTCTTCTGCTCGGAAACAGTGCACGAATTACCAGCACCCAAGGGGGAGCGAGCACGTGTCGTTCTCGCCGTTTTTTTCGCCATGTCCGATGACGACGAAGAGATTTATGTGTGGGCGTAGAGCGCGCGGAGGCGCGCGTGTTAGGGTTCAGGGTTCAGGGTTCAGGGTTCAGGGTTCAGGGTTCAGGTAAGAATTATTAGCACCGTTAGGATTAATAAGCAACTTACCACGCTATAGCTCGGCGAAGGCGGATCAGAAATTGTCCTACCCACACCAATCATTCACACTTCAATTACTACCCTGATCCCCCCTGAACCCCGAACCCTGCTTACCTTAGCTCAGCTACCGCTGCGTAAACGAGCGGCTTAACGGTTTCGCTTAGCTTGGAGAAAGGTATGTATTGGGGGAGAATGATAGTCACCAGTTCATCGCGTGGGGAGATCCAGAACTCGGTGCTGGTCCCGCCTATCCATCCGTATTCACCTACCTGGGAAGCCGGCACCCAGTCGGTTTGATAGACGCGAACCGAGAACCCGAGCCCAAAGCCCAACCCTGAGTAGCGGTCCTCCGGTTTCTTATCGATCGGTATCAAGTGTTCCGGTAATTGATTGCGCGTCATCTCTTCGACGGACTCCGTTTTAAGGATTCTATTTCCAGCCAGTATACCTTTATTCGAGAGCATCAAACAGAAGCGCATGAAATCGGCGGCCGTCGAAACCAGTCCACCACCTGCAGAGAGGAACTTCGGCAATTCTATAAAATTGGTAGGGGAGTAGTTATCGGTGCCTCCAGCTGGAGCATCGACACTTTGCAGACCACCGCCCGGCGATGGACCGTACATGCCGGAGAGCCGATCGATTTTCTCAGCCGGTACGAAAAACGCGGTATCCACCATGCCCAATGGTTTAAAAATACGTTCGGCCAGGAACGTGTCGAACGACAGACCAGAAATAATTTCTATCAATCGTCCCAGAACATCGGCAGCGATACTGTAATGCCATTTTGTTCCCGGTTGATAGAGCAGTGGAATCGTCCCCAGCTTTTCGACCATATCCTGCAGATCGCCTTCGTGGAATAGGTCCAGACCGGCCTGACGATAGAGCACCCCGAGGGCCGATTTGTTTTTCAAGTAAAGAGCGGCGCCAGGTAGTCCGGAACTGTGCCGCAGCAGATCGCGGACGGTCATTTCACGCTCTGCATCCACTACTTCAACTTCGTCGGCATCGGGGTCCACGATCACTTTCATATCGCGGAATTCGGGCATGTACTTCGAAGCCGGTGCGTCGAGCTCCAACTTTCCCTCCTCACACAGCATCATTACTCCCACCGCCGCGGTCGGCTTGGACATCGAATAGATACGAAAGATGGTATCTCTCTGCATCGGTTTGTCCGCTTCGATGTCCATCATCCCGAATGCCTCGAAGTGCGCGACCTTACCGCGCCGCGCCACAATCGTAACCGCACCGGCGAGCTGCTCGTCATCGATAAACTTTTGCGCTGTCACGGTGATCCGCTCCAGACCCTCTGCTGACATTCCCACCTCGTGCGGGGCAGCGGTCAGGTCGTGGAGTGAGGATGCCATTTTTGATTAGGGATTTGGAAGGCTGTATAATTTTTTTGTCATTGCGAGGAGCAACGTGACGAAGCAATCCAGGGGGCTAACTTTTCGCAATCGACATTCCCCTGGAATGGAAGATGTCGCTGCGCTTGGTAGCCACGGTTGACAAGCAGCCTCGCGATGACAAGGTGAATAAATCTGCAATAATTAGTCACTCCCAAAATGTTAACTGGTCTTTCTCCCGCTTTCGACTTTCGACCTTTGACCTTCGACTAGAGCGCTTAAGCGCTCTTCAAATAAATCGCGTAGAGCTTTGGATCTTCGGGACGAATGCCGACGAAATTGAGTCGAAGCCTAATGGCTCCATCTACATTTTCGATTCGGTCATGGTTTTTCCATTTCACTGCCTGATCAAACCCCGACTCGAGTGGAGCACAGTCCTCTCTAGAGTACCCTTCCACTGGTTGAAAACGCTCATCTAAAATATCTACTGTTATCTGAGCGTGTTCAGACAAGCCGTCGACATTCAAGGATACTCGGCCGGGCTGTCCCTCGAGGTCGATCGGAGCCGAAATCACGTGTCGTGGCTGAGCCGATTTCAACTTCAGGTCAGAGGCCTGGAAGTAGCCGAGGCGATCGCGCTTCCAGCTGGCCACACGGACACCATTACTCAACTGCTCCGGCCAGGGCGCGTACCAGAACAGTGTCTCATCGCCCACATTTTCGAAGCCCTGTCCCTGCACGAGACCCGCGTGTTTAAAATTCATCGGTGTGGGGAGATGTTCAAAATCGTCTTCACCCGCCTCTACAATGCGAAAATCCGGAATCGGTTCACGATAGTGCAACGCGTCGTTGCTGATAACCAGACCAAGATCCATCTCAACGTGCCGGCGGTCGTCATTATCGGGACCGTGCCACTGACCGTAGAAGCCGATAATCACATTCCCACGATTCCACAGAGACGCGCCCAGGTGCACTTGCTCCCCCTGGTGGTCTCCGTAGACCATCGGTCTGGGGGGAATATTTTCGCGACGGAAACCCAGGCAGGAAGCTTCTATCCAATGTTCGAAATCGTACGACGTAAACATCACCAGCTGCCGCAAGGAACCGAAATGCCTGCCACCATGGCCGCTCAGGTAATAGCAGCCGTTGAACTTAGTGCCGCCCGACATCTCGCAAGCAGGGACCTCCGGCGGGCGCTCAGCTTCATTCCACTGCAAGCCGTCTTCACTAAACGCGACGGTAAATTGCGTTGGGTACTTAGTGGTTTCGATAACGGCCTTAAATCTACGCGAAGGATCAGGATCATCCGGTTCATAATAGACCACGCACGCCTTAATGTGATATTGTCCGTCCAGCATATTCACCAGGTTGTTGCGCGTTGAACCCTTGTATTCCACAAGGCCGAGTTCAGGTTTCTCCCAGTTGTATCCATCGCGACTTTTCGCCAGACACGTCCGTTCCAGCCAGGGCCCATCCTCACCCTGCCCGAGGTACCACATCCAGAGTTCATCGCTCACGCGATGGACCGTTCCATAATAGATAACACCGCCGCAGTCCGGTGAGCCGGGAGGACCGGGCTTCACAACGATCCTCGTATGATCAACCGCAGCTTTATACCTGACCAAATGCAAGCGGACGCCATGCTGAAACGGAATACTGTAGTCGTCGAAAGGGAAGAGAACCACCTGATCGGCACTGACGCATTCCGGATTGTTTTTGATTATCATGATTGGATGGAGAGCGCATTAAAACGAGCGCTAAGGCTCGTTTTAAGTTTTAGGTGTTATGTTTTAGGTAAGAGGGTTCCCTTCGACTTCGCTCAGGGCAGGCAGGTGTTGGGTAACTAGAGGAATTTTCATAATTCATAATTCCTAATTCATAATTTGATTCCGATCAGGGTGGAAGATGTCGAGCTACGCTCTCGGTACAGGGTTCCCTTCGACTACGATCAGGGCAGGCAGGTGTCGTGTAACTAACGCTTTTTTCATAATTCCTAATTCCAAATTCATAATTTGATTCCGTTCAGGGTTCAGGTAAGAATAGCTAGCACTATTATAATAAATCCGCAACTCCCCAACTGTTCACCGTTCACTGTTTACTGGTTCTCCCCCCTTTTGACTTTTTGACTCGCGCTGATGCGCATCTACTTCCCAAGGCACCTTGGTCACTGTCGTGAGGGGAAATTTTTTCCAATAGAACTGATACTCATCTGATTTCCAACCTGCGTAAACCTCTTCCCAGATCAGGCGGCCCTGGTGCGGGGTGAGGACCTGATGAATGACTGGTTCCGAAGCTCTCTGATAGCGAAAGTCTGCTGAAAGACGCAGGCGATCACCCGATCGATTGGGAAGCCCCTGATGCACGGTGTGACTGTGGAAAAATAATACGTCCCCGAGATTGAAAGGACTCGAAACCCAGTCCTCGCCGAATGCTTCAGTTTCACTTCGCAGTCCGCCGGCACCGGTGGCTTTCGTCACGGGAAAAATACCTGACTTGTGCGACCCACTCAGCACACTCAGTCCACCCAGTTTTACCGGGCAGTCGCTCAATGGCATCCATGCCGTCCAGACATCCAGAGTGCCTTGAATGTGAACATAATCCTGGTCAGCCGGTGTGGTTTGGTCGAGGTCGCTCGGAAAGATGATGCGCAGAATGTTGCTGGGCTGCAACAACACATCAGGTCCGAGAAGCGCTTCCGCGAGTTTGAAAAGAGTAGCAGCGTGGGCAAGCGTCTGGAACGATTCGAGCTTTAGAATTTCGTCATAGACAGGTTTGAATTCTTCCATCCCTGAAATGATCGCCGGGTGAGTGGTTATTGCTTCGAGTGGATCGGTGCCCGCTTGAATCCAACCGACACCTTGCAGGATTGCGGTGATGTCTCGCCGCGTTTCGAGGATCGACTCCCCGTCGACAAAGTTTCGCAGAAAGAGATAGCCGTTGCGATCCGCACGGCAGCGCAACGCTTCACTATCGTCTATTATAGCGTTAGACTCTATGAAGGGGGACATTTCAAATGTGGGATGTCGGGCTTTGCCCTCGGTAGCGGATTGCGGATTTGGGATGTCGGATTTTGGAGGTTGAAATATTTCATTTGTCATTGCGAGTTTAAACAAGACAGGGCAACCACACCCCTACTCTCCCCACTGTTCACTGTTTACCGTTCACTGGTCTTTCCTTAGTCTTCAACGTTTTGACATTTTGACCTTTTGACCTTTTGACTAAAAACAACGTGAAACGTGTTTTTAAATATTCCGGCCTCCTTCTTCTCACGGGTGGTTTCTTATTCGGGTTTCTCTACTTTTGGAGCAGTGTTTTTAAAACGGAACTCCAGCAGGAACCTCTGCATTACAGCAAAGAGTTGATAGAGGAAACAGAAGCGTTACGCGATAATCGTTTTGGTCCCGATGATGAATACGCTATTCAACGGGATGTCGACTATCGGGAAGGAGAAAATGCTTCCTGGTATCCGAAAAATGAGTCACCGATTCTCGCCGAATTAGTAAAAGAGGGAACGCTGCCACCGGTAGCGGAACGGGTAGGACCGGAACCGGTAGTGATAGAAGGAGTAGAAGGTATAGGCAAATACGGAGGAACATGGCTTGGGGTGTTAAACAATCCGCACAATGTCCAAACTTTGGTCGAAAGTTGGTATTCCGGGTCGACTCTCGTCCGCTTGTCACCTCTCGGTTATCCGATTGTGCCCCACGTCGCCAAGGGATGGAAAGCCTCACCAGACAAAAAAGAATGGACGATCTATTTACGCAAGGGGATGAAATGGTCAGATGGTCACCCTTTTACCGCAGCTGACATTCTCTACTGGTGGAATTATGAAACACCCTATGCGGAAGAGGAGAGTTATCGATGGCTGATAACCGCTGGCAAGACAGGCGAGATCATTAAAATCGATACACACACCTTAAAATTCGTTTTTTCTGCACCGCATCCGCTTTTTCTTGAGCGAATGGCCGAGGCTCACACTTTTTGTTCGCCCCGTCACTATATGGAAAAATATCACCCCGAAATCGGTGACGACACGCTTATTGAAGATACGATGAAAGCAAAAAAAATTCCCACCCGGCTCGGACTTTATATAGAATTGAAACTCTATGACAACCCCGAGCATCCCCGTCTCTGGCCTTGGCTTTATCGCACCTACAAAGCTAATCCTCCGCGGTCATACGTACGCAATCCCTACTACTGGGCTGTAGATACCGAGGGTAACCAACTCCCTTATGTCGACCGTGTTTTGCTCGATGTAAGAAACATTGCACTTGTTCCAATCACCGCAGCTGAAGGCGGTATTACGATGCAGGCGATCAATATTTATTATTTGTATTACACCCTCTTCATGTCTCAGCGCGAAGAAAACAATTATGAAGTTTACCACTGGTACGATGCCGGGGTTTCTGATTGGGCGATTTTTCCTAATCTTAATCGTTATATCGATCCGAATGATCCAAGGACAGCAAAGAAAGGTGAACTGCTCAATGACAAGCGATTCCGCAAGGCGCTATCACTCGCGATTAATCGGCAAGAGATTATAGATGCCATCTATGATGGGTGGGGAGAACCGGCACAAGTAGGACCCGGTAGAGAATCTTTTTTTTATCACGAAAAACTACATAAAAATTATACCGATTACGATCCTGATCGCGCCAACCAGTTGTTGGATGAGATCGGTTTGATAGGAAGGGACGCAAACGGATATCGCAATTTCAAGGATGGTACCCGCATGGTTTGGTATCTCGATATTATCCCCAACTTTGCCCAGGGTCCTTCCTCCTTTGTCATCGAGGGTTGGAAAAAGGTCGGTCTCCGTGCCATTGAGCGGGAGCTAACCATGAATTATTTTAATGTTATAAGCCGGGCGCGAAAGAACGATTTTCATATATTTGGTGTTGGTGGTGGTTTCAATCCAATTTTAAAAAACAGAGGTTTTATATCCGAGTGGTCACAAGCGCGGGGATATACCTCATGGTATGTATATGGTGGGCTTTACGGTGATCCCAGAGCGACCGAAGAGGGTGGAATTGAGCCGCCGCCAGGACATCCGGTGCGGCGCTGTATGGAATTATTTGATGCAGCGCAACAGGCCCCCACGATTCAAGAGCAGAGGGAGATTATTCGGGAAGTCCAGGATATCATGGCTGAAGAACTCTGGGCCATCGGCATCTCTACGCCGACTCCGAAACTTGCTATCGTGAAGAAAGATTTCAAAAACGTTCCGCGCAAGCTTATATATTGGTATGGACCTCCGTCCAATGGCGGCCCCGAAACTTTCTATTTCGAAAGCCCGAAAGATTCTCCTGGGACGATTGCTAAAATAAAAAGAGAAATGACGGAAATCACACCGCGGGATAACACGATATTCACGGAATCTCTTGAACGTGGAAATGGAATTCGCATAGGCAGGTTTGTTCGCCATCTTTTCCTTGGCATATTCGCGGTGGGACTCATCCTCACCGGTGTAAGGCATCCCTATGTTGGGCGTCGCTTATTAATTATGGCACCCACGCTTCTTCTAATATCCATCGTGGCCTTTACTATCATTCAACTTCCTCCGAGTAATTATATTGATAACAAGATTTTAGAGGCGGAAATAACGGGTGATCAACGGTACATCATCGAAGCAGAGCAGCTCCGAAAATTGTTTCCCATCGATGAACCTGTCTTAACCCAGTACGGAGTTTGGCTTGGCCTTCCCTGGTTTTTATCTTTTAAGTCCGAAGATCACGGCTTGCTGCAAGGACACTTGGGTTTTTCCATGGAGAGCCGGAGACCCGTCAATGACGTAGTAGGCGATCGTATTTTTCTAACGGTCTTGATCGCGTTAGGTTCTATCCTTTTCACCTGGGCCGTTGCCCTGCCCATCGGAATCTACTCGGCCGTGCGCCAGTATTCACTCGGCGATTATATTTTCACATTTCTCGGCTTCATCGGGATGTGCGTACCCAGCTTTCTTCTCGCGCTCCTCCTGATGTATTGGGCCAAAGCTTATTTTGGTATCAGTATGACGGGGCTTTACTCACCCGAACATGCAGGGCAAGTGGAATGGACTTTGCCCAAAGTGATTGATCTTTTACAACACATCTGGGTTCCGATTGTTGTCTTGGGAATTACCGGTACCGCCAGCATGATCCGAGTAATGCGCGGCAATTTGCTGGACGAACTGCGAAAACCCTATGTCACGACAGCGCTGGCGAAGGGGGTGCGGCCCTTCAAACTGCTTATTAAATATCCAGTGCGTATCGCGTTTAATCCTTTTATCTCAGGGCTAGGAATGCTCTTTCCCCAACTGGTATCCGGCGGGGCGATTGTCGCGATGGTGCTCAGCTTGCCCACTGTGGGCCCGATGATGTTGGAAGCGCTGATGACTGAAGACACTTACCTCGCTGGTTCCCTGCTCATGATTTTAAGTCTATTGGGTGTCCTTGGTACATTGGTCAGCGATCTTTTACTGATGTGGCTGGATCCCCGGATACGTATGGAAGCGGGAGCGCGTTAGAGCGATCCAGAAAGCCGGACACCCGGAAAGCCAGGGTTCCGGAAGGCCAGACAATTGGACATCCGTACCGAGGGTAATGTGCGACATCAACCAATACGTTAGGATTATTTAACATCAAATATTATGCATCAATCCAACCTTCCGGCTTGGAAGATGTCGTTCCGCGATTGCGGAACTCGAAACCGGCCTTCCAGCCTTCGGGCTGTCTGGCTTTCTCGAAGTCCGACCCTCTGGCCTTCAGGCTTTCCTGTTTTCTACATGCCGCTCAGCGCGGTCAAGAAAGTTTAACAGAGGTAGATCCAGACACTGTTCAGGGTGAGTGATGAGATTTCGCCACTCGTCGATGAGGTGTCGAATGACCTCCGGATTTACTTCTTTGGGGTAGTCCACCATACTGAAACCTGGACGCAGACAAACATAAAGATTCTGTGCTTCAAGCGCTTCACGGGTCAGAGCTTCGCCTTCAGATACAAGGCCGGAAGCATCTTTCCCCTGGGCTACCCATTCTCTGACTTTCGTGTAGGAGCAATAGGTGAGAGCCAATGCGACGCGGCTTTTCAGGAAAGCTGCCGTCCAGCGCAATGGCTGAATCAGATGTTCATCCCAGAAGGATCGATCACGCCTCGTAAACAGCATGGTCTCCATATTTTTGACTTCACTTTCCACACGACCCAGTTTTGTCCGCAGTCCCTGAAGGCGTTTCTCTGCCGGTGAACAGTTGCCGCTCGTATAGAGCTTCTGCTTATCTTCCGCACCCTCTGCGACAATTCGAATGAACGGGCAGAAACCCTCTTCAGGAGACAGCGCAAAGGGACTTTCACCCTTAAGCGTCTCGGGAGCCAGTTTGTGAAGATCGAGACCCCAGCGGCTGTAATAAGTTACATACTCGCCTTCCTCGAGCCCTTCGTATAATTGGATGTCCCTCATAGCTTCGAAAATAGACACCGCGAGGTGGATCGCATCCTCACCCATGGAACCGGTCAACTCCGAGGTAAGTCGGTCCGTCCAAGCGCCGGAGGGTTGCCATTGTTTTCGCAGCGAATACCAGGCGAGCAGCCAGCCCATCGAATGAAAAGTGTAGACTCCGCCGAGACAGGTTGAGGTGCTCGCGTATTGGGTGAAGATGCGGAAGTCATCGTCTGTGCGATCTAGAGAAGTGGGATGCACCAGCGGAAAATCACCCTCACAGCCGTAGGTGAGCTCTCTCCGCATGAACACTCGTCTATCCCCACCATCCGCTGCGTTAGCCTCGTCAATCAGCTGCGGCCACGCTTCTATGCGATCCGCTCCCTGACTGTTTGATTCAGCGGTAACGTAATTTAATGATCCCGAAGGCAGGTGGGGAATCACTTCCCGGGCAATCAGGGCATCGTCCGGATCAGCTATGCCGCAGTGCGCCCTGCCCATGCCCACCGCCGGCAATCCACGGGCGACCGTGCCCTTTGGACCGTTAAGGTGGTCCAGCAGCTTTGACCACTTCCGGGTATTAGGTTGGTCACCGCAGGTAACACAGCCGCCATGGAATAGTATGGGTTCCACAAAACGTGTGGTAACATTATCAAGCAGAATTCCGGACAGGGTACTATAGGATCCGTCGCCCGCCCCTTCCAAAGCTCCCCAGCCGAGGGCTCCTTCATCCCAGAAACAGACCAATCCGGCAAGCCGATGGGCATGCGCCTCGGCGATATCCAATTTTTTCTCCACAACTTTCCAGAACCCTGGTTTCTCTATGCACAGGGGCGAAGGATACTGCTTGCCGATACTCTCAGTTGGTTGGCAAAAGTCATTATCGCTGATACCCGGGAAATCATGAAGACAGTGACCAGGGTTGACATCCAGAATAGTCTTTAGCCCGAGAAGGTCCATGTAATCCCAGATGGCATCCGAGACCGTTTTAAGATTCTCGTCCAGAAATGTGTCATCATACATGATCACGTTGGCGCGATTCTTGACAGCCCAATCAACGTAAAGATGCATACGTTCGTGATTGCCCGCCCAATCCTCGAGGCGCCATGCCCCGATATCGCTGAAATGCGCCTTTTGCCTCCTCGTGCCGCGCAGCCATCCACCATTTACATGCGAAGTTTCATAGAGCACGCGCAATGACATGGACGGCTTCTCTACAATTTGCAATTCCGTAGGCGCCGGCGGTTCTTCCGGCCCCACGTCGAAATGCGGATGGACAAAGCGCATACCCAGGAAATACTCGGCAAATCCATAGACCGCGTATTGTAATCCGAGTCTGTCTACGGAGCGGAGTACGGCCAGTTGCTGCCCGTCAACTTTGGTAATGTCCAGGGCGAAGCTCTCAGGTTCCAATGAGAGCTTCGCTATCCTTTCCTCGTTCTCCAGGTTTGCAATCTCGGGCAGTGTTTCCCCAGTGCCAATCAATATTCGCAATTCTGCAGATAAGCTTTCACCTTCCGGAGCAATGCGAAAACTCCCTTTGTTAAAATATCGCTCCCAGTACGTATGCAAATGTTCGAGGGCTGAAACTAGCGCAGCCCTGTCATTATCGACCAACACACTCGAGATGACGACAGCGGTTAACCCTGGCTGACTGCTACTCTCACGTGATGTGTTACGACTCATTTAATTGCGGATTTTCAAATATGGGATGTCCATCTGTCGCACAAGGCTATAGATGACAGGAGGGCTGGGCTCTCGGTACTGGAATGCCGATTGAATCTCATCCCAATTCCATAGCTTTCAAATTCCTGTAACTTTTCTCTATGCTTTCAAAAGGATCACCCGGACAATAATCCTGTTCCACGATGTACCACTGAACTCCGGCATCCTTACATGCCTGAATAATCGATGGAAAGTCAAGACTGCCCTCTCCCACCTCAAGGGTCGAGCTGGTATCGGTAGAAGGTAAAATCATGTCCTTGAAATGGACCATGTGCTGTCGTCCCTTCATTCTTCTTATCCATGTCGACGGATCTCCACCTCCGTACTGTAGCCAGCAGGTATCAATCTCAAAGAAGAACGTCTCCGGATCACTCTCCTCAAACAGTATATCCAACCCAGTCCGAGAACCGATTTTTTCCAACTCCCACCAGTGGTTGTGATAGCTTAATGTTATTCCATGCTCATTAAGCCGGCGGCCAATCTCAGAACATTCTCTAGCGAACCGCTTGTAACCATCTTCATTTCGGTTTTCTTTAGGCAATGCCCCGATAACGACATTCTTACACTCCCAGATATGATGTTCTTCAATAACGGCGTTAAGTTCATCCCGCAACCGAGGCAATTCCACATGGGTTGAGCAAATGCTCAACCCCTCGGCATCCACCATCTTCTTCAATTCTTTTGGATTGATTGGGCCCAGTTCTCCTAACTCAATATGGTCATAGCCGATTGCCTTTACCTTCTTTAGTGTTTGAACTATGGCCGCGGGAGTTTTAGTAAAATCCCTCACTGTGAATAGTATTACTGACAGGGCGGACATAATCAATTTGCGATTTGCGATTGTCGATTGTATAAAGTCAAAAGGCCATATCAATTTACGATTTCGGATTGTATAGAGTCAAAAGGCCATGTCGATTGTCGATTGAAGCGGACGCGACGGAGCGCGTCCCTCCATAAAAATCACTGCTTATGTGAATTTCCATTTTGACCTTTTGACCTTTTGACCTTTTGACTAAAAACCTGCAATGCAGGATTTTTTAAATGAATAATAAAGTAAATGTAGGTGTCATTGGCTGTGGGAAAATCAGCGAAATCTATCTGAAAGCTGCCAAATTATTTCCCAATATACAAATCGTTGCTTGCGCGGATATAAAGCAGGAGGTGGCAAAACAGAAGGCAAAAGAACATGGAATCGAAGCCATACCTGTTGAGCGTTTGTTGAAAGCGAGCAACGTTGAAATCGTCCTAAACTTAACAACACCACAATCTCATACCGAAGTTAATTTAAAGGCATTGCATGCCGGTAAGCATGTCCATTGTGAAAAGCCGTTGGCTCTAACACGAAGAGAAGGGATGACTGTTATCAACCTGGCGCAAAAGCAACGGCTCCTGGTAGGATGTGCACCTGACACTTTCCTCGGTGGAGGTCTTCAACCTGCCGCAAGATGATAGACGATGGGTGTATAGGGAAAGCGGTATCGGGAACTGCAATTTTTATGGAACAAGACAGTGATAGCGAATGTCCGATTCCTGAATTTCTTTATAAGAAAGGAGGGGGCCCATTATTCGATTTTGGTCCTTACTATATTACCGCACTCGTAAACCTGCTGGGACCTGTCAAACGCGTGTGCGCACTATCGGCCATTACATTTAAAGAACGGATTGCCACTTGTGAAGATCAAGCAATCAGAGTAATTCCCGTCGATGTTCCCACTCATATTGCGGGAACACTTGAATTTACCTGTGGGGCCCTGATAACACTGATCATGAGTTTTGATGTATGGCATCATAGCAACCACCCTATAGAAATTCATGGAGAGGAAGGCAGTATGAAAGTTCCCGATCCGAATATTTTCGATGGCCCGGTTTACATTAATAAACCCGGGGATGAAGGCTGGCAGTCAGTTCCCCTTTCTCATGGTTACACCAACCAAATGCGCATCATAGGAGTTGCCGACATGGCCTGTGCGATAAGAGGAAAACGAAAAAACCGCTGTAACGGTGAATTAGCCTACCACGTACTTGATGTGATGGAGTCACTCATTGAATCCTCCACTAACGGAAAATACATTCATGTTGAAAGCACTATTGAGCGACCTGCGCCTTTACCACTGGGACTTGAAGGCGGTGAACTGGAAGCGCAACAATAAAAAGAGAAAGCCGGATGTCCTGAAGACCAGATAATCCTGCCCGCCATGAGTGTAGTCGAAGGGAACCTTCTTAACCAAAAACATAGCGCATGCCCATTGACTGAAGTTGTGCATTCCCACACAATATAAATTGATGGTAAAAACAGGACATTTAGCTTTTTTCGAAACGTTCGGGTTTCTCGTTTTGCGACAGGTGTTTTCACCCATGGAGATGGAAACAATCACGGTTGCAGCCGAGGAAATTTGGGCTGTTGAAAAAGGGTTACCCGAGGGCGGTGGTGAATACAGCGGTGCTACTGCTGTAGCCGCGATTTTCGAAAAACACCCGAAGTTAACTTCGCTCGTTGAAGACGACCGTATATATAATGTCATTGAACTCTTGCTCGGGCCGGAATTTATCTGGGCAGGATCGGAAGGCCAGATAGGGCGAATCAGCACCACCTGGCATAATGATCGTCCAGGTAAAAATCAGAATACCTATACGCGCCTTAAAGTTCACCTTTATCTCGAGCCGACAACGAAAGAGACCGGTGCCTTGCGCGTCATCCCCGGATCTCATCGTTCACCCTATCATGATTCTCTCAATCCGCTTATGCAGTATCATATGAAATATGAAGGATTGAGGAGTTTAGATGAGAGTAATCCGAGTGGTCATTCAAGTCTGCCATTCGGTGTGGTGAGTTCAGACATTCCCTCCCATGCAATCGAATCCAATCCCGGAGATGTTGTCATTTTCCATCAGAACGCATACCATGCCGTCTATGGGGGACTGGGTGAAAGGCGAAGATATATCGCCATGAAATTCGCGGCGAAGCCGATGACAGATGAACATATCAATTTAATTAAGGAAAACACCGCATATATATTCCATCCCCATGAAGCCTTTCTAAAGAGCAAGCGACCGCGAATCCAAAGTATGGTCAAAAACCTGAAATCGTAAAGGGAGCCTTTCAATGATGGATGTCGCCCACGCGATTGCGGGGCTCGGTAGTCGAATTGCGATTGCGGATTGTGGATTAGAAGAAGTTGGATGGATGGAAAATTACTTCGGTCATACTCAGGACGGGTTCTTCAGTTATCTCCCCAATCATCCTTACTTCCATTCTTCCAATATTCCAGCGAGCCGTGAACCTTCTTAACCTAATACTTAACACCTAACACGCGCGTCAGCGCTCCTCCTCTAAAAGGAGAAGGTCGCGAGTCGGATATCGGAGGGCCAACCTTTGAAACCTTCGTAGTAAGCCATTTTAAATTGGGTGTCACTTAGTGCGAAGATGGAGGCGTAGGAAACATCCGGCCAGTTCATGTCTGGTACCTCATGACAGTCCGGATCGTCTGGGCCCCTCACCCCGCGGGAATGAGGTATAGCCATTTCGGGTTTCCATTGAAGGGTGCTCGGATCAAACACCCCCATAATCAAACCGCGCTTGCGTTCCCGACAACGTTCGTCCGCTAGCGGTGTCTTTTCATCTTCGACAAAAAACGCGCGGCTTGAAGTTACCAGCTTGTCGCCGACAAGCCCTATACAAGGTCCATTGTGTCTGAAATCAAACTGGTAGGCTGTCGTCCAATCGGTATACGGAGGCGAAGAATATTTAATCTCCGGCTTATCGTGCGCGTCGTGCCGAATGAAAGCGAACAGACGATTGTCAGGCAAAAAAGCGAGGGCCACTTCAGTCGCCCTATGTTCATCAGAAATGACGCCAACCTTTTCCCACTGCAATCCATCGACGCTCCGCCACAATTCTGATAATGATGAACGCGCGGGACCGTCGAAAGCAGTATCCACGTGATAAACGGAAGCATAGTTAGCGTCGGGACCTTTAGCTACCCACCAGATGACACGGTTCTCCGGCAGAGCTAATTGGGGATCGGTCCATGTCACACCGTCCACACTGTGGACAAGATAACTTTTTTTACTCGCAAGACGGCGCTCTTTCTCTCCCGGATGCAACTGGCGATCGTAAGACATACTGATGAGAAAAAGCTGGTCGTCGTAAACATATAAGGTCGGATCTCGATCGTCGATGTCTGTATCAATAAGCGACTGAGGTTCAGACCAATTTTCCAGGTCAGGCGAGCTGATGACATAAATCCGTCCATCATCGGACTTATGGTGTGTCCCATTCCTGAAGGTAAGCCAGTATTTCCCCTTCCATGGCACGAGCGAAGTGAAGGCGTTGTGCCGACCGTCTTGATATATGACTTTATCGGATAGTAATTTCATGCACGCATGAGTGTTAAGTTTTAAGTGTTAGCCGCCGTCGTTTCACTATGGCGTGCCAAGCGTTTTAAGTTAGGAGGGTTCAGCGGTTTTCTTTTTTTTTGATTTACGGAGATGGTGGGCGGGTTGGACATCGAGGTCGACAGACTTCCAGTAATATTTTAGTGGATCGTTTGCTTCCCACTCAGAATAGACTTGCTCCCATTTCGCCCAATTCATGTGTACGTTGAGAGCCGCTTCATCTATAGGTTCGGAGACCGGCTGGTAGCGTGCACTCGTCGCGAGTCGTATACGGTCTTCACTCATATTGTTGCGCCCGCGGTGAATCGACAAGCTGTGAAACATGAGGACATCGCTACATTTGAAGGGGTTCCAAGCCCATTCTGTATCGTTTTCAAACAACTTCCCTGAACGGACATCGTCGTCTTTCAGGAAACCCCAACGGTTAGAACCCCTTGCGATCGCCAGACCACCCAACTCGGGGTCACAATCGCCTAGCGGTGTCCACACGGTCCATGTATTTCGCGTGCCGCGAACCGGATGAAAGTCTTGATGCGGTGGTGTAGTAGACTGATGCCCACCGGGGAAGACGATGTGAAATATGTGACGGGGGTGAACAAAGACGGGTTCGTCGAAAAGTGTTTCCAGCACACTTACTATACGTTCGTGATGGGGAAGTTCGTGAAATAGTTTAAGTTTTTGGATGTCGATATAATAGCGTCTGAAGGTCTCGGTTCCATCCTCTTCGTAAATGAAGACCCCGTTTCTGCGGATGCCGTCATTGGGATCGGTGCCCGGTTCGAGGAGATCGTGCTCTTCCGCTACTCGGAGCACGTGTCGACGCAGCTCGAGTACAGGATCTACAGGCAGTAGTCCGGGAAAATAGAAATAACCATTCTTCCGACCGTGATCGAGGAGACGATCGCGATCCCCGATCATATCCGTACAGTCTACAAATGGCGATGTCTCATTCATTCATACTATCTCCAAGATATTCGCTGTACGTTCTCATGGTACGCAAAATGTTCCGCTCGCCTATCCTTCCTGTCAACAGATTTGGATTACAATAATCAACCTAAAATCTCTAATTAATACACATGCTATATTGAGTCCTTTTTGACATTTTGACCTTTTGACCTTTTGACTAATAACACGTGAAACGTGTTTTTAAATATTGCGGGCTTTTCCTCCTTACCTGCTGCGGTGTATTCGGTATTGCTTATTTCTGGGGCGCGTTGATGAAGCCTGAACTGGAACGCGAACCGATTCATTACAGTCCTGAATATATCGAAGCGACAGAGGAATTGAGAGACATCAGTTTCGGTGAAGAAGATGTATACAAAGTACAACACGACGTAGACTACAGCGAGGGCGAATCCGGCAGTTGGTACCCTAAAGGGGAGTCTCCAATCCTGGCGGAACTGGTAGAAGAGGGAAAACTGCCACCGGTCGCGGAGCGCGTGGGACCCGAGCCGGTGGTCATTCAGGGAAGGGACGGCCTCGGCAATTACGGCGGCACCTGGAATATGATCACTAACACTATATTTACGGTCAACCGTATTGATGATTATATGACTGGAACCAGCCTTGTACGCTGGTCACCTCTAGGTGATCCCATTGTCCCTCACATCGCTAAGCGTTGGGAGGTTTCGCCTGACAAGAGAGAATGGATATTTTACCTGCGCGAGGGGATGAAGTGGTCCGACGGCCATCCATTTACCGCTGATGATATTCTCTTCTGGTGGAACGATGAGGTAAAACAAAAATTAACACGCTTCCCAAATTCCATGAAAGTGAAGGGAGAAAGCGGTGAAATTCTAAAAATAGACCCCTACACAGTGAAGATTATTTTTTCCCATCCCCATGGATTATTTCTGGAACGCCTGCCATTTGAAGATTCTTTTTATTCACCCCGTCACTACATGGAAAAGTATCACCCTGAGCTTGGCAACGAAGAGCTAATCGATGCCACGATGAAAGCCAAAAAAATACCTACGCGAAAAGCACTCTACGTTAGCCTTAGACTCAATAACAATCCGGACTATCCCCGTATCTGGCCCTGGATATATCGCACTTATAAGTCCAACCCACCCCAAGCCTATGTTCGCAATCCCTACTACTGGGCGGTTGATACCGAGGGCAATCAATTGCCTTACGTAGACCGCTTTATTATAGATGTAAAGTCATCCAAACTGGTCCCCATCGCCGCGGCGAGTGGAGCCATTACGATGCAGGCCGTTAATATCTATTTTTTACACTACACTCTATTTATGTCTCAACGGGAAGCGGGGGGGTATGATGTTTATCATTGGTATCCATCCGGCTTTAGGATGTGGGGTATTTTACCGAATCTTAATAAAAATATTAATCCCCATGATCCCATGTCCAAACCGAAAAGGGAATTGCTCAAGGATAAACGCTTTCGGCAAGCGCTGTCTCTCGCCATCAATCGAGAACAGATCATCGATGCGGTTTACTATGGAGTCGGTGTGCCCACACAGGGTTCACCGGGAGTGGAATCGCCCTTTTACCATGAAGAACTCAAAAACAGTTTTATTGAGTACAATCCCAATCGCGCTAATGAGCTGCTCGATGAGGCTTTCAGCGCGCTAACCCTTGAAGAACAGACGGCTATTTACAGTAAAATTCAGGATATCGCGGTGGATAATCTCTGGAATATTAATATTACGACCGGTCAACCCTGGGTAGCGATCGTGAAGAAGGGATTTAAGAGCGTGCCCCGTAACGCGCTTTACGGGGGTGCCTATGAGAGCATTGCCAGTGGTGGACTTGAAGCTTACTATTTCGAGGAACCGGACGATTCACCGGGGGTTATCGCACAAATAAAAAGGGAAATGACCGAGATTACACCCCCGTCCCACACACTTGATGCAGTCACCTTTGAAACAAAAGGGAATGACTCTTTCGGTCGGGTTGTCCTTCACATTATATTAGGTATCATCGCGGTGGGACTGATTCTCATGGGATTTAAACACCCCTATATAGGCAGACGTCTCATTATTATGGTGCCTACTTTACTTCTTATCTCGATCATTTCTTTTACCATCATTCAGTTACCTCCATCAAATTATATAGATTTAAAAATTTTACAGGCAGAGTATACTGGTGACGATCAAGCGAAAATTGAAGCCGAGCAATTGCGGGAAATCTATCCCACCGATGTATCCACTTTCAGGCAGTACGTCAATTGGCTTGGTCTTCCCTGGTTTCTCTCCTTTAAGTCTGTAGAACGTGGTCTGCTCCAGGGTCACCTGGGGTTTTCCATGGAGAGCCGAACATCGGTAAACGAAGTTGTCGGTGACCGCATCCTGCTTACTTTTTTAATTTCGTTGGGGTCCATACTCTTTACCTGGGCGATCGCCCTGCCGATTGGTGTCTACTCTGCCGTGCGACAATACTCGATTGGTGATTACTTCTTCACCTTCCTCGGATTTATCGGGATGTGCGTCCCCAGTTTTCTCCTCGCGCTCTTGCTTATGTATTGGAGTAATCTCTATTTCGGCATCAGCATGACGGGCTTATATTCACCCGAATACGCCGGGCGTCCCGAATGGAGTTGGGGCAAAGCGGCAGACCTCATGCAACACATCTGGCTCCCAGTCGTTGTTCTCGGGGTCACTGGCACCGCGAGCATGATCCGTGTGATGCGCGGCAACCTGCTCGATGAATTAAAAAAACCCTATGTCGTAACCGCGATGGCAAAAGGAGTGCGACCGATTCATGTACTTTTAAAATATCCTGTGCGCATCGCACTCAATCCCTTCATCTCAGCGATTGGCACCCTGTTTCCCCAACTTATTTCCGGCGGTGCAATCGTCGCCATGGTCCTGAGTCTGCCCACCGTCGGCCCCCTGATGCTTGATGCTCTAATGAATCAGGATATGTACCTGGCCGGATCGATGCTCATGGTCCTCAGCCTCGTCGGTGTCCTCGGTACCCTCGTCAGCGATCTTCTCCTCATGTGGCTCGATCCTAGGATTCGGACGGAAGGGGGCGCGCGCTGAAGCGCGCATCAGCGCGTGTCAAAAGTCGAAGGTCGAAAGTCGAAGGAGGGAAGCGCTTTCGCGCGTTTTAGGTGTTAAGTGTTAGGTTTTAGGTAATTGACTTAAAACGGTACAACCAGGACATGGTTTACAGATTTAGATCAAGACATGGTTTACACTTTGTGAGGGATGCTGAACGGTAATCGGGTTATATAGTTAAGTTAATGTTATGCGGTTTTAGAGGTTTGGCTGGCATTGTTGGGGCCGCAAGCGGCCCCAATGAAAGCAGCCGTTGAAAGGTCAATCTGACCGATTCTGAGAGTGGCAAAGTAAACATCGAAGTGTACCGTGTCTAGTGGTTTTAGTCCAACGCTCCAACCGGCGAGGGCGGTGGAGATAGGAATCTGGAAGCCATCGAGTTTGATAGACCCGCTTTTTGAGACCCGGCGAGTCATCAAATCATAGCTGATATCGGCAGGAGTGCCACCGTAAGGATGAGAGCTGTGCTGATAGATTTCAGAGGGCGTGCTCATGGCAAGAGCCGCATGGGGGCGTTCTTCATTGAAGGTCTTGCGCCACAGATCGAAGGCCACCTGTTGGGTGCGAAGATCGTCCTGGGCATGTTTTTGCAACTCCTCTTTGATATCGCGATGGAGACGCTCATGGGCACCGTTATCCTGGGGTTTACCCGGACGTCCACGCTCGAGATTGATCCCTAAGGCCAGCCACCAGGCCGCCAGTTTGCTCAGGCCCAGGACCGCATTGGCACTGGCAAAGGGACTGCCGTTGTCGCTGCGGATGCAAGCGGGAAGTCCATAGCGTTCAAAGAGTTTTGTGAAGCATTCACGCACCGCTTCGCTACGGGCTGAACTGAGCACCCGCACCTCTAATACATAGCGGCTCCATTCATCCCGTACCGTCAAAGGTTCACAACGGTTGCCATCAACGGTGTGCCACCACCCTTTGAAGTCTACGCTCCACACTTCGTTACAGCCACTGGCCTTGACGCTGCGGTAAAGGCGTCCGCTTTTTTGAGCGCTTCTGCGCCGACGCTTTTGCACCAGTCCCGCACGTTCCAAGACCCGTTTCACGCTCGAGTCTGAGGGGGCCTTCCCGTAACGCCTCTGGTAAAGCTCGCGGATCTTGTAGGGGCCCCACGTCGGGTGATGATGCTTGAGTTTGATCAGCGTACATACTACTGATTCGGATAGTTCCTGAACACTTCCATGCGGTCGGCGTGAGCGCTCGTGCAACCCCTCCATCCCTTCGCTCAGGAAGCGCTTCTTCCATTTATACCCTGTCGGTCGGCTGATCCCGTAGTCTTCACACAGCTCGTTCATCTTTACTCCCGGTTGCATCGATTCCAGGGCGAATTGGTATCTTTGGTCCATTTTATTTGTTTCCTTCCATGACATCATACCCCTTACTTAGCATCCTTCTTTCTTTGGCAATCTGTAAAGGATGTCCTGAACCTTTTGTGTAAAGAATGTCTTGAACCTATACCGGAGTTTACTGATTTCTTATCGGCCACTCCCTCTTTCCGTATAAATTTTTTCTGTGCCTCTTGGTAGATGTCGTCCCGAAAACTCGGGACTCGGTAGTGGCAATCTCTTTTCTTTATTTCCCCGCTTTCGACTTTCGACCTTTGACCTTGGACAAATCTTCCCTACTGTTTACTGAATTCATCTCAGCCGGCGTGGCGAGATCGCGCGCTTTGCGTTTCCAACTATATTTATCTTCCCCGGTAAGCAGTGCACGATGTTGGTCCGATAGGGTTTTTACAAAGTCGGGATCGGGATCGTAACCTTTCCAGGTCTGAAACATCGTCGGCGCGTACCCACCGAGAATGAGTAGCCGGTCCTGGTCGGATTTGATATTGCCTGCCGAATGGATGAGAGATTCGAAAAAAAGCAGGGTGGAGCCGGCAGGTGCCTCCACCTGTTGAATGAAGGACGGATCCTCCAGGGCCGCATTAATGATCACCTCGTCCGGAACATCGATTGGTATTTTGTGGGTACCTGGAATGACCGTGGTACCGCCATCGTCCGGGCCGAGATCGGTGAGATTAGTTAGGGCTTTGACAAAGGAGTAATGGTAGAGCCCATTGTCATTGTGATTGTAAGCTGAATTTATAGTTCGGTGGAATCCCAAGGGGCGATTTTTATCTTCTACCGGACGTCGTATGTGAGCGTCAGACTGTTCAAGTCTTGCCCGGCCGCCGATAATTTCTTCGGCCATGCCTAAAATGAATGGGTGCGAAATATAGTCGAAGAAACAGGGCGCCAGATGTGGCAAGTTGTCGACGCGAAAGAACTCCTCGGTAGTGCTGATGTTCCAGCTATACGGGCTGGGCAATTCGTTAGTGCGGCTAAAGTCGTCATCAATTACCATAAAGCGTGTCTTTGACCGAGAGCGAAACCGCTCTCGCTCAAAGACACGCTTTATGGTAATTGAAGACGACTTTCGCCATGCACTAACGAATGTGCCCACGTTGGGCCGGTATCAGGGCTGGAACATCAGCACTACCGAGGAGTTCTTTCGCGTCGACAACTTGCCACATCTGGCGCCCTGTTTCTTCGACTATATTTCGCACCCATTCATTTTAGGCATGGCCGAAGAAATTATCGGCGGCCGGGCAAGACTTGAACAGTCTGACGCTCACATACGACGTCCGGTAGAAGATAAAAATCGCCCCTTGGGATTCCACCGAACTATAAATTCAGCTTACAATCACAATGACAATGGGCTCTACCATTACTCCTTTGTCAAAGCCCTAACTAATCTCACCGATCTCGGCCCGGACGATGGCGGTACCACGGTCATTCCAGGTACCCACAAAATACCAATCGATGTTCCGGACGAGGTGATCATTAATGCGGCCCTGGAGGATCCGTCCTTCATTCAACAGGTGGAGGCACCTGCCGGCTCCACCCTGCTTTTTTTCGAATCTCTCATCCATTCGGCAGGCAATATCAAATCCGACCAGGACCGGCTACTCATTCTCGGTGGGTACGCGCCGACGATGTTTCAGACCTGGAAAGGTTACGATCCCGATCCCGACTTTGTAAAAACCCTATCGGACCAACATCGTGCACTGCTTACCGGGGAAGATAAATATAGTTGGAAACGCAAAGCGCGCGATCTCGCCACGCCGGCTGAGATGAATTCAGTAAACAGTAGGGAAGATTTGTCCAAGGTCAAAGGTCGAAAGTCGAAAGCGGGGAAATAAAGAAAAGAGATTGCCACTACCGAGTCCCGAGTTTTCGGGACGACATCTACCAAGAGGCACAGAAAAAATTTATACGGAAAGAGGGAGTGGCCGATAAGAAATCAGTAAACTCCGGTATAGGTTCAAGACATTCTTTACACAAAAGGTTCAGGACATCCTTTACAGATTGCCAAAGAAAGAAGGATGCTAAGTAAGGGGTATGATGTCATGGAAGGAAACAAATAAAATGGACCAAAGATACCAATTCGCCCTGGAATCGATGCAACCGGGAGTAAAGATGAACGAGCTGTGTGAAGACTACGGGATCAGCCGACCGACAGGGTATAAATGGAAGAAGCGCTTCCTGAGCGAAGGGATGGAGGGGTTGCACGAGCGCTCACGCCGACCGCATGGAAGTGTTCAGGAACTATCCGAATCAGTAGTATGTACGCTGATCAAACTCAAGCATCATCACCCGACGTGGGGCCCCTACAAGATCCGCGAGCTTTACCAGAGGCGTTACGGGAAGGCCCCCTCAGACTCGAGCGTGAAACGGGTCTTGGAACGTGCGGGACTGGTGCAAAAGCGTCGGCGCAGAAGCGCTCAAAAAAGCGGACGCCTTTACCGCAGCGTCAAGGCCAGTGGCTGTAACGAAGTGTGGAGCGTAGACTTCAAAGGGTGGTGGCACACCGTTGATGGCAACCGTTGTGAACCTTTGACGGTACGGGATGAATGGAGCCGCTATGTATTAGAGGTGCGGGTGCTCAGTTCAGCCCGTAGCGAAGCGGTGCGTGAATGCTTCACAAAACTCTTTGAACGCTATGGACTTCCCGCTTGCATCCGCAGCGACAACGGCAGTCCCTTTGCCAGTGCCAATGCGGTCCTGGGCCTGAGCAAACTGGCGGCCTGGTGGCTGGCCTTAGGGATCAATCTCGAGCGTGGACGTCCGGGTAAACCCCAGGATAACGGTGCCCATGAGCGTCTCCATCGCGATATCAAAGAGGAGTTGCAAAAACATGCCCAGGACGATCTTCGCACCCAACAGGTGGCCTTCGATCTGTGGCGCAAGACCTTCAATGAAGAACGCCCCCATGCGGCTCTTGCCATGAGCACGCCCTCTGAAATCTATCAGCACAGCTCTCATCCTTACGGTGGCACTCCTGCCGATATCAGCTATGATTTGATGACTCGCCGGGTCTCAAAAAGCGGGTCTATCAAACTCGATGGCTTCCAGATTCCTATCTCCACCGCCCTCGCCGGTTGGAGCGTTGGACTAAAACCACTAGACACGGTACACTTCGATGTTTACTTTGCCACTCTCAGAATCGGTCAGATTGACCTTTCAACGGCTGCTTTCATTGGGGCCGCTTGCGGCCCCAACAATGCCAGCCAAACCTCTAAAACCGCATAACATTAACTTAACTATATAACCCGATTACCGTTCAGCATCCCTCACAAAGTGTAAACCATGTCTTGATCTAAATCTGTAAACCATGTCCTGGTTGTACCGTTTTAAGTCAATTACCTAAAACCTAACACTTAACACCTAATACTTACACGCGCGAAGGCGCATAAAGTTTCTTCCCTTTTGACTTTTCATGCCACGCCATAACTCGATAGAGTGAAGGCGGGTGACCTTTTGACTTTTTGACTAAAAGCATGCTCTCAGACGCTCAAGTTACGCATTACACGATGTTTGGCTTTGTAATAATCCGACAAGTCTTGAATCCCGACGAGATTACGCGCTGTGCTGACGAGCTGGAACGGGTTCTGGATGCGGATTATGCCCACAAACCTTTCGACGGATCAATAAAGCAGGTAACTTCTACGATGGGGCCGGATACGCCCTTCATGACTTCGCTCCTGGAAGACCCGCGGATGCTCAACATAGCCGAGCAGCTGGGTGGCGATGTCCTTGGGCTGATTTCGGATGTCAATCGGCGGGTGGGCGATACGCTGTGGCACCCCGACTCGGACTCCGATCATCCCTGCGGGGTCAAGATCGCCTGGATGCTCGAATCGGTGGGCACAGACAGCGGGGCCTTGCGGCTCATTCCCGGATCACATCGGAAGCCGTATCACGACGCATTACAAGCGATGTTGTTTCCATTTCCGCAACCCGGAGAGGAACCGAAAATACCGATCCCCAGCGTACCGGCTCAAGCGTGCCCGGCCGAGCCCGGCGATGTAGTCGTGTTCGATCCAAGGACTTGGCATTCCAGTGTGGGCGGATCTACTGGCCGACGTTTGTGTACCCTCTACTATCTGATTGACCCGAAGACACCCGCGGAGGAAGCATGGGCACGAAAACATGCGGTGGGCGTAGCACAGATCCCTGAAAACCATGATCGAACCGGTCAGTTATGGTACCATCCTGAATGGGTTAAAAATCGACAAGGCAGTGCCACGCGCCAACGCTGGATCGATCGCTTAAGCGAGCTCGGCTTCTACGGGGAAACTAAAGCGTAAATGCGAGTACGCGAGGAAGAGTATAAGCGGAACATTTTCCCTTGTTCACTGGTGTCTCTATCCTTTTGACTTTTTGACTCTTCAGATTTCATTTCTGAGTGGTGACATACTTCAGAATTTCGACCACCTGAGCTGGGGTTTCAGTGACGGCCATCGCTGAGGCATCCACTTCTTTAAGCGGATGCGTGAGTTCGGGGTCATGCAGAGTGATAAGCGATTTACCCATCGCCACCGCATAACCGGCTTCGAAAGCGGCATTCCACTGTTTGTACTGGTCTCCGAATTTTACGACGACGATATCTGCCTGTTCAATGCTGGTTCCGATGCGCAGACGGTTGATCTTTGCGGCCTTGTGGTCCTTCCAGAAATTCTTCTCTTCATCGCCCAAAATGGCCACACCCACATCATCACTGGCCGCGTGTTCCGTCACCGGGGATAGCACCTCGACCGACAAATCGTGAGCCTCTATACCCTGCACGATTTGTTCCCGCCAATCGGAATGAATTTCACCTGAGAGATAGATCGTAAGTTGCATATCGATTTCTTTTTAAAGTGAAGTGAAGAAGAAAGTCAAAATGGAAGGTGATGTTTAGTGCGAATATGCCTTCGCGATGGTTAAGTATGTAGTAGTAGTTTTAGGTTTTAGTATTGAGGTGGAGCGGGCTGTCCCTAGCGCGCTTCTTTTATCATGACCTTTTTAAACGCGCTGGGACAGCCCGTTCCACCTGATTGATGGCAATGGGTATATATCGCAATTAAGCAATCATAAATCGAAAATTGATATCTTCCCTTTTGACTTTTTGACCTTTTGACCTTTTGACTAGTTACATGGCCCCGTTCGAAGCGAGCACCTGGAAATTATTTGTCCAACGCAATTCATACGCCGAAGCTCCCATTCAAAAGGATGTCAGCTTCGATAATGGCAAGGCGCATATTCGGGCAGACACTACAGCCCCTGAAGGACCCGGTGTCATGGCTTATGGCAACATGTGCACGAAGCAGCGTGTATTCACCCCTGACCTGAAGGGCACCAACCTGTTTGAATTCACCCTTGAGGATTACTCACACTCGGGACCCTTCCTCAACAAGTATATCATGCGTGGTGATAGCTCCGACTTTGAGGATCCGGTGAAGGGGAGCTTCGTGACGGGATTTGGCCTCGCGATCAGTTCATTTCAAGGGATGGTTGGCGATGAGCCCGTGTCGCGTAGAATAGCGCCGGAGGATACGGTTGAACGGGTTGTTCAAATCCACTACGACTGGTTCTCCAAGGCCGGAATCTTTTTTTATCTCGGTCGTAACATTATCGCAGGTGACACCGAGAAGATCCCCCTTCTCGACCGCGAATTAAACGATAGGATAATAGAAAAGGAGATCCCTAAGAATTACACATTTCCGGAGATGATTCCCAATATTACACTCCCGGGTCACCAGGTTACCCAGGCACAACGATTCGATCCGGCAGGGGACAACTGCGGGTGGGGTCATCGTTATGGTTTGCTGCTCACCGATGACGGCAATACTTTGTCATGGCTGATGGATGGAAAGATGATGGACACCGTCGACATCAATGGATTTTTCAGCTCCTCACCCGGTTGTGTCGCCGAGGGCGCCTTCGCTACGGTCGTAGGTGGCGGCAGTTATGAACAGAATACATGGACGTTGACTGATCTGCATATAGAGTGAACGCGTGAAAGCGTGTATGCGATGAGGTGTAAAGCGTGTATGCGTAAGAGCGATGCCGTAGTTTATGGATGGTTGTACCCCTGCCTGCCCTGAGCGCAGTCGAAGGGAAGAGGTTCTGCGTTCACGGTTCACGGTTCACGGTTAGAAGATTGAAAGAAAGATAGGAGTATCTGACCAGATGGATTGACAATTTAAAATTGCATCAATGTTTACTGAACCCTGAACCCTGAACCCTGAACCCTGAACCCTGAACCCTGAACCCTGAACCCTGAACCCTGAACCCTGAACCCTGAACCCTGAACCCTGAACCCTGAACCCTGAACCCTGAACCCTGAACCCTGAACCCTACCCTGAACCCTTTTAACTTATCCTGGCACATCCAGCCAGATCGGACTGGACCATGCCCGTTCACCGTCCCGCTGCTTGACGCGGATATAATAATAGTCTCCGTTGCGGGCGGGCGCCTTGTCACGCCAGACCAGTTCTGCGTGATCACCACGTGGAGTGAAGGTGTGAACAGCGTCGTTGTTTTTAACCACGGTCACCGAGCTCAGGTCCGCGGTAGCGCAGATGTTGATGCGGAAGTCGCGCGGAGATGAGCGTCGTGGCCAGATCACTTCGCTGCCCATCGGGTTATTTTCGACAAATGTCTCCAAGATGATTCGCTCGCCGGTCGTACCGTAACAGCAGCGGGCATGCAACGCGTTGAAGATGGATTCGCGGGTCAACTCATCGGCCCATACACCGGCTATTCCACCTTTGTAGGGCATAAAGTCATCACGGTCGCAGCGAGGAATGCTACGGCCGGGCAGTCCGGTATGTGTATCGGTACCGGCAATCACCCCCAATCTGTAGCCGCGGGCCCAAGCCTCCTGCGCGCCACCAGTCATTTCGCGGAGGATTTCCCATTGGTCCGTGCCGGCCTTTTCACCGTTGCCCCAGATCGAGTAGATTTCCAACACCCGCTCTAGTAGGGGTTCATGACAATCCCAGGAAGCCCACATTTTCGTGTGGTGAGGTACCAGTAAAACATCGTTGCGACCTGCATAGCGCTTTTGCATCTGGGCCGTTTCCAGTTCGACCATGCCGACGCCTCGTTTGCTGGGCGTGACTGTCTTGATATTCGCCTCGGGGGCATCGCCACGAAAGAGCAGGTTGCGGTGGCCGTCAAAATTATCACCGACTTCGGAACCGCGGAAAGTCACGAATCGCCCCGGCTCATACATCTTGTCCGCTTGCTCGACAGTGTCCTGCCAGATGTCTTTCGTGATACTCCAGGTGTCCGTCACGGCACAAAAATCAAGTCCTGCTAGATCCCGAGCATAGCGATAACACTCCTCGGGCAGGTGGCAGCTCATACCCTTCTGGTCAACTTCGTTCCATCCGTGATATTGTGATTGAGCGTGCAGATCGCCCCAGAACAGTCGTGCGCCACGGGCTCGGACCAGCGTCGGGTTACTGCGGGCCTGCCACTCACGCTTCGTGTCGCGCACGACGACGTGGCGCGCACGTCGCCTTGCGCCGGCGGCTGCCAACTGCGGCAACGCCACGCAAACTGCATCCGTCTTACGTTTAACGCGGACTCCTTTGGCCCGTCCCTTAATGCCGGTCACTTCGAGGCGCAAGTTATCCACGCGCGGAAGTCGTACCGTCGGCCCTTTTACCTGATCCGTGTATGCGACACGGACTTCGGGTCGTTCACCCGGCCGCACGATCGAAGGGCTGATCACATCTAACCGGTTAGCAGGTCCCGAGCGGACTTCGGACATCCATGGTGATCCATTCACCTCACGAAAGTGGCCATTTCCGGTAGCGTCCACGAAAACCAGGAAATTAATACGTTCTTCAGGAAACCCCTGCACGCGCGCGGTCAAGGGCAATTGATCCGGATCCCCATAAGTCACCGTGATTTTGTCATTGGCGCTCAGTCCATCGTCCTCCAGAGTGAGTGTAATCCAGAAGCGGTCGTATTCGGTTAGCCATTTCGGTTGACCGCTCCACGGCTTAAAAAACCGAGCATCGGTTTCCAGCAGCGGCACTGCCTTACTTCCAGTTTTCAATTTCGCCGTGGTATTGACCCGGTCGTACTGGGTGTAGCGACGTTTTTTACCCCGAGCGAACTCCGACCAGAAATAGTATTGCGGCACCTCGGGCTGGGCCCAGGCGACACTGGGCAATCCAATTCGCAGACGTCCTCCCTCACGCATACCGGTCTTACCGACGGTGTACTGAAACTTGACGGTCACCAATTGACCGGATACCAGCGGCTGTGGAAACTGGATATTAATTTTGCCGGCGTGTGAGTGCATAGGAGAAACCAATCAATTGCGGATTGTGCGAAGTCGAAAGTCAACAATCGAAAGTCAAAAGGGTATAGCGCTGACGCGCGTTTACGCGATAATGCGTATATGCGTAAAAGCGATGCCGTAGATTTATGAATGGTTGTACCCTGCCTGCCCTGAGCGCAGTCGAAGGGAAACCTGTCTTTCGTATATCCATCTTTCTGATATCCGACGTTTGATATTCGATGTTCGATATCCGAAGGGCAGAGGTTCTGCGTTCACGGTTCACGGTTAGGAGATTGAAAGAAAGATAGGAGTATCTGACCAGATGGATTGACAATTTAAAATTGCATCAATGTTTACTGAACCCTGAACCCTGAACCCTGAACCCTGAACCCTGAACCCTGAACCCTGAACCCTGAACCCTGAACCCTGAACCCTGAACCCTGAACCCTGAACCCTGAACCCTGAACCCTGAACCCTGAACCCTGAACCCTGAACCCTGAACCCTGAACCCTGAACCCTGAACCCTGAACCCTGAACCCTGAACCCTCACTGTGCATTTTCCTCGCATTGAGACCTCTGTCGTGATTCAAACAGGTTAGACATGACAACACGAAGAATGCGATTTGGTATATTCCTGGCTCCTTTTCATGCAGCCAATGAAAATCCTGACCTGGCAATTGAGCGTGATTTCCAACTCGTGGAATGGCTCGACGAGCTGAACTACGACGAGGTTTGGGTGGGTGAACATCATTCTGGCGGTTACGAGATCATCGCGTCTCCAGAGATTTTCGCGGCTGGCGCCGCCGCCCGTACCAAGCGCATACGTTTGGGTACGGGTGTGTCTTCCGTGCCCTATCACAGTCCCCTGCTACTCGCCGATCGCGTTATGCAGCTGGATCATCAGACCCGGGGCCGCTTTATGTTCGGCATGGGACCGGGCGCTCTGCCCTCCGACGCCTTTATGATGGGGATCGACCCCATTCGGCAGAGGGACATGCTTGAGGAAGCGTTGGATGTACTGGTTCCTCTCTTAAGTGGAGAAACGGTCACACATAAAGCGGACTGGTTCGAGCTAAAGGATGCGAGGTTGCAACTGCGTCCCTTCACGCATCCCCGGGTGCACATGGCGGTGGCCTCGGCCATCTCACCAACAGGAGCCCTAATCGCAGGCAAACACGGGTTGGGCTTACTCTCCTTTGCTGCGACCAGCAAAGCGGGTTTCATGTCTCTGCCCAAAAACTGGGACATAGCCATTCAATGCGCAACCGAAAATGGTAAGCAGATGAAGCGAGACGATTGGCGCCTGGTCGGACCCATGCACATCGCCGAAAGCCGCAAACAGGCAAAGGAAAACGTGCGCTACGGTCTCGAGGATTTCGTGTGGTATTTCAACAATGTGGCAGCGCTGCCCTTCAATTGGGAGGGAGATTTCGACACCCTCGTGGACATGTTTAATGAAACGGGCTTCGGCGTAATCGGCGACCCGGATGATGCCATCGCGCAGTTAGAGCGCCTCTGGGAACATTCCGGTGGCTTCGGCTGCTTTCTGCAGATGGCGCATAATTGGGCCGATTTTGCCCAGACTAAGCGCAGCTATGAACTTATTGCCCGCTATGTCATGCCGCACTTCAACAGTCTAAATGAATATCGAAATAAGAGCATGCACTGGGCGAAAGATAATCGACCGACATTTATCGGCCGCGCCGACGAAGCAGTCGAAAAAGCTATTGCAAAGCACAAAGATAAATGAGCGCTGACGCGCGTTAATGCGAACATGCGTGTATGCGATGATGTGGAAATGCGGATTGTGTAGAGTCAAAAGTCAAAAGGGATATGTGTTAAAGCGTATATGCGAAGATGGGTGAATGCTATGATGCGGGATCATTTATGATTATCCAGCATCCTGCATCTTGTATCATGCATTTTTTATCAATCCGCAATCTGAAATCCGAGATCCGCAATAGGTTACTCACTGTTTACTGATCACTGATTCCCGTCGAAGAGGACGGGCAGGGACTTCAAGCCGCGAAAGACAATTTCTTTCCGCCACTCGATCACATCACTTCCGAGGCGCAACTCGGGCAATCGCCGGAGGAGTGTGTTAAAGGCGATCGAGGCTTCGAGACGGGCCAGTGGCGCGCCGACGCAGAAGTGGATACCATAGCCGAAAGCGATGTGACGGTTGGGTTGTCGGGTGATATCGAACCGATCGGGATCGGGAAACTGCGCGGGGTCACGGTTGGCCGCACCCAACATCTGGGCAACGAGTTGACCCGCGCGTATTGATTTACCCTCTAACTCGAGATCGACTGTAGCTACGCGCCAATTGCGTTGGAACGGGGATTCGTAACGCAACATCTCCTCAATCGCACCGTCGACCAAGTCCGGATTGTCTTTCAGAAGCTGCAATTGCTCAGGATTGCGTAACAGGGAGAGCAATCCGTTCCCAATCAGGTTCATCGTGGTCTCGAAGCCAGCCGTGATCAAGGTCTGATAGGTTGTCAACAACTCATCTTCGCTGAGCCTGTCGCCCTGATCTTCGACAGCGACAAGGACACTGATCAGATCATCTTTGGGTTGCTTACGCCGTTGCGCTATGAGGCGGCCGAGATACTCCCGCAAGTGATGCAGGCTGGGCAAGCCACGCTCAAGGTTTTCGGGCGTTGAACAACCGGTAGCGGTCAGTCCGCTGATGCCGTCGGACCAGTATTTGAACTGATCATGATCTTCAGTCGACACGCCAAGTATCTCGCTGATAATGGCAACGGGCAATGGGTAGGCAAAATCTCGAATCACATCCATCTTTCCTGCCTCCGATACAGCATCGAGCAATTGGTTGACGATCGAATGAATGCGTGGTCGCAAGCATTCCATCGCCTGCGTGGTAAATACCTTGTTAACCAGGGCGCGGATCCGGGTGTGATCCGGAGGGTCGGAGTGAATCAACCCCACAGCGTAATGGTCGTAAATCGGTTTCGCCTTTTTCTGCAATGCTTCCGGCAGGCGATTTAGAGATAAGGCATGCCGACCCGCATTTGAAAACAAGTGTGCATCCCGCATCGAGGACATGACATCCTCGTAACGGGTGAGGATCCAACTGCCCATAATCTCACTCCAATGTACCGGGTCCTCGGAACGAAGCAGTTGGTAAACCGGATAAGGATTGGCATAGAACTCAGATCTGTTCAGTTGCTCATCGAGGGTCATTTCAATTGCGGATTTCGGATTGGGAGAAAGAAGATTAACCCGCGAAAGATGCTGAAACTATTTCTATCTTCACTTAAAACCTAACACCTAAAACTTAACACTACTTGTGCTTCTGATCACTGTTCACCTTCGGCAAGCGGTCACCAGGTTGCAGCACGGGCGGGGTAACCTGAACGGTTTCAGGATATTTTATCCCGGATCCGGTGTTGAGCAAAACGACACGGTCTTCGGGTTTGATCCAGCCGCTATCAACCAGCTTAATCGCGGCGCTCAAGGTAGCGGCCCCTTCCGGGCAAACAAAGGCACCTTCGCTACTGGCGAGCAGAGCCGATGCTTCCAACAGCTCTTCATCAGCCACGGCCAGCGCGCAGCCGTCGGTCTTGTAGATAGCGTCCAGCACGAGAAAGTCACCGAGGGCTTTGGGCACATTGAGACCAAAAGCGCAGGTGTTGGCGCCTTCCCAGAACTCGGATTCCGCTCGTTTTTCCTCAAAGGCTTTGACGATCGGTGCGCAGCCGGTAGCTTGGACCGCCACCAGGCGAGGCAGATCACCCTGCACCCATCCCAAGGTTTTGAGTTCCACCAGGGCTTTGTAGATACCGATGATACCCACCCCTCCGCCGGTGGGATAAATGATTACCTCAGGCATAACCCAGTTGAACTGCTCGGCCAGCTCCAGTCCCATCGTTTTTTTTCCCTCGATCCGGTAAGGCTCTTTGAGGGTTGAAGCATCAAACCAATCGTATTCTTTTACAGCCTGGGCCACGATTTTACCAGCATCGGAAATCAATCCACTAACCAGGTAGAGTGAAGCGCCGGCAATGGCACACTCGCCTCGTGGAATGGGGGGCGCATCTTCGGGCATCACAATAACCGCCTCGATACCGGCTGATGCGCAGTAAACCGCCCAGGCAGCCCCGGCATTACCATTGGTCGGCATCGCCAGTGACTTGACACCCAGTTCCCTGGCGCGCGAAACACCCACCGCAGCACCTCGGGCTTTAAATGAACCGGTCGGAATTATGCCTTCGTCCTTCAGGTAGAGCTTGGGTATCTTCACCTTGGGACCCAACTGCTTCAAAGGCAGCAGCGGTGTCATCCCCTCCCCCAGGGAGATGATGTTTTCTTCATTTTTAACCGGCAGCAGTTCACGGTAGCGCCACAGCGTCGGCTCCCGCCCTTTTAGCATTTCCCTCGTAAAAACGTCCTTGATCTTATCCAGGTCATAGTCAACCAACAGTGGAGCGCCACACTTACACAGTTGATTTATCTGTTCACTGTCATAAGTCGCACTACACTTGGGACACGACAGGTGAGAAACGTACATGGGAAGATAGTCAAAAGGTCATATCAATTGTCGATTTTCGATTGTCAATTGATCCTAGCGGATACAATAACTTTATCTCAACCTCTAAACATGCCTTTCCCGAGTTTAATCGATAGGAACTCTCTTCCTTTTTGACATTTTGACTTTTTGACTTTTTGACTAACACCCATGCAAATAACGGCGATTAAAACTTTCATGACGCGCTGGGCAAACCGTCCGCGTGCGCTTATTAAGGTCGAAACAGACGAAGGGCTATACGGATGGGGTGAGGCCTACAATCATGGACCGGACCTGGCGATCAAGCCGATTGCCGATTACATTTTCGAGATGATCAAAGGCGAAGACCCGCGCCGGATTGAATACATTATGTTGAAACTGTATCAGCAGTTTCGTTTTCCACCGGGGTCGATCGGGTTGGCCGCGATGTCGGCAGTCGACCACGCCCTCTGGGATATCAGCGGGAAAGCCGCAGGACTCCCGGTATATATGCTTCTGGGCGGCACGGCACGTGATCGCATCCAGATCTACTGCCATGCTAATGGTGCGAGCGGGAAGGAAACGGCAGAGCAAGCGATAAAACTGAACGAGGAATGTGGAGTCACCGCGTTTAAAACAAGCCCTTACCGCATCGACATGAATGCCAACCGCTGGGGGTTAGTCTGCAAAGCCGCTGCCAAATACTTTGAAGAACTTCGCGAACACACGGATGCTAACTGGGAGTTCGCTTTCGATCCCCATGCCAAAATTATCGAGCCGATCCTCGCGCTGCAGCTTGCCAATGCCCTGGCCCCCTACGATCCTCTCTTCTACGAAGAACCACTGCGACCTGAACATATCCCGGCGTGGTCACGACTGCGCTCTCAAATGAAAGTTCCACTTGCTACGGGTGAAAGTCTCTACACCCGATTTGAATTCCTCAACCTCGTTGCCGCGCAGGGCGCGGACATTATTCAACCCGACATTTGCGCCTGCGGCGGCTTGTTGGAAATGAAAAGAATCGCCGCCATTGCGGAAGCGCATTTCGTCACGGTTGCCCCACACAATCCCATGGGACCGCTTGCCACGGCAGTCAACGTCCACTTCGCAGCCAGCACCCCTAACTTTACAATCCTGGAGTATCTGCCCCCGGTCGATAACCACTGGCTGGATGATCCTTACATTCCTAAAGACGGCTACCTTGAACTCCGCGACCGCCCCGGCCTCGGTGTGGAAGTAGACGAAGAGGCAATCAGTAAGGATGACTATCTCCACTGGCAGCGCACCACACCCATACGGCCTGACGGATCCACTGGGTATATCTGACCGCTAAATCTCGCAGTCAGAGTCAAAACGTCAAAAAGGGGAAATGCGGTAGACTTTTAGCAAAGGTGGAGCGGGCTGTCCCTAGCACGCTTCTTGTGAATCTTGTGGCTATCTCTGACTAATCCGCAATTGTAAATTGGTAGTCAGGTTCGGTTTGCGAGTGCGACTTGCACACGGGCCGGGGTGAAGGGCACCTCTCGGATGCGCGCACCGGTGGCGTCGAAGATGGCGTTGCCGATGGCCGCCGCCACCAGGGTTATCGTCGATTCACCTGCGCCCATCGCATCAACGTCGGGCCGGTTTACTAGAACCGTTTCCATCTCAGGCATCTCGAAACCCAGCATCAGACTTGGGTATGTTCTCCAGTCCACCGAAGTCACCTTTTCATCGTCCCAAGTAACCTCTTCGAGAAGCGCACGACTCATTCCCTGAAGGGTTCCGCCTTCAATCTGGTTACGTAGTCCATCCGGATTGGAAATCGGACCGCAGTCTATACCGGACACGAATTTTTTAACTACTATTGTCCCCGTATCCTGATCGACATCGACAATTGCCGCGAGAGCGCAATAACCGTTCGACCCTTTATATAAGACACAGGCGAAACCACGTCCCGTTGCGACACCTTGTTTACTGAGACCCTTCCGGGGTATAGGACGGGATTCCCATCTGGCTTTCTTGGCGACCGCTTTTACCACTGCGATCAATCGTGGGTCGGATAAATGCTCAAGTCGAAAAGCCACCGGGTCTACTCCGAGCTGTGCCGCTGCTTCATCCATGAGACCCTCGTGTGCAAAAGTATTTTGGAGCCGTGATGGAGATCTCAGGGGTCCGGTGAAGAATCGCGATTCGATATTGTGAGCCAGTACCCGTTCACTCTTAATTCTACCCGTGCCACCACAGTGTCCGTTGACACAACCGGCAATATAGGAGGGAGCCGAGTTGCGATTATTACGGAACTTACCCTTAGGTGCAGGGGCGGGAGTCCTCGGAACAAAAGCTTGAGGTTTAAAACCAGCGAGAAACCCTGTGACGACATTTCCAGGATGATCTCTGCCCGGGCGAGTGCCTAACGAAGGATACCAGGCTTCATAATCCCAAGCAATAATCCGCCCTTTCTCATCGAGCCCCATTTTCTGGTCGATAACAAAAGCATAACCATAATTCTCCCAAGCCATTTCATCTTTTCGACTGAGCTGCACTCGGACAGGTCGACCTACCGCCTGAGACAAGAGCGCGGCATCGTAGGACACAGTGTCCGCCCCGTTAACTCCATAGCAGCCGGATCCCATCTTAAAAATTACCCGCACCTCATTTGGCGACAGACCCAGGATCATCGCAGCTGTTTTCTTTAAGGGGTTCACCGCCTGTGTTGCCGACCAGATGGTGGCTTTGTTCTCCTGCACATCGGCAACCGCGCATGAACTGCCTATTGATCCATGCATCTGATAAGGATGACGGTAGGTCGCGTTGATAATCCGGGTCGCTTTTGCGAGCGTCTCAGGAACATCATTCGAATTCACGACGAAGGTATCACGTGTTGGTTTCTGGTGACGCAGGTGTTCATAAAAATCATTGTGTTTGGGAAGCTCGACTCCAGGTCTCCAAGTGCACGCGAGCTTGTCAGCGACCTGGATCGCCTGCCAGGGTTTTTCGGCGACAATGCCCACGAAGTCTTTCTTGACAACCACCTTTACGAAACCGGGATGGTCTCGAACCGAGCGCTCGTCTACGCCAACCAGTCGAGCGCCCACGGCAGGTGGCCGGACAACTTTGCCATGCAGCATACCCGGTACACGCAGGTTATGAACAAACTCAAAACGCCCGGTGACGAGGTCGGGGATTTCCGCGCGGTGGACCGACGTTCCCAGGACACGCCAGTCATTTGGCTGTATGCGTTTAGCCGCGAGGTCCAGTGCGAGGTCAAATTTCCTCCCTCCGATCAGCTCCCCGTATGAGACGCTCCTGGAAGGATCAGCCAGGGCACTGATCAATCCCTCTTCGATCCTAAGTTTTTCGATCGCAACCCCGAATCGTTTCGCGGCCAGACGGACCAAGGCTTCACGAGCGGTTGCCGCGGCCTGAGCCAGGTTGGTCGAGTTAAAGTTGGTCGGGTGGGACAGGCTGCCGGATGTGGTGCCCTGATCGGGAGTGAGCGCGGTATCGCACTGAATCAGATTCACGTGATCGATCGGCACCACCAGCTCCTCGGCGATCAGCTGGATTTGCGCCGTGTAAATGCCCTGACCCAGTTCACATTTTCCGGTGTAGGCGGTAACTGCCCCGTCCATGCCGATGGCTATCCATGAGTCCAATTGGTCTCCAGGGACCCCAGGTCTTGGGGCAGCCAATAATCTCGAGGTCAGTATATCTGGGGTTCCTGCAACACTGAATGTGACAATCAAAGCCCCGGCTCCCTTGAGAAAGTCTCTGCGGGAAAATCCATTCCGTTTCAACGCCGCCAAAGCCTCCGGAGCCAGGGTTGATACATCTCCAGGGACTGGTGATCGCTTCTTCATCCGGACAACTCCTTTGCATAACGCTTGATCGCCCGAAGCATTCGTGCGTTAGCAAAACAACGGCACAGTACGGTCGACAACGCCTGGCGAATCTGCTCATCGCTCGCCTTCGGGTTTTCATCCAGCAGTGCTTTGGCCGTCAGGATCACGCCGCTAAGACAGAACCCACACTGAGTGGCCTGCTCATCAATGAAAACCTGTTGTATCGGGTGCGGTTTTTCGGTAGTGCCCAACCCCTCCAATGTCGTGATCTCCGCTCCCTCCACCGTTCCGACGGGTGTGACACAGGAACGGATAGCCCGGCCGCCGGTGAGGACTGTGCAGGATCCGCACTGCGCCAGCCCACAGCCAAATTTAGGCCCACGCAACTCGAGGTCGTCACTCAACACATGAAGCAATGGCGTCGCCGGATCTACGTCCACTGTATGTGAATGGCCATTCACCTTCAAATTGATATCACTCATAGCCTCTTGCCCTCATATGACCTTATAAAATACCGCCCTTTGTCGACACCAATGTTCGATCTCTTATTTTTATCAAAAGGGGCCTTTTCAATTGGCGATTTGGAAAATGTCGGGCTTAGCCCTCGGCACTGATTGAAGATTGTTAAGATGAAAATAACCGAAAATCCATATTGTAAATGCGAGTAATAGAATATACGTAAATACGAATGGATGCTGAATTTATTTAATTAGTATGAAAGGTGGAACGCGCTGTCCCAAGCGCGTTTGTAATAATAATTGATTAATTAAGAAGCGTGCTAGGGACAACCCGCTCCACCTTAACACTGCTATGGCATTTCCACTGTTCACTGATTACTGATTACTCTACCCTTTGACTTTTTGACATTTTGACTTTAACCATTCCATTTATGAATCATACACCACGTATTCGAGAGAAATGGTCCAAAGGACAACTTTGTGTCGGCACCCAGATCACACTGGCCGAAGCCACCGTCAGCGAGTTGTACGGTGAGGCCGGTTTTGACTTCGTATGGATCGACATGGAACACTCGGCGATGACCATTGTCGATGCAGCGGCACACGTGCGTGCCGCGCGTGCATCAGGAACGGCGGCTTGGATTCGCGTGCCATCCGACGATCCCGTCGTTGTCAAACCCATCCTTGAATTGCATCCCTCTGCAGTCATCGTCCCGCGAATTGACAGTGTCGAGCGGGCTGAATCAGCGATTTCCAGTTGTCGCTACCCTCCTCGCGGCGTTCGTGGTTACGGTCCGACCCGCGGCGTCCGCTACGGGATGCTTCCATTTGAAGAATACCTGGCGCAAGTCGATGAAGAGATGATGGTCATAATCCAGATCGAACACATTGACGCGGTCAAAGACATCGACAACGTTGTCAGCGTTCCCGGTATCGACAGCATTACGGTTGGTCCATTTGATCTTTCACTATCGATGAATCTACCCGGTCAGTTTAGTCATCCCGAAGTCCTCGGAGCTGTAGAGACAATCTTTCAAGCAGGTATCAAAAAGAATATTCCAGTTGGCAATTCAATGGGTTTCGATCCAGCCGCGATAAAAAAATGGATTGACCTGGGTCTCTCGTGGATCTCGTGCGGCGATGACTGGGAGATCCTCATGGAAAACTCCAAGAAGATGCTCGACGAGATAAGAGATATCGCTTCGCAAAAGTAAAAGGGTCTTATCAATTGTCGAATTTCGATTGTAGAATGCGGATTGATACTGGAAGCATGATCCACTATAGAGGATGCAAGAATTACTTAATGTTCTCTCCTACCGCATCAACGCTTTCTCACATATACGCATTTCTCCTTTTGACCTTTTGACTCTAACAGAATGAAAACTCATAAAACTGCCATCATCGGCTGCGGACTTATGTCCCGCAACCACATTCGCGGCTATCTGACTACTGGTCGATTCGAAATTGTTGCACTCGCTGATTTCCACGAATCGGCCATGAACGAAGTCGACGAAGCCTTCGGTATAAAACCCAAGCACTACACGGATGCGCGAGAAATGTTGGAAAAGGAAAAACCGGATGTTGTCTCGGTTTGCACCTGGCACATCGGTCATGCCGATTGGACGATTGCGGCAGCAGCGTTCCGGCCAAAAGTAATCCTCTGTGAGAAACCGATGGCCGATAGCATCGGCCGCGCGGAACAGATGATCATCGCCTGTAAACGCAACGAGGTAAAGCTTGCGATCGCCCACCAGCGTCGTTTTTTACCCTCCTACACACTTGCCAAAAACCTGATTGCCGAAGGGGCGGTCGGCGATGTGATCCTCATGACAAGTATCGGCGGACAGGGGCTACCCAATTTTTGCACACATCAGACCGATATGTTCCGTTACCTCCTCGGTGACGACGAATGCGTCTGGGCGATGGGAAACATAGAACGAAAAACCGATCGCTGGGAGCGCAACACGAGAATCGAAGACCGCGCTGAAGTTGTTTATCAGTTTGCGCGCGGCGCACGCGCCTTGATCCTCTGCGACCTGACGCCCTCTCCTCTCTTTCAGGGCGCGAATATTTATGGCACTGAAGGTATGATTCAGATGTCAGTAAACGACCTTCAACTGATGAATGCGGAAACAGGGGGTAAGTGGAAGATGCATGAGCCCGATGGTCGCTTTACAAAACCCGGTGAAGATGCATTTGAATGGCTCGAGGGTGGCACCGCCCAAGCCGATGAACTTGCGGACTGGATTGAAGGAAAGATCGAGAACCATCGCGGTGAAGCGGAGCATGGATTCAAAGCGCTCCAGATGATCCATGCAGTTTACGAGTCCGCGCGCTGTCACGAGCGCGTCGACCTGCCGCTCCAGACGCGCGTCAACCCTCTCGATCTCATGGTTGAATCGGGCCACCTGTCGCCAGAGCGTCCGGGCAAATATGATATCCGTGCTTTCCTCCTCCGCGAAGAGTCCATGGAGTCCGATGAAGAAATCGACTGAACGAACTGTGAAATTTGCGCAGTGGGGAACCAAACACGGCCATGCCGCGGGGAAACTGCAAGCGTTGCTCTCAAATCCCCTAGTCGAAATCGCCGGTGTCTACGAACCCGATGAAGCACGACGCCGTTCAGTCGAAGACCAGGCCCCATGGTCTGAAGCTGATTTTTTCGATGATCCATCGAAAATCCTGAACGACGAATCGATTATCGCCGTCGCTTCCGAAGGCGCGAACATCGAGAGTCTCGACCAGACAGAAGCACTCGTCAGTGCGGGGAAACATGTCTGGTATGATAAGCCAGCGGGCAACGACTGGGAAAAATGGCAACGCGTCGTCGCCCTGGCACGCGAGCAGGGAACCCAGCTCCAGATGGGATTCATGTTCCGTTATCACACCGGTTTTCAACAGGTCGCCGCCTGGGTCCATGACGGCCTACTCGGTAATATCACTTCACTCCGCGCTCACATGTCCACGAACCTGCCGGTGGAGAATCGTGAAGCGTTTTCTATATTCAATGGCGGGATCTTTTACGATCTCGCCTCTCATATGCTCGACCAGGTCGTCTGGCTGTTGGGACGTCCATCTAAGATCTCCACCTTCCTGCACAATGACAGCGAAGCGAAGGACTGTATCGACAACTCGCTCGGTGTCTTTGAATACGATGGCGCGATAGTTTTCATTGATATTTCAGCCTTCGAAACAAATCCGACGGCCCGTCGCTTTGAAGTCTATGGGACAAAAGGAAGTGCCATCATCCTCGAACCCTTTGAGCCCGGTGATAGGATACGTCTCTGCCTCGATAAAGCGCAAGGCGACTTCGCCGCGGGCGAACAGATCGTCGAGGTCATAGGGCACAACCGGCAACAACTATACGATCGCGAGCTCGAGGCCCTGCTCAGCGTCCTCTCCGGTGAACGTCAATCGGATCGCTCCTTAGACCACGAATTGCTCGTGCAGGAAACACTACTTCGCGCCACGGGGTATATCTGAGCGGAGAGAGGGTTCCCTTCGACTACGCTCAGGGCAAGCAGGGTTTAGGGTTCAGCGTTCAGGGTTGAAGATGAAAACCTAAAACCTAACACTTAAAACATAACACGCGCGTTAGCGCTTTCCCTAATTTGCGCGGCCTTTATTGAACTTTCCACCGCCGTTGCGGCTACGGGTGCGGAAGCGCGAGAAACCACCGCGGCCACTATTACTGCTGCGGCCTCCTCCTCCTCCATTGCCACGGAAGTATCTCTTCTTAGCTGGCTTGCTGGAGGACGAAACGGCTTTGTCGCAATGAAAGGCATGATCCTTATCGGCCGGCACAGGATTGCCCAACAGGCGTTCAATATCCCGCAGATTGCTCCGATCTTCAGCGCAACAGAACGAAATGGCATCACCTCTCGCCCCCGCTCTGGCGGTGCGCCCAATGCGGTGCACATAAGTTTCGGCCTCCACGGGTAGATCGTAGTTGATGACATGAGTGATATCATCCACATCCAAACCTCTCGCCGCTACATCAGTGGCGACCATCACGCGGAAACGACCTCGCTTGAAGCCGTCCAGTGCTTTGGTACGCGCAGCCTGGCTTTTATTACTATGGATTGCGGTTCCACGAATGCCCGCGTCGTACAACTTGTCCACTACGCGGTTGGCCACGTGTTTCATCTGCGTAAAAATGAGTGCTTTATTGATCTGGGGATCGCCCAAGAGGGATACCAACAGGGCATCCTTATTCTTTTTATTCACAAAGAGCATCTTCTGATCGATACTGTCCAAGGTAGGTTTGTCCGGCGCGATCGTCACTTTTACCGGGTTGCGGACCATGGTGTGAGCCAGCTCCCTCATTTTCTGGGCCATCGTGGCGGAGAAAAACAGGGTCTGACGCTTCTTCGGAATTAAGGCCAATACACGCTCGATGTCGGGAATAAATCCCATGTCGAGCATACGGTCCACTTCATCGAGAATGAAGACCTCCACTTGATTTAAGTGGATATATCCCTGCTCGATCAGATCAAGTAAACGGCCGGGGGTGGCGACAAGAATATCGATCCCACGGTTCAGTGCCTTGACTTGGTTAAACTGGCTGACTCCGCCGAAAATTACGGTGTGACGTACGCGGAGAAAACGGCCGTAAGTTCTAATACTATCCTCGATCTGCGCCGCGAGTTCGCGGGTGGGAGCAAGGATCAGCGACAAGGGTGTTCCTTTCTGAAACTTACGTGATCTGCCGGCAAGCCCTTGCAGAAGCGGTAAGGAAAAGGCAGCAGTTTTGCCGGTTCCGGTCTGGGCACAGCCCAGCAGGTCCCGTCCTTCAAGCAGATGCGGAATGCATTGCTCCTGAATGGGGGTGGGGGTGACATAGCCCTCGGCGTTTACAGCCCGCTGAATCTCCGGAATCAGTGCACCAAAGGCACCTTCAAGGGGTCGCGGTTCTTGTTGAGGGACAGCATGTCCATTGTGCGCACGTGGCGCATGACTATTTTCTTTCATATATTTCCAGGTCCGGGATGATTCAAATCTCTACCTGCCGGACGCGTGGAAAAGAAAGGACCGCATTCATTGCGGTATTTGGGCGACCCTGTCTACAAGACCGGGACGCATGGATTAGAGTGAAATAACCGTATGGGAATTACACTAAAGAATGTGCATACTACGTTCTTCTCCCCTACATGCAAGCACTTATTAACATTTATTCGCGGCTTGCATAATGCGGAAAATTTCAAAGGGGATATTCTTCTTTTATTATTTTTCAAAATAAAATTTTATACTCCATTGCCAGTGAAGATCAAATATCCCTATGATATAATGTTCAATTGAAAGTTACTATTCGATTGATCCTCCTTAAACCTTATATTTCAAATTTATTTAAATATGAAGGATGATCCTTTCCCTTCGGGGACAGCATATACGCCTCTTCCTCGCGAGCATGGTATGACAGTCACCCAACCTGCGACACGCTGGGACGAAGCGTTTCCATGCGGCAATGGCTCCGTTGGTGCCATGGCATATGGCAACCCCCAGGATGAAACCATCTTGTTAAACCACGAGGCACTGTGGTACCCTCTTCATGAAAAGCCCGAGGAGGTACCGAACATGGCCCTGCACCTCCCTAAACTTAGGGAAATGCTCTCTCAAGGCCAGTATACGGAGGGAGAGAATTTCTGGAACAGCAAACTCAAGGAATTTGACTATGGGTTACAGAGAAATCCCTTTACGAATCCTTACCATCCGGCTTTTGACCTACTGATTCACCAGCCGGACAATTACGACACCGTCAGCAAAGACCCTTTCGGGAACTACCTACATCATCTTGATTTTGAAACGGGCGAGGACGTAGCTAACTGGACACAGAACGGTAGTGAATACCAACGGAACCTATTCGTATCGCGAACTGACGACGTGATTATCTTACGGCTGCGGAGCTCAAAGCCCGGCACAGTGACAACTGATATTACTCTGGCTTCTCATGATCCTCAGAAAGAGATATATTCGATGTGGATGGGCCGAAAAAAAGAGTATCTCCTGGCCCGAAAAGCATACAAGGGAGATCCTGTCACTTACAGAACCTCAGTGGATGACCAGAGACGGCTTACTTTGTGCGGTCGATACTGGGACGGGCGTGAGTTCGGCGGCGTAGCAAGGGTGTGGACTAAGGGTGGATCGATGAAAGCTTCTGCTGACAACAAAGTGAAGGTCAGCGGCGCAGATGAAGTTTTTATTATTGTAAAGCTGTTTGCCAATGAAAAGAGCCATGAAGCAGTGATTGAGCGACTGGATTCCACAATTAGCAGCTTACCTGCTGATTACGATGCCCTCTTCATACCTCACGCCAAGCAACACCGCGAACTTTTCCTGCGCATGACCCTAGACCTGAATGGTGGGAAACAGCGTTCGTTATCCAACAAGCAGTTGCTGGATCTGTCCGCGAATGTGGATAGTTTTTCCACAGCGCTGATGGAGCGTTTGTTTGATTATGGTCGTTATCTGCTCATAAGCAGTTCACGGCCAGGTGGGCTACCCGCCAATCTTCAGGGAGTTTGGTCCGGTACGTGGACGCCGGCGTGGTCCTCAGACTATACGACAGACGAAAATGTAGAGATGTGCTATTGGCAGGCATTACCGGGTAACATGGCTGAAGTCAGCCTCCCCTACTTCGACTACTTTGATTCCCTTATTCCTGACTGGAAAATAAACGCCAGGCAGATTTGGGGTTGTCGTGGTATATACAGCTATATGCGCCACAGCGACCACGGATTGATCGTTCAAGACGCCCAATGGCAGTTTTGGACAGCCGGCGCCGGATGGTTGGCTCAACTCTATTATGACTACTATCTCTATACCGGCGACCTGGATTTTCTAGCCAACCGTGCGATCCCGTTCATGAAGGAGGTAGCTTTGTTCTACGAAGATTTCGTTATCGAAGACGTTGACGGCAAATACATATTCTCACCGTCGCACTCTCCTGAAAATATCGCCATAAGCAGGAAAAATAAAAAATCTAAAAGCAGAACAACAATTAATGCGACTATGGATGTCGCAGTCACAAAGGAAGTGCTAACCAACCTGATAGCAGCATGTGAGATACTCGATGTTGAAAAAGAAGGCGTCGAGCGATGGCGTGAGATGCTCAACAAGTTACCCGCATATCAGCTAAGACAGGATGGCGCTATAAAGGAGTGGATACACCCGGACCTCATAGGTCAGCCTGGTCACCGACACATGGCTCATATCTATCCATTGTTTCCCGGGTTCGAGATAAACGGCGATATGGGAGATGATACAATTCGTGAAGGCTGCCGGCTGGTACTGGAGACAAAATTCAACCGTGAAGGAGATTTTGCAGCTTGGTCCTGCGCTCACCAGGCATGTGCATACGCTCGCCTGGGTGACGCCGACCGGACATTGGAGTGCGTCAGACGAGTATGCCTAACCTGCAGTCCTGAGAACCTTCTTTCGTTCTGCTGGACTGACGGCCCCTTCAATATGGATGCGAACTCTGGTCTCTCGGCGGCAGTTCTGGAATCGCTGGCCTATTCCCGGCCTGGAATACTAAAATTGTTTCCAGCATTACCTGAAACATGGAGCAAAGGAGAGATCAAAGGCTTACGGGCACGCGGTGGCATTGAGTTACGACTCAACTGGAATTGGGACAAAGTAAAAGTTGAATTGCTGTCTAAGACGGCACAGACAGTGAGAGTTAAATTTCCCAATGAGATCGTCGATCTGGAATGTTCGGAAAATGATGTAGTAACCAGCCCGGTCGATCGCGATCCCCAGTATCGCATTCTGAAGCTTCCCCCAGCTAAACTGATAACCATCCAGACCCGACTTGCATTGGCAGTGCAGAAGAACCAATAGAATAACAAGAAAATAGGGAAAAGTCATAGGGAATATGCCGATCAGAGGAGTATCTACTGAAGGGGCACTAACATTTTGGCTATCATTTAAACTGAATGAAAATAGATTACCTGAAAAATTATGCTGACTTGATACCGCTTATAGCAAAGTGGCATTTTGACCATTGGGGCCCCAGCACTATTGAACCGCAACAAACAGTTGAATGGCGGATAGCTGATTTAAAAGAACATCTTAATAAGAACACCCTTCCCCTAACCTTTGTTGCTTTCACCGGATCCGTTCCCGTGGGCTCGGCGAGCCTGACAATCTACGACCTGCCTATTCGTCAAAATTTATCGCCCTGGTTATCCACGGTATTTGTTCTTCCCGAACATCGAAATAAAGGCATTGGTTCTGCCTTGTCGAAACACGTGGTTAAAAAAGCAAGAGCCTTGAATTTTCCCCGGCTCTATCTATTCACTCCCGACAAGGTGAATTTCTATTCACGGCTGGGTTGGAAAATATTTGAAGAGGTGGTAACCCACGGTCATGAGTACACGGTTATGAAGATTGATATGCGAGAGGGGGATTGATATTCGACGTTTGATATACGATATTCGATGTTCGAAGGGTAAAGCTTTCTTCATACTTCGTACATCGAATATCGGATATCGGAAATCGAATATCTTTCTTAGAGATATCAGACGTTTGATATACGATATCCGAAGTTCGATGTGTTGGAATTTCCTTCGCACGTCACATATCGGAAATCGGATATCTTTCTTTCTGATAATTATGCATCATCTAACGATTGGGACATTTTAACAAATATGCTCACAATCTGATTAGCTTCATCGAGTACTGATTGAACAATTTCATTATCCGCGAGACCGTTCTTTTTAATAATCACTCGTAAACATACATGGCTTTCACGGGCCTCTTTTAGTACTACTTTAATTTTATGCTTAAAATCTTTTCTCGATTCCGCTCCTTGTGCTTCCGCGTAGTTCAAAGCCATAGAAGAAGAAGATCTTATTAGTTGTCCACCAAGATGCTTTCCCGCTGGTGAACTGGGCAAATTCTCGGCCAGACCGATAGCTAAAACTGTGAAATCAATAAGCCTTTCTTCGAGATTATGCCTATCCATTTACATACGTCTTATATTCGATTTTTATATGTATTAATTACATTATATATCGTAATTCGTATAACTTTCTTAACGATATCCGACGTTTGATATACGACGTTTGATGTGTGAAGGGTTGAGTTTTCTTTCTTACTTCGTATATCGCATATCGCATATCGGATATCATAAATCGTATATCTTTCTTACCGATATCCGACGTTTGATATACGATATTCGAATTGCGAGGGGTTGAGTTTTCTTTCTTACTTCGTATATCGCATATCGGATATCATAAATCGTATATCTTTCTTACCGATATCCGACGTTTGATATCCGACGTTTGATGTGTGAAGTGTAGAACCTACTTCGTATATCGAATATCGGATATCGGATATCTTTCTTTCTGAAATTCGATGTTTAATGTGCGAAGTGGGATTGATATACGACGTTTGATGTGTGAAGTGTAGAACCTACTTCGAATATCGGATATCGGAAATCGTATATCTTTCTTTCTGAACCCTGCCGACACCCCTGGGGTCATAAACAATTGACAGATCAGGTTGTAAAGGGTTATCGAATCGGGTCTGACCTCTTAACCCATCGCTGGGGTATCCGGCGAGTGGATCTTTCCACCCTTAAAGAAATCGGATTTAATCATGAAATTTAAAAATGGTGTGAACTGCGGATCGTTAACTCTTATGCTTTTACTGAGCACAGGTCTGTGGGGTGAAGAAATTGATTCGAAGCGGCTTATTGATGCCGCGAATGAACCGGAGAACTGGATGACTTACAGCGGTACTTACAACGCCTGGCGTTACAGTCCGTTGGATCAGATTAATCGAAAAAACGTAGATAACCTGGTTCCGGTATGGGTCTTTCAGACTGGCGTCGTGGACGGGGGGTTTTCGTGCACGCCGTTGGTTGCGGATGGTGTGATGTACATCACTTCTCCGTGGAATCGTGTGTTTGCGCTCGACGCGGTAACTGGCAAGGAACTCTGGCACTACTACTATCCAGTGCCTAAAGAATTTGGATTACTTTACGGGCCCTGGAACCGGGGGGTCGCCCTGGGTCATGGACTGGTCTATATGGGGACAATTGATAATCATCTGCTCGCCCTCGACGCGGAGTCCGGAGAGGAAGTATGGAAAGTGGAGATCGAAGATGTCGATCAGTGCGGCTGCAATATAACCGGGGCGCCGCTGGTAGTGAAGGACAAAGTCATCGTCGGAGTCACGGCGGGAGACTCCGCGCACCGGGGGTACCTCAATGCCTTCAACGCTAAAACGGGCCGGCACGCCTGGCGGTTCTGGACTATTCCGGAGCCGGGAGTGGAGGGTAATGAGACCTGGCTTGGGGATAGCTGGAAGTATGGAGGTGGCTCTACCTGGATGACCGGTTCCTACGATCCAGAGCTCAATTTAGTATACTGGGGTGTGGGTAATCCCGCGGCCGACTTTTATGGGAAAGACCGCGAGGGGGATAATCTCTATACCGATAGTATTGTTGCCCTGAATCCGGACAGTGGGGAGCTTATATGGTATCACCAGGAGATTCCCCATGATGTCTGGGACTGGGACGCGGCCTATGAATGCGTTTTACTGGATTTGAAAGTCAAAGGCGTAAAACGTAAACTACTGGTTAATCCAAACAAGGGTGGCTACACGTGGGTAATGGATCGAACCAATGGTGAGTTCATAAACGCCTGGCCGCTCGCTGAAAAGATCAACTGGATCAGTGGTATCGATGCAAATGGTCAGCTCCTGGATCGATTTGAACCCAAGGTAGGAGAGCAAACGATCATCTGCCCCTCGATTGGCGGGGGACGCAGTTGGAACCACGCAGCCTATAGCCCGAAAACGGGATTGTTTTATACAACGGGAATTGAGTGGTGTCAGAACTTGACGGTACAAGAAGAGAAACCAAAACCGGGAGAGCCTTTTTTTGGTGGGGTCTTTGAGCTTCGGCGAACACCTGAAGGAGAGGCATGGAGCCACTTCGATGCCTACGATCCGGTTACTGGAAAAAAGAAATGGAGTTACCGTTCTAAATATCCCCTCCTCGCTTCCGCCGTAGCAACAGGGGGCAATCTCGTATTCACGGGTGACCCAGAGGGAGATTTTTTTGCCCTCGATGCGGTTTCGGGTAAGAAGCTTTGGAGTTTCAACACGGGTTCAGGTCATCGTGGTTCACCCATGACATACGCGGTCGACGGAAGACAGTACATCGCGGTTCCCGCTGGTTGGGGTTCTGCTGTCGCCGGCATCATGCCGCAAATTTGGCCAGAGATTGAAGACTTCCCGAGTGGCAGCGCTCTTTTCGTTTTTGCGCTTGGAAAATAAATACCTACTTCACCTGAGCGTTGCGTCATCGAGATAGGGTTCACATGCGCGGTTACGCTAAGAGGTCGAGTCTGAAGTGGCGAGAGAGATTGATCTTCAGTCTCGTAATAGGGTGTGTATGCCTCTCACCAATTCCGTTAATTTCGAAAGTGCCGGCCATTTCGTCCCCGGACGTAAATGTCCTAAAGGTGGGGCGCGCTGTTTTCGAGCAGAGTTGCTCAGTAGGTTATTGCCATGGAAAAGCCGGTCGTGTCGGAGGAGGTCCTCGCTTACGGGGAAAAAACTGGGATAGTGATTATTTAATTAAAGTGATAGAGGATGGTGTTCCGAACTCATCCATGGCCGGTTGGAAATCCCGACTCAGCGGTGAGGAAATCCTAGCGGTCGTAGCCTATATCGGGACGCTTTCAAAATTGGGTCCGAACGATCCCGAGCCTCCACTTCACAGTGATGTAACTTCATCTGATCTCTCAGCACCCACACCGTTGAAAAGAGTCGCATCTCAGCCTATCACGGACAATCAAGCGTCAGGCGAGAATCATTCTTCTGTTATGACGGGTGATCCGGAAAAAGGAAAGTTGCTGTTTTTTGATCTCAGTGATGATTTGAATTGTGCTGCCTGTCACCGCTTTAACAGCAATGCCACAAATGTAGGACCTGATCTAAGTGGCATTGCGGGAAGGTCCGCGCGTGAGATTCTCAAAGATATAATCCTTCCCGACTCCGTCTCCACCGCAGCTGGACAACTTTTTTCGCTGACGACTCATGACGGTGAGAAACTTGAGGCGGTAAAAGTCAGTGAAAGCTCTACACGTACCAAAGTTTACGACGTCACGAGTCTCCCCCCTGTCCTGAGGTCGATAAAAACAGACCAGATAAAAAGCTTTGAGTTACTACGTCCATCGGCGATGCCAGACACTTATGGTCAACGCTACACCCTTGTCCAACTGTTGGACATTATTGCCTTCCTCAAATCAACAAATGGTGAGACAACCGAACCGGTGACAATTAATGATTTATTTTGAAATAGTCAAAAGGTCATACCTTGTTTTGTCATCGCGAATGAAGCGTAGCTGAATGCGGCGATCCAGGGAAATGTCTGTTGCGTATAGTTACCCCCTGGATTGCCGCGTCGCGTTGCTCCTCGCAATGACAATTGGAGGAATTGACTTTTATAAATTCTCAGAATCGTTTTGCTACTTTTCCAAAAAAAATTCACCGTTCATATCTCATAATTAAAAAAAGGATAACCACTTTGAAAATCGCAAAAGTTGAACAGTTTTTTCCACGCCCACGAGTACGCTTTGTTAAAGTAACCACCGATAATGGCCTCGTCGGTTGGGGAGAAACCACACTCGAAGGTAAACCTAAAAGCACTTCATCCGCGGTCGAAGAGTTGGCGGATTATCTCGTCGGGAAAGACCCTCTCCGCATCGAACACCACTGGCAGCACATCTACCGCTCGGCATTTTACCGGGGTGGCCCTATCCTGATGACTGCGCTTTCCGGGCTCGATCAGGCACTGTGGGATATTGCGGGCAAGCACTACGGTGTGCCGGTTTATGAACTGTTGGGCGGACCTGTCCGTGACCGCATCTGCGTCTATGCCCACTGGGGTATTCATGACTTGAGCGATGAAGGTTTGGCTGAAGCAAAAGAACGCTTGGAATGGCTCCAGAAAAGCAGCTACACCGCATTTAAGACGGGGCCCGGTGGCAAGTGGCGCGGCCATGAGCCGCCCAAGGTTATTGATGAATTTGTAAAACGCGCCTACCTGATGCGTGAGTGGGTCGGCCCGGATATTGAACTGGCTTTTGACTTCCACGGCAAGATGACGCCTGCTCTCGCGATTGAGATTTGCCATGAGATTAAAGGGATGCGTCCGCTCTTTGTCGAAGAACCGGTCCCGCAGGAGAACGTCGACGCGCTCAAACAGGTCTCAGACCACGTACCTTTTCCAATTGCGACCGGGGAACGCCTGCTCTCACGCTGGGAATTTCGCGAGGTGTTTGAGAAACAGGCTGTCGCCTTCATTCAGCCTGACGGCTCACATGCTGGCGGTATCACCGAACTCAAGAAAATCGCAAACATGGCTGAAGTTTACTATATTCATGTCCTCCCCCACTGTGCCATCGGGCCGATTGCATTTACGGCGTGTATGCACGTCGACGCGGTGATACCCAACTTCCTCGCCCAGGAACAAATCGATCAGGGCCTCGGTGAGGGACTATTCAAAGATCCCTGGCAGGTTGTAGACGGCCATATCGAGTTACCGACCAAACCGGGTCTCGGTTTCGAAATTGATGAACAGGCGGTGGAAAAGAATATTGACCAATACTCAGAAGAACTGGGCGGTGAATATTTTTACGAGACCGATGGTAGCGTAGCTGACTGGTAGTTTTCGTTTTGGGAATGATATCCGACGTGCGAGGGGGAAAGATATCCGACGTTTGATATCCGATATTCGATTTATGATGTATTGGAATTTCCTTCGCACATCAAAGGTCGGATATCAAACATCGTATATCTTTCTCCCTGAACCCCTTATTCAGTAACCAACCCGGCGCATATAAGCGCACATCGATTGACTGGACTCAGCCATGCTCAATGCATCATCTTTTCCTGGCTGCGGCGCACCGGGACAACCTGTAACCCAACTATCATAGTTAATTTCTTTGAGTACTGTCGCTATCGCGGGGAAGTCACAGGCTTCTGCCTCCCCAACGGCGCACCAGACGGGATCATGGTAGCCATCCTCATGCTGAGTGTAGGAGGTATAGTCCTGTAAATGAATGTAATTCAGGTGATCTTTAAAGTCTCGAATAGATTCGACCGGGTCATAGCCCCATAAATGTGAGTGCGATACATCGATACAGAGTTTAGCCTTGTTGAGATAACCCATATAGGATTTCCAGTGCTCTGAACTATCGACCAATAAGTTGGTATGAATATGATAACTTATCTCCAAGTTGTATTGCGCGGCATAATCAGCCCACATCTCAGCACCTTCAGCCGCAATCTTGAGATCATCATCATTCACTACTCGCCCCTCCGGCTTGTCCCCGTTCATATACATAAAGCAATCGGCCCCGACTTCAGCGGCAAAGTCGATACGACGCTTGTTCAGTTCGCTGTTTTCGCGTGCGCGATTATCTGGCGAACCAGCGGCTGTAAATATGGCCAGGGGCATGTCGACATTTTCACATATACGCCGTACGTGTTGCGGTGTACCAAGCCAATTCAGGGGCAAGCGCCCTTCCCAACCGTCCCAACCCGCTTCCTTAAGCGCTTCTAAGGCCGGTTCTAAATCCGGATTTTTCCAGTGTATTGCACAGTAGCCTAACTTAAATGTCATTGTTGAATTATAAGAATGCTAAAATAGGTATTGAAAAGTCGAAGGTCCAAAGTGGGGAGCGCTTACGTGCGTGTTAGGTTTTAAGTTTTTGGGGTCAAGTTTCAGATCTTAGCTGGATTTTTGAAAGTATGGATGAATACGGGGGTATACTACTGGTTTACCCAACTTTCCAATATTCTAATCATCCATACATCCACGTCACTCTACAATCGTCTATCGACAATCGGAAATCGGAAATTGATTCACTGTTCACTGTTCACTGTTCACTGGCGCTTCAGCGCCTCCTCTGCTAATACTTTCTTCTATTAAATTTTTCTATTGCACGGGTAATCTTCTTTTGCGCTTCTTCCATCGCTTCGGTTGGTGTTGCAAAGCCCAATAACGCTCGATCCTTTTCATTGCCCCAAATGGCATTCAGTTCTGATATATTGGGCACACGAGGAGTAACATAAATATAGTCTTTTGCTTTGAGCAGAGCTTTTAAATTCATGGGGGGACCTCTGTGTTCAGCGATGAACTCTGCTGCTACCCTTAAATTGGGGGGAAGGCAAATAATCGCGATCGCTTTTTGAAATTCATCACCGAAAAAAACTTTACACAGTTCCCAGGCTTCATCGGGATATCGTGTATCCGCGGAAATAACAATAGCCGCGCTTGAGGCCCATTGTATACGCCGTTTCACTTTAGGGCTGAGGACAAAGTCCCAATCCATCATTGAAAATTTCTCAATCGATCTTGGTCGCTGCGCATCCCATATATTAATTATCGCATAACGCCCCTGGATAAAAGGAGTATATATATCAGGATTATGTGTTCCCTCGTGAAGTTGAATTTCCATTGATGGTTGAACCTTATATTTATGGGCGAGATCCAAATCCGTCTGGATATACTTAATCATCTCTGGAGTATTACATAGGGCTCGCTGACCGTCCGTAGAAATAATCTCGGCGCCAAAAGAACCTGGGTATAACCCGCCACGGAAACCGTATTGATCGATTCGACCATCGCCATCTTTGTCGATTGTCAATTTTTTAGCGATCGCCAAAAACTCATCAAAGTTCCAGTCGTCCGAGGGATAGGGTATGCCCGCCTCATCAAAGAGCTTTTTATTGTAAGCAAAGATGTTCATATGAATGGCATAGGGAACACCATATTGCCTGCCATTAACGCGGTACCAACTGAGAGCCCGGGGTAAAAAATCTTCTGTATTAACCTCTTTATTCACCTTATTGGTGATATCAAAAAATGCACCGCGGTCAGCAAATTCCGCAAAGCTTACACCCATCCACATTAAGTCGGGCGCCATTTTTCCTGCCATCATGGTCAATACTTTCTGGTAATAACGACTTCCAGATACAGTTCGTATTTCCACCTCAATATGCCGGTGCGTTTGCGTAAATGACTCTACTGCGGCTTTGAATATTGGCAGTGTATAGCTATCAACATTGAGAGCGAGAACGAGATGGACTTTCCCATTCGCACTTTGTTCGCGATGCGATCTGTAATAACCCCACCCTAGAAACAAAACACCGATTACTGCTACCCCCAGGAGTATTTGTGGTACCGTAATCTTATTCTTTGATCTCAAGTATCCCATTATTGAGAATGAGCCATAAGGACGATGCGCTGATGCGCGTGTCAGGTTTTAGGTGTTAATACAAAAGGATTATGTAAACTGGGAATCAAGCTCTGTGATATCTACCGCCATCCTCCGGATACGCGGATGGTCGCTCTTCCGGTAGAGATCGTGGGGTTTTACTTTTTCCTTCTGGTATTGATAAAGGGTGTTAAGGTGACGCCTGGTTGTAGGTTTTTCCGCAAATTTAAACGCGACAAACCGGCGGCCATTTCGACCGTTGAAGACTGCATGCCAAAGGCATTGATTAAAGAAGACAATATCACCCGGTATGGATTCCACAGGAAAACAGGGAATATCTTTTCCCTCCACACCGAATGGCCTGGTGCTGAGTTTTTCCTCCTGAATGCCAAGCTCTTGATGAAAGGACATCCTATGAGAACCAGGAATAAATCGAATGCTCCCCGTATCTTCTGTCAGCTTATCGAGATAAATCATAACTTTTATCCGCACGTAATTAATGTCCGGCTCTTCACCTTTCAAATACGACCGGCGGTCCGGGTGCCACTCGCTTTTTGGTCCATCCGATCTATTACCCTCGGAACCCACCCAGATAAATTCCGGCTCCAACAGATCTTCTATCACTTGATAGATACGGTCATCCACTAAAAAGTCGGTCAATATTGTGCTCTGTTCAACGAAATAATCTATGTGTATTTTGAAAAAATCTATCACTTCATTTTTATCAACAGGTTTTTTGTGAAGATGCTCATCAAACAACCTTTCCGTCTCACAGGTAATCGTTTTCATCTCCTGCGATGAGAAAACCTGTCGTATGACAAGAAAACCAAAGGTATCGAAGTGTTCTTTCTGTCCAGGGGTTAGCATTGTTGAAAAATTTAAGATTTTTCAGTTTTAGATTTTAGGTGTTAAGTTTTAAGTAGAAGTCAAGAGGGCCATAAAATCATTATTTCTTAATAAAACTCCATCTCACGAATTGGAAGATATTTTACTTCGTTGAAGTTATTTTCGAGGTCATTCAAGAATCCATTCTTTAAGACATCAGGAAATAAAGTTCGATTCTGCAACTCTGATTTATCGAACCAACCCGCCTCAATTATGTATTCACGAGCAGTTTCCGATTCCGCTACAAACGGGGTCCCGGATAGATAGTCACAAAACACCCAAACTTTAATTAATCTATCCTTAGGGTTATATAATTCCTCTATATACGCCATCTTGCACGGCTCTACGAGAATGCGTGTCTCTTCCAAAACTTCCCTTTTTACAGCCTCGAAAATGCTTTCAGATCCCTGTACTCCGCCGCCCGGTGCCACCCAAAAATCATAGGCACCCTCTTTATTGTGACGAACAAGCAAAAGCTTGTCGTCTTTGACCACCAGACCTCCAGCTGAAATCTGATGATTCATTATCTGCCTGGTTTTCTCTTATGAATGCCTATCTTGTTACCATCGGGATCAGAGATTATGGCAATAAAACAACTCCAGCACTCAGCGGGCCCAAGATCAATGCTGACACCGCAGTCCTTAATGTGTTGGATAGCTTCGTCAAAGTTTTCGACTTCAAGTGCGAGTCCAGAACTTGGAAACTCAGGTGGTTTACCATCCTCCCATGCAGTTGTGATAGCGAGTGTGTGGGGACCTATTTCATATTCGAAAAAGCCACTATCTGAATCTAATTCTCCATCGATGACGTTGGGTGGTGGAAGTCGAAGTACTTCTTCATAAAATTTTCGTGCCCGTTGCATACTCTCTACCGGATGCCCCACAAATGCGAATTCAGTAATTTTCATTTTTATCTACCTTTCTTTTAATAAGCAAATCCCTATCAGCTCTTTCTCATTACTTAAGAAGCGCGCTAGGGACCAACCTTCGCCAAGGCTATGGCTGGCTGGCAGCTCGCTCCACCTTAAACTTAAAACGCGCGAAAGTGCTTAATCACAACATTTCTCTGAAAAATTCGATCGTTCGCTTCCAGGCAAGATCGGCCATGGGCTTATCATAACGGGGCGTTGTATCATTGTGAAATCCATGATTAACGCCTTCATACATGTGCGCGATATACTTTTTCTCACCTGCCTTAAGGGCAGCTTCATAGGCCGGCCAACCGGCATTGATGCGTTTATCCAGTTCAGCGTTATGGATCATTACCGGCGCTTGAATTTTAGGTACATCCTCACCTGCGGGTTGACGGCCATAGAAAGCAACCGCCGCTCCCAGATCGGGAATACGCACGGCCAATTTATTTGCCATTCCCCCACCAAAGCAGAAACCCACGACACCGACCCTACCGGTACACTGTTCATGAGATTTCAAAAAATCTACTCCGGCAATGAAGTCCTCAACCATTTCCGCCGAGTCACGCTGTCGCTGTAATTCACGACCCTCATCGTCAGTACCCGGATAGCCACCTAAGGGAGTGAGCGCATCCGGTGCAAAGGCGATAAATCCCGCTACAGCCGCCCGCCGGGCCACGTCTTCTATGTAGGGGTTCAATCCCCTGTTCTCGTGAACGACGAGAATGCCGGGCATTTTACCATCCGCTTCAGTGGGACGCACAAGGTAACCGCGCATCGCTCCGCCCCCATGAGGGGATGAATATTCTTTGTACTCGGCGGCGATTTTCTTATCATTTGGCAATACCTGTTGAGCCAAAACATAATTCGGACTGAGACTGCTCAACAACCCAGCCGCGGTCAGTCCACCGGTCGTGAATACAACAGCGCGATCGAGAAATTCGCGTCGGCTGATCAAGCCGTGTGCATAGCCATCATATAAATCCAGAAGTTCTTGATCATAGGGATTCTTTTTCTTCATGTTGATAGTCAAGAAGCCGAAAGAACAAAGGTCAAAAGGAATATACAGAAGCGCAGTTAGATTAACTTGCATTGTACATTCCGCATAGTAATCCTCTCTTGTCATTGCGAAAGAGGCGTAGCCGACTGCGGCAAACCAAGGGATTAATATCACGCGTCCGACATTTCCCTGGATCGCCACGGTCGACAAGCGCCCTCGCGATGACAAAGAGAATTAATCTACAATTGATTGCCCGAGTTGAAAAGGAGTCGAAAAACCTAATGAACAATTCACATAATAAAAGCAAAGGAAGATATGTATTCAATATTCGTCACCATTAACATTAAACCGGTAAATGTAGAAGCGTTCAAAGTGGCCAGCCTTGGAGACTCGCAGGGATCTGTGCGCGACGAACCCGGTTGCTTTCGTTTCGACATCCATCAGGACTCGGAAATCCCCTCGCGATTTTATCTCCATGAAGTCTACCGCGATAGAGACGCCTTCCAGGCACATCTCGAAACACCGCATTTTCTTGTATGGAAAGAAGCCGTCGCCCCGTTTTTCGATGGCGAACCCTCAAAACATGATATGCAGACCGTCTTCCCCTCCGATGATGGCTGGGAAAAACAGAAACCCGGTTTGTTGAATTTTTAATTCAATTAATGATAACTTTTTCAAATATTCAGTGTTAAGTGTAAGTTTTAAGTTGATAGAAAGAGTATAGAATCTGATTAGATCATTTAACATTTAAATATTGCTTCACGGTTTACTGAACCCTGTACCGAGGGCGTAGCCCGACATCTTCCACCCTGAACCCTGAACCCTGAACCCTGAACCCTTCCCTCATGAATCAACCCGTAGTGATTGAAATCGAAACCCCGATGGTCCCACCATCATGGGCGTTAATGGAACTTGAACTCATCCATGCCCAGACCCAGGCGTGTGAAATATTTTATGACAAGTATTTCGACGACCGAGGATACATGCGTTGTGTCCCTCGCTGGGGTGGAGATGATGGTCCGGATGACGCGATAGAAAATCTCACGGATTGGCCGATACTCTATGCGCTGGGCGGTTCTGAAATCCTGCTCGAGATGTGCCACCACGCTCAGGAATGTCACATCCAGCAATACACCGAGGCGAAAACGGTCGAGGTGCCTTTTGCCCGGGACGGGATGTACTATAAAGAGTTCCCGGTCATGGGAGACTGGCTGCACAACGGTGAAAGCATGTCCGTTTTTGGCGCTATCGGTCTTTGTGATCCGGCTGATGCCGACTATCAGCGAAGGCTCAAGCTCTGGTCGGGTCTCTACATGAACGAAGACGAAGAGGCCCCAAATTATGACCCGGAGCATAAGATAATTCGCAGCCTGTTCAATGGAAGCCGAGGCCCGATGCTTCGAAAAGCAACGGCCCTCGACTGGACCGGTGATCCTATTGAAGAAGGCCGTTTCATTCTTATACATGGTGAACGCAATTACCAGGAGATGCTCGCGCATTTCCAGGATTATACGGACGTGATCGGTGATCATCCCTCTAACCTCGTCGCCACGGGACTCGCTTTCGACGCCTACTGTGTTTTGGGAGAAGAAAAGTACCGCGATTGGGTATTAGAATATGTGGATGCCTGGATCGAAAGAGCGGCGGCAAACAATGACATCCTGCCCTCAAATATAGGACTCGATGGTACCATTGGTGGCGCATGTGATGGAAAATGGTATGGCGGTTGTTACGGTTGGGGTTTTACCACGGTCATCCCTCAAAACGGTGAACTCGCTCATCGGAATACGACTCGACTGGGGATAGCCGGATTCGGAAACGCACTTATCCTCACCGGGAACATGAAATATGTAGACACGTGGAGCGCTATGATCGATGCAGTAAATGCCAATAAAAAGACGGTCGAGGGTGAGACCGTATATCCGCACATGTACGGCGATGAAGGCTGGTATGAATTTTCACCCACACCTTATTCCGAGGGTGCACTCAATGTGTATTACTGGTCAATGAAGGAGAAAGACAAAGAACGCGTGAGCGATAATGAATGGCTGGCTTTTCTCGATGGTGACAATCCAAATTTCCCCATCGATGCCCTGCAAAAAGATTTTGTCACTCTGCATGAAAGGTTAGAACTGATCAAAAACGACCCGACCACTCCAGATACGCGTCTTTCCGATAATCCCAATCACTCTAATCCCGCCCTGGTTGGGAATTTATTTCAGTTGATGGCTGGAGGCCCCCCACCTTACCGCGCCCAGGCGACACATTGTCGTCTGCGCTATTTTGATCCTGAATTACGCAGACCCGGTCTCCCCGATGAAGTAGGCGCACTCATCGATACGATTACCGAGGAGACGACACGGGTGACTCTGGTCAATGTTAATCAATTAGAAGAACGGAGTGTTATCGTACAGAATGGGGCTTACGGTGAGCATGAATGTCTGTCAGTGAATGTAGAAGGTAAGGAGATTGAAGTTGGAAGCCCTTCATTTGAAGTGCGACTGGCACCAGGATCGGGCGCGACGATGACGATTAAAATCAATCGCTACGCGAACCAACCGACCCTGCAATTTCCCTGGCAGTAGCGCTGATGCGCGAAGGCGCACCTGCGCGTTTTAGGTTTTAGGTGTTAAGTTTTAGGTTGAATTACTTAACACCTAACACGGCTATTGCTGATCACTGATCAACAATAGCTTTTGCGAGGGCTTTTTCGTCTATCTCCATGCCGAGGCCGGGACGGTCTGAAAGGGTGACCTCTCCATTCTCGGGAATGATGGGGTCGATAAACAGCTCGGCAACATGATCCGCCGGGCCGGTGAATTCTTCGGAGAATTCGTGCGGCCGGACAGCGTGGGTTACCGTGCAGTATGCATGTAAGCTGGCAAGGAAATTGGCGCCTACGTTAGGACTGTGAGGCATGATGACCTTATTGTAGGTTTCCGCCATCTCATAGACTCTTCTCATCTCGGACAACCCACCGACATTCAATACATCGGGTTGCAGGATATCAGGGTTGGCAATTTCCATCAGATCTCGGATTCGCCACGCGGAGATTTCCAGTTCTCCGGATGAGACCGCGCAGTCGAGGGCGTCAACGACTTGCCTCAACCCCTTCCAGTCGTACTGCGGCAACGGCTCCTCGAAATGCGAAATCCCGAGTTCTTCAAATCTACGACCCTGCTCGATCGCTGTCGGAACCGAATAACCATTATTGGCATCGAATGCCAGGTAGACATCATCGGGCAGCCACTCCCGACATTTTTGAAAAATTGCCAGGTCCTTTGCCGGATTGATATCCTGCCGGCGGTCCTTCCAGTCCATGCGAACCTTAAATGCACGAAAGCCGCGCTCGTACCCCTCCTGAACTTCCTCGAGCATTTCCGAGGGCTCTTTTTTCCATCCGTTGCCCCTGCTCCAGTAAAGCGGGATCGTCAGCCTATGCGCACCTCCAAAGAGCTTGTAGAGTGGCATACCTGCGGCTTTGCCCGTGATGTCCCAACAGGCCACATCGATAGCCCCAACTATTTGTGAGGGAAACCGCGTCGCTCGCTGTCCGATTCCCAGGGCGAGAATCTCCCAGATCTGTTTAGGCTGACGAGGATCCATTCCCACAATTAAAGGCTTGATCAGGTCATCCACATAGGCGCGAAAGACGCTCACGTTTCGCACCCCCTCGGCAATCCCCACCAAACCCTCGTCAGTGAATACCTGGACAAGCACTTTCGCAGCGTAGTCAGGAAATTGTTTTCCGTCTCGACCCTCCGGGGCTTTTATTTCATTAACTTTTATGTCGGTGATTTTCATTTAGAAATTCCCGCGTATACATATTGAAAATTTTCGATTGCCGATTGAATAGATAGCCACAAGATACACTACCTAAGCGAAGTGAGATCTACCAAAGGCACAAGAACAATTTTAGGAAACAAGGTAATGACCGAAAAGCAAAGTGAAATTACTGAGGCGCTCGCAACTAAACTTGAAGCGGGTACGCTGACGGTCGATGAATTGCGCCGGGGTATCGATACACTATTGCCGCACGCCGACAAGATGCGGCAAGACATTCTCTACCTGCAGAGCAACAATACATCACTACAGGGAGATGTCATCGGCATGACGATGATCGAGGACGGTCAGTTATTTGAAGGCCCACCGGACCCGAAAAACTGGCCCTACAAGACGGTGCTGGAAGCGGTTCGTGATGGCTGGCGGATCATCAGTTTTCCCAACATGGCCCTGCTGGCTGTATCAGAATCTGATCCGCAGGGCCTCGGCTTTGAATTCATCCTCGAACGCTTTAACAATCGATGACCGAAAAAAAAGAAAAATGTGCCAACTGCGCGCCGACGCTGACAGACGGCCAGGTTTTGGAATTCTGCAAGCGGGGGTACATCCTATTCAAGGGAGTGGTCCCTGACGAAATAAACCGCATGACCACGCAGTATTGTGGTCAAGACGATTATTACGAACCCACTGACATCCTGAAAGAGGATTGGTTCATAGATAATGTCATCCTTAACCAAAAGGTAGCCGGTGCTGTGCGCTCACTCCTGGGTCGAGACTTTCATCTGCCTATACTGATGAGCAACCACCGTATGATGGCTCCCTATTCACAACAGAACTGGCATGTGGACGGCAATTTCGACTTCGGACACGAACTAAACTATCTCCAGGTATTTTACTACCCGCAGGACACACCGTTAGAGATGGGGCCAACACAGATTCTGCCCGGTTCTCACCTGGTACGCAATATGGCAAAATTCATGGCCCACCTGGGTGGTATTGCAGGGACCGTGTCCGCGACTGCGCCAGCAGGATCTATTTTCATTACCGCCTACCAGATCTGGCATCGCAGAGGACCTGCCACGGCTGAAGGTATGCGCAATATGCTGAAGTACTTTTATTGGCGCACCACACCTCCACTTCGTGATTGGACCGTTGAAGAGGACTTTGATTTTGCCACCGTCGACTACTCAAGCCCTATCGAGGCCTTTGTCGAACAGTTCCGTTCAGACATCAAGGTAGCGAAAATGTTTTTATGGCTGTGCGGTGAATATGAGAAATTTCAGAACCTCGGTGGTCAGAGCTGGCCTCTACCTGCACACCGAAACGACACCCCTTATGGTTTCCCCGAGGGGCTGCCTAGGCCAGTTTCTGGCCAGTCGAAAGTCAAAGGTCGAAGGTCAAAAGTCTAAATGCTGAATTCTAGTAAGCGAACATGCGTGCCAGCGCTCTTCCCTTTTTGACCTTTTGACTTTTTGACTAATCACCCATCATAACAGTGTTCCTTAAGGAAGGCTAACATTCGCATCCTGCTGGGTGAGGCGTTCTCAAAAAGCTCGGGTGTGTAATAAGTCCATCCATTTTTTGTGCTATCGTTGCGATAGATGTGGATGATATGGTCCTGCTCCTCCTGGGTAACGGGTTTTTGAAAAAAGTTGAGGTATACCGCACGACGGGAATTGTTACCATAGGCTCCGTGATAAAGCTTAACGTCAAAAACGACGACATCACCCGGATCGGACTCGATCGGATATGTGCCGGGCACTTTTCTATCCAAGGAAAGAATTTCATTGCCGTACTTTTCCATCCTCTCCCTATAGGGCGTGTACTGGCTGCCCGGTAATATGCTCAGGCAACCGGTATCGGCGCGGACTGGATCCAAATACAGCACCACTTTAATATGGATATGGCCCTCGGGGCTTATACTGTCATGATGCCATTTACTGCCTTCATAATGTTGAATACCCTCGGACACGGCGAAGACATAATCTTCGCCCAGTAAGTCCTCTACAACATCGAGAATGTGCTCGCTGTCCAACATGTGGTGATAGACTGCCGGATTATGTTTATAAAAAGGCACCACCTGCTGACGTTTCGGCGCACCGGTCCAAGCTTGCCCGCCGTTCGCCTTCACCATCGTTTCGTCGAAGGCGTCGATGTACACCCGCATCTCATCCGGCGGAATTAACTGTTTCAGACAGAGAAACCCCAGCGTTTCAAATTCGTGTTTTTGTTTTTCAGATAACATATAGGGAAAAGATCAGTGTTAAGTTTTAGGCGTTAAGTGTTAAGAATATCAACCTAAAATCTAACACATAAAACATAAAACGCGATTTAGCACTTCTTCCCTTTTGACTTTTTGACCTTTTGACCTTTTGACTAGAACCATGTTCAAAAATTCGATGAAACGAAAGATGCTGGCCGGGGAGCAGGTAATAGGGGCGGAACTCGGACTGGGATGCCCTGTGATTGGTGAAATATTTTCGTTGTCAGGTTACGACTTTGTGCAGGTCGACTGCCAGCATGGGATATGGGATGACGAGGGAGCGTTCCAGGCGTTTCATCACATTCTCCTGGGCGATGCCACACCCTCCGTTCGCGTGCCTTTTAACGATTACGGGGACATTGGTCGGATGCTCGACCGCGGTGCACAGAGTATCATTGTCCCAATGGTGAACAGTCGCGAGGAAGCAGAGGAAGCGGTGCGATCCACCCGCTATCCTCCTCTGGGAGCGCGGTCTAAAGGGGGTAGCGCCGGTCGTCTGACTTACGGCAATGACTATGCCACAGTCGCCAATGAGGAGATTCTACTCATGGTGCAGATTGAAACTAAAGAGGCCGTGGAACAGGCCGAAGCGATACTCAGTGTCGAAGGCGTCGATGGATGCATGATCGGTCCCGGTGATCTGGCCCTTACGAGTAATTGGACCCTCAAGGACAAGGGCGACAAGAAAAAACATCGGGAAGCCATCTTGCATGTAAAATCGGTCGCCGAAAAGTGCGGCAAACTGCCCGGCATTGCAACCGGTGTCGATGGCGCCAAGGAATATTTACCGGACGGTTTTCTCTTTGTACTCTGTATGAGCGATGGCTGGCTTTTAAGTTCCGAATCCCCAGAAATATATGAAAGTTTGAGCAAGTTCCGGGTTAAAGCGAAAACCTGAAGACCAGGTAGCCGGATAACCGGTGATCGAGTTCCGTCTTTATTTATAACCTACCACTTCTCGGTGAGATCACTCAATAGTGATCTCCTCGAGAATTGCCGTGATGTCGTCTCCGTCCTCGTTGGCAAAGGTGGCATCGATGCTCTGAGTCGGCTGAGGGGTGTTGTCCGATTTAAAATTGTTCTGCGTAATCAAAGTCTGAAACCCGGTGGTTGTCGAACCACTCTCCGCGACTACGACCGAAGCTCCATTCGTCTGAAACAGGTCACCTCCGGTGATTCGCAACCCGGGGTTACCGGCAGCAACCGTGAAGGACCCTTCCCCGAATAAAAGGTGCGGTACCGCATCGCCATCGGCATCGATGTCGCCGACGGTTAAGCGTACCGCGATCGGGACTCCTCGCGCATCGACACCGGTCTTGCCGGTGCTTCCACTGAAGACAGTATTCGATAGCTGCATTCCTCCCATTCCCATGGAGTTGATTACTTCAACCAGGGTGACGTCGGCTTGGGCATCATAGACCTGTCCTTCGGGGAACAGCGCCTGGTTTACGGCGTTGATTGATCCTACCGTGAAGATACTGAAGAAAGTACTGGAATCGGCTCCATCGATGACCACGCTGGGTTTCCCTGTTACATACTCTACCGCCTGGTTGTAGCGTGGGGGAATGGCCGGGGGCAGGAAGGTGGCCGGATCAAGGGTAACGGTAAAGGTCCCCGTACCTGAAAACTCAACCTGCACTATGTCCTCGGTTTCATCCATGAAGGAGACCCGTGTGATTTGTCCGGGTCTGGCCTGCAGTTGGATGGATTCACCGGTGAGTAAAATCTGGTCGAATACGTTTCCATTGGGATGCTGGATATTCTCACCGGCGATATCACCCATACCGTTGAGGACGAGGGGCACAGAGGGTGCTGCTACCGTTATGACCGCGGTTTCGCTGTCAACAATGCCTCCGGTGTTAGTTACCTGAACCCAGTAGTTCGTGCTCGCGGTTTGAGCGCCGGTAGTTAAAGTGTTGTTGGTGGCACCGGATATGGGATTAGCGGTGTCACCGCTGTTGCCAGTATACCATTGGTAATTTAGATCATCACCGCTCGCCGCAACTGTTAAAACTATAGCCATTCCGGACTGCACTTCCTGGCTTGTAGGTTGGGTAGTAATAGAGGGGCCTTGCACGGGCGGTGGTCCAGCTGTTCCACTACCTGGCGCGCCAACAGGGGTATACCCAATGTCATCAATACTGATACTATCAACATCTCCCTGTGTCGAGGCGCTCACCCTATTTGTATAGTGGACACTTCCGATCCCACCTGGGGCGCCCAATTCCATCGCATTGAAGTCGAGAAAGGTAAAAGGCTGACTCAAGCCAATATTTATATTCATGCCAATATCATCGGTCGAAGTAAGTAGATTACCTTCAGGATCGAATATTTCGATTAAGCCATCGTTCTCTAAAAATACAGCAGCATAGAACTGTACCTGGGCTACCGGGGTTTCAAAATCGATCACTCCTGTAGCTTCTACTATTGGTTGGCCTGTGATCTCCGGGGCTACAACCGCCCAAAACCACCCATCCGCTCCAGGTTCGGTGTGGTAAAAATTTATCAGGCCTTTTGAGACAACACCCCCCGTAACGGTGGCGGTGTAAGGCGGAAAGCCGATAGTAAAATTATTTTTGCTACCATTAGGGGGTAGAAAAATCGCACGTTGCGCAGCCATCTCAAAATCATCAAATATCGTATTATTCGGTGGCCCCACGACATAAGTAAATCCGAAGTCATCGATAGCGACTTGTCCTCCCGGATTGACTATTTTTACCTCTGTTATGCCACTCGTAAAATTCAAATCAGTTAAATCCTGAACATCCCCACTGAAGGCGACGAAACTTTGTAAACCGGGAGTGGTCGGCAAGCCGTTGACAACGCCTGCAGTGGCTAAAGTCAGAAAATTTTTATCTCTAAGTTCGATCCTACCACCTCCCAATGTATCCGTAGCGTAGAACTGAAGCAGGTTAACTCCCCTTTCAAATAATATTTTATGATCCGAAACACTTGGATCTAGAACCAATGCTCGACTACCCGAATGAGCGAGGCTGGGGTTTTCTACATCTTGCAAAGTGAAGCCAATAATCCGGATCGTAAAAGGTGCTTCCCCGATGATGAATTCTGATCCTTCAGCCGTGACATTCTCAAAATCGAAAAAAGTATCAAGGGTCTGAGGTTGGGCTAAGACCATGGGAGGTAAACATAATAATAATATAACTGTTATATTATATTTTTTAGTGCTCATCGTTCTATAATGATGTAGGCATTGTACTTGATCACTTGCGAAGCGCTATATCTAATTAATATTTAAAAGAAATTGAGTCAATTGATAACGAGAAATTGTACTACTAACGTCTTTGAGGTTAAGTCAGGATGCGTATTCACGGATGCTATCACCCTTCGCCCTATGGGCTATGGCCGACAGGCACCGCATGTCCCTCCACGATTATTTCATAATTCCTAATTTCTAATTCTTAACTTAATTCACAATGCCCGTCTCAGACAGACTTGCACAATTCCTGACGGAAAAATCTATTCCGTATGAGGTCATGAAGCACGAGCCGGTCTATACGAGTGAAGAGGCAGCGAAAGTCCGCGGGGTTTCTTTATCGAGCGGTGCCAAGGCGTTGATATGCAAAACCAATGACGATTACGTCCTTTTTGCGATGCCGGGTAATCGTCGGCTCGCGACAAAACGCGTGCGTAAAGAACTGCGTTTTAAAAAGTTCAGGTTCGCGAGCGAGGATGAACTATTTGAACTAACGGGACTGAAGCCGGGTGCGATCCCCCCGTTTGGCAGTTTATGGTCGATCCGAACAGTATGTGATCTCGCACTCGCCGAGGAAGAAAAAATAAATTTCAATGCCGGTGATCACTGCATCTCTTTTTCTCTCTCGTTTAAAGATTTTCAAAGAGTTGAGAATCCCCGGATGGCTGAATTATCAGATAAAGTCTAAAGTCAAATGAGGAAATACATATACGCGTACCGAGGGCAAAGTCCGACATCTTTCAAATTGGCCATTGCCTCACTGTTTACTGTTCACTGATCTCATCTCCCAGACCTCGAGTGATGTCACCTCGACTTCACCCTGCATTGCAAACACACCGAGGTGGTTGCTTTCGGGATGCGTCGGATACACGCGCCAGGTCAGTGAGGTTCTGCCTTCACCGACAAATATCTCAATTACAGAGTGGTCGACATATACGTGCAACTCGACCTCATCATTTTTCTCCGGGCTCCATGGCGCTGTGTTGAATACCCCATCCATCACGACTTCGCCTCCAGCAGGAGAAGAGTAATTGCAGGTCTTTAACGTCCCGTTAATGCAATCCAGGGTGATTGTCGTGTATTCACTCATGTCTGGAGCGCAGCAGACAGCGAGCCCGAACTGTTGCGCGGTTAGGGGCCGCAGCCGTGCTACAATCTCTAAACAGTCGCCCTTAATACTCTCCATAATCTGCACACCATGATCCGCAATCTTGTGTGTCGGCCGATAATCAAACTTTTCCACGCGCTTGTGTCGCAAACGAAGCGCCTCCAACTCGGGTACCGGCTCGACTAAGAGTTGACCATCATCAGACAGCGAGAGGACTCTCGGCAGTGACATGGCCTGCGCCCAATTTTCCTTCAGTACTTCTTCACGAGGTCTGCCTTCCCGTACCATCCCCCATAATAAACGCCTCTTTCTATGATCGTAACAGGTCCTTACCGCATGCAGGTATCCACCATCAAGTTCCCCCTCTGTTTCGGGATAAAATCGATGGTCCCGATATTGCCCGACATACCAATGGTTGTAATAACCGAATGAATAGGTATCCCCTTCTTTTCTTAAACCATTAATTAAAAGCACGTGTTTCCCATCCAAGGGAAAGAAATCCGGCAGGGGTGAATGTATCTTTCCCTCGTTTTCGAAAAGCGATTGGAGGAACTCCCAGTCGATGAGATTGTTCGAGCGGTAAAGCAGCATTCTGTCAATCGGCACAGCCGCGTCGTAGGTGTCCACGATCATGTACCAACTATCTGCTTCCTTCCACACGAACGGGTCGTGAAAGAAGGTACCCGGGAATTTGTTCTCACCGTAGCCTTTGGGTGGTGAGGAAAGAATCGGATTCCGGGGATCCTTTACCCAGTGAATCATATCGGTGCTTGTCGCATGATTCTGAGTGAATGTCGCACCTTCCTTGGGATGCGAGATGGGTGTGTTTTTGTGAAGCCCTGTATAGAGGATATGAAACACCCCGTTGTTCTCAACAATACTACCGCTCCAGCAGCCGTCACTGTCAACTCCTCCTGGTGTCGTTACCAGGGCGTCCGGCAATTGTCGCCAGTGCACCAGGTCATTACTCACGATATGCCCCCAGTCGCCCCCCCCATGTAACCACGGGTTCCAATCTTTCCCTGTGCACTCAATATGATTGGGGAAAATGTGATACTCACCATTCCAACAGAATGATAACGGGTCACCACAATACCCGGAAGGCGGTTGATAGTGATAAGCAGTACGATAACAGGTCATTTCAATTTAGGGGGCTGTCGGGCTTCGCCCTCAGTACTGATTTCAGATTGAGGATTGATACAAGATGCATGATACAGGATGCAAGATTAACTTTTTTGGATTGGATAGACATAAGGTGGAACGGAAAGCTGTTTCCTAGCGCGTTTGATTAATTTATTATTGAAGAAGTGATTATACACGTGTAAGCGCTACCAAACCGCCTTCAGGAATATTCAGGTCAACGAGTAGAGAATTATCGGAAGACCGTAATGTTGTCTCAGAAAGAGGTGACAGGTCGTAGTGATAAGTGATCGATCGGAATTCTCCCTCAATATTCAAAAGGATGGTATAAAGCGAATCCTCATTCGTACAATTAAAAAGGTATATCTCTTCGAATTGTTTACTCAAAGGCACTTTTAATGCAGGGAAACTCGCATAGCTGACGAAAGCTTTCTTGTCGCTTTCAACGAGGATGGTAGAGAACTGCGGATCATTCTGTATCGGCCGCATCCGGCTGTGCCGGAAATCTTCCTTATGTTCTTGATAAAAAGAGAGCCAGGCTTTTGTCAGCCTGCGATGATCGTCGGTCATATTTACGATGTCGGTACACAATTGGGGCACTCCAGAAATTACCAGTGTCGAAAGCTTCTTCGCCACTGTCTCGTTCTTCTCTTGGATGTGCCAATATTCAGGATCCGTGTGAACGGCGATACCCGGTGGAATGAATGAACGCATTAGCAGGCAATGCCTCCGATTCATATCATAAGCCCCCGCTTCTCCAGAATCATGCGACCGGTGCTGAGTCGCATTATACATATTTAAGATATTCGAATAACGAGGTCTGAACTCGATTAGTGCATTAGGATTTATAGCACGAATAGCTTCCACGATACGATCAAGAGAATCCGCCATTGCCATGCCAATGGAAGAATAGTTGTGCTCATGATCAGCGATGCAAGGCTCTAACGGCATGGAATCGATCATGTCTATCACGAATCCATCGGCTTCGCTCACTTTAAATACTTTTGTCACCAAATCGACAACGTATTCCTGAGTGAAAGGATTACGCGGACACAGGAATGACTTCTTCAGGTCAGGATAATAACGTAATTGGGAGGGCTCAACTTCCACTTCGATAAAAGCATCTTTGAGTTTCTCACTGGCGCTGGTATTCTTTCCCGCCAACCAGGGTGAAATCCAAGGCAACCACAACATACCTGATTTTTTAATTCGACTGATAAACCCCTTGTAATTGGGAAACTTTGGGTTTGGTACATAATCTCCTATTTCGTCAGGGTACCCCCAAAAAGTGATTTCAGGCATCTCGGTACGTGTTTTTTCCCTCATCGAGTCTAGAAACCAACCACTATAGTTTACAAAACCTTTAAAGCCTAGATCGGCTGCTAGGTTCGCAACTTCACACAAATCGTCGGGCCCCTGATCATTGTATTCCATCCACTCCCAATTTCCTTTCGGTGCGCCCCAGGGAGCGAGGAGGGGTTCCCATGCAGCGTCAGGACTTGGACGGAATTTCCTTCCGGTTCTGCTATCAAAGGCAGAACGCAGATATTTCAAGTTTTCAAGGTAGGGTGAACCAGAGGAGATCAAAAATCCATCGCTATGCTCGACTACTTCACCGAGGGAATATCCATCAATAGGTCTTTGTAAACGAAAATTCAGTGATCCACGAGGCTGGGTCGAAGAAGGGTGTGTCGTAGGGGCATGATGTCGAATCTCTGTCTCGATTCGCTGATCGAGGAATCCAACAGCGAGTTTGGTTATCCCTTTTCTGTTAAACGCAGCTATGAGAGGAATCCCTTTAGATGCCATGCTAATCATAGGGCCACCCGAGTGTTTAACATACCTGGGCATACCTATCCCTTCCACCCAATCATCCAAGTGAAAAGGCGTCCATATCCTGTCCACACCGACCCCGCTACTGTGGGTCTGCAGCACGTAATTGTGGAGAACAAAAGGTACTCCCGAGGCGCGCCGCAAGGTGAATTCCACCGAGACATAGCCATCAGCAGGATATTTTTCTAATACCAGGGTGTAATCGTCACCTTTATAAGTTAACGGCTTGCCATTTTCGCTCTCGGATCTTCTTTCCCAGCGGGAAACCGATGGCTCTAACTTGAACTCCAACTCGATTGCCGTTTCTTCAATTTTAAATTCGATAGACATAACGGGATTGCTTACAGGTTGCACGATAGCGGACGCAAAAGACAAGTTTATCCAATCGATTTTTAATTATTGAAGGATAAGCTTTAAACCTTCGACCTTTGACTTTTTACCATCCCTTCCTCATCTTGACAGGACATGACGATTTTCACCACGACTTACAGTGCGACACTGCTGGAGAATAAAATAAGAGCTAGGGATATATAATGGGGAAAATTAACATCGTCGATACCGGTCATGTCTACCGGAACCCGAAGCCCCATCTTTGGGCGCGCGGCGCATCTTTTCCAACCCTCGTCCAGTTGGATGACGGCGAGTTGCTGGCGGCTATGGACATCGGGAGCGCTTTTGAGAGCCTGGATATCCGTACCTACCTTTGTCGGTCCAAAGATGGCGGACGCAGCTGGTCGGAACCGGAAAAAATATTCGAACCCGACGAGTCTGAACATCCAGTCTCAACCACCTGTCGCATTGGCCGTGTAGACAGTGGCGACCTCCTGGGCTGGGTGTGCCTCTTTGACCGGACGCGAGTCGACGAGGGCTTTGCGAACTACGAGACGGGTGGATTCTGCCGAACCGATTTTGCAACCATTCGCTCGACCGACAACGGGAAAACCTGGTCGGAACTGCATCCCGTAAAAATGCCGGTCAATTGGCATAACTTTGAAACCTGCGCCCCTCCCATGCATATCGGCGAAGGAAAACTGATTACCTTAACCTCAGCCTCGCCCAATTGGGAAGGTGGGATTGGAAAATGGGGACCTGACGGCTTTGCCTTTTTCTCACCAGACAACGGAAACACCTGGACCGATTTAATCACCGTCTTCACCGGCTGGGAACAAAAGCTTACCGGGTACGAGCAGGACATGACACGTCTGAGTGACGGTCGGTGGATGGCGATGTGCTGGACCTGGGACTTTAATATTAATGCAAGCGTCCGCAACCGGATGGCGTTTTCCAACGACCCGGAACAGGGATTTGATCCGCCCCTGGAGACACCCTTGAACGGTGAAACACCTCGCCTGATAAATTTAGGTGACGATCGTATCCTTGTTGCCTACCGCAGGACAGATAAGCGAGGCCTCTGGGCAGCGGTAGTCCGGATCGACGGCACATCCTGGGAAACAATTGACGAGGAACTCTTATGGGGTGGTGAAGTGGTCTCCCACCGAACTGACTTGGAAAGCCATTGGGCCCAGATGGGAACCCTTAAGTTCGGATGCCCCGCAATTACTCAACTCCAGGACGGCGATCTGCTCATAATCTTCTGGGGTGTGGAAGAGGGTAGTTATAATATTCCCTGGGTGCGGGTGAATATCGATTGATTGTGATACCCATTTTATTTACTTTGTCATCGCGAGGCTGCTTATCAGCCGTGGCTACCGAGCGCAACGACATATTACATTCCAGAGAAATACCGGAAGCATAACGTTATCCCCCTGGTTTGCTTCGTCTCTATGCTCCTCGCAATGACAAGAGGGGGGGTAGGAGAAGTACTTCCACTGTTCAATGATTTTCAAAGCGCTCAACCTAATAATGAAGAACCTGTTTCTCAGCTTATTTTCAATTTTGTTATTCGTTCTAATTCATAAGGTTGAGGGCAATCCGAAGTTAAAAATTGGCGGAGGTGGATTTATGGTCGAAGCATCCGACTTGCCGATTTTTGCGTCGCTCCAGGAAGACAGTGAATGGACATCCTACTTTTCAGTTGGCGTTGAATTCCCACTTGCGTCCTGGTTGGCATTTGAAGTCAATGGCGCGATGGTCGCAGATGTTGATTTGCGAACCGATCCTTCAACTGCCGTTACCCTGCCTAACGTTCGCTATGCTCAACCCAATACACGCTATGACACATCGCTGTATTTTATATCAAGCAATATAAAATTCATTCACGCGATCACGGGCGAATTTCTCATTTCAGTATTCGCGGGTGCCACCTATTTGGATGCCGAGTTGACAGGGAGCGGTGGCGCTTTTCCCGAGTCCTTTTCGGACGGATCACTCACCTATAATGCTGGTGTAAACCTGATCTATAAGCTCAACGAAAAACATTCTCTCAGCCTATCATCCGAATTCCTTGGAGAAACTGAAATCGAACGAGGTGTAGAAGTGGAAGGAGTCGGCGTTAAGGTGGAGTATATTTATAGTTGGTGACTAAAGAATTGTGACCACATATAGCAATAGCTTCGTCTTCGTCTATCTCTTCGTCTTCGTCCTTGCTGAGATAGGCACAAGAGACACAAATTAGAAACTCTTTTGAGCATAGCTTTATACCTAAATACTAGATAAAATAATTATCATGCATCAAAGCGGCCACGACGGAGCGTGGCCCTCCATTTTTTCTTTATCTGGAGGGCCACGCTCCGTCGTGGCCGGGATAACGCGATCCTACCAAAATAAATTGTAATGCAATAATTATTTATTAATACATTGACGAAGACGTAGACGCAGACGAAGACGAAGATTTATATATAATTCATGAAAGCTATTCTCTCACCTTTAATCCGTATCATTGCCGTTTCATTGAGTGTTATCTTTGCCGGGACAGCGGCAATGGGAAGCTCAATGTCGAATTCAGTCACGGCGACGCAGCATCAAAGAATTCACCCGGTTTTAATTCGCAATGATAACAACGCGTTACTGCAGATACGAATCGAGAGTCTGGAGAAATCAGTTTTTCTTCACTCGTTGACCTTTTCCCTCGCCGGCACCGATGACCGCGACGATATAGATTCGCTGCAAATCTCTCTCACACGAGTAGAAGAAAAGTTTAAAACGAAAGATACCTTTGGTGACCGTGCACCCGCGAATCGGGAAGTTACATTTCGGGGAAATGTCCGACTCGATAGCGGGACAAACATTTTCTGGCTCTCCTGTCGACTGAATGCAAAGGCTAACCTCAGTCATAAAGTCGACGCGGTCTGCACCGCAATCGTTACATCATCCGGCACGATCACTCCAACGGACAAGACTCCGGGAATTCGCAAGCGGATAGGTATCGCCCTGCGAAAGGAATTTGACGATGGCGTTAACACCTATCGCATACCCGCCCTCGCGACGACACCCAAGGGCACGCTCTTATGTGTTTACGACGTGCGTCGTCGCGCGGGTCGCGATCTGCAGGAAGACATCGACATCGGACTTATGCGCAGCATCGATGGGGGCAGGACATGGGAACCTCAGCGCATAATCATGGACATGCATGAATACGGAGGATTGCCGCAGGAACAAAATGGCTGCAGTGATCCGGGTATCGTGGTCGATCCACAGACCGGCGAAATATTTGTTACAGCCGTGTGGACATGGGGGCGACCGGGAACCCACCAATGGTCTGAAGGTGGATCCGAACCCGGATTTGAAATAGGAAAAACCGCGCAGTTTATGATCGTTCGTTCGACCGACGATGGACTAACCTGGTCGGAACCGGAAAACCTTACGCGCCAGCTTAAAGAAGAAGCTTGGATACTCTACGCGCCCTCACCTCAGCAGGGCATCGCCCTCCCCGATGGCACGCTTATTATGCCCGGTGAGGGACGCGACGCTGAGGATAAGCATTTCTCTAACCTGATGATCAGCCGCAACCACGGTAAGACCTGGTCGCTCAGTAATCCCGCCTCCTACGATAATACGGAAAGCCAGGCTGTACTGCTCGGTGACGGATCAATTATGCTTAACTGCCGGTCGCAACGACCGACGATGTTTCGCACCGTCGCTATCACCAACGATCTGGGGAAGACCTGGCGTCCACACGTCACTAATCGCAAAGTACTGATCGAACCTAATTGCAACGGCAGCACCTACCGCTTCGATTATACGGAGAATGGAGAGTCCAAACACATCCTCTTGTTTGCCAATCCCTACTCACAGACCCGCCGCGAGAACCACACGATTCGTGTAAGCTTCGATGACGGCCTAACCTGGCCGGCGGAATATCATACTCTCCTCGATGTCGGCCTCGGAGCCGGCTACCCTAGCCTCTCACGTGTTGACGATAATCACATCGGAATCGTATACGAAGGCAGCCAGTCCGATCTCGTCTTCGAAAAATTGTCGCTACACGAGTTATTGAAGAAAGAAATATAAGGAGTAAATGAATAGATAGCCACTACCGAGTCCCGCGGCAGCGTGGCGACATCTTTCAAAGGCACAAAAAGAAATTGAAACCCTTCGCTTCTCATGTGGTCTATTCCTAATTTTTCCCAATCCGCTTCGTCGCATACACGCATGTCCGCGTATACGCATTTCCCTTTTTGACTTTTTGACCTTTTGACTTTTTGACTACTCAATTATCGCCTGGTAGATGAGAGCGCGTAGTTTACCGTGATCGTCGAGATTATTGGTAGGCCGCAACTGTGTAAAATAGGTTACCACCAACTGCTCCTCCGGATCGACCCAGTAGGTTGTGTGGTAGGCCCCACCCCAGCCAAACTCGCCAACTGAACCCGGCACGCCTCTCTCTCCTAAATCTTCCACTAAAGAAAAGCCCAGGCCAAAACCCCTTCCGTCTCCACGAAAGATATCACCCACGTGATCCACAGTCATCAAATCGACGGTTTTGGGAGAGAGAATACGATTACCATTGAACAAACCTCCATTGAGCATCATCTGCAGGAAGCTGGTATAATCTATCGCGGTCGAGAGTATACCGGCACCGCCAGAGAAACTTTTACGCGGACCCTCGACATAGGCTCCCTGTCCAATCATGCCTCCCGCGTCCGGAGATCGTTCAAGATCATTTTCTTTTGACGCCGAATATACGACGGCCAATCGATTTTTATATTTTGGTGGTAAATAGAAATGGGTGTCACGCATACCCAGTGGTTTGAATAGTCGGGCATGGAGAAAATCATCGAGAGCTTGTCCGGAGGCACTTTCGATGACAACACCGAGAATGTCGGTGTTGTATCCATAGACCCAGCGCTCACCGGGCTGTGCGACAAAAGGAAGAGAAGCCATGCGAGAAACTGTTGCACTTATCGGTTCATCTCGATCGGCAAAATACCAGCCTTGAATTCCGGCCTCCTCCCAGCGTTCACTGGCCACTCCACCGCCATAATTGATACCCGCAGTGTGAGTGAGCAGGTCACGGATCGTTATAGGTCGTTTTGCTTTCACAACATCATACCCGCCGCCTTCCTTTGCAACGGCCACCGTCGTCTCCTGGAATTCGGGAATATACTTTCCTACAGGATCGGAGATGAGAAGTTGCCCCTCTTCCTGAAGGATCATCACGCCCACACTGACCAAGGCTTTGGTCTGAGAGGCGATACGGAAGATGGTATCAGTTTTCATCGGTGATTTTGATTCGCGATCGCGTTGACCAAACGCTTCCAGGTAGGCAACTTTTCCATGCCGAGCGATCATGATCACCGAACCAGAGAGTTTACCCTCGTCTACATATTCCTGAAAGACAGCACTCAAGCGCTGAAGCCGCTCCGATGAAAGTCCGACCTCTTCTGGTTTGGCTCTAGATAATCCCTGTGCTGAAACCGACAAACAGGTGAGCAACAAAACGAATGCGGTTAATAAAAATCGGGGATTAAATTTGTACATAGATGAGGCTTCAGTTTGTTTGATTTATTATTCTTCTTTCAGCTGATAAAAGGGTTAAAATGCAATCTACCTTATGACAATATAATTACTTTTATTATTGTCATCGCGAGGCTGTTGGTCAGCCGCGGCGATCCAGGGGAATGCCGGATGCGTACTGATAGCCGCCTGGATTGCTTCGTCACGTTGCTTCTCGCAATGACAAAGGGATATAGTCATTCGACTTTTAAATATAAATTACTATTGAGAACTTAGAGTGTATTCAAAAAGAGGAATAAATCTGCCTTTTGGTATGGATTCAAATTCACCGATATGTTTTGCCCCCATGTGTTCATAAAATCCAGCAGCGTTTGGATCGGCACTAAATTTTAGTGCATCAATATTATTATCTTTCATAAATTTTTTAACCTGCTCGAAGGCTTCCCTTCCATACCTCTTGCCAATCCATTCACGTCGGATGAAGAAATCATCTAATTCTCTTTCTTTTAACCGCATCGCGAAGTACCCAATCTCCACATCATCAACCGAAAAAACAACGACCTTATTATTTCTAATATATTCCTCGTTAATCGACATATCATCACGCCACAGCTCAATTAATTCATCGTCGTAACCCCAATGCCTTTTCGAGTCACAAAATATCTCGATGAGATAATCCGATTCATCGAGATTAGCGTTTCTAAATTTCATGGTTTCAATAATTAAAATACAATGACAGACCTTCGATGAACTTTTTGACTTTTTGACCTTTTGACTTTTTGACTATCTACCCATGAAAATCAAATCCATCCGTGCCGTCAATGTGAGTTTCCCGGAGACCAACACCAAAGGGAGCTCCTCGAGCGATAAGTACAAGACTGCGCGCCGACCTTCGTGGAGAGAAAATGGTCCCGTCGCCAACCCCGTGACACGCTACCCTCGCTACGCAGCGTTCCGCCCATCTGGTACCCTACCTGGAAAAATTTCGGCTGTGTAGTCGAAGCTGAAGACGGAACCTGGGGTTTTTCCGTCGCCAATCACGGCCGCCCCGTGGCCGCGATCATCGATGACTACCTCGGGCCGCGTCTCGTCGGTGAAAACTGCACCGCGACTGAAAAATGCTACGATATGATGGTGCGCATGGGCGCACCTTTTGGTGCGACGGGGCTCCACTCCTACGCCGTGAGCGCTATCGATCTTGCCTTGTGGGATTTGAAAGGAAAATTAATGGATCGACCGGTTTACGAATTGCTGGGTGGCCCGGCGCGAGAGGAGTTGTTCTGTTACTCCACTGGAGGGGACACCGACTGGTACATGGAGCTCGGGTTCAAAGCTACTAAACTGCCCTGCCCCTACGGTCCCGCCGATGGCTTGGAAGGTCTAAAGAAGAACGTAGAATTTGTAGCGAGGAATCGTGAACTGGTCGGCGATGATGTAGAGTTGATGTTAGACTGCTGGATGGCATTCGACGTGGATTACGCCGTGCGCCTGGCAGAGGAGTTGCGGCCATACAAGCTTAAGTGGATGGAGGAAACGCTGCGCTCTGAGGATTTCGATGCCCATGCCCAACTGCGTCAGCGTGTTCCCTGGCAGACACTGGCTACAGGAGAACATTGGTACACACCAGTACCTTTTCAGCACGCTGCCAGCCGCCACCTGGTAGACATATTCCAGCCAGACATTCACTGGGTGGGAGGATTAACGGCGATTACAAAGATCTGTGCGATCGCTGAAGCGGCGGGAATCTCGGTTATCCCTCACGGCGGTGGCAATACACCTTATGGGCAGCACGCCTGTTATGCCATGCCCGCCATCTCATGGGCGGAATGCTCGGTAGTGGCACCACCCGGTGAGTCGCCCCAGAAAGCAGATCTACTGCCGGGAATGGCTACGCCTAAAGATAGCATATTGACCCCCTCTGACGGACCGGGCTTCGGTGTGCAAATTACCGAAGAACAGCTATCGTCCTATAAGTATAAGGCTGAATAAGTGTGTGACAGGATACGGTGATGCGGGATGCAAGATTCAAGATACAAAATATTCTCATTTTGACTTTTTGACCTTTTGACTTTTTGACTCAAAAATCGCTTCTGCGATTTTGGTTCCGAATTGTGAGGTGGTCATATCGCCACCAAGATCCGGTGTCCCATTAGTCGGATCAGCCAACACGCTTTTAACTGCTTGCTCGATGCATTCGCTGGCACGCGTTGTCGCTTCGTCATTAAAGCAACTGCCCAGCCATTTCATCATCATACCCGCTGAGAGAATCGTGGCAACGGGGTTAGCGATACCCTTACCGGCAATGTCGGGTGCGGTTCCATGTGACGGCTGAAAGACCGCCGCATCCTTACCTATATCTCCCGATGGCGTCATCCCCAGTCCGCCGACAATACCTGCGGCAAGATCCGAAAGTATATCACCGTACATATTCTCCATGACCATGACGTCATATTCTTCGGGCCGCTGAACCAGATATTGGGCCATCGCGTCGACGTAGGCGTACTCCCGGCCAACTTCATTATAGTTCTCAGCCACTTCATCATAAACGCGACGAAAGAATGCCATCGATCGAAAAATGTTGGCCTTGTCGACACAGGTAACTTTGGGGACAAATTCAGTTATACCACTTGATCCCCTTGCCAACTGTCGCTCTCGTGCAAGTTGGAATGCATAGGCGACAATGCGTTCCGTGCCATCCTTCGTAATAACCATCGTATCAGTCGCCACCTCACCCCGCAGCTCGATGCCGGAGTCCATCGACGCAAACAACCCTTCAACATTTTCACGGAGGAGGACAAAATCGATATCCCCTGCTTCGTAGCCTTTGAGCGGTGTATGGTGTGAAGCGTATAGATAGATTGGACGCACCCCGGCATAGAGATCGAGCTTGAAGCGCAGATCCACCTGGGGTCGCATCTCCGTACCGTCGGGCCAACGGATCTCCGGGTTTCCCATTGCGCCGAGCAGCACCGCATCCGCTTGCCGACAGGCGACCAGGGTATCATCCGGCAACGGCGTGCCCTGTGCCAGGTAGCAGTCAGCACCCGAGGGATAATCATTAAAGTTAAATCGTATCTCTTCCACTACTGCAACCGCCTCCAGTACTCGCAAGGCTTCATCGACGACTTCGAGACCGATACCGTCTCCCTTGAGGACGGCTATTTCGTATGTTTTAGGATTTACCAATTTGGCGTTTCGTTTGGACGTATTGTTGTATTATTATATTTGTCATCGCGAGGCTGATTTACAGCCGTGGCGATCCAGAGGAATTTCGTACGCATATCGTCAGCCCCTGGATTGCCGCAGTCGGCTACTCCTCCTTCGCAATGACAAGAGAGGATGCAGGATTCAGAATACAAGATGCAAGAAAATCCTATCGGTTTTTACTTACACTCCCTCTTTTGACTTTCGACCTTCGACTTTCGACATAAAAATCTCACTGCCTACATGCATTCGATGCCAGATCTACGTGATAATATCCATGTCGTTAGGAGTAAATATACTTTTCTCTAAACCACAATCACTTCGAGTTCATCAATGATGATACTCTCGGTTGCCTGGGGATCACCCTCGATTAAAGTCACGTCCAACCAGTTATCACCATAGATTGCGGGCGGGGTTGTCAGTTCAAACCAGCAAGTAGTAAAAGGACGATCAATCTCTCCTTGAATAATGGGATGGCCTTTCTCCGTGGATAGTGGGTCATGTTTAAAAGTATCCTTATTCGTGGTTTCGCTTTTTACAGCTTCTTTTATTTTTCCTTCCCTATACATGCGTATCGATCTATCGGTTGCCGTTTCAATCGGTGCGGCTTTTATACGCTTTTCATTTTGCGTCTGTCTGATCAAACGGTGAGGGATCTCTTCATTGTTGATAAGCACTTTTATTTGGTCGTCCATTGTCATGTTTCCGGCACGAAATATTAGATAAGCTTTTCGCACTTTGTTTAGATCTTCACAGAGTCGAAAACGGTAATTGCCACTGACAATATTATCCGATCGTTCGAGCAATATTTTATCTGCCTTAATTGCACCGGAGGGGGCGCCATCCTGAATAAAGACATCACACCCACTCCAAATAGGTTCATACACATAATGTTTTCTTCCCTCCCTAACGCAAACGGGATCTTTTAATTCGTCCATATCGAAAAGCTGCATCGGATAAAAGGGTGCCCAATCATTAGATACAAAATGATTATAAATCGAGATACCGTCCGCGCCAGCGCCATAATAGTTCTGAGCAATGGCTCGCTGCTGATCCATATTTATAGGCATGCGGTTTAATCGGCGTTCTGATCGACAACTTAACCAGGGAAGGATGGCTGGGTAGAGGTAACAGTTAGAATCGCGGGTCAGTTCAGCGAACTCTTCATAGGCCGCATTAATATCCGAATACATGACATCACTGGGTGATACATAATCGAGGTACCCCTTTTCGATCCAGGTGGGAATATCCAATCCTATGTCATGACATTCTTTCAATGTCTGGAATACTCTAGCTCCAAGCTTAAGTTCCTTTTTTTTATTCTGGCTCTCGGTTTCCAGAATTTCATGAATCTGACGTATTAAATCCGTCATTATCGATTGACTCTCACGACCTTTGCCATGGGGGAAATAGACAGATTCCCGGAAACATAATTCCAAACCATCCAGATCAAAACTGTGTACAATTTCTCTCGCTACTTCACATATATAGTCCCTCACTTCTTGAAAAGTGAAATCAAGCATTGAATTTATTTCAAAATCATCGCCCGGTGGATACTTTTTTATCATCCACTTAGAATCCTGAGTGAGATAACTGGCCCCTCCCCCCACACCTTGTTGTGTAGAAACATGAACGTGGTTAAGGTTCATGCGAAACCCGGCCATAAACTCCATTCCGCGTTTATGACTTTGGTCGAGAATTACCTCCAGCGGTTGAACACCTGCATCCAGCAGGGGAAGAAAGCAACGGTGTTGCGGGCGCTGGTCATAATCGAATTTTTCACAACGCCAATAGACAGTCCAACCCTGTGAGTAAGCTTCCTGGATGAAAGTATCGACTTTGGCTTCTGCCAGTTCGTCGACCCAGTGTCTCAAATCATCTTCGGTAGGAACTTCCGGTAAGTAACTCCGAATGATGCTGGAAGGGTCGCTGACATAAATGATGCGACGATCTCCACGTGGCGTGTATGCTCCCAGTTTGCTCATAAATAAATAGCCAGTGTCAGATAGTCATAAAGTCAAGAGGACAAACCAGATAATCTTCTGGAGGGACGAGATTTTAAAATTATTATATTTGTCATCGCGAGGCTGATTAACAGCCGTGGCAACCGAGCGCAGTCGGCCATGCCTCTTTCGCAATGACAAGAGTGGATACAGGTTTCAGTAAGCAAGATACATGAGAATCCCAGCGGATTCTTCTTACCCCCCTCTTTTGACTTTCGACCTTCGACTTTCGACTTTCGACATATATAAGCTTATTTATCATATGCCTTCGCTGCCAGGTCTACACGCACAATTTCTTTGTCGTTGCGGGCGAACATACTTTTCGATGCGAATGCGGGATGGCTCCAGACAACTGATCGACCTCCCGTGTTATTGGTTGGTTCTAATACCCGTTGTCTACCGATTTCGCGATACTCACTCGCAGTCATCTCAGCCAAAATCAAATCTCCTGTCTCGCTGAAGAGGAAGTAACGGTCTGAGTTGAGATGCCGCACAATAAACGCGGTACCGTGACGCGCTTTTTTTAGATCGCCAACCGTAGGGGATGTCGTTTGCCACGTGCGTTCACCGTCAGCAACACGCACACCTATAAGCGCGCTCGATTCGACATCACAGCCAAAGATCATCGTTTCAGTCATGACTGGTGTACTGTTATTGCAGTGAACGGAACTGGTACTTGTCCCTTTCCACAGGGTCTCGAATCCAGGTTTTTCATCGTTCAGTTTAAGCAGCGCGCTGGTGCTGCTCATACCGGTAACAAAGAGCAGTGAACCCTGAAGCCTCGGTGCTGCCACGGTCAGGCCGTAACTGGGTTTAATGGCGTTAGTCCAGTAGACCTCACCACTTACAGGATTAAGGCTGTTTAACGATTCACCGTGCCAGATCAGCAATTGTTGTTTTCCTCCAGATTTGATCATAGAGGGTGGACAATATCCCCTATCGGCTGCGGACAATGCGCGCCATTGCTCTTTACCTGTATCCTTATTAAACGCAACGACGACGCTCCCTTCACCGCCAACAATGCAGAAGAGTTGATTGCCAACCACCAGCGGGTGCGCCGCGTAACCCCAAAGCGGTGTTGTTGTGCCGTAAGATTCGTTAAAGGATTTCGACCAGTATTTCTCACCGGTTTCAGCATCGAGGCATAGTAAATCGCCCTCTGTTCCCAAGGTGTACACTTTGCCATCCGCCACAGTTGGCGTGCAGCGTGGTCCCGCGGGATAAGATAAAAAATAGGCCCGATCATATTCATGTTTCCAGATGAGCTCTCCCGTTTCTACCGATAGACAGAGGATGCGCTCTTTACCGCGCAATTCGTCTTTCCAACTGGCTTGATTCCTGATTTCGCCAGATGTTTTGACATAATCCATGACATACACCTTACCATTTGCTACCGCTGGACCAGCGTAACCCAAGCCAACAGGATGCGACCAATTATTTTTCAATCCGCCCGCAGGAATCTCCGTCAGGATACCCGATTCACGCCAAATCGAATCTCCCTCGGGTCCCAGCCAACGCGGCCAATCATCGGCGTGGCAGAGTGAGAACGCACACACTAAGACTAATGTTGAATAAGTTCGATAAGACAAGGAGGGCTTTATTGTTCTTTGCATGAGTAACAGTGTAATAAGCCGAATTGATGTTGCGAGATAAAATAAGTAACAATCGATTGCACCCATTCGCTTAGAGCACAATTTTTTGTCTTTATGCCTGGCGAAATACCGCTAAAAGAAAACGGGAGATGATAAAGGAACGAATAAAGATAGTGGTCCCGGGTGACGATCCTCCCCAGATCCAGGATTCACCTCACCTCGAACGGTTGAAGGACTATGGAGATCTGACTCTCTACACAGACCGACCGAAAGACAGGGAAGAGAAGATTGCTCGCGTAGCTGGAGCCGAGATCATCATGAACACAAGGAGTGCTGTCACCTGGGGGCATGAGGATTTCGCGCAGCTGCCCCAATTGAAGATGATTACCGCGTGTTCAATCGGAACGGATAATTTCGACCTCAAGGCAGCTAAGAAACACAGGATAGTGATCAGCAATCAACCAGGCAGGACAGCGCCCGTTGTCGCCGAACACATATTCGGCATGATGTTTGCCGTTGCGAAGCGCGTGGCATTCTTCACTGCCGACATGAAACAAGGTAGATGGTCACAAATGGATAACGTTATGTTACGCGGTAAAAAATTGGGAATCATCGGAACAGGTGCAATTGGAGCAGAGATGGCGCGACTGGGTAAAGCGATTGGCATGAAAGTGTTAGCCTGGACATACAACCCATCAGCAGAACGTGCCCGGGTACTGGGTGTTACTTTCAAGGCATTGGACGAAGTCTTGGCAGAATCAGATGTCATCAGTGTTCATGTAAAGCTGACTGAAGACAGTCATCACCTGATCGGAGCAGAACAGTTTAGCAAAATGAAGGAGAACACAATTTTCTTGAATGGCGCGCGGGCCGCGGTTGTCGATACCGATGCCCTCGTTAAGGCACTTCATTCCGGTAAATTAATGGGCGCTGGTGTCGACGTCTACGATGAAGAACCAGCGCCGGCTGATCATCCCCTCTTCACCTGTGACCATGTAGTGCTGACACCTCATAGCGCAGATTCAACACCCGAGGGAATGGATCTCCTGAATAGCGGCGCCGTCGACAATGTGATCGCCTACCTCAATGGCAATCCCCGGAACAGAGTGTGTTAATGGTGGATGTCACCTCACCATGGCGAGGTTCGGTAGCGGTAGGCCGGACAGCCAAAAGACCAGATATCCAGAAAGCCAGTTCCGAGTTCCAGAACGACATCTTCCAAGGCAGTTTGATACGCGATGCGGGATGCAGCAAAACCCTAACGAATTTAAGAATATCGGGTTATACTCTCAATGCGATTTCGCCTCCTCGCATTCACACATGCACTCATTTACACATAACCCTTTTGACTTTTTGACCTTTTGACTTTTTGACTATCTACCCATGAAAATTAAATCCATCCGCGCCGTCAATGTGAGTTTCCCGGAAACCAGTAACCAAGGGAGCTCCTCGAGCGTCAAGTACAAGACTGCGCGTCGTCCTTCATGGATTGAAAGCGGTCCCGTCGCCAACCCCGTGACACGCTACCCTCGTTACGCGGCGTTCCGCCCTTCATGGTATCCGACTTGGAAGAATTTCGGCTGTGTGGTCGAAGCCGAAGATGGAACCTGGGGGTTTTCCGTCGCCAATCACGGTCGCCCCGTAGCCGCAATAATCGATGACTACCTCGGGCCGCGTCTTGTGGGTGAAAACTGCACCGCAACTGAAAAATGCTATGATATGATGGTGCGCATGGGCGCGCCTTATGGTGCGACGGGGCTCCACTCCTACGCCGTGAGCGCTATTGATCTGGCCCTGTGGGATCTGAAGGGAAAATTAATGGATCGACCGGTTTACGAATTGCTGGGCGGCCCGGCGCGAGATGAATTGTTCTGCTACTCCACCGGCGGGGATACCGATTGGTACATGGAACTCGGTTTCAAGGCTACCAAACTACCCTGCCCCTACGGCCCCGCCGATGGTTTGGACGGTCTCAAGAAGAACGTGGATTTTGTAGCGAGGAATCGTGAACTGGTGGGTGATGATGTAGAGTTAATGTTAGACTGCTGGATGGCCTTCGACGTAGAATACGCCGTGCGCCTGGCAGAAGCGTTGCGGCCATACAAACTTAAGTGGATGGAAGAAACACTGCGCTCTGAAGATTTCGATGCCCATGCCCAACTACGTCAGCGTGTTCCCTGGCAGACGCTGAGTACCGGTGAGCATTGGTACACTTCTGTGCCTTTCCAACACGCTGCCAGCCGCCACCTGGTGGACATATTCCAGCCGGATATTCACTGGGTGGGAGGACTTACGGCGATCACAAAGATCTGTGCGATCGCTGAAGCGGCGGGAATCTCGGTTATCCCCCACTGCGGTGGAAGTACACCTTATGGCCAGCACGCCTGCTATGCCATGCCCGCCATCCCATGGGCGGAATGCTTTGTCGCGACACCACCCGGTGAATCGCCCCAAAAAGCAGAACAGCTACCCGGGATTGCAACGCCCAAAGATGGCAAAATGATACCTTCTGACGGACCTGGCTTCGGTGTGCAAATTACCGAAGAACAGCTGTCGCCCTATAATTATCAAGCTGAATAAGTGTATCGATTATTAATTTGCGGTCATCCAGCGGCCGCGGTTATGCAGGATGCAGGATGCAAGATTCAGGATGCACAATAAAAGTTAATTCAAATGATTTCTGCATCCTCACATACACGCATGTACACATTTACACATATCCTTTTTGACTTTTTGACCTTTTGACCTTTTGACTAATCACCCTATGAAATATCGCAGAATGGGACGGACGGGACTTAAAGTTTCAGAGCTATGCCTCGGCACGATGTTGTTTGGAGGCACGACCGATGAAGCGGAAGCGAACAGAATTCTCAATATGAGTTTTGAGGCCGGTATTAATTTTATCGATACCGCCGACGCATACGCGAATGCAGAATCTGAAAAGATTTTAGGGAGAGCACTTAAAGATCGCCGAGAGGAAATCATTCTTGCGACAAAATTTTTTAACCCCATGGGATCGGGGCCTAACGATTCCGGAATGTCGCGTGTCTATATCATGCGCGCGATTGAAGCCAGTCTCAAGCGTCTGCAAACGGATCATATAGATATTTATTTTATCCATCACGTAGACGTTCAAACTCCGCTTGAAGAGATGCTTTATGCTTTGGATGATCTGGTTCACGAGGGGAAAGTACGCTACCTGGCCTGCAGCAACTATGAAGCATGGCGTTTAGCAACCGCCCTGGGTATAAGTGACGCCCATGACCTTAATCGTTTTGAATGCTATCAACCCCAGTACAGCCTTGTCGTTAGAGACATAGAACTGGAATTGATTCCCCTTTGCCAGTACCACGATTTGGGAGTGGTGATTTGGAGCCCGCTTGCCGGGGGTTTTTTGACGGGCAAATATAAGCCGGGAGATCTTGACGCGGGTGTCGAATCGGAAAGTGGTCGGAATTTACCTAAAGATTATTTTTCAGTGCACGCCGATAAGATACTTAACGTTTTGCTTGAAGTTTCAAATGAGTTGGGGCGAAGCGCGGATCAAGTCGCACTACGTTGGGCACTTGATCAACCTGCAATTACCTCCTCAATTGTGGGCCCCCGAACCGTAGCACAGTTAGAAAAAAATCTTGGCGCCGTTGGCTGGCAACTGGATGAAAGTGTACTTCAGCGCCTGAACGCAATCTCCAACCTTCCCGAGCGATATCCTCAAAGTTTTGAGAAACAAATGCTGAGCCGTCGAAATGAAGCGATAAAGAAGATTTAGGAGTCGAAAGTCGAAGGTCTAAGGTCGAAAGCGAGATGGGCGCTGACGCGCGTTAAGTTTTAGGTAAAGAAGATTCTTTCCGGCTACAATACCATCCTGTATCACTCGACTACCGATCCCAACGACTGGAATTAATACCGGGAGCTTCTCGAGACATATGGTCCGGTTTGTTAGGGTTGTCAGGCATCCAGATACGTGTATTCGGGTCTCTTAAAAGTGCCTGTACTTCAGGGGGAAGTTCTGCAACTTTTTCCAGATCTCTCGGTTCCACTTCACCGGCCGGCCCGGCCCATGAAGGGCGGTAGGATATGGCCAGCATTTCACGCGAACGGTCTCCCACATTGGGAAAATTGCCATGGAATACATTCTGATTGATAAGGACGGCTGAGCCGGCCTTGCAGGTAACCATCGCCTGTTCGGGGTGCTCTTCGTATCGCAGGTAGGGATTGCCTTCGTTGTGAAAACTGAGATGCGAACGTGGTAAGACGCGAAAAGGTGAAACTTCCGGAGTCAAGTCATCAAGATAATAAAGAACGCGAACCAGCCGAGGACAACTGAACTTATAGCCAAATATTTTTGAGCTCCAGGGCTGACCGTCACAATGTAAACTGATACCGGGAAATCCAGGATCCGTTCTCACATAGGTATAACTCATCATTATGAGTTCATCACCACAAAGTTCTTTGAGAAAGGCAATCAGTGGAGGGTTGGCGATCAACTTTGAAATTTCACCACCAGCATAAGTCATCTCTTCGATAGCCGCCTGCTTTTTATCGCTATAATCTGCGGCACGGGTTTTCAGGTTTTTTGTTTCAGCTTTAAGTTTTTCAATGTGTTTCGGACTGAGTAAATCCGGAATTACAAGGTAACCTTCTACTTCAAGATGCTCTATACGTTCGCCCAAAGTTAATCGGGCCCAGTCCGTGTCAACTATTCGTGCTTCAATTTTAGATTCCATAATTTACCCAGGTTGATTTAACATTAATCATAGGCAGGTTGTAGCTGAATGTCAAAAGTCGAAGGTCGAAGGCTTAATGATAAATGCGAGTAAGTGTGAATATGGAAACAGCCAGGATAAATTTGCCCGGTATCAATCCGCAATCCGCATTCCGAAATCAGCATTCGCCAGCGCCCGCATATAACCGATCGAATAACCGAGTCCGGCCTGTAACCCCCCATCGCCACTCATCTTGGGGATGTGATCGGGAATGATGCAGCCGTCAAACTCGACCTCCTGCAGTGCAGCCATTACCTTCGTCATGTCCATGTAACCCTCATCCATCAAGGTCTCGCGCCAGGGTTCGGGCATCGGATTGGTGACATTGCGGAAGTGGACCTTAAAGAGCTTGCCTTGCTTTCCGAAGGCATGAATCGCTTCGAGCACATCGACACCCATTCCTTTCTCGCCTCCTTCGAGCCAGCAACCGACGCAAAGGCAAACGCCAATGTTTGGGCTGTCAGCGATCTCCAGCGCACGCTGATAACCGGCGAAGTTACCCAATATACAGCGAGGCACACCGCCAAGTGCGTAAACCGGGGGGTCGTCGGGATGCATACCGATAAATACACCAGCCTCTTCTGCGACTGGCACTATCTTGCGCATAAACCTCTCATAATTGTCCCACAACTCGTCTTCGGTGTAGATCCGTCCGTGAGGCAGTTCACCTTCAAATTCCTTCTCGTCCCAGTACCCCCGCGCATTGCTTAGATCCAGGGTGCGCGCTTTTATACCACCACGTCCAGTGGTAGAGTCGGATGACCAGATTCCGGTAGCCATGTGTGCGTAGGTCTTGTAGTAGATCCCGGCGGCACCGAGATTACGGATGAAAATGTTGAACTCTTCAGTCTTGCGATCGCAGTCCTCAAGATTGAGCGTGACTGCTTCCATATTGTGCACGTCGTGGTTAAGGATACTGTAGATTTGGATATCGTAACGAGCGAACCGCTCAATCCAGCTCTTATAATTGGCTACGCAGTGCAGCGACTGATCGGGAACATTAAGCATCACCCATTCGACGCCCAACTGCTGAAGCTGCTGTAATTCAGTATCGTCAACCAAGGGTGACACCGTAGTCCCGATCTGGATACCAGGATGACTGCCGAAAAAACCCGGCACTGCGCGCAAAGGGTATTGTTTTTCTTGAGATAATGAGTCATGCATGAGTATTTCCTTCGGCTAAGCTCAGGACAGGCGGGGTTCAGGGTTCAGGGTTCAGGGTTCAGGGTTCAGGGTTCAGGGTTCAGGGTTCAGATGATAGCTGAAACATTGGTAGTATGGAAGGCTGGATGAATGAGAGGGTATCCATAGGGATCAATCTGCAATCGACGATCGATAATCGATATTCCTCAATCCGCATTCTGCAATCGCTACCGAGGGCTTTGCCCGACATCTCGCAGATCCGCATTTGCAATGGCGCGCATATAGCCGATAGAAAATCCAAGTCCAGCCTGAGTGCCTCCATTCTCTCCGCACTTTGGGCTGCTCATCTCGGGAATGTGATCGGGAATGACGCAGCCGTCATACTCGACTTCCTGCAGTGCAGCCATTACCTTCGTCATGTCCATGTAACCCTCATCCATCATCGTCTCCCGCCAGGGTTCGGGCATCGGATTAGTGATATTGCGGAAGTGGACCTTAAAAATCTTACCCTGCTGCCCAAATATTCGGATTGCTTCCAGGACGTCGACTCCCATTCCTTTCGCACCGCCTTCAAGCCAGCAGCCGACGCAGAGGCAAACCCCGATATTTGGGCTGTCGGCAATCTCAAGTGCACGCTGATAACCGGCGAAGCTACCCAGAATGCAGCGCGGCACACCGCCGAGGGTGTAGACTGGCGGATCGTCGGGATGCATACCGATGTAGACACCCGCTTCTTCCGCGGCTGGCACCACCTTGCGCATGAATCGTTCGTAGTTGTCCCACAATTCATCTTCCGTGAATTCCCGATCATGCGGTACCTCTCCTTCGAGCCTCCAGTGATCCCACTGTCCACGGACCCCATTGGGAACCTCTCCTTCGAAGCCCCAGTCTTCCCACTTTGCACGGGCGACATCGAGGTCCAGCGTGCGTGCCTGGCTGCCGCCGCGTCCGGTGGCCTTACCAGAGGACCAGATACCGTTAGCCATGTGCGCGTAGGTCGTGTAGTAGATACCGGCAGCACTGAGATTGCGGATATGAGTTATGTAATCATTCGTCATGCGATCACAGTCTTTGAGGCCGAGCGTAACTGCCGCCATGTTGTGCCAGTGGCTCCCGATACGGTAGATTTGCATGTCGTAGCGGGCGAACCGTTCTTTCCAACTCTTGTAATTGGCCACACTGTGCAGCGATTCATCTGGGACTTTAAGCATCACCCATTCAACGCCAAGTTGTTGAAAGATCTGCAATTCCTCGTCATCGGCCAGGGGTGTTGTTGTGGCGCCGATTTGGATACCGGGATGGCTACCGAAGTATCCAGGCACCGCGCGCAACGGGTAGCGATTCTGTTTTGAAGGTGTGTCAGGCATGATAGTTCAGGGTTCGGGGTTCAGGGTTCAGGGTTCAGGGTTCAGCAGTTGCAAGAGAGAAAGATATAACCGTTAGGATTAATCAACTATCAATCCCCATTATCGCATTTACACATTTTCGCTTTCACGCATATCCTCATTGACATCATAACTCACTCTTTAACCACTCCGATCCCTGCGCGGCCAGTTCCTCTTTTAAATTCGCTTCACCTCGGCCAACAGGGACAGAGGGACACTGAGCGGTGAGGCCCCGGTCGGTGATCAGATTATGTCCCGTAACTGCAGCTGATTCATCGGAAGCCAAAAAGAGCATGGCATCAGCAACCTGTTCGGGTTGAGCTGGACTGCCCGTGGGATACGCAGTTTTCTGTATTCTGACTGACGATGGACTACCCCTGAGCATATCATGTTTTTTTTCTGTAAGCATGCGGGCGGGCGTAAGTGAGTTCGCACGAATCCCGTAGGGGCCGTAAGTAACCGCTATCGATTTGGTAAAATTGATCATGCCCGCCTTGGCTGGGCCATAGGAGGAAATATTGCTGCTACCGACAAGCGCCATATGTGAAGACACATTAATAATACTCCCACTTCCCTGCTTGATCATTGTTGGCATCACCTCCTGACAAAAGATTAGAGGCGCGGTCATATGACAAAAAATCGTGTCCTCCCAATCATCCAATTCAATCTCTTCCAACATCCCCATATTCGTATCGACGATGGCATTGTTAACCATGACATCAATTCTTCCAAAGCGCTCCAAAGTAAATTTAACGAGGGCGACAATATCGTCCTTGATTAGGACATCACATTTTTTGTAAGCAATTTCACCACTGAGACCTTCCGCTTCCTTGAGCACTTTTTCAGCATTCTCCGGCGTTCGTCCGCGATCACAGATGACGACAGAAGCACCCTCTTTAGCGAAAAGCAGGGCGGCCGCTTTACCTAGCCCTAGTGACGCACCCGTAATAATAGCAACTTTGTTTTCTAATCGTTTCATTTTTCCATTCTCAATTTGATTTTATCATTCGAGCAATCAGAAAATCATAAAGCTTATTTTCAGTCTCTCGGTAGAATCCAGTCTTCTGCAATTTCCATACCGAATCCAGGGGCCTGTGATGGCACGACATAGCCGTCCCTGGGGACAGCCATACCGGGAATGGGGTTTAACTCGTCCAAAGGAATTCCAGGGTCAGTCTCGAGCCAGAACTCAGCCAATGATGATTCGGGCATGGCGATGGCGAAGTGCTGACCAAAAGGCGTCGAGCCAGCCTTATGTGGACTCGTCTGCAATCCTGCAGCTTCCGTGATGGCATAAATTTTAACCGCTTCCGACAACCCACCGCACCAGTTGATGTCGGGTTGAACCACATCCACACACCGATTTTCAATTAACTCGAGAAACGCGTGCCGCCCGTGATGGTCCTCACCGGTGGCAATCGGCATCCAAGGAACAGCCTTTTTCAGTTCGATATGACCGCGCAAATCAATTGGCTTCAGTGGCTCCTCCAGCCAGCGCAGTCGGTAGGGCCGCAGGCGCTCAGCCACCTGGATCGCGAATTCCACGTTGTAAGCCATTACCGGATTGAGCATCAGTTCGGCATCCACACCCACAGTCTCTCGGGCACGCGCTACTTTTTCCTCAAGCTTGTTGAGTCCCTCAATACCGCTGTCATAATGAGCGGGATTGCTCACTTTGAATGCGGTGAAGCCCAGCTCCTGCGCCCAATCGAGGTCGTCAGTCGTCGCATACAGACGCACTTTATCCCGGCTGGGTCCCCCGAGCAAGCTGTAGACGGGTTGATCCAGTAATTTCCCTTTGAGGTCCCACAATGCCAGGTCTACTCCACTTTGCGCAATCGCCGCATGCCCCTCGGAACCCAGACGCAGAATAGACCTCCACATCAAATCGTTTAAAAACTCAATCGCCATGCAGTCACGTCCCTTTAACAAAGGGGCAAAGACGCCGTCGATTACCACTGCGGTCACTGCGCCAAAGCCTGAAAAGCCAAGTCCCCATTCGCCGTTCTCGGCGACTACCTGGACCCAGACCGGGTTCTCATCCATGCCGGGAACAGCATTATCGCTCTGGGAAAATTCAGGATACTTTTTAAGAGGTAGATTACGAGGCGCTGACATTCTCCAGGCAGGGCGGCTCGGTTTTGTTTTTGGCTGAGCGACCGGTATTTTTAAATCTACAGTCCTGATTTCTTTAATCTTCACGTAAGGAAGAGTCAAAATGTCAAAAGGTCAGAATGTCAAAATGGATCTGCGTAAATAAGGAAATGTAATTATGTAAAAAACCATCAGGATATCCTCTCACGGTTCAATCTGAAATCGCATATCGGCAATCGGCAATTGATTAAGCGATTCCCTCTTTCACCCTGGCAATGAAATCCTGGCTGGCCCGCATGAGGAGGCCATTTGTATTATTCAGCGTCGCGAATTGAAAACCGTCCTTGATCCATCCGATAGCACCCTCCGGATCCTTAGTCCCCGCCATTCCCACGGGCATGCCTGCCTCGTGTGCGGCACTTTTCACTTTCTGGATGGCTTCAAGAACCGTCGGATGTTCTTTCTGAAAAATTACCCCCAGCGATGCCGCGAGGTCATTGGGACCAATAATAACTCCAGAAAGATGCGGAGTGCGGACGATCTCTTCGATCTCATTTACAGCTCCCATGTTTTCGATCTGGACCCAGGCTACAATATGATCGTTAGCCGATTCGGCAACCTCGGCATAATTACGCTCGTAGTTGGCAGGTCGACGCGGTCCGAACCCGCGAATACCTTCCGGCGGGTAAAGACAGGCAGCAACCGCTTGCTTAACATCCTCAGCGTTGCGAACCTGGGGCACAAGAATCCCACCCACTCCTGCGTCAAGCAAACGCTTAATATAAGCTTCATCATTGATCGGCACGCGAACCAGCGGAACCGTGTTACTACCCATCGTCGCCATGATATTAGCCTGTACGGTCTCGATATTAAGTGCACCGTGCTCAGCATCGATAATAATAAAGTCGTACCCTGAGCCACTGAGTAGCTCAGTGATACAGGGATCACTCGAGGTATTGAAAATGCCCAGGCAGATATCGCCGGATTTCAGCTTGTCGCTTAAAAGTTTTCCTTCATGCATCAATAAGAAGTCAAAAAGTCAAAAGGTCAAAAGGTCAAAAAGGAAATGCTTGAATGCGAATTTGGGTATTAAACTTCTTCCATATCCTCTTTCTCTTAGTCTGGTTTTCCGGTTTTCCGGTCTTCTGGTTATCTGGTTTCCAGCCTTCCCGGTTTTCTTGTTTTATTGAGTATCTGGAATGGTGTCTTTTCGTGCGACCCACAATGACATTTCTTTACGGGCTAAATAGCCAATCTGACTGAATCCCATTAAAAACACCAAGGTCTCCGGGATCGCCCATAATTGACCTTCAGCAATAGTCTTCATTGCTATAATGACTAAGGTGAAAACGGTCCAAAACAGCAATTGTGCTTTCGCGAGAGACTGGTCTTCTGTTTCCTTCGCGTCGCCTTTATCTGTTGTGATAAGAGTGGGTATCGATACGAGGTCACTTAAACGGGGTTCACGCTCTTGACTTGCTGATGCCACTACACGCTGCAAGCGATACGTTTGATAATGGCTTATTGCACTCGTGGCGTAGGACATTCCGATTAATAGGATCAAGGTAAGAGGAATCTCTGGCACCGTCAGCTGCATCAAACCAAACCCAAGGACCATCGCGCCGACGACAAGTGTCCAAAGGGCCATTTGTGTCAACCCGACAGAGATACGGCCATTCGCGGTACAAAGTATACCTAGCATCCCCCTTTCTGCACGCATTGTGATCAGGTAAACAATTCCCAGAAAAATCAAAAGGACGAGAACAGTCCAAATAAGTATACCCGCTCGACCACGTAAATAGACATCCTCTTTGCTGATCACCTGGATTTGGGATTTTGTGTCTACTTTTCTTCCCGGTTGCACATTTTCATTCCATAGGAGAATCGGAAGGAAACGTTGTCCCGGTTTATAAAACGGAACACTCTGTTTTGATAGATCAAACAATATCACCGTTCCGTGCGATTGCCGCTCAAAGGATTCTCCTTCTCTCGTTTCCGTCCAACGCTGGTCGGGTATTACTTCGATTGCGGAGTACTGAACATTATCCGTCAGTCGATCGCTGACATTTTCACTATCCGCCTTACCCAGCTTTCCCAGGACCAAACGGGGATTCATCTCATAGGACAAATCCCAATTATAGAGATAAACCCTGACTACCCGTGAGGTGATCTGACCGTCAGGCATATACATCCCCAGACTTTCATCATCAGCGTAGCTGGTAATCGATCCCATGGATAGGGATAATGCGCTTAATGCTATTAAAAATGATCTGAATTTCATCTCGATTTCGTGTTATCGTTTACCGAAGTATCTTACTATAAAACAGCGAGACAACATCTTCCAAAGGCACGAGAGACACAAGAAAGAAATAATGAGAGTAGAAGAAAAGATAAGGTGGAACCCATCGAGGCTTTAAATGTTTTTCAGTAAATCGTTGTTTTTCTTATAAATTCCGATACTATTTTTCTACCGATTAATATGTAATGGAAACTTCGATTAAACAGATGCCGGTGGACGCTATTGTTTCTCAAATCGAGCGAGAGGGTTATTGCGTCGTCGAGGGGGTAATTCCAGCGGATAAGGTGGACGCCATTCGTTCTGAAGTCATGGCCGCGCAACACGCTCATAATGAAGAAGCGGAAGCAGAGCTGGCGAAAACGCGGTCACGCGGCCATCGCATTGGCACACCGGGGGTCGCGGTGCTCAAGCAGGTGATCAATGCCACGCAGTGCTTTGCGCCCTACCTTGTCGATGAACGCATACTCGGAACAGTAGAATATTTTTTCGGCGACTATGCACGGATTTCGTGTACGGACACGGTGATCAACCAACCCGGCGGTGACCGCGGCTATTGGCACGCCGACTGGCCCTATAACGGGACTAACTCCACGCATGTCAAAGCGCCCTACGGCAATATGATCATGCACCTATCATCGATCTGGATGTTGACTCACTTCACGAAAGAAAACGGAGCCACATTTATTCTTCCCAAAAGCCATCGCCTGACAAACAACCCGGCAACAGGAGAGATGGAGGGAATTGATCTCGACGCACCAAATCCCGACGAGCGCCAGGCCTTGGGTCCGGAGGGTAGCGTACTGCTTTATGACAGCCGTATGTGGCATGCCGTGGCACCGAATATCTGTGACGAATCCCGGGTCGCGTTAATCGTACGCTATGCGCCGTGGTGGCTCAACCTTACACCGACGATGAAAGGCACTCCCGATCACGATCGCATGGTGGTCGAAAGAGGCGGCAAGAACTACGACGCGATTCCGATTCGAAAAGACGTCTTCGATAAACTACCGGATAACGTTAAGCAACTTTACCGGCACTGGGTCATTTAGATTGCGGATCCGCCGTCGCCGAGGCTATGGCGTGACAAGTTGCGGATACACGTTTTCCTTTTTGACTTTTTGACCTTTTGACAATTCGCAAAAATGCGAATTCTAATTCATCAGTATTCGAATTATAAGTAACAGTCCCATGAGCAGCAAGACGGTGCTGATGATACGATCAAAACGGTGGGGTGCAAAAGACATGTGGACTTTTCTTCCGATGTAAACGGCGAGAAAAATTAACGGCAGGGAACTGAGATAGAGCGTGATAACTTTGGTCGTCCATAAACCGGCGACCCCCTGTCCAATCATCGTAAAAAACCCGATCGGCAAAAAATAACTTTGCATGGTACTGCGAAATTGCTGCGGAGGCCATCGCCGCAGGTTGGCGTAGATAACGACCAGGGGACCGTTAGTGTTGTAGGCGCCGCCCAGAATGCCCGAGAGGAAACCGAAGAGGTAAACCAACCCGAAGCGATCTTCTTTTAAGAGGTGTTCAGGTCTCACTATTTTATACAACCCATAAGCAATCAGCACTATTCCCAGTAAGCCCTGCATCAACTCGTCGGCTACACCTTTTAGCATTAACAGACCGACCGGAACCCCCATCAACGATGTTAGGACCAAGCGCCAAGTTAATTTAAAATCGGCTAAGCGCCAATCTTTCTGTAGGATGATGACACTCAAAGTCAGCGCCACGAAGCCGACTACCGGAGTTGCGGTGGATAAACCAAGAAACATCACTAAGAGCGGCATCGCGATGAGCGCTTCTCCAAAGCCGAGTGCAGACCGAATAATAGAGGCAATAAAAATAATGCCTGACGTTATAAGTATGAGTGAAATCAATCTTAAACTGAGGATTTACACTGCTATAAACATTGTGGGGATTATAAAAATATCTTACACTTCACTTCTGAGTCTATACCAGCGTATATTACTTAAATCATTTTCAACACACCAAAACGTAAAATAGATATTCCCATCCCGAAGCTATATCACAGTGGGAAACCCAAATTGCAAGGTCTTTTGATTTTGTATCGAATGATCTTTAACACCCTTGATCGCTTCTACGTCTTCTCCCCAGATAAGTTTTTCACTGATTGAAATCCATTCAGTTCCTTCGATTTTTGCCAGATGTCCCCATAATCCATTTTTATCCAAGCGGCGGTAGATGGCGAGTATATGATTGTCAGCTAAACCTATTGGGGTGCAAGTCTGTCCTGAAAGAGGGCTTTCAAAAATTTCTCCATAAGATTCACCCTTATCATCTGAAAATGTGTAACGGTTTTTATGGTTCACTTTTGTCTCGGCATTAAACGCCCAGCACGCGGCAAAAACTCTGCCGTCGGAAAGGATCGTCTGCTTCTGTTCCCAACAAATCAAATTTTCAGACCAGCAATCAAAGACGTCGACAATCTCATTCCAACTCTTACCGCCATCCCGTGTGACAAACGCAAACGCTTTATGACCAAACGGGCACTCCCCTTCCCAATTCGTTCGAAACGCGGTGGGTAAAAGCCATTTCTCCGCGCTAATGGGAAATATCGCATGACAACTCTCATAACAATTCCACTCTAGCGGACGCTTAAATATTTCCGGTTTTAACCAGCTCTGAGTATCATTGTCCCAGCGAACGACCGCATGCTCCATATTTATCATCCCCCCATTTTCCGGATTGGTATGCGGTTGTTCACTGTCTGACCGGTCTTTGATTGCCATAAACCCGATGACCTCACCACCCGGTGCCTTGCTGATGCGGCAGGTCGTATGAAAGGGATAAGGCCACCCGTCTCCATCCCAGATTATCTTAGGCTCACTCCAGCTTTTACCTTGGTCTTTTGAAAGACTGTAATAAGAGCGAGCGTCACGGCTGTTAATGAAATTACTGATATCCAATGCCGCCAGCAGCTCACCGTTGTCGAGTTCTACAACACTGGGCCAGTAAGTATTTCGAAAGTGCGGAGCGCTCTCATCTCCCCGATAAATAAGGTCGGTATCAAGTATTTCTATCATTGGAAAAATCGTGCATCAGCGAAACTCAATCATCAAGTTAAATCAATGAACGATGCACGATGGTGTTAAGTGTTAGGTTTTAGGTGTTAAGTAGATTAACCTAAAACCTAACACCTAAAACTTAACACGCGTGAAAGCAATTTCACGCGTCACCACTCTTTTTCCGTCTTGTAGGGAGATTCATCTTCAGTCTCATGGGTGAAACGAAATGAAAACAATTCGGCATCGCGCAAATGGAATCTGAGCTTGCGCCAGTAGAGTTCCTGCCCGCGTCCGGCTGGGATCGTCGGATCACCTTTCCAGGTCATGGTATGCTCGACACTGTCACCGGTGAAAGCGTCGCTGTTCTCGATGGTACATTCTCCGAGGACTTTATCCAAACGGTTTTGAACTTCGACTCGGATCGAACCACCCGGTGCGCAGAAGGCATTGATAACAAGCTGAGTCCCCAGACTAATAAAGTTACGCGTAATGACAACACCTTGCCGGTGCTGATTGGCGTAAAGTGAGGCATATCCGTCTTTTCTCAAGGTTGCCAACCCCACTCCAAAAGCACTCCCACAGCCCAGTGGATCTATTGCCTCAGGATGGTCGATCCCTTCCCGTAATCCGACCATCCACCAGTCGTGATGAAAGTTGCTCCCGCTATAATAAAAATAAAGTTTATCGTCCACTTCGATCGGCGGGTTATTTATATATACGAGGTGAGCATCCCAAAATCCTTCACCGCGATGAGCAAGGAACGGTTGTCGTTTCAATGCGCGCTGCCAGCGAAGTCCGTCGCGGCTATATTGAAGTTGAACTTCTATCTCGTTGTCTACCGACTTGAACATGCCCGTCGGTCCAAGATACAACCCGCCCAGTTTATAAGGAACCATGTAATAAAAAGATTCATCCAGATTATCTTCACTTTCATCAGCTGCAGCTATCAGAACTGGTTCGCTCCAATGAATAAAATCAGTGCTGCGCATAACCCAGACACGTCGCTGGCAATAGGTGGCGAAGTTATCCGGCTCTAAGGGGCGACCAAAGGTTTGATCACGAACAAAGCGTACGCGCGTAGCTCCTGCAGTCATGAGAAAATGGCGCGTGTAGCAAACGTATTCACGGGCATCCTCGTCATAGGCGAGGTTGTGGCCGTCGCAAAGTCTCGGACCGGCCAGCCCAATCCGTGGAACATCGTCATTTATCTTCCAATTGATTCCATCCGGCGAGTAGGCGGTAACGATCCTGCGGTTCTTGTTATGGTCCCACATTAGGGTAAGCATCCCCTTGAAGCGCTCCGCCTCCGACTTTGGATAAGGGTCCTTGATCACGGTCATAGAATGCGCACCCCCGGTTTCAGGGCTGCCCAGAATTATATTCGTTTTGCGCCCATCCACGATCAAATTATCAAGCGCTGGTTTATCCCAGTGAAGACCGTCCTCACTCGTTGCCACACACGAGTAGGAATCCATACCCAGAGCAATATAGCTCTTATCGGGCTCGCCTACCATGATTTCATACCAACATTTGAATAGGCCGTCATCCGGATCGCGGATGATTGTGGTTGCACAGTTAAAATAGGGTAAACCTTCCCAAGGTTCTGTCTTTGTGAGAACTGGACCGTCGCCGACTCGCTCGGGTGTGTGCCAGCGCCGCGTGACGTCGGTTACCGATTCGAGGATTAAGTTATCGACGAAGGTCTGTACCTGATCCGCAATGTAGAGTTGTGTGCTATCCTGTTTCAAATCCCTCATGGATTTGAATAGTCGAAAGCTGAACGTCTAAAGTCAAACGCCTTCGCCAATATAATAGGAGAAAGCTCGAGTCATCTCCACCTAAAACCTAACACCTAAAACTTAACATGCGCGTGAGCTCCCCCCCTACCACTCCTTCTCGGTCTTGAAGGGATCGCTTTCTTCGGTCTCATGGGTAAAACGGAAAGAAAACAATTCGGCGTCTCGCAAATGGAATCTGAGCTTGCGCCAGTAGAGTTCCTGACCGCGACCGGCGGGGATTGTTGGATCGCCTTTCCACGTCATCGTATGTTCGACGCTGTCACCACTGAAAGCGTCGCTGTTATCGATGCTGCATTCTCCAAGGACTTTATCCAGGCGGTTCTGGACCTCGACCCTGATTGACCCCCCGGGGGCGCAACGGGCATTGATAATAAGCTGAGTTCCAAGACTAATCAAATTCCGTGTAATAACAATACCCTGGCGAAACCGGTTGGCGTAAAGCGAAGCGTATCCGTCTTTTCTCATGGTTGCCAGACCCATCGCGAACGCGTTCCCACAACCTAATGGATCTTTTGCCTCCGGGTGGTCGATCCCCTCGCGCAAGCCGACCAGCCACCAGTCGTGATGAAAGTTCGTTCCACTATAATAGAAATATAATTTATTATCCACTTCGATCGGGGGTGTCGTGATGAATACCATGTGCGCGTCCCAGAAACCTTCGCCGCGATGAGCTACGAACGGTTGCCGTTTCATCGCGCGCTGCCAGCGGAGACCGTCTCGACTGTGCAGAAGCTGTACCTCCATCTCGTTATCAACCGATTTGAACACGCCCACCGGCGCCAAATGCTGGGTCCCCACCTTATAGGGTACCATGTAATAAAAGGATTCATCTAAATTATCTTCGCTCTCATCGACCGCAGCGACCAAAACCGGTTCGCTCCAATGAATGAAATCAGAGCTGCGCATAACCCACACGCGTCGCTGGCAATAGGTGGCGAAGTTATCCAATTCTAAGGGTCGACCGAAGGTTTGATCGCGAACAAAGCGTACGCGCGTAGCGCCGGCAGTCATGAGGAAATGGCGCGTGTAGCAAACATATTCACGGGCGTCCTCGTCATAGCCTACGATGTGAACGTCACACAACCTTGGTCCAGCCATGCCGATACGAAGAACCTCGTCGCTAATCTGCCAGTTGATTCCATCCGGCGAGTGCGCGCTGACGATGCGGCGGTTTTTGTTCTGATCCCACATAAGCGTTACCATCCCTTTAAAACGTTCCGCTTCGGACTTTGGATAAGGGTCCCTGATTACAGTCATGGCATGCGCGCCTCCGGATTCAGGGCTGCCCAAAATGATATTTGTTTTACTACCCTCTAAAATGGTGACATCGAACTCTGGCTTTTCCCAGTGAATACCATCTTCACTCGTGGCATAACAAACGTAGGATTCCATACCGAGGGCCATTTTGCTTTTATCGGGTTCACCAACCATAATCTCATACCAACATTTGAAAAGCCCGTCGTCTGGATCGCGGATCACCGTGGTGTTGCTCCCGAAATAGGGTAAACCTTCCCAGGATTCAGTTTTTACGAGAACCGGTCCGTCACCAACCCGCTCAGGTGTATACCAGCGCCGCGTAACATCGGTCACTGATTCCAGGATTAAATTATCTACAAAAGACTGAACCTGATCCGCAATGTAGAGTTGTGTGCTGTCTTGTCTCAGGTCTCTCATGGAAATTAGAGTCAAAAGTCGAAGGTCTAATGTCAAAAGAAAATGCGTAGATGCGAAAAAGTGTGAATGCGGCAATGCGGTTTCATACAGGATGCCAGTTTATCTAAACAATATCCGCATTCTCGCTTATACGCATTCACCCGTATACGCAATCGGCTTACACCTTCAGGAAAGGTTTGTCTCCGTGGACCGTGGTTCGATGCATCACTCGTCGGGACTGATCCTCGTCAAACGGCAGGGCGCGATGCATCACCGCGCGGTTGTCCCAGAACACCAGATCACCGACACGCCATTCGTGACGATAGACGAATTGAGGTTGCGTGGCAAAATCGCAAATTTCCTTGATCAGTTTCCGGCCCTCCTCTACATCCACGCCCTCCAGGTGTGAAGTCAGTGCTTCAGAGAGATAGATCCCCTTTCGTCCACTTACCGGATGGGTGCGGATTGCGGGGTGAGCTGAGGGCGATAGCTTAGCTTTCTGTTCCTCCGTCAACGGTTTGCGGTGGGGTAGAAAAGTCTCGTAATGATACACGTAGTCGTGAACGCCACGCTGCTGTGCCAGCCATTGTTTTCGCTCCTTGGGCAACGCATCATAAGCGGCAAACATGCCGGCAAACTCAGTCTGCCCCCCTTTGGGTGGACATTCACGGCAGAGGAAAAGCGATCCCAGGCTCGGTTCGGGATTATAGGAGAGATCGGAGTGAAAATGCTTCGCTCCCCCATGCGCGCCGATGTGCTTACCATTTTCCACCACGTTGGAGATTATATAGATCTCCGGATGGCCGGTCAGAAGAAACTGGTCGAGGACATGAATGTCAAGCTGACCGAACTTTCGACTGAAGTCGATATGCTGTTCAGGTGTAATATCCTGGTCGCGAAAGAGCAGCACACCGTACTCAGCCAACGCATTATTGATAGCAGCAATAGTCTCATCCGATACCGGTTGGGAAATATCGACACCACTACATTCCGCTCCCACAACCGGAGTCAGAGGTGTGAATGCAATCGAAGCATCCGATTTATTTAATGTTACCACAGGCGACGCCTTTTAAAATTCAGTGATAATAAATGTCGAACATCGAATCGAATGTCAAAGGATATGCGCATACACGATGATGCGAACATACGTGTATGCGATGATGCGATTTTGGATTGATTTCTTATTGTCATTGCGAGAATCCCGAATCTGTGTGAGACAAAGCTACCAAGCATAGCGACATCTTCCATTCCAAGGGGCTACCATTACGTAACCGACATCCCCTGGAATGGAAGATGTCGCTGCGCTCGGTAGCCGCAGTCGGCTACGCCTCCTTCGCAATGACAAATGAGGATGCAGGACATACCTGCCAATTACGGCATTTCCGCTTAGTCGCATCACCGCATTATCTCATTTACGCATTTCCCCTTTTGACTTTTTGACCTTTTGACCTTTTGACTAATACACCTTGGGCATTATCGAAATAACGGTTATTGTCATATATCTCTGCATCCTGGGGACGCTGGGATTGTATTTTTCGCGCCGGCAGAAATCGACCGAGGACTATTTTCTCGCTGGCCGCAATTTACCGGGGTGGGTGGTTGGTTTTTCAATTATGGGCACGGTTATCAGCAGTGCCACCTTTATCGGACTCCCCGGTGAAGTTTATAAAACTAATATGTGGTCATTGCCCCGGCAGTTTGTCTGGCCGCTAGTCATGATTTTCATTTCTTATTACCTCGTTGCTTTCTATCGCCGAACGGTGCGCATGACAGCCTATGGATATTTGGAAAAACGGTTTGGTTATCCCGCGCGCGCATACGGGGCGGCGGCGTTCATCGTCAGTCATGTTATCGACGTCAGTGTCACCTTTTATTTTTTAGCGATTGCCGTCGGTTATTTGAGTGGCTGGGATGTGTGGTGGGTAATCCTCATCCTGGGCGCGGTGACTGTAATTTACACGATGATCGGCGGGATTGAAGCGGTCGTGTGGACCGATGTAATACAAGGCACCCTACTCGTAATCGGCGGCCTGATTTGTTTATTTGTATTACTCTTCACTCCGAACGAAGGTGCAAGCGTGGTAATCTCCAAGGCGTGGGAGGGAGGAAAATTTGCGATGGGTAACTGGAACTTCGATTGGTATGAACATAATCAATGGTTCTACGTCATTGGTGGGACTTTTTTCACGATCCAATATTTGGCCTGTGATCAAAGTAATGTACAGCGTTTTCTCCTCGCTCGCTCGGATCGGGAAGCGGCACAGGGCGCTTATATCGGAGCTTCAGCGTGCGTTCCGGTCTGGATTTTATTTTCCATCGTCGGCGCTTTGTTGTGGGCGTTTTATGAATTGTCACTCGAGCAACTACCGACCGAAGTGCTCGAATCCAAGGACTTCATCATGCCTTATTTTATCAAAACCCAATTACCAGCGGCCGTGATCGGAATTTTACTCGCGGCGCTGATTGGTGCCGCCATGTCTTCTTTGGACTCCGAATTAAACTCGCTCGCAACCGTCATGGTTAAAGACTTCTATGTACGTATTTTACCAGACGCAAATGACAGGCATCAGTTAATCGTGGGAAAGATCGTTGTCGCGATACTGGGAGCATCCTCAATCTTTATCGCTCAGCAATGGATCGGTATTCGATCCGTTATTGAATTATCTATTACCGTTGCCTCAATCGTAACCGGGGGAATCCTCGGCCTCTTCGCGCTTGGATTCCTCTTTCGCTGGACGACTTCAAGGGGTGCATATATTGGAATTATTTTTTGTTTTCTTTTTACCGGCTGGGCAACTGTAACCGGAGTTAATCTTCCAGGGTCAAATACACCCTTACTTAATCTGGGACGCTTTAATTACACCTTGAATCCCTACATTATTGGCGTTTTCAACCATCTTGTTTTAGTCTTCGTCGGATTAGTGGCGAGCGCACTCTGCGGCGGTCCAAAACCCGATTCAAGAAATCTTACTTTTTGGGATATTCTAAACTCCCGTCGGAAGGCAGTTAACAGTGATCAATGAATATGCAGTAGTTGTATTAGCGCATATCCTTTTGACTTTTTGACCTTTTGACTTTTTGACTATTAAAATATGAAAAAGATTTACCTGACGTCTGTCATTCTCTCTGTCTTAGCCTTGTTCCGGATAGTGGGTGAATGTTCAGCCGCGACGATCGAAGACAAGCTGAACTTGCCGGAGAAATACCGTTACGAACGTGTGCTTGATAAATTTCCCATGGAGGCGGGTGAGCGACGAGTAATTGCCGAACTGGAGGGTCCGGGTTGTATCCGGCATATCTATATGACCAGTAATGATCGAAGAGCTCAGTTTCGCGTGTTGGAAGGGAGCCGTAATTTTATCGTGCGCATTTATTGGGATGGCGAAGAGTCACCCAGCGTGGAAGCCCCCCTTCCCGATTTGTTTGGCGTTCATTATAATGTCAGCCACTATAATATTAACAGCTATTATCTTTCGGTAAGTGATATGGGGGCTCTCGCCTGTTACTTCCCTATGCCCTTTGCCCGCTCCGCCCGCGTTGAGGTGGAGGCCATAAAAAGCGCAAAGTTTATTTACACCCTGGATTGGCACAAGTATCTGACTGACGACTTTGATGAGGACCTGCGTTTTCACGCTTCTTGGCGTCGTGAGAACCCGGCACCTGCCTGGGGTGATGATTTTTTTGTCATGGATGCCGTGGGACGCGGTTACCTTATGGGATTTTCTCTCGGTGTTCGTTTGCGCTCCGATGAGCAGCGCTGGTCGCATGCCGGCTCAGAAAATTTCTATATCGACGGTGAAGCCACGGGTGAAGACGGTATCGTCCCCCACTATCTTCGCGCAGCAGGAGGGGAAAACACTTTCGACACCGCTTTCGGTGGTGTTCGACACATACCGAATACTCACCTCTACACCGGCATCCCCTATCTCGAGTATAAAGATGTGGGGCCAGCCCTGGCCCGGCACGAACTCAGCGCATACAAATTTTATGTCCACGATCTGGTGCCTTTCGAAAAATCGCTTCACTTTCGATGGGGCAGTCACTCGAACGATATGTGCATGACCGCTTACTGGTATCAGACCGAACCCCACCGGCCTTTCGTCAAAATGGTTTCACCTCAGGACCTCCAGTACGGGAATCCACCCTGGCGCGAAGAAAGGGAAATTAAACGGGGCAAGTACGATCTATTAAAACAGGTAGGGGCCGAGGGGCCAGACGCGATACTGGCTTCAGCCGATGATGGTACATGGTCTTTGTATCGAGGGGATGAGATATTGGGGGAAAAAGCGAATGCGATCGAACCGGGATTGCGCCACACGGCCACTCATGGTTTTATCGATTTTTCACATGTTTTCAATGTGCAGAGTAGAATTTCTAATGTGACGTGGCCGGCCAATGCATCGGCAGTTACAACCCTCGAAGTAAATAAGGATACTAAAGCAACCTTACACTTGAGCTGGGATGACGAAATGAAAATTCGTCTTAATGACAACAAAGTGCAAAACCTCGGTAGTCACCAGCCTTACAAGTACAGAGCCGTCGAGGTGAAGCTCAAGAAGGGCAAAAACATACTCTTGGTAAATTTGGATAATCCCGATATGGGATGGACCTGGGGAGCTTGGACTTTTTCCTGTCGAGCTGTCCTTCCCGACGGGAGTGTGATTATCCCCAAGGCCCCTTCTGCCGATAATTAGAATTATTTTAAATCGTTTTGACTTTTTTATTGTTCATTCATATTCAAGTAATCCCGTTCTTTTCTTCGTTCCGTAGTCCATTCACAAAAAGGTGTAATCATGTCAGTCAAAAAATCGTTCGCCCACTTCATATTAATCGTATCTTACCCTTTCATTCTCATGGCCTTGCCACAGGACCTGGAAGTATTCACTGATTTTGAAGATGTAAGCGGAGAAGGCACCATCGTCATAGGGCAGGAGCCAAACACGGTCACCCTGACCGGATTCACGGTCGAAACATTAGAGGATCCTGCGCTTTTGCATTCGGGAACAAAAGCGATTACCCTCGGACCCGGTCAGGAGGGTCGTATTTCATCCTCAAGGGGGATTCAATTTCTTCAATATTATGCGGGTGAAACAACGGGCGGAGGTAGAATGGAGATAAGAGGAGAAGTTAATTTAGGCCAGTCCGGAGGCAACAACGATGTTGTCGTCGTCATACCTGACAATGGGGGCAGAATCGATGGACTTCCGACAAATATCAGTCCAGGAGCCAATCCCACCTTATACAGCTTTGTCGCCGACAGTGGTGTTTTTCTTGATGATACCGATTTTAATTTCATTAACGGCATAATCGAAATGAAGGTGCTGAATGTGACAGGAAAATTTGTGCTCGATGATCTGGGATTTACCCTGACGGATTTCCCTTCAAACAATACAGTTTACACGACTTTCAGAGAATTTGGCACCGGTCAGGGACAGAACGAAATTTTAACCGTCGGGACCTCGCCCAACAGTATTAGTTTAGAAGGAGGATTCATTATCTTTGTAGCTTCAGGTAATCTCGCCTATGTTCGTTCGTGGCCTTATTCTTACGGAGTTTTTAATGGCGACTCTTTTACCGTCACCTTTGAAACCCCGGCTTATGAAATAGATACTTTTGCTGCGCATGTGGTTGCCGCAGGTGAAACCGATCCTGACGGCTCAATTGAAGTCTACGACACAAACGATAACTTACTCGCCACCTTTACGGATTTAGAAGGGTTCCTCGACCCCTTGTTCAAACCCCGTTTTATAACGATCAATGCGGATGAATTAGGAGCTCCGGGAGGTATTGGCAAACTAGTTATTAATGATGATCCTGATATTAATCCTGACTTCAGTCGTACTACGATCGACGATTTTGGGTTTACGCCCATCGGAGCACCGGGCACGGGCTCCGAAGGACCCCCACCCGCGGATGCCCCGTCCATCACTACCCAGCCCGCGAGCCAGGAGGTCGCTTCGGGCGCTTCAGCCAGCTTGTCCGTTACCGCCAGTGGTGACGATCTCACTTACCAGTGGTTTACCGGCAACAGCGGCGACACCGCCAGTCCCGTCGCCGGCGCGACTACCGGGACCTTAGACACCGGCGCTCTCACCGCGAGCACAAGCTTCTGGGTACAGATTACTAACGCCGGGGGCACCGCGGATAGCGACACCGCAGTAGTCACGGTAGCGGCACCTTCCGTCCCTCTCGTCCTCGACGGCTCGGGCGATATAGCTGGAGAAAACATTCAACATGCCAACGGTAACGTCTTCGATCAGATATTGCTCACCGGAGAGTCCGTCCAACTCCAGGCCAAACCCGGACAGATCACCCGCGTCTCCTTCATGGATGAAAACGAGGACATCGTGCAGGTTGAATTTTCAGGTAATGGTACCTTTACCGTAACCCTCGATCCAGCCACTTTCTTGCCCCCGGCCATTCCCCCACGCTACAACCAGGCCGTCGAGTACGTGACGGGCAAGCCGAGCGTGGTCATCGACGGAGCAGACGCTAATACCTTTTTCAGTATCTTCACCGTGGGTAGGATCAACGCCTTTAACCAGGCTCTCTTCCCCGAAGGACAGGTCTATGACGCCCAGGCGGACGTGAGTCTTGTGGAAGTAGTCAATTCTACGGGACTGGGAGGGGTACAGTTGTCGAACACCGCGTTCAGTGGAAGTACGGGCAAGACCGGTATCGACGCGCGAGGTGTCCCGATCGGCGTACGCTTAACGATTGGCGACATCGATGCCAGTGGCGACGCAGTACCGCACATACTGTTTGGCTCAGGCTCTTTCACCGTTCCAGCCGGCAACCCCGGGTTGCGTATCACGGGTGGAGACCTCTTGCAAACGAACGGTGCCGCAGTGGTCGTCGCTGAGAGTGGATCGACAACAACGGGATTCGATACTCTGATCACACAGAACAATTTCAAGTCGGACAACACCCCTCAACCGACCCTGAGTATCGATGCCACCTTCGCCAATGAAGACGGCGATGCGATTGAGGTAGCAGTTGAAGAGTTGACCATTGAATGAGGTGTGATCTAGCGATCAGTGTTAAGTTTTAGGTGTTAGGTGTTAGGTTAATTGCTTAACACCTAACACTTAAAACGCGCACCAGCGATTCCCTTCGTTTGTCATTGCGAGGAGCAACGCGACGCGGCTACCGAGCGTAGCGACATCTTACATTCCAGGAGGATGTCAGTTGAGTGATGCAGGTCTCTGGATGTTAGGGCTTACTCTCAATTAAACAATTAACTTGATTGAGGAGATGAACCTCATTGGAAAGATCTTAGTGTAGACTAAGTATTCGTAAGTACAATGATTATTCGCCTGGATTGCCACGATCGGTTGAATACCTCCCTCGCAATGACAAGAGTGGAGGCGGAGTCGACCGCGTTTCACCTGCACAATGTCATAGAAATGTCTTTTGACATTCTACTCTTAATTCCGCATACCCGCGTTCACGCTTAATCGCGTATACAATTATAAAATGAAATGTTCTCAGATCATTGCATCCTATATTGCGGCTCTCCTGTTTTTTAGTGGTTGCAGTAATGTTGAGTCCCAGAGGGAAGAAGCTTTCACCTGGAAAGAACTCCCCGAACTGCCCCGTCCATCTGGCTTGAGTGGCGCATTCGCGGGTGTCAGCAACGGCGCGCTGATTGTCGCCGGTGGCGCTGACTCCTTTGATATCACCAAATGGAAAAGTGATAAAATTGCCTGGTACGACGATATCTATGTTCTCGTCAATGATGAGCAGGATGAGTGGCTAGAGGGATATAAATTAAAGGCACCACTCGCTTATGGTGCATCGGTAATCAGTGATAACAGTTTAATACTGATTGGTGGAAGAAACGCAGATGGCAATCAAGACCAGGTGACACGATTAACCTGGAATACCGAATCACAGATGATAGAGCAGGAATCTCTGCCACCTCTCCTACATCCCGTCTCATTCATCGACGCCACACTTGTCAGCGATACGCTGTTTGTTGCAGGGGGAAAAGTTGAAGCCGAAGAATCAGAGCTATCAAAAATATTCTGGTCGCTCAATCTCCTTAATTTGGAGGCGGGGTGGAATAGTTTAGACCCCTGGGATGGTCCGGCCCGGACAAATGCCAAAGTGGTCAGACAAAACACGGGAGATAAGAGTTATGTTTATCTTTTAGGCGGTGAAGGGATTACCCAGCACGAGGAAGGTGATCTTCAAACACAGTCGCTGACCGACGGCTATCGTTATTCACTTCGACAAAAAATATGGGAAAGGATCGCTGACACCCCTCACCCCATTACTGCAGCTCCGGTTATTAATTATGGCCAATCACATATTATAATTTTTGGCGGTAGACATATTGGGGAAAATGAAAAACTCAAACAATCGCACGATCTGCTCGCCTATCACACGATTACTGACACCTGGCTCGTCAAAGGAGAAATTCCCCGCGCGGTGGCAAATGCCGAGGCTGTGCCATGGAAGGGAGGATTTCTGCTCGTCAGTGGTGAGCTCAGTTCCGGCGAAAACACACCCAGAATTCAATTTATGAAGCATGAATCGGGTGCAAAAGCTTCCTTCGGTGTCGTTAATTACACTTTTCTTATTTTCTATCTGTCGATCCTTGTCTTTATGGGGCTTTATTTCTCCAGACGAGAAAAGGGAACCGACGATTATTTTCTAGCTGGCCGCCGTATTCCCTGGTGGGCCGCGGCGATCAGTATGCTGGGGACCGGGCTCAGTGCCCTGACTTATATCGCCACTCCAGCGTTACTTTATGCCACGGACTGGTTCATGTTTCCCGCTACAATTGGAGCCTTCATCGTACCGATAATTATTATCTATTTCTATCTGCCTTTTTTCCGAAGATTAAACATTACGACCGTCTATGAGTACCTGGAATTACGCTTTAATGTCGCAGTCCGCTTATTTGGCAGCCTCCAGTTTATCATCTTTCAAATGATTAGGATCAGCCTCATCTTGTACCTGCCAGCAATTGTTCTCTCCACGATTACGGGGATTAATATTTATGTGTGCATACTGTCCATGGGGCTACTCAGCACTTTTTACACGGCACTGGGAGGGATTGAAGCGGTCATCTGGTCGGATGTGTTACAAGTCATTATTTTCTTTACCGGAATTTTTGTCGCTATCATTACGGTCACATTACATGTCGATGGCGGTGTCATGGGTGTTGTCGATGTCGGTATGGCTAACGATAAATTTCGTATGCTTTACCTGGACTGGGATTTTACCGCACCGACTATATGGGTCGTCGTTTTGGGAGGTGTTTTCAGGACGATTGTGGTTTTAACTTCCGACCAGGCTAGGATCCAAAGATTTTTAACCACGAAGGACGAAAAATCAGCCGCTAAAGGATTATGGTTAAATGCGATAATCGGTATTCCGACGGCCATTGTATTTTATGTTATGGGATCATCTCTTTACGCTTATTATAAAACGCATCCTACGGGTATAAACCTCGGGATGCAGAACGATGCGATTTTTCCGCTCTATGTTGCACAGAACATTCCTATCGGACTTGCTGGGTTTCTTATAGCGGCTATTTTTTCTGCCGCGATGTCCAGTTTAGATAGCGGGATGAATTCGATCTCGACTGTTTTTGTCACTGATATTTACCGACGCTTTATACCCGACAAGTCTGAACATTCCTATTTTATTCTCGCCCGCAGGATTACCCTGCTCAGCGGTATCTTTGCCACGGCAATCGCCCTTATTATGGTTAGCTTTGACATTAAGTCTGCTACCTTATTTTCTGCTGCCATTGTCGGTTTATTCAGCAGTGGATTGGCCGGTCTCTTTGCCCTCGGCATATTTACGCGACGGGCGAAAGGAATCGGAGCATTAATTGGTGCCATCGCCAGCGCATTGTTCCTCTACTTTATTAAATACCACACGCCGATTCACTTTTTCCTCTACACCATAATTGGATTCTTTTTATGCTTAAGCGTAGGGTATATTGTCAGCCTCATTATTCCGGATAAAGAAAAACCCTTAGAAGGACTCACCCTCTACACGCTCAATCGCAATAAAAAATAAAGCCCGTTAGGGGGGAAGGTTCACCGTTCTGGGTTCACGGTTTTTGAACTTCCTAAAATGAAAGATGTCAGGCTGTGCCTTTAATAGCTGCACTTGCAATGATAGAGGGACGCAAGTCCGCATCTACTCGTTTTCGCTTACACGCGTTATCGCATATTTCTCAATCCACTACCCAATGACTAAAGAGAGGCTTTATATCTTCAGGTAATTTTTCAAGAACATGGCGTTTGATCGGTGGGATGTCGTAATTTTTCCCCCCGGTATCGATTACCATTTTAGTATGCTCCGGTGACCCTTTCATCGCGGGAGTAACATTAAACCACCAGGGGGCTAATCGCATAACCAGGGCTACGCGCGCTTCCTTGCTGACGTTAGGGGCCACGGCATGCCAAAGACGCGGATCATAAACCAGGACATCGCCCGGATTTCCACTGACTTGCATTTCCGTTTTATAGGGGGCATGACGATCAATCCCTTTTATCCCTTCAGCCGAGGGATTGTTATTCATCCGGTGACTGCCGGGTACCACCAGGGTCCCACCCGTTTCTTTATTGAAGGGGGTCAACATCCATAATGAAGCCAATCCCATGATTACATCGGGATAAGGTGTGGGAATATGCGAAGCATTGGTCTGATTATAGGGCCAATCCGCGTGCCAGTAAAACCGTTTAGTCCCCGGGTTGTTGATAAGAACCGAGGTCCAGATAAGTCTTATATGGGGTCCGAAAATTGCCTCGGCGACACCTAAAAATTTTTCATGTGTGAGATAGGGAACAAATACCTGAGTATGATTAATAAGACCTTTAGCCTGGTCGACGCCTTCAGCCCCAATAATGTGGCCTTGCGCCCGGGACTTTTCTCTCTCTTCTGCGACGCGCGCAAATTCTTCCGCACCGGCACTAACTGCACCTTCACGGACCTCGGCAACTTTGTCTTCAGGGATTACACCTTCAGATACACTGAAGCCGTTCATATTAATTTCACGAACAATATCCTCAATCGTCTGTTTTCCCTCTTTTACTTTTATCATTGCTCAATTCGTTGAAAGATACACAGGTTTACAACCATTGGTATGGCAGGTGCGACAGTTTTAAAATACTCGAGCGGGACTATAATAGCGTCAAGTTATTTAATAGTAATAGAGAGCCACCAAGTAAACTTAGATCAAGGTGTAAGCTCATTCTTTACTAGTAAATCACATATGTTACGTAAATTAGGTTTTTTACATATAATTGAATATTAGGTTTTAGATTTGACCTAGTCACCTTCTCTAATGAGATTGTTCCCCCCATCAATACATCTCCCCCCATCAATACATATCAAAGATAGCCATGTTTTTTAAAAATGCACTTACGCTCGTTTTACTCTCAATTTTAAACCCGATTCTTCTTATCGCCCTGCCTCAAGACCTGGAGGTATTCACAGATTTTGAAGACATCAGCGGTGAAGGTGAATTTTTTATCGGTGAAGAGCCCAATCGGATTAAGCTGGTCGGCTTCACGATTGAGACATTAGAGGATCCCGCGCTTTTACATTCAGGAACAAAAGCGATAACCCTCGGGCCCGGACAGGAGGGAAAGATCATCTCGGAAAGAGGTATTCAATTTATCGAATTTTATGCTGGAGAAACAACGGGCGCTGGCAGGATGGAGTTCAGGGGAATAATCAATGAATCAAATTTAGCGGGCCCAGGTCGTATGGCGATAACGGTAATAGGTGACGATGGTGTTGTGGATGGGCTGCCTTCAAATATCAGTCCCGGCGCAAATCCCCCCTTATACAGCTTTGTCGCCGACAGCGGATTTTTCCAGGATGAAGATGATTTTAATTTCATCAGCGGCATTATAGAAGTGAAGATTTTTAATGTAACCGGAAAACTCGTCCTCGACGACTTGGGGTTCACCCTGACGGAATTTCCCTCGAACAACACGGTTTACAGCACTTTTAGTGAATTTGGCGTAGGGGATGGATTATCTGAGCCCTTAGTCATTGGGACGTCGCCTAATACGGCTACTTTTGAAGGGGGGTCTATCGTATTTGTCTCAGGTGCCTTCGAACAAGTACGCTCGTTCCCTCATTCTTATGCAATATTTAATGGAGAAGAAGCGACCATCACTTTTGAAACGCCAGCTTATGAAATTGATCTTTTTGGAGCCGCAGTGGTGACATCAAGTACCTCCGATCCTGACGGCTCAATCGAAGTCTATGATACGAACGATAACTTGCTTGTTACCTTAAGGAATTTAGAGGGGGATATTACCCCTGAATTCAAACCTAGTTTCATAACGATTAATGCGGATGAATTGGGAGCCCCGGGCGGCATTAGCAGACTTGTGATGAAAGATGACCCGGATATAAACGCTCTTTTCAGTCGTACTGCAGTTGACGATTTTGGGTTTACGCCCATCGGAGCACCGGGCACGGGCTCCGAAGGACCCCCACCCGCGGATGCCCCGTCCATCACTACCCAGCCCGCGAGCCAGGAGGTCGCTTCGGGCGCTTCAGCCAGCTTGTCCGTTACCGCCAGTGGTGACGATCTCACTTACCAGTGGTTTACCGGCAACAGCGGCGACACCGCCAGTCCCGTCGCCGGCGCTACCAGCGGCACGTTAGACACGGGCGCGCTCACCGCGAGCACAAGCTTTTGGGTACAGATTACTAACGCTGGAGGAACCGCGGACAGCGATACTGCGGTTATTACGATCGCAGCCGCGGCTATCCCTCTCGTGCTTGACGGCTCGGGCGATATCGCCGGGGAAAACATTCAGCATGCCAACGGTAACGTCTTCGACCAGATTTTACTTACCGGAGAGTCCGTCCAACTCCAGGCCAAACCGGGACAGATCACACGCGTCTCCTTCATGGACGAAAACGAGGATATTGTGCAGGTAGAGTTTTCAGGTAATGGTACCTTTACCGTAACCCTGGACCCAGCTACCTTCCTGCCCCCGGCCATCCCACCACGCTACAACCAGGCCGTTGAGTACGTGACGGGCAAGCCGAGCGTCGTCATCGACGGCGCGGATGCCAATACCTTCTTCAGTATCTTCACCGTGGGCAGGATCAACGCGTTTAACCAGGCCCTCTTCCCCGAGGGACAGGTCTATGACGCACAAGCGGACGTGGCCCTCGTAGAAGTCGTTAATTCCACAGGAATGGGAGGAGTGCAGTTATCGAACACCGTCTTCAGTGGAAGCACCGGCAAGACCGGTGTCGACGCGCGCGGGGTACCGATCGCGGTTCGCTTAACCTTAGGCGACATCGATGCCAGTGGGGATGCAGTTCCGTACCTTTTGTTTGGAGAAGGCTCTTTCACTGTGCCAGCCGGCAACCCCGGGGTGAGGATCACGGGAGGAGATTTGTTGCAGACGAACGGGGCCGCAGTCGTCGTCGCGGAGAGTGATTCGACGACATCCGGAATTGAGACCTTGATTTCGCAGAACAACTTCAAATCCGACAACACGCCCCAACCGACACAGAGCGTTGCTGCTACCTTCGAAAACGAGGTTGGAGAAACGATCACCCTTAACTTTGAAGAAGTAACGTTTTAAGTGATTGGTGATTTATCGATCAGTGTTAAGTTTTAAGTGTTAAGTGTTAGGGTAAGCGGTGGAGCGGGCTGTCCCTAGCACGCTTCTTCCCTTATGACATTTTGAAACGCGCTAGGGGACAGCGCGTTCCACCTTATTATTCATTCATTCTCTAATATCGCATAAGCCTCGATCTCGACGACGAGATGGGGCTTAGCTAAGGCTGATATAGCGACCAAGGTTGAAGCGGGCAATATTTCACGGAAGACTTCGCTATGCGCACGGGTAACTCCCTCCATGTGTTTCATATCTGTTATATAGACGACGGTACGTACGACATCTTTAAAATCGGCACCGGCTTCAACGAGCCCTTTTCGAATAATCTGTAACGCCCCTGCTGCCTGTTCGTAGGCGTCACCCTGATCCTCAGGTGGTTGCGCTGTTGTTCCCGCTAAGTGAATCTGATTGCCAACGCGAACCGCGCGTGAATAGCCGAATACGGGCTCAAAGGGACTTTGGGAAGAAATATTTTTTCGTTTCATAGGGGAATAGATAGTCGAAGGTCAAAGGTCGAAAGTCGAAAGTCGAAGAATGAGCGTATTTTCTACAGTGCGTTTTTAAAAATCCAAAATGTTGATTCTATTCTTATTAATTATTTGAAGAAGAATAAATAAATTAACCCTCCAATTACTGAAAATAGTATCAATATAACCGTCAGATTAAAAAGCACGGCAATAATAGGTAGACCTGTTGGCACGTGCTCATCACAGAAGCAACCTGAAACGGGCACGCCGGGAATCTGTTGTACATAGCCAGGTTTACCACAGACATCGCAAGGGCCGTCAAATTTATCTTCACTTTGTTGATTCATCGTTCACCTTTCGGGGAGCAGGGATGTTAGTCCACCATCGATAACAAAATTGGAGCCGGTAATATTAGACGCTCGATCGCTGCACAAAAATAGGGCGAGCTCGGCGATTTCCTGTGGCGTCGAAAAACGCTGTGTTGGATATTGCGATTCCCATACCTTCAACTGCTCCTCCTCCGTGCGGTTGTAGATTTTGGACTGATCACGAAGTGCATCATCCAACAATGGCGTATACACCGAGCCCGGGGAGATGGAGTTGGCGCGAATTTTATAGGGAGCAAGATCGATGGCTTCGCTTCGTGTGAGCGATAGGAGGGCGGCTTTCGAAACCGAATAAACCATCGCCTTTGCCTGGTTGGCGAGACCTGAAGCCGATGATATGTTGAGGATCGCACCCCCACCCTGCTGCTTGATATGTGGAAGTGAATACTTTGCCATGAGGAAAGCTGAAGTGAGATTGATACCCAGGGTTTTATCCAATAGCGAAAGAGACAGTTCTTCAATGTCACCCTGGCAATCTACAATGCCGACCGTATTTATCAGACAATCGATTTTCCCGAGTGTATAAACGACCGCGTCGCAAAATTCATGAACCTCATCTTCCTTGGAAACATCGGTGACTGAGTGGTGAACACGCGCACCCGCGCTCTGAAATTTATCCGCGACTGAAACAAGCTTATCGCGATTGATATCACAGAGTCCCAGCGCGGCGCTGGCTCCGGCCATCTTTTCAGCGATCACTTCTCCTATGCCACCACAGGCACCTGTGACGATGACCACTTTGTCCTTATAATCTTCCATTTCCGCTTCTCCTCGTATGTCTATATCTTATTTCTAGATACATCGAATGTATTAATATGTTGTCTGATATAATTTGTCATCGCGAGGCTGCTGTCAGCCGTGGCGATCCAGGGGAATGTCGGAAGTGTAATATCAGCCCCCCTGGATTGCCGCAGTCGGCATCGCCTCCTTCGCAATGACAATAGAGGACGCGAGATGCAGGGTGCAAGATACAAGTAATTCTTAGGGCCACGCAGTGCCTGTCGGTCATAGCCCACCGGGCGACGACTGATAATGGTCGTGAATGTGTAAGATTATACCAGGAAATACACGGACGCGACGGAACGCGTCCCTCCATTAAGTACATTCAGGAAGACAAGCATAGCCCCGGTACAATTAATTCTAAAGTATACCGATATCATACACTCAACCGCTGAACCTTGAACCGTGAACCTCTGAACCCAAAACCTTTTGACTTTTTGACCTTTTGACTTTTTGACTAGTTGCCCATGCCAGCTGAATCAAAAATATTTCCCGCGCATAGAAACGATAAATCCGGAGACGAGCTACGAGAGGGTTTCGAGACGATCGATCCTCGCTTTGACAAACTCTTACCGGAAAACCCAAAAATTGTTCATCATTGGCGCGGTGCTGAGTGGGCAGAGGGTGCCGTCTATCTTCCCCGTCATAAACTGGTCGTCATGTCTGACGTCCCGAATAATCGCATGATCAGTTATGATCCGGCTACGGGCGAAACCGCTGTCCATCGGGAGCGATCAAACTTTTCCAACGGCAATACGACCGATCATGAAGGGCGTATGGTAACTGCAGAGCACCAGACGAATCGCATCACGAGAACAGAACACGACGGAAGCGTGACGACATTAGTCGATAACTTTGAAGGAAAAAGATTTAATTCGCCTAATGATCTCGTGGTTAAATCTGATGGTTCGATATGGTTTACTGATCCGCCTTACGGTATTCTCTCAAATCGTGAGGGGACTAAACGCGATTCGGATTATGGAGCCAATTATGTATTCCGTTATGACCCCGAAACTTCCTCTCTGTCAGTCGCCATTGACACGATGGACAGGCCTAACGGCCTCGCCTTTTCACCCGATGAATCCATCCTTTACGTGGCCGACACGGGAGAACCGAGAAACGTCCTTGCATTTGATGTCGCCGACGACGGAAAAACGCTCAGCAACGAGCGTGAATTTTTATTGGTGAGGCCGGGTGCATCCGATGGTTTCCGCTGTGATGTTAATGGCAACATTTGGACAAGCGCCGAAGATGGGGTTCACTGTTATACACCACGAGGCGAATTGATCGGAAAAATACTGCTGCCCGAACAGAGCACGGCAAACTGCTGTTTTGGCGGCCCCAATTTCACAACCTTATATATTGCGAGTGATACTTCTCTTTATTCAGCTGAACTCGCAATCGCAGGAGCGATGTATGGGAAATGATGACAATTTCCGATTTCCGATTGCGGAATTCGGATTGATACTCTTTGTCATCGCGTCTATCGGCCATAGTCCGAAGGTATGTAAGGTCACGCTCCGTCGTAGCCGTAAATGGAGAACTTTACACAAGGCATGTTCACGGACGCGATCACCCGACGCCCGTTAGGCTATGGCCGACAGGCTCCACGCGTCCCTCCAGAAGATACTTCGTATTATCGCGTCAGCGCTCCTCCCCTTTTGACCTTTTGACTTTTTGACCTTTTGACTAAGCCGATCAGTTAAATCGGCTTAATCTCAATGGGGTTAAATCGAATCCGGGGTCTTCACGGAGCACGATATTAGATGCGATTCTACCGGTTACGGGTCCGAGAGATACTCCGATCATCGCGTGCCCGGCAGCTACGGTCAGATTCTCAAAATTTTTGGGGCGTCCTAAATACGGTAATCCGTCCGGAGTGCAGGGGCGCAGCCCGCGCCAGACCTCGATCAACCGACAGAGATTGGGATCGAGATCGGGCAAATATTGCGGCACAGACTTGAGGATACCCTGAACCCTTCGCTCGTTGATTGCAAAGTTCAGTCCCGCCATCTCGAGTGTTCCCGCGAAACGAATAGTATCTCCCATCGGGGTCACGCCAACCTTCATCTCGACAAGCATTAATGGGATGTCCGCTGAAACTTCAGGACGCTCGAGGGTAATGCTGTAGCCCTTCCCCGCTTGAATTTTCAGGCGCAGCCCAAGCTGCCGCGCGATTGCAGGTGACCAGGCTCCACTCGCAATGACCACCTCATTCGCCTCGATATCACCTCGCGTGGTCCAGACTTTCGTAAGCCGATTGCCTGTTCTTTCGAATCCCAGGACTTCAGTCTTAGATTGGATCTTCACCCCGGATTCGATAACCTTTTTCGCCAACTCCCTGACGAACCGGGCCGGCTGGAGATGTGCATCTTGTGGGTAGTATACGCTGCCGACCGTATTAACTTTTAGATCACCCACTTTCTCCTGGGTCTGAACTTTATCGAGGAGCTCTGATTCGATCCCCACCGACTGCAATTGACCCATATTCTCCTCAAGCTCATCCATTGCTTTTTCAGTATTGCACACGTAGAGCGAACCCCGTTGCTCAAAACCGAAGTCTATCCCATCGTTTCCGATTATCTCGTTGTAAAGTTGCAAGCTCTCGAATGTGAGATCACTGATTACCGGCATCGAACGCTTTACATGAGTTTCATTGCAAGCGCTTCGGAATCGCCATAGCCAGTCAAGCAAGTCCCTATCGAGACGCAGTTTAATATAAAAAGGGCTCTCGGGATTCAGCATCCATTTCATTCCTTTTTTTATTACTCCCGGCTCAGCCAGCGGGACGCAGTGGCTGGGAACGATCAAGCCAGCGTTTCCGTAGGAACAGCCCGAGCAGACCTCATCTTTATCAACGACGATAATATCTCGATCCGACTGAGAAAGGAAATAAGCCGTGCAAATTCCAATTACACCGGCACCGACAATCACGACATCAGCTTTTGTTTCGTTATTATTTATCATACTAATTACCGTCTATAATATTTGCAGAATCCTGGATGCAAGATTTTCGATTGAGGGATGTCGGGCTTCGCCCTCGGTACATATAGCAGATTATCGATAGATTCCCTTTGTCATCGCGCCTGTCCTCCATAGCCTCGTGCGACGGGGGAAGGTTGCTTGTCAGTCGTGGCTACCGAGGACGTAGTCCGACATCTTCCATTCCAGGAGAACATAGGACAGCGTATCGTCAGTCGCCTGGAAATGGAAGATGTCGCGGCGCTCGGTAGCCGCAGTCGGCTTCGCCTCCTTCGCAATGACAAGAAAATAATCACGATGTATGATACATATGATTACTAGCCATTTCTTCAATACCATATATTAGGATGTCGGGGTTCACCCTCGGTACGCATTACCGCATCTTCGCTTATTCGCATAATCGCATTTACGCATTTCCTTTTGACCTTTTGACTTTTTGACCTTTTGACTATTCGATCAAAACAGAAGAAGAATTTAAGGAGGCAGCGAGAGAGCGAGATAGTCTGCTAAATCATTTCAAAACAGTGATTTTGAGCACCGTGGATGAATACGGTGAGCCCAACGCCAGTTATGCCCCGGCGGCCATCGATGAGAAATGTAATTTCTATATTTATGTGAGCGCGCTGGCTCGCCACTCCGCCAACCTCAAGGCTACGGGTAAAGCGAGTCTAATGATCATCGAAGATGAATCGACCGCGGCGACGCTCTTTGCCCGCAAACGACTGACCCTTGAGGTTAAGGTTAGTGTCATTAAACGGGAGAGTGTGAAATGGAACACTGCATTTGCGATTTTGGAAAAAAAATTCAAAAAGAAGGTCGGGATGCTGAAAAACTTAGTAGACTTTGATCTATTTCTTTTGAAACCGAGTGAAGGCACCCTGGTATACGGATTTGGGAAGGCTTTTCGCATCTACGGTAAGGGACTCAAACAGATCGGTTATGTGAGAACCGGCCGCGGGCATAGGAGGGGGAAGAAATAGGGTTCGGGGTTCGGGGTTCAGGGTTCGGGGAGAAAGATATACGATATACGAAGTAGGTTCAACATCTCGCACATCAAACGTCGGATATCAGGTAGAATGATAAACTAATAACAGGGTTCAGGATCAATGATGTTAGAAAATCATAACTGTACCGCATCATCGCATACACACATTACCGCATTATCGCATATGCGTATACGCATATGCTTTTACCTTTACTTAACAGTGAATGAAATAGAAATTTCTCTCTATGAAGAAAAGAGCGTTCAAGGGTAATCCGTCCCAGGTTTTGGTTGAGCAGCTTTCGGCACTGGGAGTTAAGTATATTTTTAATAACACGGGTTCGCACGAGGCGCGTTTCTTCGATGCCTTACACGATCACCCTGACATTCATAGCATACTGGGACTCCACGAGGGTGTGGTGACCGGCATGGCCGGGGGATACTCTCAGGTAAAAAACGATCCCGCGGTGATGCTCGCCCATCTCGATTGTGGGTTAGGCCAGACCCTGGGGCAAATGCTCAACATTCATAATGCCAAATTACCCGTCGTTGTTATTACCTATGCAGCCGATACAGGTAGTGGGACGGACAGAGTTGGCTGGGGCCATCATATAAATCCGAGTGTAGGACCCACTCATATTTCGGCCCCTTATGTCAAAGCGAGTTGGACGGTGCTTAAACCTGATGGACTGGCGCACGCGATTTATCGCGCGCTTCTCGTGGCAAAAACACCCCCGGTGGGTGCAGTACATTTGGCTATTTACGAAAACACGCTCACCACTGACACTTTTGACACAGACATTGTAGAGAGCGGACTTCCCGACCTTCGAGCCGGATTTCCCGCGGATAGCGATGTAGAAACAATTGCTCGTGCCCTTACTGAAGCTGAGCGTCCGCTCTTATTTTTTGGCGATGGAATCTGGAAGAGCGGCGCGGAAGCCGAACTCATCGCTTTCGCGGAACGTTATGGCATCCCCATTAAATACGGAGAAGAACTTTGGAATCGCGGAATTTTAGTAAATCAAAAGCTCTACTGGCAGGATGATTTTAACGCATTGGATCCGGACTACGTCATCGCCATCGGCGTTCGTCACCGCTTAGCTTACAATCAATTTTCAAACGCTAATAGCGTCGTCGCTATCGGTACAGATGTTGATAATTTAAAAAATATTGAAGGACTTGATCAGGCAGTGATAGCCGATGAGCATCGAACGCTCGAACGATTAACTGAAAGCCTGGAGTCATCGACGGCTGATGCCAACCGATTTAAGGATCGACGGGAACTATTACTCGAGCAGACGGCAGCTCAGCAAAAGAAACGTATTAAAGCCATGAAAAGTGTCGAACCTCAAACAGCCCGCGTTCGTCCCTGGGTGTTGGCTGACACGCTCGATAAATCCCTGGAAGATTTGGGTGGCGGGATAATTTCGATGGAACATTTCGCTCTCTTGAGTTGCCTGGGCGGAATGCAACCGGCCGGGAACAATGTCTATATTCCCCCTGCCGGTGGGTCGGAGGGCTACGGTATGGGAGCCGCTATCGGCGTGAAACTCGCCGCCTCGTCAAAACCGGTTGTCGGTCTCGTCGGTGACGGTTCCGTTTACTACGCGGACACCGGTTTCTGGACAGCCGCTCATCACAAGATTCCCGTTCTCTATGTGATCCCCAATAACGAGTGCTATGGTATCGTCGCAAAAAACTTTTCCGTCTTAGGAGCCGGCGGCACGATGCATAAGTCTGGAGATTACGCGGGTGTGGTATTAGATAAAATAGACCCAATAAAAATTGCCGAGGGCTACGGCGTAGAAGGGATGCATGTTCAGGAAGAATCCAAGATCGAAGAAGCTATGGACCACGGTCTTAAATTGGTTGAGCAGGAAAGTCGTCCCTTCGTCCTGAATGTTCATCTACCCATTGGGCTTCCCGAAGGCGGGCGTCCAGCGAAACCGTTTTATCTTGGGGAATGCTAGAAAACCAGAAATCCAGAAGGCAGGAAAGCCGGATTGATACACGATGCATGATGTAAGAAACGAAAATAATTACATAAGCAATGGTGGAACGTGCTGTCTCTAGCGCGTTTGTAGTAATATTTGAATAATTATTAAGCGTGCTGAGACAGCCCACCCCACCTAAAATAAAAATCCGCTACTGCGTATTCACAGACGCGATCATCCGACGCCCGTTGGGCTATGGCCGACAGGCACCACTTGTCCCTCCATTAGATGCTCCGCATGACCGCATACACGCATTATCGCGTATACGCATATTAGCGAGTTGCCATTCTCGCTGTAATAACTGAGACTTGCTAAAAAGCTTGTTGGCTAATCTAATGCTAGGCTGTATGGAGACGTCCTCCCAGGAACCGCTTCGTTCGTTTCTACTAAAGGGAGTCCGCAAATTTGTCTGCGACGCAAGCCAAATGCAGGGGATTGTCCGGATTGCGATGATCGGTTCGTTGCTCACCAAAAAGTGGAAGCCCAAAGATGCTGATCTGTTGGTGACTGTGACTTCCATCGCCAACATCGCTTCACTGGCCAAGCTCGGCCGGAGACTCAAGGGTAGTGCGCAAAGTAAAAGCTCTGGAGCTGACATATTCCTGTGCAATGAGCAAGGGGAGTATCTCGGTCGTACTTGCTCGTTCAGAGAGTGTCACTATCGTCGAGCTTGCGGAGGCACTCAGTGCGACATGGGAACGTACATATGCAATGATCTCGAAATAGTACGGCTAGACACAATACTGACCACCAAACCTCCATTGGAGCTGTGGCCTGTAGTAGTTCGCCGCGCGAATATACCGGAGGACGTTGAGGAAATATTCCTCAAAGGTGACAAGATAGAAGAATCATTCCATTTACTCTAACCAGTCATTGGGGAGGACACGCAGCAGCTAGTCAACCGCTTAGCCAGGGGCTGAATTAGGTCGTTCTGCTGAAAGGATAGTAATATGTGTATACTCAAACATGCGTGTGTACGATGAGAATGGTAGAAGGTCAAAAATCTTTTTCCTTTGTCATCGCGAAGGTGGAACGCGGTGTCCCTACCGCTTTTGTAATAATTATTGATTAATTAAGAAGCGTGCTAGGGACAGCCCGCTCCACCTAACACTTAATACTCTTGTTGAATATTCACAGACACGATCATCCGACGCCCGTTGGGCTATGGCCGACAGGCACCACTTGTCCCTCCAGTAGATGCTCCGCATGACCGCATACACGCATTATCGCGTATACACATATTAGCGTGTTGCCTTTATTGTGGGAAAAACTGACATTCGTTAAAAGACTTGCTGGGTAAACTAATCTTAAGTTTAGCTAACTTACGGGAATCATTATTGTGCACAGCTCTGAAAATGACCGGATGAAAGCAATTGTTTACACAAAATACGGACCACCGGATGTTCTTCAGCTCAAAGAGGTAGAAAAACCTGATCCAAAAGATAATGAAGTACTGATAAGAATATATGCGGTAACGGTAAACATGGGGGATTGCGAAATGAGAAGATCCGAAATCCCAAATTCAATCTGGTTCCTCGTGCGAATATTTTTTGGGCTTTTAAAACCAAGAAAACAAATACTCGGGGCTTACCTGGCGGGAAAAATTGAAGCAGTCGGCAAGAACGTAAAACTATTTAAAAAAGGTGATCAGGTTATGGCGGGCTCTGGGCCTCGTTTTGGTGCTTATGCAGAGTACATCTGCTTGCCTGAAGAGGGATCGCTGGCAATTAAACCAGCCAACATGAATTATGAGGAAGCCGCCGCCGTTCCTCTGGGTGGACTTAACGCATTACATTATCTTAGAAAAGCGAATATCCAGAGCGGAGAAAAAGTCCTCATCAATGGAGCGGGTGGAAGTTTTGGTACTTTTGCCGTGCAGCTTGCCAAGTATTATGGTGCTGAAGTGACGGGCGTAGACAGCACTGAGAAGTTGGACATGCTGCGCTCGATTGGTGCAGCCCATGTCATTGATTACTCACAAGAGGACTTCACTAAAAACGGTGAGACCTATGATGTAATTTTTAACGTGGTAATCAAAAGTTCGTTTTCAGGTAATTTAAGATCACTGAAGCAAAACGGACGCTATCTTTTAACTAACCCTGCCGGGTTTTTACAGATGTTTCGCGGGCTTTGGACGTCAATGATCAGCAGCCCCGCCTTCGGTGGGACAGGCAAGAAAGTAATATTTGAGTTTGCCAGTGAAAAGTCTGAAGAATTAAATTTCCTCAGAGAACTAATTGAAGAGGGAAAATTAATATCGGTAATTGATAGATGCTATCCATTGGAACAGGTTGTTGAGGCTCACAGGTATGTCGAAACAGGATGCAAAAAGGGTAATGTAGTATTAACTTTGGAAATCAAAAAAGTAGACTAATAAAGTGCTTCACCCTAACTCTAATCCATTGAAAATCATAGAAGCATAATTATGAAAATAAAAGGAGCAGATTTCGTCGTCTATCTGGTATCGGACCTGAAAAAAGCTGCTGCTTTCTATCGCGATATCTTAGAACTTCCCCAGACAGAATATAAAGAAGACTGGGATTGGGCAGAGTACGATTGTGGAAATATTACACTTACGCTCTTTAGCGGAGCTGTGCTTCCTGAAGTTGTCTTGGGTGGCCGCATTGCTCTTGCGGTTGATGACATTCAAGCGGCACATGAAGAATTGAAGGAAAAAGGGGTAGATATAGTTAAGCCACCCTATGAGCTGTCGGGTTGCTGGATGCTTGAGATCCTCGACCCCGATCGTAACATGGTATACATTCACATGAGAAAAGATGGATCGGTGGGGCAGGAAGACGAATAACACTGTCACTAGTGAATCGAAAAGAGAAACGACAGAACTTACATAAGTTTAACTTTTAAAGGGAATTCAGAATTGGCATACTTGAGTTGAGGATTCAATATTGGCTTTATCCTTAAAAATATTTACCTAGAATTCTCCGGTGAGAAACACCTATTGAAACCTATTCAATCTTTGAAATAACGGCCAGGGCGTTGACCTAAAAAGGAGGTACCTATGCAACAGATCCCAGAAAATCTAACGCAAATCAAAGAAAGCAATATTAACAAGATCAATAAAGTACCGCTGTCCCAAATCAGTCGGACCTTAAAACCTAAATGGTACCGCTGTTACATCGAACCCAAACAGCTCCGCGCCCTCTCAAAGCGCAGTGATTTTCACGGCCTTTTTCAAGCCCTGGGTCACCTGGGACTATGGGCGATCACCGGCACAGCTACTTACGTTCTCTTCACCCAGCTGTTGTGGATCGGCTTTTTTGTCGCTCTGTTTGTACACGGGACCGTGGGTGTCTTTTTTGGCGCGGCTGAACATGAGCTGTGCCATGGCAACTCATTTAAGACTAAGTGGCTCAATGAATTCTTTCTCCGCGTATTCTGCCTGCTCTCATGGAAGCACTTCCATCTCTACCAAATGAGCCACAGCTACCATCATCGATTCACGCTACATATAGAAGCGGATCGGGAGGTCGTGCTGCCCTACCAACCCACGCTACGCTTCCTTTACCTCCTCCAGTTGTTTACCCTCAATATTACGGGCGGCTTTATGTCGAGGGGGATTATACCCACGTTCAGTAAATGCATCGAGATCGCATCAAACAAGTTCGACAATCCCATGACTCACTGGGGAGCTGAACTTTTCGCAGAGCAACCGGAAGCGCGTAAGAAAGCCGTCAATTGGGCGCGGTTTGTTTTGGCGTTTCACATGTTGGTAATAGGCACCTGCATAGCAATGGGTCAGCCGATACTGGCCGTCCTGATTTCCGGACATATTTTCTTCGGTAATGCGCTCCATTATTTTGTCGGAACACCGATGCACATCGGCCTGCAAAGCAATGTTAATGATTTCAGAAAGTGCACGCGGACGATCACCCTCGACCCCCTTTCCAGTTTCCTCTACTGGCGTATGAACTGGCATATAGAACACCACATGTACGCAGCGGTGCCCTGTTATAATCTCAAGAAACTACACAAAGTCGTCGCCGAAGATATGCCAAAAACCCGATCCCTCGTGGGGTCATGGAAAGAGATAAGAGAAATCTGGAAGAAACAACTTGAAGACCCCGACTATGCCTACGACACGCCTCTACCACCGCCCCGTGAGAAAGTTTCGACCGACCCCCTCGCCGCCGCGATGGGAGATATTGTTCCAAAATCTGTTGCTTAGTGTTTATACCTCCTCATATAAAAGCTTTTCTTTGAGATGGCAGTTAAACAGATAAATTAAGGGGACTAATAGATTGAGCACAAACTACAAAGAAATTTCCACTTTCTCCATACCCTACAGTACGATGGATCGACTGGTTCAGGACTTTGTAAGCCGAGGGATTGTCGTGCTGGCTCCGGAAAGCCTCGGTATCCCCACCGAAGTTCACAATCGGGTATATGCGAAAGAAAAAAAAGCATACGACGAACAGGTTTCTGCCATAGCAACCCACCCCACGGTTTCGCGTGTTTCCCCGGCAAGCGTTCCGGACGTGCTTGAAGTTCTGAAAGCACCCGGGCTCATCAGCGCGTGCAATCAGCTCATCGGTGAAAACTGGGCGATCGTACCGTTCACGCACAATGCATCCTTCGTCAGCGGGAAGAAAGATCAGCATTGGCACAAAGATGACAACAGCCCCTACAACGGCAGGAAACAGCGCCACCACCAGGCCGTGCAAATCGAGATGCTTTACTATCCGCAACCGGTTCGCGAAGACATGGGACCGACCGCGACCATCCCCTACTCACACTACTGGGCCTCTAATCATGAAGAAAATCATGACAATTTTGCAGGTGCCGACCATTTAGATTTCAACTACCAGATCTTAGGCATGGAGAGCGTAAACGTTAGCGGTCCTGATTCCGTATACGAGATTGAAGACATCATCCACCGTCGAACAACCCACGATATTCGGATGCGAGACGCCGTAAAGAACACCGGTTGGCCGCTTGTGCAGCCCTTCGAAGCCGCACCCCTTCGAGCCGGCAGCGTTATTCTCTATTCCCACAACACATTTCACCGAGGTAACCACCGCCGCGATGACTGGCGAACCTGGCAGGACAACCCTCGCTTCATGTGGCGTTTCTGGTTATATCGAACCACCGATTCCGTCTCTTCCAGTAATGCGTCCCCCACCGAAGTCGATTGGCACAGCCCCGGTGTGGATCCGCTTACCAGCATCGATTTATCTGAGGCCAGCGACGACATCACTGTGGTCTGGCGATACCATAATCACTGGATGAAAACGAGTAGGACACCGCCACCGCGACCGGAAGTTTTGTCTATTTCATCTGAAGAACGCGAAAAAGAAGCTGACCGTCTTTTCGAACAGATGCACTCCAAAAACGAAGAAGCTGAACCTGCCCGCATTGGAGCAGCCTACAAACTCGCCTCCATTGGCGATACGGAGCTGGCGGTACGACTACTGGGCCAGGCACTGTATAACGAACGAGAGAGTGTGCGTCGAGCCGCTACCTATGGCTTGATTGCCGTTGGGCCTGACGCAACGAAGACCTTCCTCAAAGCGACGAGCTCACCTGTCAAATGGGTTCGCAAGGCGGGTGTCTATGGTCTCGGTGATGCGAGTCCTCTTAACGAAGAAACTTTTCAAGCCGTCGCGGAGCGTCTGCAATCCGATCCCTCCGTTTATGTCCGCTCCGTCGCCGCCGGTACACTGGGTTGTCTGGGTCGGCGGGCGATTGCCACCGGGAACGGAACTTCACTCATTCCCTCGTGCCTGGACGCACTCGTACAGAGCCTACCCCGCGAAGAAAATCGGCAATGCATGGATTATGCACAAGGACGCTCCATTAAGTTCACTCGCCCAACCGATGACTGCGATGTATGTGAAGGTGGTGCTAGAGACCTTGGTCTCGAGCGATTTAAGCCAGTCCGTTCTGCGGTGCGTGAGAATGTGCTCTGGTCCGTCGTCATTCTCTGTTCCCATGGTTGCGAGATCATTGGCCCAGCGTTGGATCCCCTGGTAATCGCTTTAAAAGATGTAATACGCGACGACGATAATATCATCAGTGTCGGATTCGCATTGGATGCATTGAACCGTCTTGCCAACCTGTATCCGAATGACAGGGAAGCGTTGCCACTGGTCAAAGACTTGCAAGCTGAACTTCCATCAATACTTGGTGAATTACCCATACACTGTTGGGAATCCATTGTCCGCGGCGGAATCGATGAAGAGACGGAATCAAGATTCAATCTGTCAGTTTGATTGTAGTTAAAATGTCAAAACGTCAAAAGGTCAAAAAGAGGAACGTCGTGTGTGGAGGGGTAAAACAGGAGTAACGACTTACTCCAATTTCATCTTTGGCTTAATAACTATAACCTGTTTTGTACAGAGTACTGAAGCAGCGACAAAAAAAGCGTACTCTAATGACCCCGCTCGTTTTGAAGAAAGCATACAACGTTTCGAAGCCACAGACGATGAACAGCCTCCGCCAATGGGTGCTATTGTATGTATCGGTAGTTCAAGCATACGGGGTTGGCACTCTACGATCGAAAAAGATCTCGCACCACTGACTGTCATCCCTCGAGGGTTCGGCGGGAGCAACATGAACGATGCGCTTCACTATGCCGACAGAATCGTGCTTCCCTACCGACCGCGGGCGATCGTTCTTTACGAAGGTGACAATGACATTGCCCAGGGAATTAAACCGAAAACAATTGCCGACACCTTTCGCCTATTCGTTGATAAGATACAGGGGGAACTTCCTGAATGCCGCATCTATTTCCTGTCTATCAAACCCAGTATTAAACGCTGGCATCTTTGGCCGAAAATGAAGAAGGCTAACCGTCTCATCGCCGCGACCTGTTCAAAGGACAATCGGCTCACCTATGTGGACGTAGCGTCCGCCATGCTGGATGAAAGAGGAAATCCAAGGGAGGAAATCTTTCAGGAGGATGACTTACATATGACCCGAGCGGGCTACACCCTATGGCAAAACGCGCTTAAGCCCATTCTCGTAGAGACGGAACTTCAATATGAGCCCCAGTAATGTAATCTGATGGACACGTCAGAAACAGGTGCTAATTTCAAGGAATGACAAACGCAATCGAACAAACAATGGAAGTCCTCACGTCAACTGATACGTTTTCATTACCTGACAAGAGGACGAGAAAGAAGTGGAGCGGTCCGTGGTGGCACTTGGCTACTCTTTTCGAGATGGGTGAAGCAAATCAGATTCCTAAATCTACTGCTACGCGAGCCTTAGAGTTGCTTAAGCAGGGAGCTTGGCCAAAGTTTGTGATCACCGGGGAGGATGCTCCAAAGAGCGATTCAGACAAAACAAAAATGGATTGTTGCCATTGTGAGTTGGGTGTTTTTTACCAGATTCTATCGGCTTGTGGCTGTGATGTGGATGACGAGCTACCCTGGATGCGGGAATGGTTTCTTAAACATCAGTTACCGGATGGCGGTTTAAATTGTACGCCTTCGGCTTACAACAATTCGCAAAAGAGCTCGATTGTATCCACCTTACCACCCCTAGAAGCTATTCTGTTCTGCACAAAACGTGCCCTTACTCCAGATGAGGAAAAATTCCTCGATGAAGGCGCACGCTACTTGATAGAACACCGCCTCGTCCGCTCGAAAAAGGAGGGCAGTGTAATAAATAAAGAATGGCTGAAACCCTTATTCCCGCGTTTTTTCGAATACGATATTTTGCGGGGTCTGTTGTATCTGGTAGAGTGGTCAAAGCGAAGAGAAAAACCCCTGCCCGCAGAGGTGATAGAGGAAGGTCTTGAACAACTTAAAAGCTACATCGAGGACTCAGCGGTTGTCATCGGAAGACAAGTGTATGATAGCAACGGAGACTGGGGAGGAGAGACATTTCCTTTACTGAATGCAGTGAGTGAAGTGGGAAAAATATCACCGTATCTTTCGAAAGAATTAAATACGGTGCTCGCCTTTAATTAAGGCGGTCTGGACACTCACTTTTTTAGATTGTCATCGCCACACGTTCGGCAAACTTAGCTTTTGGGTTAAAGCTTCAATTCATTAGATTATAAATAATTAACGAGGAGAAAAAATGTCAGTCTACCTTATCAGTGATATCAAAGTTCACGACTGGGACAAGTACCAGGAATACGTTGAGAAAGCGCGCCCGATCGTCGAAAGTTATGGTGGGCACTACCACATTCGCGGGGGTGAAATCACCGTCCGAGTCGGAGATTGGAAACCCAACAGACTGGTCGTAATCGATTTTCCATCCAAAGAGCAGATGGAAAAGTTTGGTGCTGCGCCTGAGTATCAACCGGTAGCTGAGATACGCAAAAGCGCATCGACGGTTATTTCATCCATCCTCGTCGAAGGTTACGACGGTGAGACGAACAATATTCCAATTTCCTGAGAGGTGAGTCAAAGGTCGAAGGTCGAAAGGAAGAACGATTAAGCGGTAATGTGGAATCTGCCGCGTTAACCGGATGGTTCTAAACGAAGGAGGGAATTGAAAGCTCATCATCCAATCAAGATCGAACTCGTAACTCCGGTTTCGATAAAAGCAACAAGAGGGTATGAAGAATGGGTTATTGTTCGCGTCCTGACTGATCAAGGGATTGAGGGACTCGGTGAAGGTTTTACCTGGAGAGGTCATGCATCGACCATCCGGTCACATATCGAGACGATCGCTCAAAAGATAACGGGCGCCAATCCGATGGCGATCGAATCCTTTCTCAAGCGCTTTCTCTTTGCTCAAGCGACCGACCGCAACTGGTGTGCCGCGATTTCGGCTATTGAAATTGCGTTATGGGACATCGTCGGCAAGATGGCTGGTCTCCCCATCTACACCCTGCTGGGGGGATCCGTACACAAGGAGATTCCTCTCTATGCAGATCATGGCATTTTCGATGGAGCTGAAAGCTGGGAGGAGCAAGTCGAACGGATATTGAAAGCAAAGGAAGCCGGATTTACACTGTTCAAATGGGACCCCTTTGAGGGAGAGGGAACGCCCGATGTGAAAGAACTCGGCAAACAGATCGATAAGGTTCAGCAGATCCGGGAAGCGGTGGGTAAAGATTACCAGCTGGCTATCGATGCCCATAACCGATTCAGTGTCGATGGCGCAATCATGGCTGCGAGGGAACTTGAGCCGCTTAACATACTGTTCTTCGAAGCGCCTACCAAAGATGATCCTGTAATGCTGAGAAAAGTTGCTGATGCAACTTCTATTCCCCTCGCAACAGGAGAACTTACAACCACGCGCAGGGATGCTAAGGCACTTCTCGATAGCGGTGTAATTAAGGTGTTCCAGCCCGAGGTGGGAAGCAATGGTGGTATTCTCGAGAGTTCCAAAACTGGAGATCTTGCCGAGCTCTTTGATGTTAAGATCGCCGTGCATAATTGGTGCGGCCCGATCGTCACACGGGCGGCGACCCATGTTTGTGCCCGTACTCCGAATCTCCTCTATCAGGAGTATGCCGGCGGCGCACCGAAGAATGAGTGGGAGCACGAGCTGCTCGATCCCCCGACGAAAATTGAGAACGGTCACCTGATTTTACCCGATGGACCGGGGCTGGGTTTTAAACTCAATGAGAAAATGATCGCTTCCAGATGCGTTGATTGAAAAAATAATGCGAACTAATATCGCAGATGCGATTCGTCTCGAAATCCTCTAAGATCATTTAATAATAATTAACACGATGATTAAGGAACATTTTACATTGTTTGATATTACTGTAGAGGAGTAGACTATGCACATCACTGACGCGGAACTCGCCACTTACAAAAAGCAGGGGTTCCTTATTATCGAAAACTTCCTGACTAAAGATGAGCGGGAAGCTGCGCTCCAAGGAATCTTTACTTTATTCGCCCCGCCTTTCGACGTATTCGAATCTCAAAAACGACAGAACAATACGCCGAAACATCGACTCTTCCCCTGGGACCACTCCGGTCTCAATCACGTCACCGTCCATCCGGATCTGGTTGATGCGGCTGAGCGCGTTTTCGGCACCCGCGAAATCCGCCTCTGCGAAGGCCATCTGGGAATGAAATACGCTGGCGAGGAATACAATACGAAATTTCACATCGACTACAGTAATAATACACTGGGACCAATCATCGAGCCCGACGACTATATGCACCTGGACTTTTTCTATTGCTTCGATGATGTGGAGCGGGATTTGGCACCGATCCGTATGGTGCCTAATGGCCGACCGGACGAGGAAGCGGTGCCGATGATCGTACCTGGCGGCTCAGTCTGTCTCTACAGTATATTCACTCGGCACGCTGCTTCCGAATTCACCTCACATCGAGGCCATCGCCCGGTCATGCATGTTTGTTATTCCCGCAAAGACCGGCCCTGGGACGGGGGTCGCACCTTCACTTATAAAAGCGGCGCCAGCAACGAAGCGATGTGTCGCTTTATGGTTGAGGCTACACCGCGCCAGCGAGAACTGTTGGGTTTCCCGCCGCCCGGTGACCCGCTGTGGACCAAGCTATTCATCGAGGGAATGGTAAAGAGATATCCCGGATTTGACCCAGCGCCGTATTACCAATTCCGAGTTCCGCAATCGCGGAATGACATCTTCCAAACCGAATAGCCGGAAGACCAGTTCCGAGTTCCGCAATCGCGGAATGACATCTTCCAAACCGAATAGCCGGAAGACCAGTTCCGAGTTCCGCAATCGCGGAACGACATCTTCCAAGCCGGAGTGATCCACGATGCATAGCGTAAGAAACAAGAATTATTATATAAGCAATGGTGGAACGCGTATAAACACCCATCCCTTCGTCATTGTGACTGATATATCCTACAATCGGAAATGGGTATAATCCTGAAACTTCTATCAAACAAAATAACGTTTATAGATTTGAGTAAGAAAGCGGTTTCGGTTCCAGCATTGAAACAAGCGAATCTTTTATCGCGAACGCACAGAAGAAATTTCCAAGCGGGGTGTAGTGGTTAAAAAGATCTATATCATAATATTTCTTAATGTATGCTTCAATACTTCCTTTAAACTCTGCATAGTCTTCTTTATGCGCATTCATCAGATCGACAACGGACAGATTTTTATTTTTCAAATATTCGACGAATTTAAGATCGAAACGTGATCCCCCTGCTAATATATTTTCAATATTCTGATAACGATAGGATAAAACATAAAGGACCTTCTTATTGTTATCCCTGGCATATTCTTCCACCTTGTCTACGATTTGCATACTGGCGTAAAGTGATGACTCAGTATAAAGCGTGTCCATTAAATCATCATAGGAAGATAATTGGAGTTCACCCTTACGCTTGCGCTCTTTTTGGCTTTGTTGTGCTACCTTTCTATTAAGGACAAAGTTATCTTTGAAAATTTCAAAGACCGAATCCAAGTCACAGAGATTATAAAGAGATTCCGGAGTAGAACATAGATTTTCACACTCAATGAATTCGCCTCTTTCAGGATTCACTTTTACATAGGGCACGGTGGAATTAAAGGAATAGGCCGTCACTCTAAAGCGAAACCGTTGCCAGCTTAGCAGGTTGCGATAATGATCATCATCATAAATATTAAATATAATATATTTCGCCGGTGATCGTGATTCTTCCCGCTGAAGGCGCAGATATGCTTGATAGACGGAATATCCACCGACCCCAAAATTGCGCACCGGTTCACAAAGGTGCGCGGCCAGTATCTCCTGCCATGTCTCACCATCGCTCACCTGATCACAATGGGTGAAACTATTCCCATAGGTATTAATACGGCATTCCTGATCAGCGTAGTTGATCATACGGCGTGAGCCCGAAGGATCGTAACGGTAGGTAGTAATGGATCCCTCTATGCCATCCTGAAATTCTCGATCGCAGTGCAGATAACCCAGTTCACTGTCATATTTTGAAAAAGGAAATGCTCTGCCTGCGATCCAAGCGTCGACGTCCTCTCGTGACCAAAGAAGGTGTTTTAAGAATTCCCGTTTCTTTGATGTCATTGATGATAAGCGCTGACGCACGAAAGCGCATTGGCGCGTGTTATATCATTAGTCAAAACGTTGGATGATGCAAGATGCATGATACACGATGCAAGTAATACTTAACATTACCGCATCATCACATACACGCATTGACGCATACACGCATATCCCTTTTGACTTTTTGACATTTTGACTTTATCCATCGGCAAAAAAGGTAAAGTCATGCTCGAATGGAAAGTCTTGGAAATCTGGCATGAGCCAGATAGTTTAACCTGGGATACCGGCAAACCCAGCCTGTTGCAAACAGAGGATATGGTGAATCTTTCCCCCTCATCCAGGTTGGGACAGTTTATCGAATTTATTGCCGCGCACGGCTACAGCGCACTGACGGTTTGGGGTGATCCTGAATATGCTCCGGAGGCCTACGCCGGTCTGAATAACTATCTTCGTCAACACGGCATGGGCATGATTGTGCGCAGATTATGGAATGAGGTCTTACGAGGAACGGACTGGCGCCCGGATCCATCCGAGGGCATTTATCACTTTCTATCGCCTATGCCGAAGGGAATTGACTGGCCGCCCCCGATTACGCCCGGTATTGCCCCGAAAACAGCTACCTTACTCTGTCCCTACGCTGACGAGACCAAGGAGTACTGGGAATTTCGGGCGGCGCGAGACGCAGCCATGCTGCCGGGATTGACAGGTTACTGTTTCCAGGGGATCGAAACTCAACACGCGCCAACTCACGGGGGCCCGTGGCATTGTGGTTGCCCTACATGCGCTGAAAAATCACAACGACAGAGAGCGCTCGACGGCCTGAACCTGCTCGGTGACATTCTAGGTCGACACGACATGACCCTGTTCTGGGAAATCATCCAGGACGATGTCGTCGGCCAGCGGTTGGAAGTTAACCTGTTCAGCGATCTTTACGGCAAGGTCCGTCCTAACGTGAAGATCATCATTAAGGAAATATACTTTGACTGTCACATCGGTTGGCCGGAACACCCAATCTATGACAGGATCGAGACAGCCGAGAACAGCAATTCTCCCTATATTACGAGTGTCCAACTGGTAAGTGAGTATCACGGTATGGGATGGGTGATATTCTCGGAGGTCGATCGGTGGAGCAAGCTCTTCAGGCGAATGCAGGAGACCGGCCAGCAGGGCATCTGGTTGAATGCCGTAGTGTGCGCCCAGGAACCTTGGGATCACCCCCTGAACAGGGTCAACTGGATTGCCGCTGACCGCTATGCGGAGAATCCCAAGGCTGATCCCAAAGCGATTATGAATGACTGGGCAATAGAAACCTTCGGCGCAGAGGCGGCTCCTGTTGTCATAGAGGTTGTCAGGAAAGCGACTGAAGCCAATATGAAGATCTTCTATTATGACGGCGGTTGGAACGCCTATCACTCTCGAATGGCAGACCTTTTGTACCTGGATTCTCGATTATGTGGTCCCTACCGCGCCACGGACCGGATCGAAGGTAAGATGGGGATGGATTTACCCGTGGATATGTACCTTCCCGAGCACGCCGCTGAGATTAAGAAAGATCCATCTGTGCGGTTAGCTTTCGATAAAGTACCAATCACCGAGGAATTGCGGTCCGAGATGATCGAAGCAAAGCAGGAAGCTGTCGACCTGTTGAACGAGAGTGATCGCTTGTGGCGAAGACTCGAGAATCTTATCGAAAAGGATAGTTATCAGTACGTGTTGGACAGTCTGGAAGGTCGAAGGAATGACGCCATTTTCTGGCGCGTACAGATGGAGATGTACATAGACTACAAGCTGGGGCAGTTGACCGAAGCACGAATTGAAGAATTGCTCGAAGAGTGCCGCGGTCTGAAAGGTGTCTGGGTCGAGGACCCGATGGCTACCAAAAACATCTCTCCCCCTCCATGGACCGATGCTGCTACTCCAGCTACCTTTGCCAACCAACTGCGAGAAGAACTGCGCAATCCGCAATTGGAAAAAATATGGGGGTCCATGATTAAGGATGAATACCTTGGCTATGGTGCCGTAGTCCCAAACGAAATAGCGGAGCGCTGACGCACGAAAGCGCATCAGCGCGTGTTATGTGAAGAAGAGTTCAGGGTTCACGGTTAGGATGCTAGATGATTCTATCGGATTTTCTGATTACTGTTCACTGTTAACCTTGGCACGATATTGTTTGCGTGACGACTGGTCCAAAGCGCGTTTGTAATATTAATTGATTTATCGATAAGAACCGCTAAATAAGTCTGCGATGGAGAGAGGAACTTATGGCGCTTGTTGACTGGGTACGCTGTATTCACAGTGACGGCTGGCACAACGCGTTTACCGACTTACAGTTGTTCCAAGGTAAATACTACGTTTGTTTTCGCAATGGTCTCTCGCATGTAAGCACCGAGGGCAAGGTGGTGGTCATTGCCAGCGACGACCTGCACCAGTGGCAGCGAGTTGGCGTGCCCATCAACACTACGGGTGATGACCGCGATCCTCATATGGTGGCGACACCAGAGCGCTTGTTCATTATTACAGGAAGCTGCTTTTGGGATCATCCCCTGGCTGTGCGCGGTGAGGCAGAGGGTCACATCCGCTCCTACTGCTCGTACACCGATGATGGGGTCACCTGGTCGACACCCCAGCAGATCTATCGCGACGGATACTGGTTATGGGGCGTGGGCTATGTCGACGGCACCTTCTACAATCTGGCTTACGGCAATGAAACGGGTTTTGAAGATGAATCTAAAGAACTAATCCTATTGCGTTCCAGCGACGGCTTGGACTGGGAAAAAGTCTCGCAGGTGTCGCCAAATGGGACCGAAGCCACGTTTCGTATCGCAACTGACGGCACGATGCGTGTCGCCATTCGACGTAGCGACGAGACCCGACTGAACTTCGCCACTGCCAAACCGCCCTTCGAGCACTGGCAGCTCACCGATCTTGGCGAAATCATAGCATCGCCAAAACTGATCGAAGTGGGTGATCAAGAATATATCATTGGGCGCCAACACTTGCGTGATCCGAACGACCGGCATAACATTGTCGAACGGCGCACCAGTGTCTGGCGATTGGAGAATGACAAGATCGAACACGTCCTCGATCTGCCGTCAAGTGGTGATACTTCGTATGCGGGCGTAATCGTCCAGGAAGACGAGTCTGTGCTGCTGAGTTACTACTCCCAGCACGAGGTCAAATACGGCGCTGAGCACTGGACCTATCCGGCTAACATCTATCTGGCTCAGATTCGACTGTAATAGGCGCATATGCGCGTGATGGCGCGAATGCGCGTTTTAAGTGTTAGGTGTTATGTTTTAGGTTTTAGGGTAAAAGCTGAAAATATTTATTCACCTAAAACCTAACACAATTAACTAATCATTGAACAAGCTTCATCCGTTTCAAGGCCTGTTGCAGATTTTCGGCGAGCAGGTCGGGGGGTGTGAGCGGTGATGAGATATCGTCGTAAGGTGTAATCTCGCCGGTTAGAGGATTCCAGTGGATAGGCCCATAGGGGGCCTGTCTGCCGCTGCGCATCGTAATGTGGTAGAGTGCGTCGCCCTTGTTGTAATGCCAGAATTCACCCGGGAAATGTAGAAAGCCGTGTCGTTCCATCATCGCTGTGATGTCCATGCGATTTTGATGTTCCTCGGCGCTGACAAAAGGGCAATCCATAGGGGTGTACTCGCTCATTTCAAGGTAGGGTTTTCCGCGCGATACCTCGCTTCCATCGTCGATGCGGAATACGGATATATCAACCGCCGCGGCCATCAAGTGCGTGCCGGAATAAGGATAGTTGGCCACCAGGCACATCGATCTTTTTTTGACGAGATCGAGGGGAGGTGTCGTTCCACCATTTTCTCTCCAGCATGAGCGCACGATCATATCGAAGACCTCGGGTTTGCGACCGAGCTGGGTCTGCATTTCCCGGGTTCGGTACCCTTCTTCAATTTTTAAAATCCACCCACGCTCTTTCATATCAAGCGCGATCGCCAGGAGGTCCGGCATGATACTCTCACGGATAACATATATCCGATCCAGGTTACCGGCAATTTTAGTTTCAGAAAAAAGCATTTTTACCCCTGCTTTCTCAGCTGCTTCCGGAATTGAAACCACGCCCTCGCCACACTCATTGACCTCGTACTTTGCCATAGACTGAACCAGCTCGTAGCCGCGATCCATATGCTCCGTCCAGAATCGGCAGCGCGCCTCTTCATCGGGGTAGGTGGTTTGATCGTCAGAGCTCATTTTCGATTAACTTTAGTCAAAAGGTCAAAACGTCAAAATGTCAAAAGGGAAGAGTACTGACACGCTAAGGCGCACAAGACCGTGTTAGGTTTACATCTTAGGGTTAATCGTTCTGAGTAAGGGTATTATAACTTTCTGGATTGCCGCGGCTCCCGCAATTGCATGATTCTTCATCCGTCGTCAAGGCTATGGCCGGCAGGCGCAATGACAATTAATAAAATCTATTAATGACAATAGCCATCGTAGCCGCGATCCATATGCTCCGTCCAGAATCGGCAGCGCGCCTCTTCATCGGGGTAGGTGGTTTGATCGTCAGAGCTCATTTTCGATTAACTTTAGTCAAAAGGTCAAAACGTCAAAATGTCAAAAGGGAAGAGTACTGACACGCTAAGGCGCACAAGACCGTGTTAGGTTTACATCTTAGGGTTAATCGTTCTGAGTAAGGGTATTATAACTTTCTGGATTGCCGCGGCTCCCGCAATTGCATGATTCTTCATCCGTCGTCAAGGCTATGGCCGGCAGGCGCAATGACAATTAATAAAATCTATTAATGACAATAGCCATTTTATTTAGAATCTAATTAAAACCTAAAACTTAACACCTAACACTCAAACATCGTTTGATACAATGGCTGAAAGAAAAAAGATTGCGGCAATCATTACGGAGTACGTGCCCTTCTCCCATGCCAACGTCATGATGACGAAATTCCTCAAGGGTTTTCCTACCGATGAGGGCATGATTACACCGCGTGTTGATATTGTTTCACTTTATGTCGATCAGTTTCCCGAAGGGGATTTGAGCCGAAAACTCAGTGCCGAATTTAACATTCCGATCTTTCCCAGTATTGTAAAAGCATTAACGCTGGGTGGGGATGTACTCGCTGTTGATGGTGTGCTCTTAATCGGAGAACATGGAGATTACGCATGGAACGAGAAGGAACAGCATCTTTATCCGAGGAAATACTTCATGGAGCAAATCTGTGGGGTCATGGCGACGAGTGAGAAAGCGGTACCGATTTTTAACGACAAGCACCTCTCCTATAACTGGCATGATATTAAATGGATGTATGATCGAGTAAAGCAACTCGGAGCTCCCTTCATGGCCGGTTCATCACTTCCTCTGTGCTGGCGCAACCCCTGGCTTGAGCATGATATGGAAAGTCCGATTGAAGAGGCCGTCGCCATCGGTTTTTCCGGGCTGGATATCTATGGATTTCACGCCCTTGAGGTCCTGCAATGCATGGTTGAAAGACGCATTGGCGGTGAGACCGGTGTCAAAGCAGTAACCTGCTTAGAGGGTGAGGTGGTGTGGGAAGCGGCCAATGAGGGGCAATGGTCGAGAACACTGGCCGAGGCAGCCTGTGCTTGCATAGTAAATAAACCTGATGGACAGATGGAGGACCACTGTAAAAATCCCACCCTATTTCTGATCGAATACCGAGATGGTTTGAAGGGCGCGGTTTTAATGTTAAACGGGTATGTTACAGATTTAGCTTATGCAGCCAGGGTCGACAATCAGGTCAAGGCGACAGAATTTTATTGTCAGGGTCATGGCAGCGCTGAAGGCAGCGCTGAAGGAGCGCACAATCACTTCACCTATTTGTCGCTCAATATTGAAGAAATGTTTATCAGTGGATCACCGACCTACCCCGCTGAACGAACCTTACTGACAAGCGGCGTTTTAGAAGCCGCGCTGACATCCCGATACGAAGGACATCGACGCATTGAGACACCCTGGCTCGACGTAAAATATAAGTCATACTCTGAGCTTCGATGGCGACCTACCGGACCCCGTCCGACGGGCGCGTGTGTGGTTTCTTGAAGAGGTATTTGAATAAAGATTATTCACAATTCAGATAAAACTTTGGCGTTAATTCATCATCTTCGTCTTCGTCTGCGTCTGCCTCTTCGTCAATTGATTAAATAAAATTATATATTCAAGCTTCTCAGCGGCCACGATCAGCCGTCGCCCTATGGGCTATGGCCGACAGGCACCGCGTGGACCTCCAGAGATTGATAAACCGGGTGGAGCGGGCTGTCCCTAGCACGCTTCTTTAATTACAATCCTTCAACGCGCTAGGGACAGCCCGTTCCACCATGATAAAATAGTAATTAATTTAAGGGACGAAGATTATTCTTCGATCACTAATTATTAGTCACCGTCTTCACCGGATAGACCAGTTCAGCATAATAGTTCGGATCTTCTTTCTGCTGCCTGAGTGTTTTGAGTATTGCCCTCCAGGTTGCGAATAGGCCTTTCGGTGCGATGGGCATGTCACTTTCAATCGCTTTTCGCAGCTTAGGTAAATTGTAATAGGGTATAGCTGGATACATGTGATGCTCCACGTGGTAATTCATGTTCCAGTAGAAAAAAGAAACAAAGGGGCTGGCGAGATAAGTTCTTGTACTCTGCCGCCAATCCGCAATGTCCGGTTTCATCCCGACATGTTGGGGCATATGTGTGATGAGCCCAAACCAGCCAACGAGGAAAGGGGCAAAGGTAACCAGGAGCACAAGTATCCAATTACCGGAGGCGATAAAAACAACTGCAAGGGCAGTATGACCTATGATTAAGAATCTCTCCCAATTCACCAACCTTTTTAATGCCTCTGGTTTTGACTCCGGAAAAATGCGCTGGTCCCAGACGGATTTAAGCATAAATTCGCGGCGTCGACCGAAGGCACGCCTGAATTTATTCGAAAAATTTATATAAATGTTTTGAGGGTGGAACGTAAATGCAAATATCCAATGGTACCATCGCAGCTTTTGCGGTAACATGACTTCCATGTCGAGGTCATCATGAACGGTAAACTGATGGTGCTTTACGTGACTGTGCCGAAAATAAATAAAGTTAAACCAGGTCAAAAATCCATTGATGCGAATAAAGAATTCATTCAATGCCGGCGTTTTGAACATCGTCCTGTGCGATAACTCGTGTCCTCCCGTTCCACTACCAAAAAAGCCGTAAAAGGAACAATGAAAATAGACTGCACCAGCAACCCAGAGCCATGACAAGTTGTGAAATGCCCAGAGGGCAATAGCTCCCGTAACGAAAGAAAAACCGAGTTGTCCTACATTATCGAGAAGAGGCCTCAAGTCATTTTTTTTCATTAATGCAGAAAACACCTTCCTGTCGATTGGACACTGGTACCAGTCCAGGCCTTTTTCCCTACCTTTACTCGTATCGGAGTAATCAGCTTCAAGGATGGTATCCGTTGCAGATGTCATATTTTTGAAAATAAGTGCGGGCGGTTTTGAGTAAAGATTTTATTGAGAAATATAATTAGAAATCAGTGTTAAATCTTCGTCCTCGTCTTCGTCTATTCAATTATTAACTATAATATTATGGTGGAACGCGCTGCCTGTCCGACATAGCCTTGGCGACGGCTGATCCCTAGCGCGTTAGAGCGAGTCGTAATACAAGAAGCGTGCTAGGGACAGCCCGCTCCACCCTGGGTTGCAATATTTATGAAGTAAACGCAGACAAAGATTTTAATTCTAAAAATCAAACCGCAATTGGCAGCTCACCGGACCCTGTTTTCTCTGGATAAACTAGCTCGGCATAATAGTCCGAATCCTTATTCTGACGCCTGAGCGTTTTGAATATATCTACCCACGTGGCAACGAGACCTTTTGTTGCGATGGGGAGGTCATCTTCGATCGCCTTGCGCAACTTAGGTAGATGGTAAAACGGGACAGCCGGATACATGTGATGTTCCACATGATAATTCATATTCCAGTAAAAAAACCGCACAATGGGCCCTGCGAGATAGGTCCTGGTACTTTGCCTCCAATCCGCGACATCCGGCTTCATCCCTTTATGCTGAGGCAAATGCGTAAGAACAACAAACCACATCGCGATGAATGGCGCAAAGGTAACAAGGAACAAGAGAATCCAATTTCCCGTAGCAATAAAGACAATAGCGAGCGCTAAATGACCACCGAGGATGATTCTCGAAAAGTTTACCATTCTTTTCAAAGCTTCCGGCTTTGTCTCCGGGGTAATTCTCTGTTCCCAAACTGATTTGAGAATAACCTCGCGGCGGCGACCGAACGCGTTTCGAAAAAGCCTGGGTAAGATTCGATTGAAGTCACGAATGCTGAAGGTAAATGCCCCGATAACTTGGTACCATGGATATTGTTGTGGAAGCTCGACTTCCATGTCGAGCTCATGGTGAACAGTAAATTGATGGTGCTTAACGTGACTGTGCCGAAACCAGATATAGTTGAAATAGGTCAGAAAACCAACGATGCGAATGAAAAACTCGTTCAAGGCTTGAGTTTTGAATACCGTCTTGTGCGATAACTCATGGCCTCCCGTGCCGTGACCAAAAAATTTATAAAAAGAGCAGTGAAAATAAACCGCTAGAACTATCCAGGGCCATGACAGGTGGTGGAATGCCCAGAATGCAAATGCGCCGGTAGCGGTCGAGAAACTAAGCTGAGCGACAATATGAAGAAAGGGTTGCCAGTCGTTTTTCTCCGACAATTTATTGAGCACCTTCCTGTCGATCGGACACTGGTACCAATCTAATCCTTTTTCCAAACCCTTTTTCGTGTCAGCGAAATCAGATGCAGCTATGGTATCCGTTGCCATGATTTTGAAAATCAGTGATTAGAGATCAGTAAATAGTGAATAATGATCGTTTTCAAGTTAGTAGTGAAATTTAAATCTTCGTCTGCGATTACGTCTGCCTCTTCGTCTATTTGTCATTGCGAGGGAGGTTAAAAGCCGACCGCGGCTACCGAGCGCAGCGACATCTTCCATTCCAGGGAAATAGTCATTGTGGGTACACATACCCGTCTCCGTTAAAAAACATGAGTTGCTCAATGAATATTGTAGAACGGCAATTGTCAACTGAGCGAAGCCTAGCATCCTGGGACAATAATTTTGCAACATACATTCCCCTGGATTGCTTCGTCGCTTCGCTCCTCGCAATGACAAAGGGACGCAGACCCGTCTTCGTCTATTCAATTATTAACTATAATATTATGGTGGAACGCGTTGTCCCCAGCGCGTTAGAGCGAGTCGTAATACAAGAAGCGTGCTAGGGACAGCCCGCTCCACCCTGGGTTGCAATATTTATGAAGTAAACGGGGTCGAAGACGAAGATTTTAATTCATAAAATCCTACGTAATAATACCGCGCTTCAATCAGTAAAGTGGACCTTAACATAACCGAAGCGATCAAAGGTCGCACGGTAGCAGGAACCTGCTACGGGCGGCACGGCGGGGTGAGGCGTGCCGGGAATAACGAAATCTCCGGCGGATAAGCCGACGTCGTACTCGGCAAGTTTATTGACAAGGTTAACGAGCGAATGGATGGGATTACCGAGAACCGCCGCGGTTGCCCCCGTGGCAATGACCTCGCCATCCTGCTCCAGGACCACACCGATGTGACGCAGGTCGATTTCATCAATGGGGGTGATCTGACCGCCGAGTATCACCTTGGATGCAAGGCTACTATCGGCGATAAGATCCTGTGCCACTTTTGGTTTTTCTTTTGATCGGCTATCAGCGATTTCAAAAGCGGGAATAATTCCGGCAACCGACGCCATCGCTTTTCCAACCGTCACACCGGGACCCTTCAGGTCAGCATCTAAAACAAAAGCTGTCTCACCTTCAATCATCGGACGGCTCATGCTGCCGATTGAAATGGGTTCACCTTCCAGTGCCACCATCGAAGCAAATAAACGCCCATAAATCGGCGCATCGGCATTGAATACCTCCTGCATAATTTTAGCAGACAGTCCTACCTTTCCTCCCACCACCGTATCGCCGTTTTTTATTCTCGTCTCGTATGTCGCTCGCTGAACGGCATAAGCTTCAGCAACCGTCATATCCGGGTATTGATCGATCGGGTTGGTTATCGGGGTTACCGTCTCTTGTGCATGGATTAAGGCCTGGGATAGTTCTGATATTTGATTTTTAGTTAAAGACATTTTCGATGGAATAGAGTCAAAAGGTCAAAAAGTCAAAAGGTCAAAAGGGAAATGCGTTGATGTGAGAATGTGGGTATGCGATGAAGCGGAAATGCGGATTTATCCAATAATTAGTAAGTGAGATTGGTGGAACGCGCTGCCTGCCCGCCATAGCCTTGGCGACGGTTGGTCCCTAGCGCGTTTATTAGAATGATTGAATATTTTTTGTAATGCCTCTACGAATTTAAACGGTAGACATTTACGGCGGTATTGTAGAAGAGGGCCGCTCGCTCTTCCGGGGTGAAGTCTTTCGTGATGCGCTTGAACGCGTTCCACATCACGGAGTAAGAAAATGAAACTTTGTCGACGGGAAAATTGCTCTCGAACATACAACGATCGACACCAAACTTATCGATGCAAAAATTAAAATATGGAGCCATGCCCTCAGCTAGCTCTGTTGAGGATGGTGGAATGTCCTGCTCGTGCCAGCCAAAACCAAAGATCGGCATTCCCATCCCTCCCAGCTTCACGGTGACATTCGGACAAGTCGCAAGCTCCTGGATGCTATTTTGCCATGCCTTGATTACTTCATTGCGCTTCCCGGTATAGGGACCGATCCCGAGAAGGCCCCCAATATGGTCCAAGATTATTGATGTTTCCGGAAAGGCACGTGCGAGGTCAGTGAGTTCTCCTAACTGATGATAGAAAAGCCAGGAATCAAAACTCAAACCATGTTGCTGTAAACAGGTAAAACCCTCTCTAAATTTCGATTCCATGAGCAGACCCGGTGGCGGTTTATAAAGGGGAATGCGACTCTTTTCCTGGACCTTTTTTTTCTGAGATTTAGAAATGTTTTGTATACTATCACTCGCATCCCAAGCAGCAATGTGCCTGATCCCACGAAAGCGGTTGCCACTCGCTGCCAAATGGGCCTCGAGCACCGGAGCCACGGCGTCCCCCAGGGTGAGATCGGCGTGACTCACGATCCCCGCGGCGATAGAGCTCGAGCCCTGCTGCCCACTTGCGCATTGATCGGCGAGGCTCTGCACAAACTCGGTCTCCCCTACCGGCTTAAATGCCTCAGACCCATCGTTCCGATACTCTGCTTTGCATTCGACAAAAACGGTATTAACAATGTTATGACCGCTGCCAGTGTCCTGCAATACATCATCAAGCAAGTAGCGGTTATTGGGACGGTCCCACAGATGATGGTGGGGATCACAAATAGGAAGATCGGGATCGATAGGATCCTCGACAGTTAAATTAAGCCACGTTTCAAGGTCAGACATATTCAATTTCGGATTGCGGATTTTGGATTTCGGATTAGAGAGATAGCCACAAAAGGCACAAGATACACAAGATAAGAATTAAAGAAATTTATATTGATAAAATACAACCCAGAATATTTTAAGATCAATACGATTAAAAAGTATTTCACTGTTCACACTTTAAATGCTATAGCTCGAATAGCAGCAGTTGCTGAACCCTGTACCGAGGGCGTAGCCCGACATCTTCCACCCTGAACCCTGAACCCTCAACCGCAGGTTGACAGATGCCAAAGAAAAAAAAGATAGCCGCGATAATAACTGAGTACTGGCCTCGCTCCCATGCCGATGTAATGGTGACGAAATTCCTGAAGGGATTTCCCACCGATGATGGATTGTTTGAACCGCGCGTGGAGATAGCCTCGATGTATATCGATCATTTCCCCGAAAATGACATGGGCCGCAAGTTAGCTGCAGAGCATAATGTACCGATCTATCCGACGATTGTAAAAGCCTTGACCCTTGGCGGGGATGAGCTCGCGGTCGACGGGGTGCTCCTGGTCGCGGAGCACGGCGATTATGCCTATAATGAAAAAGAACAACAACTTTTCCCACGAAAGTATTTCATGGAACAAATTTGCGGGGTGTTAGCTACGAGTAAAAAATCCGTACCAATCTTTAACGACAAGCACCTCTCCTATAACTGGCAGGATATAAAATGGATGTATGATCGAGCGAATGAGCTTAACGCCCCCTTCATGGCGGGTTCATCCGTTCCCCTCTGCTGGCGCAAGCCCTGGTTGGAACATGAGCTTGATACACCTATAACAGAAGCTGTCGCTATCGGCTATCATGGGTTGGATGTCTACGGATTTCATACGGTTGAAGTTTTACAGTGTATGGCCGAAAGACGGACCGGCGGAGAGACAGGGGTCGCCGCCGTGACCTGTTTAGAGGGCGATGCCGTGTGGAAAGCCGCCAAAGAGGGGCGATGGTCCTACGATTTAGCTGAGGCTGCTTGTGAGTGCATTGAAAAAAAACCTGAAGGGCGAATGGAAGACCAATGTGAAAACCCGGCCTTATTTCTCATCGAATATCGTGACGGTTTTAAAGGCGTAATACTGATGTTAGACGGCTATGTTGCGGACTGGGCCTACGCTGCAAGAATTGATAACAAGATCCAGGCCACTGAATTCTATCTCCAGTATCATGGTGGCGGTGACGGCGCTTATTCACATTTCAGTTATTTATCTTTAAATGTAGAAGAAATGTTTCTTACAGGTGTGCCCTCCTACGCCGTTGAACGGACGGTTCTTACGAGTGGCATTTTAGAAGCTGCACTGACATCACGTTATAATGGCCATACGCGTTTAGAGACACCGTGGCTCGATGTTAAATACCAGTCTTATGACAGCGTGCCGTGGCGCCCGACAGGAACACGCCCGTCCGGGGCCTGTCTCGATCCCTGGCCACCAACCAAGAAGTGAACAGTGTGGCAATTGCCGATTTCCGATTTCTGATCGTCGATTGCAAATTGCGGAATATTTTATTTGTCATTGCGAGAAGCAACGCGACGAAGCAATCCAGGCGGATTACCAGACGCAACCGATATTCCCCTGGATCGCCACGGTTGACAAGCAACCTCGCGATGACAAAGGGAATAAATCGGTACTAACTTTCAATCTGCAATTCACAACCTGGCCGCTGAGTGAAGATGTGAACAGTAATTAGACATCAGTAAACAGGTGGATGTTTTTTCTCTAACAGTGCTGCAACATAAAGCGTCTTAATTCGGTGGGTGATTGTATATGATACACGCTTTTACTTCCTTTATAGGCGTTCACCAGGTCGAGGAGTCTTGGTCTCATGTTCCGGTGGATCGTCCAGATCATTTTAAACATTCTACAGTTAATATCCAGCAGGTTGCACCCCTCGGGTTTATCAAGGTTTACGGGGAAGAACAAGGCTGCAATTTGTCTTTTTAATGCCCACCAGAAATGGATTACCAGTGCGTGATCGACAAATATAATAGTATCGGACTCGTTAAATCGTTTTTCAATCGTGGCCCATGAACCCCAACTGTCAATGATCCAAAAATCTTCACCAATAATTTCATTTAATTTTTCTTCAACTTCCCTTTCAGGAGCGGGAGTCCAACCCGGCTTCCATTGTATTTTATCCACTGCGTGAACCGGCAATCCTTTGGATTTACTCAATGCCCTACAAAGCGTAGACTTTCCTCCACCCGCATTACCGATTACGGTTACTCTTCCCATTGGTTAAATCTAACCTTTATCCGTCGGCTTCCTCAAGAGATAAATAATAAAGTAGGGCAATCTCATATTGTCATTCGGTAGAGATCAGAAGCGTGCTAGGGACAGCCCGCTCCACCTTAGTTATTAATACTACTACAGCTAATTATCTTTCTTTCAACCTCTGAACCCCGAACCCTGAACCCTGAACCCCCGAATCTTCTACCTCGATTCGGCGACGAGTAGTTCCTGGATTAATTCCTCATTGAGGGTAACACCGAGACCGGAGGCATCGGGGACATGAATCATGCCGTCTATGGCATGCATCTTTTCATGTGTGAGTTCATGTCTCAAGGGTGAATCTTCAACGCAGTCCTCAAACAAAAAAGCGGTGTTTGTTGTGCTCAGCCAATGCAAACAGGCGGCTACACTAATCGGTGTCTTATAACAATGATTACACAGCTTAGCTCCCTTTTCCTCTACTTTCTCCCCGATAATTTTTGCTTCCGTGAACCCGTTTCTCGCTAGATCCACTTGATAGATATCCAGAAGTTGATTCTCGATCCACGGTTTAAAGGCGAACCATCCACATTCACCTTCACCCGCGGCAATCGGTACCGGTGATCGCTCTCTCAGCCATTGATATCCCTCCATATCGTCCTGGCTCAGCGGTTCCTCTAACCAGCTTATATTATATTCGGAGAATTTTTCCGCCCGATTCAGAGCTGTCTTGGCATCCCACACACAACCGGCATCCACTAACAGATCCGCACTCTCCCCCAGACCTTCCCGTGCTCCGGACACCAGGTCCAAATCTACAGCTTCACTTTCACCCATCGGCTCCCAGCCAAACTTAACCGCTTTGTATCCCGCTTCAATCCATCGCTGTCCAATTTCTTTCGTCTCCGCGCCGTCTCGGCCAAAGAGGATGGAGGCATAAGCCTTGATCTCATCATGTTTTTTCCCACCCAGGAGTTGATGAATTGGTAGTTCAGTTTTTTTCCCTTTAATATCCCAGAGCGCCATGTCAACCGCGGCCATCGCTGCAATCGTCACTCCCCGTCGCCCGAAGAACACGCTGCCCCGGTACATCTTTTTCCATACGCCCTCAGCATCGAGAGGGTCCTCTCCGAGGATAAGTAATCGCAAGCCACAGGCAATATTGTGACTGAAGGGAGCATCGATGACTGCCTTGCAAACTTCCGGTTGAGCGTCGCATTCACCGATCCCTTCAATTCCCTCGTCAGTTTGAATGCGCACGAGCAAGGTGTCCTGTGCGCCAGAGGATTTTGATTCGACATTTTTAATGCGCAGCACCTGGCATATGACTTCAGTTATTTTCATCGTTTAATCTAAGAATGAGATTAGTTAAAAGGTCATTTCAATTTTCGATTATCAATTTGGTGGATTTCAGGCTCTGCCTTCGGTACGATTGCGGAATTAAGAGATAGCCACATAAGGCACAAGAAACACAAGAATAGTTTTAGAGAATTTAATTTGAACGAATAAAAACTAGCCTATTTTCAGCATATACGTTTAAAAAGTATTTCACCGTTCATCCATTTTTTGTTAATGCTAGTATAGCAAAGGTTGTTGAACCCTGTACCGAGGGCGTAGCCCGACATCTTCCACCCTGAACCCTGAACCCTGAACCCTGAACCCTGAACCCTGAACCCTGGTATCTGTCATTAGTATATCTTTCTTCCTGAACCCTGCTTGCCCTGAGCGTAGTCGAAGGGAACCAACTTATCTTAATAAAAATTCATGGCTGTTCCTTACAAAGTTTTTTTAAAATCAGACGTGATGGTCCCGATGCGGGATGGGGTCCGCTTGGCGACGGATATCTACTTTCCCGCCGGAACGGATGGATTGAGATTAGACGGTAAGTGGCCGACAATATTGGTGCGAACTTCCTATGATAAGTCGGCGATTGAATGGGATGGCGTGCCAGTACAATACGTCGAACAAGGCTACGTATTCATTCTCCAGGACCTACGCTCCAGGTATAAGTCTGAGGGTGACGGCCGTTACTACCATACCTGCAATCCCTGGGACGGTGATGACGGGTATGATGCTGTCGAATGGATCGCAGCTCAATCCTGGTCGGATGAACGCGTGGGGATGATGGGCAGCTCACACCGGTCAATTGTTCAAACCCAGGCGGCGTTGCATCGCCCCCCACACCTGGTAACGATCTGCCCCGAACAGGGGCCGACAAATATATACTTACACGAAGCCCGCGAGGGCGGCGCCATGGCCCTGGACATGTACACCGCGATTTACAACCACGCGTTTGATGCCCATGAAGTTCCCGCTGATGAGGGAACGATTCGGACCCTGGCTGACGGTTTGATTAATGCACGGTCTGTAATCAATAATATGCCATTCAAAAAAGGGGAGATTCCGCTTTCAGTAGCACCGCACCTTGAAGAAACCTTGTTTAATTATTATTACCGAGGTGAGTACGATGAATGGTGGGCGCAGGAATGCAACGACCAGACTCCATACTGGGATCGCCATTCGGATATTCCCTGTTTGATCACCGCAGGTTGGTTTGACCCGTTCATCGACGGCTCTACAGGATACTTTGAGGCGATGATAGCGCGTAACAAAAATCCATCCCGCCTGCTGATCGGTCCCTGGGGACACGGAACGATGCGGGTCAAAACCTCGTCACTGGGTGATGTCGAGTTTGGAACAGACGCGATGGTTGGGTACCCGAAACACAGCGAGATAAGATTGCGATGGTTTGATCATTGGTTAAGGGATGAAAACAACGGGATCGAAAACGATTCGCCAGTTGAGATTTTCGTTATGGGCGGTGGTTCAGGTCGTAAAACGTCAGATGGGCTTATCGATCACGGGGGACAATGGCGCAATGAAGCGGAGTGGCCGATTGCACGGACTGAAGAGCGAAATCTTTTTTTGACATCTGAATTCGGTTTGACCGAAAAAAAGCCGCAATCAGAAAAAGAATCGATCACCTTCGAATACGACCCGGATAACCCGGTTCCGTCAGCGGGTGGCGGTCTCGCGCATCTCACCGAGGTTGTTCCTCCACCGGGTGGCTTTAAGGAAGTACCATCTTTCGGCAAGCGGTCCGCCTTTTACGCCAGGCATGGACGACATATTGTCACATGGGGCCCTGTCGATCAGGTTGAAGCCGAATGGATGCTTGGGGTCAATCCCCCGTACCTTCCTCTCGACAAACGCTCCGACGTGCTGGCATTTCAAACTGAAATACTGGAAGAGGACACCGAGGTTACCGGACAAGCAACGGTCAAACTTTGGATTTCGTCGACTGCGATTGACACCGACTTTACGGCAAAACTCATCGATGTTTATCCTCCGAATGAAGACTATCCCGATGGGTACCGAATGAACCTAAGCGACACAATACTGAGGTGTCGGTACCGCAATTCTTGGACCGAACCGGAGATGATGGTGCCGGGACAAATTTATCCTATTATGATTACGCTTCACGCGACGAGCAACCTGTTCAAGACCGGTCATCGAATCAGGTTCGATATATCGAGCAGTAATTTTCCTCGCTTAGACATAAATCCGAATACAGGTGAACCCATGGGACGACATACGCATAAAGTGATAGCGCAAAATACTGTTCACCTGGATAGTACGCATCCCTCACATATTGTGCTGCCCGTTATACCGAGGCGATAGGGGAAGTGAGAAGTGAACAGTAAACAGTGAACAGTGAACAGTGAACAGTGAAGCAATAGTTGATCCAATGGATTCGAAAGTCAAAAGGGATACGTGAGTATGTGGTAAAGAAGAATATAATTTTTTGGTCGTTTCGACTCTTTTAAACATCAAACATTATAAACTATGTACGAATATTATGGGATTGATTGGTTGGCTATGATTCTAACTTTTTCGGGAATTTATTTTCTCGGTAATAAAGAGCGAAAAGGTTTTATCGCCATGATGCTGGGAAACGCATCATGGATTCTAATTGGCATTTTAGCCTCCAGCATGGCTATGATCGTCGCTAATGTTGTTTTTATTATTATGTATCTGCGCGGATTACTTAAATGGCAAAAGAGTCAGGAAGGTTAAGGGTGATAGCGATGAAAATAGTCAAAGATCGAAGCTCAAAAGTAATAGGCCGCTTACATTAAGATAAGGTGGAGCGGGCTGTCCCTAGCACGCTTCTTCAATTACTACATTCTAAACGCGGTAGGGAACAACCGTCGCCAAGGCTATGGCGGTCAGGCACCGCGTTCCACCTGTCGGCTTAAAACTTAACACCTGACGAGTAACACTAACCATAATAATTCAAGTCACTACTCATGATATACTTACGACTATATGATGGCATCGTATCTTTTATTAATCCATAAACATTTCATTAAAATCAGTTTAATAATTGACGCTTTATCTATCTATTTTTACAAATTGCATCCCTTTTGAAATTCAATCTATTAAAAGCTCAGTATGTTATTAAAAAAATCGCTCGCATTCATCATTGCCTCAGTCTTATCGCCCGTTCTTCTCATCGCCCTGCCTCAAGACCTCGAGATTTTCACTGATTTCGAAAACGTAAGCGGTGAAGGGACGATCTTCATCGGTGTGGAGCCAAACGTGGTTACGCTCGTCGGTTTCACGGTGGAAACTTTAGAGGATCCAGCGCAGTTACATTCGGGAACGAAGGCTTTAACCTGGGGCCGGGACAGGAGGGAAGGATTGTCTCCAACAGGGGGATTCAATTTCTTGAATTTTATGCGGGTGAAACGACAGGCGGGGGCAAATTTGAGCTAAGAGGAGAAATTAATACGGGTACATCTCTGGCTTCCGACAGAAGAGTTAACATCGTACTCGGAGGTACCTGTGGAGATTGCGGTATTATCGAAGGACTGCCGGCAAATATCAGCCCTGGTGCTAACCCCACTTTATACAGCTTTGTCGCCGACAGCGGTAGTTTTTTTGATACAACCGATTTTGATTTCCTCAGTGGGATAAGAGAAGTGAAGTTTTTTAATGTTACGGGAAAACTCGTGATCGACGACCTGGGATTCACCCTGACCGACTATCCCTCGAATAACACGGTTTACAGCAATTTTGATGAATTCAGTCCTGGTGCAGGTCAGGACGAACCGCTGGTCATTGGGACTTCGCCGAATACTGCTACGTTTGAAGGGGGATCAATTATTGTCGAGTTTTCTGATGGTACCGATTATGTGCGCTCGTCATCCACTGCGTTTGGTATATTTGATGGTGAGCAGGCAACCATCACTTTTGAAACTCCGGCTTATGAAATTGATACATTCGCCTCTCAGAGTACTGCACCTAAAGAAGGCATCAATCCTGATGGCTTTATCGAAGTCTATGATACAAACGACAACTTAATCTTTACGGTTGATAATTTAGAGAGCAATATTAACTCTGATTTCAAACCCGGTTTTACAAGGATTAATGCGGCTGAATTAGGAGCTCCAGGCGGCATTGGCAGGATAGTCCTGATAGATGGTGATGTAAATCCGTCCGGCCGTACTTCGATTGACGATTTTGGTTTTACACCGATCGGCGCCCCGGGCACCGGTTCCGAAGGTCCCCCACCCGCCACTGCTCCTTCTATCACCACGCAGCCAGCAAGCCAGGAGGTCGCATCCGGAGCATCGGCTAGCTTGTCCGTTGCGGCAACCGGCGACGATCTTACCTACCAGTGGTACACCGGCAACAGCGGTGACACCGCTGCTCCTGTCGCCGGCGCGACGGCTGGAACTTTAGACACGGGCGCGCTCACCGCGAGCACAAGTTTCTGGGTACAGATTACCAATGCCGGTGGGACAGCGGACAGCGATACCGCGGTCGTTACCGTATCAGCGCCTTCCATTCCCCTCGTTCTCGACGGCTCAGGAGATATCGCCGGTGAAGACATTCAACATGCCAACGGCAACGTCTTCGACCAGATATTACTCACCGGAGAGTCCGTCCAACTCCAGGCCAAACCGGGACAGATCACCCGCGTATCCTTCATGGACGAAAACGAGGACATTGTGCAGGTAGAGTTCTCAGGCAACGGGACCTTTACTGTAACCCTCGATCCGGCCACCTTCCTACCACCGGCCATACCCCACCACGCTACAATCAGGCCGTCGAGTATGTGACGGGCAAGCCGAGCGTGGTCATCGATGGAGCGGACGCTAATACCTTCTTCAGCATCTTCACGGTGGGCAGGATCAACGCCTTTAACCAGGCGCTGTTCCCCGAAGGACAGGTCTATGACGCCCAGGCCGATGTGGCCCTCGTGGAAGTAGTCAACTCCACGGGACTGGGAGGGGTACAGTTATCGAATGCTGTGTTCAGTGGAAGCACGGGCAAGGTTGGTGTCGACGCGCGCGGAGTACCGATCGCAGTACGCTTAACGATCGGTGATATCGATGCTGATGGCGATGCAGTACCTCACATTCTCTTCGGTGAAGGCTCCTTTACCGTAGCCGCCGGTAACCCCGGGTTAAGGATCACCGGTGGTGACCTCTTGCAGACGAACGGTGCCGCAGTCGTCGTTGCGGAGAGTGGATCGACAACGACCGGGTTTGAAACCCTGATCACCCAGAACAACTTCAAGTCTGACGAAACGCCTCAGCCGACACTGAGTATCGATGCCACCTTTGCCAATGAAGACGGGGATGCGATCGAGGTTGTTACCGAGGAGATCACTATTGAGTGATCTCTTCGATAAGTGTTAGGTGTTAAGTTTTAGGTGTTATACATAGAGGGGTACAACCAGGACATGGTTTACAGATTTAGATCAAGACATGGTTTACACTTTGTGAGGGATGCTGAACGGTAATCGGGTTATATAGTTAAGTTAATGTTATGCGGTTTTAGAGGTTTGGCTGGCATTGTTGGGGCCGCAAGCGGCCCCAATGAAAGCAGCCGTTGAAAGGTCAATCTGACCGATTCTGAGAGTGGCAAAGTAAACATCGAAGTGTACCGTGTCTAGTGGTTTTAGTCCAACGCTCCAACCGGCGAGGGCGGTGGAGATAGGAATCTGGAAGCCATCGAGTTTGATAGACCCGCTTTTTGAGACCCGGCGAGTCATCAAATCATAGCTGATATCGGCAGGAGTGCCACCGTAAGGATGAGAGCTGTGCTGATAGATTTCAGAGGGCGTGCTCATGGCAAGAGCCGCATGGGGGCGTTCTTCATTGAAGGTCTTGCGCCACAGATCGAAGGCCACCTGTTGGGTGCGAAGATCGTCCTGGGCATGTTTTTGCAACTCCTCTTTGATATCGCGATGGAGACGCTCATGGGCACCGTTATCCTGGGGTTTACCCGGACGTCCACGCTCGAGATTGATCCCTAAGGCCAGCCACCAGGCCGCCAGTTTGCTCAGGCCCAGGACCGCATTGGCACTGGCAAAGGGACTGCCGTTGTCGCTGCGGATGCAAGCGGGAAGTCCATAGCGTTCAAAGAGTTTTGTGAAGCATTCACGCACCGCTTCGCTACGGGCTGAACTGAGCACCCGCACCTCTAATACATAGCGGCTCCATTCATCCCGTACCGTCAAAGGTTCACAACGGTTGCCATCAACGGTGTGCCACCACCCTTTGAAGTCTACGCTCCACACTTCGTTACAGCCACTGGCCTTGACGCTGCGGTAAAGGCGTCCGCTTTTTTGAGCGCTTCTGCGCCGACGCTTTTGCACCAGTCCCGCACGTTCCAAGACCCGTTTCACGCTCGAGTCTGAGGGGGCCTTCCCGTAACGCCTCTGGTAAAGCTCGCGGATCTTGTAGGGGCCCCACGTCGGGTGATGATGCTTGAGTTTGATCAGCGTACATACTACTGATTCGGATAGTTCCTGAACACTTCCATGCGGTCGGCGTGAGCGCTCGTGCAACCCCTCCATCCCTTCGCTCAGGAAGCGCTTCTTCCATTTATACCCTGTCGGTCGGCTGATCCCGTAGTCTTCACACAGCTCGTTCATCTTTACTCCCGGTTGCATCGATTCCAGGGCGAATTGGTATCTTTGGTCCATTTTATTTGTTTCCTTCCATGACATCATACCCCTTACTTAGCATCCTTCTTTCTTTGGCAATCTGTAAAGGATGTCCTGAACCTTTTGTGTAAAGAATGTCTTGAACCTATACCGAGGTGGGACCACAAGTCCCACCTCTTTTTTAATTACACCCGTTTGCTGATTATCGTTCCTTTCAACTGAATAAAGATCACTGAATGCTGTTCACTATGATTAAGTAACTGCTTATGATATACTTAAATATTTTTGATAGCGTCGTATTCTTAACCTATCCATCAAGATTTCATTAAAAGAAGAATAACATTTGACGCCCTATATATCTCTTTTTAGAAATTTCATCCCTTTTGAGATTCAACCTATTAAAAAGATCACCATGATACTAAAAAAATCGCTCGTCTTCTTCATTGTTTCAGTCATATCCCCCGTTCTTCTCATCGCCCTGCCTCAAGACCTCGAGATTTTCACTGATTTCGAAAACGTAAGCGGTGAAGGGACGATCTTCATCGGTGTGGAGCCAAACGTGGTTACGCTCGTCGGTTTCACGGTGGAAACTTTAGAGGATCCAGCGCAGTTACATTCGGGAACGAAGGCTTTAACCCTGGGGCCAGGCCAGGAGGGAAGGATTGTCTCCAACAGGGGGATTCAATTTCTCGAATTTTATGCGGGCGAGAACACGGGCGCTGGCAAATTTGAGATAAGAGGAGAAATCAATACCGGTGAGCAACTCTCCTCAGACGCTAGAATTAATACAGTCATTGGCGACGAAGGTATTATCGAAGGACTGCCAACAAATATCAGCCCTGGCGCTAATCCCCCCTTATACAGCTTTGTCGCAGACAGTGGCTTTTTTCAGGATGAAGATGATTTTAATTTCCTTAACGGGATAAGGGAAGTGAAGTTTCTAAATGTTACGGGAAAACTCGTGATCGACGACCTCGGATTCACCCTGACCGACTTCCCCTCAAACAACACGGTTTACGAGACTTTTACTGAATTTGGCGCGGGTGAAGGATTGGGAGGAACTTTGGTCATTGGGACTTCACCAAATACTGCTACTTTTGAAGGAGGATCTATAATAGTTTCATTTTCAGATGGTAGCAGTTATGTGCGCTCGCAGTCTACTTCTTATGGAATATTTAATGGCGAGGAAGCAACCATAACCTTTGAAACCCCGGCTTATGAAATAGATACGTTCGCAGCTCACACAGTTTCATCAGGCCAGAACGATCCCGATGGCTCAATCGAAGTCTACGATACGAACGATAATTTACTCGCTACTTTTACGAATCTAGAAGGGAGTCTTGTCCCTGAGTTCAAACCCACTTTTATAACGATTAATGCAGATGAATTAGGTGCCCCGGGTGGCATTAGCAGGTTGGTCTTGAAGGATAACCCCGATATCAATCCTAATTTCAGTCGTACTTCATTCGACGACTTTGGGTTTACCCCGATCGGTGCCCCGGGCACGGGAACCGAAGGTCCCCCACCCGCTGATGCTCCTTCTATCACGACGCAGCCGGCAAGCCAGGAAGTCGCATCCGGAGCATCGGCTAGCTTGTCCGTCACAGCCAGCGGCGACGATCTCACTTACCAGTGGTATACCGGTAACAGCGGTGACATCGCTGCTCCCGTCGCTGGCGCGACGACCGGAACTTTAGACACGGGCGCGCTCACCGCGAGCACAAGTTTCTGGGTACAGATTACCAATACCGGTGGGACAGCGGACAGCGATACCGCGGTCGTTACCGTATCAGCGCCTTCCATTCCCCTCGTGCTTGACGGCTCAGGAGATATCGCCGGTGAAGACATTCAGCATGCCAACGGCAACGTCTTCGACCAGATATTACTCACCGGAGAGTCCGTCCAACTCCAAGCCAAACCGGGACAGATCACCCGCGTTTCCTTCATGGACGAAAACGAGGACATTGTGCAGGTAGAATTTTCTGGTAACGGTACCTTTACCGTAACCCTCGATCCAGCCACCTTCCTGCCGCCAGCTGTCCCCCCACGCTACAACCAGGCCGTCGAATATGTAACGGGAAAACCGAGCGTGGTCATCGATGGAGCGGACGCCAATACCTTCTTCAGCATTTTCACGGTGGGCAGGATCAACGCCTTTAACCAGGCACTGTTCCCCGAAGGACAGGTCTATGACGCCCAGGCCGATGTGGCCCTCGTGGAAGTAGTCAACTCCACGGGACTGGGAGGGGTGCAGTTATCGAATGCTGTGTTCAGTGGAAGCACGGGCAATGTCGGCTTTGATGCGCGCGGCGTGCCGATCGCGGTACGCTTAACGATCGGTGATATCGATGCTGATGGCGATGCAGTACCTCACATTCTCTTCGGTGAAGGCTCCTTTACCGTAGCAGCAGGCAACCCCGGCTTGCGGATCACCGGTGGTGACCTCTTGCAGACGAACGGTGCTGCAGTCGTCGTCGCTGAAAGTGGTTCGACGACGACCGGGTTTGAGACCCTGATCTCGCAGAACAATTTCAAGTCTGATGAGACTCCTCAGCCGACACTGAGTATCGATGCCACCTTCGCCAATGAAGATGGCGATGCGATCGAGGTTGTTCTCGAAGAGATCACTATCGAGTGATCTCTTCGAGAAGTGTTAGGTTTTAAGTTTTAGGTATTAGCCGCCGTCACTCCGTAATGGCGTGCTAGGGGTTTTAGGTTTTATGTGTTAAGCAATAAGGTGGAACGGGCTGTCCCCAGCGCGTTTAAGAATGATGTAATTGAAGAAGCGTGCTAGGGAACAGCCGTCGCTGTGCAGTGTTAGGCAATGGCCGTCAGGCAGCCCGCTCCACCCCTTTGTCTCTACATAGCGGAAATTTAGGTTAGCATAGTAGAAAAGTCTCAATTGATTTATTTTTTGTCGTAAAGGGAATTGAGATTATTGATGATCATAAGTCGAATACTGAAGTATTAATCTACAGCACTTTGACTTAACACCTGACACTTAAAACATATCGAGGTCCTCGATAATATTCTTATGCCGAAAAAATCAGACTCAATGAATACGACGAGAGGACTGCGCATGGATCCGATCGAGTTTGAAGTCATGCGGAGCGCGTTTAACGCGGCGGCGGAAGAAATGAGCGCGGCATTACGCAAAACTGCTTACTCAACAAACATCAAGACGAGAGCAGATTATTCCTGTGCGATCTACGATGATAAGTTACGCGTCGTTGCCCAGGCTTTTACGCAACCTATTCATTTAGCATCGATGACACGCATGATACCGGCAGCGGTAAGTCAATACGGTGCAGAGAAGTTGTCACCTGGTGATGGAATCGCGATGAATGATTCCCACAACGGCGCCATGCATCTGAACGACATCGCGATCATTGTGCCCTTGTTCTATAAGAACAGACTGACGGGGTACACGGCGGCGGTAGCTCACCATGTTGATATAGGCGGCATGGCTCCGGGCGGATTGTGCCTTTCAACCGATATATATCAAGAGGGTATCATCATTCCCTCAACACAGATTCTTCGCGAAGGAAAAATTATTGATAACGTCTTTAACTTGATCGTCGCCAACATCCGGTCTCCCAAGCAAATGGCTGGTGACCTGCGCGCTCAAGTCGCCTCGACTATGCTGGGTCAAAAGCGTGTCTTTGAGATCCTCGAACGATTTGGTGAAAAAGCGATTTTCAGTTTTACCGATGAACTGATAGGCTATACCCAACGGTGGACAAAGAGTGAGATTTTAAAACTACCGGAGGGAAAATATTGCGCTGAAGGTGAAATGGACGATGACGGCATTACCGATCAACCAGTCAAACTCGTCATGCAAGCAGAGGTTAAAGATGGAAGGGTGAGCTTTGACCTGACCGGATCCGATAAGCAGCGCCCCTCACCGATGAATGCTAATTTAACTTATTCCTATTCCGGCGTATCCTATGTAGTGAAGTGTTTGATTGATTCTGATGTTCCGGTAAACGCGGGGTTTTATTCACAAATAGATGTCCACGCCCCCGAAGGAACAGTTGTAAACGCGCTGCATCCCGCGGGTGTTGTCGGCGGAAACGATATATGCCTGCGCCTTGTCGATCTCGGCTTCAAGGCATTTTCGGCTGCAATCCCGGAGAAGGTCGTCGCCTGCAGCAAAAGTATGGTTTGTAACATGGGGTGCGGTGGAGTTGATCCGCGCTCAGGTGATTACTATACTTTCATGGAAACCCTTGCGGGCGGTTACGGTGGACGACCGACCAAAGACGGCCTCGACGCCATACAACCTCATATCCAGAACACGGAGAACTCGGCGATTGAGGAAACGGAAAACAACTACCCTATGCGCATCACACGCTACGAGTTGGTTCCCGACTCGGAAGGCGCAGGTAAATTTCGCGGCGGGCTGGGCCTCCGACGCGATTGGCAGTTCCCCAATCACGAAGCGACATTTACAATCATCGCGGACCACCGTAAGAAAGGACCCTGGGGCTTGTTCGGAGGTCAGAGTGGACAACCCTCCACTTACACGCAAAATCCAGAGGGAGATCAAAAAGAACTACCGTCCAAAATTACTCTTAACCTCAATGCCAACGACACGATCAGTTATAAGACACCCGGCGGTGGCGGGTATGGCAATCCACTCGAACGCAACCCCCTCGCGGTGCTCGAGGATGTTATCGATGGTAAAGTCAGCGCGCAGCGCGCCCGCGAAGTATACGGTGTGGTCATCGCTATCGACCGACGAGAAGTCGATGAAAGTGGAACTAGGAAGTTGCGCGAAGAAATTCAAAAATCGCAAGAAGCACGATGAGTGACTACCGACTCGGTGTCGATATAGGCGGTACTTTCACCGATCTCGTGATGATGGATGAAGCGACGGGAAATTTACGCCTGATCAAAATGTCGAGTACGCCTCACGATCCATCGATAGGTTTTATGAATGTGACTGAACGGGTTCTCAAGGAATCCGCTATAGATCCGGCGCGTGTCTCCTACCTGGTCCACGGAACCACGGTGGCGACAAATACGATCATCGAAGGAAAAGGAGCCAAAACAGCCTTTATTGCAACCGAGGGATTTCGTGACGTCTTTGAGATTGGCCGGCAGATCCGACCCACGCTTTACGACATTTTCTGTGATAAACCAAAGCCATTAATACCGCGTTACCTTTGTCGTGAAGCACCCGAGAGGTTAGATTATGCCGGGGATGTTTTGAAGCCTCTGGAAACAGAGCGTGTCCGCGAAGTGATTCGCCAGTTAAAGGTTGAAGGCGTGGAGTCTATCGCTGTTTGCCTGCTTCATGCTTACGTCAATGCCGAGCATGAAAGACAGGTGAAGGAAATCATCGACGTAGAGATGCCAGATGTATTCGTGTCGATCTCTTCAGATCTATGCCCTGAAATGCGTGAGTATTTTCGCGCCAGCACGACGGCGATCAACTCACTCCTGATGCCAATCGTAACCCGTTATCTCGGCCAACTGGAAAACCGACTTGAGTCCCTGGGGGTTAAAGCCGGACTGCATTTAATGACTTCCGCCGGCGGCATGTCATCCTCGGACGTAGCCCGCAAAGAACCCGTTCACCTGATCGAGTCGGGACCGGCAGCGGGAGTTATCGCGTCGACCTACATCGGTAAGATGGCGGGCGTTGATAACCTTATCAGCTTTGATATGGGCGGGACGACAGCAAAAGTGGGGTTGGTTGAAGACGGTATGCCCAAGGTCGCACCCCACTTCGAAGTCGGAAGCGCAGCCGTGGCTGACAACCGGGCTGCCGGTTATCCTGTCAGGACCCCCGTCATCGACCTCGTTGAAATTGGCGCGGGAGGGGGCAGCATCGCGTGGGTCGATCCGGGAGGTGCGTTGCGGGTCGGTCCTCGAAGCGGCGGTGCCGATCCCGGTCCAGCATGCTATGGCAAAGGCCAGGAAAATCCCTGTATTACCGATGCCAATCTTTTGCTCGGACGCCTTAACCCGGATTACTTTATCGGGGGGGAGCAGAAACTGTTTCCCGAGCTTGCCGAAACTGCAGTTAAAAAACTGTCTGATCAACTGGGAATGAATGTCATCGAAGCGGCCGACGGAATCATTCAGATAGCCAACGCGAGCATGGTGGGAGCGATTCGCTTGATCTCGGTTCAACGCGGTTTTGATCCCCGTGAATTCGTCCTTGTCGCTTTTGGCGGCGCTGGTCCTCTGCACGCCAATGACCTAGCACAAGAATTGGAAATTCCAAAAATTCTTATCCCGATGAGCCCCGGTGTTACCTCGGCTTTGGGACTACTCGTGAGCGATGTTAAACATGACTACGTACAAGCTAACATTGCACCGATGGAGACCGTAGACCTGCAGGCTAACAGTCGTATTTTCGAAGACCTTGAAACCCGGGCTCGACAGGTGCTCACTTCGGAGGGTATCCCAGCATCTGATATATCTTTTCTTCGCTATCTCGACATCCGTTACATCGGTCAATCCTACGAATTAAAAATTCCCGTTGAGAATCGACTGCTTGAAGCGGATGACAAAGAATCAATCAATGCCGCTTTTTTTAAGGAGCATGAACGGGCTTACGGCTACGCCACCGCAAGTGAACCCACGGAAGTCGTCAACTTGAGATTGACGGCGATCGGCTCAATCAGCAAACCGACATTGCGAGAACTGGAAGCAGGTGACGGTGACAGCTCGGGTGCGGTTAAATCCAAACGTCCGGTCTACTTTTCAAAGCTGGGGAAAAGTGTCACCTGCAAGATATACGATCGCTATAAATTAAAAGCTGACGATTGTATCGACGGGCCGGCTATTGTCGAAGAAATCGATTCCACGGTCGTCATCCTACCCGACTACGTAGCAAAGGTGGATCGTTTTGGTAATTTATTCATAGAGGAAAAATAGAATGGAGAATACAGCCGATGCAGTAGTGATTGGCGGTGGCATTATGGGAGCCAGTATCGGACATTTCCTCGCGAAAAAAGGTTTTGGTAAAATACTGTTATTTGAAAAGCGGAACCTGGCTGCTGTCAGCACCGGTCACTCGGCAGCACATGTCCGGACTTACTACTCCAACCCGGTAACAGTCCAACTTGCCTGGCGCGCGGTACAGATGTTTGAAAATGACCGTGAAGAACTCGGAGGGGATTGCGGGTTTCAACAGGTGGGATTTCTCACGGTTTTTGGTGAAAAAAATGCTGCACCCGGGAAACACGTCCTTGAGATGCAGAAGAAATACGGTGTCGAAATCGAAAATATTTCGACGGGAGTGATTAGTGAACTCGCACCACAAATTGATCTCGACGGTGTCGTCGGAGGATTATACGAGCGTCGATCAGGGTATGCCAATCCGGTGAAAACGACCCGCTCGCTCGTCGAACGGGCAGCGGAGTGGAGACTGAAAGCTTACGAAGGAGTTGGCGTCAGCGAGATTCGACTTCAAGGTGATCGCGTAAGCGGAGTCGTTCTCGAGACTGGTGAAACGATCGAGGCAAAAGTTATCGTGAACGCAGCCGGACCCTGGGGTCGACAAGTTGGATTTATGGCAGGCATAAACAACTCCATACGCTGGAGCAGGGAAACAGACATGATCCTGAAAACACCTGCTGACTTCGGTCTTATTCCGGTCCTTTCAGACTCCGAACTAAGAATGTATCTTCGCCCGAACGGCAGAGATGAGATTTTAGCCGGTCTCGGTTGGCCCAAAGAGATCGAACCCCTCAATATCGACGAGTACGACCCAAACCTTGACGAAGATTCACGCGCTCGAATTGAAGCTGTGTTATTTAAGCGGATACCCGCCCTTCGCAAGGCAAGCTATGTACGCGGATGGGCATCAATCTACACTATCACCGACGACTGGCATCCCCTGGTCGGGGCGGAACCCGGTCTCGAAGGGTATTATGCTTTTTTTGGCGGCTGCGGTCATTGCTTCAAACTTTCACCTCCTATCGGTGAATGTCTTGCCGACATTATTGCCGGCGACACACCGCAAATAGATATCCGTGCTCTCCGGCCGAATCGCTTTCTCGAGGGTGAACCCCTCAGCTCAGCATGGGGAGATGGAAACCGGGCGTGAGAGGGCGGTATGATTTTGGATCAAAGCTTCGTCTTTGTCCCGCAGTTATTTACTACAGTATCATGTTGGAACGCGCTGTCCCAGCGCGTTTGATTCAGTTGTAATTGAAGAAGCGTGCTAGGGACAGCCCGCTCCACCTTAGGTATAATAATTATTAATCAAAAATGTCTATTTATTTGCTGGACGAAGACGAAGAGACAGACGAAGACGAAGATAGTTACAAATCCCTAAACCAAAGCATTCTCAACGGAACCGATAATCTCCATTTTCTGCGCTAGCACCTCCACTTCTCTTAAATGCCAATCGTAGGCGGCGCGGTACGGGGGCCTGACGATTACATGGTCAATGATTCCTTTCCATTTAAGGATATGTTTCATCGTGGAATAATTATAGGGCAAGAGTTGTCCCCCATAAGCGATCATCGGTAACATTTTTTCCACGAAATAGTTTCTTGCATCTTCCCATTTTTCTTCTTTTACCAATTTGTGCAACGCGACCTCGCGTTCGGGCATAACCGCGGCAGACCCCGCGACGACCCCGTCACTCCCCGCTCCATAAGTAATCAAGGTGTACATATCAGACCCGCACAAACAGGGAATTGTTAATGCCTCCGTTTTCAGCGCATCGAATGAACCGACATCACCGCTTACTTTCATCGCCACGATACGATCACAGGAATGAACGATAGGCAGAACATCTTTCTGTATGTCGAGACTGCCATTGTCGGTCATGTCATAAAGCATAATGGGAATTTCATCGGCCATTTTTAAAAAGAAGGATTGCAGGTCCTGGTAGGACTTCTTTTTAACCATCGCAAAGCTGGCACCCTGCCTTGATGCGATCTTCGCCACTTGCATCCCTTCATCCAGATCGACCGAAATCGCTCCCAGGCCTACAGGAACCCGACCATTTACATGTTCAACTACGTGGCTTATCACCTGCTCGATTTCATTGAGGTCCAAGCCCTCAAACTCACCCGCTTTACCACAAGCGACAAGTCCATTTACTCCCGCATCGAGAACGTAATCAATCTGGCGATTCATGCTAAGAGGATCAAATTTACTCCCATCTTTATTAAAGGGTGTAAGCAGCAGCGTGTATACTCCACCCTTTAAATGAATATCTTTTTTGCTCGTCATCGTATATTATCGTGTGAATTAAATTGCATCAGTGACAGATTACCATCCAAGTAAAATACGACATGTTTATGAAATCAACCCTTATAGTTTCGAATTGATTCTCTTTGTCATCGCGAGGCTGAATGTCAGCCGTGGCGATCCAGGGGAATATCGGACGCATATTGTAAGCCCCCTGGAATGGAAGATGTCGCTGCGCTCGGTAGCCGCAGTCGGCTACGCCTCCTTCGCAATGACAAGATTGAATGAATAATAAAGAATAGCTATACAGTAATCATTAAGGTATTCGATAGGAGATTAATTTTGAAAATTTCTAGTTTTGTACGGAATGGAGAAATTGATTGTGGGCTGGTCGACGGTGATCAGGGTTACCGGGTTTTTGACAATCACCCGGTAATCGGCAGCTTAAACTCCGAAAGCAGAATCTTCCACCTGCTAGGTCTGTCGCCTGAAGAGAGAGATCGAGTCAATGAGGAAATGAAGGGTGCTCCGCTGATATCTAGCAGTGAAATCAAACTGCTTCCCGCCATTCCTCACTGTCCGCTTTATATTTATAATCATGCGAATAATCCAACTGTATGGAAGCGGCAGATGAACAGAGAGTGGGAAGTAACGCGATTGCCTTATATGCGGATCAGATCCTACAGTTGCTTCAGCGGTGATGGTTGGGAAATTCCGATACACCCAGGGACAACGCTGACATGTGGGGCCGAGCTGGGTGTCGTGATCGGCCGTGAAGCCTACCGGGTTCCACCCGAAAAAGCGGTGGAGCATATCGCCGGTTTAGTCTGTCTGAATGACAACTTTATCAATGGTGATCATGAAGCATTCATCGACAACTCATCACCTGAGTCGGAGATGCACCAACACCAGGGTCTGCACGTTCTTTTTAAGACCGGTGATGGTAACGGTGGAATGGGTCCCTGGATAACAACTGCTGAAGAATTTGAAAAGGTAATTGAAAATCGTTTACAACATCAAGCGTCGGATCGTTACCGTCAAGTTCATGCCGCATCCTGGGTATATGATAAATTGATGTGGACTAAAATAAACGGAGAAATCTGTGATGAGGCTTATACCGGTACCTATCTCTTCGGTGCGGAGTGGATGATTACCTACCTCTCTCGATTTATGACCTTGCCGACAGGATCGATTGTCGGTCTGGGAGCAGCGGGTTGGGATGGCGTGCATTTACCCAGCATGGATGAACCGGGAACAGCAGTCGAGGTGGCGGTCGAGTTACAGGGTGTAGGTGCATCCCGCACGACGGTCAGAAGACAAGCTGTGGATGAAGTAAATGAGAGTCCCTATATTAAAAACATTACCGCTGCCGGTCTCGATCCTACAAAAGCTGTGCAGAAACGACCGGGCCGTTCACTCTGGGTTCAACGCGGAAACAATCCCGAATCGGATCCGGGTCTTCCCGTGACCGGTTTAAATCCTATTCTTTTTCCAACGACAGCGCTGAAAGAAGATGCCAGTCCAATTATCCTTCCCCCTCATTCCACAAGCATCCGTTTGTCCGTCCAGGTTGCCGGAATCATCGGTCCCGGGTTTATCTATGGGCTCGGCAGTGACGGGCGGAAAATTAATGAAGAGGAATGTATTGAAAGGATCTGTCTTCTCGTGTCGGTAAGAGATACCTCACTCATAGACGCGATAAAAGATCCGTTCCCCTATGAAATGCGTGCAGCATATTTTTTCAGTTCTTGTGCTGACGGATTTTTCAGGCTCGGCGATCCCCTCCCCTATAAAAATATTGAGGACCTTTCAGCACAGACTATAAAGATGTCACTCCCTGGAATTGGGGAACACAATTACAGCATAGCTGATTACCGTTTCGGTTTTTCAGAGATGACTGAAATGATCAGCCGGACGATCACCCTATTTCCCGGTGACCTCATCTCCCTCGGAGCGGCGGGTCGTGAACTCGAAATTCCCACAGACTTTAAAATCAAAAATGAGATTTTATCAGTCAACGCCTCCTGGGGCGCAGCGATGCGTTTGACATTTGACGATCAGAGAGATTCACGATTTTTGGAAGTAAGGAGATAGGAGATTAGTCAAAATGTCAAAATGTCAAAAAGTTGAAGACGATTAGAATATAAATGCGATCTTAGAATGGGATTAATCTTTCTTTAAATGACGCATCAGAGCAGTAATACCTTTTGACGTTTTGACCCATGGCATTACCGCGATCTCCCTTCCAAGCGTATCCGGGGGTCCAGCCACATTAGCAGGAGATCACTGACGAGGGTACCCATAACGCCCAACAGACTCAAAATCATAAGCATGGACCCGGCGAGATAAGTATCTTCCATCATTAGCGCTTCCAACATCAACGGTCCCACGGTGGGTAAGCTGAGCACCATCGCGACAATCGCCCCGCCGGAAACGAGATGCGGGAAAAGCGCACCTATACCCGAGATAAATGGATTAATCGCGATTCGGACAGGATATTTAATCAGCAATTTGAATGGACGTACGCCCTTGGCCATCGCGGTCGTGACATAGGGCTTTCGCAGCTCGTCGAGTAGATTGCCGCGCATCACACGGATCATACCTGCAGTACCGGCAACGCCCAATACCACAATCGGCACCCAGATATGTTGTAATAGATCGATTATTTTTCCCGCAGTCCATTCCGGCTGACCGGCGTGTTCAGGTGAAAAGAGCCCGGTCATACTGATACCGAAATAGACTTTGCTCCAGTACATGATTAACAGCGCGAGGAGAAAGCTGGGTACGCACATACCAATGAAGCCGAGGAAAGTGAAAAAGTAATCGGCAATTGAATATTGGCGTATGGCAGAATAAATACCTATAGGCAGAGCAACTGCCCAGGTAAACAGGACAGATCCCAACGCGATAAGGACCGTTAGCAGTATACGATCACCAATCACATCGTTGACCGGTCTCCGGCTCTCCATGGAATAACCCAGGTGCCCTTGAAGTAGGCCGCGATCCTCAGATTTATAGGATAAAAACCAGGGCAGACCTAACCAATCCATGTACTGGTTTAAAATGGGTTCATCGAGAGGAAATAACTCACGCAGCTGCTCGGCCTCAATAATGTGTTGTTGTTCACCCGAAATTTCCGCCTCTAAAATTTTAATATCAATATAATTGCTTGGGGGAAGTTGAATGATCGTAAAGGTAACAATAGACATGAAAAGGAGGGTGGGCAGCATAATTAATAAGCGTCGTCCAATATAAGGATGTCTCAGACCGGCAAGGATAAGTCCCAATGTAAATATACCCAGGATCAGATGGCGAACAAACCTGCTAAACGGAACTCCATTACGGCGTTCAAGTGAATCCCTGATCGGGACATTACCTCGCGGTGTGATTTTAATTATTTCTTTTTTTATTTGTGCAATTGTTCCGAGTGAATCTTTCGGGTTTTCGAAATAGAAAGTTTCCGGGCCGCCATGAGAGGGTGCCCACCAACCACCATATAAAAGTTTACGTGGCACGTTTTTGAAATCATTCTTCACAATAGCAAGCTTGGGAAACGCTGTAGAGATGCCAATTACCCAGCGTTCATCAGCCATGATATCCTGGATTTCCCGAATAATCTTCCTCTGCTCTTGAAGGGTGAGGGCCTGGTGCGAAGCATCAAACAATTCCATCGTTCGCCGCACCGGGTGGCCCGGAGGCGGCTCGATCCTGCCTACTTTTTTCGCCTCGGGGTTACCGTAAAGTCCACCATCATTATACCATGCGTAATAGCCAAGCGCTTGGGCTGAACTGCCGAGGAAACCATCACCTTTAAGCAGTGGATTGTTAGATCCCGTCCCACCCCAGATAAGAAAATCAGATTTTCGCGCAAGGTGAATTACCGTTCTGAGATTGACCGACATTTGACGCTCGATGGCATGGATGCCAACTTTTTTCCAATCCTCGACGATAAAGGAGAGCGTGCCTTCAGCAAAGTTAGGGATAATTTCGAGATTCCAAATCATCCGCCTACCATCAGCAAAAGTACGATACCCTTCAGCATCACGCCCCGTTAATCCTATCTCATCCAATATCCGGTTGGCTCGTTCGGGATCGTACTTGGTATAACCTTTTTGCAATTCTTCGTGATAAAAATAAGATTTTCTAACGGGCGCGTCTTGCGCCGGTTCTCCCCATCCATCATAGATCGCATCAATGATGTCCCACCTGTTTATCGCCAGCGAAAGCGCTTTACGGAACCGCTTGTCATTAAGCAATTCCCATTTATTTTTTGTTCTTGGATCCTCGGGATCGATGTAACGATTCAGATTGGGATAAAGCGCATAACTGGATACCTCATTACCGTACCAGTGGTAGACTTCATAATCATTTTCTTCACGCTGTGACATGAGGAGGGTGTAATATCTTTGGTAAATATTCATCGCCTGCATCGTTATACCTCCTTCTGCGGCGGTGATAGGAACCAGTGCCGCGTTTTTAACATCGAGTAAAATACGGTCGACATAGGGAAGTTGATTACCCTCGGTATCGACCGCCCAGTAGTAGGGATTGCGTAAGTATGATTTTGGAGGATTAGCTTTATTTGTGCGATAAAGCCAGGGCCATAGTCGGGGATGTTGAACGTTGTCAAAGAGCTGAAGCTCCGCATAGAGCCCACGTCGCGTGGAAATGTCTCTCGCCTTCATCTCGGCTTCAATCAGTTCATCATCGCCGAATTCTGGGTGATATTTTTCCAGGTAATGGCGGGGGACACAGAACCCGTAATCACCCGTCAATCGCTCCAGAAACAACACGTGTGGAACGGGGAAGACAAATTTAACCGTATGGCTGTCTATTTTTATGATTTCACCCGTGTGACCGGCAATCTTCATCGCTGCGCTTATTGCCTTTAGCGACATTTTCGATTCAAATTTCCATTGGTAGAGAATGTCATCCGCGGTAAAAGGGTGGCCATCAGACCATTTCATCCCCTTGCGAAGGTAAACAGTCCACTCTTTGCGGTCAGGTGATACATTCCAACCCTTAGCGATGTGGGGCACAATCGGATAACCGAGAGGAGACCATCGAACCAGGGGCGACCCCCCATACCGGTTTCCAATCAAATCTTTAAGATAATGTGGACTGTTTAAAACACCTAACCAGGTGCCACCGTAATTACCGATGCCGTCTACTCCTTCGATCACTACCGGTTCAGGTCCAACCCGTTCTGCCACCGGTGGCAACTTTCCCTCTTTGACTAATTCCGCGATGATAGGTGACTCGCCTTTTGGGTACCAACGCGCTGACTCGCCTTCAGTGTAATCGACATCGACCTGAATAGTGTATTCATCTTCCGGACCCAAACGATTATCGCGAACCGCTTTCGTTTCTTCAATAATCTCCGGCGCGTATTGAAGGGGCTCTTCCAGCAAATCCGTTTTAAGTACACGACTCCAAAGGTAGATGAATCCATAAAAAAAACATCCCGCAAGAACGAGAAACCCGAGATGCTTGAGTACATTTTTCATTGTCTTTGGGCAAAGAATGATAGCCACAAGATGCACAAGACTAACTTATAACTGAGTGTGCAGATGTTCTCAATACGCATCTTTTTTATTACTTATAAGAAACGCGCTAGGGATCAGCCGTCGCGAAGGCTATGTCGGACAGGCAGCGCGTTCCACCTTTTATAGTTTCTCAAGTCTTTCACCACAGGCGAGCCATCAGGCTCTCCAGCCTTCCGGCTTTCTGGAAATCGGCTTTCCGGCCTTCCTATTCCTAACCGTAGGCCCCGTGTTCGAGAAAACCGAGCAGGCGTTTGAGCCTGGGGTTGGCGTCCTTGTAGACATGCTCGGGCATGGTGTAATTCATAAAGGGGAAATATTTGTGACCAATAAACCGACGGGCATAAGAAACCTGGGTTATGTAACGTTTCCTGTCTGTACGATTGGGACCACCGCGGTGCCAGACCTGGTTATTGAACATGACAACGCTGCCAGCCTTTCCCAAATTGTAGTGAATTTTATCCGCCCAATTCTCATTGACATCAACCTTGCGAGCATCCGCGCCAAAAAGATGCGAACCGGGAATGACTTCGGTGCCGCCCTGCTCGATTTTCGTGACATCAGTCAAATAATAGTTGCAGGTAAAGGCGAGAACCGGCAGCTGAATATTCGTGGGCGGTTCCCCCTCGGTGACGATCATATGCGGAGCGTCGTCCTGGTGCCAATTGGATATGCCACCACCCGGGAATGTGACAAATGAGTTGTTGTGCATGACATGGCAATTGGGCGCAACCAGAGCTTCGGCAAAGCTGACGATGGGTTCGAGATCAAAAAGGCTCAAGTTGGCCGGACTGTGTTCGAACATCCGGTGACAAAGACGAAGATTTGTTGTTTTATTAGTTCTGAGTTGGTCATCGGGTTCATTGCCGCCTGACGAGATATTGTTCATCGACCATTCGAAGTCGGCTTTCAACTGGGCAACATGATCTTCGGTCAGAACATTTTCCAGGAAGAGGAACCCCTGGCGGTTAAAGGTATCCACCCACTCCTCGATCTGTTTGGGATCGAGCGGGTAGTTGGATTCAAAGCGTTGAGACATGCCGATTTCGGATTTGCGATTGCCGATTGATTAGCGTCAAAAGATAAAAAGTCAAAAGGTCAAAAAAGAAATGTGATTATGAGTGAAAGCGGATTAATACATCTCCCTTTTCCCTCTCTTCCTTGTCATTGCAGGGAGGGTAGCGACGCAACTAACGATAGTAAGGCTCGACACCGCACTGTCGGCAATCGAAAATCTCCCCTCCCGAATAAATTATTATTCTAAGATAATCAATATGGCCCAAGAACGTGTAGTATATATGAACGGTGAGCTAGTTCCGGAAAGCGAAGCAAAGATTTCCATCCGCGACCGGGGATTTGTGTGGGGTGATGCGGCCTTTGATATGACCCGCACCTTCGGCGGCATAGTATTCAAACTAAAGGAACATCTGGACCGATTCTATAACTCACTCAAGTATATGCGTCTGGACCCGGGGATGCCTCAGGACAAAATGTCAGAACTGACAATGCAAGTGGTCGAAGTGAATCTACCTCTCCTCGAAGCTAACGACGACTACTGGGTAGGACAGCGCGTAACCCGTGGTGTGCCCGTGGCAACGGGCGAACAAAAGCCAACCGTTATTATTGAGTGCATACCATTACCATTTGAAGCGAGGGCCAAGTATTATCGTGACGGTCTACTCGTCGTCACCCCTTCAATAAGGCGGACGCCACCTCAGTCGATGAGCCCCAGGGCCAAAGTACACAACTACATCAACCTCGGGCTTGCCGAACAGGAGGTAAAGGCTCAGAATCCGAACGCTATACCCATCTTACAGGACGTCAACGGCAACCTGTGCGAAGGGCAGGGAAGCAATATATTCATTGTCAAGAAGGGTGTAGTGATCACGCCGAAAGAACAGTACATTCTGGCAGGCATTAGCCGTCAAACTACGATCGAGTTAGCCCAAAATTTGAAATTGGCAGTGCAAGAAACCGACATTGATCTTTATGACGCTTACACTGCAGACGAGGCGTTTATTACCTCCACCAGCTACTGCATCTGCCCTGTTTCCTCAATTAACGGTTCGGCCATCGGTGATGGTAAAGTGCCTGGATCTATTACCGATCGTCTCCAAAAATCTTATAGTAAACTCGTGAAGATAGATATTGTCGGTCAATACCTGGCTCGACTAAGTTGATTGACAAGGTAGGTGATTTAGATGCTGAAACCGAAAAAAGTGCGCATTACGGTTTTGAAAAAAACGTTTAACCAGGATTTTGTCGATGCCTACACCGAAGGGGTAGAATGGAAGCCGGAGGGGTGTTGTCACGACTTTGATGTAGGTCAAAGTTTTATTTCTGACGGCCATATGCCCGAGGGATTCAGTGACTGGGCCTGGTCCGACATCCAGAAATACGTTGTTGTCCTGGCACGCGGCGGTAATATGGTCGGCACGAAACCGGGCACCTTTGTCACTAACTGCACAGACGGCTTCAGACCCGTCTTCTTCTTACTCGAGCGAATCGAAGAAGAAACATGATCGATTGCGATTATCGATTGATTCCTATTGTCATCGCGAGTCCCGCAGTTGCGGGACTCGGTAGCCGCAGTCGGTTTTGCCTCCTTCGCAATGACAAGAGAGGATGCAGGATAGCCGATTGCGGATTGGGAGATGTATGGAAATAAATTTTCACAGATTGTACATAAGTCCAATTTTATTGATTGGTCTATGTGTGTTCGCCGAAGCGAATATCCCTGATCATATTTCTCCAATTCGTTCTACCTATCTTCATATTAATGGGCTAAATTATCATTTCGATGCAAATCCTACCTCCAACGATTACCTTTATGGAGTCGGATTTCACTACGACTTGTTCTATACGCAGGATACCCAATTCAGTTTCTTAAACAGAATAATGATCGCCTTGGAAGCTGACATTTTTAATGACTCCCAACGCCACTGGGCTTTCGCTGCCGGCTTCTCCTTCACACGCCTTTTGCATAAAACCGAGAACTTCAGCTTCGGCTTTGGAATCACTACCGGGTTAATTTACAAAAAGAATCTTAGAAGAGACTCTGACCTCCCCGTCTATCCCCTCGCACTTCCTTTTATCCAGATCAGGACCCGAAAGATCAAAGTTAGAACTACGTGGATCCCCCCGTCAGGCACGACGGCGATAACCAACTTTTTTTTCAGCTCTTGCTCCCGTTGGGGAGATAGTAGTTGGATGCGAAACGTTGGAGCATACCGATTGCCGATGGTCGAATGAATAGAGTCAAAAGGGGAAGAGGGTTCATAGTTCACGGTTCAGGGGTTTTGGATATCTGGCTTTCCAGCCCTCCATTTTCTAGCCTTCTAACTTTCTGTCCTTCCGGTTCTCCGACTTTCAGGCTTGGAAGATGTCGTTCCGCAACTGCGGAACTCGGTACTGGTTGTCCGATTCTCAGGCCTTCCGACTTTACGGGTTTATGTAAGTGGCGAAATCGATTCTATCGTTCCCTTCAAGTTCGCGATAACTCACCATCTTAAAGGAGGGATCCGAACCAAAAAAGTCCCTTAGTGCTACGTCATAATGAAATTCATAGGTTCCACCGATACTTGAACTGTAACAAACAGCAGCACCAGTAAACGTCCCAGAACCACCACCACCAGCATACTTTAACTCTGCATTAGGAGCGTATACTACCGCCGTGAGGTCACCCTGTCCACCTAAGGTTATACTTTGACCTAGAGGTGTGGTATTTGTGCCGTAGATGACAAGTGACGAAGCTACGTTAGTATTATTTATGGCACCCTTGGTTTCGAAATCACCTTCAACATAAAATGTGACTGATCCATTGGGTGTCACCGTAATATCACCTCTTGCATCAACTTCATTATCTACGACAATAGTAACTGGCCCATCAATAATAAGGGTTTCATTGTTACCGATAGTAAGGTCTGTGAAATGGAATTCATCAGGAGGATTAGCATTTGGTACTCCGATAGTTTTGACATTACCACCCGGCAATGTGGTTGTGGGAGAACTCAGAGTGGGGGCAGATACATTCTTTAAATCTGCCTTAAAATCATTTGTGATCCTGGTGGAATCGTGTACCGGAGGATCAACCATATCAGAAACAAAACCATTGGGTCCGACATCAACCTCTCCACCCCCCGTGGCAACATAGCCAAAGATACTTGCATTTTGTATATTGACCATACTTACGCCTACGGAAAGACTCGCTACCGTTGCATTAGCGCCACGATTAAAAAATGGGTCATAGGGTCCGTCATTGGAATCAAAACTGTCAACCATAGCATTTGCACCCATAAAGGTTATAAAATCCTTGGCGGTGAGACAATTAGCAAATAGAGAACGGCGCGTCAATTTTACCTCAATTTGGGTAGTGTCTCAGTTTGAATTTATGGAATGATTTTTTGCCTCCGAAATGAGAACATGGATTTCGGACGACCACCTCTCCCAACGACCGCCAAGGGGAGGTTCGTTTTTTTTGAAATGACCTCCTTCGTCGATGAGTAGAGAACAAGCATATTGCACACGTTTCTCATTCACACAATCCTTGATGCGAACTACATCTTTTTCGACCTCGGGCCACCTAACGACATTAAATTTCCCTGGAGGTATATCTATTTTACTTCTTCTATGCGCAGGTTCATATTTGAATTCAGCCGCCACTTCAACTGTTTCCTTTGGCCTGATCAGGACAAGGTCGGCGTAGATATTTTCATTTTTCAGTTCTATAGTGTAGTTATGAAATACTCGATACGGTAGATCTTTCCGCGAAATCTCGTCTATAAGGCGCTTCTGAACCGTCCAAACAATATCCCGCTCGGCAAAGAACCGATGTTCAAAATAACTTTCTCGCAACCAGTCGATGGCTTCCCAAAATAGTTGCTTCGCATCGTTCATCTCGATTTTTTGTTGCAAAATGTGGGTAATGATATTATTTTTACATACCCGCTGCCAGATTGCGGGTATGTAATTTTTTTTGTTTGTATAAATATATTATCCGTCCACAATTTTTAAAGGATATACCAGCCGAATAATCCAACATAAAACTAATGCCAAAAGGACAAAAAGGACAAAAACGACCTGCGGACGTGATTGGCAATGCTGTAACAGTTGCAAAGATCGCGACGGGTGAAATCGAGGAAACAGGTTACAAACAACCAGCAAAACGCAATGGAGGACTAGTTGGAGGTAAAGCACGTGCTGAATCCTTAACGCGTGAGCAAAGGACTAAGATTGCCAAGAAAGCAGCCGAGAAAAGATGGAGGGGATAAATGTAGATCAACTCATTCAATGTACTCTTCTAGATATAAACAAGAATTTGAGTAGGTTGATGGAAGGGGATTGTGTCTTTATAAATTGTGGCTTACAGGCACCTCTTGACGATGAATTTAGAATCGTCATTGAAAATGTATCCATCGATTCTGAGAAAACGCATCTCATCGTCATGCTTGAAACTTTAGGTGGATATATGGAAACAGTGGAAAGATTGGTTTCTGTTATGCGCTCTATATACGAAAAAGTTTCTTTTGTAATACCAAACTATGCATATTCAGCAGGAACAGTTCTAGCTCTTTCTGGTGATGCTATTTACATGGACTATTATTCTGTTTTAGGGCCAATAGATCCTCAATATCAAGACCCAGAAGGCAAGCAGCTTTTGCCTGGTGTTGGTTATCTCTCAAAATATAAGGACCTTACAGAAATAATTAATAATCCTGAGTTACCATCAAATGCAGAATTGGCGTATTTGGTGAAAAATTTTGATCCAGCTCTACTATTTCGTATTGAACAAGCGATTAATCATGGTAGATCGCTTATTATGGAATGGCTCCCGAAATATAAATTTAAAGATTGGAATGAAACTGGATCCAGAAAAGAGAAAGTTACTGATAAAATGAAGAAAAAACGAGCAGAGGATATCAGCAAAATTTTAGGGAATGCTGAAAAATGGCACTCACATGGTCGAGGTATTCCTATGAGAGAATTGGTGGGACCTGAAATTAAATTAGAGGTAGACGATTATGGAAATAACGAAGAACTAAATAACGCAATTAAACATTATCATGGTCTTTGCGTCGATTATTATACCAAAAAATCTGGTATTAGAGGTTATATTCATTCACAACAAGGACTAAGGACAATAATATGAAAAAAAATCAATCACCAGAGTCTGATAAATCAACCAATCCATATATAAAGATCTTTGATGATGCTAATCGAAGACTTAAAGAAGAATTTGATGATTTAGACTATCTAAGTGATCTTGAAGAAGATACCCAGAATGAACCTGCAAGCATTCCATTTCCATATGGAAGCAATAAAAGTAGGCCGTATAATTTCACTTAAAGTGAAATTAATGCTTGATAAATAAGGGTCATTATACGATATTAAGGGCATGAACAAACTGCCCTTAGAAAAACGCGTAATGATCCTTTCGATGCTGGTTGAAGGTATGTCCATGCGGTCAATCTCCCGAACTGTGGATGTTTCAATCAACACGGTGACCAAGCTACTTGTAGACGCTGGCAAAGCTTGTGCTGCCTATCATAATGAGAAGGTTCGCAACGTAAAAGCCCGGCGTGTCCAGTGTGATGAAATCTGGTCATTCTGCTACGCTAAGGACAAAAATATTCCTACCGCTAAGGCCGCACCACAAGATGCAGGTGATGTCTGGACCTGGACGGCTCTTGATAGCACCAGCAAGATGATCTTGTCTTACGAAGTGGGTGACCGCTCCGCTGATACTGCTCTTGATTTTATGTCTGATTTGCGGTCACGTCTGGCAAACCGTGTGCAACTCACTACAGATGGTCACCGTGCCTATTTACAGGCTATTGAAGGGGCATTTGGGGGAGATGTTGACTATGCACAACTAGTAAAGCTTTATAGTGATGATTCAAGCCAAAGCCATGATCGTAAATATAGCCCTTCGGTATGCAAAGGAACACACAAGAATTTGATCGCTGGCAAACCTGACAAGTCGGCTGTGAGCACGTCACATGTTGAACGTTCCAACCTATCTATGCATATGGGAATGAGACGCTTTACACGGCTTACAAATGCGTTTTCTAAGAAACTGGAAAATCATCTGCACATGCTGTCGCTGTATTTCGTGCATTATAACTTTGTTCGTATTCACAAGACATTAAAAGTAACACCGGCAATGGAAGCAGGTTTGACTAACGAATTGCATGATATAGCTTGGATCGTTAGCCTGATTGATGAAAATTCAAACTGAGACACTACCTCAATTTGCTTTTTAATGTCGTCTCCACCTACAGTTTGCACATGTCCTTCGGCATAAACGGTTGGATCGTTGGCAAAATCCTCTACGATTATAGTGACGCTTCCCGTTTTATTCGCGCTCAGATTAAAACCATCTAATGTTCGTTCTTTATATATCCCCGTTTCATCCCAATCCGTCCAATCATTATTATTGAGTGCCCAGGCAACTTCTTCTACTCCAGATTCAGCTATATTTAGGGTTTCTAAAAAGAGCGAAAAACGGTTCGATGCTTTTAATTCATTTTTCACTATTATGAGATAGCTGACAACCAAGGCTGACATGATTAAAGTAAAGACGACAGCAATGACTAAAGCCGCACCCCGAGTTTTATTAAGCATTATTGTTTGTCTATTTTTCATCGTATCAGTTACTAACGGTGTGATTTCGCATTAAAAACCGCGCCGAAACAATCTGATTAGTATTTTCTATAAAGAGAACATTCTTCATAATTCTGGCTTCAAGTTGAACATCTTTAATTTCCAGCAAGGCGGTAGTCGGATTACCCTGCAAATTAAAATAAGTTACATCAAATTCCTCAACATTATTAAGAACGGGTATTTGCACAGCATTCACATCTCTAAGAACCCTTTTGTTGTCCGGGTCGAAAATATAATCAATGGTTGTGCTGCCACCCGTTATGGGAATATCGATCGCTATACGCTCGCTGGTTGCTACCCATACTTTTTCTGCCATTCGCATGTCTCTTCCAAAACGCTCTAAAAATGTCCGGCTTTGACCATTCATATCAGCATAGTTAGCCAGGCTCATCGTGCTTTTTGCAAAGACTAAAAAGGCGGATGAAATTCCACCGATTACTATCATCGAGATAGTGACTGCAATCAACACTTCCACCAGTGTAAATGCCCGGTTTTTCAGTCGTTGAACACTTTTAAAACGATCGATAAAAATAGTCATTTAATCCTTCCTTAGTGTAATACGTAACAAACTGGCGCACATGATTAATCGATTTACTGTCGTCCCAAATGACGGTTAAGATAATCTCTTTTTGGTCAGGTTTGCGCGCATTGATAACTCTCGTGCATTGATAGCGATTGTTGAATGCAACATTGAATCCCGATTGGGGTACGTACTGCTGTGGACTAGGCAAGCCATCCAGATCAGCCCAACTCATGGAGCGCAGTCTTTCAATTTCGCTTTGGAGCACTTGAGAGACACGGGTATTATCGCGCGCGGTTTCCATGATCATATATCCCTGTGTGAGGACAGAGGCGACCGCGCCGAAGACGAGTCCGAAAATGACTACGCTGACCATGACTTCGACAAGCGTTGCTGCTGCACAATTACCGGAGTGCAACTTTATCGAACGGTATATATTCATTGAAAAATTTTTCATCAGCCTCTACATCTTTTAAGTGATAAAAATATTATTTCTTTTTTGCGAATTAAAGATCATAAAATATTTATAGGGCACCGATTAGAATTTAACAGGGTGACGAGCGGATGCCGGCATAAGGCATTCATTGGATAATTAGGTGGATTAATCTATTTAAATTCACTTTTTTTCTGAGGGCTCAATATAGCACTCACCAGCCGTAGTGCCAATCAAGCGAGATTGAGTGGTTATCAGCTAAATTAAGCCCCCCTCAATCATTCTTTACCTCTACAAATAACTGTAAACAGTTAAGTATGATAAATATAGTGTATATTACCTATATTATATATAAAAAAAAAAAACTATGAATTTTAGCTATACAAAACGAAATAAATGGCTATTTTATTAATTAAGTATCAAGAAATAAAGTATAAACCCTAATAAAAACAATAATCATGGAAATAACAAATATGCTCCCAATCTTATGGGTAATGGCTGGTGTTCTAATCTTAACCTTTCAATATTATGTTGTCTCTACCTTTTACTCATGGGGCAAAGCGAAAAAAGTTATGCTCAGTGAGACGAGCGGAGAAGAAACACACCTCGTAAATCCGAATTCCTTAGACTACGCGGCAACACATCTAAAAGCGGAAGCCACCAACGGGGGTAAAATCCGAGTCGTTTGTGATGAGAATAGTTCAAGTATAATAGCCGCTTAAATTTAGCTTATACTTTATAGATACTTATTTAGTTGTTGGATTAATGATTAAAGGTCCAACACCATTGGTTCTTACTACTCGGAGAACTTCATCTATCGATTGTAACAGCGCGTCAACATCGTCCAGCTAACAAAGTGAGCGAACCGCTTACTACATATACCTGTTAAGATGTATTATTGGACTGGCTTGGATAAGAGATCTCCAAGACCAAACAATCCTGTTCACAAATAAAGGGGCCATGAATTTCGCCGGGGGGTCGGCTGGTATAATGACCCGCTTCTAACCACCTATCAAAAGCCTCATCGTATAAACGACCGGAAATAATATATATTTCCTCCGGATAGTCATGTGACTTGCTGCCAAAATCTTTGGTATTAGTGCCCACTTTAAATCGTGTCAGTCGCGTGTAGTCTCCTGTTTCATCATCGATCGCTAAAGTTAACTGCTCCATCATACCGTCTGTGTCATCGATAGTTTCCCAGGCACACGCGTTCGAGGCCGCTAGAACATTCCAATATTGGGCCGTACTTTTACTCATCTGTTAATTCCCTACAACTTAACAATTTTTCTCGTGTATATTTTCTACACCCAATTCCTCAAGTCGAGCGACCATCTTTTTACGTGCGGGTCCGGCATTTCGAATCATCTCATCACTATACATGTAGGGTCGATCTTCACTCAAATGATATTTCACCTGATTTCTCAATTCCAAAATATCAAGCAGATCATTTCCGGGATCGGGTGTGTAGCCGATAAACAGTGTCCTTCGCGGGCGACCATCTTCTCGTTTAAAAGCTGAGTGCCAGATATGGTTGTTCCACAAAACGACATCGCCCGGCTGCGTGTGCAGGGAAATTGCTCCTGGAATATTATCCGGATCGAGGTGGAGGCGCGGGCGAGACCCTTTTTCCCAGTAACCACAAGACTGGAAAAGGGTAGCCGAAAATTCAGGGTGATGGCTGCCGGGAATGACATTTAATGAACCCGAATTTTTATCCATTTCATCGAAGTAAAGAGCGATTTTAAGTGTTAGTGTTTTCCGTCCGGGGGGGCCATCGCAATGCCAGGGCGTTTCATCTCTGTTTTCCCACATATCCTGCCCCCCATTGTAAAGGCATTCGGTCCCCCATATGTCGCGCATCACCTCCATCACTTTAGGGTGCTCGATCAAATTCCCAAGGGTTTCATCCTCAAAAACAAAACGGGAAGTCATGCGTGTTCCGATTTTAGTGAAATAGTCATAAAGAGGAGCACTCGGGATAATATGCCTATAGGCCTTTTCGATTTGCTCAAATTCATCGGCGCTCAAGCAATTTCTTATCACGGTAAAACCAAAGGCGTGAAACTGACCGACTTCAAGTGCTGACAACATGGCTAAGAGTTTATTGAAGTAAAGTTAACTTTCAAGTGCCTCTTCTTGAGACTGCTACTACAGCGAGCCAGGATCGAGGTTAATTAGAATCCGGTCGCCTTCGACGCGCAAGGGATAACTGCGGACTCTTATCGTTTCAGGATCGAAAATTGAACGCCCGGTGCGCAAGTTGTACTCGTAGCCGTGCCACGGACAGACCAGAATCTGACCATCAGAACCGTAAGGTATGCTTTCTCCTGGTTTGCAGTAAAGTGTAGTGCCGCTCACGTGACCCTGGGATAGACTGGCGCCTTGATGAGGGCAGGTATCGTGGAGGGCGTAAAACTGATCCTGCTCGCGTACGACCACTAAAGCGCGGCCATTTACTTCCACCCGTTTGGGTTTGCCCTGAACGAAGTCGTTGACAGTTCCTATATCAAGCTCGCTCGAAGTCATAAAAGTCCGCGGCGTTATCAACCATGATGCGTCGGCGTAAAGCATCCGGCACGATGGCCGGTATCGCCTTGTCCGGGGCATCGAAGTCCCAGTGAGGATAATCGGTGGCAAAGAGGAGAAAGTCATCTCGACCGATCATCTCGATGATCTGCATCAGGTGCTCGGGATTTGCCGGCTCTTCCATCGGTTGGGTCGTGGCGCGAAAGTGTTCCTGGATGTACTCGCTTGGTAGCTTCTTGAGCCAGGGCACTTCACTGCGCAATCCCCGGTAATTTTTGTCCAGACGCCACATCAGTGGTGGCAGCCAGGCAAAGCCTCCTTCTATAAGACAGACCCGTGTCTGAGGATATTTTTCGAACACGCCCTCGCATACAAGGCTGACAACCTGGGCCTGAAATGCCTGCGCCATGGCGGTGTGGTCCTCAATGTAGTAAGAAGGCCATCCGCATGCCGTAATCGGGTTTCCGTTACCACCAAAATGAATACCAATCGGTAGATTCACTTCGGCAGCCGTCTGAAAAATGGGGTGAAATTCACGTCGACCATAGGGCGCATGTGAACGCACGAGTAAAAGCACCTGGACAAAGCGGGGGTCACGAGCCACCCGTTTTATTTCCTCGGCCGAACTTGCAGCATCACACACGTTGACTGCGATCGATCCTCGCCAGCGCTCATCAGTACTCAGCCAGTCATTCGCTGTCCAGTCATTGACCGCTCGCATCAGCGCATTGGCAAAGTCAAGGTTGAACACTGCCGACACTCCATATAGCGGATTAAGAATTGCCCGATCAATTCCCCATGTGTCCAGCAATTGGCGGCTTGCAAAGACTGGATCGCTTCCCGGTTTTTTTCCGTTAGGCGGCCAGGCGTCCCGGCGCGCAGCCATATCAAAACCTTTCGGGTAGACGGGCCCCGGCGGACTCTTGAATCCCGACTGCTTGATGTAGGCCTGCCACCTGTCGGGTAAATAGGGCATCAACTCATCGACCGAATCGGGGTAATTGTGGACGTCGCTATCGATAAGAGAAATAGCCGTCCGTTCATGAGCTCCATTCGCCGAGGCTGGTGCAAGTGATTGTTTCATGGAATTCTTCTTTCTTTATTCCGGAGTTTGAAATACCAACCGACAGGGTCATTTGCAACCGGAAAAGAGGGGGGGAAGGTTTGGAGGTTCACGGTTCAGCGTTTCAGCGGTTCCCTTCGACTATGCTCAGGGCAGGCAGGGTTCACGGTTTAAACAATTACCCATTTTAGATTGATTTTTTATTGTCATCGCGATGGAGGCGAAGCCGACTGCGGCGATTCAGGGGATTTCGGTCACATGTTGTTAGCCCCCTGGAATGGAAGATGTCGTCCTGCTGTTGCAGGAATCGGTAGCTTCGTCGCAATGCTCCTCGCAATGACAAATTGGAGATTCTACAATAGCATTAACACTAACGTTTTGAGCGATGTCAGGCAATATCCTCGGTACATATTTCCACTTCTACGCTTTTTCGCTTAAACACATTATCGCATCTTAACCCTGCTTATCCACAAACTGAAATGCAAAAATACTGGCTTGATGGAGATGGAAGATAAGGCGAACTGGCTTGTTCCACAGTGCGGAGAGATCTGATTTCCCTTTCCAACTGACGGTGTGCCAGATTTGATTGGGATCGTCACTTACCACGGGATCGCAGTCCTCAGTGGAAAAACCGGCAAAGGGTTTAAAGTGAGGATCAACTATCTCCACCTCAATGTATCCGCCATAGGCATCCGCATTTACTTTTAAGGTATCGCCTTCGAAGACAAACTGCCGGGTAATCACATTGCCGTTTTCATAGGTTGGTTTCAACTCCGCCCAGCCATCTTCGCGCAGGATGAGGGTGCTGATCCCTCCATCTTCCCTCGGAAATTTACCCATATTCTCAACCAGGCGCGCGTAATCGCGATCCCCTTTTTCAAAATTTTCTTCGGGCACAAAGGTTGTAGGCAGTGGGCGAATGTTTTTATATTTCGGTTGCGGTGGTCGGCCGTGCCAACTTTGTTTTTTAGGACCTGTAGAGTGGACGATGTAGATTTTACCGTCATGGACAAGTTGCCCGGCAACCGAAGCAGCTACGAATCCACTATTATAACTGCCGGGCCGTCCATTATCTACCCATGGCTCCGAGCCGCTTGCCCGCTGCCAGTGTATTCCATCGCGACTGACGTAGAGACTTAAGTTCGCATAAGCCTGGTCGCGCCAATTCCGTGTCTTACCGACAACCCAAATCGGTTCGGAGTGAAATTCTGTCGCGATGCCGATGTAGAGACCACCCACCTTGCGCACCGACATTTCATGAAATTCTACATTGGGCGGTAAATGGGGGTCACCATCAACCGACAGCACCACCTCTTTAGGTGACCAATTGATGAAGTCCTCACTCACCTGCCGGCCAACCTGCCGCTTTAGGTGGAGAAAGTTCCAGTGATGGGAATACTGGCTGTAAGCAATCCATTTATTTATCGAATCATCCCAGATCGCGCGTTGATAATGATGATGGCGCATCGGCGTATCCTCACTGACGGTGGTCCATTGCAAGCCGTCTGGCGAGACGGCCACTGTCGACATTGTTTTTTGCCCTCTCTCCTGCGCTTTGTCATTAGGATTGTAAAGTATCATGAATTTACGTGCGGGATCGCTTTGGTCGGGATTCACCACCAGGGCAATATGATGACCGGAATCTTCAAGAACGATATTGGTTGCTTTGTGTTCTTTATAAGGGAAACATTTTTCACTGAGTGGTTTTTCCCAATGCCGACAATCCTGTGACTCGGCATAACAAAGGATCATACCCGAATCACCCCAGGCTCCACCGACATAAGATTGGCAGTACCAGAGCATGAACTTGCCGTCATCCGGATCCTGGAGAGCCGCGGCAGGAAAAATACCCGGTTTCAATTCCCAGGGTAGTTCCCTCGACTTGAAGATTGGATTTTTCGGTCGTTGGGGCTTGCATATGACACGCTTTACATCTTCGAGGTGATCGAGAATGAAGTTATCAACAAATAACTGCCTCTCCGTGCCAATGTGTAAACTGTGTAAGGCGTAATCGGGCGTGAAATAAGGGTAGTTGTCATCGATGGGCCGCGTGCCGGCAATCGTCTCTTCGATCCTGCGCTGCACATCAAGCGATTCAGTCGGGTTTTTTTTCTCAGGTTTTTCTGTCATTACGTAAGTCAAAAAGTCAAAAGGTCAAAAGGTCAAAAGGTCAAAAAGGAAATGCCTTTAAATACGTAAATGCGTGTACGCGAAAATGAGAGAATGCGAAAATTGTTAAGATTACATGTCGTCTTGAATCCTGTATCCTGAACCCTGTACATTCACGCATTATCGCGTTCACACATTACCGCTTACACGCTATTATCCACAAACTGGAAGGCGTAGAGGCTGGCTTGATGGAGATGAAAGACGAGGCGAACCGGTTTGTTCCATAAAGCACACACATCTGATTTGCCTCTCCAACTAACGGTGTACCAGATTTGATTGGGATCGTCGCTGGTGACAGGATCACATTCCTCAGTGGAATAACCCTCAAAGGGTTTAAATTGCGGATCGACGATCTCAACTTCAATGTACCCGCCATAGGCCTCGGCATTTATTTTTAAGGTATCGCCTTCGAAGACGAATTGCCGGGTAATCACCTTGCCATTTTCATAGGTCGGTTTCAACTCCGCCCAACCATCTTCGCGCAGGATAAGGGTGCTGATCGTTATATAATCCCACTTCTGATATTTCCCAACATATTTAGCTAAATTTGCATGGTCTTGTTTACTTTTTTCAAAAACTGATTCAGGCACGGGTTTAAATGATGCTTCACCTCCCCTGTCATCCGGTCTCTCGATGTCGTGCCAATTCTGTTTTTCGGTGCGCGCACTGTAAACAATGTAGGTTCTTCCATTATGAACGAGCTGCCCGGCAACCGTGTCACAGACAAACCCATAATCATAAGTTCCCGGCCGTCCCGTATCCACCCATGGCTCAGCTCCACTCGCCCGCTGCCAGCGAATACCGTCGCGGCTGGAATATAGACTCAAGGTCCCATAGGCATGATCGCGCCAATTCTCATCTCGAAAAGCACCCCAGATCGGTTCAGAATTAAATTCTGTCGCTATTCCGATGTAGAGACCGCCCACTTTTCGTACCGACATTTCATGAAATTCTACATTGGGCGGCAGGTGGGGATCCCAATCCACAGAGAGCACCACCTCTTTAGGCGACCAGTGAATAAAGTCTTCACTCTCCTGCCGGCCAACCTGTCGCTTGCGGTGGAGAAAGTTCCAGTGAGGAGAGTACTGGCTGTATGTTATCCATTTATTTATCGAATCATCCCAGATGGCGCGCTGAAAATGGTGATGACGCTGCGTTGAATCCTCGCTGACCGTTGTCCAACGCAGACCGTCGGGTGACACGGCCATCGTTGACATGAACTTGAGGTCTCGCGATTGGGCCAAGTCATGGGGGTTATAGACCATCAAGTACTTTCTTTCGGGATCGCTTTGATCGGGATTCAAAACGAGTGCAATGTGGTGGCCCGAATCTTCGAGAACAATATTCGTAGCTTTGTGCTCTTTATAAGGGAGACACTTTTCACTGAGAGGTTTCTCCCAGTGTTGACAGTCGGTCGATTCAGCATAGCAGAGAATCATGCCTGAATCGCCAAACGCCCTATCGACATCTTCTTCATCAACTGAAGATTGGACGTACCAAATTTTGAACTTACCATCATCCGGATCATGGAGGGCGGCGGCGGGAAAAGTTTCATCGTCCACCTCCCAGGGATGATCCCTGGCATTGAGAATAGGCGCATCGGGGCGCTCCGGTTTGGTGATGATACGCTCGACTGCTTCCAAGTGATCGAGAATAAAATTATCTAGGAACAACTGCTTCTCCGTGCCGATGTGTAAAGTGTGTACCGTGTAGTCGGGCGCGAAATATGGGTAGTTATCATCGATAGGCCGCGTACCGGCAATCGTCTCTTCAATCCGGCGCCGTACATCAAGCGATTCAGTCGGGGTTTTTTTCTCAGGCAATTCTTTCATTCAAACCTTCTTGCTATTTAATTAGATTAGAAGGAGATAGCCACAAAAGGTAAGGAGCGACAATGCGTGAATGCGTATAAGCGATAAAGCGGAGAGAATAGTCAAAAAGTTAAAAGGTCAAAAGAAATGCTGGAATTGCCAGGATTAACTTTATTCTGTATCCTGAATCTTGCGCATTCACGCATTCACACTTTTTCGCTTTCACGCATACTCGCATACACACATCCACTTATGACGGCATGATTATTCCTCCACCGACTTCGATGACCTGGCCATTAATGTAGCTGCCATCGTCACTGGCGAGCAAGAGCACTGGGCCCACGCAATCTTCGGGTTCGCCAAGCGACCCAGGGGGCTGCGGGCAATAATCTCATCGTATGCTTTCTGATCGATGTTACCTTTAAATATTCGAGTCCAGATGGGGCCGGGCGCAATCGCATTTACCGTAATACCGCGCGCGCCGTATTCCTTGGCCCAACCGCGCACCATATTGTTAACCGCGCCCTTGGATGCGGCATAGGTAATCATTCCCGGTCCCGCACCCGATCGCGCGCTGCCGGAAGAATTAACAATGATCCGACCGGTAGTATCAGGCAAATGAGGAACGGTGTGTTTTACGCAGTAAAAAACTGATTTGCAGTTTATTCCCATTCCTCGATTCCAATCTTCTTCCTCTAAATCAACGGTGGGTTTATGCTCGGTAGGCCCTCCAGCATTCGCCACGAGAATATGTAAACCGCCGAATTCATGGAGAGAAGAATCCACCAGTTGCTCGACTTGATCTTCATCGGTTAAATCCGCTTTTACCGCTATCGCCCTACCCCCCTCAGCTTTTATCGATTCAACCGTTTCCTCCGCGCCTTTTTCACTGCGCGAATAATTTACAACGACACTTGCACCACAACGTGCCAAACCAATCGAAATCGCGCTACCAATACCCGTCCCACCACCCGTCACCAGTGCATGTCTGCCTTTCAAGTCAACCAGCATAGGTTTTGAAATCATGTCGAAAGTCGAAGGAGCGCTAGCGCGCGTTTTAGGTTTTACGTGTTATGTTTTAAAGGGAAGAAAGGATTAAGATTGCAGGTTGTATCTTATGTAATATTTATCTCTTCATAGATCAGCGTTTGTCAACACGCGGTCGCAATCACAGTGGAACAATTATAGAGGTTGAGTTATGAAAATTACAGAAATCACCACCGAGAGCTATCGCTGGCCGCTTACTATACCGATTACCAATGGCAAGCATACTTACACTCACGCGAGCCTGGGGCTGGTTAAAATCGAAACTGATACGGGACAAACAGGAATCGGATTGGGTGACATAAACCCCATCACTAAAGCCACCGTTGAGTATCTCAAGCCGGAACTGATTGGTGAAGACCCACTGGATGCTGAACGCCTGTGGGAAAAGATGTGGGTTCCAAAACTGATTGGTAGACGGGGCATGACTACCCGTGCGATCAGCGCTATTGACATCGGTTTATGGGACCTGAAGGCAAAGGTTGCCGGCATGCCACTTTACAAATTACTGGGCGGCTATCGCGATCGCGTCCCAACCTATATCGCCGGTGGGTACTATGAAGAAGGCAAGGGTCTTAAAGAGCTGGCTGAGGAAATGATAACGAGCCTCGAGATGGGAGCAAAGGCGATTAAGATGAAAGTTGGCGGAGTCTCAATCCGTGAAGACGTCGAGCGAGTAAAAACTGTCCGCCATGCTGTTGGAACTGAGATTAAACTGATGATCGATGCTAACTGTGCCTACCGTTACTACGAGGCCATCCAGTTAGCAAAGCAGGTTGAGGAGTACGATGTCTTTTGGTTTGAGGAACCCGTAGCCGCAGACGACTATGAGGGCCACCGCAAACTGGCGGCGGCCACTTCGATCCCTATCGCCACCGGTGAAAACGAATATACCCGGTACGGATTCCGTGACCTGATCGCCCAGCAGGCAGTGGCGATTTTTAATCCCGATGCGATTATACTTGGCGGTGTAACTGAGTTTATGAAAGTAGCGGCACTGGCATCCGCTTATAATTTGGACATCGCGCCACACGGTCCGCAGGAGATCCATGTCCACCTCGTTGCGGCAATTGCCAACGGTCTGATTCTGGAGTTTTACCGTGATACCGTTGATCCCATGTGGGGTAAAATATTTCTCCATACCCTAAACCTTAATGCGGATGGAACGGTGAACCCACCTGACGTACCGGGAATTGGCATTGACCCCAACTACGAGTCGCTTGCGCCATACCGGGAAACCTGAGGACCGGAAAACCGGTACCGAGTTCCGCCGTCGCGGAACGACATCTTCCAAGCCAGCGTTCCGGAAAGCCTGAAGACCGGATAGCCAGCGTGTCGGAAGGCCGGAAAGCAGTGATTAGTAATTTAACTTGTGTTAGAGCACCAACCTTTTGACCTTTTGACTTTTTGACATTTTGACTCAATGCACGCATTTACTTTCTCACTGATCCCAACCACGATTTATAGCAATATTGAAGGTGATTGACCGTTTATCTTTAATATATATTCATTAAAAATAATGACCGTAGTAAGGACAGAACCGGTGACGGATTCCAGTGCGTGGAGGAAAAACGATCTCATGGAAGATAGATCCTGGGAACATACCTTGTCTGATAATCATTTAGCTGATCTCGATAACGCGCTGCAAAGCGTAAAAAGACTTGAATTGCAGTTGGCTGAGATCACACCTAATAATTTTCCTCTTCCTGTTCTTGAACCTACGCTGAAAGAGATTCAAGACGAACTGAGAACAGGACGCGGCTTTGCTTTAATGCATGGGTTCCCGGTAGACAAATATAATTTGGAAGATCTGGTAATGCTCTATTGGGGACTCTGCGCCCATCTCGGTGTCGGTGTCACGCAGAACAGCCAGAGAGACCTTGTCCAATACGTCACCGATGGACGCCTGCAGCCACAACAAGGCGCGCGTAGAGTAGGTAATCCTCGAGCGGCTTCGCTCCACAACGATCTGACAGATTGTGTTTCTCTGCTCTCTGTCCGTCAACCCCCTGATAGTCCACTCAGTTACGCTGCCAGTTCTACATCTCTATTTAATGAAATACTGCGACAGCATCCGGAATACCTTCCTCGATTGTTTAATGGTTTTATTTGGGATCGTCAGGATGAAGAAGGAGATGGCGAAACGCCTACATCAAACTATGCCGTCCCTTTTTTTAGCGAGGAGGAAGGAATATTATCATGTCGCTACAATCGGGCTTGGATTCGAAAGGGATTCGAACGAAGGGGTCAGGAATTTACACCAGAGGAGACTGAAGTCCTGGACTTCATCGATCAAATGACATTTGAAAACCGATTTGAATTTGAATTTCCATCAGGTGATATTCAATTTTGTAATAACTACCTTGTGATGCATGGTCGGGCCGCCCATGAACCGGTTGACGACGAATCACTCAAACGACTCTTACTGCGCATCTGGATTGATATACCGAATGTTCGCCCTTTCACCGATGAGTCCATCATCCGTTATGGTGTCGTGCGTCACGGTCAATTAGGGTGGACCGCTGCTGACTTGCTCTCAGGTCGCCATCATCATCCCCGTCAGCGTCGCAGCGACGGAGCGCCGCTGATTGAGAATTAACGGTAACGCGCGATAGCGTCTACGCGTGTGTTAGGTGTTAGGTAAGAGGGTTCTGGGTTCACGGTTCAACGGTTACTGGATGGTTGGATGAATGTATGATAATATTTTAAAACACAACCTTCCATCCATCCATTCATCCTTTCTACTACTGATTACTGTTCACTGATAACTGATCAGTGCTCTCCAGCTTGGAAGATGTCGTTCCGCGATTGCGGAACTCGGTACTGTTTGTCAGGATTTTCATATTGCTTTTGAGAGTAATATATCATATAATCTTTGCGACGTAGTTAAAACCCCACTATCCCCTAATTAAAATCAGTTACGTTTTGAGAAGTAAAAAGAGTTTTACTTTAGTTGAAATCATGATCGCGATTACCGTGATCGGATTATTGATGAGCGCGGCGATACCGGCGTTCTTTAAGATAATCGATTCGACGAAAGTAAATCGCTTTTTAAATGACATTAAAGTGGTTAGCAATGCATTTGAATTTTACAGCTTTGATAAAGGAGTCTATCCACCTGATGCCGTTGTATCCGTGGTGCCGGATGGTATGGCTTATTACTTAAAAGATTTTCCATGGACCGAATCGACCACCATTGGAGGTATGTGGGACTGGGATAATTTTAATGGTATAAGCGGCAGTATTACGGTAAATGGCTACTCTATATCAGCTGCTCAACTTTTGTCCATAGACATGAAGATTGATGATGGAGATCTCAGCAGCGGTATATTTATCGGCCAATTGGGATTAGGTAATTGTATTTATCTTTTGAATTAAACGCGTGCAGTCATTGACTGTGACAGTTGGACTATGGACGACAGGTGCGCGATCGAATGAGACTGATTCATGAGAGTACGAATTACGAAAATTGCCAGTGAATATTTCATTCTGAATCTTTTAACTTTTTGATCTTCTAACATTATCCAATCGACAATCGACATTCGAAAATCGACAATCGATGGATGCAAATAGCTGTTGGCTGTATTGGACATGAAACCAATACCTTTTCCCTAGTCCCGACGACGATTGATAGTTTCAAGGAACGGCAGTATTATGTTGGCGAGGAAATGTTCCCGGTCTTTAGAAATACGAACACGATCATGGGCGGGTACATGGACGCCGCTGAGGAACGAGGTATCGAGCTCGTTCCCCTCCTCTGGACTTTCGCCACTCCCTCAGGAATTGTGGAGCATTCTGCCTACGACACTCTCAAATCTGAATTCATGGAAATACTGCACAATGCAGGAAATCTTGACGGCGTTCTTCTTGATTTGCACGGGGCGATGGCGGTGGAAGAAATCGAAGACGGCGAGGCAGATTTAATTGCTGCTGTTCGCGAATATGTCGGCGCAATACCCATAGTCACAACGCTTGATCTCCATGCAAATATAGGACCTAAAATGGCAGAATTTTCCGATGTCATTATAGGGTACGATACTTATCCGCATATCGATATGTATGATCGCGGGTACGAGGCCGGACAATTGCTGCATAAAGTCATCGAAGGTAAAGTTGTGCCGACAATGGCTTACCGACAGCTTCCATTGCTGACGTCACCACCCGGTCAGTGCACGATGAAACAGCCGATGATTGCCGTTATGGAAAAACTTCACGCTCTCGAAGAGGGGCCCGGAGTGGAGACCGCGACCCTGTCAATGGGATTTCCCTTTGCCGACATTTCTATTGCCGGCGTAACGGTGTTGGTGACGACAAACAATGATCAAGCGCTTGCCGATAGATTGGCCGATGAATTTTCAAGCCACGTGTGGAAAATTCGAGAAGCATTCCAGGGCAACCTTGTTTCGATCGATGAGGCCATCGCGCACGCCAATAAGACTGAAGGAAAACCGATCGTGCTCGCTGAAGGATCGGACAACCCCGGTGGTGGAGCGCCCTGTGATGGTACGCATATTCTCCGCGCATTTATTGAAGCTGGAGTGCAGGACGCGGTTTTTGCGATCATTACTGATCCTGAATCCGTTAATCTCGCGATTGAAGCAGGTGTCGGTAACACGGTTTCACTCCAAGTTGGGGGCAAGACAGACCCCAGGCATGGTGAACCCGTCGCAATTGATGGTTATGTGAAATTAATTTCCGATGGAAGTTTTGTCCACAAAGGCCCAATGAGCCGGGGAATAAAATCGGGAATGGGACGAACCGCAGTAATTGAAACCGGTGGTATCGAAATCATCCTGACTGAAAATCGGACGCAACCTTTTGACGCCGAAGTTCTACGAAGCGTCGGTATTGAACCCGTGGACCGGAAGATAATTGTCCTCAAATCCGCAGTTCACTTTCGCGCGGATTTCACACCCCTCGCACACGAAATTCTGGAAGTCGATACACCCGGTGTGCATAGTCCAAATCTATTGAGCTACGACTACAAAAATGTTCGCCGCCCTATCTATCCGCTCGATAAAAATTTGGATCTTCAAGACTTTCCCTCAACCTTATCCAAGCGAAATAAATTATAACGAGTAAGCACAATGGCCTATAAATTAGATCCAAATAAAATGTACATGATGCCGACACACTTTGGCCCGGGTATGGGCCCGAGGCAGGGACCGGACGGAAGAAAATTCGAATGCATAGACTCACCCAAGGTGACGTCGAGGTCAGTCAGTTTCTTAAGCAATCGCGAACAGTTAGACGCCCTGATCCCCGATGGCATGGGCCTGGAGCTTGGTGAGGAACCTATTGTTACCGTTTATGCCACCAACATGACAGAGATCGAATGGTTGGCCGGTCGTGGATACAATGTCCTTGGTGTAAGTTTTCCCGTTATTTTTAATGGAAAACAGGACCGCGCTGTTGGCAGCTTTCTTACCGTGCTCTGGGAAAATTTAACCGATCCGATACTGACAGGGCGTGAGCAATTGGGTTTCTCTAAAATCTATTGCGAACTACCAGAGCCGACGGTGCTGGATGGAGAAACACATTGTATTGCCAGTTGGCTGGGCTTCAAGTTTATGGATATGCATCTTCATAACATGAAACCCGTGGAAATGAATAACCCATCTGATCCACCGGTGGATCAAAACGCTGATAATCAGGCCGGTGATGTTTTGACAGGAATCCTGCACTATAAGTATATGCCTCGAACGGGTGAGTGGGGAGTTGCCGATGCCAATTACATTGTTATGACACCAGAAGCTACACCTAATTCCAAAATGCAAGAATCATGGGAGGGAGAAGGAACCGTGCAGTTTCATAAAGCTCGCTGGGAAGACCTCCCAACGCAGTACTCAATCGTCAACGCCTTTCATGAACTAGAAATTAAGGAATACCGCGGCGCAACTATTACGAAGAGTGTTGGAGGCAAAGACCTAAGCGATCAACGCATCCTCCGGTGAGCCGGAGGGCCGGAGGGCCGGAAGACCAGAAAGCCAGAGAACAGGAAGGCCAACGTTCCGGTTCCGAGTTCCGTTATCGCGGAACGACATCTTCCAAGCCGGAAGGCCTACCTGCCCTGAGCTAAGCCGAAGGGTTCATTCTTCACTTAAAACCTAACACCTAAAACTTAACACTGATCGATAGATCATTCTATAGTGATCTCCTCGGTAACAACCTCGATCGCATCGCCGTCTTCATTGGCGAAGGTGGCGTCGATGCTCAGTGTCGGCTGGGGGGTGTTGTCGGATTTGAAGTTGTTCTGGGTGATCAGGGTATCAAACCCGGTCGTTGTCGATCCACTCTCCGCGACAACAACCGCGGCGCCGTTCGTCTGCAAGAGGTCACCACCGGTGATTCTCAACCCGGGATTGCCGGCTGCTACGGTAAAGGAGCCTTCACCGAAGAGAATGTGAGGTACTGCATCGCCATCGGCATCGATATCACCGATGGTTAAGCGTACCGCGATCGGCACGCCGCGCGCATCAACACCGACCTTGCCCGTGCTTCCACTAAACGCGGTGTTCGATAACTGTACCCCTCCCAGTCCCGTGGAGTTGACTACTTCCACGAGGGCCACATCGGCCTGGGCGTCATAGACCTGTCCTTCGGGGAACAGTGTCTGGTTAAACGCGTTGATCGTGCCCACAGTGAAGATGCTGAAGAAGGTATTGGCATCCGCGCCGTCGATGACCACGCTCGGTTTGCCCGTCACATACTCTACGGTCTGGTTGTAGCGTGGGGGGATGGCTGGGGGCAGGAAGGTAGCCGGGTCGAGGGTTACGGTAAAGTTCCCATTACCTGAAAATTCTACCTGCACAATATCCTCGTTTTCGTCCATAAAGGAAACGCGGGTGATCTGTCCCGGTTTGGCCTGGAGTTGGACGGACTCTCCGGTGAGTAATATCTGGTCGAAGACGTTGCCGTTGGCATGCTGAATATTCTCACCCGCGATATCGCCCGAGCCGTCGAGAACGAGGGGAATGGCCGGGGCCGCTACCGTGACGACCGCGGTATCGCTGTCCGCTGTCCCGCCGGCGTTAGTTATCTGCACCCAGAAGCTTGTGCTCGCGGTGAGAGCGCCCGTATCCAGGGTGCCAGCGGTCGCACCGGCGACGGGAGCAACGGTGTCGCCACTGTTGCCGGTATACCACTGGTAAGTAAGATCATCACCGCTGGCAGCCACTGATAAGTTCGCCGATGCTCCGGACGCGATCTCCTGGTTTGCCGGTTGGGTAGTGATAGCGGGAGCAGCAACGGGTGGGGGCCCCTCGGAACCTGTGCCGGGAGCTCCGATCGGTGTAAAACCAAAATCATCGAAAACGACTCTGCTTCTCCCTGGATTTACATTGGGATTGTCCCTGGCAATAATACTGCCAATACCTCCGGGAGCGCCCAACTCCACCGCATTAATCGTAGTTTGACGGGGTTTGAAATTAGAATTAAGCCCCCCAGCACTTTCCAAGTCCGAAAAGGTAGCAAGAAGGTTATCATTAGTATCGTAAACTTCAATTGACCCATCGGGATCATTTTGGCCAGTCGATACAAAAGCTGCTGCAAAAACATCGATCTCAAATGCCGGGGTTTCAAAAGTGACGGTGAAGCTTTCTCCGTTAGCAATCCCATAGGAGTGTGCTCCCGAACGCGTTGGATCTTCTGAAGCTCCAGCTAGAACCGAGCCTCCATCGAAGGTGGCAGTAATGGGTGATTCCCCAATAACAAGGGGATCAATAAGTCCTGCACCCACGCTAAATACCTCGAAAGACGTGACTACGGTGTTATTGGACGGTCTATCCGTTATGGTGAAACCAAGATCGTCAAGGGATAATTTTCCAGAAACATTTCTGAACTTTAATTCTTTAATACCGTCTAGAAAGTCAAAATCGCTGGCGTCGAGGATCATATCACTGTCGGCAACAAAACTTTGTAATGGGGGATTGGCGCCGGGGCTGATATTGGTGGGTAGACCTTCGACAATCCCATTATCCGCTAGAACAAATAGAATATCTGGCGGTTGATTGATATTTCCTCTCGGCTCGATCCTTCCGGCTCCTGTATTCTCGGCTACATAGAATTGGATTTCATCCATTCCTCTTTCCGATACAAAAACCCCTTCCTGACCGGGCCCGAGGGTTATCGCCTTTGTTCCGGAGTGTAAGAGCGCAGAATCTTCCAGCGTTTCCACCGTGAATCCAACTATCTTGATCCTATTGGGTTCTTCCCCAATGAAAAATTCACCTGCTCCACTGATGTCCTCGAAATCCGTGAATACCTCAAGGTCTTGAGGAAGTGCTGAGAGTAGAGTCGGTAGTGCTAGGAAAATTAATGTTAGTGATACTAGATTTTTTGTGCTCATATTTCCCCCATAATTCTGTGATGTGATTTAATGTGTGCTCGACGAGAGAACTTATATTTAAATGTCAAATAAACATATTTCAAGCGTTTATGAATAATTGATTTAAATCCAAACGTGTTACCCTTAAGACCAGCGTTCCGGTTCCGAGTTCCGCAATCGCGGAACGACATCTTCCAAGCCCGCGTTCCGGTTCCGAGTTCCGCTGTCGCGGAACGACATCTTCCAAGCCAGACAGGCAGCGAGTTCCACCTTTACTAAATGTTTACTGCATCTCCCTTTTGACTTTTTGACCTTTTAACTCTATCCAATCGGATAATGAATTTAGGCATAAAAGGAAAACGGGCGATAGTAACGGGCGGAAATCGTGGAATCGGGCGGTGTTGTGCGCTGGCGCTAGCCCGCGAAGGAGCTCGAATTTGTATCACTGCCCGCGACGAGAAACTCCTGGATAAGACCCTTGATGAGATTAAAGAAGCCGGTGGAGACGGGTATGCGGTTACCGCCGACCTGACCGAACTGGAAAACTGTAAAAAAGTTGTCGATGAAACGGTGGAGGCGTTCGGCGGCGTTGACATCCTCGTCAATTGTGCCGGTGCCGCGAAGGGTGGTGATATCCTGGATCTTCCCACTGAATTGATCGATGACGCTCTGGGTTTAAAGAGCTATAGCTACCTGCGCCTGTCGCAATTGGTTTTTCCTCATATGAAGAAAAACAATTGGGGTCGTATCATTAATATCGCCGGTGGAGCGGGAACGAGTCCCACCCAAAAAAACATTCCTGTTAGTCTCGCCAATATCAGTATCCTGAATATGACACGCGCTCTCTCGGATGCGACTTCCAAATATGGTATCCTCGTAAATGCGATCTGTCCGGGAATTACCAATACGCAACGGGCGCGCAATATACACCAGGCGAGAGCGGATAAAGAAGGTCGAGACGTTGAGGAGATTCTACGGGAACTCGGAGCTGACCTTCCCGCCGGACGCATCGCTGAGCCGGAGGAAATTGCCAGCATTGTAACCTTCCTGGCCTCTGAACCGTGTTCTTATATGTTCGGCAGTTCTCTTTACATGGATGGGGGAGAAAGACGGGGCACGCCATAAATGCATATTTATAATTATCGATACAAATCCCTATCTGAATTAATGGAATCCCCCTTATGAAAGTTGGTTTTATAGGTCTGGGAAATATGGGTAATGCGATGGCACACAATGTCCTAAAGGCAGGGCATAAATTAACCATCTTCGACATCGATCGTGACAAGGGAAGGAACCTCGAAAAAGTCGGTGCCAACTGGGCGATAAGTCCGCGGGACGTAGCGACATGCTCCGAAGTGGTGCTGTCATCGTTGCCTGGACCTAAAGAAGTCGAAACCGTGGTTCTTGGTGAAACGGGTGTTTTTGCAGGGTTGGCTAAAGGTGCGGCTTACATCGACACCACTACCAATTCGCCGGACACGATGCGAAACCTCGCTGAGATCGGATCGTCGAGTGGATTTCATGTGCTCGATGCCCCAATCAGCGGCGGTATATTCGGTGCCAGGGACGCAACGCTTTCCATTTTTGTGGGAGGCACAAAGGAAACCTTCGACCGCTATCAAGCTCTGTTGCAAATCATTGGTAAAAATGTCTTCTATATGGGTCCAGCTGGAAGTGGCAATGTAACTAAGCTGGTAAATAATCTGATGCTGTTCATTAATTTAATAGGAGCGTGCGAGGGTATGTCGATAGGGGCTAAAGCCGGCATTAATCTACAGGTTCTGCTCGATGTAATTACACGGAGTATGGGTCAGAGCGTGATGATGGAACGCTGTATGACCTTGCTGCTAAAAAATGAAAGGATGTACTCTGCCACGGAACTGGCCGTCAAGGACATGCATCTTGGTGTTGAACTCGGGCGTGAACTAGGGGTGCCGTTAGAACTCAGTCCGCTGGCGGAAGAGATCATTACCCGTTTTAGCGATAGCGGACAAGGTCAGGCAGATATTAATGAGATAATTCGCGATTACCTGCAACGCTCAGGTGTGGACACAGAAACAAAAAAGGGTTAGCAACTGCTAAAGCGACAAGGATATAAATAACTCAAGAGGAGGAACAAGACAATGACCGAGAAAACAACCAAGGCTTTTGCTTCACATGCAAAGGACGCAAATTGGGAAAATGGATTACGACCTTATTTTAAATACCGTGATTTGGGAATTAAGGATGCAACCGAAGGTAAAGTTATGGCGCACGTCATTCGGGCCGTTCAACCTTGCGCGGAAGCCATGGGTTACCACTCCCATGTTCTGGATTTCCAATGGAACTACCTGCTCCACGGGTGGGCGCGCTTAGACTTTGAAGACATCGGCGAGATCCGCGTCGAGGCCGGTGATGCTTGGTACCAGCCGTCTGGAATCAAACACGAGGTACTGGAGTACTCCGACGACTTTGAGGTTATCGAGATCACGATGCCAGCCGACTTTCCCACACAGGACGAATCGAGATGAAATGGCATCTTCGTGTTCGTCCATGGTAGATTGAAGAATCAATATTAAGGTGGAACGCGCTGTCCCTAGCGCGTTTGTGAATGTCGCATTTGAAGAAGCGTGCTAGGGATCAGCCGTCGCCAAGGCTATGACGGACAGGCAGCCCGCTCCACCTTTCGTCACTAGATCAATAATGATTTAGTTATTAAATAATTTAAGACGAAGATTTCGCCCAATTCAAGGATTCGGTGGCGAAGTGCAGATTAGTATTTCGAGGCTGACATTACCCGTGTTCTCGACGCCGTGCTCACACCAGGGAGGCAAATACACAAAATCTCCGGCTTTAACTTTCTCTTGCTTGCCCTCGGCAAAAGTCATCATCCCCTCACCTCTCATGATAACATAAGTTTCCTCCGTCTCATGTGAACCCGGTGGCAAGAGTGTCGCGTGCGGCGGTAGACAAAACATCACGAGGCCGAGGTTCTTTGCAGGTGCTTCCGGGTTTGAAGGGTGAACGATACGCACGCCAACACCCTGACACCCTTTATACCTTACGGGCCTGCCGTTTTTTGCCGATACAATCTTCGGGAATACGGGGTGATCGGGTTTAGGTATTTCAGGAACGTAATCCTTCGGTGCATAACTTTTAAAGTCTTCTATCTTAGACATCTTTCCCTCGATTTGAATTGTTTATCTTACCCAGTTACTAAAAATCACGAATAAAACCTGTCGTCCATCCACCGTCAACAGCCAACACGTGGCCCGTTATATACGCGCTCTCTGGAGCCGCTAAAAAAAGGACTGCATGAGCAATTTCCTCCGGCTGGGCGGGCCTACCTAAGGGCACATGATCCAAGTGGCGCTGCACATGTTCAGAAAAGCTGCCGTCCTCGCTATAAAATATTTTACGTGTCCCGTCGGTCAAGGTAGACCCTGGCGCAATCGCATTGATCGTTATTCCATGACTTCCCATTTCGACCGCCAAAGCCTTGGTTAGTTGAATGAGTCCGGCTTTGGACGCATTATAGGCACATTGCAACTGCAGTGGCACGATGCCCGCGACAGAAGCGATGTTAATGATGCGGCCGGACTTCTGTGGGATCATACAATCCGTTAACACCTTCTTAGATATTTTGAACGGACTATTTAAATTCATGTCGACTGCCATCGCCCACGATTTATCGGGAAGACGGTCACCTGTCACCCGCTGGTTGGGATCACCACCCCCGGCATTATTAACCAGGATATCGATAGGGCCGCATTCTTTTATAATCCTGGAAATGGTCTCCTCGATATGATCGTCGTTGCGAACATCTAACTCGTAGACACTATGATTATCACCTTTTGGAGGATTCTCCCTAAGCAGTGCCTCATCGACATCCGTATAGGCGACATGGGCACCATTTTCTGTAAAGGTTTCCGCGATTGCGCGTCCAATTCCCTTCCCCGCGCCCGTCACTAAAGCAATTTTACCCTTAAGATCTACTTTCATTACTTCTTCTTATGCTCCCACAAATTAATCTCAAGAATTAAGAATAGAGGTCAAGCGTAACGTGAAAGAAGAAAGCCGGAAGGCCGGAAGGCTGGAGTGCCTGAGAACCGGATGGCCAGAGAGTAAAAGAATGTTTAAACCCGCATCCTCGCATTCACGCTTATACTCATAATCGCAATTCACTTTTTGACTAAGATCAAGCTCGATTAACGAGGTAAATCCCGTATGCAACGAAGATTGCGCCAAAGGCAAGATTGATCGTAATTGGTTCATTTAATATGAGATAGCTCAATGCCACACCAAAGAGCGGAGTCGCGAAAAAAAACGCAGTTAGTTTTGTCGGGCTGTGTTGTTTTAAGATAAGTGTCCAGCCGACGAAGCAAAAACCTCCCACGACAAGCCCCTGATAAACGATTGCCAGTAAAGCATAGGGAGTAAAATGATAACTATCCAATCCTTCGAAGCAAAAACTGAGACCAAAAAATATGGGAAGACTTATGGCCATTTGCCAAATGAGCAGTCGATAGATATTTATATGTTGAATGAGAAGTTTTGTGTAGATGTTACATATACCGAGAATAAACGCACTCGCTAAGACGTAAAGGTCACCAATTAAAAAATCACTCCCCAAAGAAAAATTAGCGCGGAAAACAATAATTACCCCGATAAATGCAAGCACTAAGCCTAAACACTTTTTCAGATTTAATTCATCACCTATAAAAAAGAAATGAGCCAGCACAGCAGTAAATAATGGATTTATGTTGATGAGAATAGTGGTGTGTGAAGCGTAGGTGTAGTGCGTTCCAATATTTATAAGCCCAATCTGTGTAGTGAATAACAACGACATGATAAGAAGCGGGATTCGCTCTGATTTTGGCGGCACTATAGGAATCCGGTAAATTACCGCCCAAAGAATAATTGCCAGGATTGCCAATGAAAAACGAAGCCCGCCAACCATAAATGGCGGCATATCGATGAGGGAAGTTTTTAGCGCTACGGAATTCCCACCCCAGAGAAATCCGAGAAAAAGCGCTATCGCTATGACCTTTGCACTCGGCTGATCAACCGGTATCGTTTTTTTCATCGAAAAAGATGGTATAGAAGGCCGGAGAGCCGGAATTCCGGAGGGCCTGAAAGCCAGACACCCAGTTTCGAGTTCCGCAGTCGCGGAACGACATCTTCCAAACCGGAAGGCCAGAGTTTCGGATGGCTAGAAGAGCGGGAGGCCGGAAGACTAGAGGTCCTGAGCTGAGTCGAAGGGAACCCTTAACCTTTTGACCTTTTGACTTTTTGACCTTTTGACTCACCCCACGCCTTAAAAACTAATAAAGCGAATACTGAGGTAGCTGAGCAGACCGACGGCGGCGGCGGCGATAAAACCTACGAAGAGAGGAGCGAATCCGAGATTTTTTATTTTAGCCATGCTGGTGCTCAGCCCAAGTGAAGCCATGGCCAAGGTCAGACACCAGGTCGACACCGTTTGTGCACTGATTAAAAAATTATCCCATGTTTCAGGATCGAAAACGACAAAAGGGTTTTCCCCGATATCACCCAAAGAACGGACAACAGCTAAACAGACAAAGACGACAACAAACATAGGGACCATGTGAAACCAGCGCGGTGCCAGATGTGAAGAACTGTTAGTTTTAATTGAACGTTGATAAAGCAGGGCCATTATTGGAATGACAATAATCATGAATAGATTCCGCAGCAGTTTCGTTACCGTTGCCGCATCCAGGGTCTCGGGCACGAGATAGTGCTGCGCATAAATTAACCCGGCCCCCGCGACTTGAGAGGTATCATGTATGGCGGTACCCAGGAAGATACCAACCATTTGCGCATCGCCATGAAAAAGCCAATGGGCAAAGAAGGGATAGAAAATGAGACCGCATAATCCATAAATAGTCACACAGGCAACAGCGTAGCTGACTTCATCATCTTCTGCTTTAATGCTTTGCGAGGTGGCGACAACAGCACTTACCCCGCAGATGCTCGTCCCCACGGCAATAAGCGTGCCCAAGCGTGATGGTATGTTTATAAAACGCTTAAGTGCTGAAACGATAAGCAATGCGCCAGCAATACAAATGACAACTACCGGAAGGCTGACCAGACCGATTTGCCCGACAGCGGAGATACTTAACCGCAAGCCCAGGAGCGCAATCCCAATTCTCAGGATATACCGTACGGAAAATTTTAAACCCGACACATATTCATTGGGGACGCCGATAAAATTCCTGAATGCGATGCCCAGTATAATGATAAACATTATCGGGCTGAATGGACTTTTCTCGAAACTGAAAAGCGTGGTTCCCAACCATCCGGATAAAAATTTACCAATTATCGCAAGGATAAAGGCCAGGACAATTCCCGGAATTATATCCGCTAAGCTTGAAAAATATTTATATGATATTGTTTCAGCTTTATCCGTTTCAGAAATCTGAGATTCTGTGTCAGTGTAATGTCCCCATTCCAGGTCTCCCTCCATACTCGAAAGAGAATTTGCCTGTTCAGGGGTGAGATAGGTAAACCCTCTATTCTTTTTCGAAGGATTGTCCAATTCGTCACTCATCCACACTGCCTATCGTGAGAAAAGTGAACCAAAACCTACCCATGATGAAAATTTAAAAAGGATAAATGTACTTTATCAATATTAATAAATACACTTTTATCACCGGGGTTAATAAAGATTACTGGACAGCTAAACCGACTGACCCCATCGTTATGCTGTCCTCATGAATCTCTCCTCTGCTCTCGCTTTATGTTTAACCACCTTCCTATGCTTTATCGGGCGCGCCGAAGGTGAAACACAAAGACCCGAGAAAATCACCTGGGAAGAACTGCCAGTAATCCCCAATTCTCCAGGTCTAAGCGGGGCTTTCGCCGGAGTCAGCAATGGCGCGCTCATCGTCGCCGGCGGTTCGAATTTTCCTCAAACCCCTGAGGGGAAGGCCGGAAGTAGATTCTGGTATGCGGACATTTATGTTCTGTCCGACACTGAGCAAGAAAGTTGGCAAACGGGATTTAGCTTGAAAGAGCCGCTTGCTTACGGCGCATCCGTAATTAGTAGCCAGAGTTTGATCCTGATTGGCGGGAGTAATGCAGGGGGTAATCACAAGCAAGTGACGCAAATAACGTGGGAGGCAGCTTCTAGAAAGATTAATCAAGTGTCCTTGCCTCCCCTTCCACAAACTCTCTCATTCGTAGGCGCCACTGAAATGGATGAGATCGTATATGTTGCGGGCGTTCAGATTGTCGGCGAAAGATCGGAATTAATAAATATATTCTGGTCACTCAACCTGAATAATCTGGAAGCGGGATGGGAATCGTTAAAACCCTGGGAGGGACCGGTTCGAAATAGGGCTGTCGTCGTGGGTCAAAATACCGGTTATAGAAAAAATTTATACATCATTGGAGGCGAAGCGCAAATCGAAGATGAAAAGGGTGAAATTCAAACCAGGCAATTAACTGATGGTTACCGCTACTCACTGACAAACGAGAAGTGGGAACGAATTACCGACGCCCCGCACCCCCTAACAGCTGCCCCTGGTATTGCCTATGGACAATCCCATGTTCTCATTTTTGGTGGTAAGACCGATAATAACACGGGGATGAATCTCTCAACAAAGGGAGATGATCATCCTCTTTATTCGCACGATCTTCTCGTCTATCATACGATCACCGATACCTGGATAATTCAAGCTGAGATACCGTTAGGTGTAGTGTCTGCAGAAGCGGTATCCTGGGGAGAAGGCATCGTCATAACCGGTGGTGAGACTAAACCCGGGACAATGACCCCTAAGGTGCAATTAATGATTCACGATTCAGGAGCCGGCGCGTCGTTTGGAATTATAAATTACACTTTTCTCACTCTCTATCTCGTGGGCATAGTTTACCTTGGCTTTTACTTTTCCAAAAGAGAAAAAGGAACGGATGATTACTTTCTTGCGGGGCGCCGTGTTCCCTGGTGGGCGGCAGGGCTCAGTTTACTGGGAACAGGGCTTAGCGCCGTAACTTATATTGCCCATCCCGCCTTAACTTTTTCTACGGACTGGTTTTATTTTCCGGTTCGGATCGGGTTCTTTTTCGCACCGATTATGATTATTTATTTCTACCTGCCATTTTATCGAAGGTTGAATATTACTACCGCCTATGAATACCTGGAGAAACGTTTTAACCTGGCCGTTCGCTTATTCGGGAGTGCACAATTTATTTTATTTCAATCATTGCGGATCAGTCTGATCATGTATCTACCCGCCATTGTTCTCTCCACGATCACGGGGATAAATATTTATGTCTGCATACTGTCGTTAGGTTTGATAAGCACTTTTTACACAGTACTGGGCGGCATTGAAGCGGTTATATGGTCGGATGTTATCCAGGTGTTCATCTTCATAGCCGGACTCATTATTGCCCTGATCGTCGTCTTCTTTAATGTCGATAATGGTATTAAGGGTATGATCGACATTGGTCTCGCCGATGATAAATATCGCATGTGGTACCTGGACTGGGACATTACCGAACCAACATTATGGGTATTATTAATCAGCGGCGCGATGGGAACCTTCATTGTCTTATCCTCCGACCAAAGCAGAATTCAAAGGTTTCTTACGACAAAGGATGAAAAAGCTGCGGCAAAAGGGTTATGGTTAAACGTAATTGCCGGTCTTCCGCTGGGGGCAATCGTCCTTGTCATGGGATCTGCCCTTTACGCTTTTTACAAAACACACCCGAGCAGTGTCAGCTTGGGGATGCGGAACGACGCGATTTTTCCTCTCTTCATCGCGCAAAACCTTCCCTTCGGTCTTGCTGGTTTTGTCATTGCGGCCATCTTTTCTGCGGCGATGTCAAGTCTGGACAGCGGGATGAACTCTATCGCTACCGTCTTTGTCACCGATTTTTATCGTCGGTTCAAAGCGGATAAATCTGAACGTTTTTATTTAAATCTCGCGCGTTCTATTACCTTGCTCATTGGCCTTTTTGCCACGGCTGTCGCTCTTCTCCTGGTTACCTTTAATATTCAGTCTGCCGTTATCTTTGCCAGCTCTGTCTTAGGACTTTTTATCGGTGGATTGGGCGGGTTATTTGCCCTCGGTATTTTTACGCGAAGAGCAAATGGTATGGGAGCTTTGATGGGTGCTATCATCAGTGCAATAGCCCTGTATTATGTAAAGTACCACACGCCAATAAATTTTTTCCTCTACCCCACGATTGGATTCACCGTCTGTCTTATCGCCGGGTATTTTGCCAGTCTGATTATACCCGAGCGGAAAAAATCCCTTAAAGGGTTGACGATTTACACGGTCCTACCCAGGGGTGAACAGTGAACAGTGAACAGTGAACAGTGAACAGTGTAACAGTGAACAGTGAGAAAATGTAGCAGATTGTGCAGAAAAATCCACATGCCGCGAATTACTTAGATTATCTTGCATCCTGAACCGTGAACCCTGAACCCAGAACCCTCTCTCTCTGTTCGATGAAACATCCCTGTGTTATCTTGTTATGCTTTGCTGCCTTGATTTGCATAGCAGGGCACAGTGAAAGCGCAGCGCCGCAGCAAGAAGCCATTAGTTGGAGTGAACTTCCCGAATTGCCTAACAAGCTCGGTCTGGGTGGAGCATTTACCGGGGTCAGCAATGGCGCTCTCATTGTCGCTGGGGGTTCGAATTTCCCGCATGGAATGGAATTGATGATCCGAAACAGAACTTGGTATGACGACATCTACATACTCCCAAATAATAGAGAGAAAAAGTGGTTAACGGGCTATAAACTGAATGAACCGATCGCTTTAGGTGCTTCCGTAACTAGCGATGATAGTTTGATCTTAATTGGGGGGAGCAATGCTGAGGGCAATCAGAACGAGGTGATCCAGTTAACGTGGAATGCATCTTCTCGGATAATTAATCAAGTGTCCCTGCCGCCTCTTCCACAGTCACTTTCTTTAATCGGCGCCGCTGAAATTAATGGTGTCGTATACGTGGTTGGTGGCCAGTTGGAGCGAGACAAAATGAGTCTGACGAAGAATTTTTGGTCACTTGATCTGAACAATTTAGATGCGGGTTGGAAATCGTTAGTCCCCTGGGAGGGCCCGGCGAGGAGAAGGGCCATCGTTATAGGCCAGAATATTGGTAATGGCAGATTTGTATACATCATTGGCGGTGAAGAAAGGATTCAGAATGAAAATGGTGAGATTCAAAGCAGGCAATTGACCGACGGCTACCGCTATTCCCTTCGTTATGAAAATTGGGAACCTATCGCCGACGCCCCCCACCCCGTAACCGGGGCCCCTGGAGTTGCCTATGGACAATCACATATTCTTATCTTTGGAGGCAATACCTGGAAGCACGAGGATGTGAATTCAAGTAAGGATCATCCCAGCTATTCACGCGATCTTCTCGTCTATCACACGGTCACTGATACCTGGTTGGTAAAAGGTGAATTACCATTAGGGGTAGTGTCTTCTGAAGCGGTGTTATGGGAAGGAGGGATCGCCATTACCGGTGGAGAGACAGAACCCGGGATAATGACCCCTAAGGTTCAAATAATGATTCATGATGCGGGAGCGAATGCATCGTTTGGAATCATAAATTATTCTTTTCTCCTACTGTATATGGTGGCGCTTGTCTATATGGGTTTTTATTTTTCCAGGCGGGAGAAAGGGACAAAAGATTATTTTCTCGCCGGTCATCGCATCCCCTGGTGGGCGGCAGGGCTCAGTATTCTGGGAACCGGACTTAGCGCCCTAACTTATATTTCCTATCCCGCATTGGCTTACGCCACAGACTGGTTCCTATTTCCCGGAAGGATTGGGTTAATCTTTGCTCCTATAATTGTTATCTATTTTTTCCTGCCGTTTTACCGAAGGCTTAATGTTACTACCGCTTATGAATACCTGGAGAAACGATTTAATCTGCCTGTTCGCTTATACGGGAGTGTACAATTCATAATTTATCAATTAATCAGGATCAGTATTATTCTTTATCTGCCGGCAGTTGTTCTCTCCACCATCGCGGGGATTAATATCTACATATGTATTCTCTTTATGGGATTAATCAGCACCTTTTACACCGTGTTGGGTGGTATCGAAGCGGTCGTATGGTCGGATGTTTTACAGGTCATTGTATTTTTTATCGGTATCATTATTGCCCTCATCGTTATTCCTTTTCATATCGATAATGGTTATAAGGGAATAATCGATATAGGTTTGGCTGATGATAAATACCGCATGTTGTATCTGGAGTGGGACTTTACTGCGCCCGTCCTATGGGTGTTATTAATTAGTAGTGCTTTTGGTGCCTTTTTGGGACCATCCACCGAGCAAACCACGATCCAAAGGTATCTTACGACGAAGGACGAAAAAACGGCCGCGAAAGGGATATGGTTAAATGCTATAATTGGTATTCCCATCGGTTTTTTATTTTATGGAATGGGTTCCGCCCTCTACGCCTATTATAAAACGCACCCAGCCACAGTCAGCATGGGAATGCAGAATGACGCGATTTTTCCTCTCTTCATCGCACAAAATCTTCCCTTCGGGCTTGCCGGTTTTGTCATTGCAGCCATCTTTTCCGCCGCGATGTCGAGTCTTGACAGCGGGATGAACTCGGTGGCCACAGTCTTTGTCACGGATTTTTACCGACGCTTCAAACCTAAGAAACCCGATCGTCTCTATTTGTATCTGGCTCGCTCGGTTACCTTAGTTATCGGTCTCATTGTCACCGTTATCGCCCTCTCTCTGGTTACTTTTGATATTCATAATGCCGCGTTGTTTGCTACCGCTATCGCCGGATTGTTTATCAGCGGATTGGGCGGACTATTTGCCCTGGGTATTTTTACACGACGTGCGAATGGTATTGGTGCCTTAGTCGGTGCGATTACCAGTGCGATAGTCCTTTATTTTGTGAAATTTGAAACACCGATACACTTTCTCCTCTACTCATCTATCGGATTCATCACCTGTTTTGTCGTTGGCTATCTGTCCAGCCTATTTATACCCGAGCGAAAAAAGTCTCTCGAGGGACTGACGATTTATTCCATGCTCGCGAGGAAGGAGTAGTGAGAGAGGGTTCGGAGTTCGGGGTTCAGGGTTCAGGGTTCAGAAAAAATGACGATATTTAGATATGAAAAGTAAATAAAAATCAGTGAGTCGTGGATGAACGGTCGAGTGTTGGATAAGAGGGATGAGTGCATATAAGCGCTTAGAGGATTTGATTGTATACCAGAAACTTTGCGAATTGCATATAAGTGTCTGTAACTTAACTCACTTGTGGCCAACAGAGGAGAAGTATGAGCTCGGATCCCAAGCGAGACGATCTTCAAACAGTGCAGCAGCTCAGTTGGCTGAGAAATACGATGATCGTCATATTAGAAATAAGATAGAGGGAGTGAATCGAAGTCGTGGCGAAGCCGCCGAGACCGTGCACCACGTATACATGGCCCATTTAAAAGGATACGAAAGCAGACCTACTTACGAAGAATATAGCAGACGCTATCAAGTATGTATCCGAATGCTGAATGGAATGGAACGGACTTTGGAAAAGCATCTTCCTGAACGTGATCACCGTTGGCCCGAAATCATACGCGAATAGCAAGAATGTTACGGTGGGTTCTATTCAAGTTTTCCTGAACCCTGAACCCCGAACTCTGAACCCTTTCTCACTGTTTACTGTTCACTGTTCACATCTAACTATCGGCATTTTTCCTGAACCCTGAACCCTGTACCGAGGGCGTAGCCCGACATCTTCCACCCTGAAACCTTGACTCTGAACACCAGGTCTTCCGGTTTTCAGGCTTTCTCACTCTTCACAAGTCCACACTTCACGGAAGAGTCGCAGCCAGTTTCCGCCCAGGATAAGGGTGATGTCGGCTGGCTTGTATCCCCTAGCTAGGAGTGAATCGGCGAGGGCGGGCATCTTATCCGGTATTTCCAGTCCTTTGGGCGCATGCGCTAAATCTGCATAGCCTTCAGGTGCGTCGTAGAAAGTGGAGGGGAGTTTTGTCCCCTGCTGCGCGCCGATGTAATTCCAGAATTCCTGTGGCTGATCCTGTGTAAAGTCCGTTCCGAACCCCACGTGTTCAACTCCGATTCGTTGAACGAGGTCATCAATCGCATCAACGAAATTCTCAATCGTGGATTCGCGGCCAGCTGGTAGAAACATATTGAATGCAGTCGCGCCAACCACGCCCCCACGTTCCGCCAGTAGCTTCAGTGCTTCATCCGTTTTATTTCGTGGGTGCATGTGGAAGCTCTGTGCATTGGCGTGCGTGCATGCAACTGGTTTGCTCGATATTTCAATTGCATCGATCGTTGTTCTTTCACCGCAGTGCGAAAGATCAATCAATATACCCATTCGGTTCATCTCATGCACTGCGTCGATACCAAAGTTGCTGAGGCCGGCATCACCGCGTTCCAAACAACCATTGCCAATAAAATTTCTCTCGTGAAAAGTGAGTTGCATGATGAGCACACCGAGGGAGCGAAACAGTTCGATGCGCCGCAAATCGTTTTCAATCGGGGTCGCATTCTGCCATCCCAGAATAACACCGACTTTACCGTCCTGCTTTGCTTTCAGGATGTCATCAACGCTGTTGACTTGAATGATTTGTGCACTGCGCTCGTTGAAAATGTCTTGCCAGTCAGTGATGTAATCCAGGGTCTGTTGAAAATTTTCCCACGTCACGAGGGTCGCATTTATCGCAGTAGTACCGCTTGCGACCAGACTCTCATAGACGGCGGAACTCTTCCAATTACTCACATTAAGCGCATCGATTACAATGGCTTCATCGTAGACTTCATTAGCTGGTGTTGGGTTGGGCATTGAATCTAGTCAAAAGGTCAAAAAGTCAAAAGGTCAAAAGGGAAATGCGTCTTTAAGTAAAAGAGAGAATACGTTGGCGGGCACTGTGTTCCAATGGTCATTAAAGAAACCCTAAACTTTTTGACTTTTTGACCTTTTGACCTTTTGACCCCACTCAGGCACATCGACAGGTGAGTCCGCCATCGACGACGAGTTGGGTGCCGGTAATATATCTTGCTTCGTCCGAGGCGAGAAAGAGAGCGGCATAAGCGACATCCCAGGCATCACCCATTTTTCCCGTGGGGCAAAGATTATCTCTGATTTCGACCATTTTATCCAGATCACCCCCTGCATAGTATTCACCCAGGGCTTTGGCAACTAAGGGTGTGTTCATTAAACCGGGGAGTATTGAATTGGCCCGAATATTCTTCTTCGCGTACTGTATGGCGATACTCTGGGTAAGTTGATTGATCGCTCCTTTACTCGCATTGTAGGCAACAGAAGCTATTCCGTACCACCGAATTGAGGCGATGGATGATAAGTTTACGATGGCCCCTCCTCCCTGTTTTTCCATCAGGGGTAGTACGTGTTTACAGGTCAAAAACATACTCTTGATGTTTACATTCATTACGTGATCCCAGCTTTCCTCGCTTGCTTCGACACAACCTCCAATTTCATTTATCCCCACATTATTATGCAGGATGTCTATTCTATCGTAAGTCTTAAGGCAGCGCTCGACTAAGTCTTCAACCTCATTCGCTTGAGAAACATCAGCTTGATGAACGGTGCATTCCCCTCCCTCATCTTCGATAAGGCTTTTCGTTTCCTCAGCCGCAGCGAGGTTAATATCAACGGCGAAAACTTTTGCCCCTTCACGAGCAAAAAGAACGGCTGTTGCTTTACCATTCCCCCAACCGGGTCCGCCGGATCCCGCACCCGAAATGAGGGCTACTTTGTCTTTTAATCGATCACTCATTATATATTCCTATTAATTAAATTTACAGTTGGCCTTGCCGACGACGGATAATTCTCGCGGCATTATTATAATATATATCCTGAATCTCTTTTTTAGAAAATCCACGGTATTCTGTTCGCAGCATTTCCACCGTTTGCTTCATGGTATTGAACGGTAGTACAGGTGCAGCGTCCGATGCAAACAACAGGCGCTTGGGCGTAAAATGATCACGCAGAAAATCCACCGCCGGAAACATATCGTCCTGAGGGTACTTCCACCCATTCGCAGATAAAGCATAAAAGCCGGATAACTTAACAAACACATTGGGGTAATTTTTCAGTTCCTTCATGACTAGAAAAGATTTGTTCAATTTTCCGTTTTTAACTACTGGGAAGACCATATGAGCGAGCAACAAAATACAATTTGGGTAACGATCCAGCGCTTTTAGCAGGAAGCGCACATTCGTGTGATTCATGTTTATACTTACTGGCACCTGTTGCTCCTCCACCAGGGCCCAGAAGTCATTCATTTTACGCTCGGCCATCCAACGGGGGCTTTTGGTGAGCCAAACGGCGTCCCTGGAATCCGGGTATAACGTCAGGCCGAAAGATTTCTTCTTTAAAAGCTTCGCTGCATCCCTCGCCATCGTGGATGGGTTGGACTTCACAAATCCGAAAGGCAGGATCCACTTGCGACGTTTGGAAAGATTTAAGACGTATTCGTTATTCCTTGGGTTCGGGCGATATTCGTAGCATATGACGAACGCATGAGAAATATCGTGAGTGCGCCGGAAATTATCATACTGGGTCACCTCACCTTCCGGACCGTTCTTGATATGGTCAGCATTGAAAGCCAAGGCAAAAGGACGATCGAATAAATGAATGTGTGTATCAATAATGGGCATAGGATTCTTTTATAAGAGTCAAAAGGTCTAAAAGGGAAATACGATAAAGCGAACAAGCGTGAATGCGGAAGTCGCTAAGATTTTCTTACTTTCAGTATCCTGCATCTTGCATCCTATTTCAATCCGCAATCCGCAATCGAAAATCAACAATGGAAATGGCTTTTTGGCTTTTTGACCTCATTCAATCCTCACTTCCTTGAGCTTGGGCGAACCGCATCCGTAAAGGGAAATGAATGTTGCTTTGTACTGTAACCATCGGGAATTTTTTTGCAGACTCACTATAGATTCACCGGAAGTCTCATAATATGACTCCTCACCCTCGGGCCCCATCCATGCGGCATCATCCAGTCCCGCTTGTGTTTCACTTTCTCTCAACTGGAATTTAATTTTCAAAAGATCGGTTTCTTCACTTATCCATTTAATGGCATTCACCTTTCTTTTCCCCATTTCATAGGGAGGTGAGATATAATTTTCTTCCGGTTTACGCGTAAAAGCATTGCCGTGATCACGCTTGTACATCCCATGCGGTCCCAAACCTGGAATGCCGGTTCGCCTCGTAATGGAAAAGCCTTCCGGACTATTCCAGTAAATGAGTGAATCTACCTGGTGTGTAATATCATTGCGGTGATTTCCCAATACAATATCCGACCAGCCATCGCGGTTTAAATCCAGCTGCATGATGGCATTGGCACCGTAAGTATGAAGTCTATCCGGATTTTCAAAATCGAGTTTTGTCCCATCACCATAAAAAATCAGGGTGGGGAAAGACCGATGGACGGCGTTGACACTGTCGCTGTAATAAACGGTGGCCGCGATATCCAGATTCCCATCTTTATTATAATCAGCAACGCCAATCGCCTTTGTCGTATACCCGGCTTCGAGTTGTTGTGTATTTTCAGGAAGGTAACCCTGGGGACTGCCATAAAAGACTTCCATCGTATCTCGAAAACGCATCCGTGTCGGGAATTTTGATACGACAATATCCAACCAGCCGTCTTTATTCAGATCCGCCAGGTAAGGCATGGCTGAATCATAGATCGTATCACAAGGGACCTTCCAAGTATGATCTTCAGAGTAGCCGTCATCGCTACCGAGAAAAATTAAAAGATAGTTCCATTTATCATGAAAAAGGATATCGAGATGACCGTCATTGTTTACATCTCCAAGGGTGGAGTAATTTCCATAATTATCGAGACGATCAATATTGTCTTCAGAATACCCGTCCTTCGAACCGTAAAAAATCGTCGAGGGTTTATGATCTTTCTTCATAATCATTTCACCTCGTTCCACCGCCAGTAGATCGAGATACCCGTCCCGGTTGAAGTCGGCTACATCGAGATCAAAGTTGGGCGGATTGGCGGTGGGCAGAATAGAAAATTGGCCCGGTATCGGCCCCTCCGGCGTTCCCTCGTAGATCTGAATTCCCTTTTTGGCGGTAAAAATAGTTTCCGGATATCCATCGAGATCCAAGTCACTTACAATCGCGACAACCCCGTGATCAGTCTGGAGTTCAAGACGATTTTCCGGTCCGTACTTTGCCTCTTTATTACCATAATAGATATAAGAAGGCGTTGTCGTCACGGGACCACTCATGTGATTATGGAAAATTACTTCACTTTGACCATCGCCGTTCAGATCCCCGACTGTATTGCCTATCGCCCCTTCAGTGGAAATCCAACTGACGTTGTTTTCAGAGAAACCTGAAGGGCTATTCCAGAATACGGGTGATTCAGATTCATACATCACATCACCGTGGAACTTACTGACAACGAGTTCCGGTAGCTTATCACCATTGAGGTCAGAAACTGTAATCCATCTTGCATTTTCAACAGCGAGAGTTGTTTTCACGGTATGCAAATCGTCTACCGAGTGTATTTCTACACCGTTATTGGTGGCCATAATCATATCCTTTACCTCATCACCATCAACATCGGCAAAAGTGATGTATAATTGGCTTCTTGATCTACCCTCTTCTCCAGCTTTCCTCATTACTTCTACGTGTAAGGGTTCGTTTGAATTGAACTTCCCATTTTCGTTCCAATAGATACACGCGTGCCCCCGGCAGCTGAAGATGATATCTTTATCACCATCTCCATTGAGGTCTTCCAGGACAACCTGTCTTACCCCACTGGTTGGCAAATAATGGGGTGTCTTCGTATCGAATCCTTCCGCTGTACCCCAGTATAGGACCGAATCTATGCTTGTATCATATTCGCGTCTTAAATTGGCCAAAACGAGATCGCCATAGCCGTCATCATTCAAGTCGGCGATATCAACCGATGTTGCTGCCATCCCCCACAAATTATAATACTCGGTTGCGAATTCAAATTGACGATCTTCCTGTTGAAGATAGACCTGAGCCAACAATGGCATGCCAGGGTTGTGCGGGTCTTTCCACGCGGAGGAATAGACGATATCCAATCGCCCATCACGATTGATATCGTAAACCGCGAAATCATAGGCGCCGATCGTTGGCAAGTCAGAGCGATTTACCCCCAGCCCGTTCGGTCCACCCCAGTATATATATGAAGGCACTTCACAAGTGACTTCATTATAGGAATTGGCGGTAACTAGATCCATGTATCCATCTTCATCCAGATCGATAATCCGGCTCATCCATAAACAGTAACTGCCGACAAACATTTGCTCACGTTTCCACTGATCCGATGGCCCCTCATCGACGGTGAATACATGGGTGGGCCCCCACTCTGTTTTTCCGTGCGCATTGGCCAGGATGATATCCGCATAGCCATCGTTGTTGACATCGAAATTATTGATCATCTCGATGACCCCGTTCGCATTCACGTAAAGGTTAGCTCCTCCATTTTCAAACCAGCCCTGGGAAAAATCTTCATAGCCACCATGCACCCAGGCCTTTTTGGCGATGAGCGTGAGCGGGCTGCCGATGACGAGAAGCGTTAATAGAAATAAATGCGATAGGTAACTAGCTTTTAATTCCATTTTATAACCTTGATTGATTCGTATAATAGCTATACATTCATATGAAGAATAGTCACAAGAAACACTACCGAGTCCCGTAGCTGCGGGACGACTTCTTCCAAAAACGCATAAAGATTAAGGGGATAGGATTACCAATTAAATTTTAATGACAACATAGAGTTAAAGTGGGATGAACTTTACAAATCAAATAAATAAGATATTCTCCACGATCAAGGAAATGATCGTCTTGAATATAAAACTCTAAGAATCATACTAAAATGACTCCAGAAGAAAAATATATATTTGATTTGAAAGGGTACCTTGTCATTCGGCAAGCGCTGCCAGAAGATCTGGTAAAAAGTTTAAATGAAGAGATCGATTTCATGGAAACACTTACCAACGAGGAAGTGACGGCAAGAGGAGTAATTCGACAGTACAATGACACGAAGGAAAATTACGATGTAACGCTAGACACTTATGGTTGTAACCCTTTACCCATGGGCGGGTCATTTGAGAAGATGATCGACTGTCCAAATACACTTCCCTATATCGAAGTCATGATCAGCGAACCCGTTCGGCTCGATGCCTATTCATTTTTCTCAAGAAAACAGGGAAAATACAGCCCATTACATCATGGCTACGCAGAGCTTTTGGCTTATAGTGAATTTGCCATCGAAGACGGACAGTTTAATTGTGTCAGTGTGAAGGTGGCCTATGCCTTAACGGATGTCTCCGAAGAAGAAGGCTCATTCGTGGTCATTCCTGGAAGCCATAAGAGTAATTTTGATAATCCGTATAGCGGTAGCGTTCCCGATGAGAATCATCCATTAATTGAAACCTGTCCCTGTAAAGCAGGGGATGCCGTACTTTTTTCGGAAGACCTTACTCATGGAGCGTTGATTAACCAGAGCAACAAGACACGCCGGACATTTTTTATATCTTATGCCCCGACTTTTCAAACGCCATGGGGAAAATTAGTAGATACCGCGGAAGGATTTGAAGAGAGAGCTACTCCCCGGCAAATGGAATTAATTAAGGGTCCTTCGCCTTTTGCAATCGCAGAAAGTTGACACTTCATTGATTTTTATCCCGTCACCTCCAGCGGAGGGTAAAATGACAATGTGCTTATACGTGAAAGCGTACCCAGGCAAAGTCCGCCTGTCGCCCATAGCCTCGAGAGACGGATAGACATCCGCAAATGCTTGTATACGGTAATGTGGAAAGAATAAACCGCGGATGGACGCGGATTTTATTTTAGAGGAGTCTAAAGTCAAAGGTCGAAAGTCGAATGAGGAAATAACCCTTACCCGAGCGAAGCGATCTCAGCCACTTTGCGGTTCAATCATATTCTACTTGTAATATTCTCTTCTTTATTTCCTGAGTTCATTAGTTCCAAATTTCACCTCAACCATTTTTCCAAAAACCGCAGTCCGGGTTCGATGACTACTTCATGCGTTCCTTCGTGGCAGAGGAATTCTACATTCTCCTTCACACCGAGCTTGTCATAGTGTTGGTATAATTTTTGAAATTCCTTTTCCTGCAAGGGCCACCAGCTGGTGGAATCTTTTTTACCTTCTGCTATCTGCAGCGCTCGGGGACAGACCATGCTTAAGAGGTTGGCATCTGTGAATCCACCTTTAAACCAACCCGGTATGAGCAGGTGTTCTTCATGAGGGAGAAACCAACTACCGTAGTGTGGCGACTCGACAGTAATTTTTTCTAAGCGGTCCATAAAGAACGCGCACATGATCGCCGCCTTTATCCTTTTGTCCAAAGCAGCTATGCACATCGTGTAGAGTCCACCCAGTGATATTCCCCACATCCCTATTCGCTCCTCATCAATCTCGGGCAGACCTGAAACATAATCCAACAATCTTCTTATTTTTCCCACCTCCAGACCGGTAATTGAACTGCCCACGAGCATACTCAATCGATGCACTCTGATCCGGGGAGTGGATTCGTTAATGCTTGCCGGCGCCAAGACCGCAAACCCATTTTTTAAAAGCTCTCTCCCATAACCATGATAGGCGGCTTCTTGCGAATCTTTAAATCCAAACACCACGGAGGGTGATCCCAGCATCCCATGCAGTGCAACAACGAGTGGTAATGGACCGGGCTTATTTTTCGGCAGAGCCAACACCGCTTTTGCTTTCAATTCCGGAAAGAGATTAATCGATATCCATTCTGCTACCGAAATTTCATCTTCAAAAAAGGGTTCCGTTTCCGGATGAAATTCACTTTCACATTTTATCTCTCCTATCGTGTCCCGCCAGTGCTCTCTATAGAGATCCATACTTTTATCGTAAGCACTTGCGGAGCCATAGTCTCTCTCCCACTCTGAATTTTTTCCCAGTATTCGCTTACATTCGGAGACCATCCATGCCTCACTTTCCTCAAGCATTGTGGCCTGCAATTTCTCATTCTGCTTTAGAATCTCAGCATCGGATAAATTCATACTGTTTTTTTGATCAGAGGTTAATTTATTTTTAGACGACACAACGACTATTTACTTTCAAACATTTTTAAGAAGTACTACGACGAATGCTTACATCCCCGGCGATCCAGTGATTTCGTTCATAAGAACCATTCCCCCCCATCGTTGCAAATGCACCATCCTTAACGGCATCCGGATAAGAACTGAAAAAACCAGTAATATCCGCCCGATCCATCTCGTTTCCGTCCAGTGTCCAGTAGACCGTATTACCATCGTCCGTTAAAACGAGTCCGTAGCGATGCCCGACAGGTGTCTTCATCTTATCGGTGGGAGGGAACCAGCGCATGCCAAGCTTGTTCACAACTGGGGTAATAACGGGACCCTTCTTTCCCATTTCAAATACCTCCTCCGGGGTTTGTCTATGGGGCACCCAACTGGGATATTTCTCTCTGTCTTCAGGTAAGACATCACGAACCATCCAAAAAGTCAGCCCAAGATTTTCCCACCAGTCAAAATGAACCTGCACCCCGCGATCGGTTTCTTTTTTAGAAGTAACAAGGTAATGGTAGTTGGAAATCGAAATCCCCCACCCCCTTTGATAGTTACCGGCAACTGAGCGAAAGCTCTTACCACTGGGATCTTCGAACTCCATAATCTTCCCCTCTTTGACAAGATAATTGCCTTCAGCGCCATAGTCTAAGAGGGTGGCCTCAATACTATTAGTCCCCTTCAGTCCCGGATTGAAAATTTTATTACCCGTAGAACATCCCGCATAAGCAAGTTTAGCGATAGCCGGAGGCCCTGACTGGGAAGACCGCAATATAATCTTCGAATCTTTGATTTCAAAATTCCCTTCATGGTAGTTAATCCATTCCGGGCGCTCTTCCTGCATGTTTTCTAGATTCATGGTTTTTTTGTCAAAAGGTCACCCGCTGTCGCTCTATCGAGCTATGGCGTGGCATGATAGGTTAAAAAGGAAATGGGTTTAAGAGAATTGTCGAAAGTCGAAGGTCAAAAGTCGAAAGTTAAATGTCAAAAAGTCAATAGGTTCGGGGTTCCCATCGACTACACTCAGGGTGGGCGGGGTTCAGAGTTCATGGGTTTTGGTCAAAGCTTTCCACCCCAGAGGGGTGTAGCAACCATAGCCCACAGCGTAAGCTGTGGGAGAATTAATCGTTTAATAAAAAAGCCCCAGCGGAGCGACACAACAAATCTACCAACTGTACTTGTGTCGCCCCGCTGGGGCTTTGGGAATTGAGCGCCTCTATTACCCATTGCTGACGCAATGGGCTAAGATTGTATCGCCCTTACAGGGCTGATCAAATGAATCACCGTCTTCGTCATTGTCTCAATTGTCATTGCGAGGGAGGCTATCAGCCGACTGCGGCTACCGAGTCCCGCAGCTGCGGGACGACATCTTCCAATTACGCGGATAAGCGCGGATGTTGATTTAGAATTTGAGAATTGCGGTGCTTAATCTCAATAGCTCAGGATTACCTGAGCTTTGTCAATCCCTCCCGCAGACGCGGGTGGGATTACATTGCGATTAAGCACCGCAATTCTTCAATTCTAAATCCTATTCTCTGCGACCTCAGCGTCTTTGCGGTTCAATCATATTAAACTTTGTAATATTCTCTACTCTTTTCCTGATTTCCTGAGTTCCAAATTCCTAAACTTTCTCATTATATTTTATCCGTGTATATCCGCGTCCATCCGCGGTTTTTTCTTTTCCCAATCTGCATCTATAACTTAATTATCCTCAATTTTTTGACTCTATTCAAGTGCTGCCCACTGGATATTTTTCAAGTTTGCCCTTCTGCCGATACCCTCGGGAGGTGAATAATTTCTGGCCAGGTAATCCAGGATAATAGTTTCATTATCACCCAGGTCCCAAAAATTCTGCGTTTCCTGCATCCACCGGATGGTACTTAACCATCCATCTCGCGTAGCCCGATTTTGTGTAACGAGGAGAGGAGAATGACATCCCATGCAGTTCGCCGTGACTTCTTCGAAACCTGCATCGATTATAAAACCGGTAGTTTCATCAACCCTTGGTTCTGCTTGTTCCATCACTGGTGAGGTACTTGTGTTAACGATCAACACTTTGTTTTCTCCAGGTGGGGGGGAGCTTGTACTATTTTTATCGGTGAGGGGCTGTTGAAATAAATTAATTAAAAAAACACCGTTTGAGAAAATGATCGCAACAACAATTAATGTACCGAACAATAGCTTAGTTTTACGCATCGTTGCTTATCATGTTTGGGGTGAACTTAATTTACTCTTCGGATCGACTACTTTGAGCGCAATTCGATGACAGGCATTGTTCAAGTAACCTTTAGGATTCCAACCGGGCAGGACTATCGGTTGCATCACTCCTCTACTATCTGTTGCTCTTGCCCAAACTTCGTAGTAACCTTTACCATTTGGTAGAATCTCAGTTTGAAAATGTTGCCAGGCGAAGCGATTGATTGGTGATTTTAAATCACATACCTGCCAGGTAGCGCCATAGTCTATGGACAGATGCATAGCCGCCACTTCAAAGTCTCCAGCCCAGGCATGCCCTCTTACTGTTATCGCTTTGCCTTTATTGATAATCGAGCCCGTTCGGGGATAGGTTATAAGCGATTTAACCGGCATCGATTCAATGATACGCATATCCTCTTTCGGTACTTCAGTTCCAGGTGCGACCGGATAGCGAGGCACACGGTAGGAATAGCCCCCCATTTTTGTGCCGTCATGGACCTTGTTTCTAATATCAATCTGCTCCAACCATTTTCCTGATGTCGATCCGGGCCAACCGCCAAAAATTAATCGCAAAGGATACCCGTTCATCAGGGGCAGGTCATCCCCGTTCATCGACCAGGCAATGAGCGATTCATCCTCGAGCGCCTTGGACATTGGCACTCCCCGAGAGATGGGATCTTTATTCGGATCTCCGCTTAAATGGGTGTCTGCGCCATAATAACCGATATATACCGCATCGTCTTTAATGCCCGCGTAATCCAATACATCTCGTAATCTCACTCCTGTCCACTTGGGACAGCCCACCGCCCCGGTCGTCCATTGATTGCCTTTTGCGGGAGGGTTGAATTCGCTGCGCCCGTTCCCCCCGCATTCTAAAGTCAATTGATAAGTGTGATGTGTGAAATTTGATTTTAATTCATTTAATGTAAGAACTTTATTATTTTTTACCGACTCTCCACCGATCGTTAAAGTCCAGTTATCGACATCAATCTGGGCAGGTGCGAGCCCATTATTTCTAATAAATAATTTATCCGCGGGTGTTATCTCATCATCTAAAAGGTGCGCGGGTGTTTCCGCATTCCACGGTCTATTATTTAAAATAGTCAGCCCGGGATGTTTCCCCTTCAAGGTTAATGCTTCACTAGTACCGGCAAAGGCTAAAGAAGTATTCATTGCCTGGACCTTGGGTGATAACACGAATTGTGATCCTATCGTCGCGCTTAGCGCGGCCCATAAGCTTTTTTTAATAAAACCTCTCCTCGAAGTGGGAACGCTTAAACAATGATTCTTCCTGTATTCATCGATTCTCATATCTACTTATAATTATTTAATGCCAATGATTTTAAAATGAGAAAAACCCATTTCCCATTCAAACTTAAAAAAGAAGAATTGCCACTAGCCGTCACCAAGACTATGGCCGACAGGTAGGGTTCAGGGTTCGGGGTTCAGGGTTCAGGGGTCGGGGGTTCGATGTGCGATCTTTGATGTGAGATGTGCGATGTAGGATGTTGTTCATACACCTCAAACATCAAACATCTGACATCGGACATCTGACATCATTCGTTTTACATCATTAAGGACGTTGTCCAAATTACGATATACAATATATGATAAAATTTAAACATCCTGAAAACCGGATGGCACGTTTTTGATATTATAGGCAGTAGCTTCGAATAAAAGTCGTATATAAATGGATAATAATAAACTCGAACAAAAGCTTATTGATTTTACCGTTTCAGCTATAGATTTGGCTGAAAAATTGCCCAGTTCACCAGCTGGTAAGCATCTTGGTGGACAACTGATAAGATCTTCTTCTTCTATGGCATTGAACTACGCGGAAGCACAAGGAGCGGAATCAAGAAAAGATTTTAAGCATAAAATCAAAGTAGTTCTCAAAGAAGCTCGTGAGAGCCATGTATGTTTGCGAGTAATTAACAAAAAGAAAGGCTTTAGGGATAATTTCATTGTACAATCAGTACTCGATGAAGCTAATCAGATAGTGAGCATATTTGTTAAAATGTCCCAAACACTAGATGATGCATAATGTTGACGTATTTATAATAGGAAAATCGACATGCGATGTCGTTTTAAAACATCTAACATCGAACATCATTAGATTGGTCGGGTTACACAAACTGGTCCACTGAGAGAGTTAGTCTGGAGAGGTTAATGTTGAAGTTAAGTTGGTAGAGGAAGTCAAGGCTTGGGCGCAATGAGGGCGTAGCCCGAATGGAGCCCGAGCCTTCGGTATTGAGGTTTTGAGCGAAACGTTGTGGAGTAATATTGCCGAGGCTGCGGTGGGGTTGATCGGACCCCGTTTTTCGTACCAATTTAAGTGAGAGAGTTACCGGGTGTTAATGGTTTTAGGATTGATGTATATGAGAGATCTTGGCGAAGTGAGGGCGTAGCCCGAACGCGGCCAAGATCGGAAAGGAATCTGACAAACTCTTGTGGGCTTTTGAAGCCTAAACGACTGTGGGGATGTTCATGGTTATAGGTCTGACGCCATTGTTCGATTACCACTTGCGCTTCAGCCACGCTGAGCAACACTTCACGGTTCAAACACTCATCGCGTAAGCGGTTGTGAAACGACTCGATGAAACCGTTTTGCCAGGGACTGCCCGGATCGATATAGATCGCCTTTATGTTATTACCGGACAACCACTGCTGCACTTGATGAGCAATGAACTCACTGCCGTTGTCACTACGGATATAGCTGGGAGGTCCCTCCTCTTCAATGGCCTCGCTAAGCACAGAGAGGACATCGGTTGAGGTGAGTTGACGAGCGACCCGGATATCCAGGCATTTACGCGTATATTCATCGATTAGAGTCATCATCTTTAATGGACCGCCGTTGTCTGTACGATCATGGACAAAGTCCCAGGACCAAACGTGATTGCGACCCTTTGCTTTAGTAGGTGACCCCGTAGAGACTCCTTGACGGTGTCTGCCCTTTTTCGGGGGCTTTACCTGCAGCCCTTCTGAACGTCGTACCGCCTGGACAAACTTCCTGCTTGTTGTCCAGCCTTCCTTTACCAGCAAGGCACGGATGCGCCGGTAACCGTAGCGGGGATGTTTCCAGGACAAGCTCACAATCCGCTCGACCAACCGCTGAGCTTTCTCACTGGCCTGTTTGGGCCGGTAACTGAACGTTGACCAACTCAGGCTGAGATAAGCACAAGCCCTCCGCAACGAGCACAACCCTTTCTCAGCCGCAGCTTTTACTACTCGTTTCTTCTGCTTTGGGCTCACCATTTTTTTGACAGCGTTTCCTCCATTACCTGATTCTTGAGCATTTGATCTGCGAGCAGCTTCTTCAGCTCGGTATGTCAGGCCTTCTCGCTTGCGCTCGTGAATTCTTTTTCCAGCTCTTTAAATCGCTTCGCATCGGCAAGTTCTAAATTGCCATATTTTTTACGCCAGCGATAGAAAGTCTGTTCGCTCAGGTTGTTTCCACGGCAGATTTCCTGTACCGTTTTACCGGTATCGGCTTGCCGCAATATTGTTATAATCTGTTCTGTTGTGTATCTTTTTCTTTTCATTGAGGTTATCTGTTTATCCCGATAACCTCTCTCTGTAAATGATACGATTTTTGGGGGTCACTCCACGTTGATTTTACTATTTCTTACCGCACCATTCGTGGGACGCTTCGGAGCAGGCAATCCTCAATTCGCAAAATTTATTTTTTTCCTCTTATTCTCAGCAACACTGCTTACCGCGCTCTTTGCGGCGTGTCAGAACCGCCGCACGGTGATAAAGGCCGGTGTATTAGTGGTAATGGTGATTATATTACGAGGAATTCATTTTCTTTCGGCACTGAATAGCTTACTCATTGCTTCACAGATAATCAGCATTGTTTTTCTAATGTTAACCGTTGTTTTTATTTTCACTTATCTCATTAAAAGCAAACAAGTGACAGCCAACACGCTTTATGCTTCACTCAGTGGGTATCTCTTAATAAGTGTTTTATGGGCGACTGTTTATACGATGATAGAAATCATTGAACCCGGTTCGTTTTCCTTATCACTAATGGAAGAATCCGGAGGTGATTCCATACAGTTCGAATTCGTATACTCCATCTACTATAGTTTAGTGACCATTACCACCCTTGGCTATGGAGATATCATTCCAGCAACGGCACCCGCGCGCATGTTTGCCGCGATCGAAGCCGTTATCGGCCAGATCTATATCGCCGTTATCGTCGCCCGCCTTGTAGGCATACAGGTGGCACAGTCGTTTGAGGGGAAGAAGGAATAGGGGGGAGAGAGGGTGTCAGGGTTCAGGAAAGAAGTAAACTGTAAACGGTGAACAGTAAAAATTGGAATGTTGGATGACTGGAAGGATGGATTTTTATATAATAATTTCCCTGTACCGAGAGCGTAGCCCGACATCTTCCACCCTGAACCCTCTATTCAAACAGCTTCCGCTCTTCGTTTTCTGCATTCATCATTCTTAATTTTTCAATTAATGCATCGGGGTTCTCTTTATCCAGCAGTGCTTTGAATTGTTTGCGGAAATTTCGGCTGACGTTAACACCATCTATGGTGATTGCGACAATTCGCCATTCAACGTTTTTCTTTCGTAGGTGGTAATCCACATTAGCGATATGTGATGATCGACGGGATTGAAACATGGTGTGTCGGACTCCTCCAGAGGTTCGCAATTTTACTACCCCACTCTTCTCGTTGAAATCCACACCAGTAATTTCAATCTTGTCTCCCTTGAAGGTCGCCATCCTTCTTAAATAAAAATGAGTCAGATGACGCGAAAATTCATGTGAGAATTCAGCAAACTGTTCCTTGGTAAAACCCTCCTTACTTGGACCAAGTGCCCTTGAAGACATGTACGCCAAGTCGAGGTTCGCGTTTATATTATCTGCAAGTAAAGTCCGTTTATCCTCCCCTGATAAATCTTCATCTTTTAATATCTTTAGGGTTTCATCCAAGATACCTGATAAAAATGCCTCAGCTTCAGTCGTCCTTTTATTCTCTGCAATAGCCAGTCTACAAATTCCCATGAAAACCAGTGAGACTACGATGAAAATATGTGTCGGTTTATTGAGTTGAAATGCTGTCATTATAAAAATGATCTTCGTCTAAAACTTTCGCTGAACTTAGACAGATGATTTAATAATATCAAACGCGAAATGTTCCTTAAAATGGTTCCGGGTTCAGTGGTGGAAGATGTCGGGCTACGCCTCGGTACACGGTTCAAGGGTTGTAGGTGGAAGTGTCGAGCTACGCTCTCGGTACAGGGTTCAGGGTTCAGGGTTCAGGGTTCAGGGTTCAGGGTTCAGGGTTCAGCTAAGAATTATAAATTATTCATCATTCATTTCAACCATCCACTGTTCACTGCCTGACCTGAGGAAATCGAAGGGTTCACTTCTATCCCGACACCCGACACCCCTCTCCCACTATCTGTTCACTTCTATCTATCGTCCTCCTAACTCCTGAACCTTGAACCATCAACCATTGAACCTTCTCTCACTACTCACTGATCACCTTGGCACGCTAAAGAGGAGCGTCGGCGGCTGTTTACTAATAATTCTAGTTGCACATTCATGGTAGCATTCCTAGTTTTCACTAACGGCCATTATTATTATGATTTTTTTAAAGCAAAGTAAGCAATGGAGAGGGATCGGCCTTCTCACAATCCTACTTTGTCTGGCTACGCCAATATTTGGACAGAGCGAAAGCGAATCAGACCTTCCCCAGGTGACAATAGGGGTCGTCAAAGATGGCGATTCGTGGTTCTTTGATGCATTGGGTGGGCTCATTGAATCGGAGCTCCGCGTCCTGGCGGAAGATCAATTTCGAATTACCTTCAAACGAGATCCGTCCTTCAACTCTAATTGGGATGCCTCAAGAACAGAGGAAGCATTGCTAAGCGCAATCGAAGATCCCGAAGTCGACATGATTCTCGCACAGGGCATTTTAGTTTTGGGAGTAGCCAGTAGTCCCGACTTTATTCTGTCCAAGCCGGTTTCCGGGATTCACCTGATGGATCCGGATATTGTAGGGATGCTGATTAGTCCTGAGGGGAAATCAAAAAAGAAAAACCTCAATTTGGTAATCTCAAGCAATACGATATTAAACGATATAGACACATTCAAAAGACTCGTGGATTTTGATACCCTGCATATACTCGTTAACAAGATATATCTCGAACGAATAGAAGCGCTGCAAAACTATGTGCGGAGGCTTGAAGAAGAATCAGGGGGTCATCTCATCTTTGTTCTCATGGGCGATAATGCCGAAGAGGCGTTAGTAGATCTACCATATAATGTTCAAGCAGTGTATGCCTTCCCTCCAGTCCAGATGCCCCCCCGGGATCGAGATAAAATAATTGAGGGACTCATCTCACGCCGTATCCCGTCCTTTGCCTATTTTGGAGAACCTGCGGTGGAAGCGGGAATATTAGGCGGTCAGTTGCCGGACGTTCGGCAGCAACTTGCGCGTCGAGTAGCGCTCAACATACAGCAGATTATACTCGGTGCTTCTTCTAATGACCTGCCGGCTGTGCTTGAGGTAGAAACACGCATGTTTTTCAACGCCAAGACAGCAAAGCTCATCGGGTTTGATCCTCCCTTCGATGCCATTCGTGACGCTACCATTTTAAATCCCGAATACCTGGAAGAGGGTGATTCGATCGATCTCGTTAGCGCCATCGAACAGGCACTCGAAACAAATTTTGACTACCTCATTCAGCAACAGAACACAGAAATCAGTCGAGAAGGTCAAAAGATCGCCTTCAGTCCGTTATTACCCCAGGTAAATTCAAGCTACGTTTACTCGGAGATCAATGAAAACCGTCCGGGCTCGTCAGTGGGTTTTATCCCTCAAAGCAGGAATCTCGGCGGTGTGTCATTGCAACAGCTCATCTTCAGTGATCGCGCGATCAGCAACTGGCGTGCTTTTCGCGAGCAATACCAGGGCTCCTCCTATCAGGAAGAAGCGGTGCGACTCGATATTATTGGATCGGTTGCCACCGCCTACATCCGTTACCTCTCTGAAAAAACAGTCCTTCGCGTTGCTCGCGACAACCTCAAAATTACCCAGAGCAACCTTGAACTGGCTCGTTTACGTCAACGTGTGGGGACCTCCGGTCCGGAAGACGTTTTCCGCTTTGAAGCCCAGGAAGCAGGCAATCAAATCGATGTGGCTGAAGGGATGTCGAGAGAGCAACAGGCACGCGTCACGCTCAATCAATTGCTCGCGGTCAGGCTGGAGAAAAGATGGCGTCCACAGGATTTGAATATGAGCAGTCCTTATTTTAGTGATGCCGTGAATCTTGTGGCCCCGCTTCTCGACTCACAAAAAAATAACTGGATGTATTTCGATCGTTCTCTATTGAATACGCATTGGAAAACGCACCCGAACTCCAAGCCATCAATCACTCCCTGCGCGCACAGGAGATTACTCTCAAACAAGCAAAGCGGCAGTTTGTTCTGCCCACAGTAGCGGCGGATTTCAGTTATAATCGTATCTTCGATGAAGATTTTGACAGTTCATCACCCCAAATTTTTCCCCGCGAAAATATTGAAGACGATGAGTGGACATTCACCGTTTCTGCTAACCTCCCATTATTTGAAGGCACAGGTCGATGGCATGAGGTTCTAAGAGAGAAAGCGGCGCTTCGACAACTCGAGTACTCGCGCGACCAGGTTGCCCAGATAGTTGAAACCCGTGTACAACAGGCGATGTTTGCCTTTGACGGCTCCTATCCCACCCTGACTTTCAGCGCACGCGCCGCGGACCGAGCGGCAAAAAATCTCCGCGTGGTCACTGATAAGTATGAACAGGGAGCAGTTAATATCATCGATTTGCTGGACGCGCAAAACGAAGCATTTGTCCAGCGGCAGAACGCGGAATTGGCGGTCTATAATTTACTCGACGATTTTATTCAGTTTTTTCGAACAATCGCCTGGTTTGAATTCACTAAAAGCCCCACGGAACGGGCCGAATGGGTGAAACAAATGGAATCTTATTTAAATTTAAAGATGTAGGAGCAATTAAACTGATACCTGTTTAATCAGGTGTTCATTAAATTATTAATTAATATCATGAAATTAAAAACTTGTGGAATCTTACTTACCATTCTCATTTTTCTGGGCTGTTCCAAAGAACCGGAAATTGAGGAAGTAATCCGCCCTGTCGTTACTACGGTCGTCGAAGAGCCTCCAACAGCGATTGAACGATCATTCTCCGGTGTCGCTCAGGGTGTGTTGGACACTAAACTCAGTTTCCGGGTCAGCGGTGAAATCATTCGTTTACAGGCGCGGATTGGTCTGCGGGTGAAAGAAGGCGACGTGATCGCACAACTTGAACCTACCGATTACGAATTAAAAGTCGAACAAGCGCGCGCAAACCTGGCCCAAGTGCGGGCTCAATTTGTTCAGGCCGATGCGGATTATACGCGCAGCAAAGCGCTTTATGAAAACGCCAACATCAGCAAAAGCGCGTTGGACGCCAGTCGCGCCTCTTTCAATTCAGCAAAAGCACAGGTCGATGCTACAAAAAAACAACTCGAACAGGCTGAACAACAGTTAAGTTACACCGTTTTGAACGCACCCCAGGAGGGCACGATCGGTGAAGTTCCGGTTGAGATAAATCAGGTCATCCAGGCCGGACGTATGATTGCTTCGCTTGTTTCCGAAGAGAAAATCGAAATGGAAGTAGGTATCCCAGAAGCATTGATTACTAAGGTCAATGAAGGAGATAATGCGTTTCTCCGTTTTGATACAGTCGCGGATGAACCCTTCCCCGCAGAAGTGACCAAAGTTTCAGTCGATGCTTCATCGTCTTCAACTTATGTTGTCAAGCTTGCGATGCTGACGGAAGATTCGCGCATTCGTCCGGGGATGATCGGGGAGGCAACGCTTATTTTTAATACTATAGAATCCGAACGCTATATTCTATTACCACCGATGGTGGTAGCGGGCCGATTGGATGAACGGTATATCTGGATATTTGATAAAGGTTCAGAGTCCGTCACCCGGCGTGATATCGTTCCCGGTGAGCTCACCTCGGCAGGTCTGCAAATAAAGGGAGGCGTAACTCCTGGTGAGCGAGTTGTTACCCGTGGCGTTCATCGTCTGGAAGAGGGCATGAAAGTAAAACTCCTGAAAAACTGATGAATATTGCTGAATGGTGCTTACGCAATAATGCCACGACTATCGTTGGTGTGGTGCTCCTGGTTTTTGCCGGAGTGCTTTCCTATTTTAATCTCCCGAAAGGTGAAAATCCGGATTTTACGATCAGATCCGCGGTAATTATTACTCAATTTCCCGGTGCCACGCCGCAAAAAGTTGAAGAGCTTGTCACCGATAAACTGGAAGAAAAAATCAGGGAAATTGCCGCTGTGGATAAGGTAAAATCCCAGTCACTAGCCGGCACTTCGATTATCACGGTTGATCTTTATGAGAGCACCCCTAAGTCAGAAGTTCGCAAAAATTGGGACAAGATGCGCAATAAAGTCGATGAAGTAACACCGACGTTATCTGCGGGGGTACAGGCACCTTTAATAAACGATGATTTCGGTGATGTGTTTGGGATGGTAGTGGCTCTTCACAGTGATGGATTCACCTATCGAGAAATGAAAGACTACGCGGACGACATTAGAAATCAACTGCTCAGGGTCAAAGGTGTCGCGAAAGTAGATAAATACGGGATACAGGATGAACGAATATTTGTTGAATTTTCCAATGCCCTCCTCGCTGAGCGTGGCGTGTCTCCTTTCGTCATCGCGGCTGCTATAGACTCACAGAATATTGTGCAACCGAGTGGTGATGCCCTGGTCGGACCTGAACGCATTCTTGTCGAATCCAGTGGTGAATACAAAACGGTAGAAGATATACGCAAGACCTCGTTCCGTGCACCGGGCAATGAAGAAGCCATTTCATTAGAGGATATTACCGTGATCAAACGGGACTTTGTCGATCCACCGACGAGCCTTGTTACCAATAACCAGAACCCGACTATTGTTCTAGCTATAAATATGGCGGTGGGAGGAAACATTATCGAAGTTGGGGAGCGAGTTAAAATTGCTGTCGATCGAATCAAAGATGAATTGCCCATCGGGCTGGACCTTCAGGAAATCATGTGGGAACCAAAATTCGTCCAGCGAAAGATCAGTGATTTTATGGGTAATCTCGGCCAGGCCTTTTTCTTTGTCTTTGTCGTTATGCTTGCTGCAACGGGAATTCGAACGGGTCTCATCGCGTCATCACTCATTCCTTTCGCTATCCTGATGTGCTTTGTCGCGATGCCCATCTTTAATATCATTCTGCAGCAAATATCGATTGCTTCTCTCATAATCGCGCTCGGCATTATGGTGGATAACGGGGTTGTCGTAAGCGAAAATATTCTTGTACGGCTCGCGCGCGGAGATGACCGTCTTAAGGCCATGACGGGGGCAGTTTCCGAATTATGGAAGCCACTTCTGGCCGCATCGATGACAACAATTTTCGCCTTCCTGCCTATCGCGATGGCAAAATCGAGTGTGGGGGAATTCTGTTTATCTCTCTTTCAGGTAATCGCCATTACCCTGGTCTCTTCGTGGATTCTTTCCATGACCATCGTCCCGCTTCTCTGCTATTATTTCATAAAAGTCCAAGTCAAAAAGGAAACGTATGATGGAAAGCTCTACTCGCTGTATCGCATCATTCTCCATTGGGCACTTAGGAATCGATTGGTCGTTATCCTTATCACCATTATTGCTACTTTTGTCGGTGTCTACTCCTTCGGGTATGTTAAAAAGGTATTCTTTCCACCCAACGACCGGGAGATTATTCTCATCGACTTATGGACACCGTACGGTTCTGATATAAGAACAACGGGAGAGAAAGCAGCAACCCTTGAGGAATATTTTCTCGCACAGGAAGAAGTCTTTCAGGTAACCAGTTTTGTCGGCAACGGAGGCCCCCGGTGGAATCTCTCACAAAATATTGAGCAGAGCAATATGGCCTATGCTTTCATGCTCGTGGAAACAGTCGATATTCCAAGTGTCGATACGATATTAAAAAAAGGCAGTGAATTTGCCAATGAGCACATGCCGGATAGCCGGGTAACGCTTACTAAATTGGAAATGGGACCTCCGGTGGGCGCACCCATTCAGATACGATTGACGGGAGATGATATTCCAGACCTTTATCGCACTCGTGATCGGATTGCGGAAATACTCAGAGAAACACCCGGTGTGATAAATATTTTCGATGACTGGGGCGAGTGGACGAAGAAACTCAATGTAAATATTAACCAGGACAAAGTTAAATATGCCGGATTAACAAGTGAAGACGTAGCCCTCTCTCTGCAAACCCAGATTTCAGGATTAAGTGTAAGCAATTTTCGGGAAGGTGATGAAATCATACCGATCGTGATGCGATCGGAAGAGGCCTATCGGCGAGATCTAGGGAGAATTGAAAGTTTGAATGTTTATTCGACGGCCAGTAATCGAAACGTCCCCTTACTGCAAGTGGGTAAACCGGAATTAACCTGGCAACCCTCAAATATACGAAGAGAAAACGGCAAGCGAACGATGACGATAAAAGCTTATCTCCGTCCGGGTTATTACGCTACCGACTCTTTAGCCATGATTCAACCCAAGCTCGATTTGATGATGGAGACACCCGAGTGGCCAACCGGTTTCTTTTATGAATTCGGCGGAGAACAGGAAAAAAGTGCCATCGCTCAAGCCTCTATCGCTGCCAGTTTTCCCCTGGCGATGGGTCTACTTTTTCTAACCCTTGTCTCCATGTTCAATTCGGTAACCCGACCCATTATTATAGGAATTACCATCGTGCCAGCGATCTTCGGCATCGCCTTGGGATTGCTCATAACGGATGCCGCATTTGGTTTCATGGCCTTGCTCGGTGCCCTTAGCCTCATGGGGATTATCGTTAATAATGCGATCATGTTAATCGACAGCATCGAAGCGTTGCGAGCAAAGGGAATCGATGACGCCAATGCGATAATGGTGACCGCTCTATCAAGAATGCGCCCAATCCTTACAACCGCGACAACCACAGTAATTGGACTGATTCCACTCTCTCTTCAGGGAGGTGAAATGTGGCGACCGTTGGCTAACGTTATCATATTCGGCCTCGCATTTTCCACTGTCCTCACCCTCGCACTCTGCCCCGTCCTTTACTCCCTTTTCTTCCGAGTAAGATTTAAAGAATACAAGTGGGATCCAGCTATCCTGAAGAAAGCGGAGGGGTAGGAAGAAGGGTTCGGGGGTGGAAGATGTCGGGCTACGCCCTCGGTACAGGGTTCAGAAGATAGTGAACAGTGAACGGTAAACAGTGAACAGTGGGAAAATGGTTGACGCTCTATAGGGTGAAATAATCGGCGGCATCTTCTCTGATAATAAATGGAGATTTCTCACAAAATGATGGGGACTTGTCTATCATACTATTCAACATACGTCCGATTTTGGAAAGCTTTTCACATAGCTTGTCCGAATTATCATTACTTAAATACCCGCTATCTACAGCAGTCTCAATCCAATGCTGTGTTTCATATTGTTCAGCATCTGCATCTGTAAGTTTACTCACAAAATGTTTCTCGTAACGTCGTTTCCCCCATGCTTCCGCTATTTGGGCCCCAATCGATCTTGACGATCTCCGCACCTGGTCAGTAAGTGAATAGATTTCTTCCTTTGGGAATTGTTTTGAGATGATGAAGATTTCCTCAGCAACATTCCTTGCTTTCTGATAAACGATCAGATCCCTGAAATTTGCAGCGTGCGGGTTTCTCTGCATCATCAGCTTCCCTCTTACTGTTCACTGTTTACTGTTTACTGTTCACTGTTCATTTCTAACTATCGGCATTTTCCCCGAACCCTGAACCCCGAACCCTCTTTCCCGACACCCGACACCCGACACCTTCTACCCCCTCTACTAAAACTCCGTTTTTGAATCACAGATATGCATGAGCGGTTCACCGGCGAGGTAGCGTTTGAGGTTGTCTTTAAATATCTGCCCGCGGCGCAGCCAGAGTTGGGGAGAATGTGCCGATATATGAGGCGTGATTATGACGTTGGGTAGATCCCAGAAAGGGCTGTCCGCGGGCAGGGGCTCCTGGCCAAAGGCGTCAATTCCAGCTCCCCCTACGTGGCCCGATCGGAGCGCATCAATCAGGGCCTCTTCATCGACAATCCCTCCTCTCGACATTATGGCGATAAAAGCGCCGGGCTTCATGCGTTCGATGCGTTGTCGGTCAAGTAAGTGATGGCTCTCCTTGGTATAAGGTGTGGTGACAATCAACCAGTCGGACCGCGCGAGAAGATCATCCAGTCGATCCATGCCCCACACTTCGTTGACACCCGGTGGTGGCGACATCGGTTGACTGTCGACAGCGTAAACGTCCATATCGAAGCCCTGCGCGCGTTGCGCAATGCCCCTACCGATTCCACCCATGGAGATGATTCCCATCGTAGTACCGGCTAATTCAATAATTTTATCCATGAAATTTTCTGTAATCCAACGATGCGCTTGTTTTTCGTCGACAAAATCGGGAATGCGATGGGCATAAGCCAGGATCATGGCAAATGTATGCTCTGCCATGGGAATGACGTGGGTTCCCGGAGCGCGAGTAAAGATAAACTCTCCATCAAACATTTCAGGAAAATTATTCTTGTACCCATCGAAACCCATACCAATAAAATGAAACCAGCGCAGTTTTTTTGCCACTTCGAAAGCTTCCCGACTGATTTCCCCAAACTGGATCTCAGCGTCGACGATTTCTTGAAGTTCCTCTTCGCGAGTACTGACCGGCCGAAAATCAATGTCCGGAAATGTTGCTTTTAAATCATTTACAAAGGCTTCACCTAAATCAAATTTCAATACAACTTTCATAGCTTAAACGGTTTATCTATTTTCGCTTTTTGTCGAATGGATATTTGGAATAGAAAACCGGAAGTACAGAAGTCCAGAAGACCGAAAGGCGAGAAGGTCAGATTTCCAGAGAACCGAAAAGCCGGTAAGTGAATTCCGGGTTCAGGGTTCAGGATGCAGAGTAATCCAAACGATTTGAGGAATGTCGGGTTTACCCTTGATATGGATTTGCGATTGTGGATTTATTTATTTTGTCATCGCGAGGATGCTTGTCAGCCGTGGCGATCCAGGGGGATGTCTATACGTGACCGGCATTCCCCTAGATTGCCGCAGTCGGCTATGCCTCCTTCGCAATGACAATAGGGTAATTTCTAAGCCAATTTGGATTTATTGACAGAGGTCAGTCATGCATTGTTGAATGAGATGAACCAAAGATGAATCTATTAACTAAGTTATTTCGTTGGGCTCTAATAATAATTCTAGTTCTCGTAGTTGCCGGACTAGTTGATACCACCGAAGCTAAGAGCCGTAATTCTGTCCTCATTCATGTAAGAGATCGCTCTGATGACGAAGACGAAGGTGAGCCAGCTGCTCCGGGTAAGGAAATAGTTCTTGGACGGTCGGATGAGATTTACCAGCGCCATTCCGAGGGCGATATCGCTCAACTGGCTGATAACAGTCTTCTTGCGGTGTGGACACGCCATAGCAATCGCAGTGATCTTTCCAGGTCGATCCTCATTGGACGGCGCAGTCACAATCTAGGCATGAGCTGGGGAGGGATTGACACCTATGCCTCTCTCTCCGAAGCAGAACACCGAGCTAATTCAAATCTGATGGACGCCAGTTTGCTCCGGCTGCAGTCCAGCGATAAAGTTCTCTTAGTCTATCTCGGGAAGGAAGAGGTCGAGACGGGGAGTGATGATGACTACCGACAGATGCGCTGCTCCATTTATGTTCGCTCTACCATCGATGGGAAAAAATTCACTAAAGCCGAGCGCATTTCAGATCGTAATCATTTTTATGTCGTCAATAATGCCCGCGTCCTTCAGTTATCGACCGGTCGTATTCTGGTTCCTGCTGCCGTCTCACTTGATCCGGGCCAGGAATTCAGATGGATGAAGCAATCCTGTCTCACTTATTATTCGGATGATGAGGGAAACAGTTGGGAACAGGGAGAATCATGCACCTTGCTGCAGAAGGATTTTCCCGGCAAGGAATACAAAAAATTAACGCTTCAAGAACCCGGGTTAATCGAGCTTAAGGATGGACGCGTGTTCATGATCATACGCACCAAACTCGGCAATCCTTATAAGAGTATTTCCTCAGACGGCGGTCAGACCTGGAGTCAACCTGTTCCCATTGTGGAATTAGAAACCCCTGTATCCCCCCAGACCCTGTTTCGCCTACCCGACTCCGGCCATATCGCGGTCATCTACAATAATAATTCGGTGGGTGAAAGAAACCGCAACTGTGACCGTACACCTCTAGCTTTTGCGGTGAGTAAAGACGAAGGAAAGTCTTTCCAGTTTCGAAAGATCATTCAACCCATGCTCGGGAGAACTTATGACTATGTGTCGGCACGCATTTATAATCGGAATGTTTATCTCTCTTACCGTGAATGGCAGATCGGAGACTACCCACATCTCACACTCGCCGATCATAAACTGCTGATCATACCGGTGGAATGGTTTGAGAACTAGAGGACAAAGGGGAGTCTAAGGTCGAAGGTCAAAAGTCTAAAGTAAATTTTTACCTTTTATACTGCATCCGCGCTCTACCATTTCCAGCCCCAGAAAATGGCTCCTATCAGCACCCAACCAATGCACAGCGAACCGATTCCAATTCCCCAAAAAACTTTACGCTCTAATACCTTAAGTTGCTCATATTGCTGATCATAATAAGGAAGACTGATTACACCTCTGCGATGAAGGTATTTTAATCCCGACAGACCGCCGTTCCAATTCCTCAGAAATATATTCAACTCAGCCCAAAGATCTGGATGCTCTTGCTTCACCCAATTGCTAAGCTTACTCGCTTTTCGATACAAACGAATATCACAAATATATGCATAGATACTTGAGACACCGGCCATTGAGATCAGAAATATTATCAGCGGGCTTGCCATCAATGAATCATAATTAACGACTTGCGGTGAACAGGACATCCACCCAGTCGAAGGATAGGATAATTCAACAAGTGAAGTAATAACTTGAGGGTTATTTGCTCTTTAATAGGATGAAGACCTATTAGTGCATTGATACACTTAAACGTTAGGTCTGGAGGCATGTAATGAATCTAATTCGAAAATTCCATATTTATCTCGGTTGTTTTTTTACCCCGCTTCTCCTTTTTTTCGTGGTTTCCGGAGCCTGGCAATCTTTCAGCTTACACAAGAGCAAGAAAGATGGCAGTTATATGGCACCAACCATTCTCAAGAAATTATCTGAGATACATGAAAACCAACGATTGCCTATGAATGAAAATCCAGGAACTCCTTCTGTTCCCTTTCGATTGTTTGTACTTTTAATGTCATTGGGCTTCGTCGCTACAGCCTCATTAGGGATTGTCATGGCGTTCAGATTTACACGAAAGGCTAAGACTATTTGGATTTCTCTCATCTCGGGTGCCCTAATACCTATTCTATTGATTTGGATTTCAGTCTAATGCTTCACTTCCCCTATTAAGGAGTGCATTAACGTGATTCAAATCTGTCGAGTAGCTTTTCCACTCGCTCACAATTATCTTCCATTTTTTTAATCAGCTTTTCGTGTCGTTGCTGTAGCAATTCATCATTGGCCAAAATCGCATCTTTTCTTTCCTGCTGCTCGATGGATTTATCTAATGTATCATCCACCCGACGGTGCTTATCAGCAGTGGATTTCATGGCTCGATAGAGAAACCAAAATACGCATCCGATTAAACAAATAATTAAGATAACAGCTATTATTAATAAATCGTACATATTATTCATCCTTTTATCTGCTTTCTATTTTGTGCCTCTTGTGGCTATCTCTTTTTTAATCGCATCATCGCATACACGCATGCTCGCGTATACGCTTAAGAGGAAACCTCCGAACCAACGGAATCAATTAATTTTTTTGCATTGTTATAAAACAGGTCCTGGCAAACCTTATCAGACTGACCATATTTTTTAACAGCACGCTGCATGGCTCGCAATTCTTCGTAACGGATGAAAGTCAGTCGACCATCACAATGATTGAGAGCAAAAGAGTGATTGTCTTCAGTAAGAAGCGCCCACGAATAGCCAAAAGCGATTAATTTTCCCCGCATAATGCCAAAGGGAATATCATCACTTCCATACATAACTCGATCGAGCCCGACGGTGGTTAGTAGAGCATCAATCGCATCGGACTCGGTGACGGCTGAGGTATCAAACCATACATTGGGTAAATCCCTCATGACTTTTCCGCCTTTTTCTATAGCCCAGGAAGAATAACTGCGACCGCAGTGGGCGAGTATCCATTTTGCGTTTGGGTACTTATCAGAAAGTCGCTGCATGTCATCAATGTTATCCTGGTCGGCGATCGCGTTGCGTTTGGAAACATGCATCATGATAATGAGACCCAGTCGGTGAGCGACTTCAACCTGGTGTTCGGCAATAAAATCGGTAATTCGGCAATTATCGACATCGCCCGTTATCGAGTATAACCGGTAGGGTTTAAAACCGATAAATCCGTATTTTTCTACCTGCTCTTCCAGGTAGTCGGCAGTCATCTTTGGCTCTACTAACATTAATGCGTGAGAATTGGAATCATTCGCCGTCTGCGCGGCGGTAAATTTATTCGATGCTTCGAAATCAACCCTCGCAAAAGGCATGCCAAAAGAAAGCCGGTGAACCTTTCGGCCGGGCATGAGAAGTTGATCAATTTTATTACTTTGCTCCCAACCCGCGATGGGGAAATCCTCCCGAAACGGTTTTGCCGGCCAAGTTTTACCCGCTTCCGGAGCCTTATCTTTATCGGGATCGCTATTAAACTCCCAAAGATAGAGGTGGGTATGAACGTCGATTATTTCCTTGGGAACAAATGAATCAAGTTCCTCCCATATCCGACGATCCGTTTCGTTAAGTTCTACAGTTAAAGGCATTGTGAATAGGTTCAGGGTTCGGGGTTCAGGGTTCAGGGTTCAGGGTTCAACGGTTCAACGTTCAGAGTTATTATTAACACGCCATTAAATATTGAACCCCGCAACCCAATTCCATCTGCTACCTCTTCTTGCTGTTCACTTCAAAATATCATCCTCTCCAACCGTTGAACCGCTGAACCGTTGAACCTTACTACTACTCTTCAATCAGCTCTTTAATCGCGCTCAACATATCGGAAAGAGCAAAGGGTTTATTGAAGATTCGATCCGCGCCCAGATCCGAAGCCGATTCGAGATAATCTTCTGATGAAATTTTACTACCGCCACTCATCGCAATTATCTTTACATCGGGATAGTTTTCTCGAATTTCCATAATTATTTCCACACCGTCCATCTCCTCCATGATGATGTCGGTAATCACAAGTTCAGGTGATTCGTTTTTCAGAAATTCCATCGCGTGCTTTCCGTTTGAAGCTTCAAGCACATGATACCCCTCATTAAGCAAAAGTTGCTTCACCATTTCACGCATTCCAGGTTCATCATCTACTACGAGTACGCTCTTCATGATAAAATAATAAAACAGGTAATATGACCTTATTTGCTACAGCTTCATCTGTAGGACGAATAAAAACATGACAATAGAAGTAATAAAAAATTCTAACTCACAATCGTGATCACTTATCCTAAAAGCGGAAACCCTAACTGTCAATCTATCTTAGATTAACTGTCATGCTGGGAGAAGAAAAAAGAATTAAAATTTTTCTGGATCACCTAGTTTTACTAACATTTTACCGATATTATCGCCCTTAAAAAGGCCGATAAACGCGGCCGGTGCATTTTCTATACCCTCAACAATCGTTTCACGCCATTTCAAATTACCTTCCGAAATCCATTTCGACATTTGCTCTATAAACTCGGGATACAACTCCATGTGATCGCTTACTATAAAGCCCTGCATCTTTAATCTTTTAACTAAAACCTGACGGAGATTTGAAGGTCCCGGCATTGGCTCTGTATCATTATAATTTGAAATTGTTCCGCAAACGACTATGCGACCGGATTGATTCATCAAGTTTAACGCAGCCTCCAGTTGCTTACCGCCAACATTATCATGGTAAACGTCAATTCCATCGGGGCACGCTTTTGAAAGTTCAGAATCAAAGTCAACGGAAGTTTTATAGTTAATGGCCACATCTATTTTGGCTTCATCCATTAACCATTTAACTTTTTGCTCCGAACCGGCACTACCGACCACACGACAGCCTTTCATTTTTGCTATCTGGCACACGAGAGAACCAACCGCGCCGGATGCAGCTGAAACAAATACTGTATCTTCTGGTTTCACCTCTCCTATGTAGAGCAGACCTACATACGCGGTCATACCAGGCATTCCCATAACACCTAAATAGGTCTGTGGTGGCGCGCGATCACAATCAATTTTTTCCAAACCCTCACCATTAGAAATATAATATTCCCGCCAGCCCTGCATACTTTTAACGATGTATCCTGGTTTGTAATCCACATGCAAGGACTCAATCACCTGGCCAATTGCCCCTCCATATAAGACTTCCCCAATTTTAAATGGCTCAGCGTAGCTTTTCACACCCACCATACGTCCACGCATATAAGGATCCACTGACATCCAAATATTTTTTATGAGTATTTCACCCTCATTCAATTTTCCAAAATTCACTTTTTCCAGTTGAAAAATCTCGGGGACGGGAATCCCCTCCGGATATTGCTTCAAGCGAAATTCACGACTTTCTATTAAGGCCATTTTAAATTGTTTCGAGGGGAAATAAGACGAGTGGAGTCACGAGGTATTTAAAACTAATAGGGCGCACTTTTTTTTGTCAGCTGAAAAACGATGGCTGCCACGATGCCTAAGAGCAATATGGCAAGCCATTGATAGATGGGTAAGAAGAGAAAGATATGCGCCCCCTGGGCGTCAGGATGAATAAAAACGGTATCGATAAGAAATGCCAGGCTTGCCAAAATAATTAATCCAACACCGCAGTTTACTACATAATAGGGGTGTTTATACTGTCGAAAGAGGTGAATGAATATTATTAGTGCGAGATAGGGCACAATTGACCAGAAAGAAAAGGCCAGAAGATAGACATAGTCCGTAAGCGTTTGGTTAGCATAGTTTTCTCCCCAAGGATGAGCAGCATAGATCATTATCGCAACGGTGACAACCATTGCCACAATTAATCCATAGAGCCCGATCTTTGCCGAATGCAGTGACTTTTCTGTATTATTCATAATGTTTGAGTACTACTCAGGCAATAAAACGGTGCTTAGATATGAAAAAAGGCGTATATTGCATGCTAGGGACATTAGATTCCATCGGAGATGTCATTCAAAATAGTGAAAGAAGGCAATAATTAGGTTGAATTTATCTAAACCCATTATCAATAATAAGCGTTTACTCTGGTGATAGAGTATAAAGGTTTATACGGGTGAAAGCTATTCACCCGGTGAATTAAATTTGTAAAAGTAAATAATGAAAAAAATTATCCTACTGTTAATATTTTGCTTCAGTGTTTTTGGCACGCTGTCGGCATATAAGCCCCTACCCAATCCGGTGAAAGATTTATACAAAGATCCCTATTGGCATGAATTGTATATTGGAGATCTAAGCTACATTATAGAAAGAAGCCCAAAGATAACGATCGAAGAAAGAGAAATAATTACACAAATACAAACGCTTCTACCGGATAACGTCGATTCGGCAATCAGTTTACTGGAGACCGCGATTACGATAGAATCGAGTGCGGCTATGACCCTCATACTCGGTAATCTTTATTTTCAAAAAGATGAGTTAAAACGAGCAAAACGTCTTTTTATAGAGGTGGGAGAAAAACATCCTTACTATCTGCTCAATCAAAAAACCTTGGCTTTTCTTAGCGTAAGAATGGAAGATTTCGACGAAGCCATCAAGTACCTCAAGCGAACTATCTCCTTAGGCAATACAGAGGGAGGCACCTATGGTCTTCTCGGTTATTGTCTACAACTGAAAGAAGATTATATCGCGGCAGAAAAAGCATTAACAAAAGCGATATTAATTGAACCTGAAGAAAAGTCATGGAAAGGGTTCCTGGCTCAAAACTACCTCTATCAGGAAAGATACAAGGAGAGTAATGCTGTTTTTCAAGAATTGCTGTCTATAGACCCTGAAAACCCAGAATTCTGGTTATTGCAGGCGAATGGTTACATCGGTCTTGGGAATATAGACAAGGCAGCTGCTAATTTCGAAATCTTAAAACGCATGAATAAAGCACCTGCTGACAGCTTACTCCTGCTTGGTGATATTTATATTAACAGGCAAATGCTCGATCTAGCATTTGATGCATATATGGCGTCAGTTATTAAAGATCCCGAACAGAAACTCGATTCTCCCATACGAGCCGTAAGGTCCCTGATTAATTATGGAGCTTACGATGAAGCTGCTAATTTGATAGTAAAAATAAAAAGGCTCTACCGAGGGCGCAGTACTGAGGATGAAGATTTAACCTTGTTGACGATGCAATCCCAGATCGCCATTGCTCGAGGTGAAGGTGAAAAAGCAATAGCAACGCTTGAAGAAATAATTAAACGGGACTCAAATCAGGGACGAGCAATTCTTATCTTAGGTAACTTTTACGGCAGGGAAGGTAACTCCGAACGAGCAGTGGAATTATTCGATCAGGCCAAGGAAATAGATGACTTTAAAGCGGAAGCTTTGGTCATGCATGCACAGCTATTAGGCAGGGTTAAAGAATATGTCGAAGCAGCTGAGCTATTGCGTGAAGCGCAAGAAATAGAATTTAAGGAGAATGTCGCAGATTTCCTAGAACAGGTTGAGCATATCATCCTCGTTATCGAAGCCACCCGATCTTAGTTGATTGTTTAAAGGGGTATGCCAATTCCCCTTTAGGAACGTCGACCGTCGCTTCATTGTATCAGGCGTTCAGCTTTTAGCACAACCTGCCATTTCGTCTTGACCGTTTATCCTCTCGTCGAGATAAATAATGGACAATGGCAAAAAAACAGGAGGGACAATCTGAATCAAAACCGACCGGGGGAAATCTACAACCTAATCAATGGGCCATGTTTGTGCATTTTTCGGTTCTCGCAGGTTTCGTGGTACCATTCGCCGGTCTAATTCTTCCAATCATTCTCTGGCAGATTAAAAAGGACGAAATTCCCGCAATAGACGTGCATGGTAAAATCGTCGTCAATTGGCTGATCTCCGCCATAATTTACAGTGCGGTAGGTTTACTATTAACTTTTGTATTAATCGGAATACCGCTGCTTTTTATTCTTGCTGGCCTCTGTATTGTCTTTCCCGTCATCGGGGGTATCAAAGCAAACAACGGAGAAGTCTGGAATTATCCCTTGACGATTCAGATTCTTAAGTAATTCCATTCAATTTCCGATTGCGCGATGACAATCCGTCGCCCCTCCCCGCTCTTGCCTGACGGGGTAGCCTTTGTCTTCCGCAATGATAAAAATTATTTCTAGGACGAGTCCTCTTCCTTCATCCATTGCTGGTGTTCATTCCAGGAACCGCCGAATGGATGTTTAGCCATCACTTTCTGGACATGGTGATAGTCATGGTTGCTCTGTTCGAGCAGATCGTCGAGTGACTTCTTCCGTATCTTAAGCCAAAACATGACGATGATCGCAACAAGCAGTAGATAAAGGATAATACCAATCGGGTTCATTGGAATGATTAAAGTCAAAAGGTCAAAAAGTCAAAAAGGAAATGCGGAAGAAATTATCCTCTATTTCTCACTCCAGCACTCCGGCTTTAAAGATGTCGTTCCGCGACTGCGGAACTCGGAATTGACTCTCTGGCTTTCCGGCGCTCCGGTCTACCGGTTATCTGGCCATCCGGCTTTCTACTGTTCACTGTTCACTCTTCATTCTCGCCCTCCACTTCTTTATAAGATCGGGTAGCTTTGAAAGAGCAGCCCATTCACGCATCGCTTTTTTCGTGTCGCGAGCAGGGGCACCGACCACAAAGGCACCCGGATCTACATCACGCATAACGCCTGCTTTGGCTCCAAGAATTGCTCCATCACCAATTGTAAGATGATCTGCAATCCCGACATTACCCCCTATCATGACACCATTGCCGATTGTTACCGATCCACTGATCCCTGCCAAACCAGCTATCACACAAGCACGCCCTATAGTACAGTTGTGAGCAATCTGAACCAAGTTATCAATTTTGGTGCCATCTCCAATTGTCGTCGCACTGAACTTACCTCGATCGATACAAGAACCGGCTCCAATTTCTACGTCACGACCAATGTTTACGGTACCGATCTGTGGTATCTTGACGAGACTCATACCATCGGGTGAAGGTCGATAACCGAATCCATCTGCTCCAATCGTTACATTAGGATGTATGATGCAATTCTCCCCTATTTTACAGCGTTCGCGAATGACAGTACCCGGCCAGATCACGGAACCTTCACCTATGCTTGAATGATCAAAGACGGTAACATTGGCGTAAAGTGAAACATTATCACCAAGCTGCACGTGAGGGCCAAGAACGCATCCCGGACCGATTGCTACACCCACACCTAAATTGGCTGAAGGATGGATAATTGCGCTGGAATGGACTCCCTGTCCACAATCAGGTATTTCAGGTGCAAACATTTCCAAAACGACAGCCAGAGCAAGATCGGTATCGGGTACATGGATCAAGGCCCTGCCCTCACCCGGCTCTAAATTTAGTTTTTCATTGGCAAGCGCGGCTGAGGCACGCGAGTCAGTCCAGAATTGCGCGTACTTTTTTTGACCAATAAAAGTTAATTGAGAAGGTCCTGCACGGTTTATCTGCTCCACCCCTGTAATCATTAGATCTGGGGGGCCAGCAAGTCTGCCGTTAACACGCTGGCAAATCTCGTCAATCGTAAAGGTATTCATGTTCATTCACAAAAAATACAATCTGCAGATTGAAGAACCTTTAATTTACTATAAATCAAAAACCATTCCGTCCTCAGAGATAAAAACTTTGTCTCCCAGAATATCTCTTCCTTTCTTTAGTTCCCCCTGAGCATCGGCAAGGACTTCTCTTCCATTGTGGATAATTCCCAATTGATCAAACTTTTTTCCGGCTTCCTTCAAGTAACGGCACACTTTATCAACTTGAAAGTGTCCCGCTTCCATAAAAAGTAAATCACAAGAATCAAATAGTGGGTCAACGTCTTCAGGCCCCCCCAAATCACCGGAATAAACAAAGCATTTCCCATCCGCTTCAATGCGATAGGAGTATGAAAGCCAAGGTTCCCCCTTTTGTGGTTTTCCCATATGGAAATTGTGCATGGCAGTAATTTTTAAACCCTGTTCATCAAAGATGATCCCGTCTTTATAGCAAGTTGGCTTATACTCGATATTATTATTATCATAAGCAGGGAAGGTATACTTATTCATCTTCATGATCGCCTCCCACACCTCCAATTCCGGGATATACACATCGATCGTTTTTCCCGTTAAGACGGTTGATGTTGGATCCGCTCTCGAGTTCAGTTTTTCAAGAATAGAAATTAAGTGAGGCAAACCTTCGATGTGATCGATATGTGGGTGGGAGATAAAGATAGCACGCGTGGAGAGGAGATCGATGCCTCTGAGGTGGGCGGTATAAGTACAACCTTCACCGGCATCTATCCAGAACAGAGAATCATTATGCTCAATGGTAAAGGAACTGTGATGTCGTCCCGGCATGGGCTCAGTGCCGGCACAGGAACCAAGAATAGTAATTTTCATTTATATTTTTTTAGAATTAAGACCTCATTTAAAAAAACAGACAGAATTCTATGGTCAGCAATTCCCAGGATTCTATCTGTTCTCGATAATCATTAAGCCAGGGGCAAGAAAATAAGGTATGGTCAAACTTAGATTATTTTTTGGCAATAAATGAGGGTAACATGAATAACAACAATTTTGGCCGTTCAATAGTGACAAGCGCATAGAATAAATGCTAAACTATATTTCAATACATGTGAACGCAGAAATTCTTAGTCATTCTATAGTCAGGAAATACAGTGCTTACAGAACATCAACTCACCCATTTTAATACCTTTGGTTTCGTTCCTCTCCGGGGACTGTTCAGAAAGGAGGAAATTGACAACTTCAACGATGAATTCCAGCAGAAGTTAGAATCTACTCTGCGTTACACCGGACCTGCTGAGGAACCAGCAAAATATAGCAGCTGGTCCAGCCTGGGATCAGAGACCCCGCATTCAGCCAAGATTCACGAAGACCCTCGACTCCTCAGTATTGCCGAACAGCTGCTGGGAGATGACTTTGTTATACGATCCTGCAATTGCGGCAGTTACGTTAACGAAACCCCGTGGCACCCCGATAGTATAAATTTCCATGAGCATACGATAAAATTTCCCGTTTACCTCCAGCCGTTGGACGAAAGCAACGGGGCATTAAAACTTATCCCCGGTTCACATCGGAAACCTTTCCACGAAGCAGTATTAAATTTTGGTCTACTGGGATTTAAAGAAAAGGCACTCGACACCGAATTCAGCATCAGTGATGTCCCCGCCTATAGCTGCAATATGGAAGTGGGTGATGTATTTATTTTTGATTGTCATATCTGGCATGCCTCATGGGGAGGCAATACTGACCGACGGATGATTTCGCCCATTTATACGAAAAACCCAAAAACTGCTGAAGAAAAAGCAATGACCCGCAAACAAGTAAGGGATAATTTCAATGTGCGGAAAGATTTAGCCAAAAATACCTACGCGGAGCGTCAGCCTGAATACCCTCTCGAATGGTTAGCCAATCCCGATAAGGATCCACGGCGTCAGCGTTGGATCGATTACCTTTACAAGTGGGGATATATCGAATCTTTCCAGGAAGTAAGCGATAAGGCGTAAGGGTATACGCGAAGATGCGTGAAATGCGAAGATCGCGGATGAATGGATGGTTGTGAATACCCTCGGTTATTCCTCATTTATCCATTCTTCCAATATTCCGTCCAATCTCCGATCCCTGAACCCATTCTTCACGTAACACTACGCGCTTCTTCGCGTCTTGCTCACTTAATTAGACTTAACCAGTCCGTTTTCACGGCAGATACTAAGCGCTTTTTCAAAAGTATTGAGGTCCGGATAATTTCCGTCGGCGGCGTCAAGAACCCCATCAACCTGTTCCTCGGTGTTGAGACCGACAATGAGGCTGGTGACAATGGGGTGACACAAGCTAAACTTAATCGCAAAATCGGTCCATGAGTTGATTTCATTGCGAAGTTGAGCATTCAACAGTGTCAATCTATCATAGGCCGCATCCCACAATGGATCATTAAAGCGATCATCTTTCTCAAGTTCATTTCGATCGACTCGTTTATCAGTCAACAATCCTGACATAAACGGGCGAATGCAAAAGAATCCCTGGTTCTGTTGTTCCATCAGGGGGAAAAACTCTGCCATATCCATTTCAATCGGGTTGTAATAAGCGACCATACCCTTGAAAGCCTTTGTTTTTATGGCCTCACATGCAAACTCTGGTGAATAAGGAAATGTGGTTAAGTAACCTACCTTGCCCTCCTCTTTTAATTTCTCGAAAATTTCCAACATCGGTTCTTCTACCGCTGGTATATTTGGGATTCTTAATTCATCAGAGTTGGGTCGCGCCCGCTGCAAGTGTTGTAGTAGATCAATACAATCGGTATGCAAATCACGCAGTGCTTCCTCTATACGCAGTCTGAATTTATTTGCATCAAACTTGCCCTTGTCATCGAAATCAGGAACGGGCACTTTAATAATATGATGTAATTCCCCGCGTCGAGGATGGTTTTTAAGGACTTCGCCTACGGCCCATCGGGTACCATATTCGTAACTGGAATGGATAAAGTTAACCCCACGTTCAAGCGCTCTTTCCAAAGCACGCTTCCCAGCCTGAGACTTTTCATCATCCGAGGGAGACTTAGCGGAAAACCGCATGGGGCCTAAACAGATTTCAGAAACCTTTAAATTGGTATTGGCAAATTGTCGGAAGTTCATAATTAATATATTAGGGTGAGCTTAGCTTATCTCAATTGGGTCTTAAGGACACAAGCATTATAGTATGAGCAAGACAGCGGGAAGCAATTTGAGTGGTTGAAGTCTCGATTTGCTTGATTGTTGACATCATTTAATTTATTTAACTTACCAGAATACCCCAAAAGCAGGAGTTAACCATGTCTGAATTCAAAGAACTAAGAGTATCCAATGACGCAAGCGATGATGCCGATGAATTGCGACGACGGATAAAAAATGAGGGGTATTTATTTTTCCGAAAACTACAAGACCCCGATAAGATTTGGTCTCTTAGACTGGGTATGTTGGAAATGATGCGTGAAGGCGGATGGCTCAAAGCGGGAACAGAATTAGCAGATGGAATTGCCGACCTTTCGCGCCGCTGCACCGAGGGTGACAGTCAATACACCGACGTCTATCACGAAGTCTATAAACTTGAATCTTTTCATCGAGCGGGGCACTGGCCCGAACTGCTCGATATGATGAATAAAATTATCGGTGATACGGTCTTTCCTTATCCCCATAAAATCGCCCGACTTTGGTTTCCACAATACACTGACCACACCACCCCCGCGCATCAGGATTTTGTTCACTTCCAGGGTAATTATGAAACTTATACCTGCTGGACGCCCCTAGGAGACAGTCCGATCGAACTCGGTGGTTTGGCAATTTTACCGGGATCCCATAAGCAAAATACTGTTTTTGAACACCACTTTTCCCTCGGCGCTGGAGCTTTAACCGTAGACCCCGAAGAACATTCGGGAGACTGGGTGACTACTAACTATGAAATAGGAGATACCCTGATCTTTCACTGTCTTACACTTCATAGAGCACTGCCGAATTTAACACCTGATCGATTGCGCGTATCGCTCGACAATCGCTACCAGGCCTTGGGACTCCCACTCGCCGAAACTATGCTCGAACCTCACTTGCACAGCTTCAGTGAAATTAGCTGGGATAAAATTTATCAGGGTTGGAAATCTGATGATTTACAGTATTACTGGAAAGATCTCGATTTTCCAGTTATCCCTAAAGACTCAAGTTTTGGAGATAATGGATTTGCGGAGGCGCTGGAATTGACGAGGCAGGGAGATGAACATGCGCACTATGCCTTATCACGGTTGATCAAACGAGACCCGACATCCGACCAGGCGAAAGCCGCCCAAGAGGTGCTACAAGAATACGAGGGCAAAAAGACGAGCGTAGTTAATTGAAGGTTCTTATCGAGGGTTGTTGTTTGTTTCAATCAGCCCTATCATCAACGTCCGTATTTTTCTAAATGCGGTATAACCCGAGATCCAATTATAGGATCATTACGATAAGGCTCCAGCATATCGAGCGCATCTGGGTTGCTTTTCCACATTTTTAAATTATTCAAAGCGTTCCATCTATCTGCCTCCTCCGTACTCTGAAGCATTTCCTTTAAAAGTGGAAATACAGCATAGGACTTCAATCCATTTGTGAGGGATCTTAAAGCAGCATACTGAATATTGCTTTCAGGATCGCCATTTGCCAGCTCGAGAAGGAGACTCTCCCCCCGAGCGATCTTATGATTACCGATACCTCTAACAGCCCAGAGTCGGACACTTGTATGTTCATGCTCACAGGCTAAAAGAAATAAATTTTCAAATCCTGGAAATTTCTGACCGCCGGCAATATTAAGAGCCACTTGAGCCAATCGATAATCCGAATCGTTGAGAATACGGTCTTCACATATTTTTTTAATTAAAGTCTCTAAATCCTGTAAGCGCATTCATCGCAGAAAACCGGGTATTGCCATCCTCATGTTTAGTCGTCAGCTCGACAAGCATTTCGAAAGCTTCAGGGGAATCTCGATAACTTTTAAGTTGATGAATAGCTTTTTTCACTTCTCCTCGTTCGTGAGATGAAGCTTGTTGCAGCGCTTTCACTAATATTGGATCCGGAGCTGACATTAATTTCTCAGTAAGCGGTCGAAGCCCTTCACTATTCCATCCATCCCTCGCAAGGCTGTCCCAACCTAAAACTCTCTCCCAATAGGTGAAGAGGTTTTCGTTTCTCGCACTGTCTCTTCCGCTCAACTTTTTAATTTTAGCGCGAAGATAATTCGAAAAATATTTAGTAAGCTCCGCATCCTTTTCAAATGCCGCCAGCAAAGGGAAAGACCTGGGGTCATCAATTTTGTATAATCGATAGGCGAAAAGAAATTGCACATGGCGATGGGTTTCATTTTTCAGCTGGTGGAAAATAATTTCCGCATCGTCCACGACTTCCATTGAGGTCAAATTTCGCAGAGCATCCAAACGGATATGCGGTGTGGGATGTTCCGTCAGGTAGCGAATTAACACCTTTTCAACTTCGGGTTCACTTTCATAAGCAAGAAGCGATTTATTAACAATGATGGAAGCGTAATTTTTACTCGGAGCGTCGAAATCGACTTTCTTCAATAATTCCAGAAATTTATTACGCGAATCGGCGAGAAGGTGATAATCCATGGGATTCAATCCCAGGTTTTGAAATATATTGGCGGTGGATTTCAATCCCGCGTAAGCGGCAACAATTGAATCAGTCCCCCCCATCGGGTTTAATTGATGGTAAGTGTGTACACGGATCTTATAGAAATCCTCAGGTGAAATATTATGGCTCAGCATCCAAACACCGCTTTGAACGGGCCCCCAATCTAAATTCTCCCGTTCACTCATTTGAATAAAACGGGGAATCAATTCATTGGGGTCTGTAACAGAAAATTTAAAATGATCTCCTTCAGTGGTCTCTACCAGCTTATTGGCGTCCGCACCCACAACTGCCAATTCCCTCACTTTGTATTTTCGCGGGACGATTCTCAAGTTCGCCGTTTTCCAAATATAGAATTCCGGGAAATCACTACTTTCATGATGAACAATTTTTGTCCCCGCCGGAACGATAATTTCAATTTCCTTTGATGGTTCTTCAAATTTCAATTTAAGATTTCTGAAATCCAATCCCAATAACTCATACTTTACTTGTCGAGATAACGCTTCCGCATCACGGGGAAGCAGAAAGGATTTCCAAGGTTTCGTCTTTTCTTTCGCGGGTACTGGTTTATCTACAACCTTCTGAGTCGGAATGCCATCCGATTTAAATAGCTTCGGTATGCTCAGGATAAACCAAATAGCAAGCCCGACTATGGAAATGATCGCGGTAGCGATAATGAAAAGATCAATCTTGATCGACTTTTTTAGATTACCCTAAGACATTTGATTTTAAAGAAAAACTATTTCAATTGCGTATAATTTTTCTCATTTTTAAAGAGATAATTATACAAATCGATAAGCGAATAAGTTTAAATCGACAAATAAATAAAACCCGAGTTATTTAAAGAAGAAGACAAAACAATGAATTTAGAAACTGCCTATATCATGGATACTTCACAGATCAAGTATGGTCCCGGTGTCACGCGTGAAGTGGGAATTGATATAAAAGATTTTGGCGTTAGTCGTGTTATGATCCTGACCGATCCTATTCTGGCAAAATGTGAATCGGTGTCCGTTACGCTCGAAGCATTAAAAAATGAAGGGGTAGAAGCAGTTTTGTATGACCAGGTTTATGTAGAACCGACCGATGCTTCTTTTAAAGAGGCGATCAGATTTGCAAGTGAAGGAAATTTCGATGGTTTTATCGCCGTAGGTGGCGGGTCAACAATGGATACCGCCAAGGCAGCCAACCTGTATTCCACTTATCCTGCTGATTTTCTCACCTATGTAAACCCGCCAATCGGTGAAGGTAAACCGGTCCCGGGACAACTGAAACCATTGATCGCGATACCGACCACAGCGGGCACTGGCAGTGAAACTACCGGTGTTGCAATATTCGATTTAAAGGAAATGCATGCTAAAACAGGAATCGCTCATCGGGCACTTAGACCCGTTATGGGTATAGTGGATCCCCATAACACGCGTGGATTGCCAAAAATGGTCGCAGCCTGCACGGGTCTTGATGTCCTTAGCCATGCCCTGGAATCAATAACCGCATTGCCATTTAATGATCGTCCCGCGCCTGAACACCCAAGGTTGCGACCGGCCTATCAAGGGGCCAACCCGATTAGTAATATATGGTCGGCTCAGGCAATAGAAATGGTTTTTCATAACATTGTCCGCGCGATCGATGATCCGAATGATGAAGAGGCGTGCGGAAAGATGCTCTTGGCTGCAACCTTCGCTGGAATTGGCTTTGGCAATGCCGGTGTCCACTTACCCCATGGCATGTCCTATCCAGTCTCAGGTATGGTTCGGAATTACATCCCCGAAGGTTATCCATCTGAACACCCGATTGTTCCTCACGGCATGTCGGTAATCCTCAACGCGCCGGCGGTCTTTCGCTTCACCGCGCCATCCAACCCAGAACTTCACCTTCAAGCCGCCAGGCTGATGGGGGTGGATACAACTGATGCTAAACCAGAGGATGCGGGAGATTTACTTTCCGGGGTGATTGTAGACCTGATGCGAAAAACGAATATGCCTAACGGTTTAAGTGCATTGGGTTACACTCCCAATGACGTTGATAATCTTGTTGAAGGCACACTACCGCAACACCGCGTTACTAAATTATCTCCCCGCCCAGCAAGCGCCTTTGACCTCAAGCAACTCTTTCTCGACTCACTATCCTGCTGGTAATTCAATAATGGTGAATGGATTAATTTCAATTTAGGATGGAAATTAACTTAAAGGATAAAGTGGCGATTGTCACCGGCGCTGCCAGTGGAATTGGCCTGGCGATCGCTGAACGCTTTTCTGCCGAAGGCGCAAAGGTAGTCCTCAGTGATCTGCAGACAGAAATAGGAAGACAATCAGCTGAGCGCATCAATGGATTATTCATCGAGGGAGACTTGAGTGAGAGAACAGATTGCAAAAATCTTGTCGATAAGACGGTGGAAGAATTTGGCACCGTTCATATCCTCGTTAATAACGCAGGGTTTCAACATATCGCTCCCTTGGAAAAATTTTCCGAGGATATCTGGGACAAAATGGTCTCGGTGATGTTGACCGCTCCCTTCCTTCTTACCCGTTATGCATGGCCCCACCTGAAAAAGCAGCAATGGGGTCGCGTAATTAACATGGGTTCCGTGCTTTCGGTTCGCGCTTCTGCCTATAAAGCGTGCTATTCGACGGTAAAACACGGGTTACTCGGTCTAACACGCGTCACCGCGCTGGAAGGTGGCCCTCATGGAATTACAGCTCATACGATCTGCCCCTCTTATGTTCGGACGCCATTGGTTGAGAACCAAATTGCCGATCAAGCATCCGAACGAGGAATGACCGAAGACGAAGTGGTCGAAAAAATAATCATTGAACCCACCGCGCTTAAACGCCTTCTTGAACCAGCAGAAGTCGCCGCGTTGATTTTATTTTTATGTCATGACGAAGCCTCGGCTTTAACCGGGGCCCCCGTAATGATCGATGCCGGTATGTCCTCAGGTTAGTGGACGATATTTTACAAATCTTCGTCTTCGTCTGCCTCTTCGTCTTCGTCCATCCTAGTATTTAATACAATTCAAAGCTCCGTCGTGGCGGGCTGCCTGACGGCCATAGCATAACACTGCACAGCGACGGCTGTTCCCTAGCACGCTTCTTCTGTTATGGAATATTCAAACGCGCTAGGGACAGCGCGTTCCACCTGACAAACTCCCTCGCGATGACAAGCGCACGAAAACGAAGTTTCTACATCAATCAACAATCTCCTGAGGTTCTGGTATCAAGAGCATCGTGAGTTCATCACCCTCTAAAATAAAATCGACCGTTTGTCCCTCAATCACCTGGCCAGCTATAAGCGCGCGAGCTAGTTTGTTTTCGATCCGTTTCTGCAGGAATCGACGCAGCGGGCGAGCGCCATAAACGGGGTCATAGCCGCGCTCAGCTAACCAATCGCGAGCTTCTCCGTCCAGCTCGATCGCAATACGACGATCCTTCATGCGCTTGTTTAATTCCACAATGCACAAATCAACAATGTCGCGAATTTCCACAAGGGTCAGTGGCTTGAAGAGAACGGTATCATCAATTCGATTGAGAAATTCTGGCCGCATCGCTTGACGCAGTTCTGTAAAAACGGACTCGCGAACGGACTCTGGAATTTCATCTCCAGTTACACCTTCCTGTAAATAGCGATTGCCGATGTTCGAAGTCATGATGATGACAGTATTCTTGAAATCCACGGTATGCCCTTGTGCGTCAGTAATACGCCCATCATCCATGATTTGAAGAAGGACATTGAAGACGTCAGGATGCGCTTTTTCTATTTCATCAAAAAGGATGACACAGTAAGGTTTGCGTCGAACGGCTTCCGAGAGTTGCCCTCCCTCTTCGAAACCAATATAACCTGGTGGGGCACCGATCAATCGAGATACCGTGTGCTTTTCCATATACTCGGACATATCGAGACGCACGATATTGTCTTCACTGTCAAAGAGTGATTCGGCAAGCGTCTTAGCCAGCTCGGTCTTTCCAACCCCGGTCGGGCCGAGAAAAAGGAAGGATCCAATAGGTCTTTTGGGATCTTTTATCCCGGAACGGGCCCGAAGAATAGCTTCGGATACAAGCTCAACAGGTTCATCTTGTCCGATGACGCGCTTGTGCAGTTCATCGTCAAGGCGCAAAAGCTTTTCTCTTTCCCCTTCGAGTAATCGTGTGACGGGGACACCTGACCAAAGCGAGACGATCTCAGCAATTTCTTCAGCTGAAACTTCCTCTTTTAATAGACGTGACCCATTATTTTTGTTCTCTGTTGATTCCAGCTTCTTTAGTTCTTCTTCAAGTTCGGGTAGTCGCCCATGGCGCAATTCAGCCATTTTGTTGAGGTCGTAATCGCGCTCCGCTTGTTCCATCTCCAGTTTTGTTTTTTCGATTTCTTCGCGAATTTTCTGCACATCCCCGATGGAAGACTTTTCGGTTTCCCACTGCCGGCGTAAAGCATCAGCTTTCTCGCGAGTTTCAGTCACTTCTTTACCCAACTGATTTAATCGCTGTTTACTGGCATCATCTTTTTCCTTCTTTAAGGCCGCTTCTTCAATCTCCAACTGCATCACACGTCGAGTGAGTTCGTCCAGTTCTCTCGGCATACTGTCGATCTCCGTACGAATCATAGCACAGGCTTCATCAACTAAATCAATTGCCTTGTCTGGAAGAAATCGATCCGTGATGTAACGATTAGAGAGGACCGCAGCGTTCACGAGGGCGTTATCCTGAATGTGAACACCGTGATGTAACTCAAAGCGTTCGCGTATACCACGCAGAATGGATATCGTGTCTTCGACGTTAGGTTGATCAACCATAACCGTTTGAAAACGCCTTTCAAGAGCCGCATCTTTTTCGATTTCTTTGCGGTATTCATCGAGTGTGGTCGCACCGATACAATGAAGTTCACCGCGGGCCAACATGGGTTTTAACATATTGCCTGCGTCTATCGCACCTTCTGCTTTACCCGCACCGACAATGGTATGGAGTTCATCAATAAAAAGGAGAATTCGACCCTCACTGTTTTTTATTTCCTGAAGTACTGCTTTCAGGCGTTCTTCAAACTCACCACGGAATTTTGCTCCTGCCAGCAATGCTCCCATATCGAGAGAAAATACTGTTCTGTCTTTTAAGCCCTCAGGGACATCACCACGCACGATACGCTGGGCAAGTCCTTCAGCGATTGCCGTTTTTCCTACGCCCGGATCGCCAATAAGCACGGGATTGTTTTTTGTTTTGCGCGAGAGAATTCGAATGACTCGGCGAATTTCAGCATCGCGCCCAATGACCGGATCCAGTTTACCCCGCCGGGCTTGTTCAACAAGATCAAGACCATATTTTTCCAGGGATTGATAGGTGGCTTCCGGATTCTGTGAAGTTACGCGCTGATTCCCTCGGACATCCTGCATTGCTTCGAGGACTTTTTTACACTCTATACCAAACTGCTTAAAAAACTGTTGCAGTGCAGTGTTATCAGAATCCTCGATCAGCCGGAGGAGGAGATGCTCAACGCTGATAAATTCATCCTGTAACCGATCCGCCGCTGCCTCGGCCCTGGTAATAGTATTTTGAAAAGAGGGTGTAACATAGACACGCGATGCATCAACACTACCTGATACACTCGGTAATTTTTCTAATTCCCGTTGCAACGCCAGTTGCACAGCACTCGGGGTGATTTCCATCCTCTCCAATATGGCCGACACCGCGCCATGCTCCTGATGAACAAGAGCTGAGAGTAAGTGAATGCCATCAACCTGCTGATGATTCAGACGGCGTGCAATGTCCTGAGACTCTTGCAGGGATTCGCGCGATTTTTCAGTAAATTTATTGGGATCGATATTCATGATTTAATTTATATGCAGGATTTATTCCAATTGTCGCTCTCTCTATTCTTATTGGAGAGAGGGCTCATATTTGATCCATATTATTCTTACATAACGACTTATATAAATAAGCTCCCATCCTTAAACGGCCTTCTGATTCGTGGTATTGGTTGAATAACTAATTTGCGTCATAATGACACATTTGACACCTAGTGGAACGCCCGGTTTTCATGCGATTAACGCTTAATTATCGGCTCAATTTCAGCTTATTGAATCCGCAATTAAAAACTTCGCGACCGCAGCGGCATAGGGGTTAATCTTTTATTATATTTAGGTAGGTAAAACTACAGGCTTGTACTTTAATTCAATTTGTTTTCATATTTCTCAAGGGCAGTGAGAGTCATGAAAGCTAAAGCGCAGACCTACAGCTATAAATTATTACGACAGGACTGTTTGAAAGGTATGCGGAAAATTGATTCCGATACTATTGATATAGTCGTCACTTCACCGCCCTACAATCTGGGTATTGCGTACGGTAACTATAAAGATTCGAGCAACCGTCCCCAATACTTAAGCTGGTGTAAAGAGTGGGCGCGTGAGATAAAGCGACTATTAAAAGAAAGTGGATCCTTTTTTCTAAACATTGGTGCCAGCCCATCTAATCCGATGCTCCCGCACCAAGTTGCCATCTTAATGAGCGAATTTTTTATTCTTCAAAATACTTTTCACTGGATCAAATCGATCACGGTGGAGACACCGGATGGCAAGGAAACTTCGGTTGGCCATTTCAAGCCTATCAATTCGAAACGCTATGTCACTGACTGCCACGAATACGTTTTTCACCTAACACATACGGGAAACACCCCCGTAAACCGTCTCAGTCTAGGCGTGTCCTACAGTGACAAATCAAATATCGCGCGGTGGAGTCACACGGGCGGGCGAGACAAGAGATGCCGAGGCAATAATTGGTTTGTCTCGTATAAGACAATTCAAAGCAGGGACAAAAATCGTCCACACCCGGCAACCTTCCCGGTAAAATTGGCGGAAAATTGTATTAATCTGCACGGTGTGAATTCACATACCGTCGTCTTGGACCCCTTCGTAGGTATTGGTCATGCCCCACTCGGGGCTATAAAATGTGGGGTAAAAAAATTTATCGGATTCGATATCAATCCCGACTATATAAAAACCGCCCGGGAAAATGTTAGAAAATTTGAACCAAATTTTCGTATATGCGAATAAGCGTGTACGCGATTATGTGGAATAAATTATCTTCTTTCTCACAACCCAATTTTTAGGAATTCCGGATTGGAAAATATCGTTCCGATCCGCAGTCGCGGGAGAACTCGGAACTGGCTTTCCAGTTTTCCGGCTTTCAGGATTTCTACTTAAGCTTCTCGCTCCATTCCTCTTCCTTGAAACCAACAAGATTTGTGGTTCCAGCCAGGAGAAAAGGTCTTTTAATAAGATTTCCATTCCCTGAGAGAAGCTTGAGGGCTTCGGGTAATTTCATTTTAGGTAGGCTATCCTTTAACTTCTGCGCCTGGTAATCTCGGCCGGAGGTATTAAACAGTTTTCGAATTTCCCCTTCATAAGCAGCGAACATGGATTCGAGCTCTATAACCGTGGGGGGCGACTCACGAATGGCTATTTGCTCATATTCCATTCCATGAGCATCGAGCCACTTCAGCGCTTTGCGGCAGGTATCACAATTCTTATAGGTGTAGATCTTCATTATACAGGACTCCGGAATAAATATTGGCGGTCAGATTTAAGCTTTTTTCGCCTCGAACGGCTTGCGGCGGCGTGGATAGCACGTGGAACAGATTTCACAGATGGTCCCATCACAGCCTCGTGCGGTGCAATGTTCCCTTCCATAATAAATAATTTGAAGGTGAAGGTCATTCCAGCTTTCTATGGGGAACAATCGTTTTATATCGCGCTCAGTTTGAATGACATTCTTTCCGCTCGTGAGACCCCAGCGCTGCGCAAGCCGATGAATGTGCGTATCGACCGGGACCGCGGGAACACCAAAGGCTTGGATCATGACCACCGAAGCTGTTTTGTGGCCTACGCCGGGCAGGGATTCCAGTGCTTCCAGCGTGTCGGGGACTTTGCCTGAATACTTTTCGATAATCATTTTTGATGTTTCTGAGATCGCCTTGGCTTTGGACGGAGCGAGACCACAAGGTCGGATGATGGCCTCAATGCTTTTTACCCTCATCCGGGCCATGTCATGTGGATTATCCGCTTTTTTAAACAGCTTGGGCGTGATCTGATTGACACGCACATCTGTGCACTGCGCGGACAATATAACCGCGATGAGTAAGGTATAAGCATCCTTATGCTCCAGGGGAACGGCTGGATGCGGATAGAGTTCACTGAGACGGCGTTGTATGTATTTTACACGCTCTTTTTTATTCATGAGAAAATAATTAAAAAATCAAGATGACAGGTTGCACAAAAAAATATAGTCATCAGCATCACATCAAGATATTTGAGACAACTCTTTAAAATCCGAGGAACGAAGATTGACTCCGACATTGACTAAAAATCCCCTCCCCTACGATCCAGCAATCTTGCCGCGTGAACTCAAACGGCATTATATTTCCGCTACTGAAGATGACATTGCCGAGATGCTGAAGACGTTTGGCTACGATAAGTTAGATCAACTTTTCGATCACATACCCCCAGAACTGCTATTCAGTGAGACCCTCTCCATTCCCGATGAACTTGCCTATGAGGCACTGCAGGAACGGATGGAATCCCTCGCATCAAAAAACCATACTTGTGAATCATTTATTGGTGACGGACTACCGGATTTTGAAGTTCATGAGATTATATCCTATGTTTCCGGCATACGAAATCTGACAACCGCGTATACACCCTATCAGCCGGAACGCAGTCAAGGGACTTTAATGAGCCATTGGATATACCAATGCATGATGGCGATGTTAACCGGATTTGAAGCGATTAATTCTTCACTTTATGATCGATCCACAGCCATTTACGAAGCGATTTGTACGGCGATACGGTTGAAAAGAAATGCTGACACCGCAATCGTCTCCGAGGGTATATATCCAGGTGACTGGGAAGTGATAGAAACCCATGCCTCGAATACAACGACAAAGCTATTAAAATTGCCGCTCGACCCTCAATCTGGCCGCATCGACATGAAAGCACTGATTGATTTGGCTGCAGATACAGGTGATCGCCTGGCGGCTGTTGTCTTTCCGCAAATTAATTCCCTGGGGATTCTCGAAGACGTCGACTCATTGACCAACTATTGCGCCAGTATAGGGACAAAAAGTATAGGAGTCATTGATCCTCTCCTACTGGGAACGGGCGGTCTCAAACCACCCGTAGATTTTGGTGAAAAGGGTGTTGATATGATCGTAGGTGAAGGTCAACACCTGGCAATAGGGCCTAATTTCGGCGGCCCGGGGTTGGGTGTGTTCGGTGTTCGCTTTAACGATGAGACAAAAAATGTTGTGCGATCAACACCTGGCCGTTATATTGGCAAAGCAGAAGATATCAGTGGTCACGAATGTCGCGTCATGGTATTATCGACTCGCGAGCAACATATTCGCAAAGACAAGGCCACTTCCAATATCTGTTCAAATCAAGCATTTCTTGCCACTCTTGCGGGAGCCGCGATACTGGCACGTGGTGAATCAGGTATGCAGCGGGCTTGTCGCCTTGCGCGAGATCAGGCTGTTGATACTCTGAAAATGCTTACGGCCATACCGGGAGTTCGCCATGCTTTTCCCCATGCGCCATTCTTTAATGAGTTTATTCTCGATTTACACATCGCTATACCTGAACTTATCGAAAAAGGCCGCGGTGCAGGATTGCATCTTGGTGTCAATGTTTCCGATCGTGTAGCTGGTGGACGAAATCTATTAAAGCTATCATTCTCAGACAAAAAGCGGGACACCACCAAACTCGCAGCTTTTTTTAAGGATAATATATTTTCTGAACTTTTAACTATTGAGGGAGACGGTCAGGATTTCGCTCTTCCGGATAAATTATTACGTCAGAATGCAGTAGGTTTGCCTGATATTCCTCTGGAGGAAATCAAAAGCTATTATCAGAAGCTCGGAGATCTGAACGTAAGCCCCGACGACAGTTGTTATCCTCTGGGTTCATGCACGATGAAATATAATCCCTATATTAACGACTGGGCGGCCAACCTCAGTGGCTTTATTAGCACTCACCCACAAGCTCCGATTGAAGATTCTCAAGGTTGTTTGGAATTACTTTATGAAATTCAGGAATGGTTTAAGGCGATTACTGGATTGCGAGCTGTTACAACACAGCCCGTGGCTGGCGCTCAGGGGGAATTGACGGGTTTAAAAATGATTCAAGCCTATCACCGCGCCCACGGGGATATGAAACGGGATGTCATTTTTATTCCTAAATCAGCACACGGCACTAATTTTGCAACTGCGGCAATGGCCGGCTTTGAAAATAAAAAAATAGCTGGTCTGAATGTTGGTATTGTTCATCTTGAGGCAGACGAGAGCGGTCTAATTGATGGGAAAGACTTTGATCTCAAGCTCAGCGAATACCATGAGCGCATCAGTGCTGTAATGATTACAAATCCCAACACGAGTGGATTATTTGAAACCGAGTTTAAAGCAATCACAGATAAAATTCACAATGCAGGTGGGCTTGTTTATATGGATGGAGCCAACATGAACGCTATAGCGGGTTGGGTAAATCTTAGCGCTCTAGGAGTCGATGCGGTGCACCAGAATTTGCATAAAACCTGGACTATCCCTCACGGGGGAGGTGGCCCGGGAGACGCAGTCGTTGCCGTGAGTGAAAAATTAGAGAAATATTTACCGGGTTATCAGATCGTAAAAAAGGGAAATCAATTTGTGCCTGTCAAAACCTCGGCAAGTATTGGTTCGTTTCACCGACACTGGGGGAACTATGCGCATAAGGTGCGTTGTTATGCTTATCTACTGCGCCTGGGTAAGGAAGGAGTTAAAAGGATGTCTGCAGTCTCTGTTCTCTCCTCACGTTATCTGTATGAAATACTGCGTCACCACTATCCAACCCTCCCCCAGTCCACGCGAAACCTGCCGCGCATGCACGAATTTATCCTCACTCTCGAAGATGAAGATTTTGCGCGACTGGAAGCGATCGGGTTGAGCAAAGCCATTGCGATCAGCCGTATTGGAAAATTATTTCTCGACTTTGGTTTTCATGCACCGACTGTAAACTGGCCGGAAACGCTTGGGCTTATGATTGAACCAACCGAAAGTTATAGTAAACATGAACTCGATCGTTTTTCTGAAGCGGTAATGTGGATTATAAAGCTGGTCCGCGATTACCCAGAGACGCTAAACAAAACGCCGTTTTTCACACCCGTGGACCGTGTTGACGAAGTTAAAGCAAATCGGAGCCCCGCGCTCAACGAGCGTATCAAACAACTCCCTCCTTTAAGCGAAAACCGTTTATCACCATCAGAACTCGGAAAGCTGTCGATTAAGGAAATATACGATAGAATAATAAATAGTCTGTGAAAACGTGCTCGTTCATTTCAAAAGAGTTTTAAAATGACCTATGATATCAAAGAGCTAAGCGATCGTTTCAAAAAAGATGGATTTATAATCGTCAATGGCTTTCTCAACTCAACTGAGATTGACGCGCTTGATTATGAAGTAGAACGGATCATCAGGGAAGAGCTTTCAAAACTTGACGAGAACCATGTCTTTTACGAAGCAGAACGCGACGGACCGATTAAACATCTCTCCGCACCCGATGACTATAGTAAGCCATTTAAAGATCTCTTAAATCGCCCGGAAAATTATGAATTAATTGAAGCTTGCGTCGGATCCTCAGTAGAATCACTTGCCTCTGAAGTATTTTATAAATCAGCTAACGTTGGATCACCTGCGCCATACCACCAAGATAATGCTTATCTTCATCTTGAACCTGCAGATGGCGCCGTAATATGGATCGCACTGGATGATACGACGATCGAAAATGGAGCTGTTTACTTTTCCGGCGGTAGCTTTGAGCTTGGTGACCTTCCTCACTACGAAACTAATGTAGCGTTATTCAGCAAGTGTCTCACTTCGCCTCTCGATTTAGAAAAATATCCAGAAACTCCCGCACTCTTAAAGCGTGGTGACGCAACGATACATCACATATTAACTCCTCATCGCAGTGGCAGCAATAAAACAGACGCTAATCGACGTGGAATTGTCTTAAACTATAAGGGTGTTGACGCTAAAGTTAATATCGACCGCCAGAAAGCTCACGCTGACTATGTGTCTAGAATTAAATAATCATGTGGCGATTATAGCTTGATTCCCTTTGTCAACCACAGTTACGGATTTCTCGCTATGATAAACGGGAACTTAGGTAATAAAATTACTGCAATTACCACTTGTAAGTCATCGAAATCCGCTGGGGTTATAACCAAAACCGTATGCTCACCATAAAAAGGTATCATCGATTCGCCAACCCCGGCTCCAATTGATCCACCGAAATGTCCTCTTTTAACTGATCGCGCGACTTTTAGGGTAGTCGCTGAATCAACCGTAGATACCGGCTCTATTGCCGTCTCCGCGGTTGTAGAAGCGGATAAGTGTAGCATTGAGACAATAAATACGGGCAGAACACCGTGCATAATAGATACACACGGCCCCTTATTTTTCAGATTTATTTTCACCTTTATTTCCAAATGGGAAAGCAAAGGAGTAAGTCGTCATAGAGTGAGAAAAATGAAGGAAAAAAATGAAATAGATAATTCAGCGCGTTTCTATCTTATAGAGACATGATTCCGACTGAGAAACCTGCACTTTAATCTAAGAACAAGAGATGCCCACCTTATCCCAGAGAGGAGTGAGTTCAACGATACGTTTTTCATCCAGCGCCTGGTCAATAGCGAAGGCGGTGACTGCTGATTTTATACCCTCTTCAATTCCAGCCATAGGTTGACTCTGGTGATGGATTGACTGAGCAAGGCTTGCAGCAAGAAATAGATCGCTACCGTAGTGGCCTCCCGAGATGGGAAATTCTATAACTTCGCGTGGTTTGTTAAAACCGACTCGCTGTGTTTCAAGGCGCCCGCTAATAATATCTGCGCGTATTGTACCTTCAGTACCGAGAATATAGAACCTTCGCTCAAGAATACCTGCCTGGCAATTGGTGTGAAAAGTACCGCGAACGCCATTGGCGTATTCCAGAATAGCGACCTGGTTATCGACAATGGATTGATCTCTAGTAAAAGGGTCATCAATTCGATTGGCGTATACACCGGGCTTTACAGTGTATGCCTTGCGGCCATCCCTGTCATGACCGAGTCTATCGACAAGGTAATTGTTTTCGGGTCGAAAGATGTCCAACCCCCCGAAGCTGGCAACCCGCGATGGAATACTACCGATGAACCAATTGGCAAGATCAAGATCGTGACAACATTTTTCAAGGATAAAGGTGCCTGCGTTTTCTCGAGAGCGACGCCATCCACCGTGGATTAAGGTAGCTAAATTAAAATCGATCGTCTCGTTAAACTCAAAAGAGATAATTTTTCCCACTGCGCCGTTTTTAATGAGTTCACTGACTTTCTGGTAAAAGGGAGAATAACGTAGAACAAATCCAAGCGAAAACAGTCGGCCACTACGTTTCCATGCTTCTCTCATTTTCAGGCATTGTTCCAGTGAAATAGCGAGTGGTTTCTCACAGAACACATGTTTGCCCGCTTCGAGCGCGGCTTCCGCGTGATCGCAGTGGAAACAGTTCCAGGATCCAATCATAACCCAGTCAATTTCAGGATCAGCTACCAGCTCCTTGTAATTTTCATAAATCCTCGCGTTTTGGTTGAAGGAGGCACGGTAATTTTCAATCGATTCAGGATGAGGATCGCAAAGAGCACGCACCTCAATCTCTGGATGTTTACTATGAATATTGGTGAATATTTTTTGAATTCTTGCACCACAGCCAATGACACCCACCCCAACGGATTTTGTTTCAGTTTCCTCACTCACGTTTTTTCCTCCAGCTTAAATATTAACACTTTCACCGCTCACAACCATGGCTGAATCCCAAACTGTTGATTCGTCTTTGATCGATGCGTCACGGTAAGTCGTTATAAATGAAAATCGGTCTGCACCCGTAACATTTTCATAAGCACCATGTAAAGTCCTATCATGAAAGAACACTGCACCTCCACTCTCGACCGCCAAAGCATCAACGGGTAATCCCTCGATTTCTTTATCATCCGTGCGTCGATTAAACATGTTAGGATCATCTACATTATTCCATTTGAATAATTTATTGTGGCTCCCTGGGACCATTCTTACACACCCGTTATCGATAGTCGCATCATCCAACGCAATCCAGACTGATGTTTTGTTTGCACCTTTCCAATAATACCAATCCTGATGCCAGGGGGAGCTAAATCGTGTCTCTGCGTTTTTGTAAACAGCTTTAACGCTTAAAAATTCCAGGTTTTGTCCTATGAGCTGTTGCAATATTTTAACAATTTTTGGGTCACGCATTTTTTCGATAAAAAAAGGATGTAAATCGTGCAGAAAAAAGACATGCACGCCAGAGGGATTATTGTAGTGTCCTCCGTCTTTCAACAGGTTGATTATCTTCTCTTTCCATACTTGCATCTCCCGCCTGTCATACAGGTTCTTCACGACAAGATAACCGTCATGATGATAACGCTCAACTTCTAAGTCTGTTAACAAATCCTGCTTTTTTTCTATCATGGACGAACATTAAATGATGATATCAATGTAAAACCGCAATCATCGAACAATTTAATCAAAATTATTGATCAGAGCATTAATTTCAGTGAGCAGAGGTTTCAAGTATATCCACACAGTTTCTGCAAGGATATGTTGACCCTCAACATTGGGATGGATGCCATCCGCTTGATTCAAAGTAGCAACACCCGCTACATCCTCAAGTAAGAACGGAATTAAAACGGCGTTATTAATTTCAGCCAGTTCAGTAAAAATAGTTTCAAATTTTTCAGTATATCCGCTTCCCATATTCGGTGGCGCTTTTAGACCCGCAATCATGATTTCAGCACGTGGATAATTTTGCTTAGTTATCTCGATTATAGCTTGAAGATTTTGTTTTGTAACCGAGGGATCGAGACCACGCAGACCATCATTAGAACCCAAAGCGAGAACAAGTATACGAATGGGTTTTTTTAACATCCAGTTAATACGTCTTAAACCACCAGCACTCGTCTCTCCGCTAAGACCCCCATTCACCGCTTTGAAATTTAAATCCGCATTATTAATTTTCTCTTGAATGCGCGCCGGATAGGCTTCTAGTGGATCTAGGCCATAGCCCGCGGTCACGCTGTCACCAAAAAAGAGGACGGTCCGAGTATCACCTGAAAGCAGGTATGGATAGACGATAAAGAGAGTGAAAATTAAAAAAGAGAAATAAAAAGATTTAAGGTTATTGCTCATCAATAAAAAGGAACTATCACTGGTATTTAGCAACTAATGTTTGACAGAAATAATCTTATTACAACTTTGTTGCAACATCTCAACACAAGTTGTGCTCTTTAAGAAATAAAATATAGTTTATGTCTGATCAAAACCCCATTCACCCCATACTGTCTGTAAAATTCCTGAGCAAGGTATTTCAAAGTGGAGGTCAACCCCTAACGGTGTTGAAGGATATAAACTTCAATGTGACACGTGGGTCCAGTGTTGCTATAGTGGGCCCCTCGGGAAGCGGAAAAACAACCTTGCTCGGGCTCTGTGCGGGACTTGACGAACCCACGAGTGGATCGGTGATACTCAATTATAGGGACTTGGGAAAATTGAATGAAAATGAGCGCGCAGAATTGCGCAACCTGAACGTGGGATTCGTTTTTCAAAATTTCCAACTCATTCCCACGCTCACGGCACTGGAAAATATTATTGTCCCGTTGGAATTACGCGGTGAATTAAATTCTTTTTCAAAAGCCCAGGGTTTAATCGATAATGTAGGTCTCGGCGAGCGCGCTAATCACTACCCCATTCAACTTTCTGGCGGTGAGCAACAACGCGTGGCGCTGGCACGTGCATTTATCAACAATCCTAAAATCCTATTCGTCGACGAGCCGACAGGAAATCTTGATCGTGATAATGGCCAGCATGTGACTGACTTGCTTTTCTCGCTCAACAAAGCCTCAGGGACAACACTTATTCTGGTCACCCATGATCTAGAAATCGCCAATCGTACAGAACGTATTCTACGTATCGACGATGGACAACTTGTCGACAATGAAGGTTAATAAAAGCAAGGAACGTCCTCTTAGTCTATTCAGATGGATGGTTGTGATGGCTTGGAGAGATAGTCGAGGGCAGCGACGCATCTTATTTCTTTTTACTCTTTGCATAGTCTTTGGTATTGGTGCCCTGGTTGCGATAAGTTCTTTTCGGCATAATCTCGAAGTGGCGATTGATATTCACTCACGCAGCCTTTTAGGAGCAGATCTATCCATTACTGGGCGACGATCATTTACAGAAAAGACGGAAAATTTTATTTCCACCCTTGGAGGTGAACAGACACGGGAAGTGCGATTTCGCACGATGGCTTATTTTCCTAAACAGGGAAAAACTCGCCTCATTCAAACTAGAGCATTGGAAGGCAGATTTCCGTTTTACGGCGAGATCGTAAGCGACCCGGATGCAGTGGATTTTCTTACCCCGAATACACCCGTAGCGCTAGTTGAAGACAGCTTGATGATCCAATACCAGGTGCAAACTGGTGACACCGTAAAATTAGGTGGAATGGCATTCGAAATTGTCGGTAGTTTGCGGCGCATTTCGGGAGAAAATGGAGTGGCAGGAATTTTTTCACCCCGCATCTACATTGCAAAAAAATGGCTGAACGATACCGAGCTAATTAAACCCGGAAGTATAGCCAGGTATAAGGTCTACTTTAAACTTCCCAATGCAATCGACCCCGCTTTTTTAGAAGAGGCTGAGAATGGGATTTTTGCCGAAGAACGTCTAAATTATGACACGGTAGAAGAGCGCAAACGCAATATTGGGGAGGTGCTCGATAATCTTTATGATTTTCTAAACCTTGTCGGTTTTGTCGCTTTATTACTCGGTGGCATGGGTGTAGCTGGTGCGGTTCAAGTATATTTGCGGGAAAAACTAAACACCATCGCCGTATTACGCTGCCTTGGTAGCAGGATTAGCCAGGCATTCGGAATATATCTCTTACAAATCGTGATTGTCGGACTAATCGGTTCTACACTGGGTGCAGCGTTCGGAATCTCAGTACAATTTTTACTACCCTGGGTGTTGAGTCCATTTCTACCCTTTGATGTTCATGTTTTCCTATCTTTTAAAAATGTATTTATAAGCTTTGCTTTCGGATGGCTGATCTCACTTCTTTTTGCTTTCATTCCCCTCTTATCAATACGCAAGATCACACCGCTACACGCCTTGCGACTATCATTTGAAACCCAACATCTCTTACGCCGAGATCCCTGGTTTTGGACGGTTTCCAGTATCATCGCGGCCATTACCCTGAGCTTTTGCTTTTCTCAAACGAGTCAACTGCGTTACGGGCTTGGATTCGCGGGAGGTTTGGCTGGCAGTTTATTAATTCTCAGCGGATTGTCGCTAGGTCTAACCTGGGTGTTACGACACTATTATCCAAAGAAATGGCCCTACGCATTGAGGCAAGGGCTTTCCAATCTCTATCGACCTCATAATCGGACGGTATTTCTTATCGTTACTCTCGGTATGGGCACATTTCTCATCTATACGCTCTACCTCTGCCAAGGGTTATTGCTTCAGCAAGTAACGTCATGGGGCGCGGAGGACCAACCTAACATGGTGCTTTTCGACATACAGCCTGATCAAATCGAGGGGGTCACTGCGATCATCGACGACGCAGGCCACTCAATTATAGAAACCGTTCCCATCGTAACCATGCGCCTCACCAGTATTAACGGGCAGACCATATCAGAGTTAAAAGCTGATACGGAAACTAAAATCGAAACTTGGGCTCTCAACAGGGAATACCGCTCGACTTATCGCGGCCATCTCATTGAAACCGAACAATTGATCGAAGGAGAATTTATAAGTGAAACAAAGGGTGAAGAACCGATTCCGGTATCGGTTGAGGAGAGCATTGCCAAGTCATTAGCTATTAAACTGGGCGACCGCATCCTCTTTGACGTTCAGGGCATCCCGATTAAAACACGAGTAGAGAGTATGCGAAAAGTCGATTGGCAGAAAATGAGGACCAATTTTTATGTCGTTTTTCCCCATGGGGTACTTGAGGAGGCGCCTACATTTTATGCTCTTGTAACCAAGGTGCCAGACCGAGTTGCCACCGCAAGTTTGCAGGAACTAATCGTGAATAAATTCCCTAATGTTTCAGCAATTGATCTCTCTCTGGTAATCGAAACGATCTCATCCATTCTAAACCGTGTCGCCTTCGTCATTCGATTTATAGCCACTTTTACAATTGCTACCGGTCTCGTGGTTTTAGCGGGATCGATCATTACCAGTCGCTATCAACGTATCCGGGAAAGTGTCCTCCTGAGAACATTAGGTGCTTCAAGTGGTTTTATACAAAGCATGATGGCGATAGAATATCTATTACTGGGAACGCTGGCCAGTATTGCTGGCGTCACACTGTCGCTTTTGGCTACTTGGGCGCTTGCTCACTTTGTTTTTAAATTAGCTTACACCTTCGACTGGGCAAGCCTACCGGTAGCGATGATCACGGTTAGCCTTTTAACCCTCATCACCGGGCTCGCGAACAGCCGCGGTATCGCCCGACATCCACCCTTAGCCATTCTGCGCGAGGAGGGTTGAATTACTAAATCTTCGTCTTCGTCTGCCTCTACCTCTTCGTCATAGAGGATCCATTGCACCTTCCAATTTGTCATTTTCAGGACGAAGACAAAGACGAAGACGAAGATTGATTGTGGTAGGTCTAGATTTTAAAGCTTCGTCTGCCTCTGCTTCTTCGTCAGAGAAGATTTTTGCATAACTTCTGATAGTTTAATTTAAGGACGTAGACGAAGAGGTGAATAATTAATATCCACCCTCAATTATTTCTACGCACCTTCTATTATCTCATAGATTGCTTTTTCTTCTCCGATAGAGTCAGGTTTATCGAAATAGCGAATTAGACCGGAAAGCATAGACACTACTTCGAGTAAGAATGCTTTTCCCTCGTTAACATCATCGGACCTGCAAACTTTCTTCGCAATCAATGCATCGAGGCAAGCCGCGCATTCTGTAGCTGAACCTCTGGCATCATCGAAAAATTTTGCTCTTCCTTGTTTCTGACGCTTACCATTGCCCTCTGCTGTGTTCAACAGTATGGATAAACTAGCTCTATCAAGCTGTTTAATAACCTCACCGATTCTTACATCTGCTCCGCCTTTTTTGGTGGATTCTATGAATTCAGTCACCCACTCAATGTATTTCAATTCAAGTTTATATACTTTCAATTTCTCATGATGGAACTGGCGAATCATTGACTCTTACTATTCCTTTTTTTCACAGGACGAAAATCAAGTTGGGTGGCCGATTTACGAGCGTCATGTATCATAAAATAACTTAAATTCCTTTATAGTAGATAACGACTATTGTGACTTTATTCTTAAGTCTGCTGTAACAGTAATTTTATACTTTTATACTAATCGTCTTCGTCTAAATGAATCTATTGTGATTTCTGATAGTTTTTTGGACGAAGACGTAGACAAAGACGAAGACGAAGATTGATTTTTGGTAGGTCTAGATTTTAAAGCTTCGTCTTTGTCCCCGTTTACTTCATGAATATTGCAACCCAGGGTGGAGCGGGCTGTCCCTAGCACGCTTCTTGTATTACGACCCGCTCTAACGTGCTAGGGACAGCGCGTTCCACCATAATATTATAGTTAATAATGGAATAAACGTAGATGAAGACGAAGAGAAAAAGAAGGTCAAGTTATTATCCATCAGCTAGTTGATGAAAATATTGACCTTATATTAGGGCACAAAGTTGCCATTTTATTCATTTAATGAGCACTTCCCCAGTCTTAAGGAGACCAAATAAGGCGGGCAGCCTACCCCTAAGCTGCCCGCCGCTTATTTTCTAATTCACTATTCTTTTTTGTTACCCCAAAAAACTCCCTTTTACGGGAGAAAGATCGGTGAATAGACTCAATTTAATAGATGATTAAAGTCGGATTATGTTCAAGATATTTGAACCTTATCAGATGTATTGTAGGTCACACGGGCAGTATCATTAGATGCGCTTATTTAAATGTAAAAAATTAGTAAACCTTAGTTCACGCCCTTCTCTAAATTAAGCCGCACAAGGGCTTTTTGCACTGCCCCTAATCGGTACCTCGCTCCAATTAGTCCAGATCTCAGATTCAACTATTAACCGCCTCTTCCAGGAACAAAGACATTATTTATAGCATAAAACCTCTTTTTACATAAAAAGAGCGGGCAGCCTACCCCTAAGCTGCCCGCTTTATCATCCAATTACGTCTGTTACCCCAAAACTCCTTTTCAGGAGGAAAGATAAATTATTTTTAAAACCTCCTCCAGGAAAACATTGTACTTCGTTGGTCTATATATCGGTGTTTTACGAATTTTTTAAAATTAATGCTATATTTACATAGACGGAGAAAACGGGTAAAACGTTCAAAATTTACCAAAAAAATCCGCTTCCCTCAGGTTGTTCTCAAAAGGAGCCAGGAATCAACTTTATGAATTGAATGAGGTTTTAAGCGGACCAGACCGTTGGTTTTGGAATATCCCAGTGGGTGAGATAACCAGGATTACCTTTATCCCCTGCGAGCAATTCGCGGTAATTTTCAGCCACCTTGCGGTAAGCAGCAGCGTACTCTTCAATAAAGTCTGCTTTATAATAATTAAATCGCGGTACTCCGAATACCTTCTCGCCGATCCCCTCACTTACCGGAAGGCTACCCCGGGGTTGATGAATTTCTCGCGAGGTATGCGCATTGCGGGTCGGTTTCCCATGGCCATAGATATCTGCCTCACTGAATACCGGGTGAAGATGAAGAGGTAAATTACAACCTGGATCACAAAAACCACCTTCGGCATTAACGGCATCAGCAAAAGCCGATAATGAAAGCCCCTCTAATTCTTCAGAATGGTAATGTCCCTTTGGACTGTACCATCCGCCCATGGTAGATCCTGAATCTTTGGAGATTCGGTGTGGCTTAATTCCCGGGACCCCGTCGAGTAGATCCCAAAAATAATTGATCGCTTTTTGGATCTCTTCGGTTCGGTTATCGTAGTGTTTTAACTGCACTCTCCCCATCGCCGCACTTACCTGGTGCGTACGGACTTTGACTCCACCCAGGGGAATGCCAAAAAGATTTTTTAAGTCAGCGGTCTCGATATCAGGAGTAAAAAGATTATAATGGCCCCATGCAATTGCCCGATCATAAATCTCTCTATCCTCTGTCCATAGCATGCCAGCTTCACCGGTGGCCAAAGATTTTTTGCTCATCATTGAGGCGGCTGCGACGTCACCAAAGGAACCTACCTTACGGCCTTTGTATAGTGCTCCATGGGCGTGAGAAACATCTTCAATAACCTTGAGATGACTGCGTTCTGCAATCGCGATAATAGCATCCATATCTGCCGGGTGTCCATAGTTGTGATTGACCACAATCACCTTCGTATCCCCGGTAATTCGATGTTCTATATCCCCCGGATCAAGACAGAGCGTATCGGGGTCGACTTCAGCAAATACCGGGGTCGCCCCAAGCGAGTAACACTGGATAACAGAAGCCCAAAAATTGAGACTGGGGCAAATTACTTCATCACCGGCACCAATTTTTATTGAGAACATAGCGGCTTGAACCGCACCGGTTCCATTATTATAGCTTAAAGCGTAAGTACAGCCCTGCCAGTGGGCAAACTCCTCTTCAAATTTTATCGTGACATCGATATCCGACATGGCTCCACGTCTGATAACATCCAATGCTGCGTTCTCATCTTCGCGTGTAATAATAGGCCAGGTGAAATTATCGCCAGGATCCGAATTTACTGCCGGTTCACCACCCCTTATCGCCAGTGATGTTTGATTCGTAGTTTTCGCCGCTTCAGCCGATTTAGATTTCATATGAATTCATAAATTAGGGTTTCTTGTGTATTCTTACTATTAAAAGGATCAGGAGGATGATAAAGAACTATCTTGGGTAGAATCGATTTTCCTGAAATTAATCAATAAATCTTGGCTTGTCTTCTAATTGTCATTGCGAGGAGTGAAGTGACGAAGCTACCGAGCGCAGCGACATCTTCCTCTCCAGGGGAATGTCAATTGCGTGATCAGATTCCCTAAATACAAGTTACCAAACAGTAGACGATTGCCGATCTACATTATACCTTAAATTATTCTTGTTTCTAAGCAGAGATTGTAATCCGTAACCACAATGACTATTCGCCTGGAATGGAAGATGTCGGACTTCATCCTCGGTAGCCGCGGTCGGCTAATAGCCTCCCTTGCAATGACAATAGGGAGAAAAATGGTGACGAAAACAAACAGGAAGGTTGAAGATTCGCCTATAATAATCGTAATCTAATAATATTCTGGTCATTGATCATAAAATTATAATCTATTTAAAAGAAATCTATTTGATCCCACTCAATTTTACCGGCTGCATTGCGAGGGATTATTTTAAGTGGAATCCACAATTTAGGTATCTGAAATGGGGAAAGCTTATCACCTAAACTCTTTTTTAACTTCTCAACTGTCACTTTAGTATCGTTGGGAACATAGACCGCGGTAACGCGCTGCCCCCATTCTGGGTCGGGACGCCCCGTTACCCAGGCGTCCTTAACCATACCGGTTGCAAACAGCGCGGTCTCTACTTCAACCGGTTCAACTTTTTCTCCCCCCGTGATAATTATTTGGTCGAGCCGCCCGAGGACATGCAAGTCCCCCTCCCCATCAAAATAGCCCTCATCTCCCGTTATAAATCCGTCATTCATAGGCAGCTCGGTTGACGGATAATACCCCAGACTCAGGGTATCTGTTTTTACGACAATGCGGCCTCGTGAACCTGACGGAACTGCACCACCCGATTCATCCTGAATGGTTATCTTAGCGTGGGGCAAAGGACGGCCAGCGCCACTTCGTCCTTGATGAAAATCTTCGGGGAGATGAGAAGTGACCATGGCCGCGGTTTCAGTCAATCCATAGGAAGGGGCAAGCTTGATACCTGATGATCGCGCTTTATCGAGCAGAGGCTCACTCGCCGCGGCACCACCGATTAGCACGGTCCTGAATGCTTTTAACCATTCGACGGCATCCTCATGTTGAAGAATACGTCTCAGCTGCGTCGGCACGAGTGAGATGAAATAATCGTCAGGTTCAAGATCTGGAATTAGCCCCTCACTGATTCGTGACCAGGAGGGAAAGACAAGAGTGCCATCGGTTAATACTGAACGCAGGGTTTGCATCAAACCACCCGCATGATAGAGCGGAAGGACGCAGCAATTATTTATCTTTTCGGTTTTGAAATGCTTTTGAAAACCGGATACCGCTATTTCGAATTGCTCCCAATGATGAATGGCAAATCGCAAACCGGCTGTGCTTCCGCCCGTCGGCAACAGGATGCGAGATCCATGATCATGACAAAAGACCGCTGATTCTCGATTCTTTTCATATTCGGTCTTCACCTTTTCGGGCAGATCTCCGATCACTAGATGGGGTTTGATCAGTGCGATTGCCTCGAGCCAACGAATCATGCCCCAGTCGGGATTACCGAGAAATATATGGCTGCCATTAAATAGAAGTCTGAAAAAAAAGGGGAATAGTTTATTCGGATCGTTATCTGCTATCATTACTCGCGGTATGGATTCCTTTTCCAATTGCGATTCACCCGGAATAGGCACATCGGTATCCCAACCCCGGTTCTTGAGTCTTAGCTTTAGTTCTTCCCAATTTGTTTCCATATTTTTTCAAAATCTTTGAGAGAGCATTGATAGGGGTTAATTTCAGGACCCTCTCCATGAAGAGAAAGTCCGTCGCTTAAAAAATAACTGTTGATGCCATAGCCGGCAGCGTAACCCGGTGCTCCATATTCTGCTGCAAGTTGAAGACCTGCCTGAAAACCCACCGCGGTTTCAAACACTGAAGAAAATATCAACGGGCAGTTGCATTGCTCAACCCAGGCGCGGAATGCCAAATGGGAACCCATGATCGAAGGTTTAACAACAAGGAAACCTGGCCAGCCACTTATAGCTGCGCTTTTCAGACTTTCTATAGATGATACCGATTCATCCAATGCGATGGGGGTGGAATACTTATCAGCTATTTCGAAAATGGTTTTTGACTCCGTCGGGGGAAGCGGTTGCTCGAGAAATTCTATATTATGATTATCGAGGAATCCAAGCCACTCTTCAGCTTGTCGAAGGGTCAGAGCTCCATTTGCATCGAGGCGGAATTTTACATCCCCAGGTGATGCGCTGATAAGTTCTTCAAAGACAGACTGCTCGCTTTCTATCTCATCGACACCGATCTTCCACTTATAAGTTTTAAAACCCCAACTGGAATAATGATCCAAAAAATTCAATGCTTCCCCCCCTGACGGAAGCAATACCGCGACCGGAACTTTTCTCCCAGCATTTAGTCCACATTTATTCCGGAGCAATTCGCGTGCGCTTTCCAAGGCGAAGCGACAAGCGGGGAGATTAGGATCAGCTGACTCGAGCGTATGATCATTAAATCGTCCTTTTAGATCACGGCAATATGCACAAGCCTCTTCTATGCTCTCTGTACCAAATGAGGGTAAAGGTGCAATCTCGCCATAGCCGTTGTTGCCCTCGCCATCCTCTAATCGGACAAGGATTCCTTCGCGAGTAGTCCATGTGCCATGACCGGCTATAAGCGGTCGACGAAATGAGCGCCGGTACAATTTAAATTCAAAATGATAGTCCATCAGCAATCACAAATTAATCCTGTTCTCTAAATATTTATTTTCACTTGATTCTTTCATACATTTCTGTCAATTTTCAACATGGCGATACTAGAAAGCGACACCGAAACTGTATCGAATGAAATCGATGCAACCTTTTATCAGTCAGCTGATGCATTTTTCCCTCAGCAGCTGCCCTTCGCTCTTACTTTTGACGATGTAACACTGGCGTCACGCTATTCTACCTTAACGCCGCGAAATATTCGGTTGGAGACCGCGATTTCAAAGTCCCTGACCCTGCAAATTCCAATCATATCTTCGGATATGGACACCGTAACGGAAGCGCGAATGGCGATTGCTATGGCGCAACAAGGCGGCCTCGGCTTAATCCATTACAATCTTCCTTTTGATAAGCAAGTTAAGGAAGTAGCGCGAGTGAAAAACCATATTCATGGTCTTATCCAGGAACCGATTTCGATAACGCCCGATCAATACATTGGCGATGTCCTCAGGTTGATCAAAGAAAAGCAGTACGAATTTCATACATTTCCAGTCGTAGAAGATAATGGCCTCTTCGTCGGTCTCCTATCCGGATTAGTTGTTAAGGAAAGATATAGCGGGAAGAAGGTGCATGAAGCGATGACCCCCCGCGACCAGGTATTTTCTATTCAAGAAGAGGATATAGCAGGCGATCCCATTGGTGTGGCAGATAAATTTTTTAACAAGCACATGGGGATCCATAAACTCATCGTCGTCGATAATAAAAATCACTTGCGCGGTCTATTCACAATAAGCGACGTCGAGCGCATCACACAGGAAGCGCAGTCGAATCGCAAACCCGCACGTGACAGTGAATTTCGCCTTGTTTGCGGTGCGGCTATTTCAGCCGCACGCACGAGCACTGACGAACTCGATCGCGACCGTATTGTTGACCAGGTAGGAAACTTAGTTGATGAAGGACTCGACGCGGTGGCCATTTCTACTGCTCACGGGCACAGTCAGGGGGTGGGCGAAGTAGTGAAAACGATTCGCAATGTATTCAAAGATCTGACAATCATCGCGGGCAATGTAACGAGCGCAGAAGGCGTAGCCTTTCTCGCCGATGCAGGGGCGGATGCAATCAAAATAGGTCAGGGCCCGGGTTCGATTTGCACAACGCGTATCGTAACCGGTGTAGGCATCCCCCAATTAACCGCTCTCTATATCGCATCCTGCGAAGCTGCTAAAAAGGGTGTTACAATTCTCGCCGATGGAGGCATTACCAAATCTGGCGACATCGTCAAAGCGCTCACCTTGGCCGATGCAGTTATTTGCGGTAGTTTGCTTGCCGGTTGCCGCGAAGCACCCGGTAAAATTATGGAAATAAACGGAAAAATTTATAAACAATACCGTGGCATGGGCAGCCTGGAGGCGATGAAAGCAGGTTCCGCCGCTCGCTATGGTCACAGTGAATCTGAACCTATGGGCAAAGTTGCTGCCGAGGGCGTTGAAGCACTTAAGGAAGTTTCAGGTTCAGTCGATGAATGGATGAGCCAGATCGTAGGTGGTGTTCAGTCTGGAATGGGATATTTGGGCGCAGCGAATATTACTGAGCTTAAGCAGAGAGCGCGCTATATTAAAGTAAGCCCTGCAGCACAGCGCGAAGCTGCGACCCATGATGTGGAGGTGATTGAAGTAAAGGCGACGACTCGGGATTCATCCTGAAAGTTATATCACTGCGAGAATCACACATCACCGGTTTCATCGATATAAAAAGCCAAAGCCTGGCCTCCTGGGTTTTTAGTTTTATTTATTGAGATTGGCTTATCGCGATCTTGATATTAATATTATTAGAGCGGGCACCACAAATTCTGTGTAATCCATGATCAATTCAATGGAAACCCTATAATTTCTTAAGATGGACTCTAAAACCGCATCCCGAGATCAACCGGGCAAACGCGATCTTTTTCAGGAACTGGAGGAACTGTTTTCTCAGCGTATCGCTATTCTTGATGGCGCGATGGGAACGATGATCCAGCAGTACAAGCTGAAGGAAGAAGATTTCAGAGGTGAATTATTTAAAAATCATACGGATGATCTCCAAGGTAATAATGATCTGTTGTCGCTCACCAAACCTGAAATCATCGCCAATATTCACGGTCAGTTTCTTGAAGCCGGTGCGGACATTACCGAGACAAATACCTTCAATTCAAACTCTATCTCCCAAGCTGATTATTCACTTTCAGATCGAGTGAGGGAGATGAATCTAGCTTCCGCTCATATCGCAAGAAAAGCGGCGAACGAATTTATCGCAGAGAATCAAGGGAGAAAAGTTTATGTGGCTGGAGCCATCGGACCCACCAATAAAACGCTCTCACTTTCTCCCGATGTTGATCGCCCCGAATATCGTGCCGTCACTTTCGAGGATGTCTATAAGACATACTACGAACAGGTTGATGCCCTGGTAGTGGGAGGCGTTGACATCCTCATGCCCGAGACGACTTTCGATACACTGAATCTGAAAGCAGCGCTCATCGCGATCGATGATTATTTTCATCATCACGAGATAAGACTCCCCGTCTTCGTGTCAGTCACGATCACCGATGCTTCCGGCCGCACCTTATCGGGACAGACAATCGAAGCATTCTGGAACTCGATTGAACATGCGCGTCCCCTTGTCACCGGGATTAATTGTGCTCTAGGTGCTGAAGAAATGCGGCCTTATCTTGAGGATCTTTCAAACGTCGCCGAGTGTTATGTGCATTGCTACCCGAATGCGGGAATGCCAAACCCTCTATCCGAGACCGGCTATGACGATACACCTGAGCACATGGCTGAAGTCCTGGGTTCATTCGCAAAAGACGGGATGCTCAATATGGTCGGGGGCTGTTGCGGAACCACTCCCGATCATCTTAAAGCGATTGCCGCCGCCGTCGCAGAACATCCTCCCCGACAACTGCCGACAATAAAAAAGTCCATGCGCCTATCAGGTCTGGAGCCTTTTACGGTATCGGGCGATAAAGACAGCCCATTCGTTATCGTTGGTGAAAGGACGAATGTGACTGGATCACCTCGATTTTCCAAAATGATAAAGAAGGGTGAATTTGAAAAAGCCCTGCGCGTGGCCCAGCAACAGGTAGATAACGGTGCCAACATTCTCGATGTTAACTTCGATGAAGCGATGCTCGATGGGGTCGAATCGATGCGTCACTTTCTCAATCTAATCGGTTCTGATCCGGATATTTCTCGCGTACCGATAATGATCGATAGCTCGAAATGGGAAGTTATTGAAGCGGGACTGCAAACGATCCAGGGAAAAGGAGTCGTGAATTCTATCAGCTTGAAAGAAGGCGAAAAAATTTTCTGTGATCAGGCTCGACGAATCCGCCAGTACGGCGCTGCCGTCGTAGTGATGGCGTTCGACGAAAAAGGGCAAGCCGCAACGAGAGAGGATAAATTACGGATCTGCAAAAGGGCTTACGCTCTCCTGACCGATCAGCTGGGGTTTCCAGCAGAAGATATTATTTTCGATCCCAATGTACTGACCGTGGGAACAGGAATTGAGGAACATGCAAACTATGGCCGGGCATTTATCGACGCTACCCATGACATTAAAGACTGTTTACCCTACGTAAAAGTAAGTGGCGGCATCAGCAATGTCTCTTTTTCCTTTCGCGGAAACAACCCCGTTCGGGAAGCGATGCACACAGCTTTTCTTTACCATTCAATTAATGCTGGATTGGATTTGGGCATCGTCAACGCCGGTATGCTAACGGTGTACGACGAAATTGATTCTGAGTTACTCAAACTGGTGGAAGATGTACTTCTCAACCGCAGTGATGACGCCACAGAAAAAATAATTGATGCAGCATCACGATTCAACCGACAGCAAGGCGAAAAGGAAGAAAAAGAGACAGATGAATGGCGCTTATGGTCGGTCGAGAAACGATTGGCTCATGCTTTGGTCAAAGGCATCGTCGATCATGTTGAAGCAGACACCGAAGAGGCGCGGCAAGCTGCTGGTGAACCGCTCGAGGTAATCGAAGGCCCACTGATGAAAGGTATGGGGATCGTTGGTGAACTATTTGGTGCGGGAAAAATGTTCCTCCCCCAAGTTGTGAAAAGCGCCAGAGTCATGAAGAAGGCAGTTGCTTATCTCGAACCTTATATGGAAGAAGGCAAAGCTAAGTCTTCTAAGAACAAGGGCGTTTTTATCATCGCTACAGTCAAGGGTGATGTCCACGACATTGGGAAGAATATCGTCAGTATCGTTCTCGCCTGCAACAATTACGATGTGATCGATCTTGGCGTGATGGTACCCTGCGATAAAATACTCGCCAAGGCTAAAGAAACTGGGGCCGCGGTCATTGGCCTCTCCGGGTTGATCACACCCTCACTAGACGAAATGATACATGTAGCCCGAGAAATGAAACGCACCGGATGCAGCGTGCCACTGCTTATTGGCGGCGCCACTACCAATCCGGCTCACACCGCGGTCAAGATTGCGCCCCATTACGACCAGCCTGTAGTCCACGTACGGGACGCATCGCTCGTCGCAGACGTGGTGGGGAAGCTACTCAATGAGAAGACACGGTCACTCTACGCATCTCAAGTCGAAGAGTCGCAGGATGCTCTTCGGAAGAAACATGAAAGCAAGTCCAGGAAGAAGAAGATCGTTTCACTGGATCAAACGCGTGAACTGTCCTTTGCGACGGATTGGGACAAAGCAGTGATTGACAAACCCGAGTTTAACGGGACCCGTCAGTTCGATAACTATTCGCTAAAGGAGCTTGTCGAATATATCGACTGGAGCCCTTTTTTTTCTGCTTGGGATCTTCATGGGCGCTACCCCCGCATCCTGGAAGATGAAATTGTAGGGTGTGAAGCAAAAAAATTATTCGATGACGCCCAGGTTTTAATTAAACTGATTATAGAAAACCCGGATTACTACGGGCGCGCCGTGATCCGATTTCAGCCCTGCAACCGGGTGGGCGACGACATTGAAGTCTATAAGGATGAATCCCGCAACTCTGTAGACTGTGTTTTTCATACACTTCGACAACAGAATGAACATCGAAGAGGTGAACCTTATTACGCATTAGCCGACTTCATCGCGCCAAGAGAGAGCGGCAAACTGGACTGGGTTGGTGGATTCGTTGTAACCGCCGGCAGCTGGGTAGAACAGCTCGCTGAAACTTATGAGAAACAACACGACGATTATCTCGCGATCATGGTAAAAGCTTTGGGAGACCGTTTTGCGGAAGCACTGGCTGAGAGGATGCACGAACGGGTACGCGGCTTTTGGGGATACGGGAAAGAAGAACAATTGAGCAATACCGACCTGATTCGAGAAAAATACCGAGGTATCCGACCGGCACAGGGATATCCTGCTTACCCCGACCATACGGAAAAACGCACGCTTTTTGATTGGCTCAAAGCAGAAGAAAATACCGGGGTCAGTCTCACGGAATCTTATGCGATGTCACCTCCGAGTTCAATCAGCGGTCTCTATTTTGCTCACCCGGACAGTCGTTACTTCGCGGTGACACAGATCGGAATAGATCAGGTGCAAGATTATGCGGAGCGAAAAAATATGAAGATTCAAGACGTGGAAAAATGGCTGGCGCCCTACCTCACTTACACTTGATATATGATTAGCTGACTTTTATCCCGTTCACAACAACCAGGCGTAGGCTTTGCGCAAAGCATCTTTTGCCGAAGTATTTACGATATCCCCATGCCCCATAATAAGGCGTTCAAAGTCCCAGAGGAGCATTATTTCAATCGAAAGTTTCATTGCTTGCTTATCTTTTATTAAAAACTTGAAAAGCCTGCTTGGCGTAGTCTTTCGATAAGCACCGGCAAGGAAGAGATAACCATTAGTGAGCAAAGAATTGTCTCTCCCCAAATTAAACACGAGGTCAGCTACAATCAGGCTGCTGCTGGGACGGTGCAAAAAAACGACCTCGTTGACTTTTGGCATTCCATGAATGATTAATTGTTGAATTTCGTCATTCCAGAAATAATTCTTCGCTAAAGACAATTCAGCCGTGAATGGCATTTGAGGATGTTCTTCGGCCAAGCCAGGGGCACAATAAAATTGGGCCTGTGGATAGCTTTTAAAGTAAGGCATCAGAAAAAGATCGTGCATCCTACTTGGTGCAATTACAGCGCTAACTCTACCTAAAGACTTTAATTCATTGACCAAAGTGTCATCGAGCGGTGCCGGCGAATGAATAAATAGTTTATTCTTTTTTAGCCGAATTACCGTCATTCGATGACCGATATCCATACCGGCCAGCTTTAAAGGATGGTTATATTCCCAGATATTCTGTGCGATCAAATTTAGCATCATTTACTTATTGGATGAAACAAATTACTCACAGCATCAATCCAAACCTGGCCCCTTCCTCCCTGTCAGGTAGCTACTAAGCTCCACCAGAGCCTGATGAGTGCTTATATCTTCAGCCAACAAGGGAAGTAATATAATCTCCTTATTTTTAAAGGAATCCTCTATTTCCTTAATATACACCGCCTGTTGTTGCTTTCGCTTTACGAAAAACTCATCTCGAACACTTGTTGGAAGAACCTTATTAATAAATAGGGTGTGAACATCTATATTATAATGACTTAACATTTTAATACCACTAATTGTTTCCATAAGTGGAAGCTTTTCTGGTATCATTACAAAGATTATAGCGGTTTGCTTCTTATCTAAGATAATATCTCTTGCCGCTGCATATCGTTTCTTTCTTACGTTTAATATATCGTAAATAGGGTCATCGACAATCTCACCATCACCGAGTAATTGGGAATAGTTTTTCGTAACTTTTTTTCTTCGTTTCAACATTCCCTCCATCCAAACGCTCATCAGCTCAGGTAGCGATAACAACCTTATCGCATGTCCCGTTGGCGCGGTATCAATCACAATCCGATCGTAAAGTTTACTTTCATCGATAATAATAGATACGATCGCATCAAATAGAGCTGCTTCTTCAGCTCCTGGAGAGTCACTGGCAAGTTGGATCTGCCGTTCAACCTCTTCCACCATCGTCGATTTTACCAGTCCCTTTAATGAAGCTTTGACATTATTAATATAATGAAAGTTCTCCTGCGCGGGATCAATTTCCAAACCCCACAGGTTAGGGCAAAGTGAGGTTGGTTTACCTCCGATTTCAATTTGAAATATGTTACCCAAACTATGCGCCGGATCGGTAGAAACAAGCAGAGTTTTCCTTTTTCGAGAAGCTAATAATTGAGCGTAGGCAGAAGCTACAGTTGACTTACCTACCCCGCCTTTGCCACTGAAGAATGTAATCTTTAGTTCGGGATTCAACATATTGAAGCCGGGTTAAATTCAGTTGTTAAATTCAGAGAACAGCTCCTGTTATATCTTAACAACAACGTATATCCTCTAGTGGGGATTTCTCCATCCCCATTCGCAAGTGCCATTGATGAAATTTTTCGATAAAGAGTGGATACATTTCCATCGTATAATAAGAAACCGGATTGGGAATTCCTAATAATTCGGAAAAGCACAATAAGAGAAAAAGATCATCCTCATCTCTAAGTTCTCTCTTTATCTCTGCATGATGAGATAGGCTGATCGCTTTATCATAGCCATCGATCAGTTTTTTAAGTCTTCCTTCATTATCGTTACTCATAGCGCTATAAGCTGTATGATATTTTACACTAAAATTATGAGGGGGTTTCTGTTTCTTCGAATGTTACTTTATTGGTTAATGATCTAAAAGCTTCCCACAATATCCAAAGGGAAAAACACAATATTATTGAACCCAGAAAAAAGAGAAACAAGTTTCGATCAGCAGCGCCCAATCCCGACCAGCCAAAGACGACCTGTTGGATCATAGCCAAAAATGTCATAAACAAAAGGAAGATCATGGGAATTAATGTCACGAAATAATTTCTGTTTTGCTTTTTCAGCCAAATGGTGACGAGCAGTAAACTAATCCCCGCCAGCAATTGATTTGAAGTGCCAAACAAAGGCCATAATAAATATCCCCCTGACCCGAATCCATACGGCCCCTTTGGCAGTAAGACGAGGGCAGCACTGGCTCCCACCGCGATGGATGTAGCCACGTGCTTTTTAGTCAAAATATTAAGCTGGTACTCACTGCCTAATTCAGAAATTATATAGCGCATCAAGCGAACCGAGGTATCCAGGGTGGTGGCGGCAAAACTGACAACGATTACCGTAACTAATGTTCTGGCCACCTCAGCGGGAATAAGCAGACCGGTGCCTAGCTGACCGGCACCCCCAATAAATGATTTCTTCCAATTACGGCTGGCGGTTTCATAGCTGCTATAAGTTTCCAGGAATTCACCACTGCTGCCAAAATAAGTAACCACCGCAATAATTGCTATTAATGCCAAGGCGCCTTCACCGATTGAGCCCAGATAGCCGATAAAACGGGCATCAGTCTCTCTATCGAGTTGCTTTGATGAAGTACCGGAAGACACCAGCCCATGAAATCCCGAAATCGCGCCACAGGCGATGGTGATAAAAAGGAGGGGAAACCAGGAAACGTCGGAATCTACATTCGCAACGGGTGCGGTTATCTTTGGATTGGTAATGAGCAAACCCAAGTACAATATCAATAATCCGACAATGAGTTGGTGAGAATTAATATAATCTCTTGGCTGTAAAAGCTTCCACACCGGTAAAGTTGAAGCGATGTAAACATAAATCATTAAAACCAGGATCCAGACAAAGAATGCTGCGGAAACTCCATTTAAACCGAATAGAACAACGTTATCTTCGCCACCGAAATACCTGACGAGATCAATTTGCAGGGCAGGAATGTAACTCGATAGAATCGCTATCAGATACATCACCGCTAAGGCGATTACCGAAGGAATGAGCATTCCTCTTTTTCTTCTAATGTAGGCATACCCAATCCAGATGGCCAAAGGTATTTCCATAAATACCGTGAGTACACTTGCAGGAAATTCGATAAAAAGTGATGAGATCACCCAGGCAAAGACCGCGTTTACCATGAGGACGAGGATGAGAATAATAAAAAGAAACAGGATTTTAGCTCGCTGACCTATGAGTCTGTTCGCCAACGTACCAATAGAGTGCCCTTTATGTCTGACTGATAGAACAAGGGTGCCGAAATCATGCACCCCAGCCGCAAATACCGTCCCTAATACAACCCATAAAAATGCTGGCAACCATCCCCAAAAGACAGCGATAGCAGGTCCGACGATGGGCGCCGCCCCGGCAATTGAAGTAAAATGGTGCCCCCAGAGGATGAATTTATTCGTGGGGACAAAATCAATTCCATCTTCAAACTGGTGTGCCGGAGTTTGATAATTGGAATCCAACTGGTATATCTTCTCTGCAATGTATTTGGAATAGTAACGATATCCCAGAAAAAAAAATGCTCCACCAATTACAACTAACCAAATACTACTCACGAAATATTATAATTATTTGCTATCCATTAACTTTAAAATAAATCGTGCTTACAACTGTTTTATTTTATTGGTCAAAAGTGGAAGGTTGAATAGGATAATACATAAATGCGGACTGCAGATGGTAAAACCATGAATGAACACAAATAAAATATAAGGGTAAGATTAATTAGCCACAAAAGGTACAAGGGACACAAAAAAGAAATATGAACGTTATTTCTACTCTCAACTTGTTCGTACCCATTCGTGTTCATTCGTGGTTAAATATCATTAATTCCTGATTTCTTGATTATCTGAAGTGAAATGTTAATTTAATTATTCAATTTTTATTAAAGGATAATGTCTGATTCAGTTTTAAAAATCGGTTTACTCGGTTGCGGTACGATTGCTCAATTTGCCCATCTCCCAGCACTTGCCAAAGTTGGCAGTGCACGGTTGACGGCGATTTGTGATGGAGCGGAAGATTTATTAACCACCGTGGGGAAGGTTCAAGGGGTAAAAAATCTATATACCGATTATGCTGAGTTTCTTGAAAAAGCAGACATCGAGGCGGTCATTATCGCCGCGCCCGATGAATTTCATATTCCCCTGTCGATGCAGGCATTGGATGCAGGTAAGCATGTTTTAGTCGAGAAACCACTTGGAGTAAACACCAGGGAATGTGAAGCGTTAATAGAGAAACTACGACAAACGCGATTAAAACTACAAGTTGGTTCGATGAAGCGACACGACCCGGGAATCGCATTCAGCCATCGATTCATAAAAGAATCTCTGGGCCCAATACTTTCAATCAACGGGTGGTATCGAGACACTCTTTTTCGTCCCGCTTTGCAAGAAACCCTTCTACCCCGCTTGATTACGAGTGAACATGCGGTCAAGCCTTCCACGGATCCTAAAAGCGATATCGATCACTATTCACTGGTTACTCATGGCGCACACCTGTTCGATAACTTACGCTATCTGGGGGGAGAGGTTATAGGTGTCACCACCAATCATGCCCTTAAATTTAATCAACATTCCTGGCATGGCTTATTAGAATTTGATCATGGAGGAATTGGCAATTTTGAGCTGACGGTCAAAGTTAATTCCGATTGGTCGGAAGGTTATGTCATTCATGGAGAACACGGCAGTGTAGAGATTAAAACTTTTATGCCCTTTTATTACCGACCGAGTGAAATTCGCGTATTCGATGCTTGCAAAGAGGAATGGCATACGCCTCTCTGTGCGCACAGCAATCCTTACAAGCGCCAGATAGAAGACTTCGCCCATGCGGTGCGTAATGATTTGCCGGTCAATCCTGACGCGCATGAGGGTCTTGCCACATTAACCTTAATTGAAGCAGTTGAAGCTGCTTCGGTAAGTGGTCAACGCCAGGAAATTTTTAATCTCAATATTGCGCAAAAATAAGTATGCAAATCGGCATATTTGCTCGAACCTTCAGTGGTTCATCGGTCGAAAAAATTCTCGACACCACAAAATCACACAATCTTTACGCGGTACACTTTAACCTCCAGTGTGCCGGCAGAGAAAGCTTACCCGAGTTTATTGACGATCGATTATGTCAGCGGGTGCGCGAATCATTTGAAGAACGAACGATGGAGATGATCGCGGTTTCGGGAACTTTTAACGCGATACACCCAAATAAAGAGATGCGCGACCAGCTTGTCGACCGCACGATTTTACTTATCGAACGTTGCAAGGATATAGGAACGTCTACCGTATCTTTATGCACCGGAACCCGAGATCCTGAAAACATGTGGCGGCGCCACCCCGATAACGACGAACCGGAAGCCTGGCAGGATCTTATTACCACGCTTGAAACGCTGTTACCTGTAGCAGAGAATAACAATGTGGTGCTCGGAATAGAACCGGAAAAAGCGAATGTAATTAATTCGGCTGCAAAAGCCCGCCGACTATTAGACGAAATGCAATCACAGCAATTGAAAATCATCATCGACGGCGCAAATCTTTTTGAACCTGATGATCTATCGAATATGCGGGAAGTGATTGACGAAGCGGTAGAATTGCTCGGTCCAGACATCATCATGGCACATGCTAAAGATATCCCCATAGAACAAACGGGTAACAGCTATGCTGCCGGGACTGGAGCTTTAGACTGGCAATCCTATTTTCAGGCACTTGCAAAAATTGGGTTTATCGGGCCCGTCGTATTGCACAACCTGAAAGAATCTCAGGTCGATATGAGTCTCGATTTCATTCAGGGTGAAATATTCAGATGGTTTTCACCAACGATTGATTAGGAAATGGGAATATGAGTTATTTTGAACACGATGGGATCCGATTTTGTTATGAAGTGCTCGATGAAGGCATGCCCTTCGTATTTTCACACGGCCTGGGAAGTGATCTTCAACAACCGATGGATCTGTGTGGAACTCTCGATGGTTATCAACGGATCGTCTGGGATTGCCGTGGACACGGGCAGACCGAACCTGTCGGTCCCAATAATAAATTCAACTTCACCACTTTCGCTGAAGATCTCGTCGCGCTGCTCAATCATCTTAATATCAAGCAGGTTATTATGGGTGGAATATCGATGGGGGCGGCAGTTTCCGCGCGCTTTGCAGTCCTTTATCCCAATAAGATAAAAGCCCTCGTTCTAATGCGCCCCGCGTGGATCGATCAACCGATGCCGGAATCACTGTCACTCATTCCTTACATAGCAGACACCATGGAAGCGTACGGCAGTGAAGAAGGATTGAAACGATTCAGGCTATCTCCAGAACTGGAAAAAATTAAACGGCAGTCGGCGGACAATGCCGAATCACTTTGCCAGCAATTTCAATCTCCCAAGCCCTATGAACGTCGGGCGAGGTTGAGAGAAATTCCCAATGATGCCCCAATTGCCGATTGGAAAGAAGTAGAGCAACTGGATATTCCCGCTCTCGTCGTAGGTAATGAACCGGATCCGACGCATCCACTTGAATTCGCGAAAGCATGGGCTGGGCATCTCCCCCAAGGTAGGCTCATTCAAATACCTTCAAAAATTGAAAGTATAGAAAATCATACGCTCGCCTTTCAAAAGCATTTAACCGATTTTCTTAAATCTATAGCGTGATGTCTCATGTAGCTCTAAAACTGTCGGTTTCCCTGTGGTCTGCTGATTTAACGAACCTCGAAACTGAAATTCAACGTGTAGATCCTTACGCTGACTTATACCATCTTGATGTAGCAGATGGTACTTATGCAAAATTACTGCTCTTTTTCCCTGACTTGGTTAAAAGCATTCGAGCTAAGACAGCCAAACCACTCGAAGTTCACCTCATAACACAAAACCCTGAACGTTGGATTTCTCCATTTGCTGAAGCCGGTGCCGATCGTGTGATATTTTACCCTGATACCAGTAGTGACATACAAGGAATGATCAACGCGGTAAAGACCCAGAACATGAGTGTTGGTATTTCTTTGAGTGTGGAAAATCCGGTTGCCCTGGTTCAACCCTACCTGGAGCAGTTGGCATTAGTCTGTATACTTGGGACCGGATTCGATGTGAAAGGAGTCAATGACGTTGCCAAGGGTACCTGTGAAAAAATCCACGACCTCACCCAGTTGAGAAAGGATAAAGGATTGGATTTTGAAATAGAAGCCGACGGCGCGATTCGCCACCATACCGTTCCTAAGCTACGTCAAGCGGGAGCGGACATCGTCGTACCGGGTTCGCTTATTTTCTGTCCGGAGATGAAGGAGAACGGCACATGGCTGCAATCGCTTTAAGCGCTTATAATTTCACCTCTAATTTTGCGAGCGCATCATGAAGGGAAGGGTCATTGGGATGTCCATTGAATAGGACATGACCCTCGACATCGATCAAAACCATGCGAGGAATCGAATCGATCAACAGAAGCTGACTTAAAGGATTTTTATCAGGCTCCACGAGCCAGGTAAAATTAATATTTTCTTTCTTTCTAAATTGCTCCGCTTTATTAACTGATTCTGTGTTCATCCCCGCCACGAGAATACCTTGAGGTTCGAGGATTTCCGCTTTTTTCTTTAATGCAGGCATAAGGGCAATGCAGGGGCCGCACCAGGTAGCCCAAAAATCAAGCAAGAGGGCTTTCTTTTCTTTCACAAGGGAACCGAGTGTCGTCGTGTCCCCATTAGAATGCTTAACAGCCATATCCAACGGGACCTGAATTTTAGACATGACACTTACTCTTCGATGATCCTGAATCCAAGTTGTCAGCAGTGGTGCTAACCGCGGATCAAGCCAGAAGGCATTTTTAGAGTATTTTTCAAATGCATCTTTATCATTTTTGGTTTGAGCATCATAGGCATGTATAGCCGATCGCATACCCTGATAACTTTCCGTGTCACGAAATATTTTACTTTCGTCGGGTGTCCAGTTTTCAGACTCTTTATCTATTTCGGGTAAATAGGAAGTTAACCCTTCATAATCCTGATTCACAATATGGAAAAGCATTCTTGCTTCCGTCAGCAGCTGTGGCGACGCACCCAAGGTCCGCGCATGCTCAAGTTTTTTATTGAATATACCCTCGTCTTTAATCTCACCACTGAAGATTTCATCGATGAGTGCGTCAAATTCAACAATCTCTCCTCCCGACAAAGGAGTGGAAACAGAGCTGAGAAAACCGCCCGCAAAAAAAACGGCTATTAGAAAAAATGATGTCTTTAATAAGTTAGAATACATAAAAATAAAAAGGGTTACTTTTTTATAAGAGCCATTCAAAAGACGTTTATTTCAATTAAATTTATACCGGCCATTGTTGACAACTATACCCCATATCCCAAAAAAGGTATTCAAACTTCGCGGTCATTCCAAAATGCTTTGCTACGACCTCCTTTTGGCCTGAGTTCAGCGCCTTACAAGTGCGCTCAACGGTGGCGAGCATATCCCGCACGGTTTGCGCGAACTCCTCACCCGCATAGGTATCGATCCAGCGCTGATAAAGCTTATTAGGTGAACCCTGGTCAAGCAGGGCTTTACCCACCTCCCAGTAAATCCAGTAACAGGATAAAAAAGCCCCCAAAGCTTCATAGTAGGGACGCGAATAAACAACGCGCAACAAATAGGAGGTATAGAGCAGGCAATTGGGCGAAGGTTCTGTATTTTCTACGTCGTCCCAGGTTAAACCCCAAGCGTCGATGAATCCTTTATGCAGTGCGCGTTCTACGATGATAGCCGTTTTGGCATGCTCACTAAACATCATCAAATCTTCATCATCATCACTGCGCGCGCCGAGAAGAGCGAGACCACGCCCAAAATCTTTTAAATAAAGTGCGTCCTGGATAACATAAAAGCGGAAGGCTTCCTCTTTCAATTCACCGCTCGTTAATCCAAGAATAAAGGGATGCTTTAAAATATTATTATAGGTAGGCCCTATACTTTTCCACAATGAATCGGTAAAAGTCATTTTCATTTATTATACGCGCCAATTATAAATATTAAAATACAAATATGAGAATTATTTAGACAGGTGGAAACTTTATGGAAAAGTAGGTTAAAAGATTGGGTCAAAAATTTATTTAATTATTACACAATACATAGAGCGTCACTCGTCGGCTTTCGGTTAGTGATGAGACATATTTTAGGCACATAACGCTATTCAGATTATACTAATGAATTGACCCCTTGTCGTGATTTTGTGAGTTTTGCAGCTTATGATTCATCTATACGCTTTAAAATTTATTTTTATTTTAACCGCCAGCTTATTGTTGGTTCTACGAATAACATCAGCTCAGAACGACGCAAGTGATACCGCATCGGCTCAAGAGGTTACGGCAATAAATGATAGTGAAGCGTTCGAGGTTTATGGCTGGATGATTTCCCGACAGACGGGACTCCATATGGGCTACACGGAAGAGGAGATCGATCTCATTCTTAAAGGAATGCGGCGAGGGGCACTTAGCACGGAAGAACCGGAAAATCTTCAAGAGATGTTACCTACGATACAAAAATTAGTGGGAGATAAAGCAAAGGCTTTTCAAGATAAACAAGCGAGATTCGATGACGAAGCCGCGAAAGCAAAACTTAATGTAAATCGCGCTTATTTTGCTGAGCTTGACATTCGTGGAGTGTCAAAAACGGAAGCTGGTCTATACTATGAAATTATAGAAAAAGGGAGCGGAGAAATTCCAACCGCCGCGGATAATGTCGTGGTCCAATACCATGGAACATTTATTAATGGTGAGGTGTTTGACAGTTCACGTGATCGCGGAACACCTGCCAGTTTTCATATGAGTGGCGTAATCATCGGTTTTAAGGAAGGCTTAAAATTGCTTCGCGAAGGAGGTAAAGCCAAACTCTATATCCCGCCCGATCTCGGCTATGGGAATCGGTCAAAGGGCAAAATCCCCGCGGGCTCACTGCTTATTTTCGAAATCGAACTTATTGAGGTAAAGAAACCGGTGAAAAAAGAACCCGCTACGGCTCCGGCGGAACCTCCCGCGGCCTCATAAAAAGATTAGGGAGAGTACCTGTAAACTAGAAAGCTGGAATAACTTTTTTTCGCAATAGCGCTTAACCGCGTGATCGCATATCCGCGTAAAGCTTAAAAGTTTTGGGTTTCCGTGGTTACTGAAATAGGTGTGTCCTGGGTATTGGTAAATGTAGCTGAGATCGTTAGCGGTGGCTGAGGGGTGCCATCCGCTTTGAAGTTATTCTGCGAGATAATATTGATAAACCCAGCAACGCTACTGGAATCTGGGGCGATAATGATTGCTTTCCCATTAGTTTGAGAGAGATCGCCACCCGCAATTCTTATACTTTTTTCAGATCCCAAGGGATCAGAAATAGACGAGCTTTCATCTAAAAGAAGAAAAGGTGTAGCATTATCCTGGGCATCGATATCGTTAATAATCACCCGACCTGAGACGGGAATTGGAGCGTTGATGCCTATATTGCCTTTGGTGCCAGTAAAAACAACATTACCGTACCCGATGCTGGCCATGCCCGTTCCCAACACTTCAAGGAAGGCAATATTTGCCGTGGCATCATAATTGATTCCGTCGATTAATATCGGCGTTCCCGGAGAAGATAAAGAATTGACCGCGAAAGAGCCCACATTGGTGGTGGTATCCGCACCGTTGATGAAGATCGACGGTAAACCTTTCACATAGTCCACTTCCTGCGTGTAATTAACCGGCCGTGCGGGTTCAGAAAAAGTATCGTCGTCCAAGGTTACGAGAAAAGTGCCAGAACCGGAAAATTCCAATTGAACGATATCATCATTAATATCAATAAATGAAACACGCGTAATTTGACCTTCATCGGCCCTGAAGGTTATCGACCTCCCGGTCATCAATACCTGGTCATATATGTTTCCGTTTGGGTGGAAGAGATTGTTGAGATTAGTACCATTCAGATTAGTAGTGCCATCCCCGGCGATGATGACCGGAATAGGATCAGAGGGCGGATTCGGATCAGGAGTAATTTCCGGTGGCGAACCGGGATCGATTGTGGGAGGAGAGCCCGGATCAATAGTGGGTACCGTCTGCGCCAAGAGTGACAGCTGAAAACTGATCAATAATACGAGGGAATAAAAAGCAATGGAGTGACCAGGATAGCTGAATAAAATTAGCTTTTTCATTTTCAACGATTGTTAAATTTATTTTCGTTTTATGAATATTATTGTAATGACTTTCAAGCGCCAGGCATCCAGACCTCAGTTTCCGGATGGAATGATTGCCAGGCAAACCAGAAGGACCAGACGCCGTTTATTTCGTTCCCCGTATCAGATTCCACCACACGGATAGAATCCGCTTCCTCATCAAAGGTTAAGGATATCGCTGTGCTGTTGAAGACGTCCTCAAAGTTAACACCGGAAAGTAAAGATTCTCGTGGATAGGCTTTGGCGACTCCATCGATGACAATACCGAAGACAATAGCTTTAGCAGGTAAGTCGTCACTTAAATCATCAGGTAATCGCAGTGGGAATGGAGACCTTTCATACTGACTGTAAGGGTTAAAAGTGTATCCATCTGAAAAAATTTCAATATTCGGAAAACCGGTATCAGTAGACAATACCAACCCCTCAGGATATTTTTCCCGCCAGGCACTGAATGTCATTTGCTCGCTGAACAACCAGCGCAATTTTGATTTCACTTGGGGTCCGCCTATACTCTGCAATGAAAATTGCTGCCAGAGACTTTCAGTCTGCCGGTCATACATCAGTAGATTATCTCTAAAGAGCAGTCCTGAAACGCCAAAGGTCAGGAGGCGACCATTTACCTTTCGGTCGATGACGAAAGCGGTAGCACAAAGAGGGCAATAGGTAACAGTAAAGTAAGTTTCGCCTATATTGTCATTTACTAATTCATGCCAATTCAAGATAAGGAAGGGATAGGCTCTAGTCTCTTCATCGATCGTTACGCTGATAATTACATCATCGTCATTTAAAAACGTTGCCTCTTCGATCGATGTAAACTTCGGAAAGTCAATAGAAGGAATTCCGTCTCGACGCGGGCCACCGCCAATAATCTCTTGGGAGGGGACAGAAGTATTAAAAAGATTAAATCCATTTTTGGTATCTCCGGAATTTCCATCCTGCGAAAATAAACTAACCCAATCTTGAAGGGAACGATCATAAAATAATCTAGGATCGGTAGTGCCCTCTGAGAAGAAAAGCCATGCTGTTCGGTCGTAACTGTAGAGATTGGGATAGGTAGTATTGTTAGTCCACAACCAACCCAGGAATGGATCAAATAGGAAGATACTGATTTGTGTGCTACTATCACCTATCTCAAGCCATCCAAGTTCACGGTGATGGACCCATGGGTAACTGTTGATATTAAAAGTACCGAACCAGGGGGAAGTTCTCCTGGAGTGACCCCCAAAAATCGTATCATTTACAGAGAGAGGTTATCGGGATAAACAGATAACCTCAATGAAAAGAAAAAGATACACAACAGAACAGATTATAACAATATTGCGGCAAGCCGATACCGGTAAAACGGTACAGGAAATCTGCCGTGGAAACAACCTGAGCGAACAGACTTTCTATCGCTGGCGTAAAAAATATGGCAATTTAGAACTTGCCGATGCGAAGCGATTTAAAGAGCTGGAAAAAGAATTCACGAGCGCAAGCGAGAAGGCCTGACATACCGAGCTGAAGAAGCTGCTCGCAGATCAAATGCTCAAGAATCAGGTAATGGAGGAAACGCTGTCAAAAAAATGGTGAGCCCAAAGCAGAAGAAACGAGTAGTAAAAGCTGCGGCTGAGAAAGGGTTGTGCTCGTTGCGGAGGGCTTGTGCTTATCTCAGCCTGAGTTGGTCAACGTTCAGTTACCGGCCCAAACAGGCCAGTGAGAAAGCTCAGCGGTTGGTCGAGCGGATTGTGAGCTTGTCCTGGAAACATCCCCGCTACGGTTACCGGCGCATCCGTGCCTTGCTGGTAAAGGAAGGCTGGACAACAAGCAGGAAGTTTGTCCAGGCGGTACGACGTTCAGAAGGGCTGCAGGTAAAGCCCCCGAAAAAGGGCAGACACCGTCAAGGAGTCTCTACGGGGTCACCTACTAAAGCAAAGGGTCGCAATCACGTTTGGTCCTGGGACTTTGTCCATGATCGTACAGACAACGGCGGTCCATTAAAGATGATGACTCTAATCGATGTACCGAGGAGCTGAAAGCGACGACACTCAAGCGAAGCGAAGACATATACGCGTAAATGCCTGGATATCCGGGTCGCTCGTCAACTCACCTCAACCGATGTCCTCTCTGTGCTTAGCGAGGCCATTGAAGAGGAGGGACCTCCCAGCTATATCCGTAGTGACAACGGCAGTGAGTTCATTGCTCATCAAGTGCAGCAGTGGTTGTCCGGTAATAACATAAAGGCGATCTATATCGATCCGGGCAGTCCCTGGCAAAACGGTTTCATCGAGTCGTTTCACAACCGCTTACGCGATGAGTGTTTGAACCGTGAAGTGTTGCTCAGCGTGGCTGAAGCGCAAGTGGTAATCGAACAATGGCGTCAGACCTATAACCATGAACATCCCCACAGTCGTTTAGGCTTCAAAAGCCCACAAGAGTTTGTCAGATTCCTTTCCGATCTTGGCCGCGTTCGGGCTACGCCCTCACTTCGCCAAGATCTCTCATATACATCAATCCTAAAACCATTAACACCCGGTAACTCTCTCACTTAAATTGGTACGAAAAACGGGGTCCGATCACAAGCAGTATGCAAAATGCAAAATTATTAAGAGAAAAGCTAAAAGGAGACAAACTATGCCTTGGCACGCACATCGGCAAAACCGAACCTGCCCTGACAGAGATGTTAGCGAGAAGTAACATATTGGATTTCGTATGGGTGGAAATGGAACATGCTTCTATTTCAATTGAGACCGTCGACCATCATATCATGGCCACCAGAAACTCAAATTTACCGACCATTGTTCGTGTGCCATGGAATGATCATGTTCTAATTAAACCCGTGCTTGACTCCGGCGCCGACGGCATCATTACACCACTCATCCGCAGCGCCGAAGAAGCGCGCATGGCAGTGAGCGCGTGTCTCTATCCACCAGAAGGTATTCGTGGTTATGGCCCCAATCGCGCCGCTCTCTATGCGCAATCAACGGGACCAGACTATATAAAAGAAGCAAATGAATCAGTCGTCATCGTAGTGCAAATCGAACATATCGATGCGGTTAATGATTTGGAAGCCATTCTCGATGTCCCGGGCATCACGACAATCGTTATCGGCCCTAACGATTTATCGGCATCTTTAGGGTATCCCGCACAGCCACGTCATCCAGAAGTGCTGAAGACGGTAGACCGGATATTTGAAGCCGCCGATAAAGTGAGTATGCCGGTGGGTGTTTCCATCCCTTATGACCTCGAGATTGCCCGGGACTGGGCAGCCAGAGGTTGTCGCTGGATATCTACGGGGGCTGTCGTTTCATTTTTCTTAAACGGACTTAAGCAAATGAGCGATGACGTACGAAAATAATTTCAACACTAAGACTTAGAAATTATACTGATAATAAAGCTCATTGTTTATTCTGAGAAAGTAACTGCATGCAAAACGCTAAAATCTTCAGAGAGAAATTAAAGAGTGGCACGATATGTTTTGGAACGGGTTCCAATCCGGGAGGTGATGCTCTGCTCACTGAGTTTCTCGCACATGGGACAGACATCGACTTCCTGTGGATCGACATGGAACACCCTGCGATCACTATTGAGTCGGTTGACAATTTAATTATGGCGACACGAAATTCTGATGTTGCCGCATTAGTCAGAGTAGCGTGGACGAATCCTGTCCTCGTCAAACCAGTATTGGATGCCGGCGCAGACGCCATCATCTTTCCACAGATTCAGACGGTAGAAGACGCAAAACTCGCCGTGAGCTCTTGCCTCTACCCCCCCGACGGGGTTCGAGGTATCGGTCCCGGACGTGCGGCACTTTATTCGCAATCAGGAAAAGGACCGGATTTTTGCAAAGAGGCAAACGAATCGGTTGTCATTATCTTACAGATTGAACACATCGATGCAGTCAATGATATCGAATCAATTCTGGCAGTACCGGGAATCACGTCGATTGTCTTTGGTCCCAATGACCTCGCGGGCTCGATGGGATATCCCGGTCAACCTCGCCATCCAGACGCGCTTAAAGCCGTAGACACCGTTTTAGAAAAGGCTAAACAGGCAGGTATACCGGTGGGCACATCAATCCCCGCGGAAATCGATCTCATTAAAGAGTGGGCTGATCGGGGTGCGAGTTGGATTGAAGCGGGCATCCCATTAGAGATTATTACTAAAAGAGTTCAAAAGATGTCCGACGCACTAAAAAATAGGTGAATGAGAGAATGCGATAATGTGTGGATGCGGATTAATTCAAGATCTATTAACCAGCTTGCGTAAAATTCTAGGTAACTTCCGCATCACCGCTTATACCCATTTCGCATTCACACGTTTCCGCTTTCACCCATCTTCGCTTATACGCATTACCGCATAAACGCACAACCTACGGCAGGTCTGTCGATCCCATCAGAAAGCGATCACATTCACGCGCCGCGCCGCGCCCTTCATTGATCGCCCACACAACAAGGCTTTGACCGCGTCGCATATCACCCGCTGCAAATACCCCCTCGATATTCGTCGCAAACTTTCCGTACTCAGCTTTTGCATTTGATCGTCCGTCCCGTTCCACTTTCAAATCTGAGAGGACGGTATCTTCCGGCCCGAGAAAACCCATCGCAAGGAGGACCAATTGAGCCGGTAATACTTTTTCTGTGCCCGCTATCTCCTTGGGAACGAATCGGCCATTTTCATCTTTCGCCCATTCGATCTGAATAATGTGTAGTTCCTGCACATTTCCCGCTGCATCACTCACCATCTTTTTAGTCATAATGCAATATTCGCGGGGATCACTACCCTGCAGAGCTGCTGCTTCGGCCTGACCGTAATCCAATTGATATACTTTGGGCCACTCTGGCCAGGGGTTGTCCGGTGCTCGTTCAAGTGGGGGCTTGGGTAAAATTTCCAGTTGGACAAGGCTTCTGCAGCGTTGACGAAGCGAGGTTCCGACACAGTCGGTTCCGGTGTCACCACCTCCAATAACCACGACGTCCTTTCCCATCGCGGAAAGAGTCGTCTGCTCACCGTTTAGTAGTGCCTTAGTGTTAGCGGTAAGAAATTCCATCGCAAAATGAACCCCTTTTAAGTCGCGTCCCTCAACGGGAAGATCACGGGGATTAGTCGCACCGCCACAGAGAACAATTGCATCCGACTCCTCGTATAAAGTTTGAGCAGAAATATTTTTACCAACCTCAGCTTTAGTAATGAATTCAATGCCTTCTGCCTTCAGCAGGTCTACTCGACGTTGTACCACTTTTGTTTTATCCAACTTCATGTTAGGGATGCCATACATGAGAAGTCCCCCGATACGGTCTTCACGTTCATACACGGTTACGGTATGCCCCGCTCGATTGAGCTGATCCGCACAAGCGAGACCTGCGGGCCCTGAACCGACAACAGCAACTTTTTTACCCGTACGGACTGATGGCTGCTGAGGCGTTACCCACCCTTCTTCAAAACCGCGATCAATGATCGCCTGTTCAATAGTTTTAATCGTTACCGGGGGATCGATGATGCCAAGAACACAAGATCCCTCGCATGGGGCGGGACAGACGCGACCAGTAAACTCGGGAAAATTATTTGTTTTATGCAGACGATCGAGCGCTTCACGCCATTGACCGTTATAAACAAGATCATTCCATTCGGGAATAAGGTTATTTATGGGACAACCGCTGGCCATACCGGACAAGGTCATTCCGGTGTGACAGAAGGGAATGCCGCAATCCATGCAGCGCGCACCCTGCTCACTCAGCTCATCTTCCGGCATCGGGAGATGAAATTCATCCCAGTCGCCAACCCGTTCCCGCGGAGGCCGGTGCTTCAGCGCTTCTCTTTGAAAATCAAGAAATCCAGTTGGTTTGCCCATTAATTTAAAAAGTAGAATTAATTACCACCTGCCCGCGCCATGTCGTGTGCATTTTCCTCGAATGCAGCCATCACCGCCTCATCACCGCTCATCCCTCTTGCGGATACGCGTTTCATTGTTTCAAGAGCACGCTTGTAGTCATTGGGCATAACCTTGACGAACTTTGATATTTTATCCTCCCATGAGGAAAGAAAGTATCTGCCTCGATCACTTGAGGTATAGGCGACATGCTTTTCGATCATTGTTCGCACTTCTTTAATATCCTCATCGTTGTCCAGGCGTTCGAGACTCACCATTTCCAAATTGCAATGGGATTCGAAATCTCCATCTGCATCGAAAACGTAAGCGACACCACCGGACATCCCGGCGGCAAAGTTACGACCGGTTGGACCGAGAATAACGACAAGCCCACCCGTCATATATTCGCAACCATGGTCACCTACCGCTTCAATCACGGCATGGACTCCACTATTGCGAACACAAAATCTCTCGCCCGCCATGCCGCGAATATAAGCCTCACCCTTCGTTGCTCCATAAAACGCGACATTGCCGATAATAATATTTTCTTCCGGCAAAAATGTTGATTGCGCGGGGGGATAGATGATCATTTTTCCCCCAGATAACCCTTTACCCGTATAATCGTTGGCATCGCCTTCGAGGTTAAGGGTAATGCCATGAGGCACGAAGGCGCCAAAGCTTTGCCCGGCAGAACCTTTAAAATTAAGATAAATGGTGTCCTCGGGCAATCCGTCAAATCCATAGCGTTTAGAAACTTCATTCCCGAGTATCGTGCCTACTACCCGATCGGTATTTTTGATCGGAAGCGTGCTATTGACCATCTTTCCTTGTTCTAATGCCGGTTTACAAATATCTAAGAGCAAGCGTATGTCCATTGACTTCTCGAGACCGTGATCCTGTGAAATCTGACAATAGCGACCAGTGGAGGGAGGGACATCCGGTTGATAGAGGATATGTGAAAAATCCAATCCTTTGGCCTTCCAGTGATCGACTGCTTCTCTCATGTCCAGCATATCCGAACGCCCGACCATTTCGTCAATCGTGCGAAATCCTAGTTTCGCCATATACTCCCGTAAATCTTGTGCCATGAAGTGCATGAAATTGACAACATGGCCTGGATCGCCGGTGAACTTTTTGCGCAGTTCAGGGTTTTGCGTAGCCACGCCTACGGGACAGGTATTCAAGTGACAAGCCCGCATCATGATACAGCCCATAACAACGAGGGGTGCGGTAGCAAATCCGAACTCTTCCGCCCCGAGCAGGCAACCGATCGCGACGTCGCGTCCTGTTTTTAACTGCCCGTCGACTTCCACCGCGATACGGCTTCGTAAATTATTGAGCACAAGTGTCTGGTGCGTTTCTGACAAACCGAGTTCCCAAGGCGCACCCGCGTGTTTAATACTGGAGAGCGGCGAAGCCCCGGTACCCCCGTCAAAGCCACTGATCAGAACGACATCAGCATGCGCCTTGCACACCCCGGCAGCAACCGTACCCACGCCCACTTCAGCCACCAGTTTAACGCTGATCCGGGCGTTGCGGTTGGCGTTCTTCAGGTCGTGGATCAATTCTCCAAGATCTTCGATAGAATATATGTCATGGTGTGGTGGCGGCGAGATCAGCCCAACTCCCGGAGTTGAATATCTTACTTTGGCAATCCAAGGATATACTTTTGAACCGGGCAACTCACCACCCTCTCCAGGCTTAGCTCCCTGAACAATTTTAATTTGCAATTCCTGGGCATTGGAAAGGTAATAACTGGTTACACCAAAGCGCCCCGAGGCGACCTGTTTAATCGCGCTGTTTTTTGAATCGCCATTGGGTTCTAATACATAGCGCGCAGGATCCTCTCCCCCTTCACCAGTATTACTTTTACCATTAATTCTATTCATCGCAATGGCGAGCGATTCGTGCGCTTCTTGGCTGATCGAACCATAGGACATAGCCCCTGTTTTAAATCGCTTGACGATAGATTCAACCGGTTCGACTTCATCAATCGGTATTGGCTTCGGTGGATACTTAAATTCCAAAAGTCCACGGAGGGTACACATCTGCTCGGACTGATCGTTTACCAATTCTGTATATTCTTTAAAGACCGTGTAATCATTCGTGCGACATGCTCGCTGGAGACGATGTACAGTCATCGGATTGAAAAGGTGGTATTCTCCATCTTTACGCCAGCTATATTTCCCTCCAGGATCGAGTACTTCATCTCCTGTGTCGCGATCGGGAAATGCACGTCGATGACGCATTGACACTTCCTTTGCCAGAACTTCAATGTCCACACCTTCAACACGAGAGGCGGTCCATTTAAAATATTTATCGATGACTGCACTATTAAGACCGACCGCCTCAAATATCTGTGCACCACGGTAGCTTTGTATCGTTGATATGCCCATCTTGGCCATCGTTTTAACGATTCCCTTGACTGAAGCTTTAATGAAATTGGTTACCGCCTTCTCATATGCAATCTCTTTTAATTGGCCGCGCTGGATCATATCATCGAGCGATTCGAATGCGAGATAGGGATTAATCGCACCCGCGCCATAACCGACGAGAAGGGAGAAATGTTGTACCTCGCGAGGCTCTCCCGATTCCAGAACCAGACCAACACGTGTCCGCGTTCCCTCGTTAATCAAATGATGGTGCAAACCCGAAACGGCAAGCAGTGCGGGGATGGCCGCTTTTTCCGGACTGATCCCACGATCGGATAGAATGAGTATATTGACGCCGTCGTTAATAAACTTACTTGCCCTATTACAGAGATCCTTCATCGCGGCTTCCAGCCCTGCACCTCCATCGCGAGGATTAAAGAGTATGGGCAGCATGGTGGATTTAAATCCATCAAGCTTTAAATTCCTGAGCTTTTCCAATTCGTCATTATTTAAAATAGGACACTTCAGTTTAATCTGCCGGCAACTTTCGGGACGCGGGTCGAGCAAGTTCCCCTCCGAGCCAATTGTCGTCTCCGTCGAGGTTATAATCTCTTCGCGAATCGCATCGATCGGGGGATTGGTAACCTGAGCAAATAATTGCTTAAAGTAATTATAAAGGAGTTGCGGTTTATCGGACAGGGTAGCCAAGGGAGTATCATCGCCCATCGAACCCAGTGGTTGAACTCCATCGCACGAGCTGGGTCCAAGGATAAATTTTAAATCTTCCTGGGAATAACCAAAAGCCATCTGACGCCTGACCACCGTCTGATGGTTTTGTTCTTCTAATGCTGAAGCTGCTGGTAAATCTTCCAGTTTGACCAAGTTCTCGTTCAACCATTTACGGTAAGGATGCTCTTTTGTGATTGTCTCTTTTATTTCTTCATCTGAAACAATCCGCCCTTCCTTTGTATCAATGAAAAACATGCGACCGGGTTGGAGTCGTCCTTTGTGCGCAATGCGATCGGGTTCGAGATCGAGCACCCCTACTTCGGACGCCATCACAACAAGGTCGTCTTTAGTCACGTAATAGCGTGAAGGGCGAAGCCCGTTACGGTCGAGAACCGCGCCAACCTGAACCCCGTCAGTAAAGACGATCGACGCGGGTCCGTCCCAGGGTTCCATGAGACTGGAATGATATTCATAAAAAGCTTTTTTATCATCGCTCATGCTTTCATGATTAGTCCACGGTTCGGGAATCATCATCATTGTCGCATGCGCAAGGGAGCGCCCCGATAGAACGAGAAACTCAAGACAGTTATCAAAGATCGCAGAATCGCTACCGTCTTCCCGCAAGATGGGTTTAATTTTTTCTATATCCTCTCCGAAAAGTTCAGATACAAACATCGCCTGTCGCGCGTGCATCCAGTTCTGATTTCCGCGGAGAGTATTTATCTCACCGTTGTGGCAGAGATAGCGAAAGGGTTGAGAGCGGTCCCAACTGGGAAAGGTATTCGTACTGAATCGTGAATGAACAACCGACAAGGCGCTCTCGACATCAGGGTCAGATAAGTCTGGATAAAAAGGGGTGACTTGCTCGGTCATGAGCATGCCCTTATAGACAATTGATTTGTATGAAAGGCTGGGAATATAGAAGCAGCTGGCGTCGGGTAGACGAGCTGACCACACTGCGCTTGTCGTTCGACGCCGGATGACATAGAGTTTCCGTTCAAATGCCAGATCATCTTTTATCTCCGGGCTTCTACCGATAAACACCTGCCGCACTACTGGTTCCTCTTCCTTGGCCGTCTCTCCCAGTAAATCATTAACGGAGGGAACGGTCCGCCAGCCGAGAAAACGCTGCCCCTCTGCTTGGACTACTTCCTGGAACATTTCTTCACATTCACGGCGGGAATGAATTTCAGGGGGAAGAAATACCATGCCCACACCGTATTGACCGGGAGCTGGTAGATGGATACCGAGCGGCTCACAAACTTTATGCAGGAATTTGTGGGGTGTTTGTATAAGGATACCCGCACCATCCCCGGTATTTGCTTCACATCCGCAGGCGCCCCGATGGGCGAGACTTAAAAGAACTTCAAGGCCCTGTTCTATTATCTTATGCGAGGGCTCTCCCTTTACATTAACGACAAAGCCTACTCCACAGGAGTCATGTTCATTGCGAGGATCGTAAAGTCCTTGGGGTAGTTCCTTTTTCATCTTATAATTCTCTATACAAAGTAATCACTCGCTTTAAGGCAATAGCCATACACAGAGCGACCGGGCATTTCATCCCGGTCGGCTGAAAACTAGTGGGGATTCTACCCCATGATCTGCCTTTTAAAAAAATCGTATCGTTTGTGAATTCATTTTGGCGTGCTCTTCGTCTGAACAGGCAGCATCTGTCGGCACACCAGCTTCTCTTTCCGAGGGCTTAACCAACTGATTGCTGAGAAGGTAATTTTCAACTTCCTCCCCGCTGACATCCGTAAGCATGACACCATCGACTTCCACGCAGGGAGATAGCGGTTGGCCCGATTTTTCCACCATTTCGGCGTAAATATCAGGATTATTGATAATATCCCTGTCCTCGTAAGTGAGGCCATATTTATTAAATATTGCGCGGACTCCTCTGCTCCAGCCGCATTGCGGTTTTAAATAGGCAATTATATTCATAGTTTAAAAGTCTGTTTAAATTCCTCTTTGTCAACAGTTGACACGACTTTTTGCCGTGATAATCGCAAGGTGTAAAACATAAAATGTGAGTGGTGTCAAAAAATTTTCATCAAGAGGGTATGATATGCACATTGAGGGGAAAAACTCGCTAGGGTCAGCGGCGTTAAACATTAAAGGATATCCTTCCCCCTGTGAACTCTGTGTCTACGTGGTAAATTACGTTCTCCGAACGCCGTTTAAAGCTTGTCAGCTGGCGATTTTTTGATAGCCTATTATCGTCTTTTTACACTACCTGTTTTTTTAATGTCAGTGAAACTGAAAATACTAACATCTCTATCTGTTCTTCTCTGCCTGGGCTGGAATATTGCGCAAGCATCCATATTACCCAATGGCACTTGGACTTCTACTTCAAGCGGCGACTTTGATACGGGTAGCAATTGGTCTAATACTGTCGTTCCAACTGTATCTGATAATGTAGTATTTAATGTTGAGCCGACTGATCTACCCTTTCCACCTATCGTGACGATCACGTCGGATCACACGATCAGTAATTTAGATGTAATTAACACCACTATCATGCTTGATCTGTTCGATGACAACACCCTGACCGTGACCAATGACACTGATCTCGCCTTAACCGTTTCAGATAACGCTACTCTTTTTCTCGCAAATGGCACACTCAAGACCGCCAATTTGAAATCCGGTGTTAATGGTGAAGCTTTATTTAATATTACCAACGGCTCTACATTAGAGATCTCCAGTCCATTGACGATTACACTCGGCGTGAATTCTGGGTCGGACGGCAAACTAGCCATTGATGGCGTAGGTTCTAAGCTACTTATGGGCACACAAGTAGGCCAGTCTTCAGAGGGTTCGATCATTGTCGGCAATATGGGCCAGGGGACTTTTCACGTTCATAATGGCGCTAGTCCGACCATCGATGCTTCTATTATATTAGGAAATCAAGCGGGAAGCACCAATTCTGAAATCAAGGTGAATGATATTACTACGGCAACTGGATCTACCCTGACGATTAATAATTTGACCTTGTCTGAAGCAACGGAAGTTACCACAAACATGGACATTGAAGACGGCAGTGAAGTATTCGCCGATGTTGTAAACATTGGCAAAAATGGCACTTCGACGGTTATTGTCGATGGTGAAGGTACTGACACTTTACCCTCATCATTCACAATGAATGATCTGAATGTTGGCTTTAATAGTACCGGTAATAAGCTGACTATTCGTAAAGGTGCAAGTGCTACAGTTAATAACAATATAAGTGGGTTAGATGCAATTATAGGTGTTAACAACGGAAGCACAGGTGAGATTTTTGTCGATGGAACAACTGGAGCGAATAATCCCGCTCAACTTGACATCCAAAACCGCCTCGTCGTGGGCGGCAGCGGCAGCGGCACCCTGAGATTAGACGGTTCTCCCGGTTCTGCTATCGCCAATGTTGTGGGTGACTTAATTGCGGGATTTAACTCTGATGGGAACGGTTATATTGAGGTCGGTGAAAATTCAACCCTGAACGTTAACACCCCTGGTAGTTCATTAGTTGTAGGCAATGGCGGCGTGGGCAATTTGAATATAGTGGGCGGTGAACCTGTGGGTGGTCGTGTCTTCGCGGACAGTATTCTCGTCAACGCAACAGGCCCCTCCGGACCAACCAGTCAGATTACGATTGATTATAACGGCGAGTTAACAGCTAACAACAGTGTGCAAATCAACGAGAATGGTGTAATCCAAATGATCACTAGCTACTCAGGTGCAGCAGAATTAACATCACCTACGATCGATAATTTTGGTCTCTTTAAGGGCGCGGGAAATGTTAACGTAGACCCCGGAACTACCTTTAATAATTTTGGAACGATCGCCCCGGATTTTAATCACTCTATCGACGTCACCGGTGATTTCGATTTTGAAACCGGAAGCACATTTGAAGTCACCATATTAGACGCAATTGATTGGAGTGTCTTAAATATCGATGGCGACTTGACTTTCTCGAGTGGTTTTTTGGATATCATTTTAATGGGAGGAACATTGCCGCAATTAGGCGATGTGTTTACAGTACTTACCTGGACCGGTATTATTACAGGTCAATTCGGTTCCGTCGATGATGAGTTTGGATTTAATGGTAATTTATTATTTCAACCCATTTATAATGCACAATCTCTCGACTTGGTAGTCGTTCCCGAGCCCTCGACTTGGGCCCTGATGGGATTAGGTTGTCTCTTTATCTTCTGGCGCATAAGGCGGAGAAGCTGAGGAAATTCAAGATAGCCACAAGAGGCACAAAAATAAGATTTAGAGATAGGTGGAACGCGCTGCCTGACCGCCGTAGCTTATCACTACATAGCGAAGGTTGTTCCCTAGCGCGTTTCTTTTTTCTAATACTTTTCTAAGCGTGCTAGGGACCAACCGTCGCTCAGCTACGCAGAGCTATGGCGGGCAGCCCGCCCGCTCCACCTTTTCCCTCCGAGGTTCTGCGGTTACTAACCACTATTTAAGCTTGTCTTCAATCGCTGCTTATTATAGAGTGATTAAGTAATCTACACTTACTTGTTATTATCGCCGTGAAGCTGAAAATACTAACTTCCCTACCTGTTCTTCTCTGCGTATGCTGGATTTCTACGCAGGCATCAATTGCCAATAGTAATTGGACTGGTGCAGAAGATAGCGATTTTAATGAAGGCCTCAATTGGAGTTCAGGCGTTCCCGGTCCTAGTAATATTGGAGAATTTAATCTTGGTATAACCCATACCGTTACTTTCGACTCCAGTCCCGCGACAGCCCATAGTATTGAAATCGAAAATGATACCGTCATTTTTGATTTATCGCCTGGTGTACCGTCCGAGACACTGACTTTAACTAATAAATTAACGCTCGCGCACAATAACGGCGATAGTGCCATCCTAGCGATCAAGAATGGAACGGTCAACGCGAGTAATTTAGAAACCTCCAAAAACTTCAATACGACTTTCAGCCAGCTCGACATTGGAGATCTTGGCGGATCAACGGGCATATTAAATATCACAGATACAGCGGATGTAGGAATAGACGGCCCGAGTTATGTTAATGTCTACAATACCGGTTCCATTTTTTCTACCGACATATTGAACGTCGGTGTTAATGAGTTTGGCCTTGTGCAAATTAGAGATGGGGGCCTGGCCGAAGTGATTAATGCAAGTACCTTAAATTTAGGTGTGAATCCAGGATCGGACGGCAAGTTTGCCCTTGACGGTGTAGGTTCCCTGCTTCACATGGGAGCCCAGGTGGGCGAACCTGAGGGTCAGATCATTGTCGGTGATGGCGGAAAGGGAACTTTCCATGTGCATAATTCCGCTACGCCCGATATCGATGCGTCTGTCATCATCGGCAACCAGGCGACCAGTGTTGCCTCTGAGCTAAGGGTAGACAACCAATCGGGACCTGGATCAACGTTAACGATTAACGATGTATACGTGGGCAACCTGGGCGAGGGGCTCTTGCAGGTTCTAGATAATAGCGTATTAACCGCAGATAGTATTACAGTAGGAACCCTGGGAAGAGTAGAAGGGGGAGGTCTTATAAATAGTGATATCAACAATTCAGGTAAAATTATCGTCGGTCCAAACTTTAATTTAAGAGTGGATGGAAGCGTTACCTTTAATACTAATAGTATTTTAGATATCACCGTTTTCGATTCCGGCGAAGGGCCCGGCGCCTATTTTTTAGATATTATAGATACAAATAGCGAGACAGGTAATCTTACATTTTCAAGCGGTATCCTGAATGTCTTTCTCGACGATTTCGTACCTTTGCTTGGTGACAATATTCTTGCCATTTCCTGGGCCGGATTACTATCGGGAACTTTCGACAGCATCACAGTAGATGAGGGAGGCCTCTCATTAGCACCCGGTCAATTTTTCCAACCTGACTACGACGAATTAGCCGGAGATCTCACGCTAACCGTCGTCCCCGAGCCCTCGACCTGGGCCCTGATGGGACTGGGCTGCCTCTTCATCTTCTGGCGCGTAAGGCGCAGAAGCTGAGGTTATATCAGAAGAGAGGTGGAACGCGCTGCCTGACCGCCGTAGCTTATCACTACACAGCGAAGGTTGTTCCCTAGCGCGTTTTAATATATAATAGAGTTTTAAAGATAAGAAGCGTGCTAGGGACCAACCGCCGCCCAGCTACGCAGAGCTATGGCTGGCAGGCAACCCGCTCCACCTTAAAGCTATCCTGTTCTTTTCTGTCTTTGCGCTATCTGTGTCTCTGCGGTGAATCTTTAATCCAATTACCGTAAAAAGAAGCCACAGAATCACGGTTTTATCTTGCCATTACTCGACAAATTTATAGGTTATTAACGTTCATTACTACATAACGCTGATTTTATCGATGAAGTTTAAATTATCGCTGCTGCTTTCGCTACTTTGCTTTTACTCGGCTACAGCTTTGGCATCGGGGCCTATTACTACGAATTGGAATAATGCGACTGATGGCGATTTTAGCGATGGCGCTAGATGGACCAATGGGATTCCAGGTTCATTCGATACCGCAAATTTTGATCTCGGTGCATCCGCTCCAGGATATGAGGTTACCCTTAATACCACGCGCACTATTCGTAATCTTAAAGTCCTGGATGATACGGTTACTTTAGATCTTAATAGTCAAATCCTTAATATCACTACAAATTTTGATCTTTCTCAAGGTGGGTCGGGTAATACTAATTTAACTATCGATAATGGCACGGTAAATTCTCCCGATTTATTAACCACGAACAGCGCTGGTTCAGGCGGCCAAAGTACGCTGACAATAACGAATAATGGAATCTTGAATGTTTCAGGCGATGCGGAAATTGGAAAGAATGGCCCTGGGAATGTATTTGTCGATGGCGCATTATCCGAATTCAACGCAACTGACCTCAAGGTGGGTTTAAACGCAAGTGGCGATGGTTTGCTGGAGATTAATAAGGGGGCGACGACGACTATCAACAATAGCACGCTAGATGTGATTATTGGTGATCATAGTAACAGCCAAGGTGAAATTAAAGTTAATTCAACAGGCGGAGGTGATACTCTCCTCGATGTGATGAGTAATTTGGTAGTGGGTGATCAAGGAAGTGGGACATTAAGATTGATAGGTTCTGCTGGTGATGCCTCTAATGCTGATGTCGATATTGGGGGAAACTTAATTGTAGGTGAAAATTCTGGCAGTAGTGGTTTTGTCGAGCTGTTTGATAATGCAAATTTATATGTTACCGGAAATATAGAAGTGGGGGTAGTTCGGGCTTAGGCAAGGGCACGGTTGAAATTATCGGTGGTGGATCAGGTGCATTTGTGTCCGCCCAAAATGTCTTCGTCGGTGCGGTAGGTTCATCCGGCCCAACCGATGACAATGAAATTAGGATTCATTATGACGGTAAACTTTATGCTAACAACGATGTGACCGTAGGTGATAACGGCATGATAGAAATGTTTACCGCTGGCGGTAATCAATCTGAATTAGAAGCATTATTTGATGTGGAAAATTACGGATTAATTAAAGGGGCAGGAAAAATATTAACCGACACTGAAACATTACACAACTATGGTACCATCGCGCCAGATCATATCAATCCTCTCGATGTCTTTAATACGGTAGTTTTTGAAAATGGCAGTGACATGCATACCACTTTCATCGATGACGATGTCAGCCAATTAAATGTCTTTGGGAATTTAAACATTAATAGTGCTGACTTGCTTTTAATCTTTGATCAGGAGTTCATACCCACTCTCAATAATTCATTCGATGTGCTTACCTGGTCGCTGACAAGAACAGGTACTTTCGACAACATTTTAGTCGATGAATTGTTAGGGCATGCATTGCCAGCGGGTCTGTCATTTCTATCATCTTACGACCCCGCAGGAGCTGCTGGAGCACTCTCGATTACGATCGTTCCCGAGCCCTCAACTTGGGCCCTCATGGGAATGGGTTGTCTCTTTATCTTCTGGCGCGTTCGGCGCAGAAGTTGAGGATCAGGATGCATGATCCTGGATCCAAGATGCAGGATACAAAATGCGTGATAGCATTTACCTTTTAGTTTATTCTGTATCCACCTTTTCGATCTTCCGCCCCACCGCGGTTATCCGTATCAATCCGTGTTATCGGCGGTGGAGTGACCCCCAAAAATCGTATCATTTACAGAGAGAGGTTATCGGGATAAACAGATAACCTCAATGAAAAGAAAAAGATACACAACAGAACAGATTATAACAATATTGCGGCAAGCCGATACCGGTAAAACGGTACAGGAAATCTGCCGTGGAAACAACCTGAGCGAACAGACTTTCTATCGCTGGCGTAAAAAATATGGCAATTTAGAACTTGCCGATGCGAAGCGATTTAAAGAGCTGGAAAAAGAATTCACGAGCGCAAGCGAGAAGGCCTGACATACCGAGCTGAAGAAGCTGCTCGCAGATCAAATGCTCAAGAATCAGGTAATGGAGGAAACGCTGTCAAAAAAATGGTGAGCCCAAAGCAGAAGAAACGAGTAGTAAAAGCTGCGGCTGAGAAAGGGTTGTGCTCGTTGCGGAGGGCTTGTGCTTATCTCAGCCTGAGTTGGTCAACGTTCAGTTACCGGCCCAAACAGGCCAGTGAGAAAGCTCAGCGGTTGGTCGAGCGGATTGTGAGCTTGTCCTGGAAACATCCCCGCTACGGTTACCGGCGCATCCGTGCCTTGCTGGTAAAGGAAGGCTGGACAACAAGCAGGAAGTTTGTCCAGGCGGTACGACGTTCAGAAGGGCTGCAGGTAAAGCCCCCGAAAAAGGGCAGACACCGTCAAGGAGTCTCTACGGGGTCACCTACTAAAGCAAAGGGTCGCAATCACGTTTGGTCCTGGGACTTTGTCCATGATCGTACAGACAACGGCGGTCCATTAAAGATGATGACTCTAATCGATGTACCGAGGAGCTGAAAGCGACGACACTCAAGCGAAGCGAAGACATATACGCGTAAATGCCTGGATATCCGGGTCGCTCGTCAACTCACCTCAACCGATGTCCTCTCTGTGCTTAGCGAGGCCATTGAAGAGGAGGGACCTCCCAGCTATATCCGTAGTGACAACGGCAGTGAGTTCATTGCTCATCAAGTGCAGCAGTGGTTGTCCGGTAATAACATAAAGGCGATCTATATCGATCCGGGCAGTCCCTGGCAAAACGGTTTCATCGAGTCGTTTCACAACCGCTTACGCGATGAGTGTTTGAACCGTGAAGTGTTACTCAGCGTGGCTGAAGCGCAAGTGGTAATCGAACAATGGCGTCAGACCTATAACCATGAACATCCCCACAGTCGTTTAGGCTTCAAAAGCCCACAAGAGTTTGTCAGATTCCTTTCCGATCTTGGCCGCGTTCGGGCTACGCCCTCACTTCGCCAAGATCTCTCATATACATCAATCCTAAAACCATTAACACCCGGTAACTCTCTCACTTAAATTGGTACGAAAAACGGGGTCCGATCACATCCGTCTTCCTGGAATGGAAGATGTCACTTCGCTCGGTAGCCGCGTCGCGTTGCTCCTCGCAATGACAAAGGTGTAATTCTTACGTTTTAAACTCTCTCTTTCTTGTGCTTTCTGTGCCTTTTGTGGCTATTCTTCAATTGGCAATCGAAGGATTTCGGATTTATTCTCTCTTTCTTCGGCGGGCGACAACAATAAATACTATACCCGCGAGCGCGAAGAAGAGAGAATAAAACACACCCCGGCTGAGACCGAGGATAAGCCCGGCATCGGGCTCGCGGAACTGTTCACCGAGTATACGAACGATGGCGTAGAGAAAAAGAAATTCACCGCAGAGTTGACCGGGAGGCGTGTGGTGCCGTTTTCCCGTCCAGAATCGAACCTGGGTATACAGAAGCAGGACGACCCCCTCCAGGGCCGCCTCGTAGAGCTGCGAAGGATGGCGTGGGGAGATGAATTCGATCGGTGTTCCGGGTCTCGCGCTGGCGGGAAAGATTACCGCCCAGGACACATCAGTGATTTTGCCCCACAATTCACCGTTGATAAAATTAGCTATCCGTCCAAAAAACAACCCCGGAGGACCAAGGGTAACGGCGATATCACTCGCCTTCAGAAAAGGAACCCCAGTCTTGCGCGCATACCATAGCAGGGCCAGCGCTAAGCCGACAAAGCCCCCATGGCTGGCCATCCCCCCTTCCCAGACTTTAAATAAGGTCAACGGGCTGCGAAAAAAATGCGCGAGGTCGTAGAGCACGACGTAGCCGACCCTTCCACCCACGATTACTCCCAGGGCAATAACGTAAATCGCGTTGATCGCCTGTTCAGCATTCCAAAGCGAACGGTTATAGCGGAAATAAAGTCTTAAAAGAAAATAGGCGGCGGCAAATCCCAAAACATAGGATAACCCATACCAGCGCAGACCAAAATCCTCGTTGAAGCGTAGAATAAAAGGGTCTAAATCATGAACCCAGTAATCCGACGATCCAACTGAATTTGACCCTGGCACCCTAAAATAAACAGTACAAAATTACGTCGCAGAACGACGCGCAGCGGCAGATTGAGGATTGCCTGCAGGGCTTGATTTACCTTCGGGAGAATTAAGATTATTACTCCTTGCTTTTCTCCGCGCCAAAACGCGCATATCGACAGCGATATCAGATTCTTCATAAATCTCGCGTCCAAGAATGTGCTCGACAATATCTTCCATCGCAACCACCCCCGCGGTTGAGCCAAACTCATCGACGACTACACCTAACTGCTGGTGATTTTTAAGAAATAACTGTAGGGCATCCGCCGCGTTCGCAGTGTCAGGGACGAAGATGCTTTCCCCTTTTAGTTCAGCAACCGTGACACTATCGTTATCATCCGCTCGCGCCTGGAGGAGGTCTCGCCTGCGGACAATGCCTACGATATTGTCGATCGTCTCATCGTAAACCGGAATGCGCGCAAAGGGTATATTTTTAAAATCCCTGAAGACATCATCGATCGTGAGATTCTGCTCCATTGCTGTGACGACGGTGCGCGGTGTCATGATGTCACTGATTAGGATGTCATCAAGACTAAGGGCATTGTGAATCATATCGCGCTCGTTATGGGTGAGAGAACCATCTTTAGCGCTTTTTTCAGCGAGAAGGATTATTTCACGCTCCTGCTCCGCCGTGCTTATGATTGGCTTTTTACGAATAATCAGACGAACGAACAGCTTACATAAGAATGAGAAGGGAATCATGATCAAACGCACATAATGCAGGGGGAAAACGAGATGTTTGAGCAGCCGTTTACGGTAAATGACTCCCAGGTTCTTAGGGATAACTTCGGAAAAAATGAGAATCGCGAGGATGAATCCAGCTGAAATAATTCCGACCCAGACCTTATCAAACAACCGGCCCGCGAGCACACCGACGAGAGTGGCGCCCAAGGTATGAGCAATCGTGTTGAGGGTGAGAATGGCCGAAGATGTCTCCTCGATATCATTCTTAAATTTTTCAATGAGTTGCCCTTGCTTCAATGAGTTGCGCTTGAGATCTTCAATTTCCGCGGTTGTCGTGCTGAGGATAAAAGCTTCCAACAATGAACAGAACGCGGAAACGACTAGAGTAAAAACTATGGCAAGAATCAATGAGGTCATATTAAGTTGCACCAATCAGTCGGTGCAATCGGGGAGACATAGCCATTTAATCGACCGCATCGCCGGCGATGGGGTATCTCTGATCGGGCAGGGTTTAGAGTTAAATATTGCATGGATAACTTCACCCAGGGCGATGTTTATATTTATGAATGCCGCATGGCAATATAAACGCCCCCGGGGTGTTATTAGGCTTATACGATAGCAATCCCTCTCAGTGGAAAAATAAAGGAGCCTCTATGACTCCGAGAGGAGCTTTGCAATAACCAGATCAAGTCATCACGACTATGTCCGTAGCATTTATCTTTCATCAAATCGGCTATCCTGTATCTATAAAATATGCATTAAACTTTAGTAATTTCAAGAATTACTTTTGATCGATAGCCTGGATCAATAATAATTCATCCCTGCTTTCTTATTTCTTGACCTCATAATAGCAAGCCAATTTAAAAAATGCCCACTCCTTCTGTGCAACATTGGATCCCGTAGAAGATAACATGCCCGATATAAACCAATCTCCCCTTCACGCGTTTCACGAGGAGAACGGAGCGCGTTTCGTTCCGTTTGCGGGATGGGAAATGCCAGTCCAATATACAAGTATTCTCGAAGAGCATCGCGCAGTGCGAAAAACCGCCGGACTCTTTGATGTCAGTCATATGGGAGAAGTGAGGGTTGTGGGGTCGGATGCGGAAAAATATTTAAATTATATCGCGACCAATGATATCACAAAGCTTAGCGACGGAAAATCTCTCTACAGTATGCTGTGCTACGAGAACGGGTGCGTTGTTGATGATGTCATCATAACCCGTTTTTATGAAAACGATTTTTTTCTCTGCATCAATGCTGGTAACACGGATAAAGATATAGATTGGATGCTTAAACAGGCAAAGAGATTTAACTGTGCTGTTAAGGATGAAACCTCCCAATACGCTCTACTCGCTTTGCAGGGACCCAGAGCCGAAGCGATACTAGGCACAATCACAGGTGCCAACCTGACAAGTCTTAAAAGGTTTCATTTTACCCGCGATAAAGTGGGTGGTGTCGAAGTGATGATAAGTCGCACCGGATACACAGGGGAAGATGGATTCGAATTATATTGTCCAACGAATAACGCCCTACCCGTAGCACGAGCTTTACACGAGGTGGGGAATGCTTATGGGTTAAAACTATGCGGGCTCGGAGCAAGGGACAGTTTACGTCTGGAAGCAGGACTGGCCCTTTATGGTCACGAAATCAGTGAAGAAATCTCTCCCCTCGAGGCCGGACTTGGATGGACGGTTAAATTCTCAAAACCCGATGCTTTCATCGGACGCAGCGCACTGGAAAAAGAAAAAGCTGTGGGTTCAGACAGGCAATTAATTTTCTTCCAACTAAACGATCGACGAATCGCCCGTGGGGGAACACCCGTACTTTTCGAAGACCAGACAATTGGCACGGTTGTTTCCGGAACACTGTCGCCAATGATTAACAAACCCATTGGCTCCGCCCTGGTAACCATCGATGGCGTCGATCCGGATAAACTTTATGTCGACCTGCGCGGTCATAAGATAAATCTTGAACGTGTTAATCCACCCTTGCATAAACAAGCGAAAAACTGATTGTTTTCACCTCTTTTAAAATACAATGACTAAGATACCAACAGTGCTAAAATATACTAATGACCACGAATGGCTGAAAATTGAAAATGAGGATGGTATAATAGGCATCACGGATTATGCTCAGGAGAGCCTCGGTGACATTACCTTTGTCGAGCTTCCCTCGCCCGGTGATAGTATAGCGAAAGGCGATGCCTTTGGGGTAGTCGAATCGATTAAAGCCGCATCTGACCTCTATATGCCGGTCAGTGGTGAAATTCTGGAAGTTAATGCGGAGCTCGAAAATTCACCCGAGATTCTCAATAAAGATCCTTATGAAAGCGGCTGGTTACTTAAAATTAAAATTCAAGATCAAGCCGAGACTGAGTCACTGCTCTCCGCGTCGGATTATGAAACGATAATATGATTGGGTTATATAACCTATATCTGGAACTCATAAATTCGAAACATGCTTAATGTTTTTTAAGGGTTTCGGGGACGTGGAAGGCGAACACTACTACCGCGAATAGTCCCGTAGCAGAAACCACCCAAGTTGCGACCGGCAGCGTTGCTATAGCAGCTACCGCTCCCACAACCAGAGGGGCACTGGTATGTCCAAGATCACCAATAAATCGCCAGAGGCTGAGAAATTCAGCACGGGAATCGTCAGGAGCAAGATCAGAACCCAGGGTCAGCATTGTCCCTGGGCCAAGACCATTCCCAAAACTGATCAAGGAAGCAATAGCCAAGAGACTTGTGAAACTGTAAGTAAAGGGTATTAACGCCAAACCGACAGCCTGAATGAAGAAACAAGGCAGGATCGCATACTTGCGACCGCGCCGGTCCATAAGCAATCCAGCCGGGTAGAATAGCGACATGTCAATAGCTGCGGCGATACTGACGATTAATCCAATCGCCTCTACTTTAAGGCCGAGAACTTCAGCAGCGTATAGAGGAATAATTACCGTTACCCCTGAACGTATCATTTGCCCAAAAATCTGCCCTACCCCGGCAGTTAAGAGGACTCGGGACTGCCTTTTAATCGTTAAATATAGATGGTTACCTGGCTGTGATGAAGACTTGAAAGTCGGCAAATCTCTTTTCGCTAAAAAGGTAACGACAATGATAAATATTAATGCATAAAGCACACTGAAAAGAAGAAACACGGTGCGAAGTCCGAAAATAGCAGCGACGAAGCCTCCAATTGCTGGACCTGCAAATTTACCCACTCGCATTAACCCTCCAAAGAGAGCATAAGCACGCCCCCGGTTGGTGAGGGCGATTACATCGGTGATATAAGTATGCCGAGAAATACCAAAAATGGCTATACCAAATCCAGATATCAATCTTAGTACAAGTATCTGAGGGATGTTCTGTGCCCAATATAGAGCGAGGGTTGAGAGGGTAGTTAAAGCCACCCCCAGCAACATTGATTGTTTCTCTCCTAAACGTCGCAAAATCAACCCCGCGGGGACATCACTCACCATCATACCTATGCCATGACTAGCGAGAACTAATCCGACCATACCATAGGATACATTAAAGCTTATGATAAAAAGAGGGAGGACCGGAACGAGCAGGCCACCACACATTGAACCCAAAAAAGAAGGCAGGTAAACGGGCAAAACCAACGGATGGTTCAGAATTTTACGTATAACTTTTCCACCTCCCATCGTTACTGATGGGAAAGAAGATTAGAGAAGTTGAGGCTAATCAGCATGAAATTTTTTCGTGTTAATTCGTGTATTGAATTATAAATTTCATAATCAAAAGCCTTAACTATGATTGATAGGATTAGAGTATAAAATATTTTTTGTTAAATTAACATTATTAATCACTATCCATTCACCTGCAAACTCCCTCACTAAAACTGGTACGTAAAAACGGTCTACAATCAATGGTTATAGCTCACGGTTTCTCCTTTCACTACCGATACTAGTACGATATTAGTCAAACATGTAATCTTCTTGGCTACCCCTAATGAAGGAACTACATAGACGAAACTCAAACTTCAACAACGCAATGCCACATCCTACCAGGATCGTTTCGCTGGGAGAGGAAAAATGAAATTAAGTTTTTCTGAGAGGGTAAGTTGTGATCACGCGCTGGATAGCATAGTAATTTCATCTGACGTTTTCCAGGCGATCTCCCAATTATTTCCCCGATCATCACTCTTATAAAGGGTTTCATCTACAGCGGCCCATGCAGACCCGTCAGATGAAAAGATGATCTGAAATGTATCAATGTTATTTCGCGTCGATGCTGGAAATCCTGAGGTGACAGGGTTCCAGCTGAGTCCGACATTATCTGAACGAAAGAGTTGACCATCAACATTGTTGCCCGGACCTCGACTAACAGATGCGAGGAGACAGCCCGGGTCTTGTGGATCTACCGCAATGGCACGACCGTAACTCGTGCTCAGACCCTTGGCACGGTGTTCCCATGATTGCCCTGAGTCTTCACTGATATATACAGCATTAGCCGTGTTAGCATAAACACGTGACTCGGCGGAGGGCGTAGTTACAACCTGATGTACGTCTTCATGTATACTTGATTCTACGGGTTCCCACGAGACACCGCGATCCGGAGAGCGCATAATACTGCCAACATGAATATCGGCATAGATCCAATCCCCCTGGTGAGCAAGGCTGCGAACCGCGGCAGGTCCTCCCCATGGTGTATACCACAGGTCGTGAACTTCCAGTTGATCAAAAGAATTTATGCGCGTTGCCGGTTTTCCATCATCGGTAAGTTGATAGAGGTGGGGTGCTTCAGTTCCTATCAGTAAGACCAGAGGATCTTCTTCGAGTAAAGCCAGACATTCTATTGGTTCCTCGATACCGGAATCAAAAATACGTCTTTCACCATCCGCGAGCAACGCAAGCATACCCCGATCATAAACTATAATCGCTAATTTTTTCCCCTCTTGAAGACAATGGATTCGATTTCCTTTCAATACTATTTCTGGTGAAGATCGTCCTTGAGAGGAGGCGAGAAAGTAAACTCGCTTATCAGTAGCGATTAACATTATACACTTATATAGTCGGAATAGGTAGCGATGTCAAACAACAGACCGATGCCGTTTGAGATATTCCGGTTAGTACATTAATAAACCAACACTAAATGATTTGCACAGAGCAGAAAATCAGGTGGAATTGGGAATTCTTATTCAACACACCATAGGATAATGCGCGTTCTTATTATTACATCGAGTACCGGCGGCGGCCATGATATGCGTGCCCAGGCTTTGAAAGCCTGGATGCAAACTGAGGAAGGAAAAAAATATAATTTTGAGGCGTCCATTCACTCAACGCTTGAATCAACCCACCCGCTTTACGCTTTTGGGGTTAAGCTCTATAATTTTATTCAGAAAAGATCACCTCGCTTGCATCACCTCTATTTTAACTCTCTGGAGCTTGCTTCTATGCATCGGGGTAAGAGGAGAATACTGGGGAAAAATAATTTTAAAAAACTCATTAAATCTTACCAGCCACAGATTATTTTAAGCACCCATGCCCATCTCAACCACGGATTTTTTTCCCTCGCCCGCGAAGAAATTAGATCACGATTAGCTTGCGTGACATACTGCGGTGAACTCAGCGGCGGCTATGGGTTCAGTAAGCATTGGGTAAATCCGGAATGTGATCTTTTTATTGGCGCTGTTCCAGAAACCTGTGAAGCAGCTGCGCGACTCGGCATAGCAGAAAGTAAAATCTGGTGTGGCGGGTTCCTTCTCAAACCTGATTTTTACAACCCACCTTTAAACGACAAAGAGAAAGAAAATTTTATCCAAAACAAGCTCGGAATGGATCCCCATAAGATAAATCTCATTCTCTCAACCGGAGCCAACAGTGCCAATAATCATATGCAATTTTTAAATGCGTATAAAAATCAATCACTTAGACCTGGAATTGTAGCCCTTTGTGGTTTTAATAAAAGTACGCACCGTATGATTACTTCCTGGGAAAAGCAATTTACCAATTGGCAAATTATACCCATGAAATATTACGATAAGATGAACACGCTTTTACAATGCGCATCAACAATAGTAGCCCGTCCTGGAACTGGGACGACGAGTGAGGCCATAATCAGCGCTTGTCCCTTGATATTTAATACCCTGGGTGGGGTCATGCCTCAGGAAAATATTACCTTGAAATATTGCCAGAAACACGGTTTCGGAAAAATAATTAATAGAGCTAAACAGCTACCCGTGATATCAAAGGAATGGACGAACGATCCTCGTGCAATCGAGAAGGAAAAAGAAATAATGCGAGCTTTACAACCTCAGCAGCATCCTCTGGACATTCTAAAAAAGTTACATAGCATAGTCGCTTAATTTACGATATGGATACTCCTTCAAAGGATAACATTCTTTGTCGTTTACATCTTAACGCCGTTCTTTTCGCGCTGGAAGATTTAGTAGCGGTCGTTCCGGAAGCTAAGCAAATTCTTAGTGAAGAGAGTTTTTCCATTGCTTTTACTACCTGCTCAAAATTGAAATCTGCGGTAAAATTCCAAGACGGCAAATGTGAATTTGTCGGGGCAAAGGATGCACCGGGTGCAATAAAAATACTGTATTTATCTGAACGTCATCTCAATCGAACGTTTACTCAAAGCGGTTTTACTTTGCCTTTGTTAACGAGTGGATTTTTCAAGTTAAAACAACTGATCGTCTTTAAGCGTTTAAGCACACTTTTAAATAAATACCTTCAGCCCGATGCTAACAGTTTGGAGGAGACTACTTTTCGATCAAAACATTTAAAAATATTATTAGGATTAATGTTAGCAGCGATAAAGGAACTGAGTGAGAACGAGCCATTCTCGCGTGACCTTTTGAAATCCACGCCTGATGGTTTAGCTTTTTTTACCATAAGTGACGATGATATATCCGGTTGGATTCAATGGAGAGAGGGTAAGGTCAATTACGGAAAGGGTGATTCCCCCTACCCGCCTGATGTCCGCATTGTATTTGAGGATTCTGCTATTGCGTTAGCTGCGTTTCATAACAAAATCATCAACATGGCAGAGATTGGTTTGGGTCGATTACGCATTGAAGGAGATACAGCTTTTGCTGAAAAGCTGGGTTGGATAAGTGAACGCATTTCCTTCTACCTTGAAAATGGAAGACCATAGGCCACAATTACCCAAGAAGACACAGGATCTTTTTGAACGTGCGGTTCAAGTAATTCCTGGAGGAATATACGGTCATAACAGTCCAGCCAACACGATACCTGGAATCGCTCCCTACTTTGCGAAAAGCGCCGAAGGTTGCAGATACTGGGATGTTGATGGACGCGAATACATCGATTTCTTGTGTAGTTATGGACCGATCGTATTAGGTCACAATAACAAGGAGGTCAATGCAGCGGCCGACGAACAAAGAAATGCCGGGGATTGTTTCAATCATCCGTCCGAACGATTTGTCGAACTAGCCGAATATCTTGTCGGAGCTGTAGACTTTGCCGATTGGGCAATCTTTGGGAAAAACGGATCAGACATGGTCAACTGGGCGATTAAAATTGCTAGAGAATATACCGGCCGCAAAAAAGTACTCTATATTGATGGCGCTTACCACGGGAGTGGTTACTGGTGTCCCACTCGCGGTCCCAATGGGTCCATCCCAGAAGACAACGTTCATAGTCATACTTTTTTATGGAATGATATTCATAGCGTCCACACGTTGGTTAATCAACACAAGGGGCAGATTGCTGCGATCATTACTACCCCTTATCACCACCCGGGAGGGGCAGATTCCGTTTTACCGGCGGAAGGGTTTTTGCAGGAGATCGAAAACGTCTGTAAAAATAAAGGCATCGTCTTTATTCTCGATGATATCAGAGCCGGATTTCGACTCCACCACGGAGGTTCGCACCAGGCGTTTAATTTTACCCCCGATATTTCCTGTTTTTGTAAGGCGATCGCCAACGGTTATCCCTTATCTGCCGCCGTGGGACGGGATGAATTCAAGCAGGCCGCAAGTAAAGTTTTCATGACCGGTAGCTATTGGTTTAGTGCCATGCCAATGGCCGCAGCTCTTACCTGCCTTCATATACTCAAGCGGGACAACGTTGTTGAACACTTGCAAGCAATGGGTAAACGTCTCACCCGGGGCCTGGAAAATGCCGCGGCGAAATACGGGTTACGAGTCACTTGTTCCGGACCACCTGCGCTTCCCTACATGAGTTTTGCTGAAGAAACAAATTTAATGCGGATGCAGGCATTTTGTCGTTACTGCATGGAAAACGGTGTTTTTTTTCATCCCCACCACAACTGGTTCATTAACGCTGCCCATCAGGAATCAGATATCGATGAAGCGATTAATATCGCTGATAATGCATTTAAAAAAGTTGCGAACAAAGTTCCCGCTTAATAATTGATCGCAAAAACATCTGCAGGGGTGAAATGTAAAATGAAATGACTTGCCTTTTGGATGACAGTAAACTTGATTGAGCATTTTTAGAAACCCAATTTCATTATGCATCAGATACTAATATTTAAACTCTTATTCGCCCCCATTGTCCAAGCACAACAAGGTGGGCCGGATCCTACTTTTCAGATATTAATTTTTGGCCTCCTTTTTGCGGGAATGTGGTTTCTTATCATCGCCCCTCAGCGTAAGAAACAAAAGCAACACGATAAGATGATACGTTCATTAGGTACGGGAGATGAGATTATCACAAATGGTGGAATCATCGGTATTATCACAAATGTTAAAAGCGATTGTTTTGTATTAAAAATAGCCGATAATACTAAAATCGAACTGAGTAAAAGTTTCGTCCAAAGCAAAACGGAAAAAACGGATAAATCAGAATCCTGATCGTTGCTTACCTAAGATTTAGCTTATCCTCTCATGACAGGTAGCATCCTTTGGAAAAGTGTAGTCTCAGCCTTTGTTCTGGCCTGGGCGATCCTTAATATAATCCCTGTAGAAGACACCCCCTTTAAGGATTATATACAGGGAAAAGCCACATTCAAAGAACCGGAACTCAGCGCTCTTGTTCAACGCGCCCAGGAACGCAGCGATACGGGACAGGACCCCACGACTTTTATCGCGCTTAAAAGAATCGTCGATGAGGAAAATATCGACCTCCAGCAATATTTTCCTGAAATCGACGCCCATGATATAAAGAATATAAAGAAGCGCAATAATACGCTCATGCGTTATCTTTTAAGCGAATCTCATGGGAAAGTAAAATTAGGCCTCGATTTAAAAGGTGGCGTGGCTTTCACCTTTAAAGTAAAAGAAGAGGATCTATCGGAAGAAGATTGGGAGCGCACCGAGCAGCTGTCACAGGCAAAAAGTATAATCGCACGTCGAGTTGATGGCCTGGGAGTAGCTGAACCCGTGATTCGTATACGCGGAGAAAATGCAATCGAGGTTCAAATGCCCGGACTTTCCACGCGCGATAACCCCGATGCTGTTGATTCACTCCAAGCTCCGGCACTGCTTGAGTTTAGCCTTGTACATCGCACCGCAGATCCGCGCACGACTCAGACCGGTCTGACACCGCCCGGCTATGTCCTCATGATTGAGGAAAGTGAAAACCCGCGTACAGGTGAAATAGTCGAGCAATCCTACTATATCAAGAAAGTCCCGGAAATGACGGGGGAGATAATTGAAAGTGCTTATGCGGCACCCAATGACTTTGGTGGTTATCGCGTCCTCTTGAACTTTACGGATGAAGGAGGAAAAACATTTGCCAATGTCACACGACGCATCGCCGAAGAAAACGCACGCACCAATTCTCTAGGGCAACTTGCGATCATTTTGGATGACAGACTTTATTCAGCTCCATCGGTGAAAGAGGAAATTAAAGGAGGTGCCGAGATCTCCGGGCGTTATACACAAAGAGAAGCAATGGAATTAGCTAACGTTTTAAATAATCCATTGAAAGTCGGATTAAGTATAGTGGAAATGTACGAGGTGGGCCCCTCACTAGCTAAAGATGCACGTTTAGCGAGTATTGAAGCCGCATTACTCGGTGCTGCTCTTGTTATTCTCTTTATGATCATCTACTACCAATCAATTGGCTTCGTAGCTATGATTTCAGTGACCTTGAATATATTTATCGTCATAGGGACATTAGCCAGTTTTGGCGCAACGGTCAGTCTTCCCGGGATAGCTGCGCTTATCCTCACCTTAGGTATGGCTGTCGATGCGAACATCCTTATTTTTGAACGCATTCGTGAAGAGTTAAAAGTTGGGAAAAAACTGATGACTGCGCTTATTTCAGGGTACGACAAAGCGCTTTCAACAATCATTGACGCCAATGTTACGACTCTGATAACTGCAGGGATCCTCATCTGGCTGGGCACCGGTCCGGTCAAGGGCTTCGGTGTCACTCTCGCGATTGGCATAGGGGCTTCCATGTTCTGCGCCCTAATCGTGAGCCGTTTCATGCTTGAATTTCTCATTAATGCCGGGCTGATCAAGAAAGTAATGCGATTAAGTATTCACAAGGATAGAGAGATTAAATTTCTCGATTATCGCCGAACGGCTTTTATCACCTCATGGATTATTGTCCTCATCGGAGTGATCACCATGTTCGCTAATTTTAAAAACATTCTCGGTAACGATTTCACGGGAGGTGACGAAATAACTCTCCACTACAAGCAGAAGCTCAAGTATGAAGAAATTCAGCGGGTCGCTGATGATGGAAGTTTTGGTGAGGTTAATCCCCTCTACCAAAGCATCATCGGAGAGGGAGGTGAAGTTTTAAAAATTCAGACCGAGAGTGAGGTCGGACAAAGTTTTTTTGCCTCCCTACAGGAAACCTATCCCAATGCGGGATTAAATTTAGTGGGCACAACGTATGTTGGAGCATCGGTAGGAAAGGAAGTCCAGTATAGCGCTCTTATATCATTCGCCGTTGCCTTAATAGGAATTCTCCTCTACGTGGCTTTACGATTCGAGTTCGGCTATGGGGTAGGTGCCGTAGTTGCTACAATCCATGATGTGTTAATGACGATCGGTCTCTATGTCCTATTAGGATTGGCTGGTATCGGAAGTGGTCAATTTACAGCACCTATGGTCGCTGCCATTCTCATGGTCATTGGCTATTCCATCAATGACAGCATTGTTGTTTTCGACCGCATTCGCGAAGAGTTGACGCTCAACCCGGGTATGAATCTCAAAAAGATTGTTAACAATGCGATCAATCGTACCCTCGCACGTACCATCTTGACCAGCTTAACAACGATGCTGGCATCACTTGCGCTTTATATCTTCGCCGCCGGAGTAATCATCGATTTTGCTCTCGTTTTTCTCATCGGAATAATTACCGGAACGTTTTCTTCTATCTTTATCGCCAGTCCTGTTTTCTTCTGGTGGCATAAAGGAGATCGCAGGCATGTAGAAGAGCAACATGATATTGTCCCAAAAAGAGACTGGGAATCTTCCGGGAAGACAGTTTAAGCACGATGCGCTGGGTAAATACGCCGATATCCAAGGATGATGTTTATGCGATAAGCAGTCAACTCGGCGTCAGTGAGATCATTGCGGGCCAACTCGTTAGGAAGGGATTGATTGATCCAAAAGCTGCCAGCGATTTTATAAAACCCCGCCTCCGCGTTCTCGACGACCCCTTTCGCATCACTAACCTCAGACGTGCGGTTGGGCGGATAGGTGAAGCCATCGCAAAGAGCGAAGAGATTATTGTATTTGGAGATTATGATGTCGATGGCATCACGAGCACTGTATTTCTCGTTAGTATCCTCCAATATTTTAATGTATACCCGCGCTATCTCGTGCCCAGGCGCAAGGAAGAAGGCTATGGACTATCTCAGATCGCGATCGAACGGTCTCTAGAGGGGGGTGATGCAAAGCTTTTTATCGCTATCGATTGTGGAACTAATTCACAGGAGGAAGTTTCGTTTCTTTGCGATCAAGGGATCGATGTAATTATCATTGACCATCATACAACGACGAAACCACTGCCCAATGACTGTATCATTATCAACCCTCATATTTATGACGATGAAGCAGAGCCTTGGAGAAATCTCTGCAGTGTCGGCCTGGTATTCAAACTGGTCCATGGTTTAATCAAAGAATTTCGCAACCGTGATGATACATTGGCCAATGAAATCGAAATAAAAGACTATCTTGATCTGGTTGCGATTGGTACCATTGCCGACCTCGTACCTCTTCGGGATGAAAACCGAATTTTAACTAAAGCGGGATTGAATTGCCTGAAAAATACTAGTCGATTAGGATTAAACGCCCTCTTCGAAATCAGTGGCATGACGCTCGGCGATGATGTATCAACTTTTGATATATCTTATCGTTTAAGTCCGCGAATCAATGCGAGTGGGCGATTAGCTGACGCAGTACTCCCCATTAAAATGCTCTTAAGCGATGATCGTAAACTTTGCATGGAAGCGGCGCGTACGCTCAACAACTTCAACGAGGAGAGACGCGCAATTGAACGTTCTATCTTTTTAGAAGCTGAAAAATTAGTAGAAGAATTTCATTTAGATGCAGCAGGTATAGTCCTTTATGGCGATAATTGGCATCCGGGCGTGGTCGGAATTGTCGCCAGTCGCATCACACAAAAATTCAACCGACCCGCTATTGTATTAGGGACCGTAGGTGATATGGCCAAAGGTTCTGGACGCAGCATCAAGGGCGTCAATCTTGTCGAGGTGTTAAAAAACTGCCAAGGTATGCTTGGACAATGGGGAGGACATCCAATGGCTGTCGGTGTATCTGTTCACCCCGATCAGGTAAAAGAATTTCAAAAAGCATTTCACCATGCGGTTGACGAGAACATGAAAGGAATCCAGCCAGAACCTGAAATAGAAATCGCAAACTGGATTACAGTAGAGTCGATCAATGAACATCTTCTCAATGAATTAGACATGCTTCATCCTTTCGGACAGGAGAACGCTGAACCGGTATTTGGGCTGCGAAATATAATTCTTCAGTCATCACCCGAACCTTTCGGACAGAATCACTTTCGATTCATGCTCCATCCTAATAAAGGTAAACGTCTATTCGGGGTGGCATGGAATCAAGGAGATAAAATGCCCCCTCGAAATCAACCTATAGATTTAGCGGTTAAACCCAATTGGAATATTTGGAACGGTCGAAAATATCCGCAGGTCGCACTGGTTGAGTGGCGATCTACAATGAACAGTTAATGGATAAATAAATTCGGGATTCCTAAATACACACTATCCTGACAATGAATATATTAATTACCGGGGCGGCAGGGTTTATCGGTTCACACCTCGCGAAAAGACTGTTAGAACAAGGGCACAAAGTTAGAGGTATTGATTCCCTCGATAGCTTTTATTCCGTTGCCTTGAAACAGAATAGTTTTAAAATGCTTTCTGATCTCGGAGCGGCAATGACGGTGTTAGATTTGACCAAAGATGAATTGTCCACGGAGCTCGAAGAAATCGAAGTGGTATTTCATCTCGCAGCACAGCCGGGCAATGATCCCCTTACAACGTTTGATTCCTATTTCAGAAACAATTTACTCGCAACCCAACGCCTCCTGGATGGACTTGAGCGCTCTTCCACCCTACGGTCTTTTATTAATGTCTCGACATCCTCTGTCTATGGAATTTACGCCACAGAGAGCGAAGAAGCTGTACCCAAACCCGCCTCTATCTATGGTGTAACTAAGCTAGCGGCTGAACAGTTGGTATTCGCCCGCCAGCGAATTATGGATTTCCCCGCTTGCTCTTTGCGTCTTTACTCCGTTTATGGGGAGCGTGACCGTCCGGATAAACTCTATCCTAAACTCATGAAGGCAATCACTGATAATACCGCATTCCCCCTTTTTAAGGGCAGTATGGATCATCAACGCAGCTACACCTATGTGAGCGACATTATAGATGGGATGATCGCGGTAGTCGATAAGTGGGACCTTGCTAAAGGAGAAATCTTTAATCTGGGTAACAGTGCCGCAATCAGCACCGGTGAAGGACTGCGTACGATCGAAGAGATTATGAATAAGAAAGTGAAAATCAAAGAACTGCCCCATCGCCCCGGCGACCAGTTAGCGACCTGTGCAGATATTACGAAAGCACGTAATTTACTAAGTTACGAACCTAAGGTATCGCCGCGCGAAGGTCTTGAACGCATGGTAAATTGGTATGAAAAAGAAATTGTCGGTAAAATTGAATATTGATGAGGTGTAAGCTGACAACGCCAATTCCTCCCTACAGCTTATCCCGACACTTAATAGGGTAGCGGAAAACTTTAGAGATCGGCTTCATAAGCCGCGACTTCAGGAAACTGAGTCTGACCTCTAACTAGACGCCCCAGACGCGGTATGCGATCGTTATAGACTTCTACCGCATCGGCATCGGCATAGCGCATAAAGAGAATCCTACGATCGCGATCTTTTGAAAAATTTCCCTCTGACTTATGGAGCATCCAACAATTAAAAAAAAGGCACTCCCCTGCTTTCAAGGGAACGGGGATCGAAAGCGTATCATCAACATCGAGTCTGATATCCGTATATTTTTCTTTATCCTCAGATGAATGCTCAACTTTTACCTGCCCCTCTTTATGACTGCCAGGGACAATTCTGATGCATCCGCTATTTTCGTCATTGTCTTCCAATGCAGTTAGACAAGAAATCGCATTGTATGGTTCGAGCTCACCATAACCATTATCCTGATGCCAGTTGAAAGGCATAGTGTTCCCGCGCATTTTAAAGGTAAGCTGGGTGGTAACCCCTTTAATATTTGGACCTATAATCTGCTCCGCAACATCGACAAGAGGCCCTTCAAAATAATAATCCCTGACGATCTTAGACTTTTGATGAATATTTGTGAGCAGTGCATTCTGGAGCCAGTTTTTTTCGGGATCAAATTTCCCCTTTTCCGCGGCCCAAGCCTGCATGCACTGGTTGAGCATCAGTTCAAGGCCCTGGTCCGTAAGGGTGCGCCCGAGAAGAAGATAGCCCTTCTCATTATAAAAATTTAATTGATCATCGGAAAGCGTATGATAATCAAAACAATCTGTATGTCGCCTGGAGTCGAAATCCTGCATCAGTTGAAAATATTATTAAACAATGGACCGGTTTATATGTCAAGAAACCCACCTAATTCCGAATGGGGTATTAGATTGAAATTAATCTTCATCGTCGATTGTAACTTCGCAGTTCTCCGGCGATTGCGGGACTTGACGAATCTGCGATAGAATTCAAATTCAGCCCTCTATTTTCTCACTCAGGTGGGCAATGAGTTCATTCTCATTTAGCCTTACTTGCTTCGTTGTATCGCGATCACGAAGGGTAATTGTACCGTCATCAAGCGTATCAAAATCAATAGTTATCCCATAGGGAGTACCGATTTCATCCATACGTCGGTAACGACGGCCAATAGCACCGGATTCGTCATAAAATACATTCCAGCGGCGTTGGAGGTTCTTAAATATTTCACGCGCTTTCACAACTAGATCGGGTTTGTTTTTTACAAGTGGAAACACCGCTGCCTTAATCGGGGCAATCCGTGGGTGAAAGCGTAAGGCAACGCGTTTTTCACCATCGATTTCATCTTCGTCATAGGCTGCGCAAAGTAACGCGAGGAAGGTGCGGTCAACGCCGAGAGCGGGCTCGATAACATGAGGGATATAACGCTCCTTACGCGATTCATCAAAGTATTCCATCGATTTACCGGAGTGCTCCTGGTGCTGGCGCAGATCATAGTCTCCCCGAGCCGCAATTCCTTCGAGCTCGTGCAGACCGAAGGGATAATGAAAAGTAATATCCGTTGTAGCCCGAGAGTAATGAGAAAGCTTTTCTTTCGGGTGAACATCTTCACCAAGTAAATCACGACTAATCCCGATACTCTCAAACCAATCTAAGCGAGTATCAATCCAATCACGGTGATATTTTTGCCAGATATCATCATCCGGTGGGATGAAATATTCAATTTCCATCGCTTCAAATTCGCGGGAACGAAAAATAAAATTACGCGGTGTGATTTCATTGCGAAAGGCCTTTCCGATCTGCGCAATACCAAAGGGAACTTTTACGCGTCCCGTATCAACGACATTTTTAAAATTGGTAAAAATCCCTTGTGCAGTCTCCGGCCTCAAGTAAGCAATTGCCGACTCATCGCGCAGAGCACCTACATAGGTTTGAAACATGAGATTGAAATTGCGTGGTTCAGTTAATGAACCGGGTTTACCCGTAGCTGGTGAAGGTATAAGTTCAAACTCATCTTTTCCTGCCTCTATGTATTCTTTAAGTTCAATCTTATTCAGCGCACCCTGTTTCGCCAACTTACGCTTTAACCCTTCGGCCTGCTCTGTTGCCTTTTCCTCCATATCTGGCGATTCGAGGACCGAGACATAACCGATGGTATCCCCATCGACGATAACGGATGCATAAAATAATTGATCGGCCCGGTAGCGCATTTTCGACTCTTTACAGTCGACCATCGGGTCTGTGAAATTTTCGATGTGACCCGATGCTTTCCAGACATCAGGGTGCATGATAATGGATGCATCAATGCCTACGATGTCTTCGCGACGGTGGACCATATCGCGCCACCAGGCTTCTTTAATATTTCGGCGCATTTCTACACCCAATGGGGCATAATCAAAAAAGCCATTAATACCACCAAAAATTTCGGAAGATTGATAAATAAATCCACGACGCTTACAGAGGCCCACAAGCGTTTCCATGTTCACTTTAGATTCAATCTGCTCAGACATAAGAGCGCTAAAGGTTGTTTTTTTACCTCAGTGGGTCAAGCATCATTCAATTCAAAACCCGGGTGATAATTACCTGGATAATGAAGGATCAGTCTTTTTCATTTCTGAGTTCAAGTTCAAGCTGAGACCAGCGGCTGTTATCTTTTTCCTGGAATCTTACTCCAGCACCGATCAAGCGCACATTCAATCGGCTGCGCCCATAAGCTTCACCCAGTAATTCCTTAAATACATCCCAATCAAGTTTAGTCTCTGAACATTCAGCTGTCGTGCGCTTAAAATCAGTAAACTTTAATTTTACAAAGAGTTTCTCAATCTGCCGGTCTGAAGCTTTAGACCGTAGATCGTTGTGAAGTTCCGTGTATAACTTCATTAATTCTCCCTCGCACTGGCCGAGTGTCTTGAGGTCGACACTAAAAGTTCGTTCCGTGCTCATTGACTTTCGCACGCGATCAGGTTCGACCGGCCGATTGTCTAAACCGCGACAGAGCTGATAAAGCTCTTCACCGAACTTCCCAAATAAACGCTCTAACTCAAGAACCGACAAGCGTTGCAATTGACCGCAATTTTCGATTCCCAACGCGTTCAATTTTACAACACTCTTCGGTCCCACACCCCATATATTGTTTACGAGCAAAGGTTTCATGAACGCGTAGACCGCTTCAGGTTCTATTTCAAATTGACCATCGGGTTTTTTCCACTCACTTGCGATTTTTGCAAGAAGCTTGTTTGGAGCAATTCCCGCTGAGGCAGTAAGATATGAATCTTCCAATATTTTTCTACGGATTTCCGAGGCAATTTCCGTCCCACTTTCCTCTCGACTGGAAATATCAAGAAATGCCTCATCGAGGGAAAGCGGTTCCACTAGAGGTGTATAATTAAAAAGAATCTTACGAATATTACGGGACTCTTTTTGATAGCGCTCAAAGTTTGGTCGAATGATAATTAATTCCGGACAAAGCTCCTGAGCCTTGAAAGTGGGCATTGCCGAGTGGCAGCCAAATTTACGTGCCAGATAATTGCAAGTGGTAAGGACACCACGACCCGAGGTACCACCCACAGCAACCGGTTTCTCTGCCAGCTCGGGTCGATCACGCACTTCAATTGCCGCGTAAAAACAATCCATGTCGATATGGATGATCTTCCGCATGGATTAAATAGAGATAAACACTATCGATTTCTGCAATTTCGAAATAACGACTCTCACTGGATAGTATCCCGGAAGACAAGGTCTTCCTAAGTTTCCAATGAATTAAAGTCGAAAAATAGAGCTGATAATCTAACGCCCTGATATTTAAAACGCCACATACATCATATCCACTTTTCTGGAAACAAAATGTAATATTTTTACGGAAAGCAAAGAACAGGAATACGACAAGCACGAATTACAGTCGTAGTAGTACTTCCGATAAGCAGATAGCGGATCCGACGGTGCCCATAAACGCCCATCACTAACAGATTCATTTCTTCATTGTCTACATAGCGGGCAATTTGATCTTCAACATTACCATTGAGAATTTTAAAAACATTGGTCCCTTTCCTTCCCTTGGCTATCGATTTCGCTTGTTCCACATTTTCGAAGGCAGCTTTGTCATTTTCATTTTCAGATACCGTAACAACGTGAAGCTCCTGATCACTTAAGGCTTCATTCTCGCAGAGAAACTGGAGTGCTTTCTGACAACTTTCTCCGCCATCATAAGCGAGGAGAATTTTAGCAATCGGAATAAATTTTCTTGAAGTTGTGAGAGTCGGTTTACTACTGGCTCGAATCACACGTTCCATATTTGAACCCAAGTGAGCGGTAGCATAATCGGCGTTTTCCCCACGTTTACCCAGCAACACTAAATCGACATCCTTTTCAAAATCCTCCAGGCAATCGACAAGTAAACCGGTATGGTGATGAAATCGAATCGGATTTTTCATTCCCTCCTTATCGAAAATCTCACGTGCATTTTTTTCGATAACTATGGCTTTACGTTTTTCCATTTCTTGAAGATGCGTCAGCACATCCTGGTAGGGCTGGATGCCCAGGCTCCCGCTTAAGTCAGCGACAAGGGGAACTTCAAATTGCCGTAAATCAGTTAGATAGAGAAGCTCGATAGATGCGCCGGTGCGTTCTGCTATCCAAGCAGCGTAACGACAACATATTTGTGAATAATCAGAACCATCGGTGCAAACGAGCAGTTTTTCTATAGATTGATCCATAGTCATCCTGTTTTTACGAGATTAACATTTAACTATTCATAATAACTTATGTCAGTATCAGAAAACAGTATCTTGAGGGACAATTGCATCTTTTGAAACAATGACTACACCATCGCGTACCAATATGTCTCCATTTTCATAATGTTCCGGTTTGTCTTGAGGAGATATGCGGACATTGTCCCCAATGCGTGCGTTTTTGTCGATAATAGCATTAGAAATATGACAATTTTTACCGATTCCGATTTTCGGTAGCTTCATATCCGGACGGCTATCTCTTTCGTCGCTCCTTTCAAAATGATCCTGCCCCATCATGACTACATTATCCAATTTGGCACCCTCTCCAATAACTGAACGAACACCAATAACACTGCGTTTAATGGAGGCGCCAGATATAATACACCCATCGGCAATGATCGCGTTTTCAATAGATCCGCCATTTATTTTACTCGCAGGTAAGTAACGGGGATGGGTATAGATAACATGATCCTGATCGAAAAAATTAAATGGAGGAAGAGGTTCAGTTAAACGGAGATTCGCTTCAAAGAATGAGCGGACACTTCCAATGTCCTCCCAATAACCATCAAAGATATAACTATAAAGGCCCACCTTACCTAATAGTTGAGGAATCACTTCACGCCCAAAATCAGCTGCATTTACATGATGCAGTGCGTCGTAAAGTGTTGCTTTTCCAAAGACATAGATGCCCATCGAGGCGAGACAATATTTATCCCCTTGAGGATTACTGATCTCGGTCATGAGCTTATCACTGATCGTAAGCTCATTTATTGTATTTTCATCGTTTGGCTTTTCAACAAATTCTTTTATCTCCAGGTTGTCCTCCACTCGCATTAGCCCCAACCCTTCGATATGAGAGATGGGCATAGCCTTAGCAGCGATCGTGACATCCGCTCCCGTTTCTCGATGTTGGTCAATGATACGACGAAAATCCATGTTATAGAGTTGATCACCCGATAGGATGAGGAAGAGATCGCCATCATTTGCATTATAATGATGCAAATTCTGGCGCACCGCATCGGCAGTACCTTGGTACCAACTTTCTCCCGCTTCCGTCTGCTCGGCGGAAAGAATATCGACAAATCCACCTCCAAAGGGATCAAAATTATATGACTCCTGAATATGCCGGTGTAGTGAAGCCGTATTGAATTGAGTGAGAACATATATTTGATTCAGTCCGGCGTTCAGACAGTTACTTATAGGAATATCCACCAGACGATATTTACCGGCAAGGGGAACTGCGGGTTTGCAGCGCATTTTTGTCAGTGGATGCAGCCGTTTTCCTCTACCCCCACCCATAACCACAGAAATGATTTTGGACTTCATAAACCTCTACTTATAATATGTTCGATTATAGTTTAATATCAAACCACATTTCCTCCTTTTTCGCCATATAAAGCTGATTAAACAGGTCAGCAAAGGGGATACTGGCATAATTGCTGAACCTGAAAAAACGGTCACGAGTGTAAACGGTCTAACGGGTAATTCCGTCATCGACGACCCTCATTCTATGTGACTGAAATAAGGTGTCACGAAATGATTATTAAGACCTGTTTTTAAACGCCCTTAACGGAATGACACCGAGATGAGTGAACAAGCTGATCAAGATAAAATAGTATGCCTATTATTGGGAATAGAACCGATACTTTCAACAGTCAGAATTAGCCCGGTAAAATACGGCTTAATTAAACTCCAGTCAGAATAATAATAGGGTTTCTATTCTTTAAATCTCGTAGCCTTGTTCGTCATGAAGGCTGATGTCCAACCCTACGACCTCCTCTTCATCCGTAACACGCAATCCGATAACTTTATCGATCACAAAAAGCGATACGACGGAAACCACACCACACCAGACAATAGTTAAAAGGACCCCGAGAAGTTGATTCCAAAGCTGAGCACCAACCGTATCATGTGCCAATCCTGAACCACCCATAAACTCTGCCGCGCATAAACCGGTCAGGAGAGCACCGATAATACCACCGATGCCATGAATCCCAAATACATCGAGACTATCATCATAACCCAATTTCCTTTTCACAGATGTTGAGAAGAAATAGCAGAGAAGGCCGGCTGAAAATCCGATCAACAGCGCCCCCATGGGGCCTGCGGTCCCAGAGGCGGGGGTAATAGCGACTAAACCACCTACTGCACCCGTAGCAATACCGAGGACACTCGGTTTACCGTGACGAATCCACTCGATGAACATCCAGGTAATGGCCGCGGCCGCAGTAGCTACCTGGGTTACGAGCATCGCCATACCCGCGGTGCCGTCAGCTGCCAACTGGCTGCCGGCATTAAAACCGAACCAGCCAACCCAAAGCATAGAGGCCCCAATTACCGTTAAGGGTAAACTGTGAGGTTTCATCGGCTGTTTGGGATATCCTTGACGTTTGCCAATCATTACACAGGCCACCAAGCCAGCAATACCCGCGTTAATATGAACAACTGTCCCGCCGGCAAAATCCAATACTCCCCAGTCTCCTAATATGCCGCCGCCCCATGCCATATGGCAAATCGGCAGGTAGGAAAGCGTAAACCAAAGGACGCTGAACCAAAGCACGGCGCTGAATTTCATGCGCTCAGCAAATGCTCCGACAATGAGGGCTGGCGTGATGATCGCGAAGGTCAATTGGAAACAGAGAAAAACCGATTCAGGGATAGTTCCGCTGACAGAATCAGGCGTTAGATCGTTTAATAATGCTTTAGATAAACCTCCAACAAATTTATTCAGCCCACCGCCATCAGTGAAAGCCATACTGTAGCCATAGAGAACCCAAAGGACAGTTATTATACCCACTGTGGCAAAACATTGCATTAACACTGAGAGGACGTTTTTATTACGCACCAAACCACCGTAAAAGAGAGAGAGTCCCGGTATAGTCATGAAAAGAACGAGGACTGTGGCTGTAAGCATCCACGCGGTGTCACCTGTATTTATAACATCATTTTCACCAGCCAGTAAGGTTGCCGGTAACACAGCAATGGCAAATAATAGTTGCACACCGCGAAGGGAAATGTGGGAGAGTGAACTTTTCATGATAATTTCTATTTTCGAAGCTAGAGGATTAAAAACTGAATTAAAGTTTTAAGATAAATAGAGAAGCCGTTTTCCATGATTGATTTTAAAGGCTGTTAAAAAGTCAAGGGTAAAGGTTGGCACCTTGTTTTTGCTTGTTCCCTGGCGGAAATTCAACACCTTCAGATAGGATTCAATCCAGGTTGTTATGAACATTTTCCCTCCTTTACCCGATTTTTTAAAGCTCGCCAAAGATGGTAACTTAATTCCGGTTTACGCGGATTTAATGGCAGATTTTGAGACACCCGTATCCGTATATTCTAAATTGAATCGTACAGGTTTTGCTTTTCTTTTGGAATCTATCGAGGGAGGTGAAAGGTTAGCTCGCTATTCGTTTATCGGGTGCCAACCCCGCAAGATAATTAAAGCGTTTCATGATAAGGTCGTTGTCGTCGACCGCAATGGTGAAACTTTAACCCTCCCTGCTGCTGAGGACCCGCTGGATATAATCGAGGAAGAAATGTCAGCCTATCACCCGGTTAAACTGGACGGTATGCCGACATTCATCGGAGGAGCCGTGGGCATTATAAGTTATGAATATGTCCACAATTTCGAATCGACGGTCCCCGTTGCCACGAATGACCCACTTAAATTTCCCCTGATTTATTTCATGATAAGCGATACGGTCGTTATCTTTGATCGCGCTCGACAAACACTGCGGTTATTAGTCAATGCGCACATCGAAGATGACCCTGAATCTGCTTATAATGAAGCGGTTAGAGGCGTTCAAGCACTTTACAATACCCTTCAAGAGAGTCGAAATTTAGCACCCATCCCGGTTGTTGAGCACGAAAAGATTGAAGTCCCATCGGGTAATTACACTCAAAAGGAATTTGAAACGATGGTTAGCGAGAGTAAAAAATATATTCGCGCCGGAGATATTATTCAAGTCGTAGGATCTCAGCGATTTGAAAGAGAATTTTCGCTGCCACCACTCGAATTATATCGCGCTTTGCGCACTATTAACCCTTCGCCCTACATGTTTCTTTATGAAACAAATGATTTTGCCCTCGTTGGTGCCTCACCGGAAGTACATGTAAAATTGACCGGAGAGCTTGTCGAAGTTCGTCCCATCGCAGGAACGCGGCCAAGGGGTAAAACTGACCGTGAAGACAGCGCGTTTGAGCAAGAGATACTGTCCGATGAAAAGGAAAAAGCGGAACACCTTATGTTGGTCGATCTTGCCCGAAACGACATCGGTCGCGTCTGCCAGTATGGAAGTGTCAAGGTTCCTGAGTTCATGGTGGTTGAACGTTATTCAGACGTGATGCATCTCGTATCACAAGTAGAGGGGATTCTCTCTCCAGACTACAATGCTTTCGATCTCATGCGCGCCACTTTTCCCGCGGGAACCGTCTCAGGAGCACCTAAGGTTCGCGCGATGCAGATAATCGAAGAAATGGAAGGTGAACAGCGTGGACCCTATGCAGGTGTACTTGGTTATTTCAGTTACGATGGTAATCTTGATACTTGTATCGCAATTCGCACGGCTCTGCTCCAAGATAATAAGATTTATATTCAATCAGGTGCCGGCTTAGTTGCTGATTCACAACCCGAAAAAGAGTACGAAGAAACGATTAATAAAGCCAAGGGTATGCTCCGTGCGGTTGCTAGAGCTGAAGGCATGTCTCCCGTTTAGAAGAGTAGTGTGAAGGGATAGGTTTTCCCTTAAAAAGCCATTGCGCAAAAGCTACCTGAAAATCTCCCTAACGTTCATATATGTTGATGACCAACGTATTATGCTATCGTGACCGATCGTTTAGCACGGATTTTAATACCCATTGCCAAGAAGTGGTCAATTCGGTTATAATTCAAGTGTATTAATAAAAAAGAACGAAATACAATAGACGGTGTCCTAATACGATTATGGGTATTAAAAAAAACAATAAACCTAATACCGAGGACATAAGTATTGTAGTATCGAGACAGCTGGGGTCGGCACTCGATAAGGCAGAGGTTAAAGATAAGTTGCCAGCATCTGATACAAGCGCGATCAAACTTTATTTACAGGAAATCGGAAGAGTCCCTCTTTTAAAACCAGCGGAAGAAGTTAAGCTTGCTCGACGCATTCAAAAAGGTGATGCGGCCGCACGTAAAAGTATGATTCACGCCAATCTTAGACTGGTGGTAAAAATTGCACATGATTATACAAACTTCGGTCTCCCTCTCCTTGACCTGATAAGTGAAGGTAATATTGGATTAATCAAGGCAGTCGAGCGTTTCGATCCGGATAAAGGAGGCAAGCTCAGCACCTATGCCGCATGGTGGATAAAACAGTCAATTAAACGTGCGCTGGCTAATCAGAGCAAGACGATACGCCTGCCCGTCCACCTGGTAGACAAGATTGCGAAAATGCGGAAAATGACTCTTGAACTGACGGAAGAACTTGGACGTGAACCTACGGATGATGAACTGGCGATGGAATTGGGAATGCCCGCTAACAAAATCGCCCATCTTAAAACTGTAAGTGCAAGGCCGGCCTCATTGGATGCCCCGATAGGTGATGGTGATAATACAGAATTTGGGGATTTAGTCGGTGATGAAAACGCGATTAATCCCTTCGAAAATCTCCGTAATAAATCGCTCATTCATGACATTAACAAGATGGTGGATAATCTCGACGAGCGTGAAGCTAAAATCATACGAATGCGGTTTGGTTTAAATAACGAAAAACCAAAAACCCTCGAGGAAGTGGGCTTGATTTTCAGTATTACGCGAGAACGCGTACGGCAGCTTCAAAATATGGCGCTTTCAAAAATGCGGAAATCAATGACAAAAAAAGAGCATCAACGCAATGCAGAGGAAATACGTGAGGAAAATTTAGAGATGCAAAAGATGGAAGTATTGCAGGAGTTCATCAAGTCCAAAATTGAAGAGAAAAACGATTAACCGCAGACAGACGCTCGGTCAGATCCTCTTAGATGAGTATCAATAACGAATGCGATTGATGCTTTTATTCGTCTAAACTTCTTACTTTATAACCTCCTATTTTCTTGTAGTAAAAGATCAGACCCAGATAGCAAAGAAACATCATCAGGGGCAGCACCGCAACTTTAGCCAGGGTACTTTGATTATTTTTTTTGCGTATCTTTTCAACCGCTTTTTTATCAGCCTCAACTAATAGGCTTATCTTAGATTTATTTAACGGTTGATAGGACATCCCATACTTGGATTGTTCGTCTTCAGCAATTTCAGAATGAAGTGATGGATGTTCTTCTTTAAGATGCGCGTCTAAATATTTATCCTGAATAGTGCCGAGGAGTGGGCCGCCAATAACACCCACGGCAAGCATGCCGACTCCCGCAATAGCATTGAGGGTTAGAGCACCACCCTTTGGGAATTGTTCAGATACTACACCAAGCATCGTCGGCCAGAAAAAGGTTTTACCCACCCCATAAAAAGAGGCAGCGACAAATATTACGAGCGCGGAAGTCGAAGCCGATAAACAGTAGAGACCCAAACAAGCGATAGCCGCACATACGGTTAGAAGACCGAGAGGGGATATCCTTTGGACTATCGGTCCAGCAAAAAATCTAAGGACAAACATAATAAGCGAGGTATAAACAAGGACCCAATTCCCGGCATTCTGGCTCAATTCAGAAAGGAGCGGTGTCAAAAGAGCGGCAATCCAACTGTCAGTCCCAACTTCAGTAGTTGCGCCCAGGATCATCACCAATAAGAGAAAAACAAAAACCGGTCGCCCCGGGCTTTTTATTTTAGAAACAAAAACGAGCGTGGGAATAATCGTTATCCCCGCTATCCACCCACCGCTTAATCGCGATTGAAAGACCAGCATAACTTCGTCTATTGCATAGGCGATGAAGAAGCAGCATATGAGACACCCGATCCAGCCGAATTCGGAAAGCATTTCTTTATAGGTAACACCAGCTGTGACTCGCTCTTGAACAGGAAACTTCTGACCTAATAGTAGAAACCCATATATAAGCGTGGGAATAATGAAGAGTCCAATTTTCAATCGCCACGCCCAACTCACATCAATCCCACTCATGGAAATAGCCAGGACGCCCCCGACGACCAATCCGCCCGGCCAACCGGCATGGAGAATATTGAGATAATGTGTTTTCTTATCTGAATATAGAGTCGCAATAACCGGATTGATCGCGGCTTCAATCGCGCCATTGGCAAGAGCAAATATAAATGTCCCCAAATAGAGGGCAGTATAATTAGTAGCGGTGATCGTGATAACCGCGGATGCCATATGGCATATCCAAGCGAGAGCCATCGTGCGCCCGTAACTTAATTTATCAATTATCAGGCTGAATAATATGATACTCAAAGCAAATGGGTATAACCCCGCCCCCTGAATAGATCCTAATTGCGACTCGGACAGATTAAATTCTGCACCCCATTCAGTGAGCAAAAATGCGCGAATTATAAATCCAAATGAAGTTGTGACCAAAGATACAATACAAGCGATAAACAACCGATTTTGCTTCATCATTATCTATGATTTTATTCAGATCCTAGAGCGCAGCTTCATGCGAACCCGATAGAAGGGATAGTAAATCATTCTGATTTAGCAAGATCCCTCAACCCTCAGCCAGAAAAAATGCTGTCGTGGGAACAATTTTAATACGAACCTGCAAAGCTAAATAATCAATTAGCTATTTAGTAGCTTCATCGAGAATATCACCCAGGCTCGTCAAATCGTCGCTCTTTATATTTTCGTATGCAGCGGTTTCAGCAGCGAGTTGTTCAGAATCATAATTAGCCGCTTTTATGCTCAGGCCGATTCTTCTTTCCTCGATATCGATCTTAATAACGCGAGCGGTAACCTCCTGATCAGTCTCGAGAACATCTTTAATCTTCTCAATATGATCCTCGCTAACCTGGCTAATATGTACCAAACCATCAATGCCATTTCCGAGATCGATGAAAGCACCATAAGTGGTAATCTTTGTTACTTTACCTTTTACTACATCACCAATTTTGAACAGTTGATCGATCTCGCTCCAGGGATCCGAAGAAAGTTGCTTTATACCCAGCGAAATACGCTGATTATTTGAGTCGACGTCTAAAACAATAGCATCAATCTCATCCCCTTTTTTCACAAATTCACTGGGATGATTCACCTTGCGCGTCCAGGACATATCGGAGACATGGATCATGCCATCAATACCCTCTTCGAGTTCAACAAAAGCACCGTAGTTTGTAAGATTGCGAACCTTGCCACGAACGCGCGCTCCAGCGGGGTAGTTATGCCTGACCATATCCCATGGATTGGGTTCAAGCTGGCGCACACTTAACGAAATTTTCTGTTCTTCCTTCTGGATTCCAATGACGACAGAATCAATTACGTCCCCTACTTTAAGGACCTCGTTCGGTTTATTGATTCGTCTTGTCCAGGAAAGTTCCGTGACATGTACCAAGCCCTCTACCCCTTCTTCAAGTTCAACGAATGCACCGTAAGGCACGAGATTTACTATCTTGCCATTTACTTTAGAATCGAGCGGATAGCGATTCTCAATACCTTCCCAAGGATTGGACGTGGTTTGTTTTAATCCAAGAGAGACACGTTCTCGATCACGGTCGACTTCAATTATCATGACCTTCACCTCTTCGCCAATCTTGAGCATCTCGCTCGGGTGAGAAATGCGGCCCCAACTCATATCGGTTATGTGGAGAAGTCCATCCAGTCCGTCCAGATCAATGAATGCGCCGTAGTCCGTGATATTCTTAACAACACCCTCTCGAGTATCTCCGGGTTTTACACTTTCAAGAAGCTGTCGACGCTTATGCACACGCTGCTCTTCTATGAGTTCGCGGCGTGAAACTACAATATTGCGGCGTTCCTGGTTAATTTTAAGAACTTTAAAGTCGTAAGTTTGACCAACGTATTGATCGAGATTTTTAGGTGGCTGAATATCGATCTGAGAGGCGGGCAGGAAAGAATCAACGCCGATATTTACGATCAGGCCACCTTTCACTTTGCTCCTGACTCGACCGGACACTACAGTCCCCTCTGCACACTTAGAGAGAATATTCTCCCAATTTTTCTTTTGCTCTGCTTTGTCGTAAGAAAGAATTGGATTACCATCACGATCCTCAAGTTTCTCGACGTAAACTTCAATCTGAGAACCTATTTGGAGTTCTCCAACATCGACAAACTCTGAGGCGGATATCGTTCCTTCGGCTTTGGCACCGATGTCAATGACCACTTCATTATCCCTGATTTCAGTAATCGTGCCGGGAATAATGGCGCCTTCCTTAAGCTTTTCAAACTGGCTCTCAGCCAGTAGTTCTTCCATTATGGAGGAACTCATAATCTTTTATGCGGTTATTAATTCAACCGAGGATCTGCTTTGATCCTCCGGTTGTATTAGGGGTTAAAAATGATTTTTATATATTTCTATATGTTTAATTGTCAGTGAAATAGACGTCAGTCTACTCCATTTATGAAATGAAGCGGAGATACTGGCATACATACATTTATGGGTGCAAGTCTAAAAGTAGCATTAATTGTGCCCGGGCGCTGGAACCAAGTGAATATTTTATCACGTGTCACCATCAGTTATACGGTGTCTTCGGTGTCTTAAAATGACCGCTTAGCTTAGAATACCACTTTATTCAGCGGGTATTCGATGATCCCTTCTGCTCCGTGCGATTTTAGCAGGGGTATAATCTCCCGAACAACGGATTCATCAAGCACTGTTTCGATCGCAACCCAATCTGACTTACTGAGCTGAGAGACGGTTGGATTTCGCAGCGAAGGAAGTTCCTTGATAATTAATTCCGATTTTTGCTTCGGCACGTTAAGTTTTAGACCTACCTTATTTTTCGCTTCAAGCGCGCTCTGAAGAAGCAAGGCAATATTTTCAATCTTCTGACGTTTATCCGTGTCATTCCAACTAATCTTGTTGGCTATAAATTTAATATCTGTCCAAAAGAGGGTATCGATGATTCTCAGATTATTTGCGATCAGAGAACTCCCGGTTTCGGTAATATCAACAATAGCATCAACAAGGTCTGGAACTTTCACCTCGGTGGCACCCCAGGAAAATTCTACAACTGCCTCGATACCCTGGTCTTTCAGGTATTGTTCGGTGAGATTGACAACCTCGGTTGCGATGCGTTTACCCTGTAAATCTTCAACCTTCTTAATCGGTGATGTTTCCGGTACCGCGAGAACGTAGCGCGACTTTACATTTGAGTTTCGGCTGTAGACCAGGCTACAGACTTCAACGACGTCCGATTTGTTTTCTAATATCCAATCATGTCCGGTCAAACCGGCGTCAAAAAATCCTTGCTCGACATAACGGCTGACCTCCTGGGCGCGAACAAATCGGCCATCGAGCTCTGGATCATCGATGAGCGGTTTGTACGAGCGAGCGCGCTGCTGTATATTCCAACCTGCTTTGGAAAACAGCTTAATTGTAGCCTCTTCCATGCTCCCTTTAGGCAGGCCCAGCATGATTAATGATTTATTTTCTGACACGATATGCAGTAGATGACGCTTGGTCTCAATTCGCGCAAGCTTATTCTCAGCTCCCTGATTTCCGAATTTTTACAAAATATTGAAAAAAAAATTGTAAATATAGGAGTATTTTTATATATCTCTAGGATAATGTCATAATAATTCTGGGGGATGATTAAGGAAAATTACCTATAGATCAGATGCGGAATTAACGCGATTGTCATGGCCACTAATCCAAAACCACTCATCCTCATCGTTGAAGATGAGAAAGAACTCGCTACTTTGATTTCCGAGCAGCTTGAAGCGGGAGGGATGATGACGCAGGTCTATCATCGTTCTACTAATGTATTGAGGTTCTTAAAAGAAATTTTGCAAACCTCCTTCTCCTCGATATAAACCTTCCTGACACCAGCGGATTTACTCTTCTTGAGGATCTCAAAAAGAACAACATTCAAGTTCCGGTCATTTTTCTAACCGGCAGTGATTCCGAAGTCCACCGGGTGAAAGGATTAGATATGGGTGGTGATGATTATATCACTAAACCATTCAGTTTTCCTGAACTCATCGCTCGCATTCACGCCGTTCTTCGCCGCGCTGAAACGGCTCACGATTATCACATAACCAAGAACGCCGCCCTCTCACAGGAAGTTTTTAAATTTTGCGGTGTAGATGTAAATCCTATCCGCTTGGAAATCGCATTTCCAAATGGGAATACTGAAAAGATTGGTCGTAAAGAACTGGGGATTCTCACTTACTTAGCTTCAAATGAAGGAACTGTTCTTACCCGTCGCAGTTTGATCCATGCGGTCTGGGGAATTCATGCCGACGTACGCAGTCGATCGCTGGATCAGTATATCGTAAAAATACGCGAATCTTTTGCACGTAATGATCATAGTTTAGATGCTTTCCGCACCATCCACGGAGTCGGTTTTATATATGATCCTGATAATATCTCCGCTAAAGAAAATACCTAGAGCGCGAAAAGTGTAAACAGGAGTTCTGTTATCCTGCGATCAGCCAAAGCAGCACCCGCAGTCAGGATTTACTCCTCGGGAAATTCCGGATAGACTTCAGCTCGCTCCCCTACCTCGATCACAATGTCATCTCCCTTGGCAGCGAGTGAGTCATCTTTAAAAATCCGACAGGCAGTAGATTCTATAGCGTTCTCGACTGTCCACTCCCATTTTCCGATTTCAATAAATTCCATCGGTACACCTTCGTTCCAACTTAATCCAGCCCCTTCACCGCGAACATACGGGGTGCTGCTAATATCGAGATTAAGATGGGCGATAAGAGTAATCGAGCTGTTGTTCTCTGGCACGAGATTACTCACCTCTTCAGTATCCTGTCCATCGTCCTCTAATTCAATTACCGGGTCAGGAATCTCAACCGCCTTATTAAGCGTATTATCTGCGCTGGCATCCTCTTCGATTACTGGATTCTGTTTCTGGGCGTTATCATTCTCTTCTGATTTCGCTACCTCACCCTTTTCACTTTCGTCCTCAATGACCTCGCTCACAGCCTTGTCTGTCTGTATTGAAACAAGCTCATTAACTTTATTTTCCAGTGATTCCAGGCGTTGATTTAATACCTCACTTAAAGACTCATGGGTGGAAACTTTCCCCTCGGCATTTTCGAGAAGGCTGTCGATCCTGGCATGAGATTCCCTTAATTGATTCTGCAATTCAGGCCTGAAATGTTCCATCTTTTGAGTGGAATTCGCTGATTTTTGTGCAAGATCAGACAGCGTACTCGAGAGAGCATCCAACTCCTGGAGCATGGTATCCAATCCTTGCAATTGCTTATCTACCGCTTCCTGAAGCTGATTCTTCGCCAGTCGAATGGAATTCAAGTATTCAAGAATAAAGGGCGCGACAAAAACCAGGGCTCCAAATGTAACACTAATTACACACCAGGATATCGCAGTCGAACTGAGTGGCTTAGCGGAATTCGCAACTATAAGGAACGCGAGTAATACCAAGAGCCCATCGCCTGCGTAGAAAGGCCATTTAACTAAGCGGAGGTGATTATTATCGTTCACCGAAGATTCTGTCATATAGGTGTTCGGCTTTTATTTTAACTAGCTTTGTTAATTTAATTCAATAATAAAATGTCGTGTATTTTATTTTTCTCGGGTTATGCCGTAAATTAAATTTCTAACGGACTCGCTCCACAAACCCAACTTTACGATAAACTTTACTTAACATTTTATTGGCGCGATTTTGCGCGGCATTCGCACCCTCTTTGATAATGCTTTCTAGATAGGGCTTATCATTGATAATAGAAGCATACTTCTCCTGAATCGGCTCTACAATGGCGATCACCGCATCCGCTACCGCATCTTTAAACTCTGCATAACCTTTACCTGAAAAACGTTTCTCAAGTTCAGCAATAGAAGCATTGGTGATTGAACTGAGAATATTGAGGAGATTGGTCATGCCCGGTTTATCCTCACGGGCAGCAATCTCATTTCCTGAATCGGTGACCGCGCTCATGATTTTTTTCCGCAATAGATTGGGTGGATCAAGAAGAAAAAGCGTCCCATTGAGATTATCATCTGACTTAGACATTTTATTTTCAGGCTCCTGAAGCGACATGATCCTGGCCCCTGCTTTCGGTATATAAACATCAGGCACCTTAAAAGTTCCCGAGTAATTATTGTTAAATTTCTGCGCGATATCACGACAGAGTTCAACATGCTGCTTCTGATCTTCCCCCACCGGAACCTGGTCTGCGTTATAAAGCAGAATATCAGAAGCCATAAGCACGGGGTAATAGAGGAGACCCGCATTAATATTTGAACGCTGCTTCTTAGCTTTTTCTTTAAATTGGGTCATTCGCTCCAGTTGCCCCAAAGGAGTAAGGCACCCGAGCACCCACGCCAATTCAGTGTGACCAATGATGTGAGATTGTAAAAAGAAGTGGCTTTTTTCCGCGATAAGTCCGCTGGCTATATACTGTGCCAGAATACTTATCGTATCTTTACGCAAAACTGCGGGTGTATACTTCTCGGTGATTGCATGCATATCTGCCATTCCAAAAAAACACTCATAGTCATCGACCATCGCGATCCAGTTTTTCAATGCTCCCAGGTAATTACCTAAATGCAAATTCCCGGATGCACGCATAAAGGAAAGGACGACAGGTTTACTGGGTGAACTCATAATGCCTACAATATAAAAATAGAATTATAATTCTTATTTATTGCCGTTTACAAGGATACTGCATACCTTTCAACTGTTTTCTCCACCTTTAAAAGCTTTAACAGGCAGAAGCCTAATTGCCGATTGGCGGAATCATTAATAAATTCACAATTTGAATTCATTAAACTGATTCAGAAAGAGGCGTTCGGAGTAGACTCAAAAATTTCTGTTTTGTCATTTAGTATACCTCTTTAATCTCTAAAAGACTTATGAAAAGACTACTTCTTGTCTTAAAATTACTCCTTAGCATGCGCCGGCATGAATTTCGTGCGGCGAGAACCTGGATTAACACGATGTATCCGGGGAAAAAGCTGATGCGAAGGCTGCTGCTCTTTTTTAAATGGTCGGTTGAGACTATGTGGAGAACGATTCCCAATGCAAAAGATCGAGTCCAGTTTAAGAACCCGGTATCGAGAACCCCTGTCTGGTTAAGGGATAAAAACCCTCTGGAAAATCATCCCTGGAAAGATTCAACTGACTTAAAAATTCCTGAGAGTGCTGAAGTCGTGGTTATTGGAGCTGGATTTACCGGTGCAGGAGCCGCCTATCATTGGTCGAAGCATGGTAAGGACAAAATGGTCATTCTAGAAATGAATGAGGCGGCGAGCGGTTCAGGTGGCCGTAATGCCGGCGTCGTGACTATGGGCCGTTACTATTACTACGTCCACAGCACGGTTTTAAAAAATCTGGAAAAGTCGCGCCCCGATTTAAGCAAAGAGAAAAGAGTTGCCTATGCTCATGAATTTGCCCGTCCCTATGTGATCGCCGGGGTTAAAAGCAATCAAATGATTGAACAGTCAATTAAAGATGAGGGGATCGAATGTGACTATGTAAAAAAAGGTTGGGTCTGGACCACGGATGATGAGGGCAAAGACAAACCGTTAGCAGCTCAGCGGATGGGTGAGGAGACGGGATTTACCGACTGGATAAGCATCTCCAAAGAGGAAGCTATGGAGAAGGCGGGAATAAAAACCAATAATAATGCCGGGCACTCGCGAGGCACTGCCAATTGGCACCCCGCAAAGTGGATCTGGGGCCTGTTTCAATTGGCGCTTAAATCGCCTTATGTAGAGTTATATACCCGCACTAAAGTAAACGCAGTGAAAGATGCAGGAGATCATTATGCAATTCATACGAATCGCGGGATGATCAAAGCACGTTATGTAATTAATGCCACAGAATCTCACACTCCCTCATTGTTTAAAGAATTTCACAACATCTTAAAAGCGGGGCAAACCCAGGCGGCTTTTGGCAACAGTAATGGTGGAACGATGCAACAAGGTGTGGCCATCAGTACACCACAAATGTTTTTCAGCCGCACGAAAGACGGAATCCTTTTGGGATCTGATATGTCGGTGGTCCCCGACGACGAGGCCGGTAGTAATCAACCTTCACGTTTTATAACCAAATATGTGGCCGCCTTTTTAAAACCGTTCTTCAGCATTAAAGATATACAAGTCACTAATGAATGGAGCGGGACGGTTGGCATGACCCCCGATGAATTTCCTCTCATTGGCCTCCAGGATGACAAGCGTTTATATATTGTAGGCGGTATGGCAGGTTCAGGGTCTGGTGTCTCTTTCCTCGCGACGCAATTTGTCATCTTTAAGATCCTGAAAATTGACGGCCCTGATTATTATCCGGAAAAATATTTTTCTCCACAGCGATTTTTATAACGCAGTACGAATTGTTGACAGATAATAGTAATTACGACGAAAATTTAATTTTAAACCCTCTTTAAAAAGCAGCTGACCATGCCTGAAAATAATAAAATTATTTCTACCGATTCTTTAATGACTGAAAAACGCACTTTCCCACCGCCGGAGGAAGTCGTGGCCAAATCACATATCAACGCGCAAAAGTATCGCGAGATGTATGATCGTTCCATAAATGACTCGGATGGATTCTGGTTGGAGCAGGCAGAATCGTTGGATTGGTTCAAGAAACCAACTGTCGCTCGCAAGTATGAATGGAATACGAAGGCACGAAAAATTGAACATACCTGGTTTGAAGACGGAGAAATAAACGTCAGCGTGAATTGTCTTGATCGCCACTTAAAGACAGATCGGCGGACTAAGCCAGCACTGGTCTGGCAGGGTGAACCGGATGAAGAAACTAAACAGCTCACTTATGAGGAATTGCATAGAGAAGTCTGTAAATTTGCCAACGTACTTAAAGCTCAGGGAGTAAAAAGAGGTGACCGGATTGCGATTTATATGCCAATGATTCTGGAGTTGCCAATCGTGATGCTTGGCTGTGCCCGCATCGGGGCTATTCATTCTGTTATCTTTGGTGGATTCAGCGCGGATTCATTGGCCGACCGGATAAATGATTCAGACTGTAAAATACTCATCACTGCGAATGTTGGATTGCGCTCGGGTAAACTGATTTATCTTAAAGATATCTCGGACAAAGCGTTAGAAAATACATCCACGATAGAAAAAGTCATTTTGGTGAAACGCAATGAGGAACCGTGTAATGTCCTCGCGGGGCGCGACCTCTGGTATCACGAGGAAATGGACAAAGTTGAAGCGGACTGTCCCGCTGAGCCATTGAACGCTGAGGACATGCTATTCATCCTCTACACTTCCGGTTCTACGGGTAAACCGAAGGGCGTTGTCCATACCACTGCTGGATACCTTTTACATACCAGCCTTACCTACAAATATATTTTCGACATCCATGATGACGATATTTACTGGTGCACGGCAGATATTGGTTGGGTGACTGGACACAGTTACATTGTCTACGGCCCCCTCGCCAATGGATCGACCAGTCTCATGTTTGAAGGTGTTCCGACTTACCCTGATCCCGGCCGCTTTTGGCAAGTGTGTGAAAAGTACAAGGTAACCGTATTTTATACAGCACCAACCGCGATCCGCGCCTTGATTGCTCAAGGCGATAATTGGCCGGCAGAATATGATTTGAATACGATTCGCGTGCTCGGAACAGTTGGAGAACCGATAAACCCCGAAGCCTGGATGTGGTATTATCGGCATATCGGTCACGAACGTTGTCCGATTGTTGATACCTGGTGGCAAACGGAAACAGGAGGTCACTTGCTTACTCCATTCCCCGGGGCTCACGTTTTAAAACCCGGTAGCGCCTCACAACCGTTTTTTGGCGTAGAACCCATCATTCTGCGCGATGATAACAGTGAGTGTAATACTAATGAAGGGGGAAAACTCTGTATTAAGAAACCCTGGCCCGGGATGATGCGCACTATGTGGGGTGATCATGAACGTTTTATCGATACCTACTTTAACACGTATAAGGATCAATACTTTACGGGTGATGGATGCCGTATCGACGAAGACGGCGATTATTGGCTCATGGGGCGCGTAGACGATGTAGTCAATGTCTCAGGCCATCGCATAGGAACAGCTGAAGTCGAAAGCGCATTAGTCAGTCATGCCAAAGTGGCAGAAGCGGCGGTTGCTCCTATGCCCCATGATATCAAAGGGCAGTCGCTCTATGCTTTTGTCACACTCGTCGAGGGTATTGAAGAAAACGACGCGTTGAGACAGGAACTGGTAAAACATGTACGCACCGAGATCGGGCCCATTGCTACTCCTGATAAACTCCAATTCGCCAGTGCTTTACCGAAAACGCGCTCGGGTAAAATCATGCGGCGCATACTGAGAAAGATTGCAGAAGACGCACCTGAAGCTATAGGTGACACGACGACACTGGCCGATCCGCAAGTGGTCGATAAACTCATTGAGGGAAGATTGTAATTTTCAATCCTTCACCTCTATTTCATCCGGCACATCATAGCCATATTCTTTTAACACAAAGTCCCAGTGTTTAAGAACATTTGAAATCTGGCTTTGGGTCAGGGAATAACTATTCTTTCGGTAATTACTCAGCTTTTTATTGTAGGAATCAATGAACTCGAGAGCGCTTACCCGATTGGGTAACGAAAAATGTTGATAGATTTTATCAATCTCCCTGATCGCATCATTTTCTACCGCGTCTAAAGATAATTCATAAAAATTTTCCGGGGGAATAGAAGCGCGATCATCGAAGTATCGCTGCATGAGGAGCCGGTAGTGACGCAGTGTTATCTTCTCAAAATCAATACCCTTATAAGACTGCCAGGCAAATGCAGACATCGTTCTTTGATAATGTTTTAGGGTTGAGGAAAATACGGAATAGGAATTGCGGTGGATATGAATAAATTTTGCATTGGGGTAAAGCTGCCGCAACCAGCGTATTCGACCTGTGTTGGCGGGATTTTTTAAAAGCAGTCTTTTATTTAACCCATGAAACAGCGTCAGTTTTTTTAATAGATAGCGAAAATTATTTTCAAACCGCTTTAAGTCGTCAGCTGAAATTCCTTCAAGTAACACTGCGCGATCGAAGTGATCTTCGATTTCTTGGGGAAAATAATAACAGTAGTAATAACACAACGGACCCATATTACCCAAGGCCATTTCCTCTTCCTGCGGGGTGTCAATTGTCAACTTAACATTATCCATCCCACGATTTTCTGGCAGTGAACGACTGAGAATTTTTTTTGACAATCTAACCTGTCCAATAAAATCCCATGGCAATGCAGTTTGAAGGAAATTGATCGATCCGAACTGTGGATCCTGACTAAAGAGATTATGCAGGTGTGTCGTGCCGCTGCGCCAGTGTCCGATGATAAAAATGGGGTCAGAAGGCAATTCAATATCATTGATTGCACGTGAGTGAATAAGTCGTTCGAATTGATAAAAAGGAAATCGCGCCAGAACGGAGGCGGTTGTGATTAACCCCATAGGCAGCTTTCTCCAACTAAGAGGTTGGGGGCGGCAGAATGCGCGAAGCAAGGTTGTCAGATTGCTTCCGCCCAACGGATGCAGCAATGAAGACTCCACGCTTTAATATCCTAAACGAGAGGGCTCAAACTGTTTCGGCGTGTGTGGTCGAGGAAGCATCTCGTTCCTTGAAACTTTCGATTATCTCGGAATCGATAAAGAATCCTTCACACTGCGGTCGAGCCGCCTCGAGCTCTAGTTTCTCGAGGAGTTTATAGTGGGCGAGCGAATCTTCGATTTCGACTGGACCGATAGTGGTTTGAATGTCTGGACCGTGCCCGGTTAATAAGCTGGAAAGGATACAACCAGTAATTTCACGTGGATCGCGCCCTGCCAGTCGCTGAACTTTATCAACACCCAGGCTGGCAAATAATTCACCCGCTCCATCCGGTAAATAAATCGTCTCTTTGATTTCCTTCGAACACCTAAGTAACCCGCCTGTGGTAAAAAGAATATCCTGTTGTTCTTCGATGCGCCTAATGGCATCGGATAAACGGAAACATGGAGGGAACGAATCATCGACGAGGAGAGTCCCCGGTCTTATCCGTTTAATATCTAAGATCCCTGGCACATTGCTCGCGCCGAGTACAAATGAAGCGTCATAAATGGCATCGGGTAATCGCCCGCGAGTGGTTACGACACGAATGGATCCATTAAAGCCAAGTTTTTCGACAAGTTCATTTCTAATTTCCTCTAAACTATCCGATTTCTGATAAAGATCACAAAGGATAAGCTCAAGCGGATGAGGCATAACTTCAAGCATGAGCCTCAAGGTTGCATACCCGATAGACCCTAGACCAACAATGGCTACTTTTTCATCAGCAAAGTCGCGATCGGTTTGCTCAAGCATTCCCGTAATCGTCTTCACGATTGTTGCCGTTGTTGTCGCATGACCCGTTGTTATCGCCGGTAAATTATCATGACCATTGATCCAGTGCTTAATACTTCGTCCATAATCCGTAGCCGATGGAATGAGCCCAGTGAGCGAAACAGTACTCGCACCCATTTTAGCTGCTAGTTTTAACGAACTTAAAATATTGTCGCTAAGTGGCTCCTGGTCCTTGTATAGCTCTGCACCCAGCCGCGGAAGCATGACGATGGCTATTCTTCCAAATGGTGTCTCATAGTAATTGCTGACAAAGGGCTGATGTTGAAACCATTGTCGTGATATTTCATCTTTCGATAGACCGGTGAGCGGAAGGAAAGCATCGGGTATATAAGCCAGCGCAACGGCGTCCACCTGAGGAAGGTCGGTGCGATCGCCATTCTTCCCATTGACCTGTTCTATGTCCAGATAGCTGTTCTTAATTAAGTCCGAAGCTTTACCTAAACTTGAACTGCCGTTAGACCCGTTCGAATGATCATCGATACTTTCGGGAATAAGATCATAAAACTGCCCCAGGCTTTCCACTGTGGGATTGCGAAGGAATACTTCGATCGGTAATTCACGGTTAAAGGCAGCGGTAATACTGGATAATATTTCAACCGCCATGAGAGAATCGCCACCTAATTCAAAAAAGTTGTCGTGAATGCCAATCTTATCATTCTTAAACGCCCGGTTTAGAATATCACAGAGTATTTTCTCCGTCGGCGTCTGGGGTGCGACATATTCTGACCCTAAATCGGAACGCTTTAGGGATGGGATTGGAAGCGCCTTGCGATCTATCTTCTTGTTAGGTGTATAGGGGAACTCGTCTACGACCATGTAAGCCGCTGGTTGCATGTACTGGGGCAGACGCTCACCAAGGTAGGTACGCAATTCTGGAATGATGTTATCGTGATTTTCAGTCGGTTGTATATAAGCAGCAAGACTGGGACCACCTGTCATATCATCACGCAAAAGCAACACCGCTTTACTTACTACTGGATGGGCATTAAGCACGGTCTCGATTTCGCCCAACTCGATCCGGTAACCATGTAATTTAATTTGAGAATCACGGCGTCCTATACATTCAATGGATCCGTTAATCGTATAGCGCGCTAAGTCTCCAGTGTTATATAAACGTTCAGTTTTACCCCTGGAAATAGCCAGCTCGATAAAGGACTCATCCGTAAGCTCCGGTTGATGATGGTAGCCTCGGGCTAGACCGTCACCACCAATGTAGAGATGACCGGTAAATCCTGCAGGAAGTGGTTTCAGATTTTCATCTAATATGTAAATTTTAGTATTAGCGATCGGATGACCAATCATAATTACATCACTTCTTTTTTCAACTTTAGCTACCGTAGACCAGATCGTCGTTTCAGTTGGACCATAAAGATTCCAAACCTCTCCACAATGCATGCAAAGTTGATCGGCTAATTCTGGTTGCAGGGCTTCTCCCCCACATAGAACTTTTAAACTTTCTTTTCCCACCCAACCAGAATCCAGTAACATCTTCCAAGCAGCTGGTGTCGCTTGCATCACGGTTGGATTTGAGCTTTCAATGAGATCGGCTAATCGGCGACCATCCATCGCTTCCATTCGTGAGGCCAGAATAATTTGCGCCCCTGATATGAGCGGCAGGTATATTTCCAATCCTGAGATGTCAAAAGAGAGCGTCGTTACGGCTAAGAGCTTATCCTCCTGCTTAATACCAGGTTCAGACTGCATCGAGCTGAGGAAATTCACTAAAGCGCGATGCGGAATTTCCACACCCTTCGGTTTACCTGTAGACCCAGAGGTATAAATGATATAAGCGAGTGACTCAGGGGTTAGCCCATCGACATGAGGTGCAGATTCCGCTTCATCTATTTCTTCAATAAAAACAGATTCCCAATTACCAGCTGGTAATGTGTCCGCCAGTTCACTCTGTGTTACGACAACGGAAGGTTGAGCATTCTTGAGCATCAGCTCCAACCTGTAGGGTGGAAAATCTGGATCTAAAGGCACATAACAACCGCCAGCTTTAAGAATGCCCAGCAATCCAACAACCATATTTAAAGACCGATCATGATATAAGCCAACCGGTGAATCCGGTCCAACACCCTTTTCATGCAAGACCATGGCCAAGCCGTTAGATTTTCTCTCCAATTCTTCATAAGTCAGAGAATTATCACCGGATACAATAGCCGTGGCTTGAGGGCATTTTGTCGCCTGTTCAGTGATGAGATGATGCAGGCAGGCATCGACGGGGTAATCAGCAGTAGTTGCGTTCCATTCAACGAGTAGCTGCTTTTCTTCTTTTTTGGAAAGGATATTGAGCTCTGAAATACTTTTATTGGGTTGGGAAATAATTTCTTTGAGCAGTTGTTTATAAAATTCGTTCAGACGATCAATCGTTTCCTCTTTGAAGAGATTACGATTATATTGCCAGCATCCGTAAATATTTCCCCCTGCTTCTTCCACCACGAGTGTAATCTCAAATTGCGACATGCGTAAATTTAGATCCATTGACTCGATATTCATATCCTCAGCTTTGAATTGATGACCACCTTGACCGATGAGAAATACGGCAATGCCCTGTTCATCAAAACCTGGAATGCGTTCCATCGCAAAGCTGACTTGAAAGATTGGTGAACGACTGGGGTCGCGTTTTAGCTTTAAACGATCAACGAGTAGCGGGAAGGGATAATTCTGATTTTCTAACGCTCCAATTACCGTTTGATTGGTGCGATCCAAGTAATCGGAAAATGAAGGATCGTCACCTATGCTACTGCGTAATGCCACGGGATTGACAAAGTAGCCGACGAGGTGATGGAACTCCTGGTTAATGCGCCCGTGTAGTGGGCTCCCCACTAGAATCTCCTCCTGGTCACAATAGCGATGCATTAAAATTTTAAATGCCGACAAAAGAGTGGTATATAAGGTGACATTTTTATTTTCCGCCAAAGACAGCACTTCATTTGTTAGATCTGTATCAAGTTTGAAACCTAAGGTTGCACCATTGAATGTCTGCACTGGTGGACGCGGGTGATCGGTAGGAAGATCAAGGGTCATTGGAGCTTCCTCCAAGTATTCCTCCCAGTATTTGGCCAAACGTTCACCTTCCGGGCTTTTCAGCATATCCTGCTGCCAGCGTACGTAATCTGAATATCTATGGTCAGGTATCTGGAGATCAGGTTTTCGCCCAGCTTTCAGGGCAAAATAAGTTTCCATCAAATGGTTAAGAATAAGCACCACCGACCATGCATCAGAGACAATATGGTGCATCGCAAGTTGCGCTACATGAGACCCCTTGGCCGTGCGGAAAAGCTCCAAGCGACAGACGGGACCCGTTTGTAAATCAAACGGCTTATGCGCATGTTCTACGAGCAGTTCTTTAAGTTCACCATCACTTAGATGCGTGGTATCGTGTTCTCTAAAATCGATACTCCGCCCTTTTTGCAATGTTTGTATCTGCTTTCCGTCTTGCGTAGAGAAGACGATGTCGAGCATGGGATGTGCATGAAAGAGACTGGCAAAGGCCTCTTTCATAATATCGATGTCGACGTAAGGGGTGATTAACGAACTAAAGACAAGATTATAAGCTGAACTACTTGGGGCGAGGCGATTTAAAAACCAGAGCGCGCGTTGCCCATAGGATAAGGGAAAGGCCATCAATTCTTCCCCTGCAGTGACAACTCGAGATATATTCGATGCCTCCGAACTGGGATCAAATTTGAGTAGTAATTCGAGGACGGGTGCGGCCAGTTGTGAAATGTTCGGACCCTGGAGAAATTTACCCATGGGCAAACTAATCCCCAAATTGGATTCCAGGCGATTCATCAATTCTATAGCCATTAAGGAATCGAGCCCGATTGTCGTTAGTGGGGTGGTACGATCAATTTTATCCGCCGTGGTACCGAAAACCTGGGCAACCTGTTCACTTATATAATCCTCTACTATCTTATGACGATCTTCAGACGGAGCCGCTAGTAGTTGTGGGCGGAATGAATGAGCATGGGCACCGGTACTATCTATGAGGGCATCATGATTAATGACCTTCGAAAACAATGGCGAATTTACCATCGATGGATTCAGCTTAGAGATAGCCATCCAGTTAATACGTGATGCACCCAACTGGACCGGATTTTTTGGTATTATATTAGCCAAAATGCTGAGTGCTTCTTGCGGGGTGAAACTTTCCAATCCAAGGAGATCGAGATATTTAGCTACGTTTTCATTTCGAGCGACATAGCCGGCCTCGGACAATGCACCCCAGTTAATCGTTAATGCATGAAGACCTTGGGCGTTTCTATAATGCGCTAAAGCATCGAGAAAGAAATTTGCCGAGGCGTAGTTTCCCTGGCCATTGGGACCTATCAGTGAAGAAGCCGATGAAAAAAGAACGAACAAGTCCAAAGGCAAATGTTTCGTTTGTTGATGTAATTGCCAGGCACCAACCATCTTTGGCCGCAGAACCTTTCTAAATTTTTCAGTGTCAATTTGAACGAGGAAACCATCATCCAGAACCATGGCGGCATGGATCACACCTTTTAATGGTGGCATTTCTTGATCGATCTTACTGAGCACGCGTTTAACATCATCACTGCTGACGACATCGGCTTTAGCTACTTCAATTCGGGCTCCGTCGTTACGCATATGCTGTAGCGCTTCAACCGCTACTTCAGTCGACGCTCCCGAACGGCCCATAAGTAATAAATTCTTCGCACCAAATTTTATCATCCACTTGGCTACTTCCAGACCAAATCCGCCAAGTCCACCCGTAATAAGGTATGTCCCATCGGCGCGGAATAGTGTCTCCTGATTGGAAGGCAAACCAACAGGGATAGAATCCGCCGCTAAAGTGAGTACATTTTTGCCAATGTGTTTTGCTTGAGCAAAATAACGAAATGCGTCGACTGCTTCGGTGATGGGAAAAGATTTGATCGGCAGCGGCTTTAGTTTCTTTTCTTCAAACATCTCCGATATTTCACGCAACATCGTAGTGATAAACTCTGGTCGCTCTTCAATATGCTTCGAGAGATCAACCGCAAAATACGACAAGTTATTTTTAAAAGGCTCGAGCCCCATTTTCGAATTTTGATAAATATCTACTTTACCGATTTCTAAAAATCTTCCATAGGGTGCGAGGACAGATAGACTTTTGGTGATAAAGTCGCCCGCTAACTGATTTAAAACGACGTCCACCCCTTTACCCTCGGTAATTTCCAGGATTTCATCGGCAAAATCCAATGACCTCGAATCCATCACATGCTGTATTCCCTGGCCTCTAAGGAATTCACGTTTTTCAGGTGATCCCGCGGTGGCAAAAATTTCAGCTCCCAAATGCTTAGCCATTTGTATCGCAGCCTGACCGACACCGCCTGCGCCCGCATGAATAAGTACTTTCTCTCCTTTTTGGAGATGGGCCAGATAATTCAATGTGTAATGGGCAGTGAGGAATACAATCGGTAATGTTGCCGCTTGCTCGAAAGTATGATCGGACGGTTTGGGAAAAACTAATGCATGATTAACCGTCGCATAAGAGCGGCAGCAATAGGGTACCATACCAACTACATCATCTCCAACCTGATATTCAGTGACATCTTTACCAACCGTAACAATGGTCCCTGAACATTCGTCACCCAGCCACTTCAAATCCCTGCTATTACCGGGATACATACCGATGACTTTCATCACGTCACGGAAATTCAATCCAACCGCCTCAACTATAATTTCGATTTCCTTCGAATCTGGAGATCTGCGCTGTGTCTCATTCAATTGCAGATTATTTAAAATGCCAGGGGTTGGTATTTCCAGACGGTACGGAAGTACCCCGTCGTGTCTCACCGCATCCTTCGTACGCGCGGGAAGTTCATCGGTCAAAACCTTTTCCAGACGATTGACGTAACGCTCCTCACCGCGGTATGCGATTTCAATTTCGTCGTCTGAAGAAAAGACTTCGTCGACCAAAAATCCCAGGTCATCCGGAGTAGTTGATGTTTCCAGATCTATTACTGTCCAATGATAATCATTATGCTCATTGTTTGCCACGCGAGCGAGACCCATTAACGGAGCCGAAACAATGCGCTCGATTGATTCGTTTTCCCTTACCGACTGAGCACCCTGGGTGATCAACCAAACACGTGGTGCCGGTGATGGTTCGTATTTAACAAGCGTTTGAATCAAATTTAATACATTCAGACAACCTGATTGCTGAGCCTCTTCGAGGTTTTCAGGTGTAGTCATATCAACGGTGGGATGATCTAGGCTCCACATATGAATTACGCCCTGCATAACATTCCGCTCAAAGTTGAGGGAAGCAAATAGCTTCTCCATGTCTTCCAACTGCTCAGGATTAATCTTATAGCTGTTTTCATTTTCCTGAACAAAGCTTTCACCTTCGTGAATCATCACACAATTTCTGCCCTTCTCTTTCAAATGATTAGACAGAGTCTCAGCGTGACCGTTTTGATCAGCGAAAATTAACCAGAATTTATCTTCATTCGCAACTGCATCGCTGGATTCAACCATTTCTTCCTCCAGCAATCGTTCAGAAGCATTAGCCATTAATAATGTCTGAACGGAATTGTCTTGTAGATGTGTATTGACAAAAGATTTTACGTCACGAAATTCTACTTCATTGAGCAGATTTTCCCACTCCGGGCGCAACAGCAATGCAGAAGTAGACCTTAAATCAGTATCGGTATATCTCCACCAACCGGGTAGCAGACCAAAAACCAGATCAAGAAAAAGACGACGTGAGGTGACCTCGAGAAACATCAATATGCCCTCTTCGGTCATCAGTTGATTGATGTGACGTAAAGTTTGTTTTAAATCAGCAGTGGCGTGCAGAACATTAGTGGCTAATACTAAATCATAAGAATGAAGGTCAAAATTCTGTTCAGACGGTGATTTTTCAATATCGAGAAGCTGGTACTCAACAAAATCATATTCCTTAAATTTTTCCTTAGCTGTTGACGTGAACAATGGCGAAATGTCGGTAAAGAAATATTCAGTACGATCAGCCGGTAATACTTGAAGCAAACTTTCAGTCAATGAACCCGTTCCACTTCCGATTTCCAAAATGCGAAGTGGCCTGCTTCCCGAAAAATTTTTAGCGATCGAGGAAATAGCCGTCTGAAACATACTGTTATAGGCCTGAAAATCTGAAGAAAACTTATAAAACTTTTCAAGTTTTCCCTGATCGCCAGCTGGAAAAACAACATCAAGGGGATCGGTCTTTCCAGAAAGGACTTCGGCTAAGACATAACCACAATCGATCAGTAATGCCATTTCCGCTGAAAGGTGGGGGAAATCTGATTTTAGATCTTTACAAAGTTTATCTAAATTCTGTTTCTCTGGAAATTTTGAAAACTCCCACTCTCCTTTTGGTGTCGCCCGAACCACCTTTTCATTTATCAAAACGTCAAAAAGAGAATGATTAAATAAACGAAAATGCTCCTCCTTTATACCCAACTGTTCAATTAAACCTTCTTTCGATACCAGATCACCCTTTTCCGGGCTCCAACCCAGCTTGATCAAGGCCGTGAGAACAAAATGTAAGCTCAGATCTTCCATTCGAGGAATGAAGTCCTCAACATAGCCTTCTAGTTGATATTTTTCATAGTTGGGGGTAATTTCAGGAACTAATTTTTCTACGATCTGGGTGGGACTCAGGAGTTCGACTGGGTCAAGACGTGCTCCCGGTAATCCTGAGAGCGCCCACTTAAACATGAGGAGGCAGTTTTCAAAATCATCCTCTGTTTTTGACTCGGACTGATCTACACGTTGAACACGAAAACCTTTGATCTCCGCGATGATTGAGCCATCGTCATCAGTAATCTCAAGGTCGTATTCAACCCGGTCTTCTTCGTCATTTATTAATAACGTGTGGCACCAGAGATGCGTACCTGGACTTTTATAAAAACGACAGCGTTTGAGAGCAATGGGCATGAAAAAATTATCACGCGCTTTTCTCTTTTCATCCTTAAATCTTGTTTCCTTGCCCCCTTGAAAGCAGGCATCCAGGACCGCAGGTTGGAAATAATATTTATCTATATTTTCTAGAATCGCATCTGGAACTTGTATCTCGGCTAAGGATTCGCCGTCTTTTCTCCATATTTTTTGTACTTCTTTAAAACAGGGACCAAACTGATAACCTACATCATCGAAATCTGAATAAATTTTGGCGTGATCTATCTCGTCTTCCAAAGTGGATTTTAAATGTTCAAGGTCCAACTTGCCGGGTTCGCGCAGCGAGAGCTTCTGAAACCGACCTTCGGCGTGAACTTCCCATTCTCCGGTAGAGGTGTAAGTTGAACTATAAATTTTAAATGAATCATCAGATTCATCACAGGTAAATTGAAGAGTAATGAGGTCTTCTTCTGACATAAACAGACCCTTAAGGATTTTTACATCCTCAATAACATAAGATTCATTTGGATAGAGCTCATTAAGCGCCGCAAGCGCGGTCTCCACATAGGCAGAGCCGGGAAAAACCATGGAATCATGAAGTCGGTGATCTGCCAGATAAGGCAGGGCTAGAGGGTCCAATTCACATTCCCAAGTTGGACTTGGGGTATTCAATTTTTTACCGAGCAGTGGGTGAATAATTGAACCTAATCGGTGGTCCTCGGAAATGGCCGATTCTAACCAGAATCGTTCGTGCTCCCAGGGATAAGAAGGTAGATGAATAAGGTTACCTACCTTGCTGTATAACGCATCTAAATTTATGGGATAGCCTTGGGTATATAGAGCAGCCAGAGATTCGAGTATGATCTGGTGATCCGATTCTTTGCGCCGCAAGGATGGCAGGACCATTCCTTTTTTACCAATATGTGCCAGGCACTCCATAACGGAACTGGAATGAGACGGATGGGGCCCAAGCTCGAGAAAAAGCTCATGATCCTTAGTCATTATTTTTTCAATCGCGGGACCAAAAAGAACGGCTTCCCTGACATTGCGCCACCAATAACCGGCATTCAGTTTCTTACCGTCGAGAACATCACCAGTAACTGTAGAATAAAATGGGATTTTCGCGGTGCGCGTCTTGATCCCTTTTAGGACTTGAATTAATTCGTCCTTAATAGGATCCATTTTGTGGGTATGGAAAGCATAGTCTACATTCAACCAACGAACGAATACCTGTTCTTTTTCAAGCGGCTCGATTAAAGTTTCTAAAATTTCAGTTTCCCCTGCTAAGGTTACCAACCCGGGACTGTTAATAGCGGTTATCGCAATTTGATTTTCGTAACCTTGAATTAATTCCTTGGCCTTTTCGGACGAAATAGCAACCGCCACCATACGGCCCGAACCACGAGTCGTCCCTTGTAAACGACTGCGGTGATAAATAATTCTAATCGCATCATTGAGCGTGTAAATACCCGCACAGTAAGCGGCAGCAACTTCACCTACACTATGCCCTATCACAGCAGTCGGTGTCACCCCTCTCGCCTTCCATAAATCAGCTAAAGCTATTTGTAAGGCGAAAATGGCCGGTTGAGCGATTGCTGTATCGTCTATTCTAGAGCTCGCCTCATCCCGTGATAATTCTTTAATTAGAGACCAGGAAGCATATTTACTTAAAAGTCGGTCACACTTTTCAACTTTTTTCCTAAAGATCGGATCATTTTTCAATAGCTCCCGGCCCATTGCCCACCATTGCGAACCCTGACCGGTAAATATAAATACAATTTCGCTATTATTTTCTGTTTTAGCTCTTCCAGTGACAAGGCCCTTGACCTTAGTTTCTGCCAGATAGTCGTTGAGCTTTTCTACGACTTCATTTTCCGAAACAGCAACCAGCGCCAGGCGATGGTCATGATGGCCCTTGCCGATACTCGCAGTGTGCGCTAAATCTGGAAGCGACACTTCCTTGCCATTCGATTGACCTGAAATCAATTCTACCAGAGATTCAGCATATTTTTTTAATGACTGTTGTCCTCTTCCCGAGAGAGGGATAAGGTAGGGCTCAGAGGAATTACCTTTTTTAATTTTTTTACGCCTTTTCGCTGCCGCAGGTGCTTCTTCTAACACCACGTGGGCGTTTGTCCCTCCAAAGCCAAAAGAATTAACGGCGACTACAGCTGGACCCGATCCATTGCCATTCAACGGTTCCAACTTTGTCGGAACCCGTAATCGAAGTTTTTCAAAAGGTATATTTGGATTAGGATTTTCAAAGTTCAGATTTGGAGGAATCTCCCCATATTTCAGGATTAAAGCAGCTTTGATTAATCCAGCGATGCCAGAAGCAGATTCTAAATGGCCAATATTCGTTTTAACCGACCCGATCACGCACTCCTCACCTGCTTTTCTTCCTTCAGCTAAAACATTACCTAAAGCCAGAACTTCAATTGGATCGCCAACCGGTGTTCCCGTACCGTGCGCTTCCATGTAGCAAACTTTTTGCGGTGAAATTCCCGCTTGTTTATAAGCCTCATAAAGCATGGCTTCCTGGGAAATTTGACCGGGTACGGTCATCGCGCTTGTGCGACCATCTTGATTAACGACACTTGCGCGAATTACCGAATAAATTGGATCTTTATCCTCGAGCGCTTGATCGAGCGGTTTGAGAACAATGATTCCTGCTCCCTCTCCTCGAACATAACCATTTGCCCGGTCATCAAAGGCATAACACTTGCCATCAGGTGAGAGCATGGAAGCTTTACTGAATCCGATCGTTGAATCGGGCGTAATCAGTGCATTGACTCCACCCGCAAGGGCGGTGTCACACTGTCCATCCCAGATACTATTACAGGCAAGATTTACAGCAACCAGTGCCGATGAACAGGCGGTGTCGACCGAGAGGCTCGGGCCTTTTAAATCAAAGAGGTAGGAAATCCTTCCTGATGCAATACTAAGCGTGCTCCCACTGTTGGTATGCACATCAACATCATTAGGACTTTTCATCTGAATATTCGCATAATCATTACTCGATATGCCAACGAATACTCCCGTCCGTGTCCCCGCCATCCGATCGGGCGATTGACCTCCGTCTTCCATAGCTTCCCAGGCAACTTCCAGCAGCCATCGCTGTTGAGGATCCATCCTCAAGGCTTCACGGGGGGAAATGCCAAAAAATTTAGCGTCGAACTGGTCAATAGGATTCAGGAATCCTCCCCAGCGAGTGATCATTTTGCCCGCTAAATTGGGATTTGGGTCATAATATTGATCAAGATTCCAACGATCTTCAGGGACTTCGACGATTGCGTTGCCGCCGTCGCGTAAAAACTTCCAGAATGAAGCAGAATCAGTTGCTCCACCAGGAAATCTGCAACCGATTCCAATAATCGCGATAGGGCATTTCCCTTGGTTAATCATTCGGCTGACTCCAAAAATAAAATATGAGGCACGCCCTTTTTAAGGGCATACTTTCTATACAAGCTTTTCATACTGATTATTCAACTATCTTAATGGATAATGAACCCTCTCCTGTCTAGATAAAATCTAAAAAAATAACGCTGCTTATCATGCATCAAATGATCGCTTATCACGGCCACCTTTTGCTGCATTTTTCGGTGTATAATTATCCAAGTTTTGGGTTCTTGGAAAGATATTTATCGGGTGATCAAATACGATCATCTGGGCGTATATGTTCGCGTATCTTTCAAGATTATATTGACGATTATAGAAGACTGGAATCTAAAATGCCTTTACAGCCATCAAAAGAATGCCTTCGGCAATCCTCTGATAATTCATGCCACACTTGGCAGGTTTAGTAGATACCAACAATCGTTATTCATTCTGTCTATTAAAAAAATAGTTGCACGTTTAAGAAGAACATAATTGCTGATGATCATGATTTATGTGGCTAAACTATAATTATTCAATAAGAATCATTGTTCTTTTTTAAAGAACATTTTTCCCTTTTATTAATTAAGATATACCGCTTTATACTATTAAAGCTTATTTTTGAAAAAAAATGCCCTTTCAGTCAACACGCAAAGGAAAGTTAGGAAAACCCCTTAAAATGATATAATTTTGACATTAAATCAGGTTATAAGGATTTAACGTCGTGATTGACCGTCGATTGGAAATCTTTCAAAAGAAATCCTTTCAATTATCGTTATTTTCCCCATGAGAACTAGAATATATGAAGCTTACTGATTTTGCCCTGAGAGAACCGCGATTTACGCTGTTGATTTCTCTTTTTTTATTTATTGGCGGAATAATTGCTTTTTGGCAACTGCCGCGAACCGAAGACCCTCCCGTTGTATTTCGCTATTCGTTAATTGTTACGAAATACTTGGGCGCTTCTGCTCAACGAGTGGAAAGTCTCGTTACACGAAAAATTGAAGAGGCGGTACGCGAAGTCCCGGAGGTAGAAACCATTCATTGCATATCGCGCAAAAATGCTTCGGTGATTTTAGTTAAAATTCAAGACCGCTACCAGGATATTCGTCCTATATGGAATCGGTTGCGCCGCAAGATAGATCGAGTCAAAGGTGATTTACCAGACGGTGTTGGTGTACCGGTCCTTAATGATGAGTACGGTGAAGTATTCGGCACCATCGTTACCGTCTCTGGAAACTCTTCCTATACTAAATTAAGAGAAGTATCCGAGACTGTTCATGATGAGTTACTCCGCCTCGACGATGTTTCCAAAGTCATCACTTTGGGTGATCGAAGTGAAAGTGTCATGGTTAATTTTTTTGATTCGGATATGGCTGATGCGGGAATTTCCCCTTACCATTTAATCAAATATCTTGAAGCGCAAAATGTTATCGCCCCGGGAGGGAGTATCCGGGAGGGGAATTCGCGCTATGCGGTCGAATTGGCAGGTGAGTTATCCTCGGTAGAAGATATAGAAAACCTGGAGGTTTCCCTCCCCGATGATGACGAGTCCTACTATTTAGGGGATTTGGTAGAAGTTAAACGCCAGGTTCAGCAACCACCGGACAGCATTATGAAATCTTCGGGAAATAACGCCCTCGGTCTGGCGGTGTCCATAAGAAAAGGTGGCAATATCGAAAAAATGGGTCGTGAAGTTAAATCTCTGCTCACCACATTAAAGGATAAAGTGCCCGCAGGTGTAGAATTAGAACTCATTGCATTTGAACCGGGGCGTGTCTCGAATCGCGTGAACGCCTTTTTTGGTAATCTTGTGCAAAGTCTCATCATCGTAATGTTAATCCTGATGATTACCCTCGGGCTGCGCACCGGGTCTATAGTCGCCAGTATGATGCCGCTAACTTTTCTTACTGCACTCGTCATCATGCTGGGTCTTGGCATAAATATAAACCTCGTCGCGCTTGCCGCCTTTATTCTCGTCTTTGGTATCATCGTCGACACTCACATTGTCATATCCGAGCGCATCCTTACCTTACGTGAGCGCGGCGAAACTCCCGTCTCCGCAGCTGAGGAATCTACTTATGAATTACATGGCCCTCTTATTACCGCGGCCTTGACTACTTTATCCGGGTTTCTCCCCATCTATCTCGCCCAATCTACTGCCGGTGAATATGTTTCTCCACTCTTCACCATCGTTGCGATAACTCTTCTCTCTTCCACTTTTTTTGCCTTCACCCTTACCCCATTGCTTTCTGTCTATCTATTCAAAGTTAAAACGCAGAAGGAAAAAAACTTATTAGACCACTCAGGTTACCGCTTATATCATCGCCTTCTCCTGTGGATGCTGCCACGCCCCTTTCTAATTCTTTTCCTCACTCTGCTTTTATTTTTGGGTTCGTTATATTGTTTTCGCTTTGTCCCTAAAATTTTCTTTCCGCCATCAGATCGCCCTTTATTTACCCTGGAAATAGAATTTTCCGCGGGCACGGTGATTGAGCATACAGAGAAAACGGTGGACGCGGTGGACGCCTATGTAGAGGCAAATCTCCGAGCCGAAAAAAATGGAGGAGAAGGTATCACAAATTGGGCGACTTTTGTCGGTCGGAACGCTCCACGCTTTATTCTTAATCACCGAACGGTTGAATATAATCCTGAATACGCTTATTTCCTTTTTAATCTCACCTCGGTTAAAATCATTCCCGAAATGATTCATTCTATTGAGAACTATTGCGCCGAGAATTTTCCTGAGGCGCAAATTCGCGCGCGTCCCCTAGAATCAGGTCCTTCCGTTGGATACCCGATCAAAGCCCGCGTTTCAGGTGAAGACGTTGATGGCATTTTCCGCATCGTCGATGAAGTTAAAAACAAACTACGCTCTATAGTTGGCACCTACAACATCCATGATGATTGGGGGCCACCGGTAAAAAAATACCGAGTCGTAATCGATGAAACGAAAGCCAGTCTCGCCAGTATTACTCATGCCGATGTGGCGATATCTCTCCAGTCGCTGCTAACTGGGTACCCTGCCACTACGATGCGCGAGGGAAATATCATCATCCCCATTAATGTTCATGCCACTGTCGATAGGGACAATGAGATTGAAAAAATTGAATCATTGAATATCCATTCAATAATCAAACGTGGGACGACTGTGCTCCTCAAAGATATTGCTGAAATCCAGGAAGTACGTGAAACAGCGTCTTTCGTGAGGAGAAATTTCCAGCGCACGGTAACCGTGCGGGCCGACATCCAGAAGGGGGTCAAAGCTAAAGATGTGGATACTCAATTAAAGCAATGGATTGCAGAGCAAAAAAATAATTGGGGGAGTGATTACAGTGTTTTGATCAGCGGCGAAAGTGAGGAATCCAGCAAGGCTAACCAGTCTATTATAAATAAGCTTCCCTGGACTGCCTTTCTGATTGTCCTCCTGCTTATTCGACAAACGCGATCCTTCCGTAGAACTTTTATTATTGTCTGCGCCGTTCCTATGGGACTCATCGGGGTAGTTGTCGGATTGCTTGTCACCAAACAGCCTTTCGGATTTATGACTCTTGTCGGCGTCGTTTCTCTCACTGGAATCGTCGTTAATAACGCGATAATTCTAATCGACCGCATTCGCATAAACCTGGATATTAAGGGTCTCTCTACTCAAGAAAGTATAGTTGAAGCGTCATTAAACAGATTACGCCCTATTCTTCTAACAACTGTCACGACCATTGGAGGGATTCTTCCCCTCTACTTTAGAGGTAATCCGACTTTTCAACCGATGTCGGTGGCGATTATCTTTGGATTATTATTTGCCACCCTCCTCGTCCTTGGAATTGTTCCATTGCTTTACGCGGTACTTTTCCGCGTGGATTTTCGCGATTATACTAACAGCCACTGAATTGAGGATCGGTTTAAACACCCTCATTCCTCATAATTACTTCCGTTTTTTGACGCCCTGTGACACGGTAAGTAATGCCGGACCAGGTAATGACTTGCCCGATACCCGAACGACAGATGGTAAGGAAATGAACAAAAATCCAGAAAAAAGTCGCGAAACGTTCGAGGGCAAATGTCGGCTTCAACGCCTCTAAATGTTTACCGCTGAATAAAGTTTTCATTAATTCAATGCGCTGATGCGCACGCATTTCGTTGAGCACAAAAACGAAAGCAATAGGGATGAAAGCTTTGAAATAGCCGGTAAATATCGCGCTCCATGCGGTTAATGTTGCGCATAGATAGAGGGCGGTTACGAAAAGACCTGACCACCAGGCCCAGGGTGCGTATATGCGCACATGAAAATATTGCCTCCAGCTAAATTCAAACATTGAAGACCAATTATAATCTTCAGGACTGGGCAGCATAAGCGAACGCAGGTAGGCAATTTTTTTTCCAGCTTTGCGCACATGATAGGCGGTCTGTAAGTCATCATTAAAGGCGCCGACAAATTTGTCGGTGAGATCTATTTCTTCATGGAATTCTCTTGTCAACGCATGCGCCCCACCCCACATCAAATTACACCATTCGGGGCCACCCATTGTAGCCACCGATCCATTGACAACGCTTGCCGTTAACATCCCCAGATTTCGGTTCATGGGGATAATCCATCGGTAACCTGTTGAAGCCGTATGGGTGCCCTGGTTCAGAGGACCAAGCAATTGCCGCAATAAATTCCGTGGGGGTAGAATATCCGCATCACTTGCCGCAATCAGTGCGTCTTCATCGCGCAACTCTCGCAATGCCTGAAGTTGATTGTGCACCTTTTGTGCGCCGGTCTCGCAAAGACCTGCAATTATAAGCTGCACCCTTTTTAATCCTCGTGACACTTGAGGTGAGCCCTGGGGCGCAGGTTCTTCTTCAGGTCTCCAAATCAATTTATCATCTCTCAATCCGATCCTGTCTCGAAGCTTACTGTAAAGGGGATCACGCGTTGATTCTACTGAGAAGATCACGTGATAATTCGGATAATCCTGATTGAGTAACTCGCCTACATACGGTTCGAAATTATGGCGAATCCCTTTCATCGGGGCCAATAAAACAGCTGGTAGCAGCGGTTTTTGGAGAGGTGCAGCCAAGCGCTCGTCCTGCCATCGCATTCTGATACGATACATAAATACATTAAACCATCCAAAAAGCCCCTGGAGCAACCAAAGTCCCCACAGTACCCAGATCGCAGTTTCAAACGACGTAGTCATAAGCTATTAAATAAATTTTTGTATTTAGTTTTAAAAGATAAAACATGTCGTCACATTTTATTCTAAATGAAAACGGTAATTTATAGGTGGGGAAAAAATAATTTATCACCCATAATATAATTTCCAGATCAGGACAAAGGCGGTGGCAAAATCCATTGGCTTATCTTCCACCCATCGCTTTACCTCGTCAGGATTATACCATTCACCGCAATCGATTTCCTCGTGATTAAGATTAAACGGCCCTTCATGGAAACCGCGATAGACCCAGACAAACTCATATCCCGTTTCTGGACATGCATCAATTTTGAAGAGTCTTTCAGGTGGGTCTTCGAATGTCACATTAAGTTCTTCATTCACTTCGCGTATACAAGCTGCGTCATAATCTTCACCTGCATCGAGATGTCCAGCCACTGAAGAATCCCATAATCCTGGGAAATTATCTTTGAGCAGAGATCTTTTCTGCAAAAAAAGCTGTTCCTGTTCATTAAAAATCAAAATATGCACGGCGCGGTGCTTTAACTTCTGTCGGTGGACTTCTGAACGCGTCTCTTGTCTGAGCACTTTATCCTCATCGTCAACTACATCAAAAATCTCAACTTTTGTCATAAAATTAATTTCAATTATCTACAGAATTTATATTCATTACTAATTTAGCGATAATAAACAATCCGAATATCAAAGGGGAATATCAGCTCTTTGCTCCACAGGGAAACTAACGGTCATCGGCCGTTTACGTCATAAAAAAAACGAACCCCGTAGATGGGTTCGTTTACTAGAAAGTATTCAGATTCGCTGATAGCTAAATCGTATAGACTACTATAAACCTTTCTTTACAAAATCAACGATGTCATCCTCTTCCTTGATTTTAATTTCCTGTTGATTTTCTGTATTCTCACCCACATAAGGTATTGCCGCCGCTGCCATGAGGGGAACATACTTTCTTAAATCCTCACTTTCATCTTTGTTCTTAACATAAATGCTCCACACCTGGGTCGGGCTCTCATTATTTTCTACATCGCGATTGTCACGTGACGTCATCCGCAAATACTTTTCATATGTGATTATCGGGACTATCTGTTCTTGCACCCCGATCATTTCAACCCGGGCGGGGGTAAAAACGGTACTATTCACATACCTGACGTTACCATTTCTATCAATAACTGGTGTCGAGATCGTTTTGTACCCTCCGCTAGACCGACCATAAACAGGGCTGGTCTTAGTTTTAAAATCAGTCTGGGGTTCGCTTACCCCATAAGAAACATCGATAACCATATCGGCATTATCAATTGCTGGCGCTTCATAGTACCCTTTGCCCGATAAGGCAGTTTTAATGTATTGGGAAACTTCCTGAAACTCTAAATCGTCCTCGTTAATCTGGGAGTTTGAACTGACAATTTTATAAGATTTAAGTTCTTTAACATTTGGATCGGGATTATTAATCGCGTCAACTTTGAAGGAATAGGTCGATGAACAACCCGCAAGTACCAGCACGGCCAGAAGTGTAATAAAGGGTGTGAATTCAATTTTATGTTCACGCATGTTCTACTCCTTTTTTAAATAACGTCTCGATCAGTGTATGACTAAATTTTTAAAATTAATGTATTCCTAAAAGCTAATTTTTTGCCCTTAATTCTTCCAGTTCTCTTTCAAGTCTGCGTATTTCTTCTTCGGCCGATAATTTTCGTTCTTCAGCTTGACCGATAGCCTGACTGCGTGAAAGTGCTGATTCTAATTCTGATTGTAGTTCTTTCAGGCGTTTTTCCGCATTGCGTGCCCTAATCTCTGCTTCGGTAACTTCAGTTTCTGTAATCCTCATACCTTCGGCGATAGCTAACTGTTTAGCGCGCATGGCTTGGGCTTCAGCCTTCGCTTTACGCATTTTCGATAATTCCTGCTGATGTGCTCTTTGCTGGGCGAGCGTCTCTTGATCTTTTCGCTCTTGGGCTTCTTTCGCGGCACCAATTAAACCACCGATGACAACACCGGCCGCTGCGCCGATTGCTGCCCCTTCACCAGTTTCACCACTTTGATGACCGATGATCGCCCCCGCCGTAGCACCTGCCATTGCTCCCTTCATTGCACCACGTGAGGTAGTTGAACCTGTTGATGTTGTGCAACCGCTGGTAACGACAACCAGTATTAGCATATTAAATAGAAATTTTATTTCTCGAGTATGAATAGTCATGACAAGCTTTAAGAAAATTTAATTACCCCCTTGTCTGCTCCTTAATTGGATTATTTGATATGAGCATATTATAACAAAATTATTCCCCTCCAATTTCATCGCTTAGGCAACTATTTTCGAGTTGATTTATTAATGGCAGATAAGCGCATAAACTCTATCTCTGAAACCTTCTTTTTTCAAGTAAAAACTAGACGAACTGGCAATTGAAAAGATAATAGCTTAACAGACAAGGGAAAAATTGACATGTTCCGTGGGTCAACGTTTATTATTAACAATTTATGACATCTGAGATCGATCATTGGCGGTAAAAAATTAACTTTTTTGGCACTAAACTTTCCGCATGCGATCTAACGAAATATAATTTCTTTTACGATACTCATAAGGTCACCCGATCGAGTAATATTTACCATGGCAGCTAATAATTCTAAAAGTAGCCTCTTTTCCAGAGAGAATATTTACCAATTTGCCGGACTTTTGATTTCCATCGTCTTAATCGGTTTTATCTATGAATTACCCAAATTAGGTATTCGTGCGCAAGCCGCGAAAATCCAAATAGCCAATACATTAAAAGCCGCTCAGCAATCGGATACCGGTTTCGTACCTGAACGCACAATTTTTGTTATTATTAAAGATTACGAGCAACAGGTCTGTTTCACCCTAATGGTCTGGGCGATGATGATTGTTATCTATAAACTTCGCCAAGTCTGGCAGGAAAAATCGATTTTAAATGAAAATTTATTGGATATAGAAACGGGGGAAAGGATCATTCCTGAAGAAGCACTTGCCCACTCAAAAGAAGTGGAAACGCGTTTCGCCAATATACCGCAATACGCAGATAAATTATTACCCCGTGTCGTGCTTACCGCCCTTCGAAGGTTTCAATCTTCGCACTCCATTCAAGATGTCTCTCAGGCGGTGAGAGAAATATCAGAATCAGAAGCGGACCGGCTGGATTCTGAGCTATCCCTCGTCCGTTACGTGGCATGGGCGATCCCGTCGGTCGGATTTATCGGTACCGTGCGTGGTATCGGAGAAGCATTGACCAAGGCAGACCAGGCGATAAGGGGCAACATCCAAGGCGTGACTGATTCTCTCGGTCTCGCTTTTAACTCTACGTTGATTGCCCTTTTTCTCAGTATTATTCTTATGTATTTCATTCACCTTTTGCAGTCCCGGCAAGAAAGTCTCATACTCGAAACCGAAGAATACTGCAGAAATCAACTCCTCGCTGTAATGAAGATCCCTTTTAAGGAGGAAAGCGAGATGTCGATTACTTGATAACCTGAATTTTTTCTCCCTCAGATAATGATTAATACACTCGGCCTGGAATTTTGTGATGAAGGATTTCTTGCCGCGGCGCGTGTAGGTGAGCAGGAGCGATTAGTCCCACTTGAAACGGATGGCCCGTCGAGTCCGGGTTTCATTTATTTTAATGGGAGCGACTACCTTGCCGGCCGGGAAGCTGAAAACCTCTCACGAATTCATCCGCGAATTGTCACTGATACTTGTTGGGATCAACTCTCTCTTCGCCCCTCGATTATTTCTGCAGGAGGAAAGAATCCATTATTTTCCGAACTCGCATTCCATCATTTAAAACACCTATGGTCGCGATTAAATGGGAGTGGTCTCCCTGCTGAAAAAGTTGTTTTTGCTCTGCCGGGTCATTACATCGCTATTGAGGATGACGAGGAAGAATTGGAAATCGGGTTAATCTTAAGCATGGCGCGTGATTTAAAAATCCCTTTAGCCGGGATCGTCGATATGGCCTGCGCTTCAATCATTCCCCATCTCCCTTCAATTGATACACGCCCTTTTACTGCCCTCCACCTTGACATTCATCAATATACTATCGTCGTAACTGTGATTAGAGTAGGTGAGGTAATTGAGAGACAACATATCGTCCGTTTCTCAGATTTGGGCTATGCTCATATTATAAATGAATTAATGCCAAAACTAGCCAATCGCTTCTTAAGCCAGACCGCTTTTGATGTTACCCACGATGGAAAAACCGAGCAGGCATTCTATAATCAAATACGGCGCCTCATCGATGAATTACGCTATGCACCTGAATGTTCTCTCGAACTGGGTGGACTAAAACGACCACGCCAAATAGTTGTTACTCTTGATTCCCTCGCAAGAGATCTCGATACAGTCAACGATTCCATTGTTCAGGTCGTAAGCAAAGCATCTTCAATTGTTGGAGATGGACCCTGCTCTCTCTACCTGACAGATCGTGCCTCTCGTGTACCTGGTCTTTCAAATAAGCTAAAGGGAGGGAGGGATTTTAATCTCATTCATTTAGATATTGCTTCAGCGGCGAAAGGTTGCGCCACCTTTGCGGTGGATACCCCACTCGTGGAATCGCTTGATCAGACACCTGTTCTTACTCAAATACCCATTGACGAATCAGTATTTGACACTCCTGTTTCAAATCCTGAGGAGAATGCACTACCGGCTGATGCCGCTGTCGACTCAAAGGAATCACGCCCGAAAGCCCATCCCCTTCCAACCCATATCGTATATGAAGGAATCTCCGTTCCCCTGAGTGGTGATCATTTTATCATAGGGACCGAAATTGATAACGACCAAAATGGACTCCGCATTAATTCAGATAATAAGGCCATTGCCAAACAACACTGCCACATTTACTTTACGCGCGAGGGTTTAAAAATCGAAACGGAATATGCCGACACCACACGCCTCAACAAACAACCTGTCGCCAACACACAATATTTAGCAACCGGTGATTCAATCACCCTGGGAAATAAGGAACCATTGGTCGAATTGCTCCTTATTCATAATCCCTCTTGAGAGTCTACACTCCTCTATTAAGCATTGAAGTTCAGGCTTAACGAAAACCTAAAACCTCGGATTACAAAGCAGCGATCATGCCGAAAAGGAAGAGACAAGTTCAAGCATTTAGCGTCAGTTTCCTCGATTGCATATGTTGCGGATTCGGTGCTGTCATTCTGCTTTTTGTTCTCACGAGTGGAAAAAAATCAGAAGCCCGTAATGAGCAACTTTCTGATGTAAGTGTTGATCTCGGTAAATTACAAAAAAATATTCAAGCTGAAGACGCACGCCTTCGTCTTCTCGCCAGCCTTCTTGAAGAGAACGAATCACAATTGTCGAAGTTGACCGCCGAAAAAATCACGCTCGAAAAAATTCTTGAGGATAAAAATGACGATTTAATGTTACTCCTCACCTTACTTGCCGAGCTTGAAGAGTCTAAGGATACCCTTCTCGGCGAATTTGATGAAATCCCGACAATTGAAGAAGAGGTGCCTGTACCCATACCTAATTATATAAAAAGACAATATCTAACCGATTTTAAAATGGACGGGGAACGCGTATTAATCATCGTCGAGGCATCTGGAGGAATGCTTGACGATGATACGGATGCCATTCTTGAACGACTTGGAGATACAGATGAGGAAAAACGACAAGCGCCTAAATGGCAACGCGTACTGCGTTCCGTCGAATGGCTCCTGGGTTCGATGCGTCCACCTACCCAGTTTCAGCTATATTATTTCAACCGGGAACCACACCCCATGGTTGAAGATTTTCGCAACCAATGGCTTAATCTCGATGATCGCGAAACGATAAGCGAAGTGCTGACACAGATGAAACAGGTCGTCCCTCAGGGAGGAGCCAATCTGGAACGGGCATTATGGGAGTCACGGCAGATATATCCACTTCCCGATAATATCATTCTCATCGTCGACGGTTTGCCCACATTAAGCGATTCCGTTAGCGGCGATGGTAATGATCCGATTAAACGATTAAATATGTACACCGCGGCGGAACAACAAATTCTCAGCGGTGTTCCCATTAATACAATTCTCTTACCCTCCGGTTATCGCGACCCCGACGCGCCGGCTCGCTATTGGCTCCTCGCCAATAAGACCAAAGGGTCTTTTATTTCTCCCTCAAGAACCTGGCCTGATACATGAGAAAATCAAGACGCGATCTATCTATTTTCAGCCTCTCATTCCTCGACTGTATCAGCTGTGGGTTTGGAGCCATCATCCTATTATTTGTAATCTCTCTGGGTTCCGAACGACTCGTAATCAGAGATATCCGCGATACCCTATTCAAACTTTACCAGGAAAGAATGACGGAACTCGAGTCCATTAATGGTAAAACTATTCATTTAACTCTCGAAAATAAAAAGAAAAAAGACGCGCTGAGACTTGAAAAAGATACGGTCGCGGCAATGAAAGTCGAAATCGAACTTTTAGAGAAGAAAATCAAAGAATCCCTTTACGGTAAAGAGAACTTGCTTGTAGAAATTGACGATATGCAACAATACGTGGACGCCCAACAGCAATTAGTTGAACTCGAACAAATTGAATCCGAACTTCCCATCGGGGTACCGGTGGAAAGCAATCATCTTATTTTTATTCTTGATACCTCGGGAAGTATGCGAGATCCCCGTTCCGGTAGAATCTGGAATATTGTAATAAGTAAGGTTCAAGAAACTCTCGAAATATATCCGATTGTTACCGCGATCCAGATTTTAGATGCCGATGGCAATTATATCCTGCGGCCCACAGCCGGTCAGTGGATACCCGATAGCCCCACAGTACGCTCGGCAATAGGTCGTGCCTTAGCATTCTACAGTCATCACAGTCAGAGCAACCCCGTGCCGGGCATCACGAAGGCTGTTAAAGTCTTTCTCGATCCCGACGATCCGGATAAAAAAATAGGGATTTATGTTTTTGGTGATGAATATACAGATACCGCGAGTAAAGTGCTAACACGTATCGATAAACTAAACCCTAAAGATGAAGAAGGTAATCGAGCTATCACGATTAATGCCATTGGCTTCCCGCATGTGGTTAAATTTGAGCGCCACTATACCAAGACAGGATTAAAGTTTGCCAATCTCATGCGTGAATTGACCTACGAGCATGGTGGGGCTTTCGTCGGTATCCAGAATTGAATATTTCCCCCCGTCGTAAGGGGAGACCGAAGTCTAGGGTTTCACCACCAAATTAATCTTTCGGTCGTCATTAAAATACTGATTGGAAAAATTCACTAAGTCATCCAGGGTGACTGCTTGAATACGCTCGTCATACTGCTTCCATTCGTTGGCCGGTTTCCCATATATTATATTCAGGGCCACCATCGTCGCACGAGCGCCAATCGTCTGCATGCCCATGCGTTTTTGCGCTTTCAACCGCGTCTGCGCACGCCGCAATTCATCTTCGCTCACTCCCCCCGACTTCACACGTGATATTTCCTGATTAAATTCGTCTATTACATCATTGTATTTCGAAGGATGTGTTCCCGCGTAGAGATAAAACATGCCATGATCTAGACCAACGATACACTGAGCCCCTACAAAATACGCCAAACTGCGTTTTTCTCGAACCCGTTCGAAAAGACGGCCGGACATATTACTGAAAAGCTCATCAAGTATTTTACTGACATATATGTCATCCGATAAAATACCCGCACCTTGATAAGCCTGAAAAACAACAGCCTGTTCGCGTGGTATGGTAAACTCAAATAATCCTGACTTTGATGGTCCAGAAAAGGACTTTTTTACTTCAATAAAATCCCTTTCCGGAAATTTATTAAGTAGTGATTCGAACTCGGGTATTACGCTTTCAGGATCAAAATCTCCGACTATGGCTGCAACAATATTTCGCCCCCTGATTAGTCGATCATAATGATCGCTAATCTCACTGACATTTAAATCCTCTAATGTTTCTTCAGAACCCGATGAGTCTATTTTGAATGGGTGATCACAATAAAATAATTCTCTTAGCTTTCTGAGCCCATAATATACAATTTCATCGTTTTCTTCTTTAATCATCGCAATCTGAGCAGCTAGTTCAGTATTGAATGTATTGACATCAAAGTCTGGCCCATGGAGCGCTTCATCAAGTAATTCCAATGCGAGTTTATAATCTTGAGACATAACCTCCATCGAGAGCCCAAATGTATTATCGCCGATAAATTCATTGAATGATCCCCCCACTCTCTCAATCGTTTCGGCTACCTCCTCCGCATTGCGATTGCGCGTATCGCGCGTTAAAAGAGTGGACAAGAGACTGGTAATTCCACGCTGCGAATCATTTTCGTAAATTGCTCCACCTAAGCTTACAATCTTTATATGTACTTTTGGCAGCTTGTTGTCCGGTTGAAAGACAATCCTTACACCGTTATCGAGAGTATGCGTTTTAAAATCAGGTGACTCCTTACTTCCGGTGAGCACTGATTCAGATGATATATTCGAACCCATCGCATTTAAAGAAACTGCGGTCATACGGTCATTTCTGAAATAAGTTCCTATCAACTCGCTGACTTCTTCTGGTCCTAGTTTATGAATCTTTTCAATATAATTGCGTGGATATCCTAAATCGCCAACCACTATTTCTGCCATTCCCAGACGAGAGGCCTGACCGCTTACAGTCTTGCGTATACTGACCTCCCCTACAACCGCTTGACGCACTGCCTTATCGACCTGTTCCGAACGAATTCCTTCATTTCCCAATCGAGTCAGTTCATCGAGGATCGCGCTCTGGGCCCCCGCTTGTTTATCTGGATCACAAACGTAATTGATGCTCAGAAAACCTACGTTGCCAGGATTCCAGCATGAGGCGTCAATATAATGTACAATTTTTCTTTTATCGCGTAGCTGCTGCCAAAGAATAGAACTGTATCCACTCCCCAGGATTGCCGCCAGGATATCGCATCCGGGGGTATCCCCATGTGTTAATCCGGGTATGCGAAAAGCAATATTGCCGCGGCAGACATTGACTTCACCTTCTAGATGCTCTTCACGCATGCTGAGCTGTAAGGGCTCATCGGGCACATAAGGAATCGCCAATCGTTTTCGCGCGTGGGAACCAAAGTTCTTTTCAATTTCATCTCGTAGCTCGCTTGAGCAAAAATCACCAACCACAACGAGAGCCATGTTGTTGGGTACATACCGGGCTTGATAGTAAGTTAACAAATCTTCTCTTGATAGTGTATCAAATAATTCACGGTGTCCAATGACGGGGTAACGATAAGGATGCTCCCGGAATGCGTTTCTAAACAGCGCGCGAGATACTTGACGATCGGGGTCGTCCTCTCCCATGTCAATTTCGCGCAGGATCACTTCTCGCTCTTTTGCTACCTCTTCGACCGGTAAAATTGAGCAAAGCGCTGCATCCGCAAGAATATCGATAGCTAATCCCGTCTCTTCACTCGGTGTCTCTATATAATAGACCGTCCGGTCGAAGGTGGTATAGGCATTGATATACGCACCCGCAGCTTGAATCTCACGGGTTAGTTCCTCTCCTGAACGTTTTTCCGTCCCTTTAAAAAGCATATGTTCCAGAAAGTGAGACACCCCCGCGCCCAGGAGTGAACCTTCATAAATACTGCCCGTCTTTACCCAGACTTGGACTGAAGCAATTTTATTTGCGTGCTCTTCTTTAAGCAAAACTGTCAGGCCATTAGAGAGGGTAAATCGTTCTACCTTTTCGCAAAATAATTTCTCGAGGAATGAATCCATTTTCCCGTTCTCACTGTTCTCATGAATCATCATTTATACAGGGCATGAAAGAACAAAACTTGCGGTACAAGGAATTTAATCAGGTCAAAGAAAATTCAATTTTCTTCTTTGTTTCCGCCGTTTTCCTTCAAATTTTTATTTGCCGGGAGATAAGGTTGCACAAACGCATTACGAAAATCATACCCTTGACTAAAGTCCTGTTTCTGATCGCTCTCGGTTTTACCAAATACTCCATGCTCAACGAGATTAAAGACTATTTCTCCAAAATCCTCACAGGCGTTTACTCCCCATTGTTCCAATAAAGTCATGGTCATCGGACCATACTGATCTAAAGCGTATTCGCGGATACCTTCAAGCAACTGTTGCCCGGACACATGGTTTGATTTTCGGATATTCTTTTTTCGCTTCAAGTTGCTTAAGGTATGATCAAGGGCCTCACGCATAAAATAGTATACTCCTTTCGTGAAACGCGGGTCATCCCGAATGATCTGATCAACAACCCCATTGAAATCTCTGTTTTTATCACTCATCAGTAAGTAAAAATTAAACGTTCATGAGTCCCGTTATGGTCAAGCCTATTTAAGATCTAATTTTCGCGTTAAGCCCTTTGCATGCCTAATCCGTCTTATTTTTTAAATCGAATGGCCTTGAACTGAGACATTTGGTCCTTTATCGCCGTCTCAACAGGCAGGCGTTCCATACTTGATGCACCGTAAAATCCGTCGACTCCCTCTGTTCGCTGCAGAACATATTCCGCATCTTCAGGCATAGCGATGGGTCCACCGTGACACAAAACTATGACTTCTGAATTTATGTTCTTAGCCACTTCGCAAATTTCCTGAACCTTTGCTGGCGAATCTTCTAATGTCACAGCTGTCGATGCTCCAATTGCTCCTTTCGTCGTTAATCCCATGTGCGCAACAACGACATCCGCACCCGCCTGGGTCATCGCTTTTGCTTCCTCAACATTAAATGCGTAGGGTGAGGTAAAAAGGTCCATCTTTCGCGCTTTGCCAATCATCTCTACCTCAAGATCGTAACCCATCCCTGTTTCTTCCAGATTCTGACGGAAAAAGCCGTCACATAATCCAACCGTGGGAAAATTCTGTATTCCGGAAAATCCAATCGCTTTCACCTCTTGCAAAAATAAATCCATTTGCCGAAAAGGGTCCGTTCCGCAAACGCCGGCAAGAACAGGTGTATCTTTAACTATGGTGAGCACTTCACCTGCCATTTCCATGACAATCGCATTAGCATCTCCATAGGGCATGGCCCCGGAAAGAGACCCTCTTCCCGCCATACGAAATCGACCGCTATTATATATCACGATTAGATCGACACCACCCGCTTCTTCAAACTTCGCGCTTATACCTGTACCGGCACCCGCACCTATTATGGGTAATCCCGCATCTATGTTTTTTTTCAGTCGTTCAATAATCTCTTCACGTGTGAATGACATAATTAATTGTTTTTCTGATAAATTAATTCGAGCATCATTTTAACTGCTTTTTTAGAAAATTCAGGATCATTTATATTGTAATCCACTTCAACATAAAGGATGTCTTTTTTAAGATTTCTCTTTATCCCGTCAAACATCGCACGGTCAGCTTCACGATCGCAGAATAATTCACCGTCTCCATCCAATATGGATACCCCTTTGAGCGGGATGAGAAATGCAACCGGTCCAGTGGAGGCATTCGCTTTTTCTGCAAATATTTTACCCATTTTTTCATTTTCCTCTCTATTAGTCCTCATTAGGGTCACAGAGGGATTCCATTCATAAAAGAGACGCTTTTCTTCACGATAGTGAGAAGGGACGGTGTCCGGACCGCCGAAATTTGCCATATCAACACAACCCGGTACAATAAGATGGGGAATTCCCTTTTTTCCCGGTGCGTCCAATCTTTGAGGCCCTGCATCAAATACCCCCCCACATATTGTGTCCGCCCATTCGGTTGTTGTAATATCGAGGACCGCATCGACCATTCCTTCATCGATAAGACTTTCCATCGTTTTCCCACCGGTTCCTGTAGCGTGGAATACGATTACTTCATAACCCTTGGCAGTCAGTTCCACAACGCAGGCATTTACACTTTCCGTAGTGTTACCAAACATCGACGCGGTGATAATCGGTTTTTCTTCTTTAGAAGTGATAATTTCTTCTTCGACCATACCACAGATCGCACCCACAGCTCGTGAATAGATAAGGTTCGAAACCCGGTTTACCCCCGCAACATCAACTATCGATGGAATCATCATAATATCTTTCGTTCCCACCTCACGGGAAACATCCCCTGAGGCGATCGTCGATACACATACTTTGGGCAACCCAAGCGGAAGTGCCCGCATGGCTGCAGTGATTACCGAAGTGCCTCCCGATCCGCCCATTCCGATAATGCCGTCAAATTTACCCTCACGATAAAGCGCGCTCATCAATGTTGCTGCACCGGTCGACACAATTTTCATTGCCTCGCCGCGATCTTTCTTCTCGCGAAGATTTTCGAGACTGCCGTCAGCCGCTTTGACAATCTTATCGGTCTCCACATCGACGGGGAACAAGTCTGTCGAACCGAGAACGCCGGTATTAACTGTAAATACGCGATGACCTTTACTCAGGATTTTCTCCCGAAGAAAATTGTAATCGACCCCTTTTGTGTCAAAAGCGCCAATTAGACAAATTGTCTTATCCATCTCAACCTAAGTATAAGTCCAATATTATTTAATATTCATTCCCATGTAAAAACGGTACCAAATAAATCGTCTGGGGCATCTCGCAAGCGATCATAGATCTGCACAGCGTCTTGAATGGGAACTACATCCTGAATGACAGGGCCAATCTTAATCACACCCGCGTCAACTAATCTAACCAGTTGTGCCAGGTCATCGAATTCAAAATGACTGGCATGAATTAACTCTAGTTCACTGAATTGACCGGCATTAAAATTGTATCCAACGTCTTTCCTGCCTGCAATGACGACCAGCTTGCCTTGATTTTTTAAAACACCTCGTTGTTTATCAAATCCTAATATTTTATCGAACATATCGGCTCCACTGTCTTCAAAAACAATATCAAAAGGGCCATGATCGCTGATCTTCGCCCAGTCTTCATGGGTTTCACTCTTAAATCTATGCTCTATGCCGAATTCTCCCGCTTTATCCAGTCGCTTCACATTAATATCACAAATACTTACGATCGCGCCTGTTGCTAGAGCCGCTTGGGCCGTAAACTGCCCCACCGGACCGGCCCCAACGACGAGCACCTTATCCCCAAGTTTTGTTCCCGCGCGGCGAACATCATGCAAGGCTACGGCAGCCATACCAAACAACGCGGCCTCTTTCTTTTCTATCGTTCCGGGGAGCTTTATTACCAGTTTCATTTTATTGTCTTCACCTGGAATCACAGGGACTTTGAAGTATTCCACATGCCCGCTATGTTCGCCTGAATAAATCGTGTCCCCCGTCTTAAATCCTTCCACGCCAATGCCCACTTCTAAAACTTGTCCTACAACCTGGTAGCCGCTACGGCTGGGCCAAGGCTTTGCGTAACTACCCCCGGTTAACACATTGCGTTCGGTTCCGTTAGTTATCCCTGAAAAGAGAGTCTTACATAAAAGATGCCCGGCTTCACAATTTGGCGTCGGCTCTTCCTGTATCGCAGCTTTACCTTTTTCAATATAGATCAACCCTTTCATTGTTTCCGGGATGGAACTGTTGACCGTATAACGCTCCGAGAGATGTTTTACCAGCTGTAGCATTGGGATGTATCCCTCTTCTTCGACATAGTAGTGTTTTGGTGGGTGACTGCCTGGTGCCTGGGTTCCGATAAAAGTACTGATCGTGAAATCTTCTGAATTAGGCCCCTCACTTCCATGCTCGTATCCGGCAGGAATCATCCAAACGTCACCCTCCTCTAAATCAAAATCTTCCCGATTGCCTTCGTGATCTAACCAATAACCGTTGCCTTTGCCTTTTAGAATCATACACGTTTCGTCGAAATCGTGAAAATGTTTTTCACATTCTGGAAGGGCAAATCCCTTCTTTAACTTTTCTTTATAAAGCGCCATAAAAAAATTCCTTATTCGTTAACTTAAATTTGGCGTCATCATAGCTTACCGATCATTGTTCATTCAGACTCACTCGAACTCACCGAGCGCACGGTGACGAACTTCCCATTAAATTTTTCCTCGAGAATTTTTTTTGTCGATGCCGGTATTTTGTCCACCCATTTATCGAGATCGTCATCATTCTGCCTATCGGCATCTGATTCATTTATTTCTAAAGCTTCCTCTTCTTCAACCTGGCTCGTACTGACTCCCAAGTTTTCATAGGCTGTAGCTTCTGGCGTTGAGTCTGAATTAGATACGGTCTCTTCAATCGTTGGGCTTATAAGGTTTTTTTTTTGATCCTCTTCTTCTGGAATACTGGTGGCTAGAACAGTGAATTCCTTGATCAGGGAATCGATCGCTCGGACGCGACTTTCTTCTACTGCTTTTAACAATGTTATCTCAAAATTAACTTTTTCTGACAGACCTGTCTTCACCGCGGGCTCACCGGCGTGAAGCGCGTCGAGTAATCGCAGGATTGATTCCGTGCTTAGCGTTGCACCCAGTTTATCGGTCTTTCCTTTGTGACGTATGGCTTCAAGAAGTGCCGAGCGCACAAAATCCTGGAGATCAAGCAATACCCGGTATAGGTCGCGACCCTCTGCATCAATTTCATCTACGCGAGCGACAATTTCCTCATAATTGGCCGAGGCAATAGCTCTTGAAATGTCTTCGACCTGCTCGGCAGAAGCGAGACCGTAGATATCGAGCACATCCTTTTCCGTTATTTCTTTGCCACAAAATGATATCAGTTGGTCAAGAATAGATTGGGCGTCACGCATGCCTCCATCCGCTAAGCGGGCAATTGAGTGCAACGCCTTCTCTTCAACTTTAATTTTCTCTACTTCGGCAATATTGACAAGCTGCTGAACGATTATTGTAGCGGGGATAGGTCTGAACTCGAATCGCTGGCAACGAGAAACTATTGTCGGCAGTATTTTTTGTGATTCAGTCGTTGCAAAGATAAATTTTACATGGGGGGGTGGTTCTTCAAGGGTTTTTAGCAAGGCATTAAAAGCTGAGGCCGAAAGCATATGTACTTCATCAATAATGTATATCTTATAGCTGCATTGGGCCGGGGCGTATTGGCAATCTTCACGTAGTTGACGCACCTGATCGACAGAATTATTTGAAGCCCCATCGATCTCAATTACATCCATACAATTCCCCTTCATTATATCCTGACAGATGAGGGAATCTTCCGGCGTTTGGACCACAGGTCCATTCTCACAGTTCAGTGCTTTGGCCAGACAGCGCGCCATGCTGGTTTTACCGGTACCACGTGGACCGACAAAAAGGTAAGCATGCGCAATTCGCTCAGTTAATATCGCATTCTTGAGCGTCCGTACGATATGATCCTGCCCGACTACATCGTCAAATTGCTTAGGTCTCCAACGACGCGCAATTACCTGGTATCCAGCTTCCATCAAAAATAATTATAGTGAAAACAAGCCGAATAAAGACAAGGGATTTTGACGCCGTAAATTAAAAAAATATGAATATAAATCTGAGACCGCCATATTCCCACGGCACCAAGTGGATAAAAAAAGTGGCCAGGCACCCTACGGCACATGCGGATCCTGGCTACCGTTGCTCCCTTCCGGGCCTGGCGGGGTTCACCGGTCCGGCATTGCATAGGACCCGGCCACTATAAACTATCCATTAATTTAGCCCGCTTATCAACCTGTAATTTAATTAATACCAATAAAGTTATCGATAGAAACCGGACACAGAAACAATTTCTATTTACTCATTTTAGGACTCGGGGCGAGGACGAAACGAAACCCGGTCGATGCGCTGATCGTGCTCGGGTTGCGACGATTGCGGCTGGAAGACCTACAATGTTGCGCGAAATCCTCCCATCCACCCCCGCGAAGAACTCGATCTGTGCCTGATTCAGGACCGGCGTAGTCGGTTTTGACTCCTCCCGGATAGCGAGAATTAAAACGATCATAACACCATTCACTTACATTTCCATGCATGTCGAAAAGCCCCCAGGAATTTGGTTCATATAGGCCTACTTCTCTAGATCCATAAATATCATCGCTGCTCAAAGATTCTGCGTATTCGCGGGGATAGCCACCTTTGAAATTGCCATTATCAGGATCGGCGCGATCACCAAATGCAAATGGGGTTTCGGTGCCGGCGCGGCAGGCATACTCCCATTCCGCTTCGGTAGGTAACCGGTAAATGAATCCTTTGGGCAGTCTCCCCGCCACTCGTTCCTGTTTGGTTACTTTCTCGCAATAAGCCATAGCCTTGTCCCACGTTACACTATCCACTGGGTGATTAGTCCCACGAAATTTACTGGGTTTTTCCTTCATCACCTTTAAATATTGAATTTGCGTCACCTCGTTTTTAGCCATCCAGAATCCTTGCGATATCGTTATAGTCGTTCGTGGCCCCTCAGTTGCCAAACGTGACTCTTCCGTCAATTCACTCCCTATTCTCAAACTACCGGCAGCGATCCAATTTAGATTTAAACCCAGATAAGGCACTTGCCAGGCTTTATTTTTCTCCGGGCCTGAAATGGGTACGAGGGTAGCACTCCAAGTCTGCTTCTCGTTGGGTTTAAACACCACTCTGCGTTTAGCCGTGAGATGGTCCTTGATGTGAATTTCCAGCTCGTACTCCCGATCGGGACGAAAAGCGAAAACATTATCCTTAACCTCGACCTTTCTTCTATCGACAAGAAGGGCAAATGGCAGAGAGGGGGTGAGATCAAAAGTGAGCATACCTGGACGTGATTCGAGGTTAACTTTAACTTGAGTACCTCGCTTGTCGTTAATTTCAACGCGTCCACGCCAGATTTTGTAATCGGGATGTTCGACCTCGAGCGTGTGATCACCCTCAACTATATTTTCCGTGAATTTATTCCTTCCCGTAAATTTTTCACCGGCGATACGAATGGCTAATTTATTAATTACTTCAGGTGGTGGTGCCTTGGCATCGATCTTAAACTGGGCATAAAGAGTCCCTGTCTTGCGAACCATCGGTCCAAAATCGACTACTTCTTCCTGCCCGGGACTTAACTCGATCTGTTTTTCGAGCGAGCGGTATTTTTCGTGGGTAAGCGAAATAGTCATTGCTACGCCAATTGGGATATCCCCTTTTTCAAAAGGTGTTTTACCCATTTCATCCCCATTAATCATTACCATAGCCCCTGACGGTTGAGAGAGGATATTTAATCTCCCGGGTACAGGTTCCAATACTGCCTCATATTCTTTCAATTCATCAAATGGCATAAATATATTCTCTGCCGTTAGAGTTTTATAATTAGTGAGAGAAAAAACTAATTTATAGTTTCCGCTAACCAGCAGTTCTTCGACCCGCAATACTCCGCTTTCAGGAATTAAACCTAATTCATAACTTTCGTCTTTTTCATTTATCGCTTGGACACTAGCGCCGGCCTTGCCGGTCAATTCCAGCACTGCCCATACCGGTCGCAGTGCTACGCGCAGACTGTTCATCTGATCATCGCCAATCTGCTGTTGAAACATCCTCGGTTTATGATTATTTGCTTCTACCGTGATGGAGTAGTTGTCGTGTTGCATATTAACATTGAGGGTCCCATCACTGAGAATGAAATAGGCGGAATTCCCGCGACTTTTAAATGTTACCTTCGCGATCTTTGGCAAAACGTACATTTTAAAATCTGGCTCCTCTCCTACCTCTGCAAGCCAGACTATGCGCTCGGTGGCCGATTTTTCCTCAGTGAAAATTACCGAGTATGAATATGTCGCCATCCGAACGACGAAAAACGCGAAGGCACCTAGTATACATAAACGTATCAGTTTAAGCTTTTTGGGGTCGAGTCTCCTTTCCAGACTTTTAGGGAGCGGTATCTTCTCAATATGTCGTGAAAATGTGTCCCCGGAGCCTTTTCCAGGTGCACTGGCACGGTCTACTTTATCCAAATCGCTGACCAGAGCTAAGGCATTTATATATCGTTTCGAGGAGGTTTCATTTAAACACCGGTTAATAATCTGATCCCATCCTTGAGGAATGCGCGCCGAAAATGTTGAGGCGGGCGCGCGATCTTTCCCTGGTTTTTTACCTGTAAGAAGATAGTAGGCACAAAAGCCGAGACCATAAAAGTCACTGTTCACATCGCCCATTTTACCATCCAACACCTCGGGACTAAGCGCCTCTCGTGTGTTGATTAAGGTATTTTGTGGTCCAATTTGAACGGCCGGTACCCCGGACGAAACGATTTTATTAAACTGCTCCAGACCAAAAATTTCACTTAGGCCAAGACCCGTGATTTTTACTTGCCCGTCCGAGGCTCTGATGAGACTGGTAGGATTAAGATTAAGATGGGTGACGTCGGCCAGATGCGCAACCTGCAAAGCTTCAGATGCTTGTTTGATGACATTTTTTATTTCCTGAGCGGGAAGACCAAATTCCTGATCCGCTAAGACATTCTTATCATTGCCCTGAGTATCGGGAACTTTATCTTCAGTACTCTTTAAACGTTCCTCGGAAAATGTCTCCAGGTATTCAACCATGTTAGCACCGGCAAAAGGTTCCATGATCAACACATAACGATTGTCAATCAGACCATAACCGGTCGTCTGGAGTAAGTTGGGGTGTTGCAACTTTTTAAGTTTTTCTCCAACCGCAGCAAACCTTTCTTTAAAATCGGGGGCGGATCTTACTTTTTGCGGTAATACAGCAATACAGACTTCTTCAAAGTTTTTTATGTTCTGCATACGATAAAGACCGCTCAAAACATCATAACTCAAGCACTGCATAACCTGGTGATCACCAAATTTTTCACCGGGCGATAAAAGTTCGTTCGTTAAGTTAGAGTCAGAGGATGACTCGTCTTCTGAGTTAAAATCAGTATCGGATGCCATTAGAAAAATACGTAAGAAGGATAATTAGAGAGAGTATCTTTTTTACAGGCAAGCAAGCATTCGAGCAATACCTGCTAGATTCACGATTGCGAACAACAGGATTCGATTACAGAGATTATGGTCTCTACGCTGCTAAGCTTGCCTTTGCCTTCATAGCCGCAGGCTAACATTCCCTGGTCGGGCTCTATGATTATATTCCCTCGGTCAGTTAATATTTTCAAGTTATACTGTGTGGCGGGGTGAGACAGCATTTTACTATTCATCGCCGGCGCGATAACGACCTGCGCAAGTGTTGCCAGGTAAATGGAAGAGATCAGGTCCGGGGCCAATCCATGAGCAAAACAACTAATTATATTGGCCGTAGCTGGCGCCACCAATAAAACGTCGGCTTTGTCAGCCAAATCGATATGGCCCGGTTGCCAACCATTACCTTCCTCCCAAAGATCGCTCGATACAGGATTGCGGCTCAGCGTTTGCAGGGTCATCGGAGTTATAAATTCCCTGGCTTCCCGTGTCATGACGACGAATACTTCAGCTTCCATTTTATTTAACTGACTGACAATATCCGCTGATTTGTAGGCCGCAATGGAACCCGTAACACCTACAACTATAACTTTGTTTTTTAAATTTCCATCCATATTAAAGTAATCGTTGAATGCCCCGATATGATATCAGGTCATAAGCATAAAATATTCTCGTAATTCACCACTTTCAATGGTCGCGATTAAATCACTTATATTCTTATTTTTTATATAATATTTAGCGATTGTTAGGATAATGGCAATGAAAAGACCGGACCTCGGAGACTTGACAAAGACAATAAATTGAGGGATCATTGTTTCTATATTAATAAGATGAGCAATAAACGACCATTTTATCTTTTAGCTCTTCTCAGCTTTCTCCCCTGAGGGGGAGTAGTTTGTACCGTATATTTCGTGTGGTCGCTGTCCGGATTTTAATCCAGACATCTTATATATTCCGGTATCTAATCCGTATGGCTGATCTTAAGATCATTTACATTACAAACGAGAGCATGTAAAATTTCAATCAAATGCAAAAAACACCGATAACCAAATATCACCCCTATCAAAAGGTCGAATTACCTGATCGCCAATGGCCAAACAGGGTCATTGATCGTGCACCGCAATGGTGTAGCGTCGATCTACGTGATGGCAATCAGGCACTGTCCATTCCCATGAACATCGAGGAAAAGCTTGAGATGTTTAAATTGCTCTGTGGTGTCGGATTTAAGCAGATTGAAGTCGGTTTCCCCTCCGCTTCGGATACCGAATATGAGTTTACACGACATTTAATCGATAATGACCTTATTCCCGACGATGTCGAAATACAGGTTTTGGTACAGGCAAGAGAACATCTCATTCGGCGCACATTTGAATCGATCCGCGGTGCTAAGCAGGTGATCGTCCACTTATACAATTCTACTAATCCTCTGCAAAGGCGAGTGACCTTTGGGATGGATAAAGAACAAATAAAAAGCATCGCCGTTAAAGGGACGCAGTTGGTCAAAAGTCTCGTTCCCACAGTCGCTGACACTCACATCAGATATGAGTATTCACCTGAAAGCTTTTCCGATACGGAATTGGAATATTCTCTCGAAGTATGCCAAGCGGTTATGGACGCATGGGACCCGACAGAAAAAAAGCCAATCATTTTAAATCTTCCCGCAACCGTTGAATTAGCTACACCCAATATTCATGCCGATCAGATTGAATGGTTTTGTCGCCATATTAATAACCGCGATAAAGCAATTATCAGTCTCCATACGCATAACGACCGTGGAACGGGGACCGCCGCCACCGAGTTAGCCCTGATGGCTGGTGCTGATCGAATTGAGGGCACCCTCTTTGGCAATGGAGAACGAACCGGCAACCTTGATATTGTAACGGTCGCACTCAATATGTATACCCAGGGAGTAGACCCCCATCTCGATTTCAGCAGGATCGGAAAAGTTAGAGAAATATATGAGCGCTGCACCCGTATGCTGGTGCATGAACGTCATCCTTACGGCGGTGACCTTGTTTTTACTGCATTCTCAGGTTCTCATCAAGATGCGATAAAAAAAGGCATGGATAAAATGGATCCGACCCCCGGTAGTATATGGCAGGTCCCCTATCTTGCGATGGACCCTGAAGATATTGGTCGTACTTACGAAGCGATCATTCGCATTAACAGTCAGAGTGGTAAAGGCGGCGTCGCTTTTGTAATGGAGAAGGAATTCGGATTAGATTTACCGAAAAAAATGCACCCGGATTTTGGCACTGTTGTCAATAAAATCGCTGATGCTGAAAGCAGAGAACTCAATGCCCAGGAAATTCGCGAGGCGTTCAATCGGGAGTACATTGAGCGCGAAAGTCCTTTATCATTGAAATCCTACAATGTTTCCTCTGATCCAGACGATCACCATCATGTCAACTGTCAGGCCGAGATTATTTGGTGTGACGAAATAAAAAAAATCGAGGGTGTTGGCAATGGTCCCATTGCGGCCTTTGTCAGTGCGTTGGATAACGCTGGCTTGAAAAATTTCCGATTGCTCGACTTTCGTCAACACGCCATTACCAGAGGGTCAGCCGCTGATGCCGCCGCGTATATCGAAATTGAACGGATAGCGGATAAGAAGCTCTATTGGGGTGCGGGCATAGATGCCAACATTGAATTGGCCAGTCTTAAAGCCCTCATTAGTGCCTACAATCGCGCATATTCCAAAGAAGAACCGGTGACGACCACGGCGGAAAAAGTTAAAAGCGTTCCGATAAATTAATTGGTATAGGATCTGATAACTCTATTATCAGACGCTTATTCACTTTCTGATTGAAGCGATAAATTACTTATTGCCTCTGACAAATCATTGGTCAATGAAGCCAAGGTATCACTCATCAAAGAAGCCAGCCGTCCATAGTTCCGGCCGTTCCAACTACTGCGGTTGACACTGGTATCTCCGGTGACGAGATTATCACCGGTCGATGGATCCTGGATTTCCCACAGGGCGCGAAGGATGACATTACCGTTTTCCGCGCCATCAAAGCGCAAAATTTTTACTTTAATTTCGACGTCGTGGACGCTCGTATCTTGCCAGGGCACGACTGATACTTGTTGAATCCTATTTTTCGCTGTAAGATTAGTCGCCAGCGTTCGACTGATCGCTGTTTCCAAGTCTTCAGCCCAGCGATGAATTTCAGAATAGCGAATTTCATCAGAGTTGAGGTGAACAACAATTTTCCTGTTTTTTAAATAGTGGGGAACATCCACTCGTTTTAAGCCAATGGATAGACCGTCTTCATCTTGCGAAACCTTCGCCTCATCGGAAGCAGAGAGCCGGTAGAAACGCGAGGGGTCAGCTTGTGGATCAAGATTTAAGCAACCACTTAGCGACAAGAACAGGCTTGCCAAGAGAACAACATACACATTCGATCTTGAAATCTTCATTTTTATTCGGATTTTTCTGATATTTTTTTACCGGTTAGCAGAGAGCGTGGATTTCGTTCTAGATAATCACTGAGTTGCTGGATTGATTGCGCAGCTGCCGACAGTTCACTTAAAGCGCGCTCGACTTCATAACGCATGGACGATTCAGGGGTGAGTGCTTCTTCGATTCGATCAGCAGTATTTCTCAGGCTGACTAAAGTCTTCTGAACTTCCTGATTCGTTGCATCAGCTCCCGCCAGAACCGGATCAATGTTTTCTTCTAACTTCAATGACAGATTACGAATTTCTGCTAAAGCAGTTTTTAGATTTTCCAATACCGCCTGCACATTTTCTGAATTGACCAACTCCGCAATGGACTCGGTCGCATCGATTAAACTGTCGCTGATTTTTTTGAAGTTTACATCGTCTATCGCGTCATTCGCACTCTCAAGAAGAGATACCAATTTATTATTTATTTTCTCTATATCAATAGCACTCAGGCGAGCAATGATTTCGGTAGCGCTCTGACCGATCTCGGCAAAGGGTGATTTGATGGAAGGTATTTCTTTATATATGATCTTCTCCTGGATGAAATTAGGGGGAGGGGCATCTTCGATGTAGGATAAATCGATATAATAAAGTCCTGTGATAAAACTTTCCATAACCAATTGGGCGCGCAATCCTTCATTTACCTGTTCGAAGTACTCTTCATCATCAGTTATATCCACAGATATTCCTAGTTTATTTGCGAGCCGGCTTATTTCAATTTCAATAAGCACTGGGATGTGAGCTGATAATTCAATCTGATTGTAACGAATAAATATATCTTTGACCTGTCCCATGGGAACACCGCGAAATTTAACTTGAGAGCCAATATCCAATCCGCTCACTGATTCATCAAAATAAATGATAAATTCCTCATTTTCGGAAAAAATTTGAACTGACCCGACGAAGATAATTCCCGCCACGGCAACAGCTATCGCACCGAGCACGAAAACTCCTATTACCGTGGGATTGGATTTTATACTCATATTATCTGCTTATCTATGATTAACTTCTTTAATCTCATACTAAGGGAGATAAAATAAATTAATTAGCTTTTTCACCGCGAGAAAGAAAGTATCGTACGTTTTCATTAGGTGGATTCTTAAAGAGTTCATTTGGATTTCCCATCGCCGTCATTGTTCTGCTTTCGGCATCGAGGAAGATTGAATTATCACCGATCGCAAAAATGCTTGCCAACTCATGTGTAACCACAACAACGGTCGAGCCAAGACTATCGCGAAGTTGTAGAATCAGTTCGTCCAACCTGCGCGAACTTATTGGGTCGAGCCCCGCTGACGGTTCGTCAAAAAATAGAATTTCCGGATCTAACGCCATCGCGCGGGCCAAACCGGCGCGCTTGCGCATACCACCACTGATTTCAGATGGATAGAAGGCCTCAAAACCTTTTAAACCGACAAGCGATAGCTTAAATGAGACAATTTCCCGGATTTCACTACTCGAGAGCTGTGTATATTCCTCAAGAGGTAAGGCCACATTCTCTTCCAGGGTCATTGAGCTCCAAAGTGCCCCCGCCTGATAGAGCACACCAAAGGTACGCAAGGTATTTTGTTTTTTATCTAGATCGGCATTAACAAAACTTACGCCGTCATATAAAATGTCCCCACGGACAGGATCGATAAGACCGATAAGGTGCTTTAATAAGGTGCTTTTTCCACAACCACTGCCGCCCATTATGATCATAATCTCACCTTGCTTGACGGAAAATTTGAGATCCCGCATGACAACAAAAGAGCCGTAAGCTAAGTCCATGCCTCGCACTTCAATTTTCGGTTGGGAAATAGCATTCATCATTTATATTAAAAGCCATGGATGGCTGCAATCCAGTCAATGACAGCGTTAGCAAAAATGATCAAGGTTATACCCGTAACGACAGCTGATGTGGCCGCCAAGCCAACGGCATCAGCACTATCCCCGCATTGCATGCCCCTCAGACAACCGGATATGGCAACTAATATACCAAAAATTGTTCCTTTAACCAGACCGATGTAAAAATCGGGTAGTGCCACCGCTTCATTCATCCCCTCAAGAAACTGGTAAACGGAAAAATCCAGAAGGAGGGTAGATACCAAGAGCCCACCGATAATACCAATGAGATCAGCATAGAGGACAAGCAGCGGCATCATAATAATGAGCGCGAGCATACGTGGCAGGACGATGAAATCTACCGGAGAAATGCCCATCGTTTTCAGTGCATCGATTTCCTCGGTTACCTTCATCGTCCCTATCTGTGCGGCGAAGGCCGCGCCCGTGCGACCGGCAACAATTACCCCAGTCATAACTGCTCCCATTTCTCTGAGTATCCCGTAGGCTACAAGATAGGAAACATAAATCTCCGCGCCAAAACGGGCGAGGGTAACGGATCCTAGAAAGGCAACAATTAGCCCAATGAGTAAAGCGATGAGGGAGACAATGGGGAGAGCTTTAGCACCGGTTTCCTGGACGATGACAAAAAAGTCACCCCACCGCATATGATAGCGGCCACTGAGGAGCTTAAGAACACTTAAAAAAACCTCTCCAAAAAATCGTGTAAAATCTACACCTCCATCATAAATAGAGATTCCCCATTTACCAAGCCGGGGTAAAAAAGTGTGTTCACCGTTTCTTCTTCCCAGATCCTCTTTTTCCGGAACTTCCTGTGAAAGACGAAGTAAACGCTGCATGTTATCGGGCAGTGAATCTACATATACTTCCAAGCCTCGCTCTTTTCCGTAATCGATGACTTTCAGCAAAAAAGTCAACAGACCTGATTCCCAAGTGACCAATTGGGAGACATCGAATTTTATACCCTGTAAAGATTTACCCTCTGGAAATGTGTCTTTTATCGTATTAAATTCGGGTTTGCTTTCCCTTAACGACCAATCCCCAGACAAACGAAGGGTGAGCGTATTGCCCTCTCGAACACTCTCTATCAATTTTATTTGTTCTTGAGAATCCATACCGATTGACTCTTATAGTTTAAGCTTTAGAGGTGATCCCAAATTTGTCACACACAATTTTCAATTTATTAAACCCGTTTTGCCGGGCAAGTGCTGCCTGATGACGACATTATTTATATGAATGCTGTATTACTAGATCTCGACGGAACATTAATTGATCATTTTAACGTTATTTACCGTTGTTATGCTTATGCTCAGAAAAAATTGGGGCTTGAACAGGTAGATTTTGAGACCGTCAAACGCACCATCGGAGGTTCAGTACCGGTAACACTTGAGAGGTTAATCGGAAAAGAAAAATTACCCGAAGCACTTATCCATTTCCATGAACACTTTGATCAGATATTTCTTGAAGATGTCGGCATCTACCCGGGCGTTCATTGGCTCCTTCATGCGCTCAAGGACCGCGGTTATAAAACCGCGGTCTTTACGAACAAAGGCGGTGATAGTTCGCGACAACTTTGCGCTCATTTGAAGTTTGATCATTATCTTGACGCTATTGTCGGTCATGGCGATACACCCTACCGGAAGCCTGAACGTGAATTTACACAGTATATTCTCTCTCGATTGCAAAGCGATCCCGATAATTCATGCCTGATTGGAGATTCACCTTTTGATATTGAAGCCGCAAAGGCTGTAGGCATGACCAGTTATGCGGTAACTACAGGTACCCATTCTAGCGAACCGCTCATCGAAGCCGGCGCGCATGGAGTGTACCCTGATTTGATTGAGCTGGGTAAAACCGTTTTTGGATTCGCGGCTCCGAAGGACGCGATCGAAGTTCAAACTGAATGATGCTTTATAATTTTTCCTCTCCTCTTAATTGAGCGGGCTGACCTTAACACTACCTACACATGAGTGAGGTTAATCTCAATGGCGTGCTCGAGCGCATCATTTTCTCGAACGAAGAAACGCATTATTGTGTGGGTGAATTAAGGCAGGAAAAATGTAATAATCAAATTACCGTCACCGGGAACCTACCCGGTGTTCAATGTGGGGAAACACTTCAGTTGACCGGGCATTGGGAGTTTCATCAAAGGCATGGAAATCAATTTAAGATACAGACCTTCCGTTCCGTCCTCCCTTCTTCGGTTCACGGCATACGTATGTATCTTGGCAGTGGACTCGTCGAAGGGATTGGTAAAGTCTATGCGAATAAAATTGTCGATCACTTCGGGACCGAGACCCTGGAAGTAATAGCCGAAGATTCCGGACGTTTGCTCGAAGTCGCAGGGATTGGAAAACAGCGCGCGCGTTCCATAAAGACTGCCTGGACCGAACAACAGGCGATGCGGGATGTAATGCTTTTTCTGCATACTTATGGTGTCTCATCTTCTAACTGCCTGCAGTTAGTAAAAAAGTATGGAAACAATGCAAAAACCGTCCTGCAGACCGAGCCATACACCGTAGCCCGTGAGGTAAGGGGTATTGGCTTTAAAACCGCGGATCGCATCGCTATCAACCTCGGTTTTTCAAACGAAAGTCCTGCCCGGATCGACGCTGGAATTATATACGCGATGCAGCAACTTGAAGATGAAGGGCACACCGGTTACTCCACCGCAGATTTAGTGCCTTATGCCAGTCAGTTACTTGAAACGGAAAACGAAATAATAAACGAAAGGATAAAAGCCTTAAAAGCAGAAAATTATCTTCGCCTTTCCACGAGTAACGGATTGCTTCAATTACCGATCACAGCCAAAGCTGAAGATGAAATTGCACAAAGTGTAAATCGACTCATTTCGCATGCGTCAACTTTACCGCCCATTATATTGGATAAAGTTTTTTCATGGGTGGAAGAACGCGTCGGTTTTGAATTAACCTCTGAGCAGGTTAATGCAGTCAGTGCCGCACTCACGCAAAAAGTATCGATCATTACGGGAGGACCCGGCACGGGCAAAACCACTATCCTCCTCGCGATTGTAAAAATTCTTGGCGCAAAAAAAGTACGCATCTTACTCGCCTCCCCTACCGGTCGTGCCGCGCAGCGCATGAGTGAAGCGACTGACGCTTTCGCGCAAACCATACATCGGCTTTTAAATTTCGATCCACATGCCGGTCGCTTTAAAACCTGTAAAAGTAATCCTTTAAATGCTGACTTTATTATCGTTGATGAAGCAAGTATGCTGGACACCAGGTTAGCATCCGCGCTTTTTAACGCACTGCCCGTTAGTGCTCATGTTTTATTAGTCGGCGACGTCAATCAACTTCCCTCTATTGGTGCCGGCAATGTTCTCAGCGATCTTATTAAGTGTCGAAAATTTAAAGTTACGCGGCTGCAAAGGATATTTCGCCAAGAGGAGCAAAGTAAAATTATCGCCACGGCACACAATATTTTAAATAATAACGCAACACCACCATTCGTCGTAAGCAATACATCAGAATTAATTCCGCATAGTGATTTACATTTTATTCGTAAAACAGATCCCGATGCTTGCCTCGATACAGTAATCGATCTTTGTCGAAACTACATTCCTGCAAAATACACGGTCGATCCACTTTTGGATGTCCAGGTCCTGGCCCCCATGCATCGGGGTGTCGCGGGCATTAGTAATTTTAACCGAGAGTTACAAAATGCCCTTAACCCGAACGGTAAAGTTATGCAATTTGGACAGAGAACTTTCTCGATCGGTGATAAAGTCCTGCAGAACCGTAATAATTACGAAAAGAACATTTTCAATGGCGATCTCGGCAGGATCAATCATCTCGATCCGGAAGCGGGTTCTATTGCAGTCAATTTTGATAATGAAGTTATCGATTATACGCGGGCAGAACTGGATAATCTACAACTCGCCTATGCCATTAGTGTGCACAAAGCTCAAGGGAGCGAGTTTCCTATTGTTATCATTCCACTCTTAAAACAACATTTCATGTTGTTACAAAGAAACCTCCTTTACACCGCAATCACCCGCGGAAAAAGTAAAGTCTTCATCGTAGGCGATCCAGCTGCCTACGCTATCGCTGTTCGAAATAAGGAAAGCACCTCGCGTCGGACGGACCTGCAGAGAAAAATTTTAGAGCTCAGCGCATGAGCTTATATAAAGAAAATTGCCGCGTTATTTTCGGATCTTGTTAATTTTCTTCCCCGTCTTTACATTTGCCACAATTTTACACATATTATTATGTTCACTCTTACCAGCAGGTGAGAGTAAACTAATAGGTGATTTCTACTCATTGCTTGTCTTTTTCAATTTGTGTCGTGAAGAAAATATTTCCAACCGATAGTATACCAACCCTGACCCATGTTGCTATAATCCCTGATGGTAACGGTCGTTGGGCAAAACAGCAGGGTTTGCGACGCAATCAGGGGCATCAGCGGGGGGTTGAAAATGTGGGGAATATTGTAGAATACGCACATGAGCTGGGCATCAAATATCTTACTTTTTACGCCTTCTCCGCAGAAAATTGGGATCGCCCTCAAGGTGATGTAGAAGCGTTAATGAAAATGCTCGAACATTTTTTAAAAACGAACCTTGGGAAATTACATAAACATCAGATTCGTCTCAAAGCGATCGGTCGTATTAATGAATTGCCACCTAAACTATGCGCGTTACTGAATCAAGCCATCGAGGCTACATCACATTATCAAGATAGAACTCTTATTTTCGCTTTAAATTATGGGGCGCGCAGCGAAGTCATTGATGCCGTAAAGGCCTACACCCGGGCGGTTCTCGACGGGACAAAAAAACCAGATAACCTGAATTGGAAGGAATTCGCACAATACCTTTATACGGATGATATACCGGATCCCGATCTAATTATACGCACATCGGGTGAAACGCGATTAAGTAATTTTTTGCTTTTACAAGGCGCGTATTCAGAATTTTTTTTCTCACCAAAATTATGGCCGGAATTCAGTAAAGAAGATTTTATAAAGGCTATCGAAAGCTTTAAGAAACGAGAGCGACGCTTTGGTAAAACAGGGGAGCAAGTCCGTAAAAGCCCCGCTGAGCCCATCTTGAACAGGTGACGCAACGCATTCTCAGTACCTTGGGTCTGTGGGTAATCCTGATCTCAGCCCTCTTCCTTGGTGGACCTACAGCTGGCGTATGGATACTTATTCTTTTCAGCGTTTTAACTCAATATGAGTTGTATCTGATTCTGGAAAAGACCGGGCATTTCCCGATGAAAAGGCTGGGTTTAATTTTAGGCCTTTTGATTATGCTCGGAACCTATTACCTACCGCGGTTCTCTGATCCTTCTACCGTCTACACAAACTCGGAGCTACTCACTGCATCCGCTCTAATCTGTGCTGCGGCTATACTGGGAAAAAAAGAAATTGCCCACAAATCATCATCTTTTATTTCTACTTTATTTGGAATTATCTATATTCCCTACATGCTCATGCACTTGATTCTACTCATGCAGCATCCTGTAAGTCTCGAGCAAGGTCTTCTTCTTTCTCTTTGGGTTGTAGTGACAGCTAAATTCAGTGATGTAGGCGGTTTTCTTGTCGGTAAATTCTTTGGAAAAACGAAACTTGCTCCCGCTATCAGCCCTAAAAAGACTTGGGAAGGTGTATTGGGCGCCATTTTTTTCTCAGCTTTAGCTGCTTACCTCTTTGTATTGATAGGTCATAAATATTTACCGCCGACATTTATTCCTTGGAAAGCTGCGATCATCGCCATTCCCATTGCACTCATCGCTATCTTTTCTGACCTTGTGGAATCGCTTTTTAAACGTCATGCCGCGGTTAAAAATTCTGGAAATAAAATACCTGGAATTGGAGGCGCATTTGATCTTTTAGACAGCGTTATTCTAAGTGCGCCCGCTGGCTATTTATTTTTAAAATATATATTATAAAAATGGATCGTAAAAAAATAATTTTATTGGGAGCAACCGGTTCGATCGGGGATAACACGCTTCAAGTCGTACGCAGAAACCCTGATCGCCTCGCGCTTTTTGGTATCGCCGCTTTTTCTAAGATCGATGCATTAGCAAACATCGCAAATGAGTTTGCGATCAAGCACGTTACTATATTCGACGAAATCGCTTACAATAAAGCGCGCGATTCCAATCTGTTCGCAAAAGATGTCCATCTTAATTGTGGATTACAAGGCCTCACTGAATTAGCATCATTGCCTGACGCGGATATTGCGGTGATTGCCGTCCCCGGCACAATCTGTTTGCACCCTACCCTGGCTGCTCTTCAAGCGGGTAATGACGTCGCTCTTGCGAGTAAGGAAGTTCTCGTTTTAGCCGGTAAATTCGTGATGGATGCGGCTAAAAAGCATGGGCGAAAAATATTACCGGCAGACAGTGAACATAATGCTATTTTTCAATGTCTTCAGAACTCTAATGGAAAAGACCTTGCCCGCGTTATACTCACCGCCTCGGGCGGACCCTTTCGTGATTACAGCTCTGAGCAAATGAAAACGATTACACGTGAGGATGCACTCAAACACCCTAACTGGTCGATGGGTCCTAAAATCACTGTTGATAGTTCAACCATGGCCAACAAAGGTCTTGAGGTAATTGAAGCGCATTGGTTATTCGGTCGAAAACCTGATGAAATCCAAGTCGTTGTGCATCCTCAAAGTATCATTCATTCACTTGTTGAATTTATCGACGGTTCTATATTGGCGCAACTTTCTCCCCCCTCCATGACATTCGCCCTTCAGCATACCTTGCTCTACCCCAACCGCAGTGAGGGTGTAACCGAAACACTCGACTTTTCTCAGGTTATGCAATTCGATTTCCGCCCCCCGGATATTGGACGATTTCCCTGTTTGCGCCTCGCCCGTGAAGCGCTTGTCTCCGGCGGCACTGCCCCCGCAGCATTTAATGCTTCAAATGAAGAAGCGGTCAGTGCATTTCTTGAAAATCGGATTGAGTACCTCACTATTCCTAATATTATAGAAAGAACATTAGAAACCGTATCTTGTTTCGAACCGCAAAATCTCGATCAGGTTTTGGAGTTTGAAGCGTCTGCGCGCGAAGTGGCGCGCAGTAAAATTGCCAACTATGAATCCTGAAATATTTAAAACTCTCTTTTCCAGTTTTTGGTCTATTCTTTTAATAATTTTATTCTTTGGGGGATCTATCTTCGTCCATGAATTGGGTCATTTTCTTGCCGCTCGCAAACGCGGGTTAAAGATCGATCGTTTTTCAATTGGATTCGGACCTAAGATCTTTACCTGGAAAAAAGAGGGTGTCGAATACTGTATATCCGCGTTTCCCCTCGGTGGATACGTCGCACTACCTCAGCTCGCCGATCTGCGCGGTATCGAAGGTGAAACTGAGTCGACTGAAGAAGAATTACCACCCATCGGTTACGCTGATAAGATGATTGTCGCGGTAATGGGTGCAGTTTTTAATGTTCTTTTTGCGCTTCTACTCGCAACAATTTTGTGGTTCGTCGGACAACCGACTTCAGAAATTCTGCAAACGACGCGTATCGGTTATGTATTTCCAACCTTGGTAACGCCTGATGGTGAAGAGGTCGAAGCCCCCGCATTCAAGGCCGGGATTAAAGCAGGTGATGTCGTAACGAAAATCGATGGAGCCATTGTCGAAAACTGGTCTGATTTTAAGCATACCCTGATCACCGGCACCGGTCGAAGTGATACCGGGTCCCCACGCAGTGTCTTCACCGTATTGCGCGGCGATAAAACTCTCGATATTGAAGTATTTCCCATCCTCGCTACTGATGAGCGCATGCGAATGGTAGGTGTACAACCCGCTGAAACGCTGACTCTCGGTAACGTGTCGGAAAATTCACCGGCCGCTCGTGTCGGGTTGATGCCAGGCGATAAAATTGTTTCTTTAGACGGTCAGCCAATGATGACTTACCATGCGCTGAATAGTTATATTCAAACCAACCGGGAAAAGACGATGTCTTTGGTCATTGACCGGTCTGGTAGGTCCCTCGAGTTTTTACTTAAACCAGATACCGTCGTCGTGACTAAAAATGGTGACACCGCTCCCAGCATGGGTTTCGAGTTGGAGCGAAAAAGATACCTTATTCATGTCAATCCACTTACTCAGATCTATCAACACGTCACGGTGACATTGCAAGTCCTGTGGGGTCTCATTCACCCACAGTCAGACATTCGTTTGAATCAACTTACCGGTCCCCCGGGAATTGTTTATGCGATTTATCGCGTATCTTTCGATTTGAGGTTGGTTCTCGTCCTCACTGCGCTCATTAATGTCAATCTCGCGATTCTCAACCTGCTCCCCATTCCGGTCCTCGATGGCGGTCATATGGCCTTTGCCACGATGGCTAAAATCCGGGGAAAAGCATTGCCACCCCGATTTATCGCAAGTACTCAGGGTGTATTTATTATCATGCTTTTTGGACTCTTTTTTTATGTTATGTTTTTTGATTTCCAGCGCGTAGGCCGAGACATAAATGATGAGCGTAAATACCAGGAGCAGTTGGATAACATCGTCGATCCGGTTTTTAATGCTGAGGATAAAACGATTACAGACACTAATGAGGATTAATTTTTATTGTTCTCCTTTCTCTTATGGCTGATTACTGCAATTCCCGTTTCAATGCCACTCGACGACTGACGCGAGAGGTGTTCGTTGGTAATGTCGGTGTTGGTGGTGACAACCCCATCCGCGTGCAATCGATGACGACTACACCGACGCAAGATATTGAAGCTACAGTTAAACAGACCATCGCCCTGGTTGAAGCCGGGTGCGAGATTGTCCGCATCACCGCTCAGAATCTGATGGCGGCCCAAGCACTCAAAGCCATTAGTAAAAAACTTCGGCAGTCAAAAATTGGTGTTCCTCTGGTTGCCGACATACATTTTCTACCCCGCGCGGCGATGGAAGCGGCCGAACATGTAGAAAAAGTGAGAGTTAATCCAGGTAATTATGCCGATAAAAAGAAATTTGCCATTCGCGAGTACACCGATGCGCAATATGATGAAGAGTTGCAACGCTTGCACGATGGATTTTCCCCCTTAGTTAAAAAGTGCAAAGCTTTAGGTCGATCGCTGCGTATTGGAACAAATCACGGTTCGCTCTCCGACCGCATCATGAACCGCTATGGAGACACACCCCTGGGTATGGTGGAATCAGCGCTGGAATTTATCCGTATCGCTGAATCACATGGATTTCAGGACATTATCCTTTCGATGAAAGCGAGTAATCCTAAAGTTATGATTCAGGCTTATCGACTCGTAGTAGATAAAATGAATGCTGATGGGATGAATTACCCCTTACATCTTGGAGTAACTGAAGCCGGTGATGGTGAAGATGCTCGCATTAAAAGTTCTATCGGTATCGGAAGTCTTCTCTACGATGGATTGGGAGACACTATACGTGTCTCTTTAACCGAAGATCCCGTTTATGAAGTTCCAGTTGCGCAAGCATTGGCAGCTAAAACGATGCAACTTTGGAATCATGAAACTGCGGCCGATGATGACGGGACTGATCTCGATAGTATCAATCCCTTTGAATACACGCGACGCGCGGTCACGACTATCGAACTGAATAAAAGTTGCGCTATTGCTACGAATCAACCGCCAAGAATTATCATCCCGAGCCATCATCCTATCGCAAAAGCAGAGGCTATTGTTAATGAAGTGTCACAGGCACAAGCTCTCCTCAAGGATACAAAAATTGAGGGATTACTCCTAACCGTTGAAGACTGTGATGATATACCCTCTCTTCTCTCGATTCAATCCTCGCTTCAAAAATCTATCCCTTTTTATGTCGTCGAATGTAGAGAATCACTTGAATTCAGTCATCTCGAAAAAATAACCTGGCCAGCTGACAGCCAATGGATGCTGCTTAGGCAATTTAAATCGAATGAAAGAGAATTGTTGAGACGTTATCTTGATTTCTCTCATAAGAATGGCCACTTCCTTGCCCTGGATATTTCACCGCAAGCCTTGCCTGAGATGGAAGATTTACTACAGACGCACAGCAATGCGAACTTGGTATTTACTCTCTCCCATCCTCCTGAAACGACACATCCATTGGGTGCCTTTCGAAAGGTTGCCAGTATATTAAAGCGTTTGAACATTTCCGCCCCGCTATGGATACGCAATACAAAGTGTAATACTATCGATTTAAAAGATTATTTCGGCGACCGCCTTTTAGAGGCTGCCACTTATTCGGGTAGCCTCTTATGCGATGGATTGGGAGATTTGATCAGTATCGAAACTGAACCGGATATCCGTCGCGCTTCCACCCTTGCCTATAACATTCTTCAAGGCGCCCGCGCCCGTATATCTAAAACAGAATTTGTCGCTTGTCCCAGCTGTGGCCGCACATTGTTTGACCTTCAATCTACGACCCAGCAAATCCGATCGAGAACCGATCATCTTAAAGGGGTAACGATCGCCGTTATGGGATGTATCGTTAACGGTCCTGGTGAGATGGCCGACGCGGATTTTGGATATGTGGGTGGTGCTCCCGGTAAGATAAATCTCTACGTGGCTAAAAATTGTGTTGAGTACCATATTGATGAAGAACACGCCGTTGATAAGCTGATCGAATTGATTAAAGCACAAGGTAAGTGGACCGATCCAGACGTTGCTAAAAAAGAAACCGCGATCGCTTAACGCTGGTATGTATTGCTGAACTTGTCGATTGACCCGCTTAATTACCCTTTTAGGGTAGCGCTATACCATACATTCAATTTAATTATTTCCACCATGTCAGAATTAAACCGGCCCGATAAGCGCCATGCACAAGAACTACGTCCCATTACCTTTGATATTGGCATAGCTCCTAATGCTTCGGGTTCAGTACTTATCGGTTTTGGCGATACAAGAGTAATTTGCGCTGCGACGATTGACAAAAACCGTCCCCGGTGGATGCAACAACAGAATAAGGAGGGAGGTTGGATCACCGCAGAATACTCGATGCTTCCCTACAGTACTTTGGATCGCAAAACACGTGACATCTCTCGTGGTAGAGCAGACGGCCGAACAGTTGAAATTCAGCGCCTTATAGGGCGATCGCTGCGCGCGATTGCTGATTTATCAAAATTGCCTGGCTCTTGTTTATGGATCGATTGCGATGTCCTGCAAGCAGACGGGGGAACGCGTTGCGCGTCTATTACGGGTGCTTATTTAGCGGCCAGATTGGCCGTGGAAAAGTTTTTAAAAGCCGGACAACTAGAAGAAAATCCTCTAACAGATTCGGTAGCAGCAGTCAGTGTCGGTTTATATAAGGATCATGAAATTACCGATCTCAATTACCTCGAAGATAGAGATGCCACGGTTGATTTTAATGTCGTAATGACCGGTAGTGGTAGATTTGTTGAAGTCCAAGGAAGTGGTGAAGAAGCATCTTTTTCCCAGGAACAATTAGACAAGCTGATATCCCTAGGCCGCAAGGGAATTGCGGATATTACAGAAAAACAAAACCTGCTAATCAAAGGGGAATTAGACGCTGAATAAATTGCGCTTGATTTTCTGGAGGGACAATTTCAGTTATGGTAACTCTATTGGATTATGGGACTGAAGGTCTTGAATTAGAGTTGGATGGGGTTAATGCAACTATTCTCTCACCCCAATATTTAAAAGGCCTCTCGGACGAACAGATAGCATTTGAGGACGCTGTTCGCCATCCCATTCAATCATCACCTCTTCGCGAAATTATTCAACCAAGCGACCGTGTCGCGGTGGTTATTCCCGATATTACGCGTCCACTGCCAAATGATCGCTTACTACCCTGGTTGTTTCACGAACTTCACCATCTTACCAAAACGAACTTTACGATTATTACAGGAACGGGCACACATCGCGGACATACACCTGAGGAGCTTGAGACTATGCTTGGCAAAGAGATCGTTGAGAATTATCGAGTTGTTGATCATAAGGGCGACGATCCGACTGCGCTCGCCTATGCCGGTGAGTCAAAATTTGGTTATTCCGTTTATTTCAACGATCATTATGTGAAAGCAGACAAACGTATCATAATGGGATTTATTGAACCGCATTTCATGGCTGGTTTCTCAGGGGGGTATAAAGCTGTCTTTCCGGGCATCGCAAACAAAGATACAATTATGCAGTATCATAACGCCCATGTTATCGGTGATGCACGTAGCACGTGGGGGAATTTAGATAGTAATCCAACCCAAGAACAGATTTATGCGAACGGATCACTTTTACCTATAGATTTTTGTATTAACCTGGCACAAAATCGAAACCGGGAAATCACGAAGTTTTTCTGCGGTGACACATCGGCAGCTTTCCATGAGGGTTGCGCTTTTGTTAAAGAGACCGCGATGATCGCCTGCCCGAAACCTTTTCCCATCGTTATCACAACTAATAGCGGCTATCCCTTAGACCAGAACCTTTATCAAGCGGTTAAAGGGATGTCAGCCGCCGCGCAAATTGTTGAAGACGACGGTCTGATCATTACCGCGGCAAAATGCAATGATGGTTTTCCCAACCATGGAAATTTTAAGAAACTACTTTTTGAATATGATTCCCCCTCAGCGTTTTTGGCAGCGATTAAAACACCTGGTTTTCTTCTCTGCGATCAGTGGCAAGTACAACTTTTAGCTATTATACTGGAAAAGGCGCGCGTTGCTCTTTTTAGTGAACTGGATCCTGATCAAGTTGTGCGCAGTCACTTAATTCCTATACCCAATTTAGCAGATGCCCTTAATCAGGAACTCAATAGGATTGGGCGAGATACACCGGTAGCGATTCTGCCTGAAGGTCCTCAAACCATTCCCTATCTACAACCGGCATCGTCGCCTGCTTAACTGGCCCCGCAATCGCGTCATTCCCTTAATGACCTTAGGCGTGTAACTTGTTTTATTGTCATTGCGAAAAGCACTCATTTAAGAGTTACCAAAAGTTGAGAAGCGTGCTAGGGACAGCCCGCTCCACCTTACATCCTAATACTGTTCACTGTTCACTGTTCACTGTTCACTGTTCACTGTTCACTGTTCACTGTTCACAATGCCAGGGCCAGTTTACACATTCATTAATATGGGGGAAGAGGACGAGATCAGCTTTTCCAATGAGGACAAATGATGTAACCTGGTATTCTTTCAACTGCGCGTTCGCCAAGCGCAATGTTTGTCCTGAAACAGAAACGTCATCAACTACTAAAACATGTTCACCTAAATTTTTTGGGCGGTTACGCGTGAGCAGTTGTGGACTTTCATAGCGTGGTTTATTATTTTCATCACGGTAATTAATAGGTAAAAAGTGTAAGGGCTTCATTAACTGGTGTGCGATCAGCGATGCGGGAACGAGACCACCATTGAGTATACCAAGCACACAATCGACGAGGGGAAATGGGGTCGCCCGAATATTATTGGATATCTCCTCAAAAGACAGGTTGACAATCGGTTTATTCACTGGGTGCTATTTTTATCACTGTCCAGTTGACAAGTCCGAGTAGGATTATGCCCGGGATTGCTACAAACAAGGTATTTTCAAAATAATAGAGAGGAGAATCTAAAAAATATTTTGGCGGCCAGGTAAAAAGCAACAGGAAGATTATCACTTTTGCTACAAGGTAAGAGAGGGGGCCATAAAACCACTTGCGTCCCGAAAGGGTGACTAAAAAAGTAATAAAAAGAACGAAAATTAAAAGCTCATAGGTCATTAGAGCAGCAAAGGGTAACTTCGGCAGTCCAGTGATAATCAGATTTATCCAAGGCGGGCATAGTGCGACGATAAGACTGACATGCACGGGGTAGAACAAGGCGGCAATGAGGGGTGCATAATACATCGGAAGTAGCCGCGCCCCCCAGGGATGAGTTCCCCAATTGGGAATAAAATGAATTAAAATGGGTAAGAGTAGAGTAATACTTAAGAGAATAGTAGTTTCTAATAGCTGAATTTTGCTAAAAAATTTCGTTAACCTTGCTGGGGCTAGTGTTTTCATCGTCTTTTTTCTTAAAATTTTATATCCAGTCCTACCGTAACTCCACGCCCCGGCATAGGATACCCGGGCCGGTATTCGTACGCTTCATCTGCGATATTTTCTACCGCGATATATACTGTCCCTTTCCATACATTTTCAGGTGTGGTAAATTTATAAGCCAATCTCCCGTTAAAAAGCAAAAACTCTTCGACTGAAACTTGCTTAGGGTTGAAACGTGGATTGAGAATATATTGTTTACCTACATACTGTGCGTCAAAGTTCAAATCCCAGCGTTCATGGGGTTTATAGGCGAGACCGGCAGAGAATGTCCATTCGGGTAGATTCGGAACATCCTCTGGTTCACTCTCGTTATAGGTACCACCGAGGAAAATGTTCAAACGATTAGTAGGTGAATAATATATATTGGTTTCTATCCCTTTTATCGTATAATCCCCCACATTCGTTATAAAAATAGGGGGTGGTGGTGGATCAAAGCGAATGGAATTCTTTGTCTCATCATTGAAATAGCTCAAGTCGATCCACCAAGCATCATTCAACTGTCTTGAAATTCCAATTTCATAGTGATTGACGATTTCTGCGTCCATTTCCTTCCACTTTTCTCCAAGCCCCCAGCGTGTCGCAAATACTGAACTATAAACTCCGGCCAGATTAAAAGCTCTATTCCAGTTGGCATATAATTTAGTATTTTTAAACTCGGCAACCAACCCCGCTTGCGCACCCCAGTCTTCTCCAAAATAACGACTTTTATTATACCTGATTCCTGCCGAGGGTGTAAGTTGAGTAGAATTTCCAAAAGTTCTACTTAAGACCAAGTAGGGCGCTATATTTTTAAAAGTCATATTCTCCATAAAGAGAACTGTCCCTTCCGAAAAAGTGTCTTCTACCTCGCCGCCATAGAAGTCGAGATCGAAGCCCAAGGTTAATTCAGTATCGTTGGTAAACGCTATTTTTTCACGTGCCCGAAATCCATAATTTTGAAAACGGGTAACATTATTAAATGACTGCGGGGTATTGGGCGGAGGTGGTGGTTGATGCCATTGATACCAGGATGTTGATCCGTCATCGAGATACAGTTTCAAATAGCCATTAAAAACTTCATCCTCGTGGGTTAAAGAAAGGACATAAAATTGGCTATCCGTGATATAGCTCTCAACAATGGATAAAGGGGACGAAAATATCGATTGCGGGTCATGAGCATAACTATGGCTATGATGAAATAATAATGATAATTCCCATTTTTCATTTAATTGATAACCCAGTCGTGCATGGATCGATTCAACCCGGCCGTCAGCATTTTTTCGGTGGCCATCACTTTCCTGACGACTCCCACCCAGCGAGTAATTGAGTTGTTCTGTCTTACCTGTAATATCGCCTTGTATGGTCGAAGTATCATAAGAACCATAGGTAGTTTTTAATCTTCCCTCGACCCCTTTTTCATCTCTCTTTCTCGGCACAATGTTCACCCCCAAAAATGACATATTGCCTAATAATACTGCCTGGGGACTTTTATAGACATGGATCCGTTCGGCGCTGTTTACAGATATGAGATCAAGAAGTGGATGCGACCATACCCCGCTAAATCGAGGGATATTGTCGATCATCATTGAAATTTCTCCGCCCGGACGCCCGGACCCGTGCCCGCGGATAAATACGCTTCCACCTGCATCACCGCCAAACGCTCCCACTACATTATAACGGGAAATTGTTACTCCCGGAATCCGACGCAAGGCAGTCGCCACATCATGTGCGTTTAATACCTCAATCTGTTTGTCAGTGATGACGCTGACTTTCTCTCCCAGTCTTTGTATAAGTAACTCTTCCTGGATGGGTTTTACCGTGACGAGAATCTCTTTCAAAGCGATTGCTGCTTCCTCATCTTTGTTTACCTCTGGTGATTGTTCACCCAGTAATATATTAAAGCAAAGAGTGATCACTCCGATGGATACCGCCAACCTGGTCATGGAATAAGGCATCACCATAATCCTTTTATTTCCCAAATCTAATTCTGAAATTAAACAATCTTCCGATATCCGTACTTTTCGCCAAGAGCGAGACACTCATTTAAAGGGAGAATCCCTCCCGAAGTGGTCGCATCATATAGACAGCTTGCGGACACACAGACCGCAAGATTAAGGCATTTATCTACAGGCCAGTCTTCATGTAATCCGTAAAGCATCCCCGCGGCAAAAGAATCTCCCGCACCAACTGTGCCTTTTATTTCTTCAGTAGGCACGAGAAGGGATCCTTGCAAATACTTCTTTCCGTTTGTATCCATAGCTAATGCGCCATCGGGAAAATGTATTACAACAAGATTGCCAATTCCCATTTCGATGAGCTTCTCTGCGGCATTTGCTACTGATTTCAAATCTACCTCTTCCCCTTTAACAATTTGAATATCGGCAATGCGCTCAGCTTCAATCTCATTAAGAAGAAAATAATTCACGAACGGCAAGGACGGTTTAATCACACGATTAAACATGTTACTCTCGACAGAGACCAGATCGATTGAAGTTTTCATACCCAACTCCCTGGCTTTTTTTAATACGTGGGTTGCACCGGTATAGCCGCTGTCATCAATAATATCCAAAGAATCGAGAAGATTCAGATAAGCCAGATGTAACAACCAGGCATTGCTTTTACTTAAATCGAAATGGCTTTCATTGAGCAGCGCATTCGCGCCGCGCTGATGAAAAAAAGTTCGCCGACCGGTAGATTTAACTGACATTACATCCGTGTAAGATGTCGGGGCTTCATTCGTTACTTTAATTAAATCACAATCGATAGCGGAGTTATTGCAATCATTGAGTATGTGCTCCCCGTCACTGTCTTCACCTACTAATCCAACACCGGTCAGGGGAATCCCCACTCCCATTTTCGATAAATCCTTCAGGAGATTATAAGGGCCTCCCCCATTGCCCAGCGATTCATTTTCAATTACCGCTAAAGCATCCTGTGGCGGGTAGACATCAATCACTTTAACATGATCAATGACCCAGTTGCCCCCAGCAATAATGCCTCTTCTTATGCTATCTGCACTAATTAATCTGCTCCGTCAAAGATTCAGCCGCATAGTTTAAAGATCCCCATTATTACAGCAGTTCCCAGTTCATTTGTCACTGACCAGGGTGACTATGGGTTCTTCGTCTTCTTCAACACCTGGGAAACGGCCAATTTCTGGATTAACAAAAAAGTTATCGTGAAGATCATCGTTTGCCGTAGAGACTTCACCGATCATGCACTCTTCGCTCTCAGCAAAAAATTCATGATAGACACCCTGGATTAAGGTGACGCGCTCACCTGGTTTAAGACTAATCTTTTCTGCCGATGCCACATCTCTCGGGGACCCGTTGATCTTGACTTTAAAATTTTCACCCTCCTTGGAATCGTCGGGGTGACGTGGCCAGACGACAACTGCCAGCGCTCCCTGTCGGCAAATGATATCCTCCTTCTTTTTTTTATGGCAATGAGCGGGTGTAGTCTGGTTCTTTTTCACGTACATGATCTTTTCACAATACTCAGGTTCTTCAGCAAGATTTACTAAGGTCAGCCCATATTTTGAAAAATCTCCCAGGCCGAAATCAGTCACGTCCCATTTTGCATTCGGCGGCAACACCCAGCCATTTTTCGTGAAGCATTTATTTGCTGACAGGAAAGATTGATTGATTTCCGAACGTTTCATTTTAGGCGCTGATTTTATCGCTTCAATTTAAGAATTTATAATAGAGGTAAATTACTTTCAAGTGTCATTTAGCTCACGTGTGTGAAGCTATTAATCCATAAATTGAATAATGAGAAAGTAATTAATCTACTCTTTTTCCCATGTTATAAATAGTGAGCCCTTCCAGAGATTTTTCCTTAGCGGGGATAATCAAACTGGTAAGATAACCAACAACAAGGCAACTGCTCATGCCAGTTATCGTATACCACCAAAAATGCACATTGGTATAACTTTTAAAGAGGTAAAGAATTATCGCACTGGCAAAAAATCCTACGAGAACTCCAGTCGAATGCGCCCGTTTCGTAAATACCGCGAGGACAAAAATCCCGGCTAATCCTCCGGTCAACAGATTTCCAATTTGGATAAATATGTCCCATAGAGACTTGATGTCGAATTGGCCCATGTAAAGAGCGAGCCCGGTTCCAAAGATTCCAAAAATCGCGGTCAACCACCGCGCTAAGTGCAAACATTGCACGTCAGTTACATCTTTTTTTAGCCGTCGGTAGAAATCTGTCACGATCGCGGTTGATGAGCTGTGGATACTGCTGTCCAGACTGGACATCGCAGCCGCGAAAATAGCCGCAATAATCAATCCCGATATGCCAGCCGGCATCTCGGTCACAATAAACAAGGGAAATGTAGCATCCGTTTGTTCAAGTCCCGGAGTGAGTTTTTCGGGAAATGATTTGTAAAACAAATAGAGCGCAGTCCCAATGGCAAAAAATAGAAATCCCGAGAATGGACCTATACATTGCGTCATCCAGATACTTTTTGCTGCATCTTTCTCATTTTTGGTTGTCAGATAGCGTTGGATCGTAGCCTGATCCGCAACCGCTGAAAGTCCGGCAGGTAGACTGAAAATGATTGCCCAGAATGTCACTATCGTCAGATCAAATGCAAAATCTACGAGATTAAGTTTATTATTCTCCAACGCTATTGTATACATGCCTGCAATATCACCTTCCATGTGGAAGATAATAATAACCAGGCTGATTATTGCTCCCAGAAAAAGAATAATAACCTGAATCACATCTGTCCAGATCACGGCTTCAATCCCGCCCATCACCGTATAGACCGTTGAAATAATTCCTAGTACCGTGATCGAGAGAAAGATATTGATACCCGTCGCAACCGAAAGTGCGATCGAAGGCAGCAGTAATATGACGCTGACGCGACCGATCTGGAATAAAATAAAAGTAATGCTGCTGATGAGGCGGACTGGCAGGTTGAAGCGCAATTCAAGATATTCATAGGCGGTGGTAACATTGAGTCTGCGAAAAAAAGGAAGAAATGCATAGACGATGACGGGTGCAAGGAGAGGGCCAAAAAGATAACTGAAATAATAGATCCAGTCGGTAGCATAAGCTTTGGCGGGGACCGCCATAAAGGTGAGAGCGCTTAGTCCAGTCCCAATGATACTTATACCCGCTGCCCACCAGGGAACACGTTTCCCCGCTTTAAAATAATCATCCGTGCTCTTTTCGCGTTTAGAAAAGAACCAACCCATAATTATAAGCATGACAAAAAAGAGAATGAGGACCGTGTAATTTAACCAGCCAAACTTATGAATAATCTGGCGTTCGATTTTCCAAAAATTCGTCGTTGTCCCACCTGGCTGATAGGAAGTCACAGGGATTACAAAAGCATTGTCCCACAAGACAGCATTTGCCCCTATCTCACCACGAGCTGGAAGATCTGACACTTCGATCCAGGTATCTGTAATCGTATGATAGGCCAATATTTGTTGCGCTGCCCCATTGAAAAACAGCACGTGATTAGCACCGTAAGGGATACCAGAAGCATGACTTAATGTATAACTTGAATTTATGTCGGAAATGCGTTTCCATACTCCTAATTCTGGATTGAAATGATAAATGTCAGTAAGCGCTTTATCTTTGCTTTCGGGTTCCAGAGAATGACCGCCAAAAAGATAAAAGGCATCTATTACACCATCACTTTGCTCAATCGCTACTGGTTCTATGCGCGCGGGTCCTGGCCAGGAGCTGAGTTCACGCCAGTGATTATTGTGTCCCTTTTCTTGAACAAGATTGAGGGTCCAGAAATTGTTCGTCGCTCTTGCATTCTTTATACTCTCCTGCCCTCCGGCTATGTAAACGGAGTTGCCGATTTTGGCACCACTCATTAAAGCCAAGGGGCGAGGTAACGATGGCATTGTATCAATTTCGACTTGCTGCTCGGCGCTGTTCCATCGCAGAAGATATACAGCTGAAGAACATTCATCCTCATCGCTGCCACCGATGCATAAAATACCTTCCGCTGTCGTTATCGCTACACCTTGGGCCAGTGGTCGGGGTAATTTGTTTATACTACGGTCATTCCACTGGTAATTGCCATCGGCGTTTTTCTCCAGGACGTATATCTCGTCACTCCAAATATTCTCACTCTCATCTCCACGTTTAATACTGCGAATTCCACCCGCGATAATGTAAGCATCATTATGAACTCCGGCAAATGCTTCCCTTAAACCTGTCAATTCTTGAGTTATACCCGATGTCAATAAGGACGGAATTTCGTTCCACGTGAAATTAACTTTGTTTTTCTTATTCTCTTCGCTACCAAAAAGAGGCAGGTATGCTATAAGCAATAGGAAGAATAATTTCGAAATAGGTATTTTCGTTTTAATGTTTTGCACCGGGATAAGTATTATCAGTAAACAGGCGGCATTACAGTTTATCACTGCTGGCATGCAAGCCGAATGTAATAATCATCCGCATGCTTGAGGTGGATATATCGGGATTCTATAATTTGCCCTTCACACATTCCGGGCAAATACCATAGAATTGCAGTTCATGGTATACGTCCTGGAATCCCGTATTTTTACTGACTTGGTTTTCCAGTTCTTCTACCGGGCAGGTCATTTCGAGGACCTCTACATCACCGCAGTTGAGACAGACAACATAGTCACGGTGTTGATCAGATTCATTTAAAATAAAGTGTGTCGATCGATCATGAAGACCAATTTTTCGAATTATACTATTTTCTTCCAACTTCTGTAGCAACCGATAGACAGTAGCTGGATCGCAGCTGCCTTCGATATTTTTCGATTCAATAAGTGACTTAACGGTGACTGGTCCTTCTTTGCTGTTCAGCAGATTGAGGATTTTTTTTAAAGCCGCTGTTATCCTCATTCCCTCTTTGCGACAACGATCCAGAAGATGACTTAAAGTATCTTCTCTTTTGGACATAATTAATCTATAAGGCATTATAGCCGTATTTAAAGCGTAATCGAATTTTGCGTTTTACCCTTCCCCAATAGGATTGGATTGTTTAAATCATAAGAAATTTTTTCACACCATTGGACACTACTTTATTTGAATATGAGCTTCCGGAAAGCGCGATTGCACAAATTCCCGTCGAGCAAAGGGATGAATCACGGCTTCTCGTAATTAACCGTCAAGCAGGAAGCATCGAAGATCATCGATTCCATGATTTACCGGATTTATTACCTAAGCCTTGTTTTCTTTTTCGCAACAATGCAACCGTCCTGAAAGCGCGCCTCTATGGTCAGCGCCCTCATGGTGGTAAAGTCGAATGCCTTCTTCTTCATCCGACAAGTAACCCTTACGCGTGGTGGTGCCTGATTAAGCCCGCGCGTAAACTGCCTCCCGGAGCAAACTTCGGTTCGCAAGGCCATTACCAGGCAACGGTATTAGAAAAAAAGTTGTCTGGAGAATGTCTTGTGGAAATAATTCCGGAGTTCAACGAATCGATTCTGCAGCTCACTGAGCGCATTGGAGAAATTCCGTTACCTCCCTACATCCATCGCAAACCCGACGACACCAATAAGTCACTCGACATCCAACGTTATCAGACTGTATACGCCGACCCGAAGAAAAAAGTCGCTGCGGCAGCACCGACTGCAGGTCTCCATTTTACTCCTGCAATATTGGATTCACTCGAAAAGATCGGGATCCAAAGTTATGACCTTACGCTTCATGTCGGATTGGATACTTTCCGCCCGATTGCCACAAGTACGATTGAAGAACATGTTATCCATCGGGAAATTTATGAAATACCCGCCGCAACCTGCCGCGCAATTCATTCAGCGCCTGGCGGCTCGCGCCTGGCAGTAGGGACAACTTCTGTGCGAACAATGGAAGACTACTCACGAAAAATCGTCGCCTCTAAGATTGATCCACTGAGTCTCAATGATGATTTTAGTTCAGAAGCCGACATTTTCATCTATCCCCCCGCCACATTTACCACTACGGACCTTTTATTGACAAATTTTCATCTGCCACGTTCTACCCTCCTTTGCCTTGTAGCCGCCTTTTTAACTCCCGGTGAGATTGAAGGCATTAAATGGTTGAAAGCAATTTACAGCAGGGCTATTGACAAAGGTTATCGATTTTATAGCTACGGAGACGCTATGCTCGTATTATGAGTCACTTTTTCAGTCCACAGCTTTTGGTTACGGGAATAATATAGGATTATGAACACTCCTAAGGACACAGAGAACACCTTAGATTTCTCAAATTTAGTGAATACTTACTACAAACCATTATTCCGCTTTGCCTACAGCCTGGCAGGTAATCAAGATGATGCCGCTGATCTCACCCAGCAGTCATTTTATATTTGGGCGACTAAGGGATCATCGTTGCGCGACCCCACTAAGGTTAAATCCTGGTTGTTCACTACGCTCTATCGTGAGTTTTTAAGGGTTCGGCGTAGAGGAAATCGCATGGACAATGTAGAGCCAGAAAAAATGGAAAGTGAAATGCCCGCGGTAACCCAAGATGTCGTCACTTCTTTAGATGCGATGAGTGCTGTAAATGCCTTAGTCCATGTCGATGAAATATATCGTGTCCCTCTGACATTATTTTATTTATATGATTTATCCTACAAAGAGATTGCCGAAGCTTTGGATGTGCCTATTGGAACCATCATGTCGCGACTTTCGCGGGGAAAGTCTCAACTCAGGAAAGTACTTTTAGAAAAATAACTAAAGCCGTTTTAACAAAAATATATCCCAGACCATGAATACGGAAGAAGCTAAAGCAATTCTTCAATCCTACCGCCCTCACCTCGACGACACTAATGATCCTATCTTCAAGGAGGCATTGTTCTTCGCGGAGAATGACAACGAACTTAGAAGTTGGTTGGATAGAGAACAATCCTTCGATCAAATCTTTGCTCAAAAATTGCATGGCATTGAACCTCCTGCCGATTTGAAGGAAAAGATCCTAAGCAATCTGCCATCATCAGCATCTAACACTGAAGCTAAGAATTTCACCGATCTCACTAAAGTTATTTGGTGGCGGCAACCCCTGACATGGTCTGTAGCTGCTTGTTTTATTGCACTTTTTACTCTTGGTGTTGTCCTACTCAGGCCACGGGAAACCAGTGTTCAAACACAATCGGAAATGGAAGCTTTGGTTCAGGCAGTTACTGAACACTCGCGATCCGTATCCACACTCGATTACCAAAATAACGACGTCGTGGCGCTACAAGATTTTCTCATGACACATAATTCTCCTGCACCTCAAAACATTCCAACGAAACTACAGAACCTGAATGGAATTGGCTGTCTTAGTTTCACCTGGCAGGGACACCAATTAGGTCTTATCTGCTTCAAGGGAGACAAAATCTATCACTTGTATGTCACTGACAGAAAGGCAATCCCGGATCTCAACACCCCACAGTATCATCAATTCAACGATCGTTCCTCAGCTACATGGACAAGTGATGATCAACTTTACATATTATCGACGGAGGGAGAACCCCAAGACTTGGCAAGTTTGTTATAATTGTTTAATTAACTGATTAAAAATATGGAATCATACACCAATATATCTAAAACACTTCTTCTAATCGCTATCTTTAGCCTCTGTTCAAGCATCACTAACGCCGAGGTTGAAACCTATGAGATAGACAACGCCCATTCAGGGATCAATTTTAAAGTACGTCACTTCTTTACACGTGTCCCCGGTAATTTTGCAGATTTCAAAGGGACGATCACGGTCGATCGTGATAATATGGAAAATAGTTCAACCGAAGCAGTCATCGCTATAGCTAGCGTTGATACGAATAACGATAAACGCGACAAACATCTGCAAAATGAAGATTTTTTTCTTGTTTCAGATTTCCCCTCCATGAGTTTTAAAAGCAGTAAGTGGGAGACTACCGGCGAAAACACTTATGCCGTCACTGGTCAACTGACGATAAAGGATATTACGAAAGAAGTCGTATTGAATGTAACATCACTTGGTTTTGGAAAAGGGAGCAGAGACAGTTTTATTTCTGGATGGGAAGGTGAGACGACGATTGATCGGACAGATTTCGGAATTAACTATGGTCAGGGTGTAGTCGGGAATGAGGTCGAAATAAATATTTACGTCGAAGCCAAACGATTATAAAAGGCATAACCTGGTTACCTAAGCGTGTGGCTAACGCATTTTAAAAATGCGATAACCCTGGCTTTCTCTATAAATAATTAGATGCCCGAGGTTACTAGTCAGAGCGCATACGATAAACGGACGGTCGCATTGTTACACCTAGGAGGTCTCACTACCTCCCTTCTTTATTACTGGCTCACCTCGTTGTCGCATCAGGAAAACGTAATCCGACTAAGCTGGTTCTATAGCATTCTCGGTGCAGCCTGGGCAATTTTCCTCCTCCTTTACTTTTTTTCACAAAAGGGGGAATGCAAAATAAGGATATGGGATATTATTCTATGGGCCGTGATATTTCGCCTCATTGCTCTTGGAGCCATTCCTATTTACGAGGATGATTTTTACCGCTTTCTCCTCGATGGCTGGGTTTTCGCATATAGAGGGTCTCCCTATGACCTCGCTCCGCGAGAATTATTTTCCAACCCTGACCTGCCCCTATTTATTCATGATATTATCGATCAGGTGAACTATCCCCATGTTCCCACGATCTACGGACCTACGCTGGAATATGTTTTTCTCTTGGGCTATCTCGCCGCTCCGGGAAATTTACTTGCTCTGAAAGCATGCTTCTTTACCGCCGATCTCGTCCTTCTCGGCTTAATTGCAAAATTTTTCAAACCGCGGCAGCTGTTCTTTTATTCTTGGTGCCCATTGTTAATAGTTGAGATCACTTTTAATGCTCACCCGGACATTATTGGCGCCTTATTCCTCTTTGCGGGCTATATCGCGTTTACTCGTCACCGTGGCATTCAATCTATGATTTATTGTGCCTTTGCGGTAGCGGCAAAACCATTTGCATTGCTCGCAGCTCCCTTTTTTGCCTGGCGTGCTGGGCTACGCGGCCTGGCAATATTTGCCTTCACGCTGTTTGTCCTTTATATTCCCTTTATCGTACAAGGTAGTACCGCAGAGTGGAATGGACTGCGTGTTTTTCTTAACTATTGGGAATTCAATTCTGCGCTCTTTGCCATCTTTCAACTATTTTTATCACCTGGCACCGCAAAAATTCTTGGGCTTTCTCTTTTCACTTTAGCCTTTGGCATGCTCTTTCTAAAGTGGTCAAAAAAAGAAGCCACCGATCCACCCCTCGCTATCCTGATAGGTCTGTTTTTCATATTTTCACCCGTAATCAATCCCTGGTATCTAGTTTGGCTAGTGCCATTCGTTGCGATAAAGCCAAGTTGCTGGTCAGTTACCGCCTTGGGTCTTATCAGCTTAAGCTATACAACAGGTATAAATCTCGGGGACTCCTCCCTCGGTGATTTCAACCATCCCGACTGGCTGCGACCGCTGGAGTTCGGGGCTATTGCGTTGGCCATTATCTTCGACATTTTCCTCGCTCTAAACCGAAAGAGACAGACTTAACGATTATTGAAATACCCCATCATGAAGGCGAATGGCATAGAGCTGGATAAAGTACAAGTTATTATTCCCGCCTATAATGAAGAGACAACCATCGGAAAAGTTATCGAACGGTTACAGGTTCTTAACCTTCGAAATATCCGTGTTGTAAACAATGCAAGTGATGACAATACGGCAGCGGTCGCTGAAAAAGCGGGTGCCGAAGTTATGTGCGAGCCGGTAAAAGGATACGGGCAAGCATGCTGGACGGGCTACCAGACACTCTCACACGATTGTGAATGGGTTCTCTTCTGCGATGCTGACGGAAGTGACGATCTCGAGAGCCTGCCGGATTTTTTTGCTGTCACTGATCGTTTTGATTTTATCCTCGCAAATCGAAGGGTATCAAAGTCAGGTCGACGTGCAATGACACCGATCCAAAACTTCGGCAATGCTTTCGCTGCCGCCCTCATCCATCTGGGTTGGGGATTTAGATATCATGATCTCGGACCCTTGCGACTTATACGACGCCAGTCACTTGAGTCCATCAACATGCGTGACCGTAACTTTGGTTGGACTGTTGAAATGCAGATACGCGCAATTGAATACAAATTGCGGGTTGTGGAAATCCCGATGAGTTATTTACCGCGTCAAGGTGGACAGTCGAAAATTTCCGGTACTGTCAGTGGTACGATTAAAGCGGGAAGTAAAATATTATGGACCGTCTTTTATTATTATTTATCGTCATTTTTTTCGAAAGATCATAACTTGCCATCTAAATAGTATTATCAATTTTTAGACATTATGATTTCGGTAATTATTCCTACCTTCAACGAAGAGGAATTACTTACCGCTACCTTGCAATGCATCGACGCAAATAAAAAACCGTGCGACTTAATTATCGTCGATGGCGGCAGTGATGATGATACCGTCAAGATGGCTGAAAAAGCAGGCGCTCGCGTAGTACATTCACCTTTGTGTCAGCGCGCAGCTCAAATGAATTGCGGCGTAAAAGAAGCAAAAGGTGACTCCTTGTTTTTTCTCCACGCGGATACTTGCATTCCTGATAACGCAATCGATTGCGTCGAACAAGCACTGAAAGACAATAAGGTTGTCGGTGGCGCCTTTACCCGCAGATTTGATCACCCTTCTTTATTTCTTAAATTGACTTGCCGACTGGCCGACATACGCAGTCGTCTCTTCGGTTGGCACTTCGGTGATCAAGGGATCTTTGTAAAAAGAAGTATCTTTGATATAATGGGTGGATTCCGCGAGAGAAATAATTTGGAGGATTTAGACTTTTCACGGCGCCTCAAGCACCAGGGAAAAGTCGTTACGCTCAATCCTCCCCTTATCTCATCGGGTCGCAGGTTTGGACAATTTCCCGTCCGTCGCACTTTTAATGACTTTCTTATTATCTTTAATTATCTATTAGATAATTGAATCTTAATTCCTCGATGCGTAAATGTGGATTTGAATTGTTATGTTTACGAATATGCAATATAACGATAACCGTGACTTAAATTCTGGGTATCTCTACCCCAGTTGTGAGTATAAATTTTGACGTATGAATTTCTTAATCACTTATTTTAATAAAAATGATATCTAATCATAAAATAATTTTTGGATTTTAATTCTCATTTTAATAGATATTCCCTTTCTCTTCGCCAGCACTCTCGAACTTTCAAACGGCGATCGGATTACCGGTATATTAATCAAAGAAGAACGTGGCCTCATCTTTTTTGACAGTGATATTCTTGGTGAGATTACGGTTAATTCCACTCAAGGAAAAATACTTACGCATAAAAAAGCAACCGATGCTGCTACCCAGATTGAATCAGTAGCTGGAGCTGAGAAATTGATATCTGATAAAGATTCCACACCGATTAAAAAGTCAAAATGGCCATACCTTAGTGCGTTTATTTCAGATGCACCTCCGGGAAAAGTATTAGACTCTTCTATCACTGCAGGTTATCGATTAAGTACCGGACAGCGCAACCAACAGGATGTTAATTTAGCATTAAACTTTCGTCATGAAGCCGGGAAAAACCAATATTTCTTCAATGGAAGATATGATTACAGTTTTCAAAATCTTAGTGGTATCAGCGTTGTCAATCGTGATCGCTACAGTATCGGTTTTCGTTGGCGGCGAGATATATCGGATCGCCTATTTACGCAGTACGATAGTTCTTATTTGAAAGATCTCATCAAAGAGATTGATGATGACTTTAAACAGAGCCTTGGGGTAGGTTGGAGAATTATTGATAAAGAATCTTTCGAATTTTCTATTACCCCGGCTTTGACAGGTCGCTACCAGAGAATTCCAACTGTTACCGATGATTGGGAATTATTAGGCTCTTTTTTCCAGGATCTTCGTTACAAGATCAGTGATCAAATAACCTTGTACCAAGAAGCAGATATATCGATTAATCCTAATGCTGCCGACCCGCTGACTTTTCAATTTTTGACAAGATTGCAAGCTCAGGTATCCAATCGCGTGGTTGCTAATTTAAGATATGAATTAGACTTTGATGAAAATTTACGTGCTGGTGTAGACAGAACACAAGAACGAATCATTCTCGGCTTAGGGTACAAGTTCTGACCATTCAGATTTTATGTCATTGATTGATGAGAAATATTAAGCGACCGGAAAGAAATTTATGTAGTTTTCTCTTCCGTCTGCGCGTAGCACTGCGATTAATTCTTGATTTACGTTCTCATGATTTTCGCGCTGCCGCTACATTCATGCGCAAGTCGTTTTCAAAAGACATTTTTCCCGTTCGACATTACAGATTTTTTCTTTGGTCGTTGCGACAAGTCTTTATTGTTATACCGGAAGCGATGACGACCGTGAATTTTGATCGTAAAATTTCACGCACCCCCTTCTGGCTTCTCACTGAGAACCCACTGGCCAATCATCCCTGGTCATCTCAACCAGAAGTAAACCTTCCCGATGAGTGTGAAGTGGTCGTTATCGGAGCAGGATTTACAGGTGCCGGTTGTGCTTATTTCTGGTCGAAACATAAGGCGAAGCCGATGATCGTATTGGAAATGGATGATCCCGCGTCGGGGGCGAGCGGTCGCAATGGGGGTGAAATTGTTATGGGCCGCTATTTTGCGATGGTAAAAAAAACGGTGAGCCCCTATCTCGAAAAGGTCCGCCCCGATTTGAGCGAGAACGAGCGAGACATACTCAGTTTAAAATTTGCATCTACTTATACTAAAAGTGCTTACAAAAATGGGGAGATGATTGAAAATACGATTAAGGAAGAGGGAATAGCGTGTGATTACCAGAGAAAGGGATGGATTCAGGGTTGCGAAATCGAGGATCAAACGGTTCTGATGGAATCGGTTCGTCTGGGTTGTGAAGCAGGGTTTGATGACTGGACTACAATTTCTCCGGAAGAAGCTAAACGACGTGGAGGAATGATTGTAGATTGCCCAGCCGGATTTTCACGAGGTACGGCAACCTTTCATCCGGCAAAATGGGTTTGGTCTCTTCTTGAGATTGCTCTTCGCAGTTCCCATGTGAACCTTTATACCCGAACGCGCGTGACGCGAGTTGAAGATGCTGGCGACTTCTATCTTGTAAATACTAACCGGGGAAGAATAAAAGCGAAGTACGTGATCAACGCCACGGAATCCTACACCGCAATTCTTCATCGTCAGTATGGCAATTTAGTCCATGCGGTTCAGACGCAAAATGCATACGGAGAAGGTGGACCAAATGAAATGCAACCCCACGTTGGACTCAGCAATAGTCGTGGATTTTTTGGGCGTCAGGGTGATGGAATTACGCTGGGCTCAGATGAGACACCCATTAATTATCGCAACGCAGGGTGCAACAATCCTTCTCGCTTTATCACCAAATATGTCATCAGCGAGATTCACCGCTTATTTGGACAAAGTAAAATTCATATGACTCATGAATGGAGTGGTACCGCTGGATTCACAGCCGATGAATATCCAGTCATCGGATTACTCGATGGAAAGCGACAGTATATTATCGGTGGCATGTGTGGATCTGGAACTGCGGTCTCGTTTAATGGCGCACACCATGTTGTGCAGCAGATTCTTGATCTCGAGGGACCAGACGATTACCCTTGTGCATACTTTGCTCCAACCCGTATTCTCGATCCCAAGAACCACCCCTGGCCCTCTTCTGACTAGTCGAAAGTCAAAAGTCCAAGGTTAAAAGTGAGGATTGGCACTACATGCGTCTTAAGTTTTTTGTTTAAGTGTTAAGCAAATTAATCAAAACTAAACATTGATTACTTTCGAGATTCGACTTTTGAATTAACGAAATCCGCAATCGATTCACTGTTCACTTTCAAACATCCTCTCCTCCGCTTATTCGCATTCACGCGTTATCGCATTCACGCTTAAGAAGGCATTTGCATGCCGCCATTGATCTCGATGATCTGTCCCGTGATATAGCTGCCATCATCACTCGCCAACAATAGTACTGTTCCTACACAGTCTTCAGGTTTACCATCGCGTCCCACGGGAATGCGCGTGAGTAAATTTTTATAGTCTTCGGGATCGGTACCGTCCCGATGAATGCGAGTCCAGATAATACCTGGAGCAATAGCATTAACTGTAATTTCACGTGGACCATATTCTTTAGCCCATCCTCTTACTACATTGTTGATCGCACCCTTAGCGGCAGCATAGGTTACCATTCCTGGTCCACCGCCGCTTCGTGCGCTTATCGATGAAGTAATAATGATCCTTCCTTTTTTATCGGGTAAGTGCGGGATTGCATGTTTAGTGCAATAAAATACTGCCTTGCAATTTAAACCCAACCCTCGATCCCAGTCTTCACTGGATAATTCTGCCGTGGGAATGACTTTTGTCGGTCCACCCGCATTGGCAACAAGGATATCTAATCCTCCAAATTCTTTTACCGCCGTCTCCACCAGATTTTTTACCTGGCTCTCATCCGTCACATCCGCTTTTACCGCTAGCGCCTGCCCGCCCTGATCTTTAATCGCGGCGACGGTTTCATTCGCCTCTTTTTCACTGCGCGAATAATTGACGACGACGGTCGCACCGCAGCGCGCGAGGCCAATAGATATGGCATTGCCGATACCTGTCCCTCCCCCGGTTACCAGGGCATGCCTGCCATTCAAATCCACTAACATCGGTTCTGACATTATTCTTATCCTAATTTAACGCGTCATAATATAATCATAAGATCGGTAGAATAATTATTTTAGATAATCATCGAACACATCGCTAATCACACCGATCGCTTCGAATAGTGCATCCTCTTCGATAATCAAGGGGGGAACAATTTTAAAAAAACGCCCGGTATGAAATAACATCACTCCACGTCGGATACACTCCATGGTCATTTCATTTACCAAATCGGGTACTTGTTCACCTGTTACCGGGTCTTTGAGGTGTATAGATCTAAATAGCCCCCGGCCATCAACCCAGTTTATATAACGCCGATGTCGGTCAGCGATGGCTTCGAGTTCCTTGCCAAGCTTATCACCTAAAGTCTTGGATCTCTCGACCAATTTCTCGTCTTCAATGACATCAATACATGCCAATGCCGCTGCCGCGCAGACGGGATTGCCCCCAAAGGTGCTTGACATACTTCCACCTGGGAGATCCATTAACTCCTTTCTCCCTTTAACTGCCGATACGGGCAGACTTGAGCTCAGTCCCTTTCCACAAGTGATAAGATCCGGAACTATTCCATAGTGCTCAAAGGCGAATAGACGCCCCGACCGTCCCATCCCCGCCTGTACTTCATCCATCGTTACGAGAACCTGATGCTCTCGTGCCCAAGTCATTACTGACTCTATGTATTCCTGGGGGTAAGGTTTAGTCGCCCAGCCGGTGATTGATTCCAATATAATTCCGGCAATCTTATCAGGGTTGACCTTAAGCGTTTCCAAGTCTTCTAAAAATCCCTTCGAACGCGTGGAATCGGGCCTGGGTATTTGGGTATGAAAAGCGGCTTCACGGTTAATTCCATCCACTAATCCTGGCGGCCCCATAGTAAAAGCTGTCGCCAGGGTGTGCCCATGAAAAGATTCCTCCATTGAAAGAATGCCAATCTTCTCAGGTGAAATCGTGAGACCATGTTTTCGCATCAGGCTGATCGCACACTCGTTCGCTTCGCTGCCTGAACAAAAGACTACCGCTTTATCAAGTTCTACCGGTGCCAATTTTGCTATACGTTCAAGCAGACGTGTGCGCACATCGGATGAGAAAATGTAGGTAAAAATAAGCGGGGAATCAATTTGCTCTTTTACCGCTTTTATTATTTTGGGATGGGCATGACCAACATTGGTCACGACAATGCCACTGGTCAGATCTATCCATTGATTGCCGTAGGGATCGCGAATGAGAAAACCTTCAGCCTGGTGCCAGAAAATGGGAGGCATACCATGCGCACCCTTGGGTTCCACCGCTCTTAAACGTTGAATGGGTGCGATAGATTCCGGTACCGGAATAGACGTCGTTATGCGCCGATAGCGGGTCTCTACCTTTTTCGTTGCAACCGGTGTCAAGTCGTTGGTATCAAAAACCATATTAAAATAACAAGATTAATTTCCAATAACGGGAAGAATAATAATTCAGGATAGCACTTCGACCAATTCCAGGTATACCCCTTCAAAGTCTCGGCAGTAGGTCACCTTTGCTTTGCCGCCCGCGGCGACAATCGGTTTAGTATTGAATCGAATGCCTTGCTCAACTGCGTGCTCATACAAGCTGTCAATATCTTCAACCTGAATTGCTACATGGTTGCAGCCTACATCATTCGCATTGGACAAGGGAGGGACCGGGCTAGGGGTATTTAAATATTGCAATAGTTCAATCGATACCCCGTCGGGTGCTTTCAATTTTACAGTATGCATTTTTGCACCCTTAACACCAACCACTGTTTCACATAATGGGCCCTCTTCAATCTCATCCCACCAGATTTCAAGACCGAGTAGATCCCGGTAAAAAGGTAAGGCGGTTTCCATGTCGCTGACTACAATACCTGTATGTCTAATTGCTTTTACTGTCATAGTTTATCCTAATTTATAAAATTTGGTTTCCCTTTCGACTGAGCTTAAATCTCAATTTGAAGATCACCGTCGGTTATAGAAACTTTATAGCTTTTTAAGTTTTCAGTTGCTGGAGGCGTTAACACTGCACCTGTCTTTAAATCAAATTCCGCCATATGCCAAGGGCAAATTACGGTCGTACCCTCTACATCACCATCTGTTAGTGGCGCATAATCGTGGGTACAGATATTGTCGATCGCATAATAATTTCCATCGACATTAAAGATTGCGATTTTCGCGCCTTCGACGTCAAAAGCGCGACACTGCCCAGGTGATAGCTCTTCTGCCTTAGTTAAAGTAATCAATTTTCCCATACTTCTTTCCCGTTTTATTTATTCAGATTTTATAGTTAATTTATCATTAAAAGGTGACCCACATTTCTTTTGGGTTTCGCATCGACGTATCAATCCGCCATTCAATGTCTTCATTTTCAAGTTTTAAAGTGGGAAATCGACGTAGTATGTCGGTAAAAACCATGTGCCCTTCCAACCTTGCTAAGGGAGCCCCGATACAAAAATGCTTCCCGAGACCAAAGGCCAGGTGTCTGTTTGGACTTCGACAGATATCCAGTTGATCCGGATTCGGGAACATCTCTGGATCATGGTTTGCCGCACCCAGCATCAGGACAACCCGTTGTCCTTTTTTAATCGCTTTACCCCGCATTTCAAAGTCTTCATCAGCAATCCTTATTTGGTGCTGCAAGGGACTATCATAACGCAAAAATTCTTCTACCGCGGATTCAACTAAGACGGGATCTTTTTTTAACTTATCAAACTGATCAGGGTAACGCAGAAGGGAGAGAAGACCATTTGAGATTAGGGCCATCGTCGTTTCATGCCCTGCCACCAACAGAAAAATGCACATCGCCAGTATTTCATCTTCCGTTATCTTTTGTCCCTCCTCTTCTACCCCTACTAAGATGCTGATCAGATCTTCCTTTGGGTTTTCTCGACGCTCAGTCACAATTGGTAAAAAATAACGCGTTAACTCACCTACGCTTTTAAGTGCTGCTTCCGCTAGTTCCACTTTCGGTCGTCCACTTCCCAGAAACGCTGTCATCTCGTCAGCCCATTGATTAAACTGTTGGCGGTCTTTTTGCGGAATGCCCAACATTTCTGAGATAACTGAAGCAGGTAGTGGATACGCGAGGCCCTTAATAGCATCCATTCGTCCTGCGGCTTCAAAGGCATCGAACAACTCATCGTTTAATTTTTGTATGAGAGGCCGCAGTCCTTCAACCATGCGTGGCGTAAAGGCCTTATTAACAAGTGCGCGAAGTCGAGTATGATTCGGGGGATCCATCATCACCAACCACTTGGTGTAATTATTATAAAGGGGTTCCATTCTCTTTTGTATAGCCTCCGGAAACTGCCCCATGTAAGAACGCAGTCTCTGTCCTGAAATTAATCGCGTGTCCTGCAAGGCAATCTTTACATCATCATATCGCGTCACAACCCAACCATTCATGCGCTCACTCCAGTGAACGGGATCGTTGCTGCGCAGATCACTGAAGACCGCGTAGGGATCAGCCAGGTATTGAGGCGTCAGTAAGAGTGTGTCAAAAGTATCAATTGTATCCTGAGACATTATTCTACTCGTTTAGTAACGGAAAGTGTCATCGCTTTGGCTATTCTATCTGCTTACGATTAAATTATTTAACTGATGTTTCGGTAAAAAAGTTCAGGCACAAACTACGTGCTCTTACATTTAGAGGTGTATCCGAGATCATTGGATTTCATCGTGCTACTTATTAATCGTCGGTCAAGAATCGATAATAGTATTATGCGTTGTGCCTATAACCATTAGAGAGCATTGGCAATAAATCCGCCATCCACATATAAATCGCAGCCCGTAACATAGGTCGCAGCTGGAGAAGCTAAAAATATACAGGGTCCAGCGAGATCTTCCGGTTCACCCCAGCGATCCATCATAATTCGGTCTGAACGTTCCTTCCTCAGCTTCGGATCGCCGTAACTCTTTTCCGTCGCCGCGGTCTTCATATATCCGGGACAGATATTATTGGCGCGGATATTGCAATGAGCATAATCCTTGGCGATCACTTTGGTCAACTGGCGCACACCGGCTTTGGAAACTGAATAAGCGGGGCAGCGCGCGAAAGCGCGTTCCGCGGTCGGACTGGTTATATTAATAATAACACCCTCTTGATTCTTTTCCATTAATTTCAGCACCAATCTCGTCATATCCAGGGTCCCAAATAAATTAATCTTCAGGTTTTTGTCCCAACTGTCTTTAGCGTAGGGTCCGTCTTCATCCCAATATTGGATAATCGCCGCATTATTTACCAGGACATCAATTTTCTGCTCTTTATTTATAATTTCTGCCACCTGATGTTCCACCTCTGACGCATCTCCCAAGTCACAGACAATGGCGTGCGCATTTTTATTACTCAACGTGGCAACGGTTTGATTAACCTCTTCCAGGATATCCAAAAAATAAACGACCGCTCCACTCTCGACAAACCCCTCTGCGATGGCTTTTCCGTTACCGCGGGCAGCACCTGTTACTAATACCACCTTATCTTTTACACTGAACCTATCACTCATGTTTTTGAATATTAAAAAAATTGCATAAAATATTAGTCAAAAGCAACGTCTAACGATTCCAGACCACGAAGAGACATACTCAATCTCCACTTGGGTGTTTCCCCTTGCAGCCGTAGATTGGGCAATCGGCGTAAAAGCGCCTCAAACGCGATAGGAATTTCCATCCGTGCAAGCGATGCACCGAGGCAAAAATGAACGCTTTGTCCGAATGCGATGTGCGCGTTATCTTTACGATGAATGTCAAAGCGGTGAGGATCTGGAAAATGAATAGGATCCCGATTTGCTGCCCCGATCACAACGGTCACGAGATCACCTTCTTTAAATGTCTTTCCCTCGAACACTATGTCTTTGGAAACTAACCTTGGAATGCTCTGTAGTGGGCTGTCATAGCGTAAAATTTCCTCGATTGCGCTGGGAAGTAGAGAAGTGTTTTTCTTTAGCTCTTCTAGCTGATCGGGATTTTGAAATAACGCGAGGAAGCCATTGGTTATAAGGTTGGCCGTAGTCTCATGACCGGCGACGAGGAGAACCCCGCACGTTGTTACCAATTCTGTTACCGTCAGCAGATCATCATTTTCTCTCGCTGAAACCAGGGCGCTGATGAGATCATCCTGCGGTTCCCTTATGCGCTCTTCCATGAGTTGCCTGAAATAATTACTCATCGCAACCCGGCTCTCCTGTGCCTTTTCCGCAAAATCGAGATCGATTCGGCCCGACCCGGTAAAGAGCAAAATCTTTCTCGACCAGTCTTTGAACATTTCACGGTCTTCCGGAGGCACTCCCAATATACCGGCGATTAATATCGCGGGCAACGGAAAGGCAAAGTCGCTAATCATCTCCATCTGTCCATTGCCCTGGACCCTATCAATTAATTCATTCACCAACTCAGTAACCATACCGCGCATTTTTTCCACGAGCTGGGGTGAAAATGCTTTCAGCACCAGTTTCCTCAGGCGGGTGTGGTCTGGAGGATCTTTATTTATCAGCCCCCCATCCTCGTAGTGCTCTCTCAGAGCTTTGAAGCGATGGCGCTCCTCCTCGGGAATCTGGTCCATAAAACGCAGTGTCCTTCCCACGGATGAAAAATCTTTAACATTTTTAAGACATTCAACGTTATCAACGTAACGGGTTAAAACCCAGGACGTCCAGGCATCACTCCAGTAAATCGGTTCTTCCGACCGTAGAAGATCGTAATTCTCGTATAAACGGTCGGAGTAATCATCCGCCATTAAAAGATCATCGAATCTGCAATTTGTACTCATCATGGGATTATTAAATAGTACTATTACCCATGGGCATAATAATAGAAACCATTTAAGTTAGTAGTAAGATCATTAGAGTAAAAAGCAATTAGAGCAATCGCCTAAATTTCCTATCCATTTATTTTCTATCCTTTTGAAAAACAAGCGGAAAATAGTTGTTGTTAAAGAGTTGTCCATCGTGAGGGCGGGGCCCGAGAAACTGAATGTTACTGTGCCATTGCCCGCCTGGCTTATAAGCGCAGCCACGAGGCATATAATGCCCGACAACGGAAAGTCGGGGTTGATCGGTTAAATTTTTACCAGAACCATGAAAACATAACGCGTGATGGAAGCTTGCCTGTCCGGCTTTGAGTATACACGGTTCATCAATCCATGGCATTTTAAATTGCTTTTCGAAACGATCACGCAATGAGTCGAGATTCTTTTCCGTGAATGTATTACTGTCTTCGATGACTCCCTGTTTGTGAGAGCAGGCTAGTGTTCGCATCGCCCCGTTATTTAAATCCGTATCTTGTAAGGCAATCCACACGCTTATCAGATTATCTGTGTTCGTGCACTGCCAGTAAGCATAGTCCTGATGCCAGCCGACATTACCTGCATCGGTCGCTTCTCCGCTTGATCCGGGTTTTAATATTACCTGGTCATGCCAAAGCCTCGCTTCTTCACTTTTCATTAATTTCGCCGCAATGCGACCGATAAGAGGTGATGTGATAATCTTACACACTTCATTATTTATCCACCAGCCATTTTGTATTTTGCAAATCGCTGATTCATCATCCGGTTTTTTCCAAGGACCTAAATAGTAAAAGCCATCACCATCAATATCACCTTCAATAATACGGAATACTGCATTTCGCGGCGCTTTTATCTTTTCGTCACTGATCAGCTTGGGACTAATCCAATAGCCGCGATCCCAATAGGTAGCAATGTCTTCTTCTGAAGGAGTGAAAACATTTTTTTTTATTTTCACCTTCTATACTAATTGTCATTGGCCGGGGTATTGTCCCATTCAATAATTTTTCCTTCCGCAAAACGTTCAGATTTAAACACTTCTAAATCACTGCTGGAGTTGCCATGGGCAATGAACGCGGCCATGCGCTTCCCCACCCAGGGAGAAGTGGAAAACCCTCCACCACTAAAACCAACCGCATAGTAAAGACCCTCTATTGCCTCAGCCTTATCTAGTATGGGCATATGATCGGGTGTAATGTCATAGGTACAGGCATAGGTTCGGTGCACGAACCCTTCGTTCATAAAGGGAAGTGTTATCTGAATATTCCTGTGCATTTCATCGATTGAATGAAAGTTTGCTGTCTGTTTATAGTTGTCAGGATCTATCGGATCTCCATTTTTCTGCTCATAATAATCCTCTCTGCGACCGAGAAATATTTGGCGCTCACCTTCCGGTCGCATATAGAGCTTTGCTCTTGAATCAAAAATAATACGGCGAAGCCTGTCTTGTGAACCGGGCCCGACTTGGAAAAAACCCATTTCCGCGATATGTGGGCGGACAGGGACATCCAGCCCAAGTTTGGCAAGTTGTGGTTGCCCCCAAACCGAGGTTGCAATAAGAATTTTAGGCGCATCAAAATTTCCCGCGGCACTCTTAACACCTGTTACTTTATCTTCATTTACTTGAATATCTCCCACTTCACATCCTTCAATAATTCTCACCCCCAGCTTCTTTGCGGCGAGGGACAAGGCATAGGTAGCTGACATGGGATCTACATAAATACCACCGGGTTCATACACATAAATGGAGTCATCATTCGTGCCCAATCCAGGTTGCAGTTCTTCTGCCTCCTTAGCATCAATCTCTTTCAAATCACAACCTGCGCTCCTGGCGACACCGATTGTCTCTTCAATATGTTTTCGATCACGGTTATAGCCTACGAGCATATATCCAATGTGATTAACTTCAATGGGAATAGAAAAACGCTCTTCAAAGGATTGAAAGAATACCTGCCCTTCAATCTGTGTATCTGAAACCGTGGGGTGCCGTACCGTCCCTCGGATAACGCCTGCGGCACGCCCCGATTGACCTGACCCGATATAGTGCCGCTCAACTATTAAGACATCTTCAACACCGAGTTCTTTGAGGTGTAAAGCGGTGCTCAACCCGGTAACCCCTCCACCAATAATAATTACATCTGCGGTTTGCTTAATCACCCTCGTAGTTCGCTCTTTTTATACCTCTTCACGCTTAAGCAATCAAATACTCTAAAAAGTAGGGGATGAATTTTCATCGTTGAGTACTTGCAGCTGAATTTTTGCCCCTTTAAATTCATAAAATTCACGATACCCTGTATCTATACATCGTTTGAGCAGGACAATGGCCTTCTCTAAATCACCCTTTAACAGGTTTTTGTTCGCCGCGTAAAAGTAGGCTTCGCATTGCTGGCCATTTCGTTTTTTCGGATCATTATGAATATCTGCGGCGTTAAAAAATTCGCTTTCACTTATATTACCCAGGAAAAATTGTGCAATTTTCTCATACCAATCACCACTTGCTTCTTCCGATCGCGTGTTGAGATGATTTTTTATTAATTGGTCAGCGGCTTCCTGCTGACCCAGACGATACCGTGCCAGCCACTCCCAAAGAGTCATATAGTCCATCGAGTTTTGATAGTCTCTCGACTCATGCTCGGAAACCAGCTCGATGGCTTTCCTTAGATCTTCAATTGCCCCATTATCATCACCGGCAACATAAAAATAGAACCCACGGTCCAAATGGGCGAGTGACAATTTAGGCGCAGTCTTAATTGCCGATGAAAAATCGGCAATCGCACCCGTCGCATCACCCATTTCAGCTTTAATCGATCCCCGGTTCAAATAGATATTAACACTGCTGGGATTCCGCTTTTCGGCTTCATCGTAATCTTTAAGCGCGCCCTTAAGATCACCTTGCTTGGCCTTACTTTGCGCACGGTAAAACCAGGTGTCCGGATTCTCCGGGTCGATCTTTAAACTCTGGTCGAAGTCTGCTAATGCGCCGCCATAGTTCCCTTCCAATGTACGGGTTAGACCACGAGCCTGCCAGGCCCCTGCATGACCAGGATCGATATGAATAACTTTAGAAAAATCTCCTATCGCATCAGCGAACTGATTTAACTGCCGGAAAACTCCACCCCGGTATAAATAGGCTAACAAAAGATCCGAATCATATTTAATCGCTTTCGTAAAATCATCCAGCGCACCCTGCAGTTGGCCGGTATTAACTTGGGTAAATCCCCGCCCTACATAGGCGATGGAATTTTCGGGTTCGAGGCCAATTACCAGATCATAGTCATCTGTTGCCGCCTTGTATTTCTCCATTCTCACTAGAACAAATCCACGTTTCAGCAATGCTTCTGTTCTTCCCGGATCGCGAATCAGCGCTGCGGTATAGTCTGCTACCGCTCCATCGAGGTGCCCCAGCTCCGACTTGATGTTGCCACGATTAATGTAAGCGTTTATGTTGTCGGGACGTAAATGAATAACACGGGTAAAGTCTATCAAAGCACCGGTTAAATCGCCAACCTGCGCTTTGGCCAGGCCTCGACGCAAGTGCGAATTTGCATCAACCGGGTTAAGGTGAAGCGTCGTTGTAAAATCATCAATTGCACCGCTGAGATCACCCTGTTGAACTTTAGATAAAGCGCGCTGTGAATAGGCATTTACCAGCCGAGGATTGAGTTCCACCGCTTCCGTGAAATCTTCAATTGACCCATTCCAGTCTCGAATCATGACTTTTGCAAGCCCGCGATAATAATAAGTCATGGGCAATCTCGTGCCCTGGGCAAAATTATCGAACTCCATCGCTTCACTCCTGCCATTTGACCCATCGCCCTCGCTGGTTAAACTTTGACCTCTGGTATTTAGTGTATCTTCGCTCAAGCGAATAGCTTCGGACAGATCAGCGATCGCTCCGGTAGCATCATTAATTTTATACTTTGTCACACCGCGCAATAGATAGACTTCAATCCAAGCTGGATTCAGTCTTAGCGCTTCTGAATAGTGCGCGATTGCGCCTTCCCAATCTTCAGCCCTCGCCAGATTAGTTCCTTCCTGATAATATTCATCTGCTGATTCATAGTGGGGGATTTCAAGCGCGATTTTGGATTTATTCGTAGCGCAGGCCGTGAGCATAAAAAAACTGATAATCACCATACACCCTTGCCTTAGAGTACGGCCATATAACACCTTGGTGATATATTCTTTAGTGGGTGATTCTATGCTCAAGGGGTTCATCTAATAATTTGGCTCATCGTCCCTTTTACAGGTAAGGCTTTCCCTTCCTGGTGTAGCATTAAATTCAGACGATAATAACCGCTCTAATATATCCTTTAATTATCTTCTGGTAAATGTAAATCAGCATCTAGGCCCGGCTGGATTATAAACGCTTAAGCTAACTGGGGCTAATTAACTCCCCTTGAGTATAGCGTTGTCACCGAACCCTTATCATAATGGTTCACAAGATTACGGTATCCACTTATCCATTAATTTCGCGTACTCACGGGCTTGCCCAATAATATCAACGCCGACATCATCTGACCACGCTTGAATCAGTTTCTTGTAGAGCGGCCCCGGCACGCCCTCACCGATGGGGTGAAAATCAAATCGTGTAATGGGTGCCAGACAAACCGTCGTACTGGAATACCAAGCTTCATCCGCGCCGCGCACATCGTAGGGTTCTATATCGGCTTCATGAACTGGGATTCCGAGCCCTGCGGCATAATCCATACACGCATGGCGGGATACACCGCGTAATACATTCTGTGGTTTTGCGGTATATATTTCTCCGTCCTTAGCCATGAAAAAGTTGTTCCCCGTCCCTTCGGTAATAAATCCATGCTCATCGGTCATAAGTGCCATCGCCCCTTTATCCATTTTAGCAACCTGAAGATCCGCTAACTTATAAAATATCCGACTGCGGTTCTTACATTTTGGATCAATGAACCGCGAGGGAACAGATTGCTGCGCGGGAACAATTGCATGGGCTCCCTTCTCATATTTTTCCACCATGCCTCCCTGATGGCGGATAAGAGGAAAAACATTAATCGTGACGATCGGTGAAGTTCCCTCTTTTACCAGGGTATCATAATAGTCCATACCCCCGCGAGTAACATTGTGCATAATCTGAAAATCAATGCCATCAACCACCGATAAGTTTTTTTCTATCGTTTGATGGGTTGCTTCCTCCATCTCGTCAATCGTCAGTCCACAGTCGATCTCCGCATAACGGAGTGAGCTATAGAGTCGTTCGAGATGCTCACGCAACCGAAAGGGTTTCAGGTTGAATACCCGGGTCATCTCAAATAACATATCCCCATACATCAGGGCGCTGTCAAAAATAGAAATCCGCGCTTCAGTTTCAGCGACATACTCGCCATTTAAATAAACAACACGTTTAGACATATTTTTCTCCGGAATTTAATTTGTATAGAAGTAAGTAGGACAGCCTGTCAGGATAAATATAATTGTAAAGCCTATCTAAATTCCTGATAACCATAAAATCTAAAAGTATGATTAAATCTATAGGGTCATTTATTTCTACCGACCCATTTTAGCTGCTTAATTTAACTACTGTGAAAACTGCACCCGAAGAAAGTTCATCCCCCCACTCAAAGTCCAGTTCCTCTTTGAGCTTAATCGATTGTGATGTACACCAATACTGGAATTCACCCCAGGATATTATTAAGTACCTCCCCAAGGCGTTTCATGAACGTGGGATTAACCTTCCCAATGATTTAGGATTGATCAATCCGCACGGTGTCCTTCGACGCGATGCCGTTCCCGCTTCGGGGGGACTCCCCGGTTCCTGCCCTCTCACTATGCGCGAACAGCTACTCGATGCCTACGCTGTAGATTATGCCATTTTGCTCGGTGGAAATATACTATCTGTCTGTGTCTCTCCTGACACCTACTATGCTACTTCATTAGCCAGCGCCTATAATGATTGGTTAGTTGAAGAGTGGTTACCCGAAGATCCTCGCTTTCTTGGGGCCATAGCGATAGCGCCGCAAGACGCTCAATCCGCGGCTAATGAAATAAGACGACTGGGATCAAATCAACGGTTAGTACAAGTGCTGATGGCCTCAGCGACGCTTACCCCTCTCGGACGACCGCAATATTGGCCAATTTATGAGGCGGCATGCGAATTGGACCTCCCAGTAGCTATCCACCCCGGCGCTGAGGGAAAAGGTATCGCTAATAGTTACTCAGCCGGCTATCCGTCCACCTATTTTGAGTGGCATACTGGCATTCCACAAAATTTTATGGGTCAGGTAACCAGCCTTATCTGTGAAGGTGTTTTTGAGCAATTCCCCACTCTTCGCTTTGTCTGTGTTGAAGGCGGCCTGTCGTGGGTGCCGCACCTCATGTGGCGGCTGGATAAGAACTGGAAATCGCTGCGTTTACAAACCCCCTGGCTTAAAAAGCGCCCGAGTGAATATATTGTCGAATGTATGCGTTTCACTACACAACCAATTGATGAACCGGATAATCCGGATCACTTGTTGCAAATCTTTGAAATGATGCAGGCCGAGAAAACCGTCATCTTCTCCAGCGATTACCCACATTGGGACTTTGATTCACCCACTAAAGCCTTTCCTCCCCTACCCGAAAAACTGGCAAAGCGCATATTCTATCAGAATGCCCAGGAACTCTATCGACTAGACATGTCTTCAGCTTCTCAGACTAAAAATTAATCCCAAGCCTAAAGATTGGGTTTGTATGTGAATGAACTGCCGGTTGGTTTTGCCCCAATCTGATTCAACTGCGCTGATCGATACAGCCTTCAATCGCTTTTTTCAACGCTTCAGCCGCAACCAGTCCATCAATTTGTGAACTCACTTGTTTCTTATAGCCATCTTTACGCTGAAATGTAAGATCGTAAAAAACCCGATCTCCAGACTTCATCCCCTGAGTCAGTTCGATAGAATCCATTTCATCGATAGGCAAGTTTACCGTCGAGCCCAGGCCGCAAAATTTTGAAATTAACTCAACGCGATCCGGATACACGGTGACCGTGCCCTTGGAAAACCATGCTGAGAGAAAAGCTACCCCACTTATGAGGGTGAACAAACCCGCGACCACAATTGCAATCCAATGGGCACCATAGGTAATCGTGGCCCATGACGCAGCTGCGCAAATAATAAAAAAGAACGTTACGCCAAGCGATGTGCCCAGGTTGCGCCCTGAACGAAAATTAAATACCGTTCCACCGTGTATATTTTTCATTACCCTAACCCCGACTTCTTCCAGTCGCTTTGTCGGGTCCTCCTGCTCCCTATATTCAGCCAGGGGATCTGGTAATTCTTCTGATTCTGCTTGATCTTCCCGGCTTGCTTCAGTCCGAAACACCGGGACCTCAAATTGCGTCATGTAATCCACGCCGGGTATTTTGGCTTCAATCTTCAACTGCCAGATAATTTTGTCATGCGGGTCGCTTTCATCCGTCGGCTTACAGCTATAGGGTATATGAAAGAACACAGGTATTGCCGAACGGCTTCGGTCTCCTTCAAGAACTTCGTGAGACATAACTTGAGATTGCTCCCATAACGTTTTTTCTTCATTCCGCCGGCTGTCTGAACTTTCGGTCTGATAACGGTTAATACATTTAAGATGAAGTTGAAATCCACTCTCAGGTCGAATCTTTACGCTCGTATTAATCATCCCACCGAGATCGCCTCCGATTACGCCGGGAACGGCCGCCATCTCGAAATACGATCGTCCAAATCGCTTCCATCGCAGTAATGCCGTGATTGCGCTCCATAAAATAAAGATTCCAATCAAGGGAAATATCAAAATCAAATAGACCAGCTTATTGCCTTGGTCGAGGTAACGAGGAATCAAGATGTAAGACAGGGGAACAGAGAACCCGTTCCAACAAAGGGCAAAGGCCCAGATGATCAGCATTGTTTGTTTACTGTTACCAAAGATACGACCATTGGCCCACTCCTTTTTCCACTTCCAGGGTTCATCGGGATACGCGGCCATTAGCTGTTCTTTTTCACTATTTTTAATTTTTTCAATCTTTCCTCCGATGAATAATCCAATCCCCACTACCGTAAAAAGCACGCCGAAACCTAATATCCAGAGCATCTCATCTTGCCGCCCGTGTTGAAACTGCATTAAACTTTTGATTACGCAGGCGATTCCTACGCTCGCAAAAACTAATCCCAAAAAAGCAAGTATGCGTTGTGGTGTTTTTTGAGTGCTCACAATCTAATCGTCTTCATTTCTCGATTAAAGTTACAATCTGTTTATCCGATTATTCTCTAACCACGAAATTACAAGATAAATTCGGAACATTTTTAAGTGATAACTTACAGTGAAGGGTAACATATACTCCTTGCGTCTTCTCCCGATTGTCTTTATACTTTAAATTGTTATGAAAGTTATACAGCCGTATTGCCGTTCAAAGCTGACACGCGCTGACATAGAATTCATTTTGGCAGTTTTAAGAGTGGAATTGAAAGATGAACAGGCGTTGGTATCGCTCTTGCTTGATGAAAATACAAGAGATCTGATTCTTGACGACAGCACACTCTTTCATGCCATCATTGAATCACCGGACCATCTTCGTATTTCTCTGCATTTATATTTTTATATCCTCGTTCATCATGTTCTTAAAGAAGTTGGTCTCGAGGACCGTGAGCTCGCCGATTATGTGGCCAGCGTTTTGGCGCAATTTGTGCGCCAGCAGCCCGGCGCAAATTCGAATGCACGCGAAGCATTTTTCTACGCGGTCGATGTCCTGGGCGAAATAGAGTGTGCGGATTTCCATACTCGCTTTTATCTTGTCAGCAGCTTAGGGAATTCCGCGCTCATCCTCACCGGTGTGTTTCCCGATCATATTGAATATCGAGCTAAAATGAAAGCGGCTCCTAATTTGAATTATTATGAGTCGATTGGCAGTGCTCAGTTCCACGCTGCGAGCAGTCATAACCTTGCCCAGACTTACAACCTAGACCGTATTTACGCTACCCTTTCAAATTCATTCTCCTCCGTGCGCGCAGCCTTAAACGAAATGAAAGAACGCCTCGTCTTTCTAGGTAATCCACACACAGCTTGTAGCTTTGAGTTGCAGTAAATCGGGTTCAAGGTTCCCAGTTCAGGGTTCAGAGGTTGAGTGAAAAGTTTCTGCTTCTTGTTTCAATCCACGATTGATAAATCTGTCCGGCTCTCCGGATTGCTGGCTTTCTAGATTCACGCATTCTCCTTACTGCCGTCCCTCAATATACTCTTTCAGGGCAACCGCATTGTTAAATCTTTCTTCCTTTGATGAATAAAGAAAGATAACAGGCCTTTCGTTCACTTCATGCATAAGTCTTTCGACCAGTATTGAATTGCGGTTTAATTCCTCGAAGTAACGAGTTTTGAACTCGCTCCACTTTTCTCTCTCATGACCAAACCATTTTCTAAGTTCGTTTGAAGGAGCAATCTCTTTGAGCCATAGATCTATTTTTACCTCCTCCTTTGCTAAGCCGCGCGGCCATAAGCGATCGACGAGAATTTTGAAACCTTCTATTTTACCGGGTTCCTCGTAGATGCGCTTGATTTGAATTCTATTAGATAGGCTGATTTTACTTGTCCCCTGAGCTTCATCTATGTCTGCGTAAATATCAAATCCTGCTTGGTTTTAGATGTTATGTTTTAGGTTGGGAGATTCCCTGTTCAAGGTTCAGAGGTTGAAAGAGTGTTTTATCTGTTGGAATCAATCCGTGTTCCATAATCCGTAGAGAGGATAAAGTCCGGCTTTCTGGACTTCCGGATTCCCGGGCTTCCTGTCCCCGCATTCACGCGTTCCCGCTTTCACGCATTTTCGCTTATTCCCTGATCGATGAACTTGATTTTTTTTTTGCGATTGTTACGTTGGATGGTTTCTATAATCTCAAATACCGTCACTACTTTTATCCAGAACAATCAAATCTTCACTATTGAATATGGCTACCACTACACCGGAAAAACACGAGTTTCAAGCAGAAGTTAAACAGCTGCTCAGTATTGTCATCAACTCTCTTTACACGGACAAAGAAATCTTTGTCCGCGAACTGGTATCGAATGCCTCTGACTCCCTCGAGAAAATTAGGCACACGCAGCTTGTTGAAAAGGAGATCTTCGATGATCGACTCGAACTTGAAATAAATATCACGAGTGATGAAACAGCGGGCACCCTCACAATCCATGATTTCGGTATCGGAATGACCCGTGATGAATTGGTGGAAAACCTGGGAACGATCGCACACTCAGGCTCTAAAGCGTTTCTCCAGGCGATAAAGGAGGATAAGGAAGCGGACACGAACCTTATTGGTCAATTTGGCGTCGGGTTTTACAGCGCTTTTATGGTGGCTGAATCCGTTCAAGTTTATACTCATTCATGGCAACCTGATGCCGAGCATCTGCTCTGGGAAAGCACGGGCGCAGGAGATTATTCTATCGAAACCGTGGACGGACAACGCCGTGGATGTAAAATCGTAATTAAGTTCAAGGACGAAGATATAGAATTTGCGAAGAAAGATCGCATTAAAGGTATCCTCGAACGTTACTCCAGTTTTGTTCAGTTCCCTATAAATCTTAACGGTGAAAAGGTAAACACCGTTCAAGCTTTATGGATGCGAAACAAGAATGAAATCAAAGATGAGGAATATACTGAATTTTATAAATTTCAGGCCAATGCTTTTGATGAGCCGATGTTCCATCTTCATTTCGCCGCCGATGCACCCCTGGCCATTAATGCTCTGCTTTTTGTTCCTCAGGAGAACACCGAACGCTGGGGCTTCGGTCGTATTGAATCGGGAGTCGGACTGTTTTGCAGGAAAATTCTTATCGATAGTAATCCTGATGGGTTACTACCAGAATGGTTACGTTTCCTCAAGGGGGTCGTAGACAGTGCGGATCTCCCATTAAATATCTCGCGAGAAACAATGCAGGACAGCGCCCTTGTGCAAAAGCTCAATCGGGTGCTTACACGACGTTTTTTGAAATTTCTTATTGATGAAGCGAAAAAGAATCCTGAAAGCTATGAAAAGTTTTACTCCAAATTTAATGTCTACCTGAAAGAAGGGATCGCAATTGATCCCAATCATCGTGAGCAGCTCGGTAAACTTTTACGCTACGAGTCATCTTTAACCGACCCTGAAAAACTCACCAGTTTAGCAGATGTGGTTTCACGGATGAAGGAAGACCAAAAAGAAATCTATTATATTCATGCCCCCAGCCGAAGTACGATTGAAGCGGGACCCTATCTCGAAACTTTTAAGGCCCGTAACTTGGAAGTGCTTTTCGTCTACGATTCGATCGACGAATTTGCCTTAGGCCACCTCGCTGAGTTTGACGGTAAAAAGATTGTATCCGCCGATCAAGCTGATCTGGAACTTGAAGATACTCCCACCAAGGGAAAACCGTTAGCCGAAGACAAACTTAATGATCTGTGTCAGTTCATCAGTGGAACATTAGGCGAAAAGGTAAAGGAAGTAACGAATAGCACCCGATTGGTTGACAGTCCGGCCGTCGTTCTCAACGCCGATAAGATGATGACCGCGAGCATGCGCCGAATGATGAAAGCCATGCAACAGGACATTGACACTGCTCCCTTAGTAAATCTTGAAATCAATTCTCGTCACACCCTGATTAAAAATCTGGCCTCACTTAAGGGAAAAGATGAATCTTTGGCGAAAATGGTTGTCGAACAGATTTTTGACAATGCGATGGTCGCCGCTGGTTTCGTTGAAGACCCGCGTAGTATGGTCAACCGTGTATACGAAATTCTCGAACGCGTTACCAAGGATAATAAATCCTCACCAGGCAGTAAAAGCAAATAAGCTTTAAGTTAAGAGAGGAAGATACACGCTGCTGACGTTGATCTTCGTCTTCGTCTACCTCCTCGTCTTTGTCCAAAGTTGACGTAGACGAAGCTTAGATATATCCTGCACCAATCCGCATTCAGCAACGCTACAGGAAATCACGGATAGCGCATCCATGGTTTCACTCATAAAATTACAGTTATTGTCCGATAAGTAACTAGCGCATAAATTACGTTACCTTATGTATGCACCGAGCAATAAGGTATTTTTTCAGATTAACGTTAATTTTCACCATAATCTTATTCGGAAGAACAATCGTGTTATCTGACGTGATAACTCCTAATACGATCGTTACCTTCGAAAGAGCAATCAGCGATGCGGAAAAACTGGTATCCCACAATAATGATTAAAAAAATCATGCGTGGAAGTGGAAAGTCTATGCTTCCTTACTATGGTGATAATAGTGTCCTCATCATAGAAACCGCTTCCTATAATAAGCTGAAAATGGACATGTCTGTCGTTTATCGCGACCGTAATGGTGATTTGGTCGGGCATTTATTACAGGAAAAATTTGGAAACGATTGGTACGCGCGTGGTTTTAATAATAAGAAACAGGACCCTCAAGTGGTAACCGAGCGCAACTATGTTGGCGTTATTTTTGGTATTTTATCAGGATTAAGCGGTGGAGAGGGAACAGGTGGACAGCGCTCAAACACAAATTATCCCATTGTTCATGGGAAAAAATATTAGTGTTGAATATCAGATGCGTGCCTATTTGAATCCACTTAATGATCGCAAATAATGTTTTAGATAAATTACGCCAGATCGACACTGCCACAATTTGCAACGTCATCGAGCTATTCGATGTCCGCCCATTTACCGCGGGATACATGGACCAGGGCATAAAATCCTGTTTCCATGAACTCCCCCCCATGGTAGGTTTTGCCTCTACCGCGACTTATCGTTCAGCTGCGCCTCATAATGATAGAGGACCCTATGATAAATTGCTCGAGCAGATCGATCGGTTCGAAGAATTATCCGGGCCCGCAGTCATTATCTTTCAGGACCTGGATGTACCCACCGTCGCCGCGACATTTGGTGACATTATGTGTAATACCTATAAAGCTTTTGGCGCGGTGGGGCTTGTAACAAGCGGAGCTGGTCGTGATCTGGATCAGGTTAGAGAAATTGGCTTCCCCGTATTCACCAATGGCACTAATTGTTCCCATGGTTATGGACAAATACCTCAAATATGTGTGCAAATCAAAGTGGGTGGCACGGTGATCAATCCCAATGATCTTATCCACGGTGATCATAATGGCGTCACGACCATTCCTCTTGAGATCGCTTCAGAAGTTGCCGATGTAGCGGGTGATTTTATCGCTGCAGAGGGAGTAATCCTTGAAACGGTGAAAAGTGATAACCCCACAAAAGAGAAATGCATTGCAGCGCGCGACGAATTTAAAAATCAAATCGATAAAATTAAAAAACAAATAGCTGGCAAATAAAGGATGCATCATGGCTTCTATCACAAAACCCTTGTCCCCACTGGTACCGGAAGATTTAATCGACTCCCCTATCGTCGAAGAGTATTGCCGAAAGACCCCAGGTTCAGCGCAGTTGGCTGAACGCGCGAGAGAGATTTTTCCCAGCGGTATCACTCACGATGTACGCAATGTCGAGCCCTATGGCATTTATGTAAACCGCGCTCGAGGTTCACACAAGTGGGATGTAGACGGAAATGAATATGTCGATTATACCGGAGGTCACGGTGCCCTGCTCTTGGGTCACGCCCATCCAGCCTTAGTCGAAGCCGTTGAAAAGCAAATAGGTAATGGAACACACTACGGGGCCTCTCATGAATTGGAAGTAAAGTGGGGAACACTTATCCAGGAAATGATACCCTGCGCCGAACGCGTGCGTCTCACTAATTCTGGAACCGAAGCAACGCTTTTAGGATTGCGCTTGGCGCGCGCTTTCACCGGTCGCAATAAAATTCTTCGCTTCACTGGCCATTTTCACGGTTGGCAAGATCATGTGTCGTTCGGATTTGCTTCTCATTTCGATGGCACACCCACAACCGGCATATTACCTGAAATTGCGGATAATGTAGTTATTGCACCCCCCTGGGATATCGAAGAGACGCGACGTATTATTGAATCACATGATGATATCGCAGCCGTGATCCTGGAACCGACTGGTTCAAGCTGGGGCCAGGTACCGGTAACCAAGGCTTTTCTTCAATCGTTGCGCGAAATAACAGCAAAACGAGATATCCTACTTTTTTTTGATGAGGTCATTTGCGGCTTCCGCTGTTCCCCCGGCGGCCTTCAAGGTGCATTGGGAATCACACCCGACCTGACCTCGCTGGGGAAAATTATCTCGGCAGGTATGCATGGCGCCGCTATCGTGGGAAGAAAAGATATCCTCGATCTCCTGGATTTCAAACACGCAAAAAATGCGAATATTGAAAAGATCGGACATCAAGGCACCTATAACGCAATGCCTACTTCCTGCGTTGCGGGAATTGCGGCCCTCGAGATTGTGAAATCCACGGATGTTTGCGAGCGCGCCATCAATTACGGAAGACAATTGCAAGATGAATTAAACCAGGTATTCAAAGAAGAAGAGTTGAACTGGATATCCTATGGAACTTACGGCGGATTCCATGTCTTTCTCAACCCTGACAATATCGAAACGAGCCGCGAAGAAATTGAGTCGGGTAAATTTGATTATTTTACCTTGCGCGCCCCGGCGAAACCAACTCTGCTAAAAAAATTACGGATCGGTATACTTTTGCACGGCGTTGAAATTCAGTCTTGGCCGGGGGCTCCGGTCTCTGCTGTCCACACTGACGAGGACAGGAAAACTACGGTCGATGCTTTTCGTAAAACCATACGCATGCTCAAAGATGAAAGCGAAATCGAAGGATAAGCGCTGATTATTTTCGATATATTCGTTTATTAAATTCTTCGTAAAGTTCTTTTGCAACTTTGTCTTCCTTTATCGCTTTGACCAGGGAAGCGAGCGTTTTTATCTGTTGTTCCCAGAATATTTTCCCTTTCTCTGCCGTCGCGAGACCAGGTGTCCCTCGCGTCAAATCGGGTTGGCGTGAAAACCAGTCCATCGAAGTGTAAGTATTGGGCAAATGCTTCAAGCGATCGCGAGGGGGCTCATTCACCTCGGCTGCTTTATCCATATGCACAAGCTCTGGATGAATGTGTAGCATTTCACTGGCCTCCCACTCATCCGCGTGTCCGTAATCTACCGAATCGAAAGTTGCGTTAAATAAATCCTTGTCCATGTAGCCACCCACGGCATCGGGGTCTTGTCCGCGCGCGTCAGCGTAATAAAGAATGTAATCCTTTTTTTTATCCAACATCGACATGACAAATTGCGGTAAAAACCATTTATTGCCGCCGTGTCCACTAATGAGAAGTATCTTATGCAGACCATTGCGGGATATTTCGTCACAAACGTTTTCCAGTAGTTCAAAAATCAATCGATTATTGATGACGATCCCACCGGGATAGGCTTTTGTTTCAAAATTTGCCGTAAATGGATATTTCGGAAATACAATTGCCGGTTCCACGGCAGCGACCGCACAAGCCATACCGTGCGCTCGATACAAGTCCGTCCCCAGCGGCAGCTGCGCACCATGGTATTCCAACACACCAATCGGTAGAATACACATCCCGCCACATTTATTGACTCCTGCTTCAAATTCTTCCGCGCTTAATTTCTCCCATTTCATAGTATTAATTCTCCATTCATATTTTCGTTCACTATCAGCTGACCCCTTTTTCCTCTCGTGTTATCCGCTATTATTCGGAGATTTTTTCTCCCCCTAATTAATGATAAATTTCTGGTTTCTCGGGAATTGAAACACTAACGGGTTGTCCTGAGTTCAGTGATTGAATGCAGGCATCGGCAACAAGCAACGCGGTGTAGCCATCCCAGGCATTCGCACCCACCGTCGTTTCTTCCCTCAGGGATTTCACCCAATGATTCAGTTCGTTAATGTAAGCCAAATCAAAACGAGCCAGCCATTCCTCCGGGACTTTAACTAAGCGTGCCCCTTTTGTTCGTTTAAGAACTTGATCGGGTTGATTGGTGGTAATCGTCCCTTCATCGCCGACAACTTCCGCAGATACTTCATAGCCATAACTCGCTGAAACGTATGCTTCGATTGTCGCCAATCCACCACCGCGCAATGTCATCGTTATCAATGCTATATCCCTTGCGTTTGCATCGACGCTCGGATCGACATGCGTTCCACGAACCGTGACTTCCTCTACTTCACATCCCATAAGCCATCGCATAGAGTCGATATCATGGATCGCTGACTGATAGAATAGCATCTCTCTTTTGAAATCAGAGGGTGCCTCACGGTTGCGATGGACTCCCTTGAAGAGTATGGGTCTGCCAATTTCTCCCCGATCAATGGCTTCTTTGAGCGCGAAGTGTGGAGCATCGAATCGGCGCATAAATCCGACCATGACTAATCTCCTTTGTGCAGCGCATTCAGCATCAATCACCTTGCTTGCATCCGTGATAGCAGTGGCTAGAGGTTTCTCGCAGAGTACCGGTTTACGCTCTTCAATACAGAGTAAGGTTATTGCTGCGTGTGTCTCATCGGGTGTCGCGATGGGTACCGCATCGACATGTTCATTTTCAATCAGGTCTTCCCCAGATGCGAAAACGGGAACATTACCGCAGGTGGACGCGACTGTATTCGCTCTCTCCCCATCATTATCAAACACACCCGCGAGATGTGCACCGTTTATTCTCTCGTATATATTACCGGCATGGCGCCCTCCCATACCCCCGGTACCTATGACGCCAATTCCCAGTGAACCAGTAATTTTTGACATAGCACCCAGGTGTCGTTTGCTTACGCAGTTGCCATCATTTGCCGTATCGTTTGAGCCGTACGCTCGACCGCTGCGTCGATGTCCATTTCTACCAACTCCGGTAGAAATGGCTCGGCCGTCAATGGGCCATCGTAATTCAGCTCCTTGAGACAGCGTATGAATGTGGCTGAGTCGATCAGTCCGCTCTCGCAGGGTAGCGTTCTTTCAAGATCCATCTGTTCATCGCGGCTGCGGCCGGGGCGACCGTCATTGACGTGAACGTAGACAATATTGTCATTATTAAGTAAATCCAGCAGGTCTGATTCTGTCGCCCCACTTGTCCACCAGTGATAGCTGTCGAGCAGAACACCGATCAGTTCTTTGTTATACTGAGGGTCTACCGCGATTGCATTACACAACTCCAGCATCCCTCCGATCGTGTAAATAAAAGTATGACGCATTTCGTCGCGCAGTGTTTTGGGTCCAATAAATTCCAGGCCAAAACGGACTTCATGCTGCGCCAGAAGAGCAGCTATCGGTTTCAGGCGTCTGACATGCAAATCAAAACAAGCGCTATAATCTAATTCATCATCACCTGGCTTTATTGGGGTGAAACACCGTGTGCAACCGAATTGTTGCGCGAGGGGTAACCATTTTTCCAGGCGAGCCATGTCAGCATCATACGTCGCATCGTCCTTGCGGTAATTGACGGGGAGAGAAAATCCACCCCATTGAAGTCCCGCTGCCTGTACTTGTTCAGCGGCTTGCTCAGGGTGCGGTAAGGCTGCGACCTCCTTGAGTGGTAGATCAATCCCTTCGAAACCATGATCCTTCGCGAGTCGGATCGTCTCCGCCAAGTTTACTTTCAAACCTAATGCCCCAGGTGATAAATTTATAAACATTTATAATTTCAGTATATACGTTTTTAATTTTTTTCGATTTGGATCACATACTCAACATCACTTGAATGGATTGATTTTCCCCACTGGAGAATACATTAAACCCTTTTTCCCAATCCTCCAAAGGAAAAGTGTGCGTGATAATTGATTTAACATTTATCTCTTCTCTCTCCAGCAATTGGAGTGCCCGATGAAAATCGGGCGTCAGCCAGCCACAGTTTGCCTGAAGACTCACCGCATGTTCTACCAGGAGTTTAAAGGGTGAAAAATCTATTTCGACATCCGGATCGTAATGGCCTTCAACGACAATCCGCCCGCGCCACCCGGCGATATCCATGGCGAGTTTTAGTTCATCTTTGGTTTTTCCGCATACGATGACGACGTCGAAACCTTTAATAATTTCTTTAAGATCCTCAGCATATCCACTCTTATTTACATCGATAATATGATCCGCTCCCAGGCCCTGTCCCAATCTTAATCGATTAATTCCACTCCCGACTAAAACTATTGTTGAAGGTGAAGATAATCGCGCAACCTGCAACGCCATTAATCCAATAGGGGTCGCTCCGATGATTGCCACACTATCACCCGTCTTGAGATTCGACTGACCAATCACCGCAACTGCGTTAGCCAGGTTTTCGACCATCGCTCCCTCGAGTAGATTCACATTATCGGGAAGCTTAAATAGATTTCTCTCGGGTAAAACACCGTATTGCGCAAAGCCCCCGTCGAGAGTAAAACCGAGGGTTTTTAATGTATCACAATAATGGGTGTCCCCGATGTGGCACGCTGCGCACTGCCCGCATACGACATAGGAATGAACCGCAGCTTTATCTCCCGGTTTAGCTAATTTAACTGCTGAGCCACAGGTATCAACCACACCTGAAAATTGATGACCGGGTATAAGTGGATAATTTATCGAATCGTGAATTCCTTTTTGGATTCGCAAATCATTCCGGCAAATTCCCGCGTTAGCTATCTTTAAACGAACTTCATCCTCAGCCGGTTCAGGGACCGGCCTTTCAATCAGACTGAAATCTCCGGGCCTAGCTGTAACAATCGCTTTCATCCGCTAACTAAACGTTTATGGTCTTTGGGTGTGAGTTTACTCTCGATCTGCTGGGGAAAATGGTTAAAGGATTCGCGCGGTGAATCTTCCGTCGTATCCAGGACAAATCTATTTCGAATTAACGAATCGTTATACTCCTCTTCAAAACGATTAAGCACTTCGGGCACATCTTCCTCTTTTAATAGGCAGCGAGGACGCGGATCCTCTTTCATACGGGATACAACGACTTCTGGTGAAGCTTTCACTAAAACAAGCAGGGTGTCCGGCGCCAGTTTCAAGAATTCTCTATCCCATGCTCGAGCTCTTACACGACGGTCGGAAAAACTACCCGCTTCACCAAAGCCGTAATAGAGCGTCGCATACACCGCGTCAGCATAGTAAAAATTTATCAAGAGGTAATCCTCTTCCAGCAACACGTCAGTGTGAAGGTGGCGCCAAATTAAGTAGCGATGAAATTGCTCGCGAAGGATAGGTGATAAAGACAGTAACTGCTCTTCCTCGATTTCGGTGATCGGCTCCTTATTCTCGCCTGGAACAACGATGCTCTCATCGTTCCCCTTCCTTACTACCAGGTGGTGATCAATTTGCGGCAATACAAAATGATCGTGCCAGCGAACGTAAGGTGTCCCCGTCTTTTCTATAATCCATTCCCCTATTTCTTTAGCGAGTGTTGATTTCCCCACATACTCGCAACCCATAAGAATTATATTCATCTTCGTACGTATCTTCGTCTTCGTCAGTCTCTTTGTCTACGTCTCTGATGTATATTTCGAAATATTTGTTTTGTAAATCCTATACATCAAAGTGGAGCGGGTTGAAAGGGGATCAGCCAAGTTTAATTAATTCCATATTGTCATCGCGAGGCTGCTTGTCTGCCGTGGCGATCCAGGGGAATGTCGGACACGTAATTAACAGCCCCCTGGAATGGAAGATGTCGCTACGCTCGGTAGCCACAGTCGGCTACGCCTCCTTCGCAATGGCAAGATTCGAGACAACGTGATCAACTTTAATTTCACCAGCGCGTAACTCCCTGATACTGTAGTAAATATCCGTGTGGGTGCCGACAATATCACTCACTGATTATTCCTCGTCAAAATTTGCGGTTCCACTCTTTTGGCCAGCGCTCAACAACAACTTTTGTCTGCGTATAGAATTCCACGCCGTGACGTCCCTGCGCGTGAAGATCACCGAAAAAACTATCTTTCCAACCACTGAATGGATAAAACGCCATTGGGGCTGCGACACCGATATTTATTCCAATATTTCCCACTATGCATTCATGGCGGAATTTTCGCGCTGCCGCCCCACTTGAGGTAAAGAGACAAGCCATATTGCCATATCGGTTGCTATTGATGAGGGCGATTGCTTCTTCGATATCCTTTGCATTGATAAGACTTAAGACCGGACCAAATATTTCTGTTTTCGCTATTTCTCCATGCGGGTTTACCTCGTCAATTACCGTGGGTAAAATAAAATTACCGTTCTCGTATCCACTAACCTTGGCCCCGCGCCCATCGACGACTATTTTCGCTCCCTCTTTGGCCCCCAGGTCAATAAAGTTTTCGATTCGAGTTTTGCTCTCAGCGGAGATTACGGGCCCCATTTCTATTCCTTCATCCCAACCGTACCCAACTTTCCGATTTCTCGCTACATCGATAATCGCATCCTTAAATTCGTTGCCCTTATCGCCTACTGCGATTGCCACCGAGCCCGCCAGGCACCGTTGTCCGGCACAGCCATAAAAGCTGTCCGCCGCCATTTGCGTCGTCATTTCTATATCAGCGTCCGGCAATACGATGATTGGATTTTTGGCGCCGCCCTGGCATTGAGCACGCTTACCGTTTGCCGTTGCACGGCCGTAAATGTATTTAGCAACTGCAGTCGAACCGACAAAGGACACCGCACTGACCAGGGGATGATCGATTAAGGCATCTACTGTCTCTTTATTGCCTTGCACCAGTTGTACGACACCCGCAGGTAAACCCGTCTCTTCGAGCAGGGCGAAGATTTTATGCGCTGTCAGCCCCAGTTTCTCGCTCGGCTTTAATATAAAACTGTTCCCGCATGCTATGGCATAAGGCAAAAACCAGAAGGGTATCATACCGGGAAAATTGAACGGTGTTATCGCAACAACTACGCCTAAAGGTTGGCGAATCATATGCTCATCAATGCCGCTCGCAATATCTTCATTATTGTACCCCTGCATCAGTATCGGTGCACCACAGGCTACTTCGATATTTTCAATTCCCCTGCGTAGTTCACCAATAGCTTCACTTTTGGTCTTCCCGCACTCTTCAGTAATCGCATGTGCCAGGTCCTCGATATTTTCTTCAAAGAGGTATTTTAGTTTAAAAAGAAACTGGATTCTCTCCGTCACCGGTGTTCGCATCCATACCTCCGAGGCCTGGTGCGCGCGCTGCACGACTTCATCCACTTCGCCAGCGGGAGTCACGGGAATTTCCGCGATTGTCTGCGCGGTCGCGGGATTATTGACGCTTAGTGTTTGGACAGCTGACGAATCGACCCATTGGCCATTGATAAAATTTTGAAATGTGATCATCCGATTCCTATTTCCTTTAGGTATTCCCTTGTTCGCTTAGCTATGGGTAAGGGCTTGTCAAATGGTGCTGGATACATGTCTTGTTCGACGATTCCGAATCCTTCGTAATCGATTTCTCTTAAAAGGTCGCGAAAGGCGATAAAATCGACCGCTCCTTTGGATGGTTCGCAGAACATATCCATGCCCACCGCTTCAGCAAAGGGAATATTTTCCATTTCTACTTTCTTTTGCAAATCGGCATCGACACTTTTCAAATGAAGATAGGGAATTCGCTCATGATGCATTCGCATAAAATTCACGGGGTCACCCTTCCGGTATGCGTGATGTCCAACGTCGAAACAAATGAAAATTAGATCCTTGTCCGTATCGGCAAGAAATCTCTCAATTTGATCTTCGTACTCAACATGCGTTTCCGCATGGGGATGAAAAACCAGCGTGAGACCAAATTTTTCTTTAACTATTCCCGCAACTTTATGCGTTGTATCAATCAATCGTTTCCACCCGTCATCATCAAGGGTAGCGGGTTTAATCAGTTCACCGGTAAATAGGTTGGTATAAGTGTTATCGATGAGGACAAGGTATTTTGAGTTCAGCTTCGCGAGATTCTCTCCCGCACCCATCACTTGCTTTTCCAAGCTCGGCCAGTACTCGGGATCATCGAGAAACTCCATCGCGAAAGTCCCACTCACTTTCAGGTTTCTTTTGTCGAGCTCAGATTTTAGCGTATCAAAATCCGTCGGTAAGTATCCGTATGGTCCCAGTTCGGTCCACTCGTAACCCGCTTCAACAATTTCATCTAAATAACGGTGCCATGGCGTCTGTTTCTCATCTTCACCAAACCACACGCCCCAGGAATCCGGTCCTGTTCCAATCATAACATTCATCTTCTATCCTTTAATTGACTAATTAATTTAATAATGGAATCGCTGCCATTTTTTCCGGCCGGATTCATATTCTGCGCGTATTTTTTTTGTTACCGGTGACTTGCTGACTTCAGCTGGTGCGGCGTCCCACCATGCGCCCCCTCCCGCTGCATAGCGATGCTTTTCCGTTTCAACGACAATTACACAACTGCGTTTTTCTTTCCGCGCTTCACGCAAGGCCTGCTTTAAATCTTTTTCATTGCTCACATGCCAACCGCGCGCCCCCATGCTCTTCGCGTTCTCAGCAATATCAATTTCCAGGTAATCGCCCTCTAGACGCCCTCCTTTTTTTCTTTCGCGCTTGCGAAACTCGTTGCCGAAGCTGACTCCCGATCGCCACATCTGCAATCGCCGGATTATCTGGAACCCGTGATTATCTGAAACAACAACTGTTATTTTTAAGTCTTCCTGTATCGCAGTTACAATATCCGTCGGATTCATCAGGTAGGTACCATCGCCGATAAAGACATAAACTTCCCCCTTGGGCTGCGTCATCCTTATCCCCAATCCGGCGGGCAGTTCCCAACCCATACAGGAATTACCGAATTCCAAAAGACAGCGCCGACCACTTGTTGAATCCCATAATTTAAGCATGTCTCCGGGTGGCGCGCCGGCTGCGGCAACGACCGTATCTCCGTTTTTAGCTTCGTCATTGAGCGTCTTGATTAAATGGCCCTGGCTCATCGCCTCTTTAGGAAATGTACGTGTAGATTCTTTTGCCGTAATTTTTTTCCATTTGCTAATCGCGTTACTGATATCATTTGCATAAGCGGAGCGGGGTTTGACTCCCGCGCTGCGGCAGGATTTATGCAATGCGTTCAACGTTTCCCTCGCATCTGCAATAATTGGAAGGGCCCCCTCTTTAAAGGCGTCGAACCCGGCTGGATTGATTCCGATAAATTTAACCTCCGGATGGTGAAACATCGTTTGAGATCCGGTGGCGAAGTCACCCATCCGCGTACCGATGCACAGGATTAAATCAGCCTTAGCTGCTATTTCCACGGAGGCTGAAGTACCTTCCACCCCGTTCCCGCCTAAGAGCATGGGAGTCGCGTTGCGAATGCAGCTTTTACCGCCGAAGGTCTCAGCTACAGGGATGCCAAAGGTATCCACGAATTTTTGTAATTCACCACTGGCATCGGAATAATGGACGCCGCCGCCTGCAATGATCATCGGCCGCTTAGCTTTCTTTATCATCTGTGTCGCTTCGGCAATACGCTGCGGCTGTGGCAACGCTCTCTCAATCCGCCATATTCTTTTCTCAAAGAAATGTGCCGGATAATCGTAGGCGTGCGATTGGACGTCTTGAGGAAATGCAATGGTTACTGTGCCCGTGTGCACGGGATCGGTAAGCACACGCATGGCATTCGGCAAGGCGGTGAGAAGATGTTCAGGTCGTAAGATGCGGTCGAAAAAACGGCTGACCGGTCGGAAGCAATCATTGACACTAACATCAGCTGAAATGGGGTGTTCCAATTGCTGAAGAACCGGGCCCTGGTGACGCGTTCCGAAATAGTCGCTCGGAATGAGAAGCACAGGAAGACGATTGATCGTGGCGGTGGCGGCACCGGTTATCATATTAGTCGCGCCGGGTCCAATGGATGAGGTGCAGGCGAATGTGGATAAGCGTTTACTGGCCTTCGCAAAACCGGAGGCAACATGTACCATCCCCTGCTCATTGCGCCCCTGGAAATAAGGTAATTCTTTTCCGCATTCCTCCAGGGCTTGCCCCAGACCCGTCACATTACCGTGCCCGAATATGCCAAAGATCCCGACAATTAAACGCCGCCTCTCCCCGTCCATTTCACTGTATTGAACCTGGAGATATTTCACCATCGCCTGAGCTGTCGTCAGGCGAATCTTTTTCGATTTTCTTTGCGCACTCATCTCCAGCCTCTCCTATTCCTCTCTATTAATTCTCATTTATTTATAAGGTGGAGCGGGCTGTCCCTAGCACGCTTCTTTCATAATTCTCATATAAATTTTAAACAACGCGCTAGGGACAGCGCGTTCCACCAGTTCTCCGCATACGCACATTTTCGCTTCACCGCATATCCGCATTCACGTGTATTCGCTCTTTAAAAATCTTCGTACTCTTCACGGGAGGGACTGAACACTTCAACGTAGACCGTGTCCTCTAAGGCCTCGGTTCCGTGAGTCACACCTGCTTCGATGCAATAAGCTTCTCCGGCTTTCGCCTCAAACTCATTGTCCCCGAGAAAACGGGCGTGCCCGCTAACCACGTATCCAATTTGCACCGGGGGATGATTGTGTAAGGGTATCTTGGCCCCCTTCTTTAAAGTAAAGTGACACAACATCGCTTCTTTATTATAAGCCAGTGTTTTGCGAACGACACCGGGTGGGTTTTCTACTGCTTTTGCTTCCTCTAGATTTTTCTGCTTCATCTTTAACTTATTTACTGTGTTGGTTAATCTTTCCAAATTTCCGGGTTTAAAAGGTGTGCCGGTTTTTCACCCTGGCATACCTGTATCACCTGTTTAATCGCGGTCGTCCATAAGCTGTCTCTGCTTACATCGGTAACACCCGCAACATGGGGTGTGGCGACAATATCAAGACGATTTAAATAGGGGTGGTCAGGTGGTGCCGGTTCCTTCTCGTAGACATCGATGCCTGCTCCTGCTAAATGACCACTGTCGAGAGCACCGAGCAAAGCTTTTTCCTCCAATAATCCGCCACGTGCACAATTTAAGAGATACGCGCCTTTCTTCATCAACCCTATATTATCAGTGTTAATCGTGTAGCGCGTGTCATCGGATAATGGCAGGTGTAAAGAAACAACATCCGCGGATTTTAATACGTCCTCAAGTGTGGGGACCAATTTAACCCCCAGTTCTACCGCACGATCAGGAGAAATAAAGGGATCGTAAACGATGATCTCCATCCCTATGCCGCGCGCAATTTTTGAGACGTGGCCCCCTATGCGGCCCAACCCGACAAGCCCCAGAGTCTTACCGGCTAGTTCCCAGCCTTTATAAGTATACATGTATTCCATCTTACGCCCCTCGATCATATCGGCTTCACATTTTTTAATCTGTCTCGTAATCGAGAGAAGCAGGCCAATCGTAAGTTCAGCCGTGGAGATAGTAGGCCCATCCGGCGTATGACAGACGGCAATGTTGCGTGCCGTGGCATCGGGAATATTGATATTGTCGTATCCTATGCCCGTGCGTGAAATAACTTTTAAGGTGGGAACCTGGTCAAATAATTCTCCATTGTATTGTATTCTTGCGGACACTACAGCTCCATCAGCTCCAGGTAAACTGGCTGTGGACTCGTTCGGTGTTTCCGCGCGTGCGCCGGTCTCTTCGGCCACGCCGTCCAATAAAGGGACATATTTATCAGGGATTGCTCTATCAGACCATATTTTAATCATATCTCCCCACCCTACGGGTTGCCTAGAACGCTTCAACTAGATTTTTCATCCCATTGGCCAGGACCCCGCCATCCGAACCGACTGCGATAAAGGTAAAGCCGTCTTCCTTCGCCTGTTTGATCTGGCTGGTGTTGGCGAGCAGAATTCCCGCCGCTTTCCCCGCACTAAAACAGGCCGCGTTTACTTTGGCGACTGCATCTCGATAGGTCGGATGGTCAAATTGACGGCTGATACCATAGTTCGTTGTCAAATCCGTTGGCCCGACAAAAAGCACGTCGATACCGTCTATGGCTGCCATTGCCCCGGCATTTTCCACCGCTTCTACCGTTTCGATCTGCACTACCGTCACCAGCTCTTCATTCGCCGTGGCATAATAATTATCAAAATCCTGTCCAAACTGGCAGGCCCGGTTAAGGCTTGCGACACCCCGGATTCCCTGCGGCGGATAGCGCATCGATCTTACCGCGAGTTCGGCTTCTTCCACATTGCTCACCCAGGGAACCATGACCCCGCGCGCGCCCAGATCCAAAACACGTTTATAGCGGGGCGTTTCATTTGCCGCGATACGCACAAACGGCTGCGCATTGGTGTTACCGGTCGCCTGTAATTGATGAACCAGTGTTTCGTGATCTCCCACACCGTGTTCCAAATCGATCAGCAGCCAGTCAAAACCGGCCTTGCCCGCTATCTCAACTGTTATAGATGATCCTAAATTAATAAATGTGCCTTTGAGAATTTCCCTCTTGAGAACACGCTGCCGAAAAGTTGCCATAAATTATAAGAGGCTGGAAACTAATCCCGGATAAAGTCCCTCTGCAAACTAAAAACATTAATTCTTTGACCCTATAGTTTTGAAGAATAGGATATCCAATCTACTGACGCTGATTGCCATACGTATGATGATAATTAAAACCGCTATTGAGGAGTTTGAATGAAACGCTGGGTGCTGCTGACACTTTTACTTTATAGCCTTTGTCTATCCATCGTCGTCGTACCCCTCTTTTTAGCATTCTCCGGTGGTGATAAAGGATTGCTTCAATTCTTCTACATTTGGTTTTTCCCCGTTTTACTTTTAGTTCAGGGAGTCTTATTGCTCGTGCCGTGCGCTGTCATTCGCGAAAGACCTGTAAAAAGACGCAATATTGTCATCTCCTCAGTTATTGGGGCAATCCCCATGGCGGCTCTCGCTCTCGGTTTCTTTGGCTGCATCGCCCTTATGATTTGGGGTGAAGATGCAGTTGATAATTATTTATATGCTTGGCCAGCTCTCCTTATTCTTGCCATTTTCTGGCTCGTTTGGGGGAGTGTATTTTACCGGAACTCTGCGAGCGAAGACCCGAATGCTTTCACCACCTACATTACCCGCTGGTTATTACGTGGGAGCATACTTGAAATTCTCGTTGCCATCCCAAGTCATATCATCTCGCGACAGCGAGAAGACTGCTGTGCACCACCCTTTACATTATTGGGAATAGCTACAGGTCTAGCTATAGCCTTGCTGTCATTCGGTCCAGGTGTGTTTCTTCTTTTCGCTCATAGAATTAATGCAAAAAATGGAAAACCAGATAACAAGGTAATTAACACCAACGAGTAACTAAGATAATATGAAAGTCGTAATAATTGGCGGATCGGGGCATGTAAGTACTTACCTTGTTCCTCGTTTGATCGAAGCGGGTCACGAAGTAATTTCAGTCAGTTGGCAGCATCGCGAAAGCCAAACGCTTGATCGATTATCAACAGCGTTACTCTTCATTGCAAGCTGTGTGTGAATCGGTGCAGTGGCTGATTGACAATGAGGGGCTGCTCACTTGATCAGACTGAAATCCAGGCCTAGTCACTATCATCATCGTACTCTTCGACCTTGAAATTTCGCATGATCACTTTCGATGTCCGGCGTTCGCTTCGATCTTTCCTTTGGGCGCGCTCTTTCTTTTTGCGCTTGGCTCTCTGCGTCTGCATGAAATGCCTGGTACTTTCCTGTTTGTGGGCGAACCGTGTTTCATTCTTCAAAGTCAGAAAACTTTCGTAGCGGTAGGCCGATAGCGTGCCTTCACGCAGAGCGGCCTCGATGGCGCAACCCGGTTCGCCATGGTGTGAGCAGTTTGCGAAATGACACCGGCTCGATATCTCATGAACATCGGAAAAGCTTTGCTCGAGAGACGATTCATCACCGTGCAGTTTTACTTCTCTCATTCCCGGCGTATCGATGATGATTCCACCCTGCGGAACGACGATCATTTCCCGCCAGGTGGTGGTGTGCCGACCCCGATAATCCTTCTGCAGGATGGCTCCAGTTTTCAAAAAATTCCCTCCCAGGATTGCATTGATGAGAGTTGTTTTTCCCACCCCGGAAGATCCCAGAAAGGCAACTGTCTTTCCTTCCCTGATGTATGGGGAGATGCTGTCCAGTCTCCCGTTATTAAGAGCGCTTACGGTACAGATCGGAGCATCGCCCGCGATCGGACGAAGCATATCTGAGCATTCTTCCGGATCCGATTGTAAATCGGATTTGCTAAGAACGATTACTGCCTGTGATCCACTGCTCGTGACCAGAGTCAGATAGCGTTCTACGAGTCTAACACTGATTTTGCGATCGAGTCCAAACAAGAGCAGGTAATAATCGACGTTGCTGGCTACAATCTGACTGGAGCTGCGCCGTCCCTCGTTGTTTCGCCCGGTCACCTGCCTTGTAAAGGCGTTCCTTCGAGGGAGAAGCGATTGCACCCTGAAAGGAGTGTGTAGATCCTTAGTGCCATCGACAAGTATCCAGTCACCGATGGTGGGAAACTCGGAGTTATCCAGACAAGAATCGATAAAGGAACCGGACAGAAATGCCCTTCCTTCACCGAATTTGCTAAGAATGATGTATTCGCTGCGATTGACGCGAGCGATGCGGGCCGGGATCGAATTCCGATACGGCGCAGTGTTTCTTTCGAAAAGATTCTGCCAATGGTTATCCCAGCCCAGTTGGTTGAGTGTGTATTGCATTATGTGGATAGGTTAGATTGTGGTTTTCTGATTCGTTGTTCGAATTGGCATTGTGATCTGCGAGTCTGAAGAATCTAAATGGAAGCCGTATGGAGCTAACAGGTTGACGGAATCAGGTTTCTCCACACACGGAGTAGGCTCGGTTGAAGAACCTGACACGTAATCCGTACAGAAAAAAACCGCGACTTCCTAGATTGCCGCGGCTACATTAACGGTTAAAGACTTACGGTACGTCTCAACGATAGGCAGAGGCGGCAATCAAGATATTTAAACTGTAATTTGTATCATGCATAGGTTCCGCCTCCCTTCTTAGGTAAAGATTAAATAAGTAGACATCCTAACCATCAGAGAGCGGTGGTCAAGACCGTATTCTACGTTCATGGGAGTTTATTTCATTACCTGTCCAGTTAATCCAAGTCAGCGCGGGCTCCAGCTAACATCTTCGTCTTCGTCCTTCACCCAATTGTCATTGCGAGGAGTGAAGCGACGAAGCTACCGAGCGTGAATCGCGACATCTTTCATTCCAGGGGAAAGTCTGTTGCGTAATCACAGTCCATGGGTGCTAGGTTTCACTCAGTAGTACGATTGCCGATCTATATTATACAAAAAGTAATTCATGTATTATAGCAGCTACGAACAACCTGCGCCCCCGCAGCCGCGAGGTTCTGTCGTAACCATAATGACTATCTCCCTGGAATGGAAGATGTCGCTGCGCTCGGTAGCCGCGGTCCGCTGATAGCCTCCCTCGCAATGACAAGATTGACAAAGACGTGGACAAAGCTTTATTGTACAAGATTCAAACCCAGTTCCGTTAGCCCCAGCGGCGCAACACAATCAAAACGCAAAGATTGGACTTCCCGTTTCCTAAAACCCGGAGGGTTGAAGGCTACCGAGGACGCAGTCCGACATCTTCCAATAGCCAAGGGTGTTAACCCCTGGAAAAGGAAAAAAATTGCGCCCTTGAGGGGCGCAGGCAATCTTGGCATGCCAAATAATAACATTCATAATTTTCCTGTTGTCGGTGCGCTATCGCTGGTGCTATGTTGAAAAAACTTAGAGCTCCGTGGGAATGTCGCGTCGCTGAGTTTTTACATTTTACAACAAATGAATTATTCAGATGCAAAAAAAGTATTCCTGAAGTTGTTTATCGGCTTCTTGAGTCTGACCGCCTTGGTTGCTATTTTTTCCGTTTTAATCGGCGAATTCGGTGACATACAGGTAAAAATCCTCGCGACAACTTTTACCATATCAACCGCAAGCATTTGCTCGATGTCATGCGCGGCATTTATTGAAAAAAGAAAAAGAAGTGCGTTGGGGATCGCTGGAATAATTTGTGCGACTATTTCTGCCGCGTTGGTGATAGCTGCAGTTTGGATCGAATTAGAAGGGGAGGTGTTCTGGAAAAGTGCGATAACATTTATCGTGCTGAGCATAGCACTCGCTCATGCCTTCCTCCTCGTTTTACCTGATCTGGACTTGAAACACAGATGGACACAAAAAGCTTCATCTATCGGCATTGGAATTCTGTCCATTCAGATTGTTGGTGCAGTGTGGGCTGAGATTGATAACGAAGCTTATTATAGATTGCTGGCCGTAGTCTCTATCGTTGTCGTTCTCTTTACTCTAGTGATTCCCATATTAATGAAGATGAGAAAAGGGATCTATAACGTCGTTGATATTTTGGTCCTATCAAAAAACGAAGCGGGAACATATGTCGACAAGGATGGTGCACACTATAAAGTGACGAAAATAAACCCTGAACAAGATAGCGCCTCTAACACCGATTAAACAAATGCATTTTGAATTCGACGAAAAACGCTGGCCCCGTCTTGGAGAATTTAGAAAAGCTTGCCTTGGCAATGATTTTGAAAAAATGCAGGAGATCGCCTCCTGCAATTATGACTGGTACACGGTCGAGAATCCTAACAACATTCAATTTGAAAAGCTGGCTGACATTTTTCGCACGCAGCACTATGCCTCAGAGGGAGATTTGGCTTCGCTGACTGAACACATAGATGCTGAACCCTGGGTGCTGAATGAACCGTGGACCTCTCAGAGATGGACCCCACTGAGTCAAGCAATACAAGCAAATTACATTGAAGTTGTTCGCTATCTCTTATCCAAGGGAGCAAACCCTTTAGCCGTGATCGGAGATCCCACCGAGGAAGGTACCGTTGAGGACCTTGCGAATTCCGACTACTGCAAAAGCGAAGTTATTCGACAGATAATACGTGATGCGATTCACGGTGAGTGATAAGGGCACTGTCGATTGCGAACTGTCCATGGGAATAATAAAGTCGGTCCCTGAATGCACGCGGGTAATAGTTTTGCAATTTAAAACGTTTCCAACAAGATAAGCGCATAGGCTAGACAGTTGAGAGGCCTTGATCACTTCAAACCATTTTGAATTATGAGTACCGTAGTCTTGAACGATAAAATCTTTAGGGCGATCGATTCTATCTACACCGAAGAATCTGTTTCTTATCTAACGGCCTGCGAGTCTCTACCCGGCAATCCCTACAACATTCGCATCAAGACATTCGGTGATGTCATCGCTACCCTTTATCCAGAAGATCCACACTTCAATCACGTCTTCAAGCTCAGTACTGAGACCATTGATTGTCTTCCTCGAATCAACAACTTCTATAAGCGTCATAATGCTACCTATTGGGTCACCTTAAACCCCCGTGATTTTTCAGAAAAAGTCTCAAAATTCCTCATCAAGCATGGATTACAACCCGCAGGCTACCACACAAAATTCATTCGCCGTCCCTCTCGAGCCCGATTAACTTCAACCCCCGGGATAAAAGTTAACCGTGTCAGCTCGAATAATCTGGAATATGCCGTAGAAACTTCACTTGAAGGATTTGGTGCTCCGAAAAAAGCATGGAAACGTTTGAAACCACGCTTGCGCCTTCACCTCGATTTACTGAACACGCACTGGTTTTATGCAATATTTAAAGGGGAACCGGCGGCAACTGGTATTCTCTATAAAAAAGATAAGTTCGCCCTTTTGTCCAGTGCTCAAACGCGGCCTTCATTAAGAGGCAGGGGTTGTCATATAGCACTTATCAATCGACGCATAAGGCTCGCCGAGGAAATCGGATGCAAGTTTATCGTGGGAGCGGCGGACTTCGGAACGCCCAGTTTTCGCAATATGCTTCGAGCAGGTCTGCAAATCGCCTATACTGAAGTTTGGTGGCAAGGGGTCCCTCGTTAATGGAGAGTAACTAACTAAGTACAGATATTTATAATTGCTGCTCGTGGCGAGATGTTAAAATCATCAAAGTCGATATGATAACCTGCTTGCGAAGGCTGATAAAAGCACACCGGGAGTGTAATGACACGAGCAAATGATTACGGCCAAATTATAATCTTAAATGGTGTACCCCGTTCGGGTAAATCAAGTATCGCCGCAGTAATCATGGAAAAATTTGAAGGCCCCTGGTTGAACCTGGGGGTCGATAAATTCAAAAATCTTATCTCTCAGCGATTCAGTCCCGGGATAGGTCTTCGACCCGGCGGTGAGCGCCCGGACCTTGAACCCTGGATTGTTTTGTTTTACGCAGCGATGTATGAATCTATAGCCGACCACAGTCGAATGGGGTTAAATGTAGTTACCGACGTGGGGCACCATGACTCCTATTCTATACCCCGAGGGATACTTTACGTTAGCGCACGGCGTCTGGTGGGGTTGCCCGTATTGTTCGTCGGCGTTCGCTGCCCTACCGCTATTGTTTGGGAACGCCGAAGAAATACGTGGCTGAAAGAAAAAAATATTCCTGAAGACATGCCACCGCTTGAAATTGTTCACCAGTGGGAACATGAAGTGCATACTCCGGGCATCTACGATCTCGAAGTTGACACCTCGTCTCTGAGCCCGGATGAATGTGCTGCAGTAATCCTGCAGCACCTCAAAGAGGGTCCTGTCCCCACGGCTTTCCAGAGGCTGGCTGAAATGTCGGACGATTAATTAGATTAGTGGTAAACGTGTAGAGCCTGAATCGCTACCTCTTTAAATGAAAATATCATTGATTTTAGAAATGCTTCGTAAGCGAGTGTTTCGTTTACTTTGGATCGGTCAAGGTGCGACGCAATTAGGGAGCGCCTTTGATATAATAACTCTACCCTGGCTGGTGCTGAAATTAACGGGCGATGCCTTTGCTATGGGTACCGTCCTCGCTGTATGGGGAATCCCTCGTGCTTTATTTATATTAATTGGAGGTGCGTTAGTCGACCGCTCTTCACCGCGATTTGTCATGATTATAGCTGATAGCATTCGACTGTTTTTAGTCTTATTAATGTCGATACTCGTGCTTACGCAAGTGGTTGAACTTTGGATGATTTATGTTTTTGCATTTTGCGTCGGATTAACGAGTGCTTTCGTTATACCCGCGCGCTCAGCGATTGTCCCATTCATCGTTGAGTCTGAACTTATTCAATCGGCTAACTCGGTAATCATGGGAACTTCATCAGTATGCCAATTAATAGGTCCTGCATTGGCGGGCATTACGATTAGTTATTTTGGAAATAGTATTACGCAAACCAGTAATCAATCCGCTGTATTGCCGGATGCTCAGGGTCTTGGATTCTCTTTTATTATCCAGGGAATAATGATTCTGATTTCAGTAATAACGCTTTGGATGATGAAATTCAAAATTGTCCGGGGAAACTCTGAAGAAGATAAAAATGTGTGGTCATCGATTAAGGCAGGTTTTGTCACCATGTGGAGAGACGTTACCTTACGTGCCTGGTTTTTTATTATCATAGCTCTCTGCCTTCTCTTTACCGGTCCCTTGATAATTGGTGTACCTTTCCTCGCTGATACACGCTTTTCTCAAGGGTCAACAGCATTTGGCATTATCATGTCAGCTTTAGGGGGTGGCGGGTTATTAGGTGCTCTCCTTGCGGGTGTAATACCACGACCTGGGCCGCGCTGGCTCGGTTCAATCTTAGCCCTGCTCATTTGCATGCATGGCGTTGGATTGATTTTGCTTTACAATGTATATTCAACTTCCATGGCAGCAATCATAGCCTTGATGATGGGGACAATAGATGCCTATGCCTATATCTCCTTTCATTCATGGGTGCAAAGGCGCACACCAAAAGAAATGATGGGGCGAATTATGAGTTTGCTATCGCTTGCGAATTTTGGGGTGCAACCCATTTCACAGGTAATTGCAGGAGCCGTGGTCGCAATTAATACTAAATTATTATTTGTTGGATCAGGTAGCCTCCTTATCGTCATTATGATAATCTTTGCGCTAACTCCCGTGGTACGGGCGATGGGCACGGAGAGAGAAACTATCGATTAATTTATTCGTGAATTCTAAAGGGACAATGCATCCTGAACAATACTCACATGATTGATCTACCTCCTGAACAACTCTCTAAAATCCGCGCGCTCTTCGAAAAAACAATCCCGAATAACCCAAGGATCTTTTCAATCCTTGAGGGAAGAAATCCTGGTAATATTTATGTCGATAATGCCAAAAATCCTCGACGGGCATTGGCCTTGTTGCCCCATGATGACGCGGTCTGTATTGGAGGTAAATTTGATCAGGAGTCTCTCAATGAGGGTGTATCATTTCTTAGTAAGCGAACGGAAATCAATTTATACTGGCCATCCCAGGGATTTGGAGAATTAAAACCACCGCCCTCTTCATCCGGGGAAATAGAAGTAATGGAATTTTTTGATCTCGCCCATGAATTTGAGCACTTAAAATTGGTATCACAAAATGTTCCCATTAATTGCAATATTCACCGTATTGACCGTGAACTTATTAAACACTGTCTGTGGCATGACCATATTATTGATTTCTGTGGTACGATTGATAATTTTTTAAGCAATGGCCTTGGCTATTGTCTTATGAAAGGGACAGAAATAGTAGTAGAGGCTTATGTACCGTTCTGGGGAGCGGGCCACGCTGAAATTGGTGGCATCACTCACGAAAATTACAGGAAGTTGGGTTATGCTTACACAACAATGGCTTATTTAATTACACAATGTGTTGAAAAAGGTTTTAAGACCCGATGGAGTACGGGTAAAAAGAATACGGCCTCAGTCGCTTTGGCGCGTAAATTAGGTTACAAAATGGAAAGAACTTTTAAATTATTAGAATATGAGAAGACTTAATATCAATACCCTACCCTATATGTTTTCAAATTCTAATGAAAATTAAGTACACCACCACCGTCGATGATGTAACTTGGGATGATCTAGTGGCTGACCTTGTAAAAGACAATTTCAACAATGGGAGAACCGCTGAAGAACTGGAGCTGTCTTTTCAGAACAGCCAGGCCGTTGCCTTTGCCTGGTCTGGGAACAGAGTGATCGGTAAAGCACGCGCCTTATCTGATAGGGTCTGCAATGCCTATGTCGTCGATGTCTGGACGCAATCTGATTTTCGCCATAAGGGTGTTGCGACAAAACTCATGAGCCTGATAGAACGGGAACTCGATGGACAGCATATTTATCTTTTCACCGATTCCGCCGCTGAGTTTTACACAAGTTTAGGCTATACGCGTGATAATATTGGTTTCGCCAAAGTCGTCGGCAACTGGCTAAGACGTTAGTTACCCATTGTTGCATAAAATATGGATTACCAAATTCACAGGGAGACCGAGGCTGTTGATAAAACTATTTCCACAATAAGAAAAAACCTCGGGAACTGGAATATTACCCAATCAACAATAGATGATGGTGAAAATATCGTGTTGACGATAAAAAATGACGATGGCTCGATCATTGCAGGTATTGTCGCCTGGCTCTGGGGTGCTGGTCTCGAATTGGAATATCTATGGGTAGATAAAAATGAACAGGGCAAAGGTCTAGGATCCAAATTGCTCATGGAGCTGGAACGGATAGCTGACGATAAAGGATGTCATAACATCGTTACTAATACTTACAGTTTTCAAGCTCCAGAGTTTTATTCTAAATTTGGATACGAAACCATGGGTGTGGTTTCCGGTTTTCCAGACCGGGTGACTAAGCATTTCTTGAAGAAAAAGTTGCGGTAGCTCAGCGCTATCCCTTCTATTTGTGTTGTGCAGGTGTTGTCGTGAGCAATATGTTGGGGGGAACACAATGGATGTATCTATCAGACCAATCGAGAGTGGTGATGCAGAAGCTGTACAGCGCTATGCTTCTGACGAACAGCTTGCACGGACATGTAACGTCCCGCATCCCTACCCGGAAAATGGTGGTGAGAGGTTCGTCAAACAGGGGATTGAAGACAGACAGAAGAAGAAGCGATTTCCCTCAGCGATCTTACTCAATGGAAATTTTGTGGGCGTTATCGGATTAAATGAACCCGACTTCCAAAAGCGAACTATTCTGGTTGATTACTGGCTCGGTGTTCCCTTTTGGGGCAGGGGAATTATGACCAAGGCTGTGAGCTTAGCAGTCAAATATGCGATTAAGGAATTAGAAATGACTACAGTATTCAGCCTATGCTGGGAAGGCAATCCAGCTTCATGCCGAGTACTGGAAAAAAATGGATTCAATGAAATTGAAAGTATAATAAATGACGGAAAGTATGGGCAGAAGTTTAAAGGTCAAAGGATTAGACGTTTCAAGTTAGTTACATAGAATGAGCAAATATACATTCAACGAATTCACTGAGCAAACTATTGATTTTACTAACCCTAGGGTGGTCGCGGGCTATGATAAAAATCAAGGGTCAAACATAGATAACGAGAGAGAGCTCGTTGAGAAACTGGGAATCAACAGCAATCATACCGTTATTGAATATGGCCCTGGCACGGGCGCTCTCAGTATTGCGTTAGCTGAAAAATGCAATCAGGTCTTTGCTATCGATACTTCCAGGGCCATGCTCGATTATATCGCTGGTTCCGCTCAGAAGCAGGGTATTAAGAATATCTCTACTCATCATGCCGGTTTTTTATCTTATGAACACCAGGAGGATGCGGTAGATTTTGTCTTATCAAAATTCACCCTTCACCATCTTCCTGATTTCTGGAAAGCAATTGCCCTTTTGAAGATAAATAAAAATCTCAGAGGCGGAGGAATTTTCTATCTCGTTGATGTTATTTTTTCCTTTCATCCGGAAAATTATCAAACCTCTATTGATTCCTGGATAGAAAAAGTCACATCCAGGGGAGCCTGGTCCAGAGAGGCGTTTGAAGTTCACGTTAACGAAGAGTTCAGTACCTTTTCCTGGATATTAGAAGGGATGATTAAATCAAGTGGGTTTGAAATTATCGATGCCGACTATTGGTCTGAGACTTACGGTTCGATAAAATGCAAAAAAACCAAAGACCTAAAACGATATATTTTTAGTTCTAATGGATAAGTATACCTGGGACGCATCAGACTATGAACAAAGTTCCTCCATACAGCAGATGTGGGCGCGTGAACTTATCGCGAAGCTCGATCTGAAAGGTGACGAGCGGGTGCTCGACGTTGGGTGTGGTGACGGCAAGGTCACAGCTGAAATCGCGGACATCATAAAAGAGGGATCGATCGTGGGTATCGACAGCTCTCATGAAATGATCCAGCTCGCTCAAAACCGTTATGCAAATAGCGAGCGTTCAAATATTAGTTTCGCCGAGCACGATGCTCGCGACCTGCCATTCAATAATGAATTCGATCTTGTATTCTCAAACGCCGCACTTCACTGGGTAAAAGATCATCTCTCAGTATTGCAAGGCATAGAGAGCAGTCTTTGCTCTGGTGGCAAGATGCTGCTGCAGATGGGTGGAGGCAAACGTAACGCGGCCGACATGGTCAGCGTATTTGAGCAGTTAATTGAGATGGATCCCTGGCGTGAGTACTTCAATGACTTCACATTTCCATACAATTTCTATGATCCTGATGACTATTATCCCTGGCTGTCCGAAGCCGGTTTCGCTGTTAAGCGCGTTGAATTGATTCCAAAAGACATGGTCCATGACATCCCGGGATTTAAAAGTTGGGTGAGGACAACATGGTTACCCTACACCCAGCGAGTTCCCGAGAGTGAGCGCGACAAGTTTCTTCAACAGGCTATTGACGAGTATCTCCATCGCCACCCTCCAGATGAAGACGGCATGACCCATCTCAGCATGCTCAGACTTGAGGTTGAAGCTTCAAAACCATAACCCCTATATCCTATAAGACTCTTCGTCTTAATCCGATAATTAATTTATTGCAATTAGGTGGAGCGAGCTGCCTGCCATAGCCTTGGCGAAGGTTGGTCCCTAGCGCGCTTCTATTATTAACTGTAACTGAAGAAACGCGGTGAGGACACCGCGTTCCACCTCAATCTTGTAATAATTATAAGAGGACGTAGGGAAAAAATAGTAATTATATCCCATAGCGATAGGTATTTACCTCCGCCCCTTCAGGGCGGTGTATGTTATAAATCTATTGTCCAGAGGTTTCGCTTCGCTACACTTCTGGCTACTAACCATTGCACCCGTTGGGTGCAGTGAGCTTTAGTTAATCTATCACCCCGCAGGGGTGAAGGCATTTAGCCAGGGGTGTTAACCCCTGGTAATAGGTATTATAAAAAACGCGCCCGGAAGGGGCGCCAGGGTAACAATTACATTTTTATTCTAAAACGATACGCAATTACCGCCGCCCTTTCAGGGCGGGATATGTTATAATCTATTGTCCAGAGGTTTCGCGTCGCTACACCTCTGGCTAATTGCCTTTGCACCCGTTGGGTGCAGCGGTCCAGAGATTTCGCTTCGCTGCACCTCTGGCTATTACCTTTGCACCCATTGGGCGCAGTGAGCTTTAGTCAATCTTTCACCCCGCAGGGGTGAAGGCATTTAACCAGGGGTGTTAACCCCTGGTAATAGGTATTATAAAAAACGCGCCCTGAAGGGGCGCGGGCAAAGCGGTGATTAATCCCAAATATATTTTTCATCATATTCAATCTGATGTACTCGCAACAGTTCAATAAATTCATCCTTAAAACTTTTTCGTGCGTGATGTTGCCGTTGATTTCGTATGTACATACTTACCTTTTCAATCTCTGATTCGCTAATTGAAAATATCCCATATCCAGATTGCCACTGAAACTTGCGACTCTGGGGAAATGTGCTGTGTATCCATTTCGATGAATTACTTTTGAGACTGCGAACAAGGGAGGCTAGATCTTTGTTAGTCCGCCAGCCAAATAGGAGGTGAATATGATCTGGCATTCCACCAATTTCAAAAAGCACACCACTTTCTCCACGAAGTATACCGCCAAAGTATTCATATAATCGTGGTTGCCATTCATCGTATATTAGGGGTTGGCGGTGTTTTGTACTGAAGACGAGATGGTACTGAAGATTACTAAAAGTTCCAGGCATCGAAATGGGCATTGACTCCCCCCCTTAAGGGCGGGATGTGTTATCATCCTATGTCCAGAGATTTCGCTTTGCTACACCTCTGGCTATCAACCTATGCACCCGTTGGGTGCAATATTAATCTATATAAATCTAATCGGTACAATTTGATATATGTTAATGGCATTTCTAGAACAAAACTCATTTTGTGTCTTTGGAAGATCACGCTTCGCTCTGCTTGTGGCTATCGTATCCTCTTCGAAAAATCAATCGAGGTTAATTAACCACCCTTCTTTTTTTTCTGCTTATTTACCTTCGGAGCCATACTTAATTTCGTTCGGGGATAAAAAGCCTGCCAGGCAAACCAGTATGAAAATACTGAGGGGATAACTTCCGCGGTATCTGCATGCGTAACTACCGCCTTTTTCTTTTTCGGGTCATACTCGATGGTGATATCTACTCCATTGACACTGTCCTTGACCAATGTGTTTGGTGGAAATAATGCCAGCTCATAAGCCGCGGGGTGCCCATCGACTTTTATTCCCAACACCCAGGTTTTAGGACTGAGTTCTTTGCGGTAGATGGATACGGGAAACATCGTCCCACGAGACTTTTCGTAACTATCGTAAGGATTTAAATAATAAGGTCGCTGGTAACCAGTTCTTTCAGAAAGCACCTCACCATCGGGATGATTCTTCTTCCATTCCTCCCACGTCATGTGCTCGCTGACTCTCCATTTAAGCTCCTTACCGACCATCGGTCCGGCCACTGATTTCATCCCCAGTTGTGACCACAGACTATCCGTCTCGCGGTCGTATAACAGGACATCACTCTGGAAGAGCAAACCGGAAACACCAAAATCAACAACACGTCCCTCGATCATGCGGTCAAAAACCATCGCTGTTCCACAGAGGGGACAATAAGTCACGGTAAAGTGATCCTCTCCGATTGAATCGTTGACGATTTCGTGATGGTTGAGAATGCGTATAGGATAAGCCCGGTAAACCCCGCCGCTTTCTACACTAACTACCAGATCATCACCCCTAAGATAATCGACTGCGTCCGGGCTTATAAATCTGGGCCGGTCAATAGCAGGTATGCCATCCCGCTTCACACCACCCCCTAAAATTTCTTTTATTGGGATGGTGGCATTGCTCAGGTCAAAACCGTTTTTTGTCGACGCACCGTACGCGATCGGTGCAACCAGAATGAGGGTGAGCCAAAGTGTGTAGTAACACTGTTCGAATTTCAGTGTCTTCATATATTAAAGTTAAGAGTATACATTATTAATTCTATTCCCCGGAACGCATTTTTATTCATTTCCATTTGCAACATTGACGGACATAGAGAGGTCGAGCTCTACAGGTTTCGGCCCACATATTCACAATTTCTCTTGATCCTATTGGGAGATGCGTAAACGCTACCTGCCATATTTATGCCAGAAGGAGAATAGCCCGATTCTAAAAGATCTACACGCACACAAACGGTTCAAGAGAAAGCGCGAAAGCAGTTATGATCAGTTGGGCGCCAATGCCGACTATGTGCAAATTGATGCCGGTGAGACCCACCGTGTCCCTCCCCTTTCCGGCCCCGGAATTATCCGCCACATCTGGTTGACGATGAATGGTGCATCGTCAGATATTTATCGTGAACTTCAGTTCGTGCTCCGATTTGACGATGCCGCCATGCCGCAAATCGATATGCCCTTCGCAGACTTTTTCCTCTTTGGTCATGGCTTGCTTGTCGATGTGAACGCGGCTCCCATTCAGGTATCCAGGCAACCTCACATTACGGAGAAACCCTTTCGGGGCGGACTGAACTGTCTGTTTCCCATGCCCTTTAAGGAAATAGCGGCGATCGAGATCCGGAACACCGGCGACACGCCAGTTATATTTTTTTATTACATTGATTGGGAAGCCTACGAGACTCTTCCCAATCCCCTATTACATTTTCACGCGACCCTGAATGAAGAGCACACTACCCCACCGGCAGGTCAAGCTCCACAACCCCATGGCAAGGGTGATGGTAGTATCGTCAATAAAAGTTGGGAGGAAAATTATACCTTCTTTGAGATCGATGGGGTGGAGGGACATTATGTCGGGACAGGGCTCAATGTAGAATGCAAACCTGGAAGTGCAGGAAAATGGTGGGAAGGTGACGATATGTTTGTGATCGACGGTGAACCGTGGCCTCCCCGCCTCCATGGAACGGGGACCGAAGACTATTTCAATTTGGCCTGGGGATTCAGACAAGTGGAATGTCGACCCGAATACGGAGTCACCTATTTAGACAAGAACGAAGCAGACAGCGACCAGACCGATGGACGCTTCACCGTGTATCGCTTACACCTCAACGATCCGATAACATTCGAAAAATCACTACACGCCTCAATCGAGCACGGTCATGCCAACGACTGCGAAGCCTACTATCGATCGGTAGCTTTTTGGTACGGGCGTAATCTGTCCTAACCCTTATCCAACAATACCTATTTTAGATTTAATGAATCGATAATTATAATAATCAATCTTAATTATGACTGCATAACGATGTCATCAATAATCACTCAATAATAGGAAACAAACCCATGGCTGTACGCGTATTTGGCTGTAATCATATCGTTCTCGAAGTAGGTGATCTCGACAAAGCAATCGAATTTTACACCGATGTTTTTAATCTCGAACCCAAGAATGAAGGTGAAGGTGATGCTTTTTTCCAACTCGGCAATCACCAGTTCCTGGCTCTTTTTCAGTCTGATGAACCCCATGTCGACAATCACAGACATTTCGGCCTCATGGTTCGAGATGACGCGCAAGTTGCCGAAATTCGTGAGAAGATCAGTGAGAAATATGAAATTAAAACGATACCGCCGTTTCGTTGCGACTTCCGTGATCCCTGGGGAAACAGGATTCAAGTGGTAGACATACATGATGAATCAACTGCATGGCTGCAGCCGTATGAAGAAGTTCAAAAGGTCGGAGCAAAGCTACCAGATTAAATTACAATAGAACTGTGATACTGAAGAATCTGAATGCGTAGTTTCCCATGACCTGCGAATAGCTCTTTAGACCCTGAAGACCTGAAATGCAGTACAATGCCGATTGAATACCGAGTAAAACCAACTCTTCAAAATGGTGAGCTTAATGCCCTGATGAACCGTGCATGGTTTAAGGAGGAGGATACAAATGAAGATTTTCAACCCATGCTCAAGCAATCATTGACTTATGTTGGCGCGTTTATCAATGCTAAGCTTGTAGGCTTTGTCAATGTTGCCTGGGATGGGAGTGATCACGCCTTTATACTCAACACCAGCGTAGATCCCAAGTGCCGCCGCAAAGGAATTGGATCCGAGTGTGTGCGGGTAGCAGTGGAAGAATCAGAAAAAGCTGGAATAACATGGCTGCATGTTGATTATGAACCTGAGTATAGAGATTTCTATCAGACGTGTGGCTTTCGCCATACAGAAGCAGGGTTGATCAAACTTAAATAAAGTGTGATGTAAGATTGTCGCTAACTATAACGAAAGATGATTAACGGAACGATTAGAAAATACCGCGACCCGGACTACGAACAGATCGCTATAATTTTCCACAATGCGATCCATGAACTGGCGGCTAAAGACTATAATCTCAAACAGCTCGAAGCTTGGGCTCCGTACAATTATGATCTCGATGCCTGGCGGAAAAGGTGTGAGGAAAAACAACCTTATGTTTTCGAATACGAGGGTCAATTGATCGGTTATATCGAGATGGATCCTGACGGTCATATAGACCAAACTTATGTTTCACCGGCCTTTGCGGGAAAGGGAGCCATGCATCAGTTGATGAATCACGTAAAATCAATAGCGAAAGAGACTGGTGTAAACCAACTCTATTCTGAGGTGTCAATTACCGCCAGGACGTTTTTCGAACGCCATGGATTCGTCTATAGTCGCGACAATAAAGTAGAGCGTAATGGCGTAGAGTTTCTGAATTACATCATGGTATGTGACCTGTAAAAGTCTTTATCCTTCTTAGATGCCATGCCCGTTCGCTCCAGGATCAAAGCTTGTAATAATATCGATTGTAATTTGAATTAACGGCGTGAAAACCGTCATTGTCACCGCACCCAACCAAGTTGAGATTACCGACACGCCGATTCCCAGACCGGGCCCCTACCAGGCACTGGTGAAAACAGAAGTAGCATGCCTTTGCAACAAAACGGACGGCGAACTCGTCAATGGTCATTTTCCGGGTATGGAGAAAGCGTTTCCCTTTGCCTTGGGGCATGAGAGCGTCGGCCTGGTTCAAGAAGTCGGTGCGAAAGTTCGCCATTTCAAAGTAAATGAACGTGCAGTCAGTGGATTGGTCTTTGATCTTGGCGTGGACGGCATAGAATCTGGGTGGGGTGGGTTTTGTGAATACGTGTTGGCAAATGATCACGAAGCCATGGTGCAGGATGGAGTGGCGGATGAAGAACACGGCTGGGTTGAGGTTTATGAGATTCAGACCCCTGTCGCCAGTGACATTGCCTCCGAAGATGCTGTCTTATTTTGCACCTGGCGCGAAGTGTTGGGCGCCTTTCGCGATTTCCATCTAAAACCGGGTGATGACGTTTTGATCTACGGAGGTGGACCCGTGGGACAAAGTTTTGTCAAAATAGGCCGGTTATTTGGGCTCGGTTGGATCGGCCTGGTTGATCGACATCCCGAAAAACGCGAACGTGCGAAACGTTTCGGCGCTGATGATGTTTTCGATCGCGATTCCCCGGAGATAGCAAGCAAAGAACGTCAACTCGATGCCGTGGTCGATGCGGTTGGTGTGCCTGAGCTTGTTAGTGCGGGGTTGCCACTCTTGAAGCGCGGTGGCTCCATGTGTGTTTACGGGTTTTATGCTGGAGCCAAGGAATTCATCGTTCCGAATGCACTAGGTGACTTTAACTACAACATCTTCGTCCACCAGTGGCCCACGCGGTTGTTTGAGAAAGAAGCACAGGAGACACTCTCCAACTGGGTGCGCGAGGGCAGGATCTCTGGAAATGATTTCATCACCCATCGCTTTCCCATCGATGGAATTAATGATGCCTTAGAAGCCGTCAGTCAGCTCAAAGTGGTAAAAGCACTTCTTACCTATTAGGCTCATCTCAGTTCGCTTTTAGACCGAAGTTAATCCGGATGGGTGAATCACTGGATGAATTGGATGATGACATTCTGGAATATTTAAAACAGAATTTTAATTAAGCCTAAATTGTTTAGCGATACAGGAGGTCAAAGTAATGAAAATTCTGTTTATCGGTGGGACCAACTTCATGGGAGCCTGTGCTGTTAAGATCCTGATCAGCCAGGGGCATGATGTCTGTGTTTTTCATCGAGGGGAGCACGATAATTTAGACGGGTGTGCAGCAATGAGAATTATCGGCGATCGTGATAACTTAAAATCATACAAAAGTGAATTTGCTGCTTTTGCTCCAGAGGTAATCATTCATATGATTGCCCATTCTGATGAGCACGCTTCTGTGCTGATGGAAATCGCAGAGGGTTTTGTAGATAGAGTTGTCGTCATAAGCAGCGGAAATATTTACCGGGCTTTTGAAATTGCAACTGCACCTGGCCCTTCTGAAATTCTTGATACTCCCCTTACAGAAGAATCACCACTGCGCCTATCTCCGCTCGAGGGTGATAATAAAAATGCGGTGGAAAAAAGAGTCATGTCGCACCCTACAATTTCGGGAACCATCCTCAGAATGCCCATGGTCTTTGGACCACAGGATAGTCAACATCGACTAAATGCATGTCTGAGAAGAATGGATGATGAAAGACCGGTTATAATTTTGGAAAAGGAGATAGCTGAATGGAAAGCTTGTCGCGGTTATGTTGAGAACATAGCCCACGCCATAGCTTTGGCAGCCACTAATGATAATTCGCGTGGACAGATTTACAATGTTGCCGACTCCTATGCGCTTACAGAAAAAGAGTGGTTAGAAAAGATCGCTACCATTGTTGGCTGGAAGGGTGAAATAAAAATGATGGAAGGAGACCAGTTACCTTCGCACCTGATAAATAATATTAATTCTGCTCAGAATATGGATTTGAATACGAATAAAATCAGAAAGCAACTTGGCTACATCGACAGGATCGGTTTAGAAGAAGCATTGGAGAGGACGATTGAATGGGAAAGACACAATCTACCAGAGTTGGATATTGAAGAGGAATACAAAGCGGAAGATGAAGTTCTCCTTAATGACTAATAATTTTAAGCTTGTTCTATAATTTCAGTTTTATACTCACCTACATCAATTATACCGCGATGATGATCTAAATATTATCCTGAAAATGAATAAGACTCTCGCATTAATCGAAGGCCAAGGATTCCTTGACACTGCTCTGTCGCGGTGGGGTGGACCAGAAAATGGTGCCACACATGTGGGAGATAGCGAAAGTCTCGTCTATAAAGCCCAACTTGGAGAAGATGCAGTGTTTCTTCGCTTCATTAGGGGTGAATTACAACCCAGATCCCATATAGAAGCTGAGTTGGATTTTCTCGAACATTTAAAAGAAAGTGGAGTTTCTGTCACCTACCCGATTCAATCAACTGCGGGAAATCGAATTGAAGAAATCGAACACGAATCGGCCACCTTCTATGTCACTGCATTCAAGAAGATGCAGGGTCGACACATAAACTACCGGGTCGATAATCTTGATGAGAATTTACATCGTAATTGGGGACAGACTCTCGGAAGCATCCACAAACATTCTAAGCTATTTAAACCATCTGGTAATAAGCGTGAGAATTGGGATGAAGATAAAATTATTCAGTATGCAAAAAAAGGCGAACCGAATAGCGAATCAATAGCGGTAGAAGAATTAAAAAAAGTAATCGATCACTTGAATCAGCTACCCAGGGATACTGAGTGCTATGGATTAATCCACTGTGATTTCGCCTTTCGAAATTTTCTCATCGAAGAAAACCTCTCTACAATTCACACCATAGATTTTGGAGACTCGTGTTATCATTGGTATATAGCAGATGTTGCTTGTTCGCTATGGGCTACGAGACATCTCCCAAAAGATAAACGTCATGAAGTTTTAATCTGGTTTATGGATGGCTACCGCCAGGAATGTTCTATGGACGACAAGTGGTTAAATGAATTTTCCTGGTTCATTCGGTTACGGACAGTTTACCTTTTCATACACTTTACCAATGGAGAATGGGACAAAATCAAGCATCCCAACCAATCGCAATGGATTGAACAAACACGCAAATCGCTCTCTGAAGAATTTGTTTGGTAGGTAAATATATAATATCTTGTGACCTGTTAGCTTCAGTGCTACTTTCCATTTTGTGTTGTGTAAATGAATCCGTGAGCAGAAAATTATGCCATCAACTCAATGAAGACGAATCATATCCTGACTGAATTTGATCGTGAGCGAAGAAATCCGGGAAAAACCTGGCAGGGACTCGAACTCGAATTTGTTACGCGCAATGCCGATCCGGCACTCGATTTCGGTTTCGTCAGTTACTCCTGCTTTCCACCCGACAAGCTCGATAAGGGAATTCAAGAGCAGATAGAATTCTTTTCAAAATTAAATCTGGAATTTGAATGGAAGGTTTTTGAACACGATAAGCCGCGAAACCTCAGAGAAAGATTGGTGAATTTTGGGTTCAATCAAGGGCCACCCGAGGCGTTCATGATCGTTGATTTAAAAAATCTACCATCCCGTTTAAAAGAAATGCCCAAACATGACATTCGAAAACTCAATACCTTGCATGAATTTGAGGATTACGAGAAAGTTTCGATTACCGTTCCTCTTTCAGGATCTGATGATTGGACGCGGACCCAATTGGAAAAGTATCCGGACACCCTGGCTGTATTTGTGGCTTACAACGGAGATATGCCCGTTAGCATTGGCAGAGTTGACTTTGAATCCCCAACTGGTGTCTTTGCGGGCATTTTTGGTGGCGCTACCTTACCGGAACATCGACGAAAGGGATTCTATACATCGCTCGTCATCACACGATTACAGGAAGCCTGTAAACGCAACTATCGCTATGCGTATGTGGACGCTTTACCGACCAGCGAACCAATATTAACAAATCTCGGATTCACGCGAATAAGCACCTCCTATCCAATGATCTGGAAGCCAAACAAGAAGTGAGGCGACAATTAATCAGGAGTATAAGTGTCAAAAACCGAAAAACCAATCGCGTACCTGCTGTATGGATTCGTATGTTCGGGTAAGACGACCTATGCAATAAAACTTGAGAGGGATGAAGGAGCCGCCAGGTTTTCACCGGACGAATGGATGGTTAAATTATTCGGTGTTGATCCTCCCGCAGATAAATTCTCAGAACACTACGATACAATCCTGGGGATCATGGAAAGCTATTGGTCTCAACTCATTCGCATGAATATTGATGTGATCCTGGACTTTGGTTTCTGGAATCGGAGCTATCGTGATGATACTCGGAAGAAAGTTAAAGAATGTGGTGGAATCCCAAAGTTGTTATCGTTTTCCATTCCAGAAGATATAGCTCGGGAGCGCTGCGAGAAGAGGAATCAGCGCTTGCGGGGAGATTTTCTTATCATTAAAGAGACATTTCATGTATTGAGAGATCGATTTCAGCCTCTTGGCGACGATGAGGACTATATGGAAATTCAAAAGACCTGAGAAAAATGCAATCTCCGTACGTCATCGCTATCAATGCAGTATCAGGTGGAGGGAAAACTGCCCTCGCTGAACTCCTGCACGAATCGTTACCATCCTCAGTCCTGTTCCGTTTCGATGATTTCGATGAGACCAATATTTATCCGGATGACTATTATGAATGGACGATAAGGGGTGCCGATCTCTCAGAGTTTGATATTCCAGGGATGAGCAGTGCCATTGCAGAAGAGATCGAGAAGAGGAAAGTAAAATATATCATTTTAGATTACCCTTGGGGGCGTGCACACCATCGCCTGAAAGACCTGATAGATCTTTCAATCTACGTTGACACTCCATTGGACGTCGCGATGGCAAGAAGAATTCTGCGAAATTACCTGGGAGAAAACGAATCCCCTGCCGATGAAATAATGGTTAGCTTGAAGAAAGATCTGGTTCATTATTTGAATAAAGCCAGAATTCCATACTTGAACCACTTTCGCCATAAGGAGCCCAGCGATCTTATTCTGGATGGTACTAAATCGCTCGAAGAATTGAGAGATAATATATTGGGGAGATTAATAGATCCAACGCCTAAAAGTTAATGATAAATGAGCACACAGTTTTATGCTGATCAACTTCAGATGGCATGGCCGGAGCAACTATTGCTCACTCCGCCTTCTGTTCATTTTACTCCCGGCTATTTATTGCGAACATACCATCCGGATGACAGTAACAATTTTTTTGAATTGATGGATATGGCAGGGTGGAATGATTGGGATGAACAACGGCTCAAACCATGGATACCACGGATTTTGTCAGAAGGCTGGTTTTTGGTCTGCCATCAGGCGAGCGGTCGTATGGTAGCGAGTTGTATGGCTTTGCGTTCTGAAGCTTATTCTTCTGGCGGTGAACTGGGTTGGCTCGCTAGTGATCCTGCACATTCCGGAAAGAGATTAGGGTTAGCACTTAGTGCTGCTGTTACCGCACGGTTTATCGATGAAGGTTTTCGTTTCATCCATTTATATACCGAGGATTTTCGGTTAGCCGCAATCAAGACCTACCTCAAGCTTGGATATGTACCTCTGCATATCATGGACCAGATTGATCGATGGCGGGAGATATGTAAACAATTGGAATTGCCCTTTACACCTGACTTATGGAACTCGATCGTAACACTTACACAAAAACTCCCTCCAATAGGAGATCCTAAATAGGTTAAGCTTTATCGCTTTAAATCATGAGGTACATACAATAATGCAAACCGTCGTCGTTCTATATGGACCAAAGGCAGTTGGTAAGACCAAGTTAGCTCGCAGACTGAAAGAAGAATTAAGTATAGATCATATTGATCCAGATGAGCTCGTTCTCATGTGGACTGCTAAGGGTATAAAAACTGATCCCGAATTGGGTTGGCTCGAACCTGTTCTAGACAGAGTTATCTTACAATTGGAAACATCTGATACGGTGTCTGTCGAAGCAACTGGCGCGTGGAAAAGTGATTGGCAATTAGCTGACAACCTGGAATCGACTGGGATAAAAGTACTCCGGGTATGGTTGAACGCACCAGAGGAGATCCTTATTGAACGATTGAGATCCAGACGCGAAAAGAGATTTCCTGTAACAGAAGCTGAAGCAAAAGAGATCCACGAGAAAGCAACTACTGAAGCCATGAATCGTTCTTTCGTTCTTAAACTTTGCACGAATGACAACACTTATGAAGATAAGGCTGTCAATACTATCAGGAATATTATCAATGGGTGTTGATGCACACGCTACCACAATGTCATAATAATTTAAAATGAAAGTAGAATTAATTAAAGCTACAGATAAAGATCTGCCGGTCGTTTTGAATCTCATAAGTTATTATGTTTATGATATGTCAAAAATGACCGGTTGGGACTGTAACCCTCAGGGAATCTACGGTGGATGCGACGACTCGCGAGAGTACTGGCAGTCCAATCATCCCGACACGCGCGCTGATTTCAGATGGTCGGATAATCGAAAAGGTCACCCCTTTATGATTACGGTTGACGACAAGATCGCGGGCTTTGTCCTCCTTCAGGAGCTAAGTGAAGAGGGTAATCCGCTATACGATGTAGGTGAATTCTTTGTGCTGGGAAAATTCCAAAGATTAGGAGTCGGGAGACGGATAGTGCACAAGCTCTTTAAAAAGTTTCAAGGTTCGTGGCGAATACGGCAAATCCCTGAAAACATACCCGCCGTTAATTTCTGGAGAAAAGTTATCGGCGAATTTACGAACGGGAACTTTAATGAGAGCCTAATAGATGAGTTGATAACACAGACTTTTGAAACCTGAATGGCGTCGCACGATGGTGTTCATTAAAATGCAAGCTGACATCAACTCGAACTAATATAATCTTTCAGTTTTAAATGAATAAAAGTGAGTTAGCTAAAGCAATCTATGAAATCTCTCATATTAAAGGAGAATTCCGTTTGCGCTCCGGCGCGATCAGCAATGAATATTTTGATAAATATTTATTTGAAGCTCAGCCCGAAATTCTAAAAGCAATTGCCAAATCACTGTCACCGATGATTCCAGAGGGGACTGAAGTGCTCGCGGGGCTGGAAATGGGTGGAATACCCATCTCTACAATGCTTTCGCAAATTTCAAAGATTCCTACATTGTTTGTCAGAAAAGAGGCAAAGGATTATGGGACCTGTAATTTAGCCGAAGGTGGTGAGGTAGACGGGAAATATATTGTTATCGTTGAAGATGTCGTTACATCAGGTGGCCAAATTATACTATCCGCAACAGAGCTACGTAAGAAAGGCGCAGTCATCGAGACTGTCCTTTGTGTTATAGATCGCGAATCTGGAGGCAGGGAAAATCTAGAAAAAGAAGGACTAAATCTTGTGGCACTGTTCACGAAATCAGAATTAGAGCAATCAACACATTAGTGTTATCCTGCCATTTGTTTTGTCCCATTGAGTTTTAACATGCTAACCGACATTCCCTCACTTCAAACGTCTCGACTGTTATTGCGGGAAGTAAAGAGCAACGACGCAGTCGATATTTTTGAATTTGCATCTGATCGACAGGTAACAAAATTCACCTTTTGGAATACACACCGATCGATTGAAGACACCGGGAAGTTTATTTCATTTTTAAAATCTCCAGATATTGTCGCCTGGGCAATCGTATTAAAAGAATCTGAACAAGTTATCGGTTATTGTTTTTTCCATTCCTTAAACCAAGACCACAGGAAAGCTGAAATTGCATTTGGTATTTCGAGGGATTTCTGGAGCCAGGGTTATGCCACGGAAGCGGTGAGGGAAGTGCTTAGCTACGGCTTTGATAAGGGACAACTCAGGCGCATCGAAGGAACCTGCATGCTGGAGAATCTGGCCTCATCCCGTGTCCTGGAAAAGCTGGGTATGAAATTTGAAAAAGTTATTCAGAATGCTCGGCAGAAAAATGGCGTCTTTTATGATCTGCAATTATACGTTCTTCCCCCCCATAAGCACATCTCTTTGTATGCTCTTTACTCTATCGCTAATAAAATTTCTTTCAATTTGACTTCACCGCTTACGCAAACATGATGAATTCGAAATGAGAATCTACAGCTAATACAGGATACAGCTGAATCTCAGCTGTGTATTAAGAAGTAACGACAACCCCATTATGAATTGGGGGTATTGTCTGCAAGGGATGCGGCCATTAAATTTACCGCAGTCTATTTAGTCCTTGGTAATTTATCACTGTATGCATTTTCATCCATTCAATTTTTTTTTATGTTATGAATGATTTATGATCGGACCCCGTTTTTCGTACCAATTTAAGTGAGAGAGTTACCGGGTGTTAATGGTTTTAGGATTGATGTATATGAGAGATCTTGGCGAAGTGAGGGCGTAGCCCGAACGCGGCCAAGATCGGAAAGGAATCTGACAAACTCTTGTGGGCTTTTGAAGCCTAAACGACTGTGGGGATGTTCATGGTTATAGGTCTGACGCCATTGTTCGATTACCACTTGCGCTTCAGCCACGCTGAGCAACACTTCACGGTTCAAACACTCATCGCGTAAGCGGTTGTGAAACGACTCGATGAAACCGTTTTGCCAGGGACTGCCCGGATCGATATAGATCGCCTTTATGTTATTACCGGACAACCACTGCTGCACTTGATGAGCAATGAACTCACTGCCGTTGTCACTACGGATATAGCTGGGAGGTCCCTCCTCTTCAATGGCCTCGCTAAGCACAGAGAGGACATCGGTTGAGGTGAGTTGACGAGCGACCCGGATATCCAGGCATTTACGCGTATATTCAGTGTCGTCGCTTTCAGCTCCTCGGTACATCGATTAGAGTCATCATCTTTAATGGACCGCCGTTGTCTGTACGATCATGGACAAAGTCCCAGGACCAAACGTGATTGCGACCCTTTGCTTTAGTAGGTGACCCCGTAGAGACTCCTTGACGGTGTCTGCCCTTTTTCGGGGGCTTTACCTGCAGCCCTTCTGAACGTCGTACCGCCTGGACAAACTTCCTGCTTGTTGTCCAGCCTTCCTTTACCAGCAAGGCACGGATGCGCCGGTAACCGTAGCGGGGATGTTTCCAGGACAAGCTCACAATCCGCTCGACCAACCGCTGAGCTTTCTCACTGGCCTGTTTGGGCCGGTAACTGAACGTTGACCAACTCAGGCTGAGATAAGCACAAGCCCTCCGCAACGAGCACAACCCTTTCTCAGCCGCAGCTTTTACTACTCGTTTCTTCTGCTTTGGGCTCACCATTTTTTTGACAGCGTTTCCTCCATTACCTGATTCTTGAGCATTTGATCTGCGAGCAGCTTCTTCAGCTCGGTATGTCAGGCCTTCTCGCTTGCGCTCGTGAATTCTTTTTCCAGCTCTTTAAATCGCTTCGCATCGGCAAGTTCTAAATTGCCATATTTTTTACGCCAGCGATAGAAAGTCTGTTCGCTCAGGTTGTTTCCACGGCAGATTTCCTGTACCGTTTTACCGGTATCGGCTTGCCGCAATATTGTTATAATCTGTTCTGTTGTGTATCTTTTTCTTTTCATTGAGGTTATCTGTTTATCCCGATAACCTCTCTCTGTAAATGATACGATTTTTGGGGGTCACTCCACAGTTCATTACTATCGTCGAATATTTTAACGATTGATTCTCGATCCTGACATCTGTCTGTAACATAGATTCTCAATTTAACGTCGGCTGCGCTGTCGTTCTCATATAATTTGGTAACCGAACCACATTCTACATCATGACCAACCTTCTCTGGATTGACGTTATCATCCTTTGAAAGATTAGTTTTTCTGTTAACGTTTTTCCCCTCACTTAAAGTGGACAAGAGAAGCGCGAAGATAATCGTACATATAAAGCAGATGCTTCTTTTTGAATTCTTAGTCTTAGTGCGATTCATCAGTTAATTGGTTTAACAACACCTCTCTATTATTTTCAGTTGGCATTTGAATTTTTCAATCCAGCTAAATGTTTCTGCAATAGATCTGCCCTAACTATCCCCGCGTTTATTTCTTTGGCGTCCATCCGCCTGGAAAGACGTTTAATAAGATAAGTATTTTCGGATTGAGCATTGGCTAAATATGCCCAGGCATAAGCTTGCACGTAATCTTTGCTTACACCGTGCCCTTCGAAATACATGTAGCCCAATTTTACTTGCGCGTCGACATTACCCTGCATCGCTGCTTTATTATACCACTTAAGCGCCTCCGCGTAATTTCTATACTTAAAGACCAATCCTATTTCATACATGTAACCCAGGTTATATTGGGCGCCCGCATGGTTTTGATTGGCTGCTAATTCAAACCACTTATGCGCATGCTGGTAATCCTTTGCAAAACCCTGACCTTGATAATACATGAATCCCAAATAATATTGTGCTTCCACATCCCCCTGCTCCGCGGCCTGTAAATACCATTTCCCGGCTTTTCCATAATCTTTCTCCACTTCACCGCGCCCGTAATAGTAAATCGATCCCAATTTAGTTTGCGCCAGGTCTAAATCCAAATTGACCGAACGTTCATACCAGGTAACTGCTTTCGCGTAATCTTTAGCTACCCCCTGTCCCGTCTCGTATGCCCACCCGATATTATATTGTGACATCGCATGACCATTATCTGCAGCCCGATGATACCACACCAACGCTTCTTTGTGGTCCTTTTCAATTCCCCACCCATTGCCATAGGCCCAAGCTAAACGATACATGGACTCGGTATGCCCTTTAATCGCCGCTAGCTGATAACATTTTAATGCTTCTTCATAATCCTGTTTAAAATTTATACCATAAGTATATAATTTTCCCAGTTCACAGTGAGAATCTAAATGGCCCTGCTCCGCCGCCATAAGATAGTATTTTGCCGCAAGGTCATTACTTCGTCGCACCCCTTTACCTCTTTGGTAGGCCTGGCCCAATTCATATTGGGCCTTTGCATGGCCTTGCCTTGCGGCAAGCTCATACCACTTCGCGGCTTCAATTTCATTTCTTTCAACTTTGGGATCATTTGCATAAGTGAAACCCAGTCGGTATTGGGACCCGACATGTCCCTTATTGGCCGCGGCCAGTAACCCTGTTAATGCCTCCTTCAAACTTACGTGTGCTGCCTGGCCGCTCAATTGCATAATTGCCAATTCGTATTGTGCGTCCGGATGACTTTTCTCCGCGGCTTTTCTAAACCATTTAATCGCTAGATAGTTGTCTTGTCCGATTTCTTCACCCTCTTTAAAGGCAACACCTAAGCGGTATTGGGACTGCGTATGCCCGGCTCCAGCTTTTCTGACCATTTCTTCAAATGTCCCATCCTCAGCCGATAAAAAGGAATTAAAGGTCACCACTAAGGATGCTATTACTATCCTCTTCAAAAATGATATATGCATGCCATACATTGCTTTGAACTTATTTATTGAGCTTACTCTTTTTTATAATTAGCCAGCCAATACTCAGCCTTGCCATCACCTTCATTTATCTGCTCTGTGGTCATGCCTGCTTTGAGATTATTGATTAATTGAGTTGTAATATAATTTGCTTTTTCTGGGTCTGAATTAGCGACCGTAAACCACATATAGGCCATAGTTAAATTTTTCTCAGTGCCCAGACCTTTAGCACACAGTACTCCCAGATTGATTTGTGCTTGGGTGTGACCTTGAAGGGCCGCTTTCTGATACAATTTCACCGCTTCGGCATAGTCCTGATCAACGTGGAACCCTTTCCTGTAATTTGTTTTAATCGTTCCCTGATCACCATAAGGATCTGCTAAAGGTGTCTTTACATAATTGTAGCCAGTATTAATTCGCTTTTCCGCTTCATATGAGTATTCGGGGTCCAGAAATTCTCTTGGCACTCTGACAGGTATCCCTTGATTAGTAGCAAGACTATCCTTCTCTTCAACTATTCCCGTTTCATATAAGGTGCCAAGGGCAAATTGGGCATCTGCTTCTCCCTGATTAACTGCCTTGCGATACCATTTTACTGCTCTTCTAAAATTTTTTCCGTATACCAAACCTTTTAAATGGTTCTCCCCCAGGTAATATTGAGCACGAGGGTTCCCCTGCTTGGCTGCTTGGCGTAACCATTTCATTGCCTTTTCATAATCCTGCTCTACACCTTGCCCGTAATAATACATTTCTCCCAATTTCAATTGTGCAATAAGGTCTCCCTTGTCAGCTACTACTTCTAATTCTGCTAGCTCTACAATATCTTCACCGAAGACCAAATTAGCTAGACATAAGAATACAATAAAAAGTGAAAACCTATTTATTTGTATATGTCTTGTATTTTTCATCTTTAAATTTCCTCTCTTTCAATTTCGTTATAAACCCTATCAGTTGATTAGATGGAATTAATAGTCCACGGATATATTGCTAAATGAAAATCGTTGATTCACACGAGCGTGTGTCGGTTTGCCCTCTTTCATTGGTGGTTCGAATTTCCATTCCTTGACTGCAACTAAGGCGGTAATGGCAAATTCCTTGTTCGTTGCCATTTTTATCCCCGGTGCTCTAACGTTTCCCGTTGGATCAATGAAGAAATCTATTACTACAAGGCCACTCTTCTTTGCTTTTCTCAGACTTTCGGGATAAACGGGACTTACATCATTAATTAATTTTGGCTTACGGTCTAACTGTCCGAGGATAACGGTATAATGATCAAAAAGGGGAATTTCTCTTTCAAAACTCTGTCGTGCTTTATTAATGCTGATAGGATGAAAGGATGACCCACCCCCCCTATGTTCATAGTCCACTTCTACTTTTACCCGACACGTTTGCGGCTTACCATCCACTTCAAGTGGAATAAAATCCCATTTTTGTACTGCCTTGATTGCTGCGACACCAAATGCCGAATGGGTAGCGGAAGCTACTACCAAATCTCGCTGCTGGCCGGTCTCATCGACAATGAGAACAACATTCGCAAATCCTTTAGTGATACCCAAATTGAGAACCGTCTCGGGAAAAACCGGTTTTACCTTATTAAGGACCTCTAAATTAGAATAGTACTCTTTTTCACTCTCTATCTGTCTCTCCCTATAGGTCCGTGGCACGACATCTGTTTGGGGTAATTCTTCATTATTAGAATCGCCCTCCCAATTGGTAAATTCCTGTTGATCCTGAGGTTCAGCTGTGAGTAGCGCCGGTAATGATGCTAACACCCATATGACCAATAATTCTATTTTTAAAAAATCATTTACCATTAAATAACTTTGCTACCTTTTTGTTATTTTCTCAGTCGTAATGGTGATCAACTCTCCATCCTCGTTGACGAAGATCGCGGTGATATGTAATTTTTGATTTGGTAGATGTCCATCCGTCGCACGAGGCTATGGACGGCAGGTGGGCTATACCCTTGGTACGTTTACTATTTTTTATAGTTAGCCAGCCAATATTTAGCTTTATGATCGGCTTCTTTAATTTGCTCTGGGGTCATGGTACCCTCGAGAGTTTCGATTAATTGAGTTGTCAAATCACCTTCGCTCTCTGAACTAGCGATTTTAAACCATGTATAGGCCATATGTAAATTTTGCGCCGTGCCCTTGCCATTAGCACACAATACTCCAAGCTTAATTTGAGCTTGAGTGTGTCCTTGTAGCGCAGCTTTTTGATACCATTTCACCGCTTCGGCATAGTCTTTATCAAGATAGAACCCTTTCCTAAGATTGGAGTTCATGTATCCAGAATCTAAGACTCTTCGAGAACGACCCTGTTCATAGTCAGAATAATGAACATAATTAACAACATCCTCTTCATTAACTCCCCTTTCATAAATGTTACCAAGGAGAAATTGGGCTTGAGTATTTCCCTGCTCAGCCGCTTTGAGATACCATTTTTCGGCTCTTCTATAACTTACTCTATATACCAGGCCCTTTTCATGGATCTCCCCAAGGTAGCGTTGAGCGCCGGGGTGCCCTCGCCTGGCTGCCTTGCGAATCCATCTCGCGGCTTTCTTATAATTTTGCTCTACTCCCAGGCCATGATAGTATTTTTTTCCCAGTTTAAATCGTGCATCGGCATCTCTATTTTTTGCTTTTGTTTCCAAATCTGCTAATTGATCAGCTTCTACTCCGAATGCAGGTGTAAACAGAAAAACGGCAAAAATAAATGTGAAACACTTCATCATCTGTATATGTATATTATCACTTTATGGTTTTATTTTCTACTGAGACATTTATTTTATCTCCATCCTCGTTAAAGAAGATCGCATTGACAGTTTGGGTGAGCTGCGGGTGTTGTCGGATTTGAAGTTGCTCTCATTGGTCAAGATTTTAAACAACATGGTCATTCTCACCACCAAATCCCTCAATTAAGCTTTAAGCTACCGATCGTTTTTAAAAGTTCACCGGAATATGGTTATAAGCAAACCGCTGATAGACACGGGCGTAGGTTGGCTTGCCCCGTTTGAGTGGGGGTTCGAATTTCCATTCTTTAATCGCTGCCAAGGCGGAAATAGCAAATTCATCATCAGTTGCCATTTTAATTCCCGGTGCTTTCACGTTACCTGCGGGATCAATGAAAAATTCTACCACCACCATGCCACTCTTCTCAGATTTTTTCAAATTCTCAGGATAAACGGGCCTTACATTTTTAATCAATCGCGGTTCATGGTCTAATTGACCAAGATTACTGATATTATCGAATAAACCGTTCCTTTCAAATCTCAGTGCCGCTTCTTCTATAATACTAGGATACTTTGCTTGACCGACACCGATATATTTAAAGTCTACGTTAACTTTAACCCGACTCGTTTGCGCTTTTCCATCCACCTGCAGAGGAATAAAATTCCATTTTTGTATCGCTGCGACTGAGGCTAAACCAAATTGCTTATGGGAAGCAACCGATACAATCATGTCTCGCTGCTCGCCCCTCTCATCGACAATGAGAACAACTTCCGCAAAGCCCTCGGTGATACCTAAATGGAGAACAGACTCGGGAAATACAGGTTTTACCTGGTTAAGGACCTCTAATTGCGAATAGTACTCTTTATCGTTTTCACTCTGGTTCTCCCGGTTTGACCGGACAACAGTTTGATAGGATTGACTATTTTCTTTATTGGCAACGGTTTGAGGTACTTGCAACGGACTGAAAAACTTATTGAGCGTAGAGACCGCTGATTGTGCGCGAAAGGGATTCGTTTCTGTTTTAGAAACCGTGTGATGTGCACCTTTCTCTATTCTTTCCTGATAAACCGATTCTTCCGCGGGATAGCCTTTAACTTTGGATGCTTCTTCGTAATTAACGAATGTATTTAAACGCTCTTCTTTTGCGTCCGACATTAATATTATTTTGTAATCATCTCCGGCATCCATACTTTCTTTAATCGCAGCGTCCTCGGGGATAATCACACCAGTATAATTGTAAATAGCTTCCGTACTCGAATCACTATCTACAGAAGTAATTTCGGTTTCATATTGCTCTTCACCTTGCGTGCTTACCGCTTCCATATGGGCCAAGAACCCACTCGCGGAAGTCGTGAGCAATAAGAAAAAGGATACCGTAAAGATGATAACGCAATGTGTGAAACGATTGGACAATTTCTTTCCGTTGAAACTGATAATAGACTCCAACCTGTTTTCCAGGCCGACATCATTGATTCCTGAAAAGCCCGGTATTTTTAACCCGATACAATAATGTGAAACCATAATTATACCTTTCGCGTAGTTATTTTTATCTTTTGATTGCATGAGAACTGCCTCGTCACAGGATCTTTCACTCTCCCAGGTCAAACGACGATTCAACCACCAGATCAGGGGGTTAAACCAGAGGAAGCAGAATAAGACCATCTGCAAAAAGCCCCATAAATTATCCCGGCGCTTAACGTGGGCCAGTTCATGGATAAGAATCGGCTCTAGCTCACTTGCCGATAAATTTTTAAAAAGATAGGTGGGTAAAATAATTCGCGGGCTGAATATACCAAGAACACCCGGTTCAACTTTTTTGTCTACGAGAAGTGCGTTTACCTCTTTCCTGAGACCAAATTTTTTTCTCAATTGATCCAGTGTAATATGCAGTGATTCAGGCGCTGCTTGAGAATGGTTGAGTAATTCTCTCTTCAAATTGATAAGCCGATATTGCCACCTGAAAAATTGAAATAAGGTTCCTGACAGCCAAATAAAGCCTAGAATGTTTAAAAGAAATATTCCCGAGGATGAAGATCCACCGACAACAGAAACGGGTTCTAAAGATAAAGCACCCGACTTATTAAAGAGAAACAGGGGCTCCGCAAGGTGTCGGTTAAGCGGCATTAACGCCTCCATATTCCAAAACCCTTTAGAAAGAAATGAGAGCTGAAGACTTTGAACCGCCTGATACAGAAAAGCAGAGGGAAGAATAAACTTTATAAGCCCAATCCATCCGACGATATAGCGTGTGTTTGCCGATGCCTTTTTTAATAACAATATAATTAATACAATGAAGACACCAAACAGTGTGGATTGCCAAAGGTGATTGCCCATATCAACCCAGAAGGTGAGTGACGGTCCATCGATGAGTGAGAATAGCTTCATTGTTTTGTCCTATTTTTGGGTATTATTTACGAAAGTTTCCATCTGCTTTAATTCCTTTAATGTAATTTTTCCCGTCTCCAGGAGATGGGCCATCATCGGATTAGGTGATCCACCTAAAAGACTGAGCAAATCATCGACCAGGTTTCCAATCGCTGACTTGCGGGTTATTTGGGTTTTAAAAATGTAGGCATTGCCAATTTTATGGAGCCGCGTCACTGCACCTTTTTCTTCTAGACGATAGATGATTGTCTGCACGGTCGTGAACTCGGGGCGTTTCTCTTCGGGCAAACTTTCATGAATCTGGCGAATCGATGCGTTACCCATTTTCCATAAAGGTTCCATGACCTCCATTTCCAGGCGGGATAATTTGATTTTCTTTTTTTCTTTCATAGCTGTTTGTATATCTAAAAGACTACAATAGTAGGTAACTAAACTACGTTTGTAGATTACTGCAAGTCGCTTTGTTACTTTTTATCTGTATTTATTTTTAAGCTATTGTTTAACAACAGGAAATAAATATAATATTAATTAAATATAAGCTCTATGAGCTTATTCTAACATCCATGTGACAATAGCTTCACATATAGAACTATTATTATGTCGCATCGAGGGGCTACGATTATCTCACCCCTCCCAGGGTGTTAGTAACTAGTTCATTGAGAAGTTATCGGATCATTAATTGTTACTCAAACTTCGTCTTGTAGGTTACAGCGGCCACGACCAACCGTCGCCGAGGCTTTGGCCGACAGGCTCCGCGTGGCCCTCCATTTATTTTAGGGTATTATTAAGGTGGAGCGGGCTGTCCCTAGCGTGCTTCTTCAAAATCAAGAAAATTATAAAAGCGCTAATTTCAGCTCACAACACATTAATATCTCAGTAATAACAAGGGACGATGACGTAGAGCCAGACCCGTCTTCACCAATAGGCTACGACGTGGCAAGCAAAGACGAAGCTTTTTTCTGAAGAATACCTAACCTTTGCACCCCTTGGATGCAGTGATATCGTTAGCACCCTACCGGGGCCTCCTTAATATTTAAGATACTCGCCGGGAATGCGGCAGGAGGGGTACTCCTTGTCCGGATCCCGATTGGCAAGGGGTTCGGGGATATCGCGATCCCAATAGTCCGGCGCGGTGATGGCCTCCCGTCTGTGCCAGGCTAGAATCAATGTTCGACGCTGGTCGGTAAAATTTTTTCCGGCCGAATGCAATAAGCGGGCATCCGCCAATACCAGGGAGCCCGCAGAAACACACACGTTTACCTCATCGGGATGATCACTGAACATTACCGGATGATCTTCATCTATGAATCGAGCCCCCTGTTCATGAGCTGGTACCAATTGATCATGCAATGCAAATCGCCGATGGTGACTGCCGGGGATCACTTTTAAACAGCCATTTTCAGGAGAAGTATCACTTAGATAATAATTCAGAAACATGATCTGCGGCCAGGGTGAACAACTGAGCGGATCTTCCCATTTCATCCAATCCTGGTGCCAATAGAGCGCCGGCGCTTTCGGGTCTTTAGTCAGGATGATGATCGAACCGACGCTTGTAAAATCGCCAAACCCAAGTTTTTCGAGCGCTAGACCTGATGGGCCCCAGGTTAGCAACTTTTGAATAATCGCATTATTTTTGCCTTGTACTCCCACGTGCTGACCCTGGTAGATGTGATCGGCTGGCGGCTCATGATTTTCAATTAATCGCTCAGATTCTACGCGCAGTTCATCGAGAAAATCTTCCGTTAAAATATCGTCGACTACGCAGTACCCATCCCGAATTACTTGTTCCCGCTTTTCACTGGCCTCTTCTGGTGTCATTTTATTCTTCTTTATACTTTTAAATAAGATGCTGAATGTAATTAACAATCATAATCTGTAATGAAGATCCGCATTTTGGTTAAACTCTAAACCATCTTCAACAACTCTTCCCCCTCGCGACGTTGCCGGTAGCCGGCGACAAGAAGACCAGGCCGACCGACGCTTTGGCCCGCGGTTTGAACATTGTGAGGATCACGATAACCGAAGCGAACTAAACGCCGCGGCTTATCGGTCCGATTGAGATAGGATCCATGAATAGTGTGAATGCTGAAACAGACGACATCACCGCGTTTCGCTGGAACTGGAACAGAGTCTTCAAGTTTATATACATCGGTCGGCAGGTGTGGTGTGCATGCGCCGGTTTCAGTTTCACGGATGTGGACTAGCGCGCCCTGTTTGTGAGAACCGACAAGAAATCGAATTTCTCCATTCTCCGCGTTAGTGTCATCGAGGTGTACAAGGACATCGACATAACGTCCATCATCATGCTCATAAAAAGGGTGATCCTGGTGCATGGGAAAGAGATGGCCGGTCTCCGGTGGCTTGATATGCATCGTAGTATGGTGCAGTTCAACGTTCGGACCAATCAACTGTGAAATCGCACGGATAAGGTTTCTGTTCGTCACCGCCCGGCACCAAGCCTCTGAATAGAGATGGAGGTCATGCATGGCCGTGAGCTTCGCCTTTTTCTCCGTTTCCTCATCCATATAGGCACGTCGCCAGGGACCGCTCCAGCCGGGCGTCGTATTGGCCCAATCATCCACCAGTTGGTCGAGCGTATCCGCGAGTTCATCCGTTTCCTCCGCAGTAAACACCTGCGGAATGTGTAAAAATCCGTTCTCGTTAAAATAATCTATCTTTTCCTTATCGAGCATGCTTTTTCTGTTTTTCAGTGTCTTCCTATCATGATCTCCCTCCTAAATTTTTCAAGAAAACATCTACCCATGGGTTTATATATTTCAAAATTCATATCCTCAACCCGCATCAGTAACCTGTTTGGGAGCCTTGCAAACGGACAATCAATCCATAAGCATTGGCGAACCGTATTAATATAGGGACGTACCTATGGAGACTACACACTTTCTCAATCTGGACTGTGTCCGTTTAATGAATGAATCCATTGAATTGCTCGTTACGCAATCAGTCGGACCGCGCATTATTCGTTTGAGCTTTTTGGAGGGCAAAAACCTGCTCGCCGAATTACCGGATTTAGAACTCGACTGTCCAGGTAAGGATGAAAAGTTGAAACTTTATGGGGGACATCGCTTGTGGCATGCCCCTCAAGTGGAAGAGCGTACTTACCTGCCCGATAATCAACCGGTTGAAGTTGAGGCAATTGAAAATGGTCTGGTAGTCATTCAGTCGATCGAACCTGAAACCGGTATTCAAAAATCAATGCAGATCACGCTACCGGACAATGGGCCAACCGTTGTTGTTGATCACAGTTTAAAAAACGAGGGAATCTGGCCGATCGAGACGGCTCCCTGGGCGATCACACAACTGCCCGAGGGTGGCGTGGCTCTCATGCCGCAGCTAACTGAACATGTTGACGCTACCGGGGTCTGGCCTAATCGCAGTATTGCATTGTGGCCCTTTACGGACATTGCCAGTCCACATATACACTGGGGTAACCGATTTATTTTTGTTGAAGCGAATATGCAGGAGGGGATGCTTAAATTCGGTTTTCTAAATTCCGATAGTTGGCTGGCGTATCATCGCGACGATACACTGTTTGTGAAACACGCCGTTTATCATCCCGATGTCCCCTATTTTGACCGTGGCAGTTCCAGTCAGGTTTATTGCGATCCCCGCCTCATTGAACTGGAAACTGTGGCTCCAAAATCCGTGATCGCTCCCGGTGAAACCGTCACCCACCGAGAGACGTGGACACTGTATTCAGATATCCATTTTGAACAGAGAGAAGAAGCAGCTCAAACCCTGGTAACGCATTTGAATATCGTTTAAAAATCACGCAGGCGTTAATAGTTACATTAAACGGTTGACCCTTGCTGCTTACCCATTTCGCATTCCTAAGATGGAGCCAATGCCGATTATCAATGCAGCTGAACATGCGTGGGTCATGCACGATCCCAGGTTTCCGATTATTCCTGAGGAAGCGAGCTGCGGGACCTTTCTTGCACCCGAGAGTGAATATTCGGCCGAGCACCTGATCGCCGAGATGCTGATCTATGGTATCGACAAGACCGTGATCAGTCACGTTTGTTATTACGGCCGAAACAATGACTACACAATTTACGCTGCTCAAAAGTGGCCCGATCGATTTGCGGGCATCGGTCTCCTCGTGGGCTACAACCTGTTCAACCCTGGGGACCCGGCGAATCCCGATCGTCTGGAAAACTTGATTAAAGAACAGAACCTCGTAGGCCTGAGATTAAGTCCGATCTATGACGAGGACCGCGTCTGGTTCAACGACACCTGCATGTATCCTTTTTGGAAAAGAGCGCAGGAACTCGGAGCGGTCTTCAACATTTTTCTCGCGCCGGAACAGGTGGACCAGGTCGCGGATATGGCCGAACGGTTCCCTGGCGTAAAGGTTGTGATCGATCACATCGCGATGATCGACATCACCGCGCCCGATGAAGCCGGCTTCGGTCCCCTGCTCGCGATGCACCGATTGCCGAACGTTTATATACGCACAACGCTTCACAATCCTTCACATGAAGCTCTACCCTATCACGATGTGTGGCCGTTTCTGAAACGCCTTTACGATGCCTACGGAGCGGAACATCTGCTCTATGCGAATTTCGTCGAGTTTCTGATCATGAAGGATTTGATCCCGTTTTTTTCCGATGAGGACAAGCGGTGGATTCTGGGAGGAACGGCAGAGGGAATTTATTTTAAGTCTTAAAGTGAATCTGTAGATACCTAAACGCAACTTACTCTACCTAGTACAAAATTATGAATGTAATCCATAACATTGAGATCTGCTGCTCGAATCTTAATCGATCGGCTGAATTCTACATGCCGCTGATGAAAGCCCTTGGACTCCGCAATCAAGCGAGTCACGTATATGTTAAAGATGAACTTCTATTGATTCTTGTAAAAGCGAAAACTAAAGGTGCCTGGCAGGGGCCAGTACACACAGGCATGGCAGGGCTTCATCACTTTGCGTTTTCCGCGCCCTCACGTGAATACGTAGATAAAATATATAACAAAGTTATAAAAAAGCTGCCCGGTGTGAAAATTCAAGATCCTCCTGTGGATTGTCCCGAGTATCACTATAAGGAATTTTATGCCACGTTTTTCTATGATTCCGATGGAACTAAACTGGAAGTAGTTTACGCTTCGCCAGAGAATTCAAAAAGATATCGATGGAAGAAAGCTGAGCCTATGAAGAGAGACTATCTCGAATAGCTGCACCACAAACTATACCTGCTCTTGATGTTAGTCTAACCTACTGCGATCAAATAAAAAAGTAACGCCGTGCACCGTAATTATAACCATATCAAGGTACACCCGATCGACGGTGCACTCGGTGCAGAAATCGAAGGCGTGAATATTTCGGGGCCTTTAGCAGGTGATGTTATTTCGGAAATCCGCCAGGCATTCCTCGACCACCTTGTGATTTTCTTCCGCAACCAGGAACTTACTCCACAACAGCAGCTCGACTTCGCCCGGCAGTTCGGCGAACCGATGGAATACCCCCAGTTGAAGGGCCTGCCCGAATGTCCCTTGGTCACCGCGGTGATCAAGCTGGAGCACGAGCATGTGAACTTCGGGGGCGTCTGGCATTCGGATACTACTTACCTAGAGCATCCACCGATGGCGAGTCTGCTCTACGCGGTCGAAGTTCCCCCCAAGGGCGGCGACACGCTTTTCGCCAACCAGTACCTTGCTTACGAGACACTCTCTGCAGAACTTAAGACTCAGCTCAACGGCTTAGTCGGCGTCAGCAACTCGACAAAACCTGAAGTCGCAAAAACACGGGAGGACCGCTTACGCGACGATGGGGTGGAAGTAAAAGTGTTGAGCGCAATGCACCCGGTAGTACGCACGCACCCGGAGACGGGTCGCAGGGCGCTTTACATCAACAATGCCCACACGACGCATATCGAGAGCTGGACGGAAGAGGAGAGTCGGTCGTTGCTCGACCAACTCTTCGCGCACCAGGTCAAACCGGAGTTCACTTCCCGCTTTCGCTGGGAACAAGGCTCCCTCGCCTTCTGGGACAATCGCTGTGCCCAGCACAACCCGGTAAATGATTACCAGGGGTTCAGGCGCGTCATGCATCGCGTCACCCTCGCCGGCGATAAACCATGCTAATGGGACCCTGTCGATTGCCGATTGCGGATATCCGATTGTCGATTGAATAGAAAAGTGTAGGTGATCTGTGCATGAAGCTTTTAGTCAATCTATCACCCCGGAGGGGTGAAGGTATTTAGCCAGGGGTGCTAACCCCTGGTAAAGGGATTTAAATAACGCGCCCTGAAGGGGCGCCGGGGTATCAATTACAAATTTATCCTAAAACGATATGTATTTACCGCCGCCCCTTCAGGGCGGGGGATTTTATATTCTTATGTCCAGAGGTTTCGCATCGCTACACCTCTGGCTACTAACCTTTGCACCCGTTGGGTGCAGTGAGTGATGATTGGTGCAGTGATAGATTCCCAATCTTCGTCTTCGTCAGTGTCTACGTCTTCGTCTAAGTTAGTTTGAACAAACAATATTAAGGTGGAACGCGCTGTCCCTAGCGCGTTTGAGTGAGTTGTAACTGAAGAAGCGTGTTAGGTATCTGGTAATATTATACAGGGCGTCATAACTGACAAATGGACGAAGACGATGAGGCAGGTGTCGATGGCGGATTGCGGATATGCGATTGTCGATTGAATAGAAAAGTGTAGGTGATCTGTGCAGTGAACTTTTAGTCAATCTATCACCCCGGAGGGGTGAAGGTATTTAGCCAGGGGTGCTAACCCCTGGTAAAGGGATAATTAAATATGCACCCTGAAGGGGTGCAGGTAACCCTGTTCATAGAGCAAGTGACAACGAATGGCCTGTCATGCAAGAAGTTGGAAGAGGTCAGCCGATTTGATAAATTTTTGAATGTTGCCTTTATCCCAACAATAACCGAAAATTTATATAGAGTTTGTCAGCTAATTTTATGTTATTTCAGTAGAGGAGAAATCATGGCAGCAATATTCAATAAAGCCTCACCGTATGCAGATGACGCGATGAACCTGCCAGTCGAAAGTGTCGACACTGCGCTACCTTTTTACCAAACCGTGATGGGGTTCCAGGTACTGTCACGAACGGACGCGCCGTGCAAATCAGCGGTCCTGGGAAGAGATAGTATACAGATTGGTCTCGCGGAGAATGGTGGTGATCCCACCCAGGAGGGCTGTTTCTTTGAAGTCGATGATATTGAAGCTGCCTTTAATGAATTGCAGTCAAATGGCCTTGATCGAGACGACGCGGGATACCGTATTGACCAACACGGAGAGACATCCTTTCGGGTCTTTTTTGTCATTGCCCCAGATGGACTGTGTTATTGTCTCGGTCAGCGGCAACCGTAGAGCGGGTCTTAAGAGGTTACGTCGATTTTTAATTACTAATTATTGCGGCGCGTCTCCAAAATCGGGTACGTCCAGGGTCTCCCCATTGCGAAGCGCTGACTTATGCGCCATCGCTCCCATGACCGTGTAACGCGTGGCTTCCCAGGCATTAGTCGCCGGTTGGCGTTGATGGGTAATCGCATCGACAAACTCATTTACGAGATAGGGATGTGAGCCGCCGTGCCCCTTGGGTGTGAAATCGGAATCATCCTCTGCTTTCGGGTCCTCAATCTGCTTAAAGGCGTGCGCCACCTCCGACGGCAATGGATCCCGCATCTCTTCGTCGGTCAACGGCGTTGTCGCCAAAGGTCTCGCCGGTGAGGAATCGGTGCGAAAGTTTTCTTTCCATGTGTTTTCCGCATAAGTTCCGCGTGTGCCAACAATACGGAACGTCTCTCCCCTGTGGAAAGAGCCGGCCAGTTCTCGGAACTCGCAGATGCGAACTGACGCCCCGTTTGACATCTGAAAGAGGGCAACTTCATTGCTGAACGCATCGTCGGCAAAATAAGGATCATCATTCTTGTTTTTGTACCCGTAGGCTGTGACCTTCTCCGCATGTGCATTCATCACCGAAACCGGGCCGCTGGTTGAGTGCGTGGGATAATGCATCGGACCATCCAAAATTCCAGCAGCCTGGTAGCGGCGCTTGTTTTCGAGCCATTCCTTACCCGAGGTGCTCGCTGTTCGCATGTAGATGACCTCACGCAAGTTGCAGCTGGCGTCAACATCATGGAAATACTCCCCTTCAGCGTAGACGAAGTGACCAAATGCATTTTCAGCAGCCTTGCGCCGGCAGAACATAGTGTCGGCATGATAATACGTTGTCTCTCCCAACATGTAGAATTGGCCTGTGCGCCGGCATGTTTCGACAATCCGTTCACACCAATCGAGAATTTCGTCGGCGTCGGGCACAGTGATGACCGGCACGGCACTGTAGACGTGTTTGCCCGCCTCCATCGCCTGGATACATTGGGGTGCATGGAGCCAATGCTGGGTAATGATGGCTACCGCATCGACATCAGTCTTAAGCATTTCTTCCAGGGTATTGTACTTGTCGCGTGTATTGAATTTCCTGTCCCATTGAGGTCGCGAGGCGATCGCGTCCATTCTTTCCGGCTCTCGGTCGCAGAGGGCGATACGGTCCACCCCGGGATGACTTCGAAAAAGATCGGCGAACACTTGTCCGAACGATCCAAGGCCGACTAATCCAATACTGATTCCCATTTATTTCGTTTTTATGGAAAGGCTAGTCGAAAGTCAAAGGTTGGGAGGTTCCGGAAGCAATGATGCTTGGAATGATAGAAGGTGAGTAATACCGTATGACCGAAAGCACATTTTATGAAGTGACTATACGATAATCGTCGACATTACACTCTTATTGCTTGCTCGAATACTTTATTACAAATAAATCGACACAACCCCTTTGTTACAGCTCTAAGGAAAAATGACTCGAATCGATCAATTAAGAAATCATGCGATTTCTCATTCCTTGTTCCGACCGACAACTTTGAAGACTGCAATAAATCGTCTTGGGTTTGTTCAGGCTGACCCGATTCGCTCACCGGCGCGCGCTCAGGATTTAATCCTGCGTCATCGGGTTAAAGGTTATCGCGCTGGAGATCTTGATCGGCGATACCCAAAAATGAATGTCGAGGAAGATGGACTCTTTGCTTACGGCTATCTCCCGCGGAACATTTCAAATCTATTGCACCCAAGAAAGATTACTAAAGCTATGGACGATCTGCAGCGGAAGGTACTTAAGGTAGTACGAAAATCCGGGCCGGTACACCCGCGAGATTTAAAAGAATATTTCGGAGATGAACGCGTCGTCAATGGCTGGGGTGGTTACTCCAAGGCAACGAAGCGCGCACTCGAGGGTCTGCACCACCGCGGCCTTCTTCGCGTAGCGAAACGTGAAAATGGGATTCGCGTCTATGAAGCGGCTACGCTTCCCAAGCATTCACACTCACCGGAAGATCGCTTTCGAGAAATCGTCCGTGTGGTGGCGAATATTCTCGCTCCCGTGAATGAAAAATTTCTGCTCTCTATTACCGTTTACTTCAGGTATTTAATTCCTTCTACCGCTGAGCGTAAGGCGATATTACACAGTATGATTCAGACGGGAGAGTTTGAAAAACAAACTATTGACGGTCTAACTTATGTATGGCCAAGACCTAGAAAAATTCACAATGATCCACCGCGGCAGGTCCGTTTTTTAGCCCCATTCGATCCCCTGGTCAGGGATCGCGATCGCTTTGAGCATCTATGGCAGTGGACTTATCGCTTTGAAGCTTATACACCAAAAGCATATCGCCTCCGCGGTTACTATGCCATGCCCCTTCTCTGGGTCGACTCGGTTATAGGGTGGGCAAATGCCGATGTGGTGGATGGAAAGTTGAGCGTAGAACTTGGCTATGTTAAACAACGTCCAAAGGGTCGTGACTTTCGCTCGGAAGTAGAGGCAGAGGTTGCGCGGTTGGCGGAATTTCTCCATTTAAAGAAATCATCCTGGGAACTCGTTATGTGATGGCAAAGATGGGAAATAACAAAATTAAGAACATCCTTTTCATGGCCAGCGCGCCTTGCTTCCAGCTAATCACCCGGAAGCTAAGCGCACTAGCAATAGTGATCACAGTGTATCAAGGTAATTGTCAATATCATCAAATGGAATACGATCAGCATTGTCCGTAAGCTCGCGCCACGCGGTCATTTTATAGGAGGGATCCGACCCGAAAAAGTCTTCCAGCTGCTCATCATAATGGAAATCATAATTACCATTGATCGATATCTGGTAAGAAACCGCCGCCCCGAGAAATTCACCCGAGCTACCACCACCACTTAAAGAGAGATCGGCATTGGGCGCGTAGACCGCACCACGCAATGCACCGTTACCATGTAAGTTAAATTCCTGATCCCCGGGCGTATCATTCGTTCCGTAGAGAACAAAACTCGAGGGTGAATTTGTATTATTCACCGTACCGTTGCCATCGATATCAAAATCGCCTTCCACGTAAAAAGTTACAGATCCATTTGCTGTTACTTGTATGTCGCCGTTTATATCGACAAAATCATCGACAACAATAATGACCGGTCCGTCGATGATCAGCGTCTCATTGGATGCAATGTCGAGAGAATCGAGATGAAAATGTTCTTCGTTAAAACCACTCGGGTCACCGATTGTCAGGGTGCCACTGATTTCCATTGCGGTGTCCGGTGATACCAGGGTGGGGGCATCGACATCTTTAAACTCCGCGTAAAAATCAGTTGATATTCGATTCAAATCGACGTCCGTTTCCTCAGGGGTGTCCGCACCGTAAATTTTCCCATTAGGTCCTACGCTGGGATCGGCACCACCCGTGGCGACATAGCCATAAATCTCCGCGTTAGCGACATCAACGGCATCAATTATCACTGACATGCTGGCGATACTGCCGTTGTCGTTGCGGTTAAAAAAACTGTCGTAATCGCCGTCTCCTGAATCATAACTGTCCACTTTAGCAACCCCACCGGAAAAGGTAAGGGTATCCTTGGCGGTCAGCCCATTCGCAAAAAGCGACCGTTTCGACAGTTCTATTTCTATTTGTTTTAAAATGGATCTGCTTGAAGGCAACTGTGTTTTCCCCTCGACAATGAGCGTCGGTGTATCGGAGTCGTAGTTGATCGCAAGGACACTAATATCACCTGCCACATAGGGCCCAATATTCAAATCTGTATATTGTTTGACCTGGTGTAATGCATTTTTTTCATCCCATGTATCCCAGTCATCATTATTAAGACGCCATGCAGCTTCTTCCGCTCCCGCCTCGGCGAGGTTGAGAAGGGAATTGTAATAGAAGGCTGAGCTTGCGCTCCGGTATTCGTTCGTTGAAAGCTTGAGGAAACTGCCTACCAATGCTCCGGCAAGTAATGCGAATATTACAGCCGCGACAAGAGCTGAACCTCGGTTTTTGTCTATAGGAAAAGATTTGTTTTTCATATTCATCATTTGATCAGTTGTTAACTGATTTATTGCGCATCATATATCTGGCTGAAATCAGATGGCTGGTATTTTCAACGTTATAAACTTCCTTCATCATTTGAGCTTCAACCTGTACCTCTTTTACTTCCAGTTCGTTCGTGGTCACTGCTCCGAGAAAAGTGTAATAATTAAAATCAAAATCTTCGATATCCTTTAAGATCGATGTATTGGTTCCCCCCTCTTCACGAAAGACCCGACCCTGCTCAGCTTCATATGCATCGTCGATAACCTTGGTGCCACCGCCGCCGGTGGGTACACTGATCACTAAATTGTCATCGGTCATAATAAGGATATCGCTCGCCATGCGAATATCACGTGAGAGTAACTCCAGACCCTTCCGGCTGTCCTGGTTCATTACTACATAATTACCCAGCCCTAAGGCGCTTTTCGTTAGAAAGGTGAAACTCGAAGTTACACCTGATAAAACGAGCGACATGATACTCATAGAAACCATGATTTCTACGAGCGTATAACCGCGTTTGTTCGAACGTTTGTTTTTAGAATGATTTGTAGTAGTAGTCATATAGCCCTTCTTTCGTTATGTAAGTGAAATAGCTGAGGTCGTGACTCGCGCCGGTGTAATCTGTCCAGGCGGCACTGACGGTAATTTTTTTCTGATCGGCCTTGAGATCCTCGATTGTGCGGGTGCATGTATAGCGTTCCCCGTACTGCGCACTGAAGTTTGACTGAATGGCAAAAGTCGCCGGTGTCGCCATAGCACTAATTGCCGTCCAATTGAGGCTTCTTATATCCTCTAGTTCGCTCTGCAAGATTTGAGATAACCTGCGGGTGTCTCTTGCTTTTTCGATAATCGAAAAACCATGTCCCAAACAGTTAAAAGACCCGGCAAAAACAAAAGCCATTACCATCGTGGCGACGATCATCTCAACGAGGGTAAATCCTGATTCCCTTTTGTTCACAGGTTTTTCTATGGCCGTTATAGATGATTTATCTTCTTGACCCGTAAGGGTTAAGCGATCTATTGCTGAATTTTTCATGTGCTTTAAAAGTGATTTTTTCTTCGGTTAGTTTACGATATACAGGTAGTGGTGAATTTTTTACATTAATTTTACTAATGCTATGATTAGATAATATCATAATTTCTAATAAAAAGGAATCGGGTAAACACCGCATTTTCATGGGTAATATTACTTATATTATGTTTTAAAGTTATTTTAATCCTCCGTTTAAAATCTAAATTAAATAACGAACAAAAAGCCGCCCATCTTTATCCATAAAACCCTGTAAAGTTATAGGGATAACTATGTAATTTGCCTTAGATATTCTTGCAGAAATTTTATTTTGAGAGAGGCAATCAAGGATCACGCGGCGCCAATACTTAATTCATATCGTTTCTAATACAGGTGCAGTTGAATCAATGATATTTAAAACCCAAAATGCACTATGCACTAATCGCTATTCCCTTTTTGACTTTTTCATGCCACACCATAACTCGATAGAGTGACGGCGGGTAACCTATTGACGCGTATCAGCATTTGTTCACTGTTTATCATGACCACTTTGTATTCTACTTCTAGAATTTCGCTGCAGTAACCCCCGTCTATTGTAGTTGCCTATCAGACTGAAGACTCTAAGCTATCAGCATTCGAAGATATTAATACTCCCTGGCAAAAAATACAGTCTTTCTCCCCTATTAATAATTCTGTCTAACAGGTATATGAAATACGTGCTCATTATTTTTGTAATTTCTTTGCTTTTGTTAGGGTCAGCTCATGCAAAAAAGGGAAAAGGTAGTCAGAAGAAATTAGAAGTTTCCGAGCAAGCTCCGGCATTAAACTCATCAAATGACAAGAAATCTGATCCCTGGATAAAATTTGAAATAAATATTGGAGAAAAGGAAATTATTGAAAAGTACATCGAGCAAAGCAGGCCTAAGGGATCAAAGGGGAATAAAATAAATAAGAAGAAAACTTTACCTCCCGGTTTAGCAAAAAAAGTGAACAGAGGCGGAGATTTACCTCCAGGATGGCAAATGAAAATAGCTCGTGGCGAGGTAATGTCTGCTGATGTTTATAATGCAGCTCAACCACTACCCGACGAGCTTAGAAAAATGCTTCCGCCGTCACCCAAGGGTTCAGAACTTATAACCATCGATGGTAAGATAGTTCGATTGCTCGGTGCAACTCGTACCATACTTGATGTGTTCGAGTTAGATCCATTAGCGGAATAAATGACCAGCCAGAGACACTGCTAATCAGATATTGACCTGTCGAGACTTCAGAGCTAAATTTATCGTATAAATCAACCCTACCCCTTTCTAGTTGGTTATCTCTGATGCCCTCATACAATATAGCGCAACTTAACCGAGCCCTCGAGGAGGGTTCATGCGAAGAGCAGTCAAAGGTGATGCGGAATATCTGCCCTTGCCGGAGTCATGTCCTGGATATGCCTCTATGGCGAAAGGTGTTCCAGGCTGCCCATGAGCCAAGGACACGTGTCAAGGTTCCAGCTATTCATGCTATTGCCACACTTCTTCGACTCGCTAAAAAAAGTCGGCGGTGGCGCGCGATACTTAAGGAGCTATCGGCTGAACTCGACGACGTTTTTTCCGATCCCGAGGCATGCAGATTATTGCGCCAACAGATTCAACATGACGCGAAATCACCTGATGGTCTTACTCCAGCGGCCCATTGTAAGAAGCTGAAGCGTATCGTCGAACTGAACACACCCCATGAGCTGGCAGACTGGGTGAACGAGTTGCTTGGTCTCCGACTTTCAGAAGGCGTCAATCCACGTCATCCTGGTCTCGTACGCCTGTGGCGCTGGCATCATCATCGCATTACCTTTCAACCCGAACGCGGAACGGACCCCAACGAGTTTTTGAAAAAGGCGCGGCAATGGCTTCCGGAATTCTTCCGCGATGCTAATGTCGATCTCGTGAAACTGGAATTGAGTCGCCCGCGGCTAAAGGTAAAAAAAGAGCCGCCGGTGCAGGAACATCCAAAGGTTAAACCTCAGGAGGAAGCAATTGATTGTTTGGAGTCTACCAATACAAAACGTCGCGTCCGCGGGTTGAAGCGCCTGACCGAGATGAAGGTCCCTGATTTATTCGACTGGTGTCTGCTCTTCATGGATGATGAGTCGAGAGATGTCCGCGTCGCCGCGCTCCAAGGGATGGTTCACTGCGATGAAATAGATTGCAGTATCTTGATGCCGCTCGTCGAGTCAGACGACGACCGAATCCGTGCTGCGGCCACGGCAGCACTCGCCAGGCACGACAGTCAGGGAGCAGTGCGATGGTTTGAGCAGGGGCTGAAGGATCCAAGCGCGGCCGTCCGCCTTGAGACGGCAGCCCTCATGGGGCGCCTTGATCGCAATGCCAACCGGTCCCTTTTCGAGATAGCACTCCACGATCCGAATCCCTGTGTCGTCCGCTTCGCCCGTAAGTCAGGAACCTGAATAGAGCGAGAGTGGAGATCAGATTCGTGAGTATGTAGAACTTCAGGTTCACTTGTTCGACCTTTCATGCACAGCAGCAGCATCCGTGGCACCGATTTCAAGATCACGTGGCGTGGAAAGGCCGTCCAGCATGCTGAGTTTTTTTCGTCCGTTCAGGATACGGATCGTGTCGGCATCGTGACCCCCCATCGGCTCGAAGGCATTGGCGCCATCACTCTCATCATGTCATATGTGACGGCATTCTATGATCGCTATCGAGAACGAGAATCGGAGTTCTTTGCCTACCCGGATTTCTTCACCTTTCAGCGTGAAAACCCGTGTGCCGACTATGGCATGTTTGACATCTGGCCTTACCATAAGAATGTCCACGTTCCACCCGATGCGCAGCAGACAGTAGAGGCCATTACCGGGCGGGGTGTGACCGTCCTACTGGTTCCTGATAACGATGTACACGAAGCTGCGATCGCACCTGTTGAACATGAAAGCGCCAGGCGCAATATCAAGCACTGCTTTGCATACTCCGAAACCGGTACTACGGAGTCATCCGATCTTGTCATAGAGTGTCAGAGTCAACTACTCCGCGACTTTGCCCTGGCCGTTCTCGACTCCGTACCAGCCGACGACGCAGCGCGGGAGCAACGCGGACAATGGCAGGAGCGAATGGCCGCCAGCACGTTGAGTCAATCATTTCGTCAATTGGATTTGAGTGAAGCCTTGCGGAGAATCTGAATTGAAGAAGGAAAAGCAAACACTGTCATGAGGATTCTACGGAGAAGAGATTGGGAAAATCTGATTGTCACCATCGTTCATGAATTGGAATTGAACGCGATTACCTACCAACTCGACGCTTCCACCGCACTATTCGCACAGGGTATCCTTTTTGATATGGATGATCTCGATGTTACCGTGAAGTGGGGATGCATCGAAGAAGCGAGGGAGGTATTCAAAGAATATGGACCTACGCAGATCACCACAGCGAAACCACATTCATTTAAGTTCAATGTCGGAGAGATGAGCGTGCATGTAACAACCTATCAAAGCACAACAGGAATTGGGAAAGAGTCGGAACGAATCATTACTGAGGTGTTGGGTAGACCTGTATGGAGCAAAACAGTGGATTTCTATCACAAGCATATGCAGCCGGACCACCCACTTTGGGATGCGGTGAATGATTATTTAGAGAATAGGAAAATTGATGCTAGCTAATTAGACATTGGAACAATTGTATCTGCTTTTTGAGATTGAATGCCTAATGATGAGTGGGATGAACAGGGATGATTTTAATAATGAATGGCTTGACTTGGCTCCAGACTGGATCAAAGAGTCCAGAGAAGGCAAAAATACTCATCGCAACGGCTTGCTCGATGAATCTATGCTGGGTGAATGCGGAAATGTAGAAGGCCTCAGTGTCATCGATTGCGCTTGCCGGGCCCCCGATCACCGAGAGTAAATAACCACCATGAACCTGACTTTGGAGCAAAGACAATTTTACGACGAAAACGGTTATCTCGTCGTAAAGGGGGCGTTTACGGATGAAGAGTTGGAGCGCCTGGATCGTGGAGTGTACGGGGCGGTCACATCCGGCAATTGCAGCAGCTGCGGAAAAGTCTATCCGGCGCCGAAGACTTTGTATACGGTTGAAGGACAGTATCAGGACGATCCGGATCTATTGTTAATTGGCGAGCATCCGGCCGTTACCGGTCCGGTCGAATCGCTTCTTGGCGGTAACGTCTGTCTTTCGGCCTTCGTTTCTTACTTGAAAACGCCCGGGGCCGTCGGCACCCAAGGCGATTACCAGGGGAGTCACCCCACCGGGCACTGCGACTACAAGACCTACCAGCAGGCGGGTTCGTCGCTCAACTGGCTATTTGCGATTATTCCGCTCACCGATCTAGATGAAGAGACCGGTTCGCTACTCGTTTCCCCCGGCTCGCACAGGGAGTCGAAGATCGTGCCGGTCACCGACAAGGTTAGCGAGGTCCATCGCGCGCAGGCGTCCGACATCGCGCCGCTGATCGATGCGGAACTAAAGCGGGGCGACCTTTGCTTCATACACGGGTTCACCTGGCACGAGGGCAAGGGTAACCGTTCAAATCACGACCGGTACGGGATCTACCTCAAGTACCGGGCCGTCAATGCACCGCCGGGATGCGGCCCGCAGTTGTTTCGCGAGAGAGCTTTCTCGGCGTTCAGCGAGGAGGGCAAGCGATTTGTGCCGCATCACGGGGATCAGTTTTTTGCGGAGGCGCGGTTGATTGTCGATCATGGGGGGAATTTCCTGCTCGTGGAAGGCGATGCCAGGGATTGGAAACTGCCGGGCGCGGCTCCGCTGGAAAAGCTAGTGCAGGAGTCGGTAACGGCCGATGTAATCGGGCAGCTGGATATGTCGCTACAGAAGAAATACGGTCTCGAGATCCCGTGGATGACTTACATTGCCGATTATCGTAACGAGGACGGCGTCCGCCGGGTTTATGCTTACCAGGACAGCGAAGGGGCAACGGCCGCTCGCACACCCGGGCCGGAGTTCCGGTGGTGCGGCGGCGAGGAAATTCGGGCTCTCGCCGACAACGGAAAACTGGAGTCCGAAGACGCGGATGCGATTCACCGGTGGGAAACCGAGGATTGCGTGCGTGGAGTCGGCGAATCGATGGAGCGCGCGAAGAAGTTCGCTCAGAAAATGCAAAGCCATGCCAAGCACCGCGTTACAACTCTTAGCAGCACCAACCCGGACGCGTCAAGGGAAGGACATCGATGAAAATTGCCCGAATCGGGCAGTTTCATAAGAGTGATACTCATGAACTGGCGTTCACTATCGGCGACGACAAAAATTCTTAGTGGGGTCGCGCTCTTGCACAATTTCTGTTTCTGGGGCTTGGCGAGCATGTTCCCGCTCTACGCCACCAGTCGCCTCGGATTTAGCCAGGAGCGAGCGATGTCATCGTACGGGCTGATGTTGGGGCTCGCTTTTATGATGCCCGCACTCGGCGGGTTCGCGGTGTCGCGGCTTCGGTCCGCTGCCGCGCCGCAACGGTGTGTACACATCGCCCAAGCTGCGCTGTTGTGTCTCTGCAGTGGGTCGCTTCTATTTCTCGTCGGGTCGCCGAACTTCACGCTCGTCGGCGCGGTGCTTATAACTTTGGGCTACGGTTTGTTTTGGCCGACCGTCGTCACCATGGTTAGCGACGCATATAATGTTGGCGAATCCTCGACCTCCACGAGAAGCAAACGCGACGACGGTTTTGTCATCTTCTACATGGTGTCGACTATGGGGACGTTTGCGACGCAGGCGCTAGCCGGTCCGGTAGTGGTCCGTCTCGACTGGACGGGTTTCTATGTTATGCTGGCACTGGCGGCAGTGTTGGGGGTCGTGGTGCTCGCGTTAGCGACGCGGCGCGTTACTGCCGTGGCCATCGCGGGGGGAGGCGCCAATAAGAGGGAAGCGTTGTCGCCCCATGAAAAGCGCCGCGTGTTGGGGGTTCTGTTGCTTGCGCTGTTCTGCTTGGTGTTCTATGTGGGCTGCAGTCAGATGGGCGGTTCGGTGGTGTTTTTCGCGCAGAACTTTGTCGATCGGCGAGTGCTCGGCTGGGAGGTACCGCCTACCGTGTTCCTGTCGGTGTTCGCGCTGTTCGTGGTCGCCTTGGCCCTGCCGGTCGCTGCGGTGTGGCGTCGCTTGGAAGATCGGGGCGCGCCGCAGTCGGCACCAACGAAGATCGCGATCAGCATCGCATTCATTGCCGCGTCCTTCTTGTTGCTCAGCGTTGCTGCACGGGGCTTAGCGCCGGATGGCTCTCAGGGTGCGAGTGCTGGCATGTTGCTGTCTTTCTATGTTCTGCAAGCCGCGGCGGTTGCGATCCTCGGTCCCGTCGGCCTGTCGATGGTTACTCGCTGGGCGCCAGATGGCTGGGTGGAGCGGCTCACGGGCGTGTGGTTCGTTTCGACCGGACTGGGGGGCTTGCTCGGAGGGTACGTCGCGTCCGCCAGTTCCCGTGCACCGAGCATTGAATACGGAGCCTTTGCAGTGGCCCTGGGAGCTGCTACCATAGTTCTGTTAGCCACCCGCCGCCGCATCGAGCGTCTCGGCCCCATGAACCCAGCCACGTGATGGCACAAATGATGGCGAAAGGTCGGATCAAACAGAAGCCATGCATCAGGGACCGTTGACGATCATGAAAAGGAAGTGCTGGATTACTGGGTGACCGATGTGGTAGGAGAACAATTAAACGCCTCAGAGGAAAACATAAAGGGTCAGACTGCGAATTCCCTTATATTACTTTCTTCCCGCTACAACCGAGATTTGATAAATTGCCGATTATCAAATCTAATGTAAGGCAATTGAATACGATCGAAATATGAATCACGAAGAAGTTGGAAAATATTGGAACGGGAATGCTGAGGCTTGGACTAAGCTTTCCAGAGCTGGATACGATTTGTATCGGGATTATCTCAATACGCCAGCCTTCTTCGACATGCTGCCCGAGGTTGCCGGGCTATCAGGGTTGGACATTGGTTGCGGCGAAGGCCACAACACACGAATCCTTGCAGATCGCGGCGCACGTGTAACAGCCATTGACATTTCCGAGGATTTCATCCGATTCGCAAAGCAGACAGAAGAAAAAGAGCCAGTTGGGATTGACTACAAAATTGCGAGCGCTGTTGACCTGCCTTTTAACGATGCCGAATTTGACTTTGCTGTAGCATTCATGAGTTTCATGAGCATCCCTGAAATCGATCTTGCGCTTAGACAAGCCCATCGAGTAATCGGACCTGGTGGTTTCATTCAGTTTTCAATTGAACATCCCTGTTTTTCAACTCCACATCGACGTAACCTAAGAAATGAGGAAGGCCTGACTTATGCGATCGAAGTTGGCGATTATTTCCGCAACCTGCAAGGTGACATCAATGAATGGACTTTTAACTCTGCCCCAATGGAAATTAGAGAGAAACTAAATAAATTTAAGACACCGCGCTTCACTCGAACTATAAGTCAATGGCTCAATCTTATTAACGACACTGGATTTGTGATCGAACGGGTCGAAGAACCCTGTCCAAATGATAAATCTGTCCAATCGTGTCCTGATATGCAGGATGCCCAAGTAGTAGCGTACTTTCTTCACATACGTGCTAGAAAGCGAAATGAGTGAGATGAAAAGGGATGATATTAATAATGAATGGCATGACATGGCTCCAAGCTGGATCAAAGAAGCCAGAGAAGGCAAAAATACCCATCGCAAAGGTTTGCTCGATGAATCTATGCTGGGTGTTTGCGGGAATGTAGAAGGCCTCAGTGTCATCGATTGCGGGTGTGGTGAAGGCCGATTCTCAAGAATGCTTTCAACACGGGGTGCATCCTACGTGCTGGGCATCGATCTTTGCGCACCCATGATTGAAGCTGCGAAAGAACTGCAAACAGAGCGTGATGAATACCGTCTTGCCGATGCCCAGGACCTGAGCTTTCTTGAAGACAACTCGTTTGAACTTGCGGTGTCCTATTTAAATCAGTGTGACCTGCCAAACCATAATGAAAATACGATCGAAGTTTATCGAATACTGAAATCCGGGGGAAGGTTCATCATAGCTAACTTACACCCCATGCGGTCTGCTGCTGGCGTATGGCTTAAGACAGAGGACGGTGAGAAAAAGCATGTAATTCTGGATGACTACTTTGACGAAGGGGGACGCCATTGGAAATGGAGGAGCTGCCCCCTTACTAATTACCACCGCTCCTTGTCTACCTACATCAATGGATTTTTAGAGGCTGGCTTTAGCATTGAAGGCATAATAGAACCTACTGTAACAGAAAAACAATTGGCATTGTATCCAGATCTCGATGACGAACTTCGGGTCCCAAACTTTATTATCTTCGAATTGCGGAAGCCCTGAAATTCAAACTACACTACAGTTGTTAATGGAAAACCCAAATGGGGTCATGTTGTCTGCGTAAAACATAAAGGGTCAGACTGCGAATTCTTTGATTTTATTCAAAGTTCTGTCGGCTATACTTCTGTTTTTCTGCTCACGCCGAAAGATACTAGCATTTTGACTAACCGAATTATACTCACCCATATTTAACCTGGCTGCGATCCATCCGTTTCGGGCTGTTGCACGCTTTAATCAGCGTCCGTTTGAAAGCTCTCTTTGTTTTCGCCGTTCGCCGCAAAGAACAGATCCCGGTGATAGTTTCCCCGTTTGATAATGTGGTAGAACCCATTGTTAATTTCAAGCCTATGGTTTCGAGCTATTTCTTGCTATTCCAAACCTTCCATAGTTTCTTATCAATCATAGAATTCGCAGTCTGACCCTATTTCCCTTTTATTTTATCAGAAGATTGTTTTGATATTATTATGGTGATTATCGAAGCAATGATTGTGAGATGGGGAAAAATGAGGACATGCGTATTTGATTTAACAAGTAGCGATTTTATATTTTAGTGATAACAAATGAGTGATGAAACTTTGAATGATCGTTTACCACACCGTGTACCGCAGCTCGATGGTATACGGGGAATGGCAATTCTCGTGGTGCTGATATGGCATTATTACCGTGGGCATTTTAATGGTTTACCTGATACGGACTTAAATGAAATTCAGCACTTTATTAATCCAATCTTCTCCCTAACGTGGACGGGAGTGGATATGTTTTTTGTCCTTTCCGGTTTTTTAATTGGCGGTATTTTGATGGATAATCGCGATGGTGATAATTACTACAAAGCGTTTTATGTTCGTCGTTTGTGCCGGATTTTTCCGATTTACTTTTTACTTTTGGGATTGTTTATCACCGGCTATTATTTTCTTTCCTGGCGTGGGCATGCGGGCCTTGAATGGCTATTTAATATGAATACGCATAGGGGATGGCAGTATCCCTTGTTAGTGCAAAATTTTCAGATGATGAAAGGGGATCCCGGGCCGAATGCTTTGGATGTAACCTGGTTCTTATCGATTGAGGAACAATTTTACCTCCTCTTCCCATTTTTTATTCGGATGATACCTGTTAAACGCATTCCATGTATGTTGATTTTATTAATTCTATTTGCGCCGTTATTTCGGATGTTTTTTTATTCCTTTTCTGGAATGGCCTATGGCGCTTTTTACATGTTGCCGTCAAGGATGGATAGTCTTCTCATGGGAGCATGTGGCGCGTGCTTGATTCGGCAGCCAGGAGCATTACGCTTTTTGAGGGGAGACCGGAGTTGGTTTTTACATAGCCTCTTTGTTGTTTTAGGGCTAGGGTTAATATTCTTTTCTTTGCCTTCCTTTGGATTGGGGAGTCCTTGGATGTTGGGACTAGGACACACTTGGATAAGTGCTTTTTACCTAAGTTTTTTGCTTATAGCTGTGAGTGGTTCTTGGCGTCCTTTACAGCGATTGGTGACTTTTCGCCCCTTAATGGGATTAGGAGTTATTTCGTATGCAGTTTATTTGTATCATAAAGTGGTCAATGGGGTATGCCATGCTTGGTTTTTGAATCAAAGGCCGTCACTTAATCAACCTGTTGATTATTATGTTACTTTTTTGGCGTTGATCTTGACCTTATTCATTAGTTTACTGTCTTGGCATTTTTTTGAAAAACCAATATTGTCACTTGGTCGGGCTGTAAAGTTTCATAGATAGTGTATCTAATCAGCCAGTCACCTAAATTGAGCGATTGTTGGCTTACAGTTATGGTATTCAATGGAGTAAATTACTTCTGGCTTATCGTCCGGTATCCATACTAAGCGTAAATGCCAATCGTTGCTTTCTGAGATTGGTTCTACCTTTGAGGAGTATGAGGCTAGGAACTGATCGTAGGCTTTAGATATTTTATCGAGATTACTCAATTGTCACCTCTTCCACAGTAACAGAAATTTCCTGTCCATCTTCATTAGCAAAAGGGGCGTCAATGCTTCGAGTTGCTTGAGGGGTGTTGTGGGATTTGATATTATTCTGTGCGATCAGAGTGTCAAATCCAGGTATCGTTGAACCGTTTTCTGCTACTATAACGGGAGAGCCATTTGATTGAAATAAGTCTCCTCCAGTAATGCGCAATCCTGGATTGGCTGCTGGCACCGTGAACGAACCTTGCCCAAACAATAAGTAAGGAAATGCAAATCCACTAGCATCGATATCTCAAACTGTTAAGCGGACCGATATGGGTATCCCACGGGCATCAACTCCAACTTTACCAGTGCTACCACTGAAGACGGCGTTCGACAACTGCATCCCCGCTATCCCCGTAGAGTTAAACACTTCTGCTAACGATACGTCGGCCTCAGCATCATGAGAAAACGTAAAGGGTCAGACTGCGAATTCTTTGATTTTATTCAAAGTTCTGTAGGCTTTACCTCTGTTCTTCTGCTCACACTGAAAGATACTAACATTGTGACTAACTGAATTATACTCACCCATATTTAACCTGGCTGCTATCCATCCGTTTCGGGCTGTTGCACGCTTTAATCAGCGTCCGTTTGAAAGCTTTCTTTGTTTTCGCCGCATAGAACAGATCCCGGTGATAGTTTCCCCTTTTGATGATGTGGTAGAGCCCGTTGTTACTTTCATACCTTGGTTTTCGAGCCATTTCTTGCAATTCCAGTCCTCCCATAGTTTCTTATCAATCAAAGAATTCGCAGTCTGACCCTATTTCCATTTTGTAACTGCCGAAACTATGGCGCATTGCATTGCTATTTTTTTCCTTCCAATTGCAGAAGGCCTGAGATTTCCACGACATGACAAGCATACGATCAGATGGATGTAGGCGTTGAACACAGTTTTATCGAAGATGGCAAACGAAGTTCTGTTGCTTCGTATCCTTTGAGAACGATTCCGATTTCGATCTTTTATCCGGCTAAACGCGATGCGGACTCGCGTGAGATGATGTACACTGACCTCTTCAAGCCTTCAATAAAACCGGCACTTGACTGTATCCTGAATGGCACGCTTCTAACCGAAGGGGAAAAAGGACGAATCATTGAAGACTCAATGAAGATCGCAACCGGGTGCTATGAGAGCGCCGAACTGCTTTCAGGACAAGATCCCTATCCACTGCTTTTGTACTCGCCAACCGGAGTTGGAAATCGCTTTTCAAACCTTCCGGTTCTCAAGCAGATTGTATTGTCGGGTTATGTGGTTGTTTCAATAGACCACCCACATGAAGGAAACCTGATCACATACCCCAGCGGACATCTATGCACAGAAATCGCAGATGACGACGATTTCATTAAGCTCACTGAAGATCGCGTTGTGGATGCTCAGAAAGTCCTCGATTTCATTTTCGGTTGCAACTTCCCCGAAGCGCTAATCAACGCAGTCAATCTCGATGCTATCGGCATGTTTGGGCATTCTCGCGGTGGCTATGTCTCCACATTACTCGACGCCGAGGATGAAAGAATTAAGGCAGTGGGTAATATCGACGGATTTCTATATGCCTATATGACTGATGACGGAACATCGGGGATTAACAGATGGCCAGAAAGCACACAGAGAAAACTCAGAAGTAGCCTGTCACCGATGCTAAGAATTAAAGGCAGACCCAATTTGGACGGAATCACTCAACAGTTCGCTGGCAATGCCAAAGACTTTAACGGGGAATTCAATTTCGTGATTTTCGAAGGTTGGGATCATAACGACTTTTCGACTGTCAGCTATCTCGCTATGAACAGTGGCGCTAAAGACGTCAATTCGTTGTTTTCATTTCAGCCGGTGGAACGCGTGGAAAGATTGGGAGTGGTGATTGTCGAATTTTTCGACATTTACCTGAAGAGCAAAGACTGTAGAAAGCTATTGCTGGCTGAAAACCAATCAAATGTCATGTACCGAAAAAAAAAGGGCGATCAAAACAGTGCAGGTGACGTGGGCTAGGGCCGGCATCGCCTGACTTTAGTGTAGGGTGATGAAGTTATACGGGGACATGGGTGCTTAAAATTTGCGATAGCAAAGACTTCGACAAGCTAGAGGTTGAAGCGGGTGACCTGCTGTTCATAATTGGGTGACGGTCACGAAAGGCCATCCTTCGCTCTTCGAGCTTCAGCCATCGCCAAGGCTATGGCCGACAAGATGGATGGCAAACTTTGCAATGCAAAGACTTCGGTAAGCTAGGGTTGAATTGGGACAAATTGTTGTACGCAACCAGCTGATGATTACGAAAAGCCATCCTTCGCTCTTTGAGCTACGGCTGGCAAACTTTGCAATGCAAAGTTTGACGGGACAGACGGGACTTGAATTCGTGTATAAACGGGATTTTTTAATACCACGGAAGCTGTTTATTAATAAAAAGTTCCGTATAAATAACGACTGAAAAATAATTTATATTTTCCTTTAGTTTCCTCGCGTTGCCTTAAAATGTTTGGCAGGAATGGGCAGGAATCAGGTAATTATTGAGGAATTTTGACAAGAATTGACAGGAATTTTGTAGAGGTGCATTATCCCCATACGCGAATATACAGAACTTTAGAAACACTTGTTAGGCGCTCAACCAAGGGAGCAAAAATATGAAAACTGATGTCGACAACTTAAAAGAAAATCTCATGCATTGGACTTTGATTCTAGGGGTTGTCCAAATTACGATCGGCTGCGTGATCGGATTAATTCCGCCCTCAGCTGTGGCGTGGTTTCGCGGAATCGTGATGGCTCACATTGAGTTCACTGCCAACGGTATTTTGATGGTGGCACTTGGCTTGCTGGTCAATAAACTCCGCCTAAATCCGACCGCATTTAAAGTTTGGTTTGCCACGCTGCAAATTGGCACTTGGACCAACGGCGCAGCGGGAGTTGCGGCGGCCTTCATGGGATCCTCGTCGAAGCTCATGCCGACGCTGAATGAAAAGTTTCCGCCACCACATGGTGTCGACAATCCAGTCGTCACCAACCTGCTCCTGCTATGCGCTGTAACCATCTTGGCGGCTTTGCTGCTCACCATTTATGGGTTGCTGCGCTCCAAAGGTCATGTAAAAAATGCGAGCGCCTAACAAATCGCTCCGGCCGACGAGGCTCTGCGGGCCTCGCGGCTGAGCTCAGACGTTAAGCAACTCTTTCTTATGGAGGAAAAAATGAAGAACCAACTCGATGCGACTCACATAATGCAAACGGCAACGGCTTTTTGGGGTTCCAAGGTACTGCTCACGGCCGTCGAACTGGATATCTTTACCACGCTTGGGGATGCGTCAATGACGGCACAACAACTTGGTAAGGAACTCAGGCTTCACCCGCGTGGGACCTATGACTTCTTTGACGCACTGGTGGCGTTGAAATTTCTAGACCGTGACGGGGATGGTCCGGAAGGTCAGTATAAGAACACGCCCGAAACAGCCGCGTTCCTGGGCAAGAACAGCCCAGCATACATTGGTGGTTTGCCAGAGATGCTAAACTCTCGTCTATTTGGATTTTGGAACCATCTTGGCACTGCACTTAAGACTGGACAGCCACAGAACGAAGTTAAGATCAATGGTAAAACAATTTTCGAAGAACTATACGCAAACGAGGTTAAAACTTGAAGAGTTCCTTGATGCGATGACCGGTTTTCAAGCGGCAAACTTCACCCAATTGGCCGAGAAGTTCGACTTCTCCAAATACAAGACTGTGAGCGACATCGGTGGCGCCCTAGCTCTGTTGTCACGAATCGTTGGTGCGCGCCATGAACATCTAACGTTTAGCACCTTTGACCTTTCACCAGTGGCGCCTCATGCCCAGAAACAGATAGATGCGGCGGATATGTCCGAACGTATCAAGGTGGTTTCAGGTGATTTCTTCAATGACGATTTGCCAAAGGCCGAGGTCGTTACAATGGGTAATATTCTGCATGACTGGAACCTCGAGAAAAAGATAATTCTCATCAAGAATGCCTATGATGCACTACCGGTGGGCGGCGCCTTTATTGCTATTGAAAACTTGATCGACGATGCCCGACGTGAAAATACGTTTGGCCTTTTAATGTCGCTCAACATGCTCATCGAATTTGGCGATGCCTTCGATTACACAGGAGAAAATTTCCGCGAATGGTGTATTGATGCAGGATTCAAGCGTTTCGAAGTTATAAGTCTTGCCGGTCCCACCAGCGCTGCAGTTGCGTATAAATAATCGCTGACGCTGATTCGCTATCAAGTGATAATACCTCGCCTAACAAGACAAATTCACTCGGACGCAAAAAAGCGCTGCTCGTTTCTCGCTCTGCTTTTTAACGCCGGTGATTTTCGGTGTTGGGTGAAAAAATGATGCGAACAAAAGGAATGATCGCTAAACTAAACGATTCTTATTAAGATTCATGCGTTACCGATCTAAAGGTCCAAATTCAACAACCTTTTGCTCTTCATTAACTGGCATGGTGATTAATAAGCTGTTGTGCTGAGCTAGTATGTGATCACGAAAGGCCAGCCTTCGTCCCGCAATAGCGGGACTACGGTGGGCAAATTTTGCAATGCAAAATTTGGCGGGACAGACGGGACTTGAACCCGCGACCTCCGGCGTGACAGGCCGGCGTTCTAAACCAACTGAACTACTGCCCCATACAGAAATGGCGAAACTACAGCCAAATTTCAGGCTGTCAAGCGATGTTTAAATGTATGCACAAATAATGATTAATTCAAGAGCCGTTATTGCCGTTTTCAATGTATTGATGGAATGCAATCACAATAACCGGTCATTCAGCATTGCAACTTTAATCCTCGCGGTTGCCGTCCAGGCGGCGATTCTCCTGCTCACGGTATTTGTTGTTGTCTTTGTGCCGAGCGACGACGCGGAACCTGAATTTTTCGCGGCGAAAACGATTTATCTTCCCCAGCGTGAATTGGAACATCGGGTCCATTTCGCCGAGCATCAACAGGTAATGAGTAAACCGCAGCGGATCGAACGCCTGTCTACTGCTGCTCTTCTCAACGATACACTGCCCCAACTTCCCGCGTTTCCGATGGAAGAGTTTAATCCCCTCAGCACGGATATCAATTTTCACGACGCGAACGCTCTCTTCGGTCAGTCCGGGATCATGGCCGCCTTGAACGGATTGAAATCCGAGGCATCGAGTTTTTCCTTTTTCGGGATCGAGGACAAATCCGATAAAGTGGTTATCGCTTTTGATATCTCCAGCTCGGTTCTTCGCAAGGCGGAGTCGAGCGGGGTGCCCATTACCCAGATTAAAAAAGAAGCCCGAGACCTGATCGATGATTTTAACGGCAATACACTTTTTAACCTCATTCAGTTTTCTCGTAATTATGATCGCTTCCAGGATTACCTCGTCCCCGCTTCGAGTGGAAATAAAAAAGCCGCATCCCATTGGCTTGAAACTGAATTCAGAACCGATGGGAGAAGCGCGTCTTCGTGGACCCGCGATGTTCCGAACGGTATTCAGTCCGTAATCACAGCCGCTTTTCTTCTCGATCCCGAGGTAGTTATTGTCCTCTCCGACGGCAGTTTTCAGCGAAACGCCCTGGGTAAATCCTGGCAAAAAGTACCCTGGCTGGAATTGAGAATGACAATTGATCAGCTACAAAAGGATGCGCCCCATGATGTACGGCTCCACTTCGTCGGTTTCCAAGTCGATGATAAAGATAAGTCCGAACTCAGACGCCTCGTCCATAAATACGACGGCACTTATCGGGATATTGATTAACGTTAAGAGTCAAAGGTCGAAGGTCAAAAGTCAAAGGGTGGAGGGACGGGCTGCCTGCCGGCCATAGCCTTGGCGAAGGTTGGTCCCTGGCGCGCTTCTTTTTTACTACTTGTAATAAACGCAGTAGGGACACTGCGTTCCACCTTTTGGATTATCTATATTAATCTCTCTTCCCCTCCCCTTTCCGATTTTCCAGTTATATTTTCTTGTGGTTTTTGTGCCTCTTGTGGCTATAAATGTTAGACCATGCAGGAAGAAGCAGCAGCATCGGATACGGAAAGTGAAAGCACATCGAAGATCCAACACATTGCTGGGTGGCGCTATGTGGCGTTCTGGCCTTTAAGTGTTATTCTTCGTTTATGGGGTGCCACCCTTCGCTTTAAAATCACACCTGAGAATATTCGATTAATCAGCAAGACTGATATCCCGGCAGTGGTGATCATCTGGCACAACTGGCTTTTCGTCGCTTCTGAAATTATTAGGCGCTACCGCTATCACCGGCTGATGTACGGACTGATCAGCGCTAGCGGCGACGGCGCCTGGCTCACCGCCTTCCTCTCCTTTGCCGGACTTAAGGCGATCCGCGGCTCCAGCAGTTACCGGGCGGTCACCGCAACCCGTGAGCTCGTCAATCAAATCAATGCCGGCAACGATATCGCGATTACCCCCGACGGACCTCGCGGTCCGCGCTACCAGTTCAAACCGGGCGCCGCTCTTGTCGCGCGCCAGGCGAAATCACCCGTCCTTCTCATCACCGGTAAATTCCACAACGCCTGGCGCATGAAGAGCTGGGACCGGTTTCATCTTCCCAAACCCTTCTCCGTCGTCGAATTTCAATGCCGCTATTACGACAGCTTACCCGAAACAATGTCCAATGATGAAGCCGCTGAATTTCTTGGCAATAGCCTGATGGAAATTACTACGGACTTTATAGATTGAGGGGCGCGTTCGCGCGTGTTATGTTTTAGGTGTTAGGTGGGAAGGTGGAGCGGGCTGTCCCTAGCGCGCTTCTTACATCAATTAATATTATTAACTTAATATTTGTCTTACAATTCCGCTTTCACTGAATAGAGTGAAGCGGTATCCGAGACGACTTTATCATGAGACACCATCTTGGGTTAGATCTGGTTCAGTCTTTCATATTCGCATTCGCTGTCATCAGGAAAACAAGCCTCCCTTGACTGATTATTCTCTCGGCATTCAAATACTCAATTCAGTTATCTACTATCAGGAAAAGGGTAATTGGTATTGTCGACTCTTCGTGTTGATGCCCGATCACCTTCATGTAATATTGTCTTTCAATCCAGAGAAGAACATGAGCGATTTGATAGGTATTTGGAAGAAATACCATCATCGTAATAATTTTATAAAATGGCAGGAAAACTATTTTGATCACCGCATTAGAAATGATAAAGAACTTGAATTAAAAAGCACCTATATTCGTTATAATCCAGTAGTAAAAGGATTATGCACGAAACCAGAGTTATGGCCTTGGACTTTGGAGTATTAAGTATACGGGTAATTCAGAAGTTTTAATTAATTCAATCTTAAAAAAACGCGGTAGGGACACCGCGTTCCACCCTTATTGCATTATTCAAAGATGATAGGTGGAGCGGGCTGCCTGCCAGCCGTAGCCTTGGCGAAGGTTGGTCCCTAGCACGCTTCTTACTCAAACTATGGATATAATAAAAAGCTTTGAATATTATTATTGGTAAAGGGAGCTGAAGAACCTTTTCGTTCGCGGCTGATACTTATCGTTAATATCAAATGACACGATGACGCCTTTCGCTTTTCCAATAATTACCCTTCGATTGACAAACCCAAATACTCTCGAATCTTTACTATTATCCCTGTTATCTCCCATAATAAAATATTGCCCTTCAGGCACATTTACCGGACCAAAATATCGACGCGCGGGGACGCTGGGAATACTCATTACAGGGTGAAGCTCACTATCCAAATTCTCATTTGCGAAATTGGCGTATCGTCTTAAATCGTCCGAGAGATATTCAAGGTATTGCGGATCCATCTCCGAATAATCCAACCGTTCACCATTAATTATTAGAATATTATTGATCAATTGCACGGTGTCTCCTGGGACTCCGATTATTCGCTTAACAAGCCGGGTATTATCATCGGGTGAAAAACAGACAACAATATCACCTCGCTGTGGATCCGCCCATTTTGAAAGTCGGTGCAAAGTAACCGGAAATTTTAAGTCGTAAGCAAGTTTGTCTACAAACACCATATCTCCTTCGAGGATTGTCGGGTTCATCGATCCCGACGGAACCCAATACCAGTCGGCTAGACTGGTTTTAACAGGGACAACAATAACTGCTACGATCAGCAGGGGGGCTCCCCATTCTTTCCACAACCATAGAGCCCATTTTTTGTAATTTATTTTCATTTAACGACACTTTTTGGATAAGGGAATAAAATCCTTCTCCAAAAGTATAATTCGAGAATTAAACCAAGGGGGAGAAAAATAATATACGCTGAAATGATCCCGACAAGGATTAGTATAATAGCAAAAGTGTGTCCAAGGAAGTTCAGTATTAAATTCATTTTAATTATGAATCACATTTAAAAATACAGATTATTCTTTTAAAGTGAATTAAATTCGGGGTGATACTTCACTGTTCCCGTTACTCCATCGTATCCGCACTTTTTTGTCATCGAGAGGCCGCATGTCAGCCGCAGCAATCCAGGGAAATTTCTGTAATGTAACGCCAGTCCCCTGGAATGAAAGATGTCGCGTTTCACACTCGGTAGCCGCAGTCGGTTTCGCCTACTTCGCGATGACAAAGGAAATCAATTGTGAATATGGTTTCATAATCATCAGCATTATCGCTACGAACCTGAATTAAAGTTTCAGGTGCCATATTAATTGAATTTCATCGGGAAATTCTTTGTAAGCATCGCGATTAACAGCTCCGAGTGTACATCCTTGTCGCTCATAAAATCGGCATGCCCACACATTATTATTTTGTGTTTCAATTTTCAGTAATCGACATCCCTTATCCCGCGCCCAATCAGCAACACGATTGAGTAATTGAGAACCTATCCCCTGGCTGCGATAAACAGGATGTATCCGAATGTCCCAAAGTGCGGCTACATCATCATGATCTTCGAGCATATAATATATACCTGGTGTTTTCCAAGCGACTACTGCACCGCCCACTCTTTGTGAATCATCGTAAGCTGATAATACACCCCAATGGGTTGTGTCCATGGTCTTCGACCATTGAAGGGGGCCCTCACCTTCAATCTGGTCTGCATCCTTTATATAGGGCTCTCTGATTTCTTCTTCTTTAAATTGAAAGCCACCCAGTCCATTATCATTCGATTCAACTCGCAATTGAGATTTCACTTCAAAGGCAATTGATACTTCGCCGTAGTCGGGTAAGGAGTCCGTTGATTCTTCGATTATTTCTATACTCATGGGAGGTATCTCAGTCGAAAGTCAAAGGGATAGCACTTACGTGCGTGTTAAGTTTTAGGTGTTAAGTTTGGTATAGGTTCAAGACATTCTTTACACAAAAGGTTCAGGACATCCTTTACAGATTGCCAAAGAAAGAAGGATGCTAAGTAAGGGGTATGATGTCATGGAAGGAAACAAATAAAATGGACCAAAGATACCAATTCGCCCTGGAATCGATGCAACCGGGAGTAAAGATGAACGAGCTGTGTGAAGACTACGGGATCAGCCGACCGACAGGGTATAAATGGAAGAAGCGCTTCCTGAGCGAAGGGATGGAGGGGTTGCACGAGCGCTCACGCCGACCGCATGGAAGTGTTCAGGAACTATCCGAATCAGTAGTATGTACGCTGATCAAACTCAAGCATCATCACCCGACGTGGGGCCCCTACAAGATCCGCGAGCTTTACCAGAGGCGTTACGGGAAGGCCCCCTCAGACTCGAGCGTGAAACGGGTCTTGGAACGTGCGGGACTGGTGCAAAAGCGTCGGCGCAGAAGCGCTCAAAAAAGCGGACGCCTTTACCGCAGCGTCAAGGCCAGTGGCTGTAACGAAGTGTGGAGCGTAGACTTCAAAGGGTGGTGGCACACCGTTGATGGCAACCGTTGTGAACCTTTGACGGTACGGGATGAATGGAGCCGCTATGTATTAGAGGTGCGGGTGCTCAGTTCAGCCCGTAGCGAAGCGGTGCGTGAATGCTTCACAAAACTCTTTGAACGCTATGGACTTCCCGCTTGCATCCGCAGCGACAACGGCAGTCCCTTTGCCAGTGCCAATGCGGTCCTGGGCCTGAGCAAACTGGCGGCCTGGTGGCTGGCCTTAGGGATCAATCTCGAGCGTGGACGTCCGGGTAAACCCCAGGATAACGGTGCCCATGAGCGTCTCCATCGCGATATCAAAGAGGAGTTGCAAAAACATGCCCAGGACGATCTTCGCACCCAACAGGTGGCCTTCGATCTGTGGCGCAAGACCTTCAATGAAGAACGCCCCCATGCGGCTCTTGCCATGAGCACGCCCTCTGAAATCTATCAGCACAGCTCTCATCCTTACGGTGGCACTCCTGCCGATATCAGCTATGATTTGATGACTCGCCGGGTCTCAAAAAGCGGGTCTATCAAACTCGATGGCTTCCAGATTCCTATCTCCACCGCCCTCGCCGGTTGGAGCGTTGGACTAAAACCACTAGACACGGTACACTTCGATGTTTACTTTGCCACTCTCAGAATCGGTCAGATTGACCTTTCAACGGCTGCTTTCATTGGGGCCGCTTGCGGCCCCAACAATGCCAGCCAAACCTCTAAAACCGCATAACATTAACTTAACTATATAACCCGATTACCGTTCAGCATCCCTCACAAAGTGTAAACCATGTCTTGATCTAAATCTGTAAACCATGTCCTGGTTGTACCGTTAAGTAAATAAACCTAAAACCTAACACTTAAAACTTAACACCTATTCTTCATCTTTCCACAATGAATACAATTCTGTTGCCCGTTCAAATAGCGTGCCTTTATTTCGTGGCACGGAGATATTCTTTTCTAAACTGATTTCTTCCAAACTCATCCATTTATAGGCTGCACCTTTCATATCGTCACTGGGATTTATCTCTCCACCGAGATACTGTATAAGAAACCCAATACTGATCATCTCTTTTACTTTTTCGTCGAAGGGAAAAGTGTGAGCGTGAACAACACCCAAGGGTTTGACCCTGATAGCATCGCCCAATTCCTCATGCAATTCGCGCATTATGCCATCGACTGTGTTCTCACCCCCCTCCATGGCACCGCTCGGAATTTCCCAGGAGTCTTCTCCCCGGCGGCTGAGAAAGAGAAATTCTTTGTTTTTGTTTACAACATATCCCACCAGCGCCACCGGGAAACAGGTAAACTCTCTTCCTGAAAGGGAAGCTATACTGGTGTTTGATTTATTCATAACTAATCTTCGTCTTCGTCTGGTTTGATTCGAAAAGTTTTAAGCATTAAGGTGGAGCGGGCTGTCCCTAGCACGCTTCTTTATTTATGACATTTTTAAACGCGCTAGGGACAGCGCGTTCCACCTATTATTTCAACTACTTACAACTTATATTCCATCATACCAATTCCAAAACTTCCTTCAATGCCGAGATAGATGTTCCTTTCCAATCTTCATTTTCTATCAAATAGGCATCTTCGAGCTCTTCATCGGCTATGCGTAAATGTATGGCTTCCATCCCTACTTGGGTGGCGCCGGTGAGTTCCTTATTGCTTCCATCGCCAATGAAAAGGCATTTCTCTGGAGCCACTTGTAATTTCTCACAGGCTAAATTATAAATTTCCGGGTCTGGTTTCATATGCCCGACCGAAGAAGAAAATATCGCTATATCGATAAGTGAATCAAAGGGCGTTTGGTCCCATAAATCAGGAGCTTCGGCGGTACAATTAGTTATCAGACCGATCTTAAAGCCCATGTTCTTCAATTCCTTTAGTGTTTCTAACGCCCCATCTCGAGGAACCATTGATTGAAGTTCGAAATCAGCTCTAATCTGAACAGCCAATTTTATATTCTCTACACTAGGATTACCGCCAAGTGCAGCGCAGGCGTATCGGATAAAGGCTTCAGTGTCTGGATAGACGCCGGTAGCCCGTTCATGGAAAGTACTGACGGTTAGTTGGACAAAAGCATCAGAAGATACTGATAATATTGATGCCATGTTCTTCAGAACTCGTTCGTGCCCAACGAGAGAAAAATTATCTACAAGTGTCCCGAATAAATCAAAAATGACCGCATCGTATTTCATGGAAGGTAAACGGGGCGAAAGTCAAAGGTCTAATGTCAAAGGAATCAAGTGTTAAGAGTTACAATTTTAGCAATGTGGTGGAGCGGGCTGCCTGTCAGCCATAGCCTTGGCGAAGGTTGGTCCCTAGCACGTTTCTTTATTTATGACATTTTTAAACGCGCTAGGGACAGCGCGTTCCACCTTTTTATTGTAGAATATAAATGGAAGGACGAAGACGAAAATTTTTTATGAAAAAGTAGATCAATCCGAAGTTCTTATAAAAATTGTATCTTTAGCATCTCTATCCCAGACGGAAATCGGGTGACCCAGCTGTTCAATTTCATACCAAGCCCCTTTCCGTGTCATCTTATCGACGACTCCATCATTATTTAATTGGAAACCTATGTCATCCGGTCTTTCTCTAATATAAAACTTATGCGCACCTATTGAGGTGAGTATATTTTCTTTTTTTGCTACGATTTTGTCCGCTTCAGATTTAAAGATATATAAATAATCATCGTCTAACGCGATTTCACATTCAAGCTCACCGTTTACTTTTCTATATCTACCCACATAAATTTCCAAGTCCACTTCAGGTCGAATTTCTTCATCTATCAGGGGTAACGCTAATAACTGTGAGATCTGTTCGTAATACTTCTCCCACTCCCCTTCTGAATTTTCGATCGCTAATTTTCTGCCGCGGAATTTATCAAATATTTTGTCTGTGACTTTTTGAAACTCCTTAAAAAAGGTCACAAAGCCATCAAGACCTTTTAATTTATTTCTCTTTCCAAACGCGGTTCCCTCGTTAATTTTTTTAAATGCCCATTCTTCCCAATCTTCACGTCGAATATCGAAAGTTTTTCTTAACGATTTTTCCACATCACTTTGATAGAAATAGATAAAAACGGGATTTAATGGTTTAACACTATCCTCCCACATGGATTCAAATTCGGCCAGCTGAGCCATTTCATCCATCGCAAAGAAAAACCCGACTGAGTTCATTAAATATCGACTGTCGAGAATGTTCACCTTTTTACTCTCTTTCGCTTTAGAGACAAACGCTTTCCACTGAGCTATTTTTACCTCGGAGAAATCACTTCGAGCATCTAATATTTCGAGCGCTTGCTTATCCTGTTCGTGATACCATCTTGCCGCGATGTTGTTCTTTTCACACTGCTTAGTTATATACTGCGCTGTCGTGGACTTACCGGATCCCGGTTGTCCTTCTATGAGGATTAGCTTTGTATCAATCATCTCAGGGATAGCATGTTGAATAGTATCATTGACGATGGTTAACCACAATAATCTTCGTCTTCGTCATTATATTTTAAAACTTCAAACAGGGAAAGAGATATTCGATGTTTGATATCCGACGTTTGAATTGTGATGTATTAAACTTACTTCATAGATCGCATATCGTATATCAAATATCGTACATCTATCTTACTGATGGGTTTCGTCTAACTCTTCATCTTTGTCTCTTTTTCTTTTTTTCTCAGCTTGTTAATATTATACTGGACGATGACGAAGACGAAGATTTTTTATATCACACACAGCTTTCGAGCACGAGTTCGGCGAACGGCCCCCATCCCCAGGCAGTAAATGCTATGGGGCGAACCTTTCGCACAGCCTTCATCGCATCTTTTGGCGATAGCCCGTCTTGCTGCATGAGGAAATAAGAGAGAAACAGTCCGGTTCTATCTTTACCCGCTGAACAGTGTACGACAACGGCGTGCCCCTTTCCTATTTCATCCTTCGCAAAGGCATAAGCTTTGGGGAGAGCAGCCAGACAAATCTTTTCATTCCCGGGAATGGGCGGGGCATAGTCTGAAAAAGGGGTGCACAGGTAATTGATGCCCTGGGTCTGAATCTCATTGATATCGCACAATCGACCATCGTTTACCGAGAGGATTGCACCAATGCCACCCTCTCGCAAGGAGGTGAGGTCCCACGGTTCCGTATCAGGGCCGGGCCGCCCAGCCAGTTTTTCAGGAATGACCCAGAAAACATTATCCATAACGGTGATTCCCTAAAATTCCTGTCATATTAGTTTAACTTGGGTAAAATTTTAAGCAGGTAGATTGCTTTTGCTGTTCCCATCGGTCGATGTTGATCTCCGTAGTTTGTTGTCCATCCGCCATCTTCTGCCTGATTTTCCAACAGTTTATCCAAAGATAACTTCAATAAATCTTCCGCCCAGTTTCCGACCCGAAGCGAAGCGTAGGCAATGTCAACTAAATCAAATGGTTCTTCATTGCCTTCTAAAATTTCAGAGGTTAAAATCTGTTTACTGCCCTCGGCAATATTTGCGTTTATTTTTGAATCCTCGCGAAGACGGTAAAATATAACGATTGTCATCCAATGGGTATGGGAGTATACGGGAAACCGCTTACCGTCCCATCCCGCCCGGAGAAAATCAGTGGCCGCTTTAAAATTAACCTCAGAGGTTTTATTTATCTCCATCAGCTGGCAGCAGATGGCAGAGGTCAACCACAGCTGATTAGCGTAATCTCCGGGAACCATCCAGGGCGGTGGATCGTGTTTTAATATCGCTTCCGGTTCATCCCAGTATCCGCTTTCATTTTGAACCTCTTTAATAAAATTGACGGTTCTAATTAAATATTTCGATTCTTTGCAATCAAGCCAAGTCAGCCATTGCATTGCTACCCATGTACAGGAAATAGTGGAGAGGGGCCCTTTCATATCACTGTCCATTCCCCGCCATCCTCCATCAGCATTCTGAAACGGCCGCAGCGTATTCAGCGCTTCATCCACCATTTCCGGTTTTACGATGGCATTGCCAATTGCCTTCGTATGGCCCGAACCGTTTTCATTTATAAAATCCAGCCCTCGCCTAATTCTCTCTTCACTCTCCGTACTCGATAGCATGCTTAGGATAATGTTAGAAGATCCTAGACTTCTTCAATTAAAATAATACTCACCCTATCGGTGATGGCCGTAGCCTTGTGTTTACTCTCTTCGCCACCAGGAATCATCAATCCATCGCCCGCACTATACTTCACCAAATTACCATTGAAATTAAATTCAAGCTCTCCATCCAGTATATATCCATGGTGAGCTTTGGTGCACCATTCTTTATCGACGAACGCTTTTGATAATTCAATGAAACGAATCCGCTTGCCCTCGATTTCGTCTGTCTTAACGCGCATACCGGGTGACGGGTCTTCCCAGGGTAGTTCATTAAAATTTACTTTATATTGCTTAGAGTTCATCGAGAAATGCTCCTCCATCAATTAATTTAGTGTTCCTTAATTGTCGAATCGCTAACTGGTCTGAATTATCAGTCGATCGAATTACTTTTTTACCCTTTCTATTAACTTATAATTGATGTCAGTCGGTAATTACCTAATCAACCTAAAATAGACCCGATTTGACTTTGATTGATGGATCCGACTCACTGTAGATTAATTATCGCAAGCATTTTGGAAAAGATTAATTAATATGAATCTTCAATTTAAGGTTAATAAAACCAAAGCCTCAATGCTCAGGGGTGAAGTGGTCGTTCTTGCGGATATTAATCGGGTATTTGATCCAATCGTAGTCGAAATGGTTGCTCAAGCGGGCTACAAAAGCGTGTGGATTGACACTGAACACACGCACCTCAGCTTGGAAGGGCTATCGAATTTAATTATAGCCACGCGCATGGTTGAACTCGATGCCATAGTCCGCATTCCCCATGGACCTTATAACCAAGTCATCAAGCCACTGGAACTGGGCGCCGGTGGTTTGATCTGGCCGCATTGTAAAAGTGCCGATGACGCGCGTCATTTTGTAAGCATGGCAAAATATCAACCGGTAGGCATGCGAGGTATGGGATTAGGCCGAGATTCACACTATGGAAAGCTTGAGTTGAAAGAGTATGTTGAACAGGCCAACGAACATACACTACTTGGTGTGATGATCGAAGATAAAGAAGGTGTCGATGATGTCGAAGCTATTGCCGCGGTCGAGGGCATAGATCTGTTATTTGTCGGTCATGGCGATCTCTCACAAAGTTACGGCGTGGTCGGTGAAGCTGATCACCCGATCAATCATGAAAAAATATTGGAAGTCTATGACAAAGTCGGCGACGCTTGTCGCAATCACGATAAAGTTATGGGGACCCCAGTCGCACCGAACGAATCGATGCGTAATGTCATTAAGAAGGGAGTTCGTTGGCTTAACTGCATTCAGGATCTCGACGCGCTTAGAGACGGTTACAGCAACGCGCTGCACGCCACCAATAAAATGTTAAAGGAAATAAAAAAGTAGATATAAATATTTAAGAATCGGAATGGTCAACTACGTCTCATTTATAATTATAATATGAAAATACACACCACGACCTCAAGCCATTCACTCCACCTGTTACGCTCAACGATAGCTTCAATTGCCATCTCACTAATTTTCAGTAGCTCTCTTTTTTCCATGGGCAAAGCGCGGATGGAGGTCGAGGAGATGAAGGCACCGGAAGTCTGGGTGCATAAGGGTTTTGATGGGTTTTCCCAGGGTCAATTTGAAAACGCAGGTAATAATCTTTATGTGAACGCCAAGGGAGAGATTGAGATCATCAATCATTTCGATGTTAACCGCGATGGCTATGTCGACATCGTTCTCGCTAATTCGCACGATAAAGTCGAACGCGGTCCCACCTGGGTCTACTCACCCGAGAAAAAAAGTTCGGGCGAAAATTGGAAGCTGCACCAAATGTCCAGGGATAGAGGGTATATGAGCAAGGTTATCGATGTGGACGGTGACGGTCATAATGATCTGGTAACGGTTATCGGTCATGATGGCATCACCTCTGAATTGCCTTTTTTTATATACTGGGGCGGACCCGAGGGTCTGGAAGCGGACCGGACCGACCTACATGCAATCGGGTCCTTTGATGTGATTGCAGTCGACATTAACCGTGATGGGCGGCTTGACCTGATCTTGCCTTCAGCGTGGGTAGACAGCCACAATCCGGCAAAGCCACGTTTAACTCATGTCTATATACAAGGCGAAAACCGCAGCTTTGAAGATAAGGGTAAGGAATATGGAATGATGGCAACGGGAGCCGTGGGAATCGCCACAGGAGATCTGAATAATGATGGCCACGCAGAAATTGTTTTGGCCAGTTCCCGGGTAGGAAGTGTTGAACGCAATACGGAATCGTTATTATACTGGGGAACCAAGGACGGCGTAAATGCCGAGGAACCACTTATCTTACCGACTTATGGGGCGAGCCAGGTCATCTTGGAAGATCTTAACGGTGACGGGAACATTGACATTACGTTCAGTGGCAGTGGTCAGTTAAGCATTTTCTGGAATAAAACCGGAGCCATAGATACAGAGAACCCGATGATCATTAAGGCGGCAGGTCACACCGGGGAATTCAACCGCGACGTAATCCGTACTGAAATCGCGGATGTCGATACCGATGGCATCCCGGACCTCCTAGTTGCCACCACAGATGGTGTACAGATTCGCTCCGGTGACGATCTGGAAAAAGTAAAAACAACGGTTAGGGTGAAGAATTCACGCTGGATAACAGCAGCCGATCTCGACGGTGACGAACTTCCCGAGTTGATCATCAGCAAGTACTATGAGGGGAATGAATACAGAACGAAGTCTCCTATCTATTGGAATGGGCCTGACGGCTATTCCGAAGACAACACAAGCTGGGTTCCGACGATTGGGGTAATCGGAAATACCGCCGGGGATCTCGACGGGGACGGAATCCCTGAAGTTATATTTAACAATGTCAATGATGGCCATGTCAGTCATGTGCCCTCTTATGTCTATCTGGGAAACGCAGAAGCTGAGTATAGTGTTAAAAACCGTCTTGAACTGGAAACCCTTCATAGCAATGTCGCATTAATTGCCGATTTGAACCTGGATGGTTACCCGGAAGTAGTATTCAGCATTCCCAAAGCACTTCGCATCTACGAGGGAGTGCCCGAAGGGATAAGATCCGAAAAGTTTACCGATTTACATACGGGACATGACCATTACGATATGGAGACCACCGATTTTAATCGTGACGGGTATCTCGATCTTCTCGCTGTATCGTTGGTGAAAGAAATCACGGATGACCCTGAAAAATCGTCGATTATCTATTATGGATCGGCGGACGGATTTTCCAATTCACGTATTGATCGCATAAAGAATCACGGATTCACCTCAGCGATCGGTGATGTCAATAATGACGGCTACATCGATATAGCCTTCCATGATTTTGGGGACCGGTTACTGATTTACTTTGGTCAAGTTGATGGTTTTTCCAAAAACAACAGACAATACCTTCCCTGCGCCGCGACGGGAGATGTGGTAAAACTAAATTTTGCCGACATGAATAAGGATGGCTGGTTGGACATGATTGTGAGCATTCTTGGCACCCGACTCCGCCATAAAGACACGCTCCGTATCTTCTACGGCAGCCCTGATGGTTATGATCCCGAAAATATCCAGGAATACTTTGGCGCATACAGCGCCCGGTATACGGGCATCGCGGATTATAACAATGACGGCAATTTAGATCTCGTGGTCTCTGCCTATGCAACACCTACGACAAGAGTCCCACCCGCCCAGTTATTCTGGGGTAATGGGAAGGGGCTGGACTTGGAGAACCCTATAAACTTTGAAGCCTACGGCTCGGGGGACGTCATTCAAATTGATTTAAATCGAGATGGATGGATTGATATCGTCCTGGCGTGCCACCGCGATGACATCGGCCACCAGGTTGATTCATTGATTTACTGGAATGGCCCCGATGGTTTCTTTGCGACCGAGCCGACTCGACTCCCCGGATTGGGACCCCATGGGATGTATTCCTATGATCACGGTAACGCCTACACGAGAAAGCCCGAAGAACATTATTTTTCACCCCCCTATGAGCTGGGTAATAGAGAGGCGAGCCGCATCCATTGGGAAAGTGAAGAGACAGATCTTTTAAATATTAAATTCCAACTCCGGTGGAGTGAAACAGAAGAGGGATTAGAGGATGCCGCCTGGTCGGGGCCACATGGCGACAAGTCTTATTATGAAACATCAGGTGAAGCGATTGAAGGAATCCCAAGTGATGCCCAATGGCTACAATATAAAGCGACCTTTATTTCGCCTTATGGGTGTGGGACTCCTAAATTGAGGGAAGTCCGGATTGTTCTTTAAAAATAAAATATAATTATTAAGGAGGAATCTTGATATTGAGAGGAATCTAAGTTAACTGCTTTTTATCCGTTCGCTAAAATATCCAATGAGGCAATCAAATGATAAATATTAAAAAATGTCTAACGCTCCTTGTATTGTCATTGGGCAACTCCCTCTGTCTTACCGCCGCACCCCAAGACCTCAACACGTTCTTCGATTTTGAAAATGTAACGGGAGAAGGAGCGGAATTCATCATCGGGGAATCGCCCAATAGCATACGAGTGATTGGCTTTGATTTGGTATCCGTCGGTAACCCCGCTCTTTATCACTCAGGGAGTAAAGCCCTGATGCTTTCCACCGGCGTTGCAGAAGGGAAAATCCTCTTTGAACGGGGTGTTAATTCTCTCCAGTTTTATGCGGCGGACTCCGGGGGCGGTGGTCGTATCGAATTACGCGATAAGAATTTTGCGGTAATAACTCAACAAGGGACGGTGATAGGCTTACCCACTAACATCAGTCCCGGTGTTAATCCCCCCTTACAAAGTTTTGTCGCCTTCAGTGGAGATGCTGCCGACCCCAGTGACCTCAATTTTACGAATGGAATAACAGAATTAAAAATCATAAATGCCTCCGGGCAAGTCGCGATCGATGATCTTGGATTTACCTATGTGGTGGGACCGCCGAATAACACCGTCTATGATGATTTTGAGGGTTTACAATTCAGCAGTCCTGTCTTTGCTAATCGGGCAAATTTTACCCTCGGCGTATCACCCGTATCTGCTACTTTCACGGGCGGACTTGTTCAAAGTGCATCTGGATTGACCCGTTATAATCATACCTTTCCCTCTCTTTTCTTCGCTGGTGGAACTTCTGCCGGACAGGATGCTTCAGCTATATGGGCAATTGAAAATGAACTTGTTGGAACGATCACTTTTGAAACACCCGCAGCACAGGTGCAATTTTATGCGGTTCGTGAAATAGAGGGTGACGCGTTGATCGAAGTCTTCGACACGAATGATAACCTGCTCACTTCAACTACAGATGTACCCGATAATATCAGCATCGAATTTGAAGTTCCCTTCACCTTTTTTGATTTCAATGCGGAAGCATTGGGAGCCCCGGGAGGGATTGGGAAAATTACTTATTCCAACAGTCCTGCCATTTCTTCTATAAGTGGCAGCTTTACTCATATCGCGCTCGATGATTTTGGTTTTACTCCGATCGGAGCCACCAGCGGCAATGGAGGAGGTCCCACCGCGCCATCGATCACCACTCAGCCCGCGAGCCAGGAGGTGCAGTCCGGCACCGCGATAGCCTTGTCCGTAGCTGCGAGCGGTGACGATCTGACTTACCAGTGGTATAGCGGCAACAGCGGCGATACCGCGAGTCCCGTGGCCGGCGCCACGAGCGGTACCTTAACTACCGGTGCGCTCACTGTGAGCACGAATTTCTGGGTGCAAATTACCAATGCCGGCGGCAGCGCAAACAGTGAAACGGCAGTCATCACCGTGGCGGCTCCCTCCGTCCCTCTGGTGCTTGACGGTACAGGTGATATCGCCGGAGAAAATATTCAGCATCCGAATGGAAACATCTTTGACCAGATTCTCCTTACGGGTGAAACGATCCAGCTCCAAGCCAGACCGGGACAAATCACCCGTGTCTCCTTCATGGATGAAACTGAAGACATTGTGCAGGTTGAGTTCTCGGGCACAGGTTCCTTTACGGTAACCCTCGATCCAGCCACTTTCCTGCCCCCGGCCATTCCCCCACGCTACAACCAGGCGGTGGAATACGTGACGGGTAAACCGAGCGTGGTCATCGATGGAGCGGACGCCAATACCTTCTTCAGTATCTTTACCGTGGGATCGATCAACGCGGTTAACCAGGCGCTCTTCCCCGAGGGACAGGTCTATGACGCGCAGGCAGACGTGACTTTGGTAGAAGTTGTAAATTCCACTGGCATGGGCGGCATGCAGCTGTCGAACGCCGCTTTTAGTGGAAGCACGGGCAAGGTCGGTGTCGATGCACGCGGGGTATCGATCGCGGTACGCTTAACCGTCGGCGACATCGATGCCAATGGCGACGCGGTCCCACACTTACTCTTTGGATCAGGTTCCTTCACCGTAGCAGCCGGCAACCCAGGGTTGCGAATCACGGGTGGTGATTTATTGCAGACAAACGGCGCCGCAGTCGTGGTAGCGGAGAGTGGATCAACAACAACGGGATTTGATACCTTGATCACTCAGAACAACTTTAAGTCTGACAACACTCCTCAGCCGACTCAGAGTATTGTCGCCACCTTCGCCAATGAAGATGGCGATGAGATCACGGTGGCTGTCGAAGAGCTTACGATTGAGTGAGAAGTGATCTATCGATCAGTTTTAAGTTTTAAGTGTTAAGCAATTAGGTGGAACACTGGTGCCTGTTGGCCATAGCCTTGGCGACGGTTGTTCCCTACCGCGTTTGAGAGTGTCCCTATCGTTCATTTAGAATCGAAATATTGAAAAGGTCTCAAAGGACCGTAACCTGTTTGATTATTGTGAAAGCCAGGATGCGCTGCCATGCGCAATAAGTGAGTTTTTAAATCCTCATTATTATCTAAGGGGGTCTTATTTTTATCCTTACTCTTGTGCTTTGATGTAATTAAAGCGGCGAGGCCGGCTACAAATGGAGTCGCCATCGATGTCCCACTTAATGACGCATATTCACCTTTTTTATAAGTCGACCATATATCGGTTCCAGGTGCCATCACATCTAATTCTCCGCCCGACGATGAGAATCCTGAACGATTACCATCCTCATCATGAGCCGCGACGGTGATTACACCCCCATAGCGTGCAGGGTAGCCAATATTATTCATAGAAAACCCACCCTCATTTCCAGCTGCACATAGGATAAAAACACCTGCCGCTAACGCCTTTTGTATAGCTCTATAGAGATCATTATCTGATTCTTCAAAACCCAATGACATGGATATGATGTCTGCCCTTTTATTTTTAGCCCAGTTAATGCCCTTACAGATCCACTCCACTTCACCGTATCCTTCATTATCAAGAACTTTTGCAATCAAAAGTTCTGCTTTCGGCGCTACACCGACGAATCCTTTTTTATTTTTTCGCGCGGCTATAATCCCTGCACAATGAGTCCCATGCCCGTCTTCATCTTCAATACCATCGCCAGTGAAATCTCTTTTCGCGATGATTGCATCTTTTAAATCAGCATGGTCGGGGTCCACCCCGGTATCGAGGACCGCCACTTTTATGTTTTCTCCCTTTGTACGACGCCAAACTCTGGGTACATCCAATATTTTTTTGGCCCAACCAATACGTTCTTTTTCTGTTTTGCTTGCCTCACCCAACGCTTCCAAGTCTTTCACCGTTGTGTTAACGATAACTTTCGGCTTAGCGAACTTACGTTTTTCTGTCTTGCCTGATTTTTTTTTACTTTTCTTTTTAGGCATGCTCATTCCTTGCATTTTGGTTTAAGTCGTTATTATGTAAAACTATGGCGACTAAACTATACAACGCAAACGTCTTCTAATACCCCGTAATATTTGTACCCGAAATTCCCATCCTGCGTTCCACAATAGCCGAACTACCGAGAGAATAGTGACAACCGTGAAAACAAAACTGCGACAAAACAATAAGGTGAGCGAAGCCGAATGGCGGGAACTGGAGTCTGTTGGTTTTGTTCGGTTGGGTGTGGTGTTGCCAGGCGCGCAAATCGACCGACTTTGTAATCGAATCGACCAAATAATGCGTGGCGATATTCGCTACGAAGGGATGGGCATGCAACTTTGTCCATCTGCGTCGAAGACGGTGCAGAATACTCGTTTTTCCGCAAAGTACAAGGGCAGTTCGCTGAAGTACCGGAAAATTCAGGAACTGGAAATGGATCCATTATATCTAAATTATATTCAGCATCCTCTTTTCAGGGATATCACGCGGAAAAAGATTGGCGAAAAAGTCGGCGTATTCAGATCCATGTTTTTTAATAAACCGGCCGACGGCGGCATGCCGCTTGGTTGGCATCAGGACGGTCGGAATTGGGACTTGAGCATCCGCGAAGAGATAACCGTCTATACCGCATTGGACCCACAAACACGAGAAAACGGCTGTCTGACAGTGATCCCTTATTCACATATAGAATGCCCCATCCATACGGTTAGCAAAGAAGAAGACATTCATAAGTATGCCCCGGAAGATAAGCGGGTTTATATGGAAATGGACAAGGGTGAAGTCATTCTTCTGAAGATAAAACTGCTGCATTCATCGCTAGTGAACACCACGGACCAACCCCGGCGTGCCTTCAGCATTGCTTTTATTCATGGAGATGCGTACTGCACAACTACAGGTGAACGTTATCCGCAGGTCTTGCCAGAGTATCGTCCGGTGGAAACGCAATGATGACTACGGACGTCAAAACAAGGTGATGGATAGTTGGATGAAAGGTTGTTCGCATTTCACACCGTCCCATTGAGGACCGTTGAATGTATCGTAAGGATTGTACCCGAAATGCCAGCCTTCGCTCTTCGAGCTATGGTGCGCAGCCTTCGTCCTGTCAATAGACGTACGATTAATATTATGATTTGGTTCTGATGTTTGGCCTGCCTTAGGTTAGTCTAAGCCCAGTTTCAGTTTATAAAACCCTGTAATATTTGTACCCGAAATGCCAGCCTTCGCCAAGGCTACGGCTGGCAAACTTTGCATTGCAAAGTTTGGTGGAGCCGAGGAGATTCGAACTCCCGACCTCTACAGTGCGAGTGTAGCGCTCTTCCAACTGAGCTACGGCCCCATGAATCTGTCAGCAAATTAACCTAATTTAATTCGATTAAGAACAAAAGATTTTTTTATCCTGAGTCTGTAAAGAGATGAGCCTCACGCAACTTGTCACGCCATAGCTCAAAGAGCGACGGCGGATCGGCAATTCTTCAGACCCCCTTCTCGATACGGCTCACGGTCTGCACAATGCGAAGGCCGAGAACACGGGCGAGATTAAGATAGAACTTAGATGCGAGATAGGGCGCGTAGCGTTGAATTTTCTCCAATGACTCCCAATCGATGGCAAGCATTTTAATATCCGTAATAGCGCGGACATCAGCGGTCCTTTTATTCTGGTAGACCAGGGCTATCTCCCCAACCGCGTCACCAAGAGTGAGGTTTGCCAGTTTGGTCCGCTCTCCTTTTATTAGCTTAGATACTTCCATTTCGCCTTCAATAATGATGTACATGATATGGGCAAGTTCCCCTTCACGCATGACGAGGGTTCCAGCTGGATACTCCTCCATGTGTGAGAGCAGGATAAATTTTTTCACCTGCCACATGCTCATGCCTTGAAAGAGACGGCATTTATCATGAAGCGTATTTTGTAGTTTTATTCCGAGTAAATCCCATAGTGTAATAAGACGCTTCGTTGAAAAGAGCGCAGGAGTTAAAATCATGTCGGCGATTACCGCGATTACGATAACGATTGCGCTGAGCATACCGAATTGCTGAACGGGGAGGAAGCTGGAAAAAGATAGGACAAAAAAACCGGCCGCGAGTCCGATTGAGGTGACGATGATGGGGAGGATTACCGTGCGGAGCGCTTTTTCGAGTGCTTTTTTTTCATCTTTAAGGGACTTCAACTCGCGGTTGTATTGCACCAACAAGTGAAGCGTGTCATCTACGCCGATTCCGATAGTAATTGCCGCGACCATACAGGTGCCGAGATTAAGCGGTATCTGCGCCACGCCCATAAAGCCGAATATGACAGCAACGGAAAAAAGATTAGCCAATACCGCAAGACAGCCGCAGCGCAAAGAAAGAAACAGCGTTGAGACAATAATAAAGAGTAACACGGTGATGGTACTGAGTGAGGTTAACTGCCCCCGGGCAATATTATCTACTGCCGCAGCGACGAGAACGGATTTTCCTGTGATCGTGTAGACAAGGGGACCAAATTTTCCACTCTCGAGCAGCTCTCGGATTTCACCGACGATCCGATTAAAATGTGTGCTATTCCCGATGTTTGTGCGAATAGCAATATTGACTTGAGAATAGTCATGAGTGGCATAGGGGCGCAGATCGCTACTGTGAAAAAAGATCAGGTACTGAGCAATGAGTGAATCATTTTCAGGGATCATGAAATCTTCCGCACCTCCACCCCGCATCTCGCGATTGACAAGGCAGATGTAATCCGCGAGGGATACGACGGAATCGAGATCCTCCCTATTTCTCAGTTCAACAGTGAGATCTTTAAGTCGTCGAAGGTTTTCGTTGCGCTTAAAATCACCGGGATTTCCTTTGAGTGTTATGTTAATGACTTTAGATCCAGACAGACGGTTAGCTACGGTGTTAATATTTTGAACAACTTTCGCTTCTTTCTTTAAAAAAGCAGGTAAGTCATTATTTAAAACGATCCTGTCTGCTAAGTAGAGACTGGGCACGGTTATAACCATAAATGTCAGGATAACCAATGCAGGATGCTTGACGAGTCGTTGCATTATGGTGACCGCCAGTTTATCCGCAATGATACGCGGAGCGTGTGCACGCGCTTTATTTGAACCGACGGAAAAATGATTTTTAAATATACTAAGATAGGCGGGGAGGAAAAAAGAAGAGGCTATAAACCGGCAAAACATACCCAGAGAGGCCGCAACTCCAAAGTGTTGCATCGCGATGATATCGGTTAATCCCGTCGCCGCAAATCCCAGGATTGTGGAAATCGCGGTAAGGAATAGAGTGAGTCCTATTCTGTGCGCAGTCGCCAACATGGCATGCGTTCCCGACTGTCCCCTCCTTCGCAATTCAATATATTCAGAGAGGATATGTACATCTTCAGTCGCACCGACCACGATAATAAGGACGGGAACAATGTAATTGAGCATATTGATGGGAATGCCAAGAAGAGCGAGTAATCCCAGCATCCAGATCGAACTGAGAATGGCATTACAAATGGGAATAATCGCCGCGTGAACACTCTGCAACGCAAGTCCAATGACAATAATTATGAGCAGTGCGGAGAGAGGGAGAAGGTAGCGTTGATCTTCAATGATAAATTGCTTCATTTCCACCTGCATCGCCGCGACACCCACTTGAAATACCTGGTCAAAATCTTCATTAAAGTCTTTTAATGCTTCTTCAATCTGCAGGTAAATGTAGCGTTCAAAATTCCAATGCCCCAATTCATTGCCCTTAGTCACCTGGGCATCTCCCGCCGTGGATACGCCCTCTTCAAGATAAAGCGTGAGAAGCGTCGCTTTACCATCAGTCGAAATGACTCTGCGACTTAAGAGGGGATTATTAGCTGCTTCATCTTTGATTCTCCGCAGCTCATTTGGATCCTCGGGAATAATGTCAAGAATGGGTCCTGTCTCCAGCCACCCATCCCGATATTTAATATGACTGATATTAAAAAGGCTTTCTACCCTTTGCACACCATCGAGACCTGAAAGTGTATTATATAAAGTCTCCAGCCGCCGAAGCGTGGCATACGTAAATAACGTATTGTCTTCTATGTAAACGGCCGCAATTTTATCAGAGCCGAAAGTAGCGCGTGTTTCATCATAGGCCTCGCGTAAAGCGCTTTGCCGGGGAAGCAACTGATCCGCTGATACTTCTAAACGGATGCGGTCGAGCAAGGTCCAGGATAAGCCAGTTATGATGGCAATGACCAACAACACCGGTGCGGCATAATGATAACTGAACTTTATAAGTCTCCACACCGGGGAGTGACCTCTTTATTACAAAATATTGGTGTAATGGTAATGCACGAATAGATAAAAAATAAACGCGGTGACGCCAACCTATGAGAGCAGATATTTATGGCTCGAGACTTGCCAGAATAGTTGCGTCATCTTCCCTGTTCCAATTTTTCAATCCTTCCGGGGTGAAATATTTATCCTCTAAAGTTAAATTGTATTTCCCCCTCGTGACAACGAACATCGAAGAGGTTTTTTTAAGATGGTGCACCATTTCAAAGCGGGTGGGAAGCCGGAGACTTTCTGACTTTTCTTCGAAATCAGTCAGGGTTAAAGTCTTCATGAGTTTCCCCTGGCGGTCATAGTGATCTATCTTTTTCAGTGCGAAATCCTCATGTGTAATCCAAAGTATTCTCTTTGAATAATTTGTGGACTTTTTTGCCTCATTGTCTTGCGCGATTATCTCGATCACGTAACAGACGTCATCATTCAGATTTTCATCAAATTTACGATCGTAGAGAAGATTTTTTGACCAACTGTAAAGTAGATCTTCATAGGCAAAATCCGTGTCGATAAAATTGCCCTTTTTCCCGCTGCCGCTAATACGTTGAACAGTATTCAGCGCGGGCATATAGAGGTATTGTTCAGTTTCACTGGGAGAAATCTGAATGCTCAATAGCGACACTCCTTTCACCTCCGCTGGATTTATCAACCGAAGCAGTACTCGCCGCTTCCCATTGTCATCAGTCTGCACCATGCGAAAAGCTTCGCGTGAAATAATATTCCCCTGCTTATCAAGGCTTACCATTTTATAAATCTCGATTTGTCCATTTGTCGCAACCCTCTCGTGTTGCTTTTCGACAATATTACGAGCGGTTAAACTGGTCCCACGAAAACCAGCACCCAAAAATATCAACGTAATCGCAAAAATCACCGTCGCGATCGAATATTTCAGGTATCTCATTTTCATTTTATTTCTCCACTGGCAGTAAATTGGCTTAGCCTAAGCCGTTAATTACACTACAGCCTCAGTAAGTTACAATAAATTTTTAAAATTGCGAAGTACGCCTCCCCTGTTCTTTAAATCAGCAGTTTGGGACGGCTGTATTCTCGTTCCATACAGGTGAAATATACTGTTGAATGACAAGCTGTTGGGCTTGAGGGGAGGTTTTCCCTGCCGCTTGCTAAGTTCCAGGTAGTCAATCAGTCTTTCTCAAACCAGAATTTAGAGGAACCATTCACGATATCTTTGTAGGTAACACTTTGCGTTAGGGTGATACCCGAATATTTCCAAAACCTAACGAGTAATGTAAGGTTAATATTCCAGAGAGAAAAGAATAAGGCGATAACGATAAATATATATCTTAATCTTTTCCTCGCATCAGATAGTTGAATTATTTCGCCCAGCCCTATGATAGCAAATAAAGTAGCGCCTTCAAAGGCGCGAGAGCCAAACGACGCGCCAAAAGTCGAATCATGCCAGGAAGCGTTGAGATAAACAGTTGCTAATAATCCGATGCCCCAGGTAACCGCTTCGCTATTCCTCAATTTCCAGATCCAGCTAATAAACCCAAGGAGTGCGATGAAGATGATGGGCGTCCAATAAAACCACCCGTGATAGGGGGAAAAGAGCACGCCCCTTAAATTTGGCGCTAACCAGTTAAAGCCTTCACCTTCATACGTATAGGGAAGATATTGGCCATAAAGGATTTTCCAGGCGTACAATTGAGGGAGTAAGGCGATTATCCCAATGAGGATAAAAACAATCAGGTAGGGATATAATTTTCTATCCTTATACAATAAAGACAGGATAACCACAGCCGGATATAGGAGATAAACAGCACCTTGTAAGCGCGATAGAATCAGAGTCGCTGATAAGACCGCTAAACTTATCCAAAGGAATAGAGATTTAGTCTTCTCCCTGATGAGCAATGTTACCCAGTAACAACCGGTAATGGCAAAAAAAGACAAGTTATGCGCCATAGATAATTGAATATTCTGATAATAAAAGAGTGCGGATGCTGACCACGTGATCGCTACGGCGAAGAAGGCATTGTCCCTATTCAAGTACCGGCAGCTTATCTTATACGCGAAGAATAAACTCAGCCACGCATAAACCCACTGGCCGATCATTATCATTAATTGATAATAAGGCCCATAGCCGTCTGTTAACAGTTCGCCGCCAAATAGATTTATGAGCCTTGTGATCGCGTCCCCGAGAAGATACCAGGGTGCACTGCTAAGCGCCCACCCAATTGGATATTTATTGGGTAAATATCCCCTTTCTGTAAGAGGCATAGATAAGGCGTGTAGCCGAGTATTTTCATCAAAGGTATCGCAATACTTGATTTCATTTGAGAAATCAAAATCTCCATCGACAAAGAAGGAGCGAAGCCAGAAATAATAAAATGAGTCATCCCACCCCCTAATTGAGCTTTGGAACGGCGTTTGAAATAATCCTCCAACACGATCAATAAATAAATAACCGGAGATCCCGAGTAGCGTTAGGCTCAATAATAATTTAAAAAAATTTTGTTTAATTAAATTAGACATACTTCATGCGCTGTAGCTGTAGCCCAAAGCATTCGCCCACCTTCAGCAGAAATCCTATGCTGGACTCAAGAAATAATATTATACTTGGGGTAATCGCCAATCCATGATGAACAAACCTGACTGAAAAATTATTCACATTTGACGATTACGTCATCGTCAATCTTTACTCATCAATGGCTGTCGGGTAAACGGGCTTTCTGCAAATTCTTCCCTGCGGTCTGTGGCGATTGGCGGTCCGGGGGAGAGCGCTGAAATTTCCAGCCACCATGCTGGATCCACTTTTACTTCTAATGCAGCTAAGGAAGGTTCCAGTTGTTCAAGGCTGCGCGCCCCTATGATCGGCGCGGTTACCGCAGGATGCGCTCTTACCCAGGCAATCGCTAAAGTCACAGGACTGATGTTTTTCTCCCCGCAATATTCCATATAACGCTCCACAACTTCATGGTAGTGTGGCTCCGCATACCGGTGGACATACATTTCATTCTCCAGGAGCCTGCCCTTGTCCGCTTTCTGCTTATCGCGGTACTTACCGGTGAGTAGTCCTCCCCCCAATGGGCTGTAAGGAATAACACCAAGTTGTTCGGATTGGCATAAGGGTAATATTTCTGACTCCACCTGTCGCTTCACCAGGTTATACATCGGCTGAACACACTCAAAACGGGCGAACCCATCACGACTGGAAATGCCTAATGCTTTTGCAATTTGCCAGGCGGACCAATTACTCACTGCGGGATAGAGAATTTTTCCCTGTCTCACCAGATCATCCATTGCCTGAAGCGAATCCTCGATCGGGGTATCGTTGTCAAATCCATGAAAAAAATAGAGCTCGAGACGATCTGTATTTAATCGTTTAAGACTCTTTTCAACGGCGAGGATAATATTTCGACGGGATGAACCTCTTTCATTTTCACCCGGTCCGGTACGAGCGAATACTTTACTCGTAATTATAACTTCATCCCGGCAATCAGCGATAAATCTGCCTAATATTTCCTCTGAGATCCCATTAGCGTATACGTTCGCGCAATCGAAAAAATTTATTCCCAGATCGCGACAACGATTAAACATTTTTGCCGATTCACTCTCGTCGGCATCCCCCCCGAATGACATCGTCCCGAAACACAAAGTCGATACCTTTACCCCTGTCTTACCTAAATATTTATACTCCATTTAATGGAACTATGTAATCAGACAGTCGTTGTCAATTAATACGGATCATTATTTCACGCAAAGAAATAGTCGTTATTATTAACGCATCCATTTGCGATCAGAGAATATATTAACACATTTATTTATAATGAGTAGTGACTGTTTATATCGCCTCATTTGATGCTATCAAATTCAATCCAAAGAAGGAGATCTTTATGAAAAGTTTAAATAGATTAATCGCATGGGTTAATGCGCACAGAGATTATGGAATCGAATTCCTTCGTATTTACCTCGGTATCGGATTATTCGTTCGAGGAGTGATCCAATTTTCGCCCTCCGGGAAGACCACAACCTCCGACTTGATATTAAGCATGGATAACAGCTGGGGTGTCCCCGCATTAATCTTACACTACGTGATGATTGCCCATTTATGTGGGGGCGCTTTCCTCGCAATTGGACTACTCACACGGCTATCAGCACTGCTACAAATTCCCGTTCTCGCGGGTGCTGTCTTTCTCATTCACTGGCATGAAGGTCTATTTTCCCTTGGTCAGTCGCTGGAATTTTCATCTCTCGTTCTCTTTTTGCTCATACTCTTATTTATCGTTGGCCCCGGTCGTTTATCGATGGACTATTATATATTTGGCAGTAGAAAAAAGGATAATGAGCACTAATAACGATCAGCCATCTGATAGCCCAACCACGAAAGCCTATAAAAACCAGGAATTTTTAAACAGCAGTGCCGCAAGATCAATTCGGGTCCAATGTGAACTTCTGGAAACCGAACAGCGTCTACAAAAATTCGGCATACACAATACGATCGTCATGTTCGGGTCATCCCGAATCCAAGATCCTGAAACGGCCAGCCACAACCTTGAAAGTATAGAAAAGGAAATTGCGGATTCCGATAAGCCCACACTGGAACAAAGTAAGCGCTTACACACGGCTAAACAGCAGATTAAAAATGCTGAATATTATGATGCCGCATTAAATTTGGCTCAATCTTTGACCGAATGGTCGCATACGATTGAAGACCCGAAAAATCAATTCTACATTTGTTCGGGCGGTGGTCCGGGAATAATGGAAGCAGCCAATCGAGGAGCTTCATTTGCCGGTGGAAAATCGATTGCTTTGGGAATTAGTCTCCCCTTTGAACAGGATTTAAATCCTCATATCACGCAAGAACTTGGTTTTGAGTTTCATTATTTTTTTATTCGCAAATTCTGGTTTCTATACCTCGCCAAGGCTTTAATTGTTTTTCCGGGCGGTTTCGGTACCTTGGATGAACTGTTCGAAATGCTCACATTGCTGCAGACCCGTAAAACAAATAAATACATTCCCATTGTTTTATTTGGTTCCGAGTTCTGGAATGATATCATAAATTTTGAAAACTTAATTAAATGGGAAGTCATTGCAGAAGAGGATTTGTTGTTATTTAAAATTTTAGATTCCGTCGAGGAAGCAAAAGATTATATTATCCATGAGATAAAGAATCATTATCTTAAATAAACCAGGTTTTATCCCAATTGAAGTATTTATCTAATAATATATATCCCTCTTTCACCCATGGTCATCGCTGATAAGCATAAGATTAAATTATCCGCCCATACCAATTACACTTTGCTGATCGAGAAAGCTATAGCAAGCCATGCGCAAGGGCGTAGCCCTCGAGGTATCAGCGACGAGGAAATTGCGCTCGCCCGTCTTTACTGCTATGCTTTTCGCCGTCATACGATTGGAGCCTTTCACGCGACTTGCGACAAGTTAGAGCAACAGGTTGAGTGTAGCAACGAAGTCGCGATGGTACACAGGCGAAACGCTATCGCGATGCTGACCGATTTAGCCAATCAGTCTATGGATCCTGTTCCTGAAAACTTCCGGGCGCTTATTTCCACCTTCTATCGTTATGATATTTTGATCCATCGAGTGATTGAAGCCCTGTGCGAAGACGCTGTGGCGAGTGGCAATAACGAAGTAGAGCGGCTTTCCGAGCGCTTTATTGAAGTCATGAATGCAATCCGCAATTGCAATGGCATCGAATTAACGCGAGATAATGAAGTTCCCGAACAAGCGAGTTTTATTGTTCCCAACCTCGGTATAACGATCGCCCCACTCGTTTATGGTGACTATCACAGTTGGAATCTAGCCTGGCTGGGCGATGTCGAACGCTGTGACGTGCCAACCCATTTGCATCATGAGGGCGTGGAAATCCATCTCGGATATAATCCGATGCGGGGGAGGACGATTCTCGGTGATTCCTACGCCCTGCTTGAAGAAGGGTATGCGATGCCCATTCCCCCGGAGATGCGACACGGCTATGTGAATGATTCTCCACACATGCATAATGTTCCGTTTATTTTCGGTTCACTGAAGCATGGCGGTTGGGGTGTATTTCTAGATGTTGAGCCCTACCCTTTTGATTTTAAAGAAATGAATGAAGTACGGGTTCAAAGCAGACAGATGAACCAGACAATTTTCTTAGAACGTGAAATCGAGAAAGCCGCTCAACGCCATGGAAATTGTCACTATCGGCTAATTCCAGTCTCGGCAACTGCCCGCAATGGTGTCGGCGGTCTGGAGCTATGCGTCGGCAGAACGGGAACCGGAGGAATGACGCGAAAAGAAAAATACTTTAACGCAGTCTCGATTGTTCGCGGTTCGGGCATAATTAAGATGGCCGGCATCGAACAAGCGGTAGAAGCGCATGATCATTTTGGCGTTCCTTCAGGCATCGAAGTGACACTTAAAGCAACTGGTAAAGAGCCATTGATTTTTCTGGACTGTCAAATTAAACCGGATGGAAATTAATGATGAAAGAGACGATATTAATTACGGGAGGTGCTGGTAACCTCGCATCTCTGCTCAGCTTTGAGCTGGATGGGATGGCTGACGAGATTGTTCTTGTGGACATTGCCAAAGGCCCTATTACCCGCACCGCAGAAAATTGCGTCTATATTCAGGAAAATTTAAACAATAGAAATGAGCTGAGTAAGATAATACAACATTATCGTCCACACACAATCGTGCATTTCGCCTCACTCTTAAGTGGTAGTTCAGAGCAAGACCGGGAACTGGCCTGGAAGGTAAATATGGATGGAACCTTTGCCCTTTTTGAACTCTCACTTGAATTGGGAATTAAAAAATTTTTCTTTCCCAGCACTCTCGCAACTTACGGCGGTAAACTGCCAAAAAGCCTCCCCGAAGACACACCGCAATGGGCGGACGGTTTATACGGTGTTACTAAATCATCGATTGAACGACTCGGCGTTTATTATCAGCGCCAGCACGGTCTCGATTTTCGTTGTCTACGCCTGCCCATTACTGTTTCTCCCTTTGCCCCTACGGCCGCTGCCAGTTCCTATGCTTCACGTGTTTTTGTTGAAGGGGTTGAGCAGAAGCGATATACTTTTAATGTCAATCCGCACACCCGGGCTTCATTAATGTACGTAGATGACGCGATCTCGGGAATAGCTCAGGTGTTGCGTGCCCCGGTTGAGACATTAACCAAGCGCGTATACAACGTTCACTCCCTATCACCTACGGCCGAAGAAATCGCCAATGCCGCAAGCAAACGTATCGCTGGCATTGAGATCGCTTATGAGCCGAACGAGAAAGTGATTGCGGTCGTTGAAAACTGGCCGGAGATCGTTCAAGATCAGTCGGCTCGCAGTGATTGGGGTTGGTCGCCAAAGTTTAGTCTCGATGCGATGGCTGATGATATGATCGTGCGTCTCACAACTAATAATCAATAACGGTTGCTAAAAATAAGTTATGTCATATTTTTTAATTACGAAGTAACTACGCGTATCATAGTTAAAAGTATTTAATAATTCAGAGAGGGAATACTATATAAAACAACTAAAAGAGATCTTTCGCTGGCTGAACTCTCACAAAGTATACGGTTTTGAGATTATACGTATTTATTTGGGCGCTCTACTTTTTATTCGAGGAATGATTCAGTTCACACCCTCCGGGCACCCAACTACATCCATCTTGTTTGACGCTGCTAATAAAACCTGGTCTGCCTTTATACTGGACTATGTTATTTTCGCCCATTTATGTGGCGGCGCATTTCTCGCGATTGGACTGCTCACGCGTTTATCGGCCCTTATCCAAATTCCTGTTCTTATGGGCGCGGTCTTCTTAGTTCATTGGCAAGAGGGTCTTATTACTTTAGGACAATCTCTGGAATTCTCTTCGCTCGTTCTCGTCCTTCTCCTAATTATTTTTATCTACGGCCCGGGGCGCTTGTCTCTGGATTATTATATTTTCGGTTCTTCAGACGAGGATGACGTAGATAATTAGAAATGTGCGCTGACCGTGTTCGCGCATGTTAAGTTTAGCCGTCGCCGCCACGGCAATGTTCTGACAGGATAACGTGCCTGAAGCGTCAGGTATTAGGCTGTGAAGTTGCACGCTTATACATTATATGTCACTAGTGCCTCTCAATAGTGGACGAAGACGATGAGGCAGACGAAGACAAAGATTTCTTTTTAAAAAGTATCTCCCTTCCAACCCCACATACTGTGATGGACATCGATAAATTTAACGTAGACACGGTTTTTTGAAACGTTGAGCTCGGTCTCAATTAATTCACAAAGTACGCGGGACAGTTCCTTTGTTTTCTTAGCCGGTAAACCGATACTGGTTAATTCAAGAAAGGCAACTGGATCCTGGGTGCCGGCGAAAATCATCTGTGCCGAGGGTTTTAGGGTAATCATCACAAATTCTTCCGGTTTGCTCAGCTCACTCGCTACCAACTTGGAAGACTTAATCAGGATATTATCGCGATTTTCTTCGCTAACTTCGAGGTTGGTGTGAATTTTGAGATGCGGCACAGAATAAGTATTACCTCCTCATTAAAAATGTCGAGCAAGGTGATAAGATTTAGCTAATCAGGGTGCCGACTTACAGCCCTACGTTCACTTAATTCCTCTTATGGGAGTTGAGGCGCAACCTATGACGCACTAAAGCTTACTCACTAATGACGCGTTCGATTTCGTCAAGTAACGCCTTTTCATCAACAATAGGTTTGCTTATATACCCGTCGAAACCAGAACTGAGAAAACGTTCCTTGTCCCCTTTCATCGCGTGAGCGGTTAAAGCCAGGATGGGGGTGTTTTGAAACCTGCCATCATCACGAATTTTGCGTAAAAGCGTTACCCCATCCATCCCGGGCAGGCTGATGTCGAGAATAAAAATATTGGGGGGAACCGTATCCGACATTTGTAAGAATGCCAATAAATCACCCGCATTGGAAAATATATTTACGTCGAGCTCATCGGAAAGCAGCTCGACAACAAGCTCAGCGCTGTCCTTGTCATCTTCTACAATGTAAGCTTTGCGCATCTTGGATTCCTATCTAATGAAGTTCTTTTTTACGCCCCACGGGTGTATTCGCGTTCCCCGGTGAAAGAGTTTTCTAATTCGGTTATTTTTTGTGTTCAGCAGTACTTATAAATTCAACAACGGAAGTGTCTTATTGAACCAAATGAAGCTGCATGTCAATGCGTGATAAGCGAATTTATACATCCCTTTCCCCCTGACGATTAAAAAGTTCATCGCGGGGTGGTTCTTTGAATTGGCCCGCCTTAGGATCTATTTCCTGCAAGAGTTCAGGCCCTTCATTTCTCGGGCTGTTCACTAGTGTCGAGATCGGATAGCAAATCATTTGCTTGCTCGCGTAAGGTTTAAACAGTGACTTCAGCTTTTCCGGATTCTTTTCTTCAAGGTCGAGCCAACAATCATAGTTTTCTTCGTCAATGATCACCGGCATACGGTGATGAACCGGGGCCATGATTTCATTAGCCGAGGTGGTGAGAATACTGCACGATACAATGACCGCCCCCTCCGGGCTTTTCCAGGATTCCCATACCCCCGCCATCGAAAAAACGTCGCCCGAAGCCATCGCAACGTAAAATGGTTGTTTAGGTCGGCTCTTTTCCTCTCGCCGCCACTCGTAGAAACCGCTCGCCGGGATGAGGCAGCGTCGAGATTTTATCGCTGCACGGTAAGCCGGCTTTTCCGCCACCGTTTCGGAACGGGCATTTATCGTTTTGTAACCGATCTTTGGATCTTTAGCCCAAAAGGGGATAAGTCCCCAGCTAAACGCCGCCAATTCCCGCCCGCCGTGCTCAGGTGATTGCCTTACCGCCAACATTTTTTGGCTCGGGGCAATGTTGTAGCTCGGCTTCAGCTCATTCATCAATTCTTCCGCTATCTGCTTGAGAAGAAATCTTTGCACTAACTCTTCCTGCTTCGCAGTCAAGGTGTAGCGTCCGCACATGGTGGTTATGGTGTCTGGCCGGCAGGATGAAGTCCAGACTCAACTCGCCATTCAGACCGTCTCTCCTTATTCATGGAGGATCATCGGATCTTCTATTTCGATAACCAGCCACCAGGTCATTTTTTTGGCGTCAAAGACAATATCAAAATAGCGTTGATCCCTCGTTTGAACGACAAAGTGCACATGTTGGCTATTGCCGACTTTATCGGTATAGCTTCTGCGGACCACCGCGACCTCATAGTCTTCCCCCGTGAGGAGAGTGAAGCTTAACGGAGTGATTCGCCGGACGATACCATGGGTTTTAAAAGCGGCAAACAAGGCCGTGACGTTAATTTTTCTCACTTCCGTATGGTGCATGCTTGACCTTATTAATAGTGAACTTATGTTCACTTATTAATTGTGCAAGCAATAATGATCCAAAATCGAGATTTTTATACCACCCGTCATTATTTGGGCGACTATGACTTAAATCGCAACGTCCATCGGATGACTCTCTACAACACGGTTGCCTCTGATCACCAGCATCCCGGCAATCAGCGCAAGCGGCTTTATCTTCACATCGACATGGACTGTTTTTACGCCCAGGTAGAGCAACAATGCTATAATCTTTATGGCATCCCCGTGATTGTCGGCGGCTGGCGCAAGGAAAACGGAATTGCCCGAGGCATTGTCGCTACTTCCAGTTATGAAGCGCGCAGATTCGGGATCAAGACAGGGATGAGCGCCTATGAGGCCGTTCAAATCTGTCCCTACATTGTCCCTCTGCAAGTCCATTACGAGAAGTATCAGGCAATTTCCCGGGAGATTAATGCGGTGTTGAACGGCTTTGCCCATGAGATCGAGGCCTACTCCATGGACGAATATTTTCTTGAAGTAAGTTTTCTTCTCAAACGCGATCGCCGGGAGATCGTCGACTTCGGCACACGGCTGAAAAATGAAATCTACCGCAAAACAAAGCTAACCGCCTCGGTTGGAATCGCCTATTCAAAGACCTACTCCAAGCTCGCCTCCGATCTTCAGAAACCAAACGGGCTCGCGGTGGTATTGGATACGGAAGAGGCGGCCCAGTTTCTTTATCCGCTTTCCTTGAATGAAGTTTGGGGGATCGGTCGCAGGCGTTTCGAAAAACTTAAGCACGAGGGCGTGGAAACAATCTGCGACGCCCTCAAACGGGGACCGGGAGTTTTCCAGAAACTTTTTGGGGCCTACTTTGGCAAGATGCTTTTTGAAACTGCCTGTGGCAAGGATTGCGCGAAGGTGACGGACAGAACTGATCACGTCCCCCGGGAGATTACCTACATGCACACTTTTTCCAACTGGACAGTCGAGAATTGGAGGCTGAGAGGAGAGATTGCCAAGGCCGTCCGGCAATTGTGCTACCGGATGCGGGGCTATGACCGGAAATCAGAGAAGTATGGGGGGTATATTCGTATTCAGGACACCACCTGGGAGGGAATCTCCTTTACTTTCGCCACCGAAGGGCGGACAAACTTGGACGATTATGTGCTGAAAGCCTGCCTGGAAATTGCTGAGCCGCTGCTTGCACGGTTTTTGCAGGAGGGGCATAAAATTCGCGGTATTGGGCTACATACGATTGAAATGGATGCGAACAACCAGCTTGAACTCTTTTTTCGCGAAGACGAAAAGTTAGCGCGGATGTACTTCGCGATGGACAAAATCAACAACCGCTTTGGCCTCGACACCATCATGCAGGCCTCCATGAAGTACGCCGTTGAGGGAAAAACGCATTTTCTGGAGCGGAATGCTTAAAGCGATGAAAAGATCTTGCCTTCAGGCCCCATCCTTGTTGTAGGCAAAGGCGAGATGGCAGCACCCCTTCCCTTTCGCATCAGCACCCTCATCTTTATCCGCAATAATGAGGATCAATTACTTTTGCTGCAACGTAATCGCATGCCTAATCAGGGACTGTGGAGTCCAATCGGCGGCAAGCTCAACATGGATCAAGGAGAGAGCCCTTTCGAATGCGCCATCCGTGAAACCCACGAGGAAATAGGCCTTAAGGTAAGTGAAAAAGATCTCCATCTCTTTGCCATGATCAGCGAAAAGAGCTATGAAGGGACCGGCCATTGGCTGATGTTTCTCTTTGATTGCCATCGCCCCATCCAGGATTTACCCGCCGCGATTGAAGAGGGCGAATTTTCGTTTTTTGCACCGGATAGGATTAAAGAAATACCTGTTCCTGAAACAGACAGGAATAGCCTATGGGATATTTATTTCAATTACCGACAACGTTTTGTCGCGATGCGGGCAAACTGTATCCCCGGTGAGAAACTGGAAATATATATTGAAGAAATGCAATAGAGTGTTCATGCTATATATTCTTTAAAAAGGCATTATTTGCCTTTTTTTTATTTCCCGCTTATCATTTTACTTTTTGGCGACATAGCCGAAAATAGAATATCTGGGCATTTATGGAAAAAACATCAGCATCTTTGGAAGAACCCGACGTCTCTATTTACGCGAGCGATGAAATCAATACTCGTCTGACGGCAGATGAGAAAGTCGCACTTTATCGCCAGATGTTGCGCATACGGCACTTTGAGGACCGTTCACTCCATTCTTATCAACAGGGGAAAATTGCAGGATTTCTGCATCTCTATTCCGGCCAGGAAGCCATAGCCGTAGGCGCCGTTTCGCTGATGGGGAAAGAAGACCAGCTGATCACAGCTTACCGTGACCATGGATTCGCCCTCGCCCTGGACATGGGGATGAATGAATGTATGGCAGAGCTCTATGGTAAAATCACCGGTTGTTCGAAGGGCAAAGGGGGTTCGATGCATTTTTTCGCTCCTGATAAAAATTACTGGGGCGGACACGGCATTGTTGCCGGGCAAGTGCCTCTCGGTGCTGGTATCGCCTTCGCGCTGAAATATCAAAAGATAAAAGGGTGCTGTCTCTGCTTCCTGGGTGATGGCGCTACTAACCAGGGAACCTTTTACGAATCCCTGAATCTCGCCTCGCTCTGGGATCTCCCCGTCGTCTTTATAATTGAAAATAATGGATACTCGATGGGCACCAAATTAGAGCGCCATTCCATCGGCAGGCCACTGGCACGAAGGGCTGAAACCGTAGACATGGATTGGGACATGTGTAACGGTCACCACCTTTATGAAGTGCGCACAAAAATTGCAGCGGCGATGAAACGAGCGCGTGAGGAGAGCCGCCCCACTTTATTAGAAATAAGCACATACCGTTACCGCGGGCATTCAGTTTCTGACACCGGGTTGAGTTATCGAACAAAGGGTGAAATTGAAGACTACCGAAAGACTAAAGACCCGATTACGCTTTTTTATAATCAGCTCGAGAAGGAAGAGCTAATCGACGAAAAGACGGCCAAAGATATAGATAAGGTCACGCATAAAGAAGCAGAAGATGCCGCGAAGTTTGCCGATGAAAGCCCGAATCCCACAACTGAAGAACTCACCCGTGATGTCTATTGGGAAGAAGATCATCCGGAGAGCAATACTTCCGAGGGCACGATATTTTTTGAGTAAATTTACGTCTGCTCAAAACCCGTAACACCAGATCACTCTTAATATTTTTATATAATCATGCCTGTTATTCACTATCGCGATGCCCTGAATGCCGCCCTGGATGAGGAGATGACGCGCGATGACCGCGTCTTTATGATGGGGGAAGAGGTGGCCGAGTATAATGGCGCCTATAAAGTGACCAAGGGTCTTCTCGATAAATTTGGTTCACAACGGATGCTGGACACACCGATCAGTGAATCCGCGTTTTCCGGACTGGGTATCGGAGCGTCGATGATGGGGCTGCGCCCGGTTATTGAATTCATGTTCTGGAGTTTCACCTATGTAGCCTTTGATCAGATTTTCAATAATGCCGCGAATATCCGTTATATGTCCGGTGGATTAGTTAATGTTCCTATGGTTATCCGCGGTCCGGCAAATGGCGGGACCGGGGTGGGTGCAACGCATTCTCATACTCCGGAAAATTACGCCGCCTCTACGCCTGGGATAAAAGTCGTCTGTCCAGTTACGCCCTATGACGCTAAAGGTCTCCTCAAAACGGCAATTCGCGACAACGATCCCGTCTGTGTCATGGAGAATACGCTTCTCTATGGCATGACCGGCGAGGTCCCGGATGAAGAATATCTTATTCCGCTCGGCAAAGCCGATATTAAAAAAGAAGGTTCCGACATATCCTTTATCGCCCATGGACGAGCGGTCATTACTTGTTTAAAAGCCGCGGAGATTTTAGAAGCTGAATACGAAATAGACGCTGAAGTGGTGGACCTCCGCAGTCTACGCCCGCTCGATGAAGAAACGATCTGTGATTCGGTGAAAAAAACTAACCGCGTTGTTCTCGTTGAAGAGAATAAACCTTATTGCGGCACTGACGCCCAGATTGCCTATATCATCCAGGATAAAGCCTTTGACTACCTCGATGCGCCGATTAAGCGTATTTCAGCGGTTGATGCACCGCAGATTTATAGCCCGGTATTGGAAAAAGAACAAATTCCCTACCCGCAACGCGTGGTGCAAACAGCTCTGAGTATTTTATAATAAATTACCGTTCACCAATCTCATAATCCCGTCTGCAGATTTTCCACCCATGGCCGAGATCATTGAAATGCCAAAACTGAGTGATACCCAGACGGTGGGTACATTAATTAGTTGGTTGAAAAAAACGGGAGAAAAAGTCGAAGAGGGAGAGATCATCGCTGAAGTGGAAACCGACAAGGCCACCATGGAGCTGGAGAGCTTCGTCGATGGTGTGCTCATTGCTCAATACGTAAATGAAGGTGACGAGGTAGAAATCGGCGCCCCCATCTGCGCGATTGGAGAAGCGGGAGAAGAACCGCCCTCGCCGGGTAAGCGATCACCCGTTAGCCCCGTTGAGCCGGAACCTGAATCCCTAACCGGATCTGGACAAGATACGGAAGCTCCAACTTCAATCGATGTCACCCCCACTCCACTCGCGGAAAAAAGTGCGCCCGGCGATCGGATCAAAGCCTCTCCCCTCGCACGAAAAATTGCCACAGACCAAGGAATTCCACTCGAGAATATTATTGGAACCGGCCCGGATGGCCGTGTCGTGAAAGCTGACGTTATCGCCGCAATGGAAAAAGGCACTGCCGAAAGCGAGCTTTCCAGTACGCCACCGCAAAAGTCTGCTGCCGGGATGCCGATAGCGGACGAAAAGAGTGTTCCCGTTTCAAATATGCGGGGAGTTATCGCCAAACGCCTTCTCGAGTCCAAGAAGACAATCCCCCACTATTACCTGGATATAGAAATTAACGCGACACCACTTCTTGAACTGCGGGCCTCGCTTAATAAAAGTCTAAATGACTTACCTCCCGATAAAGGCGGCATAAAACTTACGATTAATGACTTTTTTTTAAAGGCTTGTGCTAAAGCCATGCATCAAGTGCCCGCAGTGAATGTGTCCTGGATGGGTAAGTCGATTCAACAGCACAGTGGTGTTCATATTGCGGTGGCGATTGCGGTGGAAGACGGACTCGTTACTCCGGTTGTTCGTGATGTCCACCTTAAAAGTTTGAGTCAAATCAGTTCTGAAGTTAAAGCGCTTGCGGTTAAAGCAAAAGATAGAAAACTTTCGCCGAATGAATTGACGGGAAGCACGATTACGACAACTAACCTCGGGATGTACGGGATTACCAGTTTCCACGCGATAATAAATCCCCCTAACTCAGCCATTCTCAGTGTCGGCGCGATAGTAAAAAAACCCATCGTTGATGACGATGATAATATCATCGTCGGTCAATGTATGACAGTTGGCTTTAGCGGCGATCATCGCTCAGTGGACGGGGCGGTAGGGGCCGAGTACCTGTCGGCGCTCAGAGACGTCCTCGAGACTCCCGCCTTAATGTTGGTTTAACATTAATGATTCATCATTTTACACAGTGACCTGCTGTGAATTGCATCTGCAATATTAACTCAGGTAGAGTGATCCAGTATTTAACATTAACATCATCAACAAATTTTTGAGACTTATTAACTTTAACTCGACTAATCGGTTATTCTGCGGCATAAAGCAGTAACGGTTAGCCAATACACGGGCATCGTTAATCATTGCCCGTTTTCATGAACGTAACTGAGCAAAATACTGCGACAAGCGAAACGTCGAATTGGGCGCTGACGGTTCGACTGCTGAAGTTCAGCTGGCAATACAAATTTCGTTGTATTCAAGTCCTGACCTACCAGCTGATCATGCTCATCATGGGGCTGAGCGGATTAGGGCTCACGGGATTAGGAATAGATTACCTCCGCTACCAGGTTTTGTCTGATACGGATCCACCACTCTGGCCCTTTGGGCTCGAACCTGCTGCCGAGATCGCGCCGCTATCCGTTATTTTAGGAATCGCTCTTACGATTCTCGGTTTCGCTCTCTTTCGCTCCTGCTTAAATTATCTTTATACGATATCAATGTCAAAGTTGATCTATGTTGACATCATGGCCACCTTGCGAGCGCTGGTATTCGAAAAAATGCAAAAGCTCAGCTTTCGTTTTTTTGACGCGAATGCCAGCGGAACGATCATCAATCGGGTAGCCAGTGATGTCGGTGCTCTGCGCAGGTTTATGGACGGGGTTTTTATCCAGAGTTTCATCATGATTCTCTCCCTTGTTGTTTATCTCGTCTATATGCTCAATATCCATGTTCCGCTCACCCTCGCATGCCTCGCGACGACACCACTTCTTTGGATTGTATCGGTAATTTTTTCTAAAAAAACCCGTCCTCTCTATATGGAAAACCGTACCCTCATGGACGATCTAGTGCTGACATTTGTCGAACACAATCAAGGGATAAACACGATTAAAGGATTTAACCTGGAAAAAGACAGTATTGAAAAATTTGAGCGGGCCACCTTGCGTGTTCGTAAACAAAGACAGAAAATCTTCAACAATGTAACTATCTTCGCTCCTTTTGTAGGACTACTCACTCAGTTCAATCTGGTTATTCTTCTCGGCTATGGTGGTTTTCTTGTCGTGAAGGGAGAATTATCTATCGGCGCCGGGATTGTCGTCTTTGCCGGACTCCTGCAGCAGTTTTCCGGGCAGATAGCTAACCTCGCCGGGATCGTCGACAGTATACAACAAAGTTTAGCCGGGGCCCGCCGCGTTTTTGAAATTCTCGATGCCCCGATAGAAGTATTACAACCTGAAAACCCTCACCCCCTGGAAAAGGCCAGGGGCGCTATCCGATTCGAGCATGTTCATTTCAAATACCGTGAAACCAATGTCGTTTTAAATGATGTCGATTTTTCGGTTTCACCCGGAGAAGTCATTGCCATTGCCGGAGTTACAGGATCTGGAAAAAGCGCACTCATGAGTTTAATCCCGCGTTTTTATGATCCCAACGAGGGTCGCATTTTTCTTGACGGTCACGATCTAAGAGACCTGCGATTAGAAGATATTCGACATAATATCGGCCTCGTCTTTCAGGAGAGTTTTCTCTTCAGCAATACCATTGCTGCAAACATCGCTTTTGGTTATCCTGAAGCGACACGGGAACAAATCGTTAAGGCGGCAACAATCGCGGCCGCGCACGAATTCATCGAAGAGATGCCCGATAGCTATGATAGTGTTATCAGTGAAAGCGGAGTTAATCTTTCCGGTGGCCAGCGACAACGTTTGGCCATTGCCCGCGCGCTGCTCTTAGAACCTGCCATTTTATTGCTCGATGATCCCACCGCATCCGTCGATCCGGAAACCGAGCATGAAATACTTGAAGCGATCGAAAATGCGATTCAAGGCAGAACCACCTTTATTGTCGCTCATCGTCTCAGCACCTTGCGCCGCGCGGATCGTATCATTGTTCTCGACCATGGAAGTATCGTTGAGATGGGTAAACATGATGAGCTTATGCGCCAAAAAGGCACCTACAGTCAGGCAATAAATATTCAGGCTATAGATCCGACGAGCATGAAACTTTTAAAAGCAGGGCGGGATAAACAAGAGGGGGGATTATGAGTGTCAGGCACGATTTGTCTCTTGCTAGAACTAGCAGGCCGCAAGCAAAGGAAAGAGAGCAGCGACCATTAGAGTTCAGGTTAATCAAGCGCCTCTTCTCTTACACTCGACCCTACGCACTAAAACGAAACATACTTTTTTTCCTGGTCATCCTGCGTGGCGTCCTTATTCCACTCCTGGCGTTAATGGTGGGGATCACGATAAACGGTCCGATTACGGATAAAGATCCCGTCGGTATTCTGAGGTATGCAATCGGGTTCGGCGTCTTTGCTTTTTGTGTTCAAGTAACGCTAGTCTTTCGACAGAAGCTTGCCCTCGAACTAGGTGAATCCGTTGTTCAGGACTTGAGAAACCTGCTCTTCAGGCAGCTTATGTGCATGCCCATGAGTTATTTTAATAAAACCCGCCTCGGACGTATTATCAGCCGTATGACTACCGACATTGATACCCTTCGGGTTGGTGTTCAAAACGTGTTATTCGTCACTATCGTTGGGTTAATCCAAATGCTCTGTTCCGGTATCTTTATGGCTTATTACAATGCTGTCCTTTTTTGCGTAATCCTTATTATGACTCCCATCCTCTGGGTGATTAACCAGTATTTTCATAAAAAGATAAGCCTCGCATCACGTGAACTGCAGGAAAGCTTCAGCCGGGTGACCGCGTCTCTCGTCGAATCGGTCAAAGGCATACGCGTAACCCAGGGATTTGTTCGCGAAGACCTCAATGCCGGTATCTTCCGGCGCCTCGTTCAGGATCACTCAGGCTATAATCTTAAAGCCAGCCGGAACACCGCTATTTACATCCCTCTCCTTGAACTCAATTCACAGTTTTTTATCGCTTCTATCATCTTGATCGGTGGTTACGGTACTTTGAGTCCCGATTGGAATATGCCGGTAGCAGATTTAATTTCGTTTTTCTTTCTCGCTAATCTTTTTTTCAATCCTATTGCTCAACTTGGATTACGGTTCACTGACGCTCTCTCCGCGATGGCTGGGGCGGAAAGGGTATTTCGTCTGCTCGATGCCAAACCAGAATGGTCGGATATGCACGATGCAAAACTTCTCGACTCGATAAAAGGAGAAATCGAGTTTCGAAATGTAACTTTTGCTTACGAACCTGGAAATCCCGTCCTCCATGAAATAAATTTTAAGGCTGAGCCTGGACAGACTATCGCGCTTGTTGGCCATACCGGAGGCGGGAAAACTTCAATTATCAATCTCATCAGCAAATTCTACCTGCCCACAGCAGGAGAAATTTACATCGACGGGACTGAAATAAGAAATATCAAGAGCGCGTCTTTGCATCAGCAATTAGGGATTGTCCTCCAAAACAACTTTATGTTCAGCGGTACGGTCTTAGACAATATCCGCCTGGGAAAATTGGATGCGACCGATGAGGAAGTTATTGATGCCGTGCGTCAGTTAAACTGCCTCGACTTGATCGGTGCGATGTCCGAAGGCATCAGGACAAAAGTTTCTGAAAAAGGGACCGGTCTCTCTCTCGGTCAACAGCAACTCATTTGTTTTGCCCGCGCGTATCTCGCTGACCCCCGTATTCTCATCCTCGATGAAGCGACCAGTTCAATTGACACAATAACCGAGGCTCGATTACAAGAATCGTTGGCCAATCTTCTCGCCGGACGCACGAACGTCATTGTCGCTCACCGTTTGAGCACCATCCGCCATGCTGATCTCATTCTTGTTCTCGACCACGGCCGAATCGTGGAGCGCGGGACACATACCGAACTGCTAAATCTCGACGGTACTTATTCCAATCTTTATCGGCAATTTATTGAATCCGATATTTAATAAGTTTCAGTAGCCGAAAATGTTCATGACCCTGCCGAATCTATTTTGAAATAATTCTTCAGTGTCCTCACCAATATGCGCGAGGGACTGGTTGGACTTTCCTTCACCGATAAAATATTGGTCTTTTCCCTGGTCATCAAAAAGTGTTTTGTTCGAATTTTCTTTTTCTTTTTTTTCTAAATCTCTCATCACTTCCAGTGAACTCATCTCAATGGCTCTATTAAGTTTTTCCTCGTTCAATTCTAAATTTAAAAATTGTATGATATTTTTTAAATTCGAAGACGGGTCTTTTCTCAACTCTTCGTATTTTAAAAACAGGTGAGGAAACTGACTTGTCGCGCTAAGCCAGGTCGCGACGTGCTCAGGCCAGGTCCCCATATTCATTTTTTTCCAACGGGGGACCCCCATCAGATTTATAAATTGTTGGGCAAACGCTTTAAGGTCAATTTGCTGATTTCCCGTTACCCCGGAATACCGGCTGTTACTCAGTAATACATCACGTGGATTTCTAATAATGTAAATAAATCCGCGGGTATCCTTATGATAAGGATGTTTCTCATTATAACAAAAATGTGTCTTCGCAAATACTGACTGATTAAGCTCCGTATTCAGTCCTCTACCCGAGGAAAGTAATTTGTGAATATCAGGCATTCTATTTTCTACCTCGATGCTCTCACTGACCTCGGCATATAAATAGTTATAAATCAAAAAGCGCAAATAGGTATTCCCCGATTTTGGGTAGGAAGCTAACCAGATGATATTCATGAAAATTAAAATTACGTATTTTAGTCTATTGAACTGAATGTCCAATGCAAAAACCAGGAATGAATTATCTTCTCATACGCTAATTACTTCCAACATCTCATCAACGAGAAATATCTATCGCAACAATAAATTATTTCAAGAACCGCACAATAATGGTCCTATTCCAATAATACCTGTTCGCCAAATATTAAATGTGGCGTTGATCGCCTGAGCGTACTTTACTGGCAGGCCTCACACTCTTCGCCATTACGCATCGCATCAATACTGCACGCCCTTTTCTCCTCTTCCGTAAATTCGCGTGGGGCTTCGTCTTTCCCCTCCATCGCAGTAGTCACATTTTTTTTCACACTTACGGTTGCTTTTTCGATGTTAGAAGCGCCCAGCGTACGTAGGTAATAGGTTGTCTTTAAACCTTTACGCCAAGCCGCGCGATACATATGCGAAAGAGTTTTCAAATCAGGTTTACTGAGAAACAAATTAACGGACTGCGACTGATCTATCCATTTTTGCCGGCGTGCGGCAGCCTCGATAAAGTAGCGGTACTCAATACCAAAAGCGGTAAGGTATTTTTGTTTTATCTCCGCGGGAATGGACTCAATGTCAGCCAATTCACCGTCAAAATACTTTAATTGATCGAGCATATCCGCACTCCACAGATCGTGCTTTTTAAGATCGCGGACAAGGTATTGATTGAGGACGATAAAATCTCCCGATAAATTACTTTTAACAAAAAGGTTTTTGTAGGAAGGTTCTATACAGGGCGACGTGCCCATAATGTTTGAAATTGTCGCCGTGGGAGCGATGGCGATTACATTACTGTTACGCATCCCCTGTTTCTTAATTTTTTCCCGCAGGGGGTCCCAGTCCATTCTCTTGTCTCGAGGGACATCGATTTGAACACCACGCTCTTTCTCGAGCAGATCGATGGAATCTTGAGGGAGAAGACCGCGATCCCACTTTGATCCACGATAGGAACTGTAAGTTCCAAGTTCCTCTGCAAGGTCACTCGATGCCTCGTAAGCGTAGTAGGCGACAGCTTCCATGAACTCATCGTTAAAGGCGATCGCTTCATGGGATGAGAAGCTGATATTTTTCTTGTAGAGCGCATTATGAAGCCCCATCACACCGAGCCCGATCGGGCGGTGCCGCTCGTTTGAGGTTTTAGCCGCTTTTGTGGGGTAGAAATTAATATCGATCACATTGTCGAGAGCGCGAACCGCAACACGAATGGTATCACATAATTTTTTATGGTCCAGCTTACCGTCAGCAGAGATATGTGAATCGAGAACGATGGACCCCAGATTGCATACCGCGGTTTCTTCCTTACTCGTATTGAGAGTAATTTCAGTACATAGATTTGAGCTGTGTATAACGCCGATATGATCTTGTGGATTGCGCAAATTACAGGTGTCTTTAAACGTTATCCAGGGATGACCCGTTTCAAAAATCATCCGCAACATCTCCTTCCACATGTCAATTGCCTTAACTTTCCGACAGAACATATCGCCGCTTCTCGCCAGGGCTTCATATTCGAGGTAGCGTTTCTCGAACGCTGAACCGTATAGATCGTGCAGGTCAGGGGTATCGTTACTGCGGAAAAGAGTCCATTCCTTGCGCGCTTCCATCCTTTTCATAAAAAGATCAGGAATCCAGTTAGCTGTATTCATATCATGGGTGCGCCGCCGATCGTCTCCCGTATTTTTCCGCAGTTGAAGGAAATCAAAAATATCATTGTGCCAACTCTCAAGATAAGCACAGCCGGAACCTCGACGCTTGCCGCCCTGATTGACCGCTACGAGTTGATCATTGTGCAATTTCAAAAATGGAATTACCCCCTGGCTCTCACCATTTGTCCCTTTGATATAGCTTCCCGTTCCGCGCACCGAGGTCCAACTACCTCCTAAGCCGCCGGCCCATTTAGAGAGGAAAGCGTTCTCTGCGATCCCGCGCATCATGATCGACTCTATATTATCGTCGACCTTGTAAAGGTAGCAGGAGGATAACTGCGAGTGGAGAGTCCCGGCGTTAAAGAGTGTGGGCGTAGAGGAACAAAACCGACGACTCTTATAAAGACCATAAAGCGCGATCACATGATCTTCGCGATTTTCTTTTTCGATAATGAAGAGCCCCATTGCTACTCGCATCCAGAAAAGTTGTGGGGTTTCCAGTCGACGCGGCTTTTTAATTGTTTTATCAACGATCAGGTAACGATCATACAATGTCTGAATGCCGAGATAATCAAAATCAAGGTCGGCCGAAGGATCGAGTGCGTCGGCCAATTTATCAAAGTCGTAGTTATCTAATCGCTGGTCGAGGCGCTCGATTTCTGTTCCACGGACAATGAATTTTTTTAGCGCTTTACGATGAAATTCTTTAAGCGTTTCAATACCATCTTGAACAATGTTCCAACCCAGCACTTCTTCGTAAATGAAAGTCAGCAGTACACGGCCGGCAAATTTTGCGAAGTCTGCATCTTTCTCAATAAGTGCCTTGGCGTTAAGAACAATCGTTTTGTTGAGTTCATCAATTGCCATCTCCGGATAGAGTGACCGGCGCAGCTCGACCTCTATCTCATCCTTATTCAAACAAAGATCGAGCCCGATAGCGGCAAACTCGACGCGTTTTCTAAGATCGATTCCATCCCAAAAAAAAGTCTCCCCATCAGACCGCTTGACCAGGATCATCGATTCCTGGCGCAAATCTTCTTCCGAGACTTCATCCGTTTCGACACGCAGGTTGGCGCGATGATAGCGATACCGTATATAAGTTTCCGCTACCTTGAACTGCCCCTGGCGCATGAGCTCTTCCTGTACGATGTCCTGCAGGTCTTCGATATGGATAAACTCCGGACCGAGGTTGCGCACATGCTCTGTCACCGAACGGGCAATATCAATCGCCGGATCGGAATCAAGTTCACGCGAGAGAAATGCCTTACGCACCGCAATCTCAATCTTATTCTCGTTCCACGGAACTACCATCCCATTCCGCCGTATGACGCGCACCTTAACCGGTATGACACCATTGCCATTATTGTCATCCCTGCCTTTATTCTCGTCCGTGACTGAACGCTTAAAGACGAGACTCTTTGCTACATCATGTGCATCACTTTCGATGAGCGCTTTTTCGATGAGCAAATAAATATCATAAGGGGATAACTTGAGCGCGCTGCCATCTTCCAGCTGTTGAGCCAGGCGTTCACCCACTTCCCTTGCAATGGAGGCGACGAAACTCTGGTTCTTATCATTAAATATATCCTCTTCCTTCCGCGAAAGTTGCAGGTCCGCCAGAGCGTTACCGATAGTGTCGGCTATTTCAGCGAGGTCGAAATCGCGGTCTTTGCCGTTCACGCTGACTTTTATCTCCGGCTGTAAAAGGCGTTCGTCGAGGACTACCTCGCGCCAGTTAAATTGTGGTTTCTGATCTTTTGGGGTATGGGCAAATCGTTTGAGTTCTATATCTTCATCATGGGTAAAATGGCGGATCATAGTCTTATTATTTTCGAATTGTGAATCGTGGGTGCAGAAAAAGTTTTCAGTAATCTTGGACAAAAAAAGGGTTAGGGGTACTAGAGCTCATCATCATTAACCGACTCAAGAGCCGAGGCTTTTTGATATTCAGTTACTCGTCCTTCAAAGAAATTTTGTTCTTTTTTAATATCCATCATTTCAGCCAGCCAGGGGAAAGGATTTCTCACACCTGGATGAATGGCTTTCAATCCAACGCCTTCAAGTCGGCGGTCGGCAATGTAATCAATATACTGGATGAATTCATCCGCACTTAGGCCTACCGCATTTAGAGGTAGACAATCCATTATAAATTCTTTTTCCAATTTCACCGCCTCCACCATGGTGTCAGTTAATTCCTGTCGAAATTCCGCTGTCCAGATATCGGGGTTCTCCTCTACTAAATCCATGAGCAGGTTGCGCTGTAGTTCGATGTGATTGGATTCATCGCGCAGGGTATAACGGAACATCTGCCCTATACCCGGAAATTTATTTTGACGGTAAAGGGCAAGGACCATCCCAAATAAACCGTAAAACTGAGTCCCTTCCATACACTGGCCAAAGAGAAAAATATTTTTAGCTAACAATTGTTTATTCTCAGTAATCGTGAGGTCCATGTCCCGTCGCAGATTCTTGGAATTACTCACTACAAAGTTATTCTTGCGCTTAATCGTCTCCACATCCTCAAACATCGCTTCCGCTTCATGAGGATTGATCCCGAGCGAACTGATCATGTAAATAAGCGAATCGGCGTGAATATTTTCTTCATGCGCATGCCTTCCAATTACCAATTTGAGTTCAGGGGCCGTTACCGCTTCGCGAATTACATGGAGAAGATTGTCACCGACAATGCCCTCGGCAGCCGAAAAATAGCCAATCCCCATTTTTATAATCCATCGCTCTATATCCGAAATATCGCTCGATCGCCATTGTTCGCAGTCTTTCTGCATCGGGATGTCTTCGGGCTCCCAGTGATTGGCTTTCATGTTTTTATAGAGTTCATAAGCCCACTGGTATTTGAGGGGCAGGATATTGAAATACATCGTTTCGCGGCCATTAATGACTTTTTTTGCCGCGTAAGCCGCTTCGGCTTTGTCCCGGTCGAGTACGAACGATTTACTCCCGATTGTGTAAGTAGTCTGCATGTGTGGTGAAAGACGGTTGAGGGTTATCCCCCATGGAGGGGTTGTTACTGGGTATTCTGGGTATTGGAACAGCGATTGAAGTTATGGCTCTTCACGGTAAAGTTATTAGACATAGACAGGGTCAAGATGAGGATAGCCGATAAGCAGTGGCAAAGAATTACGCCAATTTTCGGGGTTTAAAGAATGAGAACAGCCACAACATATTGGGGAAAATACTTATTAACAACACAAGATGTGGTGTCAATAGTTTTTGACTAATAAAAATTCAGTTTTATTTTCAAATAAGGTATTTATTGCATAAAATTAGAGCTCAATTTTAGCGTTTGTGCTCTGATGGATGATTATCCGCTAAGGATAATTTGATTGATTTCAGTCAATTTCCCCTACTCCGCAAGGAAGAGATATTAATTTTTGCTCACCCGTTGTTCAGATATTTATTCACCGTCACTATCGGCATCAAGACGACTTATGAACAGTATTCACAACTTATTGTGATACCTTATTAGAACGGCGATACAGTGTTTCTGAGGGTCGATTTTCTTTTTCCTTGTAAAATAATAGAGGTATTAAAATCCAAGGGGTATTGTACCTGCATTTTTCTTTTATAAAATACCGTGTTCCAGGTTTAAAATCGCGACATTTATGGCCGTGCGAATACGTTCCAGACACTTATCCACAATGTAACACCTTCCATTTTTTTCATCCCATTCGAAAATTTTGGTAATAAATTCTACGACTGCTCTATTGCCCGCATCAATCCTAGACCACTCCCAACGCAAAGAGCTCGCTAAAAAGATGGATTTTATCCACTCTCCTGTAACTTTTGCCTCTTTCCCGCGTTTAATAAATGGTGAGCCCGCAAAACCTGCAAAGCATTCCTTGGCAAGAGTTTCAACCCTGCCAGGATTATCAGATCATGTCTGAAAAAGAGCACTCCATGCATGAGGATACGGACATCGCTTTGATGCAGCAAATAGGATCCGGTAATGAAGCCTCTTTAGCGATACTCATCGAAAAATGGAAAACTCCTTTAATTAATTTCTTTTACCGTTCTCTGGGCTCGGTGGAACAATCTGAAGATCTCGCACAATTAGTATTTATCCGCATCTATCGGGCTGCACCCACTTATAAACCCAAAGCGAAGTTTTCAACCTTCCTTTTTCATATTGCAAGGCGATTGCTTATCAATGAATACCGCCGCATGAAAAGGAAACCGCTCGATTCTGTTGACCCCAGCGAGCTGACGACTCGAGCATCTGACAGTAGTGATCTTAAAATAATGGAAATCGAAGAAGCTTTTGCCTATGCCTTAGGCGGTCTGCCGGAAAATCAGAGAACAGCTATTTTATTACTTAAACAGCAGGAACTAAGTTACCTTGAAATCGCAACTATTATGGAATCATCTGAAAACGTGGTAAAATCCTGGATATTTCGAGCCCGTCAATATTTAAGAAACGAATTGAAGGCCCTGTTATGAACAAGCAAGACTTAGATCACCTCGATGAGAGAATCGATGAATTGCTCACGACTCTACCCGTTGAAGCCGCTCCCAACTTCATTGAAAATACTTTAGCGCGACTTCAGAAAGAGAAGAATAACGCAATCATCGATGAAAAGATTGATCAGCTGCTCGGCGAGCAAAACGTAACCACGAGCCAATCTTTTACGAACGCTGCGCTTAAAAGTATTCAAAATGAAAAAGCCCGGCGTGATAAGGGGACTCGCGTGGTTTACTCCTTGCGATGGTGGGGTGCGGTTGCGGCGGTCATTGTCATTTCTTTTATCGTTTTTTATCCGAAAAATTTTCGCCCAACTCAATTGGATATCGATGGCCAGGTCAATGGCACAGGGGTCGTTCCACTCACTCAAACCCTGACGGCAAATAGTGAAGCGCTCGACATGAACGAACTCTTCGTTCTTGCCGAAACCCTCAGTGAAGCCAGTTTTCTCCTCGAGAATAGCAACGCCGAGTCCATGGAGGTATTTATTCAATGATGATTTATCTTCAATTCATTGAGGTGATTCACCTCCGTATAAGATCAGCGACTTTAAATGCGCTGATCCTCTCTGCCATCCTGTCTTTCATCACACCCTATTCATTTTCCAGCGAGCAACAAATAAACGGACTGGATCAAGAACTGTCGTCGCCCGCCAAAAATTTCAATGATCTCTCTCCCGCTGAGCAAAAGAAAAAAATTCAGGAGATGACCATGCTCGATCGATTCCTCAGGTTGCCTCCGGACAAACTTCGGCGCATTCGACAAACGATCGAAAAGATTGAAAATATGTCATCTGAAGAAAAGGAAAACTTGCGAAATCAGTTGCAAGCTTACAAAAGACTTCACCCCCGTCAGCAGGAAGATCTCCGCAAACGCTTTGACAGCATACCCTCCGAAGAACGTGCTATTATGCGGCAACGCTGGCTGCAAATGACCGCTGAAGAACGCATAGCCGAACGGAGAAAAGTTCAGCATTTGTCACCCGAGGAACGACGTCAATTCCACCGCAACATCATTCACAATGCGAGGAAGAATCAGTTGTCTAATTCTCCAATGACTGAGGAAATGAATGAGACAAGGAATCACCAGGATACCCCCCGAAGTAACCGTGAGGGGGGACCATTCGTTCCCCCTGAATGATAATTCATTCATCCTCATTTACTGACGGTATTTAATGCTTGCCGAGCAGGGTTGATTGATATTCTTTACTTATTAGTCAACTAAATGGTTTATGGGGCGTAAAAGTAATGCCAAAGAGCGAATTATTGCTGCTGCCGTGCGAAACTTTTGGGATCGAAGCTACGGCTCGGTCAGCGTTGATAATCTCTGCGAAGACGCGGGTGTGAATAAAGGGAGTGTATATCACTTCTTTACTTCGAAATCAGCGATTATCTTCGCTTCGATTGATGCCTGGTGGAAAGATTTACAAGGATCAGTTATTGAACCCGCTTTCGATCCGGAAATCGCGCCCGTTCAGCGCATTGAAAATCTCTTTCGCAATATGAGCGATTATCAAAAGCAAAAGCAGCGTGATTGGGGTAAAGTGCCCGGATGCCCTTTTTGCAATCTAGGGAGCGAATTAAGTACGCGGGATGATGATTTGCGGGAAAAAATAGATGATATCTTTGATCGTTATAAAGTATACCTCGCCTCCGCTTTACAAGACGCCCGGGAAGCAGGTGAATTAAACGGGGATATTGAGAATATAACCGATGCGGTCTTTGGATGCCTTTGTGGCCTGATCCTTCAAGCAAAAATTCAGGACGACCCGGCTATCATTACTAACCTTATTCCAAACTTACGCAGTTTGATTACGAATTCAGGGAATAACCCCCCGGCTAATGATTCTTAATTTTTGATTAAATATAAATCGACCCTCTCTTATTGTGAGAGTTTGTAACTATAATTGACTAAACAGTTAAATATTTTTAATAATAGACTTAAAATATGATCTTTGGCTGATAGAGACAGCCAAAAGGGCAAATTAGCCCAAGTGATAAAAAGCGACCTAAATAAGACTGGTTTAGAGAACGGCTAGTCTTATCCCTAAGCCACCTTCTACCCCCCTGGAAGGTGGCTTTTTTTAGATACCGACAACATCGGCTAGAGACGACGCCATAAAGTTGCCTCGGCCACACTCCATTGAAATTTTCTCGCATGTTCGCGGATAAGAAAAGGCATATCCCTACAGTCAGTGAGACTAAATGAGGATGCCATTTCTTTTTTAATTGTCTCAACGGGCTGGCCCGCTTCCGGTGTTGCCCCGAGCCAATTCTTACGTGCGGTATAGGTATCCATCCAGGAGTGAGGTGTCGTTAAGATTAATTGTCCACCTGGTTTCACCAGGTCGGGGAAACGGGCGAGTAACTGCCTGGGGTTATGCATGCGGCAAAGGAGATTCGCCGCGAGGACGACATCAAAATTGCTTAATTCAGGCGGTAATTCATGCGCATCAGCAACCTTAAATCTCAAGCGTTCACGATCTATTTCATCTGAAACTTCGGCCACAGTAGGGGCACAGATATCACCGGTTATTTTAATTTCATAAGGTAATTTACCTTTATCTTTAAGAAAGTTCGCCGCGCGAATAAAATTTTCCGAGTAATCCAACCCGACAACTTCCGCGCAGTGTCGCGCTAATTCAAAACTTGACCGCCCCACCGCACATCCGAGATCTAAGGCTCGTGCTCCCTCGGGTAATATTTTATGATCGAGGCATGTGTCGACGCACCGGTAAGGAAAATTCAAGGCATCACTTGGACCGAAATCATAAGGTAATACTTCAGAAGGCTTTCCATAGTGGAAAAGTAAATACTCGTTCAGCAGCTGGTCTGATTCATATAAATTATTTTCCATTATCTACGTGAGAACAATTATATCAGCACCCTTCGAGGTACTGCAGGGATTTTAAAAGGCCCACCTTTTCCCCTTCTTCACTACCATTAAAATTGGCGTCCTCCAGTTCCACACTGATAATCCCTTTATAACCCCCTTCGTCCAGACGGTCAAAAGCTTCCAGCCACCGCATCACCCCGTGGCCGGGAATCGTATAGCGCCAGGCTTGATTGCCGAATGAGATTTTTTCCGCGAAGGTCGCGTCTTGTTCATGACCGTATTCATAAAGACCTTCTTCTATGATCTCGGTATCTTTACCATGAACGTGGTAAATCCTGTCGATAAATTCATTAAGAAAGCGCAGGGGATCAATTCCCATCCGCAAGAGATGAGAGGGATCATAATTGACTCCCATGGCAGAGGATGGAATTTCATTGAAGAGTGCCCTATAAGTTTCCGGCGTACAGCAGAGCACACCCGGCCCAGGCCAGCCTTCAACAACCACGCAACTAGCTGTTTTTTCGAGAACAGGGACCAAGCGTGAATAACTATCGATCATATAACTGAAGTTATCCTTACGTTCCCTTTGCGGATCCGTAGGAAGCATAACAACGAAAAAGTTATCTACTCCACTGGCGTTACAGGTTTCGATATAAGCACTGTTATCAGCAACCGCGCTATCTCTATCTTTTTTTTCAGATGAAAGCATGCCTTGCATATCCGGAAGTGTGCACGTCCCAACTTTAAGCCCCGCATTAATTACACTGTCTGCAGTTTTATCTCCATCTGTACCCAAATCGATAGACCCGTAACCAACATCCAGCGCCCAATTGATGAGCTCACTTAAATTCTTTTGCCAGGGGCTGCCCCCGCGGCAAAATCCGATGTTAAAGTTTCCCGTTATTGTTGTTCTCGCTTTCATCGTATCTTCGTTGAAGGTTATTTAAAATCAGAGAAAAGCACTTGATGGTATTTAAGACAATGGCAATTACTAATCGCCAGATTTTCCTTTTGAGAGATAAGCTGGCTCTTTTTTTTCTATTTATTTGAGCTTTTTGCCAGATTCTCCGCGATGATCGGCAAAAATTCCGGCAGCCATTTATGACTGTTGATTTTACCAATTCCATGAAGATGCTGTGCTTCCTCTATAGTCAACGGTTTAGCCATCGCCAGTTCTTTTAAGGTTCGCGTGGTAAAGATATAGTGCGGTGGCAATTTGCGCGGCAATGCCAGGGCAAGTCTCTTTTTCTTAAGTGTCTCAAATAGACTGGTATCCAATTCACCTTCCAACTGAGGTGGCAGTGGACCTTTACTCTCCCTACTTGATTTTGCGCGCCGGAAATTTGACCATGCAAGTTTCACCGTCTCATCTCCTTTCATCACCGCATCACCTAAAGGCGTTAAAGAAATCAGGGGGTATTGCCCCCCCGTGCGCCGTATCAGGCCAGCGCGTAAGATGTCGTCAAACAGACCCCGCAAATATTCAGTACCCTCTTTTTGAAGAATTCCATAAGTTGACAGTTTATCGAGTTCGTTTTGAAAAATTTCTGCCCGTTGACTGCCACTTAACATTTCAATAATGCGCAACCGTCCAAAGCGGGGGCGCCAGCCTTCCAAGCCACTGCGATAGGACATTCGGGCAATACCGCTCAAGGCTTTTTGTAAAATGACTTTTTCATCATTGGTCGGTTCACGGATGCCTTCCGGAGCGACAAGCTGACAGTGATCGCAGCGCCCACAAGGCCGAGCATTACGCTCTCCGAAATAATTCAGAATCCAAACCTGGCGACAATCCGAAGCTTGAGCGTATTCCAGCATCGATTCCAATTTTGCTCGGTCACGACGTTCTTTTTTCGCCAGTGCATCGGTGTCAATTTGTAGATCATGGGGCCTTAAATCCGGGTTGAGTAATCGAGTTCCGCGAATGCGCTTCCCGGGTATATCGTACCGCTCTATATATCCATGGCGCGATAAATGGATGAGCGCCGTGCCAACCGCCATCGTATTTCCTATTTCCATCTTTTCCGATAAATTATTTATTGAAATAAGTACTTCTGGCGTATCGCCGGACAATTGACGCAAATGAGTGTAGAGATCGACGATCAATGATTTACCGGGATTGCTCCCCTCGATAAAAAATTCCTGGACCCGTCGATCATTGTGGCGGAAGAATAGATCACAGACTGCCGGCAATCCATCTCGCCCCGCACGACCCGCTTCCTGATAATACGCTTCGACGCTTCCAGGCATTTCAAAATGGGCTATAAAGCGGAGATCGGACCGGTCAATGCCCATCCCGAAGGCGTTAGTTGCAACGACAACATCCGCTCGTCTCGTTAAAAAAGCCTCTTGTGCTTCGGTGCGGAAATCATCGTCCATCCCCCCGTGATAGGAGACATGAGCTACATCCCAGGCGTTGAGTTTGTCCGCTACCTCTTCGACCTTTTTTCGCGTAGCGCAATATATGATACCGGTTTTATATTTTTCTATTAGACCACTGAGGTTGGCATACTTATCAGCATCTTTATTCGTCCGCGTGACGCGAAACTCCAGGTTGGGGCGTTCAAATCCGGTGATAAACTGCTGGGGATCCTTTAAGTGGAGCGCGGTGAGAATATCTGCGCGAACTTCCGGCGTGGCGGTTGCCGTAAAGGCCGCGATGGGCAGCCTGCCTAATCGTCCTATCTCTTCTCCGACGCGTAAATAATCCGGCCGGAAATCATGTCCCCACATCGACACGCAATGTGCTTCATCAATCGCAAAATATGAAATATCAACCGCGGCGAGAGCCGTCGTAAACCGCAAGTCACGAAAACGTTCCGGCGCGATATAAAGTAGCTTAACCTTTCCCGCGGACACCTCTTGTAAAACACGTCTCTGTTCACTTGGGCTCAAGCTACTGTTGATAAACGAGGCGGCGATCCCCTGGGAATTCAGCGTATCAACCTGATCTTTCATCAGGGCGATAAGCGGCGATACGACCACGGCCGCACCCGCTTTCATAAGCGCGGGTAACTGATAGCATAAAGACTTGCCACCACCTGTTGGCATGACGACAAGAACATCTTCACCCGCCAGAAGCGCATTAATAATATCATCCTGGCCAGGTCTGAACGCATCGAACCTAAAGTATTTCCGTAATGCCTCTTCAGGATCCATTTAAATCAAAATTAGACGCCCCTAGTGTTGAAGCAAGCATGGATGTGCCATTGATTTATTCTTATCACGCTTATTCCTATAATCGTAATCTTTTTCATAATCCTAACCCTTCATTTAGGAGAATGGATCATTTTCTAATCGAAGTTGAAAATAGGGTGCGGGAAAACCTTGAAGCATTTTACGAATAGACCTATTGCATTATAAAACTATGAGAGTTGTAAGCTTTGGTGCAGTCTTGTGGGATGTACTTCCGCGAGGAATTTTTTTAGGAGGTGCACCCCTCAATGTCGCGGCCCATTTATCTAAGCTTGGTGCTGAAGTCACTATGGTTTCAGCCGTGGGAAAGGATTTTCTGGGTGAAGAAGCGCTCGAGAGAATGAAGATGAACCAGGTTGACACCTATTTGGTGGAACAACATGACGATCTACCAACAGGGACGGTTAAAGTCACCCTCGATGCAAAAGGTAATGCCAGCTATACCATTCATGAAAATGTAGCATGGGATCGTATTGTATTAAGCAAGGCACTGCTTGAGGCTGTCAAAAAAGCTGATGCTATTGTATTTGGTTCACTCGACGCTCGTTCCAATCCTAATTTAGAAACCTTGACCCGTATGCTCAATGAAAAGGGGCTGCTCAGGATTTTTGACGTCAACCTGAGGGCACCCTACGATAATCTCGATCTTGTCTTCACTCTCATAGAAAAAACGGATATTCTCAAATTGAATGAAGAAGAACTGGAAAAAATATCGGGGGGAACAATCAAGTCATCCGGATGTGAAAGTCTCATCGAGAAACTGGTCGAAAAGACTGGGGTTCGCCGCATTTGCGTAACCCTGGCAGAAAAGGGCGCTATTTATTTCAATGATGGCCACTTGATAAAAGGGTGCGCAATAGCGACCGAAGTACGAGACACCATAGGTGCCGGGGATGCCTTTATGGCCGCTTTCATTCAAGGTGTGATTAACGGCGATGCCGACCGCAATCCAGATTTTATTAATCGTTGCTGTCGGCTCGGCGCTTACGTCGCTTCACAAGATGGGGCTATCCCCGATTACGAACCCCAGAAAATCCTCGGCTGATATTCAATCATTGACCGCGGACCACGCGGATGGTTGCGGATGTTGAGTTATGGAGTGTTGTTATGGCGACTCCCTACACGATGGAATACTTTATCCCCATATAGAAACTTTTACGCGTAATCTGCAGTAATTAATCCGTGTTATCAGCGTAATCCGTGGTATTTTACCCCATCCCACGTTCGGAAAGGATTGCATGGGCTGCATTGTGACCGGGCGCTCCGGTAACCGATCCACAGGGGTGGGTGCCCGAACCGCACATCCATAAACCTTCGATCGGCGACTTGTAAGCGCTCCAGGAAGGCAGTGGACGGCGGTAGAGCATTTGATCCAGGGTCATGTCCACATGCCGGATACTCGCGTTAGTAATGCCGGTCTCATTTTCGATGTCGAAGTTAGTGTATAGACGTTGCCATTCAATCAAATCACTGAATCCAGGCGCATAGGATTCCAAGGTGGCGATTATATTTTTTAAACTTTCATCCCTTAACGCGTCGTTAGACATTTTAGGTTCAGGCGGACCATAACGCACCCAAGCGCCAAAGATGTGTTTACCAGGTTTAGCCATGTGCGGTAAGTAAGCGGTAGGCAGTTGTAAGCTCATTACCGGCTGACGTGAGGGTAATCCCTGTTGGGCATCAAGCCAGGCGTTTTCCATATAGGATAAGCTCGGGCTTATTCGCATGGAAGCGAGAAGACGGGGATCATCAGCCAGTTCAGGGGGTATAGCGGTAAAAGGTGGCGCTGCACTAATCACGGCATGGTATTTCATATAATTAGCGCGTGTCTTTATGCGGGTAACGGATTCGCGAAATCCGCTGTCAAGTTCATGCCGATCTATGAGTTTAAGGAATGTGCGTTTGGGGTCGGCGTTAGAAACGACCATTCGAGCGGTGAGCGTTTCACCCCCTGACAGTCTCACCCCTGTTGCTTGTCCGTTTTGAATTAGTACTCTCTCAACCGGAGATTCAGTGCGGATCTCCGCGCCATAGCGTCTAACGGCGGCAGCTAATGCGGCGGTAATCATCCCCATCCCACCGTCGGGAAGCCCTGAAATATTTTCTACACCCGCTCCTTCGGATGCGCTCTCCATAATGTCAGCGAGCAGCGATCCTACAGCTGTTGGGTAACCGACATCATCAGATCGCGCCATTGCGCAGCGGACTTTTTCTGTTTCAAAATAATCGCAAATGACATCCCAATGACTGCGCGTCAGCATGGCTTCGAGCGCCACTTCATAGGGGGTTCCCGCGAAACGATCATAAAGCGCTTTATGCGTCGGCGGTGGTTCAAGAAAAATGGATTGCATCACATGAGTAGCTGATTCCAGAAATTGATTGTAAGCTAGATACCCCGAACCTTCACGGAGCCCAAATCTCTCAAGATCTCGCGCGGTTTTTTCTCTATCCGCCCAAAGGATGCAATGATCACCATCGGGGAAGGGTAAAAACATCCCCGGATCGGTTGGCACGATCGTAAAAGCATTGGCGGGGATTTCGAGATCGCGGCAGATCTTTGATCCGGGACCATGGGCGGCGTAGGCAAAAGTTGAAAAAATATACCCGGGGGTGAGTTCCTCCGAGACACAGGCTCCACCAATGCGGTTACTACGTTCTACAACAAGAACATCGAGACCCGCTTTCGCGAGATAACCGGCACACACTAATCCATTGTGACCTGCGCCAATGACGATGACATCAGCGTTCCGGTTATTCATCAGGCACCCTGGATATTGAAAATGACTCCACTTCAGTTACGGGTAATCGCTAAAACGATGAGCGCGAATTTGATTATATATTCTAATCCTGACTAGGTTAAGCAAGCGTTATTGAAACCCTCTCCGAGAAGGCAATCGCACCGACGTAGCTGGAGATTAAGGGATAAGTTAGGTATAAAAAATAAAAAAAATTTGCCAATTACGAAAAGAATCGCCCATCATCAGGCCATCATGACCCTATTTACTTTAACACCTATAAGATAAGGAATTCCCATGAACCTTGGCTTTTTTATGATGCCATTACATCCCCCCGCAAAAGATCGCACTCAATGCTTCGACGAAGATTTGGAGTTTGTCGAACGTGCTGAAGACCTAGGATTCATAGAAGGCTGGATTGGCAATCATGAATCATTACCCTGGGAACCGATTGCCGGTAATGAGATCTTCCTCAGCGCTGCGTTTCAAAGAACGAAAACTATACGCCTGGGACCGGGTGTGATCATCATGCCTCACAACCATCCGGTAAAAGTGGCCTCCTCAATAGCGCTGCTCGATCACCTCTCCCATGGGAGAATGTATTTCGGTTTTGGGCAGAGCGGGGTTCCCACGGATATGGAACTTTTTAACATCACCGACCCGAAGACCCAGGGCCTCATGACGGTTGAATGTCTCGACTTGGTTCTTAAGCTCTGGTCCACCCCGCCACCCTATGAATTTAAAGGTCAATTCTGGACGATTAAAAATCAAAGCGTTGTCCCGGAATTCAGCATTGGTGAAGTGCTCAAACCGCTGCAAAAACCACACCCACCGATCGGCACGAGTATTGTACGCGCTCCCTCGATCGGGGCAAAGATGGCTGGTGCACGCGGGTATATCCCCATGAGCACCAATCTCGTTGTTCCCAGAATAGTTAAAGCGCATTGGGAATCTTATGCTGAAGGAGCCCGAGAAGCCGGCCAACCTGAAGCTGAAAGATCCATTTGGAGGGTCTGCCGTAATGTATTTATCGGCGAATCAGATGATGAGGCATTTGATTTTGCCTATAACAGTGCACTGGCAGATTCCTATATCTACCTTCGAAGCCTTTTTGCCGGGTATAAAATGCTCGACTTGATGAAAACCGATCCGGAGATAACTGATGAACAAGTCGATCGTGAGTACCTGGTAAGAAATCTCTGTCTCCTTGGCACAGTGGATACAGTCACCCAGCAACTACAGGATTTAAATGATTATCTCGGCGGTTTTGGAACCCTGCTTATGACCACTAATGACTGGGATGATAAGGCAAAATGGATTAATTCGATAGAACGCTTAGCTAAAGAGGTTATTCCCGCGCTGCCCAATCCCCATTAATGCAGAATTTTAAATTCTCTATTAATGGTGAAAGCCAATTAACAAATTAGAAAAATGGATTAAGTAAATGAGATTAGCTACATTTGAAGTTAATGGTCGAGAGAGCTGGGGGGTTGTTGTCAATCACCCCGCACATAATGAAGATTGGATCTTCGAACCCGCGATTGTAGAAGAAAAGTTCAAAATATATTCATCCCAAACTTCCAGCTATTTTTACCAGCCGCCGAAATTCCTTAAGGCAGGAGAGTGGCCCGAAGATTTGGTTTCTTTTCTCGAGCTCGAAGACGAGGGCATAATTGCCTTAAAACAATTAAACGATTTTTTAATAAAATTTTTGTCTGTATCGGACCAGGCAATTTTGAAAAACGCTGGGTATTCGAGAAACGCGGTCACTTTAAAGGCGCCAATCCCTCGCCCGCGATTATACTGGGGTTTAGTTCAGAACTGTCCCACCTTCATACGCAATGATCCTTTTCGAAAAATAGTAAATTTATTCCCCCAAGGTCATCAGCGACCTCAAGGTAGCGTTATCGGTGCGGATGAAACAATGATTATCCCGAAAGGAACAGCGCCCTGGGGGTACAATGTGGAATTTGGTATTATCATCGGGAAAAAGGGCCGTTACATCCCTGCTGATAAAGCCATGGATTATGTCGCGGGGTTCACCGTCGTTACCGATGCCTGCATTGCGGGCTATAATAAATCCGTTGACAGAGTATGCAAAGGGAAGGGCAAGATTGGCGCGGAAGATTGGTATATGGGGGCAACCACCTCCTGGGGTGGTAAAAAATCAGATACTATGTGTCCAATGGGCCCCTATCTGGTCACGAAAGACGATGTGAGCAACCCCTATGATCTGCTTGTTTATACAAAGAAGTCCGGCCTCTTGCGTGACCGCGCACATACCGGGGCACTTTTACTGGGATTTGAACGAACTCTTGAATGGTACACTTCCTTTGCCACCATATTTCCGGGTGATGTCATTCACATTGCCACGATGGGTGTTGACGGCATGCCCTGCCCGGAGGATATGGAATTCGAACCGGATGATAGAATCGAGACGGAAATTGAAAGGGTCGGGCATTTGAGCAACAAAGTCGTGGTTGTCGGTAATAATGACTGGCGGGATAAGGATGATCCGACAAAGAAAGTTCACGCCTCACCAGCGGTCAGAGCGTTATTTATAAATGGAGGGGACAATATCAAGTCCACTAAGGATTGGAATATCCAGCGTGCCGGTCATTTCTGGACGGTCTTCGGCAATTATAAAAATGTCACGAAAAATGAAAATTTAACAATCCTCCCGCACCCGCGTTTTCTTAACGGCCCTAATTCCTCATTGAGTATATCGCCTTCAAAGGTGGAGTTAACGCCACGGGCAACAACCCTGTATCTGGGAATAGAATTGGCCCTCGTTATAAAAAAAGTCGCGAGTAAAATCAAAAGTGATAAAGCAGATGATTTTATTCTTGGCTACACGCCCCTTGTCTCAGTTAGTGATTATTCCTTTCAAGAAGATGTTGTCGAGCCAGCCACTAATCAGGAGAGAAATATTCCCGGTGTATACGGCCGATGGGCCGACGGCTATAATGTGATATTAAGTCAGCCGGTGAAACGGAAAAGCGGTGAGATTAGAAATCTCTCGATGTCACTTGATATCGACAAGGTGGGGAAAGTAAAGGGATCGCTGAATGAATATGTTGTCAAGGCACCCAAAGTATTGGAGTTAATAACTCAATTCATCACGCTATTTCCCGGAGACGTCGTTACCCTGGGCAGGGTATCAGAGCGAATCGAGATCAGCGCAAAAGAGGCTGCGCGAAAAAAAATAAAGGGGAAGGGAGAGATTAAATCACTGGGTAGCATTGAATTCTCTTTTCATAAATTACAAAAAGACTATTTGAATACGGAGCGTAAAGTAATCTTGTAATTACTTTTAATTATGCTGAAGTGAGAACTTCACATTCAATTTTTAAACCCGCCGGAATGACTCTCCTTGAATACTGATAACGAAGCAGAGAACGCAATTAAGGATTACCCTATAACTCCGGTTCCCTTTACCTCCTTCCAGGTAAATGACGATTTCTGGTCACCGAGACTTAAAATCAACCGTGAGGTGACCCTCCCTTACGATTTTAAAAAATGCGAGGAGACGGGCCGCATTGATAATTTTGCAATCGCGGGCAAACTTAAGGAAGGCTCATTTCAGGGACTGCGGTTTAACGATTCCGACGTCTTCAAAGTGATGGAAGGCGCCGCATACTCACTCTCACTGCAGGTCGATCCGGAATTAGAAAAGTACCTCGATGACTTGATCGATAAAGTTGCTGCGGCACAGGAAGATGATGGTTATCTTTTTACTACGCGAACCATTGATCCCAATAATTCGGCAATAGACACGGGTGACAAGCGCTGGTCCTATCTCGAAAAAAGCCACGAGCTTTACAATGTCGGACACATGTATGAGGCTGCGGTGGCCTATTATCAGGCAACCGGTAAAAGAAAATTTTTAGCTGTCGCTTTAAATAATGCCAATCTTATCGACCGCGTTTTTGGCCCCGATAAAATTCGTGATGTTCCCGGTCACCAGGAAATCGAGATCGGGCTTGCCAAGCTGTATCGCGCAACGGGGGATAAAAAATACTTAAACCTGGCAAAATTTTTTCTCAACGAACGGGGTAATGATCAGGAACGCAGCACGTATGGAGATTACTGCCAGGATCATAAACCCGTACTGGAGCAGGAAGAGGCGAATGGTCACGCGGTAAGGGCTGTCTATATGTACTCCGCGATGGCCGATGTTGCCGCCTTAACGGCTGATGATGATTATATACAAGCGGTCGATCGTATATGGGATAATGTCATTTCAAAAAAGATTTATCTCACCGGCGGCATAGGTTCGCGACACGAGGGTGAAGCCTTTGGCGATAATTTTGAGCTGCCCAATGATACCGCGTATAACGAAACCTGTGCAGCGATCGGCAACGCGATGTGGAATCACCGGTTATTTCTTCTTCACGGAGAGGCAAAGTATATCGATATCCTGGAACGAATTATTTATAATGGCTTTCTCTCCGGCATTTCCTTGAGTGGTGATCATTTCTTTTATCCAAATCCTCTCGAATGGGATGGAGAATTTTCCTTTAACATTAAGACTACATCACGGCAGCCCTGGTTTCACTGCTCCTGCTGCCCCACAAATGTCGTTCGCTTTCTTCCCTCTCTTCCGGGTTATCTTTACGCACAAGAAGACAATGCAATATTTATAAACCTCTACATCGCTAATAGCGCAACTATTCAATTGGCCGATCAAACGGTAAGCCTTAATCAGGAAACAGATTATCCCTGGAACGGGAGTGTAACATTGAGTTTGGAAACCGATGCCAAATCAGAATTTGAAATTCGCCTCCGCATCCCAGGATGGACACAAAATCGACCGGTGCCGAGCGACCTCTACAAATACAGCGACGAGAACGAAGACAAGGTATTACTGAATGTTAACGGTAGCCCGGTCCCGCTCAATATAGACAAAGGGTACGCTTGTTTGAAACGCATCTGGAAAAAAGGTGACACGATCGAACTTAATCTGCCGATGCCAATAAGACGTGTTTTATGCAGTGAAAATGTTGAAAGCAATAGAGGCAAAGTCGCACTCGAACGGGGGCCGATTGTCTATTGTGCTGAAGGGGTGGACAACGGGGGAAAAGCGCTGGATTTAATTTTACCCGATAGTGCGACGCTGAAATGCGCACCGCGATCAGATATACTGAATGGCTTACCCGTTATCCGGGTAATTGACGAAGATCGAGAGATCACGCTGATTCCCTATCACGCCTGGGCCCATCGCGGTGAGGGGGAGATGGCCGTGTGGTTGAAGCGTGGATAAATATACCGCGAAAATTTTTCGGTCAGGCAGCTCGCCCGCAGCATTTTTTATATTTTTTGCCGCTTCCACAGGGACAGGGATCGTTACGACCTACTTTTGGCCCCTGATTTCTAACGGGGGCTAAAGCAATTTGCGCCCCCTCTTCAGAAGGACCACCCGCCCCGGCGAGAATTCTTCTTCTCGGCACATTAGTAGGTCCAGACATTACCGGCGCTGCGGCACCCGTGGGATCCACGGGTCCCTGGGTCTGTGCCTGGCGAGAGAGAACCGATAGCATATTTTCAAATGCTTTAATATTTGTCGCGGAATGAAAAAGTCTGTGGCACACATCCGCCCGGATATTTTTCATCATTTGCTCAAAATATGTGAACGCTTCGCTTTTGTATTCATTAAGCGGATCCTTCTGCCCGTAACCACGCAGGCCCACGCTCTGTCTCAACTCCTCCATTTCTGTAAGATGGTCCTGCCAATGCTTATCCATCGCGCCGATAACCACATAGCGTTCGAGTGCTTGCAGTGCCTCCTGGTTTTCCACTGATTCCTTAGCCTTGTAGGCCGTTCTAATATTTTCCAGGAGAAATACCTGTAGTTCTTCGGCTTCTTTTTCTTGAATGTCCTCAATTTTAAGGGCTACTGGGAATTGAGTATTTAACCAATGGAGAAACCCATCGAGGGAATCGTCACTTTGGCTGGGATTAAAAAGGCCAGCCTCATCCATTCGTGATTCAATCTCTTCCTCGATTAACTCGAAAATTATTTCTTTAGGTGATTCCGTGTGAATGGCATCGTTTCGCAGGTTGTAAATGACTTCGCGTTGCCGATTGAGCACATCATCATATTGCAAAAGCCGTTTGCGAACGGAATAGTGTTGTTGCTCGACACGTTTTTGGGCATTTTCAATCACCCAGCTCGGTAAGGGCACTTCTCCCTCACCCACTGATTTTTCCAGTAGCTTTGCGATGTAACCGGAATTACCAAAGAGGCGCAAAAGATCGTCTTCGAGTGAAATATAAAACTTAGAAGCCCCTGGGTCTCCCTGCCGCGCACAACGACCGCGCAACTGGCGATCGATACGTCGTGACTGGTGACGCTCAGTTCCAAGAACGTAGAGACCGCCAAGATCAGGAATTCCCTCCCCCAGTTTAATGTCTGTTCCGCGTCCAGCCATATTCGTGGCAATTGTGACCACACCACGCTGTCCCGCCCGGGTTACGATTTCAGCTTCCTGCTCATGTTGTTTAGCATTGAGAACATTGTGCGTGATATTTTCCCGTCGAAGTAATCGGCTCAGTACTTCAGAAGCTTCAACCGATGCGGTGCCGACTAAGACAGGTTGTCCTTTTTTATTGGATTTCTGGATATCCCTGATCACCGCATTATATTTTTCATTTCGGGTCCTGTAAATAATATCGTGGTCGTCAGCCCGCTGGTTTGGCTTATTGGTGGGAATTACCATCACATTTAACTTATAAATATCACTAAACTCCGAAGCTTCAGTCTCGGCCGTCCCCGTCATACCCGCGATTTTATCGTAAAGCCGGAAATAGTTTTGAATCGTTATCGTGGCAAAAGTCTTCGACTCACTTTCAATCGTAACGCCTTCCTTGGCTTCGACTGCAGCATGCAACCCGTCACTCCATCGACGGCCCGGCATCGCGCGCCCTGTATTTTCGTCGATAATAACAACCTTACCATTACTGACCAGGTATTCGACATCGCGTTCATAGAGCGAATAAGCGCGCAGCAGCTGGCTTATACAATGGATATCTTCACTTCTCTTTTCAAATAGGTCTTGGGCATTTGCTTTTTCCTGATCTATATCATCTTTTGATAGACTCTCTTTCTTATCAATCTCCATAAATATACTGGGGAGATCAGGGAGAACAAAGGCGTCATCATCATCCGGTCTCAAGAGATTGCGTCCTTTTTCTGTAAGATCTGCTTGGTGCTGCTTTTCATCAATAACGTAGTAGAGTTCTTCTTTCAGCGCAAAAAGCCTTTCCTTGTTGAAATCTCCACTCATTTCCAAATCGAATTTTTCGAAATTCTTGCGGATATTCCCGTTTTCCATCAGGCGCAAAAGCTTCTTGTTCTTGGGATTGGCAAACTTTACCTGGAGTAACTTTTCATAGGCGTCAACTGCGGAATCGTCCCCATTTTTGACAATTTTTTCAGCCTCGCTGACCAGATTATTACATTGGGACGATTGTTTTTTTACGAGGCGCTCTATACTTGACTTGAGCTCATTAAAAGGCATCTCGCGTTCACTTTGGACTGGACCGGATATGATGAGCGGAGTACGCGCCTCATCGATCAGGATAGAGTCAACTTCATCAACGATCACATAATAATAATCGCGTTGAACCTGGTCTTCTTTGCGTGTCGCCATACCGTTATCACGCAGATAGTCGAAACCCAATTCGCTCGCCGTGCCATAGGTGATATCACAATTGTACATTTCCCGACGGGTCGTCGGATCCATGCTATTTTGGATGCACCCCACGGTTAGACCGAGGAACTTGTAAATGTATCCCATCCACTCCGAATCACGCTTCGCGAGAAAGTCATTGGTCGTAACGAGCTGACAATTGCGGCCGGTGACGGCATTGAGATATAGCGGCAGGGTCGCGACCAGCGTTTTTCCCTCACCGGTTGCCATCTCCGCAATTTTATTATCGTTTAAAGCCATACCGCCGATCAATTGAACATCGAAGTGCACCATGTCCCAAACCTGTTCATGATCACACACAGTATGCGTTTGTCCCATAAAACGGCGCGCAGTATTCATTACCGTCGCAAAAGCTTCGGGTAATAATTCTTCAAGTGTTTCGCCCTCAGCATAGCGGTTTTTAAATTCAGTGGTTTTAGCACGGATTTGGTCGTCGGTAAGCTTTTGATAATCCGCTTCGATTACCTTTATCCTCTCGACTACCGGCCAGGCATTTTTAACGTACTTGCGGTAGTGCCGGCCCGCAAATTTTTTAAATAGATTAGAAAACATGGAAATTTAAATTAATTTAATGCGCTTAGTTTTAGCCGGAAACAGTCGACGACTTTCTATTAAAACAGGTAGAGCCTGACTAAGTTAAATGCTTTCGAGCAATTGATTCCTCAAAGTATTCGATCGTTTTTTTAAGACCTGTCTCAAAATCATAACGGGGTTCCCAATCAAGATATTTTTTCGCCAGGGTAATATCAGGTTGGCGTTGTTGCGGATCATCTGCCGGTAAGGGTTTGAAAACTATCTGCGAACTGCTTCCCGTCAAGCCGATGATTTTTTCCGCTAATTCAAGCATCGTAAATTCACTTGTATTTCCTAAATTAACCGGGCCGACAAAAGAATCCTGATTCATCATTCGTACCGTCCCTTCGATAAGATCGTCAACATAACAAAAGGAACGGGTTTGCTGTCCTTCACCATATACCGTGATCTCATCACCGCGCAACGCCTGGATGATAAAATTGGAGACGACGCGTCCGTCATCGGCCTGCATGTGCGGGCCGTAGGTATTGAAGATACGAATTACGCGAATATCTACCTTATTCTCTCGATGGTAATCGAAAAATAGAGTTTCTGCGCAGCGCTTGCCTTCATCATAACAGGCGCGCAATCCGATAGGATTGACGTTTCCATTGTAACTCTCTGGTTGGGGATGGAGTTGGGGATCCCCGTAAACTTCCGAGGTCGAAGCCTGGAGGATACGCGCCTTAACACGCTTCGCCAATCCCAGACAATTGATCGCACCCATAACTGAGGTCTTTACTGTTTTGATTGGATTATATTGGTAATGGACGGGAGACGCGGGGCAGGCAAAGTTATAGATCTGGTCAACTTCAACTTTTATCGGATCGACAATATCATGTCTCCTGAATTCAAAATCAGGATTACTCATGATCGATTTGATATTCTCTTTTCGACCGGTAAAGTTATTATCGAGAGCAATCACTTCATTGCCATCGCTGAGCAATCGCGCGCAGAGATGACTTCCTAAAAAACCGGACGCACCTGTAACTAAAATTCGCATGTTTTATTGATAGGTAAATACTTTAACTTAAATGTTTGAGCGAAAAGTATATCGGAAGACTTCATTTTTGAAAAGCTGTAAGTCTGAGTTGTTCCCTGCATTATTGTTTCAATCTAATGGTTACGCTTCAATTGGGTGTTAATTGACTGATTTAATAAATAAACGGAATTCATAGAGTAAAGATTCATTCGTCCCTCTCTCCATTTTCGTACTGATCGATCCATGACTTGTGCCAGGAATCAAAATCCGCGTTCTCGAGGTGTTCGCGCGCCTGTTTCATCAGATCGAGATAAAAATGCAGATTATGCAAGGTGAGAAGCGTGCTCGCGAGAATCTCTTCCGCGACAATAAGGTGTCTTAAATATGCGCGCGTAAAATTCTCGCAGGTATAATTTTGTAATCCTTCTACCAGTGGAAGCTGATCTTCCTTGAATCGAGTGTTACGTAAATTCAGCGTTCCATAGGGTGTATAAGCGGTCCCGTGCCGTGCCGCGCGCGAGGGGAGTACGCAATCGAACATGTCCGCTCCACTCGCGATCATCCTTAAGAGTTGTGGCGGTGTGCCGACGCCCATTACATAACGCGGTTTGTTTTCGGGCAAAAGTGGAATTGTCCAACCTACCTGCTTAAGTATTTTAGACTCCTCTTCGCCGAGAGCAACACCGCCAATCGCGTAGCCGGGAAAATTCTGGTCGACAAGAGCTAGTGCACATTCCCGGCGTAAATTTTCAAAAACTGATCCCTGCACGATAGCGAACAGGTGATTACCCGATTGGCAAAATCCATTTTCGCGCGCAATCGTTAAACATTGTGCTGCCCAATGCAGGCTCCGCTTAACTGCGCCGCGGCAATCTTTCTCCGAACAGGGGTACGGCGGACACTCATCGAGAACCATCGCAATGTCTGATCCAAGATTTTGCTGGATAGACATTACCTCTAACGGTCCAAGAAAAACGGGATCTCCATTTAAATGGGACCGAAAGGCTATGCCCTCGTCAGTAATTTCTCGCATTTTTGCGAGACTGAAAACTTGATATCCACCGCTATCGGTCAATAGGGGCCCACTCCAATTCATAAAGCGATGAAGTCCACCCAGATTTTTTATCGTTTCAGAACCCGGTCTGAGATTTAAATGATAAGTATTACTTAGTATTATCTGGCTGCCGATATCAGAAAGCTGGGTTGGCGTCATCGCTTTTACCGTTGCCTGGGTACCAACAGGCATGAATACCGGGGTATCGACAACACCGTGCAGCGTATGCAAACGACCACAGCGAGCAGCGGTGTGCTGATCGCGATGCTGAATCTGAAAAATATCCTTCATTAAATATCAAATTATCAGAAGCGCATTCTTCCAATAATTAAAGAGCAAGTAGAATAGGTCGTAATCACACAATCCTATTTAACTGCTCATCTCTGAATTAATAATTAATTGCCACAGTTATCGCTCAGGCTTGACTATAATTTTGTTCACTAACAGGATAATTTTTTTTTAATGCTACTGGTGATCGACAATTTTGACTCCTTCACTTTTAACCTGGTACAATATTTTGGCCAGCTTGGGGTGAAACAAAAAGTGGTACGTAATAATGAACTTACCGCCAGTTCTGCACTCGCTCTCAGTCCAGAGCGCATCCTTATTTCACCCGGACCCGGGACCCCCGATGATGCGGGTGTCAGCATTGAAATGATTGAGGCTTTTGCGGGGAAAATTCCAGTCCTCGGTGTCTGCCTCGGTCACCAGTGTATTGGACAACATTATGGAGGTAAAATAGTTCTCTCAGATCGTCTCATGCATGGGAAAACATCATCCATTTTACACGATTCAACCGCTTTATTTCAGGGGATGGAATCTCCTTTTTCCGCCACCCGTTACCATTCGCTTCTTGTTGAACGCTCTTCCTTACCTGATTGCCTGGAAATTACTGCTGAAACTTCGGAAAAAGAAATAATGGGTTTCAAACATCGTGAGCACCCAATATGGGGGGTTCAATTTCACCCTGAATCATTTGCCACGATCAACGGGATAAAGATACTTGAAAATTTCCTGAAACTTTAGCGCTTTATCAAAAATGCAATGTCCCAAATGTTCAGCCAGTGACACGCGGGTTGTCGATTCAAGAATCGGAAAAAATGGTCATACCGTCCGTCGTCGACGGCATTGTCCGGAATGCGGTTATCGTTTTAACACGATTGAAGAAATTCACCGGGAGGGAATAATTGTTATTAAAAGAGATTCGCGCCGAGAGGACTTTGACCGCAATAAAATACTCACCGGCATTCGGCGCGCCTGTGAAAAACGCCCGGTCGATCTTGAACAAATAAATATGATAATCTCCGATCTTTTAATTGACCTCGAAAATGAATTCGATGTGGAGATTCCCAGTCGGGCAATCGGAGAAAAAGTAATGAATAACTTAAAAACGATTGACCAGATTGCCTATGTGCGATTTGCCAGTGTTTACAAAGATTTTCGTGACCTCTCTGAATTGGCCCAGGAGATATCGGATCTGGAATTGAAAAATGAATAATTTGGACGAACTGACAAAAACCCACTGCTTACATACACTCCTGGGGCCGATGCATTTATATGATCAGTATTTCACGGAGCAGGTTAAGTCGGCTATTAATTTTTCCCTTACCGGTTCACATAACTGTTCCGCCACGATCGAAAATTTTGTCAGCGCCGCAATAAGAGTACTACAGGCTCATGAAAAACATCCTTTGTCGCGAGGCTTCTTTCACCTCGATCTAAGCCGAAATACTTTTGAACCGCTTTGGATTCAGGAAGAAGTCAAATGCGCACTCAAACAACTGGTGGGTTATGAAAAAGCACTGCTTCTAATATCGGGTCTGCGACCCGCCCTCTGCCCGAACGGAAAATACTGGACCCATCGTATACGGAAACAATATACGGAAGCCCTTTCTTATATCGATCAGTTGGCCGCGAAAAGAATAAATTCTTCTACTATCCTGAATCTCGTCTATCTTTGATCTTCAATCATTTTCCCTCTTACTCATGGCAGGAGAAAAGACCCTTTTTGAAAAAATTATCGCGCGTGAAATTCCCGCGAATGTAGAGTATGAAGATGAGCAATGTATTGCCATTCACGATCTCAATCCCCAAGCACCGACTCACCTCTTGATTATCCCCAAGAAACCCATTGCGCGCGTCAGTGAAGCTATGGATGAAGATGGGGAAACACTCGGTCACCTCCTGCTAATAGGACGCGACCTGGCTAAAAAATGTCAGTTGGAGACAGGATTTCGCCTGGTGATAAATAACGGCGCTCACGGGGGAGAATCTATCCCTCATCTTCACGTCCACCTTCTCGGCGGTCGGCAATTAACCTGGCCGCCCGGCTGATTTTTTAATATATTTCGCTTTATACGAATAGATTTAGGTGGAGCGGGCTGCCTGCCAGCCATAGCCTTGGCGAAGGTTGGTCCCCAGCGCACTTAATATTGATAATTAATCAAACTCTTTACTTCTATTATCGAGGCGGAAGTCACTCTCGTGGCTGCTTTAAAGTTTGAGATTAACGATCATTCCAATTAGCCGTTAATAATTATAACGCCCACGATCAACCGTCGCCCTTTGGGCTATGGCCGACAGGCACCGCGTGGCCCTCCAGATAATGGAAAGGCAATGACAGGCTATACACAAAAAGGTACCCAGATGAACAACTCCCGATGATACAAGATACATCACGGATCGTTGTCATTGGGTCTTCATGTGCAGGAAAGACTACCCTAGCTAAAGTATTAGCTGAAAAATTAAAGGTAACTCATATTGAACTGGATGCCATTCATTGGAAAGAGGATTGGGTTTCCCGCGAATGCGAAGAATTTAGAGAATTAACAAGCAAAGCGATCGCCGATGAACAGTGGGTTGCCGATGGTAATTATAGTGCGGTCCGCGACCTTGTCTGGCGTAGAGCTACCACGATAATCTGGTTGAATTATTCTTTTCCGGTCCTTTTTTGGCGAGCGCTATTCCGTACCTCAAAACGTGTCTTCTACAAAGAAATAATGTACTCAGGTAACCGCGAGTCATTTAAGCGCGCTTTTTTAAGCACCGATTCCATCATACTCTGGGTTATTAAATCCAATTTCGGCAAAAACAGTAAACGAAAAAGATATCCTCGATACTTCAAAAAACCTGAATTTTCACATCTTGATGTCATTGAGATTAACAATCAGAAAAAGGCAGATGCTCTTGTTTTACGTATTAACGATCAGGTTGATTCGTAATTTTAAAACGAGAATTCTTGTCATTTTCCCCAACCAGGATCAGCATTTCCAGTTATGAGTTTTACTCATCCGATATTGACCTGCAAAGAGTCGGAGAAATACGAAATTGATCTGCTCGGCGGTGATGAATCGAGAGAATGGGAGGCGATGACAAAAGCTGGCCGCGCCCTCGGTGAGGCCGTATTGCAGGACTTCCAGGAGATTGCGCCCCTTCCCGAATCCCCGCGTATTCTCGTCCTTGCGGGCAAAGGTCATAATACGGGTGACGCTTTAATCGCGGCTGAAGAAATACTGCAGAAATGTCATAAAGCCCAGATTATCATCCTCTTTGTTTTCAGCGGAAGCAAGCTCCGCCCACTTACCCAAAGGTGCCTCGACAATTTACAGAGAGCCGGAGGCGATCAGGTTGCGCGTGAAAACTGGCACGATGATAAACCACCCTTTAACGATCCTGTAAACTTTGATATTTGTATCGACGGTTTATTTGGCATGCAGTTTACCCCTCCCTTGCGGTCACCCGCTGACAGCGTCATCAATTGGGTTAACAAGAAGACGAACATCCGCTTACGTGCAGCTGTTGATCTGCCCAGTGGCCTCGGGGATGAAAGTGCGGATATCGTTTTTCGTGCTGACTTCAGTTACACGACAGGTATTGCTAAAACACCGCTTTTTAATTTCGAAAACTCAAAATTTGTCGGCCGCGTTCGTTATCTCGATATTGGTTTTTTTGATCAGGATGCGGAAACAGAAAATGGCGCGTCTGTTCTAACGGTGAATGTATTGAACTCCCTTCGCGGACTGCGCGAACCGGCAACCGATAAACGCTCTTATGGTCATCTCTTTGTTCTCGGAGGTTCACGCTCGATGCCCGGTGCCATTCAAATGAGCGTTGTCGCCGCTTTACGAAGCGGGGCCGGTTTAGTAACCGCATTCGTCCCGGAGTCGGTGTCCGCTTCTTTTGCCGCTGTCATCCCGGAGGCGATGTGGGTTCCCTGGCCTGAAACATCCGATGGAGGTCTCGCCGCAGAGGGATTTCATCTTCTTCAAAAGAAATTAAATCGCGCCACTGCCTTACTCGCTGGACCGGGTATGGGGACAGAGGAAGAGACCCAATTTCTCGTTCAACGCGTGGTAAAAGATATTTCATTGCCACTGGCTCTCGACGCAGATGCGCTCCAGCTCAAAAGCATAAAGTTGGCTCAAGAGCGATCAGGTGATTGGGGGCGGGTTGTCATCACACCTCATCAAGGCGAATTTAAACGAATTTCTCAGTCTGAGAGCATGGATACGGATCCGAATACACTTATTGAATTCTGCCGTAATCATAACCTTATTACCTTATTGAAAGGGCCCATAACGCGCATTTGCGATGGGCCGCACTTTATTTATAGTACCTTTGGCGGACCCCTACTGGCGCGGGGCGGCAGTGGGGACATCCTCTGCGGTTTAATTGGAAGTATGCTCGCCCGACCGGGAGTCGATCCTCTCGAAGCAACTTGTCGGGCAGCGGTTTTACATGGCGTGGCTGCCGATGCACTGGCACGTGACCGAGGCCATGTCGCGGTGCAAACTACTGAGATTTTAGATTATCTTGCCGTCGTCTTGCGGCAATGAATTTTTTCAATCTTTGATAGCTTAAAATGAAAACGGGGGATGACTTGGATCAAAGACGCGCATTATTCGTCTTAAACGGGTTACCGAACATTGGACCCGTCACCCTTAAACATTTACTGGACCACTTTGAGAATGATGCCGTTGCCATATTGAATGCAACGAGAAAAGATTTGCTCGGGGTTAAGGGGGTAAGTGATGTCATTGCCGATACCGTCACCCACTGGCGTGAACGTTTTGACCTGGTAAAAGAAGAATCATTACTAGAGAAACACGGGGCCTCTAATGTCAATTTTCGGGAAACGGACTATCCGCCGATGTTGAAGGAAATTTACGATCCCCCGATCTGCCTTTATTTTCTTGGTGACTACCGCATTGCTCAACCTTCCATTGCCATTGTCGGTACGCGTCGACCCACTCTCTACGGAAGAGGAGTAGCAAAAAAATTAGCCCGCGAACTCGCGCAAATGGGCTTTTGTATCGTAAGTGGATTGGCGCGCGGTATAGACAGCGAAGCGCATGAAGGCGCATTAGAAGCTAACGGGAAAACGGTGGCTGTCCTGGGTTGTGGACTTGATATTATCTACCCCCCTGAAAATCTTGATCTTTACCGACGAATTGTTAAGAGCGGTGCGATTGTCAGTGAATTTCCCTTTGGCCGACGCGCGGACAAACAATCATTTCCAATGCGCAATCGTGTCATATCAGGAATTTGCCTCGCTACGATTGTCGTGGAAAGCAATGTAAATGGCGGCAGTATGATCACCGCGCGATTTACAGGGGAACAAGGGCGATTGATATTCGCTGTTCCCGGGCACATAGACCAGGCCGCGAGCCAGGGTTGCCATCAATTGTTACGCGATGGCGCTACCCTCTTGAATTCAACTGAGGATGTTATTGAGGAACTACGGTTGAGCGGTCAGCTTGAACTTCCCTATGCCGGGTTAGCAAATAGTGAAGCGAGGGCAAAAAATGTGCTCCCCGAACTCGATCCGTTGGAGAGTAAAATCGCCCATTGCTTCGACGATGGTTCTGCCCATTACGCGGACGGGATCGCTGATTTAACTCAATTGTCTCAAAGCGATGTAGCCAGTGGGTTAATGATGCTTGAACTTAAGCGGGTTCTGGCCAAACGGGCTGATGGCGCTTTCGAAAAATTCCATTAACTTATCCCGTTAGAAATAAGGTCGCCCATCGTATACCCATTTATGATACACAAAATTTCTTTAAAACATCCGAGTAGAGAACAGGTTTATGAAAAAAGGGTATGCTCTCATTCTGCAATATCTCCATCTCCATCTGGTGTAAATAGGCCGATACAATGGTAACTTTTATTGAAGGTTTATGCGCTCTGACTTCCATAACCAATTGGATGCCTTCTCCATCCGGCAGTTGATGATCGGCTATTAGTAAATCGATTGAATCGCCTTCTGATTCCAACAAGGCGCGGGCTTCCTCTACAGTATAAGCTTGCCAAACTTCATGCCCTTTGGACCTCATTTGCTCCGTTCCAATTTCATTCAGCTCTTTTTCGTCTTCAACAAATAGTATTTTCATCCTGATAAAATCTATTAAAAAAATATTCTATCACCGCGTTACTTTTCCTGACAGTATGGGGAAAGATAACGGTCTTCATATAAAGTTATATTTTTTTACGCGCGTGGTTAGAAAATGTATTTAAGTCGAATCGTACTTCTCGCAACTTCGGTGACTTACAGCCATTCGGTGAGACTAATGTCGCTTTATATTGAAACCACTCTGCATCTACAGCATCGATCCCACTTATTTTTTGTCCTGATTTCTCATAGTAGGATCCTGTGCCATTCGGCCCTCTCCAAGGGGTATCAATCAATTGTTCTTTCGTCGATGCTGATCGTAATTGGAATATTAATTTGGTGGGAGTTGGGACTTCCGCATCCCAATGAATAATATTCGGCGTGTTCTTATTAATCTTAAACGGTGGTGAAAGATAGGATTCTTCAGGTTTCCGGGTGTAGCCGTTTCCAAAATCGCGACAGGTCATGCCATGGGGGCCCGCGGCAGGTAACGGGGTGATACGGTCGGGATCCAGGGGGGAAAAACCTTCAGCGCCGTTCCAATAGATAAAGGATAATGTTTTATGTGAAGCTTCGTCACGATGATTGGCGATCGCAATGTCAAGCCACCCATCGCGATTAAAATCCATGGCCGTAACACCGGCTGAGGAATTAGCTGGAAACTCAACCGTATGTTCCAAGTCCAAGTTCTGTCCATTTCCCCAATGCAATGTAGCCGGGATAACACGTGTCGTAGGCGATGAATATGCCGACGCTAATAAATCTAAATGTCCATCCCTATTAAAGTCTGCAACCGCCGTATCAATCACGGATATTCCTTGTTTAAAAGTTTGAGCATTTTCCAGTGAATACTCGCCTTCGTTACTATACATAACCGTAAAATTTTCTTCCCGCCTGACACGATGCGATGATTGGCTTATAATCAGGTCTAGCCATCCATCGTCATTTAAATCCGCGGTATTAATTCTTCCCGGTATGGGGCAGGGAATCTGCAACGTCTTATCCTGAGAGTAACCATTTTTATTACCTATATATACTTGGATATAATGACGTTTATCACTGAACAATGCGTCGATAAATCCATCCCGATTAATGTCTGCGAGATGAATGCCAAACCCATAATTCGCGATCCGCTCTGAGCGTTCGGTTGAAAAGCCATCACTGCTCCCATAGAAAATGGTCGACGATTTATTTAAAGTTTCCGGTTTGGTGTCGTAGACGACACCGTTTGTTATAAAATCCAGATAGCCATCGCGATTAAGATCGGCCACATCCATACTGGTGACCGTGCTGTTAATATTATCGATATCGACATATTCGGATGCGGAGGGTCCATCCTGGTTGCCATAAAATATGCGCGAAAAGTCGAGGTCACAGCCCGCTAAAATGACGTCGGTGAAACCATCCAGATTGAGATCAACCATACAGCTATCATAAGTTTCATGCCGGGGTAAATCGATACGTCGATTCACACTGTAATCTCCTTCTCCATTTCCCAGGTAGATAAAACTGTCCGTTCCATTTATCCGTCCACTCCCAAAGCTGTTAAAAATTACTTCAGGAACCCCGTCATTATTTAGATCTCCATGGGTATTACCGATGGGCTTACCCGATGGCACCCAGCTCGCTTCTTCGATCGAAAACTTCCCTCCCCGATTCCAGAATATCGCGGATTCGGTGTCCGAAGTATAGCCATCATTGCTACGGCTGACAATGAGATCCAACCAGCCATCGTCATTAAGGTCACCCGCTGATACCCGGCTGAGATTCGTGAGAGGAATAAGTGTCTCAACCTTTTCAACATCACTGCTCGAGCGAATTTCAACCCCACTCGCCGTCGCGACGATTAAATTATTATCACCCCTGCCATGAATATCGGCCGCGGCACAATGCGCTACCTTTCGACCGGTGATGGCACCCGATCCCAGATGCTGTTCTTTCGCAGAATTGTCCCTATCATTTTTGATAATTGTATAGCTTTCAGCGCTGAAGTTTCCATCGTCATTCCAGAATATCCTCCCCTCACTATTACCCGAAAAAATGATGTCCTCACACGTGTCATCATTCAAATCTGCAATCAGCACGTTTTCTGCATCATAGGTGGGCAGTCGAAGAGGATTTTCCGTCTCAAAGGATTCTTCATTGCCCCAATAGATAAATGAATCTGTATGCTTATCATATATATGCCTTTTATTAGCTAACACCAGGTCAGTGTACCCATCGCTATTAAGATCACCAGTCGCGATACCCATCGTCCCGATGCATACAATCTTGTATTGCTCTGTAGCATCGGTGAACTGTCGGTCTTTATTACTTAAATAAACGTGGGCTAGAATAGGATTTGCAATATTATGACGATCCTTCCACGAAGAGGGAAAAACCAGATCCAGGGACCCGTCGCGATTGATGTCGATAACCGCGACATCATAAGCGCCAATCGTCGGTAAATCCGTTCGCTCTGCCTCCGGCCCTTCTGGTCCCCCCCAATAGATGTAAGAGTCTATCTCACTATTTATCCCATTATCCGCGTTAGCCACCACCAGGTCATTGTATCCATCTTTATCGAGATCGACAACTTTGCTGCTGTAACCGCTTAATCCCGATAGGTCCTGGTATTCACAATCTCTTTCCTTCTTTGGATCTACACTGAATACCCGCGTCGGGCCACGTTCACCATGCTCTTCAGAATTTGCGAACATAATATCGGTGAAACCGTCATTATTAACATCCCATCGGTGAATGGTTTCGATAACGCCATTGGCATTAACATAAAGGTTTCCACCACCGTTATCGAAGTGACCCATTGAAAAATCATCAAAGCCCCCATGCACAAGAACCTTATTGTTTAAAGTCGCTCCCTCAACCGTCACAAAAACTGAAATTACGACATATAATATGAATGGTGATTTCAGTAAGCTCATCGGGCATTTATAAAGTGAACTTATAATACTGTCCACTCCTCTTTACCCGGTAACTTTAAGAAATTAATTCTAAAACAGCCTGATTTTCCTGGCTGTCAGTTTTAAAAAGCTTTCTCAGAAAAAGGACCCGGTGGACCGGTGTTAGCCCTTCGTTTAAAATGGCCGCTTGATGACGGGTTGTTCCATAGCCTTTATGGTGGGCAAATCCGTATTGAGGATAGTTGCGATCGATTTCCATCATCAACGTGTCTCGTGTAACTTTTGCGATAATCGATGCCATTGCAATTACGAGCGACTTCGCGTCTCCAGCGACAACAGCAACATGGCTGTAGGGAAACGGACGCAAGGGTCTTCCATCAACCATGATGCAATTGCGAGAGGGAGGGACATCGCCCTCTATCGCCTCTTCATGGAATAGATTGTCTTCTTTCTCAATTGAAGGAAGCGAAACCGTTTTATCTTTATGTGAGGCGATACCTTCCACCGCTTGTTGCATCGCTATTCGGGTTGCTCCAAGAATATTGTGCTTTTCAATTTGCTCGACCGAGGCGATACCCACCTCAGCATCAATAAGACCTTTCTTTTTAAGCATCTTAAACTCGGCAAATAAGTTTTCTCTTTGAACCGCGCTCAACTGTTTAGAATCTTCGATCGCGTAAGCTTCTCTTTTACACCATTCGCTATCGTAAAACTTTTTATCCAGACAAACAGCGGCGGCTACTACCGGGCCGGCAAGTGCGCCACGCCCGCTCTCATCCACGCCAATAAGCCTATCGTTATCTTCAATCGCTCGGAGGTCAAATTGTAATAATCGAATCTCTAGATCTTCACTATCCGAGCTTATGACCTGATCTTCACCACCCTTTACCCGCATCGTTTATAGATGTATTTCAATTCATCTTCTTGCCAGAGAAAAAATAAATTGTGAATAACTATTAGGTGACTGATACTGACCTCTCGGCATCGTCTAGTGTTAAACAAGCACAACCTTCGTTCTTGAAAATTTTATAAATTGGGGTTTTGCTTTAATATTGTCTGGAAATAAAGCGGCACTCGATAAGTTTTGCACAATGTTGACAAGTCATGAGCAACACATTCGGTAAGTTATTCACATTATCCACATGGGGCGAAAGCCATGGAGGAGGCATCGGCGTGGTTGTAGACGGCTGCCCGCCCAATTTACCGTTATCTGAAGCGGACATCCAGGTAGAGTTGGACCGCCGTCGTCCGGGTCAAAGCAGTATCACGACCACGCGCAAGGAAACAGATAACGTGACAATTGTTTCCGGTCTTTACGAAGGACGGACTCTAGGCACCCCCATCGCGATGATAATCCCGAATAAGGATGCCCGTCCGGATGCTTACGATGAGATGAGAGAAAAATTTCGACCATCTCATGCTGATTTTACCTATGAAGCAAAGTACGGTCTGCGCAATCATGAAGGCGGGGGACGATCATCGGCGCGTGAAACAGCAGGTCGGGTCGCCGCTGGCGCGATCGCGAAAAAATTATTAAAAACCGCGTTGGGCGTTGATATCATCGCTTACGTTACGCGTATTCACGACATAGAAATGCCCGCACTCGATAAATTCCCAAGTCTTGAGGAAGTTGAAGCAAATCCTGTGCGCTGTCCGGACGCAAAGATAGCGGAGAAAATGATTTCTCGCATTAAAGAAGTGAAAAAGAAGGGAGACTCGGTCGGAGGCATTATCCTATGTCGAACGCGCAACCTGCCCGTTGGCCTGGGTGAGCCGGTCTTCGATCGTCTTGAAGCAGATCTCGCCAAAGCCATGTTGTCTTTACCGGCAACCAAGGGCTTCGAAGTTGGCAGCGGATTCGCCGGCACATTCCTCACCGGATCACAACACAACGATCCCTTTGAAATGCGGGAGGGAAAAGTGAGAACGCGAACAAATAACTCCGGCGGGGTACAGGGTGGGATCAGCAATGGTGAAGAGCTTTATTTCAAAACTGCTTTCAAACCCACTGCGACCATTCTACAAGAGCAGGACACCGTTAATGTAAAGGGAGAAAACACGGTTCTCAAAGCTCGAGGCCGACACGATCCTTGTGTTGTCCCTCGCGCCGTACCCATTGTCGAGGCAATGACGGGTTTAGTTCTCGTTGATCATTGGATGCGTCAACAGGCTCAATGCGGCACTTTTAAATTAAGTTAGATCATGTTCAACGATGAATCCCATATACATAATTTTGGGTGCCACCGGATCGGGGCGGCGTGAAATAGCCTTTGATTTGATCGAGTACATTGGCGAAAATGTAAAAGGCAAAGCTACCGTTTTATTGGCAGAAAACGAAAAGCCATCTTCCTATGATGAGCAAATTCAAGCCCTCCACACGGTAACTTCAATTTCGTGGCATCTCTCACCTGAGGGGGAAATTATTGCTAAGCATTTACCGGAAGAAGGGGAGACCCTCTTTTTCATTACTAACGGTCGATTAAATCCCGTTGATCAAATTGAAGCACTCGGTGTGTGGATAAGTAAAAACGACCTTCAGGTTGCGCGCGCTTTGAGTGTAATTAATTGTAAACTCTGTGAAAAAAAATCCTCCCTGAATGCATGGTATGAAGCCTGTATTCATTTCTCCGATGTTGTTTTGCTGAATAAACGTGAGTCCGTTCCTAATAATTGGGTAAGAGATTTCATCCAGCACTTCGAAAAAAAACATTATCCCTGCCTTTTTGAATTCGTAAAAAAAGGCCGCGTATCTAATCCTGCAAAGGTACTCTATCCTGAACCGAGAAGACTATCACTTATCTTTGATGAGGAAGAATACGAAATTGCTAACGCCCATCCTGAAATTATGATCGAAGAGGACATCGCATACGAGGACGATGTACCGGTTGAAGACGATCCCTACCTGAAAAGACTTCCCGATGGCCGGCGAGCGAGAATGATCCCAGATATCTGTGATTACCTCGATTGAAATATAAGCCTTTTCAATTGCGAAGATGCATGCGTTCATCACGTCATGAGCAAAGCCGAATGGCCCGCCATGAGCGAAGCTGAATGGCCCGCCATGAGCGGAGTCGAATGGTGCCGAGAGAGGGACTCGAACCCTCACACCCTTGCGAGTACTAGACCCTGAACCTAGCGCGTCTGCCAATTCCGCCACCTCGGCATACAAACAATAGTGAATAATTTTCTTTCAGAGAGGAAGGTTTCCAGCCTGTCTTTTTCACAATTGAAGTCAAGTATGCGTGATTATAAAGACATTAAGAATGACAATATGAATAGCGATCCGACGACTTGTTGACATAACATTTTATACTCGCTCATATTTAGAATAAATAATCAATAGGGAGAAGTAAGAAAATGATCCAGAATTCAGCCCCACCGCTATTAACAGAATCTCAAGTAGAACATTTTAATACTTTTGGGTTCCTTGTTCGCCGGAAACTGTTCACCGCTGACGAAATAAAGACAATTAACAATGAATTTGATACACGGTATAAAGCGGTACTAGAGGAAACAACTAAGCTTGAAGGAAAACGTGTCTCAAATGTAAACTGGCCCAACCGGCATCCCGACTCCCCCTTTCTTACCCATTTACTGGAAGATCCCCGCATCGTTGAAGCTTCTGAAATGCTTCTGGGAAAAGGTGCTGTCCCGATACTATCCAATTCCAACAGCTACTCTCAGGATACAGGTTGGCACCCAGACTACGTAGATCCAAATTTTCAAATGCATAAAAACGTCATCTACCTGCAAGCGACTGACGCTGATAAAGGTGCGCTGCGTCTGATACCCGGTTCGCATAAAAGTCCTTTTCATGATCAACTCACCAAAATCGGTTTACGCGGCGGATCGGATGATGAAGCGTTTTTGAAAAAGGCCAATCTTGAAATATGCGATATTCCCGCTTTTGTCTTCTCATCGCAACCGGGAGACATGATTACTTTTAACGGCCGTATCTGGCATGCAGCCTGGGGTGGCTATTTAGACCGCCGGACATGCACCTTTAATTTTTATAAAGATCCTCAATCAGCCGTAGAAAAGAAGTCTGTGCAAAATTACGTGGAGATAATGAAAACAAGCAGAATAAATAACAAAACGTTTGGCCCTCAATATCATCCCTTCTGGGTAGCGAATAACGAGAAAAGTTCCAAGCGTGAACATTGGATTAACAGGTTACGTGAGTGGGGTTACTTAGACACCCTTAATTTATAGCTGAGCTTAGGTAATACCCGGAGGTTACACCAATAATGTAGAAATGCTATGGCTTCTTCAGTAACAATAAAAGATGTAAAAACTATTTTGACTCAGCCGGAAGGCGCTCCTCTTATCGTTGTCAAAATTATCACCTCCGAACCCGGTCTTTATGGTTTGGGTTGTGCAACTTTTTCTCCCCGATTTCACGCTATCCAAAAAGCTATCGATGTTCACCTGCGCCCCTTCCTTATCGGTAGAGACGTTGATAAGATTGAAGAAATCTGGCAGATGTCGATGGTCAACGCTTACTGGCGTAACGGTCCGGTCCTTAACAATGCCATTTCCGGAGTGGATATCGCCCTCTGGGACATCAAGGGTAAGCGCGCGGGGATGCCGGTCTATCAGCTTTTCGGGGGTAAATGTCGAGAGGGCGCGGCGGTATACACCCACGCGGACGGAAAGGATAAGCGTGAAGTTGAAGATAGCGTAAATCAATTTATCGATCAGGGTTACAAATATATCCGCATTCAGGTGGGAGGCTATGGCGGTAATCCAGCGAAACTTCACAAACCTGAAGGTGCGCCCGATGGCAATTACTTTGACCCTCGCGCTTATGCCCGGGAGGCGATCGAGATGATAGAGCATGTTCGAAATTCGGTGGGACCAGAAATAGAACTCCTTCACGATATTCATGAACGACTCCAGCCCATCGACGCCATTGCTTTTGCCAAAGATGTTGAACCTTATAAATTGTTTTTTCTCGAAGATGCACTCGCACCCGAGGACCTCGAATGGTTTCGGCATCTCAGAAATCAGTCATCCACGCCTCTCGCGATGGGTGAGCTTTTTACCCATCCTCTTGAGTGGACATCACTTATTCAAGATCGCCTCATCGATTTCATCCGTATGCATATCAGCGTCATGGGGGGGCTTACTCCCGCTCGTAACGCCGCCACTTTAGCCAATGTCTATGGCGTGCGGACTGCCTGGCACGGTCCGGGTGACGTCTCGCCGGTCGGCCACACGGCCAACCTGCACCTCGATCTTTGGGCCCCCAATTTCGGTATTCAGGAGTGGTGCCGTTTTAATAATTTAACCTGTGACATGTTTCCCGGCATACCTGAAGTCCGCGATGGGTACTTGTATCCTAATGATAAACCTGGGCTCGGCATCGACATCGATGAATCGCTCGCAGCCAAACATCCCTGTATCGAAGAGACCATGCAATGGCAGTGGTGGACGCAGACCCGCCTTCCAGATGGAACACCGGTCCGGCCATAGTGAATTTCACTTTCGGCTTTCCTTAAAAAAAAGTCCCCGCTGTTGACTATCTTGAATCGCTCCGAAAGGGTGCGGACATTTTCAAAATGGGAATGATCAAGGGGCAGTTTCTAATAAATGAAGTGTTTGCGATTTGTATCTATCAGTTGATGAATTAGCTCGTTTCGCCACATGACATAATTCAACTTAAAGTTGGATCTCTTTATAGAGTTTAACCAAAGAATATTTATGGCGCTGAAATCATGGGACAGTCGTATCGCTCATTATCTTATTCTCCCCTTATGTAAAACACCGGTAACACCCAATCACATTACGTCCCTGGGATTGATTAGCGGTATTGTTGGCGGTATACTTTTTTCAGCATATGCTGAGAATATTTGCACACTTTCCGATCCCTCCCTCGAAATTGATTTGCCCCCGGTTCCAGAGGCGCTCAAATTAAACAATAATCTATGACGACACTGAATTTTAAAGCACGGGTGCCTGTATTTGATGCCAACGTCAGGGTTGGAGACCGACCGGAGGAGGTATCCCCAGACCGCAACCGCGACGATCTACTCGCTGAAATGGACCGTCATGGAGTTGAACGTGCACTTATCTACCACGCCCAGGGTGAACACCGCAGCCCCATTGATGGCAACGAAGATCTGGTAGAATGGATCGGAAATGACGGGCGCCTGCAACCGCTGTGGTCGGTACTGTCCTCCGATCCCTCACTCGAACAGATTAAAGATCTGCACGCAAAGGGAAGAGTTAATTGCGCCAGGTTACATATACACGATACGATACATCAATTAGGTTTGATCTTTAAACCCTGGGCTTACGATAACCTGCTCTCCTGGTTTAGTGATAACCATATTCCCCTTTGGATCCCTCTTTTAGAAGCTGAAAATGAAGATATCGTATCCACCCTCCAGGAATACCCCAATCTTGTGACGGTGATCATCGGAGCCCATTACCGTCATTCTTTATGGGTGCGTCCCGCGATGAAGGCTCTCCCTAACGCTTACCTCGAATTAAGCCGTTACGAACCCCTTGGCGAAATCGAGGCCTTGCGTGATGAATTTGGGGTCGAACGTTTGGTTTATGGTTCCTATTACTCCCGTTTTATCATGGGGCCGATGCTTTTTTATCTCCACCATACAAACTTGAGCGATGATGAATTGAAACTGGTCTGCTCGGGCAATCTTGAACGTATTTTAGCGAACGCAGGTAAGTCATGATTGAGGGAATTAAAGTTATCGATTTTCATGGACACGTCGGCCGTTGGGATAAATGGGTCAACAATTATGATCAGAAGCTCATGCTTCACGCCATGGACTCCGCGGGAATCGACATCTCCTGTCTCTTTAATACTTTTTATCCTGACGGGACCTCAGGTAATGACCGGGCAGCCGAGTTTGTTGCCAAGCACCCCGATCGATTTATCGGTTATGCTGTCGTCTCACCTGAAATGCCCGAACGGATGGTGCCGGAACTTACGCGCGCAATCGATGAATTAAAATTCCGCGCGATAAAAGTCTACCCACCCTATACGACGTGCGAAATTTTTAAGCCCCCATGGCATCCCATCTATGAATTCGCCAATGAACGCAAATTGGCCATTCTCTTTCATACCGGTGTTGAATGGCAAAATCACACTCGATACCTTGCCAAAATAGCTCCCGATTATCCCGATGCTATTTTAGTATCCGGGCACTCGGGTAATGTCGCAGATGAACGTGCTGACGCTATCGCTGGAGCTCAAGCCCACCCCAACATCTACCTGGAAACATGCTCAACCTTTCGCACCCCGGGTGTAATCGAACAATTGGTGAATGAAGCGGGGGCGGACCGCGTTCTCTATGGCTCGGATATCCCGGTTATGGATCCACGCGCTCAAATCGGAAAAATAATCACCGCAGAAATTTCAGATGAGGCTAAGCGTCAAGTGCTTGGGGGAAATGCCAGCCGACTTTTGAGGCTCTAAGGTAATAGGACGATTAGTCACCCATCCGCTTATAACTCACCGGGCAATTATAGGATTTCGAAATAATCGCCCGAAATTCACTCATCATTTTTTGCATAAAACTCTTGATCTGAACGCATCATTAATAGTAGATAACAATTTATGAGTGACTCTAGCGAAGTAATGGTAGTTGTTTCAAAATTAAAAAAGTATATTCGGACGACAGCTGGTATGAGCACGGGATCCAGTGCCGCAGCCGCTTTATCCGATATAGTTCGTCAATTGTGTGATCAAGCAATTGAGAACGCGAGAAATGATCGTCGTAAGACGGTTAAAGACCGAGATTTTACTACCTCCGATTAGTTAAATACGCTTTTATCGACTTTCGTTTCAAACTGAAGTGATAGCTTGAACCTGCGACCAGCGGTTTTTCTTACATCGGGTCTAGTTCTCATTTACTCTTATCGCCATCTGTGTTTTCTGATGGACGCCCCCTTTATTACGATCACTTTAAATAGTTATCTTAGTGTCTAGTCCTGAGCTGTGCTTCACTACCGCAACTGAGTTAGCGAAACTTCTTCGCGAAAAGAAGGTTTCCGCTAAAGAAGTGATGGAGGCACATTTAGCCCAAATCGATCGGATTAATCCTAAGGTCAATGCCATTGTTACCCTGCTTGCGGAACAGGCGATGAATCAAGCCTCTACGGCTGACGACGCTCTGGCTCGCGGCGAAACGGTCGGCCCTTTGCACGGAATTCCCATTGCGCATAAGGATCTCGTCTCAACGAAGGGAATTCGCACAACCTTGGGATCTCCCATTTTCAAGGATTTCATTCCAGAAGTGGATGACTTGATCGTCGAACGATTAAAAAAGGCTGGTGCGATCACGATCGGTAAAACCAATACCCCTGAATTCGGCGCCGGTTCACAAACCTATAATACAGTGTTTGGAGAGACCCTCAATCCCTACGATACGACCAAGACTTGTGGTGGCAGCAGTGGTGGTGCCGCAGTCGCCCTTGCCTGCGGGATGCAGCCCATCGCTGATGGCAGTGACCTGGGGGGATCACTACGCAACCCCGCGAATTTTTGTAATGTTGTGGGATTTCGCCCATCACCGGGTAGAGTCCCCGTCTGGCCTACGCTTGCCAGTTGGTATCCTCTCTCAGTACAGGGACCCATGGCTCGCACGGTTGAAGATGTTGCCTACATGTTGAGTGTGATCGCAGGTCCGGATCCACGCTCCCCGATTGCGATTGCTGAACCGGGCCACACTTTCAAAGAACCCTTAAAACGTGATTTCAAAAATGTGTCTATTGCCTGGAGCCGAGACCTCGGTGGACTCCCCGTGGATCCCCGTGTTACGGCGGTAATTGACAGCCAGCGACACGTATTTGAGTCACTCGGGTGCGATGTCGCCGATGGCGAACCTGATTTTTCCGGTGCGGATGAAGCCTTCAAAATCTGGCGGGCATGGAAATTTGAAGTGTCTTTTGGAGCCTTGATCGATGAACACCGAGAACAGATCAAAGAAACGGTAATTTGGAATATCGAAGCGGGTCAAAAATTAAGCGGTCCACAAATTGGAAAAGCGGAGGTCAGGCGATCTGAACTTTACCACCGTGTGAGAGAATTCATGGAGTATCACGAATTTCTCATTCTTCCCGTCAACCAGGTCCCTCCCTTTGATGTAAAGCAACCCTATGTTACGGAAATCGACGGCGTGAAGATGGAGACCTATATGGATTGGATGAAATCCTGTTATTATATTACGGTTACCGGATTACCTGCAATTTCAGTGCCTTGTGGTTTCACTGCTGAGGGACTTCCCGTAGGCGTTCAAATCGTGGGCCGCCACCAGGATGAGCGCGGTGTTTTGCAACTCGCTTACGCTTTCGAACAGGCAACCGCGTTATGGAAGCAGAAACCTGCTCTTGTGGCGTGAAGTGCTTGTTCGTTGAATCGATATTCGGGCGAGCAATTAACACCGCAAGTACCTTGTTCCCCTCCCCGTTTTTCGCGATTTAAACTCATTCACCTTACTTCAGAGAGCTGTTTAATAACCTTATGAAAAAAGAAACACCGCGCCTGATTACTTTACTCTTTGCCAGTAGTATTGCGGGAATGGGCGGTGGTGTGGTTATCCCCGCTATGCCACAGATCCTCGAACATTTTCAGGATGTTCCCAATGCGGGATTGCTGGTCAGGCTATTTCTTACCACACCGGGTCTGTTTACCGCCATCGGTGCCCCTCTCGCTGGACTCATTGTCGATAAATATGGCCGGAAGAAACTGCTACTCTGCGCAATCTTTTTATATGGACTGGGGGGCACCACCGGTTGCTACCTGGATTCTCTTTACGCCTTAATGTTCGGAAGAGCGTTGTTGGGTTTATCAGCCGCGGGGACAATGACCACCTGCGTGACACTCATGGCTGACTATTATGATAAAGAAAAACGCCAAAAACTAATGGGGTATCAATTTTCATTTACCAGTTTTGGTTCTACGATCTTTTTGGCATTGGGTGGTGTCCTTGCAGAAATTCATTGGCGGGTTCCCTTTTTTATATACGCCATTCCCTTTCTTATCTTTATTGCCGCTTCTATTTTTATCACAGAACCGCAAAAGAAAGAAAAAGAGAAATCTATCCAGATTGATAAGCCAAAAGAAAAGTTTCCCTACTTAATACTCGGTTCTATTTATGCACTCATCTATATGACGATGGCAATATTCTACCTCAAAGTTGTCATCTTTCCCTTTTATATGAATGAAATCGAAACGACGAGCACGACTAAAGTAGGTTTAGCTCTCTCTTCCGCAATCTGTATTAGCGCTTTTGTGTCTTTACAATATGGATCTATTAAGAGCCGTTTCAGTTATATTAACATCTCTCTCGCTGTTTTTATCATCGTTGCGATCGGCTACCTCATTCTCTACCGCGCCGGCAGTTATTGGCTCGCGGTTATCGGGCTCATTGTTACGTCCCTCGGTTTCGGTTTATTTGCGCCTAATGTTACGGTCTGGGTAAACGCTGTTACGCCTGAAGCTTATCGTGGCAGGGCGGTCGGTGGGATGACAACCTGCATCTTTCTCGGTATGTTTTCCTCGCCGCTCATCGCACATCCGCTCACACTTTACTTTAGTCTGGCTGAAACTTATGCCATAGCCGCCTTGTTTCTACTAGGGCTTTCAGCCGCCTTTATTCTTTACAGTCTGAAAAAACGTCTCGCCTAAATCCTTTATCTGATTGTCTTTCTCCCGACATAATTTTATTTATTTCGCGTTCATTAACTCTCTGCTTACGCCGGGTATAATTATATCTTCAAACTTTAAATGTGCTTAGAGTGTAACCGCTGCTTTCTTCGCTTTTTCCTATACCTCACCGCAGGTATTATACCTCTGCTCACCTGGGGGAAACCACGCGCACGCGACCTCGGTATTCAATTTGACGGCGCAACCGGGCAGTGGAATGCCATTACCGACGTTGCGGGGGTAGAAGTCGGACACGCTACGATTATAAAGGGGAAAGGCACACTTAAAGTAGGGAAAGGTCCAGTTCGCACCGGCGTGACCGCTGTGCACCCACGAGGTAAATCTGATTTTGAAAAAGTTCTTGCCGGTTACTTTTCCTTAAATGGCAACGGTGAAATGACCGGAAGCCACTGGCTGGAGGAGTCAGGGTTTCTCGAAGGTCCGATCATGATAACCAATACGCACAGTATCGGAACGGTTGTAGACGCCGTCGTCGCCTGGTCACTCACTGCTAATCCGAGTGGGTACCCTGTCAGCTTGCCTGTGGTAGCCGAAACCTGGGATGGCCGCCTTAACGATATAAATGGTTTTCACGTTAAACAGAAACACGCGTTCGAAGCTTTAAACAACGCGAAATCGGGTCAGCTTGAAGAAGGAAATATTGGCGGTGGGACAGGGATGGTGGCTTTTCAGTTTAAAGGTGGAATCGGAACATCCTCGCGTCTCCTATCCGAAGATGAGGGAAGTTACACGGTAGGAGTTTTAGTCCAGGCAAATTTTGGTCGTCGCTCGCAGCTTGTCATCAGTGGTGTACCTGTCGGTAAAGCAATTGACGACCTCATGCCGGAAATACACAAACGAAAAGATAAAGACGGTTCCATTATCGTCGTTGTTGGCACGGATGCGCCGCTTCTCCCCTATCAACTTAAACGGGTCGCTAAACGGGTAACTTTAGGTCTCGCTCGAACAGGCAGTATTTCATCAAATTCATCCGGGGACATCTTTATTGCCTTCACCACCGCGAGTATTGATCGTGAAGATACGAAACGGACGATGAGCGCTTCTTTTTTAAAAAATAAAAATTTAAATCCCATTTTCGAGGCGACCATTCAAGCGACAGAAGAAGCTATTATCAATGCGATGATCGCAGCCGAAACGATGTCGGGAATTAATGGTAATACTATTTATGCGCTCCCTCATAAACGCGTGCTTGAGTTGTTAAGGTAATATAACCGATTTGGCGAATCGGAATCGGATAAATACAAATAGCCCCGGAGGGGATGTTCACTTCATACATTACCAATCTAGACTATGCCGAAGGGCATTCAAGCTGAAGTCTCAGTTGATTCTTGCTTCGCTTTGGTCATCGTGATTCCCGTAAAACCATAAATGATCGAGATAAGGGGTGTGATCAGATTTAAAAAGCAATAAGGCACATAGACCCAGGGCATCACGCCCAACGTTGCAATCATTGTAGCACCACAGGTATTCCACGGTATAAGAGGTGAGGTGAGTGTACCACTGTCTTCGAGAACGCGTGATAGATTTTTGGGGGCAAGTTCGGCATCAGCATAAGCTGACTGATACATTCGCCCCGGTAAAATGAGCGCCAGGTACTGATCGGCTGCAACGATATTCGCTCCGATGCAGGTAGCCACCGTCGCGACAACAAGAGACCCGGTCGTATGCGCCTTTTTTAATATCGTTACTGCTATTACTTTCAACATCCCGGACTTTTCCATCACGCCGCCATATGATAAGGCACAAATGATGAGAGACACTGTCCACATCATACTTTGAAGACCTCCACGGTTGAGTAAATCATCGACCGACTGAACTTCGGTTTGCCCACTGTAACCGGAGTGCGCAATTTCCAGGATATTACCAAATGAAACATTTTGTACAGTCATAGCGACCAAGCATCCCAGAAGTATACCGCCGAGCAGAGCGGGGATGGCTGCGATACGTAAATAAACAATTAAGACCACGAGCAGGACAGGCGTGAGAAGCAGCCAGTGAATGGTAAAATTTTCCTCCAGAGTTCCCATAATAACGAGCACGTCGGATTGCTCTGCTTGTTCCACACTGAGATTTAAGCCAATTGCCAGATAGAGGATAAGCGCGATTATCAATGCCGGCAGGGTCGTATAAATCATGTGCCGGATGTGCTCGAATAATTCAGCGTTCCCGACGGCGGCGGCGAGATTCGTGCTGTCGGACAGAGGTGACATTTTATCGCCAAAATAGGCACCCGAGATAATAGCCCCGGCCGTAATCGGTAAGGGTAAACCTAATCCATCACTTATCCCGATCAGTGCTACACCAACCGTACCCGCCGTTGTCCAGGAACTGCCGGTGGCGAGCGAAACCACCGCACAGATGATGCACGCCGCAAAGAAAAAGTAAGTGGGTGAGAGTAATTCCAGGCCATAGAATATCATCGATGGCACGATGCCGCTTGCGATCCAGGTACTGATCAGCATACCAATAAGCATTAGGATGAGGATCGCCTGCATTGAAATCATAATTCCCCCGATGATTCCGTCCTGGATAGTTCCCCATTTATAACCCAGCCGCCAGGCCATCGCTCCAGCTATAATCGTGCCCCCGATCAGCGGTAAATGCGGATTCTCACCTTTTAACTGGATGATATAATAGCTGAGAAAAACGACGAGGAGAACGACGGGTATTAGCGCTTCCCATAATCGGGCGGAGCGTGGTTCACTGGGTTCAATTTGAGGCGACTCAGACATAATAGAACGGTATTCAGATTCTAGTTTAAGCCATGGATCAGTAAAGCAACAAAAGTATTCCTGTTAAATAGCTGCATACGTTATTTAGATTGTAACTTTTAGAATAACTGTTGACTCATTATTCATCGGAAAACCTAATGTTTTTAAATTATTATCTGCTCTTACAATTGCATCGTATTACCTGAAATAGTTATTTTCTAAGGATTATATTATAATGAGCACAGTCACAGAGATTGAACCACAAATAATACCTTTATGGCCCGAAAGCACCCCGGGGACGATTGAGAGTGGAAAAAAAGAAGAGATCGTTCATCGAAGCGAAACAAAACTTGACCGGGCTATACATAACGTTTCTGAGCCTGCGTTGACCCTTTATTTACCCTCTGATAAAATTAACACTGGGACAGCCGTTATCGTATGCCCTGGCGGTGGCTTTAATTATCTGGCTATTGATAAAGAGGGGCACGAGATTGCAAAGTGGCTGGCGGCCCACGGCATGACTGCTTTTGTTCTCGCTTATCGCACATCCCCCCATAAGCGATCCGTTGCCTTTCAGGATGGGCGACGGGCAATGAGTTTAGTGAGAAGTCGAGCGGAAGAGTGGAACATAGATCCTCATCGAATGGGTTTCATGGGATTTTCTGCCGGTGGGCATATCGCGTCCGCACTCTTGGACGATAAGGAATCTAATAGCGATGATCCCATTGATCAGTATTCGAGCAGACCTGATTTTATGTGTCTCATTTATGGAAATGATAAATCTAAAGTGACACCCGATATGCCCCCTACTTTTATCGTCCACGCGAATGACGATACCGCTGGTCCTGTGAATATCAGTGTTGATTATTTCCAGGCTTTACGTGCGGTAGGCGTATCAGCCGAATTGCATATCTTTGCCAAGGGCGGTCATGGTTTTGGCCTGGGTCTCAAAGAGGGCAATGCTCATATGTGGCCGGATTTATTTATCAACTGGTTGCGCAATCAGATGATGTTAGGCGAGAGTTAAAGAAGCAGGTTGTACGTTTACTGCCCCTGCCCTGCTGACTATCGAGGGCTCTTTCGAAAGCTTTACCGCAATGCGTTAAGCTTCCTTTACTTGAAGCGCTTCCTGCTCCATGAGTAAACCAATGTCTTCGAGATCTGGCGGAACAGTCGCTATGCACTCCTCTATTGAGGTTGCTCCTTTTCTTACTTTTTCCATCCCATCTTGATGCAAGGTGGTCATCCCATGCCTTATTGCGATCCCTTTTAGTTGACTGGTTTCTATTTTCATATTTATCCCACGCACCAGTTCTTCATTCGTGGACATTAATTCGTGGATTCCCAATCGACCACGGTAACCTGACCCTCCACAGTTAGGACATCCCTTATCTTTAGCATGATATATATCACCGCTCCAATTGATCGATCGTTCTAATATATCTTTTTCTTCACCCTCAGGGTTATAGGTCTGTTTACAAGATTCACATAGGCGGCGCATGAGGCGCTGTGCACAGACGCAAATAAGTGAAGAGGAGATCATAAAGGGTTCGACCCCAATTTCCGTTAAGCGGGCAATTGAACTGGGTGCGTCATTGGTGTGTAAAGTGCTAAAAAGCAAGTGACCGGTCATTGCGGCCTCGACCGCGATTTGTGCTGTTTCCGCATCGCGAATTTCCCCGACGAGTAAGATATCGGGATCCTGCCTGAGAAATGATCGAAGCGAGGTCGCAAACGTGACCCCGATCCTGCGATTCATCTGGACCTGACAAATACCGGGCAGGGTATACTCAATGGGGTCCTCAGCCGTCCTGACACAAACCCCGGGCTGATTGATTTCATTAAGGGCGGAATAGAGGGTCATCGACTTACCCGAACCGGTGGGTCCACAGTGGAGGATCATACCGTAAGGCCGCTGTATATTATTTCTATATACTGCGAGGTTTTCTTCGGCAAAACCCAGATCCTCCAGCGGTAATGTTGATTTCTGTTTATCGAGCACTCGCATGACACAGCCTTCGCCATGATTCATGGGACAGGTGGAGAGGCGAAGATCAACATCGATGCCCTTACGGTTGAAATTTTTAAAGACAATTCGACCGTCCTGGGAGCGTCTTCGCTCCGCGACGTCTAGGTTTGACATCACTTTTAATCGGGCGATGAGGGACGCGGCAATCGTTTTGGGAACCGTTAGTCTCTCTTTACAGACCCCATCTATGCGCACCCGAATACGCGTTTCTTTTTCAAATGGTTCTATATGGATATCACTTCCACCGGAAAAATAGGCGTCTTCGATAATGCGGTTTGTCAGGAGAATTACCGGAGCTGACTCTTCGCTTTCAAGATCACTTTCTTCAATTTCATCTCTATCTATGTCAAACTCCATTCCCAAGGCATCAACCACATCACCGAAACCGACTTTGGCATCCATCTTGGGTTCACTACTCAGCCCGAACTTGCTTTCAATATCCTCCGCCAGGGCGATGAGAAAATAAAAAGGTTTCTTTGTCGCCCCTTCTATCTTGGCTTTTATTGCCGGGTTGAGCGGATCAGCTGTGGCAATCGCGAAGTAGCTTCCCGCTTCACCAAGAGGCAATACATTATTCTGACTGCAAAAATCGAGATCGAGAAAAGTGTAACATTGATCAGTGACATTAAAATTCGCCAGGTTGATAGGTGAGATATTATAGGCTTTCGCTTTCGCCATGAGCAGGGGGTAAGCCTCGACCGTATAATTATCGACTAATATCTTTTCCACGGCTGCACCAGTCAGACCTGTTGACTCAATGAGCTCCGAAGCTTGTGCATCATCCAAACTTCCATAATCTCTTAAGGTTTCAACGAGAATTAGTTGTGTCCGCGCTAACATGATTATTTTTTTGCTTTAACTTTTTCTTTTTTCTCTTTTTTTCCTTTTACCGCTTTTTTCTCTTTTCCCTTTGTCTCATCTTTCTTTACCGGTTCTTTCTCATCTTCTTTTTCACTTTCTTTATTTTCTTCCTTTTCCAAATCTTCTAATGTACGGGTCAAAGTTGTCAGGTCCGTAAGATACCAGAAAATTTTTGGGGTCAACCGCATCTCCCAGTGCTCCATCACTGCTGAGCTCAGGTAATTACAAGACGCGACAAAAAACACACCGGAGTTAAAGTCAACGGGGATACTCATCGTCGCCCAGCACTCATTGAGTTTAAAATCAGGCAAGGCCTCACGATCAATCTTGTAATTAGTAGTATTACAATAGCCTAAATGAAATTCCTCAATGTTGTAGTCCAATACATTCTTTTCCTCGATAAGTTCGAGATCCCAGATTAATATTTTTAAAAGGCAGGCGCGTTTAATGTCATCCTCTTCCAGGTATTTTTCCAATAACGGCTGCGCTTGCTCTATCATCTCTTCGTTGGCAAGCTTACGTCGAACGAGCTCTTCACCTATTAATTGATTAGCTCTTTGGGCGAGGGAATTTATGGGGTTCATTGCTTTAAGCTACTATCAACATTGCATTTAGCTACTTTCGATTGTATTTGGCAATTTTTTATAGCGTCAAGCTATTAAGAGTTCCGGTCTTATACCTCAATAATTTCGCGAGTAGTCTGAGGTGTAGGTGGGATTATCACCGACTTCATTTTTGAGGTCTTCATCATAATGAAAATCATGGTTCCCTAAGAAGATCACTTCATTCGCGACAATCGCCCCAAACATCTCCCCCCCCGCCTCCATTTCCACGCTCGCTCGCGCGCATAAACCGCTGCATAGAGATCAGCAATACCGCCGATTTTATAATACGGATTTAAAGATCCTGTATCGGTCGATGAAATGATCAGGTTTCCCGGATCACCAAGACTACCAATCGCTGTCGAAAAATTCTCAATTTTACCGTCTTGATGCAGAGTGAGATCATCCGCTATATACAGTTTCAATTGCTTGCCATCGGCGACCTTCAGCGTACCATCGATATGTACGTCGTCTTGCACTACAATGATCATGTCATCGGTGATCGTTAAGGTTTCTCCATCATCGATAAACAGGTCTCCCGTCACCAATCGCTCACTCGCTCCCGCTCCCGGTAAGGTGTCACTACCGCCGGGAAAAGTGTAGACACTTGTCACCCCGGCCGGGACCGGCACATCCGGAAAGCTCGGTTCAAATCCATCGGCAACCCGACTATCATCTATATCGATCGCAGGTGGAGTACTCACACCGTATACTTTACCATTTTCTCCCATCGCTAGAGAGGACTCCCCATGGCTCGAGACGTAGCCATAGACTACTCCTTTAGACAAATCCAAGGTGCGTATTTTTGCTCCCACCAGGGTCCCTCGATCACTGCGGTTAAAAAACGGATCGTAAATTCCAAGATTCACTCCCAGATCTGAAGTATAGCTGTCGACATTCACTGTTGTCGGCACCCCGGGATCGTCAAATATGATATCATCATGAGTCGTGATCCCATTCGGAAAGATCGAACGCTGTCTTAAATCGGAGTAAAAATTTTTCGTTAACATTTCCCCACTGACTAAATAATAATAGATGATACTGTAAATTCGCGGCTGGAGCGGTGATTGATCCAAAACGTAAATATACATTGTCGCCGTATTGCCATTGCCCATATCCAAGTTATATAAAGATTCTATCATCCAAGGTGACGAATCAAACCACCCTGTCCAATCGTCTTCGTTAAGGGCTCTCAGGGCAATCTCTGCACCGGTGCGCGTTATATTGGCAAGGCTCTTTTGGTTAAAGTTGCCTTGAGCGATTTTTAACTCCTGCATCGTGGAACGCAAATAGCTGGCGACAATGAATCCGAAAATGCTCGCAATCATCAACGAGATGATAAGAACGGATCCTTTTTTTTGTCCTCATCAGTTACCAATACTCAGGTTACGCATCGAACAACGTGTCGAAATTTCATAGGTATTACTCTCCAAGCCGTTTACGCGCTCAAGCGTTGCGTCCATTTGAATTTTTTTTGTATCGATTCTCTTCACCGTGGCATTCCCTACTTGTGTATAATAGGAGAAAGATAAAGCCTCTACCCCCCGCATCAGGGTCGTTACTATACTATCATTTTGAGTGCGAACCAATGTCTTGGCGACCGAATCATATTCGTATTCTATTTTAGTCCAATAGGACAAATTGTAAGGGTATTGATAAGCTGTTATACTCAAAGGTTTCCAGATGATAAAATTGGTTGAATCGCTGTACATAATCTCGGATGATTGTCCCACATCCTCGGTAAATTGGTAACGCCCCTTTTTCGCGCTCGCGACCATATCAGAGTAATTATTCAGGCTGTAGGAACCTTTCATAATCGTGATCAAAGATGATGTAAGCGCGGTCAATACAATCGCACTTAAGAATAAGACAATCGTTACCTCAATAAGGCTGAAGCCGCTTTCTCTTTTACTCTGATTAAAGCGCTTCATAATAGTAATCGTTCATCCCACCTTTTGAATAATAACTTACCAGTTCACGACTGTACGACTTTCCCCGTATATCATCCCAGGTGACATTCAATCGAATCTCCTTCATATTACTGTAGGTCGGGTGATTTACAACCGTGCGCGTGCAGGTGTAATTCTTTAGCGGAATTTCTGAAAAATATTTTGCTGGATCAAAACTTTCACTCGCCGGAAGCGCAACTATCCTATCCCAGTTATAGTTATTTACTTCATTCAATTCGCTTTGCAGCAACTCGGTGACAAAATTGGAATGCTGCACTTTTTCTGAGAGAAACAGGGCTTGCCCCAATGCGCTGAAGGTTCCTGCTAAAACAACCGTCAGCAATGTCGTCCCGATCATCAATTCGACGAGTGAGTAACCCCTTTTTTTATGCGCTCTATCTCCTGACTTATTTTCTCTATGATATTCTATTCCTATGCCTTTCACGGAATTATTAAGAATAGACCAAAATATTGCTGCTGTCCAGAGCAAATCCGAATTTTTAAGGTATTTATATATATTTATTAGGGTATATACCTTTAATAATATTGGGGATTATGCCTTATAACCCAACTACTCCTGAAACGACCTGATAGGATGTTATCAATCCCTCTCAGGTAAAATACGGTATTTTTCTCGTTTTATTAAACCTGATCGACGGCCGCGCGGTTGAATATGATGATAAAAGCCTGGGTCTGCTTTATAAAATTAGGGGTAAGCGTGGGGTAAACTGACTCTAAAGAGTACCTTCAAAGGGTAAAGAATAATTAAATAAGCAATAAAATCATAGCACAATTAATACAATCCGAAAAATATTAAAATCACCGCGTTCTCGAGGGGAATATTGTATAATCTTAATTAGGTAAGCAGCATTTCTTTCCGGTACGGTTTCGAAAATTATTTTTTCGCAGAGACGATACGGGAAATAAATACTGCCGGTTTAAGTGATCACGCCAGAACCCGAACCGATCATAAATCATAAAACAATTTTAAAAACTCGACCGTCGTTCGTCCGTGCTTCACCTCGACCTTTTCCTGTAAATTTGCTTTGATCGGCGATAATTTCCATCACTAAGGTTGATGAAGCATCCTGACTTGAGAGTAGTGCATAGAGCTTTGACCCTGGATCGAGACTCACTGAAGGGTAGACGCGAGTCCCCCCATACCCACCTACTCCTGCGCCGATGCTGAAACGGGGGTTGGTTATTGTGCTATAGGGTCCTTTCAATATTTCCCCATCAGGTAAATAAACGCGGATCTCACCCTTATTAGCGTCAATGAACGCTTCGGCTACTTCTCCGCTTTTAAATTCCACTAATTGCATCGTGGTCGAGCAACCGAACAGACAGAGTGAAACTATGACTATGAATAAAGTTAATCTCATACTTTTCTATTTATTAAGCGAACAGCTGAAATCATTATCTAATCACCCCAGACACTTCAATCCGATAACGATTTTAATCTCTTATAGTGTGAGAATTAAAAAAAAATGCGCTCTTCTTGCTTTTGCATTGCAAACTATTTTTCAAAGGGCAAACTTTAACCTTTTGTGTCAAGTGCACAGCCTTCTGCGAACTATAACTCTGTATTATTAGGGACCCATGGCTCTCTTACCTTTTATGAGTAGAATAATTGCCGATGTTGGAATCAGCATGGGCGATGAGGGTAAAGGTAGACTCATATGCGAAGTTATCGATGAGCTGCGCCAGGCCAACGGGGGTAGCAATGGTGTCGGTGCGGTGATGAAAGTAAACGGTGGGGCCAATTCCGGCCACACCGCGGGCGGCCTGAAATTAAATCTTCTGCCCGCAGCAGTTATTAATGCCGATGTACCCTGTTTAGCTATCGGGAGTGGTGTAGTAGCCGATCCGCGAAAATTTAAGTGGGAAATTACTCCCCTTGAAAAACAGGGTTATAATATCCTGGCTCGATTGTTAATCGATGAACGTACCCAGGTCAGCGATCTCAGCCATCGCTTACTTGACCTTGCCTGGGAGGACTATCGGGCTAATGTACTGCATGAGGAACCGCGCGGATCCACCGGGCGTGGTATTACTCCCGCATTCAGCGATGAAGTGGGTCAAAGACAGATCTATTACTGTGATTTTAAGGGCAGTAAAGACGCTTTCGCGCAAAAACTGATACAACGCATTAATCGTGTGCTTCTCACGATACAGCATGTCTGCCAGGTCAGCCCTGAAAATTGGAACAGTTTTTTTGATGTTCTTACCGATGCCGAAACGCGGGCTAACGCCAGTAGTCTTGAGGCGAATATTTTCAACAAAGATGAATTTAATTTCCACAGATTTATGGGGCCCTCACCTTTCACCCTCGATAACGACGCCATTATCGATGCCTATTGGGAAACCGGTTTGACTTTCAAGAACAACATCGGTGATGTTCGTGAAACCGTTCTCCGTGAGTTAAATAATGATCGGTTCATCATTGGGGAATTCGGTCAATCTTACTGGTTGGACAAGCGCCACGGGTTTCCCCCCAATGTTACCGCTTCTCACACTTTCACCCCCGAATTTTTCCAATCGGCGGGCATCCCTCTGCAACCCCTTCACACGATCGGTGTTTGTAAAGCCTACGACACAAAAGTCGGGACCCATGTCTTTCTTACTCAATTTCCCGATGAGCACCCGCTGGCAGTAAAACTGAAAGCATTGGAGTTTGGTACGTCCACCGGTAGACAACGCATGGTCGGTTGGTGTGACACCGTGGAAAAAGGAGAAGCCCTGCGGTACGGTGGTTATCAGGACTTGATGATAAATAAACTCGATGCGCTCAGATACAGTGGACAATGGCAAGGCGGAGAGCTGCTTATTTGTACCGCATACCGCGATGCAGAGGGTAAACTGTATTATCAAATGCCCCGCGACGACGCTCAACGCCGTCTACTTCAACCCGTCTATGTTCAGCTTCCCGGTTGGGAAGAAGATATTTCTGCAGTAAGAAACTTCGAAGACCTTCCCGATAATGCGCGGCGTTATATCGCTGTCCTCATGAAAGGTATTGTCGATGTCGCTTACCGTGATGGCAAACGCCTAAAAACACTTCCCAACCTGCGTTATATCGGCGTCGGGCCCGACCCCTCTCAAATTATCCGCGATGTCCCCCAAACAGAAAAGCTTCTCGCCCTCGCGGGCAGCTGAATTGGAATTCGAATCAGTCCAAGAGAATCGAAACCAATTCGGTTATCTCTTTTTTGCTCCAAAGGGAGCTAAGGAAGGTAGCCAGAGGTGAAGCAAAGCGAAACCTCTGGATTAAAGATCCTAACACACCCGCCCTGAATGGGCGGAGGTAAAATAAATATAACTATCGGGAACATCTGCTGCCTTTCCACTATTGCTTGTTTGCCTGCACCCCTTCAGGGCGCTTTTTTAACTCTTATTCCAGGGGTTAAAACCCCTGGCTAATTGCTTTAGCCCCTCTGGGGCTTTATCATTTTTACGTGTAAATGTCCCACCGCTCGCTGGTTACTGCATTATTCTATTCAATCGACAACATTGCTTCGGTGTGGATAGTATGAGCAAAATCTCATTCACTGTTCACTGTTCACCTCGCCACGCCATAGCGAAGCGCCGGCGGCTGATCACCGATTCCTATTCAGGGTAAATCCTGAAGACTTTGCTCTTCAACTGGCAGATCATAGGTAAGCGCTTCTAAAATCTCCCCGATGAGATAGATTGTTCCCGTTGCCACTAAAGTGTCTCCCTCCTCTCCTGCGCTACAGAATCCGGGAAAAGGGAATATGTCTTTTACTTCCGCCTGCCGGATCTCACCCTCGTAGCTTTTGGGTATATATTTTTCCAGTATCTCAAAGGTACAAGAGCGCGGTTGATTGGGTCTTAGAAGAATTATCTCACGCGCGTAACGAGCGACAACCGGCATAAGCACTTCCGCACGAAATTCTCCCAGCGTACCTGCAAGGACAACCGGCTTACATCCTGTCGTAAGCACCAGTTTTTCTAAGTTGCTCGCCAGCATTTCAGCTCCCTCGGGATTATGAGACGAATCTAGAATTAATGTTTTTGAATCAATCGAATGCTCCTCCCAACGACCAGGCCACTTGACAGTCTGCAGTCCCTCCTCGACCTGGTTTTCTGTAAGGGGGAATTTCTCATGCAGAAGATCACAAACAATCATCGAAGTCGCCGCATTATAACGCTGGTATACACCGTGAAGGTTTGTCTGTGGATAATCTACTGCGCCATTATTATAGCGTTCCCTTATACTGTATACGGGAGCGCTACGCGCTTTGGCAATTTCACGAATAACTTTTTCTGCCTCACGGGGGAGGTGACCGAGCACCACGGGTTTCTTATCCTTAATGATTCCTCCTTTTTCCACCGCGATTTTTTCGATCGTATCGCCCAGTATGTTAACATGGTCGAGACTGATCGAAGTAATTACCGTAATTTCAGGGTTGACGACATTTGTTGAATCGAGCCGGCCACCTAAACCTGTTTCAAAAATGCCGATATCAACAGATTCCCTTTGAAAATGAAGGAATGCCATTGCGGTCATAAACTCAAAAAATGTGGGGTGATCATCGGCATCTTTTTTTGCCAGGGTGTCTGCTGTTTCTTTTAATTCATTTGTGTATTGCAAAATCAAATCGTGATTAAGAATCTGACGATTTACCTGGATGCGTTCACCCTGAAATACGAGATGAGGAGAAGTAAAGAGACCGGTTTTTAATCCCCCCTGTCGATAAATAGATTCCAGCATCGCACAGGTAGAACCCTTGCCATTTGTCCCCGCAACATGAATGATGGGAAACTTCTGCTCAGGGTGACCCAGAACTTCTGCAAAAAGTTGCATCCGCTCGATACCATATTTAGCGCCTTTATACCTCAGGCCGTAGAGGTAGTCTTTGACTTCGGGGTAATTACTGAAATGTGCAGTCGGCATTCCTCACCTTAGGCGAGTGAGTTAAGCGTCGGCTAAAAAATACTTCAATTAATTATTTCTCCCGTTCACCGACTCTACACCTGAATAAAGGGCATGAAGCAGTGAAATAAGGCGGCCGCGAATTTGACTGCGCGGTACAATCTGATCGAGAAGACCGTGTTCAAGCAGAAACTCTGCGGTCTGAAATTTATCAGGTAATTCCTCTTTCGTGCCTTCCTTAATCACCCTTTTACCGGCAAACCCGATCAGGGCGCGCGGTTCCGCAAGGATTACGTCTCCAAGGGAGGCAAAACTGGCAGATACACCACCGTAGGTGGGATTAGTAAGTATTGAAATATAGGGCAATCTGGATTCGTTTAATTTCGCCAGCGCCGCACTCGTCTTAGCCATTTGCATTAAACTGAGTATGCCTTCTTGCATGCGCGCACCTCCAGATGCAGCGACAATAACGAGCGGGCATTTCATCTCGACCGCACGCTCAATGGTACGGGTAATCTTTTCACCAACCACGGATCCCATACTCGCTCCTTGAAAACGAAAATCCATCACTCCCAGCGATGTCGTTATCTCACCAATTTTACCAATACCACTCACTACCGCCTCAAACATCCCCGACTTTTTCTGGTCTTTCACCAGCTTATCTTTGTAACCTTCAAAATTAAGTACATCGACGGAAGTCATCTCACTGTCGTACTCTTGAAAGGTGTCTTCGTCGACAATCGTTTCAATTCGTTTGTAAGCTTTAAGAGGAAAATGGTATCCGCTTTTTGGGACAACCATTAAATTTTTCTCCAGTTCTTTATTGTATACTATTTCTCCCGAGAGAGGACACGAAGTATACAGATTCTCTGGTATATCCTTTTTATTTTTTACAACGACAGTCGAGTATTTCGGTTTGCTGAAAAAGGCCATGGTAAAAGTATATTGAAATTTATCCGTATAATTTGAAGAGGGAAAAAGAGCTCCTTTAAATTGGTTGGTGCAAAACTATAATTACGTTCAGGTTAGATGACGCATCAGCCAATTCTATTGACCGTGCCCCAGCGTCAAGACGTCTAGCTGCTTATAACCTGCACGGCGAAGCACGGTGCAGCAAGCATTAAGCGTATGACCGGTGGTAAATACATCATCTACGACAATAATTCTACTGTTTTTTATTAAAGCAGTTTTTTTAGACAAAGAAAAGGCATTTTTTACATTACGCTGACGATCCCGACGGTTGAGACGGGTTTGTGATGCTGTATCAATATCCCGCTCTAAAGCATCGACGACGGGAATTCCCGCCGCGACCTCCGCAAAACATTCGGCGATAAGACGGCTTTGGTTAAAACCGCGTTCTCTTAGCTTTCTGCGGTGAAGCGGTACCGGCACTAGAATTGCGTTTTCAAGATACTCACTGATAGCTGACGCCCCGCGGATTATTTCTTTAATATCTTCCAGTAAATAACGAGCGCCTTTATATTTTAACTCATGGATGAGGGTACGGCCTAATCCTCGATAGAGTAAGAGACTGCGACCTCTTTTAAAGACCGGGTTGAGATCTTTACAATGAGGGCAGTTGCGCGCGCTGATAATTCTTCCGTAAAATGGTTGGCCACAATTCGGACAGTAGGGAGGTTCCACGCGATAAAGTTCACGCAAGCTTTCATCGCTAAGATAACGATAGGCACCCCCACTTACCGGATAACCCGTTACAACACAATTTCGTGGATAAATAAGATCGAGCAAGCGATCAGACCATAGACTTACTTTCGATACGAGGGGTCTCATGATAATAGCGGTAGCCTAAGGCCAGGACAAAAATACCCATAATTAAGGTTGGGAACACACCGTTGATAACCGTTTCGCTACCCCAGATAAAAACCGGTGCATCGTTATTTGTTTCAGCGAATTTACGGTAAACTGCGCGAAAGAAAACCCAACCCGCATGCAAGCCGATACAGGGTAATAATGATCGGGATTTTAAGAACAGGAAGTTTAACATTAAACCGGCAAAAAAGAGATTGATAAATTTAAAAACCTCGAAGGTCGTGAACACGCTAAGCATTACCCAAAATCCAACGTAAAAGCCGCTACCCAGGGTTACCGTATCATCGATCCCTATACTGCCGGGTACTTTTTTGAAATGTAATGCCGCGAACAATAATGCGCTGACGATCACGGCGGCAATGGGGCTAATAGCCGTATAAAACATTCTAAAGACGACACCGCGAAAGACTGTTTCTTCGACGAATGCAACTAATAACCCACTCATAAGCCCAATCATTAATACGGCAACAAACTCACCTGAGATAAGCGATAATTTTATATTTAATCCCACCGTAAAAATCTGAACCAGCGCGACGAGGGCGAGCATCGCCAGGCCCACCCCAAACCAGTTCAAGCCTGATCGCCATTCGCTGCGAGAAGAAGCATACCCCAATGAGGACCAGGAGAATAACCCGCACCTTTTTAGAAGCCAGGGTAAGAGCAGGATAACAGACAACCACCGCAAGCGGTCAAAATAACGGGGAAAGTCTTTCTCCCCGAGGTAGAGGTTCAATTCATTGGGTGCCGACTTAGCCCAAGCCAATACTCCCCAGTAGATCCAGGGACTGACAATCGCTGCGATAACTAAAGTGCCAAATATTACGCCGGCCAGCAATCCCACCCCGCGCCACGATCTTTCCTCCGGCGATAAGCCAAAAAGGATGAATTCACGTTCACGACCCAACTGCATAAATCAAAGTTTGCCCATTGCCCCGCTCTCAAGTCAAGCCCAAGGAAATATTATAAATTAATACAAAAGGGGATTATATTTCCGCTATTTGTCTCATCTCTAAACTCTATTAAATCTTATCGCACGAAGTAGGTATCCTTTATTTATTTTATTCATATTTTTCCTCATTGAAAATCATTGCCCTCGTTTTCATCTAAAGTTTGACCGTAGACCGACGATTTTAATTACCTACATAATTCTTCATTCTATTAACACTTGTAAATATGAAACATTTTTTCATTTCGATACTCTAATTGTTATAGATCATTATTATTTCCATGTTAAAAATGAAACGACATATTGCGCGTGAGAGAAGTACCCATGAGTTATTGAGAAGGTCTACTCTCTACGCGGCGTTTTCCGCGGAGCGAGATGAAATCCTGAAACTCAAAAGGGTGGAATCAGAGAAAGTGGGGCATGATATCGGCTTTGAACGCGCTTTACTCGACTGGGTGCGCAACCACCGTGATCGCTGGTGGGCAAGTCGCCGCAAGGTCCTCGGCAAATAATATCGTTTCTGTTATAAGCGTTTTGAATACGACGAATAATTCCCAAAACCCCGTTAGTTTTAAGGGCTGAAATACTTGAATTGAGAGTAATCTCGTCCTCCTTTTATCAGGACTTGAATCGATATTATCGCTTAAATTATACAGTTTTTTTAGGCGTTGACGGAACATTTTCCCTCAGTATGTATTCTAAATACTAGGCGGCGTATTGTTGTTGCTAGTGTGAACTTATCTAATAGGAAAAAGACCATGCGTACATCCAAATCTCACTTAATTACACTCCTACTTTTATCACTTCCGCTCATCCTTCATGCGATACCAGAAAATCTCGACACCTTTTATGATTTTGAAGATGCCGACGGTGAAGGAACATTATTTTTCGGCCAACCGCCCAATAATATTACGGCAGTAGGTTTCACCCTCCAATCCGTGGGAAATCCCGCTCTCTATCACTCCGGATCAAAGGCCTTGATGTTGGGGGCCGGACAAGAGGGGACCATCATCTTTGAAAGAGGTGTTCAAAATCTCCAATTCTATGCAGCTGATACTGATGGCGGCGGACGTATTGAACTGAGAGACAGAAATAAAATCGAGTTATCCCCACAAGGCGTTGTCGAAGGATTGCCAACGAATATCAGCCCCGGGGCAAACCCCCAGTTACAAAGTTTTGTCGCCTTCAGTGGCGATATAAATGATTTGTCAGATCTTAATTTTACGGGCGGAATCAGGGAGTTAAAAATTATAAATGTGTCCGGACAGTTTTCTCTCGATGATCTCGGATTCACCTATGTCGTTGGACCACCCAATAATACCCACTTCGAGGACTTCCAGGTATTTACGCAAAATCCCGTATTCGCTAACCGGGTAAACTTTGATATAGGGGTATCCCCTTTTACCGCGAACTTTTCCGGCGGTATCGCCTCGGGCAATGGGGGGTTCTCTCAATTTAATCACACCCTGCCCACCTTAAGTGGGACTCAAGACCAGGATCCTTTAGGATCATGGAGAGTCGAAGACATATCATTCGGAGGCACTGGTTTGGGAACAATTACTTTCGAAACGCCAGCCGCCAAGGTCGAATTCTACGCCGCGGTATTTGTTCCAGAAGACGGTGAATTACTGGTTTATGACACGAACGACAACCTGCTCACTTCGACATCGGATCTCCCACTGAGTATCAGTCATGAGTTCGCCGAACCGTTCACTTTCTTTTCATTCATTGCTGCAGACTTGGGAGCCCCTGAAGGGATTGGACGAATTGAATACACCAATGGCCCGGCAACTTCCTTCCAGGGGAATGTTCTGCATAATGTCATTGATGATTTTGGCTTTACCCCAGTCGGTGCTCCGGGAAGTGGTGGACCACCCCCGGTAACGGGTCCAACTATTACGACTCAGCCCGCGAGCCAGGAAGTACAGCCCGGCACCGCGATTGCCTTGTCCGTCGCCGCGAGCGGTGACGATCTGACTTACCAGTGGTACACCGGTAACAGCGGTGACACCGCAGCTCCTGTCGCCGGTGCTACGAGCACCACCTTAACGACCGGTGCGCTCACCGTTAGCACCAATTTCTGGGCACAGGTAAGCAATGCCGGTGGAAGCACTGACAGTGATACCGCGGTCATAACCGTGACCGCCCCTCCCGTGCCGCTCGTCCTCGATGGATCAGGTGATATCGCCGGTGAGAATATCCAGCATCCCAACGGGAACGTCTTCGACCAGATCTTATTAACCGGTGAGTTCGTCCAACTCCAGGCGAAACCGAATCAGATCACCCGCGTTTCCTTTATGGATGAAAACGAGGACATTGTGCAGGTAGAGTTCTCAGGCGCTGGGACTTTTACCGTCACCCTCGACCCGGCCACCTTCCTGCCCCCGGCTCTGCCCCCTCGCTACAACCAGGCCGTGGAGTACGTGACGGGAAAGCCGAGTGTGGTCATCGAAGGAGCGGACGCCAATACCTTCTTCAGCATCTTCACAGTAGGAAAGATCAACGCCGTGAACCAGGCACTGTTCCCCGAAGGCCAAGTCTATGACGCCCAGGCTGACGTCTCGTTGGTGGAAGTGATCAACTCCACGGGAATGGGTGGGATGCAGCTGTCGAACACCGTCTTCAGTGGAAGCACCGGCAAGATAGGCGTGGATGCGCGAGGTACCCCTATCGCAGTACGGCTAACGGTAGGTGACATCGATGCCAGTGGCGATGCAGTACCACATATACTGTTTGGCACAGGATCCTTTACGGTACCGGCGGGAAACCCCGGTTTGCGAATCACTGGTGGAGACCTGGCGCAGGCCAATGATGCCGCGGTTGTGGTCGCGGAGAGTGGATCGACAACCCCAGGGTTTGAGACCTTGATCTCTCAGAATAACTTCAAGTCCGATGAAACCCCTCAGCCGACTCAGAGTATTGTCGCGTCTTTTGCCAATGAAGATGGGGATGCGATAACTGTGACGACCGAAGAGTTGACGATAGAGTGATTCAATTGCGGATTTGGGAATGCGGATTGCGGATTGTGCCTAACGGTTATATTAAATCACCCTCAATCTTGTAATTGTTCTCTTGTCATTGCGAGAAGCGTAGCGACATCTTCCATTCCAGGGGACTAACGTTGCGCAATAGACATTCCCCTGGATCGCCGCAGTCTGCTTCGCCTCCTTCGCGATGACAAGAGGATGGATCGGACTGTCGTTGTCCATCCTTCTTACATCGCACATCGTAACTCGTAAATCGTATATCGATGCTGATGTGACCGCAGGCAATGGACGACAAGCGAATATGGCCCTCGTACCGGTTCGAATAATTCATCTCTTCACCTCCGTATGCTAAATCGAAGGCCGATTCCAAAAAAATAACAGAAATCTTAATTATCTGTTGAAACCTGCATTTTTTACCGTTACTTGTCTAAAAACAGCAGTCGTATGCATTAACAGAAATTCAGGGTTTAATTCAAATTAATGGGTCAAAATGCGCATAAAAAATCTCGTATCCGTATCGCTACTTTCACTTTTTTTTCCACTTCTTCTCCTAGCGCTTCCACAGGACCAGGAAGTTTTTTTAGATTTTGAAGATGCCGAAGGTTCGGTAGACATTTTACTCGGTGATCCGCCTAATGATATTCAATTTATTGGGTTTACCGTAGAAACGTTAGAGGACCCGAGTCTCTTGCACTCGGGTACGAAAGCTATAACCCTGGCGCCTGGCCAGGAGGGAAGGATCTTCACGAGAAAAGGGATTGCTGAAATCGAATTCTACTTGGCTGATACCACGGGTACCGCTAGGATCGAGGCTCGAAGAATTGAGGGAACTGCTTCTGGTTCTGGAGAAGATTTTCTTATAACTCAGCAGGGTAATTTTTCAGGCTTTCCAAACAGCATCAACCCTGAATCCAATCCTCCGCTGCAAAGTATCGTTGCCTTCAGTGGCAGTTTTCTGGATTTAGAGGATCTCAACTACTTTGACGGTATACATCAAATTAATATCTTGAATGTAACGGGTAAATTAGCCATCGACGATGTGGGTTATACCCTCATCGATGGACCAAGGAACAACACGGTCTTTACTTACTTTGCTACACTCCAACCTTCGGGTGATGATTTTACCATTGGAACATCGCCATTTACCGCCACCTTTTCTGGCGCAGATTTATCCATAGAAGCGGAAGATTTGCTCGGTTTTCAATTCCGCTCATTTCCTGGTCACTGGAGAGTTCAGAATGGCGATACTGGAACGATCACCTTCGAAACACCGGCAGCACGGGTACAATTTTTTGCCTCAACAATCGTCGGTCAAGCATTAGGCGAATCCGACGGTACTATTCAGGTATTTGATACTGAAGATAATTTACTCGCCACGGAAGAAGACCTGGCGACCAATATACGGCAGGGATCACTGGTTCCACATTATACATTTCTTGCGAGTGAATTGGGAGCTGTGGGAGGTATTGGCAAAATTACTTTAAGCGATAAAGAACATGTGAATCCATCATTCAGCTCAACGAGTATCGACGATTTCGGATTTTCCCCAATTGGAACCCCAGGTTTTGAAGGCGGCGGCGGACCACCTCCAGCAACAGGTCCCTCTATCACTACTCAACCCGCAAGCCAGGAAGTAGCATCCGGTGCATCGGCGAGCTTGTCCGTTGCAGCCAGTGGTGATGATCTTACCTACCAGTGGTTTATCGGCAACAGCGGTGACACCGCTGCCCCCGTCGCCGGTGCGACTGCCGGGACCTTAGACACGGGAGCGCTCACCGCGAGCACTAGTTTCTGGGTACAGATTACTAACGCCGGCGGGACCGCCGATAGCGACACCGCGGTCATCACCGTAGCGGCTCCTGCCGTTCCCCTCGTCCTCGACGGCTCGGGCGATATCGCGGGCGAAAACATTCAGCATGCCAACGGTAATGTCTTCGACCAGATTTTACTCACCGGAGAGTCCGTCCAACTCCAGGCCAAACCGGGACAGATTACTCGCGTCTCCTTTATGGATGAAACCGAGGACATCGTGCAGGTTGAATTTTCAGGTAATGGGACCTTTACCGTAACCCTCGATCCGGCCACCTTCCTGCCCCCGGCCATCCCTCCACGCTACAACCAGGCCGTTGAGTACGTGACGGGCAAACCGAGCGTCGTGATCGATGGAGCGGACGCTAATACCTTCTTCAGCATCTTCACCGTAGGCACGATCAACGCCTTTAACCAGGCCCTCTTCCCCGAAGGACAGGTCTATGACGCCCAGGCTGATGTGGCCCTCGTGGAAGTAGTCAACTCCACGGGACTGGGAGGGGTACAGTTATCGAATGCCGTGTTCAGTGGAAGCACGGGCAATGTCGGCTTCGATGCGCGCGGAGTACCGATCGCGGTACGCTTAACGATCGGTGATATCGATGCTGATGGCGATGCAGTACCTCACATTCTCTTCGGTGAAGGTTCCTTCACTGTTGCCGCCGGTAACCCCGGCCTGCGGATCACCGGAGGCGACCTCCTGCAGACGAACGGTGCCGCAGTCGTGGTTGCGGAGAGCGGATCGACAACGACCGGGTTTGAGACCCTGATCACACAGAACAATTTCAAGTCCGACAACACCCCTCAGCCGACATTAAGTATCGATGCCACCTTCGCCAATGAAGACGGCGATGCGATCGAGGTTACGACCGAAGAGATCACTATCGAGTGATCTCTTTGAGAAGTGTTAGGTTTTAAGTTTTAAGGTGGAGCGGGCTGCCTGCCAGCCATAGCCTTGGCGAAGGTTGGTCCCCAGCACGCTTCTTTTCTTATGACACTGTCCAACGTTAGGGAACCGCCGTCACTGTGGTCCAAATGAGTATTTCCAATAAAAGCACTGAAATCTTAATTATCTGTTGAAACCTGTATTTTTACCGTTACTTTGTCTAAAAACAGCAGTCGTACATATTAACAATAATTCTGGGTTTATTTCAAATTAGGGGGGTCAAAATGCGCATAAAAAATCTCGTATCTGTATCGCTAATCTCACTTTTATTTCCTCTTCTTCTTCGAGCGCTTCCGCAGGACCAGGAAAATTTTTTAGATTTTGAAGATGCCGAAGGAACGGTAGACTTTTTACTCGGTGATCCGCCCAATCAAATTCAATTTATCGGGTTTACCGTAGAAACGTTAGAGGACCCGAGTCTCTTACACTCGGGAACGAAAGCCATAACCCTGGGGCCCGGCCAGGAGGGAAAAATCTTCACGAGAAAAGGCATTGCTGAAATCGAATTCTACGCTGCTGAAAGCACGGGCGGGGGTAAGTACGAGGTTCGAGAACGCGGGACATCCACTAATGGACAAGAAATATTCACCTTATCTCAGCAGGGCAGTTTTACGGGCCTGCCTAACAGCATCAATCCTGAGTCCAATCCACCCCTGCAAAGTTTAGTCGCCTTCAGTGGGTTTTTCCAGGATTTAGAGGATCTCAACTACTTTGACGGCATGACTGAAATTAAATTTTTCAATGTTACCGGAAAATTAGCGATCGATGATGTGGGCTATACCCTCATTGATGGCCCATCCAATAACACGGTATTCACCTTTTTTTCAGAATTCCAACCAACCAGTGAGGATGTTACCGTGGGGACTTCGCCTTTTACCGCCACTTTTTCAGGTGGGGATATATCCCAGGAAGCTGAAGATGACTTACAATTTCAATTTCGCTCATTGCGTAGTCACTGGAGGGTTGTGAATGGTGATACTGGAACGATCACTTTTGAAACCCCCGCAGCCCGAGTGCAATTTTTTGCCGCAACTGTCGTGCGCACAAGCAGCGGTGGAGGCGATGGTACTATTGAGGTATATGATACTGAAGATAATTTACTCTTCTCAGAAAATAACCTGGGGTCGAATATCTTAGCGGGGTCAGGACTTCCACACTTCACTTTTGATGCCAACGAACTAGGAGCTCCTGGTGGTATTGGCAAAATTCTTTTACTCGATGATGTTCTTATTAATCCTTTGTTTAGCTCGACAGCGATCGACAATTTCGGATTTTCCCCGATTGGGACTCCAGGTTTCGATGGCGGCGGCGGACCACCTCCGGCAACAGGTCCAGCAATCACCACCCAACCCGCGAGCCAGGATGTCCCATCCGGCACCGCGGTAGTCCTCACTGTTGCTGCCAGCGGTGACGACCTCACCTATCAGTGGTATACCGGCAACAGCGGTGATACCGCAGCTCCCGTCGCGGGCGCCACAAGCAACACTTTAACTACCGGTGCCCTCACAACCAGCACGAACTACTGGGCACAAATTACCAACGCTGGAGGCAGTGCTGACAGCGATACCGCCGTGATCACGGTAGCGGCACCGGCTATTCCCCTCGTCCTCGACGGCTCGGGCGATATCGCGGGGGAAAATATTCAGCATGCCAACGGTAATGTCTTCGACCAGATTTTACTCACCGGAGAGTCCGTCCAACTCCAGGCCAAACCGGGACAGATCACCCGCGTCTCCTTCATGGATGAAAATGAGGACATCGTGCAGGTAGAATTTTCAGGTAATGGGACCTTTACCGTAACCCTCGATCCGGCCACCTTCCTGCCCCCGGCCATCCCTCCACGCTACAACCAGGCCGTTGAGTACGTGACGGGCAAACCGAGCGTCGTGATCGATGGAGCGGACGCCAATACCTTCTTCAGCATCTTCACCGTGGGTAGGATCAACGCGTTTAACCAGGCCCTCTTCCCCGAAGGTCAAGTCTATGATGCACAGGCAGACGTTACGTTAGTTGAAATTGTAAATTCCACGGGCATGGGCGGCATACAACTGTCGAACACCGCGTTCAGTGGAAGTACCGGCAAAACCGGTATCGACGCGCGGGGGGTACCGATCGGGGTACGCTTAACGATTGGCGATATCGATGCCAGTGGCGATGCAGTACCTCACATTCTCTTCGGTGAAGGTTCCTTCACTGTTGCCGCCGGTAACCCCGGGTTGCGGATCACTGGTGGTGACCTCTTGCAGACTAACGGCGCCGCAGTCGTCGTCGCGGAGAGCGGATCGACAACGACCGGGTTTGACACCCTGATCACGCAAAACAACTTCAAGTCCGACAACACCCCTCAGCCGACCCTGAGCATTGACGCTACCTTCGCTAACGAAGATGGCGACGCGATTGAGGTTGTTCTCGAAGAGATCACTATCGAGTGATCTCTTTGAGAAGTGTTAGGTGTTAAGTTTTAGGTTTTAAGTGTTAAGGTGGAGCGGGCTGTCCCAGCACGCTTCTTTTCTTACGACATTCTCAAACGCGCTAGGGATCAGTCGTCGCCAAAGCTATGACGGACAGGCAGCGCGGTCCACCTTTTTGTCATTGCGAGGTTGGCTGATAGCCTCCCTCGCAATGACAAGAGACAAAAGGAATTTATCCATAAATGGGGAAAGGGGGCAATCCGCAATCCGAAATTCTTCAGTCTTGCCTGGGAAGTGAAGTATAGAGCGTGAGCCCCTCCATCGATTTCTCTTTCTCCGGGATAATAAGACTCGCGAAGTAACCCACGATGAAACAGACCACGAAGCCAAGAAAAGCATAGAGATAAAAGTTAATATCAGTATAGTATTTTATACAATACAGGACAATTGCGCTCGTGATCGCTCCTATAAAAGCCCCGATCCCTTTTGACCGTTTTGTGAAAATACCAAGCGCAAATAGTCCCGCTAACCCACTGCTGAATAGGCCAAGGATTGAAGTGAAAAAGAGAGATGCGGACTTGATGTCAAAGGTTACCATGAGTAAAGCAACCGCAGTGGCAAATACACCTATAATCAAAGTGGCCAAGCGAGCGAGCCTTAAACAGCTATGCTCCGAAGCGTTCGGTTTTAATCGTCGGTAGAAATCGGTGACAAAGGCCGTGGCCATCGAGTTCATCCCGCTGTCCAGACTCGACATCGCGGCGGAAAAAATAGCGGCAATCAAAAGCCCCGCAAGACCCACGGGAATTTTCTGTGATATGAATAAAGGGAAAATCGCATCATTCTGCATTCCCAGGTTAACGCTTGAAGGGTGGGAATGGTAAAAGGTATAAAGCGCGGTCCCCATACAGTAAAATAATAATCCGGTAGGAATAGTCATCGCTACATTTAGCCATAACCCTTTAGCCGCCGCCTTTTCATCCTTTGTTGTAAGATACCTTTGGATCATCGCTTGATCAGAGGTGTACTGGATTAAGGTACCAAATCCACCACCAAGAACGACTACCCAAAAGGTCGTCGCCGTAATATCCCATTCCAGGTAAAAAATGCGGAATTTATCGTCGGCCATTCCCGTTTTAATCATCTCCATAACACCGCCTTCGATATGAAAGGGAATAACAATCAGGGCCACGATGATTCCACCAAAGAAAATAATGACTTGAAAAACATCCGTCCAGACCACCGCTTCTATCCCACCGAGCACCGTATAAAAAGTACTCAGCAGTCCCATCGATAGTATGCATACGTAAATGTTTATTCCAGTGATCGTGGAGAGAACGATGGCGGGCAAATACAATACGATACTGATCCGTACCAATTGAAAGATGATAAACTGTGCACTGCCGTATAAGCGAACCGGGAGATTAAATCGTCTTTCAAGGTATTCAAAAGCGGTGACGATGTTGAGCCTTCTGAAGAAGGGCAGATAAAAGTAGACCGTAATTATCGGGACGAGCAAGAGTCCGACAACTCCGGGATAAGAAAACCAGTCTGTGCCATAAACTAGTGCCGGCAGGGAAATGTATGTGAGCGCGCTAAGTCCGGTCCCCATGACGCTTAGCCCTGAAGCCCACCAGGGTATGCGGCGTCCGGCGAGAAAGTAATCATCTGTTCCCTTCTCCCGTTTGGAAAAATAGAGGCCCATGATTACCAACCCTATCATGTATGAAATGAGAAAAAGGTAATTTATTATGCCAAAGGTCGCGCGCGCGCCGGTGTCATGCATCATTAGTTGGACCTTGGGTGTTCTTCTACTGGGTCGAATCTCACCACTTACAAGCGCGATCCCTACTCCCCAGGACACGGCATTTGAGGTGACCACACTTAAAGGTATTTTATCTTTGATTAGCCAGGTGTCGGTAATTGTATGATAGACGAGCAGGTCGGTGGAAAATCCAGGGTGATCATCCCGCAGAATCTGACCGAGATATTCACCCGTTGCTCCACCAAATACCAGAATGTGCGATTGACCATAGGATATCCCCGATGCCGACGTTATTGGATGCGGTGCATCAGCAATACGTTCCCATTGCTTATACCTTAGTGAGTAACGGTAACCATCAATCAATGGATTGAATTTTACTTTCCCGTCCCCATCGTTAATCAGATCTTCGCCTCCGATAATATATAAATATGTCCTGTCTCCCTCATTCTGAGCTGTTACAAGCGCCTTCCTTCGGGCCGGTCCATCCCAGGGTTCTAATACAATCCATTCTGCATCTTTAATGCTCAGGTCGAGAGACCAGAATATATTTATCAGACTCTCGCTATCCTCACCGACCTGGCCGCCTGCTACGTATAGCGTATCTTCAATCACAGCTGCATCACCAAAGCATAGCGGTTGCGGTAAGGATGGAAGAGAGCTTTGCTCAATTATCTCGCCTTCAGGATTCCAGGTGAGTTTTGTGACCCCGTCATGATAGCGTTCGGCATCGCTGCCGCCGATCAGGATCAGGCTGTCCCCACTGCTGACCGAGGCCCCGTAAGCAAGCGGTTGATTAAGTTTAAATCCGGTCAACCACTCCTTTTCTTTATTTTCAGGCGTTAAAATATAAATATCATCATACCAGACTTTTGTCCCACCCTCCCACTCGGGTTCATCGGGAAAATTCGCCCCACCGGCGACGATCAATGCTCCATTGCTCACCCCGGAAAACGCGCCACCCAAGCCAACCGTATTGGGAAGTTCGGGAAGCTCTTCCCAGGTGATCGCTTCCGATTGCGGAGCTTCAGTCTCACTGCAACCCGTAATTAATAAGACACCGAATAATGTTAACGAAAGGATAAATAGACGTTTCATAAGTTTTGCATAGACGGTGCCTTTGGAACTAAACACTGTCCAGTTTAAAACCTTTTCTCACTTGGACGGAACGGGAATAGGAATTATCAGTCAGTATTACGTAACTATATGATTCTAAGTCATATCGAAGGCCTTGACCACTAACATATTATAAATAAATTCATTTAATAACGATTATACGTTCTAATGAATGCAGCCCATGAGCAGTAAGAAACTTTTATCGTTCACAACACTCTTAATAGCTTTACCTGTCCTGGTTCTCGCCCAGCCCCAAAACCTCGATAACTTTTTCGATTTTGAGAATGATGAGGGCTCGGGAGATTTTATCCTCGGCGAATCACCCAATAGTATCCGGGTCATTGGATTTACCGCGACTGCGACGAGCAATCCTAATATATATAGTTCGGGAACCCGGGCCCTGATTCTCGCGCCGGGGCAGGAAGGTAGAATAATTTTTGAACGCGGGGTTAACTTACTCCAATTCACGGCTGCGGAAACAACGGGCGCTGGAAGGATAGAGGTGCGGGACAAAACCGGCATAGAATTGCATCCCAATGGTGTCGTCGATGGTCTGCCCGTAAATATAGGCCCCGACGTCATTGCCCCTTTACAAAGTTTTGTCGCCTTCAGTGGTGATAATAACGATACATCGGATTTAGATTATACGAGCGGGATCAGGGAAATCACAGTTTTGAATGTTGTAGGTCTCTTCGCCCTTGATGATCTCGGTTTCTCCTATCTTATAGGACCACCCATTAATACCGTTATCCTTGAATCTATTAAAGATAACTCCATTTATTCGGAAAATGATAACAGTAATGCCCATGGCATTGATCTTTTTTCCGGTAGAACGCAGGGCCAGATGGGTTCGGGGATTCGCCGAGCGTTAATTCAATTTGACCTGGCCGGCAGCATTCCCAGCAACGGAGTCATTGAATCCGTGTCGCTTACTTTGTTTGCCAATAAACGTGGCGCGCCGACGAATGACATCTCAGTAGACACTTTCTTACACAGTCTTAACCAGGAATGGGGCGAGGGAAACTCTGTGGGTGCCGGTCAGGGTGGTCCCCCGACAATTGGAGACGCCACTTGGAATTTTAGCTTTTTCGAGAGTGATAATTGGACTACACCGGGAGGTGATTTTGTAACCACCCCATCCGCTACCCAAACTTTATCAGAGACGGGTTTTATTACCTGGAGTTCACTTGCGATGATTGCCGACACACAAGCCTGGTTGGATAACCCTGACCAGAATTTTGGCTGGATTCTGATCGTCGATGATTCGATTACGGGATCGTCGACTCAATTCGACAGTAAAGAAAGTGTCACCGCGGATAGACGACCTATGCTTTCGATCCAATTCACCGGAGAGGGCCAGGATCTTATCATCGAAGGCTCTGATCGGACCCCGTTTTTCGTACCAATTTAAGTGAGAGAGTTACCGGGTGTTAATGGTTTTAGGATTGATGTATATGAGAGATCTTGGCGAAGTGAGGGCGTAGCCCGAACGCGGCCAAGATCGGAAAGGAATCTGACAAACTCTTGTGGGCTTTTGAAGCCTAAACGACTGTGGGGATGTTCATGGTTATAGGTCTGACGCCATTGTTCGATTACCACTTGCGCTTCAGCCACGCTGAGCAACACTTCACGGTTCAAACACTCATCGCGTAAGCGGTTGTGAAACGACTCGATGAAACCGTTTTGCCAGGGACTGCCCGGATCGATATAGATCGCCTTTATGTTATTACCGGACAACCACTGCTGCACTTGATGAGCAATGAACTCACTGCCGTTGTCACTACGGATATAGCTGGGAGGTCCCTCCTCTTCAATGGCCTCGCTAAGCACAGAGAGGACATCGGTTGAGGTGAGTTGACGAGCGACCCGGATATCCAGGCATTTACGCGTATATGTCTTCGCTTCGCTTGAGTGTCGTCGCTTTCAGCTCCTCGGTACATCGATTAGAGTCATCATCTTTAATGGACCGCCGTTGTCTGTACGATCATGGACAAAGTCCCAGGACCAAACGTGATTGCGACCCTTTGCTTTAGTAGGTGACCCCGTAGAGACTCCTTGACGGTGTCTGCCCTTTTTCGGGGGCTTTACCTGCAGCCCTTCTGAACGTCGTACCGCCTGGACAAACTTCCTGCTTGTTGTCCAGCCTTCCTTTACCAGCAAGGCACGGATGCGCCGGTAACCGTAGCGGGGATGTTTCCAGGACAAGCTCACAATCCGCTCGACCAACCGCTGAGCTTTCTCACTGGCCTGTTTGGGCCGGTAACTGAACGTTGACCAACTCAGGCTGAGATAAGCACAAGCCCTCCGCAACGAGCACAACCCTTTCTCAGCCGCAGCTTTTACTACTCGTTTCTTCTGCTTTGGGCTCACCATTTTTTTGACAGCGTTTCCTCCATTACCTGATTCTTGAGCATTTGATCTGCGAGCAGCTTCTTCAGCTCGGTATGTCAGGCCTTCTCGCTTGCGCTCGTGAATTCTTTTTCCAGCTCTTTAAATCGCTTCGCATCGGCAAGTTCTAAATTGCCATATTTTTTACGCCAGCGATAGAAAGTCTGTTCGCTCAGGTTGTTTCCACGGCAGATTTCCTGTACCGTTTTACCGGTATCGGCTTGCCGCAATATTGTTATAATCTGTTCTGTTGTGTATCTTTTTCTTTTCATTGAGGTTATCTGTTTATCCCGATAACCTCTCTCTGTAAATGATACGATTTTTGGGGGTCACTCCAGCTCAGGTAATGTTGTCGGAGAGAATATAATTCATCCGAATGGAAACATATTCGACCAGGTTTTGCTCACCGGTGAAAGTATTAGGCTCCAGGCAAAACAGAATCAGATCACCCGCGTATCGTTCATGGACGAAGACGAAGATATTGTCCAGGTAGAGTTCTCGGGATCCGGTACCTTTACTGTAACTCTGGATCCAATCACTTTCACACCCCCTGCCCTTCCACCTCGCTATAACCAGGAAGTTCTCTACGTCACGGGCAAGCCCAGCGTGGTAATCGAGGGAGCGGACTCCAGCACCTTTTTCAGTATCTTCACTGTTGGATCAATAAACGCCGTGAACCAGGCATTGTTTCCCGATGGGCAGGTCTATGATGCCAAGGCGGATGTGAGCCTGGTGGAAGTCACCAACTCCACGGGAATGGGTGGAATGCAATTATCGAATACCGTCTTTAGCGGGAACACGGGTAAGGTGGGGGTCGATGCGACCGGCGTGCCGATCACGGTTCGCTTAACCCTGGGCGACATCGATGCCAGTGGGGATGCCGTTCCGTACCTTTTATTTGGAGATGGTTCCTTCACGGTCCCCGCAAACAATTCCGGATTGCGAATCACAGGCGGTGATCTTCAACAGTCAAACGGAGTTTCGATAGTCGTAGCGCCGGATGGATCGACGACACCCGGATTTGAGACACTCATAACCCAAGACAATGTAAAGTCAGATGGATCGGATCAACCCTCGCAGGGGATTGACACCACTTTCGTAAATGGGAATGGAGAGACAATAACCGTCGCGGTCGAAAAGAACATAATCATTGGAAGTATTGTTATGCATAAAACCGGAGGCATTGCGGGTATCTCAGAATTGACAACCCTTAGGGAAATTGACGGATCAATAATTTATGTATTCGTGGAAGGGTTTACCGGCGAACGATCAGAATTTGAGATCGCCGCGGAAGATTTAGACCAGCTTTGGCAAGAACTCGAATTGAATGATGTATTCACCATACCCTCGAATGGTGATCTTTTATCGACGGTCGCTGATGGATTCAATTATGAGATCACCGTCGAGCGGAGCGGAGACCATAACAATTTCAGCGTCTATGAACCCAGTATGCTCGCCAACGACGCCGAGGAACCCCGCTATCTCGCCATCGTAAATGCCATTAGCGCATTTGTGCAGTAGACATAGCAAGTCAGAGGCTACGTTTCTGATATAATCGTAATCTTCGTCTTCGTCTCTCTCTTCGTCTCCGTCCACATATTTATTAAAATATGTAGGTGGAGCGGGCTGTCCCTAGCACGCTTCTTCTATTCCTTGATAATGAATTAATATCCATGGACGAAGACGAAGAGAGAGACGAAGACGAAGCTTTATAAAATATTGATATAACAATCTAACCTCAAAGTTTAGGAATCTCGACACTGTTACAATCGTTTGATAATAAGCATCACTGTTCACTGTTCACCATGGCACGCCATAGCGAAGCGACGGCGGCTGTTCACTTCCCCTCGTCATCTCTTCCTAAGACAGAATAAAGCGTAAGCCCTTCAAGAGATTTATCTTTTACCGGTATAACTAAACTCACTAGATACCCCACGGCAAAACAGATGATGAAACCGGGACAGGCATAGAAATAAAAATTAATCGGTGTGTAGAACTTAATAAAATAAAGGGCGATCGCACTGGTAATTGCTCCGATTAAAACACCGATCCCATTGGCGCGACGGGTAAAGACACCGAGTGCAAACAATGCGGCGAGTCCACTGCTTAATAATCCAATGATCGCGACATTAAACAAAGTCACCGACTTAATGTCGAAAGTCACAAGGACGAGAGCAAAAGCGGTTCCAAAAATACCGATTACCAATGTAACCCACCGGGCTAATTTTAAATATTGGTGTTCAGACTTATCGGGTTTGAATCTTCGGTAAAAGTCGGTGACAAAAGCGGTCGCTATCGAATTCATGCTGCTGTCCAAACTCGACATCGCGGCAGAAAAGATGGCCGCTATGACAAATCCGGCGAGACCTATGGGTATCCTTTGCGCCGTGAAGAGAGGATAAATGGCATCATTTTGCATCCCTAAACTGAGTTCAGCCGGATGCGATTTATAATAGGCATAGAGTGCGGCACCCATGATGAAAAAAAGCAACCCCACGGGAATAGTAACGGCTACGTTTAACCACAAGCCTTTTGCCGCTGATTTTTCATCCTTCGTTGTAAGGTAACGCTGGATCATCCCCTGGTCCGCGGTATATTGCACTAAGGTATTAAAAGAATTCCCCACCACGACCACCCATAGAACGGGCGCCGTGATATCCCAGTCCAGATACAGCATGCGATATTTATCATCGGCCATACCAATTTCAATGACACCCATCACCCCGCCATCGACATGAAAAGTAACAACAATGATTGCGAGAATGATGCCGGCAAAGAAAACTATAACTTGAATAACGTCTGACCACACTACGGCTTCTATACCCCCCATCACGGTGTAAAAGGTGCTGAGCAGCCCCATCGACAATACACAGACATAGATGTTTATTCCCGTGATCGTGGATAATACAATCCCGGGTAAATAGAGAATGAGGCTGATGCGCACCAATTGAAAAACGATAAACTGTGCACTGCCATATAAACGAACCGGAAGGTTAAAACGTTTTTCCAGGTACTCATAGGCCGTCGTAACATTGAGCCTTCTATAGAAGGGCAAAAAACAGTAAATCGTGATGATCGGGGCGATTATAATTCCTATCTTTGCCGGGAAGGCAAACCAGTCCATGGAATAAGCCATTGCCGGATGCGAGATATAAGTTAATGCGCTGAGACCCGTCCCCAGTACGCTGATTCCCGCAGCCCACCAGGGTATGCGTCGTCCTGCGAGAAAGTAATCGTCAGTTCCTTTTTCCCGCCTGGAGAAATAGATACCGATGTAAACCATGACCACCATATAGAGAATGAGAAACGTGTAGTTAATTAATCCAAATGATGCCTGTGCGTCTTTGTCATGATACATGATTTGAACCTTCGGTGTCGTTTTGCTCGCACCGGTCTCTCCACTGACAAGGACTATGCCGCCCTTATAGGCAATCGCTTCGGTCGCATTCACCGGCAACGGGACCTCCCCCTTTTTTAGCCAGGTATCAGTGATCGTATGATAAACAAGAAGATCGCGCGTGTATCCCGGCTCCTCGTCTTCTGATCCGTCGCTTAATTTCTGTCCCCTATCTCCACCAAAGACGAGAATATGGGATTGTCCGTACTTGATCGCCGGGGTCGCCGTTATCGGTTGGGGGCAATCGGCTATGCGCTTCCATTCCTTATATTGGAGGGAATAACGATAGCCGTCAGTATACAGCACAGTGTGAGTTTTACCTTCCGCATCTTTATACAAGCCTTCACCGCCTATGATATAAATATAGGTGATATTACCGATACTTTGCTCTACGGTAATCGCTTTTCTCCGAGCGGGCCCATCCCAAGTTGTCAGCTCTTTCCAACCAGCTTCCAGGTTATTCAAGTCGAGTGACAAGAATATGTTTGATAGCTCTGACTCCTCATCGCCGCCCTGCCCCCCCACGACATACAATTTCGAACCTTTTATTGCCGCACCGGAATAGGCGATTGCCTGCGGTAAAGACGGCAGCTCCTCCTTGGCGACCATCTTCGATGCCCGATCCCATGTGAGTTGAATGACATCACTTTGATGTCCCTCGGCATTTTTCCCTCCAATCAGGATTAAACTTTTACCTGTGCTTACAGATGCACCATAAGCCAACGGTTTTTTGAGTGCGAAATCACTTATCCACGCTGCGTCTGGGTCGCCCTCTAACACATTGAGCGTATCATTCCAGTTTACTATTCCCTCTCCTCTCCCCGGTTCCTGAATGAAGTTTGCTCCTCCCGCGACAATCAATGCACCCTTGCTGGGACCAGAAAAAGCGCCACTTAGTCCCGAGGAATTTGGCAGTTGCTGAAGCTCTCCCCAGGTAATCGCCTCTTCAGTTGTCAGCTCTTCTTTTTCATTGCATCCCGATAAAATCAGGATAGCGGCAACACATAAAAGAATGGCGTTACGGCACTTCATAGGAATTAAGTTTACCGTGTCTTTGGGTTATGATAGTGTCCAGTTCAAAAGGTTATACTTCTTGTAATAGGAACATGCATTACGAATTAACTGTCCCCAGTGTGAGCTCCTCTAGGCATAAAAGACCATGAATGCGCGCACGCAGTGTTTACTTTACCTTCTCTTATTTGCTCTATTGGCGATCGGCTCAGGAGGATTGGTCGCTGAAACAATCATCACTAATGAGCTGAGCAAAGTATTAGCTGGTGATGGTGCGAGGGAGGAACTATTCGGACGAGCGGTAGGGATAAGCAGCGATACCCTGATTGTGGGTGCACCACTAGTAAATGACAGCGGTAATAATTCCGGCGCGGTCTATGTCTATGAGCGCGCCCAGAGCAGTAATCACAATTGGAATGAGGTGGCCAAACTAATTGCTGACGATGGCGCGTTGGGAGATAATTTTGGAATATTTGCGGCGATCGATGCGGATACTTTAGTGGTCGGTGCGCATTTAGATGACGACAACGGAATCGATTCCGGTTCCGCTTATATCTTTGAACGTAACACCGATGGAAACAATGCGTGGTCGCAGGTTGCCAAGCTGCTAGCAAGCGACGGCGCAGCAGGTGATTGGTTCGGCTGGTCGGTTGCGATCAGCGGAGACACCGTTGCCATTGGTGCGCATTTCGACGATGACAACGGTATCGATTCCGGGTCTGCCTATATTTTTGAACGCAATGCCGGCGGTCCTGACAACTGGGGTGAGGTGACGAAACTGAAATCAGCCGATGGGGCAGAAGGTGACAAATTTGCATTTCAAGTTGCTATCAGCGGAGACACTGTTGTCGCCGGTGCGGTGTGGGATGATGACGATGGTCACAATTCCGGTTCGGCTTATATTTTTGAACGCGACGCAGGGGGTGATGACAACTGGGGGGAAGTTAACAAACTGACCGCTAGTGACAGCGCAGCTGATGATGTATTTGGCAATCATGTTGAGATCAGTGGAGATACCGTTGTGATCGGTGCAAACTTGAACGATGCACTAGGCGTGGATTCCGGTGCCGCTTATATCTTTGAACGAAACGTGGGCGGTCCCGATAACTGGGGTGAAGCCGCAAAACTGACCGCAAGTGATGGGGACCCCGATGACTGGTTAGGCGGATGGGTCGATATTGACGGGGATACCGTCGTTATCAGTACAACCTTCGACGATGTCAGTGGTAAGGATTCCGGCTCCGCTTACGTTTTTAAACGCAATACTGGCGGAGCTGATAACTGGGGCGAGGTTACAAAACTAACGGCAAGCGATGGGGTGGCACTTGATTGGTTCGGTTTTACGGCAGAGGTCAGCGAAGATACCGTGTTGGTAGGAGCGCCATTAGATGATGACAATGACACGGATTCTGGATCGGTCTATGTGTTTAGTCTCAGCACTGTCCCCGCTGATCTCGTGCAAGAGGGATTCGGTGATGTCGTCGGAGAAAACATCACCCACGCCAACGGAAACATTTATAACCAGGTCTTGTTAACCGGACAAAGTGTTACCTTGAGCACAGATGGTTCAGAGATTACACGTGTCTCTTTCCTTGATTTAAATGATGACATCGTTCAGGTAGAATTCTCCGGTAACGCAACCGTAACGGTCACTCTCGATCCGGACACATTTGAGGCAGCAGCGCCGCCGGCAAAGTATAATCAGCCAACGGTAAATTATGTAAAAGGCCAACCAACAATACGCGTGGAGGGTGCGGACGAAAATTCTTTTCTAAGCATCTTCACGGTGGGCTCTATCAATGCATTTAACCAGGACTTGTTCCCAGAAGGGGAAATTTATGATGCGGTGGCCGACGTGGCATTATTAGAGATCATTAATTCGACCGGTTTCGGCGGTATACTCTGCGCGAATACACGCTTCAATAATGCGACGGGAGATATAGGAGTAAAAGCATCTGGAGTCCCGGTTTTGGTGCGAGCGATTATCGGTGATATCGATGCAGCAGGTGATGCCGTCCCTCACTTGATACTGGGAGAGGGATCTTCGTTAATTCAATATGATGGAGCACTGATAATCGCTGGAGGTGACCTTCTTCAAAGTAATGAGTCGAATGTGATCGTGGCGTCAACAGGCGATAACGCAGGTTTCAGCTCCATCATTTCCCAGGACAATTTCAAATCGGATTCGACAAATATTCAGGCTGCAAACATACAAGCTGTCTTTGAGAATGCCTTCGGTGAAAATATTAGCCTTCCGTTATTTACAAAAATTTTGGAAGTGAATGGGATAGCACTCTCGATTGATTCAGCAGCACCGGAGTCGGTAAGCATTACCGCGGACGGAATGGTCACGACCAGCGGTTGGACAAACCCCAGGCTTGTCGATTTCAATTTCAGCAATCCCACAGCTGAAGGTATCTACAATTACGAGTTTATCGCTGAATCTCCCGTTGGCCCGGTATTAACCGTTATATCACCCATTTCTATAACGCTTGATCTGAATATACCCCCCTCTCAGATTAATGGAGTCAAAGTCCATGCCGTTAATAATTCCATCGAGACCCTCCTCGACTCGAATGGGAATTGATGGGTGTTAGAGCGAGGTTCATGACGTCACACTTTTCAATAAATCACTAACGCGGTAGGGACACCGCGTTCCACCTCTATATTAATTTATATATATATTCATTTGTTTGAATTTAATTTGATCAGGTGGAGCGGGCTGTCCCTAGCACGCTTCTTTTTTTATTACTTATAATTAACGCGGTGTCCCTGCCACGTTCCACAGATACAATGCTATCATAAATATTGGACCAGCTACCTGTCGGTCATAGCCAGCCGGCTATTGCCGACAGGCATTGCGCGTCCCTCCATTGTTGCATAAATCAACATATTTTCTAAAGATAAAAAATCAGGCCGATGGTAGATTCCCTAGCACGCTTTTTTTATATTTGTGTAAGACTTGAAGAATTGAATAAAATATATTTCCGGAAATGCATAACACTAATTAAATAAATGGGGATTATAAATAATGGAAAAAATAGTAACCGAATACAGAACAGTAGAAGCACGGATTCCCTTCGCGTTGGAAACAATGATGCAAGAATTACTCGGTGATGGTTATCAACCTTATGGCAGCCCATATGTCTATTCAGAAGCGGATGGCAGTAATATATGCTGCCAGGCAATGGTCAAATACCAAGTCGTAGAGTAAAAAAGTGGTTCTCTGGATTCAAAGGATATATTAAGGGGGTCGTTAGGTGTCCCAAGCATTCGCCCTATTTTCCTCTTGTCATTGCGAGGATCCCGCAACTGAGGGTGACGTGGCTACCGAGCGTAGCGACATCTTCCATTCCAGGCAAATAGTCATTGCGTCTACGGATACCAGTCACCACTCAAATCATTCCAAGGAATATTCGTTTCTTCAAATCAAATTTTTAAATAGGTATTATTAATTAAACAGCTAAGTGTTTACATGTCACATTAGTCCTACGCGACTGCATGCACAGAGACTGAACAATAATCGGCAATCGTTCAGTTGAGAGTAAATATTAACATTCAGGGAACTACATCACGCAACCGTCATTTCCCTGGATTGCCGCGTCGCGTCGCTCCTCGCAATGACAATAGGGTTTATAAAAGTGTAGTTAAAGGTATTCTAATCAATATGCAATCGTTCCGAGGGCGAAACCCAACATCTTCAAAATCGACTACCGAGTCCCGCTGCTGCTGGACGACAACTAACTCAGCAGCGGATTCAGAACCTGTTGGGATACGCCAACCTGTAAATGCCTACCGGTATTCTGAGTTGGTTGCCTATCCTCAACCGACAATACGCAAAGCAAAATAGGGAACCAGGTTAAAGAGGAATATGCTAATTTTGAAAAACGCAATCCCGGCATAGTGAATGGCATCGAACTTTTCGACCGGAATATTGAACCATCGTGAATGCATTTTATAAACCCAGTCGTGCGCAAAGGCGATAAATACAAACCACCAGAGTAATAGTCCTATATTTATTACTGAGCACCAGGCTAAGGTAGCTCGAATTTCTTCAAGTGTCATAACTCCTCCTTATTTTTTTGCATTAACTTTCTGTTGATAATAACTCGTAACACCGGACGGCATTACTACCAGTCATTTTAATCAAAGAAAATGTAGGGCTTCAAGCCTGATTAGCTAAGTAATAAATCATTACGCAGCTAAGGTGGAGCGGGCTGTCCCTAGCGCGCTTCTTCAATTACAGGAGCAAATAGGTATAGACTACCGATACACAAATAGCTACGGTCTGTAAGAATCGCCCAGATCCCATCATCATTCCGTCGAGAAAAGAAACAAACATGAAAGCAAGAAATCCTATCGTCATTCATTACGTACACGACATGGATCGCGCAAAGGAATTTTACACAAAGGTCTTTGATGTAAAACCGTCATTTGAGTCTCCAGGTTGGACGATGCTGGATTTCGGCGCCATCCAGCTGGCGCTGCACATTCTTCCCGCCAACGGGGATGGCCCACTACCTCACGCGGGGCTGAATCTTGAAGTTGACCACATCGAAGAGTTTCAGGCTGAGATAGAGCAGCTTGGAGGGCGTTTAATCGAACTACGGGAATCGGAGGGCGCCCCTGTAAGGGTCGGCTGTTTCCAGGATTGCGAAGGTAATGGCTTTGAACTCCGCACGCAGCTGTGAACGAACTCGATCAACTTGGCATGACATACGAGGAAGTGATAGCTGCTACATGAGCCCTATCGACTGGAACGAGTGGTATCGACAGGGTCTAACACCTTGGGAGGACGGGAAGCCGTGGGCACCACTCGAGAGCACGGTCCGTGAACTTCTGCCAGATGGTGGACATATACTTGACGTCGGATGCGGTGTCGGTACACAGGCGTTTCACCTTGCAGCGGCAGGGTTCAAGGTTCAGGGGATCGATATTGCAGAAACAGCTGTTGAGAGAGCGCGCTCAGAGGCAGCAAGTCGCGGCTTGAATGTAAAGTTCACGGTCGGCGACTTTTGCCGCGATGATCCAGACGGTCCATACGATCTTGTGTTTGAAAGAGGCGTGATCTCCAACTACGAAGCCAAATCGGAGCGTGCCGCGTTCGCCGAGCGTGTTGCGTCTGTACTCACGTCGAGGGGATGGTGGATCAATGTGAACGGTTGCGAAGACAATCGTCGCCCCGATGGTGGCCCCGACACTCGTGGATATCCTCGGCTCACTCTAAAAGAACTCGTGGAAGTATGCGAACCTCGCTTCCAGATCTATTCCGTGAAACGTGAACGATTTGGCGAAACGTCGGATAATGACTTCACTGCCTGGGTGCTGGTTCTTCGGCTGCGATAACTGGCGTTGAAGAGGTAGAAGGGATTACATGACAGTTTCCTTCTGTAAATTTACAAATATTTTTATGTTATTTTATGCGGGTGGAGCGGGCTGCCTGACGGACATAGCCTAACATAGCACAGCGACGGCTGTTCCCTAGCACGCTTCTTCACTTACAACAATCTCTAACGCGCTAGGGATCAGCCGTCGCCAAGGCTATGACGGACGGGCAGTGCGTTCCACCTTAAATCTTCGACCCGAAAATAATTAGCTTTCGTTAACACCCCAAAAAGTAATATAAAAATTACTCATTTATAACGGGGTGTAGCTCAGCCTGGTAGAGCGCTGAGTTCGGGACGCAGAGTTTCCCCTTTATTTATGCGGGTTCCAGGGGCAGTTGCCAAAAAAAGCAGAAAATTTGACAACTATAGCACCCGCCTTAATTTATATAATAGTTAGGTTAGGTTACTAACCAACCCATCAATCAAATGCTTCATAAGTGCATATCCATAACAATTTAAACAGGTTAAACTGATGACTATTCCAATGGATAGAATCGCTAATATGCCGGCCTACTCGCCGTATTATCCTATGCCCCCGTCTGCTTATCGAAACGTTTGTTTTCAGTTTGTGTATTTTCGTGCCGAAGTCTCAGCGGTTGACCGCGTGTTACCTGAGTGCTTTGAAGCAGCGGAAGATGGCTATTGCGTAGCCATCGGCCTTACCGTGCCTTGGTCTACCAACTATGGAAAGTTTGAGGAGAGTATATTGATCGTAAAATGTACTTATAATGGACAGGTGGGCTATTTTGCTCCTGTTGTTTTCCATAATGCGCGCTCCGGCATTCCGGCTGGTAGGGAAATTTACGGTACGCCAAAAGTATATGCCGACGTCAAGGTAGAGATGGATGAAAGAGTGATGTACACGGATTCCTTTCTAGCGGGTGCATCAATAATGAGCGTCCGCTCGACCATGGAGAGGCAAGCTGCATCTGAAGACTTGCCAAATTTACTACCTTCATGGCGACTGAAGGTGATACCCCGAGCAGATGGAAAGGGTGCTGAAGTTATGCAGATCCTCGAACTCTCCAATACAACAACTGATGTTAAACTACATGTGTGTCATGCCGGAGAAGGGGTAGTGCAATTTAACCCCATGCCAATATATGATCTCTCTGATTTTACCCCTCTCGAGTATTACGGAGCTCATTACCTGGAGATAGACTATACAGAAGGATACGCCGATATAGTCCACGACTTTTTGCGCCAAGACTAATGCATTTTCTGTCGATCGGGATGCTCATATGAAAATTTTCTGACAAGATCCTATCGAGAGTATACTCAATGGTCCGTCGAACGCCCCAGAAGGTACTGTAATAGGCAAATTAAATGATGCCATTTCTATCCACGATAACCGTCGAATGACAGTTAAACCTTCTTGGGATATTTTTTTCTCATTAGAATGACTTAGTGAAAGGTTAGTTTATGAATACGAAAAAAGATGTCTTGGATACTGTTGAAAAGATGGAGGATGAAATCGTTTCCCTGACAGCGGAACTGGTGAGAATTCCAAGTATTAATCCAAAATACCCGGGGATGGACTACGACAAGGAGGTAGGCATCGAAACAGAGTGCAACAAGAGATTGGCTGAAGCTTATAAAGGAATCGGTTGTGAGACTGAATTTATTGAAAAAGAAAAAGGCCGCTCAAACTTGGTAGGGGTGCTGAGTGGGACCGGAGAGGGGCGTTCCCTCATCTACAACGGACATATCGACGTTGTTCCTGTGGGCAATCATTCGGATTGGAAGTACAATGATCCATTCAGCGGTAAAATTGAAGATGGTAAACTTTACGGGCGGGGCTCTTGTGATATGAAGGGTGGACTCGTTTCCCAACTCAAAGGAATCGAAGCGGTGTTACGCTGCGGCTTCAAGTTAAAGGGTGACGTTACTCTGGAAAGTGTCGTAGGCGAAGAAACTATGAGTCATGAAGTTGGCGTTTCCGCTGTTAGTGAGAAATACAAAGCCGACGGCGCCATAGTCTCCGAGCCTACTGCGGCTCTAATGCCTTTGGCAGTCATGCCCGTTACCTCAGGGCTGATTTGGTTTAGTATTACGTGCCGGGGGAAAGCCAGTCATGCATCGATGAGAAATGAAATGGTTCGTGCCGGGGGCAGAGGTTCAGAGATTGCCGTTAGCGCCATTGAGAAAGGTATTTTCATTATGAATGCTCTGTACAGGCTTGAAGAGCAGTGGGGCCAAAGCAAAAAGCATCCGCTTTTCCGACCAGGGCACTTTACTCTTCATCCGGGCGTGATTACCGGGGGCCCGAACGGTGTCTTGATTCCCTTCCTGATATCAGAATTTTGCACAATTGAATACGCTGTCTGGTATCCGCCTCAAGAGAATGAGGAAGACATCCAGAAAGAGATAACAGAGTACATTGACAAAGCCTGTCAAGTGGATCCCTGGCTTTGTGAAAACCCACCTGAAATTAGTTTCAACCTCCATTGGCCACCGGCTGAGATTCCAACAAACCACCCAATAGTCCGTACATGTGTCGATGCACACAACGAGGTCATAAGTCCAAAGTCAGTTGATGATAGAGATTTAATTCAAGGGTTTGCGGCTGTTTGCGATGCCGCGTTTCTCAATATCTCGGGAACCCCATCGGTTATTTATGGACCTGGCAATTTGCTGCAAGCTCATGCCGTTGATGAATATGTTTATATCAAAGAATTAATAACCGCCACCAAAACCTTTGCCCTTGCTGCAATGAACTGGTGTGGTTATGAAAAATTTGTCGAATTATAACTCAATTCGGAAACTTAATTTTATGACCATACCTATGGATAAGATCGGGACGATTCCGGTCTTTTCACCTTATTATCCAAGGCCTCCTGCTCGCTATCGAAACAACAAATCGCAGTTTGTTTTTTTCCGTGCGGATGAATCAGCTATCGATCGGGTGTTGCCCTCCTGTTTTGAGCTTTCAGGAAGTGGTTTGTGCGTCGCCCACGGCATATCTGTTGAGTGGTCGGCCCATTATGGAAAGTTTGAAGGTTGCAAACTGTATGTTGAATGTATATTCCAAGGTAAAGTTGGTTATTTCTGTGTTGTGTCCTTTCTCAATACGAAATGCAGCATACCGGCGGGACGTGAAATTTATGGAACGCCAAAAGTTTATGCTGATGTAAATGTTGGCATGGCGGAACGTGTGATGCATGCCGAAGCCAGTTTGAGCGGTACTGTGGTGATGAGCATTCGCTCAACTATGCACAAGGAATCAAACGTGAGTGAAATGCGTGTCCTGCAACCGATTTGGATGCTGAAGGTGATCCCGAGAGCCGACGGAAATGGAGCCGATGTTATGCAGCTTATCGATAACACCAAGGTGTCAAGCGATGTTACCGTACATATTTGCATGGCAGGGGATGGCGTCGTGCAGTTCAATCCGTCGGCAACATACAATCTCTTCGATTTCAAACCACTTGAGTATTATGAATCCTACTACCTTGAAAGAGATCAGACCGATGGTTTTGGCGAAATCGTCCACGACTTTAAGAATGACTCCTTGTAAATTCAGAAAATCTAATCGGGCGATAGGTATATTTTTATCGTTCGTGGTACTTAACACTTCTTTATTAGGTATGGGATTGGTTTCCCATCCGATGGATCCATTGACATCCGATGAGTACGTTGCGATTATAACAATTTTAAAAACAGAGGAATTAGTCGACGATTCCAGCCGCTATTCTCTGATAACATTGCATGAGCCCGATAAGGCCTCCGTGTTGAGCTGGAAACCGGGTTCCAACCTGCCGAGAGCCGCGTTTGCAATCGTTAAAAAAGGCGCTGACACCTTCGAGGCTATTGTTGATATTGACCGGCATAAGGTGGTTTCCTGGAAACAGATTCCCGGTGTACAACCCGGCGTGCTCATCGAGGAATGGACTCTTGCCCAGAAAATCGTGCAATCAAATCCTGAATGGCAGGTCGTTATTCGGAAAAGGGGAATCACCGAATTTGATAAAGTCGTATGCGTACCCCTTACCGCCGGGTATTACGGCCTGGTTGAAGAGGAGGGACGGCGGCTTTTCAAAGTTGTTAGTTTCGATGGGAGGAAGACTAAAAATTTTTGGGGCAGACCAATTGAAGGAATAACGGCCGTTGTAGATATCGAAAAGAGGCAAGTCATTAAGTTGATCGACACCGGTATCGTCCCATTACCGGAAACGCCCATTGATCTCGATGAAAGTTCTGTTGGTCCATTGCGCAAGGCAACAAACCCCATCTCGATCACTCAATCAGAAGGTGTGAACTTTACTGTCAATGGTCATCAAGTGAGTTGGCAGAACTGGGGATTTCATTTCCGCATCGACCCACGGCTTGGCCCTGTGATTTCGACTGTGAGTTACGATGACAAAGGTAAAACGCGCTCGATCCTCTATCAGGGCTCCTTATCAGAATTGTTTGTTCCGTATATGGATCCCGATGTTGGATGGTATTTTCGAACCTATCTGGATGCGGGCGAGTATGGCGTGGGTAAGCTGGCTGCACCTTTGGAAATAGGTCTGGATGCACCTGAGAACGCGATATATTTTAACACCGTTTTTGCGGACGACCGAGGGCAACCCTACAACCAGCAAAATGTAGCCTGCCTTTTTGAGCGTTACGCAGGTGATATGGAATGGCGTCACTACGAGGGTATCAATGGACAAAGCGAGGTCCGTAAAAAAACAGAACTTGTATTACGTTTCATTTCGGCGATCGGCAACTACGACTATATTATCGATATCGTTTTCGGATTAGCCGGGTCCATTAAGGTTGCTCTTGGCGCAAGTGGCATCGAGCAGGTCGCGGCGGTGCATAACCGTACCATCACCGATAAAATCAAGGATCACCATATGGCCTACGGCCGCATGGTAGCAGAACACACGGTAGCCATCAACCATGACCATTTCTTTTCATTCCGCCTCGATTTCGATGTCGATGGCACTGAAAACAGTTTTCTCCTCGATCGACTTAAAACGGTAAATTTGGAAGATGATAGTCCAAGGAAAAGTATATGGGTGATCGATCCGCACATTGCCGCGACCGAACAAGAGACTAAGTTGCGGATCAATATTGAGAAGCCCGCCCTCTGGCGCGTCGTCAACACCAATGTCAGTGGGCCGCTTGGCTATCCGGTCAGTTACCAACTCAAGTTCAAAGCCAATGCCATTTCGTTATTGACTCACAATGATTTTCCACAGAAACGAGCCGGATTCACCGACTATCATCTCTGGGTGACTCCCTACCATACGGATGAGCGATATGCGGGTGGGACTTACCCGAACCAAAGCAAGGACTACGATGGGTTGCCCGCATGGACAGAGGCCAATCGCCCCATCGAAAATACTGATATCGTACTTTGGTACACACTTGGATTTCATCATGTTGTGCGAGCCGAAGATTGGCCGGTGCTTCCTACTGTCTGGCATGAGTTTGAAATCCGTCCCTTCGATTTTTTTGAACGCAATCCGGCTCTCGATCTGCGCTCAAGAGTGGAAAATTAATTTTTTAACTCACCCCTAAGGAAGAATTAATAAATGCGTGACACGGAGTGGAAGGATAAAATGGATGGGATTGTCCCGGGAACGCCGCTCGATGTGGAAAGGTTCTTTAAACTGGATATTCTTGAACCGGCAATTCCTGGACATGCGGAAGCAATCATCCTGGAGAGAGATCGCATCGGACAGCTCTGGTTTATATTCAGTGAAATCTACACGGATCAGTCCATACATTTTAAAGTGTCTGACGATGCCGGCCGCACCTGGCAGGAAGACTGGACGGCGCAAGATTCCGCCGGTCAAGATATACGCGGTTTCCATGTCAGCGTGCTGCGTCTGAAATCCGGACGCCTGGGTATGATTTATTCCGATACCGACGAAGAATACGGCCACCCCGGCCGAGAGAATTACAAGATGGTTTATTATCGAGCCAGTGATGACGGCGGACACACCTGGGGTGATCCGGTGCTACTCGACAGGACCCACTCATGTTGCTGCTCCGGTCATGCTGTTGTCCTGTCCTCAGGGCGAATACTGGCGCCTGCTTTCCGGTGGATCAGTCCATTAAGCGGTGGCGAGGCGGAAGACTGGAATCCGCGCGATGGTGTGCCCTCCCCTACCTTCTCCTATAGCTTCGTGTATATTTCCGATGACGAGGGAAAAACCTGGAAGCGTAGCCTGAGCGAGCTTTTTGTAAGTGTGAATCGCGCTGCCTGGGATCTCGAGGAACCGATCGTTGTGGAACTGGGAGACGGCAGGTTGCTTATGCATCTTCGTGCGGCGATGGGGAGGATTTACAAGTCCTACTCTTCTGACAGTGGATTATCGTGGACCCGTCCAGAACCGGTGCCTATAGCCGCCGCCAACACACCCTCCTTTATTCGGTGCATTCCATCCACCGGCGAGTTGCTTATGATATGGAGCCAGGCTTCCCGCCAGGAGATCGTCACTAACAAGTGCCGAACCCGCCTCTCGTGCGCCATCTCGAAGGACGAAGGTGAGACCTGGGAAAACTTCAAGAATCTGGAATCGCTGGATGATGTGACCCAAGTCACCCCTCCACCCGCTTCGGATACGATAGCCTGTCAGCCCTACGAGGTCTATGACAACCTTCAGCCTGAGCCCGTTGAGAGATATCACCGGGTTCCTGGCGCGCTGAGGGTATGTTATCCGACTATCGCCTTTGCCGGGGATGAAGCTGCCATTGCTTACGACATCGGTAGAGGAATTTATAAGGGGTTGGGTACGCGCTTGAGGGTAATTCCATTGGATTGGTTCCGGGAATAAAGAAAGCATTCAGTGTTCAGTTATCAGTCGTCGCCAAGGCTATGACGGACAGGAAGCGCGTTCCATCTTTAATCTTTACTCAAGAAAAAATAGCTTTCGTTTACTTTCATATAATCATGTTTCTTACTTACGCACATGCCGGCTTTGCACTGAGTTCAATACTCTAAGATTACGCCACCGGGCAGTCGCACCCTGACCAAATAGGTTTTGTTTATAATTCGGATCCAATCCAGAAATGGTTCCGCCTCTACCGTCCGGGAGATCATCGAGGAGGGTGAATATAGCCATGGCCACTCGAAATTTAGCAGGTTTGATAATGGGAGCAATGGGGGAATCTTTAGTGGTGATCCATGAGACTTCATGTACAATCTTTCCATCGATCAGCCAGGTGGCGCAATCAGGGTCCGGATTGAACCAACCGTCATCACCCGGGGTGTAAATAATCTCATAGCAGTGCCATGATCCAGGCTCAATTTCAAGATCTGTGAGAATGGGGTCTGCTAAAGGAACAACCAACCCTGGGCCCCCGGGAGCATTCACCGCAAACCTTTCTCGTAAAGTAAGGACGCGCCTGTTAGAAATTTCAAAATTTAAGACGGTACCCGAGGCATCATCGATTAACGCGATAGCTCCATTGGCTAATCGAGGATCTTCAGGATCAGCGCCAAATGGATTGCTCTCAGTTCCATGTGTATCGACAGCGAGTTCCACCGATACGGTCAGGCCATCACAGGTGGGGAAATGGCGATCGGTAATGACCATGGCTTTGACATGATCGAGAGGATTGTCCTGTCCAAGGGTGAAGCGAGGGATTTCAATTTTAAACTCCGGAAGTTCATGAGTGGGAGCGGTTATCTTCGCCGTGGGGTCAAGTAAATCTTTTCCATCAACATTAAACAGGTTCCAACCCGACCCGATAACCGGAGAACCCGAAGACCAGTCATTAAATTCACGTCCTTCACCACGCATGAAATGAGAAGGTGCAGGGATTCCGCGCCAAACATCTACAGTCTTGGGTTCGTTTTTCCATGCAAAGGGCTGATAACTCTCTTCATCTTTAATCAGTATCATCTCCGTGCTTAATTCAATCACATTACCAGCGGCATCGGGGATATAGAGAAAAAGATTTCCGCCCGGTCCGTGGCGGCTCGGTCCATAGATGATCGGTATATTATTATCGAGCAGTAAATCACAGATTTGTTTAAACACGCTCCAATCAGCCAAATCGAAACAGTAGTGATTCACTTTTGACACTCCTGCGTTAATAATTGCGATGCCATGGTGTTCTTGATTGCACCGAATCCAGGCGAGAGAATTATCTTCTAAAGTGTCAGAGATGCGAAAGCCTAATAACTCAGTATAAAAGGCAAGGGAAGTTTTCAGATCTTTCGACATATAGGTGATATGGCCAAATTTTACAGGGCGCACATCGTTTGGTGGTAGTGTTTTTTTAATGGATTCCATGCCCTCGTACACTTCGAGCAGAAATCCATCCGGATCCCGGTAACAGATCGCATCGCCATGCCCCGGTTCCTCGAAATCTCTTATTATCGGTTCATGACCATGGCTGGATAATTCTTCGCGCGCGGCCTGCAATGTTTCCTTGTCATTTACTTCCAGTCCCAGGTGATGCAAACCTCTCTTTTCGCCTGGATATAATGCGAGACAATGGTGATCGTCGTTGCAACGCAGAAAAACTGCTTCTCCAGCTCGGTCCGAAATCTCCATACCTAATATCTTTTCGTAAAAAGAAGCTGTTTCTTCGACGTCGGGTACTGTAAAGGCAACGTGACCCAGGCGTTTGATATCTATCATGGATTATTTCTCCTCGACCTCATGAATTACTCTTTGAAGGTTTTCACAGCTTGTCTGTGTGCCGTCCATTAATGTTTCCAAAGTACTGTTTGTTTTTCGTTCGTACTCAATAGACCATAACCCATTAAAAGAATTTAAAAGCTTACAAATGATGGGTGGCCAGTCGATATCTCCCTCACCGAAAGCTCGGTACTCGACTCCTTTATCTGTATGAGTGACATCTTTCCAGTGGGTATATTTAATTCTATCTTCAATCTGAAGCAGTGCGTCATAGGGATCTTCACCTCCATAGGCAAAATTAGCAGGATCGAAAGTTACACCCACTGATTCATAGGGAACCATATCGAGTAGTCTCTTCAAACGTGCTCCCGTGGCAGAGCTTCCTCCATGATTTTCAATGGCAAGGGATACATTTTTGCTCTGGGCATATTCTCCTACTATATTAAAGGCTTCACCGAGTGTTGTATAGAGTGCATCAGTTACTCTTTCCGCGGGCAGGACATAATGCTGGGAAGCAGTAAAATCATGTTCGGTAAATACCCTGATCACCCGTGCATCCAGGGCATCAGCAATATCAATAGCTTTCATTATTTCAGTGGATTGATTATTAGCCTTATCTCCTTCGAGCGCCACCACCGCTCCACCCCCCAGTGCAGCCACTTTAACACCCGCATCGGAAGCCAAATGCTTGACTTTTCCTATTTCTTCTGGGGTTGCATTTAATGAAATCGCGTTTTTCGCTTCTCCCACCAGCCACCCGGCGTCAATTTCCACTAAAGATATCCCTATTTTTTTAGATGCTTCAAAAAAATCTTTTAAGTTATATTCTCTGAATCCATAGGATGCATTACCTAGCGTAATTGCCGTATGCTTAGACATTGTTTTACTCTTTAATTCTTTCGAATTTTAAATGTAATTATCAGGACCTATTTGGCGGAAATGCCGCCGTCGACTGCCATGATATGACCGGTAACGAAAGATGCTGCATCCGAACAAAGCCACAACACTGCTTCAGCAATTTCTTCCGGTTCGCCTATTCTACCCACTGGATGCTCCTTAATAAATCCTTCTACCGCCTCCGGATTGCTCTCCACTTGGCGATCTACCATGGGGGTGGATATGAGACCGGGATTGATAGCGTTTACCCGAATACCTGAAGATGCAGATTCTACTGCAGCTGTACGTGTTAACTGCAAGACCCCACCTTTCGATGCGCTATAAGCCGGTAATTCCGGAACCCCGCGAACGGCGGCGTTGGATGCGGTGTTAACAATCACCCCACCACCCTGCTTAACCATTTGCGGTATTTCATATTTCATGCACAACCATACACCTTTGAGGTTGGTATTTATGATACGATCAAAGTTGTCTTCTTTACAATCTGCGGTTGTAGCCATCTCACCGAGAATACCGGCATTGTTAAAAGCCCAATCCAAGTGTCCGAATTTTTCCACACTTTGCTTGATCAGAGCTTCCACTTCAGATGCTTTTGATACATCACAACTAATAAATACCGCTTTACCACCCGTTTCTTCAATTAAGCGTGCGGTTTTATTTCCATTCTCATCATCGACATCTGCAATGACAACTTCGGCCCTTTCACGCGCAAAAGCGAGAGCCGTAGCACGGCCAATACCGGATCCACCACCGGTCACGAGAGCTACTTTATTTTTCATTTTTCAGTCATCAGCTTTAAACAGTCTTCTCTATTCTATCACAATTCAATGAATTTATTGACTCGTTCTTCTTTGAAGAATAAAAAACGTTATTATGTTTAGTGTTACTGAAAATGATTTAAAATCATTTGAGGCGCAAGAATTCATGCTCATTAAAGGAGGAGATCAATGAAGGATGCTGTGATTGTGTCTCAACCCGATGGCTTTACCGAGGTTTACGGTATGCACGGAGGAGTTGGCTTAATCCAATGGAAGCGGATGGTGGTCGGTGAACACCTCTTTGGAAACTGGCAATCAGTGGATTTTAATCGATTCGAACCCGGCGCCGCGTCGGCCGACCACATCCAGTCACGCACCGAGGAGATCTGGTTTGTGGCCTTCGGTCAGGGTGAGGCTTCTGTTGATGGCGATCAAGTTCGAGAGATGAGGACAGGTGATCTGCTCATCACCCCACAATACGGCCGGCACGGCATGAAGAACATCGGCGACGGCCCTCTGGAAGTGTTGGTCATCGAGGTGTTCCCTCCGTCCGTTTCCGAGGTTCTGCCTACTCAAAAACCCACCGAAGTCGAGGGTTGATCATATGACTGACAAGGCGAAATGCACCCTCATTCATCTGAGTCAGGAGAGATCGATCGATCCCAAACAGTATTTCACTGGAGCGTGGCGTTCGATTCGCCTTGAGAGCTTCGAGCCCGGCCAGAAGCTGGACCGGACGATGGAGGGGATCGAAGAGTCGTATTTCGTGCAATCGGGATCCGGTACTGTAGTTGTCGGCGACCGAGAATTCAATATGCACCATGCAACGACCATGACTTTTCCCCATGGTTCATCGTTCAGGTTGAAAGCTGGAAAGGAAGGCTTGGAGCTTTTCGTGGTCACGCTGGAAGCGTGATATTCCAGTTGCCATGAATGGAGTTTATCTGGCAACCTCTGACATTATTTGATACTATAATAAAAAAATATAAAGCACGTAGGTACTATTCTACAAATACTTAATTGATTATAAAAACCTTTCGGGGTGTAGCTCAACCTGGTAGAGCGCTGCGTTTGGGACGCAGAGTTTCCCCTTTATCTATGCAGATTCCAGGGGCAGTTGTAAAAAAAGCAGAATATTTGGTAACTATTTTTAATTTTCAACTACTCGCGATATTGCTGAGATCAAAATGTTATTTTATTTTTACTTTGAGAAAAAATTACTTTGATTTCTCGTTTAACATCATTCGATGATAAAATGGATCGAAGAGTGCTAATAAATTCCTCTTCATTTTCGACTTTATGTTCTTCATTTGTTATTTCGTTAAATATTCTTAGAGGATAAATATTAAGTGGCTGTTCTATACGGAGCACGGTCATACTATAGTCGTCTAAATTCTGTGCTAAGATATCAAGTCTGATAGAGATTTTATTTACATTTACGAAGTGCCAAACTAATCCTTTAAGGGTTCCTTTTGTCTGAGTTTCTAAAATTTCTGCTTGCTTTTTGAGTATTGTAATTGGCGGTGTTATCTCATCAGCAGGCGGTGTTATCTCATCAACAAGCGGTGTTATCTCATCAACAGGTGGTGTTATCTCATCACTAGGCGGTGCTATGTCATCACTAGGCGGTGTCGGGGTTTGTGGGTAGCTTGTAATATTCTCATCAATATGAGCCCAAGGGACTGCTTCTTCAGTCCACATCTGATATGATGGTTTCACACAAGTCGAGTCATCGAGACTTCCTGCCTTTATGAATATAAACTGTGGATTTGAAGGTAACCTTGTAAACAGAGGCGATCCACATTCCGGACAAAACTCGCGAGTAATCTCATTACCATCGTCTGCCTTCCTCGTGTATCCCTTAACTTTGCCTGATATGATATTCAGCAAGTTTGCTTGACCACGTATGCCAACGTTGAAGGCACTACCCGTCATTCTCCTACAGGTAGAACAATGGCAATAATTTGCACCTTCTGGTTCACCTGCGTATTCGTAACGCACATGGCCGCATAGGCAACCCCCGCTTAAAACTTTATGTATGTGGTTCGAATTCATTTCTTAGCTTAAAATACAGGTTACTGTGGAAGTCAAAAGGGGTCAAACGTAGAATTTAAATGTAATTTTCTGTTTCCTTTGATATCGAAGACAACTATTTATTCTGATTGATTAACTTCTCACGCTCTCGATATTTAAATTCTACGTTTGACCACTTTTGCAGCATTGAGTATCGATGCAACCTTCGCCAATGAAGATGGCGATGCGATCGATGTTATTCCCGAAGAGATTACTATTGAGAGATCTCTTCGAGAAGTGTTAGGTTTTAAGTGTTAAGGTGGAGCGGGCTGTCCCTAGCACGCTTCTTCAATTACGACATTCTCAAACACGCTAGGAACCGTGTCTTCCACTCTTTATAGTCCTTCTTTAGATGATACCATCATACGCTAAATATTTAGCTTTCGTTGACGCTTTAAAAAGTAATATAAGTATTACCCCATAAATTGACGGGGTGTAGCTCAGCCTGGTAGAGCGCTGCGTTCGGGACGCAGAGGTCGCCCTTTACCTATGCGGGTTTCGGGTCCGGTTGCCAAAAATAACAGAATATTTGGCAACTGTAACCCTTGCCTATAATTAAAAAATAGTTATTTAAGATGACTATCCAACCCGCAAAAAAATACCCAATAAGCATTTAGTCCTTGCGCCGATTTTTTGGACATTGCTACAATCGTTATAACCGCATGAAAAGAAAACCTATAAAAATAATTCCGCTTCTGATTCTTTTGCTCTATTTACCGGTGCATCTATCGGCCCTTCCTCAAGACCTCGAGGTGTTCACCGATTTCGAGGACATCAGCGGGGAAGGCGAATTTTTCATTGGGGAAGAACCCAACAGGGTCAAGTTAGTCGGATTCACGGTGGAAACTCTGGAGGATCCTGCGCTCTTACACTCGGGAACAAAAGCGATAACCCTCGGGCCTGGTAAGGAGGGGGTAATTGTATCGGATAGAGGGCTTGATGAAATCCAATTCTATGCGGCCGAGAGTACGGGAGCCGGCAGAATCGAGTACCGAGGAAATTTCTCAACGATTCTGAGTATAGAACTCATTCTCGCCGATAATGGTGTGATCGATGGTCTGCCGAATAATATCAGCCCCGGTGCAAATCCCCCATTACAGAGTGGTATTGCAGATAGTGGTAGTTTTATCGATAACACGGATTTTGACTTTCTCGATGGCATCAGAGAAATAAAGATCAAGAATGTTACAGGTAAATTTTCCCTCGACGATCTGGGCTTCACCCTCACGGCCAAACCATCCAATAATACGGTCTTGACATATTTTGAGGAATTCGGTGTAGGTTCAGGACAGTTCGAACCTCTTGTTATTGGGACATCGCCCTTTACTGCTTCCTTTGATGGCGGTCAGATTATGGCCGGAGCAGCAGGAAATCCGACTCACTCGGGAGGTGTATCCTATGGGATTCAAGTTAATGGTGATTCATTCGAAGTCACCTTTGAAACCCCGGCTTATGAAGTGGATACTTATGCTGCCGCGGTTATTTCGGGAGCCACTACAGACTCCGATGGCTCGATTGAAGTATATGATACTGATGATAACCTTATTGCTACTTTTACGGATTTTTCTAGTGGTGGAACTACTGGTGATAGTCCTCTAAGATTTATTAACAAACCCCCTTTTTTAACGATCAATGCGGCAGAATTGAGTGCTCCGGGGGGTATTAGCAGACTGGTTGTTAAAGACAATCCCAATGTAAATGTAGCGAGAAGCCGGACGGTTTTCGACACTTTCGGTTTTACCCCCATTGGCGCCCCGGGCACCAGCTCCGAGGGTCCCCCTCCCGCAGATGCACCGGCGATTACCACACAGCCCGCGAGCCAGGAAGTGCAGTCCGGCGCTTCGGCCAACCTGTCTGTTGTCGCCAGTGGAGATGATCTCACTTACCAGTGGTATACCGGCAACAGCGGTGACACAGCCAGTCCCGTCGCGGGCGCGACTGCTGGGACTTTAGACACGGGTGCTCTCTCAGTGAGCACGAGCTTCTGGGTACAGATTACTAACACGGGCGGCACCGCGAACAGTGAAACCGCGGTAATCACAGTAGCAGCACCCTCCGTACCCCTCGTCCTCGACGGCTCGGGCGATATCGCCGGTGAAAACATACAACATGCCAACGGTAATGTCTTCGACCAGATTTTACTCACCGGAGAAACTATCCAGTTACAGGCGAGACCAAATCAGATTACTCGCGTCTCCTTTATGGATGAAACCGAGGACATCGTGCAGGTAGAATTTTCAGGTAATGGTACCTTTACCGTAACCCTCGATCCGGCCACCTTCCTGCCCCCGGCCATCCCCCCACGCTACAACCAGGCCGTCGAGTACGTGACGGGCAAACCGAGCGTCGTGATCGACGGAGCGGACGTCAATACCTTCTTCAGTATCTTCACCGTGGGTAGGATCAATGCGTTTAATCAGACCCTCTTCCCCGAGGGACAGGTTTATGATGCACAGGCTGACGTTACATTAGTTGAGATTGTAAATTCCACGGGCATGGGCGGCATACAACTGTCGAACACCGCGTTCAGTGGAAGTACCGGCAAGACCGGTATCGACGCGCGGGGAATACCGATCGGCGTACGTTTAACTATTGGCGACATCGATGCCAGTGGCGATGCAGTACCGCACATACTCTTTGGCTCAGGCTCCTTCACAGTACCAGCCGGCAACCCCGGGTTGCGGATCACGGGTGGCGACCTCTTGCAGACAAACGGTGCCGCAGTTGTCGTCGCGGAGAGTGGATCGACAACAACCGGATTTGATACCCTGATCACGCAGAACAACTTCAAATCGGACAACACCCCTCAACCGACACTGAGCATCGATGCCACCTTCGCCAATGAAGATGGCGATGCGATCGAAGTTGTAACCGAAGAGATCACTATTGAGTGATCTCTTTGAGAAGTGTTAGTATTAAGTTTTAGGTTTTAAGCGTTAAGCATATGGTGGAAATAAAAAATGGAGGGCCATGCTTCGTCATGGCCGCTATAGTTAACGACAATCAATGAATTATACCAACACCCCTTAAAAATATTTAGCTTTCGTTAATACCGTAAAAAGTAATATAAGAATTACCCAATAAACAACGGGGTGTAGCTCAGCCTGGTAGAGCGCTGCGTTCGGGACGCAGAGGTTCCCCTTTATCTATGCGGGTTCCAGGGGCAGTTGCCAAAAAAAGCAGAATATTTGGCAACTATAGTCCTCACCAATAATTAAAAAATGGTTAGTTAAGATGACTAACCAACCCGCAAAAAAATACCCAATAAGCGAATAGTCCTTGCGCCGATCTTTGGCATCGCTTCAATCGTTATAACAGCATGAAAAGAAAACCTATAAAAATAATTCCGCTTCTGATTCTCTTGCTCTATTTATCGGTGCGCCTGTCAGCCCTACCTCAAGACCTCGAGGTGTTCACCGATTTCGAGGACGTAAGTGGTGAAGGCACGATTGTCATCGGGCAGGAGCCGAATACGGTTACTATAACAGGTTTCACGGTGGAAACATTAGAGGATCCTGCTCAATTACATTCAGGGACAAAGGCTTTAACCCTGGGACCTGGACAGGAAGGGCGAATATCATCATCAAGAGGTATACAATTTCTGGAATTTTATGCGGGCGAGAACACAGGCGCAGGTAGAATTGAGGTAAGAGGAGAAGTCATACCAGACCCCTCAGTTGACACTAAAAGTAACTTCGTCATTGGCAATGGAGGTCTTATCGAAGGACTGCCAGCAAATATCAGCCCTGGCGCCAATCCCCCTTTATACAGTTTTGTAGGAGACAGCGGGGTTTTTCAAGATACAGATGATTTTGACTTCCTCAGCGGTATCCTCGAAGTAAAGTTTCTTAATGTTACGGGAAAACTCGTCCTCGACGACCTGGGATTTACCCTGACCGACTTCCCCTCAAACAACACTGTTTACAGCACTTTTGAAGAATTTAGTACGGGTGAAGGAGGATCAGAACCCTTGGTCCTGGGTACTTCGCCCAATACTGCTACCTTTGAGGGAGGAATGATTATAAACAGGGTTGCAGGTAATTTCATTTATGTACGCGCGTTTTTTAATACTTATGGATTATTTAATGGAGGGGAGGCAACCATCACCTTTGAAACTCCAGCCTATGAAATAGATTTTTTCGGAGCTACCACAGTGGCTGCTGGCAGTACCGATCCCAACGGCGCAATTGAAGTCTATGATACGAACGATAACTTACTGGCAACCTTTTCAGATTTAGAAGGAAATATTAGAGCTGAGTTCAAACCCAGATTTATAACCATCAATGCCGAAGAATTAGGAGCTCCCGGCGGTATTAGCAGGCTGGTGATGAAGGATGATCCCGATGTTAGCGTTAATTTCAGTCGTACTACAGTCGATGATTTTGGATTTACCCCTATCGGTGCTCCGGGAACAGAAGGAGAAGGTCCCCCACCTGCGGATGCTCCGACTATCACCACTCAACCCACCAGCCAGGAAGTTCAGTCCGGCGCATCGGCAAACTTATCTGTTGCTGCCAGTGGGAATGATCTTACCTACCAGTGGTATACCGGTAACAGCGGTGACATCGCTAACCCCGTCGCCGGGGCCACCGGCAGCACCCTCGATACCGGCGCGCTTACTGCGAACACCAGCTTCTGGGTGCAAATAACAAACGCCGGAGGTACTACCGACAGCGATACCGCGGTCATCACCGTAGCAGCTCCTTCCATTCCCCTCGTGCTCGATGGCTCGGGGGATATCGCGGGTGAAGACATTCAGCATGCCAACGGTAATGTCTTCGACCAGATTTTACTCACCGGAGAGTCCGTCCAACTCCAGGCCAAACCGGGACAGATCACCCGCGTTTCCTTCATGGACGAAAACGAAGACATTGTGCAGGTAGAATTCTCCGGCAACGGCACCTTTACCGTAACCCTGGACCCGGCCACCTTCCTGCCCCCGGCCATACCTCCACGCTACAACCAGCAGGTTGAGTACGTAACGGGCAAGCCGAGCGTGGTCATCGAAGGAGCAGACGCCAATACCTTCTTCAGCATCTTCACAGTTGGCAGGATCAACGCTTTTAACCAGGCGCTGTTCCCCGAAGGACAGGTCTATGACGCCCAGGCGAATGTTGCCCTTGTGGAAGTGGTCAACTCTACGGGACTGGGAGGGGTGCAGTTATCGAATGCCGTATTCAGTGGAAGCACCGGCAAGGTCGGCTTCGATGCGCGCGGGGTACCGATCGCGGTTCGCTTAACCGTGGGTGACATCGATGCTGATGGCGATGCGGTCCCGCATTTACTCTTTGGATCAGGATCGTTCACGGTGCCAGCCGGCAATCCCGGCTTGCGGATCACAGGTGGTGACCTCTTGCAGACGAACGGTGCGGCAGTCGTGGTAGCGGAGAGTGGATCGACAACGACCGGGTTTGACACCCTGATCTCTCAGAACAACTTCAAGTCCGACAACACGCCTCAACCTACACTGAGTATCGATGCCACCTTCGCCAATGAAGATGGCGATGCGATCGAAGTTACGACTGAAGAATTGACGATTGAGTAACTCTTCAAGGCATATCCTATGTATACCCCAGCCCATCAAAACGCTCTCACTACTCACTGTGGCTTGTAAATGGTTAGGGAGAAAAGCCCCTCACACTGCCTTTTGCTTCATCCTTAGCAAGTTAAGGTAGTGGCTCCAGACTGAAGGTCCAGTTCCCTAACGAGCATTCGCCGTGTCCGGCTTAATCCAGCTAAATATTGATGTCATTATGAAAAACATTCTTCACCACCTTATTATCCTTATCACTATTCTTATCCTCACAAACCATTCTCTCTTGGCAGACAATAATAATGATAGCGACCAGGGAAAACAAGAACTGCTCATTACTGGAGCAGAAGCAGACTTGGGACAAGGGACAATTTTAATAACCGGTATTAATTTCTCCCTGGGTTCAGATTTTGATGGTGAAGTGCAATTATTTTTTCCACCAGAGGATGACGAAGCAATCTTAAAGTATCTCAACGAGAACAACTGTCATAAAGTTCCTTCTGAAACTGTATTTTACAGCATTTTAGGAGATGCAATCATCCGCAGTTTCAGTTATTAACCTCCCTCGTAAAAAATTACTCTTGAACAATTTATCCGATGAATACTGTGCTTTACAATGGAATTCGGTTACCCGAGGAATGGCCCCCGCGGGACATGAATCCATCATCCCGCGAGCCAATGCCGGTTCCGTATCTGGACTCTCCGCCATCGGTGATACCGATCGACGTGGGCCGGCAGCTATTTGTCGATGGTTTCTTGATCGAGAATACTACCTTGAAACGGGTGTTTCACCCGGCGCAAAAATATGAGGAAAATCCAATACTGGTTCCGGAGACCGCGGCTGAACAGGAGCGTCCCGCGGCCACGGCCTGTCCTTTCGACGACGGAGTCGCCTACGATCCAGTAACCCGGAAGTTCCTGCTCTGGTACCTGGCCTCCTATCCGGGACACACGGCGGTGGCGTTCAGCGACGACGGTTTGCATTGGGAGCGGCCGGACCTGGATATCCTACCCGGTACGAACGTGATCCTTCCCCACGACTACCCGATGCGTTCCCGGGACAGTTTCTGCCCGCTCCTGGATCTCCATGCGCAGGATCCTACGGAGCGATTCAAGGCCTACCTATACGTGTTTCACGGGAAAGTCCCCTGGGAGGTAAGTGAGATCCATCAGAAATTTTTTCCTTGGGAGAATCAGAAGGGCAAGAGAACCAGCGAAAACTGGCTCTTGAAATCGGGTGATGGCGTGCATTGGGAACATGCGGCACAGTTCACGGCTAGAGGAGCCGACGGCACGACCCTCCACTACAATCCCTTCAGACGGAAATGGGTGCTGAACCTCAAACGCGACTATGAAGGCAAACGAGGCCGGGCTTATATCGAAAGGGATCAGTTCTGGCAGTTTCAAAGTCTTCGGGAGGCTACGCCGGAAGAGGCCCTGAGTCAGGTCAGGAGCCTCGATGAGCCCGCTCCGGGGCTGTCCGAAGGGCAGGTGTTCTGGGTCGGGGCCGACAGGCTGGACCTACCGGATCCGGAGTGGGTGGTCCAGGAGCCGACACAGCTGTACATGCTGGAGGTGGTGCCCTATGAGAGCCTCATGCTGGGAATTTTTGCAATCCTCTATGGCCCGCCCAACGACATCTGCCGAAAAGGGCAGTTCCCAAAGCTGACTCAGATCAAGCTGGGCTACAGCCGGGACGGATTCCACTGGTACCGGCCGGACAGGGAGGTCTTCATCGGTGCCACAAAAAAAGAAGGGGACTGGGACCGGGCATACCTGAGACCTGCTGCGGGATGCATTATCGCCCGGGATCGGCTGCACTTCTACTATTCAGGATTTTCAGGCATCGCCCCTTCCGGTGCCCGCGACATATATGCCGGAGGCAGCACCCACGTCGCCTGGACTCGCCGCGACGGCTTTGTCTCCATGGATGCCGGCGATGCCCCCGGAGATTTGATTACCCGACCACTCACCTTCAAGGGCGGCCATCTTTTTGTCAATGTGGAGGCCCCGGAGGGTGAGCTCCAGGTCGAAGCCCTCGACCGGGAAGGCCGGGTTATCGAACCTTATTCAATGGAAAGATGCATTCCGGTACATGGAGACGAAACCTGCGTGCCGATCCGGTGGCGGGGTGCCGCGGACCTCTCAGCGGCCGGTGGCGGGCCGGCCCGGTTCCGATTCCGGCTGACAAACGGCAGCCTGTATGCCTTCTGGGTCGCCCTCGATCCAGGCGGTAAGAGCCACGGCTACGTCGCCTCCGGAGGGCCGGGTTTTTCCGGCCCGAGAGACGTGTAACATAACGGCCCGACTGGTGAAACGGGGCCAATAGGTCCAACAGGATCTCAAGGGATTCAGGGTTTAACTGGCCCCATTGGGCCGACAGGGCCTGATGGAGTTCCATCGGGATTTATAATAATCGGGGAAACACCAGAAGCTCCTAGTGGATATAATTTTTTAAGAGAGTTTATATTAGAAGGAACTGACATCTGGTTAACAAAGGCATCTATGCCAGTCATTAACCAAGGTCATGCGATCGAAGTTGTTCCCGAGGAGATCACTATCGAGTGATCTCTTCGAGAAGTGTTAGGTGTTAAGTTTTAAGGGCACACATAATCAGGGTACAACCAGGACATGGTTTACAGATTTAGATCAAGACATGGTTTACACTTTGTGAGGGATGCTGAACGGTAATCGGGTTATATAGTTAAGTTAATGTTATGCGGTTTTAGAGGTTTGGCTGGCATTGTTGGGGCCGCAAGCGGCCCCAATGAAAGCAGCCGTTGAAAGGTCAATCTGACCGATTCTGAGAGTGGCAAAGTAAACATCGAAGTGTACCGTGTCTAGTGGTTTTAGTCCAACGCTCCAACCGGCGAGGGCGGTGGAGATAGGAATCTGGAAGCCATCGAGTTTGATAGACCCGCTTTTTGAGACCCGGCGAGTCATCAAATCATAGCTGATATCGGCAGGAGTGCCACCGTAAGGATGAGAGCTGTGCTGATAGATTTCAGAGGGCGTGCTCATGGCAAGAGCCGCATGGGGGCGTTCTTCATTGAAGGTCTTGCGCCACAGATCGAAGGCCACCTGTTGGGTGCGAAGATCGTCCTGGGCATGTTTTTGCAACTCCTCTTTGATATCGCGATGGAGACGCTCATGGGCACCGTTATCCTGGGGTTTACCCGGACGTCCACGCTCGAGATTGATCCCTAAGGCCAGCCACCAGGCCGCCAGTTTGCTCAGGCCCAGGACCGCATTGGCACTGGCAAAGGGACTGCCGTTGTCGCTGCGGATGCAAGCGGGAAGTCCATAGCGTTCAAAGAGTTTTGTGAAGCATTCACGCACCGCTTCGCTACGGGCTGAACTGAGCACCCGCACCTCTAATACATAGCGGCTCCATTCATCCCGTACCGTCAAAGGTTCACAACGGTTGCCATCAACGGTGTGCCACCACCCTTTGAAGTCTACGCTCCACACTTCGTTACAGCCACTGGCCTTGACGCTGCGGTAAAGGCGTCCGCTTTTTTGAGCGCTTCTGCGCCGACGCTTTTGCACCAGTCCCGCACGTTCCAAGACCCGTTTCACGCTCGAGTCTGAGGGGGCCTTCCCGTAACGCCTCTGGTAAAGCTCGCGGATCTTGTAGGGGCCCCACGTCGGGTGATGATGCTTGAGTTTGATCAGCGTACATACTACTGATTCGGATAGTTCCTGAACACTTCCATGCGGTCGGCGTGAGCGCTCGTGCAACCCCTCCATCCCTTCGCTCAGGAAGCGCTTCTTCCATTTATACCCTGTCGGTCGGCTGATCCCGTAGTCTTCACACAGCTCGTTCATCTTTACTCCCGGTTGCATCGATTCCAGGGCGAATTGGTATCTTTGGTCCATTTTATTTGTTTCCTTCCATGACATCATACCCCTTACTTAGCATCCTTCTTTCTTTGGCAATCTGTAAAGGATGTCCTGAACCTTTTGTGTAAAGAATGTCTTGAACCTATACCTGTCCCTAGCACCCTTCTTTATGCATGGACATACTAAACGCGGTAGGGACACCGCGTTCCACCTCTTAGAACATAATTAAAGCAACTAGTTACTGTTATCTCCCAACGGTGAACTCTTAACCTTGAACCGTGAACCTCCTTCACTTAAAACTTAACACTTAACACGCGCGTCAGCGCACTTTCACTGAACCCTGAACCCTGAACCCCGAGCGTAAGCGAATAGATTCAAACCAACTCCTGCACCGCTACGGGACACCCGTTGCCCTGAATGCTCTTGTTAGCGGCGAGACCGACGAGCACGGCTTGAATACCCTGATCAAGCGGTGCAAACTGATTCAGTGGGTCATCGCCCGCGGCGTCGCCGAAGAGAAACTCAAGCATCTTGGGATCAGCCCCTCCGTGACCGCCTTTGACGTCACCGTGGGTGAGATCGAGCACTTTGCCCTCGTGTGGGAGAAACAAGGTGACCTTTCGTCCGACTCCGAATGACTCATCGTTCACGAGTTGTGTGACGTTCTGCGTTTTTTGTCCTGCGACAAATCCCGTTGAGTGCACAGCCCGCATTTCAAGCCTGCCGAGTGTACCCTCAATCGCGATTGAGTTACTCTCGTATGCTGCGTAGCTGTTCAGCGAAAAGCTGGCGATGATGCCATTGTTATAAGCGATCGACGCGCTGAAAGTATCCGGAATATCGATGCTCGGATCAAACACACACCCGTCGCGGATGTATCCGTCTTCACTCTCCGCTTCACGGTAGAGCATGCGAATCTCCTCTTCCGCAAACATATCCACGTAAAAATTACACTTTTCGGCATATTCGCAATTCGAGCAACGTTCACCACGAAAGGGACCGTGCTTTCCATAAAAGGACTGCCGGCCTAGAGCGGTAACGGTCTCGGGTGTAGAATCCGCCAGCCAATTTAGCAAGTCGAAGTGATGACTGGCCTTGTGAATCATTAAACCACCGCTATTCTCAATTAAGCGATGCCAGCGGCGATAGTAATCGGCCCCATGTGATCTGTCCAGGGTCTCGGCAAAATTGATGTGCAGCACCTTGCCGATGCGGCCGTCCAGAATTTCGCGCTTGATTACCTCAATGTCAGGCTTGAACCGCATGTTGTGGGTCACGTGGCCTTTGGCTCTGCTTTTTTCAGCAGCACTTCGGATGGCGCGGACATGCTCGGCGGATGTGCAGAGCGGCTTCTCGACAATGGCTTCGCAATCTTTTTCCAGGGCGCCGACAACGTACTGGGCATGCGTCGAATCCTGCGAAGTAACGATGACGCCATCCGGCTTTACGGTGCCCATCATCTCATCGAAATTGTTAAATGTCGGCACTGATGTTCCCACCAGTTGATTGGCTGCATCCATGCGCTTGGCATTGGGGTCGTAAAGCCCAACCAGCTCGACCCGGCCCTGGAATCGGGATGTAAGCGGCCCGAGATAGCTGTGTGTGCATCGCCCACCCGTACCGACTATAACAAAACGTTTCATTTATTTTGCCTATCCTTTGAGCGTTTTCCCAAAAAACTCCTGAGACTTGTTTCCACCCCAAGCGTGTCCACGGGGATGAAGATCTAGTTCCAAGTGTTCAGTCGCTCCGGCGGCTGAGTAAATATTCTCCAACTGGTGGTAACAGGCTATGGCGGTATCCACCCTGAAACACATGTCGCGGACACCGACGTCGATGAGAAGCGGGAGCGGTGCGAGCAAGCCCTGTAAATCGGGCAGATCAACAAGCGCATAGAGGCCAGGAGCGACCTGCATGCCGCAATAGTTTATGTCGCGCATCCCAAAAGCGGCCCACAAATCGCTATAGCATATGATCTCAGCCGCTTTGAACCGCTCATCGCATAGCGCTGTCCACAGCGTCATTGTCCCGCCGCCGCTCAAGCCCATCACACCCAGACGCTCGGAATCAACTTCCGGAAGGCTGGAGACAAAACTCGTTGTCGCCATGCCGATGCCTACGTTGATCGAAATGGATGTCATGCCAAACATCGTCGAGTGAAGATAATAAATATTACACCAATCTCGATTATGTACGTTCCCCCACCAGTTTGGCTTGGAATTATCGTCCAAATCTGCATTACCGAGCCAGTCGACGGCGTAAGTCACAAAACCCGCGTGTGCCATTTGAAGACCGTAGTCATAATTAGTGCTCTCAATATCGGCTTTACGTTCGGGGGTTGATCGGTTGCCCATTACGGACTCCTTGCCGTAGGGACCGTGACCATGCCAACACATAAGGGCTGGGCGTTGTTCACCCTTCTTCATATCAGTCGGGAAAAAAATAATTACCGTCGCTGAAAGTTTCGGATTAACATTGATGATCCATCTTTGTCCGCGAATTCCTTCTTCCTCCCACTCCAACTTCAATTCCGGATTCGGGTCAACGGTCTCAGGGAATGTACCCAGACATTTCATCACTTCCGGTTTAGCCGACGCTTTCCACACTTCAAAGTCACCGGTCCAGTTTTCAAAATGAAACTGTGGTTGATGATCGTCCGCCATACGCACGAACATACTCTGTGGACTGAGGTTTCTCCTGGATGATTTCATTTTTTAAAAATAAGTTTCAGTGCTCGCAGTGATAGAGAAGAAATAGCCACAAGATGCACCAGCCGTCGCTGAAGCTATGGCTGGCAGGCAAGACGAGACAAGAATATATTTTAAAAACAGGGTGGAACGCGCTGTCTCTAGTGCGTTTAAAAGTGACAATGAATAAAGAAGCGCGCTGGGACAGCCCGCTCCACCTAACACTCTTGGCAACTATAGCGGCGCGACGTCGAAAACTTAACACGCGCATGCACGCTCGTTCACTCTTTACTGTTTACTGTTCACTGTTCACAGTTCACCCTGGCACGCCATAGTCCCGCCATCGCGGGACGACGGCGGCTGATTTCAAATTAAATAAACGGGGGTTACAAGGATGACAGCGAACAAACAGAGCGAGAGAATACAAGCCGCGCGGGAGTTGCGCGAACACTTACTGCGGGACAAACACCGCCCGGGTTACCACTTCGCGATACCAGAAGACATCGGCCGTCCCGGTGACGCCAATGGTGCATTTTATGCGAACGGCCGGTACCATCTCATGTACCTTTACAACCGCAGGGGCGTGCACGCGTGGAAAGACAATGGTTTCTGCTGGGGCCATATTTCAAGTCATGACCTGGTGCATTGGCAACATCATCCCGATGCTATCGGACCCGGAGACGGAGACGGCGGCTGCTTCAGCGGCGGTGGGTTCGTCGATGACGACTGTACGGCCTACCTCTCCTACTGGAGACTCGGCACTACGGTAGACGGTGTCGAGAGAACCGGTATCGGCATCGCGCGTAGCAGTGACAGACACTATGAGACCTGGGAGAAGATGGACATACCGAGTCTCGACGGCACCGAGTTTGGCATCATCGAGCGCAAAGACGAAAAGGGAAATACCCAGTATCTGGGCAACGCCGACCCGAGCAATATCTGGAAGAAGGACGGCGTCTACTACATGGAAGCAGGGAATTTACTGGTCCTGAATAAACTCGGGCGAGATGAGGATTCACCGATTCACTACCGCGGTGATTGGGTGGATTTGTTTTCCTCCACTGACCTCATAAACTGGGAGTTTGTTCACCGCTTTTATCAACGCGACACGGAAAATAGTTGGACCCAGGAGAGCGAGGATGATATGTGTCCGAGCTTTCTCCCTTTACCCACTTCACCCGAGGGCGGAGAGATGAGCGGAAAGTATCTGCAGCTCTTCATTTCACATAATTTGGGATGCCAATACTACATCGGTGTTTACGATACGCAGCGCGACCTCTTTATACCTGAAACCCACGGGCGGATGACCTGGGTAGACAATACGTTTTTCGCACCCGAAGCGCTCATCGATTCAAAAGGACGACAAATCATGTGGGCGTGGCTTACGGACAACGCGCACAAGGAATTAGATGATACGATTGAAGACGGTTGGTGCGGTGTCTACGGTCTGCCGCGAGTACTCTGGCTCGGGGATGACAACACACTGCGTATCGCGCCGGCTCAAGAGTTAGAAACACTTCGCTACAACCCTAAAAATTTTGACGCCATCAACCTGGCCGACGATTCAGCATTCGAGCTGGAGGGGATAAACGGCCGATCGTGTGAATTTGCTTTCAGCATAGACCTGCAGTCGGCACAGAAAGCGGGTATAAGGGTGCGCAGCAGTTTAAAGAATGAAGAGACGACTCTCCTCTACTTTGACGCTTCACAAAAAAAACTTGTATTTGATTCCACAGCAAGTGGGCCCCTGGGGCGAACGGTTATAGAAGAAGCCCCCTTTGACTTATCTAAAAACGAAAGTCTCAATTTACGCGTCTTCATCGACAATTCGGTGGTTGAGGTATTCGCGAACGAACGACAGGCGATTACCCGACGGGTATATCCGGAACGGGATGACACTGATCACATCAGTTTCTTCTGCCAAGGGGGTACTGCCGCATTTACCGAGATCGAAACATGGGAGATGATGCCATCGAATGGAAGCTAGAGCGCTGACGCGCGTGTTAGGTTTTAAGTGTTAAGTGTTAAGTAAATTCATATTATAACCTAAACCTGTTACTAAATTTCACTGTTCACTGTTTACTGTTCACTGATGTCATCAGTCCTTAAAACTGAAGGAAAAGATTTTTGATTCTCGCAGGAGGAATTTCAACTTGATCTCTTCACCTTCGTGTTCCTTCAAAGAGAATCCCTCTTTCCATTCTATCTTTGCGTCTGATACGGTTTTTGTTACCAGCTCACCTTCTGCTAATTCTTTATCGTCCTTATCGAAGGCCGTGACTTTTACAAAACCGGAAGGTGCAACATCGGCGCTGATACAGAGCGAACCGGCGACTACCGAAACAGGTACGGTCGTTATAGACCCGGTCTTGTTGCTCCCCCCTTCAAACTGTTCGTAGCCCGCGAACCCATCGGGTCGCATGCGGGCCAGGCACAAGAAACCGTTGCGCCAGCCCATAAATCTACCGTCGTTAGCACCGTAATAGAGGATAATCTCGTCCTCACGAATAATTGGCTTGGACGTAAAAATGCAGCCCCAGTCGTAATCACCCATGACCGGCCCGTTGGCAATTAACGGTTTGCCGGGTTGAATTCGGTGCCACTCGAAACTGTCAGGGCTCCAAGCCAATTCGCACCACTGCTTGCTGACCGTAATATCGAAAAGACCAACCATTCCCAGGTAGATGCCGGCGTGGGGGACCACGGGTATATCGTGGATCTGCATGCGCAGATCGAGCCCCTCAATTACGAATTCAGGTTTAGACCAATTCAGGAAATCTGAAGACTCACTCCTTGACTTGCTGCGATGCCCGGTTTCCCCGTAACGGTCCATCTTCGTTTTTTCCCCACCCCATTGTCGCGTTATAACTACGTACTTCTCAATATCAGTGTCCCACCAGAGGGACTGGTTGGTGTCGCCCCAACCGATTACCCCAACATTATGCTGTTCACCCCAGTGGATGCCATCGGACGAGAACCATGCCGCACTCTCCTCTTTTTCCGGGTGTAAAGCCTTGTAGCGTTTCTCCGGATCGGTTTCATGCGTATCCTTGATGACCACAACGCCATGGGTGTATTCGATGACGATATTGTTTTTCTTACTGCCATCATAATCGATCAGTCCCAGTTCGGGTTTTTCCCAATGGAGACCATCTTTGGAAGTGGCGTAGCACACACCGTAACCGCGGTGCCCCTCTCGCCAATCGACCCAGGCCCGTTCTTCCGTTGGCAGTCCCTCTCCCGGGAAACCCTCCCTCGGGTCGGACTTAGTGAAAATACTGTACCAGCACTTGTAGATATTTTCTTCCTCATCATAGATGACACTGCTATAGGGATTGTCGAAGCGAGGTTCCCATGGCTTGTCTTCTTTGAAGAATGGATTGCTTTTCTCCTTCTGGACGACACCTACTGTCAGCTCCACGTTCTCTTTCGCATCTATGATTCGCGAATCTAGAACCAGGTAGCGGTCGCGTTTTGTGTGTGAATTATTTTTATCGTTTTTTGCGCTCATAAATTTATTCCGCAATGGAGAACATGGGGCTCAGCAGTGTCAAGCATCTGCTTTTGCGATTTGACTTTATCACTCGATAGCGAAGACAATTGCGTTAGCCTGTAAGCTATTTTATTAAAAAAAATTAGGGGATAATCATGGAATCTACAATCAAGAGCGGGAAGCACCTTTCCAAAAACGAGAATATCAGCGAATCGACCTTTGATGATGTTAACCTGGCAAGCAGCGTTTTCAAAAACGTTAATATGGCAAATGTTCGCTTTGAAGACATCAATCTTTCCGCTGCCGTTTTTGAAGATATTAATTTTAGCCATGCTAAGATTGCGAATGCGAATTACGAAGGAATGACAATCGAAGGAATTCTCGTGACCGATCTTTTGAAAGCATTTGAAACGAAATAGTCCTAACTGCGTGGTATAAGTCCCAGTATAGGTAAACATAAATATGGCTTTACCGAATATTCTCTTCATGACCAGTCACGATATCGGTGACTGGCTTGGATGCTACGGACATGAGACCGTGCACACGCCGAACCTGGATGCGCTCGCCGCGAGGGGTTGCCGTTTCGACAACAATTTTTGCACCAGTCCGATCTGCGCGCCGAGCCGGAGTGCGATGATGACTAGCCGATATCCCCAGACTAACGGCATCATGGGAAATATTCAGACCCCCTATCGCTGGCGCTATAACGAGGGTGAACGCCATCTCTCCCATCTGCTGGGTGAGCGGGGCTACCACCCTGTGCTCTTTAATTTTCAGCACGAAGCGCAGTACGACAACCCTCTCGGCTTTCGCGAACGCCGGGTGGTAGACACGGGTTCGAAAAAGCTTTTGACGGGAGAACATGTCTCCACCGCAGACGAAACGGCTAATGAGCTCATTAAGTTTTTCGGGGAATACGACAGAGACGGCGTCCCTTTCTACGCGCAGGTCGGATTCTTTGAGACCCACACCCCCTATGACTTTGGCGATGCTCGACCGGACGACAGTCTCGGTATTGGCACACCGTCCTATATCGCGGACGAGCCTAAAGAAAGGCAGCATATAGCCGGGCTTCAAGGATCGATTCGGAGCCTGGATGTGGCTGTCGGAAAGATCCTTCAAGCACTCTCAGAAACAGGACTGGAAGAGAATACGATCGTCATCTTTGTCGCTGACCACGGTGTTGAGCTTCCGCACTGCAAATGTCATCTCTACGATGGCGGCATTCGCACTGCTCTCCTGATGCAATTACCCCCGAGCCTTCCCCATGGCGATAGTGTATGCGACTGGCTGATCAGCAACATCGACGTGGTGCCAACCCTCTTTGACCTGCTTAATTTGTCGTGTCCGGAAAACATGCAGGGCCGGAGCTTTGCCGAATTCTTCAGCAACGAGCAATCCGTTCCTACACGTGATTCGGTTTATGCCATGATGCAAGCTGATGGCATGTTTGTTGAGTCACGTTGTGTCCGCACAAACCAATACAAGCTCATCCGAAACTTTTCCCCAAGCCGTCTTCCGGATGCACCGTTTCGACTTGGTCAGGGAGGATTGCAGGAACGCCCGGTAATGGAGCTCTATGACTTGCACAATGATCCCCATGAGCTGAACAACCTCGGATCGGATACTCAACTTGAACAGATACGTGTGGATCTCAACGAGCGACTATTAAATTGGCTCAAAGAAGTGAAGGACCCCATTCTCCAAGGACCGACCCCCACCGCCTACTACCGCATGGCCATTGCTGACCTGACGAAGGGCAGCAAATGATGATACTAAAATTAAAAAGGAAAGAGTGCCTTAGCGTTTATTAGGTATGCTGTCCCAGTTTTAAATTTTAGGTTAAGGAGGTTCACGGTGGAAGATGTCGGGCTATACCCTCGGTACACCGTTCAGCGGTTTTGAGTTCACTGTTCACTGTTTACTGTTCACTGTTCACTGAATACAGCCCACGATGAGCTTATTCCTTTAGATGAATAAAGTATTTAAATATTCAGGTCTTCTATTTCTTACCGTTTGTTGCGTATTTGGATTTTACTATCTTTGGAGCGATATCTTAAAGCCGGAATTGGAAGTGGAACCCATTCATTATAGCGAAGAAGAAATTAACAAAACTGAAACGTCACGAGATATCAGTTTCACCGAGGATGATCTTTTCAAAATACAACAGGATGTCGATTACAGTGAGAGAGAATCCGGCTCCTGGTTTCCACGATCTGAATCACCCCTCTTTGCTGAACTGGTAGCTGAAGGCAAACTGCCACCGCTAGCTGAGCGTGTGGGATCCGAGCCATTGGTCCTTAAAGGAGTGGACAATATCGGTAAATATGGCGGCACGTATCCCGAAGTAGTTGGACAAGTTTTAGAAATCAGTCTCATCGGTTCATTCTATTCCGGGTCCTTACTTGTTCGCTGGTCTCCTCTCGGTTATCCGATCGTGCCTCATGTGGCTAGAAGCTGGGAATCCAGCCCTGACGGGAAAGAATGGACATTTTACTTGCGCAGAGGGATGAAGTGGTCTGACGGACACCCTTTCACGGTCGATGATATTCTCTACTGGTGGAATAAAGAAGTAACGCTTGAATTATACCAATCTCTACCACCTCGGTGGATGAAAATCGGTGGAAAGACAGGGAAGATTGTCAAAATCGATGACTACACGGTTAAGTTCGTTTTCCCTCAACCCTATGGAGCGTTTCTTGAACAATTGACTGGAGCGACCGAATTTAGTTCGCCGCGACATTACCTGGAAAGATATCACCCGGAATTCGGTGATGAGACCCTCATCGAGGCTACGATGGAAGCGAGAAGACTGCCTACGCGCAAGAGCCTCTACACTTTATTGAAACACTGGTTAAACCCCGAATACCCGCGGCTTTGGCCCTGGGTTTATCGTACTTATAAAGCCAATCCTCCCCAATCATTTGTCCGCAATCCCTACTACTGGGCAGTCGATACCGCGGGCAATCAGCTCCCCTATATCGATCAATTATTTTTCGACGTAAAAAACAATAAGCTTATACCGATAATAGCGGCCAGCGGGGAAATGCCTTTTAGAATCTTCGATAGCATGGATTTATATTATACCCTGCTCATGTCGCAACGCAGAACAAACGATTACGAAGTTTATCACTGGTTTCCGGCTACGCGCTCTCGGTATCTGATCTATCCGAATCTTAACCTTTGGATAGACCCCGACAATCCGATAACCCAAATGAAACACGATCTATTAAATGACAAACGCTTCCGCCAGGCGCTCTCCCTCGCGATCAATCGCCGGCAAATTATTGATATCGTCTACAACATGATCGGAGAACCGGCCCAACTATCACCGGGAAGGGAATCCTATTTTCACCATGAAAAATTGCATAAAAGCTTTACCGAGTATGCGCCCGACCGAGCGAACCAACTGCTCGATGCGATAGGCCTTACGAGGCGAGATGGCGGAGGCTACCGCACCTTCAAGGACGGATCGCGCATGCTGTGGAATTATGAACTGCCGGAAGGGGAAGACGAAGGTCCTACTGAGCTCATTATCGAAGACTGGGGTCGTGTTGGCATTCGTGCGATTCAACACACACTGCCTACAGCCTTCTTTGGTTTAAAAGAAAGATCACGCAAACTTGAATTTTCCGCTTTCCCCTCGGATGGCGAATTTAACCCCATCATGGTTCCGGAGAGATTTATGGCCTTATCCGGGACACAAGCATACGGCTATTTTAATTGGTATTTGAGAGACGGACTATCAGGTAACCCCGAAGCCACTCAACTCGGCGGTATAGAACCCCCGAGTGATCATCCTCTGAGGAAATCAATGGAACTACTCGGAGCAGCATACGGTGTGACCACGCGCGAAGCGCAACGCGAATATATTCATAAAATATTCGATATTGCTACAGAAAATGTCTGGTCGATCAATGTAACCACTCCACCACCGCACCCGGTCGTGGTCAAAAACGGTTTTAAAAACGTTCCGCGCAATGCATTCTATAGTGGACGCATGTTTCCGCCTTCCAACGCGGGATTAGAAACCTACTACTTCGAAAACCCTTATAATTCACCAGGAACCCTTGCAAAGTTGAAAAAGGAAATAAGCGAAATCACTCCTGCCCCTTATGGTCTGGTTGACGACAATCTCGAATCGAAAAACGTTAGTCACCTGGCAAGGCTCATCAAATATTTGTTCATCGGTATTTTCAGCTGTGGTATACTTATGATCGGTGTGCGGCACCCTTACATCGGAAGGCGCTTACTTATCATGGTGCCGTCCCTTCTCATCATCTCGGTAATCTCCTTTGTGATCATCCAACTGCCCCCCGGTAATTATATCGATACCAAAATTCTGGAGCTACGGATAAAAGGCGGGCGCATGAATATCAATGAGGCCGAAAAGTTGCGCGAGATATTTCACCTCGATAAGCCCGTCGTCGAACGTTATACACGGTGGCTCGGTCTTAACTGGTTTACTTCTTTTGAAAAGAAAGATCAGGGTTTGTTGCAGGGGCACATGGGTTTGTCGATGGAAAACCAGAGCCCGGTCAATGAAGTTGTCGGTGATCGCATTCTTCTCACTTTCCTCATCTCGATGGGCACCATTCTCTTTACCTGGGCTCTAGCGCTGCCCATCGGTATCTATTCAGCAGTGCGACAATATACCTTAAGTGATTATCTATTTACCTTGATCGGATTTATTGGGATGAGTGTTCCGAGCTTTCTCCTCGCATTGATCCTGCTTTATTGGAGTGCTAAGTATCTTGGCATTAATATCTCGGGCTTGTATTCACCCGAGTATGCAGTCCAACCGGAATGGACGAGGGGAAAGATCTTGGATCTCTTGCAGCATATCTGGGTTCCCGTTGTTGTCTTGGGGGTCACGGGTACCGCGAGTATGATCCGGGTGATGCGAGGCAATCTCCTGGACGAGTTGAAAAAACCTTATGTCACTACCGCTATGGCCAAGGGGCTGCGACCCTTTAAGCTCTTATTGAAATACCCGGTGCGTATCGCGCTTAATCCGTTTATATCCAGTATCGGGGCAATCTTTCCTCAACTCGTTTCAGGGGGCGCCATCGTCGCGATGGTCCTCAGTCTCCCCACGGTAGGTCCGTTAATGTTGGATGCCCTGATGAAAGAAGATATGTATATGGCTGGTTCAATGCTTATGGTATTAAGTCTATTAGGTGTCTTAGGCACTCTGGTCAGCGACCTCTTGCTCCTGTGGCTCGACCCCCGGATACGAATGGAAGGAGGGGCGCGATGAAGCGATGCGTCATCGCGGGTCAAAATGTCAAAAGGTCAAAAAGTCAAAAAGGGGGGAGCCGTTGATATTTGGTTGGATTAAAAAGGGGTCAAACGTAGAATTTAAATACTATCGATTCTTAATTATATTACTACCTCGAGAAGAGAGTCAGCTTTTAAGCGTACTGCAATTCCTGAAGTACTTACCACACTACTTATATTTAAATTCTACGTATGACCCCTTATTTTCCTTATCATCTCAAACCTTCCGGGGCTAACTCCCCGATTGAAGTTACTAATTCGTCTGGTGTTTCGGTCGAAATTTTTCCCGCGGTTGAAGGAAGCGGGGTGTCGAATTGGTAGTTCGGATCCGTTTGCTGGCGTCGCCATGTTTCGCGCATCTCCAGCCACGCGCCGCGCAGCGTGCGCGGCTTCGGTAAGTCCTCGGCAATCTCGCGGTAGAGTTTCTTGAGGTTGTAACAGGGAACACCGGCGTACATATGGTGCTCAGTGTGCCAATTCATTCTCCAATATAAAAACTCAGCCAGTGGATTAAGCGTGATCGAACGCGTACTCTTGCGAAAATCCGAGACATTATCACGCAGACCGCAGTGTTGTGTCAGACCGACAAAGTAGGCCAACCAATTCGCGATGAAGGGGAAAAAACTTACAATAAGCGGCAGGACCCAGAGTTGGGTGGCGATCGAAAACACAAGCACGGATCCGTGGAAGAGGAGCAGTACCCGTGACCAGCGCGTTGACTTATGGTGGTCGAGCGGTTGGTCGGTGTGCAGGGCATGCAACCATTCGTTGATCGGAACCTTAGAGGAGCCGACGACACCGAAAGCTGATTTGAGAGTAACGAGAATCGTCGAGATAGCACCGCCTTTGCTGAAAACACGACCGGGTTTAGAGAACAGGTTTACGGTAAACAACTGGAGCAAAAGCGTAGGGCTTAAAGAAGGCTCGAGCGGCAGCAGATTTTCTCGATCTCCCTCGGGGTACATCGTGTAGCGATGGTGATAGGTATGACTGTTCGCATAGTCGAATGGGTCCCACCAGCTCAATAGACTGAACAGATACATGAAGAACTTGTTCAGCCACTTCGTGCGGAAGACGGTTCCATGACCGAGTTCGTGTGGAGCTACCCCCGATAAGAAGGTTCCGCTCGTCCCGTGCGCAAAGAGCGCCATTGCGAAGCCGAGCCAGTTCTGTTGTGACCAGAAGACATACACCAGGATGCCGGTGCAGATAAATAATGCGAGGTGCCCTCCGGCTTGAAACCATCCCTGTAAATCGCTGCGTTTCGAAAGCTCACGAAGCTTTTCGCGTTCAATCGGAGAACGGTACCACTCGACCCGGAGCGTCTTTCGCACTTCAGCAAGTGGACGGTAATTCTTACCCATTATTTCTTCCATTGAGTTCTCAAATTTTACTTTTCCAATAAGAATAGTAAATGAGGTCTGATTATTCCAGTTTAAATCTTTCTTGTGTTTCTTGTGCCTTTTGTGGCTATCTATATTTCATTATCTAGCTTTCGACTTTCAACCTTCGACTTTTGACTTAAATAATGACCCATAATTATAGCGGTGATGTAAGCGACGTACGAATTATTGCGGAACTTGACCCACAATCGATTTATCATCGGCTATGGCAACCGTATGTTGCGAACTTGGGAAACGACCATCTCGTCACCTGCTACGGGGCGGAGTTTCGCGGCAAAGTGGATATGGGAGACATATGCGCATCGGTCAGCCAAGACGGCGGCAACAGTTGGCATCCCTCGGTATACATTTTCGACCATCGCAATTTGATTGGCAATCGCCGTTACGGATACCTGAACCCGAGCTTCATTAAGCCGGAGGGAACCGATACGCTCTGGTGTTTCGCGACACGCAGCCCCATGTATAAGTTGTCCGGGGATGATAATGAACTGGTCGCGGCCTACACGGTGGACGGCGGTTGGAGCTGGCAGGAAATTCCCCTCGCCTGCGATTTCTGGTCACCGTTGATCACCTGTAACGCGCCGGTTCCCATTCAGCGCGATGGTCATACACGGTACCTGATGCCAGTTCATCGCGGACCATTCATTCGCGGCGATACCGATGCGGATCAAAAAGCATTTCTTCTCGAGTCAAGTGATCTGCTTCATTGGAAGATAGGTGCGTATACCCGCTTTGATGAATCCGATCCCGTCTTCCTGGCCGAGGGCAGTCTTGTACAACGGAAAGACGGCACCTTGACGATAGTCTACCGTGCGGCGAAGTATGGGCCACTACCAACTCTACCAACAAACGGAAACTGCGCCTATCGCTGTGACAGCAAAGACGGTGGAAAAACCTGGTCGATCGCACGTCCTGAACATGGCTGTCACAACACTTGGAGCAAATCCTGGTACTTTATCGAAGCCGATGGAACCGAGGTGTATATCTACTCACCCGACGAGATCAGGGAGCGCCCCGGATTGTCCTGGGTTAAAAGAGCCCCCGGTAATGAAACCTGGGGTGAACCACGCGTTTTTTATGACGGTGAGAACCGCAACAGTTACCCCACCCTCGTCGCGAGAAATGACACCGGTTGGTATGCAGTCTGGGATAGCTCACAGGATAGGGAGCATAGAAGAACAAGGATTTGCTTCGGGAAATTTGATGTAAGTCAATGAGTCTAAAGTCGAAGGTCTAAAGTCGAAGGTGAGGAAAGACCGGTGAACAGTGAACGGTAAACAGTGAACAGTGAAATAACCGTGTTAAGTTTTAAGTGGAAAGCTTTATAGATTTATTATAGGGACTATCAATTTCCGACACCCGACACCCGACACCCCATGAAAGGCATACCAGATACATATTCGGACCCGGCGGTGCCGTTGATCGCACTGCCCACTCTGTTTACTTCGCGACGGCTCAATATCAGTTCGACGATTGACGACAATGGTTCAACTGAAGTCGCGAACATTGTAGGACCCGGGTGCATCCGGCACATCTGGTTTCTACGGGGTGGAGATCTTATCCTGGAGATTAATGTTGATGGAGCAAAGGAATCCCAGGTGCTGGCTCCGATGAATTCATTTTTTGGCATTATGCAGGGCAGAGATCCGTACTACGTCAACTGCGCTGCCTACACGGTTTTGCCCAACTGGGTCGCGAGGGAAAAAAATCCCCGTATCCCGGGCGATCCCGGTTACAACCTGTTTCTTCCTATTCCTTTCAACGAATCCTGCCGCATCAGCATTCACGGCCAGAAAGACGCGATACTGGGAACGATGATAGACTGGCACGAGTACGAAGAGGACACCGAACTTACACCCTATCGTTTCCACGCAGAACACAAGCGCAATGAGACCACCCCTGCGCGCGGGCTGCATGAGATGGCGAATACATCCGGGAGTGGATTCATCGCTGGCTTTTTGACCGGATACATACAGAAAAATCACGAGGATGCGGTCTTCCATACCGGTGGGGTAACCATCCTCCTTGATGGCGAGACGAAACCAAATGCTATTCGTGGTTGTAATGTCGAAGACGATTACGGTTTCACCTGGGGGTTCAATGATTTTCAATCGCACTGGATAGGATGTCCGCAACTCGACAATCGTGGCCGTGAGGATCAGGATGGTGTGTTCTATCGCTTCTTTGGACCCGACCCTATAGCGTTTCGATCCTCGTGTTCGTTCCTTGCTAACTGTCGTGGAGACGACATGGAGTCCGTTGTATACTACTACAAGATTGACGGCAGTAGCGCACCGGAAATCGAGACACCATTGGAATGGCAGGTCACCGGTCCCTTCCCGGGCGCAGATGACTTTAAGACGTTTCAAAAAGGAGAGTTCGTCGAGCAAATTGCACCCGGCATCTGGCCCGAGGAACTGAAGAATGAAGATCACACTTTTACCGTCTCCAAGCTGATAAGCCAACATGGTTGGATCGATATTCAGAATCTCTTCTACAATGTGAAGGACCATTCAGCCTATGCCCGCACGACGATCGAAAGTGAGGAGGACCGGGAAGCGGTTCTCCGTATATCGATTAACAACTATTGTTCAATCTGGCTTAACGGTGAACTCCTGGACACGCTTCAGCACAAACCAGGACTTGAAACAGCCAGGCTCCCGGTGAAATTACAGAAAGGCGACAATCACCTGCTGTTAAAGACCAACAACTCGTCGACCACTCCGAACAGATATCTCTGGGTCGTCAACTGCGTGCTTGAGTAAGGGTAGCCCTTCGACTTAGTTCAGGGCGGAATGGAAGATGTCGGGCTATGCCCTCGGTACAGGGTTCGGGGTTCAGGGTTCGGGGAAGAGTGGATTGGGTGTTACATTTTAAGTGGAAAGCTTAGTTGAATTATTATAGGGTACGTCTTTTACTGAACCCTGAACCCTCTTAAATGCCGAAGCGACCAAACATCATATACATTCTAGCGGATGACATGGGATACGGCGACGTATCGTGTTTGAATAAAAACTCAAAGATTCGTACCGAGAGTATCGACAAAGTGGCAGCGGGTGGGATGATTTTTCGCGATGCCCATGCCAGTTCTGCAGTTTGCACACCCTCTCGCTACAGTATTTTGACGGGAAGGTACAACTGGCGATCACAGTTAAAGAAAGGTGTGCTCTTCGGATACTCCAAACCGATTATCGAACCCGGTAGAATGACGGTTGCCTCCCTCTTAAAGGATCATGGCTATACTACAGGTTGTATAGGAAAATGGCACCTGGGATGGACCTGGCCCACAAAGAGTAAAAGTGAAGAGGATGCAGATTTCGAAAAGAAGATTTTAGATGGGCCAACGACGGTAGGGTTCGATAGTTTTTTTGGCATCAGTGCATCACTGGACATGCCCCCTTATGTCTATGTCGAAAATGATAAAGTGACCGCGGTCCCCGATCGAATAGTCCCGGAAAGTAAAGGAAAAATGTTCTGGCGGGAAGGACCGATCGCACCCGACTTTAAACACGAAGATGTTTTACCAACGCTGACGGAAAAAGCGATCGAGTTCATCGAAGAGAACGCACAAGAGGCTAAACCTTTTTTCCTCTACTTACCGTTACCCGCTCCACATACCCCCATCCTGCCCAGTCCAGAATTCCAAGGAAAATCTGGAACGAATGAGTATGGTGATTTCTGCTTACAGGTTGATGCTATTGTGGGTCGGATCGGCAACACTCTCGATCAACTGGGTCTTACTGAAGACACCATCTTGATCTTTACCTCAGATAACGGCTGTTCTCCACGTGCCGATTACAATGAATTAGCGTATGTCGGTCACAACCCCAGTTATGTCTTCCGCGGCCATAAGGCAGATATATATGAGGGGGGCCACCGCATTCCGCTCGTCGTTCGCTGGCCATCTGAAATCGCTGGCGGCAGTGCCAGTGATGAAACGGTTTGCCTTGTGGATTTACTGGCAACCTGTGCAGGCATTCTCGATGTATCGCTACCGGACAACGCGGGAGAAGACAGCGCGAGCAACCTCGGTGTGTGGCGCGGCGAACCTGCTGAAAATTCGGTGCGTGAAGCCACGGTACATCATTCCATGGATGGATCCTTTTCGATTCGTAAAGGCAAATGGAAACTGGAGATGTGTAAGGGATCAGGGGGGTGGAGTTATCCACGCCCGGATAGTGATTACTTTGGCTTGCCCCCGATTCAACTTTACGACCTCGACGCGGATATTGGAGAATGCTGGAATGTATACGAAAAACACCCGGAGATTGTTAAAGAGTTAAAGTCTCTGCTCACACAATATGTCAATAACGGTAGAAGCACACCTGGAGCTAATCAGGATAACTTCGAGAGAATCGAGTGGGAACAACTTTGGTGGATGTTGACTCAGACACCGGAACGCGGGTAGTCGAAAGTCTGACAATTTTCGATTGCCGATTTTCGATTGCCGATTGAAGAAAAGTTAGCCACAAGAAACACAAAATTATTTATAATTCAAAAAAGGGTGGAACGCGGTGTCCCTACCGCGTTTGTTATAAGTTATTAAATAAGAAGCGTGCTAGGGACCAACCTTCGCCAAGGCTATGGCCAGCAGGCAGCCCGCTCCACCTCACTACTCAAGACCTATAACTTATCTCGGCTTTTCCACTGTTCACTGTTCACTGATTTTCAGCCCCTTTTATGTTGCACTTTCGCAGGTGATTGAGACTCTAAGCATTATCGAGTGGTCACTAGGGAGATAGATTCATGATTAGTAATGAGCAGGTCGGCTTCTACAAATCCGAAGGCTATCTCGTGGTTGAAGGCTTGTTCTCGCAGGATGAGATCGGCGAACTCAAAAAGGTGATTGCCACGTTCGTGGAACGCGGCAGTTCCATGACACAAAGCGACGGTGTGGTTGAGTTGGAGGAGTCGCATACTACGGAACGGCCCCGCATCCGGCGGATCATCAAACCTGATGACCAACACCCGGTCTTTCGGGATTTCGTTCGCAAACCCCAATATGTCGACGTAGTCAGCCGCCTTATCGGACCGAACATCCGACTGCATTTTGCCAAAATCAATATGAAAATGGCAGGTTTCGGTGCACCCGTCCAGTGGCACCAGGACTGGGCCTTTTACCCGCACACAAATGATGACGTCCTGGTCAGCGCGGTATTGATCGATGACATTGTCGAAGACAACGGAGCGCTGCTGGTATTACCAGGCACGCACAAGGGACCCGTGTTTGATCACCATCACAAGGGCCGCTTTACCGGTGCCCTGAATCCGAAGACATGTGGCCTGGACTTTTCGAAAGCAGTGAAGCTGACCGCATCAGCCGGTTCCCTGATTCTCTTTTCCGCTCGCATGGTACACGGATCGGATCTCAATCGATCTCAGCGGCCCCGACGCGTGCTCTACTATGAGCTTGCCGCCGCTGACGCATGGCCGCTGTCCGGTACCTACACCGGACCATTGATTCCCGATCTTGAGACCTACAACGCGCGCATCGTAGCCGGTGAACCGACGATCGAGCCGCGCCTTGAAAAGGTACCGGTCCGAATCCCACTGCCACCGCCAAGTGGCGCGATCGGGATCTACGAAGCGCAGAAGGATGCAGCTCATCAATATTTCGATACCGATCCGGATAAACCGAAGCGCGCGGCAGCGCGATGACGCCTCCGCGCGTGTTAGGTGTTAAGTTTTAAGTGTTAGGTAAGAGGGTTCTGGGTTCACGGGGTACAACCAGGACATGGTTTACAGATTTAGATCAAGACATGGTTTACACTTTGTGAGGGATGCTGAACGGTAATCGGGTTATATAGTTAAGTTAATGTTATGCGGTTTTAGAGGTTTGGCTGGCATTGTTGGGGCCGCAAGCGGCCCCAATGAAAGCAGCCGTTGAAAGGTCAATCTGACCGATTCTGAGAGTGGCAAAGTAAACATCGAAGTGTACCGTGTCTAGTGGTTTTAGTCCAACGCTCCAACCGGCGAGGGCGGTGGAGATAGGAATCTGGAAGCCATCGAGTTTGATAGACCCGCTTTTTGAGACCCGGCGAGTCATCAAATCATAGCTGATATCGGCAGGAGTGCCACCGTAAGGATGAGAGCTGTGCTGATAGATTTCAGAGGGCGTGCTCATGGCAAGAGCCGCATGGGGGCGTTCTTCATTGAAGGTCTTGCGCCACAGATCGAAGGCCACCTGTTGGGTGCGAAGATCGTCCTGGGCATGTTTTTGCAACTCCTCTTTGATATCGCGATGGAGACGCTCATGGGCACCGTTATCCTGGGGTTTACCCGGACGTCCACGCTCGAGATTGATCCCTAAGGCCAGCCACCAGGCCGCCAGTTTGCTCAGGCCCAGGACCGCATTGGCACTGGCAAAGGGACTGCCGTTGTCGCTGCGGATGCAAGCGGGAAGTCCATAGCGTTCAAAGAGTTTTGTGAAGCATTCACGCACCGCTTCGCTACGGGCTGAACTGAGCACCCGCACCTCTAATACATAGCGGCTCCATTCATCCCGTACCGTCAAAGGTTCACAACGGTTGCCATCAACGGTGTGCCACCACCCTTTGAAGTCTACGCTCCACACTTCGTTACAGCCACTGGCCTTGACGCTGCGGTAAAGGCGTCCGCTTTTTTGAGCGCTTCTGCGCCGACGCTTTTGCACCAGTCCCGCACGTTCCAAGACCCGTTTCACGCTCGAGTCTGAGGGGGCCTTCCCGTAACGCCTCTGGTAAAGCTCGCGGATCTTGTAGGGGCCCCACGTCGGGTGATGATGCTTGAGTTTGATCAGCGTACATACTACTGATTCGGATAGTTCCTGAACACTTCCATGCGGTCGGCGTGAGCGCTCGTGCAACCCCTCCATCCCTTCGCTCAGGAAGCGCTTCTTCCATTTATACCCTGTCGGTCGGCTGATCCCGTAGTCTTCACACAGCTCGTTCATCTTTACTCCCGGTTGCATCGATTCCAGGGCGAATTGGTATCTTTGGTCCATTTTATTTGTTTCCTTCCATGACATCATACCCCTTACTTAGCATCCTTCTTTCTTTGGCAATCTGTAAAGGATGTCCTGAACCTTTTGTGTAAAGAATGTCTTGAACCTATACCACGGTTCAGTGGTTGAAAGAAAGATAGGGTTAATCGACAATCGAAAATCGTACAGAGGGCAAAGTCCGACATCTTCCAAATCGACAATTGATATGGCCATCACGATCAAAAAACTGAGCGAACACATCGGAGCCGAAGTTGAGGGTGTTGATATCGCCGCGGGTGTCGATGAGGAAAACTTCCAGCTACTTCGAGACGCATTCCAAAAATACGCTGTGCTCGTCTTTCACGATCAGGATATCACCGACAAACAACAGGTAGCTTTCAGCGAAGGTTTCGGTACGATCGAACCGAGCCTGGCAAATGACCCCTTCGGTCACGGTCGACCGGTGTTTTATATCTCCAATGTTGACGAAAACGGCCGTATCATAGCGCCGGAAGACAAGAGGACACTGTATCAGGCCGGTAACTTGCTCTGGCACTCCGACGGCTCCTTTCGGCAAGTTCCTTTGCGAGCATCGTTGCTCTCGGCGAAGGTCTTACCACCTTCAGGAGGCGAAACCGAGTACGCCAACCTGCGTGCCGCTTATGCCGCCCTGTCGGACGCAAAGAAGTTCGAGCTGGAAGGCCTGATTGCTGAACACAGTATGGCTTACTCACGAGCCCAGATCGCACCCAATCTGCTAACCAAAGAATTTCAAGACGAGATTCCTCCGGTAAAGCAGCTTGTCGTTCGCACGATAGTGGATACTGGCGAAAAGATTCTTTTCGTTGGTTCATATGCCTCACACATCGTAGGGTGGCCGATCGAGAAGGGACGCTCATTGTTGAAGGATCTACTGGAGTGGTCGACGCAGCCAAAGTATGTTTATCGACACCACTGGCGCGTGAACGACCTGGTAATGTGGGACAATCGCTACTGTCTTCACCGGGGCCGACCTTGGGACACCAAAAGTCACAAACGCATCATGCACCGCACCACGCTTGCGGGTGATGGACCCACCATATTAAATGTTGAATTATAAATTAGGATTGCAGAAAAGGGTAAGAAAAAGAAGAGATAGCCGGCAGGTAAGAAGCACAAGAAAGATAATATAGATTTATAATTTAAAAATGGTGGAACGCGATGCCTGACAGCCATAGCCTTGGCGAAGGTTGTTCCCTACCGCGTTTGTTATAAGTTATAAAAAAAGAAGCGTGCTAGGGAACAGCCGTCGCTGTGCAGTGTTAAGCTATGGCCGTCAGGCAGCCCGCTCCACCTCACTACTTAAAATCAAAAACCTAAAACTGCTACTGAGTTTCCACTGTTCACTAATATCCACGACCCCTTTCCCTAAGCATGCCCCCCGATCCTATTTTCCACCCGCATACCATTACCGCGGAAGAAAAAGCACTCCTCGATCGCGATGGACAACTCATGCTACCCGGTTTACTAACGCCACAGGCGTGTGAAAAACTGACCGATGCATTAACCTGTGTTCAGACGCTGTTTGATGAAAATGAATATCAACCTCAACCGAATATGTACGCTGCAGAGTATAACGATTATCTCGCTAGCTTGATTGCACATCCACAAATTCTCGCGATGGCCAGGTCCATCCTTGGAGAAGATATCCGGTTTGACCACTGCGTGACACTCAACCGTCGGGGAGGTGCCGCGGCGAATACTTGGCACAGCCATGAATACGGAGAAGACAATCCCGATCTGGGGTTCATTCGAATATTTTTCTATGTCAATGGATTTACGGCGGATGATGCCGGCCTGAAGGTAGTGCCCGGCAGTCATCTCTACCTTGACAAATCAATTAGGGCACAGAGCGATGAAGAACTGTTAAGCTGCTGGATGGCGGGTAAAAAACATCCCGCGACAGGGAGACCGCTGGAAATAATACCGTTGAATGCTCCTGCCGGAACGGTGATCGTGATGTGGACACATGCAGCCCATGGCGTTACACCCCGAAAGCCGGACAGCGACACGCGATGGGCGGTGGTCTATGCCTACAGAAATCCGGGCAGACCATCCGAAGCCCGTTGGATCACCGAAGCATTCGAGTCGAAGGCACCGCCGGAGACAGAAGGACTCATGAGTTTATACTAGAGGGGGAGTCGAGCGTCGAAGGTCGACAGCGGGAAGATACTGGATGCATGGATCGTTGGAATAGTGGAATGCTGGAAAGCTCTTTCGGTTACATTCAGGTTAAGTATTTAGTTAATCCCCATTCATCCAAACTTCCATTCTTCCTATAATCCAGCTAGACTCTTCAGATCCCGTTGTCTCGACACAGACTGCTGTTCACTGTTCACTGTTCACTGTTCACTGTTCACTGTTCACTGTTCACTGATTCACCTGTACCCTCTTAACTTATACTTTACTCATCATGGAATTTTATTTCATACGTCATGGACAATCGACCAATAACCGGGGAGATGAACGCAGTACTGAACCTCCGTTGACAGACCTGGGAGTGGAACAGGCAGGGAGAACGGGTGAAGCGCTCAGTGGGCTGGGTATAACACGGCTCTACTGCAGCCCGATGTTGAGAACTTTACAAACCGCCACAATCATAGGCGAGTTTCTCAACCTTGATCCTCACGTTTATGTTGGGCTCCATGAGTGGGGCGGAGTTTGGGGTGGTCCATATTTTGAAGAGAAAGCGGTATTGCCCGGGTTGAAGCGATCGGAAATGCGCGAAGTCTGTGCCAATGTTGTATTGCCGGAAGACGTAACAGACGATGGCTGGTGTTTCATCGAATGGGAAAGTATCGATCCCGATCCATCACATGGAAACAACTGGGTTCAGGTTGCCTACGAAAATGCCCTTAGCTTCATTGCCCATCTGAATCGATACCACCCCGTAGACGATGAAAAAGTAGCCGCGGTTTCACATGGCGCTTTTGGATCTACTCTTATTAGTACTTTACTCGGTTTACCGCCAAATGATGACGCGGATCGATTCACACACTATAATGCAGCATTCAGTAAGATCCATCAAACCCCCGAACGCACACGCATTCTTCACCATAATCAAATCGGCCACCTGGCTAGTGAAAGTGAATATATTTTGAACCCGCTGAATTCTCCGATGGTGACGAAATAGGGGGTCAAAATGTCAAAATGTCAAAAAGTCAAAAGGTCAAAAAGGAAGAACGGGGAAGCGCCGACGCGCGTGTTAGGTTTTATGATTTAGGTTTTAATTTGGAATAATGATAGCAGTATCTGATTAGATCATTTGACAATCGAATACCGCCTCGATGTTTTCTGAACCCTGTACCGAGAGCGTAGCTCGACATCTTCCACCCTGAACCCTGAACCCTGAACTGTGAACCGTGAACCTTATTAACTTAAAAACTAACACGTGCGTCAGTGCATGCTCTCCGTTTTTTCGGCTACGAAGCTGAGCTCACTTGCGATGCGGCTGACGTCATAGACGGCATCGTACTCGTGGCCGGGCTGTTTAAAATGGGACAAGTCGACTTCACTCCCCCACCAGTTCTCCAGTAATTCGGCGACCGGTACCGCAGCCCAGGCCCGTGGTGCTGTAGCATTCAGCGTGCGCACTCCCGATTTGTACGGCGCTTCGGCCGCGGTGGCGAAGGCGCGGATGGCATCGCTGCGCACCATGTACGAGATACCACCGAGGGCCCACGCGGTCAGCGGGGCCGGCTTTTTGAGGTCGGGCATTATGTCATCTCTACCAACGGAAGACAGGCGCAGGTTAATCACATCAATTGATTCATTCTGGCGCTGGTGGTACTTGGTAATTTCTTCCATCATAAATTTTGAAAACCCATAGCCATCGCGGTCGAGGCAGGGGTGTTCGTCCAGCATGGGAAGTTGCAATGGTCTAAAAGCCTTATTCTGAAAACCGACTGCCGCAATTGAACTGGCTAAAACAAACTTTTGGCAACCTGTGTCCATCAGGTAGCGCATCAGGCAGCGCGAGCCCTCGACATTGACAAGCATTCCCTCGCGCTCGGTGCAACCGCCGGTTACCGCGGCGAGGTGAATGACCACATCGATAGTATGTCCATCGAGTTTTCGCAGATCTTCGAAAGAACCGAAGTCACCTTGAACCCACGGGAGATCTAACTCTGGATTCTTTCGACTCATGCAAAGCACGTTGTGATTTGCAGCCATCGCGGGTGCAAGCGCCCGACCGATAAAGCCACTGGCCCCTGTAATTAATACTGTGCTCATCGCTTAAATAAAGAGCGGACTTCAGGTCTGCCAATTGATGACGACGCCAATGATATCATCTGTATCTCCATCGTTAATTCGTTGGAATATCGCGGGAGCTTCCGCAAAAGAAATGCGATGGCTGATGCACGGCTCCCAATCAAGTGATCCATTCGCCATACTCTTAACCACGGCGCGACGGCAAGGCTGCAGTCCGTCGTCACAGGGAAAAAACATCTGCAGGCGGCGGCCGTGCGGGCGCAGAAAATCCATCGTTATCGGCTTCTTACCGTAGTTTCCCTGCCAGACAAAGCTACCGTGTTTTCGACAGAGGGCTATTGCCGGATCGACGCACTCGGGTATGCCTGTGCTTTCGAAAACAATATCTGCTCCCTCCGGTCCGATCTTCTTCTCAGCGTCGGCCGCGTTCATCGTTTGATCAGCACCCATCTCCTTGGCGACAGCGAGCCGTTTTTCGTTGATGTCAACGGCGATCACGGTACAGCCGCGCTGCGCGCAGAAGGCGATGACGCCCAACCCGATCAGACCACAACCATAGACAACCGCGGTCTGACCCATTCTCGGATTTGCCATATCCACACCGTTCAAACCGACGGCGGGCATCACGTACATGCATGCCACGTCTGGCGGCGCACCTTTGGGCAGATGGGCGACACCGTGTGTCGTGTTAGGTTTGGTCACAATGTGGCTGCAATGAGCACCGGTGACACTGCCGACTTCGGTACCGTCGGCCAGGGCCATGTTGTCATTGCCCCGAAAGTAAACCTCGTCACCGACTGAGAAATTGTCGATCGCGGAGCCAACGGTCTCAACGATTCCCGTGCCCTGATAGCCGGTGCATAACGGATAAGATTTCCATGAAAGTTTGCCGCGGATCAGCGAGAACTCCGTGCCGATACTCACACCGGTGTAATAGGTGCGAATCGCGACTTGATCGGGAGCGCAATCCGGCAACACTACGTCTTCGATTGAGAACGATTGTTTTTCATCACAGATTAGTGCTTTTGCGTCCATAGAAAATGCATGGTCGAAAGCTTAAAGTCTAAGGTCAAACGTCTTTTTAATCTTTCATTATATATAACTGATTTTCCCGGTAGGAAGAGAAAAAGAGAATGGAAGGACTCAGTAACGGTTTTAGATGGAATGTTTAATTGAAATTTCGTAAGGTACAATTTTCCCTGAACCCTGTACCGAGAGCGTAGCTCGACATCTTCCACCCTGAACCCTGAACCATGTCATCCGTATATCATTCTATCTGATATCCGACGTTTGATATCCGACGTTTGATGTGCGAGATATTGAATCTACATCGTATATCAGATATCAGAAATCGTATATCTTTCTCCCTGAACCCTGAACCAAAGCATGACTAACGATTACAACGTATCGGTCGTAACCGGTCCGGCGGCAGATGAATTGGAAGTGTATGCGGCCAATGAATTGTGTCGATACCTGCAAAGTATTTACGGGATCAATACTCACCCGGTAACGGGTATAGAAGCTAACGCTAAAATTGCTTTCTTCATAGGGAATCCGAAGTCGAACCCAGCGGTAAATGACGTTTCAGGCATAACAGGATGGCCCGATGTGAGTGAACAGGGAATCGTCCTTAAGCGAGGAGTAATTGATGGCACAACCATTTTTATTCTCGGTGGCGGCAGCGCAAGGGCGACGCTTTGGGCGGTTTATGATTTCATAAAACACTTGGGTGTTTGCTTTCTCTTGGAGAAAGATGTACTGCCGGAAAATCCTCCCTCTTTTCCCCCGGATGAACTGGATGTGGTAATAGAACCACAACTACACTTTCGCTCCTATCGCGGCGTTAACGATCTCGCGACATCGTTAGTCTTTTTCGGCATCGACGATTATCGGCATTTGATAGATCAACTGGCTAAAATGAAGTTCAATGTGTTTTACCTGCAAATATATCCCTTCCAGCCTTTTGTTCACTACGAGTATCGCGGGCAAAAGAAAACTACCGGTGTTATTCACTACGGTTGGAAGCTTCCCATTCACTCACAGACGATCGGCAAAGAATTATTTCAGGGTAAATCTGAATACATGAACCCGGACATGGAGAAGGCTGAGAATTATGAAGAGCGAAACAGCGTCGCTACTGAAATGCTGCATCGTATATTCACGCACGCTAAAAGTCGTGGCATGGAGACCGGGCTCATGTTCATTATTAACCAGTTCACCGATGAATTCAACAGGCGCTTACCGGAGTGGTCTGATCACACCTATGTTCCTGAAGAACACATGAAAGGAACTTACAGTGGACGACTTGGCGTTGAAGAAGTTGGGGTGGACCCGATCGCATTTCCCTACCTCTCCCCGGAAAACCCTGTCGTCATAGAATTGAATAAGTTAATAATCCGCACCACGATCAATACCTATCCGGAAGTCGACTACTATGGTATCTACCAGAAGGAGATGCCTAATACGGGCGAGGAGTATTTGGATTTTTGGCATGAACTGAACTGCAAGTATGAACTCGAGTCAGATTTCAAATTAGAGGAAATGATTGAGTCTGCAAAAGCTAATACGCTTCCTCAGGGCGTTCGACAGGGTGAGCGACCTGTCGCAGAGCTAAAGGCCTCCATCGCCTACGCTCATCTCTTAGATAAGCTCATCAATGAGGAGCAGGTATTTGAAGGAACCGCTAATCCCGATGCCACGATCATTGCCAGCACCCACAGTGACGAATTCTACCCGGTTATGGAAAAAATATTTGGCGGTCGAATAATGCTTCAGATGCAGATGGATTACTTTCCCTCATTAGCGGCTAAACGTACCGAGATGCTCGCTTTTGCCGCCAAGTCATCGATGCGGGTTGGGCCGATGACCACGCTGGCTGACGATAACATTGGGATTTTACCGCAAGTAACGGTGCCTTCACTTCACCGAATATTTGAGGCGATGAAAAAATATAAGGTCACCGGTTTTTTCGGCCGGAATTTCCTCGTCACCAAGCTGGAAGTGGGAACGGCATATCTCGCCCAATCATCCTGGTCAGCTGACATTACACCGGAAGCGATTTACCGTGACCAGGTAAGTAATGTTTGTGGTGCGGCTGTAGTTCAGGAGATGCTTAATGTTTATTCGATACTGGGTGAAACAACGATCAAGGCAGAACTCTTAGCATCCGGTTTAATATTCCCTGTTCCTGCGGTGGTTCGTAAACATTGGACTGATTCTTCGGGACCGGATCCAAATTGGAATGAGCTCGCCAACCAGTACCGGACAACACTTCCGCTATTGGAATCGGCATACGCCAAAAGCCGACCGGAGGGAAAGCGCTATGTGGAGCAATTGCTGGGGCAGGTAAAATTCAGTGTCGCATACATCGAGTCGGTGCAAGCGATTAGAAGCGCGCGGACTTATTATGACAGCGCTCAACAAGCGCGCAATGACAATAAGGCAACCGACTTTGACCGCAATATGGCGGAAGCTGACAAGCTATTGAATCAGTCATTAGATTTTTTAAAAACCGCTCTTTCAGCATGGGCAACCGCGATTCGTGATCCCGCCGATCTCGGTGCATTGGCTTTTCTTAATCATTACGGTTATGATTATTTGAAAGGATTGTCCAACGACGTATATATCGAGTCTCATGCTCGTCGTGTTGGTAATTAGAGTCAGGGTTCCCTTCGACTGAGCTCAGGACAGGTGGGTGTCGGGAAAGTATTGAGATAAGGTGGAACGCGGTGTCCCTACCGCGTTAAAATATAACCCTTTCACTCACCGGTCACGACGGAGCGTGACCCTCCATGTTTTAAATTCTTTTGGAGGAACGCGTGGTGCCTGTCGGCCATAGTCCGCTAACGGCGGGACGACGGCTGATCGCGTCCGCGAGATCATATAATCAGTAATATTTCTGAACTTCTTTAAATCTGAAACAGCCCACTTCGTGATCATTTACTATGCCGATTGCCTGCATGAAAGCATAAATGATTGTCGGTCCAACAAACTTAAAACCTCTCTTTTTCAAATCGTTACTTATTTTTTCAGAGATCTCTGTTTGAGCAGGAATTTGATTTAAACTTTTATATTTATTTACCCGCGGTTTGTTACCTACAAAAGTCCAAAGATATTTATCAAAACTGCCAAATTCTTTTTTTATTTCGAGAACGCTCTTAGCATTTTCTATCGTTGATATTATTTTCAATCGGTTTCTGATTATCCCGGTATCGCTCATCAGTTTCACAATCTCTCTTTCCCCGTACTGTGATACTTTCTTTATATTAAAATTTGCGAAGGCTTTTTTATACCCGGCTCTTCTTTTCAATATAGTGGCCCAGGATAGACCTGCTTGCGCTCCTTCCAGGGTCAACATCTCAAACAATTTTCTATCATTGTGGACGGGAACACCCCACTCCTTATCATGATAATCAATCATGGAATCCTGCTCACCCCAGGAACATCTCTTTTTTGTTATCATTTTAAAGGTGGAGCGGGCTGTCCCTAGCGCGCTTCTTTTTATTAATTAATTAAACGCGGTAGGGACACCGTGTTCCGCCTAAATTCAATCTTTTTTGCTCTGCTTTCTTTTTCTATTGTCATTGCGAGGAGCGAAGTTTCGTGGCTACCGAACGCAGCGACATCTTCCATTCCAGGTAGCATTCGTTGCATTACCGACATTCCCCTGGATCGCCACGGCTGACAAGCAGCCTCGCAATGACAAAGGTGCATCAATCCACAATTAATAATTGATAAGGCACCCCCCCCCACTGTTCACTGTATTCTCCCCACCTTTGACTTTCGACCTTTGACTTTAGACTTATATTCAACACGCGCGTCAGCGCTTCTTTTCGGCCTTTACATAAGCATCATCCTTACTAAGAAAGAATGTAAATTATGAAACAGTTTTTTCCAGGTATAAAAAAAATTCGTTACGAGGGACCCGATTCAAAGAATCCTCTCGCTTTCAAACACTACAATCCGAACAAGAAGGTCGGCAAGAAAACGATGAAGGAACATCTTCGTTTCTCCGTCGCCTTCTGGCACACCTTCAAAGGCACGGGAAGTGATCCTTTTGGGGGTCCGGTCTACGACAGGCCGTGGGATGCGGCCGACGATTGTATGCAGCGGGCTGAGGACACGATGCGCGCGGCTTTTGAATTCTTCACCAAGTTGGGCGTTCCATTTTATTGCTGGCACGATCGCGATATCGCCCCGGAAGCGGACAATCTCAAGGAGACGAACAAGCGCCTGAAAAGCATCGTCAGTTTGGCGAAGAAGCTGCAGCGCGATACCGGTGTAAAGCTGCTCTGGGGCACCTCGAATTGCTTTTCACATCCCCGCTTTACCCACGGCGCCGGCACTAACCCGGACGCTCATGTTTTTGCCTATGCTGCGTCACAGATCAAGATGGCGATGGAGTGTACCAAGGAGTTGGGCGGCGTTAACTATGTTTTCTGGGGCGGCCGTGAAGGGTATTCCAACCTCTTGAACACGGACATGAAACACGAGCAAGATCAGATGGCACGTTTTTTGGAAATGGCCGTTGAGCATAAGAAAAAGATTGGTTTCAAGGGCACGCTTCTCGTCGAACCGAAACCCAAGGAGCCGACTAAACACCAATACGACTACGATGCTGCTACGGTGCTCAGTTTTCTGCGGAATTACGGTCTGCACGATGAATTTAAGCTCAACGTCGAAGCCAATCACGCGACCCTGGCTGGTCACACCTTTGAACATGACCTGACTGTAGCTTCTATTGACGGCAGGTTGGGCAGCATCGATGCGAATCGAGGGGATTATCTCTTAGGTTGGGACACGGACCTGTTTCCCTCCGACATCTACAGTGCAACCTTTGCGATGATGGTGATTCTCGAACAGCGAGGTCTGGGCACGGGCGGCATTAATTTTGACGCGAAAGTCCGGCGCGGGTCTTTTGACGAGGAGGATCTCTTTCACGCCCACATCGGCGGTATGGACAGTTTTGCCCGCGGTCTGAAGATAGCCCACAAGATAAGAGAGGACGGTGTTCTCGCCGATTTTGTGTCGGAGCGCTACAAGTCTTTTAAAAGTGGTATTGGCCGCAAGGTCATGCGGGGCGAGACCAATTTTAGAGAATTAGAAAGATACATCCATAAAAACGGCGAACCCCCGAAGATCAGCGGGCGCGAGGAGATGCTGGAGAACTTAATCAATAGTTATCTTTAGAGGCTTCGGAGAAGCCTCGTCGAAAGTCAAAGGTCGAAAGTCGAAAGCGGGAAGACGGAGGACCTGACAACCAGATAGCCAGAAGCAGTGAATAAGATTGAATCGCAGAGGCACAGAGAGTAAGGTCTGCCGCGCTTTCACTGTTCACTGTTCACTGTTCACTGTTCACTGTTCACTGTTCACTGTTCACTGTTCACTGTTCACTGTTCACTGTTCACTGTTCACTGATTCCTCATGCCAGATCTTCAGCCCAGAAGTACTGGCCATAAAGGTAGATGAGATTTTTGGGATTGTCTTCCATCAGTGCTCCGAAGGTGATTGTTTCCACTTGGTGTCTAGGTCCCGGCGCGTCGTCTCGGTAGGCGAGGCTTTGGGCTTCATTTTCAGTGGGGAACGCAATCCACAAACCATGGTCGTCGCGAAATGCATAAAGGGTTCCGGCGACAGGTGTCGGCACATCGACGTTGGCGTCTAAGAAAGGACGAATACGGGTTTCAGTTGCGTTGTGATCTTTCAAGAATTCGATCCAATCCTTTCGCAGGGATTCGGCAACATCAGAGTGAGCGGCTATGATGTTATTCTTTTGGTCGGGATCACTTTTGAGATTGTAGAGTTCAGACTGCATGCCTTGAGGGGCCGCCAGGTAAGCCCATTCATCGGTCGTGACGGTACTGGATTCAACGTTGCGGTCGGAGCCGACCCAGGCGTCGAATGCCCCGGCGTTCGCGGGGGGGCCGGCGGATACAGGATAGCGGCTGGTAAAAGCTTTGTCTCGGATCTTTTTACCATCAGCGACCAGGGGTAGAACAGAACTTCCCTGGATCTGTTCCGGGATGGGTAGACCGAAAAATTCCAGGATGGTAGGCAAAATGTCAGGTGGCTGAACGATTCCGGGAATATGATTACCTGCACCCAACCCCTCGGGGTGTGACATCAGGAAGGGGATGCGGTTGGTGATTTCATAGAGGCAGCCGAGTTCGGCGCCGGGCTTGCCCTGAAGATCGTGTTCGCCAAAAAGGTGACCGTGATCGGAGAGCCAGATGATGAGCGTGTTCTCGAAGAGGCCCAGGCGTTCAGCCAAGTCTAAGAAATTACCGATCCAGCGATCGGTGAGCGTGACGTTACCGGAGTAGAGAGCTTTGAGGTGGGCGCGCTCGTTTTCACTCATGTAATTGGGTCGACCGTATTGGGGATAGAGCATGAGATCACCGGTGTAACCGGCCGGCGCATAGCGTTCGTAGTCATACCAGGGACAGTCAAAAGGTTCATGGGGATCCCACATGTCGATCCAGAGGAAAAAGGGATCGCGACGATGGTTAGTTTCAAGCCAGTCCATGGCGGTGGAGATCGAGCGGCCAACACAGTACTCGCGTTCATATTTGCGACCGGCGTGATTGCGCAGGTAGCCGATGAAGCTTGGGATGTCTTTGATTTTGTGGGGTTGGGCGCCGAGATTCAAGTCAAGCAGATCGGTTATCCAGGGATCGCCTTTTTGACCCTGGACAAAGTGGAGACCGTCAAATCCCCGGGTGTAGTTGTAGTCATGCATAGCCAGCATGGGCGTGTCCCAGATCATCTGGGTGTGAACGTTTTGGCGGGAGAGAATCTGACCCCAGGTCGCGTCACCGGGATTCAATGGCTGCCAACCGTGAAGGGGAAAGCCGAACATACCCGTGGTAAGATCCCAACGCGCGGGAACAGTCGGATAGGAGGCGGCATAGTACTGATCGAAGATGGCGGAACGCTCTGCGAATCGATCCAGATTCGGGGTGTGAATACTGGTGTTACCGTAACAGCCGAGGTAGTCCCGGCGCACGGTGTCGTTCATTATGAAGATAACGTTCATGGAAGTGAGTCAAACAGTCAAAAGGTCAAAAAGTCAAAATGAAGGAAAGCCAATAAAAATGGTTTTATAAATATTCAATCCTTACTTCTTTAAGCTTTGGCGAACCACACCCGTAGGGTGAAACAAGTGTCGCTTTATATTGCAACCACTGGGCATCATTTGGAATTCCCTGAATGGCTTCGCCGGAAGTTTCATAATAGGACTTGTCACCATCCGGACCCAACCAGGTGGCAGCCTCAAGGTCCTTTTCTGTTTCACTCCACCGGAGCTGGAATTTAATTTTTAACAGTTCTGTCTCTTTACTTTCCCAATGAATACGGCTCGATCTTCGATTACCCAGCGCGAAGGGAGGGGAAAAATAATTTTCTTCGGGCTTTCTCGTGAAGGCATTGCCATGATTATTGGCATACATTCCATGGGGGCCCAGACCGGGGAGTCGTGTCGGTTCTTTTGCAAAGAACCCGTCGGGGCCATTCCAATAAATCAATGAATCAACCTGGTGGCCGATATCATTACGGTGGCATGCGAGGACGATATCGATCCAGCCGTCTCTATTTAAATCTATTTGAGTCACATCACCCGACCCATAAGCTTCAAAGTTAACGGGGTTCTCAAGATCCAGTCCACTACCGTTACCCCAAAATAACTGTGCGGGTGGCACTCGTGTCGTAGGTGTTGCATAAGCAGAGACCATGAGATCCAAATTGCCATCATTATTATAATCCGCTACCCCGGTATACCTGGCGCTGTAACCGCCAAACAATTCCTGGATATTCTCAGTATTATATCCTTCGGGGCTACCGTAAAAAATCCGGAGGGTATCTTTATGGCGGAGGCGGGTTCCAAGGATACCCGCAATCAGGTCCAACCAGCCATCATTATTCAAGTCGGCAAGATTGAGTCTTACTGCATCCCCCGTAGCTGCGCATGGAAGGTATTGCATATGGCGATCGGAAAAACCATCAGCTTGACCAAAGTAAATCAATGACTGATTCCGCAAATCATGGAAGGCAATATCAATGAATCCGTCTTTATTGACATCCCCGATAGTGGAGCCGAATCCGTAATTCTTTATGCGATCGATGCGCGAATTTGAAAAACCGTCTGCCGATCCATAATAAATGACCGACGTCTTATCAGGATCATCCTTGAAAACTTTCACTAAGGCTACTGAGAGAATATCGAGGTAGCCGTCGCGATTAAAATCGGCGATCTCAAGATCGTAAGCGATGTGCCCTGTGTTTATATCAGTAAACTTGTCGGGGCTTATACCACCAGCCATCCCATTGTAGATGCGCAAGGCATCGGGGATACCGAACACGACTTCCGGATAACCGTCCAGGTTCAGATCCGCAACGAAGGAGTTGTTGCCATGAATGGTTTCCAGTTCAAGACGGTTTTCAACACTATACTCCGCTTCTGCGTTCCCAAGATATATATAAGAAGGCACGGCATGCACATGACCATCATCGACATTGTTAAAAATTACTTCTGGTGTTCCATCACCATTGAGATCGCCAACCGTATTCCCTACCACCCCAATCGTCGGCACCCAGCTGGTGTTGTCATCGGAATAACCGTCCGGGCTATTCCAATAGATAGGAGATTTCGTTCTAAATTCATTCCCCTCATAGTGCTTGCTGATTATCAGTTCCGGAAGATCATCCCCGTCGAGATCGGCTGCCGTTATCCAACGTGAGTTTTTCACCTTAACCGTTGTTTTAACTTTTTCCAGGTTGTCACCAGAGCGAATCTGCACGCCCTCTGAGGTAGCAATGAGGAGGTCCGGAGTCCCATTGGCGTTGACGTCGGAAATAGCGGCGCGAATCACTTCCGTACTGAATTCCGCGCTGTGCCCCGCCGCTTCAATAACTACCGAGCTCTCAATATCAATGTTACCCCCTTCATTCCAGTAAACGCGAACCTGACCACTGCCACTGAAAGTAATATCGTTGCTTCCGTCTCCGTTCAGATCTGCAAGGATGACCTGACGCGCTCCATAAGTTGGTAAAACAAATGGATCCTCGGCATTCACTCCATCCTCAGTTCCCCAGTATAATAACGATTCGGTATTGAGTTCGACTCTATCTGTTCGGTAACTGGCTAGGACAATATCCGAATAACCATCATTGTTCAGATCTTCAGTTGCAATCCCCAAGGCGCCGGTTGCTTCTATCCCATAGTCCTTACCCTTGTCTTCAAAACTGCGATTATCTCCTTGAATGTAGACGTGAGCTAACCGTGGTTTTGCCGGGTTATGGCTGTCTTTCCAAGCGGAGGGCATGATAAGGTCAAGTCGGCTATCTCGGTTAAGATCTAGCGTCAATACGTCGTAGGCCCCAATAGTAGGAAGGTCGGTCCGGCTCGCTTCCGGCCCATCGGGCCCTCCCCAATAAATATAACAAGGAAGTTCCGAAGTAACTCCATTGTGAGCGTTCACCGTTACCAGATCGTTATGACCGTCACCATCCACATCGGCCACACGGCTCATCCACCCACTGTCCGCGGACATTACGTGTCGCTCCCAATTCTCACCCGGACCTTTCTCCGGCGTAAATACCCAAGTGGGACCGCGTTCGACTCTGTCGTGCGAATTAGCGAGAATGAGGTCGACATAGCCGTCGCTGTTGACATCGAAACGGTTGATTATTTCAATCTCTCCCCTGGCGTTCACATAGAGATTGTTACCCGCGTTTTCAAAATGACCCTGGGAAAAACCATCAAACCCGCTATGCACCCAGACCTCCGGCACTTTCATTTCTTCGGCTTCCTTCGGCGCTTTGCTCATGGAAAAAAGTGCGTTGCTTAAGATGAATAGCAGGACAATGGTTGCTATTGTCGAGCGTATCAGGTTTTGTGAAGTGTGCGTAGCTGCTGTGATATTTTTCATTTTATTCATTCTCCCAAGTCGTGATTTGATTATCCATCTTTTATCTTATTATAGTAAACTGGGAAAAGCAAAAGAAGGTGAAGATCTTTCCATGGACAGACACATACCATGAATAATCAGCTCCAACAGGTTTTGGCGATCGCTATCGTCTTTTGCGTTTCCAGCAGCGTTTACGCTCAACCCATTATGGGGGAAGAACCGCAGCGGGTGGCCGATGTTTTTCGTCCTGAAGTGGGAGGGGTCGAGGTCGAGGTATGGGTGCAGAATTTAATGATTCCGTGGGCCCTGGTTTTTCTGCCAAATGGTGATGCCCTCGTAACGGAACGACCAGGTCAAATTCTGCGTATACCCCGCGGGCAGAACCAGCAAAAGCTTTATATTAAGATCGATGAAGTAGCCCCCATCGGCGATGGCGGCCTCATGGGAATGGCCCTGCATCCTCAATTTAAACAACACCCATTTGTCTACGTTTTGTACAGCTATCAAATCGATAAGGCATTGTTCAATCGTGTCATTCGCCTGCGCCATCATGGTGATACCGCTGTATTCGACCGTGTCATTTTGGACAAAATCCCCGGTGCCGAGGTTCATATTGGTGGCAGGATCGCCTTTGGTCCGGATGGGATGCTTTACGTGGGGACGGGAGATCTCTGGGTACAGCCGATCTCTCAGGATCTCAAGTCATGGGCCGGAAAAATTCTCCGCATCACACCCAATGGACAGATTCCGAATGACAACCCGTTCCCCGGCTCACCGATCTATTCCTATGGGCACCGCGTTGTTCAGGGCCTGGCCTGGGACCCGAAGACCGGGGTCATGTTTAACTCTGAACACGGCTCGTCTGGTGAGTGGCCGGGCGTCCAGGCGCGCGATGAGATTAACATTGTCGAGAAAGGGGGCAACTTCGGCTGGCCCCTCGTCGTCGGCGCGCCACGGATAGCCAAGTACCGCGATCCCATCGCGATGTGGAAAAAACTCTCCGTTCCTCCTGGAGGCATGACTTTTTACCGCGACGATCTCTTTGTCGCCACGATGCGTAACGAGGCACTGATTCGCATCCGGTTTAAGAAAGATAGCAATGATTACGAAATCAACAGCATTGAACGCTGGTTCGCTCGCGATTTGGCGAACGGGATCTATGGGCGTCTACGCGACGTAACCGTTGGACCGGACGGTCATCTCTACATCGTAACCGGCAATACCGATGGCCGCGCCCAATTGCGTCCTAACGATGACAAGATCCTGCGATTGAAGTTTGAGCCCTCAGAATAAAAGGGGTCTTAGAAAATCGTGTTCACTTCTAATCAATTCTTTCATTCTTGGTGAGTTCAATTGAACTTCCCACTTTGAAATCTCTTACCGCTTCATCATAGTGAATAGATGAATTATCAGTTGCACTGATTGAGTGGCCCATGACTGTCCCACACATACTCGCATATTCACTAAAAGACACTAGCGCATTGGGGAGGTAGGCTACCGCGACCAAAGTCGCATTGCCACTCAGGGTGAGCGCTTGACCCTTCGCAATTGCTGATGTGCCGTAGATTTTCATACGTGAGGCTACTTCCGTTTCATTTACTATACCATTTTCAGATATCTCAAAATTTTTCGGAGTGTAAAACGTTACCGAGCCATTGGTAGCTACCTTGATTTCTGCATTTCCACTTACCTTAACACCCTCATCAACTATAATAACTACTGGACCGGCAATGAGAAGTAAGTCATCTCCACTTAGACTTAATTTTTTAAGGTGGTATTCCTCGGTTGGCGCTCGTGCCATCGTTTTACCAATAACTATCCTCTCTATCCCTCCAGCAATTTTAGGTTCAGGTAGAGAGGTAATCGGTGAGGTCATCACGGGCGGATTGACGAGAGGAAATTCCCCAGTAAAATCAGTAGTGATCCTGTCATAATCGATCGCTCTTTCTGATTGCCCATCAATGCCGACTATTTTTACTTTCGCTCCTATCGTCGGCATGACGCCCCCAGTTGATACATAGCCGTAAATATCGGCCCCCTCTATTTTTAGTGAATCGGGTATTTTGGAAAGGCATCCCACAGTGTTTTGGGACCCACGATTATAAAACAAATCATAGGGTCCAAAAGTAGAATCAAAACTGTCGATACTAACGGCACCACTAATTTGAATTTCCTCTTTAGCTACCATTCCGGCGCCAAGCCGAGGGTGCAATGTGAAATCAGTTTTTTCAACCGTTGTTTCAACACTATTTAGTGATAGTCTATTCGATACCGATCGCTCGGTAACATTTAATGCACTCATTGATACATTCAAATAACTGACGACTAAAAACGCCGTAATTAGCATGGCAAAAACAGTCATTAAGCTCGCCATGCCACGCTCTGAATAACGCTGCATATTTACATTATGGGTAATCATGTTAATTACTAAGCCTTTGATTTTTTAACCCTTTGTTTCTAAAGAAATAATTAATAATAGATACTTAACCCCAACTAATAATAAGGTAAATACCTTAATATATATAGAATAATTTACCCTATTTTGTGTAAATGTAAAGTATTACTTTTAAAAAAAATCAATTTTTACATCCCATTTATCTAACTGATAGGTAGAATCTTACACAATTTTACAAATGAAACCCACCTATTGAGCTACAGGAATAACCAAAAACTGGAAAACCAGATGACTGGAAAACTAGATATCCTACCCTCCCTGAGAGAAAACTAAGAGAATATTATAACTTCTAACTCAACTCTCGCGTCAGCACTTATCCACTGATTACTGATTCCCTCAGTACGTTCCCGCCGGCTGTCCCTCCCATTTCTTAATCCAGTCTTCAAAGGATGTGATGCTTGCGGGATTGGATGGGCTACGAACAATGAAGCCGCGCGCTTTTCCTATTTCGGTAGCGTGTTCGGTCGCCTCAAAACGCAGATCCATTGCCCAGCGAACGGCGTTAGACTTATTGGGGAGTGCCCGATGCGGGGTTAGTTGCGTGAAGCAGAATGCGTCGCCGACATTCATTTCAACAGATTGGCCATCGAGTGTTTTTTGAATATCGAGTGAGAGCCCAACAAACCCGCTAACCGGGTCATTCCAGCGTTCATGCAATTGGCTCCTGTGATGGCCACGCGCGACCTGCAGACAACTGTTCTCTTCGGCCACCCTCTGCATAGGAATCCAGATACTCACAACATGGGTGTGTTCCGCGTCTTGATAGTACTGCGCGTCCTGGTGCCAGGGCGTGTCCGTCCAAACCTGGTCGGGAAGTTTAGGACGGGCATTAAATATCCCATGCAAGGAGATCTCCGATGTGCCAAGTAGCGCTTCAGCGAGATCGATGAGTGTTGAATGACGCAAGAAGTCAAAAGTCTCTCGGCTGACCAGATCTCTTCTTGGGCTTCGGCTATACTTTGGTCGGCCGGCTTGCTCCCATGCCTGTAATAATCGGACATGAAAATCGAGGTCATGAAACGGGTCAGTGAGCAGACCTTCGTCAACCCATTGTTGAATCGTTTCATCGACCCAGCGTTTGAGAATCGTTCGCGACAAATCTATGACATCTCCAGGTACAACACCTCGAAGGTGAATGAAACCATCCTCCTTGTATTGGGTAATTTGTTTCTCTGAAAGTGGCATAAGGTAGTCAAAAGGTCAAAACCTTAGATAATACATACAATCTATATAGTGATTATTTCAATCTTTCTGGATTGCTTCGTCGCGTTGCTTCTCGCAATGACAAAAGGAAAAAGACTTTTGACTTTCGCCTTTCGACTTTCGAATCTCTTCACCTAAAACCTAACACCTAAAACGCGCGTCAGCGCTCTCCCCATCATGCCTTGCTATTGTTATATCACCGTCTCCGCCGAAGACAAAATTCTCATCTTTGATATGGACCCCACAAACGGGGATCTAAAACTGCTCGACACATTCCCCCTCTCCGGTATTCCGGGACCGCTCGCGATGGCTCCGGATGAGCAGCATATCTACGTGTGCCGAAGAGGAATCAAGCGGACGACCTCCCTCGCTATTGACCACAAGACCGGTGCGCTTTCGGAGACGAGCAGTGTTTCGATCGATGATGATCATTGTTATCTCTTCGTCGATCGGTCGGGAAAAAATCTTCTCTCCGCCTCTTACGGCGGAGGTTTTACCGCCAGTCATCGAATCAATGAAGATGGGACACTAATTGAGAAACCCAACTGCCAGATATCCACAGCGATAAAAGCGCACTTCATCCAGACGGACAGTTCAAACACCTACGCCTTTGTCCCCCATGTTGGAGAGAGCAACGCGATCTTTCAGTTTCATTTCGATTCCGATTCCGGACTACTCACACCAAACGACATTCCCAGTGTTTCCCCCCCGGCTGGGGTCGGTCCGCGCCACTTTGAATTTCACCCGAAGCTGGACATGGTCTACGTCTCCAACGAACAGGGAAGCAGCATCAGCACTTACAAGTTCGACCCAACACACGGAACGTTATCCTTATCCCGGACTCTATCTACTCTCCCCGAAGGATTCAACATAGATAACACCTGCGCTCAGATCCATATCGCCCCCTCGGGTAGTCATGTCTACGTCAGTAATCGCGGGCATGACAGCATCGCCTGTTATGCCATCGATCCGACTTCAGGTGAGCTGACCGCACTCGGTCAGCAACCGACGGAGTCCGTTCCCCGCGCTTTCAATATCGATCCAACAGGAAAATTTCTTTACGCCGGCGGACAGACCTCCGGTAAACTCGCCTCCTACCGAATCCTCGAGTCCGGACTACTCGACCCACTAAAGACCTATGACATCGGGTTAGAGTCGTTGTGGATATTATTTGTGGAGTCAAAAGTCTAAGGTCGAAAGTCGAAGGCGAGGATATTAAGAAAAGTGATAGCCACTACCGAGCGTAGCGAGATCTTCCAAAGGCACAAGAGGGGGGAAACGCTAATGCGTATTACACTTTTGACCTTCTACTAATTATAGACTACATGAAATAAAGAAAATTTCTGAACCCTGAACCCTGAACCCTGAACCCTGAACCCTGAACCCTGAACCCTGAACCCTGAACCCTGAACCCTGAACCCTGAACCCTGAACCCTGAACCCTGAACCCTGAACCCTGAACCCTGAACCCTGAACCCTGAACCCTGAACCCTGAACCCTGAACCCTGATCATGAGCGATCTGGAATTGCAACAGTACTTATTCGATTTGCAGGGTTACCTTGTATTTGAAAATGTCCTGAGCAAAGAGGAAGTCGCCACTTTAAATGCACTGCTCGATAAGCAGGATATACCAATGACTGGAGAAAGAAAAAACTTTGGTCGAGCACCCGAAGGGGGATCTGGTTTTTTAGAATGGGGGAAGCCATTCTGTGATTTACTCGATCATCCCAAGATCATGCCGATCCTTCAATCCAGATTGGGTGACTGCTTTCGTCTTGATCGTTTATTCGGCTTTCAATTACGTGAAGGGACGCCAGGTGGTGAACTACACGCAGACTATGGCGCATCAAAGACAGTAGGGCGTGAGAAAGGTTTACCCGGACATTATTTAAAATCTGAGGCTCGGCCAGGAGAATATTATCATGTTCGTGACAATGAAATTCTCAATGGGTTTGTCGTCGTTAGTTGGAATCTAACTGACACTGGACCCGATTCTGGTGGGATTTATTGCATCCCCGGCAGTCATAAGAGTAACTACCGATTGCCACAAGAGATATTTGATGCACCAGAAAAAGCACCTTGTGTAGTAATCCCCTCCGCTCCCGCAGGTTCCGTTATTTTATTTACCGAGGCATTAATCCATGGAACTACACCCTGGATCGGAAAGCACGATCGAAGAACCCTCCTCTATAAATATTGTGTGTCACATATTTCGTGGTCCGGAAAACTGGTAGAACCGCCCACGAACACGGAACTGACCCCGCGTCAGAAGATCCTCTTCTCAGAACCCGGTGACCCCTACCGGCACTTCCCCTCGCTGTTTGAAGATTAGTCAAAAAGTCAAAAGGAATCAAGTGTCAGGTGAAGATGGTTCAAGTTTAACAGTTCAGAATTATATTGATAAGACTTTCTGGTTTGCCGCAGTTGGCTACGCCTCCCTCGCAATGACAAAAGGGGAATAGACTTTTTGACTAATTCATCCCCATTTCTTTTAGATTGCGATAGCTTTTGGCTATGCTTTCGAAAGGATCACCGGGACAAAAATCCTGTTCGATGATGTGCCACTGAACACCGGCGTCTTTACATGCCTCAATAATCGATGGGAAGTCCAGACTGCCCTCACCTACTTCAAGAGTCGCATTATTATCGGTAGAAGGTAATATCATGTCCTTGAAGTGGACCAGGTGTTGTCTCCCTTTTAATTTTCTTATCGATGTCGATGGATCTCCGCCGGCAAACTGAAGCCAGCAGGTATCAATCTCAAAGAAAAAAGTTTCAGGATCACTCTCCTCAGCGAGTATCTCCATTCCGGTCCGGGAATTGTATTTATCAAGTTCCATCCAGTGGTTGTGATAGCTGAAGGATAATCCCTGCTCTTTAAGTTTTCGCCCAATCTCGGAACCTTCTTTCGCGAACCGTTTATAACCATCTTCATTATGGTCTTCCTTTGGCAATCCTCCAATCGCAATATGCTTACACTCCCAGAGTTGATGCTCCTCAATAACGGTATCGAGGTCATCGCGCAATCGGTTTAAGTTCGTATGGGTTGAACATATACTCAAACCTTCACCATCCACCATCTGTTTTAATTCTTTCGGATCAATGGGGCCTTGTCCTGCTAACTCAATATGGTTGTAGCCGATAGACCTAACTTTATTGAGCGTTTCAACCATCGCGGCAGGAGTCTGGGTAAAATCCCTAACCGTGTATAGTATTGCTGCCAGTCCACTCATGGGGAAAGTCAAAAAGTCAAAAAGGAAATGGAAGTGAGAATGCCTGAATATGCGGTTAAAAGAAATAGTAAAATACGGATGAACGGTTAACGTGAACCATTTTCCTTATTCGCGCAAAAGCGCATTCCCTTTTGACTTTTTGACCTTTTGACTTATCACTCATGCGCGAAGTGGCAGAGATAAATAGCGATCAACTGATTGAAGAATTAAAGATTAACGGGTTTATCGTAATTGAAGACTTTATCCCCATTGACATTCTCGATCGGATCAACGCAGCGTGGTTGCCGATTCGTGACCGGGAAATTGAAAGGCAGGGGGACAATCCCAACCGGGGACCGAACCGTTACGCCATCGATATTCCTCTTGAGCGTCCCTTTGTCGACGCGGCGATCTTTGATCATCCCACCCTCGTTAAACTTTTTGAAAGTTTTCTCGGGGAAGAATATATCTTCCAAGATTACAGTTCGCTCACGCCGTTTCCCGGCGCCGTCTATCAGCGGTGGCATCGCGATGTGGAACCTCTCTTTCCGGGATTGATGACTCCGCCGATCATGCTCGCCCTTCGCATTCCCCTCGTCAATTCGACGGAGGAGAATGGCAGCATTGAAGTGCTGCCCGGCAGTCATTACATCGCGGACAGGGAAGTTTGTCATTCTCTAATCAATGGAAGAAGAGGAAAATGGTTCGATCACGTTCTGGGCGAAGACACGACTCGCATCGGCAACTACTACCCGGTTCGTCTCAATGTGAAACGCGGATCCATCTGGCTCTTTGACCTCCGTCTTCTCCACCGCGGAACGCCCAACGTCTCCGATCACCCACGCGATGATCTCATCATGCATTTCAGCCGTCCCTGGTTTTACAGCGGTAAGACACTTGAACCTACGGAAGATATGATACCTTGCGAACTCCGGGACAGTCTCTCCGATCATGCGCAACAGGTGATGAGGATTAAGTAGTTCGGGGTTCACGGTTCACGGTTCAGGGTTCGGGATTAAGCAATTGCGGATTGTTCCTAACGGTTTGGGGATGTCAGGCATTACCCTCGTACTGATGTCCAGTTGTCTGGCCTTCTGGTTTTCGGGTTATCCGGCTTTCTGGAAGCGCCTCATCGTGCTCCACTTTCCATCCGTATTCGGGGATCGAGCCAGATGAGGAGGAGATCGCTGACCAGGGTGCCCAGAACTCCGAGCAGGCTGAGCACCATGAGCATTGATCCCGCTACATACATATCCTCGAGTAAAAGTGATTCCAATAATAAGGGTCCGACGGTGGGCAGGCTGAGAACCATCGCGACGATCGCGCCACCGGAAATCAATTGAGGAAAGAGCACTCCAATGCCCGAGATAAAGGGATTGAGCGCCAATCGCACAGGATATTTAAGCAACAATTTTAAAGGGCGCACCCCTTTTGCCATCGCGGTAATAACGTAGGGTTTTTTTAATTCATCGAGCAAGTTCCCGCGCATGATGCGAATCATGCTTGCCGTTCCCGTGACACCAAGGACAACGATCGGCACCCAGATATGTTTCAACATATCAATAATCTTACCCCGCGTCCATTCAGGTTGAGCCGCATAGTCAGGCGAAAACAATCCTGAAATGTTTATCCCCAGGTACTCCCGGCTCCAGTAAAGAAGGATCAAGGCGAGAAGAAAACTGGGGATACTCATCCCGATGAAACCTATCAAGGTAAAGAAATAATCACTTAAAGTATACTGCCGCACGGCCGAATAAATTCCAATTGGAAGCGCCAGTGTCCAAGTGAAGAGAATAGTTCCTAACGATATAAGAAAGGTGAGGAGAATACGATTACCTGCTAACTCATTAACCGTGCTCTGGTTCTCCATCGACAGCCCCATGTAGCCTTGAAGTAAACCCTGGTCTTTTCGTCCAAAGGAAGTAAACCAGTTCAATCCGAGCCAGCGGGAGTAACGTTCGGGGAAGGGTTTATCTAGATGATAAATCTCGCGCAGTTCTTTAGCTTCATCGATAGCCATTGGTCCCCCTCTTAACTGCAGCTCAAAGATCTTGGTCTCGACGTAACTACCCGGTGGCAGCTGGATGATAAAAAAAGAGATCACCGATATAATGAGAAGGGTCGGTATCATGATAAGTAATCGCCTGCCTACATACGGATGCCGTACCCCGACCATGATAATGCCACAAACCGCGATGCCCAGTAATAGGTTTTTTATTAACCATACCAATCGCTCGTAACTGTTCAATTGCAGTTCGTCTTCATCGGTGCCGTAAGGAGCGGGGGTCACTTCGATCATTTCATTTTTGATCTGGGCAATGGCACCCGGTGAATCATAAGGTTCGTCGAAAAAGTAAGTTTCGATACCGGTCAAAGCCGGTGGACTGAAACGCGCTCCATAGAGAGCATTGCGGGGCACGTTTTTAAATCCGTTTTTTACGACCACTGGATGTGGGGGTGGAGTAGTTATATTTATCGTCCAGAGATTCTCCGCCGCGATGTCGAACAGTTTATTGAAAATATCCCGCTGCTCTTCACGGTTCATGGCGCCGTATGATTCTTCGACCAGTTCCATGGCCCTTCGCAGAAGATGATCCTCCGGCGGTTCGATACCTCCTAATTCCACAGCTTCAGGATTTCCATAGAGGCCACCTCGCATATACCAACTCCAATAGCCGTAAGCTTGAGTTGTCGTTAAACCGGCAAAAAACATTGGACCCATTACGGGGCTGTATTCACTGTTTCCTGGTCCAACGGAGAACTCCAATTTGCCGGTTTTTACTTCAAGATTAAAGAGGGCATGCGATGGTTGTCGCAGGATAAAGCGAACGCCTACGTGACCCCAGTCCTCGAGGATGAGTTCCGTAGGCCCCTCGTCTTCTCCCTGTGACAGGGTATAATACCAGACCATGCGTGTTCCATCCTTGAATGTGCGGTAACCCTCTGAATCCCTGAATGTCAACCCGAGGGCATCAAGTAAAATGTCAGCCTTCTCGGGCGCAAATTCGGTGAAGCTCTTGTGAAGTTTTTCATGGTGAAAATACGATTCTCTTCCGGGCGATAACTGCGCGGGCTCTCCCACTCCATTGTATACCGTGTCGATTATCTGTCGTCGATTGATCGCGAGGGACAGTGCCTGGCGAAATCGTTTGTCGTTAATGAGGTCATGCTTCATTTGGGTCACCGGATCATCGGGATCGATCCGGAAATTGAAATTTGGATAAACCTGATACCGCGAGCGGGAAGCGGGAAACCAGTGATAGACTTCGTATCCACCCGCTTCGCGTTCAGTCATTAGCATGGTGTAATATAAATCCATGATATATATGGAAAAGGTAACGGCTCCATTTGCGGCGACGATAGGTATGAACTTCTGGCTTTTTATATCGTAATGCATTCTATCTACATAGGGAAGCTGGTTACCGACAGTGTCGACCGCCCAGTAGTAGGGATTGCGCACAAAAATCTGGGGGGGATTAGCTTTGTAATTGCGATATACCCAGGGCCAGAGTCGCGGGTGTTCAGGGTTGAACCACTTTTTCAGTAAAAGATATAAACTCTTACGTGATGGCAGTCTTCTCGCATCCATCGTCTTTTCAATGAGTTCATCGTTGCCGAGGTCCGGATGATACTTTTCCATGTAGTGACGAGGTGAACAAAACCACCAGGCACGCGCCAGTTGTTCGATGAACACCCCATAGGATTTTGGAAAAATAAATTTCAGGGTGTAATCATCTATTTTTACAATTTCTCCCTGCGCGCCACCCACGGTCATCCAATCTCCCCGTAAAGTGTCTTCGATATAATCAAGTTTTACTTCCTGGTAGTACCAGAAGAGTATGTCGTCAGCGGTGAAAGGATGACCATCCGACCATTTCATTCCTTTGCGTAGAGAGACAGTCCATTCCTTCTTATCAGGGCTGGATTCCCATCCTTTGGCCACATGCGGAACAATCGGGTAGCCAAGCGGTGACCAGCGAACAAGGGTTGCCCCGGAGAGAAAGCTTTCGATGAGACTTATATTGTACTGCGACCATTCGGCGCGAAACCAGGTGCCCCCATAATTGCCGATACCGTCCACCCCCTCAAGCACAACCGGCTCGGTCCCCACGCGCTCAGCCACCGATGGAAGCTTACCCTCCTCTACGAGTTCAGCCAGGATGGGCGACTCACTCTTGGGATACCAACGGCCGGATTCACCCTCGCGGTAATCGACATCCCGCTGTATTTTATAGGTATCTTCCGCCGTAAAACTAACGTCTCTTAACTCATCCGTATACTCGAGTACCTCCGGACTATAGCGAATGGGGTCCTCCTCCAGTACCGGCTTTAAGACATCACTCCAGAAATACAAGAAGCCGAAAAAACAACAGCCCGTGAGGAGAAGAAGGCCGAGGTATTTTAAAGCACGATTCATCGTGCTTAGTCAAAACGGTGATGCTAATAAACGTGGATGGGGAATAAACATATAAAAATTTTAATTAACAGTTGAACTCTATTTTTAGCATGATTAATTGTAAAATTAAGGCAGTCGTAATTACTTGGGATTAAAGTTTAATTCAAATACTGGGGTCAATATGAATTATAAAAATAATGTATCGGTACTACTTATTTCATTAATCACACCGTTTTTTATTTATGCGCTTCCGCAAGACCAGGAAGTATTTTTAGATTTTGAAGATGCTGAAGGTTCGGTCGACTTTACTCTCGGTGATCCGCCTAATGATGTCCGTTTTATCGGTTTCACGGTGGAGACATTGGAAGACCCCAATCTGTTGCACTCGGGGAGCAAAGCAATAACCCTGGGGCCCGGTGAGGAAGGGAAAATATTCACGAACAAAGGGATTGCTGAAATCGAATTTTACGTGGCCGAGAACACGGGTGCCGGTAAGATCGAGGTCCGTGGAACTATCGATACCCGAGATATACCTCAGGGACGTGATGAATTCTACTTAGTAAATCCGCAAGGAGTTGTAAACGGGTTGCCAACAAGTATAAATCCCGATACCAATCCTTCGCCACAACGTTTCGTCGCCTTCAGTGGAGCTTTCCTCGACGAATCGGATCTCAATCTCTTTGACGGGATGAGAGAGCTTAAGTTTGTCAATGTTACCGGCAAATTAGTCATCGACGATGTGGGTTATACGCTCGTAGACGGGCCGACAAACAACACCGCATTCACCACTTTTGAAGAATTTCCTGAAGGATTTCAGGACAATGTTGTTGGTGTATCTCCGTTCACGGCCACTTTTACCGACGGCTTTATATTCATAGCTGGAGAAGACCCAACATTCTTTCAACTCCGTTCGGGTCGAGTACATTGGAAAGTATTAAATGGTGAAACGGGAACGATCACTTTTGAGACGCCTGCGGCTCGGGTTCAATTCTTTGCGGGAGCCCTCCAGTCATCATCAGGTGGCGAAAACGACGGGACTATTCAGGCATTTGACACGGAAGATAACTTAATTTTCACAAACAATGAACTGCCGGCAAATATCCGTCCGCCATCCGGTGCTCCACAGTATAAACTTGTTGCCAGCGAATTGGGAGCGGTGGGCGGCATTGCTAAGATTCTTTTAATCGATAATGCGAACATAAATTCGACTTTCAGCTCTGTTGCCATCGACGACTTAGGCTTTACCCCCATTGGCGCACCCGGGTTCGATGGTGGAGGTGGACCACCCCCGGCAACAGGTCCATCCATCACCACGCAGCCGGCAAGCCAGGAAGTACAGTCGGGTACCGCTGTCGTTCTAACCGTAGCAGCGAGCGGTGATGATCTTACTTACCAGTGGTATACCGGTAACAGCGGTGACACCAATAATCCCGTAACCGGTGCCACCAGTGGCACCTTAACCACCGGCGCTCTCACTGTGAGCACGAACTACTGGGCACAAATTACTAACGCCGGAGGTAGCGCTGACAGCGATACCGCGGTCATCACCGTAGCAGCTCCCTCTGTACCCCTCGTCCTCGACGGCTCGGGCGATATCGCAGGTGAAAACATTCAGCATGCCAACGGTAACATCTTCGACCAGATTTTACTCACCGGAGAGTCCGTCCAACTCCAGGCCAAACCGGGACAGATCACCCGCGTTTCCTTCATGGATGAAACCGAAGACATTGTGCAGGTAGAGTTCTCAGGCAACGGGACCTTTACTGTAACCCTGGATCCGGCCACCTTCCTGCCCCCGTCCATACCCCCGCGCTACAACCAGCAGGTTGAGTACGTGACGGGCAAGCCCAGCGTGGTCATCGATGGAGCGGACGCCAATACCTTCTTCAGCATCTTCACAGTGGGCAAGATCAACGCCTTTAACCAGGCGCTGTTCCCCGAAGGACAGGTCTATGACGCCCAGGCCGACGTGGCCCTCGTGGAAGTAGTCAACTCCACGGGACTGGGAGGGGTACAGCTTTCAAACACCGTCTTCAGCGGAAGCACCGGAAGAGTGGGTGTGGACGCGCGCGGCGTGCCGATCGCGGTACGCTTAACAGTAGGCGACATCGATGCCGATGGCGATGCGGTGCCGCACCTATTATTCGGAGAAGGTTCCTTCACTGTAGCCGCCGGCAACCCTGGGTTGCGGATCACTGGAGGCGACCTCTTGCAGACGAACGGCGCTTCGATCGTCGTCGCGGAGAGTGGTTCGAGAACGACTGGGTTTGAAACCCTGATTACACAGAACAACTTCAAGTCTGACGAAACGCCTCAGCCGACACTGAGCATCGTTGCCACCTTTGCCAATGAAGACGGGGATGAAATCACTGTTGCCATTGAAGAGTTGACGATTGAATGAGGTGTGATCTAGTGATAAGTTTTAAGTGTTAAGCAATAAGGTGGAACGGGCTGCCTGACGGCCATAGCCTAACATTGCACAGCGACGGCTGTTCCCTAGCGCGTTAGAGAGTGTTGTAAGTGAAGAAGCGTGCTGGGACGGTATAGGTTCAAGACATTCTTTACACAAAAGGTTCAGGACATCCTTTACAGATTGCCAAAGAAAGAAGGATGCTAAGTAAGGGGTATGATGTCATGGAAGGAAACAAATAAAATGGACCAAAGATACCAATTCGCCCTGGAATCGATGCAACCGGGAGTAAAGATGAACGAGCTGTGTGAAGACTACGGGATCAGCCGACCGACAGGGTATAAATGGAAGAAGCGCTTCCTGAGCGAAGGGATGGAGGGGTTGCACGAGCGCTCACGCCGACCGCATGGAAGTGTTCAGGAACTATCCGAATCAGTAGTATGTACGCTGATCAAACTCAAGCATCATCACCCGACGTGGGGCCCCTACAAGATCCGCGAGCTTTACCAGAGGCGTTACGGGAAGGCCCCCTCAGACTCGAGCGTGAAACGGGTCTTGGAACGTGCGGGACTGGTGCAAAAGCGTCGGCGCAGAAGCGCTCAAAAAAGCGGACGCCTTTACCGCAGCGTCAAGGCCAGTGGCTGTAACGAAGTGTGGAGCGTAGACTTCAAAGGGTGGTGGCACACCGTTGATGGCAACCGTTGTGAACCTTTGACGGTACGGGATGAATGGAGCCGCTATGTATTAGAGGTGCGGGTGCTCAGTTCAGCCCGTAGCGAAGCGGTGCGTGAATGCTTCACAAAACTCTTTGAACGCTATGGACTTCCCGCTTGCATCCGCAGCGACAACGGCAGTCCCTTTGCCAGTGCCAATGCGGTCCTGGGCCTGAGCAAACTGGCGGCCTGGTGGCTGGCCTTAGGGATCAATCTCGAGCGTGGACGTCCGGGTAAACCCCAGGATAACGGTGCCCATGAGCGTCTCCATCGCGATATCAAAGAGGAGTTGCAAAAACATGCCCAGGACGATCTTCGCACCCAACAGGTGGCCTTCGATCTGTGGCGCAAGACCTTCAATGAAGAACGCCCCCATGCGGCTCTTGCCATGAGCACGCCCTCTGAAATCTATCAGCACAGCTCTCATCCTTACGGTGGCACTCCTGCCGATATCAGCTATGATTTGATGACTCGCCGGGTCTCAAAAAGCGGGTCTATCAAACTCGATGGCTTCCAGATTCCTATCTCCACCGCCCTCGCCGGTTGGAGCGTTGGACTAAAACCACTAGACACGGTACACTTCGATGTTTACTTTGCCACTCTCAGAATCGGTCAGATTGACCTTTCAACGGCTGCTTTCATTGGGGCCGCTTGCGGCCCCAACAATGCCAGCCAAACCTCTAAAACCGCATAACATTAACTTAACTATATAACCCGATTACCGTTCAGCATCCCTCACAAAGTGTAAACCATGTCTTGATCTAAATCTGTAAACCATGTCCTGGTTGTACCGACAGCCCGCTCCACCTTAATACCTAAAACCTAACACTTCTCGAAGAGATCACTCTATAGTGATCTCTTCGGTCGCAACCTCGATCGCGTCGCCGTCTTCGTTGGCGAAGGTGGCGTCGATGCTCAGTGTCGGCTGTGGGGTGTTGTCAGATTTAAAATTGTTCTGTGTGATCAAGGTATCGAATCCCGTTGTTGTCGATCCACTCTCCGCAACTACAACCGCGGCACCGTTTGTCTGCAAGAGGTCGCCACCCGTGATCCGTAACCCGGGGTTGCCCGCGGGTACCGTGAAGGAGCCTGAGCCAAACAGTATGTGCGGTACCGCGTCGCCACTGGCATCGATATCGCCAATCGTTAAGCGTACACCGATCGGTACTCCACGCGCGTCGATACCGGTCTTGCCGGTACTTCCACTGAACGCCGTGTTCGACAGTTGTATGCCGCCCATGCCCGTGGAATTTACAATCTCAACTAACGTAACATCAGCCTGTGCATCATAAACCTGTCCCTCGGGGAAGAGGGCCTGGTTAAACGCGTTGATCCTACCCACGGTGAAGATACTGAAGAAGGTATTGGCGTCCGCTCCGTCGATGACTACACTCGGTTTGCCCGTCACGTACTCAACGGCCTGGTTGTAACGTGGTGGGGTTGCCGGGGGGAGGAAGGTGGCCGAATCCAGGGTTACGGTAAAGGTCCCAACACCTGAAAATTCTACCTGTACGATGTCCTCGGTTTCATCCATGAATGAAACGCGGGTGATCTGTCCCGGTTTGGCCTGGAGTTGGACGGACTCTCCAGTGAGTAAAATCTGGTCGAAGACATTACCGTTGGCATGCTGAATATTTTCACCTGCGATATCGCCCGAGCCGTCGAGGACGAGGGGGACAGCTGGTGCAGCTACCGTGATCACGGCCGTATCACTGTCAGCGCTGCCGCCGGCGTTAGTAATCTGTACCCAGAAGCTTGTGCTCGCGGTGAGAGCGCCCGTGTCTAAGGTCCCGGCGATCGCGCCGGCGACGGGACTAGCGGTGTCACCGCTGTTGCCGGTATACCACTGGTAAGTTAGGTCGTCACCACTGGCGGTGACGGACAAGCTCGCCGATGCGCTCGATTCGATTTCCTGACTTGCCGGTTGCGTCGTGATAGATGGAGCGGTAGCAGGTGGGGGACCGTCGGATCCGGTTCCCGGTGCTCCTATCGGTGTATAACCAAAATCGTCGATCGCTGTATGACCATCCGGATTAACAGTCGGATGATCTCTCAAGACAATTCTGCCAATGCCCCCTGGAGCTCCTAATTCAACTGCGTTAATCGTTATAAAACCGGGTTTGAATGTGGCTGATATATCGCCTTCTAAAGTATCAATCGTAATTAGTAAGTTGTCGTTTGTATCATAGACGTCGATAAAGCCATCTGGATTGATGCCTTCTTTAGGTGCAGTACTCTGAGAGGCGAATGTATCAATTTCATAAGCTGGGGTTTCAAAAGTGATCGTTGCTTCCTCACCATTAAATAATCCATATGAAGTAGGAGAGGAGCGCGTGTACTGGAGACCATCTGAAAATTCAACTAAAATAAGTCCTCCTTCCAAAGTCGCAGTATTGGGTGGCGTTCCAATGACCAATGCTTCTGACTGTCCTGCACCCGGACCAAATGAATCAAAACTTTCGTAGACCGTATTATTTGAGGGAAAATCGGTCAGAGTGAACCCCAAGTCATCGATCACGAGTTTTCCCGTAACATTTAGAAACTTAACTTCCTTTATTCCAGTTAGGAAATTTAAATCTTCATCATCAAAAAAACTATTGGTATGTGCGACATAGCTGTATAAGGGTGGATTGGCGCCCGGGCTGATATTTGAAGGTAATCCTTCAACAACACCATCCTCGGCGATGATAGTAATAACACTTGTGTCCGCTTGGCCTCCCTGTTGAGCGGTATTCACTTCTCCTCTTATCTCAAATTTTCCCGCGCCGGTCGATTCGCCCGCATAAAATTCAATAAATTGCAGACCTCTGTTGGAAATGATTCTCCCCTCTTGTCCGGGGCCCAGGGTCAGCGCCTTTGTTCCCGAATGTAATTGCGCCGGATCCTCTAAAGTTTCCACCGCAAAACCGATCAACGTAACCACATTTGGCTCCTCGCCGATGAAGATCGTCCCTTCGCCGCTGACATTTTCAAAATCAGTGAAGATTTCCAGATCTTGCGGCAGTGCGATAAGAAGAACGGGCGATAAAAATGAGAGGATGAAGAAGGCGAGCGATTTTTTTAATAGCATGGTGAGTGTTTTAAGGGCTTTAAATGTAAGTGAATGAAATACAACGGCAGGGAAATTTAGTAAACAGTGAACAGTAAACAGTAAACAGTAAAATATAGTAGCTCTGTTAATGTTTTTGGTGGAACGCGGTGTCCCTACCGCGTTTAGAATGTCCAAGAGTAAAAAAGGGTACAAGCAAAGAAGCGTGCTAGGGACAGCCCGCTCCACCCTAAAACTTAACACGCGCGTCAGCGCTTTCCAACATTGACAACTCTCCTTGGGTCTTTCGAGTATTCATCATGCATACAAAAAAATTTACGCGTTTGGGTGCGCTTATTTTCACCCTCTTATTGTTATCAGGCGGCAGCGCCTACAGTGATGGGCCCTATACTGATTCAGTTGGAGAGAGTGCTCTCAATCACACGGACATTCGCTATCGGCGGGCTACGATCAGTCCCACGCTGGTACATCTTGATCCGGGCGAACAACAAAAATTCAGGTCGGTAATTGTGGCCGCCCGCTTGATGGCGGCGACCGTGCCGGAATCAGTAAAGTGGTCGGTCAATGATCTGCCCGGCGGCAATGCCACGATAGGTACGATCGATGAGCAGGGCGTATACACCGCGCCTGACGTAATGCCGTCCCCCCGTGAAATTCATATTGGGGCATACGTTGCTTCCGCCGCGAATAAATATCTCTTCGCTACGGTAATTATTGGTGATGCGCCGATCAGGTATAAGTCGATTCATTCCTGGTCGGAGAAACGGGATAAAAAAGGGTCTCATCTTTCCACACCCCACGGAATCGGGATGGACATAGACGGCAATATCCTGATTGCGGATATGGGTAATTCCAAGGTACACCGTTACTCGCGGAAAGGAAAATTTATCGACCAGATAGGTAAGGGGGTTGGGCGCCTTCCGGGTGAAATCAGCAGCCCGCGAGAAGTGACCAGTGATGTAGAAGGGCGCATTTTTGTTTCCGACAGTAAGGGGGACAGGCCAAGACTCCAAGTATTTACCCACGAAGGTGAGTTTCTACAGATTTTCGCCGAGAAAGGGCGCCTGCCCGGTATGCTCCTTCGCGCTCACGGCATGGATCACGATTCAGCGCGCAATCTCTATGTCGTGGACGTGGATAATATGCGGGTCAACGTCTACGACCAGCACGGTGCGTCTTTGCGCGACTGGGGCACGGAAGGATTGCTGCCTGGTGAGTTCAACGCATCTCACGGTTTATATGTAGACCGGAGTGATGATGTCATAGTCTCCGGCTACTATGGGCCCACCCAGAAATTTAATAGATACGGTGAATTTGTGTTCGCATTTGCCCATGGCGACCCCCCGGACGGGCCGAGCTATTTCCACAGTGTTTCCGGTGACAAATGGGGGAACGCTTACCTCTCGGTGCGGAACCAGGGTGGTTACGACGGTGCTATTCAGCGAGGCGAAGAGGGTTACTACAGTATCATGAAATATAATAACAACGGCGACTTCATTTGTGGATGGTCCTATACCGAAAAAGATCACACCGAATCCGAAGTTGTCGTCGATGATGAGGGCATAGTCTATTGCATCTTCAACGGTGAAGATGAAGCCGGCGTGGAGACTTTTATGCAAGGGGAGCGCTAAAGCGCGTCAAAAGGTCAAAAAGTCAAAAGGTCAAAAAGGGGGGGAGCGCTGATGCGCGTTTTAGGTGTTAAGTGTTAGGTTTTAGGTAATTGACGGTACAACCAGGACATGGTTTACAGATTTAGATCAAGACATGGTTTACACTTTGTGAGGGATGCTGAACGGTAATCGGGTTATATAGTTAAGTTAATGTTATGCGGTTTTAGAGGTTTGGCTGGCATTGTTGGGGCCGCAAGCGGCCCCAATGAAAGCAGCCGTTGAAAGGTCAATCTGACCGATTCTGAGAGTGGCAAAGTAAACATCGAAGTGTACCGTGTCTAGTGGTTTTAGTCCAACGCTCCAACCGGCGAGGGCGGTGGAGATAGGAATCTGGAAGCCATCGAGTTTGATAGACCCGCTTTTTGAGACCCGGCGAGTCATCAAATCATAGCTGATATCGGCAGGAGTGCCACCGTAAGGATGAGAGCTGTGCTGATAGATTTCAGAGGGCGTGCTCATGGCAAGAGCCGCATGGGGGCGTTCTTCATTGAAGGTCTTGCGCCACAGATCGAAGGCCACCTGTTGGGTGCGAAGATCGTCCTGGGCATGTTTTTGCAACTCCTCTTTGATATCGCGATGGAGACGCTCATGGGCACCGTTATCCTGGGGTTTACCCGGACGTCCACGCTCGAGATTGATCCCTAAGGCCAGCCACCAGGCCGCCAGTTTGCTCAGGCCCAGGACCGCATTGGCACTGGCAAAGGGACTGCCGTTGTCGCTGCGGATGCAAGCGGGAAGTCCATAGCGTTCAAAGAGTTTTGTGAAGCATTCACGCACCGCTTCGCTACGGGCTGAACTGAGCACCCGCACCTCTAATACATAGCGGCTCCATTCATCCCGTACCGTCAAAGGTTCACAACGGTTGCCATCAACGGTGTGCCACCACCCTTTGAAGTCTACGCTCCACACTTCGTTACAGCCACTGGCCTTGACGCTGCGGTAAAGGCGTCCGCTTTTTTGAGCGCTTCTGCGCCGACGCTTTTGCACCAGTCCCGCACGTTCCAAGACCCGTTTCACGCTCGAGTCTGAGGGGGCCTTCCCGTAACGCCTCTGGTAAAGCTCGCGGATCTTGTAGGGGCCCCACGTCGGGTGATGATGCTTGAGTTTGATCAGCGTACATACTACTGATTCGGATAGTTCCTGAACACTTCCATGCGGTCGGCGTGAGCGCTCGTGCAACCCCTCCATCCCTTCGCTCAGGAAGCGCTTCTTCCATTTATACCCTGTCGGTCGGCTGATCCCGTAGTCTTCACACAGCTCGTTCATCTTTACTCCCGGTTGCATCGATTCCAGGGCGAATTGGTATCTTTGGTCCATTTTATTTGTTTCCTTCCATGACATCATACCCCTTACTTAGCATCCTTCTTTCTTTGGCAATCTGTAAAGGATGTCCTGAACCTTTTGTGTAAAGAATGTCTTGAACCTATACCGTCCCAGCACGCTTCTTCACTTACAACACTCTCTAACGCGCTAGGGAACAGCCGTCGCCAAGGCTATGACGGACAGGACTTCGATGAGCTCAGCCGAATCGCAGCGCGTTCCACCTTTAATCTTCGCTCAAGAAAAAATAGCTTTCGTTGACCCTTTAAAAAGTAATATAAGTATTACCCTGTATTAAGCGGGGTGTAGCTCAGCCTGGTAGAGCGCTGCGTTCGGGACGCAGAGGTCGCTGGTTCAAGTCCAGTCGCCCCGACCATTATTTATCGACATTTTGTTAAAATTTGCTAATCCTATTTAGCAAATTTTAATTTAGATGGCGAAACAGAGATTTAAAATCACCGGGTTTATCAACCCTAGCGGGTCAGAAGCCTGGCGGTTATCCGGCACCCTGAATGGTAAGCAAATACGCAAAAATTTCAAATCCCGAAACGATGCTGTCGCCGAGCGTCAAAAGTTATCTATCCGTTATTTAAACGAACAATCCGAAGGGCAGACCGTTTGGACAACCCTGACCCACGGGCAGAACAAAGAGGCCATTTCAGCTATTAATCGCCTCAACCAAGCCAAGTCCAATAAACCTCTCACCTTCGCTGTTAACTACTTTTTAGCACATTATAAAGAAGCTGCTGAGACAATGACTGTCGAAGAGGCTGTTCGAGAGTATTGCGATCATAAATCCAAAGAATTAGAGCGCGGAATCATATCCTATCGCCAGGAGCACGCTATTGCCTTGGAGATGAAAAAGTTAAAGCACTATTTCGCAGGACGGATCGTTAATGAAATTCAAGCTGAAGAGCTTAATACTTACCTCGACACACGACACGGTCGATCAAAAGCAACGCTTTCCCTTAAAAGTTGGAATAACTACCGTGGATATTTAAGTACATTTTTTAAGTACTGCGTGTCGAAAAAATATGTGGGAGAAAACCCGATCCTGGAAGTTCCTCAGTATAAAATAAAGCAACGCAGGGGTACAGCGGAGATTCTCTCTGCTAATGAAGCAGCCGATCTGATGGAATGGCTGGAAACTTATCGTGGGAAGCAGAACAGGGACGGATCCTGGTGGGGCGTGCCCGGGTGCATGGTACCCTACTACTCATTAACCCTGTTTGCAGGAATCAGACCCGACTGGAAGCACGGTGAAATGAGTAAACTCAAACCCAAGCACATCCATACGGACACCGGGGTTATTCTTATCGAACCGGATGTCTCTAAAGTTAATGATAAACGTGCCATTAAAATCCAACCCAACTTAAGCCTCTGGCTGGAGAAGTATCCACCTGCCCGCTACCCCATCATTCCAACAAGGAGGTTCAGAGACATGTGGGTCCATGTCCGTAAAGAGCGCAAGCTATCTCATAATGTCCTTCGGCATACCTATATTTCGATGACGGTGGGGTCCTTTCGCTCGGTAGGAGACGCTGCCCTTCAGGCGGGTAACTCTGAATCCGTGATCCGCAAGTACTATCTCGACTTGGTAACGACTGAGGAAGCAGATCGTTTCTGGAGGATAGTCCCCGGGGGATGAATCAGTTGGGTAAGCTTAATAAAACAGGGGGGGACTGCGACCTAACCCCATTAAACTTGACGAGCAAATATTTAGTCTCGCATGGGTGGAAAAGAAAATAAAAGACAGGAAAAACCCCATGAAAAACAAATAGGATTGCCGAAGTGTGCGGAGAGTCAAGTGTGAGCGAACAGACCTTACCACCGTTGGGAGGGAAATACACTGGTCTGGGAATCAAGTGAATTTAGCTTGTGTGCAATATGGTGGTTGCTGAGTGTTAAGTGGAAACCTACGAGGTGAGCAAACGCCGGGCATACAGGCTAATGCCTTTTGGTTAATCGAGTTATAACGACTAGCTGTGTGAAGTAGGACAAATGCGCGTTGATGGTTCGTATCTGTGACCTCGCTACGGTGGGCATGCGGCTACGGGCATAGGTGAATTACGGTGTTGTTAAATCGAGAAGGCTGGCTGGAAGGAAAGAAACGCGGTTATCGATGCTACAAGGGAGTAAGTGCGTACGAAGAAATGTAAGAAGCATGCTGCACAACAGCAGCTCTCAGTGACCGTGGCTTCAGCACCCTAGGAATGCTGGTCGATGGACTTTATGAGCGATCGGCTGGCCAAAGGCCACCCATTGCGCATTCTCACCGTTGTCGATGAGTAGGTTTACGGCCACGGCAACCAGCTGGATTTTATCCAGTCTGCTAAACCCGTAGAAAATGGCTATATTTAGCTCTTCAATGGACGCTTACGAGATGAACTTCTTAACACCGAGTATTTTTGTACGCTGGCTGAAGCAAAAGAAAAACTTGAAACTTGGCGGCTTGATTATAATACTCAAAGACCACATAGCGTTCTCTGTAAATGATTCGATATTTTTTGGTCACTCTAAATTTAGAAAGTAGGACGTTAGCTTAATTCTGGAAAAGCTTTGCAATGCTTAATTGCCGCCCTTGGGTAAGCAAATGAATCGCTTTAATTACAATTTCCCCCCGACGTTGGATAAAGGCAGTAAAATCATTCTTAAGCTTTTCCTTCTTATCTCCCTCTGAGAGTCCATCATATCCACCATTTGCTAACTCAGGAACAGGAATGATCGGACCCCGTTTTTCGTACCAATTTAAGTGAGAGAGTTACCGGGTGTTAATGGTTTTAGGATTGATGTATATGAGAGATCTTGGCGAAGTGAGGGCGTAGCCCGAACGCGGCCAAGATCGGAAAGGAATCTGACAAACTCTTGTGGGCTTTTGAAGCCTAAACGACTGTGGGGATGTTCATGGTTATAGGTCTGACGCCATTGTTCGATTACCACTTGCGCTTCAGCCACGCTGAGCAACACTTCACGGTTCAAACACTCATCGCGTAAGCGGTTGTGAAACGACTCGATGAAACCGTTTTGCCAGGGACTGCCCGGATCGATATAGATCGCCTTTATGTTATTACCGGACAACCACTGCTGCACTTGATGAGCAATGAACTCACTGCCGTTGTCACTACGGATATAGCTGGGAGGTCCCTCCTCTTCAATGGCCTCGCTAAGCACAGAGAGGACATCGGTTGAGGTGAGTTGACGAGCGACCCGGATATCCAGGCATTTACGCGTATATGTCTTCGCTTCGCTTGAGTGTCGTCGCTTTCAGCTCCTCGGTACATCGATCAGAGTCATCATCTTTAATGGACCGCCGTTGTCTGTACGATCATGGACAAAGTCCCAGGACCAAACGTGATTGCGACCCTTTGCTTTAGTAGGTGACCCCGTAGAGACTCCTTGACGGTGTCTGCCCTTTTTCGGGGGCTTTACCTGCAGCCCTTCTGAACGTCGTACCGCCTGGACAAACTTCCTGCTTGTTGTCCAGCCTTCCTTTACCAGCAAGGCACGGATGCGCCGGTAACCGTAGCGGGGATGTTTCCAGGACAAGCTCACAATCCGCTCGACCAACCGCTGAGCTTTCTCACTGGCCTGTTTGGGCCGGTAACTGAACGTTGACCAACTCAGGCTGAGATAAGCACAAGCCCTCCGCAACGAGCACAACCCTTTCTCAGCCGCAGCTTTTACTACTCGTTTCTTCTGCTTTGGGCTCACCATTTTTTTGACAGCGTTTCCTCCATTACCTGATTCTTGAGCATTTGATCTGCGAGCAGCTTCTTCAGCTCGGTATGTCAGGCCTTCTCGCTTGCGCTCGTGAATTCTTTTTCCAGCTCTTTAAATCGCTTCGCATCGGCAAGTTCTAAATTGCCATATTTTTTACGCCAGCGATAGAAAGTCTGTTCGCTCAGGTTGTTTCCACGGCAGATTTCCTGTACCGTTTTACCGGTATCGGCTTGCCGCAATATTGTTATAATCTGTTCTGTTGTGTATCTTTTTCTTTTCATTGAGGTTATCTGTTTATCCCGATAACCTCTCTCTGTAAATGATACGATTTTTGGGGGTCACTCCATGTTGCTGGGGATTCTGTTAGGGCCGTTATATTCCTTAACCTTGCTTATGCTTACTTCAGTCCTTAAGCTTAATTGCTCCTTTTTATGAATGTCGCAACATCGTGACTTTGACAGCCATGACTTGTGTGCTTTTTCTATTTCCGAAAACTTACCGCTCGGAACATCTTCCCATATTGCACGTAAACCGGTACTAAAATACATAATTATAAACTTTTCTTTATTGTCGTTTCGAAATTTTCGCTTGAAATCTTTTGAGGTTTAAATTGGCGCGAAGATCTATTTGTTGTATTATTTGACCATTCAGATGCGTCATCATTATAGCGTTCTTGATTAAAAAATGTACAGGGATAGGGAATAAATGTGGGATCACCGTTATACTTCTGTGCGTATAATTGGGTTCTCTCAAAGATGTGGTTAAAACCGTGCTTATTAATGGCCTTTATAATTGCTTTAATGGCACGGATTTTATCTATTTTTCTGGGGTATATTTTGTAGATTTTTTCTGCCTGTTGCCCAATCTCGGAACCAGAATTATTCAAGTGCTTTTTACCGTTTTCATGAATGGGTGAAGTATCAGACAAAGTTGAAGAAACACTTTGATATAGGTTATAATTTATAACCTTGATCAGAAATCCCCTGTTTTTCCCCAGAGGGGTAGTTCTTGTGATGAATCCTGCCTTTTCGAGGTTGCTAAGGGCCTTACGAAGGGTAGGAGCGGACATTGATACTTCATCGATCATTTTTTCGATTGTTCGGAATGTCTCACCTCTTTCGATGGTGATATCTGCCCACGATGAAGGCCTATGATTACAAGATAGTATCAGATATGCGGCTGTTTTAAATGTTGCCGGTGGCTGTTGTCGCCAAAGATTTGAGTCAAGTAGTTTTCTATGAAGCAATATGTAACCTTGGTATGTCATTTCAGGTGTGATATAAGTAATTCAATTAAATGTGATTGCGTGCTTTTCATGCTTTGAATCTTTAAATTTCTCATTAACGTCCTCCCAGGGATGGGATTTCGAGTTTCTCCAGGGTCTTCAAGATCGCTTCACGTCTGAACAATCGGCGCCGACCGAGTTTGAAAAATGGAAGGACGCGACGAGCCACTAAGTTGCGTATATGGCGAGTTGAACAGCCAAGATACTCTGCCAACTCAATTTCACCCATTATGGCTGGTGGGTTCCTGCGCAGTTCAGATTTTGCATCTTCGTAGCTGTTCGGAACAAAATTACCTTTCCCTTCCATGTTAGAAGGAAACCTAAGGCATTGAGTGACGCTATCGACCCGAATTTATGAGCGATAATAAATATATTATCGCTCATAAGAAAAACCTAGTTAAATAACTCTTTTAGAACTGATTCAACAATTTCAGGCGTCTTCAACCAATCATCGTTTCTAACATATATAGGGGTTTTTTCGCCTTTTTTATTAATACCCTCTGTCTTTTCCTTGGCTGTCCAAACATCGTCGTCGTAGTGTTTTAATGCTCGGGCAGCGGCTAAATTTTTAAGATCAGAGGTGTAATTTTTCTTACCCCTTCTCCTTGTATTTAAAACTTCAATTTTTCTGTCTTTTCTGACTCCTTCAAGGAAGGCTAGTGTGTACTTAAATTGGCTTTCAATAATCCTATCGTCATTGCGTAAATCTAATGGAGATATTACCCAAAATAAGTTTTGGTCCTTCTCATTGAGAATTTGCTTTCCGAGTTCTTTCCACCCTTTAACGAATACTTTTTCTATACCCTTAAATTTCTCCCTCATATCTGGTGAGGGTATCTGAGAGCCATAATTGCGTAAAGAGACTCTATCTTTAGTTAACGAACCTAACGGATTTTTATAAACTTTAAGAATCCTGTTTTGCAGGCCTTTTTTCAGCGCACAAAAGGGAGTTTGCCTGAAAGCAAGAAAGTGCAACTCTAATCTATGCCTACCGGGTAATCCTGCTTCTATTTCTCTTGCTAACTCTCGAATAAATTGAGCAGCTGGAGTTCTAGGGGCGAATGCATCATCAAATTCAGGTAGATCATTATTACCGGGATTTTTTAATCCAAACTCAACGATTTCTGCATAACGTTCTTCGTTATTTTCATGTTCTCTATTGTAATATTCACGGCCGAATTCGTAGTAATATAACAACTTCCTAAAATCTTCTTTACCCGGCCCGTAAAAGCTAGTGAAATTCCATTCTGCCTCTGGAAGTTTAGTTTTTGGTGGCATTTAAATTTAATTCCCCTTATCGGCTTGTGTAAAAGGGACAACTTGGGGTTTTTCTAAGCGACCCGGGCGAATGTCGAAATATTGCTTTCCTTCCCCCCTGCGCACGAACGCACGGTAGGAGTCAAACAACTGCTGATCACTGGAGCGATGCCCCATAACAGTTGCTGTCTTCAAAGGATCCCCGGACATTTCGAAATAATAGGAGCCAAACGAGTGTCGCATCAAGTTGGTATGCCATTTGTGAAACCCAGCTAATCGGTGAAGTTTCGTGAAATTCTGTTTGTATTTTAATGGACAAATCGGGCCGTCCCTGTCGGGGCAAAGAAATAGCCACTCAAGTAAGTTATCTTCAATTGTGACCATGCGAACCCGTCTTTTCTTGGAGATCTTCGAAGAGATATAGATCGTCTTTTCATCTAATTGAATATTATCCCATCTTAATCTGGTCATTTCTGCAACTCGTATCCCCGCAAATAGTCCAATGGCAATAAAAGGTAATAATTCTAATTGAGCATACTGGTAGGCAGTAGTAATCAAGTTTTGCGCTTCTTCTATCCTTAGAATTTTTGGTTCCACCCAATCGATTTTGGGTGTCCGTATGCGCGCGACAGGATTCTCTCCCATTCTATAGCCTTCTCGAATCGCAAACTCAAAAAGATCGTAGACAGCTCTACGGTAATTTAATATGCTGCAGGGGCTAAGGTTGGGGAAAGATTTTAACCAGTCTTCGATTTGAGATTTATTAACATCTTTTACCAATAGATGACCGAATGATTCTGAAATCTTGTTCCCCCTGCTTCTAAAGTCTTCAATACTTCGGGGCCTTAAGTTCCTTTCAACTTTATCCTGAAGAGATTTCTCAACGAGTTCACTAATTCTGATATCACCTTTTTCTGGTTTCAGGTGGGCGACCGCAAATTTTACCACGCTGGGTAAAGTCATATCCAGACCGTCTATCATAACAAAGGCTTCAATGGCTTGCTCTCGTTGCCAGGGGGTAATATCGAAAGCTGCCTGTCCTTGTCTCTGTGCTTGTGCAAACTGAAACTCTGCCCAGGTGTATGCTTCCTTCTTTTTTGTAAACTGTTTAAGTAATCTTTTCCCCGCTAACTTTGCTGGGACTTCGACGCGGTAGCTTATGCCGTACGATCTGTTGGCGGTTCGATTAAGAATTTCTCGAATATGTATCCCACTTTTAGGAGGATAAATCCAGACTTTAGACTTTCTTTTTTCCGAGCGCGTTGCATTGCTTACCATGAGTGGAAACATCGTTGCTGTTCTCATCTCAATTGTCAAGAAAATTGACAGGAATAAGATAGTAATATTTAATAATACGGAGGATAATTCTGGATTACAGTTCCCCTATATATTTATAAGTATCTAATTATAAATGCTATAAAATTATAAGAAATGGGATGGCTGACAGGATTTGAAACGGTGACTCCCGAATGCGGTATTCGGGAATTGTGTTAATTTGAAATTGGATCGCACGCTTTGAATTTATAGCGGTGGCAACACCACCGACTAGTCGCTCTTCGTGAAGAGCACAATACCCAATGCCCTTCTCGAGGAATTCTTCATAGAATGTAAGAAGGGTTGAAACCTCTCTGCCTATTCTTTCTTTTTCTTTCTTTCCAATCTTTCTGATTTCTATGCCCTCAGGCACCTCATTACAGAGTTTGCTTAATCTAATCTTGTCTAATTTCTGATGATTAAATGTTTGTCTTCTGTGAACGATATATCGCCCCGCGTAGACTGCTTTTACTTTTTCTTCCCAGGATGAATCTCCCATGTAATAGCCGTCCTTCTGTGCTTCTGAAAAAATCTCATCTGCGCCAGCAGATTCTGCATTACCTCCCATTATGTTAAATGGACCATTCACCAATCGAACAACTGATGGATTCGTATTGCAGTCAACAAAGGCTTTTCCCTGGAATCCCTGTAGTACAGATTCTATACATGAATCATAAGGGGTGTCTTCAGCAAAAAATTTCCTGAGCTGCTCCAGGCAGTTTTTATCCCATTCTTTCATAAACGCCCAGAGCCTTAATAGTTTTTCTTCCCGGTCGTCAGTTTTCTTTTCACTTCACGTTTTACCCTTGCAGAGGTCTCCGCTTCATTATCCGCGAGAAACTGTATGACCGCTTTCCGATCCCACGGAACGAGGGTACGCAGGGCCCAGCTGATTGCCTTCTGTACCATAATGCATTTATCTGCGACCAGCATCTGGCAGATCATCAGGGTACGCGCGCTGTCTCCCATCCCCCCGCGTGTTTTTGTATTGAGGGGAACGGTCGCGACAACGGCCGCTCTTCGCCACCACTGGTCCGATGATCGGGCCCAGCGCCGAATGCTTCCATCCGACAGCTGTCCATTCTGCCACGCTTGTCCCACTAAGTTGGTGCAGAAAAAATCGACCCACCCCCAGTTATCGATACCGGCACCCAGGGTTTCAATCCGTTTGATCGTCAGCGATTCCCGCGCTTCGCGATGACCGGCGATCAGCTCGTAAGCGACGCCGTGGCATTCGGTGAGATTCAACTTCAATAACGCGAGCGCCAGTTTATAGACATACTCTCCGCTCTCGTTTTTAAGTATTAACTTGTATTTCTGCACGACCTTGTGGCGGTCTTTTGTATAGACCCCGAATTCCTCTTGCACACTCGGCCTATCCCCCTGTCTCGATCCCCGTCCGTATTTACGTAGTTCTTCGACAATCTCCTGCGCTGTCGCTTTGATTTTTGAGGATTCACTCACGACAGACGCTTATATTTCGAGCTGAATTTTCTTAAGCTACTGGTATCTATTCTCACTGCACCAGGGTGAGCACATTATCATCCGGATCGTGAAAGTGAGTCAATACGCCACCCCAGGATTGTTTTTGCGGCGGGTTTGTGAATCGCACACCCTTTGCGCTCAACGATTCGTAGGCATCTTGTATGTCGTCAACAGTGAACGATACACCGGCAAAACGACCGACTAACTCTTTTGCCTCACTATCAGACGGGTCCATCACTTCGATTAACAGCTGTGCGTCACCCACAGCGTAAACCGCGTAGCCCTCGGTCTCATTGACGTCTTTGGATGTCATCCCCAATGTCTCAGAGTAGAAATTGACCGCGCGCTTAAAATCAGTGGTAAACAATCGCACGGAATTCAGCCGGTATTGAATACTTTCAATCATAATATTAAATTACCGTCGCTTTGAGACTGAAAGTACAGGGGTAGAGTTCAATTTTATCATAGTCCATATCAAAAAGGGCCATACCGCTATCGAGATACTGGGGGAATTCATGCAGAAACTCTATCCTCAAGCCCACCTCACAAAATGCTGTAATGATCTCTCCCATCGTCCAGTTCCACTCGTAGGATTTAAAGGGTATTTTCAGGTCCCGATCAATATAATCCCCCATGTTTTTAAATTCCCACACCTCCTTACGAAAATAACTTCCTTGAAAAGTATTAGGCTTTGTCGATCCCGCATCATTTACCATGACACTTCTGAACGGATGGCCGTCATATATATAGAAAAACCCGCCATCATTTAATAAATGCCGTACGGTCTGCGCGTAGCGCTTAATATCAGGAAGCCAACAAAGAACGCCGACAGACGAAAACACGATATCAAATTTATCGTTCACCTTATCCATCACATCCAGAATATCTGCTTCAATAAAATCTGCTGATATATTCATTTGTTCCGCGAGCATCCGCGCGTATTTCAAGGACTTGGGTGAGATATCAATACCCGTCACTTTCGCGCCGAGGAGTGCCCACGACAGGGTGTCGGTTCCGATATGGCAGAGCAGATGCGCCAATGATCTGCCCCTGACATCGCCTACCTCTTTTAGTATCAGGTCATGCAACGTGGTTTTGCCGGCGATCAAAGTTTCTGGATGATAACTCTTATAATGGCTCTCTGCGAGGCCATCCCATCCCTTTTTATTAGATTGGGTCATCGGGTTCATTGCATGCGCCTCATGGTTTTTCTTTGTTAAGTTTAAATGATTAGAACTTATGTTAATCTAAATTCGAATTCGCTTCATCCTTCAATTTCTCGATGAGCGATTCATCGGGTGAAATATGTACGCCTTTATAGGCAAGCAGTGCGGCGCCGAAAATGGGGGGGAAGATGGGATTGATCAGTGTGGCCTGGGGTAGATTGTTTTTTAAGGCCGCTTTGAGCGGATCCATGAATTGTTTTTTCGCGCGCGCCACACCGCCAGTGATTACAATTTTTAAGGGCGCATTGTTCCAATGAAGTTCCTGAGCCACGGTTGTCGTCATGCGTGCCAGTTCTTCACAGCCTCGATATATGATTGCGAGGGCGGTGGCATCACCTGCACCCGCCATTAAGAATACGTGCGGCGCGAGCGAGGCAATCTCAGTCCGACTGAAATTGGGATCGTAGATGCGGTTGATCAACTGGTTCATCTCATCCAGCTCCATCGCTTCTTTGATCGCATGGGTGAGCGCAGTGGGGCCGGCGCGGTGATCGGCAGATTGCGCGACCGCGGCAAGGGCCTGTAACCCTATCCAATAGGCGCTGCCAAAATCGTCTACGAGGTAACCCCAACCACCGGCCTGACTTCGACTGCCGTCCTCCTTCAATCCATAACAGGCTGATCCGGTTCCAACCACGAGAACCATTCCCGGTTCTCCTGCTAAACCACCCGTCAAGGAAATGTGCAAATCATGATCGATGGCAAAAGTTTGATCCGCGGTAAATGCCAGTTTCTCGGTCAATGTCTCTTTAAAGGCTTCACGATTAATCCGTGGCAGTCCCGAGAGTCCGAGGAACACGGAATCGATTTCATCTAACTTTATCTCAGCACCGTCACAGGCATCGCCCATTGCTCCCTTGAGCGCGACCAGGGATTGATCCAATCCTACAGCATTGGGATTAGAGGGTCCGGCTTGACCGATTCCGAGCAAATGCCCCTCCTCGTCAAGGATTGCGGCACGTGTCTGCGTGCCACCTCCATCGATTCCCATTACAGTTTTCATCGTTGACGCATATCATGACATCACCTGAAACAAGACAATCTATTTAATTGAGAATTAAATTTATTCCGCTATTTTATTTATAATTAATTGCTATGTTAGCACCGGAACAAAAAGCACATTTTGACACCTTTGGATTTATTATTCTTCGTCAGGCTTTCACTCCGGAAGAGATTGAAAAGATAACTTGCGAAGCTGATAGCATTTGGGAAAAAGAAAAAGCTTCTTCGAAAAATGGGGAAATAACTTTAGATGCGTTTGTCGAACGGCATCCCCCGCTGTTGAAGCTTCTAGAGGATGATCGCATCTACGGGACGATCGAGGGATTGATGGGCTCTGATTTTATCTTTGCTGGATCTGAAGGGCAAGTTACGAGTCACCGTTACCATGGTTGGCATACGGACAGACCCGGTGATGAAGAAGAACTTTTATTTCTTAGAATTAAAGTGATGATTTATCTCGATCCCCTGGATAAAGACAGTGGATGTCTACGCGTGCTTCCCGGCTCCCATCGGATGCCCCTTCATGCAGAAATAGAACCGGAAGAACATCACCAACACGCAGACCATGTAAAGCCATTCGACGTCACCGGTCCCGAGATGCCAGGATTTCCTTTGGAATGTCGTCCCGGTGATGTTATTTTTTTTAACCACAGTCTTTTTCATGCCATGTTTAATGGCAAAAAAGGGCGCCGCTATATCGCGCTAAAATATTCGGCTCGACCCAAAACTGTCCTGCAACTCGCCTCCCTGCACTATTATACAGAGGGAGTCTTCGAACCCGCAGACACGCTATTAAAAAGTGAACATCCCGGTATTCGCCGTATGGTTGAGGATTTACCACGCCTGGGCGCAAAAAAAGTACCTGCCTTCACCCCTTTCCGTGATGATGTCAAAGCTTCACTCTTTCATAACCGAGAAGAGAATATGATTAATTGAGTAATAGATTTTACCTGATAATCTATTTATTTCACAAGTAGACCACCCATGTTATCGCCCGAGCAGAAAGCACATTTTGATACCTTTGGTTTTCTTATTCTCCGACAGGCATTCACGCCTGAAGAGATTGATAAGATTACAAGCACCGCCGAAGAAATCTGGAAAGAACATAGGGCAAACTCTTCTTCCAATGACAAGGGAGCATCTTTTGATGAGTTCGTTGAGCAGCGTCCCCTGATGAAGAATCCGACGAGTGATGTATCGATTTCATTAGATCAGTTCATTGAACAGCGGCCTTTGCTGACGTCCCTGCTCGATGACAATCGAATACATGATACGGTCGAGGGATTGCTTAGTCCTGGTTTTGTCTGGTCAGGATCTGAAGGCCATGTAACATTTCATCGCCAACATGGCTGGCATCCCGATCGTCCGGGAGATGAAGAGGAAATCTCATATTTGAGAATAAAAGTCATGATTTACCTCGATCCACTGGATAAAAACAGTGGCTGTCTGCGCGTGATCCCGGGCTCTCATCGTCTGCCCTTGCACGCGCAAATAGAACCGGAAGACCGCCATCAATATGGAGAAATCGTTAAACCTTTCGGCATCACGGGAGAGGAAATGCCCAGCTTCCCTTTTGAATGCAATCCCGGTGATGTTATTTTTTTTAATCATAGTCTCTGGCATGGCATGTTCAATGGGACAAAAGGGCGGCGTTATATCGCGCTGAAATTTGCGGCGCGACCGACTACAGACAAGCATCTCGCCTCGCTGCGCCATTATCAAAAAGGTATCTTTGAACCCTCAGATGCCTTGTTGAAAAGCGACCGCCCCCGCATTCGCCAGATGGTCGAAGACCTGCCGCGACTGGGCGCGAAAAAAGTACCCACCTTTGTTCCCTTTCGTGACGACAATTAATTCACGATAGCACAGGATATACGGCTCGGGTTATAAAGATTTAAAGACGGGCTTGCAGTGGCCGAAGGACAGAGTGTGATACTGTGAAGAGATTAATCCTATCACTTTAAGTCTTCACCGCTTCGACAAACCCCCACTCTTCCAACTTTTTTATCCACCGCGCGCGCCGCGCACTGCCTTTGAGATTGGCCAACCACTCCGGATGACATTGGGGTCCCTGGACCGGTAGGTCTTTAAAACTAAAAGACCCTGCCATGGCATGAAATTCCGCTTTTTCCTCGGTAGTCTTAGGATTGCAGATAAAATTAAAGGTGCAGGTCCGTCTGTATTCAAAAGTACCATAAGCCGCATGCCAGGTGTTCTGACTAAAGATGATGACGTCACCCGGCTGCGAAGAAAATATGTAACAGGGAATATCTTCCCCGCTGAATTCGGAATCCTTTAGAAAATAGGGCCCTTGATCTTTGACATAAAGATCGAGGCCGATTCGAACCAGCTCATCATATAAAGGACTCTTATGTGAACCGGGAATGAGGCGTAAAGCCCCACGCTCAGCAGTTGTTGGTTGCAAATACATGACATTTTTGATCAATCGCATATGGCGATCTTTTGAATCCGAATGCCAGGAAGTGTCTACCCCATAGCTGTTGCAGTTCGATTGAAATAATACGGAGTCTTCACCGATAAGTTGCTCGGAGGGCCCATAAATGCGTGGGTCTTCAAGCAAGCTGGAGATAAATGGAAGTTCCGGATTTCGGGTCGGCCATTGTCTGAAATTCTTTTTCTCTTCAGGATCGAGCTGCGCCAGGATGGTTAAACGGCGGCGGCTGAAATCGTCGTCAATTTCCGCCATTTCCTCAGCGCTGAAGACCTGGCGGCGGACAAGAAAGCCAAAGGTTTCAAACTGCTGAATCTGCTTTTCAGTAAGCGTGCAATTATCCTGGATCACGATAAGATTATCACAGCTATTTAATTATTCACTGCATCGATGAAGCCCCGCTCATTGAGCCAGTTTATCCAGCGCTCGCGCCTCGGGCTGCCCTCGGGATTTTCCAACCACCAGGGATGGTAGTATTTCGAATCTTTCAATTCCATTCTCAACCCCCCGGTCAATGTTTTGGCATTTTCTAACTGCGATTTCAGATCCTCCTCTTCTTCTGTCGTCTTGGGATTGCTGCAAAAAGCAAATGAACAGTTCCTGCGATCTTCAAAACCGCAGAAAGCCGCGTGCCATAACCTCATGTTAAAAATAATAACATCCCCCGGCTGCGAATTGAATATATAAGCGGGAATATCTTCGCCACGCATGCCGGATTCCTTTAAAGATTTCGACTGCTTATCATCAGAATAACTCAACTTCAGTCGTTGGAGGTTATCGTAGAGGGGACTCTTATGCGAACCAGGGATCACACGCAAAGATCCATGGTCCCCGGTCGTGGGTTGCAGATAGACAAGAATTTTAAGCATAGGCAAATGACATTGCCGCGTATCCGGATGCCAGTTGCTGTTAAATCTAAAGCTGTTGGCATTGGAATACAGGGGGACGGTGTCTTCACCCTGTAATTGTTCTGTGGGCACATAAATGCGAGGATCTTCCAACATACCGGCCATAATTGGTGTATCCGGATTCAGGTTGGACCAGTTGGGCCAGCGGCGTGTACTGGGATCCGTTTTCTTTTCAAATTCCTCTTTAATCGCCGCGAGATATTTATCAAACTCCGCGTCAATCCGTTCAATTTCCTTCAGACCGAAGACTTGGCGACGGACAATAAAACCGAAAGTTTCAAAATGCTGGACCTGCTCTTCAGTTAGACTGTGATCTTCCTGGATCATGATATAATTCCGAAGATTGCTTAATTATCAACCGCATTGAGAAAGCCCAATTCATCGAGCGATTTTATCCAACTCGCGCGCTTCGGACTAGCCTCAGGATTTTCCAACCACCAGGGATGGTAGTATTTTGAATCCTTCAATTCCATTTTCAGTCCGCTTGCCGCATTTCTGGCAATTTTCAACAGTCCCTGCAGTTCCTCTTTTTCATCGGCCGTCCTGGGATAGCTGTAAAAAGCAAAAGAGCAGTTTCTGCGGTCTTCGTAACCATTAAAAGCCGCGTGCCATAATCTTTGGTTAAAGGTAATGACATCACCCGGCTGCGAACAAAATACATAAGCGGGAACATCTTCACTACGCATCGCGGATCCATCTAGAGGTTCCGATTTATCATTAGAATTAATCATCTTCAGGCGTTGGAGATCATCGAAGAGTGGATTTTTATGCGAACCCGGAATTACACGCAATGATCCGTTGTCAGCGGTCGTCGGTTGCAGATAGACGAGACTCTTGAGCAGATGCAAATTTGGATATACCGCATCTGGGTGCCAGTTGCTATTAAATCTAAAGCTGTTCGCATTGGAATAAACGGCGTAAGTGTCTTCCCCTTGTAATTGTTCTGAGGGCACATAAATGCGAGGATCTTCCAATAAACCAGCCATGTAGGGCGTATCTGGGTTCAAGTTCGACCAATTGGGCCAGCAGCGAATACCGGGTTCATGTTTCTTTTCAAATCCATCCTTAATTGAAGCGAGATAGTTATCGAACTCCTTGTTAATCCGGTCAATTTCCTCAGGGCTGAAGACCTGGCGACGAACAATAAATCCGAAAGTTTCAAAATGCTGAATCTGCTCTTCCGTTAGACTGTAATTCTCCTGGATCATAAGATCATTTTCCGCGCTATTTAATTTTTCGTTGAATTATTCACGTTATCGATAAAACCCCAATCATCCAGCCTTTTTATCCAGCGCGCGCGCTTCGGACTGTCCTCTGCGTTCTCCAACCACCACGAATGATAGTATTGAGAATCTTTCAAAACCATTTTCAGATCCGTTGTCGTGGTTTTAGCAGATTCCGCCATTACTCGCAGATCCTCTTCTTCATCCGTCGTTTTGGGATTGCTTAAAAAAGCATAGGAACAGTTCCGGCGGTCTTCGTAGGTATTAAAAGCAGCGTGCCATAGCCTCATGTTAAAGGTGATGACATCGCCTGGCTGCGAACTGAATATATAGGAGGGAATATCTTCGCCGCTCATGCCCGATTCTTTTAGAAAATCTGGATCGTTATCATAAATGTTATTTAACCCGATTCTAATCAGCTCATCGAACAACGGACCCTTATGCGAACCGGGGATCACACGCAAAGATCCGTTGTCACCGGTGGTGGGCTGCAAATAGAAGAGATTTTTGAGCATACGCAAATTTTGCAATCTTGTATCCGGATGCCAGCGGGTGTTATATCTAAAGCTGTTGCAATTGGAATACACGGGAAAGGTGTCCTCTCCCTGTAACTGTTCCGAGGGTACGCAGATGCGCGGATCTTCGAGCAAACTCGCCATTAATGGCGTATCCGGATTCAAGTTAGACCAGTTGGGCCAACGCCGGTCTTCGTCCCTGACTTTCTTCTCAAATTCGCCTTTAGTCGTCGTCAAATACTGCTCGAACTCCTCATTGATCAGATCAATTTCCTTCGGACTGAAGACTTGGCGACGGACAATAAAACCGAATGTTTCAAAATGCTGGATCTGCGATTCGGTCAGACTGTGATTATCCTGGATCATAATATTATTTTCGTGGTTAATTAATTATTCATTGCTTCGATAAATCCCCAATCATTCAACCATTTTATCCAGCGCTCTCGCTTCGCACTGCCCTCGGAATTTTCCAGCCACCAGGAATGATAGTAATCCGAATCTTGCAAATCCATATTGGGACTGATGTTTTTGGCATTTTCCACCTGGGCGCGCAGCTCCACTTCTTCCTGGTCCGTCTTAGGATTGCTGTAATAGGCAAAGGATAGGTCCCTGCGGTCTTCATAACCGCCAAAAGCCGCATGCCACACATTCATGCTGAAGGTTACGACATCACCCGGCTGTGAACAAAAAACATAAGCGGGAATATCTTCGCCACGCATACCGGATTCTGTAAGAAAATCAGCTTCACTATCATCAGTAGGTCTCAACCCGATACGAATCAGCTCATCAAATAAAGGACTAGAATGTGAACCAGGGATTAGACGCAAAGACCCGCGGTCAGCAGTCGTGGGTTGCAGATAGATAAGATTTTTAAGCGCGCGAATATGTCGTTGTCTCATATCCGGGTGCCAGTTGGTGTTTTGTCTAAAGCTGTTAGCATTGGAATACACAGGAACGGTGTCTTCTCCCTGTAATTGTTCCGTGGGTAGACAAATGCGCGGATCTTCCAACAAATTTGCGTTCATAGGTGTTTCCGGAATAAGGTTCGACCAGTTAGGCCATTTACGGCGACGGCTATCTTTTATTTTATCAAAATCATCTTTAATCGCGGTGAGATGAGTATCGAACTCCCCGTTGATCCGGTCAATTTCCTCAGGGCTGAACACCTGGCGTCGAATAAGAAAACCGAAGGTCTCATAGTGCTGGACCTGCTCATCGGTCAAACTGTGATTTTCTTGAATCATAATATTTATTTTTGCGGTTGATTAATTATTTTTTGCTTCCACGAAACCCCAATCATTTAAGAAATTTATCCAACGTGCGCGCCTCGGGTTGCCCTCGGGATTTTCCAACCACCAGGGATGGTATTGCGGTCCAACCGTTCCCAGGAATTTAATATTCTTCCGGGCAACTTCCAGCTGTTTTTGCATCACTTCTTTTTCTTCCGCTGACTTGGGGTTCTGATAGAAATTATAGGTACAAGTACGGCGATCTTCATAACCGCCAAAGGCCGCGTGCCATAGACGCTGGTTGAACATAATTAAATCACCCGGTTGTGAACAGAAGGCATAACTCGGTATATCTTCACCCAGCAAGCCGGAGTCATTCAAGTAACGTGATTCCTTTCCAAAGGAACAATCCAACCCGATACGCAAAAGCTCTTCATGAAGGGGATTTTTATGTGAACCGGGAATGACTCGCAAAGCCCCACGTTCAGCCGTCGTCGGCTGTAGATACATGACGTTCTTAACCATCAATAAATGGGCATCCTTCGTATCCGGATGCCAGGCCGAACTTTTCGCGTAACTGTTGGCATTGGAGTGAACAGGCACACAGTCTTCGCCTAAGAGCTGCTCCGAAGGACCATAAATACGCGGGTCTTCGAGCAAACTGGAAATATAGGGTGTCTGGGGATTCCGGTTAGGCCAGTTATTGAAAAGTCGTTCTTCGCTGGGGTCTGCTTCCGCTTTGAGAGAGGCGAGACGATGATCGAATTCCTCGTTCATTTTCCTTATTTCCTCAGGACTGAATACCTCTCTACGGACGAGGAACCCAAAAACTTCAAAATGCTGTATCTGCGCTTCGGTGAGGCTGTAATTTTCCTGTATCATTTTACTTCAGTTCAGTTTTTTGATTATCATATGCATCCACGAAACCCCATTCTTTCAACCAGTTGATCCATCGCGCACGACGCGAATTATGATCAGGATTTTCCAACCACCAAGGATCATATTGCAACCCCATCGTCCCAAATCTACCATTGTTCTTAGAAGTATATTCCACTTCTTTTCGCATCGATTCGATCTCTTCGGGCGCCTTCGGATTGCGATAAAAATTAAAGGTGCAAGTGCGACGATCTCGATAACCGCCAAAGGCCGCGTGCCAGGTCAACTCGTTAAAGGTAATGATATCACCCGGTTCCGATTCAAATACATAACAGGGAATGTCTTCCCCGCTAAGATTAGATGCTTCTAAAAATTTGTCTTTTTCACCCTCTATATGACGCAATCCGATGCGGAGTAGATCTTCATGCAGCGGATTTTTGTGCGACCCGGGAATGACTCGCAAGGCACCGCGATCCGCGGTAGTCTTCTGTAGATACATAACATTTTTGATTGCCCCCACATTATGATCGGTCCTATCCGGATGCCAATTGGTATTTGTCCCATAGCTGTTGGCGTTCGAATGGACAGGGACAGAGTCTTCACCCACCAGTTGTTCCGCGGGCAGATAGATACGTGGGTCCTCAAGCAAGCTTGCAATAAAAGGTGTTTCCGGGGTCCGATTAGTCCAGTTGTTTAAAGTCTGATTCCCTTCAGGATCAGTTTCTTCGAGGACAGAGGCCAGGCGACGATCGAATTCCGCGTTCATTCTCGCCACTTCCCCATCAGTGAAAACCTTTCGCCTTACGAGGAAACCAAAAACCTGAAAATGCTGAATCTGCGACTCGCTGAGGCTATAATTGTCCTGGATCATTTTAATTCAGAATTGATTCTTTATTTTCAACCTCGAATAAACCCCATTCTTTTAACCAGTTAAGCCAGCGTCCACGTCGCGGAATGTTGTCAGGATTTTCCAACCACCAGGGATCATATTGTTTACCTTTTTCTGCTTCTAATCGCATTGAGGCTATTTCATCAGGTGACTTCGGATTGCGATAAAAATCAAAGTTGCAGTAGCGACGATCTTTATACCCACCAAAGGCCGCATGCCAGGTCAGCTCGTTAAAGGTAATGACATCGCCCGGATTCGATTCAATTATGTAGCAGGGTATATCTTCACCGCTCAAGCCGGATTTCTCTAAATACGGTGATCCTTTACCTTTGGAGACCCACAATCCGATGCGGAGAAGCTCTTCATGCAGTGGATTTTTGTGCGACCCGGGAATAACACGCAAGGCTCCACGGTCCGCAGTTGTCGGCTGCAGATACATGACATTTCTTATGGCGCACATATTAAGATCGGTCCTGTCCGGATGCCATCCAGTACCTGTCGGAAAACTGTTGGAGCCTGAATTGATAAAAACAGAATCTTCACCAATCAGTTGTTCGGAGTGCCGATAAATTCGCGGGTCATCGAGCAAACTCGCAATATAGGGAGTATCCTGAGTCAAATTTGTCCAATGTAAAAACCGCTTCCCTTCAGGGTTTGTTTCCTTGAGGACCGCGGCAAACCGACGATCAAACTCCTCGTTCATTCTCGCCACCTCTTCAGCACTGAAGACGTTTCTTCTTACGAGAAAACCAAAAACTTCAAAATGCTGAATCTGCGCCTCGCTGAGGCTATAATTATCCTGAATCATTTTAATTCAGTATCGATTTTATTCATATTGAGCTTGTAAGAAGCCCCATTCTTCAAGCCATTTGATCCAGCGTTCACGTCGGGGATTGTGGTCAGGATTTTCCAACCACGAGGGATGAAATTGCAATCCGACGGTCCCTAAATTTTTAGTATCTTCAGCATAGTTTTTTACTTCCAATTGCATCGATGCGATCTCTTCAGGTTCTTTCGGGTTGCGATAAAAATTAAAAGTACAAGTACGGCGGTCTTTAAAACCGCCAAAGGCCGCATGCCAGGTCAGCTCATTAAAGGTTATGACATCGCCAGGATTCGATTCGAAAATATAGCAGGGAATATCTGCACCGCGCAAACCGGAGTTTTTCAAAAACTGAACGTCTTCTTCTTTGAACCCCCTCAACCCGATGCGGAGAAGATCTTCATGTAACGGATTTTTATGTGAACCGGGAATGACACGCAAGGCGCCGCGCTCCGCGGTTGTCGGCTGAAGATACATGACATTTTTAATCGTGCACATATGATGATCGGTCCTGTCCGGATGCCATCCACTATCTTGACCATAGCTATTGGCATTAGAATGGACGGGGACTGAGTCTTCTCCGACCAGTTGTTCCGAGTGTTGATAAATACGCGGATCATCAAGCAAACTGGCAATAAAGGGGGTTTCAGGATTCCGGTTCGGCCAGTTGTTGAAAACCCGTTTCCCTTCTGGATCGGTTTCCTCAAGGAGGGTCGCAAGGCGGCGATCGAATTCTTCGTTCATTTTAGCGACCTCTTCAGCACTGAAGACGTTTCTCCTTACGAGGAAACCAAAAACCTCATAATGCTGAATCTGCGCTTCGGTCAGACTGTTATTTTCCTGTATCATTTTTTTTCAGTATAAGTTCCAGTGTTATACGCCTCAATGAAACCCCATTCATCCAACTTGCTTATCCAGCGCGCTCGCCGTGGACTGTTGTCAGGATTATCCAACCACGTGGGATGATATTGCAGACCCACCGTTCCCTGGGCCCCTACGCTGTGAGCAGCTCCCGTCACCATATCCTGTACACCTGCTCTCTGCTCAGGTGTTTTCGGGTGCTGTATAAAATTAAAGGTGCAGGAGCGACGATCTTTAAAGCCGCCAAAGGCGGCATGCCAGGTCAACTCGTTGAAAGCAACGATATCACCCGGTTGTGATTCAAAAATGAAGCAGGGGATATCTTCACCCCGCAGACCGGATGCTTCATAAAATACACCTATTTCGTCGCGTGGTTTTGCCAACTGCATGTTTGTAAGTTCGTTCCGCAGCGGATTTCTGTTTGAACCGGGTAAAAATCGCAAAGCCCCGTTGTTTGCGGTTGTCGGCTGAAGATACATGACATTTTTGATCATTTCAACTTCCGTGACTCCAACATCATAGTGCCAATTTTGGACATCCCAGGAGTAACTATTACAGTTGGACTGGAAGAGGACAGAATCTTCACCTACCAGTTGTTCCATCGGCACATAAATACGTGGGTCTTCAAGCAGGCTGGCGGTAAAGGGTGTCTCCGGATTTCGGGTCGGCCACTGGGTAAATATCCGTTCTTCTTTGGGATCGATTTCTGCCACCACCGATGCACGGCGGCGGTCGAATTCCTCGTTCACCTTCGCCATTTCTTCGGGCGTAAATACATTTCTGCGGACTAAGAATCCGAAAGATTTATAAAGTGCGATCTCCTGATCACTAATTCTATAGTTGTCCTGTATCATGATATTATAGTTTAGAACCGGTTAAATTTTAATTTTTAAAAGCATCCACAAAGCCCCATTCTTCCAACCAATTTATCCAGCGCGCGCGTCGCGGGTTGTTGTCAGCATTATCCAACCAGGTGGGATGGTATTCGAGTCCCACGGTTCCCAACCCCTGTGTGTTTGCCGGGGTATGCTCGACAATTGTTTTCATCGACTCAATTTCATCGTCCGTCTTTGGGTTGGTGAAAAAATTATAGGATAGGGAACGGCGATCTTTATAACCGCCAAAGGCCGCATGCCAGGTTAACTCGTTAAAGGTAATGACATCGCCTGGCTCCGACTCAAATATGTAACAGGGTATATCTTCTCCTCTCATGCCGGATGCTTTTAAAAATGGCGACGAGTCATCATGGAAACCATACAAATCCATGCTGTGCAGGTCTTCCGATAAAGGATTTCTATGTGAACCGGGAATAACACGCAAGGCCCCACGATCCGCGGTTGTCGGCTGAAGATACATGATGTTTTTGACTACACATAAATGGCGATCAAAAGTATCCACATGCCATCCACTACTTTTCCCGTAACTGTTGCAGTGAGATTGGACGGGAATGGAATCTTCTCCTACCAGTTGTTCAGATGGCACATAAATTCGCGGGTCATCGAGCAAGCTGGCAGTTAAGGGATTTTCCGGATTTCGGGTAGGCCATTGAGTGAAAGTCTTTTTCTCTTCAGGATCGATTTCAGCTAAAATGGAAGCCCGGCGGCGATCGAATTCTCCATTTATTGTCGCCATTTCTTCAGCACTGAAAACATTTCTGCGGACTAAAAACCCAAAGGTTTCAAAATGTAGAATTTGTTTTTCGGTGAGGCTGTAATTTTCAGCGATCATATTTTAAGGGGTAGTTTTGAATATTATTTTTAAATAAAATATATAATTTTCTTTAATTGTCAGGCATTAACCGCATCGATAAAGCCCCACTTCTGAAACCATTCTATCCATTGACTACGCATAGCATTATTATGCGGATTTGAAAGCCAGAAGTCGGGATAAAGTTTGGTTTCACGTTTGAATCCTTTATTAAAATTTTTCCGAAAAGCAACCATCTGGCGCATGCCTTCCTCTTCTTCAGGGGTTTTCGGATTTTTGTAATACTGCAGTGATACCATCCGGCGGTCTTTTGAGCCACCCCAACTGGAGTGCCAGACAAAGTAATCGAAAATCACCGCGTCCCCGGGTTTGGACACGCAAATGTGGGCGGGGACTTCATTTACAGCGAGACCGGGATCGTCGTCCGGTCCGGGATTATTATCTTTCAAATAGACTTTTTCGACATTTCTACTGAACCCGGGGCAGTGCGAACCGGGAACAACCCGGAGAGCACCCGAATTGCCGTCGACCGGTGCAAGGTAAAAGGTAAACTTAAAACCACTGAACTGGTCCGGCCCCGGTTCCCTGATATCAGGATGCCAGGGACTGCGATTCCCGTTGTATTGATTTGCATGAGAATCGACACCCACACAGTCATCCCCCAAAATTTGCTGAGCTATTCCATAGAACCGTTCATCCTCCAGCAATGAGGCAGTGAAAGGTGAATCGGGTCCGAGATTAGTCCAATTGTACTGCTTCCTCACGGAGGCACCCATTTTAGTTTCATCCATTTTGGCCAATCCCACCGCAAACTCTTCATTTATTTTTTTTATTTCATCCGGTGTTAAAACGTTTTTAAGCACGAGAAATCCAAAAGTTTTAAAGAAGTACACCTGTTGTTCTGTGATCATAGTTTTTATCTTTTCGATTTTAGATTATAATAAATTCAAGCTGCTTCTGATTTGACAAACCCGTATTTCCGCAGCCAATCGATCCAGCGTTGGCGCCGGGGACTGTTTTGAGGATTGGCTAACCAGTGCGGATGAAAGCCCGACCCAGAAGCGCGAATTTTAGCGTATACTTTCTCATCGACTTTAACCTGATCATAGGTGCCCTCTACTTCTTCCGGTGTTACAGGATTTTTATAGAAGTCAACGGTGCACATGCGTCGATCAGAGGAACCTCCCCAGCTGGAATGCCAGAGGGCAAAGTTGAAAAGGACCATATCTCCTGGAATTGAATCACAGGAATAAGAGGGTAAAGTGATCTCCGGACTATCCAATTCTATATGCTTAAGATTATCATTAAAAGGTTGTTTATGTGATCCCGGAATGACACAAAAGGCGCCGTTACTGGCTTCGAGGGGTTGCAAATAAGCGGCAAATTTCATTCCATAAGAATGGGGGTGAGATTGATCCGTATGCCAGCGCGTGTCTCCCACCCTGCGATTGCTGTTCGATGACACGGCAACCGTGTCCTCTCCAAATAGCTGTTCCGCCGTTTCATAAATGCGTGGATCTTCCGGCAGCATGCTTAGAAAGGGTTTATCCGGACCAAGGTTTGACCAGTTTAAAAATTTCGGTGGTTCGTTATCGGGCCTCTCCTTTTGAATACTCCTTAACGATGCATCGAACTCATCATTCATAGTCGCGAGCTCCTCCTCGGAAAACACTTTCCTCAGGATAATGAACCCGAAGGTATTAAAAAACGTGATTTGCGGTTCAGTAAGCATCGCCCATCTCCTCTCTATCTTTCGTATAAATTTAAACGGTTAGGGATTCAATATAGCCCCATTCACGCAGCCACTCTATCCAGCGCGCGCGCAGGGGATTGTTATCCGGATTGGAAAGCCAAAAATCCGGGTAAGGTTGGACAACGGTTAATTTTTCATGACTTCTCTTCACAAAACCGCTCGCCATTGCTGCCATCGCTTCTTTTTCTTCAGGTGTTTTTGGATTTTTCCAATACTGTAAGGATACCATGCGCCGGTTATCGGAACCATGCCAGCTGGCATGCCAGAGCAAATAGTTGAATAGTACCGCATCACCCGGTTGAGAGTCGCAGGAACAAAAGGGAACTTCGTTTACCGCGAGTCCCGGGTCTTCAGGTGGTCCAGGATCATTATCCTTGAGACGTACTTTTCTGATCCTGTCACTGAATTCCGGGCGGTGGGAACCGGGAATGACCCTCAATGCCCCCGACTCGGCGTCTACCGGTGAGAGATAAAAAACGAATTTACACCCATGAATATTAGGACCGACATCCGGGTGCCAGGGACTGCGGTTACCGGCGTAATGATTGGCTTGAGAATTTTTTCCCACTACATCTTCTCCCCAGAGCTGCTGCGCGATCCCGTAAATTCGCTTATCTTCCAACAGTGAGGCCGTGAATGGACTGTGAGAATCCAGGTTCGACCAGTTCAGCTGCACGCGCGCGCCGGCGATTAATTCACTTTTATCTTTTTTTACCAGGCCCTTTTCAAATTCCTCATTGACGATCTCAAGTTCATCCTCGGTTAACATATTCTTTAAGACGAGAAACCCAAAGGTATGGAATTGGTGTATCTGTTGTTCGGTCAGCATCGTATAATGGCGTTTGTAGTGTGTATTTAAATTAAGCGGGCATGGATTCAATATAGCCCCATTCACGAAGCCACTTTATAAAGCGCGCGCGAACCGGACTGTTGTTGGGATTGGAAAGCCAAAAATCAGGGTAATCCCTATCAATCGTTAATTTATCTTTCCTGTGCTCCCGAATATGTTTCGCCGTATTCCGCGCCGCCTCAATTTCTTCCGGCGTTTTTGGATTTTTATAATACTGCAGTGATACCATGCGCCGGTCTTGGGAACCGTGCCAGCTGAAGTGCCAGATTAAATAATTGAATAGGACCGCGTCACCCGGTTGAGAGTCGCAGGAACAAAAGGGAACTTCGTTTACCTCGAGTCCAGGATCTTCGGGCGGCCCGGGATCATTGTCTCTCAATCGGACTTTTCTGATCATATCGCTGAATTCCGGACGGTGTGATCCGGGAATAACTCTCAGCGCTCCACTCTCCGCGTCCACAGGCGAGAGATAAAAGGTAAATTTAAACCCATGAGTATTAGGGCCAACATCCGGGTGCCAGGGACTGCGTGTACCCGCGTAATGGTTGGATTGTGAATTCGTTCCCACTGCATCATCGCCAAAGAGCTGCTGCGCAATTCCGTAAAACCGTTTATTCTCTAACAGCGAAGCAGTGAAGGGGCTGTGAGGTTCGAGGTTCGACCAGTTCAACTGCACGCGTGCGCCGGCGATTAATTCACTTTTATCTTTCTTGGCGTAGCCCTTTTCAAATTCCTCATTGATGATCTTAAGCTCGTCCTCACTTAACATATTCTTTAAGACGATGAACCCGAAGGTATGGAATTGGTGTATCTGTTGTTCGGTCAGCATGGTATTATTTTTAATTTTTAGATTCTATTAATGACGCATTATAAACTTCGAAATAACCTTTCTCCCGCATCCAATCGATCCAGCGTTGACGTCTCGGGATATTATCGGGATTTGCGATCCAGTCCGGGTGGTATTCCGAACCCAATTTCCCAAAAGCTGCTTTAGCACGAATTGCCCGGTTCCTGCGCGACTTGAGGACCGATTGATTAACGGCTTCTTCCTCTTCAAGCGTAATAGCATTTTTTATAAAAATCATCGATATCATGCGCCGGTTATTGGATCCCCCTGAGCTGGCATGCCACAAGCGAAAGTCAAAGACTACGAGATCTCCCGGAATTACAGAGCAAGCACAGGTGGGAACTTCTTCTATTTTCAGACCGAAGCCGGAGTCATTCACTGCAGCAATATGCGTGAGCCCGTCATGTTTGGGCTCATGCATTTCAATCTGCTTAATATCATCGTGCAATGAATTAAGGTGTGAACCGGGAATGACACGCAGGGCTCCATTATTGCCATTGAGTGGCTGTAAATAGCAAAGCACTTTTAATCCATGCATATTAAGGTTGTCAGCATCGGGATGCCAGTTTGTTTCACCGACCATGCTCGAGGCATTGCAGGATATACCGTAATAATCTTCACCGTACAATGAATCCACGATGCTCACGATTCGTGAATCTTCCAAAAGAGATGAAGTGAAAGGAGCATCCGGCCCCAGACTGGACCAGCTCATCCGCTCCGTTTTCTCACCATCCGATTTCCCGCTCGATGTGGACGCTAGTTTAAGGTCAAATTCTGTGTTTATTCTCTGGATCTCATCCTCACTGAGAACGTTCTTTAAAAGAATAAAGCCGAAGGTGCGAAATTGAAGAATCTGTTGTTCGGTCAGCATGAATTATTCAGCTATAGGATTAAACCAATGAGGTTTCATAGTCTTCAAAGTATCCCTTCTTCCGCATCCAATCGATATTGCATTGACGCTTAGGATTTTTATCTGGATTGGACAACCATTCCGAATGGTACTCGGGATTCGGGTGAGGAAAGGTTTCCCTGGCGCGTTTAACACGATTTTTGATTGTCGTTTGTATTAATTCGGATACCGCGTTTTCTTCTTCGGGTGTTACGGTATCCTTAATAAACATATTTGAGATAAAGCGCCGATCAAACTTACCCCCGGTACTGGCATGCCATATCCGGAAATTAAAGACTATAACATCACCAGGAGTTACACTGCAGATTAGTGCAGGGACATCTTTGATAGTGAGGCCGCTCTCGATAAGGTAGGGACTGCTCGGCAGAGGTCGATTATCAAAATCAGCCAACATTCCAATCGCATGCATTTCGTCATGATAGGGGTTCAAATGTGAACCGGGAATGACCCGCAAGGCACCATTATCGCCATTGAGCGGCTCGAGATAGATGACGACTTTAATTCCGTGCAGTTGAAAAAGATCGGAGTCGGGATGCCAAGGAGTATCTTCTATAAAACTGGTGGCAGTACAGGACACCCCGTAAACTTTATCTTCGAACAATGCCTCTGGAATCTCATAGATCCGTGGATCTTCCAGGAGGGTACTGGTAAAAGGTGAATCCGGATTTAAATTAGGCCAGCTGCAATGAATCGGCTTCCCCCCGTTCGCTTCCCCGCGAAAGGTCGTCTCCAGTTTATTATCAAACTCTGCGTTTATTCTATCAATGTCTTTTTCGCGGAGAACATTTCTTAGAATAAGGCATCCGAAAGTATGGTATTGATCGATCTGTTTTTGTGTAAGCATAGCTGATTCAAGGTATTATAAGTATCGTCTCAAGCTGCAACTGTATCAATCAATCCCCATTTCTGCAACCAGCTTATCCAGCGTGCGCGAACCGGGCTGTTATCGGGATTTGAAAGCCAGGACTCGGAATAGGCTCTATTAATGGTTAATTTATTATTTTTCCGGTCTTCTATTGCTTTTTTGAAATGTATCCGCAGCGCTTCAGTTTCATCAGCACTCTTCGGGTTTTTATAATATTTTAAAGTTACCATCCTTCGGCGTGATGAACCACGCCAGCTGGCATGCCAGTTAAGATAGTTCATAATAACAGCGTCGCGTGGACCGGTTTCACATATATGACAGGGCACCTCGTTAATGGCGAGACCGGGATCTACAGGAGGACCGGGATTGTTATCCTTTAAATTGATTTCTCCTATCGCCTCACTGAATCCAGGCTGATGGGATCCGGGGATGATACGTACCGCACCCGACTCTCCATCGAGAGGGTCAAGATAAAAGGTAAATTTTAATCCCTGTAGATTAGGTGGAGCATCGGGATGCCAGATAGTGCGGTCTCCTTTCATAATATTAGATGTGGTGTCAAAGCCTACGGCGTCTTCTCCCAGGAGCTGTTGCGTAATTCCATAAAATCTTGGGTTCTCAAGCAATGAAGTTAAAAAGGGGCAGAGAGGGACAAGGTTGGTCCAGTTCAACTGAAGACGTTCTCCGCCAATGAATTCGCTTTTATCTTTCTCCGCGTAACCTTTTTCAACTTCCTCACTGATGTTCTTATGCTCTGCTTCCGTAATAATATTTCGCAGAACCAGAAACCCAAAGGTGTGAAATTGAGTGACCTGTTGCTCGGTTAACATATATGACCTTATATTGTTTATCTATTAATATGAAATCCTGTTATTTTTCGAAGTATAATAATTACGCATACCTTCTCAAAAAAAAAAGCATATTTTGACTCAATTATTTGCGTGATTCGACAACTGTATAAGTAATATTTAGACTTAAACTCTAGCTCCCAATTCTTCCAGGTTTTTGACCATCCCACGGATGCGCGGTCGATCGCTATTAAGAAAAGCTTCATGGGGATGGAATACATATTCCGTATGTTCCTTAATTAAACGGATATGTTCATCGGTCGTCGGTTTCGCCGCGAATTTCATCGCGATATACCTGCGCCTTTCACCCAGTCCTCCATACACGGCGTGGAATATATTCTGATGAAAAAATATTACGTCTCCGGGTTTGGATTCAAAAGCATAACAGGGAATATCTGGCCCATCCACCCCGAAGGGTAAGGTATGATGATTTCCGACTCCACCCTCTTTATCATTCATTGCATCATTTTTATGCATATGACGATTCATGAGCGGCTCGAGTGATTCGTGATAGGGTGAACGATGAGAACCGGGGATGACGCGAATCGCGCCGGTCTCTTTTGTTGTCGGCTCGAGATAAAGGTGAACCTTGATGCGGGTATATTTATTCTGATTCTTACCCGGGCGGTCATTATGCCAGGAGGTGCTGATGCGCCCTCGCTGCCCTTCCGAAAATGCCCAAATGAATTCCGGACCCAGCAATTTTTCCAGGGTTCCATAAATACGGTCGTCTTCCGCAAGCGATGTTAACTTTGGATGCCTTTCGACAATCGCTCTCACCGAGGTAGCACTGTTGTTTTCACCACTGCCAACGGACATTCCATCATCGACCGCCCATATTTCTTCGGCTGCATCAATAATCGTCTTCATCTCCGCGGGTGAAAATGCCTGCCGCAAGACGAGAAACCCGAAAGTTTCGAAATGAGCCAACTGTCCCTTTTTCAGCATCCGTGATATTATGCAGGAAAAAGTGACAACAGTCAATGGCTACCGTTTGCGTTTTTTAAAGCAAATCAGCGAGTTGGTCGGTCCGTTTCAACCCCAGCACAACTGAGGCGATTCCGTCCTGTTCCAACACCCAGTTTACGGCGTGCTTTACAGGACTGCGCGACTTTATCTTCGCTTCGTTTTCAAACGCATCCAGTTTAGCGAATAAATCATCGTCCATATCAAATGCGATCCACCCGGGGTTTTCACTATTTCGACTGTCACCGGGAGCTTCCTGCCCTTTCCGATATTTACCGGTAAGCAGCCCGCCTTCCAAGACTTTAAAAGGAGTTACGGCAATGGATTCTTGCTTACATAAGGGTAAATGTTCTTCTTCCGCAGTTCGATTCAACCAACTGTAATTCGGTTGACTGATAACCGGACGCGGCCAGTTGTTAGTTTGGCAGAGTTGAAGCATTTCACGGATCTGTTCCACTTCAAAATTTGAAAATCCCCAATGCCGTACTTTACCCGCTTGAATGAGCTCAGCCATCACGGCTATCGATTCCCCCAAGGGTGTATCGGGATCCGGTCGGTGCAGGTGGTAGAAATCTGTATAATCCGTTTGCATTCGCTTCAGGCTCGCGTCGACCTGGTGCATGATGTGATTACGGCTGAGACCTGTTCCCCGATAAGAGTCATCGCCAACCGCGTTGCCCACCTTCGTCGTCACGATGACACGATCTCGTTTGCCTTTTAACGCCACGCCGAGAATTTCTTCGGTGACCCCACCCGGTGAACCCATGGTTCGCGAATATCCCTCATACATATCCGCAGTATCGATAAAGTTTAATCCGTGGTCGATAGCCCAGTCCACAATGTGGATCGCCTCTTTTTCTTTCACCGGATCGCCGAAAGTCATCGTTCCGAGACAGAGGGTTGAGACTTCAATCTCGGTGTTGGGGATTAGGCAATATTCCATGGCAGATACAGGTTTATTGATTCAGATTTATATTCTATTTAACAAAAGCAGCACTTTATCCAACTGAATTCAAGAGCTTAGTAGAGTGAGGAAAAAATCAATTGGGGTGGGAGTCGATTTTTCTTTTAAAAATGGAGGGGATAGAACATCAATATATGGGTTCCAGAGAATCGACAAGAGCTGATAAGATGCTGACTGACGAACAAAAAACTCATTTTCATTTATTAGGCTTTCTTAAGGTCCCCGGGGTGCTCACGCATGAAGAGATCAATGATTTTTCCACTAGATTTGACGCGGTAATGGATAAAGCACAGGATGATGATTCGGTTCCCGGTCACAGAATATTCCCGGACGGGCATCGCGTTATTGTCCCTTTATTTGAGGCCGACCCTTACTTTTACAATCTGCTCGATCACCCCAAACTGGCGACTATTGCAGAAGATCTGCTCGGTGAAGATTGCATCTTCTATGGCAGCTCTGACGGACAGATACATAACGGTAATACCAACTGGCATCGCGATGGCAATATGCCCGAACCCGCCATCGATATGAAGCAGACGTTTTACCTTGATGAGATCGACCCGGGAAAAGGCTGTTTAAGCTTTATTCCGGGAAGTCATCACTGGCCGATGCACTTAAGCGATACCTTCGAAAAAAAACACATTGATGAATTGATCGTGGGCTACCCCACGGACCAGTTTCCCGGTCGTTATGAGATTACAATAGAGAAGGGAGATCTTATCGTCTTCAATACGAGGATCCAGCATGCCTGCTGGGGTGGCGGCGCCAACCGCCGGCAGATGGCATGGATGATGAGAACACATCCGCGCATGGATTGGGAAATTGAGCGTATCATCAGCTTAAACAAATCCCAAGGGGAACAATGGTCCCCCGAAACGGGCCGTTTGATCTCGGATCGGCTTTTCGAAACCGCAGGTCCAGAACGTATGAAAAAAATTCAATTGATGAAAACTCTCGGGTTATAACCTGTAACCTGATTATCAACCTCCTAAAAAATGATGCATAAAACAATTACATGTCTGCTTCTTTCGTGGTTCATTATTCCGGCATATGGCTATGAGCAAATCACTCAACTATTAACGAGTTCCAAACGCGGAATACATATAGAGAGCTGGCAGTTGTCTCATGAGGATGTCGATTTTGACAGCGGGTCTCCCTGGTCTATCAGAAAATACACCTTGCACGGCGGTAAGCAGGAAGGGGTGGATGTCATTGAAGTGGACAACGGAAAATTAAGTTTCACGGTGATTCCCACGCGGGGGATGGGAATACTGAAAGCGAATCTGGAGGACATGCGACTGGGATGGGACTCACCGGTCAAAGAAGTCGTGCATCCCCAGTATGTCAATTTGCAGGAGCGGGGCGGCCTTGGTTGGTTGGATGGCTTTAATGAATGGATGGTTCGCTGCGGCATCGAATTTATGGGCCACCCCGGTAAAGACAAATTTATCAATAATGCGGGCGACGAAGCGGAGATGGATTTAACGCTGCATGGTAAGATCGCAAATATTCCCGCTTCTGAAGTCCGAGTGTTGGTCGATCGGGAGCCGCCGCACCGCATACGCATACGCGGGATTGTTCATGAAAGAATGTTTTATGGGCCAAAATTTGAGCTCTGGACGGAATATTCTACAATCCCCGGTTCGCATTCACTTCGCATGGAGGATAAAATCACCAATCGTGGGGGCTTCGACGAGGAGTTTGAAATTCTATATCATGTCAACTTTGGCCCGCCCTTATTGGAAGAGGGCGCACAGTTTGTCGGCGCGGTAAAAGAGGTCTTTCCTTTCAATGATCACGCAGCAAAGTTTATAAACCGATACAAGGTTTACGAGACCCCGATCCAAGGATTCATTGAGCAAGTCTACTGCATGCACCCCTATGCCGATGAGAATAAGATGACGCAAATCATGATCCAAAACAAGGCAGCCAATCGGGCATTATCGATGGTCTTTTCGGTGGACCAGCTCCCGATCGTAAATTTATGGAAAAATACAGCCGCCATCGAAGACGGTTATGTTACAGGACTGGAACCGGGAACCAGTTTTCCTTATAATCGACGTATTGAGCGGAAGTTTGGCAGGATACCTAAACTCAAAGGAGGAGAGAGCAGAGACTTTACGATTGAATATTCTGCTCTGATCAATGACAAGGAAGTGGCCCTTGCCAATAAACAAATTAAAGCGATACAAAAGGGACGGAAAACTCGCGTTATAGCTGATCCGCCCACAATCGATTAATTTTTTCTTAATCCTATGAAAATTATCGATGTCACCGTAGATCAATTTACTTACCTTTCGAATCATGTCAGTGATTCCGAGGGTCACGGCCATCCGGGAGGGGAGCATGAAGCAACCCAGACTCTGACGCGCATCATTACCGATGAAGACCTTGAAGGTTACTGCTTTGGCGGTGATCCCCGGGTTATGGAACATATCGTCAAGTCCGCAATTGTCGGAGAAGACCCCCTTTATCGTGAGAAAATCTGGCAGCGTCTCAATCAATGGCAGCGCATTCATAAAAGCGGACTCTCCGATCGTGAGATTGCGGTAGTAGACATGGCCCTATGGGATTTAGCGGGGTGTAGTGCCAATCAACCGGTTCATAAATTATTGGGTGCTTTTCGCGATAAGGTACCGGCTTATGCCAGCAGCATGTGCGGCGACGAACTGGAAGGCGGATTGAATACCCCCGAAGCCTACGGCGATTTTGCTCAAATGAGTGTGGACCGTGGTTATAAAGCGATTAAACTGCACACCTGGATGCCGCCCATCGAATGGGCTCCGGATCCGAAGATGGATGTAGCCGCTTGCCGCGCGGTGAGAGAACGAGTGGGTGATGATATAGATCTCATGTTGGATTCCTATCATTTTTACGATCGGCACGAGGCGCTTTTCATCGGACGAGAACTGGAAAAGTTAAATTATCTTTGGATTGAAGAACCGATGGATGAGCAAAGTGTCTCCTCCTATGTGTGGCTCACCGAGCAGCTCGATATCCCCGTGGTGGGTCCGGAAACCGCGGAAGGCAAACATTTCACCCGGGCTGAGTGGATCAAACGCGGCGCGAGCGACATCATTCGGGGAGGAGTCGGAGACCTCGGCGGTATTACCCCGTTGATTAAGACAGCCCATCTCTGTGAATCCTTTGGGATGAGAATGGAAGTTCATGGTGGCGGTCCCGGCAACCTGCACGTCCTCTGTGCGATGGGCATTGCAGGCCTCTACTATGAACGCGGTTTGTTACACCCTTTTATCGACTATGATAAACCCCCACCCTGGCTCCATGAAATCTCCGATCCTCTCGATAGCGAAGGTTTTGTCCATGTCTCCCAGGAACCGGGCCTCGGATTGAAAATCAATTTTGATTATATTGAAAAAAACAAAACCTAGCAAATTTCAATTGCCGATCGCCGATTTTCGATTTTAGAAGGAACGCTAGATATAGATGGATATAAGAAGTAAGATAGAAGAATAAATATTTAGCTGCCGCCAGGTTCAATCGGAAATCGTAAATCAGAAATCGCCAATCGCACCATGCACCATCAATTCACACCTGAAGTTTACTATAATACAATAGGTTCTCACGAGCCGGTTCTGAAAATCGCCGATGGAGATACGGTCTCCACCACAACGATCGATGCCTGGGGGGTTGATGCTGAGTATAATCAAGTGGGTAAGCGCGGTAATCCAATGACAGGTCCCTTTTACATCGAAGGAGCCGAGAAGGGAGATTCACTGGCCGTAACTTTTGACAAAATCACTCCCAATCGGAAGACCGCCTGGACACGCTGTGCCATTGCCCCCAATGTTCTCGATCCTGAATACCATCCTGAATTTGATGATGATAAGATAAAAATAGAGTGGGAAATCAACCTCGAAAAAAATACCGCACGCCCCCTGGATGTCGACCCTCCGCTTAGTAATTTAAGTGTCCCCTTACTCCCCATGCCCGGATGTTTTGGCGTGGCCCCGCCAGGTGGCCAGGCAATTTCCACCGCCACTTCTTCTACTCACGGTGGCAACATGGATTACAACGGTTTTGTCCAGGGTGTTACTGTTTTTTTTCCGGTAGAGGCTGAAGGGGCGCTCTTTCACTTAGGTGACGGCCATGCCGCGCAAGGCGATGGTGAAATTGTAGGAACCGGCATGGAGATCTCTTTCGACGTGACATTCACCGTGCATCTCCAAAAAGGAAAAACCATTCATTGGCCCCGGGCGGAAAATGACACTCATATTTTAACTGTGGGCAATGCCCGTCCCCTCGATCAATGTGTCGAACACGCAACGACTGAAATGGTGCGATGGTTAGAGGAAGATTATGGTCTCAGCACCCGCGCCGCTCACACATTAATGGGGCAAACGGTTGAATATGATATGGGTAATGTTTACGATCCCGCTTATACGATGATCTGTAAAATGTCTAAAGAGGTCCTGGAAGGATTGCGTGCGAAGTAATAAAAAGGCTTACTTTAACGAGCCCCGTGCTGACGTAAGAGCGCTTTCATTTCTTCCGACTCGGCGAGAGCCAAGGGGGTAAATCCACCCACCGTTTTTTCAGAAGGCAGGTTCGATGCCCCGTAAGTAAAAATCGCCGCTTCACTGGAAAGTTTTGCGTTGGGATTGGCGCCATGTTTGAGCAGTACGGTTGCGACTTCGGTGCGATCCTTATACACAGAATAATGTAAGGGTGTCGCTTTCAGATCATCAACGGAATCAACCCGCAGCCCTTTTTTTACGAGCATATTTACGATTTCGGGGCTATTACGATCTGCGGCAAAATGAAGAAGGGTCTTCCCATTATTCAAACGCTCACGCCAGTTTGCCCGTTTCTCCAGGAGAACACGAACAACTTCGGCATGACCGTTCTGTATCTGCCAGTATAAAGGCGTTATTTGCTGATTGGCCTGACGATTGACGTCAGCGCGATGCCTTATCAGTGCTTCAGCTGCTCCCGCATTATCCACGGTGTGCAGCGGGGTAAATTGACGCGCGGCCTCAGTGTGAACGTTAGCTCCTTTACTGATGAGATACTCGGCCACTTCACCATTTTTCGCGGTATGTAACGGGATCCAGTTGAAACGATCTTTCGTGTTAATGTCCGCTCCATAAGACACGAGTATCTCCGCAACCTCTCTTGTCGCCGCCTCGTGGAGTAGCGTTCGATCTCTTCTTGCTGAGTCTTTTTTAAGATGGTTTACCAGCTCGGGTGCTTTTTCGAGAATTTCTTTAATTTTGATCGCGTCTCCATTCGCCGATGCCTCGTGAATGGCTTCTTCCAGGTTCTCCGGTGCCACGGCGCAAGAACTAAGCACAAATAGCATACCGGCTAAAATCAGAATTCTAGTAATCATAATATTTTTCATTTCATATACCTCATCCATTTCAAGTTTTAAGGGCTAGCGGCAACATCACCCGTTTCATCCATTAATACATTCATCCGCCCGGCAAGTATCTCCGCCACTGGTTTGGTAATCTCAATTTTCTCAAAGATGATTTTAATTACCGCGGTAATGGGTGTCGCCAGGAACATCCCTATTATCCCCCAGATTATCCCGAAGAAAATTAATGACATGAGGATGACGATAGGATGCAGGTCAAGCGATCTACCCATTAATTTTGGTTCTATAAAGTTTCCGACTGAGAATTGAATTATCCCTGGTATAGCGAGAGCCAGGATTTTAGCGGTCATTCCGAGTTCAGGGTTTAGTAGTATAACAGGTAAGGGAATAAGAGTCGCGATTACCGATCCAATACTGGGAATAAAATTAAAGAGGAAAGCAAGAACACCAAAAACGAAAGCGAAAGGCACACCGAGGATCGCGAGCACCGCGCCCACAAGAATACCCGTCAGCACTGAGACTAATACTTTGGTTAATATAAAACGCTTAATGCGCATCTCGATCTCGCCAAGAATACCTCGCGTCGTCTCCTCCCCTGCGGTTCTTCCGATGAGAAGAAAGAGTAAAAAGATCAACACCAGCAGCCCATTGGAAATAACACTCATGATCGAGCTGATCGTGCCTGAGACCACGCTCCCCACAACATTCTCGAGGTTATTTAAGAGTGAAGTCGTAAGGTCTGCCGGTTGGACCCCAAAGCGTTCAAGGGGAATGGCTGCCATAAACTTATCTAAAAGCTGCATAAACTGCGTTTGATAGACTTCGGCATGGGTGGACATTTGACCGACCGACGCCGCAATGAGGACCCCGATTAATGCGAGAAGAATGCAACCAAGAAGAAAGGTCGCAATCATCGCCACATAGCGCGGTGCGCGAAGATGGCGTCTCAATAAATCGATGGCCGGTAACAGGCAATAGGTAAAGAAAATCGCCAGGACAAAAGGAATAAGGACGGGTTTTAAAAAGAAGAGCGCCACACCGATTCCTATGGCGCTCAGGAAAAGAAGACAAACCGTCTGAATTCGCTCTTCATGCTCGATTGTTTTCATCGCGTTCAAGACTAACGGAAAAACAAGCGATTATTAAGATAGAGTCAACCGTTAACAAATCGTGGTTGCAACTCTCAAGCTCCTGGAATAAAGATAGGATAGCAATCAATTGCGATTGGATGAATGGACGATTATAAGTAAATTGAACCATAATAGCCGAATTATGAAAGCAGAAGATATTTCAAAAATTACCATTATCGGTGCAGGGCTCATGGGCCATGGTCTTGCCCAGGAATTCGCATTAGGGGGGTACCAGGTAAGTGTGCACGATCTGAATGAAGAACTGCTTTGTCAGGCAATCGAAAATATTAAGGCAAACTTAATTATACTTACCCAGCTTGAAATGGTAACAGAAGATCAAGCGACTCAGGTATTGGATAACATCCAGGTGAGCGCAGTCCTCGAGGACGCCGTTTCTGAAGCTGATCTTGTTATCGAAGCAGTTACCGAAGATCTGGAATTGAAACAAAAGATATTTCAGGACCTGGATAAATTATGCCCGGAGCATACAATCCTTGGCAGCAACACCTCTACCCTGCTTCCGAGTAAACTCGCGTCCGCAACTCATCGTCCGGAAAAGGTTCTTGTTGTTCATTACATCAACCCCCCTTATCTCATCCCCCTCGTCGAAATTGTCCGCCATGATGAAACAGCGGATGAAACAGTAACAGCGATTTATGATTTATTAATAAAAATTGGGAAAAGCCCAGTGGTTCTGCAGAAGGAGGTCCCCGGCTTCATCGTCAACCGCCTGCAAGTTGCACTTTTACGCGAAAGTCTATCCATCGTGGAGCGCGGTATTGCGAGCCCACAGGATGTAGACACCGTTATCAAAAGCAGCCTTGGTCGCCGTTGGGCAGCAGCGGGGATTTTTGCGGTTCTGGATTTTGGTGGATGGGACGTTCTCTCCGCCGTGACTTCCAACCTTTTACCTGTAATCGAATCTTCAACCGAGCTGTCTTCATTGCTTAAAGAAAAAGTTGAGCGCGGTGAGTTGGGAGTAAAGTCGGGTAAAGGGTTTTATGATTACACCCCTAGTTCAGCCGACGAGTTAAGAAATTATATTCAGACGGTATTGGCAAAATTGGACCAGCTTTCCCGTAGATCATGACTATGCTCTTCATTAGGTGGAGCGGGCTGATACAATTGCCGATTTTCGATTGCAGATTTTCGATTGGGGAAAAGATATCTTAATTTGCATTTCCGATTATACTCATACACGCATATCCGCTTTCACGCATATTCGCATTATCGCATACACGAATATAAGAGATTGCTGTAATGCCTATTTCGAAACATCCTAAACGAAATTAATTCAGCGAAAAAGGCATCATGAACCCAGAAAAGCACACCCTCGTTAATCAGGAAGAAATACACTTTGATTCGGTTGCTAACACCTGGACTCTGCTTACCGCGGACGGGTTTACAATCAAAGAAAGCCGAGTGGGCGCTCACCTCGCGGGTGGGAAAAAAATCTTTGGTAGATTTGTTCAATCTAAAAAGAAATCTTTCAACGACCCTGCCGGATCAGGCGATTGTGTCATTGCTGAGTTTGTCAACGATGAGTTTAATCTGTCGTTTATCTGGCAGCTCCATAGCTATGATAACGGACTGGCACGGGCTATTGCCTTAACGGTCACTAACGATGCATCCGACACCGTTAAGGTCGAAGACATATTCCCTATTGATGGAATCCTATTTGAAGACTGGGAAGAAAAAGAGAAATGTCGCGTCCTAAACTGCAGCCCGAACATGGGTGGTTTTTTATGGTATTCGAAAATCCTCGAAGAGGTAACAACGGAGCTTAAGAGCGGTTCGCAAATTGAAGCTTACTGGTCTACGGCATTAAATAATCCCGCCAGAAACATAAATTTTGTTATTGGGATGGGGACAGCTCCCAAAGCTTTTTATCGCTATGTTTTTTCCCGCGATAACTCAGGGATTAAATTCTATGCGTCGGCTCTGCAGGAGACTAAAAACAATTATCCCTGGATTGGTCCCGGTGGTGCAGTGACCGCCAACCCGAAAGCGAAAACTATCCCTATCCATCCGCTCTATCTGGGTGCGGGTCGTTCCATCGCGTGCAGATTTTCATTTACACATTCAAGCTCTATCCATGACGCATTGGATAACCATGCTGATTATGTCCGAGATTATCTCAAAATAAAGTTGAGGTTCAAACCAGCATCCGGGTTATGGGGCGATTACGCCTGTGATCCTTCATTTCGTAATATTGATCCTAAGCATGTGACCAGTGAACGATTAACGACCAACATGGAAATCCTGCAGGATAAATTACAACCTTACGGTCTGAGCACTATCATGTTTACGCTGGCTGTAGGTGAAGCTAATGAAGTCGCTCCCGACGACTTTGATTGGAGGTCAACGATTCCGGATGAAGTGCTAAAAAAGATTGATGTCTCTCGTTCGGATTATCAAGGCTTGGCTGAGGGCTTCAACTTGGAGAAATATTTTCCCGATGGTATCAGAAGTTTTACGGATGAGATTCATAAGCGCGGTTTTCAAGCGGGATTTCACTTTGTAGAGTTTCAACATATCAAGGGAGGGAAGCGAGAATGGGACGATGCGGCGGCCAAGTGGATTAAAAAAAAGTATATTGATGAATGGGGTTTCGACTATCTGTTTATCGGGGGTGGATCGCAAAATTTTCAAACTGATATCACATTAGTAGAAGCCTACCGTAATAGAATTCAGCGCATAAGAGAGTTAGTCGGACCCGATGTGTTTATCTCGAGCACCCATCCAACACAAACGATTGGGATCGTCGATAGCTCGCGCGCCGCGCAGGACTTTCGCGGAGGTATGGAAACGATACTGCTTCATCAAATGGCCCAACGTTACTTCTATCACGGCAAGTGGTTTCAATTGGACCCTGAATTTATTGATATCGCGGAAAAGCCATTCTTCTGGGACTCAAAGATTCCACTCACACAAAAAATTATAACCCCTTTCGAAAAAGCAAAAGCAATTGTCTCTTTGTATGGGATCAACTGTTGGTGTTTTTTTGTGGGTGGAGCGCTGGAGAGAACGTCGGATGAACGCTTTCATCTTTATAACCGCGCCCTGCCCGTTTATCCGGGTCGTGGATACCCACTCGACCTGATGGCTGAAAAAAACCCTCTGAGTATCTGGGTGCTTCCGGTCTCTCAACCTGGAGGAGATGACCACACGGTAATTGGCTTGTTCAACTGGAATAAAGACGAAGAAATCAGCGTATCGTTCAAACAGGAAGAGGTGGTAGATAGTAAGAAGCAATTTTTCTTATTCGACTTCTGGGAGAAACGGTTTCTGGGGATACTCAATGATGAATATGCCGTATCGCTTCCTCCTTTTACCTGTCAGGTGATATTTGTTAGCGAAAAGCAGAAAGAAGTTACGCTCATCGGCTCGGATCGGCATATAACAGGTGCATTTGCTGTCGAGGCGTGGCAGTATGATTCGCAAGCACGGGTAATTACCGGTAGATCGACAGGTCCGAAACAAACAGAGCACTCTCTCTATTTTTACCTCGATGAAGATACCGCGCCGCTATCTTTTGAAGATTGCTGCTGTGAAATGATGGAAATACATGTATTGCGTGTAACTGTGAAATTTGACGAAAAACTGGAGCGGAATTGGCAAGTTGTGCTCGATGAAAATGCCAAGGTCGCTTACTACGAAGATGAATATGCGGCGATAAAGTTTTCCCCTTCTATTATCAGGAATACGGGCGATAAGAACCTGAGTTGAAGGTGGAGGGCCACGCGTCGTCGTGGCCGCTTTAGGTTACAGCAATCAATGGACAATCAGCGGACGTGATCAGCCGTCGGCCGGTGGGCTATGGCCGACAGGTAATGCGCGGCCCTCCATTATATTTCTATAATGTAGCATCCTGAATCTAGCGAATCCGCCACCTTGAGCCGGTGGCATCTGCGTTCCTACCGCGGATTAACCCGATCCACTTCCAAAAACAGGGGTAGGTTTTCTTTTTTTTCCAGAACTGACCGTTTCTTCGGTTTTCTTTTCCGCGGAAACAGACGGTGAAACTTTTTCAAAATCTACGGCCGAAACTTTATACTCGGGACACATACTTTCCTCGTCTTTTTCCTCACTTGTTACCTGGTTGACCATATGTTCGGGAAAATGAAAAGTAGTATAAAGGATGCCGGGTTTAACTTCACTGGAAACTACTGCGTCCAGTTCCACTTCACCACGTTCGGAAAAGATTCTCACTTTATCTCCTGACACGACTCCTTTGTTATCCGCATCTTTCGGGTTAATCGCGAGAATATCTTCACTGACAATATCTTTATTGCTGGTGCGGCGAGTCATAGTCCCGCAATTATAATGCTCCAATATTCGACCGGTTGTAAGAATAAAGGGGAACTCATCACGATTTTTTTCTATTTCTTTTGATTCAATCCAATCGAAATAGTGAAACTTTCCCTTGCCCCTTTTAAAGGTGTCGCGGTGCATAATTTTGGTATCAGTACCATCCTCAGCCACCGGCCACTGCTTGCCATTTTTACCCAGTTCATCCCAACGGATGCCTTTAAAAAAGGGAACGACCTGTGAAATTTCTTCGAGGAGAATGTCTGGACTATAACCTTTTTGTTCGTAGCCCATCCTGTTCATTACATCGACAACGATCTGCCCGTCGGTTCTGGTTCCCTCAAGTGGTTCAACTACACGATTAACGCGTTGAACACGGCGCTCGGCATTGGTGAAAGTTCCACTTTTTTCAAGAAACGAGGTTGCCGGAAGAATGACATCTGCGTAGTGGGCGGTTTCGGTCATGAAAATTTCCTGCACAACGAGAAACTCCAGGCTCTCCATGGCTTTTCGTACTTCCGCGGAATTGGGATCCGTTTGAACTACGTCCTCGCCAATTATCCAGAGCGCTTTAAGATCCTTATCCAATGCTGCTTCAAACATCTGCGGAATCTTGTAACCGATCTTGTTTGAGAGCTTGGCTCCATAAGCCTTTTCATATTGCTCGTGAATTTCCGGAAGCGTAACATTGAGATAACCCGCTCCCTGGTGCGGTTGCACACCCATATCTGCGGCGCCCTGAACATTGTTTTGCCCGCGCAGAGGATTGACTCCTACTCCTTCGCGACCGATATTCCCCGTCATCATGGCAATGTTTGAAATGAGCATTACGGTCTTGCTGCCCTGGGAATGCTCGGTAACACCCAGTCCGTGAAAACTCATCGCTCGCGGTGCTGAAGCATAAGCGATGGCCGCTTCTTTAACGAGGTTACGATCTACACCCGTTACACGCTCCATTTCATCAATATCGAGCTTTTTTATATTCTCGCTAAAAACTTCAAAGTCCTCGCAGCGCTCCTTGATAAAATCCTCATTGACGAGTCCCGCTTCAATAATGAAGTAGGCAATCATGTTGAGCATGGCGATGTTAGTACCCGGACGTAATTGCAGATGATAATCCGCATAGGGAACCAGTTCGATCTCGCGCGGATCGATGACAATCAACGGTGTTCCCTTCATAACCTTTTGTTTAATCCTTGCTCCGGTTACGGGATGCCCCTGCGTCGGATTAGCTCCTATAAGGAGAATCAAATCTGTTTTTTCCAAATCGCTGGTCGAATTTGTCGCTGCACCGGTGCCAAAACTCTGTTGCATGCCCCAGGCGGTCGGCGCGTGACATACACGTGCGCAGCAATCGATATTGTTTGTCCCGATGACCGCCCGAATGAATTTTTGCATCAGGTAGTTTTCTTCGTTTGTGCAACGCGCAGATGATATACCGGCAATCGCATCCGGTCCGGAGCGCGCGCGTATTTCGTTGAAGCGGGTTACCATCGTATCATAAGCTTCATCCCAGGAAACTTCGACAAATTTACCCTCACGTTTTACGAGCGGAGTCCTCAATCGGTCAGGGTGGTTATAAAACTTAAAAGCATACCTTCCTTTTATACAGGTGTGCGCATGATTTACCTCCGCATCTATCGGCGCTTGAATAGAATGCACCTCTTTATTTTTGACCGCAACATCCAGGTTGCACCCCACCCCGCAATAAGTGCAGACGGTTCGCGTTTTGGCTGACGCTTCAATTGACTTGGATTGAAATACATCGGAAATTGCTGATGTCGGACAGGCTTGAGCACAGGCTCCACACGATACACAATCCGAATCTTCAAAAGTTGAATCCAAACCTTTAATGATCCGGCTATCGAAACCGCGGCCATGCATACTGAGCACGAATTGACCTTGAACTTCGTCACAGGCTCGAACACATCGATCACAATTTATGCACTTTGACAAATCCGATGTCATGTAGGGATGACTCAAATCTTTCGCCCGATCGAGATGGTTTTTACCTTCCGGATAGCGCACATCGCGAACCCCTACTTTGGCGGCAACGGTTTGTAATTCACAATTGCCATTAACCTCACAAGTGAGGCAATCGAGGGGATGGTCAGTGAGAACCAATTCAATAATATTGCGCCTTAATCTTTGAATATTTTTTGATTCCGGAAAAATGTGCATCCCCGGAGTTATAGGGGTGTGACAAGAAGCAACAACGCGGCGAGGTCCTTCTGCAGACTGGGCAATTTCGAGGGAGCATACCCGGCAAGCACCATAGGGTTCTAATTGAGGAGCATCGCAAAGGGTCGGCACAAAACCCCGACCGTAATGACGATCGATTAACGCCAAAATCGTATCGCCCTCCTCGAATTCGTGAGGTTGATCATCAACATATACTACGCGGGAATTATCGACCGATTTAATCATCTCGTAATCGTTTGATTTTTCAAATGGGGTCTCAACTCTTTTTCAAAATAATGAAGTGCGTTCTTAATCGGCAATGGAACACCACCACCCAGAGCACACAATGAAGTCAGCTCCATTGTATCCAGTAAATCCATAATCAGTTCTGGGTCAATTTTATAATCCTCTTTACGCGCCTTTTCAGCCATTTCCTGACCTCTTACCGAGCCTAAACGGCAGGGAAAACATTTTCCACAGGATTCAGCCGCCGTGAATTCAAATAGGTGTTCGATGTATTGAAGAATAGGGAAAGATTCAGGAATACAGACAACGCTGCCGTGACCCAATAGAAATCCGTTTTCTTTAAAGGATTCAAAATCGAGGGTGAGGTCTTCAATTTTATCGACCGGAACTATACCGCCCAAGGGGCCCCCAACCTGGACTGCTTTTACCGGGACTTTAAAACCGCCCCCCATAATATGAATAATCTCAACAAAAGGTGTTCCCATTTCCACTTCATAAAGACCGGGTTTGTTGAAATTGCCGTCGAGGGAAACAAGCTTGGGACCGGTTGAAGCTTCCGTCCCAATTTTTGCATAAGCTTCACCACCGATTTTAAATACATGGTAGATGCAGGAAAATGTTTCGACATTATTGACGACGGTAGGTTTTCCAAATAGCCCTTGCTCCGTAGGGAATGGAGGGCGAACACCCACTTCAGGTCGACGACCCTCGATTGAAGCGAGCAGGGCTGTTTCTTCGCCACAAATATAGGCACCTGCGCCTTTAATAACTTTAAAGCGGAACGAGAAATCACTGCCCAATATATTATCACCGACATACCCATTCTCCTGCAACTCTTTGATTGACTGCTCAATTATCGCAATTGAATCAGGATATTCTGCCCTGATGTATAGGACACCGACATTAGAACCGACAAGATAACCCGCCATGATCATACCAAACAAAACGGAGTGGGGATGCTTTTCCATGAGATGCCGGTCGATGTATGCACCTGGATCCCCTTCGTCAGCATTGCAAACGATATATTTTGGTTCGGCCGTTACATTACGGCATGATTCCCATTTAATTCCTGCGGGGAACCCAGCACCGCCACGACCTCGCAACTTCGATGCTTTCAACTCATCGATAAGGGAAACCGGATCGCGGTCTAATAATTTTTTTAGCACCCCGTAATATTCATCCAGTCCGGGATAGTCCGCGAGTAAGACCGGTGTTTTGAAATTGGAACCTGTATTATACTCATCTAATGAGGGTAAATCTCCTCCTCCAATAATTTGGTCGATATCTTTTTCGTTTTTCCCCGAATAATTTACTCCCTTAAATTGGAAAGATCCGTTTTCATGACAACGCCCCAAGCAACAGATTTCACCAATCTCTTCTTCTTTAAAATGTTTATTCAAATATTTCTTTAAAGGGTCTTGTGTTCCCGCAGTCATGCAGGCCGTTCCATTGCAATAAAAGACTTTTTTACCTTCATTCTCCTTTTTCAAAAAATCGTAGAAAGATACGGCACCCAGTGTAATCGCATCACCGATTAAGTACTCTTCGGCCATTGTTTTCAGGTCGTCCGAAACTGCCGTTCCCGTCTTTTCCGCTGACTCGACCATTTTTTCGAAAAGGTTCTTTTCCAGACCTTTCCGGTAAGATAATGCACTGATGTTCTTAGACATATTAATTGTGCGATAGTATGAGAAACAGGATATTGATTAGACAAGATTCGTTCAGGGATGGTCAATGAATTTCTATTTAATCCTTTATATGTCAAAAGGTTGCCATCTTTAAAAATGTAGTCTTATTGATTACATTTAATAATTAAATGAAAAAGTTAATTTATTTCCTTATTCTAATCACTACTACGTTATTCCTTTACGGTGATGCGCAACTGCTACAGATCGAAAAAGATAATTCCTCTATTGTCGTCGGAGTCAATGTCACCGCTCATTCGTTTGTCGCTACTTTAGAAAATTACGATTTAAAAATCCATGTCGACGCTGAGAATGCGAAAATCATAAACACGGAATTCAGTTTCGATTTCGACGATCTAAAAACCGGCAAAAAAGCCCGGGACAAAGCGATGCTTAAATGGGAGGAGTATAAAAAATATCCGAATGGTTCTTTTATTTTAAACGAATTACATGAACAGGGAGAAAAATCTGTCGCCGCAGGTAAGTTAACGCTTCACGGTATCGAAAAAGAAATCACCATCCCGATCAAAGTTCAATCAGAGGGGACCAAGTGGACAATTGTCGGAAGCGCGGCAATCGACCACCTCGATTGGGATTTGCCGATTGTTAAATTTTTAGTCCTGAAAGTTGATTCTAATTTAACCGTAAAGTTTCACCTGGAAGGTGTGCTAAATTAAGAACTTTGACCCCTGACCCCGATGTGAGTAAAAATTAAGATAGTACCGTATATCTCAGACTTGCCAGTACTGGGAAAATAAGATGGTATTTACAATTCCATCTTTATTTATAATAAGTAACAGTAAATAGAAATCGCATTAGATTTGGCGCCAAACAACAGAGGAAATTGATATGATACAGGATTTTTCAGGCAACGGTAACAGTAAATACAAAGTAATTGGCTCTCGTCCCATTCGGCACGACGGTTGGGATAAAGTAACAGGGCGTGCCATCTACGGAGCTGACGTGCGTATCCCGGATCTGCTTTATGGAAAAATCAAACGCAGCCCCCATGCTCACGCGCGGATTTTATCTATAGATACGAGTAAAGCAATGAAACTGCCTGGCGTCCGCGCGGTGGCAACCGCTGATGATTTGGTAGAGACAGTGAGCAAACTTGCCAATATTGGCGAAACCGTTGTCGACATCCGAGAGATCGCGAGTAACTCCCTGGCTTCAGATAAAGTTCTTTATAAAGGCCACGCGGTGGCCGCAGTCGCTGCTACCAGTCCGCATATCGCGGAAGAAGCTTTGGATCTGATCGAGGTAAATTATGAAACTTTGCCAGGTGTAGTAGACGTCCGCGAAGCGATGAAAGATGACGCTCCCCTGCTCGATGAAGAAAGAACGACGCAAGCGATGGGCGAAGATACAGGTAAGCATAGCAATATCGCGACGCACAATCTTTTTAAACTCGGCGATGTCGAGAAGGGGTTTTCCGTGGCAGATATTGTTATGGAGCGTGAGTATACGAATGCGACGATCCACCAAGGCTATATCGAACCTCACAATACAACCGTCCATTGGAAAAAGGATGGGAGTGTAACGGTCTGGGTGAGCACCCAGGGACCCTTTCAAATTCGCGCCCAACTTTCCGATGTATTGAAAGTACCGATCTCCAAGATAAAAGTTATTCCCTGTGAAATTGGTGGCGGTTTTGGCGGGAAATTCCCCATTTATATGGAACCAGCCGCGGCGATAATGTCCCACAAGACCGGCCATCCGGTTAAAATTGTGATGTCGCGCACTGAAGTCTTTGAAGCTTCAGGCCCCGCCCCCGGATCTTACATTCACGTGAAAGTGGGCGTTACCAAGGACGGCAAGATTACGGCGGCGCAAGCAAAAATGTGTGTTGAAGCGGGAGCCTTCCCCGGATCGGCTATGGGTGCTGGTGCCACCTGCATGTTCTCTCCCTATAATATAGAGAACCTTCATGTCGACGCCTACGATGTCGTGCTAAATAAACCAAAATCACAAGCCTACCGCGCGCCCTGTGCGCCCAACGGTGCCCATGCCGCGGAAGCGATTTTGGATGAGATCGCGGAGAAGCTCGAGCTCGATCCTCTGGAATTTCGTCGCATGAACGCCACTAAAGAGGGTGATCGTCGCGCAGACGGTGTGGTTTTCAACCGAATAGGTTGTGAAGAAACGGTTGATGCAGCCGTGCAATCGGACCACTATAAAAGTAAACTGGAAGGGCCCAATCGCGGCCGCGGTGTGGCATCAGGTTTCTGGTTTAATGGCGGGGGGCAGTCAGCTGCCGTCATAAACGTTACGACTAATGGTACTGTCAACCTCATCGAAGGTTCTGTAGATATTGGTGGAACGCGTGCCTCCATGGCCATGATCGTCGCGGAAGAGTTGGGCTTGAGTGTCAACGAAGTCAACCCCATAGTCGCCGACACCGATTCTATCGCTTATACTGATGGCACCGGTGGGAGCAGAGTCACCTACGCTACCGGGCATGCTTGCTACCTCGCTGCTCAAGATGTCATAAAAGCAATGTGCATACGAGCGGCAGCCCAACTTGAGATTGAAAAGGGTGATGTAGAATTTGAGAATGGTATTTTCATTTGCAAATCGGACTCGACCAAACGTCTCTCCTTTAAGGAAGTCGCTGCCGAACAGGGCAGTACCGGCGGTCCTATAACCGGCAGTGGATCTATTAATGCAAGCGGGCCAGGCAACGCATTTGCTACCCATATCGTCGATGTCGAGGTTGATCCTGAAACCGGAAAAGTAGAAATCTTGCGTTACACCGCGGTTCAGGATGTCGGCACGGCAATTCATCCCAGCTACGTAGAAGGCCAGATTCAAGGAGGTGTCGTTCAAGGAATCGGTTGGGCACTCAATGAAGGGTTTTTTTATAATAAAGATTGCACCATCGATAACACCAGTTTTCTGGACTACAGGATGCCAACTTCACTGGATCTCCCGATGATTGAAACAATATTAGTGGAAGTTCCCAACCCGGATAGCCCGCACGGTATCCGCGGTGTAGGTGAAGTACCCATTGTCCCGCCCTTAGCGGCCGTTGCTAATGCCATTTACCATGCCATCGGCAAGCGACTTTATGATTTGCCCATGAGCCCGGATCGCATCGTCGCTGCCATGCAGCACCCCGTAGAAGAACCCGCCCTCGCTGCGGGCGGTAGTAGTTAGGGGTGAGTTGTGTCCAGGGAGGGTTGAGAGGTTCCGGGTTCCACGTTCCGGGTTAATTATTAGTAATTTGCGCTATTAATTATGAAAATTAATCGCTTTGAGGATATTGAAGCATGGCAGCTTGCTAGAGATTTGGCTATAAAAGTATACGCATTGACTAAGAAAATTCATTTTTCAAAAGACTACGGTTTAAAGAATCAAATCCAGAATGCAGCTGGATCAGCAATGCATAATATAGCCGAGGGCTTTGATGCTGATTCCACCCCTGAATTTATACGTTTTCTGCGTTATGCCAAGCGGTCGTGTACAGAAGTGCAAAGTGAACTCTATGTTGCTTTAGATGAAAAATACATCTCTAATTCTGAATTCCAAGAAGTGTATGAACATGCAGGCCGCACTCGAGCCGTAATTAGAGGTTTCATTAAGTATCTACATAATTTTAATCAGGAACAAAAGAAACCTTCATCTGCAGTAGACGAAACTGGATATCCATATCCTGAATTAGTAACCGGAGAAATGGAATGGCCGAACGGCAACCCTGAACTCTGAACGTTGAACCCGGAACCTAAAAAATTACATGAAGACAGTGCTCATCACCGGTGCGGCGGGCAACATTGGCAACAAGCTGAGGCAGCATTTTCAGGGCCGCTATGATTTGCGGCTCTTGGACATTGACCCCCGTGGCGATAAAGAAATCAATCAGGCAGATTTGAGTGTTTGGAGCGAATCATGGAGCGATCACTTTCAAGGTGTCGATACGGTAGTACATATGGCAGCAGATCCAACGGCTAATCAAATTTGGGATAAAGTCGTTGGCCCGAATATCGATGCCGTGGTCAATACTCTCTCGGCATCCGTTAAGGGAGGCGTTAAGCGGGTAATATTCGCCAGTTCCAATCACGCGATGGGTGGCTATAAGGACATTCCCGAACCGAATAAAATTACCGCTGACACCCCTGGAGTGACCCCCAAAAATCGTATCATTTACAGAGAGAGGTTATCGGGATAAACAGATAACCTCAATGAAAAGAAAAAGATACACAACAGAACAGATTATAACAATATTGCGGCAAGCCGATACCGGTAAAACGGTACAGGAAATCTGCCGTGGAAACAACCTGAGCGAACAGACTTTCTATCGCTGGCGTAAAAAATATGGCAATTTAGAACTTGCCGATGCGAAGCGATTTAAAGAGCTGGAAAAAGAATTCACGAGCGCAAGCGAGAAGGCCTGACATACCGAGCTGAAGAAGCTGCTCGCAGATCAAATGCTCAAGAATCAGGTAATGGAGGAAACGCTGTCAAAAAAATGGTGAGCCCAAAGCAGAAGAAACGAGTAGTAAAAGCTGCGGCTGAGAAAGGGTTGTGCTCGTTGCGGAGGGCTTGTGCTTATCTCAGCCTGAGTTGGTCAACGTTCAGTTACCGGCCCAAACAGGCCAGTGAGAAAGCTCAGCGGTTGGTCGAGCGGATTGTGAGCTTGTCCTGGAAACATCCCCGCTACGGTTACCGGCGCATCCGTGCCTTGCTGGTAAAGGAAGGCTGGACAACAAGCAGGAAGTTTGTCCAGGCGGTACGACGTTCAGAAGGGCTGCAGGTAAAGCCCCCGAAAAAGGGCAGACACCGTCAAGGAGTCTCTACGGGGTCACCTACTAAAGCAAAGGGTCGCAATCACGTTTGGTCCTGGGACTTTGTCCATGATCGTACAGACAACGGCGGTCCATTAAAGATGATGACTCTAATCGATGTACCGAGGAGCTGAAAGCGACGACACTCAAGCGAAGCGAAGACATATACGCGTAAATGCCTGGATATCCGGGTCGCTCGTCAACTCACCTCAACCGATGTCCTCTCTGTGCTTAGCGAGGCCATTGAAGAGGAGGGACCTCCCAGCTATATCCGTAGTGACAACGGCAGTGAGTTCATTGCTCATCAAGTGCAGCAGTGGTTGTCCGGTAATAACATAAAGGCGATCTATATCGATCCGGGCAGTCCCTGGCAAAACGGTTTCATCGAGTCGTTTCACAACCGCTTACGCGATGAGTGTTTGAACCGTGAAGTGTTGCTCAGCGTGGCTGAAGCGCAAGTGGTAATCGAACAATGGCGTCAGACCTATAACCATGAACATCCCCACAGTCGTTTAGGCTTCAAAAGCCCACAAGAGTTTGTCAGATTCCTTTCCGATCTTGGCCGCGTTCGGGCTACGCCCTCACTTCGCCAAGATCTCTCATATACATCAATCCTAAAACCATTAACACCCGGTAACTCTCTCACTTAAATTGGTACGAAAAACGGGGTCCGATCACCGGGATGCGCTGGGATATCGAACAAGCCCGAGAGTTGGTTGGCTACGAGCCTGTTGACGACGCGACGCAGAGTTGAAGCTTATTTTTTGACTCGCTAGTCCGGAGGTAGTTAAAGAAAGTCTAAACTATGCTGGATAATATCGCTGATAAATTTCGCGCCTTCGCTGAAAGTGAGACGAGGGACTCCTCTCCGTTATATGAACAATTGTCGATGGTAATCGCGGAAGATACTGAAATGCTTACCTTGGCTTCGAAGGCGCAAGATGGGCAACCGATCCCCAATATGCTCTTTGCCGCTGTTCACTATTTACTATTGCAATCACCCGCCTCTGCGTTGGCTGCCTATTATCCAAGTATGACGGAATCAACAGAACCTCGAGAAGCTTGCTATCCCCACTTTCTGGCCTTCTGCCGGGAGCATAGGGATGAGATTACCGATCTTCTCAAAACGCGGCGGGTTCAAACCAACGTGATTAAAAGATGCTCTTACTTATTCCCCTCCTTTTGCCGCATCTATAAACACGCGCAAGAAACACCCCTCTCGCTGATTGAGATCGGGACCAGTGCGGGATTAAATTTATTGTGGGACAATTATGCTTACTCCTATGGCGACGGCAATGTATATGGGGATAAAACATCAACGGTCAAAATCAATGCAACCATCAATGGGGAAAAGAATCCGGAATTCCTTCACACGTCTCCACCTATAGACTCGCGAATGGGCATTGATTTAAATGTCATCGACCTGAATGACAGTGATCAGAGTCTGTGGTTGAGAGCGTTAATCTGGCCAGAGGAAAAAGAGCGCATCGGTCTCTTGGCCGCGGCAAAAGAAATATTCACCGAGAGACCACCCCGACTTTTCACCGGCGACGCCATTGATATTCTTCCCGATGTAATTGCCAAGGCTCCGCATAATACCGCCCTCTGCATTTTTCATACCCATGTGGCGAATCAATTATCTCGGGAAGCAAAGAATAAATTATTTGGGGACTTATGTAGCTAAGTTGACAAACGGCTAACACAAGTTAATCCCACATCATACATTATTTGACTTCACGCATAGATGGCTTGCCCTTCCGATCTACTCGCATAACGAATTTCTTTTCTAATTCCTTCTTAGTCGGGATTGGCCTTATATGCTCTTTGGGTGCAGGCATCTTCATTAATGCCTTAGCTGCTTTGTCGATTTTCTTTTGTGTGTTGCTCATTTGGCATTCATTAGGTTTGATTCTATTCGGGGCTTAATACTGGCTTTTTTGAACCAGACTTCTCGTCTTTTTTTAGATAACCCCTAATGTAGTCATAAAGACTTCGTACATTGTCTGTATGATCGTTCATTTCTATGTCATCTACTATTGATGCTTTGAAATTATCCTTTTTATCCTTCCGTATTTCTGCAACCTGTTTTGGACCTTTTATTCCACCTGTATTAAGATGAATGACATGGTCTAAAGCTAAACATACGTAAAATTTTCCTTCACTTAGCGGAGGTGGCTTATCTGGCCAAAAAACATGGCGTAGAAATCCTAAAAAAGGATCAGCAATCGGTGCTCCTGACCCCATAGAAACATACCAAACTTTGCTTTCTTTTGTTTTATATTCTGGTGGAGTGACCCCCAAAAATCGTATCATTTACAGAGAGAGGTTATCGGGATAAACAGATAACCTCAATGAAAAGAAAAAGATACACAACAGAACAGATTATAACAATATTGCGGCAAGCCGATACCGGTAAAACGGTACAGGAAATCTGCCGTGGAAACAACCTGAGCGAACAGACTTTCTATCGCTGGCGTAAAAAATATGGCAATTTAGAACTTGCCGATGCGAAGCGATTTAAAGAGCTGGAAAAAGAATTCACGAGCGCAAGCGAGAAGGCCTGACATACCGAGCTGAAGAAGCTGCTCGCAGATCAAATGCTCAAGAATCAGGTAATGGAGGAAACGCTGTCAAAAAAATGGTGAGCCCAAAGCAGAAGAAACGAGTAGTAAAAGCTGCGGCTGAGAAAGGGTTGTGCTCGTTGCGGAGGGCTTGTGCTTATCTCAGCCTGAGTTGGTCAACGTTCAGTTACCGGCCCAAACAGGCCAGTGAGAAAGCTCAGCGGTTGGTCGAGCGGATTGTGAGCTTGTCCTGGAAACATCCCCGCTACGGTTACCGGCGCATCCGTGCCTTGCTGGTAAAGGAAGGCTGGACAACAAGCAGGAAGTTTGTCCAGGCGGTACGACGTTCAGAAGGGCTGCAGGTAAAGCCCCCGAAAAAGGGCAGACACCGTCAAGGAGTCTCTACGGGGTCACCTACTAAAGCAAAGGGTCGCAATCACGTTTGGTCCTGGGACTTTGTCCATGATCGTACAGACAACGGCGGTCCATTAAAGATGATGACTCTAATCGATGTACCGAGGAGCTGAAAGCGACGACACTCAAGCGAAGCGAAGACATATACGCGTAAATGCCTGGATATCCGGGTCGCTCGTCAACTCACCTCAACCGATGTCCTCTCTGTGCTTAGCGAGGCCATTGAAGAGGAGGGACCTCCCAGCTATATCCGTAGTGACAACGGCAGTGAGTTCATTGCTCATCAAGTGCAGCAGTGGTTGTCCGGTAATAACATAAAGGCGATCTATATCGATCCGGGCAGTCCCTGGCAAAACGGTTTCATCGAGTCGTTTCACAACCGCTTACGCGATGAGTGTTTGAACCGTGAAGTGTTGCTCAGCGTGGCTGAAGCGCAAGTGGTAATCGAACAATGGCGTCAGACCTATAACCATGAACATCCCCACAGTCGTTTAGGCTTCAAAAGCCCACAAGAGTTTGTCAGATTCCTTTCCGATCTTGGCCGCGTTCGGGCTACGCCCTCACTTCGCCAAGATCTCTCATATACATCAATCCTAAAACCATTAACACCCGGTTACTCTCTCACTTAAATTGGTACGAAAAACGGGGTCCGATCATATCCCTAGAAGAGTTACCCTCATTCAAACGAAAAGTAAACTCATTGATATACTGCTGGCAATGTTTCCTGCTCCAGTTATGATAAACACCATAGTATCCACGCTTTAAAATCGCCCATATAGATTCAATACCATTAGTATGTGCCATACCGTTTACAAATTCCTTAGCGGAGTGTTTCACACTTTTATGATTATGGTAAAATCCTTTTAGTCCAATGTATCCCCTATGATCATCCGTGTAAAGAGTAGATTCAGTATATATATTTTTACTAATCACACTGTGTAGAGTGCGTTGGTCTGTGCTCTCAATCGGCATAGCCTTAACCCGTCCCTTACGTTCTCTCATTCCGATTATAGCTTGTTTGCCTACTGCACCTCGACCTGATTTCAATTTTTTATTGCTATGTTTATTATTCTCTTTTCCGCCAATATATGTTTCATCTATTTCGACCGATCCACGCAACGCCTGCAAGCTATTATCACAAGCCAAACGCAACCGGTGAAGCATATACCAAGCTGTTCTTTGCTGAACGCCTAGTTCCTGAGCAAGTTGAACACTAGATATGCCTTTACGTGATGTCATCAAGGTATAAGCAACATAAATCCACTTGCGTAAATCTTTAACCCTGTTTCTTTCCAAGGGTGTTCCTGTTAAAGCATTAAAATAACCACGGCACGATCCACACCAATATTTACCTTTTTCCTTTTGATGCGTGATCTTACTATCACAACCACATTTAGTGCATGTGGGTTTATTCCCCCAACGAATTTTCTCAAAATACCTAAGAGCATCTTCCTTGGTTTTATATTTTTCCATGATTTGGTATAGACTTAATCCAGTGGGTTTCTTTTTTGCTTTCATACAAATACTATAACTCAGTATCGGTATTCTGTCAAGTTTTGTATTTAAATAATTACGATTTTTGTCAAGTTATCTACGTAGTTCCCATTATTTGATATTATCGCAAAGGAAGGCGCAAAGAGGGACATTTATCACCTCTACAATAATATACACCCTACCCTTCATTTAAGTTATTTCCAAAATGGTAAAATACATGAGGAACCTATCGCCAAGGTTCACGGACACGGCAAGTGGTTTGAATGGTTGGCATCATAGATGTTATAATGAAGGGATGGAAGGGTGAATAATATAAATGAATTTACTGTGATTTTTTGTGCCTTAATATATATCAGTATATCCATACCCTTAGTATTACAAAAAATTTCCATGAACCCTTATTACGGTATTCGTATAGCTAAAGCCTATGAATCTGAAGCTAATTGGTATCTCATCAATCGTTATGGGGGAAAGTGGATAATTATTTGGTCCTTTCCTATTCTCTTGATTGGACTAGTCGGATTGTCTTTCCCATTGGAGCCAGATAATAGATATTTATATTTTTTATCTATATTCATTGTTTTTGTTCCATTAATTCAGACAATAATCTGGAGCAGGAAATTATGAATCCCTATCCGCATTTCCGCATACACTCATAATCTTAAATTCAGTTCCCTCTTGACCAGCTTTTGCGCCAATGCTTATTTTTAAATATTCATTAAAATCACATGGCTATAACTTATCGCTATATCGGGCACGCAACCCATATCTTTGAAATCGCAGGTAAAACTGTGCTCGTAGATCCGTTTTTTACAAACAACCCCGTTGCCAATGTTAAGGCGGAGGAAGTCAACCCACACACCATCCTGATTACCCATGGTCATACAGACCATATAGAAGATACGGTGGAAATTGCCACGCGCACAAAGGCTAAGGTGGTCGCTAATAATGAAATCATAAACTGGCTTCAGTCAAAGGGGCTTTCTGAAGATCAAACCCATGCACAAAATATTGGTGGTGGATACCAACATATCTTTGGCAATGTAAAATTAACACTCGCCCACCATAGTTCCAGTTTGCCCGATGGAAGTTACGGCGGAAACCCCGCGGGTATTTTAATTAGAGCAGAAGAAAAAAATATCTACATCGCCGGCGATACCGCCCTTTTTTCCGACATGCAATTGTATAAAGGAAATGGGGTGGACCTGTTCATAGTCCCCATTGGAGACAACTTCACAATGGGCCCTGAAGATGCATTGAGCGCGGTTAAATTATTAGAACCAAAACTCGTAATCCCCTGCCACTATAATACCTGGCCCGCAATTAAACAGAATGCAGAAGTTTGGGCCAATCGGGTTGAAAGAGAAGTTAAGCATGCCAAGGTCGTCGTCCTCGCACCCGGTGGCAAGTTGGTCCTGCCTTAGGTTTGATTTAGGGAGTGAGTTCTGATAAGAGCAGAACCCATTCAGGTTAATTAAATTGCAAGGTATATAATATCATCACGGCTGATTTATTTATTCGACCCTTTAAAACAGAAGACGAGCAGAGCGTCATAGAGCTTTGGCATCGTTGCCACCTTCTCGTACCGGCGAATAATCCAAAGCACGATATTGCCCGCAAACTGCAAGTTGATCCTGAACTTTTCCTCGTAGGCATTATCGATAATTGCATTGTGGCAACCGTCATGGTGGGCTATGAAGGACACCGCGGTTGGATTAATTATTTAGCGGTATCACCTGATTTACAGCGCCAGGGTATCGCGAAAAAGATGATGGATGAGGCGGAGATAAAATTAAGTTCTCTCGGCTGTCCTAAAATTAATTTACAAATACGATCAACGAATAACCAAGTGATCGATTTTTATAAAAGTATTGGTTATTCCGATGATGAAGTTCTGAGCATGGGGAAACGACTGGCGCAGGACCCCCCTTATAATAAATAGCTGTTTAGATTACTGGACCTCAAACTGATGTAAGAATAGTAATTAGAAAATAAATCCAATGAATCTCGGTTTTTTTGCATCGCATAATGGAAGCAACATGCAAGCTGTAATTGATGCTTGTAAAGATGGCATCCTGAACGCAAACCCAGTCATCGTGATTAGTAACAACGGTGATGCCGGTGCAGTCGAGAGAGCAAAGAAGGATAAGATTCCCTATTACATCCTCAATACAAAAACCCACCCTTCACCGGATGATCTCGATAATGCCATGCTCGATGCATTACTACAGCATGAAGTCGAACTCATAATTCTCGCCGGGTATATGAAGAAAATAGGAGAGAAAATCCTGAACCATTTCAAAGGGAGAATAATAAATATTCACCCGGCTTTGCTACCCAAGTATGGAGGCAAGGGAATGTACGGATCACGCGTTCATGAAGCGGTCCTGAAGGCAGGAGAAAATGAGACCGGCGTTTCTATTCATATTATTGACGAAGAATATGACACCGGTCCGATTGTTGCCCAGACCTCGATCTCCGTAAAGGATGACGATACTGTTGATTCATTGTCAAAACGTGTCCTCAAAAGAGAGCACAGTTTTCTCGTTGAAACCGTAGGTAAAATCGTATCAGGAGAGATTGATCTTGAACAGTTAAGTCGAATCTGATCGAGAAACGAGTGTTAAAGGAAGCATGGATGGATAGATGTGTGGATGACTGGTGAAATTGAATATGGCTAAACGTAAGAACATCAATCGTGGATATCGAAAACTGCGAGTATGGGAGGATGCAATCGAATACTATGTATTAACTTGTAAAATCTTTTTAGATTTCCCGTTTGAATTAAAGAAAGTTGCTTCACAGCAGATTGCTTCTGTCGATTCCATTCATAGAAATATCGCAGAGGGGTACTGTAGGCGTACTATTAATGAATATCTTCAATTTCTTAACATTGCATTAAGTTCTGCGGGAGAATCTGTTTCAGGTCTTCATGCATACGTCGGAGCAAATCAAATCACAAATGAGGATTACGAAAAAGCTGACACTTTAGCATTCAAGTTAGAGAACGGATTGAAACGCTTAATTCAAAGTCTTCAAGAGAAACGTGAAAAACAGGATTGGAATGACAGTTTTATCGTTGGAGAATCAAATATAGCCTATGAAGAAAAATAACTAACCAGTGATTCCATCCTTCCTTCCATTCATCCCACCTTCCCTCCTTCCAACCTTCCCCTCTTGACAATCCCCATGCCAACAGCGGACGACAATGAAATCTTTGAAGAACAAATTGCCTACTACCGTGCTCGGGCTGGTGAATATGACAATTGGCTTCTAAGAATAGGGCGCTACGATCGTGGCCCTGAATCAAACGAAAAGTTTTTCTCTGAATTAAATGAAGTGCGTGAACAAATCAGGCGTTTTAATCCAACCGGTAGTGTTTTGGAATTCGCCTGTGGCACCGGATGGGGAACAGAATTACTCGTTAAGTATGCCGATCAAGTTACGGCCGTTGATTCTTCTGAAGAGGTATTGGCCTTAAACCGAAATAAGGTTCGAAGCGATAAGGTTCACTATGCGCAATCGGATATTTATCAGTGGCAAACGAAAAAAAAATTCGATGTGATTTTCTTTAGCTTTTGGTTATCGCATGTTCCACCGGGACGATTCACTGAATTCTGGGACAAGGTACGTTCTGCACTTAAACCAGGTGGACGTGTCTTTTTTGCTGATACTTTAGGGTCGCGGTCTTTAGCAGCCAAGAATCACAGTCTGTTTCAAATAGATGACAGTATCTCTCTCCGCTACCTGGATGATGGACGTGATTTTCAAATTATAAAAATCTTCTACGACCCCGATGAACTCACCGCCCGTCTTAACGAACTCGGCTGGCGTGTGTTAGTAAAAAGCACGGAAACACATTTTCTATACGGGAGCGGGGAAGTTCAGTGAATAGTAGAAGGATAGAAAGATGGAAGATTGGAATGACTTATAATGTCAATGGGTATGACTAACTTCCTCAGGCAGCTACTGATCACGGTTTACTGGACACTGATCACGAATTACTGTTCACTGAAAAATAATGAAACGACTGATAAAATATGTATTGATTACAATTCTTCTTCTCATTGTAACTCTTTTTATTGTCCTTAATTTAGTGTTGGATAAAATAATTCATGCCGGGGTTGAAACTATCGGACCGAAATTAACCCGATCAGAAATTCGATTAGACGAAGTCAATATTTCCCTTTTGAATGGGAGTGGTGCGTTGAAAGGACTCTTTATCGGAAACCCCGAAGGATTTAAATCAGATAAGGCTTTCTTCTTGGGTGAAATAGAAATTGATATAGCGCCTCTCTCTCTATTTTCCGAGAGCATTCTTATCAAGAAAATATACATCAGAGAACCTCAAATCGTATTTGAAAGTTCAGCGAAAGGAAATAACCTTAACCGGTTGCTTAATAATATAAATGAATGGGTAACGCTCAGCGAAGAGGAAGAGGATGAGGAAGTTAAATTTGAAATAACAAATTTCATTTTGGAGGAAGGGAGCGTCGAAATTAATATTCCCGGTAAAACAAAGACTATCTCCGTCCCTAAAATTGAATTCCACGATATGGGGAAGGAATCGGGCGGGATAACTTCTGACGAGCTGGTAAAGGAAATACTAGGTGAGGTAACATTTAATGTTGAACTAAAGGTGAGAGATGTGGCTGGTTTGGCCGTGGGAAAAGGTGTTGGTGTAGGCGTTGAAGTTAAAAAAAAGGGTACAGGTGTTGCAGAAGAAACCGTGAAAGGCGTCAAAAAACTTTTTAATAAAGTGAAACCAGGGAAATGAGATAGAAAAGGAAGTGATCAGTAACAAGCTAGCAGCAATCAGTAGAATCAAATAATACTATTAATTTTCTGATACTCTCAATCTTGTCTCTGATCAATGGCAACAGATCACGGATAACTGATTCAAGCTAAACCGGCATCGTACGGCCAGTGATTTTTCGGCCGGTTTCCGCATACTCTTTGTTCTTCCCGACAATAATTTTTGCCTCTTTTTCTTCAATGAGGTATTTCACCTGCTGTTCTTCGGTCATTTCAGGGTCATGCCAACCCCAGACAAAGGAAATGCCAACCTTTTTACAGGCGGACGCTATGGCTAACCATGAATTTAACAAGTCCGACGGGTAGGGCCAACTGGGTCTCGGTACATAACCCAGTGACATCGCTATATCACCCACCCCCCCCGCCATGAGTGCAATACCTGGTGTGCTGGCAATGGCTTCGGCATTTGCTATACCTTGCGGGTCTTCAATTTTCAGGCCCAGCAATAGTTCACCCTCAGGATTCAAGGGCCATGGATCCGCTTTCATCAAGTAGTCGTCGGGAGAAATATCCCAGATTTGGGCTGCATGATTCTCCCCACCGTGACCGCGCAGACCCTCCGGCAAACCCTGGTCGCGCCCAATCGTCTGAAAAGTGTAACGCGTGGTAGTGACGTAAGCCTTGACCGACTCGGGATCGCGCGCCTGCGGGTAATAAAATCCATGGACACCTGTCGTAAGGATCTGCCTGACCTGCCATGCATTGTAAATAACTTCCTCGGGACTCGTGCAATTCGGAGGTGGAGATACAAGCACAGTCGGTGTCGGATGACCACTTGCGGTAGGACCCCCATCTTTAAGGCCGCGCATGAACTTAGTCAAACCCACGATATCGTAAGCGAGGTGTTCGAAATCAATGATGATCATGTCGGCCCAGGTTTTAGCCTGCTCCAGGCCTGCTTCATAAGAAACTTCAGCCCAAGTGGTCAGGTAGACCGGCTCACCCTGCTCCAACAGTTCAATACATTTATTAACTCTGGTCATTCTTTTATCAGTGAACAGTCATCAGTGATCAGTGTCCAGTAATTAGTGATCAGTAGGTGGCCGAGGAGGACAATTATTCCCATTGAAATAGCACATCCTTCCAATCTTCCATCTATCCCTTTATCCAATGGTAACTGTTCACTGAATACGGATCACTGGTCACCCTGCTAATGCTTCCATCTTCGTTGCCAGCTTAATATCAAGTTCACTGATCCCACCGACATCGTGGGTTGTGAGATCGACGATTAAGGTGTGATAAACGTTGAACCATTCCGGGTGATGGTTCATTCGCTCGACTACAAGGGCAACACGTGTCATAAAACCAAAAGCTTCAACGAAATCCTTAAACTTATACTCTCGGTGTAGTTTGCCCTCATTTAATGACCAGTTATTCAAAGTCTCTAATTCATTTTTAATCTGCTCATCCGTCAGTTTTTGTGGTCTTGCCATCGGGCTCCTTTAGTTAGGGAAATAGTGTTCTGTTAAATAAAAAGGTGATTTTATTAGGAAAATGGAGAGAAGGGAAGAATGGATGGCTTAAAGCCTGTGTTTTCTATAATTACTTCACACGCTTCACTTTACTGTTCACTGTCGACAGATTCCTCAGCTCGTTCCTTTCTTAATCGGCTGAAAATAGCGGTTAAGAGCCCAAGGAAAATTTCATCTGCGAAGGGGATAAAATCGGGTAGCGCGAGATCGACGATAAAGAACAATAGGAAAATAATAAATAACAGGGGGTACCGAAGCCGCGAAATAAACTCCGGAATTAAAGCACCAATGCCTTTCTTAGTATCCATCGTTGATTGATTACTACGTCCCCTTAAATCCAAGGTCAAGGTCTGGAGGTTCAGTGGTTCACGGTTCAGCCGTTCACGGTTATTAAACTCAAACTTTCACCTTAACCATGAACCGGAAACCCAGAAACCTGGAACCTTTTTATCACTTAATTTCCTCCAGAAGTTTGGCCACCGTTTTATGAAGGACGGGATGAATGACCTCGGAAGCAATTTCAACTAGAGGGAGAAGCACTGTCGACCGTTCATGCATTCCGGGATGAGGCACTTGTAAGCCCGGAACGTCTATGATCGCATCCCCATAGAGCAAAATATCGATGTCAATCGTGCGTGGACCATTGATAATTAACCTTTCGCGTTTCAGGTGTTTTTCTATTTTGAAAATGCACTGGAGTAGCTCATTAGCGGATAAACGGGTGCGCATATGCAGAGCAGCGTTTAAAAACAGCGGTTGATCGGTGATCCCCCAAGGTTCTGTTTCATGCAAACTTGATACGGCCACAACGGTGCCGTGATTTTCAAGATAGGATACCGCCTGTTCAATGTTCTTACTCCGATCGCCAAGATTAGCGCCGAGTCCAAGATAGACATCTTGCGCTCTTCCACTCATGCACTTGCAATCGCATCAATAATTTCAAACGCGCGTTTATGCTCAAGCACATCGTGTACGCGCACGATCTTAGCACCCATAATAACTGCCAGTACATTGGAAGCAATTGTCCCCTCTAACCTCTGTTCGGCTGGCAAATCACTAATCTTTCCAATAAATGACTTTCTTGATGCGCCAATAAGAAGGGGAAACCCCAGATCAGTAAATTCGTTTAAGCGCTGTAATAGGATTAAGTTATGCTCGACGGTTTTCCCAAAACCAATACCTGGATCGAGAATTATGTTTTCATCTTTAATCCCAGCTGATTTCGCCACTTTTACACGTTCGCTGAAAAACCCTTTAATCTCTGATACAAGATCATCGTATTGGGGCTCTTGCTGCATCGTCTTGGGTAATCCCTGCATGTGAACAATGCATACGGGGACTTTATGGGTCGCCGCTACTTCGAGCATCTTACCCTTATCATAACGCAGGCCCGATATATCATTTATCATTCCAGCACCAAGCTCAAGACAGGCATTAGCGACAGCCGGTTTATAGGTGTCGATAGAAATTGGCACTGTTATCTCTCTCGCCAGCTGCTCAATGACTGGAGCCACGCGATTCAGTTCTTCGTCTTCGTCGACCGCGTTTGAACCGGGGCGAGTGCTCTCTCCTCCGATATCGACTATATCAGCTCCTTCCGCTACAAGTTGCCTGGCGCGGGCCAGCGCATAATCAATCGTAAAAAACTGACCGCCGTCTGAAAATGAATCGGGGGTGACATTTAGCACCCCCATTATTACAGTTTTATTTTCTTTAAACTTCAAATGCATTCAGGCGGGAGAGTCCACCTCTGCATAAAGGAGGTCCATCTCACCCTGTTTCTCAGCTGTCATATAAGCGCGACAAACCCCGTCGAGGAAGTTCCAGAGCGCATCTCTCCCCAATTTTACCGCTTCCGTGACCTGTTTCTTCTGCTCTTCAGTATCCGCGTGTTCGCTAATAATGTCCCACCAGCTATTCGCATGTTCTATATCCATAACACCATGCACTTTGAAAAACTTCTGACCGCGCTCGTCAGTTATCGCGTAATTTTTTTCCAATCCTTCTAATTTTGTCTCAGCAACAGCTGGGATTTGTGATTCGTAAGCAGATAAAGCACTGACGCCCTCTAAGTAAGAACGTGAGGAGAGCTCGTTAAAGACCGCAATGGCTGAATTAGTTTCTGGTAAGGGCTCAGAGTCTTGAATTGCCTGACGGGATGCGCCAATGCTTTCACCAAATCGAAGCCACAATTCACGATGATTTTCCACACCGTGCTCCTCGTCATAAAGATTGTTTGTGACGGCTTGACGCACATCGAATTCATCCTGCGTGCAAGATGCGTGAATCTGACTAAGAAACGTGGGGAAGTTCTTTTCTAAATGATAGTACTGTTCCGCATATTTTCTCATCACCTCGATGGGTAGTGTCCCGCGATTCCACATTTGGTAAAAGGGGTGTTTTAATAGATGTCTTTTATCGATTTCAGATTGTAATTTCTGGATGAATATCTCGCTGCTCATAAGTGTAAGTGTTGATTTTAAGTTATGTATTGCGAATAAAAAACTAAATCACTTCCTGCAACATCTAATTCTTCACAGTCTGATTTAATTGCTTCGCCGTAGAGATTGCAAATTGTCTTGGCCATGACCTGCCACCGATTAAAAATCCCCCTTGTCTACGGATCTAAAATACTGTAATCTATTATATCTTACTTAAGACCAACATCTTATAGTTTAATTTTGGGTTTTGATCAGCTGGCAGCCTCACAGAAAAAGGTGCACTTTGATAATTAACCGCAAACGAAGATAACCAAAATGCGAAAACTTACTCGATAAATTATATTCAACTCTTCAAATAAACTAATGAACTCAATAAACCTTAATTATGGAGCATCCCCCTTATGACTCCATGGAAAACACTCTCACGCGAAACGATTTTAAATCACAGTAAATACTTAGCGGTTGAAAATCATACCGTCGAGTTGCCCAATGGGAAGGTAATCGACGATTGGCCCTGGGTAATCTCACCTGATTATGTGAATGTCGTAGCGATAACAGTAAGAAACGAGTTTCTTTTCTTTCGTCAGACAAAATATAGCGTTGATGGCACCACAATTGCCCCGGTGGGGGGGTATCTCGAGCCGGGTGAAGACTTTCTCGCTGCCGCGCAACGTGAATTACTTGAAGAAACAGGTTACGAAGCACCGGATTGGAGCCACCTGGGAGATTATATTGTCGATGGCAACCGCGGTGCTGGCTATGCTCACTTTTATCTTGCCCGAAACGCTCACTATGTAAAAGAGGCGAATGCTGATGACCTGGAAGAACAACAACTCCTTCTTCTCAGCCGAGCAGAAGTGGAAGCGGCCCTTGCAGGAGGTGAATTTAAGGTTCTTGGCTGGGTGGCGGTGGTCGCCTTAGCGCTGATTCATTTGAGAGAATAAAAGGGACGCCACACCGCTCGAAATAAAGTAAATATCATGTCTTACCAATTTGCGGATTGAGATATTAACAAATTTAAGTAAATTTTAGATTTTACATTAATTTCTCCCCGAATTATCGCTAGAGTAAGTATTATGGAAGAATATATAGAAGTTCAGGCCGGTCAGGTAATCATTGAGCAAGGACAATTAGACAAAGGGTTTTACATTCTCGAAACGGGAATATTTGAAGTTATCAAAGACGGAGTCCTACTCAGCGTTCTCAAGCATCCGGGAACAATTTTTGGGGAAATGGGAGACTTTCTAGACGAACCTCGGACTTGCACCGTGAAAGCAAAAGAGGCCGGCAAGGTTATTCACGTCGTGGCGGATGATATGCGAAAACTTATTCAAGAAAATCCGGATGTCGGTTTGGCCATTATCAAGACCCTGACCAAGCGCCTGAATCGAACAACACAGAAATTAGCCCAGACGGCCAAAGACTCCCCTGTGTATTCTCTTCAGAAATAGTTTGATAAGCGACTCGCCTCTCAAGTTTATCTCCTCCTCCTCTGAGGTTAAGACTTTCATGCGAATCTCCTTTTCCTTTTCGGAAGCGCAAAGGTATTAATATTTAATCTGACCGTTTTAGAAGTGAGACTTTTTAATGGTGTATATTTTTTAACGTTTTAATTAAGCCGTTCGGAATGTGATGAACTCCTTTCTAAATAAACATGTGAGTATATTCTCGACTTACTTTTTACTCTTTCATTGATACACATAGTTTTTTGTTCGCTTTACCCCAAATGCTTAAAATTTATAGCGAAGATTAAGTATTGATTTTTTGGATTAGAAATATAAGTATATAGGCTTAGTATCCCCGTATCGGATGACACGCCCTCGCATTTATTAGGCTTCAGCTGCGTGAACGCGTGATATAAATCAATCCATAAAGTGATGAACTTTGAAAATCGATTTAATCAATTAGAACGTCAAAACAACCACCTCAAAATAATCTTATTGGGGATGGGTTCTGTTTTATTCGTCATGGGGATCGTTTTAATTTTTACGATCTTCTTTGTCATCGAATCCAGAACAGACCTCGTTGATAAGATAGAGGCACAGGATGTTGAACGCGCTACAGTTAGAGAGAGCGAGGGTGGTTCTATAGCAATAAATGAAGTTCAGCCTGAGATCATTCAGATTAAACGATTTGAAGTCGTGGGTGATGATGGTGAAGTCGTAGCTTCCTCGGATCAAATAAGGTTGGAGATGGGATGGTGATGACGGTCAATAACAAGGGCGAAGGCTATGTTCAATTGCACGCCATCGTAAAGAATGACGGTAAAGTCACGATCTACGAAAGCAAAGCCCAGGAACTTGCTTTTTGGGGAATTAATGAGGAGATACACGGTGGAATTTCCCTGACGAATGGTGAAAGCGTCGCCCTCTTATCTGACACCAGCGTCGAGAGCGGAAATGATTAATTAGTACTGTTGATTAAATACAGTAAAATTGACATTTGTATCCCAGTTACAAATGAGGATGAAATCCTGGCTGCCACGATGGGTTAATCAATGCTTGCTCTTATCGCTACGCATTTTGATAAACAGATAAAAGGAAGTCTACCCTCGTATGGCAAATGAGCGCAATTGAGGATTTAAAGTTATCATTATCCGATTTTCAATCGGCATCTTCACTGATATATCAGCACCTGTCGCCCACGCCACAATTGTTATGGCCCCTTTTGAGCGAGCGTTGCGGTTGTGAAGTTTGGACCAAACACGAAAATCACTTACCGACAGGATCGTTTAAAGTTCGCGGAGGGATATGGTATATCGATCAATTAATTAAATCCGCGCGCGAAGTCCCCGGTGTTGTCGCCGCGACCAGAGGTAATCATGGGCAGAGTGTCGCATTTTCGGCTCAGAAAAATGGAATAAAAGCTCAGGTTGTTGTTCCAGTTAACAACAGTCCCGGGAAAAACCGGGCGATGCGCGGCTATGGCGCTGAATTAATTGAGCATGGGGAGGACTTTAATGTCGCATTTGAATACGCTCAGGTGCTAGCTGAAAAAAACGGTCTGCATCTATTTCCATCTTTTCATCCCCTTCTCGTGCAAGGCGTAGGAACCTATAGCCTGGAGTTTCTGCAAGCGGTGCCCGATTTGCATACCGTCTACGTGCCCATCGGATTAGGCTCGGGGATATGTGGGATGATTACCGCCCGAAACGCGTTAAATCTCAAAACTGAGATCGTGGGTGTAGTTTCAGATAAAGCCCCCGCTTATGCGCTTTCCTTTAATAACAAAAAATTAGAAAAAACCGCATCTTGTGATACCATGGCCGATGGACTTGCCGTCCGAATCCCTAACCCGCTCGCGTTGGAATCCATACTACAAGGCGTGGCACAAGGCGTGGCGAGGGTAGTTACGGTTTCCGATGAGCAGATAATGGACGCGATTCAAATTTATTATGCGGATACACATAATATTGCGGAAGGGGCGGGGGCCAGCCCTTTAGCCGCACTACTGAAGGAAAAAGATAGGATGACGGGAAAAAAGGCCGGGGTGGTTTTAACCGGGGGAAACCTTGATCATAACTTAATGATACACGCACTTCGCAGCGGACGGAGTGAATAAAGGATAATCTATAAATAATGATTTACGCCAAATGGACTGATCACGCAGTTACTACGGCGCTATTTCTATTCATTTGTTTTTTATTTTTATTCATGGACAGTTAACTCAATAGCGACGATAAAAAGAATCATGGATTCACTTCAGTATAGCCAGGAATTGATCTCATTTGAGTCAACAAGTACATTATCGAATGTTGCGATCAGCGACTATGTGGAAAATGTTTTAAAAAAGATCGGCTTTGAGATCGAGCGTCTCGAGTATGATGATCCTACTGGAATCAGAAAAGCCTGTGTCGTTGGAAAGAAAGGAGAAGGTCGCGGTGGCATGGCTTATTTTGGTCATACAGATGTAGTGCCGGTTAACGCCTGGTTTTCCGAAACAAAGGGGCCATACACACCGAATGTTATGGATGACAAGCTTTACGGTCGCGGTAGTTGTGACATGAAAGGATCCATCGCTTGTATTTTAGCGGCCGCTGAGCAAGTACCCGCAGAAAAGCTAAAAAATCCATTATATATTACCTGTACGTCGGATGAAGAAATCAGTATGGAAGGGGCAATACAGGTAGCTAAAAAATCCCAGTTCTATCGTGAAATGGTTAAGGGTAAGAGTAGCGGTGTTATCGGTGAACCGACGATGCTAGAAGTTGTCTATTCACACAAGGGCACTGCCGGGTTCCAAGCTAAATCACAGGGTAAAGCTGCCCATTCGAGTACTAATGAAGGAATCAATGCCAATCTCGCCATGATCCCGTTTCTTGTTGAAATGAAAAAATTACATGACGAGACCGAATCCGATCCCAAGTGGAAAAATGAGGAATTTGATCCGCCGACTATGCGCTGTAATATTATCATGAAAGATAACTGCAAGGCGCTGAATATCACACCCCCGGAGAGTATCTGCATCGTCCGTTTCAGACCCATGCCTGGTCAAGACATTGAGCCTCTCATCGACCGCGCACGGGAAGCAGCTGAGAAATGTGGCCTTGAATTTGAAACCGGGTTATCTGGTACACCCCTGTATAGTGATCCCCAGTCTGATTTTATGAAAGACGTGCTGCAAATTGCGGGGAAAAATACACCACGGACAGTCTCTTATGGTAGCGACGGCATGGCATTTACGGATATGGAAAAATTAGTCCTCTTTGGGCCGGGAAACATAGCCATGGCACACACGGACAATGAGTGGATTGATTTAGAACAGTTGAAGCTGGGGACAGAGAAATACTCCAAATTGATCGAACACTGGTGCAATTAAAGTAATCTGAGGTCTCTTTTAAACACAGCCTTGCAATTATTCGCTATCAGTGCTCCAATTATTCAGTTGATTAATTTGTCAGGCTATTTAAAGAAAATGATTTTTAACGAGAATGACGAATGTTCAAGAACAGGATCTGGTACTACGCCATTATTCAGAACTGTAATAACTTGCAATGGCGTAACATAAAAAGGAATAGATAGAAATGGATATATATGTAGGAAATCTCCCCTACGACACTGACGAGCAGACCATCCGTGAAGCTTTTTCAGCGCATGGGAATGTAGATAATGTAAATATAATATATGACAGGCATACGGGCAGAGCTAAAGGTTTCGCTTTTGTCGCCATGTCAGACTTGAAAGAAGCACAAAGCGCAATAGATGCTTTAGATAACACTGAAATTGGCGGTAGGCCAATTAAGGTAAATCAAGCTAGACCAAGAGAAGAAAGAGCACCGAGGGGTGATAGAAGAAGGTAGTTTGGTTTAACTTATAAATGAAGGTCGTTATGTTCACGACCTTCAACCTCGAAAATTCGTTAATGGACGGTCGTTAAAGGGTCGATCGTTTCGGTGCTGTGTATGTACACGAATCAATGATTTTTCATTTCCCGAATATATCAGTTGCCAGCATACGCCGCGGAATATAACCAGTCCTTGTCGATGTGGATGAAATATCTATTGAATGATTCCGATCGCGGTAATTGTCCAGTCATGAAATATAAAAAACAACATTTTTGGCGGATTCATGAAACTTAAATTAGCTTGCCCCGACTTCACCTTTCCGTTGCTAAAGCATGATCAGGCACTTCAGCTCATTGCCATGCTGGGCATAAAAGGTGTGGATATCGGACTGTTTGAAAAACGTTCACACCTTCAACCGTCAATTGAATTCAAAAATGTGCGGCGTTCAGCGCGTAGACTAAAAAGAAAGTTGGATGATCTGGGATTGAAAGCGGCTGATATTTTTATGCAATCTGAAGACTCCCACACTCTCGCGATCAATCATCCCCAGCGCTCCTGTCGCCGACGATTGAGTGACTGGTATCTTAAAACATTGGAGTATGCGGCTGAGTGTAATTGCCGTCACGTCACGATAACACCTGGAGTACATAATAAGGGAGAAACCTATTCAGATTCTTTTGCCCGTTCGGTCGAGGAGTTACAATGGCGGGTTGATGAAGCCAAAAAACATCGCATAGTTCTGGGTGTCGAAGCCCATATAGATTCTCTTGTCCCTAGACCCAAAGCCGCTGAAAAACTGATAAAAAGCGTTCCCGGATTGACCCTGACCCTGGACTATGGGCACTTTGTGCGAGAAGGTTGTAAGGATGCGGTTATCGAACCCCTGCTCAAATACGCCAGTCACTTCCACGTACGCGGTGGGTGTAAGGGAAGATTGCAGACAAGTTTTGAAAACAACACTATTGATTTTAAAAGAATTTTTAAAGTAATGCAGAAGATAGGTTACCGCGGTTGGCTCACACTCGAGTACGTCTGGATCGATTGGGAGCATTGCAATGAATGCGACAATATTTCCGAGACGATCCGTTATCGCGATTTTTTTCGCTCACTGGCTTACAAGATCACCCCGGAAGTGTGAACCTAATGAGGAATGCAAGTGAGCTGACCGACTTAGCACCTGGGGAGCATAAACATGAAACAACGACCCAACATTCTGTGGATTTGCACGGACCAGCAGCGCTACGACACGATCGGTACTCTTGGTAATCCCCACATCAGAACTCCGAACCTGGACAGATTATGTGCCGAGGGCACGGCTTTCTCCACTGCCTACTGCCAGAATCCAATATGCACTCCCAGCCGGGGTAGTTTTATGACCGGGCTCTACGCGTCAACGATTCACTCCAACATTAACGGAAACATAAGCCTCCATCTTCCCGATCGTGCGAAGCTTATCTCCAGGCACATCGCAGATCAAGGTTACGTCGGAGGGTTAGTCGGAAAGCTGCACCTCTCCTCCCCTTGGGACGGACACGAGAAACGCGTGGATGACGGCTATAAGGAGTTTCACCACAGTTTATCTGCCGGCCAACTCATTGATACCAATAATGAGTACACCGACTGGCTCGACGAAAACGGCGTTCTAGACGAGGTGCTCGATCAAACTAATCGAAACGACGCACTTCGAATGGGTGTAAAGTACCGTGAAAACATTCCGTTTAAGTGGCATCAGACTACTTGGTGTGCCAATACAGCGATCGATTTTATTCGACGAAGAACCGGCTCGCCATGGTTCCTTAGTATCAATACCTTTGACCCTCATCTCCCGATGGATGCCCCGGACGACTTCCGCAAGCCCTATGAGACTGAGGATTTGCCACCACCGCTCTTTACCAAGTCAGATCTTGAGTTACAGCAGCGGCTCTCAAGCCACTTATTTGCGTCAACTCCAGAGCGTCCAGAAGAGAGGCACATGCGGGACAAGGCCTCTTACTATGGCATGATCGAGATTATCGACCGCAACGTCGGTAGGATTTTGGATAAGCTCGAGGAGATGGAAATACGCGAAGACACGCTAATCATTTTCACCTCTGATCACGGGGAGTCACTTGGCGATCACGCGCTGCGTTCCAAAGGGTGCCGCTTCCACGAAGGCCTGGTTCGGGTCCCTCTCATCTTCTCATGGCCCAGCGTGATTCAACAGGGCGTGGTCTCGGACGCGCTGGTAGAACTAATCGATATCGCTCCGACTCTTGCTGACATTGTCGGGGATCCACTTGAGTGGGTACAGGGCAAATCACTTTTACCGATGCTGGTCGGAGACGCCCCACTGGATTACCATCGCGAGTATGTTCGCTGTGAGTATTACGATGTTCTCGACCTGACGTGGGGAAAGGATGAGGAATCGGCACCCCCCTCATTCGCCACTATGTATCGTGACAAGCGCTATAAGTTAAATGTCTACCACGGGAACGAGTATGGGGAGCTTTACGATCTCCAGAGCGATCCGAATGAATTTTCTAATCTCTGGGAAGACCCAGCCCATCAAGAACTAAAATACAGACTCATCAAAGCAAGCTTTGACGCGAACATGATTATTACCGATCCCGGTTCACATCGGATCGGCCGATTCTGACTCTGAGCATCGTCCGCGTGTCTTCATTTTCACACTACGCGTGAGCCAGGTGGACACCCCTCAACCGAAAGATTTGTGTAACCGCTTTACTCCGTGGCGTCGACGGTTTCTGTCAGTTTGACGACAACCTTATCATTTTCCTGTCCGACTTGGAATATCGTAATGTAACTCGAATCCGGCACTGTTTTAATAAAGTCACTATAGCTTGCCGTGTTGAGATCGGAAATTTTCAATCTGAAGTCCATACTCAGAAAAGATGAGAGCCTGGCTTCCAGGGCACGGATAAATTGCTCATGCTGAAGTTGTAATTGGTGTTGTTCAATCTGAGTGAGATAGTCTGAACCCCGAAATTTAAACGGTTCAATTTTGATTTCAGTTGAACTGTCGACCCGTTCACCCTTTCTATTTATGACGATCGATTCCGGTCCAATCATACCCTCATCGGCGTCGGCAACGCGGTCAACCTGTGCAGGGCCCGTTTGGGTTTTTTTTACGGAATCTGTTGGTTTATCGCTCATAAATGTATCGTTCTCCTTTATAAGGCAGGAGGATTTCATCGACATTTCGGCATTTTCTTCACCCTTTTAAATGGTATTTTTCCTAAACAGCTAATCTGAAGCCTGTCTTTTATCTCCCTCGACTGAAATCTCGCAAGTGAGATTGCGCCGAAGCGAGTAACGAGACGATTGCTGACCTTTAATTCACTTTTATTACAGTTTGCTAAAAATACTCTTTTTATTTTCTCGTAGAATTGTTAAGTTGCAAAAAACGTGATTCATTGTGATGTAATTTAAAAGGAGTAACTGATGAAAGATGCGACTATACCAAAAATTGATCCTGAAGAATTAATTGATTTTATGAACGTCGATGAGACGGATTTCTCTTCCCTCACCCTGCCGCAACGTATTCGGCATTTAGAAGTGGAAGGTTATGTTGTGCTACCTGATATGCTGGATGCCGAACACAATGCTAAACTAAAGTCAGAACTTGCCGATTTCCCCATGAATCACAAGCCGTACAGTGAGTACCAGAAGGTTGGGTCCGTACAACCCCAGTGGTATAGCAATGAGGTGGCCAAGTTGATCGGGCATCCGCCGATGATCGAATTTCTTACCGAGGTGATGGGCCCGGACATTGTATTTACACGAGGGTTTTATCAGAGAACCACTCCCGGCTCCCCAGGAATCTCAATGCACACTGACGGCCAACCCTTTGGATCGTCCATCTTTGACTACGAGGGCAGTTCACCAAAATTACTGCGTGTGCTTTATTACCTCGATGATCTCGAACCTGAACGGGCACCCTTTCGCGTGATTCCACGCACTCATATTTCTTTTCATGCGCAGGCCAACCCCTATGTACGCTACAAATCCCATCCCGAAGAGCTTACCTTGTGCGTAAGGGCGGGTTCAGCCGTCATCATTCCTATCAACCTGTTCCATGGCACACACCCCAATACGGACTCTCACAACCGTGAGCTCATTCAATTTGGCTATCGTCCAGCCTGGGCTGGACCGATCCAACCGATGGAGGAATGGGATCCTGAATTAGTTGCCGCGGCACCTGAAGAGGCCAAGCCATTTTTACAAAGTCTCAACACATCCGGTTCTGATTGGCATCAGGAACATAAGCCTAAAGGGATGAAGAGTGACGCTCCGGGTATAAATCCGAGTCGCTGGGGCAACTGAGCGCGAGTGGATAATTATACCCTTACGTTCCGTATCCACGGTTGGTGTAATCCGGGGGTAATCCTATGGAGCTAGCTGATATAAAACAAGTCGGCGTTGTTGGCAGTGGGACGATGGGGTTCGGCATCGCGTTAAATTTCGCTTTAGCGGGGTATCCCACGGTGATGAGTGACATCAGCGATGAGATCCTGAAGCAGTCTATGAAAAACATAAAGTCTGCTTTAGCCCTCTTCATAGAGTATGAAATAATAACTCAAAAACAGGCGGATGACGTGGTAAACAGGATAACGACGACAACTGAATTGAATGATGTAGCTTCGAACAGTGATTTCATTACTGAAGCCATATTCGACAGGTCCAAAGACAAACGGGAAATGTTCAACAAACTGGATGAACTGTCCCCCCCACATGCCATAATTGCCAGTAATACTTCTTCTCTCGTGTTGAGTGATTTTGGTTCTGATGTAAAAAGGCAGGACAAAATAGTGTTAACCCATTATTTTGCTCCGCCGCATATCGTGCCCGGGGTTGAAGTGGGGAAAGGACCGGGGACGTCAGATGAGACTTTCGACATAGTCTATGACCTGATGAAAAAGGTAAGAAGAGTACCTATCCGTCTATACACCGAGGAACCGGGATACCTGATAAATCGGTTACAGGCGGTCGTGTTTAAAGAAGCCGCACGCTTGTGGGCCCAGGGTATGGCAAGCGCTGAAGATATCGAACTTGGAATAATTTCTACTTTTGGCTTTCGCATGCCACATGAAGGGCCATTCAAGCACTATGACCTGGCGGGTATCTGGAAATGGCCAGAGGATATACGCTTTCCCCCTCCCGACCCCACGAACCAAGTTGACAAGAAGATCAGCGAACATTTGAAAGAGCGAAAAACATGGTTCGTCAATCCGGAAAAGTTTGACGATGCGGTTGAAAAAAGGGATCGAGAATACATACGGCGCTATAAAGCCTTATACTTGTCAAAAGAAGATTAAATCGTGCGTAACGCCAGACGTCTTGGGAATAAATACTACAGATTCCGCGCGGAGATCAGCCGATGAGTGATATACAAATTAGAGATGCACTCGAGAGTGCCTATAGCGATGTCTATACGCCGGAAGCCTTGAGCGCCTTGGCCGCATTAGCCGGGTTTAATAAAGATCAGAAATCGCTCATGGCGAAAAGAATTGAAAGAAGAGCTGAACGATCACGGAACAGACAACCGATAGAATTTCTTAATGCCAATGATGATATACAGGGGACCAAGATTAAGGTAGAAGATGCAAGAGAGGGAAAATTTATTGGCACAGTGATCCCCGCGGATTTACAACGACAGTGGATTCAAGGCACAGGACCCGCCGCTAAACCTTTAGTTTCCATTGATCGAAGTATTCGGAACGTAGCCTACGCCCTGCTCTCCGGTGCCGATGGCTGGATGTTTGATGGTGAGGACGCTCTTGGGCAAATCACCACCATGTCTCTCGATAATCAGAGGAATTTGAAACTGGCGATTCAAAGAGACCCTGTTTTTATGACCGCGGCCGAACAGGTCGCGAAGGAGATGAATAAGTGGGCTGCCGATTTCTTAGGAAGAGAGATCATCGAAGACTGGAAAACACAGTTGGATTTCACCACGAAAATATTCCGCGCCCGAGGCTTACATCTGGATGATCGACATATTCGCGACGAAAACGGTGTCGCACTATCAGCTTCAATCACCGATATCACGCTTTATGTAGTCAACAACTATCACCGCTTGCAGGATGCGGGTTCATCTATTGTTTTGTATCTACCCAAGATCCAGACGGCAGAGGAAGCAACTCTTTGGAATGAAATGCTGGCGGCGCTGGAAGCCCATCTCAATCTTCCCATGGGAACGGTCAAGGTCTACGTACTCGTTGAGCAGCTCGAGGCAACTTTTCAGTTGATGGAAATCCGAGCAGTCCTGGGAAAACACTTCGTCGGCTATAATACGGGCCGATGGGACTACATTAACAGTGTGTCGGATGCAATGGCATGGGATCCAATGTTTATAAATCCCAATATAGAAGATATTACAATGACCTATAGTTACATGAGAAATTATGAAGATCGTGTACGACGGGCAGTTAATACTCCGGACAGTAATGGTAATTTTGCGCTTTGGCAGGGAGGAATGGAACCGAATATTCCTGTAGGCTCTAAAGACGGTGTCGACGCGAGCATGGGAAAAGCGATTGCCGGAGCAAAGCGCGAACAAGGTGAAGGAGCCAGTGGTAAATGGGTAGCCCATTGGAAGATGGTTTGTATTGTGCGGCCCGTTTGGGATGAAGTGGGCGAAGACAATCAGCTGGGAAGAGAATTCCCCCGCCTCACCTATTCGCAAGATGACGCAGCCGGTCTGACTCACCTCGAGCCCGCTCCGAGAACAATCAGGGGCGCTCGCAATCTTCTCAGTGTCGGTTTACAATACGGCAATGCTTTCGGACAGGGATTTCAGGCAGCGGCACTGAAACCGGCCGACTTTTTCAACAATGATGACATTCTATATCTGATGGAAGATATGGCTACCGGTGAAATTCGTTTAAGTATCTTGTGGGAATGGATCCATAAAGGGGCAAAACTTAATGAAGATGATCCTGAAACCGGCATTCAATCAGGAGGTGTTTTTACACTCGAATTGTTTCAAAAGTTATTGGAAGAAGAATACGACAAATTGCTTCAGGCAAAAGATAAAGATGTTCATAATGATTCCAAAGAGACAACGCTTCCGATTGCAAAAGAGATTGTCGGCACTTACGTGATGGACGAGGTTAAATCACCCTGGTACATTGATTTATTAAACATCAATCTAAATAATCATGATTCGCAAAAAGCCAAAGAAAGGATCCACCTTTACCTGGATTCATTCAAAAAAGACGGCACGCGGATAACAGAAAACCTGGACTTTGTACCGGCACAATAACAATTGGCGATTTTCGAAACGAAGGATGTCGGGCTTCGCCCTTGGTACGATTGTGCTTAGTGTTCATGGCAATCACCCAATTGTCATTGCGAAGAAAACGCGCTAGGGACAGCACGTTCCACCTCGCATTCACGCATATCCTTTTTTACTTTTTGACCTTTGGACATTTTGACTCGCGGTTCACCGCGCGCCGCCTTCCATCCTTATCCGCGGATCGAGCCACATCAGCAGGAGATCGCTGACGAGGGTGCCCATCACCCCGAGAAGACTCAATACCATCAGCATGGATCCTGCCAGGTACATGTCTTCGGTCATCAGCGCTTCGAGCATCATGGGGCCGATCGTGGGCAGGCTTAGAACCATCGCGACAATCGCGCCACCGGATACGAGTTGGGGAAACAATACACCTATCCCCGAAATAAATGGATTGAGGGCGATACGCACTGGATACTTAATCAGCAACTTGAACGGTCGCACGCCTTTCGCCATCGCGGTCGTAACATAGGGTTTTTTAGTTCATCGAGTAAGTTGCCACGCATCACGCGAATCATGCTTGCGGTACCCGATATTCCCAACACGACCACCGGCACCCAGATATGCTGCAAAAGATCAATAATTTTACCTCTGTTCCATTCCAACTGCCCCGCGTATTCCGGAGAGAAAAGACCGGTCATACTGATATCAAAATAGACTTTGCTCCAGTACATGATAAGGAGCGCGAGCAAAAAACTGGGGACACACATCCCGATGAATCCGAGGAGAGTGAAAATATAATCGGTAAATGAATACTGACGCACAGCCGAATATATCCCTACGGGCAGAGCAACAGCCCAGGTAAAGAGGATAGAACCTAACGAGATAAAGACTGTAAGCAGGATACGATCGCCGACCACATCATTGACCGGTCTACGGCTCTCCATGGAGAAGCCCAGATGTCCTTGCATCAGACCGCGATCTTCGGTATTAAAAGATAGAAACCAGGGAAGGCCCAACCAATCCGCGTACTGATTTAAGATCGGCTCATCGACAGGAAATAACTCGCGTAGTTGCTCCGCTTCGATCATGTACTGATAGTCGCCGGATACTTGTGCTTGTAAAATCTTGTTATCAATAAAATTGCTTGGCGGGAGCTGGATAATGATAAAGGTAATAATTGAGATTACAATCAGCGTGGGGAGCATAATTAATAAGCGGCGTCCAATGTAGGGATGTTTGACTCCGACAAGGATCAGGCCGGCGGCAAGAATACCAAGGAAAAGGTGGCGAATGATCCGGCCAATCGCCTCACTACTAACTCTATCACCTTCGATGGGTTGTGCTCTATTTAAATCTGCCCTCGTCGTGATCTCCGTCATTTCTCTTTTTATCTGGGCAATCGTTCCGGGAGAATCTTTCGGGTTTTCGAAATAGAAAGTTTCCGGGCCGCCATTGGACGGAGTATTGTACCCATAGATAAGTTTGCGCGGAACGTTTTTGAAATCCTTCTTTACGATACCAATATCTGGTGCCGACGAAGAGATGCCAATCACCCAAAGCTCTTCAGCCATAATATCCTGGACCTCCCGAATAATTTCCCTCTGCTCTTGAAGCGTGGGAGCCTGTTGTGCAGCTTCAAACAATTCCATGCATCGCCGCACCGAGTGTCCTGGCGGTGGCTCAACCCCGCCTTCTTTTTTCGCCTCGGGATTACCGTAAAGCCCACCGTTCACATACCAATAAGTATAACCCAGCGCTTGTTGCCACATGGGTAAGAATCCATAGGACTTCAAGACTGGATTGAATCCGCCACCCTCACCCCAGACAAAAAAGTCATGCTTACGCACAAGGTGTTCGACATTAAAGAGATTGAAGGATATCTCCCGCTCAATCGCATGGATACCGACTTTTTTCCAGTCTTCGATGATAAAGGAGGACGGGCCATCGGCGAAGTTGGGGATTAAGTCCAGATACCATACCATACGTGTCCCATCCTTGAAAGTGCGATATCCTTCAGAGTCACGCCCCATTAATTCAATCTCATCAAATATCTGGTTGGCGCGTTCAGGATCATACTCGGTATAACTTTTTTGCATTCCTTCGTGGTAAAAATAGGAATCTCTTCCGGGCGCTACTTGTGCCGGTTCTCCTATTCCATCATAGATGGCATCAATGATATCCTGCCGGTTAATCGCTAAGGAGAGCGCCTTGCGGAATCGCTTGTCATTAAGCAGTTCCCATTTCTTATCCGTTCTTGGATCGTCGGGGTCGACGTAACGATTCAGATTGGGAAAAAACGCCCAGTCAGAAACCCCTGAACTATACCAGTGTAAAACTTCATAATTATTTTCCTCACGCTGAGACATGAAGAGGGTGTAAAATAAATAGTAAATATTAATCGCCTGCATGGTGATGCCACCTTCAGCAGCAGTGATCGGAACCAGTGCCGTGTTTTTTACATCGAGTAAAATACGGTCTACATAGGGAAGCTGGTTACCCTCGCTATCTACAGCCCAGTAGTAGGGATTGCGTACGTATGATCGCGGCGGGTTGGCCTTATAAGTGCGATAAAGCCAGGGCCAAAGGCGGGGATGTTCGGGGTTGTCGTAAAGTCGCAACTCCACATAAAGACCGCGCCGCGTGGGAATATTTCTCGCCTTCATCTCGGCCTCAATCAGTTCATTGTCACCGATATCTGGATGATATTTTTCCATATAATGACGAGGCGAGCAAAAGATGAACGAGGTCGCCAAATGTTCCAGAAACAACGCGTGTGCTACTGGAAAAACATATTTTACCGTGTGGTTATCAATTTTTATAATCTCCCCCGATTGACCTGCCGTATGCATCCATAAGTGCAAGGTCTTTTCTGTAAATTTGGTTTCATAATTCCACCAGTAGAGAATGTCATCCGCAGTGAAGGGGTGACCATCTGACCATTTCATTCCCTTGCGAAGATAGATCGTCCACTCTTTACGGTCTGGTGAAGCTTTCCAACCCTTGGCAACATGAGGCACAATCGGATAACCGAGAGGTGACCAGCGCACCAGGGTCGACCCTGAATTCCAGGATCGGACCAATGTTTGAACATTGACCGGGTTGTTTAAAACACCTAACCAGGTGCCACCGTAATTACCGACCCCATCTACCCCTTCTATCACTACCGGTTCAGGTCCCACCCGCTCCGCGACCGGCGGTAGCTTTCCCTCTTTGACTAATTCGGCGAGGATGGGTGACTCGCTTTTTGGGTACCACCCTGCAGACTCGCCTTCACTATAGTCGACATCCCGCTGGATCGCGTATAGGTCTTCAGAGCCGAAACTGACGTCACGCAACTCTTCGGTTTCTTCGATCAGCTCCTGGCGGTATTGAATCGGTTCCAAAGCCAACTTCGGTTTGCAAACCCCCGCCCAAAAATGGAGTAGTCCATACAACCCGCAAACCGCTAGTAGAAGAAAGAGAATGAGTTTGAAAATTTTTCTCACCGCTCGATTTTCGATTGTCGATTGATTCCTTTTGTCATCGCGAGGCTGCTTGTCAGCCGTGGCGATCCAGGGGAATGTCGGACGCGTATTGACAGCCCCCTGGATTGCCGCAGTCAGCTATCGCCTCCTTCGCAATGACAATAGGGTGTTTGCAATGTGCGTGTCTACAAATATCCTAATCACTAAAATTTAAAAACATGCTATTTTCACGGGTTTCAAATACCAATCGACAAACGAATACCGAGAGCAAAGCTCGACATCCCTCACTTGGAAAGTAAATATCTACCTTCACCTTATCGATCTCGCAAAGACACATGGAAATCGGGAAATAAATATATCTCAAATGATAAGGTCCCTATTATTATTCATCTCCATCTTTTTTCTCATCTCATTGGGATACGCGAATGATTCGATACCGTTACCCGATGTATCACCTGTTGATCTAAAGGTATGCGGTAACTTGAAATTCGCACCTATAGTAGAGTCATCGGGAATCGTTAGAAGCAGACTCTGGCCGGAAGTATTATGGACTCACAATGACTCCGGAGATAGCGCGCGGATTTTTCCGGTGAAAAAAGATGGGAGTATTATATCTCCTTCATGGAGTGATCAACCCTACGAGGGCGTTATCCTACTCGATGCCGTCAATGTCGACTGGGAAGATATTGCGATCGATAAATACAATAACCTAATTATCGGGGCGTTTGGAAACAACGGCAATGCGAGGCGTGACTTAGCGATCTATATTCTGCCTGAGCCCAATCCATACGAAAGATACAATACGAGGATACTTTTCAAAATACCTTTTGTCTACCCGGACCAAAAAGAGTTTCCGGCTAAGAAGCGTAATTTTGACGCGGAAGCGTTATTCTACGCAAAGGATAAGCTATATATACTAAGTAAAAATAGAGCAGATGACTACACTAAGTTATATCGATTTGATTCTACAAAAGCTGACGCAGTAAATGTGCTGACATTAATTTCATCATTTAATATTCGCAGCCAGGTAACTGCGGCTGACGCCAATTCGGACGGAACTAAAATAGCGGTTCTTACTTATCGTGCGGTTTGGCTATTTGAATCACATGATAGTTCAGACGATTATTTTAATGGCAATATCTCATGGCTGCCTATTAAAAACGGAAAGATATGCGAAGGGATCTGCTTTTACGATGACAGTTTGATTATTTCAAATGAGCAGCGCTCATTGTTCGAAGTAAAAACAGAAAATTTATACGTCGTCAGAGACAAACATGTAAGCAATAATGGGTGAATAATTCGATTAAGAATATTCGATTTATCCCTCCAGGAGACGATAAAAAATATACATCGCGGCCATGGCATCGACCGTCTTATCCGACGTGTTGTCGTAGTAAGTCTCTATCTCATATATATGATCATTATATATGGGAAAGCCTTCGACACTGGAATAGACTGGTATCTGTGCAATTTGCTCCCGATTGGGTTCATAGATCACATCTGTCTGCCAGAGTATTTTTCCATCTGTCAGATCGGTTATTCTCATATACCGCCCATGGTTATGTAAATGCACCACCGCAAAATGAATGCTTAAACTGACATGGGTAACACCTTCTGTAAATTGTCGCCGTGTCAATTGAGGTCCGGGAGGGACAAGCCAATGCTCTTTCATCCCCTGGACCAGAACACAATGGGTTGTAACATCACTATTGGCTGTAAGATTCGCAGTATACCCTTCACTTACATCGAGTTCTTCAACGGCCATGGGAATTTGAAACATGTGCAACTTTTTAAAATTTGGTAGATGAATCAGGTCTTCGTTATTCCAATAATTAATCGTCGTGCGAATTTTAACATTCCTGTGAATATTCATTTCGTGATTGTTAAGAACCATCCCCAACAAAGAGAGCCCTTCATTGCTGTTTGCATGCTGACTAATTATTTCCTTCATCGGCATGCCGAATCCGTCCGGAAATTGTATATTCGCCATGCCCGTAGCGCCTACAATTAAGCGGTCCAATTTCGCAATCTGCAATTGACTGTGGCAGAAAAATTCTTCCCCCATTTTTTGTCCCGACCCCGCGTCAATCACCTCAGTTTTAAATCCGGTAATTAAGTCGAGATCCGACGTGTCTACGGGGACACGTTCATAAGGGCCGGTCATCGATGGATAGAGCTTATCAATGAGTATGTCACCCGTTTCGATCACTTTTACCCGAGGTTTCCGAGGGGACTTTTTTGCATCTATTGCGTACGCAGATAGGAACAAGATGCACACACCCGAAAAAAAGAAAAAAGCCGATGGGGAAAATACTTTCATTATCTAAATTCTCTACTAATTTATTAAACTCTATAGTAGGGAATCAGTTACACTATGTAAGTAATATTCGAAAGTGGCTTAATTTATTTTGTTTTATTTTTAAGCCATGCCTGAGTAAATAAGAGTCGGAGCGGGGGGGTAGAACTAATCGTAATTAGACGGTTTGTGCTCGCCCAGAAGGCGTCGCTGGCGAGGTGTGGATTGAGCTAAAATGGATTCATTAAATCTGAAACGGTGAGGGTAAGGCGGAAACTTCTGTGTAATCATTCGATGTGAGTAGTGTACTTGCATGAGATAACGGGTTCTGTTGCTTTTGTTCGCAGAACCGCGATGCCAAACTTCGCTCCTGAACTGAACGACATCACCCGCTTTGCAGTGAATGCTCTGTTCTTCAACTGCATTCCAGGTGGTGTCTCCATTCGGTGGCCGACCTGATCGATGGCTGCCAGGAACGAACTTTGTTGGACCAATCTCTTCGTCGATATCATCCAGATAAAAGTGCGCGGTCGAAATAAAGAGGGGTACTTTAACCTTTGGATTGCTCATAACTTCCTCGGGTAGTGGCACGGGAAGCCAGTCGACATGTAGATTTTGATCGGGTCGACCTTGTCCGGTTACCCATCCAGTCTGGCCAATGATATGGCACTCCTCACCATGTATCGCCTCTGTCAATTCAATCACTGGAGACCGGTCAATGTATTTCAAAAAAAGGACGTTGTGATTAAAAATGTTTTTAATGTGTTTTTGTAAAAATTTTTGATTCGGATCATTACCATATACGACCTTTTCGGGGGTACTATAATAATCGAAATTCTCCTCAATTGGTTCCAAGGCATCTAAACCAGCTTTCAGTTCCGCAATTTCCTCCGCATTCAGGACATTAGGAAAATAGGCATAACCATCTCGCTCCATCGCTTTGACCTGACTCTCAAGGTCATGATACTCTATAAGTGGGATTGATTCTGCCATTTTTAGATATATTTTTAAAAAAATTATTATTCGAATTTCAACACTTACATTTATTTATTAACGAACAATTCGCTAAAGGTGAACTGTTCACCGTCGAAGAGGCCGAGGTCACTAAGTTTTAGGGAGGGAATAACGAGAAGGGCCATAAAGGATAGCGTCATAAAGGGTGAGTCGAGTTTACTTCCCATTTCCTTGGCCATTTTGTCTATTTCTGTGTAGCTATTGGCAACTTCATACCCGTCTTGCGTTGTCATTAATCCGGCTACCGGCAGGGATAATAATTTTTCCTTACTCGGCGTTACCGCGCAAATTCCCCCCTTGGCTTTAATGAGCATGTTTACCGCTTTACAGAGTGAATCGTCGTCGACACCGACCGCGATGATGTTGTGAGAGTCGTGAGCAACCGAGGAAGCGATAGCGCCCTCTTTCAATCCAAAATTCTTAATGAATGCAACTGATGGTTCGCAATCTTCGTAGCGGTTAACAACCGTAATTTTAAGCATATCATTTTCACTATCAGCTATCGCGTGACCCGATTGATTCTTAACCGCGAGCACCTCGCTCTTAGTAATGATTTGTCCATTCAGCGCTTCGATGACATGGGCATGGCTTCCAGCTGCGCGAATCTGAAAGTCATGAACACTTTTGTAGCCTACATTGAAGTTATTAATTATTTCATTTTTCACTGAATCGATTTTAGGTTTCCCGTCCTCCGCTACACAATGCCCGTTGATGTATGTCTTGCTTACTTGAAAATCTTTCAGGTTATTTACGACAATAAAATCCGCAAAGTCCCCCTCTTCCAAAAGACCTACCTCTAATCCATAATGCTCAACAGGATTGATGCATGCAGCGGCAAGAACTTTGTAAAGATCAATTCCTATTGCGATAGCTCTTCTCACGAGAACGTTAATATGCCCTTCGACGAGATTATCAGGATGCTTATCATCAGAACAAAGCATCATGTGTTCAGAATAGGTGTTCATGAGATCGATCAGCGCATCAAAATTCTTAGCGGCGCTACCTTCGCGGATGATTACTTTCATTCCACACTTCAATTTGTCGAGAGCTTCCTCCTTCGAATAACATTCGTGATCGGTGCTTATCCCCGCATCGATATACCTTTTCGCTTCCTCCCCTATTAGCCCAGGAGCGTGACCATCTATATTTCGCTTATATTTTTTTGCCAGAGCGAGTTTTGCATAAACCTCTTCATCTTTATTGAGCACGCCCGGCCAATTCATCATTTCGGCAAGATATTTAACACCGTGATCTTTAAAAAGGACTTCAATATCCTGAACGGTCAATTTGGCACCGGCAGTTTCAAAAATTGTCGCGGGGACACAGGAAGGCGCACCGAAGAAAAATTTAAAATTAACCTTATTTCCACTTTCGATCATGTATTTTACCCCATCCACTCCCAGAACGTTACCGATCTCATGAGGATCAGAAATCGTCGCTACGGTACCATGTGGGACTGCTAAGCGCGCAAATTCAGAGGGCACCAACATCGAACTCTCGATATGAACATGTGCGTCGATAAACCCGGGTAGTATATATTGATCGTCCACGGAATCCGACTTCTCTATTCTATTAATCCGGTTTTCATGCACGTGCACTATACCGGGCGTGATCTTGTGATTCGGAATATCAACGAGGTGACCGGAAATTTTCATACGGTATATGCTGAGAGTTGGCCACAAAAAGCACAAAAGGCACAAGAGAAAAATAAATATGAAATACCGAGGATTACACGGATCATTTGGAAAACTATCTAATGGTCTAAATGGAGAATGTTCATCCATTGCACTGGGTTTGTGCCGACAGGCGGGCTTCGCCTTCGCTTCAATTCGTGAATCTTACTTTTAAAAATCTCTCTCTTTCTTGTGCTTTTTGTGCCTTTTGTGGCTATTCTTCATTCGACAATCAGCAATTTGCCATCGACAATCGACAATTGAAAATCGAAACATGGGAAAGGGTTTTATATTGCCAGCTGATTTCAGCGCACATCTGAAAATTCAGAATGCGGAAGAGAGAATCCAGGAAGCACTTGAGATAGCAGAGAAAATTACGTCTGCAGGAGTGCCGCTTTTACCGAACCCGGATCATGCCGCGATTTTTACCGACCCCGCCCATCTTGTAGCCGGTCCCTTGAAAAAGCTGGGCTATATAGCCGGTTGGGATAATCGCTGCTATCCTTCACCCGTAGATGAACATGATTATATCAATGTCCCCTCCGGGTTACCGGGAGACAGCTCATCACGAAAAAAAGGGTGGTTTGATTATGTAGCCGTCGTTCACCCCGTTGATGCAGAGGCCCGTGAACACATGCTGAACCAAGGCTATGGAAACCCCTTTATTCACCATATCACCTGGGGTATTGCCCCGCCGGAAAAGAATGGCTCCGACATTTTTGAATATGCGGGAAAAATTATCTCTCATATGAGAATGATGCGGAAGCGGATTGGAGAAGTCATCGGCGACGAACCCGGGACGCTAATCATCGCCTTGCCCAAAGCGGTCATGGACAATCCAGCATTTAGCGATCGACTACCCGCTTGGATCGGAAACTTGAAAGAGGATCAGTACCAGGTAGAGACGATGGAAGGTGGGGGATTTCTCCTTCAGTTCTTTGTCTTAACCGGTGGAAGAATTGAAGTGGCTTTGAGGGTGGGAACAAAACAAACCTTCAACCCAAAAAGCGTTCATAAAATATCCGAGGACGAACTCAGCGCAATTCAGGATTGATGCAATAGAGAAAATCAGGCAACGAATGTAAAAAGCAGTGAGCTTGTCCCCAGCCCATTATTGAGGAAAAGAGATCGGTGCTCGCGTCTACCGAAGGTGAAGCCCGACAAACCAGAATCGATAAAACGCTTGTAAATCCATTTAAGATATATACTAAAACGAGGTGAAGAATTGGTGTGAGCGGATTTAACACTATTATGACTATCCCCCATGAAGGCGTCAGGAAAAAATCTAATTATATTATTAAAACCGATCGCGGTAGGAATCGGGATGTTTACATGGGCGCTAACTACCTATGCCGAAGAGTCACTGTGGGACCAACTGACGGCTTTTGAGGAACTTAGAAAACAAATTCTGGTTCTGGACCAAGAAGGGCGCTTTGAAGAAGCATCGAAAATTGCCGAAGAAGTCGTAAAGATAGGGACTGAGATTTATGGGCCTGAGCATCCTGACGTGGAACTCGCATTAAAAAATTTTGCGGCCATTCTGAACAATTTAGCAGAACAGCATGTTAGCAAAGGCAATTATAACGCCGCCGAACCACTTCATCTGCGCGCACTTGTTATAAGAGGAGACATTCTTGGTATATACTATCCCGATCTAGAACAATCTCTTTATAATATCGCTAATGTCTACCGCGCTCAAGGCCGTTATGCGGAAGCGGTAAGTCTATTCAAGCGAGCTCTATCGATAAGAGAAAAAGCTTTGGGGAAGGACCATCCCAGTACAATAATCATTTTAGAAATGCTGGCAAAGGTATTTAAAAAAATTGGTAAGACTGATGAAGCAATTTTAATTGAAGAACACGCAAAGCAAATTCGGTTGAGTCTTAAAAAGTAAAGTATTACCGATCCTAGATTTAACCTTAGAGCTCAGGACTCAGAAAAGATTATTATTTTAGATTATTTGGATATTTCTAGACAGGGGTATTGCACTCACCCTATTGTCTTCCTGAAGAAGGTGATAGCTGACGGTAGCGTTTCAAGGGACTGACAAGAATCACGCGAATCCCCACCGGAACGAAGATGTCGTGTTTCACGCGCGGTAGCTTCCTCTCCCGCGGTTGCGGGATTCACGCAATGACAATTAGTTTAATCCACCCATAGAAAATCGACAACCTGATATCGACCATGGCAAATCCATTTAACTTGTGATCGCATACATCAGACACCGATGGAAAGCGCCGGGCGGATACCGTGAATTCCTGATTATCGCCTTACCGCTAATCCTCAGCACTGCTACCTGGAGCATTCAACACTTTGTCGACCGCGTATTTCTCACATGGTATTCGACTGAAGCTCTGGCTGCTGCTTTGCCTGCAGCGATGACACAATTCATCTTCGTCAGTTTATTCCTTGGAGTTGCCACTTATATCAATACCTTTGTCGCCCAATACATTGGGGCAAAGCGCCCACAAAATGTTGGCCCCGCCATCTGGCAGGGCGCGTACTTAGCGTTTATCAGCCTATTATTCGGTCTGGGTCTGGGTGCCTTGGCTGAACCCATCTTCAACTTGATCGGCCATGAAACTTCAATTCGCAGTGAAGAAATAACTTACTTTCGCATTCTCTCATACGGGATAAGTCCGATTATTCTCTCTGCTTCAGCATCATGCTTTTATAGCGGTCGCGGAAAAACCTGGACCATTCTCGGGGTCAATGTTTTCGCTACATTAATCAATGTATTTTTGGATTATGGCCTCATATTCGGTAAATGGGGGCTACCGGCATGGGGCATTCGCGGAGCGGCATGGGCAACGAATATCGGCAATCTCACTTCCGCTCTCATATTTTTTTCGCTCATTCTAAGACCTCGATATCGGGAGCAATATAACACCCTGCGAGGGTGGAAATTAGATATAAAATTGTTCAAGCGTCTGCTTCGCTTTGGGGGCCCAAACGGTATTAACTTCATGCTCGATATGCTCACCTTCTCATCTTTCATCCTCATCTGCGGTCGCCTTGGGATGGTAGAATTAGCAGCCACGAACATTGCTTTTAACATCAACAGCTTGGCTTTTATGCCCTTAATCGGCGCGAGCATTGCAATGGCAACCCTGGTCGGACAGAGACTGGGGAGTAACCGCCCGGAAGAGGCTGAATACTGTATCTGGACGGGATTTCAGATCACTGTGATCTATATGAGTGTCATGACTCTTATTTACTGGTTCCTTCCCCAAATATTCCTAATCCCCTATAGTGCAGGTGCCGAAAATATCAATTTCGCCGCCGTTAGCAGCATAGCCATAAAGTTGCTGCGCATCGTAGCGATTTACTGTTTGTTCGACGCCGTTTACATGGCCTTTACGGCGGCATTAAAAGGGGCCGGAGACACCCGTTACATCATGTATATGAATGTATCGATGGGGTGGATATTAATGATTATTCCCTCCTATCTCGCACTCACTTATTTCAACGCCAGTATTTACATTCTCTGGAGTTTTATATGCATCTATATCATCGTGAGCAGTATTGTTTTCTATATGCGGTTTCGCTCTGGTAAATGGAAAAGCATGCGGGTCATTGAAATCGCCCCTCTCACAGCGGAGGAGACGGCACGCATTCTGGAAGCCAAAGCGGGAATTTAAGGATATTCAGCTCAATAGATTAAGCTGCATACGCTGTCCCATAGGCCGTCTGTCGGCCTATTTATCCCACACAGCGATTTGATCGTTGTGGGTCTATTGACCTCAGTACGGTTTGAAGATAAAGTTCTGAGTGTCCACCTATTAACCTACAACACATGAGTGAATGAGGGCAGATTAATTTTGTAATAAATCGTTATTTTTTAATTCCTATTTTCTTAAAGTAATTTCATAATTTCCGTCAGGATAGCTTTTAGACATAATTTGACCGGGATATTATTCATGAAGCAGAAGTTTCAACAGGTTCTCGCTCTCGCTGATGTCACCATCAACGGGGACAGGCCCTGGGACATTCAAGTTCACAATACGAAACTCTATGAACGTATCCTGAAAGAAGGTTCATTTGGCTTGGGTGAATCCTACATAGATGGATGGTGGAGCTGTGAGGCCTTGGATCAAATGATTTATAAAATTACAAGAGTTGCCTTACACACAAAATACGAAGCTCCATTCAAGCTCTTCAGATTTTTACAATATAAATTATCCAACATGCAGTCAATGAAACGGTCTACCCGGGTAATGAAGCAACATTACGATTTGGGTAATGATCTCTTTGAGCTCATGCTCGATAAAAATATGCAATACACCTGCGCGTATTGGAAAGATGGCGATAACCTGGACCAAGCGCAGGAAAATAAAATTCAGCTAATATGTAACAAAATTCAGCTTAAACCAGGGATGAAAATTCTGGAGTTGGGAGGTGGCTTTGGTACGCTGGCACGACATATAGCGAACACATATAAGTGCGAGGTGGTAAGTTACAACATTTCCACAGAGCAGGTAAAATACGCCCGAAAAATCTGTGAAGGGTTACCAGTAACGATCGTGAAAGCTGATTATCGTGATGCGCGCGGGTTATATGATCGCGTCTTAGCGATTGGGCTATGTGAACATGTAGGTTATAAAAATTATCGGTCATTGATGGAGCTGGTCCATCGCAGCCTTAACGATGAAGGGATCTTCCTTTTACAGACAATTGGCAGAAATACATCACTCTGGAAACCGTTTGATCCCTGGATTCAAAAGTATGTTTTTCCCCATGCGCATCTCCCTTCGATTCAGCAATTATCCAAAGCTGCAGAAGGGTTATTCGTAATGGAAGACTGGCATAGTTTCGGACCCCATTACGACAAAACACTCATGGCATGGAATGATAATTTTACTAAGAATTGGAGTAAACTTAATGGAAGTTATGATGAAAGGTTTTACCGCATATGGAATTTCTATCTTTTAGCGTGTGCTGGCGCGTTCAGATCACGCGATATAAATCTATGGCAAGTGGTGTTATCTAAGGGGGGTATCCGTGCCGGGTATGAGTCGATAAGATGATAACTAAATCAGAATATGAAAATAAAAAGAGTTCCCTTTCCCGAAATTTATTAACCTTACGTGGCAAGGGTTCAGTTGCTTTAGATAAATCTACCACCAATCTGTTCCGACATCGCAAACGACAGGGAGTCCAGAGGATGCGGGGTGATCAGTTTAATGACATTATTTCCATCGATATAAAGAAAGCTATCGTGGAAGTTGAAGGGATGACAACCTATGAAAAGCTATTCGATGAGACCTCAGCGCACGGATTTATGCCCGCCGTTGTCCCGCAATTAAAAACCATTACCGTTGGTGGTGCGGTTTCAGGTGGAGGTATAGAGTCATCTTCTTTTAAAGAAGGTTTGGTCCACGAATCGATCACAGAGATGGACATTCTTTTAAGTGATGGAAATACCGTCGTTTGCACGAGGGAAAATGATTTCCAGGATCTTTTTTTTGGTTTTCCAAATTCGTATGGAACTTTAGGGTACGCGCTGAAACTCAAAGTTAAACTCATCCCCATAAAGAAGTATGTGAGAATTACTCATCTTCGACATGATAATCCAATAAATTATTTCCACGCCTTAAAAGAACACTGTGCCCATCGATCAGTAGATTTTATTGATGGGACCTTATTCAGCGAAGATGAGCTTTACATAACCTTGGGAGAATTTGTTGATCAAGCTCCGGAGGTAAGTGATTATACATATAAGGAGATTTATTATAAATCGATTAGAGAAAAGAAAATTGATTACCTGACTACCTTTGACTATATCTGGCGCTGGGATACGGATTGGTTCTGGTGTTCTAAACACTTTCTTGTTCAGAACCCTGCAGTGCGTTTTATTGTAGGGAAAAAAAGATTAAATTCGTCGACTTACACCAAACTTATGAAGTTGAACCACGATTACCCTCTTTTTGATTTTCTGTCAGGGATATTCGACAAGCGAGAGTCAGTTATTCAGGACGTGCAAATTCCAATCGAAAATTGTAGACAATTCCTCGAATTTTTTCAGAAAGAAATTAGAATTAGTCCGATCTGGGTTTGCCCGACTCGCGTGCACGACCGAAACACGGTTTTCGATTTGTATAAAATGGACCCGGACAAATTGTACGTAAACTTTGGGTTTTGGGATGTGATTAAATCCCCACATGACGGATACCATAATCTAAAAGTAGAGAAAATGGTAAAAACCCTTCAGGGAAAAAAATCATTGTATTCTTCCTCGTATTATTCCGATGAAGAATTCTGGGAATTGTACAATAAAAGTGCTTATGATCGGCTCAAGTCAAAGTATGATCCCGTAAACGCGTTCCCCGGTCTTTACGAAAAATGCGTATTAAAAAACTGAGCTATTGAGAGAATCCATGACACGAAAACAGACGGGCAGATTAGCTGCCGATGACTTTACTTCACGCTATGCCAATCGAACACGGAGTCGTCCGGATGTTGCGACTTTTCATTCATACTACCAGCAAATCGTTCACACCGTGTTTATTACCGCTCTAGTTATTGCTAATTTCAGTTGCACCACGGATCGAGTATACGAGGAAAAGCAACCCCTTAATACCGGCAGTATGACTTTGGGCGAGCGCAAGCTGATCAAAATTCAGAAAGATCAGGAGGCAATATTTAAGCGCATTGAAAATAGTGATGGTTCGGATGAATTGGGCAATTTGGAAATTAGTGTGAGAAATCTGATTTCAGATTATGAATCCTATCTTACCGAAAACCCGGAAGATGTTCTTTCCCTCGTTCTCTATGGCAAGCTACTAAGAAAACTTGACCGAATTGAAGACGCACAGCTTATCTTTTTAAAAGCTAACAGTCTCGATCCTAATTTAGCGATAGTAAAACAACAGTTAGGAAATTATCACGCGGAAATAGGCAATTTCGAAGAAGCTTTAGCTTATTTTTTAATAGCCATTGAGCTGAGTCCCGATACTGCACTTTACACCTATCAATTGGGTGAATTGCTTTATCAATTCCGCGATCTTTTTTTTACCAGTGGGATGTTTAACCGCGACACACTTGACCGGCAAATGAGTAAAGCTTTTTACGAGGCCGCTCGCCTTGACCCCGATAATATCGATTTTCAGTTTCGCTATGCTGAATCTTTTTATGATTTAAAGAATCCCGCTTGGAACGAGGCCCTTCAAGCCTGGGAGTCTGTCGGCAATAGTGTGAACTCTGAGTCCGAGCTCGCTGCCATCCTTTTGCATAAAGCCAATGTCTATATTAAAATGAAAGCCCCGGAAAAAGCGCGTGAGCTTATCGATCAGGTCAATGTTCCCGAACTTGCTGAAACTAAAGAACAATTGTTGAAGCAGTTGCCTTAATGCATTGGCGATTGCCGATTTGCGATTTTCGATTGGGGAAATAGCCACAGAAGGCACAAGAATGAAATGTAGATAAATAAAAGATCTTCGACTGCCTCCCTATTGTCATTGCGAGAAGTGAAGCGACGAAGCTACCGAGCGTGAAACGCGACATCTTCCATTCCAGGGGGATGTCTATTTCGTAATCACAGACCCTGTATTCAAGGTTTCATTCAGTAGTACGATTGCCGATCTACATTATCTAAAAAGTTACATATTTTTCTTAGCGACCACGATCAGCCTTCACCCCTCAGTTGAGGTACTACGGCACGGCAGGCAAGCTATCGCGTTGCTGTTTTATTCCTTTTACGTAATTTAAATATGAATTGAAGATATGAACCTTCAATGGAAAGACCTGAGCATAGTCTGATATCCGTAAGCACAATGACTATTCGCCTGGAACGGAAGATGTCGCTACGCTCGGTAGCCGCGGTTAGCTGATAGCTTCCCTCGCAATGACAATAGGGTGGCAACCGAAGACGAAGCTTATAGGAACTGCATGCAATAAACTTGTGCCTATACGCGATGCTAGTCAAATTATCCTACATAAACTATGGAGATTGATTTTAAACAAGGCATTGCGCTTTATCTGATATTGCTGGCGAGTCTAAGTGTGCATGAATGGGCACATGCCATCGTCGCCGATAGATTAGGTGATCATACCCCGCGGTCGCAGGGGCGGGTAACTTTTAATCCTATCGCGCACATTGATCCCATAGGAACAGTCTTCATCCCGCTAATCATGATATTGTTTTCTCCCGGATTTTCCATTTTCGGATGGGGTAAACCGGTGATGGTAAACCCGCTCAATTTCCGCAACCGGGTACGCGATGATATTCTCGTAAGCATGGCTGGACCTGCTTCAAATGTGGTCATCTGTCTGCTCATGGTCTTGATCGGCGGAGTAGTTTTAAATTTAGCGCCCGTGAAATCGATAGCGAATCTACTTGGACTGGTAATCCGACTAAATTGTGTGCTGATAATTTTTAATATGATTCCCATCCCTCCTCTCGATGGATCGCATCTCCTGAAGCATGCAGTGGGAATGCGGGATGAAACTTATCTCAATTTTGCTCGCTGGGGCTTTATCATTCTCATTGTCATGATTAATATTCCAGTCTTTCAAAAGGCAATTGGCACCGTAATTTTCCTTGCCTATAGATTCTTTTTCACATTAATGCTAATCTTCGTCGGGTAGTATTCACTTCCTGCATCGTTCATTCTGTATCACCGCGCAATCTCGTAAAGGGCGTAACCGGAAAGTAGATTGGGGAGAAAAGTGAGCTTGGTATCCCAGTCACCTGCTAAATAAACACGTCGCTTAATCGCTATCTGATGCTCTTTACAAAATAATTCAAATTCATTGACGGTGATTGGATTTTCAGGGCTACTTTCATACCATTGCTGCGGATAGACATCATTGACTATACGATTTCCTTTTAAAACCATGCTCAATCGGTTCACCCAATAACCATGATTAACAAATCCTATCGCAACGGCACGTCCCACACGCAAAGCTTCAAATATAATATTAGCTGGATTTGTTAGTTCCTGCACGGTACGCGAACAAATCACCACATCAAAATTGTTATCGGGGAATTCATTTAAAATACCTTCAATATCACCCTGGTAAGCGTTTACGCTCCGCTTTATACAGCCGTTAATTTTTATCGGGTCGGTGTCTACACCCACGCCATAAATGGATTTTTCGTCGCGAAGATTTTGCAAGAGCACACCGCGCCCGCAACCGAGGTCGAGGACCCGGCTTTCTGGGGCCACCCACTCAGCAATAATTTCCAGGTCAACCTGGCGTTTGGTTAAGTTTCTCGAAACCATAATTAATCTTTAAGAAAAGAGCGGACAAAATCATAGAGTTCAGGTGAATCGATGAGAAAGGAATCATGCCCCAGATCCATGTCGACCTCCGCATAGGTCGCATTTTTCCCGCAGCGAAGAAGCGCGATCACGATCTCGCGGTTCTGTCGCGGTGTATAGAGCCAGTCACTGGTAAACCCAATAACGAGGGTGCGCGCCTCTACTTTGGATAGTACATCTTCGAGTTTACCGGTCTCCCCGTGCAAGTCGAAGCGATCGATTGCTTTGCTGAAATAGAGATAGGTATTCGCATCAAATCGGTTGGTGAAGGATTGCCCTTTATATCGCAAGTATCCCTCGACTTCAAATTCTACTTTCGTCAGATGATGACCTTCTGAATCATTACGTCTACTGCGACCAAATTTTATTTCCATCCCTTTATCTGAAAGATAGGTGATATGCGCCATCATTCTCGCCACCGAAAGCCCGACATTTGGCCCCGGTCCGGGAGCATAATCTCCTTCCTCCCAGCCTGGATCCTGTACAATAGCACAGCGGCCGACTTCGTTAAAGGCGATGGCCTGCGCGCTTTGGCGCGCAGCGGAGGCTAACGAAAGGATGCGCTGAACTTTATCGGGATACTCAATCGCCCATTGCAATACCTGCATCCCCCCCATCGAACCGCCGACTACACCGTAAAGTTCATTCAAATTCAGGTGTTCAATGAGCAGATTCTGCGCACGCACAATATCGCGAATGGTCAAGGAGGGAAAATTTAACCCGTAGGGTTTACCTGTTAGTGGATCGATGGAACTGGGCCCCGTCGATCCCTGACAGCCACCAAGGCAATTACTGCAAATAACATAAAACCGATTCGTATCGATCGCTTTCCCGGGTCCGATCATATTGTTCCACCACCCCGGTTTGCGATCATCGTCAGTATATTTACCCGCGCAATGGTGATCACCGCTTATCGCATGACAGATGAGAATGGCATTACTTTTTTCGTCATTGAGACGCCCATAGGTTTCGTATCGCAAGGTAAAACCCTGGATAGAGCCCCCATTTTCAAAGGTAAAGGTTTCCGTAGAGACAAAATCTTCGTACTTCACCAGACCTATATCTTCTGGAGAAATTTCCGTAGAGGATTCTATCTGCGTTTCAGTCATAATTTTATTTAAAGAAAAGTGCTAGCTATTGTCGATTGTCGTTTTGGAAGATGTCGGGCTTTGCCCTTGCTACAGATTGTATGTAGATGCGATCGCCACTAAAATCGCCTCAGAGGTGGAACGTAACCTTTCATATAGCGCAAGTAACAGAAAGGTTGAAAAAGCAGTATTCAAAAAAGGTGAATAGCCACCTTCGAAAAGAATTTGGCAATCGCCCCCACCCGAAAGCTTACAGCTATTGTCCGGCTTTAAGGTTTATAAGGCTAATCGCTTCCGCACCCGCGAGCGTGGCTTCATCCATAATACGTACCATAGTGCCAGACGGAGCCGCATTATCAACCTCGATAATCACAGGTAATTTTTCCTTACGAGTCAGTTCACTAATTTTAGCACGCACAGCATTGATGCCGATTTCATTTTTTCCAAAAAATATCTGCCCACTGTTTAGGATCGTGAATACAATGGTATCGTTCTCCATCGCTTTTGCTTCAGCCGTTGGTTCAGGTTTGTTCACGCCTAAGCCCTGCTCATCGACAAATACCGTCGTTACGATAAAGAAAATTAAAAGAATAAACACCATATCGATCAACGGAGATATATTCATCTTTATCTCTTCTTCGGCGGCTTTTAACTGATGATGTCTACTCATTATAAGATCAAAATTTTAGCATGTAGCCCGATTACGGGCGCGACATAGTGCAGCAATAGTACGCCCTTATATCAAGAATATTTTAATGAATTGGGCTAAAGGAATAATCTCGTAGTTAATGAACAGCAGTTTTCTGCTATTTTTTATTAACCACCCTACATTTTATCAATCACCGCAGTATTTAGCGTCTACAGGGCTCAAAGTCGCTCAAATTATGTGATTATCCCTCTTTTACTCTCGTTTCTATTGATTCTTCGACTGTTTAAGACGCATCAGAAGATCCGGAAGTACCCAAAGGATCAATGTGCCCATCAGCAATAAAACCCAAACCGGCATCCCAAGCCCCACCGGAATGAAACCGACTGCCGTAGCTAAAAGGGCGGCAATCAAGGCGTAAGGCATTTGTGTCCGCACGTGATCATGCGGTTCTACCTCGCAGGATATAGAGGCGATAATCGTTGTGTCACTTATCGGTGAACAATGGTCCCCAAACACCGCTCCGCTAAAAACCGCTGCCACTATGGTTGCTAAAATCAACTCTTGGTATTGAAGAGTAGACGATTCTGTCAGCGTTATAGCGACTGGTATCGAGAGCGGCATCAGGATACCCATTGTACCCCAGGAACTACCCGTTGAAAACGATATCACCGCGCCGGTGAGAAAGACCGCCGTGGGGAGTAAAAAAATGGGTAACCGGCCGGAAAGTAGAAGCGAAAGGACTTCAGCAGCATTTAATTTTTCAAGCGTACTGCCCAATACCCATGCACCGACGAGGATAAGGACAGGGATAAAAAGCGATTGCATCCCCCCCAGGTAAACTTGAGAAGGCAGCTCCCGCCCAGCCCGACGCGGATAGCAGAGAAATGCCGCAATTGATCCCACCGCGCTGGCACAAACGAGAACGAGGGCGGAATTCGCATTGCCGAAGGCGTCTGCTATCCCCTTCAATGTCACCGGCCAGAGACTTAGAGCTCCATCAAGGTAAAACCCGACAAAAATGCTGGTTAAAAGGATAAACACAGGAACGACCGCGACAGCCCAGTGGATGTCATCTTCATGCGGATTGGACTTGGAGATTAGAGATTTCGTCTGCGCCTCCAATTCAAATTCCTTCATTGGACCGGGGTTAAAGTTTTTGTAAATAACGATTGGGAGGAAGAGGATAGTGAACCAGCAATAAAAATTATAGGGGATAGAACGAAAGAACAGCGCGTATGGCTGAGCTTGATCCTCAAGTCCCAACTGAGCGTAACCTACTCGAATCATGCCCAATTGATAGGCGATCCAAGTTGAAACGAAAGCCAGACAGGCCACCGCCGAGCTGGTGGAATCGACCAGGTAAGCCATTTTTACCCGCGATACCCCGCATTGATCTGCCAGTGAACGCAACATCCGTCCGACCATCATGCTATTCGCCAGCCCGTCAAAAAAGCAGACCAGCCCCAAGGCAAATCCACTTAATTGGACACGCTTTGCCGGATCCCCACCTTTATGGAGAAATTTCTTAACCAGGCTTTGTAAACCCCCGCCTTTTTCAATAATGGCGGCAAATCCACCCAGCATGAAGGTAAAGAGTATAGCACCAACCTTCCAGGGACTCTGGCCCAAAGGAATGAGGTGATCTCTGAATAATGAGACAAATGCCACCCCAGGATTTCCATCGGCAAGAATGATAGCGCCAGCCATTCCACCGGCAAAAAGACCGATCAAGACACGTCGCAACAATAAGGCTGTTCCAAGAGCGACTACACTGGGCCAAAGAGCGCGAAATTGATTATCACTCAATGCCCAAATAAAAGCCAATCCCCAAAGCAAAACGGCCAGTATCTTCCGAATATTAATCGTCATGATTAATGCCCCTTGCCTGGGCGGGTATTAAAGACAAAGCGATAGCTCATATAGAGCCAGAGGGATGTCACCAGGTAACCCGTTAAAACTGCGGATAAGCCAGGCGATGCTGATCCTCTGCATAGGGAGATAACGGCCAAGTCAATGGCTAAGGCAATGCCAATAATAACTGTATGGAACACGGATAGGATAAGGAGTGATTCGTGATCGTGAATTGGAAAAATCAATATATTAGTAGCAAATGATTGTATCGCAGCAAAGACGATAAACGCGGGAATAGTGGTAGCCAGTAATTCGAATTGGAATTGGTTTAATAAAGAAAAGACGACAGCCCCGCACAGCGAAGAGAGGATAAGTAAAGGAAGGAAGCAAAAAAACTGTAAGGGAAAGGGTGCGTTGTAGGCATTGTAACGAAGGATACAGTACAAAGCCCAGAATCCGTCTTTGGCATTGATCTTTTTACCTTCTTCATAGGTTCGTCCAGAATAGGAAATTCCCATTTCGTAGATTCTAGGGCGTTTCTTAGAGATTTTAGCAATAATCTCCGGCTCAAATCCAAACCGGTTTTCTTGAATTTCAATTCCCTGAATAATATCCTTTCTAAATACCTTATAACAGCTCTCCATATCGGAAAGATTCAAGTCGGTTAACATATTACTCATAAAAGTTAGAAAACGATTGCCCAGGGAATGCCAGAAGTAGAGCACTCGATGTTCACCACCGGTGAGGAAACGAGAACCGATAACAACATCGGCCTTATCTTCTCGAATCAATGTGATCAGTTTCTTCAAGTCCTGCGGGTCGTATTCCAAGTCGGCGTCTTGCACGGCTACGATATCCCCAGTAGCTTTTTTAAAACCGGTGCGCAGCGCGGCACCTTTACCCTGATTTTTGTCGTGGAATAAAGCTTTTATATTCTTATGTCTACGGCTTAAATTCTCAGCAATATCCTTGCTTCCATCACTCGAACCATCGTCGATAATTATAATTTCGATTGTTAAATTTTCATCGGCGATGTTTTGAATACGATCGATGCAGACACTGAGAGTACTTCCTTCGTCGTAACAGGGGATAATAATAGAAGCGGTAGCCATGAGATTAGTATATGGGTAATCGCAAAATCCCTATTTTGATTGCTTCCTCCGGCCAGTCAAATTGCGAATGCTCGCTCTGATGAGGTTGGTATAGGTTTTTACGGGAATTAGTTCTCATTTTAGATAGTTACGAGTGGCTCTTATCGATTGATGGATCTAAAATATACGCTTTAATTTAATGGTGAAATTTTCATTATGGATGCTGTACAATGGGGTCAAATGAAATATTTGATCAAGAAAGCCATATTCAAAAGGTGAATTTGTATCAACATAAACGAATTTCGAGCGACTGATTTCTCATATTCCATTATTCAAAATAATACGCTTATCTTCTAGTAATTAATATGGGAACTTATCGATACTATAGAGAAGCCTTGGCCAAAAAGAAACAGGTCTTATCGATCGAGTTCTTCCCCCCGAAAACTGAAAAATCCGGGCAAAGATTTATAGAAAATGCGAAGCTATTAAGGACGGGGTTTCGTCCGGATTTTGTATCGATTACTTACGGTGCTGGTGGCAGCACTCGAGAAAATACGCTCGAATATGCCACCTTATTAAAAGAAAAGATTGGATTTGAAGTAATGCCGCATCTTACTTGTGTGGGCCAATCTAGAACAGAGATTTATGAAATTCTCAGTAAATTCTCAGATGCCGGATTCAATAATCTTATGACCTTACGCGGGGATCCACCAAAAAGTGACCTGAATTTTAAGCAACACCCGGACGGATTGCGCTACGCCTCTGATCTTGTCGCTTTCATTCGTAAAAACTATTCGCACTTTTGCTTAGGTGTTGCGGGATATCCGGAAATGCACACTCAATCCAATTCGCTTGGAGCAGATATTAAAAATTTAAAAAACAAGATTGAACTGGGGGCTTCCTTTGTCATCACACAATTGTTTTTTAACAACGCGGACTATTTTTCTTTTGTAAAAAGCTGTCGCGCAGCGGGGATAACGGTACCTATTGTCCCCGGTATCCTCCCTATTCATTCTTTATCGAAAATAATCAGTTTTTGTAAGTTTTGCGGATCAAGTCTTCCATCCGCGCTTGAAAAAAAATTAAATGCTGCAGGTGGGGACAAAGACGCTGAAGAAGATGTAGGGATGGAATGGGCTTATCAGCAGATACGTGAATTGCTGGAAAAAAATGCCCCCGGTTTTCATCTATACAGTTTAAATCGGCCTCGTGCCGCCTTGGAAATCATAGAGCGTTTGAGAACCGAAAGCATTGTCGATTGACGATTCATTCCGTTGCGAATTATCGTAAATGAGTGAATGTGATTATGCGCGCATGCGATAAGGTGAAGCGGGCTGCCTGAAGGCCGTAGCATTACACTACACAGCGAAGGCTGTTCCCCAGCGCGCTTTTTTAGAATTTGTGATTAAAGAATAAATGCGCTAGTGACAGCGCGTTCTACTCTATTTATCAATCCGCAAATAAAAAGGCGCCCGATTGGACATCGGGCGCCTTTTTGTTAAGTAAATAATTATCTATTAATTGTAGAGTGAATGAACTTACATCATGCCGCCCATGCCACCCATACCACCCATGCCGCCCATGCCACCCATATCGGGAGCACCGGGCATGTCTTTCTTCTCTTCGGGAATATCGGTAATCAACGCTTCCGTTGTTAACAACAGACCCGCAACTGACGAAGCATTTTGTAAAGCCATTCTCACAACTTTCGTCGGATCCACAACTCCGGCTTTCACCAAGTCTTCGTAATTATCGGTAGCCACATTGTAACCGTTGTTACCGGTACTTTTGAGCACATGCTGCACGACAAGTGAGCCTTCAACTCCCGCATTGACACACAGGTTCTTTAATGGCGATTCGATCGCTCGGCGCACAATCTGTGCTCCAATCGCTTCGTCACCATCCAGCTTTATGCTTTCGAGCGCCTTCGCCGTGCGTAACAAAGCGACGCCACCTCCAGCAACAATGCCTTCTTCTACAGCCGCGCGCGTCGCATGCAGTGCGTCTTCCACACGTGCCTTCTTCTCTTTCATCTCTGGCTCTGTTGCGGCTCCGACATTGACCACTGCTACACCTCCGGCCAGCTTCGCTAACCGCTCCTGTAGTTTCTCACTATCGTAGTCGCTGGTCGTCTCGTCAATCTGCCGACGAATCTGTTTCACACGTCCTTGGATTTCCGAAGCTTTTCCCGCTCCTTCGATAATTGTCGTATTCTCTTTATCTACGGTAATTCTTTTCGCTTTCCCCAAGTCCGATAGCTGAACATTTTCCAGCTTAATTCCCAGGTCTTCCGTCAGACAGCGACCTCCGGTAAGGATTGCGATATCTTCCAGCATCGCTTTGCGGCGATCACCAAAACCAGGAGCTTTTACAGCACAGACATTCAATGTCCCTCTCAGCTTGTTGACCACTAATGTCGCGAGGGCTTCACCTTCTACGTCTTCAGCGATAATTAGAAACGGCTTTCCTGATTTCGAAACATTCTGCAGCAAGGGCAGCATGTCTTGCAAATTGCTTATTTTCTTTTCGTGTATCAATATATAGGCATCTTCTAAGATCGCTTCCATCGCTTCCGTGTCGGTAGCAAAATACGGACTCAAGTAGCCCTTATCAAACTGCATTCCTTCCACGACATCCAGGCTCGTATCGATGCTCTTCGCCTCCTCAACCGTGATTGTGCCGTCTTTGCCAACTTTGTCCATCGCATCGGCAATGATGTCTCCAATCTCGTTGTCCCAATTCGCGGACACGGTAGCTACACTTTTAACTTCCTCACGCTGGTTTACCTTTTTCGACTGCTTCCGCAATCCAACAGTTGCCGCTACCACGGCTTTTTCGATACCCCGTTGCAAGTAAACCGGGTTCGCACCAGCGGCTACGTTTCTCAATCCTTCGCGGTATATCGCTTGCGCTAATACCGTGGCAGTCGTTGTCCCGTCTCCGGCGTTGTCCGAGGTTTTCGAGGCCACTTCACGCACCATTTGCGCTCCCATGTTCTCATACGGGTCATCCAACTCGATTTCTTTTGCTACCGTCACCCCGTCTTTGGTTACCGTCGGGGATCCGAATTTTTTATCAATAAGCACATTGCGCCCCTTGGGCCCTAATGTAACGCTTACCGCTTTCGTGAGGATATCTACTCCATGTAGGATTTTCTTCCTCGCTGCTTCATCAAACAGTATCTGTTTAGCCATTTTTTTTCCTTATATTCTATTTGTTTAAATATCGAAATTCCCAGGGTTAATTGACAATCCCCAAGATATCGTCTTCACGGAGCAATGAGTAAGTGTCTCCATTCAGTTTAACTTCGGTACCGCCATATTTGCTGACAATAACTCGGTCACCAACCTTGACTTCGAATTTTACTTTTTTTCCAGAGTCATCAGTTTTACCTGTGCCCAGTGCCACAATTTTTGCTTCCTGGGGTTTTTCTTTGGCAGTATCGGGTATGATAATGCCGCCTTTCACTTGTTCTGATTCTTCGACCGCGATTACTAAAACACGATCTCCCAGAGGTTTAATGTTCGGTTTCATAGATTAATTTGCTCTTAGGTTATAGGTTAATTTTTTGTTTTATATTTTGTTAGTTAATAAAATTTTTCTACAGCTGTGTATCTGATGACTAAAAGATCTTTTTATTTTTCCTTTTCGTCATCGACTACCTCAAAGTCAGCATCGACAACGTTATCATCGTCGCCTATCCCGTCGGACGAAGAATCCACTCCATCGCCAGCAGATGGTGCTGCTCCGGCTTGAGCCTCACCGGCGTCCTCTCCGGCTTCCTGCTGTTGAGCATACATCGCCGAGACAACTTCCTGAACGGTGGGGTCGTTGGTTATCTTCTCAATTGCCGCTTTCATCTGTTCAGCATCATTGGACTCGAGGGCTTTTTTAGCATCGGCAATCAGACTATCAATTGCTCCTTTTTTGTCCTCGGGTACTTTATCCCCATGTTCCTTCATCAATTTTTCATTTTGATATATCAATGAATCCAATTGATTGCGTGTTTCGGCTGACTCTCTATAATTTTTATCATCCTCAGCATGAGATTCAGCATCTCTACGCATTTTTTCGATCTCGTCTTTATCGAGACCCGATGATCCAGTGATAGAAATTTTCTGGTCACGACCGGTCCCCAGATCCTTAGCTGTGACATGAAGAATGCCATTAGCATCGATATCAAAAGTTACTTCGATCTGAGGAACTCCACGAGGTGCAGTGGGAATGCCATCCAAACGAAAATTCCCTATAAGTTTATTATCTTCTGCTTTGGAACGTTCCCCTTGTAAGACGCGAACATCGACACTGGGTTGACTATCGCTAAAGGTGGAAAATATCTGTGATTTTTTCGTCGGGATCGTGGTGTTACGTTCGATCATTGCCGTCGCAATTCCACCCGCGGTCTCGATACTCAGGGTTAGGGGTGTGACGTCGAGCAACAGAACATCGCGCGCGCCGCCCGAAAGAACCGCACCTTGTATCGCTGCGCCAATAGCTACCACCTCGTCTGGATTCACTCCCTTATTAGGTTCTTTACCTGTGAGTTCACGTGAAATATCAACCACTTTTGGCATTCGCGTCATTCCGCCAACAAGGACGAGGTTGCCGATATTACCGTCGGTGTAACCCGCGTCTTTTAAGCAGGCTTTGAATGGCGCGATTGTGCGTTGGTTAAGCGAGTCACAGAGTTGTTCAAATTTCGATCGCTCCAAAGTCACATTCAAGTGTTTGGGACCGGTTGCATCGGCGGTAATAAAGGGTAAATTAATGTCTGTACTCTGAGCCGAAGATAGAGCAATTTTCGCTTTTTCCGCTTCTTCTTTGAGACGTTGCAGAGCCATGGGATCACTTGTCAGATCGATGCCATTTTCATTTTTAAATTCTTCGGCGAGCCAATCGATAAGGGCCGCATCCCAATTATCGCCACCTAGATGGGTGTCCCCATTCGTGGCTTTGACTTCAAAGACCCCATCACCGATATCTAAAATCGAGATGTCGTAAGTGCCTCCACCGAGGTCAAATACTGCAATTGTCTCCTCATTCTTTTTATCCAGGCCGTAAGCGAGAGACGCTGCCGTCGGTTCGTTGATGATACGTAATACTTCCAGACCTGCAATCGTTCCCGCATCTTTTGTCGCCTGACGCTGGGAATCATTAAAGTATGCCGGCACGGTTATTACCGCTTGTGTAACAGTAGACCCCAAATAAGCCTCGGCATCCGCTTTTAATTTTGCCAAGATCATAGAGGATATCTGGGCGGGAGAAAATTGTTCTTTTTTTCCTCCTACATCACATTCAATCCATGCATCATCGTTCTTTCCTTTTGTAATTTTAAAAGGTAAATGTTTCGACTCTTCTGTTACTTCGTCGAACTTTCGTCCGATCAATCTTTTAGCTGAAAAAATCGTGTTTTGCGGATTAGTAACAGCCTGCCTTTTCGCCGCCTGTCCTACGAGTCTCTCGCCCTTCTTTGAGAAGGCGACAACCGAGGGGGTAGTGCGCGCGCCCTCAGAATTGGGGATGACGACGGGTTCGCCGCCCTCCATAACCCCCATGCATGAATTAGTGGTGCCTAAATCAATTCCAATTACATTACTCACATCAACCCTTTAGCAACACCTGTGCCAGTCTCTCTCTTTTATTTACAACTTTCTTTATATTAATAGTTTACAATTAATGATCACCTGTTCATTCATATTTTTTATAACTCCTTCGATGACAGCTTGTCACAGATGATGTCACAGTGCGCGCGACTGTGCACACGGTCGAGGAATACAGAGATCGAGAGGACTTTGAGATGGATAAGGAAAATAAAAAGAAGAAAAGAAAGACTGATTACGAGGCGTTGAATTCTTCATTCATGCATATCCCACATCTTAATATTGAGACGGCGAGGGATCTTCTCGATCTAGGATTCAAAGAAATATACGAACTTTCCGGGCGCTCACCTGAAGTGCTGTTTGAAAACCTGAAAAAGAATAAAACAAATACACCAAAGGATCGTTTATACTCTATTCGAATGGCCGTATATTTTGCCGAGACAGACGATCCAGATCCGGCTAAACTTTTACCCCATGCATGGAAAGATTGAAGATAAGGGAAGATCACACTATTCATCGTCATTCTCGCAAAAACTCGTATCCTGGCATCAATTACAAAGTTCAGCGAGTAAGATGAAGTGGCAGTAGAAAACCATTGATAATCACAATACTTATGTGGGCAATTGCGTTAACAATTCTACTCATATTAATTCGTTTGTAATTCTGATCAAAAAATAAACTCTTAATTCATGGCTGAGCCCGGCATCCCCTTACCGAAAGAAGTACCTGTCATGACCCTGGCCGGGACAGTACTCTTTCCCCAGGCGATCATGCCACTCTACATTTTTGAGCCACGCTATCGTCAAATGCTTAGTGATGTTTTAAAAAATCATCGCTTGTTCGCAGTTGTTGGTCTCGATATTTCCCAAACGACAAAAACGGACCAGTTTGAACCACCCCTCGACACGGGCACTGTCGGTATTATCAGGGTATGTCATAAAAACGGAGACGGCACTTCCAATCTCGTTCTTCAAGGTTTATTTCGCGTTCAAGTTAATCGCATAGTTCAGGAAAGCCCCTATCGAATTATAGATATCAGTCCACTGGAATCTACGCTCGGAGCTGAGGAAGAGGAATTATACCGAAAAATGAAACAGCTCAGCAAAATGCTTTTAGATAAACAAGAAATGGGAGGAAAGATCCCCAGGGAAATAATGCAACAGTTACTCAAGGTAAAAGAACCGGAGGTATTTGTCGACCTCGCCGCTTATGCATTTTGCAGCGATCCTTTGATTAAGCAAAAGATACTTTCTTCGCTCTCGGTTATGGATCGATTCAAGATATACTTTGAACAGTTGGAAACAGAATTGAAAAAGCTCAAGCTTATGAAACGCTATAGCTTACTTGACGAAGAAGATATTTCTTTTAACTGAATTTAATATTTAGAAATAGCGATCACACCTTCATGTATCCAACGCGAGGATTACTCTACACGAATTTCTGATCCCCTTCCAGTCATCTGGATCCTGCATGCAGTTGCAGTTCGGAAGCTCACATCCACACACGATCTGATCTCTTTTTAATTATTTTTCTTCGTGGATAAGTTATGCTCGTCAACGAATAAAAATAGTCTTTAACAGTACGGGATGGTGGTAAAAACTAAATCTACGGCATTAAATCTTGAAATCCTTGCCGAAGCCGCGTCTCAAGCCCGAGGGCTTGCAATAGATGCGATAAAAGCTGCCGGAATAGGACACCTTGGTCTCCCTTTAGGAGCCACTGAAATTGGCGCAGTCCTTTATGGGCATGCATTAAATTTTAACCCGGAAAATCCAAGATGGCTTAATCGAGATCGGTTCGTCCTCTCCGCTGGTCATGGGAGCATGTTCCTTTACGCATGGTTGCATTTAAGTGGATTCAATATCCCGATTGAAGAAATACGGCACTTTCGTCAACTGCACAGTATGACTCCGGGTCATCCTGAATTTGGTGACACCCCGGGAGTGGAGTGTACCACTGGTCCCCTGGGTCAAGGTATTGGAAACGCTGTCGGTATGGCGATTGCCGCTAAGATGGCCGCCGGCCATTTTAATACTGAAGAACACAAAATCATCGATAATCACATCGTCTGTTTGGCTGGTGATGGCTGTATCCAAGAGGGATTATCGGCCGAAGCCTGTTCATTGGGGGCACACTTAGGACTCGATAACCTGATCCTGATCTTCGACTCCAACGATGTGACCCTCGATGCGATGGCTGATAAAACACAAAGTGAGGATACCGCAAAACGCTTTGAAGCGTACGGTTTCGATGTCGTTACGATCGATGGTCATGAGATGACAAGCATCTTAGAAGCTTATGAAAAGGCGAAAGCCGAAGATAATGGAAGACCGAAATTAATTATCGCGAAAACGCTAATCGGAAAGGGAATTCCAGAAGTAGCGGGTACCGCAAAAGCCCACGGCGCAGAAGGTAAAGAATTTGCCGAAGAGGCACGTAAAAATCTTGGGTTACCGGATGAACTCTACTATGTGTCCGACTCTGTTAAGGAATATTTTTCAGCGCGTAAACAAGACCTGATTAAAGCCTATTCGATCTGGGAGGAAACTTTTGAACAATGGAAATCCGCGAATCCGGATAAAAGTGAACTTCTGGATAGCGCAATAAGTGGCGATTGTCCGAAAGATCTTCTCGGCTGCATCCCCCATTTTTCTAGCGATGCCAATTTGGCAACTCGCGTGGCTGGACGTGATGTTCTGCAGCAGCTGGCCGCAGCAGTACCGGTGCTCATCAGTGGTAGCGCTGATTTGCACGGTTCAACGAATAACTATATCAAAGATGCAGGTGATTTCACTCGTGATAATCCTATCGGTCGCAATATTCTTTTTGGTATTCGCGAACACGGCATGGGGGCGATCGTGAATGGTTTCGGATATGACGGCATGTTCAGCGCCTCTTGTGCAACCTTTGCTGTATTTTCCGATTACATGCGCCCTTCAGTTCGTTTGGCTGCTCTGGCAAAATTACCTGTATTCTACATATGGACGCACGATTCCGTGGCGGTGGGTGAGGATGGTCCCACTCATCAACCGGTGGAAACCGTAAGCGCGCTTCGCTGTATACCGAATCTTGATGTTATCCGGCCCGCAGATCCTGAAGAGACAGCGGGTTCTTTTGTCGCCGCATTAGAACGATCGGATGGGCCAACCGCGCTTATTTTGACAAGGCAAAATGTTCCGAACTTAAACGAGATACCCATAGACGACAGACGAAAGGGTGTAATCTCGGGTGGTTACATTGCCAGAAAAGAAGAAGGCACACTCAAATTGATCATCCTCACATCCGGGAGTGAATTGCAACATGCGTTGGCTGCAGCAATTGAACTCGGGAGTGAGGTCCGTGTCGTTTCCATGCCCTGTTTCGAACGCTTTGAACGGCAGGCGGCATCCTACCGTGAGAACGTTCTACCGTCCACTTGCCTCAATCGCATCGCAATAGAGGCGGGTGTCACCGGATTGTGGTACCGTTACGTCGGCCTCGAGGGTAAAATCATCGGTATCGATCGATTCGGGCTCAGCGCACCGGGGGATAAAGTAATGAATGAACTGGGAATAGGGCCCGAGAGCATCATTCAAGCAGCGAGGGAAATGGGATAATGCGGTTAGGTGGAACGCGCTGTCTGCCGGCCATAGCTTACGTAACAGAGCGACAGCTGGTCTCAACACGCTTTGAATTGAAATATAACTGGAGGGCCACGCTCCGTCGTGGCCGTTAAAATATAGCCCACTTGAATAAGATACCCACGGATGCAACGGAGTGAGTCCCTCCAGTTTAAACATATCTCAAGTTTTTATCGCACAATCCGCAATCGGATATCCATTCACTTCACAGCCATATCGACGAGTATCTTTTTTAAAGCGCGCGATGAGTTTTGTATTCCTTGTTTTTCTTTTGGCCAGAGATCCAATTCCACTTGGTCGATCACCCCGGCTCGTCCAATAACCGTAGGAACACTAAGACAGACATTGTTCAAACCATAAACACCTTGCTGCATTGAGGAAACGGGTAGTAGTTGCTTGCGATTGAGGGCAATCGCGTGAATCACTTCCGCGATCGTCAAGCCCACAGCCCAACCGGCTCCTCCCTTCCGCCTTATAACTTCCGCTCCACTGCCCTGGGTCCTCTCAAAAATCTTCCTTTGGAAGTTGGCGTCAAAACCCTTTACCCCTGCCATCGGCATACCATTAACAGTAGCTGTCGACCAGATAGGGACCATGGAGTCGCCATGTTCGCCAAGGATAAGTGCTTTCACTTGAGTCGGCGCAAGCTGCAACTCCTCGGCAATCAAGGATCTGAATCGCGCCGTATCCAGCATTGTCCCTAACCCGAACACCTGCTTCGAAGGCAGGCCGAGGTAAGATGTCGCCAAGTACGTCAAGATATCCACAGGGTTCGAGACGACAAAAACGATCGCCTCCTCTCTGATTTCAGTTTCCTTCATACTGGCAAGAATTTGAGAAAAGAGTGATACATTGCGATTGATCAGATCGAGGCGAGACTCATCGGGTTTGCGTCGTAGACCCGCGGTGATAATAAAAATGTCACTGTCACGCGCGCGCTCATAATCGCCTGTGTAAATAAGCTGATCAGCTATGGCGGAAGTTCCATGAAGCAGATCGAGCGCTTCACCCTCGGCAAGTTCAGTATTCGCGTCAAGGATTTGAATCTCTGTGACAATTCCGGCACATTGAAGGGCAAAGGCAGCGTTTGATCCCACTCTCCCTCCACCGCCTATGATTGTTACTTTCATTTAAAATATTCTTTTTTTAATTTTTCAATTGTTCGAGAATCGAATCAGTAAGAGTCTCAATAAGGTCTTCAATCTTCGGATCACCCTGCTGTGAAGAAGCCGTTTGGTGATCATTTTTCATGTGTTCAGGTGTTTTGCAGATTACCCCCGGGCGAAAGTCATCATTATCGCAAAGCTCACATTCGCGCATGCCGGTGCGTGGGTCATCCATTCCAAGATCATTACGGATCGCTAACAGTTCTTTAAGTTTAGCTCCACCAATATTGCCAATCTCTTTCCCCAAAAAAGAGGCGATCCACAGCGTCTTACAATACATGTCAGTGTTTTCCATTTTCCAGTGGGCGTCTTCCACGTCTTTCCCCCAGGTGATAACGCCGTGATTACCCATGATAATGGCTTGATGATCGACACCCATTTTCCCGATAACTTCAGCATTCTCCGGTGTGCCGGGTGTCTCGTACTTAGCCAGACCAATTTTACCAAGAAATATTTCTGCCTCCGGTATAATGCACGTCGGTGGTTCTACAGAGGCGACGGCAAAGGCAGTGGCATAGGGGGGATGTGCGTGAACACAGGCTTTCGCTTTGGGCTGATACTTAAAGACACCAATGTGAGTAGTTACTTCACTCGTTCGCTTCCGCGCTCCGGCAAGTTGATTTCCCTTAAAGTCCACGAGGCAGAGATCATCAGGTGTCATATGACCTTTTGAAATAAGCGTCGGTGTGCACAAAACCAGGTCGTCACCGACCCGAATAGTGATATTACCCCCGTTTCCATCGGCAAAATCTTTTAAATACAGGCGTCTGCCAATTTCGCAGATTCTCTCTTTTAATACATTGAGCTCGGGAGAATGAAAAAACGCATCAATCGCACCGGGTGTATTGGCATCGCTGCCTGCTTTCCAAGTATACTCATAATCGGGAACAATAGGCGCTGGTTGCTTTTTCGGCTTTTTAACGCTTCCCGAACGTTGAAAATTACTGATAATATCCTGAGCGGCAGGTGTAAGTATAACGTTAGCAGGTAAGGACCGAGGATCACCCCCCTCCTTCAGCATTTTTTCAATTACTTTTGCACTGATAACTTTTTTCATTCCAAAATAACGGCTATGGGGGTGGGTCGTAATCCATCTCATCGATTATCGCGCAGTTAAAAGCATCGATCGGTGTCGGCTCTGGAAAACAAACACTCGCTTCTCTTCCTTCTACATAGCTAATAATATTTCCCAGCCCGGCTCCGAGGTTATCATAGACAACCAGGCTATTACCTTGAGGCAGTGGTTTCAGTGGCCCACCTCCTATCTGTTTGCGCGACAAAGGTAAGACAACAAGAAATCGACCACTTTGGAATGTCGGTTCATACGCACTTAGTGTTAATCTGCCAATGACCTGTCCCAATCTCATTTTTTCAGCTATTTTCGAAGTTCAGTTTTCCCTCTAATCTTTATCGTCACCGACGCCAAGGACCATATAGCGTAAAGGGGAATGATCATCCCCTACGCGATGGCGAGTTGCTACACCATCACTGGTTAAAATGACCTTTTGATGTTTGTGCGCACCGAGAGGATCAATCGCTAAAATCGGTTCCTCTGTTTCCTCCCCCTCTTCGTTAATTGGCTGACAGATAAGCACCCGCCACCCACTCATGCTTGGATGACACACAGTCGATACAACACTGCCATCAACACGGGCTAAAAGCATGGTTAATATATCCTTAGGTTATCGACCATGACACAGCGCCGTTTGCGCGTAAAAGTTTCCGGTGTCGTGATACCCTCTCCGGTCGTAGTTGCGATGGAATAGGTAAGATAACCTTCGCCTCCAAGACCGAGTCCGGAAGTGGAAGGTCCATTCTTGACAAAAAGCGTACAGTCCAGTTCACGCGCCATGACAGTCATATTATCAACATGGCGCGAATGAATGATCGATGAATGTTTATAACCGTGTTCCGCATTCTTGGCATCGGCGACACCCTGCGCAACATCCCGCACTCTAACGACCGGTATCATTGGCGTCATCTGCTCTTCGACAACAAAAGCGTGCGTCGCGTCGGTCTCCGCGAAAATTAATTCCGTTCCAGCCGGTGCTCTCGACCCCGCGATCGCCGCCAGATCAGTTGCGTTTTTTCCAACCATTTCGCGATTTAAAACGGGGTGAGAACAGCCCCCGCCATCATCCTCATAAGTAAATACAACCTTTTCCAGCTGATCCAATTGGCTCTGTGCCAGCTTAAATGCACCGGCTTTTTCAAAGGCTTGAAGGAACTGACGATATACGGCATCAACGACAAAGACTTCTTTTTCTCCAATACAAAGTAAATTGTTATCATAAGCCGCACCGTAAATAATATCCCGGGCCGCTTTATCTAAATCTGCCGTTTCATCGACAAGAACGGGGGGATTGCCCGGGCCGGCGCAGACCGAACGCTTTCCGCTTTTCATGGCAGCGCTCACAACACCCGGCCCACCCGTGACGACAAGAAGACCTACCTGCTCACTCTTGCTGATCGCGTCAAATGACTCTAATGTCGGCTCTTCCACCGAGCAAATAAGATTCTCAATTCCTAACTCGCGATAAATAGCTTCATTGAATACACGCACCGCAACATTTGCGCAACGTGCCCCACCGGGATGCGGATTAAAGACCACCGCATTCCCCGCCGACACAATGCTTACTACGTTACTGCTCAGAGTTGGCATAGAGTGAGTAATCGGGGTAACACCACCGACCACGCCGAAAGGTGTGTACTCTTCCAACATGATCCCATGGTCCCCACTCATCGCATCGGGCTGCAACCACTCCACTCCCGGCGTCAACTTCACAATTTGAAGTTTCTCGATTTTGTGATCGAGTCTCCCAATCTTCGTCTCATCCAATTCCATTTTTCCCCAGGAATTGGCATTTTTCTCACAAAGCCCTTTGACGATATCGACAACTTTTATCCGCGCCGCGACGCCCTGATCTCTAAGTTGGTAATAAGCCGCGTGCGCCGCCTCACAGGCATCATTCGCGTCCTCAAATACGCCAAAATTACGCTTTGAAGAAGAGTGCCTGCTTAGTGTCGTTGAACGCGTGGCAGTTGTCGCCCTATCAGGTCTAGCACTAGCAGTATCCGTCTGCGTATGACCCAGCCGTTTCAACACTTCTTCGACCACATGGCGAACGGTACTGTCATCAACATCTAATTGCGTATTCATTTATATCACCTTTGGATTATCGCTTTAATCTCGCGCACCTCATTTTATCTGATATTACTCGCTTGCGGTGTAGATCTGTCTGCCCTCAACGTCGACGGTGTCGACAATCCCCACAACTGCGGCATCAACCGGTAATGATTTCATGCCTGAACCCAGACGTGCGGAACTCCCCTGACAAAAAAGAACCATCTCAGCTTCACCAGCACCTAAATTATCCACCGCAACGATCGTATTGATTCCAGATCGCAAACGTTTTGGATTGGATTCATCAACTAGCATCGGCCGCAAGAGCAGCAGTTTTCTGCCTTTCATCGACTCATCTTTTTTTGTCGCGACAACCGCCCCGATGACCTTCGCAAGAAACATGTGCTTACCTTTGTGCTACTTCGAGCCCTTGCCTGACTTAGCTTGGGGCAAAACGCTAGCTACATCATCATGGGGTCGGGGAATTACCTGAACACTGACTACCTCACCCACTTCCTCAGCTGCTTTCGCCCCCGCATCGGTAGCGGCTTTCACCGCGGCGACATCACCTGTAATTACTGCGCTGACGAGGGCGCTGCCGACCTGTTTCATGGGACCGACGAGTTGAACGTTAGCAGCTTTTAACATCGTATCGGTGCCTTGCACCAGCCCGATGAGACCGCGGGTTTCTAGAAGACCTATTGCTTTTTGTGCCATTGATTTATTATTGAGTTAGAATTACTGTTTAAAAAATTTAGTATTAGGAAGCTAACAGTCGGCAGGTTTCGCGCGCGACTACTAATTCTTCGTTAGCAGGAATAACGAATATTTTTACTTTAGATTTTTTCGCGCTGATCATCTTCTCTTCAGCGAATGTTTCGTTGTTTAAATCGGGATCAATTTCAATACCGAGATTGTCAAGTTCAGCGCAAACTGCGCCGCGTATAATTGGATTATTTTCACCTATCCCCCCTGTAAATACCAAGGCATCACACCCATTGAGCTCGAGGTAGAATGCCCCGATCCAATGGCGAATTGCGTGAACTAAAACGTCAATTGTAAGTTTAGCACGTTCATTTCCCGCGGCTGCTTTTTCCCCAATATCACGAAGATCATTACTAATACCGGATAATCCGAGGAGTCCACTTTCCTGCGCCAACTGCGCTTGAACTTCATCCATCGATAGATTAAGCGCTTTCATTACAAAGGGAGTAGCCGAAGCGTCGAGGTCTCCTACGCGGTTATTATGTGGGATCCCACTTTGCGGGCTCATCCCAAAGCTGCCATCGACCGCTACACCATTCAGACAACCGGCAATTGAACTGCTGCCTCCTAGATGGCAGGATATTACGCGCAGAGGTTCACTCTCAAAGCGCACCGGTCCATCGCGGTAGAGGTTGCGGCAACTCTCGGCGATATCGTCACGCGATAACAGCTCAGCGGAGCGCTCGGCGATGAACTTGTGACTGGCACCATGAAATCCGTTTCTTCTCACCCCTGCCTTATACCAGGTTTCCGGTACCGCGTAGCGGGTGGCCGCCTCAGGTACCCACTGATAAAATGCAGTTTCAAATACTGCGACGAGTTTCACGTTGTTTAATTTTTCACGAAATTGCCGAATGCCATTGGCGTAAGCGGGATTGTGAGAAGGGGCGATCGCGTTAAATGCTTCCAAGGCCTCAAGCGTATGGTCGTCGGCAGGAACACAGCCTGAAAGGTCTTTCCCGAGAATAGTTTTAAACCCGACGGCATCGAGATCATCCATGGTTTCGAGATGCCCTTCTTCCCTCAGGTTTTCAAGGCATTGATCGATAGCGACGCCATGATCAGTCACACGTTCAAAGCCCCCTTTGGCTAACAATGTTTCACCCCCGTCTTCCATTGAAAACAGACGATACTTGAGTGAAGTGGAACCCAGATTGGCAACGAGAATTTTCACTAATGCAGTTGTCTTCCACCCTACCCTTAGACCCAACTGCCGAGTTGTGATAGATCTTCGTGCGGGCGCGGGATGACATGCACCCCGATCACTTCACCAATTTGAGCTGCCGCTTCAGCACCAGCATCCGTGGCCGCTTTGACTGCGGCGACATCACCTTTAAATACTACGGTGACTAAGCCACTACCTACGGGCTCCCATCCCGAGAATGAGACATCTGCAGCTTTAAGCGCTGCGTCACTCGCTTCAATTAGGGTACACAAACCCTTTGTTTCAATCATGCCTATCGCTTCTTGCGCCATATTTATTTCCCTTTTGGATATTACTTTTCTTCAATTATATATCGAACTGCTTCAATAAGTCTGGATGCGGTCTTGCCAAGACATGCGAGCAAACAAGCTCACCCACTTTGTCCGCGGCTTCTGACCCTGCTTCCACTGCAGCTTTTACACTCCCGACATCACCTTTGACGAGCACGGTGACAAACCCACCACCAATTTGCACCTGCTTGACGAGACTTACACTCGCCGCTTTTACCATCGCATCGCTGGCTTCAACGCTGCCAACATAGCCATTTGTTTCTACCATTCCTAACGATTCGCTCATGATCTTTCCTTCTCTCGTTGTGAAATATATTTGAGGTTATTCATTGTTATTTATTAAAAAGTTACTTTATCAGTTCGCAAGGGGTGTCTGGTTTTAAATCGCAGGCATTGCCTTCATCCGTGTCAATATGTACTTCCAATTTTATCTTCTCTCCGATGCGAACGATGATCTTGTCAAATATCACTCCCACCGGGCCACCGACACGGAGCTTCATTATCTCGCCTTCCCGCACACCATAAAATTCGGCATCACCGGGACTCATGTGAACGTGCGGCGCCGCCCGAATGACTCCTTCCTCCATCTCAAAAAATCCGTTCGGTCCCATGAGCATGCATCCCGGCGTACCCTCAATATTTCCCGACAGTCGTACCGGTATCTTAAACCCCAAAGCAATGGCGTCTGTAAAAGCGAGTTCAACCTGGTTTAATGGTCGGCAGGGGCCAAGAATGCGTAAGTTTGAAATCACTCGACTGCGTGGTCCGACCAGGGTAACGGTCTCCTCGGCAGCAAAATAGCCATCCTGATAAAGCCAGCTCATCGGTGTCAACTCGTGCCCGCGGCCAAATAATGCCTCCACCGCCTCCTGCGTCAGATGACAGTGACGCGCACTCACGTTTACCACCAATGGACTTGCCGCGCGTGCGCGCTGAAGGGGTTCGAGTCCTAAATGACGGTAAACACTCTCTCGCACCAAGTTCTCTACCACAGACCGGGGTGTGTTAGACTGAATGGAGATCGGCATAGGTGACATTATTTTCAATAATTATGATTGAAACTGATAGATATCATTCAAAATTCTTCCATTTATGTCAAGCCGCTGACTAGGTTAAGCAAAGTCATGTGGATGGGAAAAACACCGTCAAAATTGATCGGTGACTGATAAGTTTTCTGGGTATATAAAAATGCAGACACAAGAAAGTAACCCACATTGTGTGACACAAAAGACCTTGTCCAGCTTGGGATGTAAATCCTTTAAAAAAAATTTACCCATCGACGAACGATGCGCTAAGCGACACTGACAATCGCCTCCACCCAATCATGGATACGGTCATAATCCTTAAGCCGGCTGCGCCATAATTCGGGTATGGCATGGATTCCGAGGTGCGCCCCGAGCCAGGCACCGGTCATTGACGTGCGCCCTGCATTGTCACCCCCAGCGCGCAAGATAGCTAAGATGCAATGGTCAAAGATTTCATTTTGCTTAATAAGACTATGCAGTGAGGAGGGGAAGCTGCTGATCAGGGGGCAAGATTGACCCAACTCCAGGGTTGCATCGATAACACTTTTTGCCGTGGAACTGAACGCACTTTGAATTTTTCGTTTTAATTCAACTCCGAAAATACTGTCCTTTGCCGCCACTTCTTCAACCCTGTGCAGGGCGCTGTGAATATCCCTCCCCGCTAAAAGTTCAAGCAGGATGCGTGCGTGCGTTTGCATATAGGCAACGGCGCGGTCGTTATTCTGTCGCACACGCGTAGCGCTTTCGACGATTTCCAAAAGGGCGTCATCCTTAAAATGAGCCGCGACAACGGGGGCAAGAGAAGACGCTGTTGCCAGTTGATCGTCATCAGCACCTTGCTGAAAATCAAATTCTTTATCTGGATACTGATCTTCAAAATTCTGTTTGTTTTCAATTGTGCCGCGTGTCGCGTGATCAATGTAACCCGAGTACTTACCGGGGGCCATAGCTTCAATAAATTGGCTGCCGAAATGAATCGCATCAAAGCGTCCGCAGCTTGCTATGGACTGTAAAAGAAGCACTGCGGCGTCACCGTAATGTGTAAAGTCACCGGGCGATTTCCCCGCGTGATAGTGCCCGTCATTAGGTGTTTCAAAACCATGAATACCATTGGGATACGCTGCTTCAAGTTCGCTGAGGTTATAGATCCAATGACTCCCAAGAGCCGCGGCGTCACCCACCAGTTGGCCCCAGATCATCCCACGCAAACGATCGGCTATTGTTATATTCGTATCATCCATAGAGCACGGTTATAAGGTTCAATTGTAAATCCGCAATGATGTTCATCATCTTCCTCATAATAGGGTAGTAATAAGTGGATACGAAGATATAGGTGGAGCGGGCTACCTGCCCGCCATAGCCTTGGCGACGGTTGGTCCCAGCACGCTTCTTCATGTATTAAATTTTGAAACACACTAAACGCGCTGAGACAGCGCGTTCCACCATTTGAATACTTCTTAATTTCCAAAGATACGTTGGCGTCGCGTGCGGATATCAGGTTCAGGGGCGTCAGGAACCCTATCGACATGCAAAAACCGCAGCGCGATAAAACCCCAGACGAAAGAAAATAAGCTGAGCCCGACAAACCAATCTCCATACTGCATGTACACACTTAGACGCTGCGTCCACTGGCGATCACGACTAACCTCCATCACCGCTCCGCCCCGAAAATAAATACTTCCTCTATGATCAAGCAGGACCTCTCGCACATTGCCATACTCATCTATCCAGCCACTCCACCCTGCATTACCGCAACGAAGAACGGGGCGTCGTGTTTCGACGGCGCGTAAGACGGAATGTGCAGCATGTTGATAAGCCCCGCTCTCCTCACCATACCAGGCATTATTCGTCGCTACGAAAAGGAAGTCAGCCCCCTCAAGTGTTAAGTCACGCGCCAGCCCGGGAAAAATGTCTTCATAGCATATAAGGGGGCCCACACGGTAAATCTGACCGGCAATATTAAGCGGGATTAACTCAGGTAACTTACCCGGTTTAAAGTCAGCTTCAAGAGGAACAAATTTATCAATGAAAGGAAAGAACTGGTGAAAAGGCACATATTCGCCAAAGGGTACCAGTTTGCGTTTAGCGTAGTAAGGAAAGACAAGGCCAAAGCGGGGATCGACCGCGTTCACCGTATTATACCAGATCTTATTGTCCTCTTTCGCCATATTGCCCATAAGGATAGGGACTCCAAATGATTGAGCCCGGTCTTGTGCCCAGAGCCGCATATTACTATCGCCTACAACAGGCCAGGGAGTGACAGATTCCGGCCATAGGATGAGGTCAGGATCAAGCGGTTTAAGGAAAAGCGTATGCTTTTCCAAAATATCGAGAATGCCATGTGCTTGTTCACTAATCCATTTTATCGATGGTTTGATATAAGGTTGTATAGTGGCGGCGCGAAAGCCATCAACCCGATCCTGAGTAAAAGTTCCGGTCCAGATAACTCCACTGGCGGCCGTAAGGAGTAGAGCGACGGATAGATAAAACTCTGGGCAGATACGTTCATACCAGGCTCGACCCCGATGGCTCTTTAATATCAGGTGCCGCAAATATATAGCTATCCCAAGATTAAAGAATATAAGAATAAAAGAAATGCCGTAAAAGCCAGTAGAGGAAATAATTTGAAGCAGTGCGGGTCGATTCCACTGGCTGAGTGCCAGCGGCAGCCAGGGAAATCCGGTTATGAGAAAGGTGCGAAGGTATTCGAGTAAGATCCAAAGTGAGGAGAGCCCAAGAAGACCCGACAAGCGATACCAAAATGGTCGATCGATTATTCGAGGAAGAGCCCACCATGCGGCAACTAGCCAAGTGACATTAAAAAGCCCGAGAAAGACCGCTAAAGATACCGTTCCTAGGTAGGTGATGTGGCGCAACCACCAAATCATTACAATCCAGGTAACACAACCGCTGATCAATGCTGTGATGAGATAAAGTTTGAATCCAGGTTTGTAGAAAATCCAGAAGAGAAAAGGTATGGCAAAAAGGTAGGCCCCCTCCGCTATATTCCACGGGGGGAAAGAAACGACATACAAAAAACTCGAGAGGAGAAAGACCCCTACCGGCCAACAGCCAACTCTTATCGCGTTTGGAATAGACATTTTAATAGAATGAAAGCAGAAAGAGAAAGACCCTTAGCGAGCGGCGGATAATAATTGAGAAGCATATATTGCAATCGACAATACGGGGAAGTAATTTATGAATTCCAATGTGCTCATACTGCAATCCAATATTAATAGCCAATTGACGGAAAGAGAATGATGAAATCGCAATTGGAAGCTCGCATCGCGGATACAGACTGGTCCAATTTAACTCTTGGTGAACGTATTCGTCATATCGAAGTAGAAGGCTATCTTGTAATTCCCGATCTGCTCAGCCGGGAGCATATTGAAAAACTTAAGGCGGAAACGAAAGCCATTAACACGTGCAGGGTGGATTACAGCGAGAAACAGCAGGTCGCTGAAGATGAAGAAGAAATCATGTATCACGGGGGTGAACTTTCCAAGCTGATCGCTCATCCGCCAACCATTGACTTCCTCAAAGTGTTGTTTGGCGACGAGATTATTATGATGAGTTTTAGTTACGCGCGATCTGAACCGGGTCACCCCGGCATAAGTTTGCACTCTGATGGGCAACCTTGGAGTTCAAAAATATTCGGCTACCGGTTCAGCTGTCCCCGCTTAATCCGGGTCCTCTACTATCTGGATGACTTAACCCCGGAAGTCTCCCCTTTTCGCGTTCTCCCGCGGTCACATCTCAGCTTTCACAAAGAAGGCAATCCCTACTTGCGCTACGAAGAGCATCCCGAACAGTTAATGGTCACTTGCAAGGCGGGATCGGCCGTTCTAATTAATCAAAATGTTTTCCATGGAAACTTTCCGAATACAGGCGATCGCCCCCGTGAAATGCTCGCCATCGCTTACCGCCCATCATGGGCCGGGCCCGCCGGGGAGATTGATACGAGAGACGCCGAAAAGGTGGCCAAGCTATCCCCCGAAATTCAAGCGATCCTGGGCGATCCTAACACCCGCATCTGGATGCATGACAATCCGAATAAGCCGGATCACATGGCCAAAGACGCACCGGGCATCAACCCCAGCCGCTGGGACCGTGCGAACTAATGAATATTCCTTTTAAAATCGTCTGTTCTCACCCCTAAACAACTACTGATTGAAAATAAATAATGAAAACTGAACTCAATGGTCTTATAGCCCCCTCTGTAACTCCTTTCAATGATGACTATAGTGTCAATCTCGATAGGATCGAAACCCTGGCCGCGTTTTTCAAAGACAACGGAATTGATGGTACATTTCTGTGTGGAACATCGGGAGAAAGCTTATCCTTAACCTCAGAGGAGCGCATGGCGATCACCAGCCGTTGGGTTGAAGTCGCGCCGAAAGATTTTACAGTGCTTGTTCATGTCGGCCACAATAGTATTGTCGCCGCAAAAGCGCTCGCCGCGCATGCCCAGAAAGTTGGAGCCTGGGGGATTGGAGCGCATAGCCCTACATTCATTAAGCCAAGAGACGCGGATGCGCTCGTTGACTATTGTTCCCAAATTGCCGCGTCCGCACCTGAGCTACCCTTCTATTATTATCATATTCCCGGCATGACCGGAGTCTCTATCAATATGATAGAATTTCTGGAAGCCGCTCGCGGAAAGATACCCAATCTTTGCGGCCTTAAATTCACCTCGGCAAATATGATGGAATATCAACTTTGCCGTTTATTTGATGGCGGACGATATGATGTCCTATTTGGTATTGATTCGTTTTTATTATGCAGTTTAGTATTAGGTGGTAAGGGTTCAATAGGAGGCGCCTATAATTATGCCGGCCCTTTATACAATGAGATAATAGACAGTTTCAATCGAGGTGATTTGGATACAGCTCGCGAAAAACAACTCGACTCGATGAAGATGTGTCAGATTATGGGGCGCTCTTGTTCATCCGGGCATACGGGTATGAAAGCCATAATGAAATTGCTGGGTGTGGACTGTGGACCGGCACGCCCCCCTTCTCAACCCATTACTTCGGAGCAGTACAGCAAACTTGAAAAAGATCTAACCGAGATAGGTTTTTTCGAATTCGCAGCGAAAAAAGTTGAACCCGCGGTAGCACCTATAGGATAACCTGTTCCATTCCGCCACCCTATGAATGGATAGTAGCATTTGATTAAATGCTGCTTACCAGGGAACCTATCAATAAAATAATCGCCTCGAAATAAATTTACTTATAAAATCGATAGCTAACATAAGAAAAGGAGAACAGAAATGGCGTCAGTGCGCATAGATCTTTACAGCGATACCGCGACAAAACCAACTAAGGAAATGCGTGAATTCATGTGCGCCGCAGAAGTTGGCGATGAGCAGAGAGGCGAGGATCCGACGGTTAATAAATTGCAGGAAATGGTCGCCGAATTGTTGGGCAAAGAAGCGGCATTATTTCTTCCCTCCGGGACGATGTGTAATCAAATTGCACTCGCCGTCCACTGTCGGCCGGGCAACTTTATTATTCTCGACCGGTCAGCGCATCCTCTCATTTCAGAAGCGGGAGGCTCCGCGGTCCTCGCAGGCGCGGTCCTCTACCCCATTGACGGTGAGAATGGCCAGTTCACAGCCGAACAGGTTGACGAAGCTATTGCTCCTACAAGCCGCTACCAATCTCCCGTCCAGGTCGTTTCAATCGAACAGACAACGAATCGGCCGGGTGGGCGTATCTGGCCATTAGAACAGATGAAATCAGTTTGTGCTAAAGTACGTGAACACGGCGCTTACTGTCATATGGATGGTGCCCGGCTCCTGAATGCCACGGTAGCCACAGGGATAAGCGCGGCTGAGTACGCGGGCCCTTTTGATTCTGCCTGGATCGACTTTAGTAAAGGATTGGGCGCACCGGTCGGCGGGGCATTAGCGGGATCCAAGGCATTTATCCATGAGGCATGGCAGTGGAAGCAACGGATCGGTGGTGCCATGCGCCAGGCGGGTATTATTGCCGCAGCCGGTATTTACGCTCTTGAGCATCATGTCGAGCGACTGGCAGAAGATCATCGTAATGCAAAACTTTTAGCTGAGCGTATTGCCACCGCACCGGGCATATTCATTGATCCTGAAGTGGTGGAAACTAATATGTGCAGGTTCGATGTAAAAGGAACCGGGCTCTCATCGAGAGCGTTCGCCGATCGTCTACTCGATGAATATGGGGTACGGGTCAGTAGTCCGGAACGAACGATCATTCGCGCTATACCTTATCTGGGAATTACCGAGGCGGACGTGGAATCAGCTGCCGATTCGATTTGTGCTCTTGCCAATAAGATTGCTGAAAGCAATTGATATTTTTTTCTATAGTCCTCAAAACAGAAAACACATTATGAAATTATTAATCGTCGGCGCCGAGTTTACTGGAACTACCACTTTAGCTAATGCCTTCCATAAATGGAAGGAAGAGGAAATGGGATGCGGCTTTACGCACATTCACGATCATTTTAAGTATCCGCGTGTCTCGGGACACCCCGATGATACGACACCGGAAGAGCAGAAGATGATTCTTGCTCTGACTCCCAAGCTCAAAGAAATGTACTCTCGCTATAGTCTCCACTATCATGTCCAACATTACCGCGCGGTAGATAATCTGGATATTGGCTTGCATATCGAAGATGGAGTCTATGCCCCGCTTTACTTCGGATATGGGCTACCCGATGAATTTTTTAATAGAAGAGAATTCTTTTTTGATCATATTGAAGAATTAATTAAGGAAGTAACATCTGATCCGGTAGTCATTGTTCATTTGATAGCAGAACCGGATGTGCTCAGGCAGCGGATGAAGGAAAACAATCGCGAGAACGCTGTGATGCAGGAAGAGGATATTGATGAAATCCTTCACTTATTTGAAGAAGGGGTGGCAAGATCAACATTGGGCCCCATGGTTACTCTCGATACCAGTCACACGTCGATAGAAGATTCCGTCCGTGAATTCGCGGAGAAAGTTCAGACCCATCTCACCGCGCAGGACCGTGAACGTATTGCCGCCCATAAGAATTAGGATTAAAATTTAATTTCGAGAGAACTCTCGATCGGCGCCATGAAGATTACCGATATCCGCTGTCATGTGATGAGTGTGCCGCGGCCCGATGGCCCGGGTGTTTGCCGCAATTGGATATTTGTGGAAATAGAGACAGACGAAGGAATCACTGGTATCGGTGAAGCTACAACCGAATACCACGAAATGGCGGTTAAAGCGCAAATTGAATCGGAACTGAAACCACGTTTACTCGGTATGGATCCTACTGATATCGAACGCATCTGGCAATTAGGCTATCGCGATTTCTGGTGGCGCAGAGGGGTTGTTCACACTAGCGCGATGAGTGGGATCGACCAGGCATTATGGGATATCACCGGGAAAAAAGCGGGCCTGCCCGTGTTCAAACTTCTTGGTGGTAAAGTAAGAGAAAAAATTCGCTGTTACATCCGCTACGGCCCCGAATTTTATGGTTCCACGCTCGAAGAGGCAGCCGAGGCATCGATGAAGATGGGCTTCACCGCATTCAAGCACGGATGGGGCACAAGAACCGAACCCTACGACATGCAACAGCAAGCGACAAATGCGATTGAGGAACATACCCTGTTACGCCAGTTATTCGGTCCTGATGTAGCACTGATGATAGATGCCGCTGGTCAGTTTGATTTTCAAGCTGCTGAGTATCTCATGCGCGGGCTTCGTCCACTTAATATGCTTTTTGTTGAAGAACCAACAAATCAAGACACCATTGATCCGACCCTTCTACTGAAAAAAGAATTTCCAGATATCAAAATCGCTCTCGGCGAGCGCCAAATAACACGTTGGGATTTCCGCCCATGGTTTGAACAACAGGCAATTGATGTTTGTCAGGCTGACCCCTGTCACATCGGGGGAATCAGCGAACTCATTAAGATTGCCCACTATGCCGAGGTATATGGTATAACAATAGCCCCGCACAATCCCTATGGCCCTGTCGCCCTGGCAGCTTGCGCTCATGTGGCTGCGTCCATACAAAATTTTCTAATCCTGGAACATTGTCCGATTCAACCCTGGTTTGACCGTATTCAGACACAGAAGGTGCCGGTGATTGACGGCCATATCCATTTAAACGACTTGCAAAATCGCCCCGGCCTCGGCGTGGAATTGGATATGGAACAGATGCGTTCACGCCCCCATGAGCCGATAAAAGCACTGCGCTACGTCCAGGCTGACGGTTCAACACCTCTTTTGTAACTTTGCAACGTCAGCTCTAAACCAGGGAATAAGAAATGGGAAAAGTAGTAGTTACCGGCGCAAAAGGAGGTACCGGACCCTCAATCGTAAAGATCTTTCGCGAAGCGGATTATGAAGTTATCGGAGTCGACTTGAAGCCCTGTGAATTTGCGGAGAGTGATTATCGGCAGGTCAACTTGGAAGACGGAGCAGCAGTCCATGATGTCTTCAAGGGAGCAGATGCGGTTGTCCACTTTGGCAGTTATCCCACGGATTCATGGACCGCGTGGGAAAACGCCTATCGAAATCTCGCACTGGGCGGTTATCACGTTCTTCAGGCGGCAGCAAACTTGGGAATTCCGCGCGTTGTATTAGCCAGCAGCCCAGAGATTTATGGCGACCTTTACCAAGTACCTTATCTGCCTATTGATGAGGACACCCCCCCGAACCCCCACAGCATCTATGGAGCGGTGAAACAAAACCTTGAGACCCTGGCCAGTCATTATTCGCGTTGGCATGGCATCGCCATAGCCGCCTTGCGACCGCAGCGAATTGTTTATGAAGAATCTTATGAATGGCGTTTCCGTAATTATACCGAAAATGATTCAGCCGCTGAAAACGCTCTCTGGTCTTATATTGACGCCCGCGATGTCGCTACCGCTTGTCTCGCTTGGGTAACAGCGAAAGAATCAGGTTTCAATTGCTACAACATTGCCGCGGACGACGTCTGCGTTACAACGCCGACACGTCAGTTAATTGAAATAGGGTTTCCCCACATTAAAGATATACGAGGCGATCTCCCCGAAAGGACCGGTCTCGTGAGTTGCAATAAAATAAAGCAATTACTTGGCTGGAGTCCGCAACATCACTGGCAAGCCATGGCGGCAGAAAGCATTGCCAATCACTATCCCACACAGGTACCGCAACGATAGCTGCATTCCTGAACTCTACTTTTATGTCAGTTCATCCCTTCGATCTAAATGCTATTGTCCATATACGCGGTGTTGACCACCCAGAATCGATATCCATTGGTCCTCAAGGTGAAGCTTACACCACCGGTACCGGGGGCCAGGTTTATCAACTTGATTTGATAAAAAATACCGCTAACCAGTTCGCTTCGACCGCGCCCCGTCGGATGCTCGGTCAGGTGATTGACGCGGAGGGAAATATCTACTGCGCCGACACCTCGGGAAAAGTAATTCGGATTACTCCTGACGGTGAAGAGAGCACCTACGCCACAGGCCCCAGCGGAAAAAATTTTCTTTGCACCAATTACCCGGCGTTTGATCGACTGGGTAATATGTATCTGTCAGACAGCGGTGACTGGTCCGATCAGATTAATGGGCATATTTATAAAGTTGCTCCCGGTGGTGGCAGCGCTCAACTCTGGTATCCCGAAGCAGTCAATACCCCAAACGCGATAGCACTAGACGCCGATGAACAGTATCTTTACTTTGTAGAGACCTATGGCAATTGCATCGCAAAAATAACTGTTAACAAGGATGGCACTTCGGGCAATTATGAGCGTGTCGTAGACATGCCGCGATGCATACCTGACGGCATCGCCTTTGATACAGAAAAACGTCTTTGGATTGCCTGCCATCGGCCGGACGCGATTTATGTATTCGATGAACGAACGAGTGAGCTGAAATGCTTTGCTGAAGATTGGAAAGGTGAAGCGTTACGCGGACCGACTGATGTCGCATTTGCGGGACCCGACCGCAATATTCTTCTTGCCGCTTCGCTGGACAACCTTGTGGTGCACAGATTTGATAATACAGGTGTCGGTGGATTAAGGCTCAACAACCCGAATATACCGATGCCGGCAAAAGATGAATAGTTACTTCTATTAAAACTATTCATTGAAGCTAACCAGGAGAGCTTCCTCGGTCGGCGCTAATCGTATCAAGTATTTATTTTCATCTTCAAGGCAGGAGGGCGCATCCCGGAACAATGGTTCTGCATTCAACGCGCCTTCATGAATAAACTCCGGTAACGAAGAGTCGGTGTGATCGATTCCTCGGGGATCAATTATTAACGATACTTCATTGACCGCATTTTTTTCAATCGGAAGTGAGTTCCCGTTTACAGAAACATTATTGATTAATACGAGCGATTTCGGGATTACCAGAACGTAAGATTTTTCCCGAACTATTCCAGCGTGATCCCCCTTGATTTTTCCAATTTTAAGAGAAAATACACCTGATGCTTTCAGGGCGCTTAGGGAAAAATTCTGTGTCGAATATTCACCTTTTTCATATTTATACGACCTTCGATCATCATCATAAAGTTCAAACTCAACTGCATGACTGTCTGGGAGAATCCATAAGACTATATTCGTTTCCCCGTGTAATGGAATTGTGTCGGTAGGTTCCCGGAACGGAATTATACTACCCGCTTTCAAAAACAGGGGGTCACAGCCAAGGGGTGCGTCACAATCAAAATTAACTTGCAGTTCTTCCCCCTGCTTTTCGAATTGGCCATCGCTCTCCCCGGGATCCGAGTTCGAACTGAGTTTAGTCGCGCGATAACATTTTAACGACCAGTAATGCACCCAATTACCTTCTGGTAAATACACCTTCCTTCTTTTTGCACCTTTCTCATAAACCGGTGCGACGAGAATAGAGGGCCCCCACATAAACTGATTCCCCAGCGATCGTGCATATCTGTCTTGAGGGAATTCTAGTCCCATGGCACGCATCATGGGTATACCGTCTCGATTGGCTTCATGCATTAAGGTATAATTATACTGGAAAAGTGAAACGCGTAACCTGATAAATGATGTAAAGCGTTTTTCATACTGCGGGCCGAAACCCCAGGGTAGCTTGCATCGCCAATTGTGACCGTGTGAACGCATAATGGGTGTAAAGGTACCAAGGAAAGCCCAGCGGATACAAAGTTCGTCGTCCAGTTCCTCATGCGCATAATGGCCACCGATGTCAGCCTCGGGCATTAAGATTCCGGAAGTTCCATGGTGTAAAAGCCAATGAGTTTGCAACTGCATCAGTTTCCAGGTGGCCCAGTAATCACCCTGGTTTACGCCCACCGCGTAACGTTGCATACCCGAAAAGGCCGCTCGATTGAGAATGTAAACGCGCTTGTCAGGAAAATCTCTGCGTTGGCGTTCATAGAATCCCTTTGCCCGTAAAACCGCCCAGATGTTGTCGTATTCATTCTTAAAATCCTCGGTAAGCGCCTCCTCATTTCTACCGCGCTGCGGAATATGAGTGACCTTGTGAGAAGAGGCGGTTTCCGTGCCGTCGAGCCACCAGCCTTCCCAACCGTCTTCGATAAGAAATTTCTGCTCGCTCCAAATCCGCTCCAGATCATCGGGATCGGTGAAGTCCCCTTCAAAGTAATTATGAACGATAAGATGAAAACCCTTCTCGATAAGATTTTGAATGTCCCCTTTCCCCTCGGGAAAGAGAGCGGGGTTGTAGTTGCTGTAATCCTGGAATTTATTCCAACCCTGGTAGCCTTCCAGATAATCCGTATGCACACCTCGTCCCCATCGCCCAACGGCACCTTTCCCATTATAGGTACTTAAAAAAACAAAACCGTCACAGGGGATATGTTTCTTTCGAAAATAGTCCGTGACAAAATCCACCTCACCCGGGTTCAACCAGGTCCGCGAGCTCTGTTCATACCCCAATGACCACGCAGGATGCATGGGTGGAAGTCCCGATAGCTTTACATATTTTTTTAAAGCCAAAGCTGGCGTTGGACCGTCAATAAAATAAATGCTGCGGATCTTGCTTCCCTTAACTGTAAATTGATCTTCAAGATTAATAGTCATCGGATAGGTGCTATCAAAAAATAAACCGAACCCCTGGGAGGATAAGACCCAGGGCATATGATTGTTCCCCTGACGGGTTACACGGTGATGAACACAATATTTTTTTCCCCGTCGATCAATGGATTCACTCCAGTTATTAGCCCCAATGCCGTAAAAAGGAAAACTGCGGTCGCATTTTACAGTCGTGCCTTCAACTGTAGGATTACAGAGTTCACAGATAATTTCACAGTCTGATTTTCTGCGAAATATTATCGCCCCTTCGGATATTAAAATATCATGGGTGTTAGTGGTTGTCCGCCGCTCTTCGCTCTGTGATTGCAAGAGTGGTAACTCTTCGCCGTTAGCGTCGGAGATAAGGAAGGAGGGAGTCGCTTGTAATGAATCCTCTTTGAAATCGACCGCAATAATACCCTCCACTACGGATCGGATCTTAAAACTATATTCACTTTGTGAATGGGAATTATTCATTTCAGCTATTGTGCTGTCCATCCACCATCAACGACAAAGCCGGCACCGGTAACATAACTGGCGGCATCGCTGGCAAGGAAAAGAGCGATACCACCAATCTCATGTAATTCACCCCACCTTCCCATGGGTATTTTGGATAGAGACGCTTTATATTTTTCCGGATCATTCATGAGTGCGGTATTCATCTCGGTGGTAAAGGCTCCAGGAAGAACGGCATTCACGGTGATTCCGCAAGTAGCCCATTCCATGGCCAATGCGCGCGTGAGATTGAGCACGGCTCCTTTACTCGTGGCATAGGGTGTTCTTTCAGGGAAGGCAACAAGCGATAAAGTGGAACCGATATTGATTACCCTTCCATAGTTATTTTTTTTCATGAAGGGCGCGGCAGCCCGACACATCAACCAAGTACCGGTAACATTCACTTCCTGCACCTGGCGAAATTCTTCAAGGTCCAGTTTCTCAATAAGTCCTCGAATATTAATACCCGCGCTGTTAATTAATATATCTATTCTGCCATATTCATCGACTGTTTTTTCTACCGTTTCAGATACCTGTTTTTCATCAGTAACATCGCATGTTAAACCAACGCATTTGACCCCCTCAATCTCCCGCAGTTTTTCTGTCGCTTCTTTATTGCGTTGAGGATCGCGGGCGGCGATTGCGAGAGACGCACCAGCTTCACCCAATGCTTTTGCCATTTCATATCTTAAACCCCTATTGCCGCCCGAAATTAAAGCGACTTTCCCCTCCAAACTAAATTGATCAATTATGCTCATGCAAAAATTGAAGTGATAAAAGGTTCACTCTGGCAAACATAATTAGTTACCGTGATAGAGAACCGATTGACTGGAACTTCTGAAAAATGAATTAGCTCTTTAAAATAGAATGGTTTTCAATTGGTAGCTTGAATTGCTATTTAGTCCTTGTATCTGCTTTATTGCCTATTGTAGTTTTAAATTGAAGGTAATTTCTCTTAAACATGTAAACTCTATATAACTCCATTTATGAAATTTCATTTTCTATTCCCACGAACAGTAAATTTTCCAGTCATCCTCGCTGCTTTGATAATAGTCATTTTAACTACACGTTCACTTACGCAAGGGCTCGATAAGGAGGGTAATTCTAATCCAGTACCGACTCGAACGTATAAACCCGATTATCCGGAAAATCTTCGCAATCACGGCATCACGGGGAACGCGGTTGTAAAATTTACGATCAATAAACAGGGCAGTGTTGTTGATCCTGAGGTAGTTTCGGCAACCCATGAAGCTTTCGGGGCCGCGTCAATGGACGCGATCAGACAATGGCAATTTCTCCCGGCTCGCAAAAATGGTAAAATCGTTTCCAAGCAAGTCCAGCTGCCTTTTAATTTTACTCTCACTTTAGAAGAGAAATTGACTAATAGAATTGGCAGAGAGGTCTTCACCAAAGTTAAGGGTAAAATTTATAAAGCCGATAAACTGGACACTTCTCCCGCCCCAATAAACACGGTATCCCCCGTTTATCCAGACGAGCTAAAAGACAGTGGAATAGAAGGTGAAGCGCAGGTAAAATTTATCATAAACAAAGAGGGCTTGGTGATGAACCCGAAAATCGTGTCCACGGATCACGAAAAATTTGGCCCCAGTGCGCTCATGGCTTCATTAAACCTGAAATTTGATCCAGTTGAGTTAAAAGGGAAACCCATCAATGTTGAGATGGAAAGGTCATTTACTTTCTCCGAGTAACCTGAGGGTCTTTTACCTTTTCAGTTTTGAATGTGCAGGGTAAAGATTTTTGCATACAGGGAGTATTGATTTAACCAATTACTGAATTAAATTATCCTCAGTGCCCTATGCCATGCATGTGAAGGATAAATAAAAGGGGCGTTGTATTATTAACGACTTCAATCAGGATTGCAGTACGCAACAACCACGAGGCTTGGCCGCATTACGCTATAATCGATGAATTCAGTTTTTAAACGCGCCACTTGCTGTGCTGTTTCCGCCACCACTGTTTTCATTTTTCTTCACGCGTTTTCTTTGAGCGCACAAACTATTCCGCTCGCTGAAATCCGTAATCACAAAGGAACTCCTGCTCTTCATATTAATGGCGTACCCAACGCTGCTTTATGCTATTGGGGGGGGCGCCCTATCCCGAAGCTATTTGAACAATTTGGAAATATTGGAGTCGATCTCGTTTCCTTTTATCCGCTCGATATATTTACCTATTGCGAGCAACCCGCAACCGATTCTACGGCCGCGATCTATGATTATTCTGGTTTGGATCGTCATTTCAACGCCATCGTTGAAGCCAACCCCAAGGCCTATATTTTTCCACGACTTAACATAGGAATGACTCCTCACTGGTGGGACAGCAGTTACGAGGATGAACTGGTAGTCTTTGATGATGGAAGCCGAGTGCCCTTTATGCTCAAGAATCAGAATTTAACCGTCCCATCTTTTTCCTCCGTTAAATGGCGAAAAGCGGCAGCGGAAAATCTTCGAGAATTAATTAATCATATTCGCGCTCAGCCTTATGCAAAAAATGTTATCGGCTATCATATTTCAGCGGGGAGTACTTCCGAATGGCTGCAATGGAATTTTGAACATGGCCCAGCACCTGATTTCAGCGTTTCTCAACTCAAGGCTTACCAAAAATGGCTAAAAAAGAAATATAAAAAGAATCGTCACCTGCGCAGGGCTTGGAATAATCGTGAAATTTCTTTTGAGACCGTTTCCATACCGACGATGGATGAACGGGCCGCAGGCGATTATTTTATTTTCCGTGATCCCGCGAAAAGTAAGCACGTTATCGACTACATGGAATTTCATTCCTGGATAGTCATGGACGCCATTATTCACATGGCAAAAGCAGCAAAGGAAGCTTGTAATTACGAGAGCCTGGTCGGGTTCTTTTATGGCTACACCCTTCATGTCCGCGGGCAATATCAACGCGTTTTTGACTCTTTCCAGGAACAGGGGCATTTTGCTCTAGCGGAGTTACTCGAATCACCGGATATCGACTTTTTATCCTCTCCGACTCAGTACGAATATCGTGAAGTAGGAACCGGATACAGTGTATTTATGTCGCTTCAATCTTCGATTCAGCTTCATGGTAAATTGTGGGTAGACGAGAATGACTACCGTACTCACCTTACCCCCATCACTGCAGGTTACGGGCGGACAACTGATTACAAGGAATCGGCTTCAGCCCAGTTGAGGCAGTTAAGCAATGAACTCACCCATGCGACCGGTGCCTGGTGGATGGATCAAACCGGCGATTATTTTACTACCGTTAGAATGCAGAAAATGATCGAAAAACTTAATGCCATAGGAGAGAGAAGTATTGATTTTGATCGACGCTCGACAGCGGAAATCGCGGTGGTCGTCGATGAATACAGTAATTTGATGATGCGCAGTGATAATCGTCTCTCAATTCCACTCCTCTATTACCAGATGCTTCCGTTGGGGAAAATCGGCGCACCCTTTGATTACATTCTACAGGATGATATCGGACTCGCTCGCCCTTATAAATTATATATCTTTTTAAACGCCTTCCACATATCCGAAAAACAAAGTGCGATGATTGATCGGCTGCCAGAGAGAGGCGCCAAGGCTTTACTTTGGGTCTACGCCCCAGGTTATGTTGGCGATACTTTAGATGTAAAGAGTTCCTTCTATTTAACGGGTGTTCAACTTGCCACCCTCGAAGGAGAAAGTCAGCTACAGGTAATTATTAATGAAAAAGGGGCCGATTACCTCCCCGGCGTGGAAAAGGATATGCTTTATGGAATACATGAAGGGGGCGCAAGAAATCTGGTCGGGCCGATCTTTTACGGAGACGACCCCTCGGCAGAAGTACTGGGTTTATTATACGGCCATGACCTTCCCGGTTTAATTACGAAAAAAATTGCCGGTGTTCAGGTCTATTATTCAGCTGCTCCCCAGATATCATCTGCCGTTCTTCGTGCCATCGCCACCAATGCAGGGGTGCATATTTACAATTTTCGTGATGATGTTCTCTACGCCAATAATTCGTTTATCGCTTTGCACACCGCAAGAGCTGGCAAGCGAACGCTTAAGTTTCCACGGAAGACCAGCCTATACGATGTATACCGTGACTTTAAGGTAGCTCGAGGAGTCAAGCAAGTCACCGTCGATCTTCCAGTTAGAGAATCCTTTCTTTATTTTCGGGGCACGAAAGATCAGTGGGAAAAGAATTAGATCAAGGTTGACTATTTTTTATCCTCTCTATTTTCAATATATTGAATAAGTTTAATCCATCGTTGTTATTGTTAAATAGCTGAAAGTGACCAACCTTTCATGGTTAAAAATAAAACAGCCGTTCCTTCACTCAGACAAAAGATCCTTATCCTTTATTCGGGGGGTTCAGCACTGGACAGTAAGATCGTTGCTTGGTCGCTTTTTGACGCGACAGAAAAGAAAAAGATGATCACTGGTGATAGCGATGTGCCCCCTTATGAATCCGTCTTCGACGCGATGAAGGATGGATGGCGCGTTATCCAAATTTCCCCGATACAGTCATTTCAACCCGGGACAGAATATTCGACCGCCTACTTAAAGTTTGAACATGTCCTGGAAAAAATCGCCTCCACCGATGGTTGATAAAAAGCATTTACTGACAAGCAAACAAATGGCCTCGTTCGTCAATGAGGGCTATCTGCGTTTTGATAAAATTATTTCGAAAAAGCTCTGCAATGAAGTTTTTGAAGAGTTAGAAAAAAATCCAAATCATAAATGGTGGCTTACAAACGGGAAGCCGTTCAGTGAAATTTGGCCAGATAGCATAATTGGGAAAATATTTCGCCTTCCCAAGGTGGAAGGTATTATCCAGAGCCTGGTTGGACCGAATCCGCGTTATGATCATCATTTTCCTCATCGCGTGGAACCGGGTCATTTTGAAGCACAGAATTGGCATGCCGATTCCATTATCGATACACGAACCGAACACTTTGATATTCAGCTATTCTTTTTTCCCCAGGATACTCCGCGTGAGATGGGAGGCACATTAATCCTTCCCGGAAGTCATTTTCGCAAGGTCCAGGAGTCGGAAATCAGCCGTTACCATAATATTGTTGGGCAACTGCCAATTGTATGCAAAGCCGGCACCCTTTTCGTGACTCACCATAATATCTGGCATTGCGCACAGCCGAACCGTTCGCGCAATTTACGCTTCATGTTTAAGCTGCGCCTTAACCCGACTATTCGCCAGATCAACCTCTGGAACACTGACGACTTAAACGATCCTGAAATTGAGACAATTCTCATGAAATCACAACCTTGGATGGGAGTGGAAGCACGAATCGAACAGGTATTGCGCATAAAGCTCTGGCGTTTCCTAACTGATAATAGTCATTTTGATTCTCGTTACTGGCTTACACGTATCGAAAACGAACCGACTACCATTTTTGATTATCAACACAAAGGTGTGTATGAGAATAAAGGAAAATTGGGTTAATGAAAATAACTGTTTACGTCTTCGATTCGCAAATGTAGCGATTATTATCTTAAGCGCATTTACCGCTTTTACATTAGCTTCCTTCGAGTTGAATTAAATTATGCATCCTCTCCGGCTATCCATAGTAACTTATAATTTATGGAATACCGAGCGCTGGCCTCAACGCGCTGAGGCCTTGAACAAGTTTCTCGATCTCTTCACTCCCGATATACTTTGCATCCAGGAACTGCGCGAGGAGACACAGTTATTTATCGATAAGATTATGCCAAAGCATCAGCGCGTTCATGACGATTTTCCCGGCTGGAGCTGTGAAGGTAATATTTACTGGAATAGCAATCTACTTGAAGAGCTTGAACATGGAGCTGAAGATATTGGGATGCTCGAAGAACATCGCCGCCTGTTCTGGGTGCGACTGAAATTGAATGGGGGTGCTAAAACCATATTTGTCAGCACCGCACATTACACTTACCAGGGCCATGAAAAAGAAATGGAAACCGGAATTTCACCTCGACTGGGACAGACCCGCAGGACAATGGAGGAACTTAAACGCCTAGTAAAAAATGATGAACCAGCCTTATTTATGGGTGACCTCAATGATCCCGTAATACCGGCGCGCTTGATGGGGGAAGCGGGCTATGAAAGTTGTTTCAAAGCACTGAATATGATTTCTCCGACCACCTACCCCTGTAATCCCACGGCAAAATATTTAAATATGAACCAGGCTATAGATTGGATCATGGCCAATTCCTACGCACGACCGTTATCGGCGACAGTGCCTCATTTCTTTTTTGATGATTTTGCCCCTTCAGATCACTGGCCCGTTTTGGCCGTCTATGAGATATAATGGCTAGCTCTCCTTGAGCACTTCCCTATCAATTGGGCTCCGTCGCCTTTTTACCAACCACCCAGAGAGTATCTCCTTCTCGCAGGATATATAAAGCGAAGCATGCGGCAAGCATGGGCCAGGCGGCAAAAAAGAGGAGATGTTCAAAGGGTTCCATATATTGTTTGAAACTCGAAAGGGTGGATATCGCATGAAACAGAAATACAGCACCGTAGGTGTAGCGTTTCTGGAAACCCATTAAGAAACCAAGGAGAATTACTATTTCAATAATTCCAATTACCGCGATTGCTGTATTTCCAAGGCCGCCAATAAAATAAAAATGTTCATACACCTTCGTTGCGTGTTCAGGATTGATAAACTTATCCAGAGTCCACACGAGCATGACAAGAAACACACTTAATCTTAGCATTAATAACACAAGGGGAAGTCGTTTTTCATCTTTCATCGTTGTATCCTTTATTTTATTTAATTTTCTTTTCCGTCATAGCCCAATTTTTCATCACGCATTTCGTAATTGAGAAGGGCAAGCGCAACAATAGCGGCTGTATCCGATCGCAGCACACGTTTTCCTAAGGTAATTGGGATAAACCCATTTTCACAAGCGAGATCATGTTCTTCAGGGTTAAAATCACCTTCCGGACCAATAAGTATAATAACGGACCGTGAGCGTGACTGTTTTTGATTTCTCTGCTCGCTTAAAGCCTCGCGAAGACTAACTGCTTGCGCAGACAAACTGGCAATAAATTTTAAAGCTTTTTCCGGTAAGCTTTCGCAGTACGAGCTGAAAGACATAATTGGGTCAATTTCAGGTAGAAAACTGTTGCCGGATTGCTTGCAAGCTTCAATCGCGACACTATTCCATTTATGCACTTTCTCTAGAGCGCGATTTTTACTCGCACGAACTTCACTATTTGCGGTGGTAAGCGGAACAATTTTTTGCACTCCTAATTCGACTGCCTTTTGAACTATAGTATCCATCGTCTTTCCTTTGGGTAAGCCTTGAGCCAGGGTAATTGAATCGGGTGAAAGCGCCTCTATGTGATGAGCATGTACTTTTAATACCGCTTTTTTAGCATTGGCCTGGTGAAGCTGGCATTCCCATTCATTGCCCCGTCCATCAAAAACAAATACAGAATCGTTAATTCGCGCTCGTCTTACTTTAACCAGATGATGACTCTCAGCCGCGTTAAGTATTATTTCCTTCGACAGATTCTGTCCCGAATGATGATAAAAGCAACGTGTGCCGGACATAATTATAAATTAGGATAAATTACCTTCGGTTAAAGCTAAATTCCCAGAATAAATGGATAAATATTTGTATTACAGGACCCTGATAAAAAAGACGCCGCAGACTTAACTGCGGCGTCTCCCACTGCTTAACAAACTACAAACCAAACTATGAACTAAACGTTCACATTAGATGTCCAAAGATTAATTAGACTATCTGAATCTTAGACGGATGGATTTCGACAAACGTTCAATATTTTGTTCATAATTTCAAAGCTATAAATACTTCCGGGAGTGTATATTTTATCGTTGGGTAGATTGAGTTTTCATTAAGTTTGCATGAGTTTTTGTGAATTACTTAGATTATTATTGGATGCGCAAAAATAACCGAAATCATATTTGTTATTATCTCGGCAGCTTCCTTGTCGTATTGTATTGCTTACACAACACAATTATAGATGCCGCGCAGGTTGAGGATGCTGCTCCCCCCATTAAACGAGGGCTTATTAAGATCGAAAGTGATGGGATAGATCGGGAATTGTTTCGTGAAGTCTTCAGTTATCACGGCGCCAGACCGCCAAAATCTGACAATGAAGGAAAACTAAAATCAGCTTATGGTACTACCTGGTCGGTTTATGTACCCGAAAACTATCAGATGGATAAACCGTATGGTGTAGTCGTTTATATCAATTCTGGCGATTCGGGTGAAATCCCGCACCAATGGATGCCCATTTTTGATCGACATAATTTAATCTGGATTGGACCCAATCATGCGGGGAATCGTGTATATCCAAAGATCAATACCCTTTGGCGACACGCCCTCGCGCTCGAATCGTTAGCGCAAATAAAAGAACGTTATCATATTGATGATGAACGTATTTACGTAAGCGGTAGATCGGGTGGCGGCCGTATTGCCAGCTATGTTGCGATCATCAATTCCGATCTCTTCTCCGGCGGTTACTACATCGTAGGTTGTAACCCTTTTCGCCCCATAGAAGTTGCCGCCGAAGTTTATATGCCCGGGTTCAAAAAAGAGCCCACCGGATCGCAACTTTTTCGCGCGCGACAAGACCGTTACGTCATGCTAACCGGTTCAGAGGATTTCAACCGTGAGGAGATGCGGGCTGTCTATGATCACTACCTTGAGGAGAATTTTCGTCATGTCACCTACCTCGATGTCCCCGGTATGGGGCACGATCAACCTCCTGTGGACTGGTTTGAAAAGGGTATTATCGCACTCGATGAACCTTTGATGATCAGAACGCAGAAAGGATTCAATCAAGCCGTCAGTATGGAAGAACGTAAGCAATTCGGCAAAGCCCTGGCAGGATTCGAAACGGTGACCCAGTGTCGGGTTAGCGGCGATGAATTCATAAAACTCGCAGAAGATAAAGTTGCCCATCTGCGAGAAGAATACGCTAAAGCGGTTATTGCGATCGAGCTTGCGATTGATTCAGGCGATAGGAGTAGAGCCAAATCGCTTTTGAATAAATATAAGAAAAACTGGAAAGGTCCGGCAGAAGAAGACCTCAAACGATTAACGGCGAGATTAGCCAATTAGATTAAAGCACAATCCGCTAACCGCCAAGCTTACCTCTATTCTCTGGACAGCGCTCATAATAGGATTCAGCATCTAACCAATCCTATGAAATGGCTCTCTGGAATAGTACTATGTATTACAGCCATCCTATCTTTTACAGGGTGTGAAGAGAATGAGCCCACGGGTAAAGAATCTATTTCCTGGGATGAACTTCCCAAGCTCCCCATTGCCGAAGGCTTGAGTGGGGCTTTCGCCGGTGTTAGTAACGATGCTCTCATCGTCGCCGGAGGCGTAAATTATTCTCATCTATCAGAATTGGAGAGTGAAAATAAAGTCTGGCATGACACGATATATATTCTCACTGATGAAAACCAGACCTCATGGCTAACTGGTTTTAAGCTCGACCTCCCGCTTGCTTACGGCGCTTCTGTGAGCACGGGTGAAAGCCTGATTATACTCGGGGGACGTAATGCCCAGGGCAGTCGAGATAAGGTGACACAATTGACATGGAATTCAGAGTCGCAGACTATAATTCAGGAATCGCTACCCTCGCTTCCTCAATCTTTATCCATGACTGATGCCTCAATTATCGGGGCGACATTGTACGTAGCCGGAGGCCAAACAGCTGAAGAATTCGTCGGTTTGGAAAAAATATTTTGGTCACTTGAATTGGACAAGCTGGAGAGCGGTTGGAAGATTCAGGAACCCTGGCAAGGACCCGCTCGAAGAAATGCTATAGTTATCGACCAAAATATCGGGGACAACGAATATCTTTTTGTCATGGGAGGGGAATCCCTCGTTCAAGATGATGAGGGTTTGTTTTATAGCGAAACCTTAAACGATTGTTACCGCTATACACTTCGGGAGCAGGAATGGGAACGTATCACTTACAGTCCATACCCGATCGCCGCCGCACCAGCAATAAAGTATGGCCAATCACACATTCTCGTTTTTGGAAAATCTGAACTGAAGCCGTTAGTTAAGGGCCTCGCAATAAAGGGCACACCAGATCCAGTGTCCTCAGCTCCATTATTAGCTTACCATACCATAACCAATAAATGGGTAGAAGAAGGAACAATTCCTTTGGTTGTGATTAATGCTGAAGCCGTCAAATGGAATGATGGCATTGTGCTTACGGGAGGAGAGACTGGACCTGGTGAGAGCACCCCAAAGATTCAGCTAATGATTCACAATGCAGGCGAGAACGCTTCATTCGGGTTCATAAATTACACTTTTCTCATTCTCTACATGATAGCACTCGTTTACATGGGTATCTATTTTTCCAAGCGGGAGAAGGGCACTGACGACTACTTCCTAGCCGGTCGCCGAATTCCCTGGTGGGCGGCAGGGCTTAGTGTCTTGGGGACTATCCTCAGTGCACTCACCTATATCGCAACACCCAGTATGGTTTATTCCATGGATTGGTTTATGTACCCAACCGTGGTTGGACTTCTGCTCTGCCCTATAATTATCATATACTTTTATCTACCCTTCTTCAGGAGACTTAACATCACAACCGCTTTTGAGTACCTTGAATTACGATTTAATTTACCCGTTCGCCTCTATGGAAGTGCGCAGTTCATTCTCTTTCAACTGGCCCGGATCAGCATCATCCTATATCTACCCGCAATCGTTCTCTCTACGATTACCGGAATCAATATCTATGTGTGCATTCTTTCAATGGGATTGCTCAGTACCTTTTACACCGTCCTTGGTGGAATCGAAGCCGTCGTATGGACTGATGTTATACAAGTTTTTATTTTCTATCTTGGCATCGGTTTAGCCCTTTTTATTATAGTTTTTCATATCGATGGCGGTGTGATAGGACTTATCGATTTAGGGATGGCGGATGACAAATTTCGCTCAATCTATTGGGACTGGGATATGACTTATCCCACCTTGTGGGTAGTAATCATCGGTGGTGGTTGCGGTACCTTGATTCAGTACTCAGCAGATCAATCCCAGATCCAAAGGTATCTTACCACGAAGGATGAAAGATCGGCCGCGAACGGTCTCTGGTTAAACGTAGCTATCACTATTCCTTCCGGATTATTATTTTTCACGATGGGAACAGCCCTTTACGGCTATTACAAAAATCACCCGGACTTGATCAGCTTGGGAATGCAGAACGATGCCATTTTTCCCCTCTTTGTCGCCCAGAAGTTACCCGTCGGTATTGCAGGTTTTCTTATCGCTGCAATATTTTCGGCCGCGATGTCGAGTTTAGACAGTGGAATGAACTCGATGGCCACCTCGTTTGTCACCGACTTTTATCGGCGCTTCAAACCCGATCAGTCTGAACGTACTTATTTAAATATCGCCCGTGGGTTTACTTTCCTAGCCGGACTTTCTGCCACCGCATTCGCTCTCTTTATCGTAACTGTAGACATTCAGTCCGCACAATTATTATTCTCATCAACCGTCGGTCTCTTAAGCAGCGGTTTGGCAGGACTATTTATCCTGGGTATTTTTACCCGACGAGCAAAAGGGGTTGGTGTTTTTATTGGCGCCATTGCCAGCGCCCTGGTTTTATATTATGTTAAAACCTTCACCCCGATTCACTTTATTCTCTATGCTTTTATCGGTATTGTCGTCTGTGTCATCGTTGGGTATTTCGCCAGTTTGATCATTCCAGAAAAGGAGAAATCTTTAGAGGGTTTAACTTACTACACTGCGTTGCCCAAAAAAGATTGAACGGTGGTAAACAAATTCCTGGTTTAAATCACATCGCAATATTTTATATTGTATCGAATGAATAATCAGAGACATTTAGTAATAAACCTTAATAAAATCAAGTATTCCAGAATACCATGAAACCGCCAAACGTTCTTCTCATTTTTACCGATCAACAACGTTCTGATTCCCTGGGTTGTTATGGATTTGATGCCATACCTACGCCCCATCTCGACCGACTGGCAGAGGAAGGCGTATTGTTTGAAAACTGTTATTGTGATAACCCGGTCTGTACACCCAGTCGAGCGTGTCTATTGACGGGGAAACCACTACCTGGACATGGGGTCTACCAGGTACACAATAACCTGCCTGAAGAATTCTCTTTATTTCCAAAGCACCTTAAGGAAAAAAATTACAATACCGCTTTAATGGGAAAACTGCACGTCAGCGGAAGAGCCCATGAACGGGAAGTACGTCATCCAAACACCGGCTTTGACGTATTTGAATCTGCGATGACCCCCAATAATGTCACAGGTAAATTAAATAGTTATGGGGCGTGGCTCAGAAAAAAACATCCTGAATTTCATGAAAAATTAAAAAAACTGGGCAGAAATATCGGCCATGTTCCGGAGGAAGTGCACTTTACACGTTGGGCAGCCGAAGGAACGATCGACTACCTTAAAAATAGAGACAAAAATAAACCGTTCTTCTGTTATATGAGTGTCGTCGACCCTCATGATCCTTATGGTGATTACCCAAGCACGATGCTTGAGCAAGTCGATCAAAGTAAATTACCAGAACCAATAATTCATGAGGGGCAGACAACTTCCGGGCCCGAGGGGATCCAACGAGAACACTACCACAGCTATTTGGGTGGAGTCCCTAATTATACGCCGAAACAGATTCATCAGATGCGGGAGGGCTATTATGCATCGATAGCTTTCATCGATCGTGAAGTTGGGCGGGTATTAGAGGTCCTCGAAAAGGAAGGGCTAAAGGAGGATACGATCGTAATTTTCGGCAGCGATCATGGTGACATGATAGGTGATCACGAACTATTGGCTAAGGGTGCATTCTTCTATGACGCCTGTACCAAAGTTCCTCTTATCATTCGCTATCCTGAAAAAGTTGAGGCGGGACAAAGTATAAAAGATCTTGTTCAGCTCCATGACATTGCGGGAACAATACTTAGCCAGGCAGGATTCGCCCAAGAAGAGTTAAATGAATTAATGCCTGACTCGATGGATCTTATCTCACTAATAAAAGAAAAGTCTGATTACCAGAAGCGCAGAGATCATGCCGTCTGTATGTACCGGACCTCAGGAATAGCTGATGATAAACTTTACTGGGATCCACCCATCAATGCCACGATGTTCAGGGATGAAAAGTATAAACTGAATGTTTATCACAATTTTCCCGAAGACAATAAAAACTTAGAGGGTGAATTGTATGACATGGAGAATGACCCCACCGAAAGTAAAAATTTATGGGACGATCCGAAATACAGTGAAATTAAATCACACTTAATGGGTCGATTGATGGATTGGTTTGTATGCAATGACGTTCTCTACAACGGTGCACGAGGTGGAGATTCTTTTCCACCTAAAGCACAGTGGAGTTTGAATAATCCGTTATAGAAATTAATTAGTTATTAATTCTCTTCCCGTTGCTGTTGCAAATCTGAAACTAAATTAACAAGGCTGAAATCATCTCCAACATTTCCAGGAAACACAACGTATGAAAGTCCGGGAAATCGACTCTCCTCTCCCAGGAGCCAGACCGGTACACCCGGTATAATTTGTCCGCGAATAACTGCTTTGCAAACCTCCAATCCCTTGACCGCAATATCACTCGCTGTGATCCCCCCTTTGGCGATTAAATAGGACGGGCATACATGGATACCTCGCATACAATCAACGAGGGCTGCTGAAACTTTTTCACCAATCGCAAGCTCTCCCGCTCTGCCCTGAGAGCTGGCAAGGTTCCGACTGGTGTATATCACGGCGTCTTTTTTTTCTTCTATCGTCGTGTTTGCTTTTTTAATTATTTCTCTAATTTCTTTATCCCGAGTTTGTGAATCCAGTATTTTTTCCACCCTGAGTTCACTTGCTACGATGTGGGATGAAGCGAGTAAATTTTCGAGCTGACGGGTCGAACGCGGAACATAAGAACCGATCACCGTTAAACCCCCATTTGCGGAATCGCTCAGTATTTCCACGGCATTCAAGAGCGGCTTGTCTTCAATTCCAGCACGCACGCGAACAAATGACGCACTTGTTCGATAAAGAAAACGTTTCCCCCTTTCTTCAGCATCAATCAATGCCGTGGTGAATACTTCGAGATCACGATAAGTAACCGTATCGACGACACCAACGCATCCCTCTTTCATCTCTAACATTTTTTGCTCTACCACGCTGGGACCACCCTTACGCAAGTCATCGAGCGTGATGCGCGTCACCTCTGCCTCACGCACCCTACCCTGTGTTTTTTCTTCTACCCAGGCTGCGAGGTCTGCATTCATATAACCAAACGTCGCATCCTTCGCAAATTCTGTTTCATTGACGGGGACCAAACAGTTACCCTCGATAATATAATGTATAGAATCGACTGTGACTCGATTGCCCTCGATGAATGCCGGTATAATAAAAATTCCATCGAATCGTTCCCCTAATGATTCTGCTAACGCCTCTACTTCACCTGGGTAATGTCCTCGAAGCGTAGAATCACTTCGACTCACGACTGCGAAATCACATTTGGTGTCACGCGCTGCCTGATTAAGATTCATCGCGATTTCCCGATTCATCTCCTGTGCCTTCTCTAAAGCCACGCTTCTCGAATTCGATAGCAGGTAGAAGGCCGGCCGGTCGCTGGATAACTCCTCTTTAAGCATTGCGACCGGCCATGCGGTCAGCACGTTAATTCCATGGACCGTTTGTGTCCCCGTCGGATCATCATCAATGACAACCACTTTTGTGTCGGTTTGCCTTATACTTTCCTCTAATCGATTTCCTAATTCTTCCGGCCATTCTTCGGGTAAATTTTCAAACGCTGAATTCATCGGCTGTAATTAATTTTAAAGAATGCAGTAGTCCCGTATTTGCAGGTGGATTATACCTGGCATGCAAGAGGAACAACTGAGAACAGCGACATTTTTATGGAATCACAAGAATGATTTAAACCATAGCGTGCTGGGTATCACCCGTCGCTAAACCTATATCGACAGGCAACCCGATCCACCTAATCGCTTACACGCATATACCCATTATCGAAATTTTACCTATCCCTACACCATCACCGATTGTAATTTGCGTTTTTGTTCCCTCTCCTCTTCGCTCATCTCACCGATGAGTTTCTCCCAGTACCGAGGCGGGGTCTTAGGTTCACCGATAAATTCAAACCCTTCATTCGTCATTTCAATATCACTGTCGTCAAGGCCATCCAATCCCAATTCCTTACGGACTTCTACCATTTGGTGCGCAAAAGCGATACCTTTTTCCGTGTAAAGTCCGCGTGATTCGAGCCTTCTATAACCCGGTGTGTCGATTCCAGCATAGAGATTTTTATAGATCTCCTCATTCATGTAGTGAATGTAAAATGTTCGACGAAGATCGTTGGTCTTATTCCCGATTGAACCATGAGGAGCAGAGAGGCAATGGAAGTTGACGTCGCCCGGTTCCAATTCGACGGGGATTGCCCCAAGTTTGTTAAAGAGTTCATCCTCGGAATATCTCACAACTTCAACATGGCCGACAATGTGGTGTTCGGGTATGACCCATAGGCACCCATTTTCTATTGTCGCCCGGTCGAGATAGATGTCTGCATCGAGATTCGGCATACCATAAGTATCTTTTCTTTCTACACTTACTGTGCCCGGTTTCTTCACTCCATAGGGTGGGTCCTGGTGCCAGGGAACTGGTACTTCACCGCGTGGTATTTTGCAGACGAAGGAGTCCACGAACGGGATAAAGGAATGCCCTAAAAGCTGCCCGTAACAGGTCAGAAGATCCGGATGGACAGAAGCTGCTTTAAAAATCGGGTCTCGATCCCACATCATTTCACTGCGGAAATATGTTTTCGTCCCATCCGGTTTGTCCTTATACATATGAAACTCACCCTCACCGGTGATTCCTTCCTCCATTACTTTTTTGCTCGCTTCTTGTAACGCCTCGAGTTCCCGGCCTTTAAAAACACCGCGCACCACGATATTCCCGTCCCGGTGAAATTGTTCTATCTCTTCAGTCGTAAACATTGTTTTCAAAATTTAATAAAATTATCTCTAATCAATATTTCAAAAACTGACTGCAATCAAGCAGTAAAACACGGTGATTAAATTTTTCCCGCCGCTTTTAGATCCTCATTCATTTTACGTTGATGGGCCGCTTTTGCTTCATGATCCACTTTGGCGCGCTGGGAATAATAAATCGTACCTATCGCTTTGCGCGTGCACGTTGCTGAGGTATTTGCTCCGGCAAGATGAATCATCATCGCCTGGTGTACAAGCAAATCACCGGCTTGGGCGTGAAATCCTATTTCATTCGCTTTGTCCTCATCCGTGCCGTAGTCCGTAATCCCCTGAGAAAATCCCAGCGTTCCCGATCGGCCATGAGGCCGCATCCCACGAAGATGAGATCCCTTCACATAACGAACGCAACCGTTTTCTTCGTCCACTTCTTCCAACGCCAGCCACATCGTCAAGGCTTCACAGGGTTCAAGTTTGAAGTAATAACCATCCTGATGAGGCGGAGTCGGCAATCCATCTTTTGGCGGTTTATTGAAATACTGAAAGTTATCCGCTTCCTTGCTTACCGGACCCCCGAGAAGAACCTCCGCCAGCTCTTCAAAACAATTTCCATAATATAAATTTTCAAAATAACTATCATATTTATGCAGCCTTTGTATCTGCTTCAAAGTCTCAGGTCTGTTTAGGTCTTCATAGTAAACGGTACCGCGCGGCATCTTTGGAACAATCGTTTCTATGAATCTATCTATATTGTCCAATAGCTCCTGCAATATTTCACCTTTTAAAAATCCAGGGATAAAAACATACCCGTCGCGATCAAAGTCCGCTTTCAATTTCTGTTGATTCTCTCTCTCATTCATATGTTCATTCATATAGAGGTCAGATTCAAAAATATCGATATAAATTTATGACTTGAATTTTGAATTTATTTTCTTTAACCTCCTTTGTAATTACCCCCTTATTGAGCGTCGTCACGCGCCCCGCGTACAATAGAAATTTTCAATCTATTGTTAGCAGCGAGCAATAATTATGATAATAAGATACTGTTATTCATATATTTGTAGAGCTAGGGTGTAGGAATATTGAATAAATAGGGTTTATACCTCATATATTTTCCAGTATTTTCACCTATTAATTATTGACTGATATTCTATTCCCACTAATATTATATATATAAATAATTGCGGTGAACTAGCGATAGATGAAAAAAGCCAACCAAAACGTTAAAGCAAAAGCATTGATGCTGTTTTTCTTTAGCTGCTGTTTATCTCCCATGCTGCAGGCGCAAGTCTTCGATTGGAACGTGAACAGCAATGGCAACTGGAGTGGTGCCGGCAATTGGACACCGGGTGGTGGTCCCCCTAACGCGATTGATGACACCGCAAATTTTGGAACGGTCATAACCGGTAATCGCACTATCACGGTCGACATCAATGTCACGGTCGGGCAGATGGATTTCTTTCACAACACCGGGAACAGGGAATACAATATCGTTGGTGGCAACACCATTACTTTTGATGTAAGCAGCGGGAATGCCTCGCTCACCGTTGACATGCAGGACAGAAGCAGAATTTTGGCTCCTATAGTTCTCAATGACGATCTCGATTTCTTTAACGCCAACACACAAAACTTTCGCATCCAGGGGAACGTCTCAGGCACCGGAGGGATAACGCAATAGGGTGGACGTCTAACCTTCCAAAGCGGTGGAGTCAATAGCTATACCGGGGACACGGTCGTGGAAGACGGACAACTGCGTTTAGCACGAACTAGTGCCAATGGTAGCATCAGCGGCGATCTTACGATCGGTGACGGTGTTGGAGCGGCCGGCAGCGCAATTGTCGATTACGGCAATAATAATGATCAGATCTCTGACACGAGCGCGGTAATCATTCTCGCCGATGGATTGCTCGACCTCACCGATGAGAACGACACCATCGGTTCGCTCTCCAGTTCGAGCACAGCCGCACAAGTGATGTTGGGTGGCGCGGCACCGGGAACGCTGACGGTCGGCGATGCGACGAACGCAACTTTTGACGGCGTGATTTCGGAGCGGGGTGATATTGTCAAACAGGGTGACGGCACTTGGACTTTAACCAATAACAACACCTATGACGGAACTACCACGATCAATAATGGTGTCCTGGAAATCGAAGACGCAGGTGCCCTCGGCGACACCACCAACGACACAACAGTTAATAGCGGAGGTACCTTAGCCCTCGATACGGGGATCACCACAGTTGCGGGTGAGGGACTCACTTTAAACGGGACTGGAGAAGCGGGAACAGCTGGGGCTTTACAAAACATCGGTGGCACCAACGAATGGCAGGGAACAGTCGACCTCGGATCAGCAGTGACGATCAACTCTGACGCGGGCAGTTTAGAGATCAGCGGAAATATTGATAACCAAACTTTCGATCTGACTGTAGGTGGAGCTGGGGACACAACTTTCAGCGGCGTGCTCTCTGACACCGGCGATCTGATCAAAGACGGCACAGGTACGCTTACCTTATCTGGAGTAAATACTTACGATGGTTCTACGACGATTAACAATGGGACCGTTAGCATCGGTGCTGACAGTGGGTTGGGTACAGCGCCTGGTGTAGCAACTGCCGGGCACATCACTTTTGATGGTGGTACCCTCAACACTTCTGCTACTTTTACTTTAGACAGCAATCGCGGGATTGCTCTAAATGCAGGTGATGGTACTATCGACACCGACGCTGCGACGACATTGACTTACGGTGGTGAAATTGCTGGCGCCGGTGACATGGATAAAACGGGAAGCGGAACCCTGACCCTAAGCGGAACGAACACCTACACGGGCACCACCACGGTACAGTCCGGAACACTGGACATCCAAAACAACGATGCACTAGGAGGAACCGGTACCGGTACAGTCGTTCAGTCTGGGGGGACTTTAGAGGTATCTAACATTACCGGTAACATGGCAGCCGAAACACTCACGATCAACGGCACAGGAGTGGGTGGAGTCAATGGCGCCCTGCATTGGACTGACGGCACAGGAACAGAACAATGGACGGGCGCTATCACGTTGGGCTCCGATTCACTTATTGTCGTCGATGCGGGTAATATGCGATTTTCCGGAGACATAGACCTGAACGGAAATGATCTCACGATGGATAACGATGTCACAGCACGCATGAACGGCGGCGCGATTTTAACCGGCACGGGAAACTTTATTAAGGAAGGGACCGGCACATTCAGATTTGATGCTGGCGGAGTCAATGATTACGTCGGTGACGCCACGGTGAACACCGGAAGAATAAGGCTGGGGGGCGCAGCAGGAACGACCAAAATAACGGGTGATCTATTTATTGGCGACGGCGTTGGGGCAACGGGAGCCGATCGAGTGATACTTGGTACAGCTAACCACATTGTCGATACCTCTGCGGTGACGATTAACTCGACGGGTAGACTCGACCTTAATGATAACAACGAAACGATCGGTTCGTTAACGGGTGCTACGACAACCGCACAAGTATTCTTAGGCACCGGGACATTAACGGTCGGTGACGCCACGAGTACTACTTTTGCCGGAATCATCTCTGAGACCGGTGACCTAGTCAAAGAAGGAACCGGAACACTGACCTTGTCAGGTGTTAACACTTTCACGGGAACGACGACAATTAATGATGGATCATTGAGCATCAGCGCAGACAGCGGTCTGGGCACGGCCCCGGGAGCAGCGACACCCGGACACTTGATTTTTGACGGCGGTACGCTCAACAACAGTGCTACCTTCACTTTAGACAGCAACCGGGGAATCGATCTCCAAGCCGGCGGCGGCACTTTTGATACCGATTTTGGGACGACCCTGACCTACGGGGGAGTCATGGCGGGGACCGGAGATTTAACTAAAGACGGAACGGGTACGCTGACTTTATCGGGTGTCAACACCTACAGCGGATCGACTACGATCAATGATGGTACCCTAAGCATCAGCGCAGACAGCAACCTGGGAGCAGCCCCCGGTGCAGCAACTCCCGGACATCTCACCTTTGACGGCGGCACGCTTAATACAACCGCTACCTTTACTTTAGACAGCAACCGGGGGATCGCATTAAACGCTGGCGGGGGCACGATCGAAACCGACGCCGCAACGACGCTGACCTATGGAGGGATCATGGCGGGAAGCGGTACCTTCGATAAGACCGGGACCGGGACGTTGATATTAGATGGAGTCAACACCTACACGGGTTTAACGACGGTACAAGCGGGCTCCCTTGAAGTTACAGATGCCAACGCACTGGGTGGCACGGGCAGCGGGACGGTGGTGCAGTCCGGAGCAACCCTTGAAATTTCCAGTATCAGCGCCGATATGGCTGCTGAGCCACTGACGGTTAATGGCACTGGCGCAGGGGGAGTGGGATCGCTTTTCTGGACCAACAGCGGCTTGGAAGAATGGACCGGGGACATCACCCTGGGATCGAATGCCACAATCGCGAACTCATCAGGATCGACGATGCGTATCTCCGGTGATATCGACCTCAACGGATCCACCCTCACCGTGGACACCGCCGCCCTCGCGGGAATTATCAATGGAGGAGCGATCAGCGGGATGGGTAATTTTATTAAAGAAGGAACAAGCACCTGGTTTATGGGAGCGGGCACCGGGGGCAGCAGCACTTACACCGGCAGCACAACAGTAAACGCTGGCATCTTGAACATGAATGTATCTGGAGGCACCTCAGTCCCAGGTGACTTGATCATCAATAACAGCGCGATCGCCTTTGTCGGAAGCAACGAACAAATCACCGATACCTCCGCGGTAACGATCAACTCGACCGGACGCCTCGACGTAAACAGTTTCACCGAAACGATCGGATCACTGACCAGCGGCAGCGCCACTTCTGAAGTATTCTTAGGTGCCGGAACACTGACCGTCGGGGATGCCACGAGCACGACCTTTGCCGGGGTGATCTCCGAGACCGGTGATATCGTCAAAGCGGGCACCGGGACCCTCACCCTGACTGGAACTAACACCTTTACCGGAGATACAACGATTGACGCGGGCATATTAGAATTGAATAACGGATCGGGCAATGCCCTCGACGGAACCGCCAATATCGTCATTAACAGCGGAAGTCTTTTGTTAAGTGGCGACAACCAGATCGTCAACACCGCGAACATGGACTTGGATGGAGGCATCTTTGACACGGATGGCAATGATGATGTGCTCGGGACATTGACCCTCTCTTCGGACTCTTCAATCGATGTGCGCACTGGAGCCAGCATCCTAGAATTTGCCGACAGTAGTGGACTGGAAGTAGCTTGGACGACCTCGGGGCAGATCCTCTCAATACTCGACTACACGGGGGACACCAATGGAGGAGGTATTGACCAGATTATTTTTGCAGCGCAGGGGTTAACCAATTCACAGTTAGCCGCGATACGCTTTGTCAATCCATGGGGTTCGGGCCTGACCTTGGGAGCGCGCTTTGAGGGGAACGAAATCGTACCGGTTCCCGAGCCCTCCACTTACCTGGGAGCAGGTTTAATCCTGACCCTGATCGGCTGGCGCGAACGCCGTCGTCTGCTTAAACTGATCCGTAAATCGCAGTCGCGGAATTAGATATCTTTATTTCACTGTTCAAGTTATCTGCCTGGCGCGTGCATTGGCTACGGTCTTGACCTGTGCAAAATGGTGACAAGACTTATTGGGTATGACCGAGTCGATCATTGAAGAATTCCTTCAAGCCCGTAAAAACAGGGAAAATTGTGCCTTAGTTACAGTAGCCTCTATTAAGGGCTCCGTGCCACGCGAACCGGGATCTAAAATGATCGTCTATAGTGATGGAAGAATATCCGGCACTATAGGTGGAGGTAAATTCGAATCATTGGTTATTGAAGAGTCGATTAAAGCTATCAATTCGAACGGTGAACCTCTCTTAAAAAGATATCCGCTTCGTGAGGATGAACCGGATTCATTCGGTGCCATATGCGGCGGCGAAGTAACAGTGTTAATTGAACCGCAAAAGCTCGCCTCCCGACTCATCCTTGTCGGTGCCGGCCATTGCTCTCAAGCAATCGCGAGTTTAGCCCATGACTGTGGCTTTCATGTCACAGTTATCGATGATCGCGCTGAATTATTGAGTGACCAATATTATTCTCACGTCGAAAAACGAATTAGTGATGTATCGGCACAGGAAGTATTTGAAAAAGAAACATGGCAACCCTCGGATTCTGTCGTTATTGTCAGCCGAAATTATATGATCGATAAAGAAGCTTTGCGCGTGTTATTACCGCAACATGTTATCGGGTATATTGGGATGATTGGCAGTAATCGCAAAGTGCTTCGTGTATTCGAAGAATTGGTTGCTGAAGGTTCCAATCCCGTGGACCTGGAAAGAATTTACGCCCCAATAGGCTTGGATATTTGCGCCGATTCTCCGGCAGAAATTGCCGTCAGTGTAATAGGTGAAGTTATTAAAGTTCAGCGCAAAGCTTCTGGTGAGCATATGCGTTTGAAAAAACTGCCTTTTGAAGTAGAATCCAGTTGACCAGGTTAACCGCTCTCAACTTTTGCCAGCGGAGATTAATTTTCAGTATGGATCGGCCTGGACGTGACGACTAAACCACCGAACAGCTTTCACCTGGGTGTGATTATTCTTGGAGGAGGTGCTTCACTCCGTATGGGAAAACCCAAGTTGCTACTGCCATGGGGTGACACTTCCATTTTAGGCCACCTCCTGCACCTGTATAAAAATGTCAACACGTCTCAAGTCGCGGTTGTATGTAGTCATGGGGACACAAATATAATCTCAGAACTCGACCGACTGGCATGGCCAGAGAAAAGTCGTATTTTCAACCCCCAGGTAACGCCGGAGATGTTTAGTTCCGTCCTTTGCGGCTTCCATTGGGACGGTTGGCAACACGAGGTATCTCACCTCGCAGTCGCGCTCGGTGATCAGCCGCTGATCCGTGAAAAAACGATTGCCAATTTAATAGCTCACGCGAAGCAAAACCCGAAGAATATCTGTCAACCGATTTTCGAAAACAGGCGAAGACATCCGGTTATAATACCTCGTCATATAGCTGAGAAAGTGTCCCACGATAGTCACAATAATTTAAGAGAGGTCTTGAATTATTTTAAAGAAGATATATCAGTCCTTCCTTGCGATGATCCCGGGCTAGTTATTGATATCGATACACCCAATGATTATGAAGCTGCGCTCCTACGGTATTCTAAGAGGTAAAGTAAGCGCATTTTCATGGGCCAAAAGCGGCTAATTTTTTTAAACACGTTTACACTCTGGGAAAATTCGTGATACCTTTCTCAAGGTGAAAAAGGTATTCAAGCCCCTGGTCTTTCTCTTCCTTACAGGTGCCGGATTATTCTGTTTTCTCTATTATTGGAGTGGAGTATTGAAGCCGGAACTTCCAATAGCACCTATCCAATATAGTCAGATATTAATCGAGGAAACTGAAAAATTACGGGATATTACTTTTAGCCCCGAGGATGAATACGCCGTTCAGAAAGAGGTCAACTACTCAGAGGGTGAATCCGCACACTGGTATCCAAAAAGCGAATCACCGATCTTCACGGAACTGGTTGAGGAAGGAAAATTACCACCGGTAGAGGAACGGGTGGGGCCGGAGCCGGTAGTTATTGAAGGAGTGGACGGCATTGGTCAATACGGGGGAACCTGGAACTACGTTTCAAACAGCCCGAATGAAGTCAATGTAATAAGACATGTGATGTCTGGCGCTGCCCTCGTCCGCTGGTCGCCATTAGGATATCCCATAGTTCCTCACGTCGCTAAAGGCTGGAAGATTTCACCGGATAAAAAGGAATGGACTTTTTATTTGCGCAAAGGGATGAAGTGGTCCGACGGTCACCCTTTTACCGCTGAAGATATCCTTTACTGGTGGGAGGGTGAGAGTGAGTTTATCGAACATACTCATCTCGATTGGATGAAAATCGCGGGGCAAGTCGGTGATATTATTCAAGTCGATTCTCATACTGTAAAATTTGTTTTTCCCGTACCTCACTCGCTATTGCTGGAACGCATGTCGTCAGCCTTCGAGTACTACTCGCCAAAGCATTATTTAGAAAAGTACCACCCCGGGCTGGGTGATGACGCCCTTATCGAGTCCACGATGAAAGCAATGAATATTCCAACGCGACAAGGGCTTTATCTCAAAATGAAAGATCATATTAATCCCGAGTGTCCGCGTATCTGGCCCTGGGTATATCACACTTACAAAGCAAATCCACCCCACTTTTTTGTCCGCAACCCCTATTACTGGGCTGTCGATCCTAAAGGCAATCAGCTCCCCTATATCGATCGCGTGATGATTGATGTTAAAACCGTGAAACTTGTCCCGATAACCGCAGCCAGCGGTGGTCTTTCGATGCAAGGCCGACACATTTATTTTAAATATTACACTTTGTTTATGTCCCAGCGTGAAGCTAACAATTACGAAGTTTACCACTGGTATCCTCATGCCCGCTCCCCCTGGTCTATCTTCCCCAATATAAATCGACGCGTTGATCCCGACGATCCGGTCTCTTTCATGAAATGGGAATTGCTCAATGATAAACGATTTCGGCAAGCGCTCTCTCTGGCGATTAACCGTCAGCAAATTATTGATGCGGTTTACTACGGCGTGGGTGAACCGGGGCAAGCTACGCCCGGAAAAATATCTCCTTTTCATAATAAAAAACTGTTTAAAAGTTTTATTGACTACGCGCCCGACCGTGCCAGTCAACTGCTCGACGCGATCGGTCTGACTCAGCGCGACCGCGAAGGTTATCGCACCTTTAAAGATGGCACACGCATGGTGTGGATCCTCAGTTTCATTCCCAACTTTAGCGGTGGACCCAGCCCTTTTGTTATTGAAGACTGGAAAAATGTCGGTATCCGTGCGATCGCAAAAGAGCGCTCGATGTTATTCTATGCCGCTGAAGGTAGAGGACGGGTCACGGATTTTGGTGTCTGGGGGGTTGCGGTTACCTATCCGTTGTCAGCACCACGCCAATATGTGCCGGGTAGTGTTGGTCAAAGCATTGCCAGAGGGTTTGATAATTGGTACCGCGACGGCGGACTCTATGGCAATCCATTGTCACTGAAATTCGGCAATCTTGAACCCCCGATGGATCACCCATTGAGGCATTGCATGGAATTGCTCGAAGCTGCTTATTTAGCCCCCAATATAGAGGAGCAAATAAAAATATATAATGAAATTCAGGACATCGCGGCAGAGAATGTCTGGTCGATCAGTATTGCGACAATGGCTCCTTCTCCTGTAATCGTCGACAAAGACCTGAAAAACGTACCGCGCAAAGCAATATACGGCCAACAATTTTTATCTCCCTCCAATGGTGGTTTGGAAACTTTTTACTTTATGAGTAAGCGAGATTCGCCAGGAACGACTGCTCAGATAAAAAAAGAAATTACTGATATCAACCCAATGCCTCAGATTGTAGATACGGTAACTTTAGAGACAGATAAGGGAAAAACCCTGAATCGACTAGTGCGTAATCTCTGCATCGGTATTGCTCTTTTAGGGCTGCTACTTTCAGGGGTGAGGCATCCCTATATCGGGCGCCGCTTGCTTATCATGGTGCCCACGCTTTTTATTATCTCGGTTATTACTTTCATTATTATCCAGCTTCCACCTAGCAATTTTATAGAGGCAAAAATATTACAAGCAGAAATGGATGGCGATCAGCAGGCAATCATCGAAGCGGAGCAACTCCTTAAACTCTATCCGCTCGATCAAACTGGTATTGAGGAATATTTGCAATGGCTCGGTCTATTCTGGTTCGGTTCGTTTAATTCCGAGGATGAAGGCCTACTCCAGGGACATCTCGGTTACTCGATGGAGAGCCGAAGGCCTGTCAACGAGGTCGTCGGAGATCGCATCCTTCTCACGCTTCTTATCACCCTGGGATCGATTCTTTTAACCTGGTCAATGGCTTTACCGATAGGCATTTATTCCGCGGTGCGCCAGTACTCTATCGGTGACTATATATTTACGCTCCTTGGTTTTATCGGAATGTGTGTACCGAGTTTTCTTCTCGCTCTTCTCTTTATGTACTGGGGTAACCTTTACTTTGGTATCAGTATGACGGGTCTCTTTTCACCGGAATACGCAGGTCAGCCAGAGTGGTCAGCAGGCAAGGTAACCGATCTTATGAAACACATCTGGGTGCCGGTGATTGTTCTGGGATTAACCGGCACCGCGAGCATGATTCGAGTGATGCGCGGTAACCTCCTTGATGAACTGAATAAACCTTATGTAACTACCGCGATGGCCAAAGGCGTACGCCCATTCAAACTGCTAATAAAGTACCCGGTGCGTATCGCGCTAAATCCTTTTATCTCCGGGATCGGAGTTTTATTTCCTCAACTCGTATCCGGTGGCGCGATCGTCGCCATGGTATTGAGCCTTCCCACGGTGGGTCCGTTGATGCTGGACGCGCTCATGAGTGAAGATATGTATCTTGCAGGTTCGATGCTTATGGTGCTGAGCCTGCTCGGCGTATTTGGCACACTTGTCAGTGATCTTTTATTGATGATACTCGACCCCCGTATTCGTATGGAGCGCGGTCGCAGATGAGCGGTAGCAGTAAGTTAATTCATGGTTGAAAAATAAGGACATGAAAAAAAGTTTCAACTTCCTGTTGTTCACTGTTCTTACCGGCTGTCTCGTATTTGGATTCCTTTATTTTTGGGGTGATATATTAAAACCGGAATTGGAGGAGGAACCCATTTTCTATAGTGAGGAGGTAATTGACTATACGAAAAAATTAAGGGACGTCAGTTTTACCGAGGATGATCTTTTCAAGATACAACAGGACGTCGACTATGGGGAGGGAGAATCCGCCCCGTGGTACCCCAAAAATGAGTCTCCCATTCTTGGCGAACTGGTGAAAGAGGATAAACTGCTACCCGTGGCAGAGCGCGTGGGTCCTGAACCGGTGGTGCTCAATGGGGTGGATGGAATTGGCAAATACGGGGGCACCTGGTTCAGGGTGTATGCTTCTCAGACGGAATTAGATTTCTTACGGAATTTTTTGACTGGTTCCACACTGGTTCGCTGGTCTCCGCTCGGTTACCCGATCGTGCCTTACATCGCCAAGGGTTGGCAATCCAGTTCCGATAAGAAGGAATGGACATTTTACTTACGCCGAGGGATGAAATGGTCTGACGGTCACCCTTTTACTGCTGACGATATCCTCTACTGGTGGAACGATGTGGTTAAATATGATTTATTCGAGAATGTGCCACCGGACTGGATGAACATGGGAGGGAAACAAGGGGAGATTATTAAAATCGATGATCACACCGTAAAGTTTCTATTTTCTCAGCCCCATGGAACGTTTCTCGAAAAGTTAGCTCGAGCCTGGGCATTTTGTTCGCCTCGACATTATCTTGAAAAATATCACCCGGAACTGGGTGACGATGCGCTAATCACTACTACCCTCGAGGAAAGAAGACTCCCCTCACGAAAAAGCCTCTATATGGCGTTACAAAAATGGAACAATCCTGAACACCCGCGACTTTGGCCCTGGATTTACCGTACCTATAAAGCCAATCCACCCCAGGTATTTGTGCGGAATCCCTACTTCTGGGCTGTCGACCCTGAGGGCAATCAGCTCCCCTATGTAAACCAATTGCACTTTGAAATAAAAAATCAGCAGCTTTTACAAATAGCAGCAGCTAGCGGGGCTATTACCCTCCAAACATTTGTCATGGACCTTCAATACACCTTGCTCATGTCAGAACGTGTTAATGGAGATTATGAAGTTTATCATTGGTTTCCCGCGACCCGTTCGCGCTATCTTATTTATCCAAATCTCAATCTTTTAATCGATCCCGAAGATCCGGTTACCCAAATGAAGCATGATCTCCTAAATGATAAACGCTTCCGTCAGGCTCTTTCACTCGCCATCAATCGCCAGCAAATTATCGAAACGGTTTATAACAGTATGGGAGAGCCGGCACAGTTATCACCCGGCAGGGATTCGTTTTTCCACCATGAAAAGCTACATAAAAGTTTTACCGAGTATGACCCCGAGCGCGCAAATCGAATGCTCGATGAGATTGGTCTTACGCGGCGTGATGGCGAAGGTTACCGTACGTTTAAAGACGGGACACGCATGGCCTGGCGTTATACCCTGCCGGAGATGGAAGACGAGGGGCCGACTGAGCTCATCATTGAAGACTGGCGCCGTGTGGGTATTCTCGCCATCCGTCGTAGACCAACGATCTCGCTATATACAGTTGAAATAAATTCACGAAAACTGGAATTTACTGTTTATTCCGCGCAGTGTGAATTCAATCCTATCGTGCGCCCTGAAAATTTTATGGCCTTATCACAACAACAGGCTTACGGCTACTACAACTGGTATTTAAGAGGGGGGCATTACGATAATCCTGAAGCCACTCAATTTGGCGGCATCGCACCGCCGATAGATCATCCCATACGGTTATCGATGAAACTCATTGATGAAGCGTACGGCAAAACCGAACGCGGTGACCAACGTAAAATATTCAATGAGGTATTCGATATTGCGGCGGAGAATCTCTGGACGATCAATATTGCAACACCTCCGCAACATCTCGTCATAGTCAAAAACGGGTTTAAGAATGTTCCACGCAACGCATTTTATGGCGCACTCTATAGTCCGCCTCCCAATGCGGGAATGGAAACCTTTTATTTTGATAAACCTTATGATTCTCCTGGCTCGATTGCGCAGATCAAAAAGGAAATGATTGAAGTCACCCCTGCTCCTTACAGCCAAGCTTCCTTCAACCGTGAAGTGAACAGTGAGATCCGATTGGCAAGACTTATAAAGTACATGATTATTGGCATTTTCACATGCGGAATGATAATGATCGGGTTGCGGCATCCCTACATCGGCAGGCGGCTACTCTTTATGATTCCCACCCTGCTCATCATCTCGGTGATTTCATTTATTATCATCCAGTTACCACCAGGAAATTATATCGAGACCAAGATATTAGAACTACAGCTAAAAGGTGGCACAAGTTCCATTGATGAGGCTAATGAGCTGCGCGAGATTTTTCATCTCGATAAACCCGTCGCCGAACGCTATACCCGCTGGCTAGGCCTTAACTGGTTTACCTCTTTTGAAAATAAAGACCAGGGCTTACTGCAGGGCCATATGGGATTGTCGATGGAGAGCCAGAACACGGTCAATGAAGTGGTGGGTGATCGCGTTCTTCTTACTTTCCTTATCTCACTGGGCACGATTTTATTTACCTGGGCGGTAGCCCTCCCTATCGGTATTTTTTCTGCGGTTCGTCAATACACCTTAAGCGATTATTTATTTACCTTAATCGGCTTTATCGGAATGAGTGTTCCCAGCTTCTTACTCGCCTTAATCCTGCTTTATTGGAGTGGTAAATATCTAGGTATTAACATTTCCGGCCTTTTTTCACCCGAATATTCAGTCCAACCAGAGTGGACGCGGGGTAAAATAATTGACCTTTTACAGCATGTCTGGGTGCCTGTAGTTGTTTTGGGAGTCTCGGGAACAGCTAGCATGATTCGGGTGATGCGCGCCAACTTGCTTGACGAGTTGAAAAAACCCTATGTCATTACTGCTATGGCCAAAGGGGTGCGACCGTTTAAGCTCTTAATGAAATATCCTGTGCGTTTAGCGCTTAATCCATTTATCTCGGGAATTGGGGGAATTTTCCCGTCACTAGTCTCTGGGGGCGCGATCGTCGCGATGGTCCTCAGCCTACCTACGGTTGGGCCGTTAATGCTGGATGCCTTGATGAAGGAAGATATGTATTTGGCCGGATCGATGCTCATGATCTTAAGTCTACTCGGTGTGTTGGGAACACTGGTCAGTGATCTGTTGCTTCTCTGGTTGGATCCTCGAATACGCATGGAAGGAGGTAGCCGCTAATTATGGCAGAGAAACCAACACCTTCTCCCCCGTTAAATGGTGATGAAGAGTTGATTGAACTGAGCACCGCGACTCTCTCCCAGTGGCAGCTTATCCGTTTACGCTTTTCCAAACATCGTTTGGCGGTCGCCTCACTTTATGTTTTAATTGTTCTCTACCTCATGGCCATCTTTGCGGAATTTTTCGCACCTTATGGCCGAGATTGGCGTGACCTCGATCACGCTTATTGTCCACCACAACTCCCAAAGATTAATTTCAGTCATGGTATCAACGTCAATGCCATGCATCGCAATATCGATCCTATCACTTTTAAAAAATATTATATCGAACAAAAGGAAGATTTCATACCCCTGAGTTTTTTCGCTAAAGGCGAACCTTACAAGCTCTGGGGGCTGATCCCGATGGAGCGCCGTTTTTTGGGTGTTGATCACAACGCTTACGTACCACCAGATAGCGAGGAGGAAACACCGCTGCCAACTTTCTATTTTCTCGGTGCCGATAAATTTGGTCACGATATTTTCAGCCGTATCATTTACGGTTCCCGGATCAGCCTATCCATTGGGATCGTTGCCATTGTCATCACATTTATTTTAGGTGTTACAATCGGTGGTATTTCCGGATATCTCAGCGGTCGAGTCGATAATTTGATTCAGCGAACGATTGAGATTGTAAACGCCTTCCCACAGTTACCGTTATGGCTCGCCCTCGCCGCTATTATGCCAAGTGACTGGCCGGCTTTAAGGGTATATTTTGCCATTACTATTGTCCTCAGCCTCCTCTCCTGGACGGGGCTCGCCCGAGTCGTTCGCGGGAGAATTCTCTCGCTGCGCGAAGAGGATTACGCGGTCGCAGCGTATCTCATAGGGGCCAGCCATGGGCGAATTATTTTCCGCCATCTCTTGCCCGGATTTACCAGTCATATTATTGTCACCCTTACCTTGAGCGTACCGGGCATGATCCTGGGTGAGACCGCATTGAGTTTTCTGGGGTTGGGGTTGCGACCGCCCATTGTAAGTTGGGGCGTCATGCTCCAGGAATGCATGAATCTGCAAGTTGTCGCTAATTACCCTTGGCTTCTCATGCCTGTGATATCTATTATTTTAACTGTCCTCGCCTATAACTTTATGGGTGATGGCTTACGCGATGCAGCCGATCCCTATTCTTCTCATGTAACCCGATAAAATGGCCGAAGACGAAAAAAAAGATATTGTTCTAAGTGTCAATGACCTCAAGGTGACCTTCACTACTGAGGAGGGTGTGCTCTCGGCGGTGGATGGAGTAACATTTTCATTAGAGCGCGGTAAGGTTCTTGCCATCGTAGGGGAAAGTGCGTGTGGAAAAAGTGTAACCGCCTTTTCCATTCTCCGCTTGATTCAGAAACCCGGTCAAATCGCGGGGGGTAAGATCACTCTCTATCCGAAAAATAAAAGCCCAATCGATATTACGGCATTAACCGAAAAATCGGATATGCTTTACCAGGTACGGGGCGGGCTCATCAGTATGATATTCCAGGAACCAATGACCGCACTAAGCCCGGTGCACACGATCGGAAATCAAATCTGTGAAGCTATCCTTTTGCATCAGAATGTCACTGTTAAGGAAGCCGAAAAACTGGCGATCGAAATGATCGGCAAGGTAGGCATCCCTGAACCCGAACGTCGACTTCAACAATATCCTCACGAATTTAGTGGAGGCATGCGTCAACGCGTGGTCATCGCAATGGCTCTGGTTTGCCAGCCGGAAGTGCTCATCGCCGATGAACCGACCACCGCGCTTGATGTCACGATCCAGGCTCAGATTCTTGACTTGATTAAAAGCTTACAGCGAGATCTCGGGACTTCGGTAATATTTATTACTCATGACTTGGGAGTCGTCGCACAGATCGCTGATGACGTCGCTGTTATGTATTTGGGGAGACTGGTTGAACAGGCCACGGTGCGAGAGGTCTTAAAAGATCCTCTTCACCCCTATACGGTTGGACTGCTAAAGTCATTGCCGAGAAATGAAACAAAACAAGCTCGTCTGCCTTCTATTATAGGAAATGTCCCCTCCCTCACCCATCTACCCGCCGGCTGCCCCTTTCATCCACGCTGTCCCGATTCGATACCTGGCGTCTGTGACGTGGGAGATAATCCTATTATGGAGATGTTACCTAACGGTCGACAGGTATCCTGCTGCGGGGCAAGAAAATTTAAAGGAGCGATAAAGGTATGAATGATCATGGAGTAGAACCTCTCCTAAAGGTTAAAAATTTCAGCAAGCACTTTCCTATATACAGTCAGGGGTTTGGCAGAAAGCAGATCGATGTCGTCAAGGCTGTCGACAATGTAAGTTTCAATATATTTCCAGGGGAAACCCTGGGATTGGTCGGAGAGAGCGGTTCAGGAAAAACAACCTGCGCGCGAACGATTTTGCGCGCCCTCAAACCCACTAACGGTGAAGTGATATTCAGAACCAATGGGAAAGCAATCGACTTGGTCAAACTAACGGAGAGGGAGCTCAAGCCATTGCGCACGCAAATGCAAATGATTTTCCAGGACCCATTTTCTTCCCTCAACCCCCGGATGACGGTTGGAGATATTGTGGGTGAGCCATTGTACATCCACAAACTGGCAAAGGGGAAGGAATTGATCGACCGCGTCGATGACATGCTGGTCAAAGTGGGAATGAAACCGGAGCACCGGCAAAGATATCCCCATGCTTTCAGTGGTGGCCAGCGACAACGTATCGGCATCGCACGCGCACTTATAATGAGCCCGTCTCTTGTCGTATGTGATGAAGCCGTTTCCGCGCTCGACGTCTCGGTGCAAGCCCAGGTTATTAATTTGCTTGAAGACCTTCAGGAGGAATTAAATTTAACTTATATATTTGTCGCTCATGACCTAAGTGTGGTTCGACACATTAGCGACCGAGTTGCCGTGATGCATCAGGGAAAAATCGTGGAGATAGAAGAGACGGAAACGATATTTGAAAACCCGCAGCACGCCTACACCCGCATGCTCCTTTCTGCAATTCCGCACCCCGATCCCGATGTAAAACTGGTATTTACTCCAATAAGCGAACCGACCGAAAATTGATCGTTCGAAACTAATTTGGATTTTCCTTAAGGGGATTCATGCACCCGGAATTCTCCTTTTTTAAAACAATTTATGATTTTATAGGGTGGAACGGGCTGTCCCAGCGCGTTTATAATTTTAATCAAAGCGTGCTGGGACAGCCCGCTCCACCTTAAGATTTATTCATAATGATGTCCAAGCTTCATAGCTTTCCTGCGATTTTTATTCTCATCACCCTTTGTCTATCCTGCCGCCCGGCTCCAAGAGAAGTCATCTACGATCTGCGTGGACAGGTAATATCCATTTATTCAGTGAAGAATGAAATCACATTAAAACATGAGGAAATACCTGGTTTTATGCCCGCAATGACCATGCCTTTTAAAGTAAAGGATGTCACCCTGCTTGAAGGGAGAATGCCGGGGGATTTTATCGAAGCGAAACTTATAGTGACCGATAATGAAGCCTATCTCACCGCTATTGTAAAAATCGGGTTTGAAGAGCTGATAAACAATGAATCCTTACAGAACTCGCTAAATGGTATCACCCAACTCCGTAAAGGCGATCTTCTACCGGATACTGCTTTTATCGACCAGGATAATAGCGTGCAGCATTTTAAAGCGTATCGAGGGAAGCATTTGATCCTGACCTTTATCTATACGCGTTGCCCACTGCCCAATTTTTGTCCTCTTATGGATATTCACTTTCAATCGCTGCAAAAAACATTCCTCGAGAGCAAAGATTTAAAATCAACAACCAGGCTCATCTCGATAAGCTTTGATCCGGATTATGATACTCCAGAAGTTCTTAAACGACATGGTGATGCACTCAATGCAGATTATGAGGTATGGAGTTTTTTTACCGGTGAAAGAAAAAGGATCGTAAATTTTGCAGAGCATTTTGGAATAACAGTCGTGCAAAATGAAAGTTCCCCTGAAGAAATCGCCCATTCATTGCGAACTGTTATCGCTGATGCTTCCGGAAAATTGGTTAAAGTGCTTCGTGGAAACGAGTGGACCCCCGATGAAATTCTTCAGGAACTCGCGCAATTACATCACACTAATTAATTATATTTAAGAATAAAATATATAAGACGTATTTTAATTTGGAACTCAGGAACTCATGAATTATTAGTGATGTGGAAAACAGCCTGAATGATGGGGAGTAAACAAGCAAAATTATAGCTGCTGCAATAGCCGTTCATCGGGATCTAGGGCCTGGGTTTTTGGAATCACTTTACGAAGAGGCACTTTGTATTGAACTGGATTGGCTGCAGATCAGTTTTGAAAGGCAGAAACGTGTTCCCCTCTATTACCGTAGTAGAAGAATTTGTGAGCACCGGTTAGATTTGTTTTTAGACAATAGTGTGGTAATTGAACTTAAGGCCATTAAAGCTTTGGAAGCTATACATTTTACTATGGTTCGCTCATACATGAAAGCAACCGGAGTCGAGAGCGGTCTACTTTTTAATTTTGCTACGATGCCTCTCACCATCAAACGCGTCGGTAGAGAAGGTCAGAATCTAGTTCTGTGAAGGCGCTAGATGAAACTACATCCACTCCAGGGTAATATGTCAGTTCCTGAGTCCCAAATTTAATCTCAACTTGAGTTCCTGAGTTCCAAATTCAAAAAGGTTTATGAATAGCTAGAAACGCTGCGAGAGAAGCCATCAATATTAAAAAGCTATAGACGGTTAATCGATATTTTCTGAGGCGGGTGGTTGCAAATATCCCGACCGCAGATAATAGCAGCCAAAGGATAAATTTCCCTATTACCCAAGGGGGCACACCATTACTTAAATGCACGACTAGCCCCAAACCGGTAATTAAAATAATAAACAACGCTACATGGGAAATGACCTTGAAAAGACGGCTGAAGTTATCGGAAAAAAATAATATCGCCAGTGCGGTAAGAAACAGGAAAACCCCCGCAAGATGAAATGTTTTTAACAGGCTGTAGCTAAGCATAAATCAACCCGAATTTGACCTGAAACTGGCATAAAAGCATGTTAGATAATCAAATTATTAAATTTGAGTTGAGTCGACAGATTTCGATGACAATCTTTTTGTTAATATGGACGATTCGAAAGAACTAAAAACCTACTCCGACCTTGCTGGAGATGGCGGTTCCAATATTATGGGACAAGTCGTCGCGCACAAAGCCAAAATTGAAGCAAACCTATCCGGGATCAAATATGTCATTGCAGTTGGATCAGGTAAAGGAGGAGTGGGTAAGAGCACGATCTCAATGTATCTTGCATCAGCATTTAACCGTTTAGGAAAACGCGTTTCCCTTTTCGATGCAGATGTTAACGGTCCAGCCCTGGCACGTCTTGCCGGTCTCACTGACGTTCCGCTCATACCCGGGCAGAATGGACTTATCGTCCCGAAAACAAAATCTGGCATTGGCGTCATCTCCTTTGGTACCTTGGTGCCGGAATCGGAAGCGGTAGATTTTAAAAGTGTGGCCAGTGGTGATTCCCATGTATGGCGAGCGACTAAAGAGTTTTCAACCCTCGCCGATTTCCTCGCTGATACCGATTGGGGACAATTAGATTTTCTCCTTATCGATCTTCCCCCCGGTGCCGAACGGTGTTTTCAATTCGCAGAATTTTTTGGCAGCAAAACGTCGTTCATACTTATCACCATCCCCTCTGAAGTTTCGCAAGGTGTTGTCGCGCGTTCAATCGCGGCCATTAAGAAAACTCCATCTCCCATTATCGGGTATATCGAAAACATGAGCGGCTATTACTGTGCCGACTCCAAAGAAGTAAAACCCTTGTTTCCTTCGGGTAACGCCAAATTGGATATCCCTTTGCTGGGCTCAGTCCCATTTGATCCCGCGGTGGCTGAACAATGTGATCGAGGAACGATTACCGCCAGTGCCAGCAGTTCTCCCACCAACATTTCTCTTCAAAAGATCGCAACAAAAATAATGAATACCCTGGAAGCTTAACATGAAATTCTTATGCACATCCTGTAACACCCAGATGAAACTGGTAAAAAATGAAGCTCCCCTAAAACCTGATGATCATGGGTCTCTATCCATTCGCTATGAATGTCCGGACTGCCTGATGGAGATCGCGATGCTGACCAATGCCTTTGAAACACAGATGGTCACTTCGATGGGAGTAGAAATCGGCGGAGAAACAGTATCGAAATCCCAGGGCATAACCCTTGATGAAAGCGGGAACATGACCGATGCGAGTTCGGAGCCCGCGGCTAAGTGTCCTTTTTCTCAAATGGCCCGCGATTCTATGATGGAAGCTTCAGAGACCGACTCCGCGAATAAGAATGAAGACGAGTTTCCCTGGACGGCTCAGGCGATGGTCCGTTTACAGAATATTCCCGAATTTGCCCGCCCCATGGCAAAAAAAGGCATAGAAAAATTCGCGCACGAAAAGGGTTTCACCCAAGTGACCGAAGAATGCCTTGACCGCGCAAAAGAAGAATTCGAAATGTGAGAAAAGTATCCACACCTGGAAATCAACCACGAATAGACACGAATGGACACCAATGAACATGATTCAAGCTTAACCGATTTATCTGGGGTCAACCGAACATTATCTAAAGATATTCTTTTGAAAGATGAGGTGTATGCAATTGTTGGCTGTGCTATCGAAGTTTTAAATTTTCTTGGGCATGGGTTTCATGAGAAGCCATATGAAAACGCATTAACAGTTGAATTTAAACTGCGGAAAATACCTCACCTTCAACAGCCCGCTTTTGAAATTTCGTATAAAGATAATAATGTTGGAAATTATGTTCCTGACCTTATTGTCTACGATTCAGTTATTGTGGACACAAAGGTTATTGAATGCATTTCTGACCGCGAAAGAGGCCAAATGATTAATTATTTGAAAATAACTCGTTTGCGTGTAGGCGTGATTTTGAATTTTTCAAATCCAATTTTAGAGTGGGAACGTATCGTTCTTTAATTAGCGTCTATTCGTGTTCATTCGTGTTTAATCAAAAATCATTATAAATGCACACAGACGTAAATAAATTTCAGCGGCCCTATGTTATTTCATGGAATTTAACTAACCGTTGTAATTTAAAATGTGAGCATTGTTACCTCGATGCGGGAGGAAAAGATGTTCGCCGGTTATCAACCGATGGATTTGCTGATCGCAGTGAACTTAACACCACTCAATGTAAAGAAATCATTGATCAGATCGCTGACTTTGCTCCCGAAGCTTTGACCATCCTCACTGGAGGCGAACCTTTGCTGCGAAAGGATATTCTCGAGATCATAGAATACGGCAGTGAAAAAGATCTTTGGGTCGTCTGTGGAACAAATGGTGTCCTCATCACAGAAAACCTGGCGAGAATATTAAAAGACAGCGGGTTGCGAGGGCTGTCGCTCTCGCTTGACGCTCTCGATCCTGAACTCCACGACAGATTTCGCGGGGTAAAAGGCGCTTGGGAAAATACGGTTAACGGAGCGAAAGTTTTGCATCGCACGGGCCTCTCCTTCATCGTCCAAACGACGGTCGGAAAACATAATTTTGATCAAATAGAAGCTATAGCCGATTACGCTTACCAGGAAATGGGTGCCAAGGTTTTTAATCTCTATTTTCTCGTACCCACAGGTCGTGGACAGTTCGTCTCTGAAATCAGCCAGGACCAATATAATGAAGTTTTAAAGACACTTTCACATATCCAGAAAAAATATGACGGGAAAATGGTCACCAATGCGAAATGTGCTCCCCATTATATTAAACACCTATATGAGGAAGCTCCCGATTCGAAGTTTTTAAAGTCCTTTACCGGTGGAGCGGGAGGTTGCCCAGCGGGAACTCAATATATGGGTATTCGCCCTAATGGTGACATGACTCCCTGTCCCTATCTCCCTGTATTTGGAGGTAATTTGCAAAAGCAAACAATGGCTGAGGTTTGGAATGACTCCGAACTGTTTATAAAAATTCGCCGCCGCAATGAGCTAGGCGATCGTTGCGGGGCATGTGAATTTAACGGTGTATGCGGGGGTTGTCGTGCCCGCTCATTCGGAGCGACCGGAGATTACATGGCTGAGGATCCGCTCTGTGATTTTACACCGGGAAAATATTCACGCGAGTCAATCAACAACTATCCCGGATTGGTATACGGCCTCCCCCACAATCTCAATGAATCAGATGCGATTGAATGGGGAAATGATGCGAAGGACCGGATGAAAGAGATTCCCGCATTCGTTCGCGGCATGGTAAAGAAATCCGTAGAATCCTATTGTCAAAAAAACAATATCTCCCGGGTGACGGGTGATGTTCTTTCTGAAATACGCAAGAAAATGCCGACCCCGAAAATCTTTGGAAAACACTAAATGTAACCACATTGCATTGACATCATATCCAATTATTCGAATGATTTTGACGCTGCGAAATCCATTACTAAGACAGTTTAATTCATACTAAAACCCGATAGGTAAGATACATGTTTAAATCGATTCTCGTTCCTGTAGATAACTCTGACTATTCAAATCAAGCGATCAATATCGCGATTCAAATTGGGAAGAAATTCAACTCCTCAATGACCGGCAATCATGTTTATGCCGCCAAGATGCATGATTATCGATTCAAGCAAATGGAGTTTACACTGCCCGGCGAATACCTTCAGGAGACGGAATTAGAAAGGCAGCGGAAGATTCACGACAGTTTAATTACAATGGGGTTAAAGCTCATTTCCGATTGCTATCTCAATGAGATGGATAAGCTCTGCCAAGCGGAGGGGCTGGAAATGGAACGAAAAATGATAGATGGGAAGCACCATGAACAAATCTTAAACGATATGGAAGCTTCCGATTATGATCTTACGGTTCTCGGCATTAAGGGTATTGGGAAAACCAAAGACAGCCAGATCGGCGCAGTTTGTCAGGGTGTTACCCGTCATGGAAAAGGTGATATCTGGGTTGTAAAACATGTCCCCAAGGAGGATGAGCCGGAGCGCGATACGATCCTCGTCGGGATTGACGGTAGCCCACAGTCGTTTGGAGCACTGATGACGGCCGCCGAGTTGGCAGAAAAATTTAATAAAAAAATTACCCTCATTGGTATATATGACCCCTATCTCCATTACATGGTATTCAATGGGATCGTCGATGTCCTTACCGATAAAGCCGCTAAGGTTTTCCGCTTTGAAGAACAGAACCAATTGCATGAGGAGATAATCGACACTGGACTCGCGCAGATCTACCAGTCACATCTTGAGGTCGCGGAAAAGATGCTGAAAGAAAAAGGCATAGAAGCGGAAAAAGTTTTACTCGACGGGAAAGCCTTTCAAAAGATTCTGGATTACGCGCGCAAAAATCCTCCCTGGCTGTTGATCGTAGGCAGAATCGGGGTTCATAGTGACCTTGAAGACTCCGGTTTGGGAAGCAACACGGATAATCTTTTACGCATGGCCCCCTGTGATATTTTACTCAGTTCAGTTTTGGTCCATCCGGAACTCGACCGTAAAGCGGAAGAGAGTATTCAATGGACACAGGAAGCCGAAGAGCGGATGACCAGGGTTCCTCCGCTCGTGAAAGGCATTGCCCGCACCGGGATATTACGGCTTGCGGTGGAAAAAGGTCACAGTGTCGTTACCAACTCTTTAATCGATGAAGCGATTGATCGTTTCATGCCCAAACAAGCAGCGAAAGCAACTGATAAACTCGCGGAAACTTTAGCTTTTAATCAAGCGCGCAAAGGGAACACCGCACTTTGTATAGGTTGCGGAACCACCGCTAAAGAGGAAAACCCTGTAAAGTGCGCCGTTTGCGGATCGGCAAATTTTGAAATCATTACTCCGGAAACAATAGAAAAAATTGTTGCATCGGAAGGGGGCGCAAAAGATGAAACCACCTATGATGGAAAAAAACTAACCTGGACCCAAGAAGCCCGTAAACTCTTACCTGCGATTAAAGACGCTTATCAGAAAAGACGGGCAAAAGCGTACATTGAAAAAGCAGCCCGGATGCGGCGCTTGAGTGCAGTAACTTTAGAATTCGCCGAGGGAATTTTAAAGGAGCTCGGTCATGAAGACAGCCTGGAAGAACAAGCTCAATCTTCCTCACCCGAAGATCTGAACACACTTCTTGAGCATGAAATTGACGGTGGGGTTAAATTAATTGCCCGGGATACAAAAGGCACACCTTTAAAATCAGTGTTTGAATGGACTCCGGATGCCACAGAACGAATATTGCGTGTCCCCTCAGGTTTTATGCGCGATAAGGTGCAGGAACGAATAGAGAGCGTAGCTTTGGAAAGTAAGGTAATAACGATCGATCTCGATCTTGTCGAAAAAGGTATCGAAATTGGTCGCATGATGATGGAGGAAATGATCACTTCGCAAAGCAATGGTAACGGCAATTCAAGAACCGCTGCGCCACCGGTTTATGGTAGTGAAGAAGTGAATGACTATCCCCCCAATCAGCCTCCGAAGGAAAACCTCAATGAGGTCAGCGTTATGTCAGAATTGGATAAAAAACGTTCCGACTATTAATCGTGCATGCCCTCTTTCAGGTTTTGTCGCCCTGATGATATTCCATTACTCGTCGATGCCGTAAACCGGTGTTACGACGTTCATTTTCCCGATGCTGCCTCACTCACTTTAGGGGGTATTAAGAGGGAAATTAAACAGCTCAATCTTTGGTCCAGTTCATGCATGCTTGCACTGGATGATAAAGATCCTGTTGGTGTTTTAATAGCGGCGAAGAGAGAGGCTTCTTCGTTAATATTGAGGTTGGGCATTCATCCCAACTACGGGGGGCATGATTACGGACATCATCTCGTGACTTCTTTGATCGATAAAATGGCCGTATTGGGTCCTCCGTTGTTGACTGTCGTGATTCCAGATAAACGAAAAGACTTAGCTGCTTTTTTTGAGAAACTTGAATTTGCAGCGCACAGAAATTATTCGGACTTTTCGACCACAACTCCTTTAACCCCACCCACTTCATCTCAATGGGTCATTCCAGTTGAACTTGACGATCTTGAGGATCGCTACCTTAAGAAAACCGCGAAGGATACGCTTTCTGATGAAACCCTGCTTGCATGGGATCGTAGAACACAAACGCTCAATAATCGAAAAAAAGAAATCAAAGGGATCGGCATCCCAGACGTAGATGGAATTGCCGCTTATCTATTCTATGTTGAAGACGAATCTGATAATGTTGACGGTCATTCACCATTAAAAATTTTAGGTCTCGGGTGTAAAAACCGGGAAAAGGAAACGATGCTATTGGGTCTTCTGATAAAACATTTATCCACTACAATCAGCTCGTCGATAGAAATCCCTAAGCTATCCACTCATGAAGTTGATTTCTCTTTTCTAGAGACGATCAGTTTTAGAAAAACACAAAGTTATACTGAGTACTGCGTGATCACAACGAAAGATCAGTGACTCGAATTCTGTTTGGTATTGCTTAAATAAAACGGTCATACATAGATAGGGACTATGATGAAACAATTTATAGAAAATGTAAGAGCGGGGAAAACTCAGTTCGGTTTCGCGATTAGTTATCCAGCACCTGGTATCCTTGAGCGGATCGGCAAGGATTGGGATTGGGTATGGATCGATGGACAACACGGACAACTTGCTTATAAGGATGTGTTAGATCTGATAAGAGTTTGTGAGCTCATGGAATTACCGGCAATTGCTCGCGTTCCCTCGCATGAATCGAGCAATATTGGTATGTTTCTCGATGCGGGCGCAAACGGCATTATTGTCCCCCTCGTTAACACCGTAGAAGAGGCAAAAGCTATCGTTAGTGCCGCGAAGTTCCCTCCCCTCGGAGAGCGATCTTTTGGTGGACGTCGTATAATCGACATGAAAAGCCGTGATTTTTCTCAAAACGCGAATGAAGACACGATGCTCATTGCCCAGATCGAAACACCAGAGGCGGTAGAGAATGCTGAAGCCATCGTTGCGCTTGATGGCATAGATGCGCTATTTCTTGGCCCCGATGACATCCTCTTAAGACGAGGGGTGTCCATGGGTGTTCCACGTACAAGAGAAACGTTGGGGAATGATATGGAGGCAGTAGCTCAAGCAAGTAAAAAATCAGGTAAATTCTCTGTTATGCCCGCACACTCCCCAGAGATTATAAAATACGCCCATTCAATCGGCTTTAATATGTTGGCCTCTGGTGCTGATACAGTGTTTCTCACGAATGCTTCGGATCAGACGTCGAAAGCGGCACGACAGGCGATACAAGATAATTCTTAGAATATTAATTCCCGACCGCTCAAGCGGTGGAAAATTTCTTCCTCATCAGGAAGACAATAATTAATTCTATAAAGAGAGTGAGGAGTCCGTATATAAGCATTGGGATTATCGGAGATTCCTCAACCGAAGACTTTAAATATAGACTGTACCATGCGGTAATACTACTATCAACGCCCCTTTCGTTGTTAAAGCCATCCCATACATAAAACGAAAGCGGAATGAAACTTTCCTCGATAAAGGATAGACCTTCTTCAGCAACCAAATTGCGATTGTATTTAAAGATTACTGACCATTCACCGTTATCGTAATTCGAGTGCGCAGTTACAGTCTCATTGTCTACAGCTGTAAGCCGATTATAGCCATAACCTGTATATTGTTTTACAACATTTTTAGTGGCCAGATCTAGAAAGGATACATCAACGGTTTTCTTTTTATCACCGTACAGGAAATAGGGTTTTTTAAATCCCTCAGGCATGACACTGGGAATTTGTAACGCAACTGCATCGGAATACTTTTTCACGCTATCTTCAACAACCAATGTTTTCTCCTGACTTTCCGGTTTATCGAGATGGAATTTCTCAACTGCAATGTCGGGAGCGTTACTACCTTCGATTTCCGCATTCATGTCATTCCAGGATAGCATAAATGCAATATCCTCATGATTGTAGACCGCTCTGACTTCGATCGCATTTGCCGACGGGAAAAACTCCCGCCCTGGCTCGATGACTTGCCCGACAAGGGGAAAGAGCGCAGCTTCGCTATTTTCAAAAAAAGCCTTACCTTGTGAAAGATCAATTTCTTCTTCGGTATACTCCGCGATTATCGTCGTAGAATAGTTCGGTTCATCCTTGTCCGAAAGTGAATAAATATAATCTACAAGATGCCACCGGTCTTCAGGAGTTATCGAATCTTTATAGGATGGCATCGGCGTTCCATTCAAGCCAGTCGTAAAGGCTCGATACATGTCTTCGCGTGTTGCCCCTCGTCTGAATGTCCATCTTTTTGTTAAATCAGCTGGCCGGATGTGATATTTTATCTTACCAAATCCATCTTCAAGCTTGAGGGCCGATACCCCATCACTTCGCCCATTTTCACCATGACAGCCATAGCACTCATTGATAGTGTAAATCTCCTTTCCCTTCAAAGCTGATTCTTCACTGTAAGGAGGGGCTTCAGGAAAAGTGAGTGGATCTACGATAAAATCCGGATCGGTAAAATCTTCATTGAAAGTTTTCAAATAATAGGTGAGATTTTGGTATTCTTCTTCACTAAAATCGGTGAACGCGGGCATCCCGGTATAAGGCATGCCTCTTTTAATAACTTGAATGATGTCCTCATCGGTGGGTAGTTCACCGCTATCCGTACTGCGCAGTTTATATATCCCTCTCCTAAAGTCTCTTGGTTTGGGATGAAAGTACCGACTCGCGGATCCTTTACCGTCTCCATCAACCCCATGACAATGAGCACAATAATTAGTATACAATTTTTTTCCTGCCGCTAGCTCCACTTCTGTTCCCAGGTTCACTTCGCCAGAGTATACGATACCGGTTGTAAATAAACCGATGAAAGTCAGGGCATATGAAAGCTGTCGCGAACTGCTCTTCTTAGAAAATTGCATGCTTGATTTCATTACTTACCATTCAAGATTAGTGGTGCTCCATTTTCGCCCTAGGCTTGTGCCCGGTAAAATCGTAAATGAAAAGAATGACGTCCCAAATTTCATCTTCGGTTAGGAATTTTTCCCACGCGGGCATGGCAGAGCTCCAGGGTCCTGATTCGTCAGGGAGATCGGGCGCTCCCTTGGCCACCCGCCAGAAGACATAGGATTCCTGCAATTGCGCAATCGTGCCAACGTCAGCAAAATTGGCAGGTATCGGATTGAATCCATGGGCAAAAATTCCTTTCCCGTCCAAGGTGTCACCATGGCAGAAAACACAATTATTGTAATATACTTTACGGCCTTCTTCAACGTGTTCCTGAAACTCGGCGGGGTTATCCGTCTCTAAATGACGATACGGATTTTCAAGGTCATTAAGCATTAACTGTCTGCCTTGATAATTAATTTCCGTTGGCGGTGCGGGATGGATACTTCGACCAAATACCGGGGCAACAATTTTTACCTGGGAACCCAAATAAACCTTCCCCGCGACAAGCAACGGAATGATTATAATCACGATACCTAGAGGTAGTGTAAATTTTCGATTAACGAGAAATTGAATAATCGGATGAATGGTTTCCTTTAATCGCTGGGTATCTGCCGTGATATAAAAGAAGAGCGCAATCGTAATGATCGCCATAAACATCTGTACAATAGAGGATGGAAGCGGTGGTAAAATCGCGTTTTTTAAAATCACATAAATAGCAATCCACCACGCTACTGCCCAAAAGAGTGAGTTAATGAAGGAGAACTTTTTATACCTGCTGAGTAAATGTAAGACCAATAAAACGAACAAGACCAGGGGTATGATAATGTAATTCATCTAACTGCCTTTTTTCTCCGATAGAAATTCCACCATTTTTCTCAGTTGTTGGGGAGTAACATCCTTATCAAATCCAGCCCCTTGGATCGTGGCGCTCATTATTCCTTTAACAAAACCCTCGTTAACCACCGCATCGGGATCGATAATAGCTTCATAGATTTCCGCCTTGCTCAATCTATTGCCTACATCATAGAGACTTGGGCCGAGCAGTTGAATCGGGTCAGTCAGGCTGTGGCAAGCCATACAGGCGTACTTATTAAATAGCTCCTCCCCGCTGAGATGATCATAGGAAACCGCAGTTCCATCACTGCTCGCCACTGCCGTTGGTGCCGGAGTCGCTGATGCATCGGCTGAGTATTTCAATTTTGTCTTCATCGTAACGGTTGGGGAACCCCCTAAACTTTGAAGGTATGCGACTACCGCTAAAACTTCCGGTTGGGTTAAACTAATCGGTGCTTTATGCGCGGGTGTCATAATGGGGTTATAGCCATCCACGACATAGGCTGACGGTTCAAAAAGGGATTCAGCTAAATAGTCAATGTCACTATAGCCCTCTATACGCGTAGTCGCTCGCTGCCCTACACCAGCTAGATCCGGTGCGCGTGAGCCTTCAGAACCCATCGTATGACAAAGAAAACAGGTCCCTTTACCCGTAGATATCTTTTCCCCGGCAACGATCATTTCTGCAGTGCTCATGTCTTCCCGAACTTCTGCACTTTCAGGTGGATGTGTCTCCTTTTGCGGGACCATTTGCGCCACATACCAATAAAAGAGAGTGGTTAAGATCGTTAAGACAAATATATTAATTACATTCTTCATCTCTGCAGATCAAGTTTTGGGTTCCCAATCTTTCTTGTGAAGAAGCCCGGTAAGCCAGAAATTAAACATGATAAAGATGAAGAAGATGATAACGATACTGGAAACCACGGTGGCGGCGAATCCCAATGTCGGGGTAAAGGCGTCAACGGATGTATCCTTCATCACTTCGTATACATGCCAATGCAGGCGGAGGCCGGAACGGACGTAGCCCATGAGTCCCATCAGCCAGGTAAAAGTGACAGCGAGGAAAAATAGCATGTATTGCGCCCTGGCGGGGATCTCTCCCCATCTAATCTGACCGACAATGCGCGCATTGCGAAAGAGGAATACATCAATCATTGTAACGGCGATCATCGCGGATAGCACAGAGATAACCTGGGGAACGGAAAGTCCGATCCGTACTGAGGCTTCGACGAAATAACCAACGACACCAATGATAATAACAAAAATTATCGTAACCGCGAAAATCAGAAATTGGGCTGTGTGACCAAGCGGCGCCCATGAAACCGTAGCCACTTTGTTCCCTCGCCGGTAGAGAAGGAAACTGATATAGGTTGTTAGGATCATGATATTAACCGCGGTGTTTTTAGCCGACATCACACCTAAAATACCAAGGACCGGATGATGGGCTCCCCCCATTTTTCGTGCTTCTTCCACCGTCGCGACAAGAGAATGCGGTGTTGCCCAAACAACAAAGCAAACGGTGATTGTCGCGAGGAGATATTTGACAAATTTCTTATATTTCTCAGCACCCTCTATTCGCTCCATTCCCAGCCATAAATAGTAATTAGCCCCGAGAAAAAGCATCCCGATAAGAACCGCTTGAATAATAAAGAGCCAGGAAAACGCCCCTCCCATCAGAACCATGCCCATCTGTGCGCGGAATGCATAGATTTCACTACCCAGCCAATATCCGGCAAACGGCAAGGGAAGCAAAGCGGAAATAGCAATAAAGTTACCGACATAGCCCATCCAATCATAGTGCGCTTTCTCTTCCTTTGTTTTCGCACCTAAAAACTTGAACCCGGCATAGGCCGCGGCAATAGCTCCACCAAAGCAAACATTGGCAATGACACGATGAATATTTATCGGCATCCAAATATAATTGTTCACCGCATCCCAGGTGCTGATAAGATTACCGGCCTCATCGATTCCACTCGGAGATGTCATAAACGCGAGCCAGGCATTAGCGATGAACATAATCGCAGTTCCCACGATATTCAGACCTACTCCCAAAAGCAGGTGAACACGCGGTGAGAATTTACCCCATCCATAATAGTAGCTGTATAAAAACCCCGCTTCCGCAAAAAAGAGCAATCCATAGGGCCAAAAAGTCTTGTCGAAAATGGAGACCAGGTAACTCGTAAATCTCGGATAGAGAATCATCAGCATAAAAGTGAGGATCGCGCCCAGGGTAGCGGTGAAGGAAAAAGAAACACTCAACAAACTGGTAAACTCGTGCGCCAGTTTATCGTAGCGTTTATCTCCGGTCTTATAACCAATATACTCGATGAGCAGCGCAAACATCGGAACGGCTAAAACGAAAGCCGCATACATAAGATGCAGTTCACCTATTGCCCAGATGGCTATCCGGCTACCGACAAAGGGAAATTCGCGGTAAGCGACATCTGCACCGCCTTCCTGCGATTGCGCAAAGAGTACTGTAGCTCCCGCTAAAAATACACCCAGGAAAATTACAAACTTAATGATACAACTTTTACGATGTCCGCTCAGGATCCGGTTCCTTCAATTATGATAATTTCAAAATGAGAGAAAATAAGCTAAATGAATTACCATAAGTCATCACCCATCTCCGCCTGCGCTTTTGCTTTCTCTACTTCGCGATTTAACCAATTTGCATAATCATCCTGGCTCATGACTTCGATAAATCCGCGCATAGTGGAGTGACCGGTGCCACATAACTGGCTGCAGGCAATGAGATATTTCCCTGTTTGAAGAACTTTGAAAGTTACGGGAATACTCGAACCGGGCATAATGTCTTGTTTCACCCTCATCGCGGGAATACCAAAACTGTGTATGACATCCTTCGAGAGGAGATGTGTGATTATCGGTTTGTCTACGGGTAGAAAGAGACGTTTAGCGACAACATCATCTGCCGCATTGGGATCGTCCATATCCAAGCCAAGAGGATTGATCTGAACATCGATCAGCTCAGGGGAGGTATTGCCAAAGACCCCGTCAGTTCCCGAATAATGAAAATTCCAGGCAAACTGCTCAGCCACGACACGAATAACCACCGATTCTGATTCCTCGGGGAAATCGTCAGTCCATTGTGCCCAGAGCGGAATGGAGAAGCCTGCGAGTAGGACAATTTCAGCAACAATAACACCTATTTCCACATAAGTGCCCATATGTGATTCTGTCCCTTCGTAACTGGCCTGGGGGTTACGTGACTGCCTAAATCGGAAAAGGACATAAATAAAATATACTGTCCATCCTACAAAAAGGATAATCGCTAACAAGTGAACCCACCAGTTTAAACTATCGAGCGCCGCCCCGTGCTCTGAAACATCAATCGGAAGCCAGGGCATCCCGAAGAAATTTTGCATTGGTTGTTCCATCATCGACCTTTTTTTAATTCGGAATTTGAACCTTGAAGTGAATAATCTCTAGATTTTTTCCACAGATAAATAAAAAACGCTGCAAAGCCGCAGAGTAAAATTGAAATAACTAAATAGAGGGAGAGAATTGCCATATTGGCCCCTTCGGCCATATTTCCCGTTCCTGTGCTGAAGCAACTGCTACATGCCAGGAGTGGATGTGTGGTGAGGGACAGGCAAGCAAAAGTTAAGCTATTTAAAAGACTGCGGAATTTATATCTCATGGTAGTAGATTCTGCATTTTATTCAAAAAGTAATTGCCATAGAAAAACAGCGCAATCCCTGCGGCAATTGATCCAATGCCTACAATAATATAGGCTCCTGATTGCTGGAAAGACCACCAACCGAATCCGAAACAGAGGATTAATGAAATCGTAATAAAAAAAATATGAAATATTTTTAAGGACATTTAATGGTTAACCGTAATCGTATGGGAGATGATATCCAGATCCGTTACGACGGGAAGGACCATGAGAATAATAAAGAATACGCCTGTCAGGGAGAGGGACCAGAAAATGAGCTTTTTTTCTGAAACTAAATGCATGAAGTAAGAGACAACCATCGATCCTTTAATTAACGCAATGCACAGGGCGAGGCTAATTGTCGCTGGTATGGGTAAGTTCAAATAGGAAACCGCAACGGTGATTATTGTCAGACATAACAAGGCGACAAAGATCGCGATGCAGGACCGTATATGTTGATCAAGTTCTTCTAAGTTTTCTGCCATAGTTTTTTCCTCTTACATGAGATAAAGTGTCGGGAAAAGGAAGATCCAAACGAGGTCAACAAGATGCCAGAAAAGTCCAGCGCATTCCACCCTACCAGTATAGCGTACTGGATCTGTTTTCCACATTTTCGCTCCTATAAAATGTAAATAGGCCAATGTCAGCATGCCGCCTATAACGTGCAGTCCATGCAGCCCGGTGAGGGTAAAATAGATGGCGAGAAAAGTGCTCTCCGAAGGGAAAAGGCCATGATGGAACTTCGCGCTGTATTCAAAATATTTAACCACAAGAAAGATCAACCCACAGGCTAAGGTCGCGTAATTATAGAGCCGATACTTATTAATATCCTTCCTTACCAGTGAAGCCCACGCCATAACCATCGTTATACTGGAGGTGATAAGCACGACTGTATTCAGTGTTGCAAGCGGTACATTGAGAATAGATGCACCTTCCGGCCAGGATTCAGCGCCGACACGCAGCAGGATATAGGCAGAAAATAATCCGCCGAAGAGCATGACTTCAGAAGCAAGAAACAACCAGATGCCGAGCTTGGCATTAACCAATCCGGTGTCCGGTCTCGGGGAACTTATATAGGGTATTTCTATTGTAGACATCAGATTATCTCCTGAATTTCAAGCGGAAGGCCCCTTTTCAAATTGCGGGCTAAAATCTTTCGAAGCACCGGGAACACTATATTCATAAGGATCATTGTAAACTTCAACCGGTGAATCGAAATTCCCATGCCCTGGCGGTGAAGGCGCTGCCCACTCGACGGTAGTTGCATTCCAGGGATTACGCTCTGCCTTCTTCCCCTTCTTTATGCTCCAGAAAAGATTTACCAAAAAGATTAGCTGAACCAACCCTAATGCCCAGGCGGACATCGACATCCACTTGTTTAAATAGAGATAATTGGCGGCGTGGGAATAAAACCCGGGCTCGATAATTGCCGTGGCATCAGCATAAGACGCCCCACCATCATGTAATCGTCTGTTTATTCCGGCCATTCCCTGAATGAGCATGGGGAAAAAGATCAGGTTCATGAAAATAAGCGTTCCCCAGAAATGCAACTTCCCAAGCGTCTCGTTCATCATGCGGCCTGAAACCTTTGGGAACCAGTAGTAGATCCCAGCAAAAAGGCCGAAAAGTGTTCCGGGCGCTACTACGTAGTGAAAATGCCCGATGACATAAAGCGTGTCATGGAGGTGAATATCTGCTGAACTCAGGCCCAAGGGTAGGCCCGTCAATCCACCAATTCCGAACATCGGTAAAAATCCGAGCGCGAAGAGCATCGGTGTATTGAATCGAAGGGACCCTCCCCAGAGCGTGATAAAAAGACAGGAGAGAATAATCACCGAGGGTATCGAGATAATCATCGTCGTCGTCTGGAAAAAGGCGTTCAAGGTAGTTCCCATCCCGGTGATAAACATATGGTGGGCCCAGACGGAAAAAGACATGAATCCGAGGAAAATCAAAGAATAAACCATGGATTTAAAACCAAACACGGGTTTACGCGCGTTGTTCGCAATCACCTCAGTCACGATTCCCATTGCGGGCAAGATGAGGACATAGACTTCTGGATGGGCGAGAAACCAGAATAAATGCTGCCAGAGAATAGGGCTGCCTCCCCCGCTGATATCCGCAACTTCCCCGCTAATCACCAGTCCGGTAGGCAGGAAGAAACTGGTGTCTGCCACCCGGTCCATAAATTGTAGAAGGGCTGCTGCCTCAAGCGGTGGAAAAGCCAGCAGAAGCAGTAAAGCCGTTACCAATTGGGTCCACACAAAAAAGGGCAAACGCATATAAGTCATTCCTGGCGCGCGCAGCTGAATCGTGGTGGTAATAAAGTTAATCGCTCCCATCAGGGACGAGGTAATTAAAAAAACCATCCCGATCAGCCAAAAGGTTTGCCCCAGTCCAATATCTATGTCCGCGAGAGGCGTGTAAGAAGTCCAGCCGGATTTTGCTGCTCCCTCTGGAAGAAAAAAACTGGCGAACATGATGAGGCCGCCGACAAAGAGACACCAGTAACTGGCTGCATTAATCTTAGGGAAAGCCATATCCACGGCGCCAATCTGCAGGGGCAGGACAAAATTTCCAAAGGCGCCGAATGCCAGCGGTACTACGCCCATAAAAACCATGATCGTTCCATGCATGGCCCCAAAGGTATTATAGGTATCCGGTGACATAATGCCGTTGCTGCCGACGAGAAAACCCAGTATGGGGAGCGGCTGATCCGGGTAGGCCAAGCTCCAGCGCATGAGCATCATTAACCCAAAGCCAAAGAAGAGGAAGAATCCACCGGTGATCGCGTACTGAACACCGATCATTTTATGATCAGTGGCAAAAATGTATTTTCGCCAGAAGGAAAGCTCTTCGTGATGTTCGCCGTGGCTTACTTCAGGTTTTTTCTCTTCAGTAGTGGTCGTGTCTGCCATAGCTAATGTTGTTTAGTGGATTTAAGTATTATTATATTTTCAACAATAATTAGTTTCTATCTGGAAAAAGAAAAATCGACAGTTTCACTTGAATCTGCAGCTACCGTGACCGTTGAAACCTGGGGTCCTAACTTTTCGTGCCAGGCTTCCACTTCGTACGTCCCGGCAGGTAGGCCATTTATTTCAAATTTTCCGTCCCGGCCAGTAACAAAAAAATAGGGATGGCTCATAACAGCGGCATATGAAAGCATCCAGGGATGTTTATCGCACTTGATACGAAACATGGACTCTACCTTTCTGAAAGAGCGCGGGGGGGCCTCGGTCATACTTCCCGGCATCGCTAAATTGAATTCTCTGTTTGCATCTGGTAGTGCATGAACATTATGCAATACCCCATCTGAGTTTTTAAATATAATGTTCTGGCCCTTCATTACGGCAAAAACATGGGGCTTATAAGCGCACCCCTCCTGGTTGACTACCACAGGGGTTGTTGGCGCCGCGTAAGTCTGTTCAGGCAATCCACTCTTAATACTGACAAAGATATTTGCCATAGTCTGACCTTCACCCATGACTAGCGTTTCACTCTTTGACGCCATCCCCCATTCTTCCCATTTATGAACACATACCGGTTCGTCGGACATATCTATGTCTCGCATTCTTGGGGGATCACCTGTAAACTTCACCGTTCCAGTGATTTTCGCCCCTGTTGTGGATCCACTTGCTTCAAGTGCGGTTTCCTTGCCACTGATTCCATAAGAAATGACTAAAAGCATGATTCCAAGGAGAACCTTGAATTTATGATTTAATTTAAAATTTTTCATTATTTTTTTAACTCTGTTCTTTCTGTTTCAAATTACCCTATTCCCTCAATCCAAACGTTTATTTTTTAAGTAAAACCTGACAGTTAAAGAATACATTCTTAGGGACCTATGAGTAATGCAATCGTTTAATCGTGCCAGTTGAACACTGTCAATTATTTATGTAAAATATATGGAAAAATCTAATATGTGCAGAACCATAGAAAGTACTATCTTCATGGCTCATGTGAAAGATAATAAATCCGTGTCAGATCATTAAAACTATATCTACTCCCCATTTATTATAATCGATGTTAAGACTTAATATCGAAGTAGATTCAGTTTTAACCTACATAAGCTACAGTCATAACAATCCCCTTCTGGAGTGTTATTCACATCCACAAAAATGGTGTGCCATCATTCTGACTCTTTCAAGGGATGAAGCTTCAGTAAATCCTCAGAGTCCCAGGCATTTTTACGGTCACCTACCTGTTCTTTTACATCGATGACTTCTGATTCTTTTACCTCGGACGCACTGTTTCCCCACGCATTGCGGATGTAAGTAAGCAAATAGGCGATATCAGCGTCCGTCAATGACCCCGGGGGGATACCTGCTTCAATCATCTTACTGGAAAATTCCCTGCCTTTGACAATAATTGGTCCAGACAACCCATAAACGACCAGTTTTATGAGGCGCTCTTTACTTCCCGTTACCCACGGAGTCCCCGTTAGCGGGGGAAATGCCAATCGAATTCCCTCACCATTTGCCTGTTGACAAATCTGACAATTCCTCTCATAAACCACTTTCCCTCTAAAGATAACTTTAGAGTCGATTTCCTCTTCATCTGCACTGCTACTCAGCACCAAGAAGGAAATTAAAGCCAGAAAAGAATAGGTTATCTTTTTCATTAATTCAGTAATCAGGAAGGATCTATGACCGAGATGAGGGGGTATGGATCCATATTTAAGATCATTAATTATCCGACAACACATTAAACCCATCACATCTCAATTGCAGCCTGTGCAACTTTAGCTTAACTGTAATACGGATCAATTAACTATCAAAACACCTTTCATTCCTGCTAAATAATGACCGGGGAATGTACAAACGTAATCATATTTTCCAGCTGTCTCTGGCGCAGTAAACTCTACGGTGACTGTTTCATCGGGACCCGCCATTCCAGTATAGGCAATAATATCTTTTTCACGATCTTTCGGAATATATTCACTTTCTCTGGCCATAATCGCGGCCATCGAGAAATTCTGGGCATCAACATCGCTATTTAGGAGAACAAAATTATGGGCCATCCCCATCTTGGGTATTTTCCCAATGTTTTTAAGGACTATTTTAATTTTTTCGCCCGCTTTGACTTCAATTTCAGTAATATCAAATTTCATCTGGTCGTTGCCGGTAATAGAAATGATCCGCGGTTCAGAGGCTAAATGATGCGCTGCTTCTCCTGCCGTTACTGTTCCCAATAATACGGCAATCAGGCTGACGATGAAAAGCCATGCCCAATTCCCTTTTATCAGAATGTTTTTCACAGGACTTTCTGTGTAAAGTTTATTATTATTTCTTTGCTTTATCATAGTTATTCTTGATGAAAGTTTATAAGCATGGATTAATTCATCCTAAGTGGGAAATCAATCCTGATTTTTTAAATGGCTTGCATTGCTCTCTGACCACTACAGACACAATTTCTATGTTTTCTCTTTAACAAACCCCCCGGTAGCTTGAATAGGTATGGGGTTATTCATTGCCGTAATCCAAAAGCTAATCGCATAGCGTGATAGCCTATTGCCGTCTGGTGGTTTTATTCGCAGCTCGACTGTGTGCGTGGAAGTTCCTTTTTTAAGAACCGCATCCCGTTTAGATAGGACGACAAAATCGTGTCGCAAATTCCTCCCGCGGTTCTCCCCCGCCCTCACTTGAGAACTTAAGTCAAAACCCAGTACCGCGGCATGGACACGGTAATTACTTTCATCACTTTCAATCTCCCGAAAAGACACCGCGTATCGATGATCGCCGAGTTGCCGCGCCACCAGGACACCAGGTTTAGAAGTTGGAGATGTGGGAAGGCTGTTTCGCTCAAAGAATCCTCTCCATTCTCGCCCATTGACAAAAAAACCTGGGGTATAAACACCTGTATTCCCTAGTTTAGCGTAAGCCCTTTGTCTTTGGGCGTGCTCTTCCAAAGCAAAAGGATCGAGCCAGCCAAGATAATCCCAATAACTGACATGAAAGGCAATGGGGACTAGTGAGCTCCATAAATGAGGGGAGTTGAGCAGGTCGCTAAACCAGCGCTCGGCGGGGGGACAACTACTGCAACCCTCCGAAGTATAAAGTTCAACCAGGCGCACCTGTGTCTCGGAACTACTAAAGACTGCCCCGTCTTCTTTGGCCGTAAGCATAGAAGACAATAAAACAATCCCCGCACAGAGTATCAGTTGAGTGAATAACTTCATGAAAAAGTAAAAAATGGCGTAATTGATTTACCTTTAAAGCCTGATGTAAATCAATGACCTCTCTATGATCTTTATTGTTTCTTTATTTTTCCAATTCGCTGGAAAAACTATAATGCGATCTTTTTTAGGTTATCCCCAATCTTTACTTTCCCCGCTTGCAAGATGGTTGCATACACTCCTCGAAGATTATGTCTTATCCCCTCAGGGGAATCGATGTAATCTTTAACCTCTTGGCCATAGCGGGAAGCAAATTTCTCACACCCGGTGTGCGGCTGATCTGAAATCTCAATCACCGCTTCTCCCAAGCTTAACCTTTGTCCTGGCTTCAATGGACTTAAATCAAATTCAACAATAAAATTATCCCCTGCCAGTGACCAAAGTTTTTTATCCGAGGCGATCAAACGCATAAGTCTGGAGTTAAAGAGCGACACTTGTGCGCGTGGATCTGAACTGCCATCCTTAAGTTTCAACCAACACAAATCAAACCAACGGTCACCCTCTACACCCTTTTCCGGTGAGAGTTGTGCCTCTTGCAGCGATTTTCTCTCATTCATTACCGGGCGTATGAATATAGCTTCAACTACACCTTCTTCATTTGGTGAGTCTAAGATATGGGGCATGCCTTTTTCAATTTCTTCATGTATCATATGTTTCATCGTAAAGTCCTACTTTTCTAAATCATCGATTGCGATTTCCACCCGCCGCTTCTCCGCCGCCGATTGAAAACAGGTATCGAGTATTGCCATCGTTTTCAAGTTGTCGCGACCACTGTTAGGTGACGGAACTCCGGTTTCAATAGCATCCAGGAGCAGCGCCATATTTTTCCCATAAGAGGCGATAAAATCGCGTTTTAATGACCATTTATCTTCCCCCTCGCTGCTGCGATAAATAACATCCGTGTAGTTCGGATGAATCAGACTCCCTCCTGTGCCGTCGAACTGCCGAAATTTAAATGCCCCACGCCCATGCGAAGTCGAAGACTGGATGAGGTTCGCAATCGTCCCTTTGCGAAATTCAATGAGGGCTGAACTTTCACACCGGCCGTTCTCGTTCTTAGTAGTAAAAGGTTCTGTCTTTAAAACACAGCTCGCCGCTATCGGTTCGTCAGATAATAGCCAACGAAAAAGATCCATATAGTGAACACCCATTTCAGCCAAAGCATAATAACGGGTATCCGTTTCCATTTCAACGACGTGATCGCGCCATTCGCAATCATTGATAATGACAAATGTGGGTCTTCCTATCTGCCCTTCTTTAATTAATTGTCGCGAATGCGACATTTGTTCTCTCCAACGATAGTTCTGACCCACAGCGATCTGCAGGTTTAATTTTTCTGCCAATTCGACAATCGCTCGCGCTTCAGATAGCGTTGGGGCGAATGGTTTTTCAATCATCAGATGTTTTCCCGCTTCAAGCAGAGGAAATATTACTTCGCTGCGGACCGATGCCTGTGTCATTACCACCACCACATTTACATCATCACAGGCAGCGAAATCGGAGAGATTATTAAAGCGCAGCGGAATCTTGTAGTCTTTTTGGTACTTGTCGCAAAAATGGTTGAGTCTTTGTTCATTATTGTCACAAGCAGCCACCACGCGGGCGCGATCCGTCAGTCCGGCAAAATCATTTTTGCGATCAAAGGCAGTGCCGTCGGAATGTAAAGGTTCAATGCCAGTAAAAGCGCTGATATGGATATTCGCAATACTGCCACATCCCAACAAACCTATTCCATGTAAATTATCTTTTCCCATGGGTGATAAAATTTATCTTCTTTAGTCGTTAAGTTCAGCATGGGCAGCGAAAAGTTCGTTCACTTGTTTTTCAAGTTTCGGGTTAAACTGCCGACCACTTAATATTAAGTTGCCGCCGTCAACGACCAAGACCGACCCGGCGACAAAACTGGAATCGTCCGATGCGAGAAATAGCGCCACCCTGGCAACATCAATGGGAAGTCCAGGCCGCTTGATCGTCTGCGAAAGTTGTATCTGGCCACGTAATACGGGGTCCTTTTCCACCTCTTCTGCGTAACCGGGGGTGACAAAAATCCATCCCGGGCAGATCAAATTGGAGCGTATGCCCTGACTTCCAAAATCAATGTTCAATTGAGCGCTGAGATTGATCAGTCCCGACTTGACGACATCATAAGTGATCCCCTTGGGAGATGGCCGCAGGGAGCGAACGGATCCGATGTTGATAATCGATCCTCCGCCCTCTTTGATCATCTCGGGAATCGCTTCCTGGCAGGTAAGGAAAGGTGCCTTCAAGCCAACAGCCAGAATTTTGTCCCACTCCTCTTCCGATGTTTCGACCGCGGTTTTACCATCACCCCAGGAAATGAGGCGACTCATGGCGTTGTTCACGAGGACATCTATTCGCTTGTATTGTTGAAGAGTATATTGAACCGAATCACGTACCGCCTCGCTCGATTCAAAATCAGCCTGGAAAAAAGAAGCTTCGCCCCCATTTTTCGTGATTTCCGCTACTGCCTTCTCGCCTATTTCACGTCGACGGCCAACAAGAACTACGCGCGCGCCTTCGGCGGCAAATAGCGTTGCCGTTGCCCGTCTAATACCCGAGGTCGAACCCGTTACCAAAGCGACTTTGCCCGATAACTTTTTTCCCATTTTAAATCACACTTAATTAAAGGATAAAAATAAATGCCCTTTTTAACTTACCTGAAAAGTAGAAACTATCCTCTCAAGTTCCAATAGTTTTATCGCGTTGTCGCGCAATATGCATCGCTTTTGCTCTAAGGTGATGTCGGCGTAATCAATTCGCGCCCTTTGGAAAGCGGTAAAATAAAGTGGGGTGTCCGTGCCGAATAGCAGGCGCTCAGCACCAATTTCACCGACCGCCCATTCTATCAGGCGGGGCATGATGCTCCTTGCGCTTGAAGTATCGACATAAACATGCTCATGTTTTATCATTTTTATTGCTTCGACTTGCAAGTTGGCACTCCCACTTGCCAAACCTCCATTGCCTAAATGTGCAAGAATAAGTGGAACCTCAGGAAATGCGTTTGCAAAAGGGATAAATTCTTCCGGCCAACTGAATTCATCCCCACTGTGAGTCAAGACTACTGCCTTCTGCTCAGCGGCAAATTTAAAAATAGCATCGCCGTGTTCGGTTATAGGATACTGGTGTTCTACGGGGTGGATTTTAATACCCACGCAGTGAGGTAAGGCAAGCATCTCACGCGCTTGATCATAGGTCTGTGGTTGAAGCGGGTTGATTATCACCCATTGCAACAATCCGCCAGTTTGCGGAACGACTTTAACCGCTTCTTCGTTTCCCTCCACCGCATCAGCCTTTCCGCGTGGAAATAGACCCAGTAGTGGCGAAACAACTGTCAGTTCAACATTACACTTTTCCGCCCGTTCGGCGACGGTCGCTGCATCACCGGATTGAAACCCAGATTCAAGACCTGTTCCCTTATGCGTATAGTTGCCGTAGTGCGCGTGAACATCGATCGCCGCGATCTCAAGGCTTGGTGGTGGGTATTCAATTTCCTCATTCATCGTTGATGGTCTGTTGGGTTAAAAAGCACTTTTAACGAATTGCTTACTGCGTAATAGATCACTTCTGCGGAAGGATCGCAATGCGCAATGCCCTGCCCTCGATAGCATATTGAAATGCCTCATCAACTTGATCGAGACTGAATTTTTCAGATACAAGATCAATAAACGGGAACTTATTGTGGTTATTCTTGAGAAACTGTAGCGCTTCAGCGAGATCCTCAGGGGCATAGTTGTGAACGCCATGAATATTCAGCATGCGGCGAATAATTATTTCTTCAGAAACAGGAGTGGGTGCAACGGGTGAGACAGCACCTACGAGTACATAACGGCTCCCAATCCTTAGCTGACTAAGCCCATCAGCCATCGCACCTGACGCGCCACTTAATTCAAGTGCCAGGTCTACCCCTCGCCCTGATGTCAACTCTTTGACAATCGAATTAAGCTTACCCTCTTCTTCAATTACCGACACACAATGCGTTGCACCGAATTGTAAAGCCATTTCCAAACGCTTGTTGTCGATATCAGATACGATTATCGCTCTCGCGCCATACGCCTGCGCCATCGCGCTAGCCGTCAATCCAAGCATTCCCGCCCCCTGAACGAGCACTACTTTATCCCGACACCATTCGGCGCCACCGGTTACGCGATAGGCAGCCGCCACCGTAGCCGTCGCACAATTCGCAGGACAGGCAACTAGATCCGGAAGCTCTTCAGGTAATGGAAAAATTGCTGTCCCTGCAGCTAGATGACAGTAATCAGCTGTCCCTCCACTTAATGGATGCTCCGGGGAAAGGATCTCATGACCGTACTTGAAGAGATGCTCACATTTCTGAGGTATCGCATCACGACAGTAGAAACAATCCCCGCAGCTGACGGCAATCGACCAGGTCACTCTTGAGTCAATGGGCAAAGGTCTTCCATGAAAATCGCAGATCGGCTCACCCGGACCAAGCGCGACAATTTTTCCAATAATCTCATGGCCAAGAACGGTCGGTGTCGAAATTGAGCGATGCCCTTGATAGCTGTGCAAGTCACTCCCGCATAGCGTGCAAGCTGTAATTTGAACAAGCGCTTCACCGGGAGTAAGTTCAGGGACTGGAAAGCGCCGGAACTCCAGCGGTCGACCCGGAGAATTAAAGACCGCGGCAGTGGTATCTTTCATTCGTTTTTCCTCTACCCCAGTATTCAGCACTCATTGTTCCGTCCCATTTATGGTAAAATCGAAAACATCAAAGTTTCGCGGATCATTATCAGATCGGATCGTAAATTCGGGTGTAAGTGGTTCGGAAATAATTAGCGGTACCCCCTCTTCGTATCTTCCCCCGTGTGAACGGAGCGGTCTATCCAAGGCAGAAAGATCATGATATTTAGGGGTTCGCCCAAGAACAGTGTCGCGGCTGGACATCACCACGAATTCACCCGTGCGATCATCAGGTAGTTCAAGTTTATCTACCGCCGTATTATGATCGTAGACTTCCGTTACGGCCGCAATCTGCTTTAGCCGTTTCTCAACCCGCTCTTCAAGACTATGATCACTTAAGTGAATTATGACTAGCGAGCCAAGAGCTCCGTGATGTTTAACATAGGGATCTGTGATTGGACAAATTACGCGCACCCTTTCACCGAACTCTTCTTGCAGAAGACTTTCCAGGTAGACAACATTGGGTGACCCATCCGCTTTATGTTTTGCATTCATCCCATGGTCCGCGGTGACCCCGATAATCGCACCAGTTTTCATTATCCGCCCAATCTCATAATCCATTTGAGCATAAAAATCAAGAGCCTCAGATGTATCAGGAGAATACAGGTGTTGAATATAATCCGTCGTTGAAAGGTAAACAAAATCAGTTCGATTTTGCTCCAGTAAGGATGCCCCGGCGCGAAGTACAAATAATGATGCCTCAGCACTATAGATCTCAGGTGTAGGATAGCCGACGAACTGCTCAACCTTCTCGATACCATGCGTACTGAGTCGCGCCGCGTTCGCTTTTTCCGCAGAAATTCTGATTCCATTTAATTCATGTGAGAGCATGTCGCGCAGTTTCTCTTTTGCCGTCACCATCGCGACTTTTCTACCAGCCTTCGCTGCCGAAGCCAGTATGGTTGAGGCACGCAGGTAATCTGCCGAATTCATCATTACCTCCTTCCCTGTATTAGGATCGAGAAAGAAGTTGCCGCTGATGCCGTGTCCCGAGGGTGGTAATCCCGTGACAATCGATGCGTTATTAACGTTAGTGAAAGAAGGGAGAGCACCTCGCGCCGTTCCTCGATAACCGTGGCGCAGCATCTTCGCAATGTTCGGAATACATTTTTTTGCCAGACTGGCATCGAGGTATTCATTGGAGCAGCCGTCGAGGCAAAGAACAACGATTGGTGTATTCTTTAACTTATAGCTGCGATCGTTAACCGTAAACTCGGTTGCGACAATCGAGTTATTCGCGCTCGTTGTCATCAATCAAATTTTTACATAAATTTGCATGAATAATCATAAATTATACGTTCACTCTAACGGCTTAAAAGCTGATTATCAAATGCTTTTGCATAAAATGATACCCCCTATTACAAGTCATTTGAATAGGGGTCCACAATTTTGACTGGAAGTGAAATTTTTCATTCAAATAGTTCCTCTACTTGACTAAGCGAGAGTCTCATAATAAATTCATGTGGATTTTATATAAACTACACCGTTTCATGATTAAAAACTACCTGTTGGAAAATCTTAAAACCACCGACTCACGCGAAGTGGCTAAAGCGGTTTTAGAAATACAGGCTGAAGTTTTTCCCAAGGTCGATGCGTCCATGATCTCCCAATTGTTTGAAGACGTAACCGCAATGTTTAAGGGTACTTTCTGGAATTATCAGGCAATGGACACCGTTTACCATGACCTGGAACATACCTTACAAGTAACCCTTTGTTGGGTACGGATGGTTGCAAATAGGAATCAACTCCAGATCGACCCTGTAATGACAGACAATGATTTTATCATAGGACTACATGGAGTGATCCTTCACGATATCGGGTTCCTAAAAGAAAACGGCGACCATGAAGGGACGGGTGCAAAATTCACTTTTGTTCATGAGAAACGCAGTTGCGAGTTGGCCTATCTATACCTGGATAAAAAAGGATGGAGTAAACAGGACATTTCTGCTGTTCAACATCTCATCAGTTGTACCGGACCTCGCAGCATTATCGACGCCGTTCCCTTTAACAACAAACTTGAACGCATAATGGGTGAATCCGTTTGCAGCGCCGATTATATCGGTCAAATGAGTGATCCCGCATATTTGCATAAATTGCCTGCATTATTTCTAGAGTTTGAAGAATCCGATAACTATCGCAATATCCCTGCCGAGAAACGCATATTTAAGAACATCGAAGAACTTTTTCGCGGCACCCCGATATTTTGGGAAAAATTAGTTATCCCAAAACTGGAAAAAGAATGTCACGGCCTATATAAATATCTCGCTCAGCCTTATCCTGACGGTATCAATCCTTATTTAAAAAAAATTGAGGAGCATGTAAATTTCATCCAAAAGGAATCCCAAAACCTGAACCGGTGGAATAAATATTTTGGAAAGCGATCTTTAAAAGTGGAAAGTAATTAGGAGATGAAAAGTCTCACTCCTCGATTTCAAAAATAGCTTCGATCTCGACGGGAATATTTCCCGGCAATACGACCATCCCCACAGCGCTGCGGGCACCAATTCCCGCCTCTTCTCCAAATACTTCGGCGAATAATTCGCTGCACCCATTTATAACGGACGGTTGTTCCTGAAATTCGGGTGTGCAGTTGACCATCCCGAGCAGTTTAATCAACCGTTTAACTCGATCCAGGCTTCCAAGGTTTGCGCGTAAGGTTGCCAATATTGAAAGTCCTACCTGGCGTGCTGCCATTTTCCCCGCGTCTAGATCTAGAGCATCACCCACGCGGCCTGCGATCATCGATCCATCCATCTTCACGGGACCATGTCCCGATGCATAAGCCATATTTCCTACAATCACCAGTGGCTTGTAAACACCCGCCGGTTTGGGTGCTGGGGGGAGTTCAAGGTTAAGTTCAGAAATTCGGGTATCCGCGCTCATAGCTTTAATAGTGATTGAAGTTTTATTATTAGAAGGACGACACTCAATTGCCTGTGTGCGACTTTCCCGCGACTGCGGAACGACGTTTGAGTGTGTCCATGGAATTAATTATTGAAGAAGAAAGATTGTTCCCCACCTGGAATTTAAAGCAAGTAATTTTATGAATTATTGTCATCGGACATGACTACATTATTCGGCTATTAACCACTCTTTTGTCTCCCCTCAATTTTAATTTAATCATCGAAATTTGCGCTGTATATTTTAATTTTTTCTTCGAATTCAGACCGAAGCATACCTTCTACCAAAGAAAAATAATAACTATCCCTGGGAAGATTCGCCTCTAATGCTCTCTCGACAGCATATTTTTGTGCGACGATAGTCTGCTTAAGTAGATCCACCCCCTCCCGGGCATGTGCTGCTTCGCGCGTATTGAGAAAGGAGCCGAGTTTATTCATCGCAGATTGTTGCAAATGCATGACATGCAGTTCTGCTGCTTCAAACCGCGAACGTCTAATCTCTTTCTCCGCCAGCTCACATAACCGAGTCGGCCATTGAGAGGAAATGGCTTCTTCAAGACAGTTCGCATTATTGATCATCGCGTTGGATGCCTCTTCATATGCTTGAGCTATTTCTTTTCCAAAACTTGTTGTTGTTTCAGGAAGCCAACGGTAATCAAAATAGATTTTGAAGTCATGCTCGCAGGTCAGCAAAGCCTGTGTATAGATCTGTCCTCGCTTAGTCAGGTAGTTAAGCCAGGGTTCGGTTTGTTCGGGCGCGATGCACTTTGCCAAGTTTTTAATATACGATTCCGTGGTGAGATTTCCATCCCAGTGTGATTTCGCAAAGAGAAGCATATTGTACTCGGGTGCGATCGCCGGTCCTCCCACCTGCAATGACATATGACATTCAATTTTTCTTTCTTCATAGAAGTGCATGTCCGCGATAATTATAGAGGGAAGAAAGGGATAGATTCCTCGAAAGAGTATCTGGTCAAAGTAATATTCAAAAGTGTGTGCATCGTCGACCCCTTCAAATTTATTCATCCAATCCTTTATCGCTTCGCAGTAAAACTGATTCCGCTTGCAGGATGGATCGTTTAACGCATGCCCGTAACATCTTTCTCGAGGAGCAAAAAGAAGGAAACATTCTTTTGAAACATCAATCTGGGTGCCGGGAAACAAGGTGTCATGATAGGCCAGCACCGGGATGCGCAGCGGTAAATTATCTTCTTCTACAACCTCGGCCAGGCTTCGCATAGCTAACATCGATTGGTCAGCCGGCGATAGCGCTCGACTGGTAGGTGAATAACACCATCCCCCTCCGGGTAAATCATCCGCCCATTTGTGGACCGCGTGAACGCCATTGAGCGCATCCAGTTCTTTGCGAAAATTTCTTTTTACTTCTGACCGCGCTTCCTCATTGGTGACGGAATAATTTAAATCGTTTGAGCGTTGTCCTTTAAAGTCAATTGGCTGCACCATACGATACCACTCCGGGTGCTCATGAAAGTGTTCCCGCGCAATCAGTTTTGATAAATCGTGACCGCCTACTTCCAAACGCAATCCTAGTTCTTCCGCTAATGGAAGGTCGTCGATCTCATGTCGAAGCGCGTTGAAACGCAGTTTTGCATAAAAACGCAACCACTCATCATTTGTAAAATCGTCCGCATTTTTCCCCTCCCAAAATACACCGCGGTAAGGGAACCGGGGGCTGACAATTTCATCCCCTATAAAAAGCGCCTCCAGCTGATCAAAAGCAGGTGACCATTCACCGTCTAGACCGGGATAAAGGAATAGGTAGCCTATACGTTCCGCCAGATCATAAACCCCGTTTAGAATCCCTTTTGCCGAGGGTGAGCTTATCGTAAGATCTTCCTCGGACACCGTCATCCGATAGGCATCTTTACTCGCCTCCTTATCGTGCATCCCCGGTATTTTTGACGCATTACCAGAGACAGATAGTTGAAGAAAAAAACACGCGTCACTTGTTTCCTTATTCACTTTTTCAACCGTAACCCCACTGCGATTGAGAAGGCGTACCGCTTCAGTGACCGCATAATGGTAGCACCGGGAACTGCCACCATCGTGATTAATCAAGGTTGTTTGTTCCGGAATACGTAAATAATCGTCACTCAATTTTTTAAACCTCCAAGGACACTTACTTCACTCCCTTTAATCATACAGAAAATCTAACCATTTAGTTAAAAATCTGACTGTTCTCGCAAGCTATGACATAAGACGAAACAGAAAATTGCGATCAGAATTTTTAAGTGAGACTATGGACTTCGATCAGCGACCGTGATTTAACGACAAAGTAAAAAATTACTGCTATGGTGCGCCTGCTGTGATCGCTTTCTTAGCTAATACTTCACAGTAGCAGATGGGATCATCCTTTCCCGCGACAAGCGCTTCCTTGAGTTCTGAGGTGCAAACAAGGTCATTCACATGGTGATAAGTCGTCTCACTGATAATAATGGAGTTCGGTATTGGTTTGCTCAACGATTCCAGTCGAGAGGCAACATTTACCGTATCACCAATTACCGAATATTCCAAATAGTCGTCAGTTCCAATATTTCCCACCACAACTTCACCGGTATTAATACCCACTCCTATCTGTATCTCACAGCCAAGAATATCCGCGTATTTTTCATTAATCTTATCGAGTGTTTTCACCATGTCGAGAGCCGCATAAACCGCATTTTCGTGATTGTCGGGGTAAGAGACCGGGGCGCCAAAAATGGCGAGTAATCCGTCTCCCATAAATTTATTCACCGATCCATTATTTTTTAAGACACAGGCGAGCATAATTTTCCAATAATCGTTCAAAAAACTCACCACGTGATGCGGTTTCATCTTCCCTGATATCCGCGTAAAATTTCGGATGTCAGAAAATAAAATGGACGCGTACCTCGCTTCTCCAGGGGGCATAAGATCAATATCCTCAGCTTCCAAAGCTTCGGATAATACCTGTTCCGGAACATAGCGTTTGAATAATTTTAGAATATTATCTTGAGCGGATTTGTTCTCGGACAGTTGTTCCGACAGTTCATGATTCTTAAATGCCAGATCATTTAGTTTCCAGACACTATCAATTATCTGCTTAAGCTCATCCGCATATATATAATCCTTTTTATAACATTCGAAAATCTCGGTATCGCGGACATTGTCCTTCTTCTTTTTATCAGAAAAGAGTCCATTCGATTCACGTTTTAAAGACGGGAAAACAGAAAGTAAACTTTCGCTTAATAAAAGACTGTTCATTACGGTTGGCTTATTAAATTAACATCTATTTTCATGCATGCTCCGTGCCAACTATCTACGATTGTTCGTAGGCTGTTAATCTTAAGTTAAATATAAATCTAATCGTTTTATCAGACAGGATAAACTTCTGAAATTTTGGGAATCTTCCCCCATTCCTGATTACATCCTGAAGTGATTATTGGGTAAAATACCCATACTATTCTCTCCTTTTTCTTTATCCGGGATAAAATGTAACTATCCTTAATTCCATGAGATCAGCACAACTTGTGTGCATAGTCCGGATTTTTTCCGTCAAAATGAGCGGAACTGAGTTTGAATACTTTATTTTTTCTCAATTGAAAATCATATGCATTCAATTCTTCCTTTCTCTTTTAATATGTTTAGGATCTACCGCCAGGCTTGTTGCCGAACCCAGGGACCTCGATGTATTCATCGACTTTGAAGAAGTCTTTGGAGCAGAGGATTTTTCCCTCGGTGAACTGACAAACGGGATTCGCTTTATTGGGTTCAAAGTGCAGTCGGTGGATAATCCTAATCTCGCTCATTCAGGATTCAGAGCTTTGGTTCTAGAAGCCGGTGAAGAAGGAAAAATTTTATTCGATCGAGGCGTTAATCTTCTGCAATTCTATGCTGCTGAAACTATGAGTGCCGGGCGCATCGAACTCAGGGATAGAAATGATTTCTACATCCATCCGAATGGCTTCGTCGAAGGCTTGCCGAAAAATATTAATTCACAAGCAGTCCCATCTCTACAAACCTTTGTCGCTTACAGTGGTGATTTTGAAGACCTTGAAGATCTCAATTACACAAGTGGTATTAGAGAAATTAAAATTTCGAATGTACGGGGTCTCTTTGTTCTCGACGATTTGGGGTATACTCTGACCGAAGGGCCACCGAATAATGTTGTTTTTGAAGATTTTGAAAAATTAGTGAATAATCCTGTATTTGCAGATCAGAATAATTTCACTATCGGCCAATCACCCGTTACCGCTACTTTTACCGGTGGGCTCGCAGATGGCATTATCGGTAGACCTTCGTTTCATCTCGTCTCATATAATCACTCTCACCCTATAAGTAATGGGAGTTTAGCTCAAGCTGCCTGGTTAATACATAATAATAGCACGGGGACGATTACCTTTGAAACCCCAGCAACACAAGTCCAGTTCTATGCCGCACTTTATTTATTGGGTGATGGGGAGATTAAAGTTTATGACACCATCGATAATCTCCTCACTTCGAGAAAGGATATCGCGCGCAGTATCGCTATATTATCGAATATTCCATTTACTTATTTCGACTTCAATGCTGAGGAATTGGGCGCTCCCGGTGGTATTGGCAAAATCACCTATAGCAATAGCCCGACCCTCTCCATCGCTACAACATTTCATGCCATTACCCTCGATGATTTTGGATTTACACCCATTTCGTCAGCTCAAAATTCACTCACTGTCGGATCGCTTACAGATGATCTCGTGTTAGAGGGATCGGGTGAGATTGTAGGAGAAAATATCTTACATCCAAGTGGAATCGTCTACGATCAGGTGTTGCTTACGGGCGATAGGGTAAAAGTTCAAAGCAGGAAAGGACGTGTCACGCGTGTTTCTTATATTGATGAAAATGATGATATTGTTCAGGTAGAATTTACCGGTAAGGGGATTATGACCCTTAACCTGGATCCTATGACTTTCGAACTACCTGCTCCACCCATTAATTATAACCAGCCCACCATAAATTATGTCAAAGGCCGGGCCCGGGTGACAATCGATGAAGCAGATGATACTACTTTTATCAGTATTTTCACTGTAGGGTCGACCAATGCAGAAAATTCAAATCTGCTTCTCGACGGTGTAATTTACGATGCCATGGCAGACGTCTCGCTGATTGAAATTATAAATTCACCCGGGATTGGCGGTGTTCAGTGCGCGAACACAAGGTTTTCCGGTATCACAGGAAAAGTCGGCGTTGACGCACGTGAAGTACCGGTAGCGGTACGTGTTTTAATTGGTGATATTGACGCTCGTGACGACGCTGTTCCCTACCTGCAATTTGGAACTGGATCGTTTAAGGTTAATGCGCCCAATCCTGGATTAAGAGTTACGGGTGGTGATCTTTCGCAGAGTAATGGTTCTTCAATTATTATAGCACCAAGTGAATCGACGAAGGCAGGTTTTTCTACTTTGATTTCACAAAATAATATTAAGTCAGATAATACAGATCAACCGTCGCGAAGCATCGATGCCAAATTTGTAAACGGCGAGGGCACCACGATTTTTATAATCATTGTAGAGACATCGGTGTAAGTAAACATGCCTTTAGGCACCGAATAGTGAACAGTGAATGTGAATTAAGATTTTATATAATTACATATCCGGATAATCTTGCTCTCACTGTTTCTATATGTAGCTATTTTCATGAATATATCGATGACTTAATACTAAGGTGATGAAAAAAATTTTGATAACCGGGATGAGCGGGTTGGTTGGTGGGATATTACGTAAACACCTTGAAGAGAAAGGAAGCTACGAACTCAGCGCTTTAAATCGTAGAGATGTTGCGGGTGTGACTACTACGCAAGCGGACCTCGGTGATCTGGAGGCGATTAAACCTGCCTTTGTCGGACAGGATGTAGTTGTCCACCTCGCGGCACAAATTGAGGAAGATGATTTGGATTCTATGCTGCGCATCAATGTTATGGGCACTTATAATGTTTTCGAAGCGTCAAGGTTGGCAGGTGTCAAACGAATCGTTTATGCCAGTTCAGTAGCCACGTGCGCAGGGTGGACCACGGAAGCGCCCTATGAAGCTATATTTGCCGGTCGCTATGATGAGGTTCCTGAGAAGTGGCCCATGCTGACCCACGATATGGTTCGCGCGCGAGGACTCTACGGTGCATCTAAAGTATGGGGTGAAGCGCTGGCTCGTCACTATGCCGACGCTTATGACATCTCCATTCTCTGTGTGCGTTTAGGCCGGGTGCGGGAAGAGAACCGACCTGTTGATATACACGAATACGCCGCTTTCCTCAGCCACCGGGACGCCGCAGATTTTCTTCATCGCTGTATCGACGCACCCGCTGATTTGAAATATGATATATTTTTCGCCTCATCGAATAACAAGTGGGGGATCAGAGATATAGAACACCCGCGTGAAGTCTTGGGATACGTCCCTCAGGATTCTGCCGAAGATTACAGAAAATGATAAAAATTGACGGTATTGTTCCCATTATTCCGGTTCCCTTTAATGAGGACGAATCTATAAACTTTTCGGATCTTAAACGACTTGTGGAATTTTGCGCCTCATCGGGCGCAGCAGCGGTCTGCCTCCCCGCTTATGCCAGTGAGTTTTATAAATTATCAGAAAATGAACGCGAATCGGTTGTAGGTGTAGCCGTAGAAGCAGCAACAAAGAAAATACCGGTAATCGGACAAGCGAATCATGTATCCAGTCGTATCGCTTGCGAAATGGCAAAACGCTATCAGGAACTGGGTGTGGACATAATATCTACAGCAGTCCCCCGTCTTTTCCCCTTAAATGACAGGGATATATTAAATCATTTAGGTCGAATTGCGGAATCGATTTCCCTCCCCTTTTTAGTACAGGATTTTAATCCCGGCGGCCCCACAATTGGCGCTCAATTTATTCAAAAACTTGAACATAAACCACCCTAATTTTGCATATGCTAAATTGGAGGAGCCTTTGTTTGTTAACAAGTTGATTGAGATACGCGATCGCGTCGGTGATCGGGTTGGCGTCCTCGAGGGATGGGCGGGGTATTACATGTTAGAATTAATTCCCCATGGTCTATGCGGGGTAATGCCCGGTGTGCCGCTTCTTGAACCGCTCAACCGTATCTTCCGTTTGGCCAAAGCCGGAGAAATGGAAGACGCAATGGCGCAAATGGGACAATTATTACCCTTCATTAATTATACCCTACAAAACCTTGAACTGCTTCTACAGGTAGAAAAGCGCCTGCTTGCCCGACTTGGAATAATCGAACACTCCACCGTCCGCGCCTCAACTTATACCCCAAGCGAAGCGGAATTTGCCTATTCAGACCTGCTTATCGAACATGTATTAAAAGTTCTGCCGGGAATCCTGAAATCATAAAATTATAAAAATAATCTTGGTTGGGTTAAAATAATCATTTAAACATGAAGTTGTTGCTTAAGCTTAAACGATAATATTCAACGCATGGTATAAACACATGGAAGAAAAATCTCCACCCCCTCGAAGATCCAGTCAGACTGCATTTGATATTCATCAGGGACTGAAATGGGGCCGTGCGATAGTCGCCAGTCTGATCGCCATTGTGGTGTTCACGATTACCATGGGCATCTTTGGAATGAATATTATAAAAGACCTGGGCAATATCATCTTGCTTGGCACTACGCTCATGGGAACAGATGCAGGACTGACGACTCAGTATCTCGTAGGCGGTGTGCTCTATGTGTTAATCGGTATTATTTATGGAGTGATTTATTGCGGGATTATTTCTCCGCTCGGTGCTAACCATCTTTTGAAAGGTGTTCTCTATGGAACTGTTTTAAGTGTTATTGCTATCTTCGGATTACCCGGTCTCACTAATTTAGCCACGAACAATAATAATGTTCCCCCGGCAGAAGTTAGCACTGCTGATATCTCAATCACTGAAGATACACTAGCCAGTCCAGACACGACGGACGCAGAATCGATGGAGGAAGATACTCCAAGTGAAGAAGTAATCGCCGTAACTGAGAATGTTTCTGCAGAAGAGGGTGATGGTATTGTCAAGACCAGCATAATCAGCTGGATAAATCACGTAATATACGCGCTTGTTGTCGCCTTAGTTTATAGAAGAAAAGGTATTCTTAATACCTGAGATATTCAATTGTTGATTGCGAATGTCGGATTGCGGATTGTGACTTACAGTTTTCAATCATAGTCCCCTTTTTCGTTTTTTTTGATTTGTAATTCCGCAGTCGTCATAGTCAATGGGTTCCAGCTTGACCCCCAAGACAGTGATATGCTTAGCTAATTTCGCTCGTTTGTTTTGATTAACCCTCGCAGGAAAATATATGTCCCCCAAATTTATTGCGTCCTTTTTTTTGATCATCCTTCTCTCGCCTCTACACCTTTTAGCCCAACAAAATCTGGATAACTTTCTCGATTTGGAAGGGTTAACAGCAGAGGGGACAACATTTGTATTAGGTGAATCCCCGAACAGTATCCAGGTGATAAATTTTTCCCTGGAAACAGTGACTGACCCCGCGCTTGCCCATTCAGGCACCCAGGCATTAATTCTTGTTCCCGGAGCCACGGAGGGGAAAATACTATTTGAACGTGGGGTGCAAGATCTCCAGTTCTATGCAGCGGATACTGAAGGTGGGAGTCGAATCGAGTTAAGAGATAAAAATTTTATAATTCTGGCTGATTCAGGTGTTGTCGAAGGTCTGCCTTCCAATATCAGCCCTGGCGTTAATCCCCCATTACAGAGTTTTGTCGCCTTCAATAGAGATACCTTGGTTACTACCGACCTCAATTTTACTAACGGGATAAAAGAAATTAAGATTATTAATCCCGGCGGGGCGGTTGCTCTCGATGACATTGGATTTTCCTATGTCGACGGACCGCCCAACAATACCGTTTTCGAAGATTTTTCGGGTCTTGATAATCATCCCATATTTAGGGTGTTCGTAAACCGGGTAAATTTTACCCTCGGGGAGTCGCCGGTTACCGCTACCTTTACCGGGGGTATTGTCTCTACAATTATTAACCCAACATTTTACAGATTTAATCACACCCTACCTTTATCCTCTGAAGGAGGCGAACCGACCGGTGATGTAGGCGGGGGGTCCTGGCAAGTTGCGGACGATTCAACCGGAATAATTTCTTTTGAAACTCCCGTTGCCAAAGTTGAATTTTATGCCGCCGTTATCGAACAGGGCGATGGCGAATTAGAAGTTTATGATAAGGAAGGTAATTTGCTCACTTCGACCATGGATATCCCCTTGAATATGTCTGATATCAATGAAGCGCCTTTCGAGGTATTCTCATTCGTTGCTGAGGAACTGGGAGCGCCGGGAGGTATAGGAGAGATACACTATATTAATCCTGAAACTGTAACCGCATCCGGCTCATTTTTGAATATTGCCATCGACGACATTGGCTTTACCCCGATCGGAGCACCGAGCGGCGGTGGAGAACCCAACGCACCCTCCATCACCACCCAACCCGCAAGCCAGGAAGTGCAGTCGGGGACAGCTATAGCCTTATCTGTCGCCGCCAGCGGTGATGATCTCACTTACCAGTGGTATACCGGCAACAGCGGCGATACCGCCAATCCCGTCGCCGGTGCTACGAGCGGCACCTTAACCACGGGTGCTCTTACCGTTAGCACGAATTTCTGGGTGCAAATTACCAATGCCGGCGGCAGCGCAAACAGTGAAACGGCAGTCATCACCGTGGCGGCTCCGTCCGTCCCTCTTGTGCTTGATGGTACAGGCGATATCGCGGGAGAGAACATTCAGCATCCGAATGGAAACGTCTTCGACCAGATTCTGCTTACAGGTGAAACGATCCAGCTCCAAGCCAGACCGGGACAAATCACCCGTGTCTCCTTCATGGATGAAACCGAAGACATTGTACAGGTTGAGTTCTCGGGCACGGGTTCCTTTACCGTAACCCTCGATCCAGCCACTTTCCTGCCCCCGGCCATACCCCCACGCTATAACCAGGCGGTTGAATACGTAACGGGTAAACCGAGCGTGGTTATCGACGGAGCGGACGCCAATACCTTCTTCAGTATCTTCACCGTGGGATCGATCAACGCGGTGAACCAGGCGCTCTTCCCCGAGGGTCAGGTCTATGACGCACAGGCGGACGTAACTTTGGTGGAAGTTGTAAATTCTACAGGCATGGGCGGCATGCAACTGTCGAACGCCGCGTTTAGTGGAAGCACGGGTAGTGTCGGTGTCGATGCGCGCGGAGTACCGATCGCGGTACGCTTGACCGTTGGTGACATCGATGCCAGTGGTGATGCCGTTCCCCACCTCTTATTTGGTGATGGTTCCTTCACCGTAGCAGCGGGTAACCCTGGCTTGCGGATTACCGGTGGTGACTTATTGCAGACGAACGGTGCCGCAGTCGTGGTTGCTGAAAGCGGATCGACAACGACCGGATTTGATACCCTGATTACGCAAAACAACTTCAAATCCGACAACACGCCTCAACCTACCCTGAGTATCAATGCCACCTTCGCCAACGAGGACGGGGATGCGATCGAGGTTACGACTGAAGAATTAACTATCGAGTGATACCCATTGCGGATTGATTTTATTTGTCATCGCTCCTGTCCTCCATAGCCTCGTGCGACGGGGGAAGGTTGCTTGTCAACCGTGGCGATCCAGTGCAGTGCCGATCACGTATTGACAGCCCCTTGGATTGCTTCGTCGCTACGCTTCTCGCAATTACAATTTAGGTATTACGCGGCCACGAAGACGCGTGGCCTTCCAATATGGATCATGCATCCCGCATCAAATCCGCATTCACGCTTGTTCGCTTATACGCATTTTCCTTATCCACAGATACAGCTTGATCTCTCCAATAAAGGAATATAATTATCAGTTCACAGCGATGACGGGTCGTGAATTAAAGAACAAATGGCGGGAAGGTAAAATCAGTGTGGGCGGCTGGTCGACTTCGTCGGATGCTCTCATCGCGGTCAACCTGGCAAGGGTGGGTTTTGATTATGTGATCATCGATAATGAACACGCCCCGCGCAATACCGAGTCTTTGCGGGAGATTTTATGGATGTTCAGAGATTCCGAAACCGTGCCCCTCGTCCGCGTTGAGGATAACCGTCCCGACGTCATTAAACAGGTTTTAGACCATGGCGCCCAGGGCGTACTTGTTCCCCTTGTCGGCTCAGTGGAAGAGGCAAAGCGGGCGATTGCCAGCTGCAAATACCCCCCCGAAGGGATACGCGGGTTCGGGCCGAAGGCGGCTTCGAACTATGGAGCGGACGAGAGCTATTTTGAGAACTGGAATGACTATGTCATTGTCATGGTGCAGATAGAACTGGTCAGCATTCTTGATGTGATTGAAGAAGTCGCGCAATTGGAGGGACTGGATTCTGTGTTTATCGGACCTTCCGATCTCTCTCTCGGAATGGGATGTTTTCAGCAGTGGGATCATCCCGATTTTAAATCCGCGGTATCTCGCATCGTAAAAGCGGCGAGAGATAATAACAAAGCACCCGGCATCGCGGTGGATTCATTTGGTGAACTCAACCAGGCCGCCGAGTGGATCGAGAAAAACGCCGAGGGGATGCAACTGCTGCTCACCGCGGAAGACGGTGAATTAGTAAAACTCGGCGGCGAGCAGGTTTTAAGGGATCATCTCAATAGATTTGTGAAGGAGTAACACTTCGTCTTCGTCTGCCTCCTCGTCTTCGTCCCTAAGAAATATTAGTTACTTTCTGTATAGTGTACACTGGCAAGCGTTCGATTGAGGGTAAACCTCACAATTCAGGGACTGTAATTAAGCACAATGACTATTCGCCTGGATTGCCGCGTCGCGTTGCTCCTCGCAATGACAATGGGGGGACGAAGCAATTGTGTCATGAAGCAAGAGCTAATTGATGTTTTTTAAGAAGCGACTGCAGATGAATAAGGAGTTTTCTCATGGCGGCAACGAGAGCACATTTGTAAGGCATTCCCCGATCGACTACCTTTGCACATAAGGTTTGATCACAGGGTTATGTTGAGCCGCGGTGCGCGCAGCCATATAGAGACATTTTCTGACTTTGGCACGCCCTCCTTTTATCGATCGCTTAGAGTGGGTCTTGCCACTGTCGCGGTTATAGGGAGCGAGTCCGGCAAGGGCGACCATCCGATTGCGCTTGAGATGAGTCATTTCACTCAGATAAGCGAGGAGGGTCCAGGTAGTCACTTCCCCGACTCCTTTGACTGAAGTGAGCAGTTGGGCTTGGGCGCGCAGCAGATCATGCTCGTTGATGAGCAATCGCAGCTGTTGGTCGACATTCTCGATTTCGTTCTGAACGAAACTGATCATGCCCTGGATCGAGCGGTGGATTATTTTCGGACTGTTCTGCAAGCGGTTCTTCTCCCGGCCAAGCTGTTCACTCAGATGATGGCGCCGGTCCAGTAAGGCAGTCATCTGTTGTTGTTGCTTTGTGGGAGCAACCATGGCCTTCAAGTTCTTTTGCTGAGCAAAGCGCAGCAGCACCTTGGCATCGATCTTATCGGTTTTTGCACGGATGCCATCGCTCGTGGCGAAGGCACGTACCCGCGCAGGGTTAATCAGGCACACCGCTATCTGCGCTTCATGCAAAGCCGCCAATAAGGCGCGCTCGTAGCCTCCGGTGGCTTCGCACACCACAAAGGGGGCATACATCTTTCTCAGCCCTTTGAGCAGTTTTTTGTGTCCTGTGTTGTTGTTACTGAGACCGTAACTTTGGCTTGCACTTTGCACCTGCAAGGTCTCTTTGGCTATATCTATGGCGATGAGGGTGTGTTTTTTTTCATTCATGGCTATCTCCGTCTTGTCAAGATGGGCTCGCGGTGGTATAATCCGGGCTCTTTCAATTGTTTGAGATTAGCCAGGTTAGATCGGAGGTTCCTAGGCTTCGTCTTGAACTCCGCTAACGCGGGTTCCAGAGGCAGAATGAACTCTTCCGATTTGCTCCCGGCTCCCCTTGTAAGGAGTCGGGAGTTCCTGGCACTCTCAACAGTAGACACTGTTGAAAGCTTTTTCCAGTCCTTCCTCCGATGAGTTCTATTGACCCATTCTCGGAAGGACTCTAAAGGTTGTCTTATCATCGCGGGGTAACCTACAAGTGGAAGACGAAGACGAAGATTACAATTATGAAAGCGCTCGTTACCAGGCTCAATGCAGACGGCAAAAGAGAGGGAGCATTGGTAACCGATTGGCCGGACCCGGGAAAACCGGTCGGTAACCAGATCAGAACAGAGACCGTTTACTCGGGTGTCACTAATGGCACGGAACGCAATTTTCACGTGCGGGGAAATTATGCGCCCAAGGACACATCCCTTCCCTGCGGCATGGGATATCAGACCATTGCACGGGTAATTGAGACAGGCCCCGATGTTAAAAAATGGAAAGTGGGCCAGTTTTTATACATGGCCACCCCGCACACAGAGTATGCAGTCGTCCCGGAAGATGCAAAGCTGATCGCAATTCCACCGGAGATAGACCCGAAACACGCCGCTCTCTTCGGGATGGCCAGCGTGGCGATGAATACTTGTTCTACTATCGATGTGCAAATCGGTGAGCGCGTGCTGATTGTTGGCCTGGGTTGTATCGGACAGATCGCCTCGCAGATTGCAAACTCGATGGGAGCAAAAGTGACCGCCTGCGATATTGATGAAAAGCGTATAGATCTCGCCCACAAGATCGGAGCTGCGGAAGAAGTTTACGACGTATCGGGAGACAATTGGAGTAAGCATATACCCAATGATTCGTTTGATGTGGTGATTGATGTCGCCGGTGTGCCGGATATGGAGGATCAGTTTATCGATGCGATCAGGATAAAGGGCCGGATAATTCTTATGGGCGGCCGCTTTAAAGTAAATTACACTTTCGGTGAGGGACAAAATAAAGAACTGACGATCAAACAAACCGGAAGTTTCAGTAAGGATGATCTTGTCAATCTCTGTCGCCGGGTCCAGCGGGGCGCAGTAGAGATCGGTCCATTGATCCGCGATGTCGTCACTCTCGACAAGGCGGGTAGTATTTATGAAAAATTACGCGATCGACCGCACGAACTTCTCGGAACCGTTTTCTCCTGGCAGGGGTAATTCCTTAGAGCTGGATTTATATCAAATCCTATGAACAATGATACTGTAGATGCCCGATAATAATCACACCGGGGAAAAAATTAAAACCGCGGTTGTTACGGGGGTACATTCATTCGATGTCCCCACCTTTCACGCGGCCTTTCGCAGTATGCCCGAAGTGGATTTTTATCCCCAGGATTTAAACGACTTTGTCGCCAACCGCGAAAACGCAAACGAACAGTACGATGTTGTAGTATTCTATATTTTTCATCAACCCACCCCGGGTCACGAATACCGCTGGTATGAAAAGGGAAGAAGGGAAGCATTGGAAAAACTGGGAGAAACAGAACAGGGTATTTTTGTTCTCCACCATGCCATCCTCGCCTTTCCCGACTGGCCGTTCTGGTCTGAAATCTGTGGCATTGAGGATCGCAATATATTCGGTTCAGCAGCGGGCGAAAAAATGAACTTTGAAGTTGTCAACGCTGAACACCCTATCACTCGTGGACTCTCCAATTGGGAAATGGTAGAAGAAACTTACGAGATGAATGACGCGGGTGATGGCTCTGATATTCTCATAACCGCAAATCATCCCAAGAGCATGAATACGATTGCCTGGGCACGTAAATTTAAGAAGGCCCGGGTCTTCTGTTACCAATCCGGCCATGATAACACCGCTTTTTCCCATCCTCAATTCCGCACCATTGTCTCCCGCGGTATTCAGTGGGTGGCGGGGAGAATTTGAAAAATGATGTACTTTTAACCGCAGAGGCGCGGAGATCGCGGAGGATTTAACCACGAATGAACACGAATAGACGCGAATACAATATGAGGAAGAGGTTTAGGAATTTAGAACTCAGGAAATCAGGAAAAAGTAGAGTATTAAAGAATATTTCAGGGCTGAAAGAAGATTAGGTGAATTGTGTTGTTTGGTCGTAATAGCTCAGCAATAGCCGAGCGTCGGATTTTCCCTACCACTTTTTTTAAATAGGGATTTAAAAAAACGTGGTAGGATATATCCGTTCAGTCCCACCCGTAGATGCGGGCGGGATAAAAATGCGATCAAATACCACAATTCACCTAATCTATATATATCTTATTTCTTATAGTATTCTCCGCGGCTCTGCGGTGGATCAATCCGTAATTGCATATTACGCCCTATTTCTTTTAAAGAGACAATAGCATGTACATAGGCACGCAGTACACCGACCGTCACGAAACGGATATTAAGCAATTAGCCCAGTTGGGCGTCGAGCATGTCGACGTTACTCCGCAGGGGTCTTGGAGAGAATGGACAACCGATTCCTTAATCGCGATGCGGGAGAAGTACGCCAAACACGGAATTGCGGTGGAAATGATACACATCCCCGTTAGTTCTCGACCCGCATTTGAAACGGATATGCCCCATGTATTTCTCAGTCCGAGCCCTGGGCGCGAGCGCGAGATCGATGGTGTTTGCGAAATAATTCAGATGGCATCGGCGGCCGGCTTGCGCGGCCTGAACTATAACATTACGATTCTCGGAATTCTGAGAACACAATCGCGTTACGGCCGGGGCGGCGCTAAGCTCTCCTCTTTTGAGTACGACAAATTGGATCAGACCTTGGGTGAATTCGAAGGAGGAGCTGCGGATGCGGACACGATGTGGGAACGCATCGACCACTGGCTGGAACGGGTGATCCCGGTGGCCGAAGAGCACAAGATGCAAATGGCCTGCCATTCGCTGGACCCCGGGATCGGTGATCACACTTACCGGGGTGTTGCCCGGGTGTTGGGGACGGTCGATGACCTTAAGAAATTTATCGCCATGCACGAGAATCCCTATCACGGATTAAATTTTTGCCAGGGAACGGTCTCGGAGATGCTGACAAATCCAGGTGAAGAGATCTACGAGATCATTCGATACTTCGGTGAACGGAATAAGATTTTTAATATTCACTTCCGCAACATTCAGGGCGGTTATCTCGATTTCGTTGAAGTGTTCCCGGACGAGGGTGCGGTGGACATGTTAAAAGCGTTGCGCCTCTACAAAGAAGTGGGGTACCCCTACATGGTTATGCCAGACCATGTGCCAGGCATTGCCGGTGATGAAGCAGATCGCGTCGGATTCGCCTACTGCTACGGTTACCTGCATGCGTTAATGCAGGCGATTGACGAGGGTGACTGAGGAAGGTTGTTTTAGTAACCGCAGAGGACGCATTTCAATTGTCGATTTGCGATTGCCGATTGAAAATCAGTTTAAGAAAACCCTAAATTAAAATCCTCAGCGTCCTTTGCGTCTCTGCGGTGAATCCCTTCTTCTCTTGACGAGGTCTTTAACGGGTTGAATACTTAAAACCTTAAATGCTCATGGAACATCGCCAGATTGGAAATACCGGAATTGAAGTCTCCCCGATTGCTTTTGGAGGCTGGCCGATTACGGGAATAAATACTTTCGATGTTAACGACACCGACAGCCTGGCAGCGGTCGAATCCTGTTTTGATAACGGAATAAATTTTATCGATACCGCTTACATGTACGGTCCTAACGGTGAAAGTGAGAAACTGATCGCACAGGCCCTCGGGAACCGCCGCGATGAGATGATCATCGCAACCAAGGGCGGCTTTCACTGGAATGATGAAGGTCGACAGGACCGCGATGGGCGTCCGGAGACATTGAAACGTCAGTGTGAAATTAGTCTGCAGCGATTGAACACCGATCGCGTCGAGCTGCTCTATCTTCACACCCCCGATCCCAACGTGCCACCCGCGGAATCTGCCGGCGCGTTGAAAGAGCTGATGGAAGAAGGTAAAACACTGAGTGTCGGCGCATCGAACATGACGGTGTCGGAACTTGAAGAAATTCATGCCGTCTGTCCGATCTCCGCCTACCAGCCGCCTTACAACATGCTCGTGCGGGATATAGAAAATGACACCCTACCCTGGTGCCGCGAACGCAACATTTCAGTGATGGTTTACTGGCCAATCATGCTGGGGTTGCTGGCGGGTAAACTGAAACGCGATCGTTACTTTCCCCCCGAAGACAATCGCGCGAAGTACCCCATGTTCCAGGGAGAGGAGTATCAGAAAAACCTGGATCTCGTCGATAAGCTTAAGGGTATTGCCGAAGACGCAGAAAAGACGGTGGTCCAGTTAGTGCTTAACTGGACGATTCATCAACCCGGCATCACCGTTGCTTTGACTGGCGCCAAGCGACCCGCGCAGAATAATGAAAACGCCGGCGCCATGGGCTGGAAGTTAACTCCCGAACAATTCGCACGCATCGATAAGGCTTTGAAAGAGCGAGGAACACCTAACGTTCGAAAACCCTCCGCTTCGTTCAGCTCACCGCTAAGAAGATCAGTGAACAGTAAACAGTGATCAGTCGCTGAGATCAGTTCGAATGCGGATTGGAAAATTTCGGGCTTCGCCCTCGGGACGGAATGCGGATTGCGGATTGCGGATTGATGCATGATGTGGTACAACCAGGACATGGTTTACAGATTTAGATCAAGACATGGTTTACACTTTGTGAGGGATGCTGAACGGTAATCGGGTTATATAGTTAAGTTAATGTTATGCGGTTTTAGAGGTTTGGCTGGCATTGTTGGGGCCGCAAGCGGCCCCAATGAAAGCAGCCGTTGAAAGGTCAATCTGACCGATTCTGAGAGTGGCAAAGTAAACATCGAAGTGTACCGTGTCTAGTGGTTTTAGTCCAACGCTCCAACCGGCGAGGGCGGTGGAGATAGGAATCTGGAAGCCATCGAGTTTGATAGACCCGCTTTTTGAGACCCGGCGAGTCATCAAATCATAGCTGATATCGGCAGGAGTGCCACCGTAAGGATGAGAGCTGTGCTGATAGATTTCAGAGGGCGTGCTCATGGCAAGAGCCGCATGGGGGCGTTCTTCATTGAAGGTCTTGCGCCACAGATCGAAGGCCACCTGTTGGGTGCGAAGATCGTCCTGGGCATGTTTTTGCAACTCCTCTTTGATATCGCGATGGAGACGCTCATGGGCACCGTTATCCTGGGGTTTACCCGGACGTCCACGCTCGAGATTGATCCCTAAGGCCAGCCACCAGGCCGCCAGTTTGCTCAGGCCCAGGACCGCATTGGCACTGGCAAAGGGACTGCCGTTGTCGCTGCGGATGCAAGCGGGAAGTCCATAGCGTTCAAAGAGTTTTGTGAAGCATTCACGCACCGCTTCGCTACGGGCTGAACTGAGCACCCGCACCTCTAATACATAGCGGCTCCATTCATCCCGTACCGTCAAAGGTTCACAACGGTTGCCATCAACGGTGTGCCACCACCCTTTGAAGTCTACGCTCCACACTTCGTTACAGCCACTGGCCTTGACGCTGCGGTAAAGGCGTCCGCTTTTTTGAGCGCTTCTGCGCCGACGCTTTTGCACCAGTCCCGCACGTTCCAAGACCCGTTTCACGCTCGAGTCTGAGGGGGCCTTCCCGTAACGCCTCTGGTAAAGCTCGCGGATCTTGTAGGGGCCCCACGTCGGGTGATGATGCTTGAGTTTGATCAGCGTACATACTACTGATTCGGATAGTTCCTGAACACTTCCATGCGGTCGGCGTGAGCGCTCGTGCAACCCCTCCATCCCTTCGCTCAGGAAGCGCTTCTTCCATTTATACCCTGTCGGTCGGCTGATCCCGTAGTCTTCACACAGCTCGTTCATCTTTACTCCCGGTTGCATCGATTCCAGGGCGAATTGGTATCTTTGGTCCATTTTATTTGTTTCCTTCCATGACATCATACCCCTTACTTAGCATCCTTCTTTCTTTGGCAATCTGTAAAGGATGTCCTGAACCTTTTGTGTAAAGAATGTCTTGAACCTATACCATGTAGGAAATTTTTATCAATTTCCGTATATCCGCTTCATCGCGTCTACGCATACCTCCTATTGTCATTGCGAGGATCCCGCAACCGCGGGAGACGAAGCAATCCAGGCAAATAATCATTGTGCTTAAAGATGCCAGTCAACACTCAGGTCTTTCCAATGCGGAATCGTCTCTTTATTTCGTTTTAATTATTCAATGTTAATAAAACGGCCACGACGGAGCGTGGCCCTCCAGACATCGCTCCCTCACTGATACCATGGCAATTGAGAGAAAAACCTTTCATCCGGAAAGATCAGAGCCTATTGTCCACCACACCGGTTAGAAAATAATTAGTAATATATCTGAGATCTACCAATGAGTGAAATAAGCCTGGGGCCGATCAATTACCTGACGATCATCATCTACATGGCGGCGATAGTGGGGATGGGCTACTGGTTTTCACGCCGGGATAATACAAGTGAAGAATACCTTCTCGGGGGACGGAGAATCCCCTGGTGGGCGGTCGGCATCTCCTATTACATGTCGATTACGAGCACCATATCGATGGTGATGGTGCCCGGCGAAATCTACAACAACGGTTTATCCTTATGGATGACGAGTTTGATATTCCCCTTCACTGTTTTGCTCGGGTTTTTCCTCTGTGTGCGATTCTATTTCAAGCTTAAATCTTTCACCCCCTTCGAATACCTCGAGCGTCGCTACGATGCTCGTGTCCGCCTCGTCGTAAGTCTGATTTATTTCTGGATACGGATCGCTTACATCTCGATGGTCCTTTTCGCTTCGGCAAAAGTCTTCGAGAGCGCGGCGGGTTGGTCGGTGTGGGTTACCATACCCGTGGTCGCAATTGTCGGTATTGTTTACACCGTTCTTGGGGGTCTTCGCGCCGTCATCTGGACCGATGTGCTCCAGTTCTTTGCTCTCTTTGGTGGACTTTCGTTAGCGATTATTATCTGCATCGCGAATGTGGACGGGGGCATTATGGGGGTGCTGACCTATTCCTTTGAGCATGGCCGCGGTCCGGAGCGTTTCACCGAAGCGGATTTTTACCGCTTTGATCCCTATGTGCGACTGTGTTTCTGGTTTATGTTAATCAGTGTTCTTATAGACTCAATTTTCTACCCCTGTGTGGATCAGATCACGATTCAACGACTGCTGAGCACGGGCACCTATAAAGAAGCGAAGAAGGCAGCATACATGAACTCACTCCTGGAGATTCCCCTAACGCTTATGCTCTGGTTAGTGGGCTTATCTATCTTTACCTATTACGCGCAAAACGCGGATCCCCGCGTGATCTCGGGAGATGGAGCATTTTTCACGTTTATTGCCACGAAAATGCCAACCCCTTTGCCGGGATTAATGCTGGCCGCGATGCTGGCTGCCTCGATGTCCACCCTGGACTCTGGCATGAACAGCCTGTCAACGGTAGTGATCAAGGATTTCTACCTTAAATATCTTAATCCTTCGGCGTCAGAAGAAAAGCAGGTGGCGTTAGCCCGAATACTAACCATTGCGATTGGGGCTTTCGCCATTGTCGTGGCCTTATCGATCGCAGCAGTCGCATCGAATCTGGGAGAAACGGTGGCTGAAGCATTCGCGATTTGGGGTTCATTCAGTGTTTTGCTGGCACCCGCTTTTTTCATTACCGTGACTTCACAAAAGATTACCAGCATTGGCATCTGGCTTGGATTATTTACCGGTATCGGGGTCAATTCGGGAATGATTTCCTGGTATTTAAAATCACAGAGTGGATGGATTGGAGCCATATCCTTTAACTGGATTCTGATACCCCTTAGCGTAGCTGCTCTATCTTTTGTCCTTGCTTTCGCGCTTAAAGTTAGTGGGAGAAAGCACGCTTTTCGTGCCGTAGTGATCGCCGTATGTGCTTTAGCCTATTCACTGAGCACGGGCCTTTGGTATTATTGTGGTCGCTATACGGAGGGTGGTGAATTGAGTTTTCAGTGGGTTACCTTTCCCGGAATGATCGCGTTTCTGATTGTCGGTTATGCCTCCATGTTATTCTTCAAAGCGCCGGCAAAAGAAAAACATGAGGGACTGACCCTTTGGTCAATGGGGGAGGGGGAGGTATAATTATGAATTGCGGATTTTCGATTGAACCTAGTGGTAAAAAAAACATGTAGTTTGAATCACGTGCTCCCTCGCATTGACAATACAACAATACTCGGCCACGACGGAGCGTGGCCCTCCATTTTATCTTTTGGAGGGACGCGCTCCGTCGCGTCCGCCTCAATCGACGATCGACAATCGGCAATTGAAACGCGCCTCAGCGGTTACGATCACAATCTGATAATAATCCTTTATAAACATTAAACAAGACACGAGATGAACTTCGGGGCGATTAATTACCTGACCATTGTCGTATACATGGGGGCTATGGTGGCGATGGGCTTTTGGTTTTCGCGCCAGGATAAAACGAGCGAGGAATACCTGCTGGGAGGACGGACGATGCCATGGTGGGCGGTTGGTATCTCCTATAAAATTTCCGTCTTGAGCACCATCTCAATGGTAATGATTCCGGGTGAAATTTATAACCATGGATTGACATTGTTTTTTACACAAATGCTCCTGCCCATCACCTCGCTCATTGGTTTTTTTCTCTGTGTGCGGTTCTATTTTAAGCTCAAGGTGTTCACCCCTTTCGAATACCTTGAGCGTCGTTATAATTCACGCGTCCGTATTACAATCAGCATGCTTTATTTCTGGATTCGCCTCGCCTACATATCGATGGTTCTCTATGCCTCGTCTAAAATTTTCGAGAGCGCCGTAGGGTGGCCGGTAACGATTACCATCCCGGTCATCGGGATGATCGGTATTTTTTACACCTATCTCGGTGGTATGCGCGCGGTTATCTGGACCGATGTAATTCAGTTTGTCGTTCTCTTTGGTGGCATGTTGTTAATCATTTTTTCTATTTCGGTCAATGTAGATGGTGGTTTAATCGGGATACTTACTTATTCATTAGATCATGGCCGAGGTCCGGTCCACTACGCCAACCCGGAATTTTACCGCTTTGATCCCTACGTGCGCTTATGTTTCTGGTTTATAATAGTTAACGAATTCTCGAACAGTATATTTCTAACCTGTGCAGACCAGATCACGATCCAGCGCTTGCTGAGCGCGGGCACCTATGAGAAAGCCAAGTACGCCGCCTACACCAATTCCGTGCTTCTTGTTCCAATGGTTCTAATGCTCTGGCTCATGGGGTTTGCTATTTATACCTACTATGGGCTGTATCCCGATCCCAACATTACCTCGGGTGATGCCGCGCTTTATACCTATATTGCTTCTAATATGCCCGCCCCGCTACCGGGCTTAATTCTCGCCGCCATGTTGGCTGCTTCGATGTCGACCCTGGACTCAGGAATGAACAGCCTTTCAGCAGTTTTACTTAAAGATGTTTATGTAAAATACATTAACCCCTCGGCGACCGAAGGCAGGCAATATGCGATGGCACGCATCTTAACGCTTGCGATTGGTATATTCGCGATTGTCATTTCTTTAACGATTGCCGGGACTGCATCTAAACTGAGAGAAACCGTGGTTGAAGCCGGCGCGATTTGGAATGCCTTCGGCATTGTTCTGGGACCTGTCTTTCTTATTACTGTACTGTCTCACAAAGTGAACAGTCGCGTCGTCGGATATGGATTATCGGTTAGTTGGGGGGTAATAACGGGAATGATTGCCTGGTATGTTTCATCAAAAAATGGCCTGGTGGGCGCGATACCCATTAATTACGTTTTAATTCCCCTGGGGCTTGCTGGGTTTCTATTTTTCGTTACCGCCCTATGCAAAATCCGTGGTAGAGCTCAATCCTTTGGAGCTTTATTATCAGCATTATTTGCTTTGGCATTTTCATTCAGCACTGGTATCTGGTACTACTATGGTAACTATACCGATGGGGGAGTGCTCAGCTTCCAGTGGGTTGGCTTTCCCGGTATGTTTGCCTTTTATCTTATAGCATTTGGTTTGTTGTTTTTCTGTCGTAAGCCCGAAAAGAAAAAACATTTCGGGTTAACCTTATGGTCGGCGGGAGAAACGATTATTGAGGATGAGTAATTCCGAATCCCTATTATCCTGATACCATTTATTAATTTTACTATGCTATTGGTCTTGCTCATCGCGTGATGGACACCCGGTTTATCATTTTGACTGACACCCATTTTGCGCCTCCGGGAAGAGGAGTAGATGGACAGTGGTGGAATCGAACACTCGTATCGCGGTCAGCCGAAATCAGTGAAGCTCTCATTTCTACGGTTAAGAAACTGTCTCCCGATTTTATCATTCATTGCGGTGACTTTACCCATTTTGGCGATCTTGAAAGTTTTCAATTTGGTGTGGATATCATGGATCGTATGTCGAGCCCTTATAATATCATTCTTGGAAACCACGATGCAGAACATAAAGGAATACGAAAATCCATCGCTTCCATTGTTGAAAATGAAAAGGGAAATTTTTTTTATGCTCGGGAAATGGCTGGCCTTCGTTTTGTTTTCCTCGACGGCGCGAACTGGATAACACAGGACGGATTAGAAACTGAATACCTTGATGCGGAAATCGACAGGGCTGAGCGTTATCTGGGTATAGGTCCAACCCGGGAAGGACTCGATTGGCTAAAACAGGAGCTCGCTCAGAACCAAGACATCCTGACGATCATTATCACTCACGCGCCAATACATTCTAAACCAACTTATCCATTAAGTACCCTCCAAAGAGGCAAACCGGTTAAAATGCATCCCTGCCCTTATCATCACTTCGCCACATATGGTGTGAAGCATGAATCACTGCGAGATCTGATTGCGCAACACACAAATGTCGTCGCGCTATTTGCCGGACACTGGCACATAGCTTCACTCCATTCTTACCAGGGTGTTCTTCATTGTCAGACCGGTTCTCTCATGGAATACCCTTTTGAATTCCGACTGCTGGAAAAAGATCACGATCTGTTAAATCTATCTACGATTGGATTAAATGATACACAGTTTAAAAATGACTCTTTTATTTCCGAATGGAATAATCAATGGGTTGCGGGACAGCCCAACGACAGAAAATGGAATATAGCATTAAATCGCCCCTGAAGTATTTAAGGTTATAATCGTCGTTTTCACCTTATATTCTTGATTTCAGGCCTATAAAATGATGCCTTATTAAGTTCACTTTAACCCCCCGTGGGGGGGCTTGAGCTTTACTATGAGCATGAGAGAACAATCAGGAATGACGTCGAAAAAGCCACGGCATTATTCTGCAATTGGCAGCTTTTGTTTAGTCATCCTTTTATTCTCATTATTGGTCATTGTATACTACCCTACCTTTTTTGCTTCAGAAAGTATTGACCCTCGAGTTTTAATGGTGGGGGCTATCATCATTGCCTTGGTTCTCATTCTAAACCAATTCAGGCGCACCACTTCCCGTCTCAATAAACTTTCGATCATTTCAGATGCTATCGGTCAGGGCAATTATGAGGCGCGTTCCGAGGACAACAGTAACGATGCCCTGGGACGGCTCGCATCCGCTGTTAATCAGATGGCTGAAAAAATCTCCACCTCGATTAATGAGCTCGAAGAATCATATCAACAACTGGAAGGGTCGAGAAAGAAGATGGAAGATCAGAACCAGGAACTTTCTCTCTCGGTCGCGAGACAGGAAATGTTCGGAGAGTTTCTTTCGAAAATTGCATCCATTGAGATTAACACCATTGCTTCTTCAGCCATCGACTACCTGATGTGGATATCCAGTGGGCAGGTTGGCATTTTTTACCTTTATGAGGAACAGAAAGACACACTCATTCCTTTGATACGCAAAAGTGAAGACCGTTCATTCCTCCGCCATTTTACTGAGCTCGAGACGATGGATGGATTCCCGGGTGAAATCGTACGCAGGCGTGAGTGGATCATTCTCGATAGTATAGATCTCGAGGCCTTACCCGATATAAACTTAGAATCTACCGACGCTAATATCAGAAATATTTATGGTATACCCTTAATTTTCCGAAAAAAATTGCTCGGCGTTGTGATTCTCGCGAGTCAGACAAAGATGGACAAGATAACACGCCAGCACCTCTCTAACCATACGGAGGTTCTCGCCAATTCAATTATCAACGCAATCACTTATCGTGCAGTTCACAAGCAGTCCGTTCTCTTAGAGGATGCGAATGAAGAATTAGCGTCCTCCCATCGACAAAAAAGTGAATTTGTGGCCAACATGAGTCATGAACTTCGCACGCCCCTCAATTCCATTATCGGGTTTTCAGGGATCTTGATGAAAAACCGTACAGGTAATCTCTTGTCTGCGGATATCAACCGGATAGAGAAGATAAATAATAATGGGAAACATCTTTTATCGTTAATCAATGATATTCTTGATTTGGCAAAAATTGACGCCGGGAGAATGGATCTGCTCATCGAGAATACAGATCTGATTCCCATCATTCGCGATGTTGTTGAAATGTTTCAAAATGAAGCCACCGCTAAAAATATTATATTAAAGAGTGAAATTTTAGACACTTCGCTCCCAATCAATACTGACGGGTATAAACTGAGACAGATATTAACCAACCTCGTTGGAAACGCGGTTAAATTCACGAACGAAGGATCGGTCATTCTCCGCTGCATTTTACTGGATGCGGAAACTCAAAGTGCACGAATTGATATCATCGACACCGGCATTGGCATTATGCCAGAGATGTTAGAATCTATTTTTGATCCATTCACTCAAGCAGACAGTAGCACCTCGAGAGAATTTGGGGGAACCGGTCTCGGGCTGACATTATCTCGTGACATGGTTCGTCTAATAGGGGGAAATTTGATAATAAAAAGTGAATATGGAAAAGGTAGCACATTTAGTATTGATTTTAAGGGAGTACAAGAGGATACGGTCGATGTTCCTGTTGAAGAGGCAGAGCCGGATCTAGAAACTATTGCTGAAGGCAATGGAGATTCGGGTGATAAAAAGGTCCGGGAGGCTGCGGACGTTGTTGAAACTTTATCCTTAATCGATGATTCCAAGTCAGCTCTGAAGAAATTTCTCCCCATAACTCCAGGGAAACGGATATTAGTAGTAGATGATGATTCCGATGCTCGGGAGTTTATCGGTCAATACATCATAGAAATGGGTGCTGAATACAGAGAGTGTGGAGATCCGTTAGATTTCTTTGCGTTGGTCAAAGAATTTAAGCCCGATCTCATTACACTGGATATCATGATGCCACATATTAATGGATTGGAACTGTTGGCCGATTTGAAAAAAGATCCAATTACATCGCATATACCGGTAATCATCATCAGTATGGTTGCCGACAGGGATAAGAGCAAAGCGATCTCTTTAGGAGCCGTCGATGCATTGACCAAACCGGTTGGTGAATCAGATTTCCTCGCATGTATTCGGCGCTCTTTGAATTCGGACCAAATTGAAAATAGAAAAATTTTGGTTGTTGAAGACAGTAAAGAATATCAAGAGATGATAAGATTCTGGTTGGATGCAGGAAAAAATGAAATTCGCACCTCTTCAAACGGTCGTGATGCTTTGAATGCACTGGAAACATTTACCCCAGACGTAATATTCCTGGATCTTATTATGCCCGTAATGGACGGCTTAACATTTTTAAAAGACTTTCGGGAGCAGGAAAAGTATGCAAATATTCCCGTTATTGTCCTAACCGCAAAAAATCTTTCTCAAGATGAGCTTAAATGGATTAAAACCAAAGCCGATACCATCTTTACGAAAGGCTATTAATTCTGATTTTGAGATTGGAATTAGTTGGTGTGATTTAAGTTGGCTGGCGGAAGCCACTGTGCAAATGTATCCTAAGTGTATGTCCGATGGATGTTTTTGCTTTACCCGTTAGAAATTCGGGTATGAGGAATATTCGTATGTCTCGCATTTTTTTAATTTCCCTAAGAGTGAGAATCGTTTTCTTTCTTCTTCTAGGCTTTATTTTATTTTCGGGGTTTCGAGCAGTCACAAATCCCACGCAAAACCAAACGAAGGGCTCAACGGAAATTCCCTCGATTGCCGTACTGCCCTTTGTGAATATGAGCACGGATAAAAGTCAGGATTACTTCAGTGATGGAAAGGCGGAGGAAATATTAAATGCCCTGGCCAAAATCGAAGGATTGCGTGTCGCAGCTCGAACTTCCTCCTTTACTTTCAAAGAAAGAAACAAAGATATTCCGACTATCGGTGAAAGACTCAATGTCGACTACGTACTCGAGGGCAGCGTACGAAAAGATAGCACCATGGTTCGTATATCCGTTCAATTGATCAAAGTAGAGGATGGTTTTCACTTATGGTCGAATAGTTATGATCGCGAATTCAAAAGTGTTTTTGTCATTCAAGATGAGATTTCGCGTGCGATAGTCAGCGCATTGAAGGTTGAACTCGTCGGTGCGGGAAGTTCTTCTTTAGTCGAAGCGCCCACGGCAAATATGGATGCCTATGAGTCTTATTTAAAAGGGCGATTCTTTTGGAATCAGAGAGGGAGTGGACTTAAAAAGGGAGTTATATTTTTTGCGCAAGCGATTGAAAAGGACCCCTCTTACGCTTATGCCTATGCCGGATTAGCTGATACCTACAGTCTTTTCGGTTTTTATGGATTCCTTCCTCCTGATGAATCTTTTCCCAAAGCAAAAGTCGCAGCCATTAAAGCGCTCCAACTCAATTATCGTATTGCCGAAGCGCACAGCTCTCTTGGTATGGTGCGCCTGTTATATGAAATGAACTGGGCCGCGGCGGGAAAAGATTTTAAGCGAGCGATAGAAATTAACCCTTACTATGTTCCCGCCCGCTATTGGTATGCACTTTATTTGAGCATGCAGGGACATTTTGATGATGCTCTCTTTGAAAGTGAACGGGCTTTAAGAGCTGACCCGCTTTCAATTATGGCTAATGCCGCTCGTGGTTGGATCCTTCTTGGACATCGTAAGTTCGCCTTAGCTAAATTGCAATTGTTGAAAACACTCGAACTCGATCCAACCTTTGCTCTCGCTCATCTCCTTCTGGGGCAGGTATATATTCACGAAATGAGTTTTGATAAGGGTGTTGCACAGTTGCAAAAGGCGGTCGCTTCATCTGGAAACAGCGCATGGACGCTGGCGTCACTGGGATGGGCCTATGCCCAATCTGGCCAGAAAGATAAAGCGAGAAAAATTCTAACGGAATTGATCGCACGAAAAAAAGTTGAATACGTACAGTCAAATTTCATCGCACTTGTCTTCCTGGGCCTGGGGGAAAAAGAAAAGTCAATTGATTGGCTAGAAAAAGCACTAAATGAACGGGCCCCCTGGCTAGTTGTTATCAGCCACGACCCCATTTTCGAACCTCTCCAATCCGATTCACGCTTTAAAACGATTCTGCGCAGCGTAGGACTGTAAATTGATGAACAAGAGAAATACCTTCCGTTCCTTTTCCGCACAATCCGTTTAATAAATTCTCGTTCCATTTAGCCGACTATATCCCGAATACGGTGGGGAATAAAGTCTGATATCGAGTTGCGAAATTTCAGATTTAGAGATAATTAAAGGGACCTTACTCCATCATTTGAGTAAGGTGAAGTAGAGACTATCAGTTTTAATTATCGAGGGAAAGAAGATGTAAAATGGCTACATTTTTTATGTTTGGAAAGTACACGCCGGAAGCAATTAAGGGCATCAGTGCCGAGCGCACGCAATGGGCTGTCGATGTAATTGAGAATAATGGGGGTGAAGTGATCACAAGTTATATCTTACTGGGTAATCACGATTTAGTCTTCATCGTTAATTTCCCCGGTTTGGCAGACGCCATTCAGGCCTCCGTGACTTTAACAAAGTTGACCGGCATAACCATATCGACATCACCTGCACTAACGGTGGAGGAATTTGACGAACTTACCTCTGATCTTTAAAGCGCTGTATTTACATCACCCAAAAAGTTAGCCTTTTACGGGAGCCTTCTTCCCACAGTAAATGCAGTCTGAATACCCCGATCGGGGTGCCTTTTTTCGTTAATCGATCAGGACTTTATCGGTCGTCCTTCACTATCTGTAAACGAACCGCATACGATCATGATGAAGTCAATCAGTGTCCAAATCCCAAGACCGCCAAGGGTTATTAGCATTAAAATGCCAGTACCTGTTTTACCCGCGTAGAACCGGTGACCACCAAATCCACCCAGGAAAAAACATAAGAGAATTGTTGGGACGAATCCTTTTTCACTTTTTTCAATAGTATCATTCATAATATTACTCCTTTTTTATTTTGTTGTCTGACCTGGATAACAAACGGTTCGGCCTTTGCCATCCTTAAAAGATCCGGTTAGTAAAAGAACAGTTGTAATCAAAGTATGAATTAAATCGATCCCTAAATAAATTATTGCGATTAACGGTTGGCCTACGGCAAAGTAATAAATCCAGCCTATTGTCAGCAAGATGTCGATACATCCTTCAATATATCGCCCCAAATAAAAATGCTGGATTCCAAAATATCCAAATATTCCTGATAAGGATACAGCGACAATATAGCTCTTATCTGATCTGGAAATCATTTTATCTAGCACCAATCACTAACGTAATTAAAAATAGGTATCTGCGAGTTGCGATACGAGGTTTTTTATAGAGAATCTTGAATAAAAAACAGAGCATAATTGATGGGTAATTTGTTGCCATTGATGTGTGTATCATTGTTATTTGCCAATAAAGTCCGCACTTCAGGCGAAACGGGCGATGTCTTCCTGCACTTCATCCCTCACGGGGCAAATGACTGATTACTGGCAGATCCGCAAAATCCAAGGTCTACAGTGTAAAGATTTTTCATCGCGATAAAATAGATAGTGTCGATTATAAGCTTTAACTATCCTGACATAATGTCTATGTTTCTGCATCGATGTTTAGTAGTTACACGCTGTATGAGATAAATGCCGAAGATTGCCATAAGGTCGAGAAAGAGGTGTTAGAAACCTTAAGGGAAGTATTCCCAGATGCTGATTCAGAATTGATTGCACAGCTCTTCGCCGACGTTCGCAATATGTTTGCCGGTGAGTACGGTGAATTTCAAGCGAGTGATACAATTTACCATGATCTCGCACACACCTTACAGGCAACGTTATGTTGGATAAGGTTGATAACCAATCGTCATCTCCAAAAAATCGAACCCGTTTTGCAGATTACGGATATTGAAAATGGCCTTCATGGTATTATTCTCCATGATATCGGATTTTTAAAATATAAAGACGATACAGAGGGGACAGGAGGAAAATTTACTTTCGTTCACAAGCAACGAAGCTGTGAGCTTGCTGCTATTTATCTGACGCAAAAAAATTGGTCCACTTATGACAACTATGCTGTGCAACACTACATCAGCTGTACTGGTCCACGCAGTATCATTGATGCGGTTCCCTTTAACAATCACAGCGAAAGGTTAATCGGAGAATCAATATGTACCGCTGATTATCTCGGCCAGATGAGTGACCCTAATTATTTAAAAAAGCTGTACCCTCTTTTTTCAGAATTTGATGAATCCGACGATTACCGTAATATCCCTAAAGATAACCGTATGTTTAAAAGCCCTGAGGAACTTATCCTCAGCACACCCGACTTTTGGGAAAATTCTATAATCCCAAAACTGGAAGAAGAATGTCATGGCTTATATAAATTTCTCGCTCAACCCTACCCCGATGGCGTCAATGCCTATATGCAGAATGTAGAAGACAATATTGATATCATCCGGAAAGAATTTGAGAATCCTGACAACCGCGAAAAATATTTCGGCAATATATCTTTAAATACCAGTTGATCCTAGAGGCGTCTATTCATATACATAATGCTCAGTACGATTGCGCTCGATAAAATCCCAATCGTAGACCACACCCATCCCCGGTCCGTCTGGGACGGGAACACATCCGTCATCTCCTAAGTCTTCCGGTTGGTCGGAATAACCACATTGATAAACTGGAGGCACGGTGTTTGGCATCTTGGGTCCAATTAATGCCATTTCATATAAATGCGTATTGCGAATCGCTGACATGGCAACACGTTGTGCTGGTCCGCACGCATGAAGTTGAACATCCAACCCCAAAGCCTCACAAAAATGGGCGATTTTCATGACACCGGTAATCCCCATATCGTATTCAGGATCGGCATGAATCATATCGCAACCCCCATGCACAAGAAAGCTCGCTTTCTGCTCCAAGCCACGCACATGCTCACTGATTAAGAGCGGGGTTCGCAGTTTTTCACGCAGTCGCTTATGCCCGAAAGCAGACACTGCAGCGTCGCGATAGGGGTCCTCGTACCAGAAATAATTAGCTTCGTCACAGGCGCGACCAACGTATAAGGCGTCATTCCATGTGCGTAGTTCACAAGCAGGATCGATCATTAATTTCATTTCATCCCCCACACGTGAACGCACGCTTAAAACATTTTCTGCTTCTTTTTTCGCGTTACCGTCGTTCCAACCATGGATCTTAAATCCGGAAAATCCCATTTCCTTGCACTGCTCTGCATAGTCAGCAAAAGCCTCAATGGAATCGAGCCCCCCGTCTCCTAACTGACCATGATAAGTACTGGCATATACGGGTAAGCGCTTTCGAAAACCTCCGAGCAGATTTTTCACCGAGGTGTTATACATTTTACCGACAAGATCCCAGAGCGCGATGTCGAGAGGCCCGTGACCCATATGATCGTAAGCCCTTATATCACGTTTCAAATCGTCGTAGATAATTTCACGTTCTTCCGGATCTCGCCCGATGAGTAGGGGGGCCAGCATTCGCGATTGGGCCATGGATGATAGGGTCCCCCCCCAGTGTGTGACGTATTCTCCCTGTAACCCGTCATCCGTTTTTATATTAACAGCATAGCGGAACGCTTTCAATTTATCTCCAGCGACATAGGCCATGTTGCCGACACCGGTTGTCGCTTGCTCCAAACCGAGGTTATCAGTATCGAATGAAAACTCGTGAATTTCTACCCGGTTAATTTTACTCATTATAATAGTGTTCTTCTATAGATTTTTGACAGGGTGGATATTTATGAATTACCAGATTAATAAGTTACTCCCGTATACGAGTCTATCTGGAAATTCTCCGCTTGAATATAACTTTAAGCAAATCACGCTTGTATTAACGGGTGCTTAGTCTTTGAGTGATAGCGTTAGAAGGTCAGAAAGTTGGTTTACATATAATTTTAATTAGAGAAAATCATGAAAGTTGTCGACGCTATCGCACATATTCTAAAAGCGGAGGGTGTAGAAATCCTTTTCGCTTACCCGGTAAACCCGATCATCGAATCCGCTGCAAAACTGGATATTCGCACTATTATTGTGCGTCAGGAGAGGACTGGGATTCACATGGCTGACGCCTTCAGCCGAATGTCCTCCGGGCACCGGATCGGTGTTTTTTGTATGCAGAATGGACCCGGCACGGAAAATGCCTTTGGCGGTGTCGCACAGGCTTATTCGGAATCAGTGCCCATGCTTATCCTCCCCGCAGGTAATGCCCGACAGCATGCTTTTGTCCAACCCAACTTCTCTTCCCTCATTAATTTTCGCGAGATCACCAAGTCATGCGAACAAATAACAGTCCCCGCGGCCTTGCCGGCAGCCATGCGCCGCGCTTTTTCCGCGATCAAGAATGGTCGGCCGCGTCCCGCTCTGGTTGAAATTCCCGCCGACCTGTTTGGGGAAGAATTACCTGAACCGCTGGATTACCGACCGGCATCCAGTTTTAAATCCGGACCTGATCTTGAAGCTGTAGATCAAGCGGCCGGTGCATTATTGAATGCTAAACGGCCCGTAATTTATGCCGGTCAAGGCATTCATTATTCCCAGGCATGGCAGGACTTGAAAGAACTGGCAGAATTGCTGGAAATCCCAGTTACTACCAGTCTCGCGGGAAAAAGCGCTTTCCCTGAAAACCATCCGCTCTCCCTGGGTTCAGGCGGCAATACCTACCCCCAAGCGGTAAATGATTTTTTAAATAATGCCGATGTAGTCTTTGGTATTGGTTGTAGCTTCAGCCATACCATATTTGGGGTGCCTTTGCCCTTTGGGAAGACCATCATTCATTCCACGCTCGACCCAGATGATATTAATAGAGATATTGATGCTGATTATGCCCTCGTAGGTGATGCCGGCCAAATTCTAAAAGCATTGTTAGCTAATATCATTGACCGTTTAGGGGGGAAACCAAGGGGTCTCATCAGTGAAGTGACCGCGGAAATTAAATCGGTCAAAGATGAATGGATGGGGAAATGGATGCCAAAGCTCATTTCCGATGAAGTGCCCTTTACTCCCTATCGTGTGATATGGGACCTCATGCACACTGTCGATGTGGCGAATACGATAATCACTCACGATTCGGGAAGTCCCCGTGATCAAATCTCACCTTTCTGGGAACCGTTAACTCCTCTCTCTTATATTGGTTGGGGTAAATCCACCCAACTCGGTTACGGTCTTGGTCTGGCGATGGGGGCAAAGCTATCGATGCCGGATAAGCTCTGCATAAACGTTTGGGGTGATGCCGCTATCGGTTTTACGGGGATGGACTTTGAGACCGCTGTACGGGAAAGAATTCCTATCCTCTCGATTCTCTTTAACAACTTCTCCATGGCTATAGAAATACCCATAATGCCTGTTTCACAGGAAAAATACGGGGCTACTGAAATATCGGGGAATTACGCTGATATGGCGAAAGCCTTTGGCGGATATGGAGAGCGCGTAACGACTCCGGACGAAATTATTCCTGCCATTCAACGGGGAGTTAAGCAAACGCAAGAGGGATTACCCGCATTACTGGAATTTATAACGAAGAAAGAAATCGAGTATTCTAAATTTAAGTAGGTTTCTGGATTCAACGACTATTGGTATAAGCTCGCCGAGCTGTGCGTCCGTCCCCTAATTGTCATTGCGAGGATACCGCAATCGCGGGAGACGAAGCTACCGAGTCCAGCAACTGCGGGACGACATCTTCCAATCCAGGGGAATGTCTATTGCGTAAATTAGGCCCCTGTATGCTAGAATTTACTCTCAGTTGTTCGAATGCACAAATCGATGAGATGAACGCTCATTGGAAAGATCTGAGCGCAGTCTAGTATCTGGAAGCACAACGAATATTCCCCTGGAGTGGAAGATGTCGGGCTATAGCCCTCGGTAGCCGCAGTCGGCTAATAGCCTCCCTCGCAATGACAAATAGCAGACAAATCTTTATAGTTTATCTCAGAGCCATTTGAATTGGGCAATCAATTGACGTTGTCGTACAATCCTCTTCCTTCTTTCAAAGCATCGATTAAATTTTTGTCCCATGTTCGACGAGGTCTTCCACCATTCCCCGAATACGCGCACTTTCGCTCTTAACAAACGCCTTATGGGGCCGGAATATTATCCCGTCTGATTTATAACGCAGCAATGTGGCAATGTCTTCATCATTCTTAATTCTCGACCCGAATTTCAGTGCAATGTAGCGGCGTTCATTATCTAAATTTCCAAACACCGAATGCAACAAACACTGGTTGAAGAATATTACATCACCGGGATTGGATTCAAAAGGGTAAGAGGGAATTGACGGTCCATCCACTCCGTAGGGTTTTGTTATCGTTTTATTTTCCGCATAGTAAAGCGGCTTGAGCATCTCGTGAAACGGTGCTCGGTGAGAACCCGGAATTACACGCAGGGCACAGGAATCTTTCGTCGTTGGATCGAGATATAAATGTACCTTAATTGTCATATAATTGAGTTCGTTTCGACCTTGTCTATCCGCATGCCACGAGGTTTGGTTGCGGCCACAAACTCCCTCGGACCCGGTCCAGATAAACCCTTCCCCAAGTAATTGTTCGATCGTTATGTAGATACGGTCATCCTCGGCCAGCATAGTCAATTCGGGATCTTTCTCGACTAAATAACCGATGACCTCGGCAGCATTTTTACCATCTCCAGCATCTTCGATTCGTGGTTTCTCTCTCGCTGACATATACTCATATCGGCTTATTATCTTCTCCATTTCCTCTGGTGAAAAAGCCTGCCTTAATACGAGAAAACCAAACGTTTCGAAGTGCGCTATCTGTTCTTTGGTAATCATTGTCTTTCTCTGCTCCAATTGACAATTGTTCGATACTTAGAATAATTGGCCTAATAGATGATTTTATAATTTTATCAGGTCAATTTAATTATGCGCACGCAAGCACGATTAATATAATCATTCGGGGAGTAATGGCAGGAGTAGAGTTTTTATATTCAACCTTAAAAACCTCCTGAGATCATTGTAAAATGAGCGTGGAAACCATAAATTATCTTGTCGAGAAACTGGCTGATATGATAGGTGATGGAAAAGTCGAATCACCCGAGGGCACCGATTACGATTTTAATTGGGAAGAGGATAATCGAGACTCACTCTTTGAAAAGGCCTGTAATAGTATGTCCGTAAATGGGGGGTTCATTTTAAGAAATTTCGTCCCTGAATACGAAGTACAATGTCTTCGCCTAAAACTGGAATCATTACTTGCGGGGAAGAAAGTCGCTTCTCATATCGCCAACCGCACCGATTATGAGACCGAAGATTACTTTCTTAACTGTACTTTTGAAAACATTCCCGGAGGTATGAAAGCCAATCCAACCACTTTATTCAATTATGGTAGACCGATAATTAATGTCAGGTCAGGCCAGATCGGTCCACCGGGTGATGAAGGTCTGGTTGATATTTTCCGGGCGGATCCGCTCTTTCCAGAATGTCACAAAACCTTCAATAATAAAGAGAGAAAGAATTTTATTATTAATGTATTACGAACTGCATCGGGAAAACCTTATGTCTCACGGTTATTTAATATCTACGTTAATCGAAGCATATCTGAGACCCGTGGATTTCATGCCGATGGATTCGGTGATAAGGTAAAAGCGTTTCTCTATCTCGATGATGTGGCTTCTCCCGAAGATGGGCCCTATTGCTTCGCTCGCGGCACGCATGACAACCTCGCGATACGTAAATGTAACATTGATATTGCCAAACGGTTAGGCCAGTCGAACGGATCGAATTATAACTTCTGGGATCGCAAAAGGGAGGTTAAATTTCTCGGTAAGGCCGGTGATTTCGCCATCACTTTTCAACGCTGTGCCCATCGCGGATGGCCACAAGAACCCGGGCATCACCGTTACGCCCTCGTCGAAACATTTATGCCCGAAGGGATGGACCCGTAAGATGGTGTTTTTAAACCTTCGTCTTCCTCACCATTGTCAATGCCTTTCCAGGCGGGGGCCCGTCTACTTAAATTTCTCCAGTTTATTCCTGAATCCTTGTCTCTCCAGTACTTCCCTGTTTATCAGGCCCTCGGGTATCTCACCTTTTGATAGTGATACCATTTGGCGACAACACATACTGCCCATATCGCGGTACAATTCATCCGTCCATCCAATGGCATGCGGAGCGAGAATAACATTATCCAATTCAGAATAGGGATTGTTTACCCCCGATGGTTCCTCTTCAAATACATCGACTGCAGCACCTGCAATCGCCTTGTTTCGGAGTGCATTAACTAATGCTGATTCATTGACGATTCCTCCCCGCGCCGTAGTGATTAAGTAAGCTGTAGGCTTCATCATCGCGAGTTGTTCCGCATCGATAAGATTACGCGTCTCCTCCACTAATGGACAGTTTACAGAAATATAGTCGGCTTCACTCATCAAGGTATTGAGATCGACCAGTTTGACCCCGAGTTGCCTGGCTTTGTCTTCGCTTAAATACGGATCAAAGCCAAGAGTCTCCTTCATTTTGAAGGTCTTCAGTAGCTTAACGAGTGTCCCTCCAATACCACCGACGCCAACGACTCCCATTGTGCGATCCCGGAGTTCGGTTCCCATATAAAGATTTCGATCGTCCCACTTCCCTGTGCGTACCAGCTGATCTTTAATGAAAATGTGGTGATTCAATGCAAGCATCCAGCCGATCGTCGCTTCCGCCATCGGGTAGTTCACTGTGCCTCGCGCAGTTAACAACGCGACGTCCGAATCTGTGCAAGCTTTTACATCGACGTTGTCATAACCGACGCCGAGCCGAGCAATTGCGATCAACCGCTCGCCGCCCCCTTGCAGGGTATTTTTGTTATAAGTCGGTGATAAAGAAATGACTCCATCCACATCCTTAATAAGTTCCGGCGGCATAATGGATTCATACTTTTCGAGAAAGTCGTAGTTAATGTTCTCCGCTTGATCCAGAATTTCGAGACCAAGGTCTTTAAAAACTAATTTACCCTCATCGTTCAGTGAATCTCTCGTTACCCCAACTTTGAAAGTCGCACACATTATTTTTTTCTCATCGTTAAAAGTTAATTTAAAAAGACTATAGAAAATTTAGGAAGACAAGATTATACTGATAACTTAGAAATGTATCATACCCTGCACCCCAGAGGGGTCCGTCTGATGCGCCGCTGTTCAAGAATATTGAGCAGCGGGTGATCACGCGTTTCAGTTACATTACTCACCCGCGGCAGGTGCGCTATTTACCTGCATTCGACTCTGAGTTTACTTCTCAGATTTGTAGACGAAGCAAAAAATCTAATCTTAATACTTTCTCGGTCCGATCAACCGATTATTCTTTTCTTAGTAAATACTTGGGCTGTTCTAAGTTTTCATCTTCTTTTACATCGTAATACATCATGCCTAAGATTACCCCGATTAAATTATCTTCAGTTACATATTCGTTATCGACCTTTTTATTATTCCACCCTTTAGCAACATCGCTTTCATTAACCTTTAAGACCAATTGGTGTACAATGCGATTGGCATCTTTATCTCTATAGGCGACGATCATGCCTTCCTCTAAATCATCAAAGGGCACGGACTTAATAATTAATATCGTATTATCCCCCATTATCGGATTCATCGACTCGCCATAACCCTGACCGATGATACTTCCGGAAATCGACTCACTGATTTCAGAAGCTATATAATGAGCTTTTGCTTTTGAAACCGGCGCCGTGGGCGTCGGTGATTTTATTACGGTAGTGGTATTGCAAGCCGCTAGTAATAGCGTGATTACTACCAGGCAGAGATTATTAATCAACTGCGCACAGCGAATTTTTCTCGTCACTTAATTCCCCCATTTCAGGCTTTCTAATTATTCAGTAGTAGTTTTTTTATCGATAGAAAAATAGTAGTAGTAGATTTTTATCGATAATTATCACCAGCATACAAAGCCATTAATATTTTGCAATAACTATCATAATCTAACCTGATTTAAATAGGATATGTATATCTATTTACTTGAAATATACACTATCCCAACAACGACATTGAATGATGAGAACCTCTGCGGTTCGCATTCCAAGCACCCCATATTCAATGAGATAGGTTTTAGAGAAAAAATTGACGCGTCTTTTATCTGTCCCTTCAACCCAATTGCACTATTAATGGACATAGGTTCACTTGAAGGAGTGAACGATATCTGACTTAATGTCAGATTGAACGGCGAGGAATGGCGATTCGACTATGACTTCGCTACCGGGGTCTTCGCGAAGATTTTTTAAGCACCCATTTATTAGCTCTACGCTTCGCTTCTAAAATTTGCTCTTTCGTCATCTTTTTCTCAATAGCGATTGAATTCGCTCTGCCGTCGTATATCCCTCCTGCGGCCGCGATAGCATACCAGGTATAAGCCCAAACAAAATCCTGTTTTACTCCTGATCCAACGGCATACATTTCTCCAAGTCTCAATTGCGCGTCGGGATGATCCCTATCTGCTGCCTCCCGATGCCATTTAAAAGCTTCAACATAATCCTGTTCCACACCCAATCCCCAGGTATACATTTCGCCTACGTTATACTGAGCTTGAGCGAGTCCCTGTTTAGCTGCTTTGTGATACCATTTAAAAGCTTTTTCGAAATTTTGCCGTACCCCAAGTCCTTCTTCATATAACATCCCAAGATTTCTTTGAGCTGGGGGATAATCTTGTTGGGCTGCTTTGCGAAACCACTTGAAAGCTTCACCATAATCTTGCTCAACCCGATCGCCGGTATAGTAGACTCCGCCCAGGTTGTTCTGGGCGTATGCATCTCCATTTTCAGCGCGTATAAATAATTCAGTGAATTGACTATCGTTTTGGCCTACCAGGGTGCAGGTTAAAAAAATGACTACGATAGACGATAGCCAATACTTCATCGTCGTGATTTTTAAAAATATACTTATGAGTGTCACAATAGAAGTCGATATATAATACATTAAAGCAATGCCCCATTCGCGTGAGGCGTAGACGGTAGTATCGCTCTTGCGTGGTACCACTACACTCGTTATCGTGTTCCTAATGCTCTAAGTCGTAGTGGAATGAATTCCACATACAAATACTCTATCCAGATATTGTTTCCGACTCGGTCTTTTTACTGTCTTTGGACTTTTTTATCGAAGCTTTGAAACCGGATTTACTAATGGCTTTTAAGATCTTTTTTTCGTTCATTTTTACTGGGTCGTATACAACCGTACCTCCGTTTCCTACATGGGAAATGTCGGTTTTTATAACACCATTAATATCTTTCAACGAAGCGATGACCCCATTTGAGCAACTCGTGCAAACCATTCCACTTATATCGAGATTCACTGTTTTGTATTTGCTCGCTGCGGGTTTTAATTCGGGTTCACTCATCTCTTTACTTGTATCATGACCACTCGTCCCCGAAGCTATCCCTTGTATCGGGGCAAGTGCAAGGGCACTAGTAATTCCTATTAATAATAGCTTATTTTTAAGTTTCATCATAATTATCGATTTATCTCATTGTATAATTCAGAGCAACATCTAATTCTACGGAATTCAGCATACGCCTTCCACCGATGAGAAAAGAGGAAATATTATCAACTTATCATGATAATGGCTTCGTTATCGTCCGGAATATTATTCAAAATGCCGAACTCGATCCCCTTCGCGGTTATCTCTCACAACGCGTGGACGAATACGCTCATGAGCAGTTTAAACTAGGTAATTTAAAATCGCTTCACGAGAACCTCTCGTTCGAAAGTCGTTTAGCGGCCGTCTGCTTGGAGCGCTCGCTTTCAAAAATTGATTTTAACATTTTTCCGTCTAGCATCGACTATTTCGCGCGCTATGGACCGATTCTTTACGAACTTTACAAGCATCCTGAAATTGTACGCATCTTAGGTATTCTCCTCGGACCTGAAGTTAACAATCACGGGTTACCTGCCTTGCGAAGTAAACTGCCAGGCAGTATAGAAACATCTTTTCCCTGGCATCAGGATAGTCTCTACTACAATGAGCCCGTGCGCGGAACTTGGAAAAAGGGGACCGAACACCTGCACATCCTAACAGTGTGGGTTCCGATGGTCGATGCCTCGATTGAAAATGGCTGTCTCTGGATTATTCCTGGAAGTCACCGCTGGGGCTTACTCAAAGGTGCGCGATCTGAAGATAATGTTGTTCGCATGGAGGATAATGTCGAGATGCGTGGGACGCCGACACCCCTGCCGATGAAAGTAGGTGATGTGCTCTTTCTCACGAATCTAACCGTCCACACAAGTAAACTCAATAGAACCAATAAATCCAGATGGAGTATTGATTTCAGGAATCATGCAACACCGGAGGCAAGGTCATTGTCTGATTCTGAGCGGGCGGCGGCAGATTACTTAAATAATAAAGCGCGTTCCAATGGCTGGGAGCCGCTTACCGTACTTACCGATGGACACAAGCCCAGCTGGGATGAGTGGTTTAATGCTAAGAAGCAGTTAAATTAGACCTGGAGTCGGAAGCCCGAGAACCCGAAAGCTGGATTACCAGAAGGTCGGCCATCCTGAGAGCCGGAAGGCCAGTTTATCTATTTTTTTTAATCACCCACTTCTCTGGATGATTTTCCATATGGATTAACTGTCCAATTATATCATGATAGTAATCAGACAAATCCTTGCTTGTTTCTGTTGTGATATAATTGCACTCAGCAGACGTTTCCAACCAGCTTTGTGTCTCTCTGGCTTCACTTTCAGCTAAGTTTAAACGATTCACAGAGTCATCTTTATAAATGCGTCTTCCCCATGCCTCAGCAATTTGTGCGCATAATGCACGTGATGATCTGCTGATCTGGTTAGTCAAACTAAACAATTCTTCTCTAGGGAAACTATTGCTTATTTTAAAAATACGGCTGCGAATATCTGTTGCGGATTTGTAGACATTAAGATTCCAATGATACTGAATTTTCATCGATTAAATTCTGAATAGTGACTCCCAACAATTTAGGTGGGCTGGTTTTCAGGATTTCAAGTACATTGGGAATTCTTCAAGACACGCGAAAGAAACTATTATGTAAGAATGCTCATACACTTAATCGGACTATTATCCATTATGATTAACTCCCTGATCATAATTTTATAATTTTAAAAACAAAAGCTCCAGCCTTCTGGCCACTTGGTCCTCCGGCTTTCTGGCTTTCCGGTCCTCCCAATCTCCGGTTCTCACCGTCGCGTGCGTAGCTCTTCTAACATTTGCCTGGAGTAGTTGAATAAGTTAAAGAAATCGCTACCGATAGAGATCCAATGAATACCTTTCTCAATCCAGGTATTTATCGCAGGGGGATCATATCCCATGGCAATGCCTATCGATTTTTCGGTTTGGCACGTTTTCTTAATCACTTCATCGGCCGCTGCTATTACCTGCGGATGGGTGATCTGTCCCGAAAAACCCATGGATCCCGCCAGGTCGTTAAATCCAAGACATAGACCATCCAGGCCTGAAACAGTTAAGATTTCATCGAGCGCCACGACCGCATCTATGTGTTCGATCTGAACAATCACCATAATCTGATCATCGGCATCTTTTAAATATTCCGGGTATGAGATGCCTCCAAACTGACGTCCCCTGCGAGGGCCAAAACCACGTTGTCCTTTAGGTGGATACTTGCAAGCGGCGACTGCTCTCGTCACGTCTTCTACTGTCTGAACCTGCGGGATAATAATCGCGGCGGGGTGAAGTTCGAGAATAGGTTTAATCGTTATGGGATCACCTGATAGCACTCGAATAAAGGGTGCCGCATGTGTACCGCGCACTGCCATGACATGCTGCAAGGCCATATTAATATCAATGGGACAGTGCTCCATGTCTATCCAGGTGAAATCATACCCAACATCACCTAGAAGTTCACTGATAGCCGAATCGGTAAAAGTTACACTCGTACCGATACAGAGTTCACCGCGTTGGATCTTTTCCTTGAATTTATCAATGTTGTTAATGCTCATATTAGCCTCTCATAATCACCCGCTTGGATCCTGGTTATTTGCCAGCCGCAGCTCTTTGATAAATTTCTCTGATTAATCCGTAGGGCTGCGCACCCGAGATGTATTCTTTTCCAATGATATAGGTAGGGACACCACTGATACCCAACTGACTCGCTTCATTTATTTGTGCATCAACTGTAGATTTCTTCGCACGACTATCGATGCACCCATGGGCATCTTCTCTGGACATTTGAATTGATTCCGCGATCGCTAACAGCACCTCTCCATCCCCGATATCTTGAAGCCGATGAAAGTAGGAATCAAATAGGGCGTCCCGGTAGTCGGGCCCTCTCCCCTGCTCATCTGCCCAAACTCCTAATTCCAGCGCCAGACGTGAATTCGAGTAAACAACATGCGTACCTAAAGTGAGTGCGGCCTCCCTTGCGAGCATGCGCGCATTTTCGGAGATACTTTTAAGTCCAGAATTATTCTCATAATACATGGAGGGAGGAATGCCCCCATCAGGCGCCTCGGGATGTAACTCAAAACTTTTCCACTTAACCTCAATTCCAAATTCGTTCTCCAGCCGCCTCACGCGTTCCGCTCCAATATAGCAATAGGGGCAGACGAAATCGACAAAAACAGTAACCTCTACTTGCTTCATTTAAATTATTACCCCTACTAGCATTCACCCCGGTCTTCCCGCCTTCTGACTATCTGGTTTTCTGGTCTCCCGGCTTTCCCGCTTTCTACCCATCGGTAAAAACATCATTACGAAAAACTGCGCGCTGCTGCTTCAAATACTCTTCCTTCGTTAAAGCCGGTTTGTGCTTGGTGACAATATCCTGTGCCAGATTTTTATCCTCGTGTAAAAGATCTACGGCCATCATTGCCAGTGTCTTGGCCGGCGCAATGTAACCGGCGTTTGTATCGGCGATATGCCAATCGGGACTGTGCACTGTGCCACGTGCTCCAGACATGAAGGGGTGCAATAATGGCATTATCTGACTTAAATCTCCCGCATCCGTCGAACCACCTATATGCGGATAGTCCCGGTATTGATTGATGCCAAAGAGACGGCCGGCATTTTCACGGAAAAGACGGGTCATATCCGGATCGTTTCTCAATGGTAAATAACCAGGCACAGTTTCAATTTCCACCTGGCAACCAATGGCCAGGGCGGCTCCTTTGAGTGCGCGTTCGACTTTGAGATCGGCATCGAGGATGGCTTCCCGACTACGCGCGCGAACATAAGTTTCCATACGCACCTCAGCAGGGACGATATTTACAAGATCGCCACCTTTAGTAATAATCGGATGCACCCGCACACAATCCTCATCGCGAAATGTTTCTCGCTGTGCATTGATTCCACTAATTGCCAATTGGGCCGCGTTTAAGGCGTTAACGCCTTTTTCAGGCTCAACCCCTGCATGGGCGGCCTGACCGACAAAGCGAATACTTTTTGCGACAAAACCATTTGAAGAAGCAGAAACTCCCATCGCTCCATTCATTCGGTCGGCGTTGATGCTATGAATCATCATTGCCATATCGATATCATCGAAATGACCGAGCTGAACCAGTTCTGGTTTACCCGCCAGAAACGTGGTCTTGCCCTCTTTAACCAGGCCTAAACGGTATTCCAACTCTACATATTCCTCAGCCGGCACAGCAAAAAATACTATCTCACCCGCCAGATGTTCAGCTGCACCTGAATCTACTAACCCCCGGGCCGCGCCGAGTAATCCGGCAATCTGAGCATTGTGACCACAGGCGTGAGCGGCACCAGTCTCCACATTTGCTCGTGGGTGGTCCGGCACAAGCAACGCATCGAGTTCACCCATGAGGGCCAGGGTCGGTCCCGGGCGACCGCCTTTCAGCCTGGCTTTCACTCCGGTTAACGCCAGCTTGTCTTCATAATCCAATCCCAATTCGTCGAATGTAGCCTTAACGCGATCCGCAGTGGCCCACTCCTTAAAACCCAACTCGGGCGCATCCATAATCGCTTCACCGGCTTCGACAATGCGATCTTTTCGCTGGTCAATAGCCGCGCATATCGCTACTTTTAATTCTTCACAATTCATTGTGTGTGCACAACTTCTGTAAAATCCGTTCGATAAAAGAACGAGCTGACTTTTCTCACTCTAGCCTGTCCCTAAACATTCAAACCGTTAACTCTAATAACCAGGAGACTCCAAAATGACGGTCACGCCCATATCCATATATTTGTGGCGGTTATCGGGTGAAATACTTCGGAAACAGACCGCTTTATGGGTCCCTTCCAGTGTCTTTACCACGTGACGTACACAATCATCCACTGTCTTGAGGCGAGGATGATCACTGTATTTCAAACTGAAACTCAGATCGGTGGGCCCAAAAGAGATGCAATCTACTCCCGGTTTCGCCAGCGCATAGACTTGCTCTACCGCCTCAACGGATTCAACTTGCATCCAGAGCACCCCATTATCGTTCCACCATTCGGCGTAATCAAATGAATCGGGATAACTTTCTATATTGAGACGCGGCGTTCCCCCGACACTGCGTTTTCCCCGAGGGAGATAATAAAAATTTTCCACTGCCTCTTCCACCGTGGCTTCAGTCTCAACTTGTGGCACTTCGATGCCGGCAGGACCGAGATCGACGAAATTTCCAATTAAGTAGGTGTGGCGGGTGTGTTTGATCCGAAAGTTAACTAACGTCCCCAATTCTTTGGCCATCGCGCAAAATTCAACGAGTCGGGGTTCGTTTAGAGGATTATGCTGGCTGTCGATAGTGACGAAGTCGTAGGGCCCTTTCTCAAGAATTTTCTCCAATTGATCCCGCTCTGTTGTTAATGGAATAGATGCTCCGAGAATGGTATCTAAATCTGTGACTCTTTGCTTATAACTTTTCTGCGCCATGTTTTATCTTTCTTAATCTAGATTCGATTACCCAAGGCGCACGAATGTCGGACGTCTCACGGTATCAGTTAAATTATGGATTGAGGATGATTGTGGAGTATCCACCAATCCTTTGTAAAGATCAATTGACCAGTGGTTAATTCAATTCGGTATCGTTCACCGACTGCCGAGATTTTAGTTGAACATAACGAAACCGTGGTCACTACCCGGACGACAAAGGCGTTAAGTCAAAGCTTACCTCTCGTAACTTCGGAGACCTACATCCATAAGGAGAGACGAATGTTGCCTTATATTGAAACCACTTTGCATTCACGTTATTGATGCCTTCTATCCGTTGACCCTCTTTTTCGTAATATGACTCTCTCCCCTTTGGACCCGTCCATGGTGTATTGAGCAACTGCTTCTCGGTCGAAGCCGATCGTAATTGAAATTTTAATCGCGCAGGTTTCGAGACATCAGCATCCCAGTAAATTTTATTTGGTGTATTCTTTTTAAGCTTAAAAGTTGGTGAAATATAGTATTCCTCAGGTTTCCGGGTATAGCCGTTTCCAAAATCACGGCAAGTCATGCCATGGGGACCCGATGCGGGTATTCGTGTAATTCGATCAGGGTCGAATCCCTCTGCCTGATTCCAGTAAATGAAGGAAAATGTTCTATGGGTTACATCGTCACGATGATTTGCGATCGCAATGTCGGTCCATCCGTCACGATTAAAATCCATCGCCGTAAGTGCTGCAGAGGAACTTGCCGGTAACTCATAGGTATGATCCAGATCTAATCTCATACCATTGCCCCAATGTAAAGTTGCGGGTAAGACGCGTGAAGTGGGCGAGGAATAAGCCGTAGCCATTACATCCAGATGGCCATCCCCATTAAAATCCGCAACCGCCGTATCATTGACCGAAATCCCGCGTCCGAAAGTTTGCGAATTTTCGAGCGAATACTCACCCTCGTCACTATAAAATACAGTGTATGACTCTTTCCGTCTTACTCGAGACGACATTTGGCTGATAATTAAGTCGAGCCAGCCATCGTTATTCAAGTCCGCTGAATTTATGAGTCCAGGAATGGGGCAAGGAATTTTTATCGTGTTATCTTTTGAAAATCCTTCCTTGCTTCCCGGATAAACAAGGATAAAATGACGTTTATCGCTGAACAAGGCATCGATGAACCCGTCCCGGTTAATATCCGCGAGATGAACACCGAACCCATAATTCTCGATGCTTTCTGAACGGGAGGTGGAAAATCCATCCCTCGAACCATAAAAGATGGTAGATGATTTAGCGAGAGATTCCGGTTTTGTATCGTAGACACCTCCGAGGGTCAAAAAATCAAGATAGCCATCACGATTTATATCCGCTACCTCCATACAGTTAATGCCTTTGTTGACATTTTCTATATCGACAAAATTTGATGGAGAGGGCCCGTTCGGACCGCCGTAAAATAATCGTGATACGCCACCATTAGTGCCCGTTAATATAATGTCCGTGAACCCATCGAAGTTGAAATCAACCATACAACTTTGATAAGTTTTATGCCGGGGTAAATCTATACGTCGCTTTACACTGTATTCACCTTCACTATTTCCCAGGTAAATAAAACTATCGGTCTTTGATATCCTGCCGCTCCCACAGTTGATGATTACCACTTCTGGAAATCCGTCACCGTTTAAATCTCCATAGGTGTTGCCGATAGGATTTCCGGTAGACAACCAGCTAGCTTCATCCAGAGAGAACCCCTTCGCTCGATTCCAGAAAATCGCCGACTCCGTGTCAGCTGACACTCCATCGTTGCTGCGGCTGACAATCAAGTCCGGTCGGCTGTCTCCATTAAGATCACCTGCGCTCACGCGACTGAGATTACTTAGTGGGATTTGTATCTTGACCTCATCAATCGCACTACTCGATCGAATTTCAATACCGCTCGCTGTCGCCAAAATTAAATTAATTTTACCCTCACCATATATATCCGCGACCGTAGCATGCGCCACTTTTCCTCTAATCATAATGTTAGTGCCAATATCTCGCACGGCAGCTGAATCTTTATCGTCTGGATTGATACTTATCGTGTCATCAACACTGAACCTTCCATCGCGATTCCAATATATTTTCGCTTCGTCACCCCCGGAAAAAATAATATCTTCTCTACCGTCATCATTTAAATCCGCGAGCAATACATTTTCAGCCGCATAAGTGGGAAGCCGCAATGGTTCTTCCAGGTTAAAGGCTTCTTCGTTACCCCAATAGACAATCGATTCCGTATCCTTATCGAACTTATTTCGGTGATTAGCCAACACCAAGTCAGTAAAACCATCACGATTTAGATCACCCGAGGCGATACCCATCGTTCCGATACATACAATTTTGTATTGTTCTGTCGCATCCTTAAATTGCCGGTCGGGTCCGCTTAAATAGACAATCGCTAAAATGGGATCGGCATTGTTATGGCTATCCTTCCATGACGAGGGAAAGATTAAATCCAATTGGCCGTCACGGTTGATATCAAAGATGGCAACATCATAAGCGCCAACCGTAGGCAAATCGGACCGTTGAGATTCCGGACCCTCCGGCCCGCCCCAATAGACATAGGAAGACAGTTCACTGTTTATCCCATTGTCCCCATTGGCTACGACTAAATCGTTATAACCATCCTTATCGAGGTCGACAATCTGGCAGCTGTAGCCGCTGTCCCCCGAGAGATCCTGGTAGCCCCAGCCTCTTTTTTTCTCTGGATCTACACTGAATACCCGGGTTGGTCCGCGTTCACTATGATCTTCAGAGTTGGCAAAAATAATATCGGTGTAGCCATCATTATTTACATCCCAACGGTGGATGGTTTCGATAATACCATTTGCGTTAACATAAAGATTAGCTCCACCGTTATCGAATTGGCCCTTTGAAAAATCATCAAAGCCGCGATGAACGAGAACTTTATTTTTCAAGGTCGTTCCATTAGCTGTGACCAACATCGTGACGACTACGATTAATGCCGAAACTAATCTGCGACAGGGACTCAACGCGGGTATTGAGATTGTTTGCGTCATTCCATTATCTTTACTGTTAACTTTCTGAGAAGGCCACATTGCGATGCAGCGTCTTCACTCTTCCCCTGCTTCATTACGCGTAGTATAATGAATTCTTTTCTTAGTTCTGCTCAAAGAAAAACTGTTCAGGTCGAGCGATGCCAGGATTTTGATGAGCTGAGCTGTTGGGAGCAATATCCGGTACATTACGAAAATTATTCTTTACTACTACCACACCGTTATAGGCTGCTGAATTCCCAATGATTCCAATGGCGTAGAGATTATCCGCGTGGATGCGCCACAATTCTTTGCCCAGATCGATGCGCTGCTCTAAGGGTACACTGTTGCCTTGATCAAATATATCGAGCAGCTGCTTGAGACCGTCAGTAGGAGCTATTCCTTTTTTACCATCCGACTCGTACCAGATTCCGATTTCCGGTCCGAAATTCGCTTCTCTAGTGATCGGAACGGTAATCCGTGGATAGGCCCACGGGTTTACCGCGGCGGGACCAAACATTTGTAGTTGCTGCTCGTTAGCATGCGTTCGTCTAGAAAACAGGCTACGTTCCTCAACTTTCAAATGGAGATTAATACCTATGTCTTTCCAGTGGTTAACCACGAGTTCGCCAATGCCTTCCCAATTGAGAAAGGTTCGACTCATCACAGCCAGGGTAATTGTCAACGGTTCCTTTTTGTCGGTGCGCAATCGGTATCCGTTCTTGCTTCTCCTCTCTAAGCCGATTCGATCCAAGATCGCATTGGCTTTCGCAAGATCGCGTTCGGCGTACTTCTTCTCGTATTCCGGACCGGGATAGAACATGTTTCCGGGAGGGGCAATGAAAGGTCGCGCTTCACCGATTCCTAAAAAAATAGACTCGTTTATTTCTTCCCGATCAATACCGAGAGAGAGCGCAATACGAAAGTCGCGATTTCGCAGCCACTTTTCAATCTCCGGATCCCCTTGCCACGTCTGATTGACAAAAATTGCCGCATCAGATCCTCCCAAACCCGGCCATAAGAGTACCCGGTAGTTGCCCTTCTCCGCCGCACTTTTCAGGACCGGTACTTTGTCGAGAAGGACATGACGGTGCTGCATGTCAACTGCCCCGGAAACGACTCGCATGTTGAATACTTCAATGTCTTCAACGAGGTTCATTTCTATACGATCGATGTAGGGCAATTGATTCCCTTCCGTATCGACGGCAAAATAATAGGGGTTGCGCTCGAGCGAAAATACATCGCCGGTCATTGGCGTCACTGTTTTCCATGGCCCCACAACGGGTAAATCCGGATTCTCATGCAGCCTCGACATGCGGATGAATAAAGCGACCCAACTCTCCACATCATATTCTTTAACTTTACGGTCCATTTCTACCGGTGAGATGTACTTCGGAAGAAACTGCTTCAAATAATGCCGGGGCGCATATAATGGACAGTTATATTGACGCGCACTTTGACCACCCACCGTCAAACTTGCTACTTTCTCGATGAAGGAATAGTTCGGTTTATGAAAGGTGTAACGTATAGTATAATTGTCTAACTTATAAATTTGGCACAGTTTTCCCGTTACTTTCATGAAAGCTGCTTTTGCCGGGTTGAGCTCATCATTTAATGTCAAGTCTTCATAGGCGAAGATAAAATCTTCAGCGGTAAACGGCATTCCGTCAGACCACTTCATCCCCTTGCGAAGATGGAAGGTAAAGGTAGTTCCATCTTCGCTCATCTCCCACCCTTTCGCAATGTGGGGCATAAGCGTATGCCCATCCAGATCGTAATAGATCAAATGGTCATGCATAATCCGGTCGATGTTTTGTCGGTCAATAGGACCTATAAATCCGCGCTTCCAGGTGCCGCCATACTGCCCGATCCGTTCGATTGTGGGAATTACCAGGGGGACCTCCGGAAGACGATCTTCAACCGGCGGCAACTTCCCCTCGGCAACCTTATTCGCCAGTTCTGGTGCTTCGCTGAAAGACGTGTGCGGCGTGCCCGTGTAAATAAAACTGAACCCTTCTGTGTTTACCGGTTCACGATTTGCTGATTCTCGATTCGTTACATCTATCAAGCTTGTAGAAGGGATGTCACTGTTTCTAGAACAGCCCCATAGTACGATGACTATAATCGTCTTGAGAATAAATATACTTCTACAATACCGATTATACGCGTTCACATTAGGTAATTTAGATGTTCGCAATAAATATGTCCCTGCAACTAGTAATTACATTTTAAATATTTTAAATACAGAACTATTGCAAGCTAACCCAATTCCTCGACAATTAAACGCTGGATAGCTATCTTCCCGTGATTAATTCTGAAGAAAGGAAAATAAATGGACGAAAATTTCACTAAATTCACATTTACCGAGAGCGTTAAAAAAGTTCAGGAGCAGTATGGCTCACGCAGTTCCTATGCGAGAATGGAACAGTCTGGAGATCGCAACGTTCTTACTGATCGCGAGAAGCCCTTTATTGAAAACCGCGATAGTTTCTACCTCGCTACGGTCGGCGAAAATGGTTGGCCTTATGTTCAGTTTCGCGGGGGCCCGAAGGGCTTCTTGAAAATTATCGACGATACAACTTTGGGCTTTGCTGATTTCAGGGGCAATCGTCAGTACATCAGCGCAGGAAATATTATCAGCACGAAAAAGACGTCGTTGTTTTTAATCGATTATCCGACTAAACAACGCCTGAAGATCTGGGCCGAGAGCGAAGTACATCACGCCTCGGAAGAACCCGAACTGGTAAAAAGCGTTGAAATGCCTGACTATACAGCCCTGATCGAACGTATCTTTATTATGAAAATTCGTGCCTTTGATTGGAACTGCCCGCAGCACATCACCCCTCGCTATACAACCGACGAGATCGCGAAGGAAATATCCCTCTTGAATCCAGCCGTAGTCGAATCCTGTTACGCGGAGCAAGAGTGATAGTAGACTGACTGAATGCTTTTATGAATTACATCGGTGCGCTGAGTTCACGTAATTTCTCCACTTCCCGAGAGGCTTCACGCCATGACGGTTCGTTCTCATATCTCAGAGCATAACCTAAAGGAGTAAGCTCCAGTACCTCATCATAAGTGTGGTCTTGCTCATGGTGCGCAATCACATCCCCTTGAATAGAGGCTATCACCGTTAAATCAGGCCCCTTCGCAATAAGGTGTTCAAAGAGCGGGTAGCAACTTCCCTGGTTGCCACCGATGACATGGTAAAGAGGCGTTTGGCCACCTACTCCATTTTCTCCGATATTTGCCTTTGTGTTAATGTCCGCCCCTTCACTGAGAAGTACGTCGACACACTCTTTCTCATTAAAGTCAACCGCAATATGCAATAAGCTCACACCGTAAAGTGTAAGTTGACTACCATATTCAAGGTCGAATTTAGCGGGTAGAAGATCGGGATTCTCAATTAGACGTTCTTTTAAAACATTATATCTACCGCGATGAATATCCAAAACCGGGCCGTCCTCGTAGTGGGCTCCGGCTTCGATGAGCAGGTCGAGACAGCGGTGTTTTTCAGTTGTTTTCCGAGAATAAGTACCCATCACCATTTTCAACGGCGTATTAGTGGCCGGGTACTTGGTTATGCGCTCAGGCACATTTACACTAGCCCCATGATCAATCAAGTATTTCAGCCCTACGGGATTCTGGAACTCACACGATCCGAGAATAATAGGACCGACGTTGTTACCATACTCACCATTGACATCTGCACCACAGTTAATGAGATAATCCGCGCAAGCGCGAAATTCAGCCTCTTTATCACCCCTCATATTACAGGTGGCACGACTTAAAGGTTCGTCCAGTTCCCCTTTCGTGAAGTTGTAGGATTTAATCAGTCTCTTAACTTCACTGAGATCTCCACGATTAGAGGCATCAAACATTAGCTGCTGCTTATCGGGTGGATTTATTGTGGCGACCAGTTTTGGCCAACTGGTAAAACCGTATTCGTTTGCGATCGCGAGTTGAGCATCCTGCAAGGTGAATTTAGCCCCGCGGATATCCATCTCGGACAGATTCGAGAATCGAGGATGATACTCCTTGATTCGATTGCAGGACTGTTGCTCGCCTGCCTTGTGGTCTTTTAATAACTGCTTTGCCTGTTTCTTGAGATGCTCAAGATTGGCTTTATCGGGTAGCTTCCTGGTCATACGACCTCCTCTCTTATGTTGAGCCTGGTGTCCGCATGACAGGCAGAAAGAAGGTTAAGTGACTTCTCCATCAGGTGGGTTAAACCCTTACCGCGGACCGGGAGGCTCCCTTTGAGCAACTGCTTACCAGTTTAATACTGATATTTACCGTGTCAAGTTTATGGTAGTGTTAATAGATGATGTGAATACAAAAGTATTACATATAGTGGCAATAGCGACTTATGACCTTTGACCTTCGACTTTTAACTCCCCAGATTTTTAAAAATACAGAGATGAAATGCTTAACTGCAATAGGTCTACTCGTATTTATCGTCAGTTGCAGCTCTTCTCAAAAAGAGATCGAGCCTCAACAGGTAATCGACATAGGTTCGCGATTACAGCTCTTCGTTGATGATTACTTGATCGACGAAATGTCCGGTGGCGCCCGACTGATCCTGCAACATCCCACGCTGCAGGAGGTGGCGATTGTGCATGACGAGCGCTGGGAAGGCAACGGCAGTGGATTTCACAGCGTCTTTCAAGACGGTGATCTCTATCGACTACGAACGGGACTTAGTAACGCCACATAAATTGTTTATTAATAATAAGTTACACTTAAATAGTGATTCAAAAATAACTTATGTTTTCCTTTGATTTCCTGGCGTTGCCTCAAAATATTTGGCAGGAATGGGCAGGAACCATACTTTATTGGTGATCTTCTGTCAGGAATCGGACAAGAATTTTTAGTGGATTTAATAACGTAATGTCGATTAAATGACTCTTGTGATGGGAAACAATAAATTTATGGGCTTGGTAGAGACAAGTTTAATCGCACCGGGCTCTGTAGTGGCATCTCAGGATTCCCGATAAAGCAGGTTCACAGAAACTCAAATTGGAGATTAGTTATTCGGGGTACAGGTAAAAAAATGCACTATTTAATTGATGGTTTGAGGGTTCTTCTTATTTAATACATCCTCGTATTTAATTTCTCTTTTGGCCCCTCCTTTGCCGCTAGTGTCGTGTCTCTATAATTCGCTCACACAGGTGGTGGATTTTCTCAAGAATAGAATCGGCGGTGGCCTTCCAGCGAAATGGGACGGCGTTGTAGTTGTAATGTTTTGTGAAGGTTTCGATCTTATCGCGTAGTTGTTTAGTGCTGGCGAATGATCCTCTGCTGATGGCTCGCTGGGTTATGATTCCAAACCAACATTCCACCTGATTGAGCCATGAGGAGTATGTAGGGGTAAAATAGAAGACTAAGGGAGATTATAACTGATACCCAAAGCGACGCTTATATTCTGGTTTCAATCCGCTCCCCTTACCTAAGTAAAGGGAGATGCGAAGCCATTTGTTTATCTTTAATTCACGGTCGTTCAAATTGAAACTGTAGTTATATAAGATAGTCCCCTAAATACTTATGTTAATATAATTGATATGTCTAATCCTCATTTAGCATGCAAAGGTAAGATTAGGAATTAAAATGCGTGTAATGTGAAAGGAATAGATAGGGATATTAAAACCGAGAAAAGGGGAGGAGGGGTTGATATTTTGTTATAACTATAGAAATTACATCTACTTGAAACTTCCCTGACTTTGATAGAACTTTTTTTGGGGGGAATAATATACTTGACACCTCCACGTTAAAGATATGCATTATGGGTACTAAGGTTGATTAGCAAAACAACAACAAAAGGTGGAGAATCAAGTATATTATTCCCCAATTATAAGAGGATTTATATCTGTGTGAGAATCTGAAGTGAGGTGCCTACTATGCGGTGGATGACGAGGCGGGAGGCGCTACGTATCGGTTTTGGCGGATTCATGGCCCTACCATGGCTGTCCTGTCCCAACGCTCGGGCGGAACCGATCGGACTGACTGACACTGAAATCGTTCTCGGTGTGTCGGCGGCGTTTTCCGGTCCCTCACGAGGTCTCGGCATTGAGCTTTACCGAGGCGCCAATGCCTATTTCGAACACATCAACCGGGCTGGCGGCATCCGAGGCCGCAAGGTTGTGCTCAAGACGTATGACGATGGTTATCAGCCGAACCTCGCGGTAAAGAACACCATGACCTTGGTGCTGGAAGACCAGGTGTTTGCCCTGTTCGGCTATGTCGGCACGCCAACCGTCACGCGTATTCTTCCCCTGTTGAAAAAGTTCCAGAAAAGGAAGTCCTATCTGTTCTTTCCGTTTACGGGCGCCCAACCGCAACGGGAACCACCCTATGGGGATTTTGCCTTCAATCTGCGTGCTTCCTATCGCCAGGAAACCGCCGGTCTGGTCGACAATTTCGTGTCGATCGGCAAAAGTGACTTGATATGAATAAACGGGTAAGCAAGATGCCTACAGACTTATATAAATAAACCAATAGTTGATATAACAAAGATCGCGACCGGTAAAGAAAAAACCGATCGAAACAAAGATCAGAACCCTGCGGCGTTAAGCGAGGAAGCGTTGGGCGATAAAAAGGGTGGCAAAGCAAGGGCTAAAAAACTAACCCGAGAACAGCGCGAGGAGATAAAGAGGAAAGCAACAGTTAGTCGATGGAAGAAGTGACTTTGTCAGCTGCGCTAGGAAATTCTAATATATTGGAATTTAGGTCTTCACTCGTGAAAATCATGGCGGCAAAACCGGAACATTGCCATGTTTCTACCACTATCGCCGAACACCAGAATCTTACTATGAAAATGAACATGCGGCGATTTGCCTATCTGCCCAGGCATTTTCAAAGAAGCTAGAGAACTTGGAGTATGCCGTTGCCCTGCCCTTAATGCATTAAAATTTCTACCGCATAGAACACACACTAAAGCTAACACCGGTTATGGAATCTGGCATTACTAACCGCATCTGGGAAATCGAGAACATTTTTCCCCTTCTTGAAAAGAAGGAAAGATAGAAAGGGCAACTTAAAATTCACCATGTTCAAACTGTACCACTAGCATTTTAAATTAGGTTATTCGAATTTAAGTTGTAGATCTGTTATTTGAAGTATATTTATTGTTCAATCTGGATTAGATGTCATATAACTGCGTTAATCATACTTCTGCCGATTTCTAGTATGGGGGAAAACTCTATTTCTATACCTTCTGAAGATAATGCTCATGTCCAATGGTTGCCAGTAGTCGACGGAAAAAGAATCAAAAGATCTGGGAGATGGGATTTTCAATGGCTTGCCCATACCCCAGCTGACGCTTTGGTCACATATGAAGATGGTGCTGCATTGGAGTTTTCATTTTCCGGACTTGGTCTGATTTTAAGACTAAGTACTCTCACACCACCCAACTATAGCAAACCAGAGTCAGGACAACTGGAGATATTTATTGATGGAAAGAAAGTTCAGACTATTTACCCACGAGCAACTGCACGTGAGATTGTTTTGGCACGGAACCTATTAGATAAGGAGCATTATGTGCGCGTAATCCATCGTGGTGAAGATGAATTGACGGGATGCGCGATTTCCGGGTTTTGGATTATAGCAGAGAAAACAGGTGATCTCAGTTTTACCATCAGTGGCGATCATAACATTTCGCTCATAGACGCACGAGCAGTATTGATGCGAAATGGAAGCGTTATCCGAAATACATTGGTTCGAAATTGGCTAACGGGTAAATGTCGGTTAGCTGGACTTTCACCAGGTGACGATTACGTTTTAGAGTTGCGCGCAGTGGGATGGAAGAGCTGGCAAAAAGAGGGTATCTCTATTAAACCCGGGCAAGAGACAGAGCTCGAACCAGTTTATCTCCATCGAAAATGGGATAACGTACGTTGGCTTTGGGATTATGTATTTCCAAGGATGGGTCATCCCATTGTCAGTAAAGCGAGCAATAAATTCCGTACGCGGTTTCTATCCTACTCTAATACTATCATTGAATTCCGACTACTGCGTCGAATAGGTCCAGCGATAATATCCCGTACTTGCGATTTCGAAGAAGATGAAGCGGCGGGTTTTTATTATTACAAAGAAGGGACAGTCAATATGCCCAATGATTTACCCCCAGGCCTATATGACCTAGTAATCACCTTCTCAGACAGTGGAAGATCTTTTGATAGAATCTTGCGCCGCAGTGTCTATATTGTATCTGACTATCCGAAGGACCCGACCTTTATGACCTTCGGCCACTTAAATACATGGGGACAGAATCAGGCGGAGTATTTATCTCGTATGGTGGAAATAGCAAACATCATCGCACCGGACATGGTTCTTATAGCTAATGCATGTAACCCGGCCTATGTTTCCGGCGCTCTATATGGTCTGGATATGCCGTTTGTAGTAACCTTCGGTAATCACCAATTACCTGGCAAGGAAGTGTTGTTCGGAGATCCCGTAGGGATCGTTGATTTTGGACCTCATTTGAGCATTCTCAATTTCGGACATTCCTGGGATGCTGATATTTCCCATGCGGATCGTCTTCTTGCTGATCGAGAGGAGATACCATGCAAGATTATCAATGCGTTTGAGCACAATGCACCCGTTAAAGATTTCCTTGATCAGCATAATGTTAAAATGATCCACGATGCACATGGCCCGGGTCGCAAAATCATGAAAATTGGGGCCACCCCTACGCTTCGTGTTGGTAAAGTAAACGAATCCAGTTTTCGAATAGTCAGGTTTAAAGATTACGAACCTGTTTCATATACCTATAAAGGCGACGAAGTGGCACCAATACCATTTAATCGAGATGACCCTACGCCTGTACGTGTTAATTATGAACCAGCAAACGATGGTAAGCATAGCCAGGTAACCGCACATTATCAAAATGACCTTGAAGAGCATTTTCCCAATGCTCGCTTAGTTTTTATCCTTCCCGAGGGAAATTACCGTGCGGTGGGAGGATATATTGAGAGTGAAATCTCCAGCGACGATTTAAAATATTCCATATTATCGGTGCGCTTTGACCTGCCAGCAAAAAGGTCGGGAGTTATTGAAGTTCTACAAGTCCGTTAATATGGGGTGGCGTTTTTTTTGCGCTAGGTTGATGCCATCATGATGCGGTCAATATATAACTAACAACTTTTCTTCTGTTTGTTGCTATGCGCGCGCAAGTTGTAAGAAACGGGAACCTTAATCTTATCTGTGGACACACTTAAAAAAGAGGAGAAGGATCGTGTCGACCCTCTCTTACCGGATTAGCCCATTGATTAAAGGTTATTTTAGCTTGTCCACAATGAAGGCCAACCTGTGGACACATAAAAAAAGAGAGACTGGTAGTTTGAAGATTGCTTGAGCAGACCGTTATTGGCGGCAGTGTGCGCGGACCAAAAGGGGACGGCATAAAAGGAGATCTTAGAAGGTGATCCGCACAATCGTTATTATGTCTAGTATATTTGTAAGTTATTGATATTCAACATATTAAATTTATACATAAAATTCCTAACGTTCTTAAACAAACGCTAATTAAGGAGTAAGCCCCAGTTTAAAACCCTGATTAAGCCGAGGTTGACATACTATTGCTACACGCACTGCGCACTATAATTCAGGGTATCCCTATCAAGAAAACGTTCGCCGTCTGACATCGCCGATGTCCGCTAATTTGGGAATAAACCAATCTGGTAGCAAATCAGGTTACAGGGGGCGGGGGGGGTGCGATCAGAAGACCGACCCTTAGTCCATATATCGATTTACTCACCGGAAAATATTTTTGCAAAGGGCAAAGTTTGGGAGCAAAAATAATTTAAAAAGACCCTGCTTAAATTGGCTTTTAAATGTACGATCACCTTTGTTATGTAAAAAACATCCTGCCTTAAGATGCAAACGCCCTTTCTCGAGGCGCTCAGACCCCTTGACGGGCAAATCAAATCATTGGTGATGCTTCAAAAAATTCACCCCACGAAGAGTAAACCAGCCAGCACTATGACAGGGCTCTTAATTGTTCCCAGGGAGAGTTTATGAGTTCCCGGTGTTATCGCGCAAGCTTTGCCCGGCCTTACGGACCCTCATCCAGGTAATAGCCCGCCCCGATCAGAATCGGCAGTCCAAAGGATACGATCCTTTTAACGAAAGTCACCTTGCGCTCCTCCATTGCACTCGCCGGATTGCGTTTCGTGTAATACAGGAAGCTTTCTCCGAAAGCGTCTGCAACGCTCACTAAATCATGTTCTTCAACCGTTCCTTTCAACTCGGATACCCCCGACCAATGGCTGTATGGATCTCCGCTGAACAGCGTATAGCCATAAGTATCGATTGCAAACAAGTAGATTGATTCGTGTTTCCATCGCGGCTCCTTCGTCAATGTGTTGATCGCGAAGTAGCCCTTCATTTCAAGCTCCATCGCAGCGCAACGGACAAACTCCTTGAGCCTCTCGTTGGAAGGATCGTCATCGAGCAACATCGCGTTGACTTCTTCACTGTTGCACGTACCGGGGATGTCGCGGCGGTAGATCCCCGCACCGATCGCAGCGGGGGTCCCGTCCCAGTCGATGTTCTTGAGGTAGGTAACCTTCGGTTCATCCCTGCCCGTCTCCGGGTTTGTAAAGGAGTAGTAAATCCAACCCTCACCGACGCTGCTTACGATACGATGCTGTTCCTTGTAGTAGTCGTTGCTGAAGGCATCGATCACCAACCCTAGCGACGATCCTTCCTTGGGCCGGTCGGGCGGGAAGACGAAGAGTCGCGCTTGATCACTCATCGTTGTTGCTTCGGAGACGAAGACATAAATCGGGCCACTTTTCCAACGCTCGTCTTCGTTGAAGGCCCTGCGGGCCTCATCAAAGCCCTCTTCCTGGACATACTCGTAGGCGCACTGAACGAACGCTTCTACGTCCCCCGTTGTGCGCACCGCGCTGGCCACGATGGAGTGATCCGCGCAAGTCGGAGGTTCAGCTACACTGATCGGACCCCGTTTTTCGTACCAATTTAAGTGAGAGAGTAACCGGGTGTTAATGGTTTTAGGATTGATGTATATGAGAGATCTTGGCGAAGTGAGGGCGTAGCCCGAACGCGGCCAAGATCGGAAAGGAATCTGACAAACTCTTGTGGGCTTTTGAAGCCTAAACGACTGTGGGGATGTTCATGGTTATAGGTCTGACGCCATTGTTCGATTACCACTTGCGCTTCAGCCACGCTGAGCAACACTTCACGGTTCAAACACTCATCGCGTAAGCGGTTGTGAAACGACTCGATGAAACCGTTTTGCCAGGGACTGCCCGGATCGATATAGATCGCCTTTATGTTATTACCGGACAACCACTGCTGCACTTGATGAGCAATGAACTCACTGCCGTTGTCACTACGGATATAGCTGGGAGGTCCCTCCTCTTCAATGGCCTCGCTAAGCACAGAGAGGACATCGGTTGAGGTGAGTTGACGAGCGACCCGGATATCCAGGCATTTACGCGTATATGTCTTCGCTTCGCTTGAGTGTCGTCGCTTTCAGCTCCTCGGTACATCGATTAGAGTCATCATCTTTAATGGACCGCCGTTGTCTGTACGATCATGGACAAAGTCCCAGGACCAAACGTGATTGCGACCCTTTGCTTTAGTAGGTGACCCCGTAGAGACTCCTTGACGGTGTCTGCCCTTTTTCGGGGGCTTTACCTGCAGCCCTTCTGAACGTCGTACCGCCTGGACAAACTTCCTGCTTGTTGTCCAGCCTTCCTTTACCAGCAAGGCACGGATGCGCCGGTAACCGTAGCGGGGATGTTTCCAGGACAAGCTCACAATCCGCTCGACCAACCGCTGAGCTTTCTCACTGGCCTGTTTGGGCCGGTAACTGAACGTTGACCAACTCAGGCTGAGATAAGCACAAGCCCTCCGCAACGAGCACAACCCTTTCTCAGCCGCAGCTTTTACTACTCGTTTCTTCTGCTTTGGGCTCACCATTTTTTTGACAGCGTTTCCTCCATTACCTGATTCTTGAGCATTTGATCTGCGAGCAGCTTCTTCAGCTCGGTATGTCAGGCCTTCTCGCTTGCGCTCGTGAATTCTTTTTCCAGCTCTTTAAATCGCTTCGCATCGGCAAGTTCTAAATTGCCATATTTTTTACGCCAGCGATAGAAAGTCTGTTCGCTCAGGTTGTTTCCACGGCAGATTTCCTGTACCGTTTTACCGGTATCGGCTTGCCGCAATATTGTTATAATCTGTTCTGTTGTGTATCTTTTTCTTTTCATTGAGGTTATCTGTTTATCCCGATAACCTCTCTCTGTAAATGATACGATTTTTGGGGGTCACTCCAGTCCTCTTTGTGGTTGTGAAAGGGTAAGCGAACGCAAGACGGTAAAAAGGTCATGGCGTTGTAAATCATGCCGTAAAGATTTTAGCACGAAAACAGGCACATTAATGGAAGGAAGCAATTTAGGTTTTCGCACTTGGGCTTTTGCTATTTATCTACTGACAACAAACTTAAAAGGTATCGCGAGTACCAAACTTGCCAGTGATTTAAACATCACTCAAAAAAGCGCTTGGCATCTTGGAATGCGTATCCGTGAAACTTATGGCGATAATGTTTCTCTTTTAGATGGTGAAGTAGATGAGACTTTTATGGGAGGAAAAGAGAAGAATAAACATTTTAACAAACGCAGTAATAAAGGACGCGGGCCTGTGGGTAAGAAAGCCGTAGTTGGTGCAAAAGAGAGAGGCGGTAAAATCAAGGCGAAAATTATTGATTCTACTGACAGCTTGACATTAACTAAGTTTGTAAAGGAAAGTGTGAATACAAAAGCAATCGTTTATACTGATGACCATCCAGGCTACTTAGGGATTAGCAAGAGAAATATACATTATTCTGTTAAGCATAGTATAAAGGAATACGTTCAAGGACAAACACATACAAATGGCATAGAAAGTTTTTGGGCACTATTGAAGCGCGGGTATTATGGAACACACCATCATATGAGTGCCAAGCACTTAAAAAGGTATGTAAAAGAGTTTGCAGGAAGGTCAAATGATCGCAAATTAGATACTATTAATCAAATGTCCCGCATTGCTAAAGGATTAATTGGTATGCGACTTCGATATAAGGATCTAACATTATAAATATGAGTAACTCTGAACAATTAATTCTCCAAGACATTGATCGCGAAGCTAGGGAAGCTGAGTCAAAATACGCTATATCTAAGTCAGGAAGTTTAGCTTCTCTAAATAGAAATCGTGAAGAATCTCAAAAAGATATTCACTTTAGTACAGATGAATTTTTAAAGAATTTTTTAGTAGCTTTATCATCAAGTCAGAGGAAAGAAATATCCAGCAATTACCCTGAAGATTTAAAATCTATGGAAAAATCCATAAAAACCTTACTTGATATACTCGAAGAAAAAACCCTTACAGAAAAAGAGACTGAGTTAATTATGGCTTACTCATTCCAAGAATTTATTAATAAAAGGTTTAATAATCTTTTAAACAAAACATTGGATTTTAGAAATCCATCAAGGTGGACATTAGAATATTTTAAAAAATATACATGAGTGAAGAACCACAACTTCCGTTAGATCCATCGGAAAAGAAAAATCGGGATTCCAACCGAAAAGATGAAGAACCTCAGTTAGAAAGTGTCTTTAAAAAGTTAGCTGATAAGCAGCCGGAGAAATTCATGGAATTGTCAATGGGGATCACACAAACCGGGAATCCTTTAGTTCATAAAATGGACGCTGAACATATTTCATCAATCTTGGATTTAGCAGAAAAACATGATGGACGAGAATTTTCACTCCATGCTGCAGCGGAACAGAATAATAAAGAAGAAAATTCTTCAAAAAGACGCTACGCGCTATGCATATTTATGACATTTATTGCGCTATTTGTATTTGTAATTGTAATGTTTAAAGATAAACCAAATATACTAACACCTATTATCTCAAGTTTAGTGAGTGGAGCAGGGGGATTCTTAGCGGGATGGGGTTTCGGAAAGAAAAACTAAAAAGTTGAAGTGAATAAACAACATGAAAAGTCCAAGGCTGGAAGGCCAGTAAAGAATAAAATATTAGTCATTAATGATACACCTGAACGTGTAGCAAAGACTATTATGATGAAACCGCCTAAGAAGAATTGGAAGTATAAGAATAAATCAGGTTAATACCTGATGGGTAAAATTGTATATAATTCCCTTTAAAAGCCCACAAGAGTTTGTCAGATTCCTTTCCGATCTTGGCCGCGTTCGGGCTACGCCCTCACTTCGCCAAGATCTCTCATATACATCAATCCTAAAACCATTAACACCCGGTAACTCTCTCACTTAAATTGGTACGAAAAACGGGGTCCGATCAAATGCGCATCCGCATTTATTATTTGTTATGGGTTCCTTCACTGTGCCTGTAGGCAATCCAGGGTTGCGCATCACCGGAGGAGACTTGAAGCAAACAAACAGAGCATCAATTGTAGTCGCGGAGTGCGGATCGATGAATACACGCGTCAATGTCTGGATATCCGGGTAGCTCGTCAACTCACCTCTAAGGACATCCGCACTGTTCTCAGCAAGACCATTGAAAAAGAGGGTGTTCCCAGCTATATCCGTAGTGACAACGGCAATGTTCCGAGGAGCGAAGCGACGACATGCGAAGCCATTCATTGCTCATCAGGTGCAGCAGTGGTTGTCCGACAAAAAGATCAAGGCGATCTATAGCGATCCGGGCAGTCCCTGGCTACCGAGCGAAGCGACACCTCAACGAGCCATAGCGAGAATAACAAACGGTTTCATCGAGTCGTTTCTCAATCGATTACGCGATGAGTGTTTGAACCGTGAAGTGTTGCTCAGCGTAGCTGAAGCCTAAGGGGTAATCGAACAATGGCGTCAGACCTACAACTTTGAACAGCCCTATTTTAGAATTTAATATCAGTCTGCAGCCAGAACTTCTGCCGATCGGCAAAACCATTTTCACCGTTAAAATAACTGTATTTCGCCAGTATTGACCAGTGCTTATTCATCTTTCTGGAGATGACAGCATCTATCTCATAGCCGTAGTCCTGACTACCTTCCTCAGCTGTGAACCAATGGCCAGTAATTTTAGCTGGCAGATCTTTCATTAAAGAAATTCCTGCCATCAAATAAATATCTTCCAGCCCTTGAGATGGGGTAGAGAGAAAAACATCACTCCATCCATTAAATTTATGCAAAGTGGCTAATGGGGTACGAAAACCCTGGTTGTTGTCGCTACCAAAAAGTTCGTAACCGGCACCCAATGTAAAACACTTATAGGTTGATGCGGTAACATGAAAATAATTGGCTTCGTAATTTGATGGATTATTGTTGGCATCTGTCTGATGTGCAAACTCGACATGCCATTTGAGGATCATTTCATTTTCGCTTTTGCGCGAACCTGAATACTGCATTCCATAGGTATTGCTTGAATTAGCTGCAGCATTATTGAGATCCAGAAGATAGGCATAAAGGGTAAGTTTAGTGGATTTCTGGCCCTTGTAATCCATTTTGATCAAATGTGAACTAGATTTAAATTCCCGTTGCGCGGGTTGGGGAGCATCGTCTCCAAAAATACGATGCACCGTGTCGATATAACCATAATAAAAAATAAAATCGGGTATACTTTGATTTGTTACCGTGACCGCATCATAGGTCTGTTCATTTTGACGGAATCCGACATTGCCGATAAAACGGGCATTATCCAAGATGATCCGTTGTCGACCAATTATTGTTGTCGTATCAAATCCTGTAATACTAACTTGAGCTCGATTTAATTCAGTTCCTTCAGGATCGGCAATTACCGTTCGGCCTGGTTGTGGGTAGGGATTAAAATGACCCTCCGATCCAATCACCCGAATATCCTCCATTTCTATCAAGGCAGAAATTCCGTTAAAACTACCAGTTTTAAAGCCCAACCGCGTACGTAACGTTACAGCGTTAGAATCATCACGGCCATCCTGATCGGAAGTTTCATAGCGCGGGCGGACATTTAGAATAATTTTGCTCTCCTTGAGCAAAGGGGGCATCTCTTTTTGTAAAATTCGCCCTAATTCAAGTCCTTCTTGTGCCTCACAATAAAATGCGAACAGGTTGAAAAGTCCGGTGGTAATTAAAAACCTGTTAAGCCACATACATTTTAATGCGATCAGTTTCATTGAGGATCATATTCTTTAATAACGTTATTTTCTCAAAAATAGCGAAATACTGCTGTGCATGGTTTCATTTATATATTGACCTGCTCCCGTTTACTGTACCAGAGCCAGTGTTAGATCCGGCAGGATGGTAAGAGTTTTGATTTGATTAGCCCAAAGAACTGTGATCTTTGGACATTATAATCAAGCCGCCAGGATTCAACTTTTTTTTATTCTTTAACTTCAGTCGACATGCAAAATATCTCGGTGTTAAGAAGTTCATCTCCTAAGCGTCCATTGAATCTCTCAATATAGCCATTTTCTAAGGATATGACTAGCTTGATAAAATCCAGTTCGAGGCTGTGGCCATAAGCCTTCTGATCCAGTACTTTGGCTGCAAACTCGGGACCATTATCGACAGTACTGATTTGGGGAAGTTCGATTCCTTCAGAGGCTTTCATAAGTGTTGCAGCGACTTTGCGTCCACCGATGGACGTATCGACCACAAGCAGTGGGCAAGCTCGGGGATACTGATCGACAATGGTAAGCATGCACAAGGGGGAGACCATTGGTCAAACGATCGCTCATAAAGTCCATTGACCAACACTCCTGGGCAGCTAAGCCTCGGGCAGTGAGATCCGCCTATTTCGCGGCATGCTTCTTCCGTTTCTTTCCGATAAGCTAACTTCCCCCATTTAATAACAGCGTGATTCAGCTTATGCCCGTAGCGCGCGCGGACTGCGACGATATCACGGATACGCACGATCAGCACCTGTTGGATTGAGTTCCTGCCAGAGTTTGGCAAAAGCGTTTAGAGAGAGAAAGCCTAAACGACTATGAGGGTGATGGGTATTGTATTTTTGCTTCCACGCATGGATGACAACACGCGCTTCGGTAACGCTTAGAAACCACTCTTGGTTTAAGCATGAGTGCTTCGCTATGTCGTCACTACGTTCCTCGGTACGTCACGCAGTCGATTGTGAAAGGATTCAACATGGCCGTTTTGCCAAGGACTGCCAGGGTCGATGTAGATAATGTCGATCTGGCACTTGAGGAGTGCTTCTCTGACTTTTTGTGCTACGAACTGCGAACCGTTATCGGAGCGGATGCATTGGGGTCTGCCATACTCTTCAATAGCTTCGACTAAGACTTCCACCACGTCTTCGCTTTTGAGCGAACGAGATACCTTTATGGCCAGGCATTGACGAGTCTGCTCATCGATTAAAGTCATCATCCGCAGTTGTCCTCCGCAATCGGTGCGGCCGGCAACAAAATCCAAACTCCATACATGGTTCGGCTTTACTGCTTGGGTAGGGAGCCCAGTAGAGTGCCCTCGTCGTCTCTGTCGGCGACGAGATGACCTGTCCCCATAAAACTGGACCAGCAAAGATTTAGTCTGGCATGGGTGGAAAACCTAATAAAAAATAGGAGAAAGAACCACCCATGAAAAATAAAGGAAAACGATATAATAAAGAACAAATCATCTATGCCCTAAGGCAGGTAGAAGGCGGACGAAGGATTGCCGAAGTGTGCCGAGAGTTAGGCGTGAGCGAACAGACCTACCACCGATGGAAGGGTAAATACGCGGGCATGGGAATGAGCGAATTAAGACGGCTGAAGCAACTCGATGAAGAGAACGCCAGTTTGAAGAAGCTGGTAGCTGATCTGAGCCTGGACAAGCACATGCTGCAGGAAGTAATCGCAAAAAAATTATAAAGCCTGTGCGCAAGAAGGTGATTGCTGACTGGTTAGTGGAAGCTTATGAGGTGAGCAAACGCCGCGCGTGCAGGCTGATGAAGTTGTATTGGTCGAGTTATAACTACCAGCCGGTGAAGAAGGACGAACGTGCGCTGATCATGCGCATCCGTGACCTCGCCGCAGCGCGCGTGCGCTACGGGTATCGGCGAATCACGGTGTTATTAAAGCGGGAAGGCTGGACGGTAGGAAAGAAACGCGTTTATCGTATCTACAAGGCCGAAGGGCTGGAAGTGCGCACGAAGAAACGAAAGAAGCGTGCCGCGCAAAGACGGGTCTCACTGCCCGCGGCTTCAGCAGCCCAGGAGCGCTGGTCGATGGACTTTATGAGCGATCGGCTGACCAACGGCCGCCCCTTCCGCATACTCACCGTTGTCGATCAATACACCCGAGCTTGCCCACTGCTTTTGGTCGATACGTCCATCGGTGGGCACAAAGTCGCTGCAGCACTTATGAAAGCCGCTGCAGGAATCGGTCTTCCCCAAACCATTACCGTCGATAATGGGCCCGAGTTTTCCGGCAAAGTACTGGATGAATGGGCTTATGGCCATGGCATCAAGCTGGATTTTATCCGGCCAGGTAAACCCGTAGAGAATGGTTATATTGAGAGCTTCAATGGACGCTTACGAGATGAACTTCTTAACACCGAGCTATTTTGTACGCTCGCTGAAGCGAAAGAAAAACTTGAAGCCTGGCGGCTTGATTATAATACTCAAAGACCACACAGTTCTCTGGGCTATCGGCCTCCGGCCGAATACGCCCAGAGAGCCATGTCTAAGAAAGTTAAAACCCATACCACCCTGCCGGAACTAACACTTGCTCTGGTACAGTAAACGGGAGCAGGTCATGGTAAATCCACCTGTATTGGGTGTCCATATAAAAGTGATAATTCCTGGCGAGAAATAAAGAAACGACCTAAAGAATGGGCGGATGCGGTTGAGATAGACGACGCAATCCGCAACGGCGTCAGGGGAACCACTCAGAAATTGTATTTACATAAGAGCTTTACCCCGCTAAGGGATGTTGCTTTATCGACCGATGCCGACAGGAGCCAGTTGGATATGTTTAAAAATGAGTGCGATGGATATTGCGGAGTATAATTTCCCATTTCAAAAACAATGACGGTATTAAGTAAAGAGACCGACGATAAACATAAAGTGGCGATTTACAAGAAGCGCCAGAAATGCTACGATGAGCTTTCCGCGATCATGTTTGGGCAAAGATTTGAGTGCGCTTTCATACATGCCTACACAGGGGAAATTATAGTAAAACCTAAAATGAAAATAGGAGTGAGATTTATTAGAATGATAGTTGCTCATTTGGAGGCAGTCGAAATATTCGTGCCTTTGGGGAGTAAAGAAAAACATGTTTATAATCGTATTATGAGTGTCATTAAATTGAACCGGACGAATTTTAAAATTCTCAGAGCAAATAAAGACTCTGAAATTAAGCTGTATGCCTTTAACAGCTAAGCTTGTAAAACCCTATTACAAGAATCATCCGATCCTGAAACCGCCGACAAAGGCTCAGGCTAAATGGATGATTGAGTCACCTGTTTGAGAGTATGTGGACAATTTTTTAAAATATCGGTGCCAGATTTCTCGTTTATCGAGGAGATGAGGGTTGAATTCTTCCAAACTAAGAAAATCGATACCGAACTATCTAAGTGTGGCGTGGAGATCAGTGATCTTAAGGTAATCGTCGGGCCTGAATCGCATCCTGGTCCGAGCATCATAACGATCCATCCACCTACAGCATGGGCTCCTTTATAGGCTAGATAAGTCTTTGGGATTATATACTTCAAACCGCATAGAGCAAAACAACCTACTCCATGGCAGGACTCTCAATTGTTCCCCTGTAAAGTTTATGAGACCCTTCCGTGTCATCCCCCCACAAGGCAACTGCTCTTACTATGTGTTCTGCGCGAGCTTTACCCGGCTTACGGACTCTCTTCCATATCCTCCAGATAATAGCCGGCGCCGATCAGAATCGGCAGTCCAAAGGACACTACCCGCTTGACGAATGACACCTTGCGCTCCTCCATTCCACTCGACGGATTGCGCATCGTGTAATACAGGAAGCTCTCTCCGAAGGCGTCCGCTACGCTCACAAGATCCTGGTCTTCGATCGGTCCTACCAACTCGGACATTGTATCCGGCTCACTGTATGAATCGCCACTGAACAGCGTGTAGCCATAAGTATCGATGGCAAACAAGTAGATTGATCCGTGTTTCCATCGCGGGTCCGTGGTCAAAGTGTTGATCGCAAAGTAGCCTTTCATTTCAAGTTCCATCGCAGCGCAACGGACAAACTCCTTGAGCCTCTCGTTGGACGGATCGTCATCTAGCAACAGGGCACTGACTTCTTCACTGTTGCATGCGCCAGGGATGTCACGGCGGTAGATCCCCGCGCCAATCGCGGATGGAGTCCCGTCCCAGTCGATGATTTTAACATAGGAAGCCTTCGGCTCGTCCCTGCCCGTCGCTGGATTTGGGAACGAGTAATAGAGCCAGCCTTCATCGACGATACTCAGGGTGCGCTGCCCTTCACTGAAGAATTCGTTGCCGAAGGCATCGACCAGCGGTCCCAACGGTTTCCCTTCTCTCGAGGGGTCGGGTGGGAAGACGACCAATCGTTGAGTCATGTCTGTCGCATCGGCGACGAAGACATAGATTTGGCCGTATCTCCAGCGCTCGTCTTCGTGAAATGCCCTGCGTGCCTCACTGAAGCCCTTTGCGCGGACATACTCGTAGGCGCACTGAACGAACGCCTGTATGTCCTCAGGGGTGCGCACCGCGCGGGCGGCGATGGAGTGCTCCGTGCAAGACACAGCTTCATCAGCACCTGACATCGGCAGCACAGCGAACGTTGAGATTAAGGAAATCAAGAATGATGGGCAGAGGTGGTTTTTCATCATTTGTAAATGTTCGGGATTCTTTGCTTTTGGAATTTAGGGAAGTATAGTTTGCGTTGGGAGCCTTTCCCCCCTTGTGCACCCCAGGTATTCAATGGCTCGTTCTTTGGTTCGGAAAGACTCTAATAGTTCAATTATACTCATCATAAGCAACTCTACATCATTCGGAGCACAAGTTTATGAGTCCCCCTTATGTCATCCCCCACAAGGACAGGTGCTCCTACCATGTGTTCTGCGCGAGCTCTGCCCGGCTTACGGACTCTCCTCCATGTCCTCCAGATAATAGCCGGCGCCAATCAGAATTGGCAGTCCAAAGGACACTACCCTCTTGACGAATGACACCTTGCGCTCCTCCATCTCACTCGACGGATTGCGTATCGTGTAATACAGGAAGCTCTCTCCGAAGGCGTCCGCTACGCTCACAAGATCCTGATCTTCGACCGGGCCTACCAACTCGGACATTATATCATCCGGCTCGCTGTATGAATCGCCACTGAACAGCGTGTAGCCATAAGTATCGATGGCAAACAAGTAGATTGATCCGTGTTTCCATCGCGGGTCCGTGGTCAAAGTGTTGATCGCAAAGTAGCCTTTCATTTCAAGCTCCATCGCAGCGCAACGGACAAACTCCTTGAGCCTCTCGTTGGAAGGATCGTCATCTAGCAACATGGCATTGACCTCTTCACTCCAGCACGTGCCCGGGATGTCGCGCTGGTAGATCCCCGCGCCAATCGCGGCCGGAGTCCCGTCCCAGTCGATGCTCTTGACGTATGAAGCCTTCGGCTCCTCCCTGTCCGTCGCTGGATTTGTTATGGAGTAGTAGATCCAACCCTCTTCGACGATGCTCATGATACGATATAGTTCCCTGTAGAAGTCGTTGCCGAAGGAGTCGACAAACAGTCCCCACGGTTCCCCTTCCCTTGAAGGGGCGGGCGGGTAGACTAACGCTCGCGCCATATCGGTCATTGATGTCACTTCGTCGACAAAGACATAAAACTGTCCGCTTTTCCAACGCTCGTCCTCGTTAAAGGCCCTGCGTGCCTCACTGGAACCCTCTTCCTGGACGTACTCGTAGGCGCACTGAACGAATGCCTGTATGTCCATCTGTGTGCGCACCGCACTGGCCACGATGGAGTGCTCTGCACAAGTCGGAGGTTCATCATCACCGAACATCGGCAGCACGGCGCACATTGAGATTAAGGGAATCAAGAATGGATAGAGGTTGTGTTTCATAAGTTTTTAATATCTGGGATTCTTTGCTTTGGAAAGGTCAAATGGGATGATTTATCATATTTGTCAATAATCTCAAAAAGAGAATGTTATACATTGCTAGCGTACCTTTAACGCTTTTTCTTAGTCAACAATAACAATGATGTTTCAAAAGGTAAGAGTATTCGAAGAAACGTTTGTCCTCCACCAGACGCGTAATCAATACGTGATAAATAGGGGAAATTATATTTGTTACGAAGCAGCCATCGATTTTTGCGGCTCAACTTCCAGTAGCGGCTTGAGATCCATCCCCTGTTCTTGAAATACAGCGGCTGACCGCGAAAATATAAATGAGTAATTCTTAAGGTTGAGAGGACCTTGCAGTTATTGAAGAGCGCATAGATAAAGACAAGCGTGTGGTATTGAGGAGCGAGTTTTTCAATTGGACAGAGATGGCTCTTTCTATCTTATCCTTTACCGAAGCCACCATTGGCTAGCGATGCATATCATACCCAAAAGATGGGAATTATATACATAAGTGACCATAGAATTATTTACTTTTAAGATACTTCCATTGGTCCGGTTTTCTGGGTGGTGAACTCAGAATAGCAGCAGCCACATTTTTTGGTGTGTCTGGTATTCTCTCAGGCATTACTCTTTTCTCTCTCTTTTTGGTCATTATGTATCCTTATTTTTATTGACTTACATTACTATAGAGAAAATTTTAAGGGCCACAAGCGTTAATCTGGATACACTCGACCTGTCGGGTTGCCCATTTAATAAAACAGTCAGTAAATGGGAAGGGTAGCTCCCTTTCCAGGCAAATAGGTGGGAGTTGTATCCAGTTATAGCTTGTTCAGCCCGACTCCCGTAGTCGGGGTAAACAACAAAAAATAAACTGGAAAGGAATCACAATGCATAAGAGATCAAAACAAATAATAAAGAGATTAATTCCCTTAATTTTTTTATTGCCCATATTTCATTTACCGACTGCACAAGGTGCAAAAAGCTTCTTGGATTCTCTGGCCCTAGCACTTGAGAAACCTGAACATCGCCAATGGCGAGAAGCAGAGATCGCGAAATTAAACAAGGAGAGGGCGATCCTGTATGGTAGGTTGAAAGCGGCTGGGTATAAGCGTGAGGTTCTGGACAAGTGTTCCTTAAATGAATTGCGCAGCCATTATGCGTATGTCGAACATACTGCAAGAAGCCGCGCACAAACCATTGGAAAAGGGAAAAACCCTGAATTACAAAGAGCTGATGATGATCGTTTTGCATTTAGAACCGCGCTGAAAGGCGATGAAGGCAAAATGCTTAAAACCTACATTGACCTCGGTGGTGGGGATATAAAGCATATTAACATATTAATGAAACTAGATAAATTAGAGGAACTGTTAAAATGAATGATGAGAGAACCACTAACGACGACGAATCTGACCTGAAAGCTTTATTGCCAACCTTACGGACTGAGAAGGGCTATATCCGACATCTGCAAGAGATAAAGGTCCACAAGCTTCCTCCTGCTCTACAAGAAGAGGAGAATTCTCATCAATTTGTTCTGGAAATAAAGAGTTCCGGAAGCGATGATCAATCTCTTGCTCCTCGTTCTTTTGGATTTCAAGCCTCTTACGAAAAGTTTCACGGAATTTTAAGAGGTCTTCAATTACAGCACCAGCCAACTGGACAAGATCAGGTTCTTCAAGTTCTTCATAGGATTGAGGCGCTCCTTCGTCCAAAACAGTAGTTGATTCATTTTTTTCTATCATTGTATTAATTCCTTATAGGTCAGCGTTTTATTGCACATACCACTGACCATCGCTGACATCTGGTCAATGGTATCATTTCGACGGTTGTTGTGCCGTCCTGAAAATTCTTGTACGTAGCGATTCAGGTGTTTTGGGGAGATACGGTGATACGTGCCGTACAAGCCCCGTTTAAGCATCACCCAGAACGATTCTATCCCGTTGATGTGAACCTGTCCCCTAACGTATTCACCAAGGCTGTGGCGGACCGCTTCGCGATCCAATCCTTCATAAGCCCTGCTATCGTCAGAGTAGATTTTTACTTTACCGGAGACCTTACTTAAAACGAATTTTTGCAGGGTCTTTTTGTCCTGTGAGTGCGCCACGGCAGCCGAAATCTGTTTAGTTGACCTGTCTTTAACACCAACAACGGCTGTCTTTACTATTCCACCACGGCCTAAATGCTGTTTTTTAAATTCGTGTTTATTCTTCTCAGTTACGCCAATATAAGCTTCATCTACTTCTACCGGCCCGCTAAACCTTTCGCGCTTATCGCTTCATGATTCCCGTATCCGATGAGATAAATGCCATGCGCTTTTCTGGGTTATGCTCAGGTCTCGATGCAGTTTCATGCTCGAAGTCCCTTTTATGCCTATCGTCAATAGGTAGGTAGCCAAGGCCCATACCTGATACCCCAATTTGGAAACCTGCATAATTGTCCCTGTTCTGACCGAGAAATGCTTGCGACAGTCTCGACACCGGAAGGGCATTGTCTCATGCTTCGTCCTATAGCGGATCCGGCTACTGCCACAATGAGGACAATTTACATCACCGTTCCAGCGCGTTTTTATAAACCATTGCTCCGCTGTTTCATCGTCAGGGAATAGCTCGAATACCTCGACGAGAGACAACCCTTTTCTATTATATTTTCCTCGTGCTTTCATGGTAAAGTTATAATAATTAATGGTCACTTATGTTTATAATTCCCTTTTAATTCCGACAGGCAACAGACTACTTATCCCCTTAATCTGTTTCCCCGCAGTCCAATCCGTCCCATAAAACCATTGTCTGCTTAGGACAGCTCCTTTAAAATAATTAAAGTATTTATAGGAGGGCGACTGTGCGGCGATGACAACCGGTGCTAATTCACGCATGACGGGTTAAACGCCAGCGCAAGCGTAGACTTGATCTGCAAAGTTGATACAGAGATTGCCTCTGAAACTTTTTACGAAGCGTTGACCGAATGTCACCTTACTGCCATCATCCCTGCAGCAGGTGATGAGCGAGGTCAGGTGAATGAGGGTGCACGGCCGGGTCCGACCTAAACAGCGCTTTGCTTGGAAACTGGGCAATCGCTACAGGGCGCAAGAAAGACCGCCTTTGGTTCATTTACAGAAAGCGCAATGAAAAAAACCCGTCGAGTCGCTATACCCGGAAATATCCCTCCTCCCCTGTACCGGCAAATTACATCAGACTTGAAACTTCAAAAACTCCTGCAGGATTCTGGAAAACATTCAATCACGTGTACGAAGGCTGTATCTTATACCTGTACCTTAAAGAAAATTACCGTACAGAAATTAACGTATATACCATACAAAAGAATTTGTCAGCATTGAAAGTTAATTTATAAATTTATATACAAAAAAATACCCTCTCGGGTAACCAAATTAAACTTTGGTTACCCGAGAGTTTTTATATATCTTTGTTCTTATAAAATCATGTTCTTAATACCTGTCTGCACCCGGTGCCTGTTTTAGGAGTGAAAAAAGGAACATGGTGCATGTTTATATCCTAATAGATGCACCATGAGCCTATTTAATGATTTTACCCGGGAATAAAGATTTCATTCCGTAAACGCGTCAATAGACGTAAATAGACTGTTGATCACGCGTCAATAGACTGCTAATGCCTATGCTTAATTGTATTTGAGTATTCGAGATCATCTTCCACTTTCTCATTGAACTTAATTAACGCCGCTATCCAGTCATAGAGCGGCTCCCATTGGCCGGTAGAGGGATTTTCTCTTTTCCAGTTATTCTTCTCCTGAAGGTCCCAGAATGATTCAGCAGATCTATCGTCAATATCCTCATCGCTGCAAATATCCATGAACTCATCGTAATTTTTCGGGAGAGGACGGGGTTGAGGAAAGGATCTTTCTCTCACCTGCGCTGCTGGGGTCAATAGGGTGTAGGTATTATATACCTTCCTCCCTCGACCGGAGTCTATTTGCAGTAATGTTACAGCGCTTAATATTTGAAGCACATCGGAGGTCTTCCTTTTCGATAAACCGGCGCGGTGGGCGATCAAACCGATCGCAGCAGAGAAGGGACGCAATTGATCTCCCTGATCATTAGCAATCCAGCAAAGGGCACTGTAGACTGAAATAGTAAATGAAGCATTGGTACCCCTTACCTCTTTTATGATAATTATATGGGCATCCTTATAATTTCGGTAATAGGAGGAGGCCTTACACTGATCTTCAGGATTATCGGGCATGTCTTATCCTGTGCTTGCGAGCCGCTGACTGCTGGTTTTCCAGCTTTTCGAGGGTCGCTAAGAGCGTCTCGAGACGGTATAACTTTCTGCCTCCAAGGCGGATCGGTTTAAGCAGCCTGCGCCTGTCGTAGTTGCGTACCGTGCGAATGGAGACCCCGAGCATTGCCGCCGTCTCTGACTCCCTGAGCAGCAGGGGCGGGTTGATACGGACCGAATCGAGTGAAGTTGAAGATAGTTTAGTCAATGTGCCCTCTATAATAGGGCAACATATCTCGATTGTCGCATACGGTAACTTTCAATGATACCGTATGTTATTGGCGAACAAGCGAATAACCTCTTTCCCGAGCCATTTTTATTATTTCTGTGATTGAATAAACGTTTGGATAAACGAGCTGAATCCAACCATCTTGATCGGGACACTTTTCGTTGCTATTATCGATCGCTTGGGCTTGTCCTTCAATTCGCGAATAGTAGTTGTTTCTTCGAGTACTCGGGTCAAGGTCTCTGCCATACCCCAGCGCTTCAATCGTTTTATTAATCGCAGCGCCTCGTGATAAAGAATCGGATTTGCGAAAGTGTTCAACAAAGAGAAACAATCTCCACTGCGCCTCAGTCCCAAACAACTGGACTTTTGGTGGCGGGGAGTCCTCCTCCAGTTTTTCGGCAATAAGCTTGATGATTTTATTGCGGGAATTTTTTCCTCTCATAGAGAAGACACGGGGGACGGCAAAGACACGATTGGTTTCAACTATCCAGTGCCAAAGTCCTGCCGTATCCCACAAGCGTTTATTAATATCAATAGCTGTTTGCTGATCGGCTTCGCTGGGCAGCTCAGGGGCGATTTCTATCCCGGGGGGTATTGCATCTTCGTTGGGATATAATCCTGAAGGGACGATTTCGTGGATATCCGCTGTATTGTCCGCCCAACAATCGCTGTACGCCTTCTGAAATCCTCGCGGGGTATCGGGCCAGGGTGAATCAAGCTTTAAAGGGGTGCGCCCTTTCTTCTCATCCTCTTCGTATTCTTTTAAAGCCCGGTCATCTGTTATCCTCGGCCCCACTCTTTGAGGCTGTCCTCTTTTTGGCCCAAGCTCACTTTGGATTATTACTGGTTTATACATCCAGTTCCAGGCAGTTGCAGCATAATAATGACGTTCATTATTAACGAACATGAATTTTTCCCATCTTCCCTCTTTGCCCTGAAGATTGTTAAGCTCCTTTGTCTGAACTTGAAACGCTTCATTGCGTCGAAGCAATTCCCATACCTTCGCCGGTATGCCGTCCTCACAGGGATTGTAAATTGATAAGCTCATCTGCAAACTACCTATCTAATGATTTAAATGGGACAACCGTTTGGACTCATCCTCCAATACTTAAAGAGATAATGTAACCCGCGCTTCAATCGCTGGAGATGATCCCTGTTTATCTGCAATAATGTTAGCCCACGCATCTTCGAGAACGCAAGGTGCAATTTGAGATTTACCCGGTATCGTTCTCACCGCCATATCTGAAATTCGGCAGGAAACACGCTGGCTTATCTATCTCCCTAGGCTCTCCCAGCTTCCTGCACCGATAAATCCTCTGGGCTGTGACTATCCCTGTCTACGTAAAGTCATTGCCCTTAGCTGTTCGTCGGACCTTCCTTGTTTGTCCTGCCTTCTATCTCTTGCGTTAGTTTCCCCTGCCCGAGAAGCACCACCGAATTATACCGCGAACTGTGAGGAAAAAATTCCTTGCCCACGAGGCTCCACCATTCTGCCCGAACTTATGCATTGGGGTAACCTTATGGCTGGTTTTCCGCTCTTCCACATCCCACTCCGCGATAGACTTGGCAAGATACTTGGCATCGCGGGGACGTTCTGCTCTCTCTTTCACGGTGAATGATTATGATACAATATCGACGCGGTGCAAACTCAATTATTTTGAAACTGACCCACTGCCGATAACTGCAAGTTCAGCCAACCCCCCCTCGCTGGTATTCCATACTTGCACGGATTGTTGATTAATAAGCTCACGTGCTCTACTTATCTAAAGGTTGAAATGCGACAACCGGTTGCTCTTTATCTGCCGGAAAGATTGAGAAATATTTTTCCCCCTCTGATTTACGCGCAAGACTCCTGTAATGATCAAAGAGCACCTGGTCGCTTGATTTATGGCCCAGCATGGCTGCTGTTTTACTCGAATCACTTGTCAGCGCATAATAGTAGCTGCCGAAGCTGTGGCGCATCGCATTGCTGTATTCTTCTCCCCACTTGGCGAAGCCCGCTTCTTTGGTAAGTTCTGCAAAGCTTTTAAAATAATTGGTTGGTGCAATACGCCCTGTCTTTTGATCACACCTCTGCAGCCACGCCACACAATTGTCCATTAGATCAACCACCCTTAACTGGCGCTTCTTAGCTATCTGCGGCCCAACCGTCAGTAACTTGCGTTCCAGATCAATCGCAGACCAGTCAAGCCGCGAGATTTCAGTGCTCCTTAAACCTGCGAACAGTCCTAATGCGACCACAGGTAAAAGCCTCTTTTCTTCATCGGTCTTTGCCGCATGCAATACCAACTCTTCCGCTTGAGTGACTTTGAGAATGACAGGGGGCTTCCAGTCTATTTTCGGCATGGGGATTCTCTTCACGGGATTATCGCTCCGGTAGCCCTGGTTGACGGCATAATTAAAAAAGGCGCTTAAGCACAAGCGATAGTTTATAATGCTTCTCACCGAGAGGGCACTGAGGGTATTGAGCCACTCCTCTATTTCCGACTGTGAAATCTCTTTGACCAGTCGTCTCCCAAAGCTTCTTGAGAAGATTCCCATCCGTGAGCGGGTATCATTTATGGAGCGGGCGCGCAGGTTCTGTTTCTCTTTTTCTTCAATCAGTATGGCCGTCAACTCCAACACTGAGATATCACCGGCCGGGGGATGCAAATGGATCTTTGCAAACTCCGCTGCCTCTAAGAGGGTAATGTCGAAACCTTCAAGTTTTTCGAGCGCATTGAAGGCATCTTTTAACTGGTTATGGTTCAGGTTCTGTTGATGTTGCCCGTATTGGAGTAATTGTTCGTGTTGTTCTTTTGCCCAGGCAAAAGCGGCATCTTTTTGCTTAAACTGTTTTCTGATTCGCTTGCCCGCTAACTTCGAGGGAATGATTACCTGGTAGGAGAATCCGTAATCGTCACCTGCGTTACGGTTGATAACTTCCCTGATTGTGATTGAACTTTTTTTTGGGTGTTCCCAGGTATTAAAGGGACTCGATTTTTTATGTTTTCCTCTAGTTGCCTGCATCATGCACACTAATGCCTCAATTGTGTTTACTTGCAAGCAATTTTGTCAATAATTGGGAAGGAATATTATAAGTTGTTGATATATAAATTAAATGACGGTGATCTCTACCGTATGTACTACAAAGCGTGGCAGCTTACGACCAAGGATGACAAGTTGACTATACCCCATCCGCTATTCACTTGTTACGCTGAAAGTGATGACGGTATTCAGTGGCGCAAACCGCATCTTGGACTTGTAGAGTTTAAATGGTCGATGCAGAACAACATTCTGTGGGCCGACAATAAGAGGGTCGACGCAGGACATCCCGCGGTGTTCATCGATACAAATCCCGATGCACCACCGGAGGCACGTTTCAAAGCAATCCGTGTAGCGGGTGATTTCAATGGATTGATGGCTTTCAAGTCGCCCGACGGTATTCACTGGACGGCAATGAGCGACAGTAACATCGTTTCTAAAAGTGATCTGGCGATGGTCGAGAGCGGTGGTTTTTTTGATTCTCAAAACACGGCGTTCTGGGATTCTGCGCATGGCGTATACCGTCTTTATTTTCGCTACTGGCCGAATAACCGGCGCGATATTATGACGATGACTTCGAATGATTTTTTGCATTGGATCAATCCTCTTCCTCTTGAATACCCCGGTGCACGGCCCGAGCATCTTTACACCAATCAGATCAAGCCCTACTACCGTGCACCTCATATCCTCATCGGCTTTCCTATCCGCTATATCGACAACGGTTGGACGTCCTCGACAAATGCACTGCCTGAATTTACCAAGCGCCGCCAGCGAGCCGGCCCCCCGGTCGACATTGATGGAGACGGACTCGATCCGCGTTTCGGCAGTGCTGTCACTGAATCCCTCTTCATGACGAGCCGAGACGGTCAAACCTTTAAGCGATGGGACGATGCTTTTCTACGACCGGGCGTTGAGCGTAAGCACAGTTGGGCTTACGGCAACCAGTACATTGCGTGGCACCTGGTAGAAACTAAGTCAAAATTTGATGAAGCTTCGAACGAACTGTCACTCTATGCCACGGAAGGCTATTGGACTGGCACCAGTAATCAGCTTCGTCGCTATACCTTGCGCATCGATGGATTTGTATCGGTAAAATCCCCCCTAAGCGGCGGCGAACTGCTAACTAAGCCTCTTATTTTTAAAGGAGAAGAGATGGTGTTGAATTTCTCAACCTCGGCAGCTGGTTCCATTCAGGTTGAAATCCAAAATATTTCGGGCGAGTCGCTAGAGGGATTTGCCCTCGCTGATTGTCCCCCTGTATTCGGCGACTCCATTGAACGTAAAGTAAACTGGTCAGCTACATCTAATTTAGGGAACCTGGCAGGGAACCCCGTCCGGCTGCGCTTTGTCTGTAAAGACGCGGATCTCTATTCATTTCGCTTTCATTCCACACTGTAGAAAATCGAAAAAAAGAACTTTTTAATTGATAAAACACTGAATTTAAGACTCTTTTTTATTCCGCTTGTCATAACATCTCCTCTTTTTTACAAGCATTCCCGCCATTTACTTAAAAATCATAACTCTAGTTATAGGATGAAAATGCATACAAGAAATAGTTTCCCCGTTTTATTAATATTGCTGTTTATTTCGCTAGCCCTTCGGGCCGCACCTGAAAATCTCGAAACTTTTTTCGATTTCGAAAATGAAACAGCCACGGGAACGGATTTCACCCTGGGTGTTGCCCCTTTTACGATCCGGGTTATCGGGTTTTCCCTGGAAACGGTAGACAGCCCGGCCCTCGCCCATTCTGGTACAAAAGCATTGGTCCTTGAAGCGGGTCAGGAAGGATTAATAATATTAGAAAGGGGTGCCAATTTACTCCAGTTTTATGCAGGTGAATCAACGGGTGGTGGCCGTTTAGAGCTTAGAGAGGTAAATCGTATTATTTTAAGTCCTGACGGGACAATAGAAGGGTTACCTGCAAATATAAGCCCCGGTGCTAACCCCCCACTGCAAAGTTTTGTCGCTTTCAGTGGTGACATTAATGATCCTTCCGACCTCAACTTTACGGGTGGTGTTGTAGAAATAAAAATAATAAATGTGAATGAACGGGCTGTCATCGACGATCTTGGCTTCACCTATACGGTGGGCCCTCCCAATAATACCATTTTTGAAGATTTCACAAATGTAGGTACTCATTTAAAGCCGAATTTTAATAGCCCTTTTTCGAGGGTTGATTTCACTATCGGTACGCCTCCTTACACCGCGCACTTTACCGGGGGCATTGCCTCAAATTCAGGTGGAGGGTTTTTTCAGCATTCTATTCCCAGTGGTGGTTCTGACGTCGCGGGTGTCTGGAGAGTTGAGGACGCTTCTTTTTCAGGGGCTACGGGAATAGGCATAATCGAATTCGAGACACCGGTCGCTAAATTAGAATTCTACGCCGCTGTTTTCCTCGAAGAAGACGGTGAAATACAGCTTTTTGACATCAATGACAACCTGATCACTTCAACTAAAGACATTCCTGAAAGTATCAGTCACTTTTTTGAGGCGCCCTTTGATTATTTATCATTTAATGCAGCGGAATTGGGAGCGCCCGAGGGAATTGCTAAGATGCATTATCTCAATTTGGAAGAAGTCTCATTTCAAGGGAATGTGCTGCACAATGTTATTGATGATATTGGATTTACCCCGGTCGGTGCACCCGGAAGCGGTACCACAGAGCCGCCCCCCGCACCCGCACCCACGATCACGACGCAACCCATAAGCCAGGAAGTACAGTCCGGCACCGCGATTGCCTTGTCCGTCGCGGCGAGCGGTGACGATCTTACCTACCAGTGGTACACCGGTAACAGCGGTGACACCGCCAGCCCTGTTACCGGCGCAACGAGTGGCACTTTAACGACCGGTGCCCTCACGGTGAGTACCAACTTCTGGGTGCAGGTAACAAACGCTGGAGGCAGTGCTGACAGTGAAACCGCAGTTATAACCGTAACCGCTCCCCCGGTGCCACTCGTTCTCGACGGTTCAGGCGATATCGCCGGAGAAAACATCCAACATGCCAACGGTAACGTCTTCGATCAGATTTTACTCACCGGAGAGTTCGTCCAACTCCAGGCCAAACCGGGACAGATCACACGGGTTTCCTTCATGGACGAAAACGAGGATATTGTGCAGGTAGAATTTTCAGGTAATGGTACCTTTACCGTAACCCTGGACCCGGCCACTTTTCTGCCCCCGGCCATCCCCCCACGCTACAACCAGGCCGTAGAGTATGTGACGGGCAAGCCGAGCGTGGTCATCGACTCAGCGGACGCCAATACCTTCTTCAGTATCTTCACCGTGGGCAAGATCAACGCCTTTAACCAGGCGCTGTTCCCCGAGGGACAGGTCTATGACGCACAAGCGGATGTGGCCCTCGTGGAAGTAACCAACTCCACGGGACTTGGAGGGGTGCAGTTATCGAACACCGTCTTCAGTGGAAGCACCGGCAAGGTCGGTGTTGATGCGCGCGGCGTTCCGATCGCGGTACGTTTAACGATTGGCGATATCGATGCCGATGGCGATGCAGTACCGCACATTCTGTTCGGTGAGGGATCCTTCACGGTACCCGCGGGTAATCCCGGTTTGAGAATCACGGGTGGTGACTTAGCACAGACAAACGGTGCCGCAGTCGTGGTAGCGGAGAGTGGATCGACGACGACCGGATTTGATACCCTGATCACGCAGAACAACTTCAAATCTGACGAAACGCCTCAGCCGACACTGAGTATCGATGCCACCTTCGCCAACGAAGATGGCGATGCGATCACGGTGACGGTCGAAGAGATTACTATTGAATGAGACGATTGCGGATGTCGGATTGCAGAATGCGGATTGTGCCTAACGACTATTGAATATAATTCTTATCTAAATAATATTCGATTTGTGAGGTATTGAATTTATCCATACTTCGTATATCAATTGACAGTACCCTGGATCGGTTGATATCGTCACGCAATTGCACAACGGCGTGCGACCCTTCAGAAATCTTTTCATTCGACAACCCGTAATTCATGCCGAGGGTGAAATCCGACATTCACCAAATCATCAATCATATGAATCATGAACTATTGTAATAAATTGTATACAATTCGAATTTCACTAGGCGCTTTAATTATGCTGTTTCTGATTGCCAGCCCACTCTACCCAATGGGCAAAAAACAGAAAGATGCCGAGCCAATGGAAGGACCGGAAGTTTGGATCCACAACGGGCTTGAGGGATTTTCAAAAGGACAATTCGACAATGCGGGAGGCAATCTTTATGTGAATGCCAACGGCGTCATTGAGATGATTAATAATCTTGATGTGAATAGTGACGGTTACGTAGACCTGGTCCTTGCAAATGACCACGATAGAATTGAACGCGGTCCCACCTGGGCGTATTCAACCGATCAGGGTCCGGGAGAGAATTGGAAGCGTCATGAAATGTCCGCGGATAGCGGATGGATGAGTCGGGTTATCGACGTGGACGGTGACGGACATAACGACCTGGTGACCGTGAACTCCCAGAACGGAGTCTCTTCAGAATTAAATTCGTATATTTATTGGGGAGGTCCTGAGGGACCGGAAGCGAGCAGAACCGATTTGCCAACAATCGGGGCCTTTGATGTCACACCCCTTGATATTAACGGCGATGGAAAACTCGACTTACTCTTCCCCTCCGCTTGGATAGACGGACACAATCCGGCGATACCGCGATTAGTTCATGTCTACATTCAAAGTGAAAACCGTATGTTTAATGATGAGGGTGCGCGATACGGAATGATAGCGACAGGGGCTTTAGGCATCGCAACCGGGGATCTGAACAATGATGAGTATGCGGATATTGTTTTGGCCAGTTACCGGAAAGGCCAAAATGATTTAAATACGGAATCTAAAATTTTCTGGGGAACCGCGGAGGGGGTAAATGCCAAAGAACCTTTAACTCTACCTACTTATGGCGCTCGTCAGGTTATAATCGAGGACCTGAACCAAGACGGGAGCAAAGATCTGACCTTCTGTGGTAGTGCTCAAGTTCGCCTCTATTGGAATGAAAGCGGTAAGATTGATCGTGAGAACCCCGTCATTATTGGAGCGAAAGGCCAATCGGGAGAATTCAGCAGCTCAGTTATTCGCGCTGAAATCGCCGATGTAGATGCTGATGGTATTCCGGACCTGCTTATTGCCACTAGCGATGGCGTGCAGATCCGCTCGGGAGATAGCGTTGAGAAAATGAAAGCATTGATTGATGTAAAAAACTCTCGTTGGGTAACGGCAGCTGATCTCGATGGGGATAGTTTACCGGAACTGATCATCAGTAAGAACTTTGACGGGAATGAATTCGATATTCAGTCACCTATCTACTGGAATGGACCGGACGGGTATTCTGACGATCGGACAAGTTGGGTGCATACGATGGGGGTCGTGGGCAACACTGCTGGGGACCTGGATGGAGACGGGAAGCCGGAAGTGATCTTCAATAACGTCCTCAATGGGCATGTGCATAGTATACCCTCTTATGTGTATCTGGGTAATAAAAATGCAGATTACAGTGAAGACAATCGACTCGAATTTCAAAATGGACATAGTTCGATAGCTCTCGTTACCGATTTGAATAGCGATGGATATCCCGAAGTTGTCTTTGCGATTTCAAACGGATTTCGCATTTACAGCGGTGGAGCTAATGGGCCGAAATTGAATGAATCCACAGATATTAATTATGAAAATGAGTTTCATATTGGCGACCTGAAGGCGGTTGATTTTAATCGGGATGGTTATCTTGATATTCTTGCGGTTGCGTTTGGCGCCGGCCTCGGCGAAAATGACCCGGATACTACTTCTTCCATATTTTATGGGTCCCCCAGCGGATTTTCTTCGGATAGAAGCGATTCAGATTCATTGTACAATAGGGGAGATAAGTGTGCCGTAGGCGACGTCAATAACGACGGCTATATTGATATCCTGTTTCATGATAAGCGAAACTTCATTCGCATCTATCTCGGCAACGCTGACGGATTTTCCAAGGAACGGAAATGGGAAGTGCCCTGTCATGGCCTGGAAGATTCAGCAGGGGTAAATGTCGCCGACATTAACGATGACGGGTGGCTCGATATCATTGTCGGCATCCTTGGCCACCGCAGACGCCATCAAGACACATTGCGTATTCATTATGGAAGCCCTGATGGCTACCAGGAAGATAACATTCAGGAATTGATGTCTGGATACAGCGCAATCTTCACGGGTATCGCGGATTATAATAACGACGACAATCTCGATATCTTGGTAACCGCCTATGCTAACCCGACATCGAGAACACCACCGGCACAGCTGTTTTACGGGAATGGAAAAAGGATTGATTTTGACCATCCTGTCGATCTTCCCGGCTATGCCGCTGGAGCTGTGACCCAGGCAGATTTGAATCAGGACGGCTGGATAGATATCGCTTTGGGCTGTCATCGCAACGATATTGGACACCAGGTCGATTCGTTGATTTACTGGAATAGCTCTGATGGATTTGATAAAAATAAAGTATCCGGTTTCCCCGGTCTGGGCCCCCACGGGATGACAAGTTTCGATCGGGGAAACGGCTTCACCCGGAAGCCCGAAGAAAACTATATTTCCCCAGCCTACAATCTGGGTAATCGAAAGGCACGCCGACTCCATTGGGACAGCAAAGAAACAGAGCTTCTAAAAATAAAATTCCAGCTCCGATGGGGTGATACAGAAGCCAGCTTGGAAAATGCTACCTGGATGGGCCCAGAGGGGGAAGCGTCATTTTACGAATCGTCAGGTAAAACAATTGAAGGAATTCCATCTGACGCCCCGTGGTTGCAATACAAAGCGACGCTCATTTCACCTTATGGGTGCGGCTCTCCACGCTTGAAAGCAGTTAGGATCGAAAGCTAATGAATAAGGGCTATTCTGTACAGCCCACGCGATCACGTTAGGCGCCCGGGATAATCAGCTGAAAATAATCGAAGCGCATTGACAATGCTGGCACCTTATTGTTTAGACTGCGGCACTAGGAGGTAAATATGGCAAACGAAGAAAAAATGAAAGTTTTAGTAATAGGCGCCCACCCTTCAGATCCTTTTCCCGCTAACGCGGGCACCGTGATCAACCATGTCAATCGGGGGGACGAAGTGATACTGATGACTCTGACCTACGGGGAGGAAGTCCATACTGAACATTATCTCGGCAAATCCCGGGACGAGCTCAGGCAAACACTCCGCGAAAATGGTGAAAAGGCTGCTTCGGTTCTTGGCGTCAATGACTACCGATTTCTAGATTTTGGCGACACACCCCTCATCGCGACGCGAGATAATATGCTTGAGCTGGGTGAATCCATACAGGACATCAAACCCGACCTCATAATTTGCTCTCACTATCCTTTCCGTGAGACCCATTACGGGTTCGACCATGGTGAGGCTGCGCGCATGTTAGAGCGGGCACCCTCGTGGCGTGTCCACTCAGGGAAGGAAGCCCATAGGCCAAAGGCGATCTGGTTCAGCGCGAATGAACAAAGTCTAAAACATCCGGTCTATCGCACCCCCGACACTTATGTGGATATCTCGGATGTAATCGACCAGAAGATCGAAGCTTGCCTCCATACCTGGAACCCCTGGGCCTGTTCACCTGAAAAACTCAAAGAGATAGGGCCGCCTTTGCTACGAGCCACGAGCATGGAGCAGGGACGGGTAGCTGGTGTCGAGTATGCCGAATCCTACGAAAGCCCCTGGCTAGAACATCAGACCGTAAAGCATTTGGGGACATGAGCCACGAGTAGATCAATAACTGGGTTATTTACCGCGAGTAGAAATATAAATCATGTATAAACCATTACCTGAAAACCTAACGATTAAAGAGTCCCCTATTCATGGATTTGGAATTTATGCCAAAGATGATATCCCAAGGGGCGAGCTGTTAGGTGTTATTCACATACCGGATAGTAGATTTGAGAATGGAGCGATACGCACTCCCCTCGGCGGTTACGTTAATCACAGTGACACTCCAAACTGTTTGAAGGTAGAACGCGATGGTTGTACTTGGATGGAAGCCAACAGAGATATTAAAAATGGTGAAGAACTTACGGTCAAATACACCCTTTATAATATAAATGGTTATAGTCATGATACGTGATTTTTTTTGTTAAGTATTATTTTCATAATACATCCCTTTTTCTTTATCAAAAGGACCATGCTTTAAATGCATTTCTGATTGATACCCCCTTCTCCATTGACCACCAACTGAAAGCAGCGTAAATAGGCGAGCTATCCCGATAGACATAATTTGCCAGCAAAAGCATTTTGAGGACATAATCAGGCACAAGAAATTTAGGAGCTGTATACACTATGACTAAAATGACTGGAGCTAAATTCATCGCCGATACGTTTCATGGTCACGGGTTAACCCATGTCTTTTATATGCCCTATATCGCACCCCGGGCATTGATGGAAATGGAAAAACTGGGGATAAAGCGTATTCAAACCCACGGAGAAAAAGCAGCCGCCTACATGGCCGATGCTTACGCTCGTGTAAACCGCAGCCCCGGTCTCTGTATGGCCCAATCAGTGGGAGCGGTCAATCTCGCTGCCGGGTTACAGGATGCCTACCTCGCCTGCTCCCCAGTCATTGCCATCACCGGACGGGAGTATCAGATCAATCAGCAGCGCCATGCCTACCAGGAAGTCGATCACGTCAATCCCTTCTCGGCAGTCACCAAGTACAGCGCCTTCGTATCAAACCCAGAGCAACTCCCCATCTATTTACGCCAGGCATTCCGTTCGGCAACATCAGGGACACCCGGACCCGTCCATCTGAATCTGGAAGGACTTGAAGGCGGAATGGTCGTAAATCACGAGGCCGATTTGGAAGTTATCATCGAAGAGATGTTTAGCCGGGTGCCTCCTTCGCGTCCGGAAACGGAGAGTGAAAAAATTACAGAAGCACTCCAATTACTTAACCAGGCTGAACGTCCCGTCATCGTTGCTGGCGGGGGTGTAACCAGCTCAGGCGCTCGCGCAGAATTGATAGCCCTGGCAGAGAAACTCTCCCTTCCGGTAGCTACTTCCCTGAATGCGAAGAACATGTTTCCCTATGATCATCCACTGGCTGTGGGTGTCCCCGGTCTATATTCACGGGCTTGCGCCAACCAAACACTCTGTGAAACCGACCTGGTCTTCTTTATCGGTAGCCACACCGGTGGACAGGTCACCAACAGTTACACCATCCCACCTCAGGGAACACCGGTCATCCAACTCGATATTAACGCGGAAGAACTGGGCCGTAATTATTCGATTAAAGTGGGAATGCAGGGCGATGTTAGAAACACGCTGCGCAAAATGATTGAGCTGGCTGAAAAAGCTGAGCCACGCACTGGATGGATCAAACGCATGCAGGAATTGGTTCAAACCTGGAAAGAAAGCGTTGACGATAAGGTCAACTCGGACACCGTGCCGATCCTTCCGGAACGACTTTGCCGCGAACTGACCGATTACCTTCCCACCGACGCTATTCTCGTTTCCGACACTGGCCACTCGGGGGTCTGGACCGGCACAATGATCGATCTTAAACATCCCGAGCAGACCTTTATCCGCTGTGCTGGCTCACTGGGCTGGGGTCTGCCCGCGGCGATGGGAGCTAAATGTGCCCAACCAGATCGCCCCGTCCTTTTATTCACGGGTGACGGCGGCATATGGTACCACCTCGCTGACTTGGAAACCGCGGTAAAGTACGGGATAAACACTGTTACCCTCGTTAACAACAATCACTCACTGAACCAGGAAAAAGGAGGAGTCGAAGATATTTATGGCGGGCAAACCGCAGGTTCTGATGACCTCTGGCTCTTTCCCGATGCAGACTTCGCCAAGATAGCTGAATCGATAGGCTGTTTGGGAATTACGGTCAATAAACCGAGTGAACTTTCAAGCGCGCTCGATCAGGCTTTTGCTGCCGGTAGACCAGTCGTTGTCGACGTCAAAACACATCTCGATGGTATTGCGCCTCGCGCGTGGGCACCGGAATGAGCGCTAGCGATTTCCGATTGCTGATTTTCGATTGGCGATTTATCCTTATGTATACATCTTTCATACAACCTTTAGCCCTATTTTCAGGGTGCGAATAGACTCATAAGGAATCCTATGTCCCTCGCCATGACGCCCCAACAGGAAAAGGACTTCGAGGATTTGGGATACATAATCCTCGAAAACTTTTTGCATCAGGAGGAGTTAGATCGCCTACTGTCTGCTGTCGATGAGACAGCCTCTAATATCCGCAAGACTAAAGGAATCGGCCCTAATGACCCCTTCTCGATCCGCAATGCCCTGGCTCATCACGATACCTTTCTCGACTTGATCGACCACCCAAGAATGCTCCCACTGGTTGTTGATGCTATCGGTTGGAACATTCAGATCCGAACTTCTCACCTCGATTACCGCCCGCCCTACCCTAAAGACCTTCAGGCCGGTAAAGTTGGCACCGGGGATGGAGCAGACAAGCAAGCCGGCTACCAAAATGTCAACTGGCACCCCGACCTGGCGAGCGATCATATTTTTTCGGCTCCGTCTCTCGATGGTCGGCTGCCCTTCATGGAAATTAAAGTGTTTTACGTTCTCTCCGATTTAAGAGAATCCAATTGTGGTAACCTGTGGTTAGCACCGGGCAGCCACAAGCGTACGCCTCAAGAATTGTGGGTGATGAAAAACAAACCAGATGCATTTGAAGCGCTTGAACTCAAGCTGCCGCCTGGTGCCGCGGTGTTGTGGCGCACAGCCACCTGGCACTGTGTCGTCCCAAATCTCTCAGATAAAACACGCAAGGTTATGCACATTGGATACCATTACCGATGGCTCCGCCCCACGGATTACCATCAGCAGGAACCTGAACTGATTGCCAGATGCTCACCGATACGACGGCAGTTGCTCGGGGCATTAGCTGTTGGAGATAGTCCTTTGGGACCGGATCCCGACTTTCACCCCACATCTCAATACTGGCAGCCAGATAATTGGGATGACGTTCCGTTGAGGGCCTGGGCGGATGCTAACGGAAACTGACGACGCAGTTGCTTACACCGTGTTAATAGAGGTCAGAAGATGATGCTGTAAATGTATTTGCTTGGTTCAATCCACAATCCGTGCCAGGGGCGATGCTCGCCATCCCCCTATCGGAAATCCATCATTCAAAATAGTATTTTTCGACAATCTCTTCTCGCACTTCAACTCCCAATCCGGGTTCGTCGCGGACTACCAGGTAACCCTCTTCCTGAACCCAGGGATCGTTGACCAGTTCATGCTGCATCGGTGATTCGTGGGGTTTAAAATCCATACTCACACCATGTGTCGTGTTGGCCAATAGATGGAGGCTGGCGGCTGTGTTAAGGGCGCCGCTCCAAGTATGATAGCTGACTTGAAGGTTGGCCGCTTCAATCGATTTTATCACTTGATAACTACCGGTGATGCCATGTACACGACCGGGGTCTATCTGTATCACATCCACCCCGCCTGAATCGATCAGACGTTTATAGCTTTCCAAATCCCATTCGTCTTCCCCCGTGCCGATGGGCGTTGAGACCGCGGCGCGGAGACGGGCGTGTCCTTCAAGATCGCTGGGAAACAAGGGTTGTTCAATCCAGCGGAGTCGATAGGGCTCCAAGGCGCGGAAACGCTGAATAGCAGTCGGCACATCCCACAATTTGTAAATACCGGGTGTGTCAACGATGAGTTCAGGTTCCTCTCCGATGACTTCGCGTACTTGCCTGACGATGTCGATATCGGCTTTATGATCCTGCCCAAAAAGTGCCTCGCGGTGCATACCCCAACCGGCTTTCACCATATGATAGCCCTGCTCAATTAACCAGCGGAACTCATTTAAAGTCCAGTCGACGTCTTCCATATCGAAAATGAATGACGCCATGGCGATAACCTTGTCGTGAATTTTTCCCCCCAGGAGTTGGCAGACCGGTTGACCGAGCGCTTTTCCTTTTACATCCCATAAAGCCATATCGACTGCACTCACCGCAAAGGCCGCAATTCCCTCAGGTCCATACCACCAGATCCGGTCTTCCATAATGTGCCAGAGCCGATCGCCATCTATAACATTTTGTCCGACAAGCAAGGGAGCAAATCCTTGCTCAATGATTGTCTTAGTCGCTAACGCCGCCTCGCGAAATTGTGAGATACACTCGCCCCATCCTACCAGTCCATCTTCAGTCTCAACGCGAGCCAGGGTGATATAACGCTCAATGCCTTTATAATGGGGTTCCGGATAGGCCAGGGGGAAGGCCTTAATCTCTTTAATTTTCATTGTTCATATGCCTCGTTTTAATAGTTATTAAATTATGATTTGTTGCGATTTTTTAGTGGATAGAATCCATTACATTTAGAAAATATCTAATTCTTTTTATCTGTATATGGGGTGACATATTGGTCCAGATCACGGACCGCAATGACGGTGCAGTCGTGCTCATGCAGATAATTCATATATGTTTTAAACGTATCCGGCTCGGTGTGTACCCAAGGGTGATCCAAGTCCGGTACCCCGTGGTAAGTCAGGACGGTGATATTGCCGTCCCTGGCTTGCTCAACCGCCCAGACAAAATCGTCGTATGTCCAATTCGGACCTGACGCACCGGTCGTCGGGATGAGCAGTGGGTGGTGTTGCGTTGGATTATAGGCCGGGCCTCGCCCACCTTCATTGTGATAAGGATACTCCGGCGCCATTCCTCGGCGCGCGAAAAAAAATTGTCTTTCTGTGAGAACATCCACCGCTTCGGGACAATTACTATAGCCGGGATAACAAAATGTCTGGGGCTGTGGGATGCCCTGTTCCTGACAACGGCGATCAATGTGCTCCAGGTCTGCGATCAATTCGTCGCGTGACTGGGTGCACACTTTTTTATGGTGGCGTGTATGATTGCCAATTTCGAAACCTGCTCCGTCTAATTCCCGAACTTCTTCCCATGTCATGTAGCGATCCTTGTCCTGGAGAAAGTTCAACCCCTCGGTGATATAAAACGTTGCGTTAAAACTGTAGTTCTTGAGCAGCGGTGCGACGAAGGTTGCTTGTGATTTAACCCCGTCATCGAAGGTCAGAACAATCAGACGATCGGGGATGGGAAGTCGGGCTTTAATCATGAGCGATTAGTCATAATTGCTCTGCACATGCTCACCGAGCAATCGACGCTGGCGGGGTGTCGCCTGAGCCAGCAACGCTTCATCAAACTGAAACTTGTTTAGGTATGGCGGGAATTTTTGGGTAATCATCCGTTGCGCGTAATGGACCTGCAACAGATGCCGGATCTGATCGCTTGTATTCGCTGTTCCCCGATGCCAGACCTCACTGCGAAAAGCAACCACATCGCCGGGTTGGCACATAATATTGTGCGGCTCAATACCCTGCCAAGAATTGTCCCCCTCAGGTTTACGCCCGGACCGATGGCTGCCAGGTATAAACTGGGTCGGACCCAGTTCTTCAGTTATTTCGTCGAGGTAGAAATGCACCGTCGTAATGTAGATGGGAACTTTCACTCGTGGGTCAGCGAGAATATCTTCCGGCAGATTGATCGGTTGCCAATCGGCGTGTATTTTTTGATCCGGTCGTCCTGGCCCCGTCATCCACGCCGTCATAGCGATGACGTGACAATCCTCCCCATGCACGGCTTCTTCCAATTCGATTATCCCCGGCTTATCGAGGAATGTCATAAAGAGAGGGTCGCGGTTGAAAGCATTGTTAATCGTCTTTTCATAAAACCCCCCATTTTCAGGTGTTCTGAGCTTATCATAGCTGGCCTCGTTAATCTCAGTCCGATCCATACATGCCCGAAGTTCAGCGACCTCATCCGGACTCAGGTAGTTGGGAAAATAAACAAAGCCGTCGTTTTCAATTGCCGCTACCTGGCCAGCGAGGTCAGAGGGGGCGATCAGTTCTAGCGCTTGTGCCATGTGATATTTACTTCGTTGAAGTTAGATTATTCGAATAAACTAAAAAATTAATCCCCGATCATTCAAACCTTAATTGCCCAGCAGGTTAACCCATATTTGAATTAAGAAGAACCAGCTTTTAATGTGAGATCAGCGCATTTTAAGCGCATTTCAGCAGCCCAGTCGGAGTATTCAGGGACTCCTATAAGATTATGTGATTCGTGCGGGTCCACCTCGAGGTTGTAGAGTTCTTCGTGGACAGGGTCCTGCTCGAAATAGCGGATGTACTTCCACCGATCGGTTCGGAACCCTTCGCTCTTGGGGATGTCAATGTTCGGAATATCAAAGAGGTGCTCGCAGAAAAATTCCGTTCGCCAACCGTCAGCTGAATCATCCAAAAGTGGTATCAAGCTGCACCCCTGGACGATCGACGGGATTGGCACTCCAGCCAGTTCCAGAATCGTGGGCGCGATATCGATATTCAAGGCCATTTCATTTCTGACCGGGCAGCTAACGTTTCTTCTGGGATCGAATATAATGAGCGGGATCCGGATTGATTCTTCATTCAACTGCCAGCAATCGCTCTGCCCGCGCTCACCGTAATACATCCCGTGATCTGATGCGAAGATGATGACGGTGTTGTTCGCCAGTGAATGGCGCTCTAATGCCTCCACCATCCGACCGACATTGCGATCGATGCCGCTGATCATTCGATAGAGGCCCTTCATGTTGCGCTGGTAATTTTCGCTCGTGTCGAAGCGTGTATGCCACCGAACACGGCTCTCAGACTCCTGAATGAATCGGGGTAGAGATTCGAAAAATGAAGGATCCGAATTGGCAGGTTCCGGCAGGGTAGCGTCCGTGTAAAGTTCATCCTCGGATTCCGGCCATATATAAAGACGAGGATCTCCGTCCTGGGCATGCGGCGCATTGAAGCTGACGGACAGACAGAAAGGTTGATTCGAACGCTCATTGTTATGGCGATCGAGGAAATCGATCACCTTGTCACCCGTGATGTCGGTCAGATGTTTGATACTCCCATTGGATTGCTGGATTTCATAGCCTTCATCTGTCCAGTGTTCGTAGTTGTCAAAATGGTCGAACATTCTGTCTATGCCACCCTCGTCTTCCAGCGATGGCTCGATGCCGTTGGCAGCGACGCCAAACTTACCGATGAATCCCGTATGGTAACCCGATGCTTTCAGCAGAGCAGGATAGCTGTTGTTGGAAAATTCAGTTTGGAGCGGGGGGGCGTAAAAGGTAAACTGATGACGCCGCTCGTACATGCCGGTCAGATAGCTCGCCCTACTCGCCGCGCAGCTCGGCGTGGTGGCGAAAGCATTTGAAAACCGTACGCCGCGCTCAGCCAGGCGATCGATATTAGGTGTTAAAATGATTGGGTTGCCCGCACAACCGAGAAGATCCGAGCGCTGGTTGTCGGTGAGGATGAAGAGAATGTTAGGAGGTTTGGGCATTATTTATAGCGGCGGTGCTTTCCAGTGGAAATACACATACAGAATTATTTTCTAGTTTAAGAAAACAAATGACCTCTGCGATTTTGGCGTCTATCGAGATCCAATCTTCTTTCCACGAATCCGCAATTCCAAGCCCCTTTTTTTTACAATTAAATATAGAGCGCAGTTGACTATTATGAAGATATTTCATAATAATTAATTATCAATCTACTGCTAGGTGGAATGTAGCTTTAATAAATAAAGCGAAATAAAAAATAATTAATTGCTATGAAAAACTATAAACTAACTGATTTATACTATCCTATCTTAATTTTGATGATAACATTGGGTATTTCCGCACAGGCTAAAAACCCAATCGTCAGAGGTAAACCCATAAATCCAAAGACCACCGTAATCATTGATTACATAGATTCCTTTAATCACCACAGGACCGGTCACGGTGGTGGTGGTGGCCCTGGAGGACCTCCGGGAGGTGGAGGTGGAGATTCCCCAGACGACACCCATAAAGATGGACATTTTGAACTGATTGGTGGTATTTGGGTTGATGCTGATAATTCGGGTGTGGTTGATCCTGCTCTAGCGTTCATTGTCGATATTAGAGGATTTTCTACGGGGTCTAGCGATGCCATTGTAAACGCTTTCAACGCCTGGGAAAACGAGACGGAAGGGGTTCTGTTTTCGACGCTTGCCTTTGAGGATGTAGCCGTCGTAATTAATAATGGCGTTAACACCTACTCCATGCGAAACCTGGGTGGTGGTGGTGTCTTGGCGGCAACCTTTATAACCTGGCATGACGCAAATAACAATGATGATATCGATCCTGAGGAAATATTCCTGGAGATGGATGTGATTCATAACTCCATCGTGAAATGGGGTACTGATGGATTTACCCCTAAAGGAAAGTGGTGGGACGTTGAGAGTGTGGCAGTTCATGAAATCGGACACGTATATGGTCTGGCCCATCCCGGTAATGCTCATGCAGAGGACGAGGCGCAGACAATGTTCGCAAGTGCACCGCCAAAAAAAACAGATAAGCGAAGTCTGGAGTCAGACGGCGATGTTAAGGGCATTCAAAGTACTTTTCTTGGTTATGGCGCTCAATAAGTATCCTGGAAGACCTTAAATACACTCAGGTATTTTCTTGTAACGGTGAAAACACTGTGAGGGTTCCTCCCAAGTAACCTGCTCCCGTTTACTGTACCAGAGCCAGTGTTAGTTCCGGCAGGGTGGTATGGGTTTTAATTTGCTTAGACATGGAATTATGAGTGTGTTTGGCCAACGCCGTCGTTCCATAGTGGTAAAATTAAATCTGATAGCCTTCGTCTCCCCTTTTGTCATTGCGAGAAGCAACGCGACGAGGCTACCGAGTCCCGCAATTGCGGGACGACATCTTCCATTCCAGAGGGATATCTGTTGCGTAATTCCGGACCTTGGATTTTAGGGTTACTCTCAATTGAACGATTGCCTTGATTGAAGAGACGAAATCTCATTTGAAAGCCTTTAGTGTTAACAGGTTTTCGAAAGCACATTGGCTAATCGCCTGGGATGCCACGGTCGGCTATTGGCCGACCTCGCAATGACAAAGGGAGGACGACGGCGACTGATTATTTCTTACTGCTCAGTGTCTAACCATCCTGCATCATATCGACATTACTGCATCAAGCATTATTGCTTTCACGTATACTCTATAATGAAAGTAAATTTGTTGTTAAAATTACCGTAGAGTAGTCGACGTAAACCTAATTACTTGCTGCGCAGTAAGAACTTTTTATACTCTCAGTAAGTTTTAAATTAAAATCTACTAAAGGTTAGGGTTATGAGATTTCAAAAAGATTTATTAGTTGCTCTGTCATTTCTATTTTCATTTTGCGCGAGTTTAGAGTCGGCCGATCTCGTGGATAGCGGTTCGGGCATCGTTGTTGGTGAAGACATCATGCATGCAAATGGAAATATATATAACCAGGTTTTGCTCACCGGTCAGAGCGTGACGTTGCGCACCGATGGGAGTGAGATCACTCGTGTTTCTTTCCTCGATACAAACGAAGATATCGTGCAGGTGGAATTTTCCGGTAATGCGGTTGTAACCGTTAGTTTGGATCCGGATACCTTTGTCGACGCGGCTCCGCCGACAAAATATAATCAGCCTACCGTGAATTATGTTGGCGGACGTCCAACCGTAAGCGTGGAACAGGCAGATGAGAATACTTTCTTAAGCATCTTTACGGTTGGTACGGTAAATGCCTTTAATCAAGCTTTGTTCCCTGAGGGTGAAGTGTATGACGCGATGGCTGACGTCGCTCTACTGGAAATTACTAACTCGACTGGATTTGGAGGTATTCTTTGCGCGAATACCCGCTTCAATAATGATACCGGGAACGTGGGGTTAATAGCCCGTCAAGTGCCCGTGGCAGTCCGGGTGTTAATTGGTGATATCGATGCCTCGGGCGATGCGGTACCCCATATATTGTTTGGTACAGATTCCTTCACTGTTGCCGCGCCCAACCCTGGGATTCGTATTACGGGCGGCGATCTTCGTCAGACAAATAGTGTATCGATTATAGTTGCCGAAGGCGGTACACAGATTCGAGGATTTGAGGACATGGTCTTTCAGAATAATGTAAAGTCAGACGGAACTCTTCAGCCGACGAAGCAAGTTATTAATGCTTCATTTGTGAATGAAATGGGTGCCGCTATCTCATTCCCAATAGAAAAGACGACCATTTAGTAAAAGTATCTGGTCCTATACAAGGACACTTAAGTCTCCGAGTAATGCATTGGTAATCAGGGTAAAAGTTTAAGACAAGCACCGCTTGTGTTTAATAGATGGGATGGTGGTATACAGCCACTGGTATAAAATAGAATCTTCATCACCAATTGTCCATTACCAGTCTACATTGTTGAACTTTTCATAAGCCTGAAAAGCTATCGTTGCCATTTAGTTGTCAGACGTTAATGCTCTTTCGGCATGAAGATCATTGATACCCACATCCATCTATGGGACCTCGAAAAGAACCACTACCCATGGCTTGTCGAGCCTATCAAGCACTTCGCGGGTGATTTTTCTCCCCTCGCCAAGTCTTACCTTTTTGGTGACCTGCATGATGATGCATCGGGTGTCGACTTACACAAGTGCGTTCATATCCAGGCAGAGTTCGATCACGACCAGGATCCGGTGATAGAGACGGCCTGGCTTCAGTCGGTGGCGGACAACCCCGCCTCTCGTGGGATGCCTCATGGCATCGTGGCGTATGCGGATTTAGCCGCGCCTGATGTCGAGGATGTACTCGCTAGACATGTGGAGTACCCGAACATGCGCGGCATTCGACATATGTTAAATTATGAGGAAGACCCCGCACTTCGATTCACCGACCATGAACACTTGATGAGCGATCCCGAATGGCAGCGTGGTTTTCGTTTACTGGCCAAATATAATTTATCATTCGACTTGCAGATTTGGCCCTGGCAGATGGAGGAAGCGGCACAACTCGCGAAAAAAATTCCCGATGTCCCGATTGTTTTGAATCACACGGGAATGCCGAAAGACCTGGATCTTTCGCTCATGGATCAATGGAAATCCGGACTTCAATTACTTGCGGAATCACCGCAGGTAACAGTCAAAATATCAGGATTACCCATGATGGATAAGAACTGGACCGTGGAGATGATAAAACCGTTTGTTCTGGGGACGATCGAGATTGTGGGTGTCAACCGCTGCATGTTTGCCAGCAATTTTCCTGTCGATAAGCTCATGACCGACTACGGCAGGTTATGGGAAGCCTATGACGAGATTGTGAAAGACTTTTCCGACGAGGATCGCGCGGGGTTGTTCTGGAAAAACGCAGAACGTTATTACCATATCTAGTCGCTATCAAACCTACCCAGGGTTGAGTATTTCAGTGAGAAAGAAAGCGTAGATTTCAACACTACCTGCTTTTCAACATGCCCTGAATTATCTTATCGCGTATTTTATAGTTTATAACTGTTAACTTAATAATCTTTATTTTCTATAAATGAAGTATTACCTCTTTTATTAAATAATGGATTCAAACAATATTGTATTCACCGATAAGCAACAAGCTGAATTAATATGCGAGACCGCGCCTTCGCTACCTGAAGACTCTCTATTCGTAAAGACCCAGTTGAGCTTGATCAGCACAGGGACTGAATCTATCTGCTATCGTGCCGAGCTCGAAGAAGGTTCTCATTGGGCCAACTGGGTGAAACACCCTTTTTATCCGGGCTACAGCAATGTCGGCACCGTTGAGCAAGTGGGCGCGGCGGTGGAAGGGGTTAAGAGGGGTGACAGGGTATTCAGTACCGCCAACCATAAGCAATTCCACATTGTGAAACCACCTTTAACTCTAATTCCAGATGACATCAGCAATGAATCGGCTGCCTGGTCTAAGTTGTGCACCATCGCGCAAACGGGTGTGCGACGCGCCCAATTGACGATGGGTGACAAAGTCGTGGTCGTCGGACTCGGACCATTGGGACAACTGCTGACCCAGTATTCGCGTGTAATGGGAGCGGAAGATGTTCTGGCTATCGACACCATTGACAGTCGCCTGGCTGTCGCGGCGGCACACGGAGCCACGGAAACTTTTGCCGGTAGTGCCGCTGATGCTGTTCCATTTGTGGAGCAATTTACCGAGGGGCGACTGGCCGATGTCGTATTCGATGCCACAGGGCATTACGCAGTTTTCCCCCTGGCACTCAAACTGGTCCGCAATTTTGGCACCATGATGCTGATCGGGGACTCGCCGTATCCAGGGAAGCAGGTGCTCACAGGCGATATTGTGACCCGCCAAATCAGCGTACGCGGTACGCATAACGAACGCCTTCCCGACGAGCGCGAGTGGCCACCAATGCGCCAGATTGGGTTGCTCTACAAATATCTCAGGCGTGGCCAAATGCGTGTCGATGATCTTATCACCCACCGTCATGCACCGCAGGACGCGCCCCAGGTTTATACCGACATCTTAAAAGATCGGGGAGATACTATCGGTGTAGTCTTTGATTGGAGTTTATTATAAAACGGGAACAACCAATGGCTAAATTTTTATCCGCAACCATTTATTAACCCAAAAACCTAACAACATGCCTATAAATCAATCCGTCTGTATACCTATTGTCCCTAAAGATGTAATGCCCTTGGAGGAAATGATTGAAAAGATTGCTGAAATTGGTTTTCCCGCGATCGAAATTTGGGGCCGGGGTGATGACTTCGATACTTTCTATAATTTAACGATCAAAAATAATCTTCGTATGGTCAGCATGATTGGGCACCAATCGCTTCCGGATGGTCTCAACAACCCAGCCAACCACGATCGCATTGAGGCCGAGTTAAAAGAATCGATTGATATTGCGGCTGATAAGGGAATAAGCGGATTGATTTGCTTTAGCGGTAATAGTCTCCCTGATATGGATGACAACGAGAGCATCGCCAACACCGTTATTGGTTTTCGTCGATCGGCACCCTATGCGGAAGCCAAAGGTATCAACCTGAATTTGGAGTTGCTCAATTCCAAAGTGGATCACGCCGGCTATCAATGTGATCATACCACCTGGGGAATGGAAGTCGTGAAGCAGGTAAACAGCCCGCGCGTCAAACTCCTTTATGATATTTACCATATGCAAATTATGGAAGGAGACATTATCCGAACAATGGTCGATAACCTCGACGCGATTGGGCATATTCATACCGCCGGTAATCCGGGCCGGAATGAATTGGACGATGATCAGGAATTGAATTATCAGGGTATCTGCCGGGCATTGGCCGCTGCCGGATACGAGGGCCATGTCGGCCACGAATTTCGCCCCAAAGGAGACTTGATTACAGCTTTAACTCAAGCCTATACCCAGTGTTTGGTCGATTAATGCTCAGATATATTTGTTGCTGCAAATAACGGTCGTCAAGCCGTTCCCCAACCTGGATATTTCTCCGGATCTGCGAATTGCTGCCCCAGATCGAGAAAGCCCCTGGGGCCGCGTCTGCCGTATTCGAAGGGGTCGTGGGTTGCCTTCATCCATCGATGGAGGCGCTCCTCCATTTCGTCGACTACCGGCCGAGACTCGGTGGATTCAGCGAGATTAATCATTTCAAGGGGATCATTTTCGCGGTCGAAAAGCCATGGCCCGTACTCATTTTCATACCAGCGAGCGTAGGTCCAGCGTTCGGTGCGCACACCGCGCCAGCGCCCCACCCAAGCGTCTCGGTTCGGCCAGCCATGGGCCATGTTTTGTAAATAGACCGACTCTGAAGCACATGGTGTTAGCTTCGTGTCGGCGGGAACACTTTCACCGCGCCAAACGGAGGAGACGTCGCGCCCCTGAAGGCCGTCAGGGAGTGGCACGCCGCATGCGCCCAGCAGGGTCGGCATCAAATCGATCGCCCCAAAAAAGGAGTCACTGCGTGTTCCCGCCGGTGTAGCCCCCGGCCAGCGCACGATGAAAGGTACGTGGATTGATTCCTCGTAAGGCGTAGCCTTGGAAGCCCGCATCGAGGGATGCATCCAAGTATCTCGCGGCTTGCCGTAACCGTGACTTGAAAGATGGTCGCCATGGTCGGAGGTGTAGCAGACGATAGTGTCGTCACTGAGCCCCAACCGATCCAGCACCTCCAGTAGTCGAGCCATTTGGGCGTCCAAGCCACTACAGCAACCGTAATAGTCGGCGATTTCCCGGCGGGCGAAGTCGGCCATCTGCTTCGGTACGTTGCCCGGAAGATCCACATTGGCGGGGTCGTAAATGGCGTGCTCTTCCGGGTAATCTTCGTAGGGCCAGTGGGGAGGCCTCCACGAGACGAACAAGGCAAAGGGATTACCTGATTGGGTATTCGCATGACGCTCCATGAACTTAATCGCCAGATCTGTTTCTACTTTCGGTGTCCAGCCCTCGATAATCCTGGGCTCCAACTCGTTCTCAGTGTAGCAGCCGTCAGTGTAATTTTTCCGCATGCTCAGGGACGCCAGATAATCCAGCCCGTAACGATTCTCATCACGGTAGGGCCCGTTACCCAGATGCCACGTCCCCACTTGCCCGGTGTGGTAGCTATGGTCTCGTAAGGTAGCGGGTAGAGTCGGGATATCTCTTCGCAATCGGTATTCATTGTCGATAACGAGGTTTTGCCAGGCGTACCGTCCGGACAAAAGCATCGCACGGTAGGGCGAACACAGAGGGTGATTCGAAAACATGTTGTCGCAGGACATCCCACCTGCCGCTAAGCCGTCCAGCGTGGGTGTTTGGATGATACGATTTCCGTTCGCCCCAAGCGCACTGTAGCGCTGCTGATCAGAGAAGACAAAAAGAAGATTGGGATGCTGCGCCATATACCTCGTCCCTACGTATCATTTAGGGACCGCTTACCGATAAACGCTCATCCGGGACACGGTTGTACTTCATCGGTGCCACATTACCGGTATAGCGGGGAATGACAGGAGCAATCTCCTTCAACGCAGCCTCCGGCCAGTCGTCATGACGGCGGTGACATTCTTCATGAACCCAGCTCTGTGTACCCTGCAGTAAGTCGTCGAACCAAGGATGAAACCAGATAGTGATTACCGTTCGGTGCTGATCAGACATATTCGCGTGTGTGGCGTGAAACATGCGCGCGTCACCAATAACAAGATCGCCCGCGCGCATCGGCACGTCCTCCTCGTTGGGGTAATCGAGAAAACGCGAATCATTGGGGTACTCTATACTGTTGATATCAGGGGTATGAGCAACACCCATGTCGTGAAGGACATGCCTTCTCCGGTGAGTTCCCGGTAGCAAGCGCAGGCAACCGTTCTCTAGGGTGGTGTTTTCCATATAGTACATCAAAAAGATCATTGGCGACCTGTCACTGTACGACCGCGGGTCCTGCCACATCATACAATCCTGGTGCCAGTACAATCGCGGTCCCCCTGGCGGCTTGCTGATGATAACCGCCTTCCAAAATTTGCAGTTCGTAATCCCCAGTTTATCGAGCGCCAGGAGAGCAATCGGGTTGCCAATAATTCCCGCCAGCTCCGGGTAGGGGCCGGAATCAATGAGCGTGCCTGGAGAGCGGGTACGTGCGAGCTTTTCAGGGTCTTGCGTGGCTACTGCCTTCCTTACACAGGTCCGTGTACGATCGAGGATCGCCTCACTGGCTATGTTCTCAAGGACGCAGTACCCCTCGCGCTGAAACTGTTTAAGTTTTGTCGCCGGTTCTGAAATTGAGATCGTATTTACAGCCATCTTATCACTACTCTTCTCTTTTTTTGCCAGAGGAAGTGTAAAAGGTCAATCTAGAGTATGAATATTGAAAGCGTGATCCTTCGCTCTTTAGAGGTTCTTATTATCTTAATTGGACGTTTAAATATATATTCTGCTTAACCACTTTTTACCTTCAGTCGAAGATTATGCACATCACCGATGCTCAAATTGCCACCTTCAAAGAGCAGGGATTTCTCATCATCAAAAACTTCCTCACCAAGGAGGAGAAGGAAGCGGCTCTCCATGGTTTCTTCACCTTGTACACCCCATCCTACGACCAATACGTAGCTAATGATCGACAGAATGACACGCCGAAACAGCAGCTCTTTCCATGAGACCATTCCGGCCTCAACCACGTCACCATCCACCCGGAACTTATTGACGCGGCTGAACGTGTCCTCGGCACCCGCGAGGTCCGTCTTTGCGAGGGGGGCCTCGGGATAAAATACGCCGGCGGTCAATAGGGGCACACCTCAAGTTTATCATGCGGCCATACAATCTTTCTGCGTTCGGGAGTCAGCCGATTGAGGAGCTCCTTTGAAGGACGGTAGCCATGTCTAAAAAATCCCCAAGAGGGCCCGTAACGAAAGACTATATTGCGACGTTCACCTTCATGGGTTCGTCTGGCAGATCCGTGGCAAAGTGAATCGACAAATAGGAGCGTGTCCCCCGCTTTCATATGAACTTCAATCGCCCCGGTTACACCATCCACCGATCCGCCCCTCGCAGTCATCCTTGATTTTTCAAATTCCGGATGACGGAAATTTGATTTGTGGCTACTCGGTATAACCATCGTTGCCCCATCGTTGGGTCCGATGTCAGTAAGCGCTATCAGGATGTTAATCTGACCGCAGTTGAACTCCTGGTTGTGAACATGAAACTGGCATCGCTTCACCCAAGGTACAGGACCAGAGTGTAGCCCAATAGATTCACCCGGTCCCCGTATATTGGCAAAGTTTTCATCGATAAATAGCGGCCCGTGTTGGGAGTCGAAAGAATTCTGACCACCAACAAAGGTCTTCACATGTTCTATCCATGAAGGATTGTCGATGAGCCGTTCGAAAGGTTCGCCCCCTTCATAAATCTGTTGCAGATTGATCCCCTCCTTCGTCGATTGAAAAACATGCCCATGAACGTAACCGTGCCATTCTCCCGGTTTGAGCTGGCGCAGTTCGTCGAGTATCGTGTTCATTTCTTTCACGTGATCCGGTTCAATGGCACGCTCCAATACCAAGTAACCGCGAAGATCAAAGAGATAGACGTCGAGATCCGATATCATGATGGCTTTTTAGTCAGACCCCCTAAATGGAGTGGAAAACCGAAGATGTCACCACATTTTCGCCTATGAGTCATTCAAAAAACTTCTTTCTTTTTTTAGCTTTTTGTTAATATTAAACGCTTCACAATAGGAGTGTCGCTATGTCGCCAGATGTCGCAGAAAAAATAAAGCAGAATCCCAAGTTTGAAACACTGGTTAGTAAACGCAGCGCCTTTGCCTGGACGCTGTCCATAATTATACTCGTTATTTACTTTACCTTTATTCTGCTCATCGCGTTCAGCCCTGAAACACTGGGAACACCGATCGGCAACAACGTCATGACACTGGGTATTCCTGTTGGGGTAGGTATCATCGTCATTGCGTTTGCACTGACCGGCATCTACGTCCACCGCGCCAATACAGAATTTGATGTCCTTACTAACGCGATCAAAAAAGAACTAGAAGGATAAAGGTATTCAGGACGACTTAAATATCGCGGCTATTATCATGTTCTTTGCCTTTGTCGGGGCAACGCTGGGCATCACCTACTGGGCGGCACGTCAGACAAAAACAGCAAAACACTTCTACGCTGCTGGGGGTAATATCACCGGGCTACAAAACGGACTGGCTATCGCCGGTGATTATATGTCAGCCGCTTCTTTCCTCGGTATTTCTGGACTCGTTTTTTTAAGCGGTTACGACGGTCTGATTTATTCAATAGGGTTTCTCGTCGGCTGGCCTATTATTTTATTTTTGATTGCCGAGCAACTTCGCAATCTTGGCAAATATACTTTTGCTGATGTCACTTCCTACCGCTTAAGCCAAAAACCCATCCGAACACTGGCGGCATTCGGTGGTATTGCCACCGTTATCCTCTACCTGATCGCCCAAATGGTAGGTTCGGGTAAACTTATCCAACTTCTGTTCGGGTTGCCTTACGAAGCCGCGGTGGTTATCGTCGGGACATTGATGGTCCTCTACGTCGCATTTGGCGGTATGATTGCCACCACCTGGGTACAGATTATTAAAGCGGTGCTACTCCTTTCAGGCGCAAGCTTTATTGCACTCGCCGTGGCTTGGCACTTCAATTTCAATTTCGAAAGCTTATTTAAGTCTGCTGTAGAGACACATAAAAACGGCCTCGCTATTATGTCTCCCGGCGGTCTCGTGTCTGATCCCATATCGGCCATTTCTCTGGGCATCGCGCTGATGTTTGGCACCGCCGGATTACCCCATATCCTTATGCGCTTTTTCACCGTCACCGACGCTAAACAGGCGCGACGTTCGGTATTCTTCGCCACTGGTTTTATTGGGTATTTTTATATCCTCACATTTATCATTGGCTTCGGTGCTATTGTTATGGTCTCCGCCAACCCCCTCTATCTCAATGATGGGGTCCTTATTGGCGGCAACAATATGGCTGCTATTCATTTGAGTCACGCCGTTGGGGGCGACATTTTCTTAGGTTTCATCTCAGCTGTCGCCTTTGCCACTATTCTTGCCGTCGTATCAGGCCTGACTTTGGCGGGTGCATCAGCCATATCTCATGACCTTTATGCTAATGTGTTCAAGGATGGCAATCATGATGAAATGAAAGAGATGCGCGTTTCAAAAATTGCAACCGTCGTCCTGGGCATCATTGCCATTTCACTGGGTATCGCCTTTGAAAAACAGAATATCGCTTTTATGGTTGGTCTCGCTTTTGCCATCGCAGCCAGTGCCAACTTCCCGATTCTTATTCTTTCCATGTATTGGAAAAAGCTGACAACCCGCGGTGCGGTGATTGGTGGTTCGCTTGGCCTGGCCTCTGCCGTGCTCCTTGTTATTCTTGGCCCTATTGTCTGGGTGCAGATTCTGGGCAATTCTGATCCTATCTTCCCTTATAAGTATCCGGCCCTCTTTTCTGTAACGGCCGCGTTTGCAGGTATCTGGTTTTTCTCCATTACCGATAGATCCAAACGCGCTAAACGGGAAAATGAAGCATTTGATGCGCAGTATGTCCGCGCTCAAACGGGTATTGGTGCTGAAAAATCAAGTGGTCATTAAGCGGTGGATCTATTTCCGCTATTCCAATCTATTCCCTCGTTAAATTTCAATTAATTTCGGGAACAAGATGCTGACGGTCGGCGGGTAAATGGTGGATCATTTCTTTGTAGAAATTCTTCAACTCGTCTTTGCTCCTCGTATATATTCCAACCCTGTATTCAAGATCTTTCGGCTTCAAGCCAAGATAGATAACCTTGCGTGCCTCGGTATCCGTGTTTTCAGAAGCGCCGTGTAATATCGAGTTATAAAAGAATGTGATTTGGCCGGCATTGGCTAAAATTTTTCTTGGTTCACCAAAAGGGAGATCAGGTAATTCAGCCCTTGGTGCCCCTTCGTAATCCAGTAAATCCGGATGATCGTCGTAATACTTGCCGATCGGGATATGACTTCCCGGCCAGAATTTAAACGGCGCACGTTCTGGATTAACGTCGGTAAAATAAATCAATGCTGATATCCCGACGCGTCGCGGACGGGCCGTAAATTCTGTATAACTATATTTATTGTCAAGATGCTCTCCCAAAACTTTTCTCGATATGCGAAGGGGATAAGTCTTACTCATCGCGATACCGTGAAACGTTACCTCATTGGTGAATAATAATTGTTTAGCGGCCCCTTCAATAAATGGATGCTGGTAAATGTTCAGCAGCGCGGGATGATAGTATTCATATAATCTACCACCCTTACACATGATATCACGGGTGACGCGTGTGGCATCATAGCCCTCTTTTTTGCTCTCCTCATATGGCAGCATTTCATCCATGAGTTTAGCGACGACTTCAATTTCCTCGGGGGTGAATGGACTGTCGACGGTAACAACTCCATCCGCATCGAATCGATTTACCTGCTCTTCACTTAAGATCTGCTGTGCAATCATGTTTGAGTGTTCTTTTCTTATTAGAATTATATCCCTAATTGCAGTATGTTAGCAATATAGATTTATTGTATTTGAGAGAGGAAGAAGCGCGCTTGGGACAGCCGTCGCCAAGGCTATGTCGGACAGGTTGCCCGCTCCACCCCACTTTGTCATTGCGAGGAGCGTAGCGACACGGCTACCGAGAACCGCAACTGCGGGTAGACATCATCCAATCCAGGGGGATGTCTATTGTATGATGTTGCTCACTGGATGTTAAGATTTACTCTTAATTAAACGATTAATTTAATTGAAGAGACGATTCCTCATGAGAAAAATCTGAACGGATAATGGTATTCGTATACACAATGTCTATTCGCCTGGTTTGCCGCGGTCAGCTTTCAGCTTCCCTCGCAATGACAAGAGGGGATTCAAATGTTTTTAATTTCATCACTGTGCACACTTTCCACTGAAAATTGATAATGAAGATTCCCACGAGAATTCGCCTGGCCCCGAAGGCATCCGAGCCTGAACAATTTGCGGCCGAGGAACTCGCTAAATATCTTAAGCGTATCTATCGTCACGATGTGCGTATCCTGCGTTCCACACAAACGGCGGCGCGTGAGATCTCGATCGAAGTCCGGCGGCGACCGAAGCGACAGGTTCCAATTGCGCGAGCCGATGACGCTTTCGAGATTATGGTTCGACAAGATCGGGTGCGCTTGCAGGGACAAACATCGAGGGCTGCGGTCTACGCGGTCTATAGTTTTCTCGAGGAGTTGGGCTGCCGCTGGTTCGCCCCGCACTATGACTTCTACCGCGGTATTGGTCACGAGCATGTACCACGGCTCAAACAATTCGAACCGGCATTGGGTAAACGAATTTGGGAGCCGACTTTTATCTACCGCAAGAAATTGATTGAAGAAGCCCGGACTCACACCCTTTCAAATACTGTCGCCCTTATCGAGTGGATGGCGAAGAACCGTCTCAATGTTCTCAGCGCACCGTTGAATTACCAACATGAAAACCGGTTTCGCTGGGATGACGTGCGTGAGACACTCGCTCCCGAAGCTCAACGAAGAGGACTGGTTATCGAAGTTGGCGGTCACGGCTACGAAAATTTCCTACATCACGAGATGTTTTTCGACGAACACCCCGACTGGTTTGCCTTGTTGAACGGTAAACGCAGTAAAGATCCCCACGCTGTTTTCAACACCGCGAATCCAACCGCGATGCGAACCTTTGTAAGCCGCGTCGTGTCATGGCTGCGAGAACACCCCGAGATAGATATCTTCGCCCTGTGGCCACCGGACGGAACGCGCTGGAGCGGGGATTCGGCATCTCGTCGCCAGGGCTCACCCTCGCGGCGTCAAGGCTTAGTGACCCGGGCGGTCTGGCGGGCTCTCAGACGCCAGAAACTGCCCGTCATGCTCTCGACCACGGCTTATCACAACCATGCCAACTACCCGGAGAACTTGCGTATACCTTCCAATGTTATGATTGATATCGCGCCGTTCTTTCAATCTTACCGGGAGCCGATCTTCGACCCGACCATAAAACATAATCCCTCACACCTTAAAGAATTGAGACAGTGGATCCGCAAACACGACGGGCCGATCTCCTTTTACTCCTACTACCGTAAATATTTCTGGATGTCGAAGCCAGTCATATTCCCCGGCTTGATGTGGGCCGAGATGTCCTACCTGCGTGACCGCGGAGTGGCTGGTATCGGCATGTACAGTGAACCCGGTGACTGGCTGACTTATGAATTGCAACATTACCTGCACGCCCACCTTTCCGCCGAAACGTCGCAGGACGTTAATGCTCTTGTCCAGGACTACTGTGCGGTGCGTTTCGGAACGGCAGTCGATGCTATGTCCCAATGGTTCTGGTCTCTGTCGAAGGTCACCACCCGCAGCACCCGGCTATTCGATGTCAATCCGGACCCTCCGGAAGTTGAGCAGGGCCGCATACAACTCCGATCTTGCGCAGGTCTGTTGCGCCAGGCACTGCGGGCATGCCAGGGCAATCGGAACCGCGTTGAACTGATGAAGCGTTTAAGTGTTGCCACACGTGTGTTGGATAAACACTTGGAGTTGCAACAGTATCAGCGATCCGGTGATCGCAAGGCGATAGAACGCGGTATCAAGTTGATTATGAAGATTGTGAACAGAAACCATGATAAAGGATTGTTCGTCGTCAGCTCGCCACACTACCTGTCACAAGAGGGATTGGAAAAATTTTATCGGGTGCGTTAAGGTAACTATTTTAAAACCCCGGATATTCCTATTTTTTTATTGGTGCCGCGAACATGATGCGATGGCCATCTGACGTTTGAACCGCAAATTCTTTCATTCCCCAAGGCTCATCACGCAATTCCTTACGGATCTCTGCACCCTTCGCTTTAACTGATGCGTAATAGGAATCAATCTCATCCACTTCCATATACGCGAAATAGGAATGATCACCTAACTGGGTGGGATGAATCGCATCGGGACACTGTCCTGCCATCACTTTACATTCGCCTAGCGTGTAGATCAACCAGCCCGGATCGGAAATAGTTTGAATCGAAAATCCAAGTACATCCCGGTAAAACGCAGACGAGGTCTTGAGATCGGGAACAGCAATTACGTAGTGGGTGCGTGTGATCATGAGTCTATGCTTTGCGATCAAACTTTTGCAGATAGTGATTACACATAAGTGAAATTATGGCTTCATCGCCTATTGGATTTTGGCCTTGTATAAAATAAATCCCGTTGAGCCTCATCGTAACGGTCTTTTGTTTGCTGCAAAATGTACGGGTCTTGCTCCATCGTCGCGATATTCTGTGATTTCAGCCAAAAGGGCCCGTAACCGACGTGCAGGGTTTTACGTGTTTGTTCACTGTGGTTAATGAAACCTGCATGGCGTAAATTTTCGGTAAAGAGAATTCCATCACCCGCCTTAACAGGAAGAGGGATCATTCCCGGTTCTTCTTCTGGGAGCCTGTTTTCGTACGGTGATGAGAGGTGGGATTTATGTGTTCCCGGTACCACGCAAAATGCACCTTCTTCCACGGTGACATCGTGGACAAAGTAAACCATGCGCACCATCATGCAATCGATGCCAGACCCATTATAGGCATAACGATATTTATTCGGTAGGGGTCCACCCATATGAGTTCCCGAGTAATTACCCGTATAGCGAATGCGCAACTCAGAATTATTAATCGAAGGCCTTTCTTGCACTATCGCGTTGATATAGGTCATCGTCTTCGGCTCGTTGACCAATTGATCGAATGCAGGGTCAAAGTTAAAGAAGTCTTCGATCAACATAGAGCCCCCATCTGACTTTTCAGACGCATGGACATGATAACCACAAGACTCATTGAGATGGTATTCCGAGCCCCATGGAGCCGTTAGACGTGGTGGCTTGTCCTTGTGCTCCATGGCATGTTTTTCCAAGCGATCAACAGCGTCAGCCAATTGTGTTACCGCTTCTGCTGACAACAAACCGGGAATGACGAGGTAACCAGTTCGGTCAAATTCATATGCTTCCGTTTTATTCATAGGGATCTGTTATCTTACCAACTGCCAGGCGCTATTATTCCGTTGATACTCTAATTCGGTTTTTCAGCGCTTTCCAGCTCCACATACCGGACAAAATGACGGCTTCGCATTTCTTGGAATACGTGCTTTGCACTCTCCGCATATTACCACTGTGGATCTGCGCTCAACATGCCAATGTGCATTGCCTTGATGCTTTCTCGATGCACGATATCGAGTTCGTTGTTTCGTATCTTTTTCTTTTATACCTTTAGTCATAGCATAATCCTGATTGAATGGATCTATACTTTAAATTCCAGGAACACAAGAATTCGCTATGCCATTCCACATATTTTTTCCAGGATATCGCTCATTACTTGATCATCAGTAAAATCCTTAACCCAGAACTGGGGCCGATCGTTGACGTATGACAGGATAGGTTCTCCGACTGCAATGAAATGCCATCCGAGTTCCATGGATGCTTTCAGATCCCAAGAGGCATCCCCCACATAGGTAACTGATTTGAAAGTGGATTGCTCATATACATTCCCCGCCTTACACTGTGAGGCCTTCATGATGTCGACTCTCGACAAAGCATCATCAGCGGATGCTAAAGGTATTCCATCAACGGAAACACCCGAGTGCATTAGTTTTTTTCGACAAGACTTTTCCCATCCTCCCGTCGCTATTGATACAACCAGGTCCGGCTTACTCCTAACCCTTGCAAGAAATGATATGGCTCCATCTATAGGTCGAACAAGATGAGGCTTCCGGTCAAAAGCAAGGTCTAGTTCCATAAGAAAACTCGCTTTGACTTGGTTGAGTTCTTTTTCCGTGGGAGGTCGGTCATAATTGCGTCTAACCAGCTCATCTAATACACCTGAGTCCGATACGTGTTCATAGTTCTCCCAGACGGTGTCGACGACTGAAATTCCCAGAGTTGTCGATACTGCATTTACATAGCACTCGGCGTCATATTCATTTGAGCGAACAAGAGTCCCGTCCACGTCAAACATCATAAGATTCATATTCTCTTTGGGTATAATTTATTGTTCTCCGCATTTCCCATCGACTGATTAGGTAATCTATTCTTTAAAACAATAGAGACAAGAGAATCTGTCGTCTCATTGAATGAGCTCCCCCTTTGCTTAAGTAGAGTACAATTAACCGATTTCTATTTTTGATCATCTCTATTTTCACGGAAACCAATTCTTGAATTTAATCCCATAAAGGGTAAACCAGTAAGCTATGAACGACGAAATTTCCAAGGCACAGATTGAGACCTATAATGATCTAGGCTATGTGGCTGTAGATAATTTACTCTCCGAGGTTGAATTGGAGTGTTGGCGCTCCGCGGTTGATGCGGGCATCGACCAGCACATTAGTAAGGAGATGCACCACAATCAAAAGGAAGAAAGTTACTACAAGAATGTTTTTACCCAATGCGTAAACATGTGGAAAAGTTCCGAGGCGATCAAGAATCTGGTCCTCGATCCACAACTGGGTAAGATGGCCGCCGAGCTGGCCGGTACCGAAGGCATGCGCCTCTACCATGATCACGCCCTGGTAAAACAACCCTGGGCTAATCCGACTCACTTCCATTCGGATAATCCCTACGACCCTTTCTATTCGCATCAAATGATTACACTTTGGATAGCGCTCGACGATGCAACGCTCCAAAATGGCTGCCTCTGTTTTCTACCGGGAACACATAAGTTGAGCAATTTTGAGAAACATGTGGGACTTAGTGAAAACATGAACGATCTGTTTAATCTCTACCCCGAGTGGAGGGAAGCTGAACCTAGGTTTATTGAAGTGAAAGCAGGCGACGGTATTTTTTTCAGCGGTATGATCGCACATGCCGCAGGTCCAAACATGAGTCCGAGACCACGACGGGCCTTTGCCATGCTCTTCATGCCCATAGGGTCGACATACAACGGCCGCGCCGCTGCCCTGCCCCCGGAGTATGCCGAGAGTTTAAAATTTGGCGACTTGCTCGACAATGACGAGCACCTGCCACTGCTTTATACGGGCAACTGATCGGGCAATTCCCCACCGCTTTCAGCGCCTAGCCTTTAACAAATTTTTAAGGACGTAAACTTTAAGGCATCATGACCCCGCCGCTGACATGAATTATTTGACCCGTAAGGAAACAGCCTGAATCCGAGACGAGAAACAATACTGTCTCTGCAATATCTTCCGGGGTGCCTGTTCTATTGAGTGGTACGCGCATTCCGAGAAACCTTTTTTCATCAAAAGCCGGGGGGGGCGGCCATTCTTCACCCCGCTCCTCCGCGATCTTCCGGTTCGTACCACCGGGGCATATTGCATTGCATGTGATGAAAGGCGCTCCTTCGTGCGCTATCCCTTTTGTCAACGTGTTCAAAGCGCCCTTAGACGTCGCATAGGTGACAAAGGACCCCTGGGCTATTCCTGTCAGCGCGCAATTGGACGAGATCGTAACAATGCGGCCGTATTCTCTTTCAATCATTCCCGGCATGAGTTCCCTCGCGAGGGCAAAAGTGGCGCGTAGATTCACGTTCATCACGCGATCCCATTCTTCATCCGGCGTATCGACGATCTTGCTCTGCTGACCAATACCCGCATTGCTGACGAGTAAATCGATATGTCCAAAGGCTTCATTCGACTTGCTTACAAGTTCCTTGCATTGATCAATTTCTCCCACGTCCGCTTTGACGACCGCGGCTTCTCCGCCCATCTCTTTGATTTTATTCTCCGTCCACTCGGCAGCTTCACTGTCCGTCGAGTAGTTCACGACAACCTTTGCTCCTTCACTCGCCAGAGCTAAAGAAATTCCCCGGCCTATCCCGTGAGATCCACCTGTTACTAACGCGATCTTTCCTTCAAGTTTCATCTATTTTTATCCTCCTAATGGGTTGTCCGCTTTCACAGAGTCATTGCAGAGCTCTATTAAAGTTTCAGGTAAGATTGCCATTCGCTGTTTAACGGTCAAGACAGATTCAGATGAATAATTCCGATTGATTCTTGTTGATCCTTCAATCGACTCTTCTATTTACTGAAGAAATGAGGAGAGCAAGATGAGACCCGAGCGCATCGACAAAACCCTGTTCAAAGATAAATTCCGTTATGCTTGCGGTCCGTTTATTACCTGCGCAGCTAACGGTGACTGGCTTGTAACCTGGAACATGAGCATGGAGCTCGAGATCGGGCCCCATTCACCCCGCAGATATCTCCATCCGCCCGACAATCCGGAGTTCTGCAATTACATGATTCGCTCTCGGGACAAAGGAAAGACGTGGGAGGCCCCACGTGTAGTGCCCGGTTCGGGTGGACCGGGACCGAGCACGTGGCTCTCTGCGTTTTGGACAATGGCGAAATCCTGGCGACCTTCTACCAACGGGAGTTTTTCCCAATCGAGGAGGGAATAAAAAACCAGAGCCACCGCTACGGGTGGTACCACCGACCGCCGTATCCCTGGGTCGTGACCCATGGCGGGACCTATGTCCATCGCTCCCGCGACCACGGTGAAACTTGGGAAGAATCGGTTAAGATCGACTCTTCACCCTTCATCAGCGCTTACAGCCGATTGAACGTCATTGAATTAGATGCCGACACTCTTATATTTACCGCGGGTGCAGCCGATCCAATGTTCTCTCCCCAGCAATGGGATGAACCTCCTTTCGAAGTCAGGAACGGGCAGGGAAACCGGCTCATAGACGGTGAGATCGTGAAAGAACCCAGTCACGTGTTCATCTGCATATCCCGTGACGGCGGTCACACCTGGGCCGAGACCCGCGAGATCGCCGCGCATCCGGATTACTATTTTGTCGAACCGGCAATGGTTAAACTGCGGTCTGGGCGGCTGCTCTGCCACATGAGAAACTGCCGACAGACGGGTCAGCTTTGGCAAGTATTCTCCGACGATGCGGGTGAGAGCTGGTCGGAACCCGAAATGACCCCGATGTGGGGCTACCCGGCTCATATCGTTCAGTTCAGTGATGACCGTGTGCTCTCGGTCTACGGACATCGCCGAGAAGCCTATGGTATCCGCGCTTGCCTCAGCCATGATGAGGGTGGGAGCTGGGACTACGATGATGAAGTCATCATTCGCGATGACCTTGTATCAGGAGGGATCGGTTACCCGGTGTCCATGTTGCTGGAAGATGACAAGTTGGTGACTGTATACTGGGATGAAGACGCCAATGACCGAACCAGTATTGTTTCGAGTACATACAAAGTGTAAATTACACTTTAAGCGCACCTTCGATCTTCGTTATAAAACTGAGAGACCTTATCGCCAATAAGTACTATTCATTTAAGTTAATCATTCCCGTTGAACTGTATCGCGCTAATTGTTTTCGCACCCATCGTCTGAGCTTCAAGTCGGGATCATTGCGCATACCTTCGAGCGCGGAAATTACCTCTGTCTCATAATGATGGGGTGAGCCATCGATCAAAGTGTGCAATGCTATCCGTCGGACGTTGATATCGGGGTCTTTAGTCAGTTCGAATAGCCGACTCCAAACCAACGGGACATCGTGTTTGACTTCACAAGGGCATAACTCACGCGTGGCCCGCTTTCGCACACTCGGATCTCGATCATACGTCTCTTCAAGGGTGATTTCAATAGATTGAATCATGATTTGAACTTAAAAAATATTCTAAATGGCTTTTTCGTTCAAGGGAATTTCCTTGTTCTGCACTCGAAAGATCGTGGAGATGAAAACATCCATTAAAACGATCAGTTATAGAATACCCTTACAGTTTCATCGCCAGACTGCCCTGATTTTTTTCATCGAACCCAGCGTATGCATCGGGCGCATCAAAAAAATGCCCCGCTTCATATAGATATTTATATTTGCCCTCGCGATCCCAGCCGAGCTCCAGAGCTATGTTGTTGTATTTCTGATTGCGAGGTGGGGCCGGCCAAATAATACCATATTGGCAATAAGAGGTGTCGATAAAGTAGCGTTTATAATTTTCGCCCCCGGGTTTGGGGCGGCGCGCATGTTGCATCGCGGAGTGGACAATGACGACGGATGCAGGGGCAAGGTCGTCGATGGTGCGCGATCCGGGCAGGTCAGCATTTTTAAATGACCTGTAAGCATCTCGGTTCATAATTTTTTTATGTGTTCCAGGCAGCACGAGTAGATCGCCGATTTCACCATTTAATCCATCGAGATATATAAAGGCGTGAACCATGAGGTGCGAATGATTGGTTTGAGGCACTTGTTCGTAATCGTGATGCCAGGGAACACCTTTATCACCTGCTACGTGCCAGGTGGCATGAATATGGTGGTGAACAAACTTGTCGCCGCCCATGAGGTCAGCGACCCGGTCCACGATGGAGGGCTCTGAAGTTAAAAGGCCCAATTCACGGTAGCGCATGATAATATGCTCTTCATCTGAATGCTTTCGCTCTTCCATGAGTTGAGCCACATCGTTTTTGATCCGCTGATTGTGGTCGTCGTCAAACAGACCTTCGAATACCAGATAGCCCTCCTCATTGAATTGGTCTATTTCATCTTGCGTGAGGTTGTTAATATCTCCTCCCATTTTTCTGCTATATATTCCGATGCAGGTACTTCATCGCAATCATAAAAAGGAAAATGCGTATACGCGAAGATGAGTGTATGCGGATAATTACATTTATGGATTGGGTATTTGATGCCGGATCCAGAGTCCAAATTGGAGGGCCACGCGTCGTCGTGGCCGAGTATACCGTACATTGTCATTGCGAGGAACCCGCAACCTGCGGGAGACGCGGCAATCCAATATCCGCCATTGATGAACTCTGAACAGGGAGATAAAGTCAAAGGCACTATCGACGAGATAACTATTGATTACCTTATATATTTCATTTATCATCATGACCTGAAAGAGAAACAACATGTTGACTCCAGAACAGATCGCACACTTTGAAACCTTTGGTTTTCTTTTATTGCGCCAGACTCTCTCCTCGCAGGAGATGGAAAAGATCACGCGCGAAGCTGAGAAAATGTGGAAAGACTTTCGTCAACGTGAAGAGGTCGATGAGGAGGGAATACATATGAATTTTTTCGCGGAGACGAGTCCAGTTTTGACCGAACTGATCGATGACGACCGAATCTTTAAACCCGTCGAACAGTTGTTAGGTCCTGATTTTATCTGGGTCGGGTCCGAGGGGAATGTCACCAATAGGGCTATCCATAGATGGCATTCGGACCGTAAATGTTGGCGAAAAGAGGAAGAAGAAGATGTCACCTATCGCCGTCTGAAAATTATGCTCTATCTCGATAAGGTTACTAAGGACACCGGCTGTCTACGGGTTATACCCGGTTCACATCAGATGCCATTCCATTTGGAAGTGGGAGCACAGGAAAATGATCCTGCATCGCTGCCCTTTGGCGCCCCGGGAGAAGATCTTCCCTGTTTTCCTTTAGAATCAGAACCGGGTGACGTCGTTTTATTTAATCACAGCCTTTTTCACACCGTTGTCGGCGGCTGGGACGGGCGACGCATCCTCGCTTTTAAGTTTGCGGCAAAACCAACAACTGATCGTGACCTTAATGCCCTAAACAATACCGCATCAAAATTCTACGCCAGAAGTAATATTTTTCGCCCCCATCAGAATTTTCTCAATAGTGAACGCCCGCGTATTCGCGGAATGGTAAAAAATCTTGTCGAGCTGGGTGCGAATTTATAGCCCCTGCACTTAACTGTTTTCTATTCTTAAGGCGCCTTCGCCGAATAAGACGGTGTGAGTCTCATCCTTTGTTGTCCGGGTGGCAGCTTCCATGTAACAGGCACTGAAGGCTCGCCTGGGTGTCTCGGTCGTATTGATGCCAGAGGAATGGGGCAGATGATTATGGAGCAGGACGCATTCGCCAGCCTCCAATTCCAAGGGGGTGACTTCAAAGTTTTGCAGAAAATCCTGTAACTGCTCCCCTGACAAATGGCGGTCCAGATTGTGACTAGAGGATCCCGATCCAAGTAACTCCAGCGATCCTGGTGCCATTGCAGGTGAGTCCCCTCTTTTGCCGGTTTGTTCATGAACATCGCCCTAAAGCAGGCAATGTCCATATCCTCACCATAGACGCGCGCGCAGATTTGGCTGAAGAGCGGTTTTTGCATGTAGGCCAGAAAGTGCGGATCGATTTCGAGATCCTGTATCTTACGATAACCCAAGGTTGCTCCCTTGTGTCCCTTTGTCTGCGGGCCCAGTTTACCGGTTTCCGGCTGATCCAGCTGCATAAGCATCCGGTCGTAGTCCAGCGGCGCACGGCCCATCATAATCTCGTCTATCCGCTCTTGCAGTGTGGCCAACTCCTCATCCGTCAGCACTTTCCCAAGGCGCGAATAGCCCTGTGATTTATATTCCCGCCATTGATTTTCTGACAGTGTGTCGATCATTCTCCGCACCTAGAATGTAATAATTAAGAAAGGGGTCATAATATTTTCCAATTAGAAGGATTGCAAGCTGCCTCCAGGATAGCAAGATTACACTCCAGGGTATGGCGCGCTTCGGATAGGTTACAGGGCATTTCACTCTTGCCGTCGATGGCGTCAAAAAAAATGTTCGCCTGAGATATAAACGCAAGTTCGCGCTCATAATCCGGCCAGGACTTTTCCTGCCACTCAGTTTCAGGTTCCATCATCCAGCGCATGCGATTACTATGAATTTCAGATTGCAGAGTGCCGCGTTCACAGACCACGGTGATCACTCCTTCATCAGGGGCTTGATATTGATTCATACTGATCGAGGCGAGTATGTCGCCATGTCGGGTTAAGACGTTGACTGTGTCTTCGACTTCAACTCCTTCCAAGACCTGGTGCGCACAGTCGGCAACCAGGCGTTCGACTGGTCCAGCGAGCCAACATACGAAATTGATAAGATGGGTCAGCCCATCCTGAACCGCACCTCCCCCCATGGCATGACTGGCGTAATAAATTTCTCTGTAATCGGGTCGGGAGGTGGGGAAGTGTTGGCCCCTGATGACAGTAATATGCAGGGGTCGCCCAAAGCGTCCACTATCGAGGGCTTTCTTCATTTCTGAAAGTTCAATGACATGGCGTAAGACATAAGCGACTCCAGCAATGAGCTTCCGCTCCCTGATAGTTTTATCGAGATGATCAATCCCATCTAAACTGATCGATTATGGTTTTTCGATCAATAGATGGTGCCCAGACTCTGCTGCTTGTTGCGCCATGGGAATATGTAGGTGCGCAGGTGTTGCGATCACAATAGCGTCATGTCCTGATTCTAGGGCCAACTTAAAATCGGCATAGCTATTTTTTATTTTATAATTATCTGCTATTTTTTTACGCAGACTGTCGTTGGTTTCACAAATTGACACTTCAGCGCGATTTGTCGCAAGGAAACAACGCGTATGACGTTCACCTATCATCCCCGTGCCAACGACGAGAATCTTTTTTTTAGCTGCTACCATTATTCAGCTACTCCAATAAGAAAAATGCATCCTTAAGTTCTCTCTTTAGCTGAGAGAAAAGTTTGGGCTTCAGCAATGAAGGGTAAGCTAATTTCATAGAGGGTCCGACGCTCTAGAACTGATATGAGGAACATTTTCGCCATTATTATATATCTTCCTTAGACTTGGCGTTGTTAGATTAGAAAAAGAGATCAAATTCAAATATTCTTCACTTTAGGAAATCCCCCAGGGAAGACAATTGTCTTATCAATGGCACGCCGCGAGGGACTCGAACCCCCAACATCCTGATCCGAAGTCAGGTGCTCTATCCAATTGAGCTAGCGGCGCTCTATAAAAGTAAGGAAATAAGAAAGGGGTCATGTCGATCTTTTTGCAATAAGATCGATACAACCCCTATTGACCCCTCTTATTCTACATCGAGCATCCACCGGACGGTACTTGAAAGCCGGTTAACGGTTTCCGGTCTTAGGTGCTCACGTTGATTGGTCTGTTGCTCATCTTCACGTTGGCAAAAAAAGCAGTGCATGGCGTGTCTCGACGTGCTACTTTCATTTTTCATTCCCCCGTGCCAGAGATGGGCGTTAAAAACGACAACCGTTCCCGCGGGCGCGATCAATTGTATCTGCTCGGGGTGCATCGCATAGGTATCTTCCATTACCTCTCCAGGTGTTTTTTCTTTCCGGTGACTGGCGGGTACTATTCTTGTCGCTCCGTTTGTTTTGTTAAAATCGTCAAGTAACCAGATAGTATTACAGGCCACTCTTCCCCATTCACCAGGTTTTACGGGTTTACTATAATCCTCATGAAGAACTTGAGCCCCAGTTCCTGGCAAAGCTTCACGACTATTTAACGATGAATGTTTAAAATCTTTATTTATGACATGCGCGATTGCAGTAAGCACCTTTGGGTGAGTAATACATACTTCGAACCTGGGATCTTTATCGATAAGGTTAGCCAACCTGTTGGTCCCCTCTTCCTGATGGACTTCCATCCCTGCGTCTTCTCCTTCCAGTTTTACCAACTTGATGTGACCCCCCCAAATCGTATCATTTACAGAGAGAGGTTATCGGGATAAACAGATAAACTCAATGAAAAGAAAAAGATATACAACAGAACAGATCATAGCAATCCTTCGGCAAGCCTCTACAGACGTTCCTCGATTGAAGTAGTCTCTGGATCCAAATAGTTAAAATCTACTTAACCGGGAGCATAACGCTTTAAAAGCAAGTGCTCATGTTTAACTCCCACACAGGGGAATCTGTAAGGTTATGTCCTAGCTAGTACATTTTATTACTTGCCTACCTTAAACGTAAGTCTATGCCTCTCACTACCTACATAGACATCAAAATAAACCATCCCCGACCTATCGTAAGGAACTTCTATCCATAAAGAACCCTTTGCTATCTTACCTGGACTGACCTTTTGAGCTTTTAACATTTCAGAAGAATATTGATAACGCATGTTGGCAGATTTAGTTCTAATATTATTTGAGTTTTGCCTGCTTTGAGCAGATATTACTCCACGTCCTACGCCAGCGGCAACTCCAGCTCCTATATAACTTTTGTTGTAATAAGGAAGTATTGCTCCGTGCACAGCACCTACTCCAACACCAGTAACTATATTATTTAATAACTCTTTTGAACGTTTCTGAATAGCAACTTCTTTATTTAAATCTTCTGTCGTGTTTATATATAAACTTAAATCATCAGCAGTAGTTACATTTATTTGATCGGGTCCAAACACAATAGGAACTTTAGATCCATTTTTAAATTCTATTATAAATTTCACCTTTTGACCTACTACTTCCTCTGAACTGGTAATAGTTACCTTGTGCTCGCCCTGGGATATTACACTGGAGTGATTATCTCCTTGTTTATAACTTTTTTGGTTGTCCCTGTCAGCAAGTGGAGTAATCTGACGAGTGGTCTCGTAACAGCTAGTTAAGAGAAATCCAGCTATTACAATCCAATACCAGTTAAACCCACTACCCAACTCGTCATATTTACAAGTTTTATTATTCATCTCCTAACCTTTGAATAGCTTCTTTAATACTTTCATTGCTCATAGGGCAACACCTCCTTTCAGCTGGCTGTTATTGATTCATTCTAACTCCCTGAACTCTCCTGAGTTCTCATAAAGTGAATTATCAGTAAAAGTTGAAGTTGAATAATGTTTGCCACTCACAAAGTTCCAGAAGGTCAGTTCAATTTCCATTGACTTTAGCAGTTCTATATCAAACTCGTCGGCTACTGTTTCAACTCCATCAAAAAGAAGAGTAATACCATCTAACGATTTAACTGATATGGTCACTATATCAACAGTCAAATAAGCTTTGTTAGGGTCTATAGAATCGATTCTGTAATTGAATCTTCCTGTATGAGTAAAGTGATAATCAATGCCGTCTATTTTATAGCTTTCACTTATCAAATTAAATTTTCCTGAAGTGGCATTATTAAAGGTGAAAGTAAAAGAGAGTTCACCGACATTATACTCAAATCCTTCAAGTTCATAAGTTTTCCCAAGTAAACTCTTTGGAGCATAACCCTGGTAGATTATGACTTGCTCATCATCAACAACAAAATCAAATATTCCCCTGATTACCTTTCGACTTACCTCGCTTCCGTCTGATTTGAAGTTAAATTGTGAGATAAGGTTTTCAGCTTCAGAGATTGCAACTATCTTAGCTCGATTGCTTTGGTAAAGGTCTCCTCCAGTAATACGCAATCCTGAGTTGCTAGCTGGAACAGTAAACGAGCCTTCGCCAAAAAGTAAATAGGGTGTGGCACTACCACTGGCGTTGATATCTCCAATGGTTAAACGAACTGATCGGACCCCGTTTTTCGTACCAATTTAAGTGAGAGAGTTACCGGGTGTTAATGGTTTTAGGATTGATGTATATGAGAGATCTTGGCGAAGTGAGGGCGTAGCCCGAACGCGGCCAAGATCGGAAAGGAATCTGACAAACTCTTGTGGGCTTTTGAAGCCTAAACGACTGTGGGGATGTTCATGGTTATAGGTCTGACGCCATTGTTCGATTACCACTTGCGCTTCAGCCACGCTGAGCAACACTTCACGGTTCAAACACTCATCGCGTAAGCGGTTGTGAAACGACTCGATGAAACCGTTTTGCCAGGGACTGCCCGGATCGATATAGATCGCCTTTATGTTATTACCGGACAACCACTGCTGCACTTGATGAGCAATGAACTCACTGCCGTTGTCACTACGGATATAGCTGGGAGGTCCCTCCTCTTCAATGGCCTCGCTAAGCACAGAGAGGACATCGGTTGAGGTGAGTTGACGAGCGACCCGGATATCCAGGCATTTACGCGTATATGTCTTCGCTTCGCTTGAGTGTCGTCGCTTTCAGCTCCTCGGTACATCGATCAGAGTCATCATCTTTAATGGACCGCCGTTGTCTGTACGATCATGGACAAAGTCCCAGGACCAAACGTGATTGCGACCCTTTGCTTTAGTAGGTGACCCCGTAGAGACTCCTTGACGGTGTCTGCCCTTTTTCGGGGGCTTTACCTGCAGCCCTTCTGAACGTCGTACCGCCTGGACAAACTTCCTGCTTGTTGTCCAGCCTTCCTTTACCAGCAAGGCACGGATGCGCCGGTAACCGTAGCGGGGATGTTTCCAGGACAAGCTCACAATCCGCTCGACCAACCGCTGAGCTTTCTCACTGGCCTGTTTGGGCCGGTAACTGAACGTTGACCAACTCAGGCTGAGATAAGCACAAGCCCTCCGCAACGAGCACAACCCTTTCTCAGCCGCAGCTTTTACTACTCGTTTCTTCTGCTTTGGGCTCACCATTTTTTTGACAGCGTTTCCTCCATTACCTGATTCTTGAGCATTTGATCTGCGAGCAGCTTCTTCAGCTCGGTATGTCAGGCCTTCTCGCTTGCGCTCGTGAATTCTTTTTCCAGCTCTTTAAATCGCTTCGCATCGGCAAGTTCTAAATTGCCATATTTTTTACGCCAGCGATAGAAAGTCTGTTCGCTCAGGTTGTTTCCACGGCAGATTTCCTGTACCGTTTTACCGGTATCGGCTTGCCGCAATATTGTTATAATCTGTTCTGTTGTGTATCTTTTTCTTTTCATTGAGGTTATCTGTTTATCCCGATAACCTCTCTCTGTAAATGATACGATTTTTGGGGGTCACTCCAACTAGAGTAAAGAAGAAGTATTACTGTCAGTGTTGGTCTTTAGTCGAAGAATCTGATCTACTTTGGCGTGTATATTCACCTAATAATTTAGGTGTTAGACTCACAACTTCTATAGGAAGATATTTTGAGTATATAAAAAATGCAGTGGAGGTTCAATTTGATCAAGGTAAGAATGAAATCGTTACTGTAAAAATCGGTAAAGTTGAATATAAAAATCAAAGTGATATAGAAGAGATATTAAAGGACTCTGAACTGTTTAGAAAAAAATTCCTTGATGAAAATTTTTCTAATAATTTTTTAATTAAAAGAAAACCATTTTCATCTGAAAAGGAGGTTAGATTAATACTTAATGATTTTGACGATAGGTATAATGCTTATCCATATTTTTTCATAGAAAATGTAGATTTTGATTTTTTAGAAAGAATTACATTCGATCCTCGAATCAAAGAAGAAGTATATAAAACTAAAAGAGATAAAATTATCAGCAAAGGAATAGACGAAAATAAAATTACAAAGTCAGATCTATACGAATACGAAAGATTAACTTTAACATTAAATTAAACATAAGCTTCATAGCTTGAAATTGCTATGTCATTCTGATGGTTAAGACTTATTTGTATCAGACTCTTTTATTGTAGATAGTTCCTTGTTAATCCCTCATTCCACCCAAGTCTCGGCTTCCTCTATGATGATCGGACCCCGTTTTTCGTACCAATTTAAGTGAGAGAGTTACCGGGTGTTAATGGTTTTAGGATTGATGTATATGAGAGATCTTGGCGAAGTGAGGGCGTAGCCCGAACGCGGCCAAGATCGGAAAGGAATCTGACAAACTCTTGTGGGCTTTTGAAGCCTAAACGACTGTGGGGATGTTCATGGTTATAGGTCTGACGCCATTGTTCGATTACCACTTGCGCTTCAGCCACGCTGAGCAACACTTCACGGTTCAAACACTCATCGCGTAAGCGGTTGTGAAACGACTCGATGAAACCGTTTTGCCAGGGACTGCCCGGATCGATATAGATCGCCTTTATGTTATTACCGGACAACCACTGCTGCACTTGATGAGCAATGAACTCACTGCCGTTGTCACTACGGATATAGCTGGGAGGTCCCTCCTCTTCAATGGCCTCGCTAAGCACAGAGAGGACATCGGTTGAGGTGAGTTGACGAGCGACCCGGATATCCAGGCATTTACGCGTATATGTCTTCGCTTCGCTTGAGTGTCGTCGCTTTCAGCTCCTCGGTACATCGATTAGAGTCATCATCTTTAATGGACCGCCGTTGTCTGTACGATCATGGACAAAGTCCCAGGACCAAACGTGATTGCGACCCTTTGCTTTAGTAGGTGACCCCGTAGAGACTCCTTGACGGTGTCTGCCCTTTTTCGGGGGCTTTACCTGCAGCCCTTCTGAACGTCGTACCGCCTGGACAAACTTCCTGCTTGTTGTCCAGCCTTCCTTTACCAGCAAGGCACGGATGCGCCGGTAACCGTAGCGGGGATGTTTCCAGGACAAGCTCACAATCCGCTCGACCAACCGCTGAGCTTTCTCACTGGCCTGTTTGGGCCGGTAACTGAACGTTGACCAACTCAGGCTGAGATAAGCACAAGCCCTCCGCAACGAGCACAACCCTTTCTCAGCCGCAGCTTTTACTACTCGTTTCTTCTGCTTTGGGCTCACCATTTTTTTGACAGCGTTTCCTCCATTACCTGATTCTTGAGCATTTGATCTGCGAGCAGCTTCTTCAGCTCGGTATGTCAGGCCTTCTCGCTTGCGCTCGTGAATTCTTTTTCCAGCTCTTTAAATCGCTTCGCATCGGCAAGTTCTAAATTGCCATATTTTTTACGCCAGCGATAGAAAGTCTGTTCGCTCAGGTTGTTTCCACGGCAGATTTCCTGTACCGTTTTACCGGTATCGGCTTGCCGCAATATTGTTATAATCTGTTCTGTTGTGTATCTTTTTCTTTTCATTGAGGTTATCTGTTTATCCCGATAACCTCTCTCTGTAAATGATACGATTTTTGGGGGTCACTCCAATGAACTTAACTTCATTTTGAACCTCTCCAGGCTAACTCTCACAGTGGACCAGTTTGTGTAACCCGACCAAGAAGAAAGGGAATTGCAAATGGTTTAGTAAAAAGAATAAGGCAAGAATTAAATGAGGATACAACTTTAGTGTTAATAGCTAACCAAAATTCGAGTGCCCATAATTTTTACAAGAGCTTAGGCATAAAACAACATAATGCATATAAATTCTATAGTGGTACTCTACATGAATAATGATAGAAACAATTATATAACCAAACACGAAACCCTATTTCATTATACACCTTCTCTAAGCGGGATGACTGATTTGGCTAATAGTGAAATCTTTAACAAGACTCATGAAATGACAAAAAGCTGATATTCATGGGTGTCACTAAAGCCACAAGAAAGTTTGTCCCGAAAGATTTAGATTGTTCTGATTGGTCGCAAATTGAACCATTGCATCAAACGCTGCTGAATCGAGATTTAAACACAGCAGATGAACTTGAAAAGTGGCTACTTGATGTTTCGGAGTTGGATGCTGTGCTCGATGAATTCGGAACATGGCGTGAAATAGATATGAGCTGTCATACAGACGATCCAAAGATCGAAAAAGCTTATATTCACTTTGTTGAAAATATTAAATCGAGAATCAAACCATTGTTTTTTAAGTTACAGAAAAAATACCTGTATAGCACCTACAGAGATGAGCTATCTAATAGACGGTATGACCTACTCGAACGCCGATGGCATAATGAAGTGGATATATTCAGAGATAAAAATGTACCCCTTCAGACAGAAGAAACAAAAATCATTAGTGAATACGATAAACTTTTAGGTGCGATGATGCCCATATTTAATGGCAAGAAGTACACATTAAAACAGCTTTCTCGATATCTTGATGAACCAGATCGAAACATACGGAAAAGAGCCTGGGAGACAATTGCTATCCGTATATTAGAAGATAGAAATAAATTTGATGAATTGTTCGAGCGATTACTCTCGTTACGTATAGGAATTGCAACAAATGCAGATTTAAAAGATTATCGTGAATATCAATGGAATGCTAAATATCGTTTCGACTATTCTCATCTAGATTGCGAGCAATTTGCAAACTCTGTAGAAAATTTGTGCGTACCATTGATGGAAAAGCTATACTTAAACAGGGTTCAGGATCTGGGCATTGAGAATCTTCGCCCTTGGGACTTATCAGTAGATCCTAAAAATAGTCTACCGCTCAGGCCTTTTGATCCTAAAAATACAGCTGAACTTGTAGATAAGATGCAAGATATATTTAATAGGATATTACCAGAGCTAGGTGACGAGTTTTTTAAATTAAAAGTCAGTGGAAATCTAGATTTAGAATGTAGAAAGGGAAAACGCCCTGGTGGATATATGACTTTCCTTGCTGAATCGCGTCAACCTTTCATATTTATGAATGCTATTGGACGGCATAACGACGTAAGTACGCTTTTACATGAGACTGGACATGCATTCCATTTACTTGCTGCAAGTCGTAATGAGCCATTGGTCTTTTTACAACAAGCTCCCATAGAGTTTTGTGAAGTAGCCAGTATGACGATGGAGTTGATAGGAATTAATTACTTGGATGTATTTTATAATCCAACGAATGTTGCCCGAGCTAAACGTGCAAAGTATAAAGAAATTCTTACAATTTTAACTTCGGTTGCAATTGTAGATTCATTTCAACATTGGTTATACACACATCATACCCATTCCAAAAGCAATCGTACAAGCTACTGGCTTGAATTAGAAAATCGGTTTACACCCGCAATAGTAGACTGGAGTGGATATGAAATGAATCGAGAGTCAAGGTGGCATATAGAAATGCAGATATTCCGTCGTCCTTTTTATATAATAGAGTATGGTATTGCTCAACTTGGAGCACTTCAAATTTGGTTACGATATCGAAAAGATCCTGAAGCCACTATGACTGATTTTCTAACTGCCCTATCTTTAGGTGCAACCCGTCCTCTACCAGAACTATTTGAAGCCGCAGGTATTAAATTCGATTTTTCTCAATCTATGATGCAAACATTAATGGATGAAATTGAAAAGGAACTAGAAGAGTTGCCATCATAATTTAATAATCTGAATACGCTATTAATATGTGGAGTGACCCCCAAAAATCGTATCATTTACAGAGAGAGGTTATCGGGATAAACAGATAACCTCAATGAAAAGAAAAAGATACACAACAGAACAGATTATAACAATATTGCGGCAAGCCGATACCGGTAAAACGGTACAGGAAATCTGCCGTGGAAACAACCTGAGCGAACAGACTTTCTATCGCTGGCGTAAAAAATATGGCAATTTAGAACTTGCCGATGCGAAGCGATTTAAAGAGCTGGAAAAAGAATTCACGAGCGCAAGCGAGAAGGCCTGACATACCGAGCTGAAGAAGCTGCTCGCAGATCAAATGCTCAAGAATCAGGTAATGGAGGAAACGCTGTCAAAAAAATGGTGAGCCCAAAGCAGAAGAAACGAGTAGTAAAAGCTGCGGCTGAGAAAGGGTTGTGCTCGTTGCGGAGGGCTTGTGCTTATCTCAGCCTGAGTTGGTCAACGTTCAGTTACCGGCCCAAACAGGCCAGTGAGAAAGCTCAGCGGTTGGTCGAGCGGATTGTGAGCTTGTCCTGGAAACATCCCCGCTACGGTTACCGGCGCATCCGTGCCTTGCTGGTAAAGGAAGGCTGGACAACAAGCAGGAAGTTTGTCCAGGCGGTACGACGTTCAGAAGGGCTGCAGGTAAAGCCCCCGAAAAAGGGCAGACACCGTCAAGGAGTCTCTACGGGGTCACCTACTAAAGCAAAGGGTCGCAATCACGTTTGGTCCTGGGACTTTGTCCATGATCGTACAGACAACGGCGGTCCATTAAAGATGATGACTCTAATCGATGTACCGAGGAGCTGAAAGCGACGACACTCAAGCGAAGCGAAGACATATACGCGTAAATGCCTGGATATCCGGGTCGCTCGTCAACTCACCTCAACCGATGTCCTCTCTGTGCTTAGCGAGGCCATTGAAGAGGAGGGACCTCCCAGCTATATCCGTAGTGACAACGGCAGTGAGTTCATTGCTCATCAAGTGCAGCAGTGGTTGTCCGGTAATAACATAAAGGCGATCTATATCGATCCGGGCAGTCCCTGGCAAAACGGTTTCATCGAGTCGTTTCACAACCGCTTACGCGATGAGTGTTTGAACCGTGAAGTGTTGCTCAGCGTGGCTGAAGCGCAAGTGGTAATCGAACAATGGCGTCAGACCTATAACCATGAACATCCCCACAGTCGTTTAGGCTTCAAAAGCCCACAAGAGTTTGTCAGATTCCTTTCCGATCTTGGCCGCGTTCGGGCTACGCCCTCACTTCGCCAAGATCTCTCATATACATCAATCCTAAAACCATTAACACCCGGTAACTCTCTCACTTAAATTGGTACGAAAAACGGGGTCCGATCATAGTTAAATCAATGTGTTTCCCGTCCTTTTTTAAATCTATATTACTTAGAAAGTTTTCAAATGGGTCCTCCCAATTTGCAGGTGATGTTAAACGTAAATGACGATTCTTTAACCAATCTAAAAAGTAATCATATTTCATAATCCTGTAAATTTTGTCATCAGGATTAATCCCTTTCAAAAAATCTGCATCTGGTATAGAAAACATTTCTAATTATTTATTAAATTTCTTCTTCAATGATTTTTATAATTAAATCCTCACAAGTATATTCATAACCACTTAATTGTAGATCTTTAAATTCCTTATCATATTAAGACGGATCAGATCCTTCAACTCCGAGTTTTAAAAATTAGTGTTACTTAGATTTCCATGAACCCTTTATAGGTGACTTACTGGAATCTCTCTACTAGTCGTGGTGGTTCAAAGACTGCCTTCCACATGCGCCTTGTAATGATGGGATACCAGTATTGCATCTGAAGACACCAGACCCAGTTAATTAATTTCGGATTGCGGCAGTATATTTCTCAATCTTTTCCAACAGGTCGAATAAAGCGATTGGATGATCTAAGTAGATATTCCAGCCGGCGCTTTTAAAGCACTCAAACGAATATCTCTGAGAATATAGCCCAATATCATCGAGATATTCTAAGAACTGTGCTAAGGTATCTAGTGACCTATTATCATCGGGTGGATCAGGGCGCCCCTCTTTAGTCTGGGGTAGTTTTAAAGCAACGATAGAAATCGGCCGTTGCAAGTTAACGTACTCTGTATCTAGATCTGAGCGAACAGCGGATGATAATTTAGACAAAAGTTTAGCCAGTTTATGCGACTCTAGGACTTCTATCCCTGTCTTAATCAATAACAGCTTCAATCTCAACTCAAAAGCCATGCCAAGGTTGCACATCATGACTGTATTCATGCTTTTCCACGCAAACGCCTCTGGCTCTGATTTAATACCCTTTTTTTGTATTTCATCGTCTATTAATTTGGCCGCTCTACAAAAAGCGTGTGCGTCGCAATCGAGTTTTATTATTTGTTCATCGGTCATGTATCTTTTTCCTTCCATTGTCTGAGTCCTTTTAAAGTTACCCAGACTAACTTTTCAAGTGGCCCACTTTTCGTGGTCACGACCAAGCACAATCGCAAGAGAGGGAGGCTGGGAAGTTTACTTTAGCGATAGTGTCAACGGGCCCGCATTAATTATGGCGTTTAGCATATGGACCGCGATTTTCTACGGAGGACTATCTTTGATTTCGTATTGGTTTAAAAAACGGAATTTCCTAGTTTAAGGCCTTAATTAAATACAATGAAAATGAGTTAAGACCCCACTATTTTATAATTTTTTATTGAAAATAACACACAACAATAATTACCATGAATATATGTGGAAAAAATTTATTAGTTGGCTCGCGGGATGTATCGCTAATGGGATTTTACAGTCTTTGGTATGGCCTTTGATACTCACGGTGATAACAATATTATTAGCTTGGATTCAAGAATTTCAGTTAGCCTATATCTGGTTTGGTGCAGTGATGGTATTTTCATTAACAGCTATTGCATTAAACCAATCTCATGATTGGCGATATAAAAGAAAAGTAAAAGGTAAGCTTGCGTTTAAGGATATGCTTTTAATTAGACAACCTGAAAGCAAGAATACTTTTTTTCAAGCGTTTGAACTTTACAATTCTGCTGATTTTCCAATTCGATGTGAATTAATATCTTTAATAACAAGTTTTGGAACCACTATTCCAGAAACACAAGATTACAACAACAGATTCAATGTTATAGGAGAAAAAGGAAGTTCTTCTTTTACTTCTAATCCTATAACATTACCAGCTTTACCGTTTGAAGGGAGTGTCAAAGGACGTATAGATGTTAAGTTAAAATATGGCCGTTATAAAAACCTAAAATATGAACTAAATTTTAAAAAAAATTTTGTTGTTTGGTTTGATAAAAATGGTGAAGTTCAAAATGTTGCATGTAGTGATGCACCTGGTCGGGTTACACAAACTGGTCCACTGAGAGAGTTAGTCTGGAGAGGTTAATGTTGAAGTTAAGTTGGTAGAGGAAGTCAAGGCTTGGGCGCAATGAGGGCGTAGCCCGAATGGAGCCCGAGCCTTCGGTATTGAGGTTTTGAGCGAAACGTTGTGGAGTAATATTGCCGAGGCTGCGGTGGGGTCGAACATGATTGTAAAGCCAGCGCCAATCTTCGATCACCACGCGGGCTTCGGTCAAAGTCCACAGCTGTTCACGATTTAGACACTCCTCGCGAAAACGGGCATGGAACGATTCGATGTATCCGTTCTGCCAAGGGCTTCCTGGTTCGATATAGAGGGTATTGATTTTCATCGCAGTTAGCCAAGTTCGCAATTCCTTTTCAATAAACTCGGAACCGTTATCGCTGCGAATATATTTTGGCGGCCCATGAGGGTCGAGCAGTTTTTGCATGACCCCGCGCACCTTCTGCGCATTGATATGGCGATCGACATGGATCACCCGGCACTCGCGGGTGTACTCGTCAAGGACGGTGAGCATTTTGAGATTCCCACCGCGGACCGTCTTATCGTGGATAAAGTCCCAGGTCCAAACATGGTCGGGATGTTCGGCCTTCGTCGGCAGCCCGGTGGAGACACCCCTGCGCCGGCGTCTTGGCTTGCGTGGGGGGATCGCCAGGCCCAGTTCACGTCGCAGACCTTGCACGAGCCGTTTACCCACCTGCCAGCCTTCGTCCTTCAACAGCTTCGTGATCTTCGGATAGCCCCACCTCGCGTATTGCCGTGATAACCGCCTTACTGCCGCCTTCAGTTTCGTTAGCCAGGCATCAGGATACTTCGCCCGATACGCATAGGTGGAGCGGTGCAGGTGAAAGTATCGGCACGCTCCACGTATCGAACACTGGCCCCGGGCCACAAGTCTCTCTGCCACTTGCCGCTTGTGCCCAGGGCTTACAGTTTTTTTTCGAGCGTCTCCTGCACAATCTCTATCCCCAGCAGCTTGTCCGCCAGCATCCGCTTTAACCGCGCGTTCTCCTTCAAAGAGTTCCTTCATCCGCTTGGCCTGGTTGACATCAATCATCCCAAGTTCACGTTTCCAGCGGTGGAAGGTCTGTTCGCTTATGTTGTTCTCGCGGCATACTTCCAGGATCGTTTTCCCTTTGTCTGCCTGCCGCAGCATCCGTATCTTCTCTTCGGTTGTATATCTTTTGCCTTTCATTGTCTGAGTCCTTTCTAGGTGTCCCAGACTAACTTTTCTAGTGGACCAGTTTTCGTGGTCACGACCACCCCTTTATGAGTTTTTATTATTACCATTCAATCTAAATCGAAAATCATCACCCTGTTCAGGAAAAACACGTTCTAAAGAAGACATAAATTTATCCCAATTTTTCGACACTTTCATAAGGGCAATTACAGCATATAAATGTTGTGCTAATGCAGGATTACCTATATCTTCTGTTAGCCATTGATGGTGTCTTACGCGTCGATTCCCTGACGAGTTCTTAGGATTACGTTTTTCAAGTTCTTCTACAATATTTGGTGCTAAACGCTTATATACAATATCATTTGTATATCGTCCTACAATACTAGGTCTATTAATTTGCATTTGGTCGTGACCACGAAAAGTGGGCCACTTGAAAAGTTAGTCTGGGTAACTTTAAAAGGACTCAGACAATGGAAGGAAAAAGATACATGAGTGAAGAGAAGATACGGATGCTGCGGCAAGCAGACAGAGGAAATCGAACAATGGCAACAGGCATATAACCATGAACATCCTCACAGCCCTTTAGACTTTAAAAGCCCACAAGAGTTTGTCAGATTCCTTTCCGATCTTGGCCACATTCGGGTTATGCTCTCATTGCACCCAAGCCTTGACTTCCTCTACCAACTTAAACCTCTTCAGACTGACTCTCCCGGTGGACCAGTTTGTGTATCCCGATCACCTGGATTAAGATGATGTAAAGTAAGCTTGATGAATATAGATTATGATAAAATTGCCTCAGAATATGCGCATAATCGAAAACTTCATCCAAAGGTTCTCGAAAAACTTATCTCAGACAGTAAAATAAATATTAATGACAGAGTCTTGGAAGTGGGGTGCGGAACTGGAAATTATATTATATCAATAAAAAATTCCGTTAATTGTTCATGTTGGGGAATTGATCCTTCAACAAAGATGTTATCTAAAGCTGAAGAACGATCGGACAGCATCCATTTTGAATTAGGAAATGCAGAATCCCTTGGACTTCAGAATGATTTTCTTAACCTCGTTTTTTCAGTTGATGTGATTCATCACTTAATCAATTGCTTTAACTACTTCCAAGAGACTTTTCGAGTATTAAAGCCAGGTGGTAAAGTATGTACTGTTACTGATTCAGAATGGATAATTAGAAATAGACAACCTCTTGCTAGATATTTTCCAGGTATTGTTGAGGTAGAATTAAGAAGGTATCCCCGCATTAGCCAGCTTAGAGATTTAATGGATCAAGTTGGTTTTAGAGATGTTATTGAGATGAATGTCGAGCACTGTTTTGAATTAGAAGAAATCAAAGCATTTCAAGATAAAGCATTTTCTTCATTACACCTTATTTCCGAAGAAGCTTTTAACAAAGGGATTGGCCGGATGAAAAGAGATTTACAATCTGGACCGATTCTATGTGTATCACGTTATTTACTCTTATGGGGAACGAAATACTAAATTAAGATTTATTTGTAATCTTACTACCCCGATCAATCCTAAAACCATTAACACCCGGTAACTCTCTCACTTAATAATTGGTACGAAAAACGGGGTCCGATCACCGTTAAGTTTATAGGAAAAAAAGAGCCTAGTTTAGTTAAGGACTTAGTTATAGATAAGCGAGTATTCGATGCGCTTATTGCAAAGGCAGCACAGCCTTTAAAAGCCAAAAGTGAATCGCCATCATGAGCGATAAAAAAATAAAGAAATTAGTAGCATCAATTATAGAGAAGGGGCTGAGTCTATATCAGTTTGTGATATAGACTTGGGCTAGATTCATCCCTTGTTTATTACCACTAAACTATCCTCCCGTTTCCAATGTAAATCTGATGAAGCCGCATATTTTTCGAGCCATTCATCCTCTACACCAATAGCTCGAACTTCATTCATAATTTTTCGATCAACCATCAGACAAGCGGCAATAAACAATCCCAAATCAGGATAAATTAATTCCACGAATTTTGTTCCACTCGTTTCAGTTACTTTACCGCATGGTATTAGCGGTTTGTTATTCCTGATCGTATTAGACGATCCGACTCTGACTACTCCATGTCCTTCTGAAACAACAATTTCACGGTAAATCCTATCAAAACGCTCCATACTGATTTCAGTCTGCCAACGGTTTAAGCTGAGAGACTTCATCGCATCCCTCAAGCGACAAGAGAAGGTGACCTGGCTCAATGGGGTGGGGTCGATGGTAATTGGCCCAGGAAAGCAATTAACGATGTCATTAATGTGTGGCTCGAACCGGCGAAAACTAGATTCTCGAAATCTATATGGTAAATCATTCATTATCAATATATTATATATCATAAGCTGCTAAAAATCAAGCGGAAAATCGCAATAATTATCGATTAATTGATTGATCGCTCTAGCTTATTTTTGAGCCTTCGTATGGGCAATATATCATAATTATAGCTAGCTAAAGGGCAAAGGAAACCCCCTCTAAATCAGGGCAAAAAGATCATCTTGGGCAGAGCCATCAATCAATTAAGCGAGAGCATACCGCTAATGAATGATACAAGGAGAGAAAGGGTTCCTTCGCCTTAGGATAGCGGGCAGTAGTTTAATAGATCGCTCATGCAAAGGTTCAGAAAAATAGATGTTCAATATTATTAAATGCAAATAGTGATGAATAAAAGTAGATCAGAAATAGATCAGTATGTTTGTTGGACTGTCCCTCTATTATCATAACTTACTGATCATCAATGGTGGGCCCTGCAGGATTCGAACCTGCGACCAAAGGATTATGAGTCCTCTGCTCTAACCGCTGAGCTAAGGGCCCTAAAGGTAAATGATAATAATCAACGTCCCTCGAATATCGAGGCAAGATTAATTACCGTCTTAGTCCCTTTGGAACAAGCTTAGCGTAATGCTTCTACCATCTTCCGCGCCGCGCCGGAGAGGATGGCGAGCTCGTTGGAAACATCGATCATGAGAAATCCCTCGTCGATCCGCTGCTGGGCCGCTTCAAATGAGGTGGGGATCCCGGCTGGCTTTCCTACTTTCTTACAGGCCGCTAAAAATTTCTGGATCGCTGCTTCATGATCGGGATGACCCGGTTCCAGCCCCATGGACATGGATAAGTCACCGGGTCCGAGAAAGCCGACATCCACTCCCTCCAGGGACATGATTGCTTCGGCATTATTGATTCCTTCCATGTCTTCGATCTGCGGCATGCACATGATTTCACCGTTGGCCGTCGCCTTATAATCACTGCCAAAAGTCGCCATCCGACCGGTTCCACTTGAGCGTATACCCACCGGCGGGTAGCGCATCGCACTCGCGATAGCTGCCGCTTGCTCGGGGGTACTGACATGGGGAATGACAATACCGTAGGCGCCGGCGTCGAGAAGTCGGGCCATCGTCACGGGATTGTGATCCCAGGCACGGACAAAGGACACCGCTCCGCGCGCATCGATGCCGCGAAATGTATCGGCAATGAGCGACATATCATATGCGGTATGCTCAGCATCAACGGTGAGCCATTCAAACCCCGCGTCCGCCATCACTTCACCCGCCAGGGGCGAACCGAGATTGAGCCATGAGCCGATCGATACTTTACCCTCGCTTAATTTTTCACGAACTGGATTTTTCATTCACTTATTATTAAAAGTATTTTCTTTATTGATAAATAATCTAACGGCGTTTTTCTTTCGCCAATTTTTGTGCGAGGGAGAACCGGGCAATCGTCTCCAATTGTTCAATCTCGGCGGGATCCATTTTCTGTTCCGCCGCTTCGGCGAGCGCTTTCTCCGCTCGCAATTGCGCATCCTCTACCGCAGAGAGATCAATCTCTTCGACATCGATCGCGCCTTCGGTCAGGACCGATACTTTATCCCCTAAGACCTGCGCAAAACCCTTGTCCACGGTGAGGTATTCAGTTCTACCCTCAGTGATAACCTGTAATTCTCCAGGAGCCAGCGCAGCGAGGAGGGGAATATGACCGGGGAGCACACCGACATCACCTTCGGATGTCGGTAAGACTACCGAGTCAGCCTTATCACTGAAAACGACCTTTTCCGGCGTTACTATTTCAAGCAGCAGTGACATAGTTAAATTTATCCTTCAAAGTAAGCCTCATTAATTTGCTTCCGAAGACGCCATCACGGTATCCATACCGCCTTTCATATAAAAATCATTCTCCGCCACATCATCGAGTTCACCATCGAGAATCTTTTTGAATCCGTCGATCGTATCCGCAATCGAAACATAGACGCCGGCATGACCGGTAAAGACTTCGGCGACACTGAATGGTTGGGAGAGGAATTTTTGAATTTTGCGCGCACGGAAGACCGTTTGCCTATCCTCCGGTGAAAGTTCATCGAGACCGAGAATAGCAATGATATCGCTGAGGTCTTTATAACGCTGGAGTACCGTTTGCACGCCTCGCGCGACGAGAAAGTGCTCTTCGCCAACGATCGCAGGATCGAGCGCGTTAGATGTAGAGGATAACGGATCCACGGCAGGATAGATACCCAACTCAGCGATGCGTCTTTCGAGAACGATCGTCGAATCGAGATGAGCAAAGGTATTAGCCGGGGCTGGATCAGTTAAATCATCAGCGGGAACATAAATAGCCTGAAATGAAGTGATCGATCCTTTCTTCGTCGAGGTAATGCGTTCCTGAAGGATCCCCATTTCCTGAGAAAGTGTGGGCTGATAGCCTACGGCCGAAGGTGAGCGGCCAAGGAGAGCAGACACTTCGGAACCCGCCTGTGAAAAACGAAATATATTATCTACAAAAAGGAGCACATCCTGGTTTTTTTCATCGCGAAAATATTCAGCCATCGTCAAACCGGAGAGCCCGACCCGCATACGGGCACCGGGTGGCTCGTTCATCTGCCCGTAGCAAAGCGCAACCTTGGATTTTGAAAGGTCGTTCTGGTCGATAACACCCGCATCGGACATTTCATGGTAAAGGTCATTCCCTTCGCGTGAACGCTCCCCCACTCCGCAAAAAACAGAGTAACCGCCATGCGCTTTTGCAATGTTATTAATCAGTTCCATGATGACAACGGTCTTTCCCACACCGGCACCGCCAAAGGCCCCGACTTTTCCCCCTTTGATAAAGGGACAAATCAGATCGATGACTTTAATCCCCGTCTCTAAAATCTGCGCCTGTGTATCCTGCTCAATTAGGGGTGGCGCCGGACGATGGATAGGATATTTCTTGTCATAATTTACCGGGCCGCGCTCATCTACTGCTTCACCGATAACGTTGAAGACGCGTCCAAGGACACCTTCGCCAACCGGGACTTGGATAAAGTCCCCCGTATCGATAGCTTCCATCCCTCGAACAAGTCCTTCGGTGGAAGACATCGCGACGCTGCGTACCATGCCCTCGCCGAGATGCTGTTGAATTTCGAGGATCACACTCTTTTCTTCGTCGCCTACATTATATTTACACTCGAGGGCCTGATATATTTCAGGTATCATATTTTCCTCGAACTGAACATCGACGACAGCACCGATGACTTGGATTATTTTTCCTATATTACTCATGGTTGGATAAATTATGAATTATGAATTATGAATTGAGATTTGCTTTGGTTTTTTTAATTATGGTTACGAAAATAGCTATTAATTGATTTGTTTCGTCGCGAGTGGCTTCTAGCTTTTCAGGTGTGATGTATTTTTCTGTTTTTAATAGTTCTAACCAATAGTAGGTTTCATCTAGTTCTTTCAGGCAGTCTCCCATTTTTGCGATAAACTCGACTTTCGAACGCGCGCGATAAGCCTCGCGATAATTTGCACCAATCGATGTGCCAGAACGGAGCATTTGTTTTCCAATAATTTGTGCATCTGCTGTCTTTGGTAGTGCTGAATAAAATCTTATAATCTGCCGCGCAAAATTTAAGGTTCTTTCCTTTAAATCAAGATCATCTCTCACTAATGATTAATTAGGAATTATGAGTTATGAATTAAGAATTATTTTTGGGTTTTTTTATTATGTTTTATTAACTGGTTTGTTAAGAATGACATCTATTAATTCAAGGTAAATTCTTCATTCATAATTCCTAATTCCTAATTGGATGCTAATTTGATGCAGCGCTCGTGGCCGCTGAGATTTCGAGGATTTCTTGAGTGATGGCCGCCTGGCGTGCTTTGTTATATTGCAGCGTAAGATCATCGACCAGGTTGTTGGCATTATCGGTAGCGGATTTCATGGCAACCATACGCGCGCTGTGCTCAGAAGCTTTCGCTTCGAGCACCGTTTGGTAGACTTCCTGTTTTATAAACAATGGAAGGAGTTCTCCAAGGATGGCTTCGGCTTCGGGTTCGAAATGAATTTCACGTTCATCGTGGGCAAGCGGGGCTTCACCCAATTGATGCCCCAGTTTATCAATGACACTGTTCAAGTTCTCGATCGGTATAAGTGGATAAAGTATCGGGTCCTGGACAAGAGGATTAACGTATCGCGGATAGAGTAATTCCACCGTATCCACACTCCCTTCAAGATAGGCATTAATCAAAAACTCGACCGGTAGTCGTACCTCAGAAAAGAGGACACGATCAGAAACGGTAAATTCCGCGAGCAATTCCCGTCGCGTACGACTAAGAAATTGGGAAGCTTTACGGCCAATGGCGACAAACCGGGCTTCGCCTTCTATTTCCGCAATGCGACGAAAGACATTGGAATTGAGTGCACCGCATAGTCCCTTATCCGTACTGACGACAAGAATCCCGCGTGTCTTAACCTCACGCTCTTCAAGGAAAGGATGCTTAATATCACTCACCCGTCCTCCCAGCTTGCTCAATATCTCAGCCATCAATACGGCATAAGGCCGCCCGGCCAACGCACTTTCCTGGGCGCGTTTCATTTTAGAAGCCGCGACGAGTTGCATCGCTCTTGTAATCTGAGCGGTGTTTTTTACCGACTTGATGCGGCGCCTGATATCGCGAGTATTAGCCACGGAATTAAATTAAGGATTAGGAATGATGAATTAGGAAATTTATCAGCTGAAAGTTAATTTCCATTCTTCGATTGCGGTTTTAAGGCCATCTTCTATTTCTTCGGTCAGCTCTTTTTCGGCCAGGACCTTTTTCATCAGGTCCTCTTTACGGGTGCTTAAAAATTCCTGGAGACTCTCGCTCGCGGCAACGATTTTACTCACTTCGATATCATCAAAATGACCATTCTGCATCGTCCAGAGTAGGCCCAGTTGTATTTCAACGGGGATCGGGGAAAAGGCCGGCTGTTTAAAGAGTTCAACAATCCTTGATCCTCTATCGAGTTGGGCCTTGGTTCTGGCATCGAGATCGGACCCGAACTGTGCGAAAGCTTGGAGCTCACCGAATTGTGCCAACTCGAGTTTAACTTTTCCCGCTACCTGTTTAATCGCCTTGATCTGCGCGGCAGATCCCACACGAGAGACGGAAAGTCCAACCGAGATGGCCGGCCGTATTCCCTGATTAAAGAGATCGGGCTCGAGATAAATCTGCCCGTCGGTGATCGATATGACATTTGTTGGAATGTAAGCTGAAACATCGCTCGCCTGCGTTTCAATAATCGGTAGAGCGGTAAGCGACCCACCGCCGTTATCTTCATTGAGACGCGCGGAACGCTCTAAGAGACGTGAGTGGAGATAGAACACATCTCCTGGAAAAGCCTCGCGTCCGGACGGTCTTTTTAAAATCAATGATATATGGCGATAAGCAACGGCGTGCTTTGAAAGATCATCGTAAACAATCAGGGCATCCATTCCGTTTTCAAGAAACCACTCGCCCATCGCACATCCGGAATAAGGAGCGATATACTGATTGGCGGGATTATCGGAAGCTGGGGCGGTGACAATGATCGTGTATTCCAGGGCGCCATGATTTTCGAGAACACCCAGGGTGCGCGCAACGTTTGCATTTTTTTGACCAATGGCGACGTATATCGAGTAAAGCGGTCTGAAATCTGGGTCTCCACTTGCTTCGCCCTGCTTGTTGATTTTCGCCTGGTTGATAATCGTATCGATGGCGATCGTAGTTTTGCCTGTTGAGCGGTCGCCAATAATAAGTTCACGTTGGCCCCGGCCCACCGGTGTCATTACATCAATCGGCATGATGCCGGTTTGCACCGGTTGATTGACGGACTCCCGCGGTAAGATTCCGGGTGCTATTTTCTCAACCGGATAGATATCATCAGTGGTAATTGGCCCCTTCCCATCTACGGGTTCACCGGTGGCATCGACGACGCGCCCGAGTAATGCCTTGCCCACAGGAACAGAGAGGAGCCGTCCAGTAGTTTTGACTTCATCGCCCTCCTTTAAGTGGCTGGGGTCACCAAGGATAACGGTACCTACCTCATCCTCTTCAAGGTTTAGCGCGATGCCGTAGACGTTACCGGGAAATTCTACCATCTCGTTATACATGACTCCGGAGAGCCCATCTATTTTAGCCACTCCATCAGCCACCGAGATTATGTTACCGGTATTTTCTTTTACCGTCTTTGTTTCTAACTTCGCGATTTCCTCTTCGATCTGTTCAATGATTGTGCTCATATCTTATTTTTTGATTAAAGCTTTCTTTAACGCATCAATTTACTAACTGTGAAAGGTTGTTGAGGTTACCGGTAACCGTAGCATCGTAAACATCATCGGCGACATTGATACGGAGACCTGCAACTAATTCTGGATTTTCTGATAAGGTTGCAGTAATCGGACGGCCATAATTCGCGCTGAGTTTTTTCTCGATCGCTTCGATCCGCTCCTGCGTTATCCCACCCGCATATTCGATTACCGCCTGGCTTTTACGCAATTCGTGTTTAAGATAATAGAGGTAAAGTTTGAGAATCGTTTTCAACCTGCGCGGCGGATCAGCGGCAAAGGTCTGCAATATCGCATTCACCCTTTCATCGGATACTCGTCCCTCATCAAGGCTGATTTTCACCAGCTTTTTGGCGTATTGAACGAGTTGCTTATCAGTGCTCAACATGATTAATTTATTTTCAGGATTCGCTGCGGGTAAGCTCTTTTGCCGCCGAGTCGCTATAGTTCGACTTTTCTTCTTCGGATAAATCTTTTCTGAGAACTTTTGCCGTCGTTTGGACCACAAGCCTGGCAATCTCGCTTCGCACTTCACTCAGCATTTTTGTATGTTCCAATTCGACGGATTCCTGCGCTTTTTTCAGGACATCTTCCGCCTGAACAACCGCCTCCTGGGTTTGTCGATCAATGATCTCTTTGCTCGTATCTCTCGCCTCGGCGATTATCTTTTGCGCATTCTGCTGAGCTTCCTTCAAGGTTTCTTTATGCTGTTTTTCCGCATCGGCCAGCTTATGCTTCATCTCTTCGGCATATTGCAAACCATCGGCGATCTTCTTCTGGCGTTCATCAATCGAAGATAGCACGGGTTTGAATGCAAATTTATAAAGGAGAAAAGCGACAATGCAAAAGTTCACGACTTGCGCGAAGAGAAACTTCCAATTAACACCGAACTGACCGGCGAGTTCGCTGATCGGCCCGAGATGTTCACCCTGCTCCGCTGCCACCTCGGCGGCTATCACTGGTATCCATTCAATCATGGGATTATGCGTTAAGATGAAACGTGGCCGCGCGAACGCGGCCACGTATGATTTTCAGAATTAAAGAAACAACGAATAGAAAGCAACAGCTTCAGCTAAAGCCATTCCAATAATCGATTGCACGAGAATTTTCCCCGATGCACCGGGATTGCGTCCGACAGCTTCCGCCGCTTTCGCTCCGACTAAACCCACACCTATTCCGGCGGCAAGACAGCCGAGACCGCCTTGAATACTTCCTTCCATTGCTGCTATTAGATCAATCATCATTTTTTTCCTTTGTTATTATTTTAATCAGTGATTCAATCGTCCACACACGGTGCAGCACAGCCACTGGCATGGTCCCGATTGAGAAATTTTTCTTCTTCCTTCATTAATGCGCATGTTCTTCTCCTTCATGATTGCATATGAGGCCAATGTATACCGCGACGAGAAGCGTGAAAACAAGGGCTTGCACCAATCCGATAAGAATTTCAAGAAAGTAGAAGGGTACGGGAACGATGTATCCGACCAAGCCAGTCATACTCGTCAGTAAATTCTCACCGCCAAACATATTCCCGAAGAGCCGGAAAGACAGTGAGACAGGCCTAAAGAGAATGGAGATAATTTCGATCAGGCCGACCCCGAAAAAAATGACAAATAACGCGTAATAGATTATGGCCGGAACTTCGCTTTTATCCGCCTTGTTCCCAAATAGATCAAAGGCGATAATTTTTGGACCGGCGTATTTAAGGATAAGGTATAACCATGAAAAGAATGCAACCAAGGCCAGGGCAATGGTCATATTGAGATCGGCATTACCGGGCCGAAACCAGTAGTCGAGATGCCCATGCTCATCATAAAATCCGAACGTCCCAACGCCAGGGAGCAGTCCCGTCCAGTTCTGTATAAGGATGAAGGTGAATAAACCCATGAGCAGCGGAAACGCGGGCTTGACCATATGCGGCCCAATGATGGGCGCGACGATATCTCTAATCCCGGTGACCATGTTTTCTATCACCGCCTGTCCGAGTGGAGGAACCAGCTTCGGCTTACTCGCATAATGGCGAAAGATCAAAATGATGATTAAAGAAAAGACCCAACTCGTTACCATCGCATTGGTGATCGGCAACCCAAGGACCTCCGTCAACTGATAGGCATAAGGGGATACGCTCTGCCCCCCCTCAGCGCCTTCCAATGGGACCGCAATGCCACTGAGTATCAGTAGTGGTGCAATTTTTTGTAGTCGTGACTTCAAAGGAGAAAGTTTTATTTGAAAACTCAAATTCAATTGTATATTAGCTATGAAGCGTCAATCTCCGAATTTAAGTCATATTTTAAAAATTTATACAAGAACAATTTATAATTAGATAAACTTATAGCATTTATTGATAAATTTCACTCCCTGTAAACAATATTGCGATGGTAAAATTAGAAGACATAACAGGTCGTCTACATACGCTGAACAAGGAGCGCCACTCACCCCAGCGCAAGCCGTCGGATCAAGACCTTCCCTCGGGTAAAGATTTACAGTTTCGACCTTTAGCCAGAGATAATTACGCCATCTTTATTTATATCGCCCTGGGGGTAGCAATCTTCGGTCAGCTGATACTCGTTTTATTTATCAGCTAGGATTACCTTTTCGAACGACATCTGTCGTCGATGCAGGTGTGAGCACAACATTTATTGGATGAATGGAAGAGTGGATGGGTGGAATTTACCTACGGTTATCATTCATTTATCCAATCTTCCTAAATAAAATTTTTTGTGCTATTGAAAGGTGTCGCCATCGGCTCGGAAGTGACTATCCAAAATTCGTATTAGCAAATCGGTATTTACCGATTCTAGATCCGCCTCGCTATAAATGATCGGTGTTCACCGAGAATCTGCTCAAAATAGGATTCTTCCTCAAAAGGCCAGCTCTCTTTTTCGTCTCGTATCCAATCCGGACAACGCTCGATTTTCTCTGACGTCCATTCATAATAAGGTTGATAATCGGTGCGAAAGTAAATCTTTCCTCCCGGTGAGGTATGAGCGCCGAGCGCGGAGAGAAAATCATCCTGAATAAGACGCCGTTTGTGGTGGCGCTTTTTAGGCCAGGGATCAGGAAAGAGAATAAAAATCCGATTGAGCCGGACAGTGGGGTCCAAGGCTTCAATAAATTCACGCCCCTCTGCTTTGAGAAAGTGTAAATTGTTGAGGTCGCGTTTCTCACGCTTTTTATCCGATTTCTGTAAACGCTTGTTCTTCAAGTCTATACCTACACAGCACTGCTTGGGATGGGCCGCTGCATAAGCCGCTAGAAAATGGCCGTGGCCGCATCCGATTTCAAGCACCCGAGGATCATGTCGCAGAAAAAGATCCCGGCAGGTAGTGGCCAAAAGGTCACGACGGTGCTTTTCCCTTTCGATTACGGCGCGATGCTCCTCCTTCATTTCACACTCCTAACTATCGCCTAACTAGATACAAGTTATTGTTGATCTGAATGTTATGAATTTATTTTGACCCTTTCCATGCGGAAAAATTTTCCTACCTGCGGTATAGGGACTACATTTGGCATTCATTCCGCCCGGTAAGCCCCGATCGCGACCATGAGAATGCTGATGTCCGCTGGATTGACCCCGCTAATACGACTGGCTTGCGCTAAACTCTGCGGTCGCACTTGTTCGAGTTTCTGCATCCCCTCCCCCCTTAGACCTTTAACATTCTGGTATTCAATGCCTTCTGGTATCTTAATGCGCTCCAAATCCATCATTTTATCAATCAGCTTAAGGTCCCTTTGAAGGTAACCCCGATAATTTACGCGATAGATAATTTCCTCTCTGAGCGCACAATCCAATCTATTAAAATCAGCGGGTAGGGCGTCCAGGGCCCCACCCCTGCGTATCCAATCGCCGAGCTTGCCCCCTTTACCCCTTTCATTTTCCAGTCGATCAACCCAGCTATAAACCGTCTCTTTTTTAAATTTAACGTACGCTTTTCTGGCTTTATTGATTAGATTATAGGTCGCGGCGTAATGAGAGAGACGGATATCCGCGCTCCCATGATTAAAAAGAAGACGATATTCCGCGCGGCTGGTAAACATTCTGTAGGGCTCGCGCGTTCCTTTCGTCACCAGGTCATCAATCAGGACGCCGATATAACCTTCGTGCCGTCCGATAATTAAGGGTGGCCCGTCGCTTATTTTCTGAACGGCATTGACCCCGGCGACCAGTCCCTGGGCGGCAGCTTCTTCATAGCCTGATGTCCCGTTGATCTGGCCGGCGAAAAATAAATTTTCCACAAGCTTGGATTCGAGGGTGGGTTGGAGCTGAGTCGGTGGGGCAAAATCATATTCTACCGCATAAGCGGGTCGTAAAATTTGCGCACCCTCCAGACCGGGAATGGATTGAACGACGGGGATCTGCACCGCGAGGGGAAGACTGGTCGAGAGCCCGTTAATGTACCATTCATCGGTGTGGCGGCCTTCGGGTTCCAGGAATAGGCGATGTCGGGGTTTGTCCGCAAAGCGTACTATTTTATCTTCTATGCTGGGACAGTAGCGGGGCCCTACCCCGGTCACCTCGCCGCTATACATGGCGGACCGTGTGAGATTATTGCGGACGACCTTCTCGGTCTCTTCACTCGTATAGGTGATCCAGCAGGAAACCTGATCACTCCCCGGCTCCCATCCCTCCAAACTCTGTCCCGATTGTTCCACGTGGAACAATTCCTCATCTTTACGCTGGTCATAGAAAGTAAAAAAAGTCGCGTCTTCATCCCCTTTTTGCTCCTCGAGCGTTGAAAAGTTAATACTTTTACCGAGAATGCGTGGGGGAGTGCCGGTTTTGAGTCGTTCAAGTTTGATCCCTGCTTCGAGAAAACTACCGGACAAACCTTTCGCACTGAAGTCCCCCATTCTTCCCCCCTCCTGTTTATTGTCGCCGACATGCATTAATGCACGGAGGAAGGTGCCGGTCGTTACGACTACGGATTTCCCATAAAACTCAACACCTAAATTGGTCCTCACTCGCTGCACTTTCCCGTTTTTAAAGATAAGTCCCGTGACCAATGCCTGGAATAGGGTCAAATTGTCCTGCAATTCGAGGCTGTGTTTCATTCGAAATTGATAGGCCTTTTTGTCACACTGGGCGCGGGGAGCCTGAACCGCGGGCCCGCGTGATCGATTGAGAAGACGAAACTGAATGGCCGTGGTGTCGGTGTTGATCGCCATTTCACCACCCAGGGCATCAATCTCTCTCACCATATGGCCCTTTGCCTGTCCTCCGATCGCTGGATTGCAACTCATCTGGGCAACCGTATCACTGTTCCCGGTTAGGATAAGGGTATCCGCGCCGATACGTGCCGCCGCCAATGCGGCTTCGCTGCCCGCATGTCCGGCGCCGCAAACAATGACATCATAGGGATGCTGTGCTCCAATTCTCATTTTCCGATGCAAAAGGAATTAAACAACTTGTCCAGAATGACCTCGTTGTCAATTTTACCTGTGATGGCCGAAAGGGCGTCAACTGATTCCCTTAAGTCACTGACTATCAATTCTGTAGGGTCTGCAAGGCGAATTTTTTCGATCGCCGTATAAAGGTGGTTCTTGGCCTCGCTCAAGGCATTGGCATGTCTGGCGCTTACGATAATGGCATCGGGCGTTGGTACCTCGATAGCGCAAGTGAGAATTTTCACTATCGCCTTTTCCACCTCGGTAATACCCTCTCCGGTGAGGGCGGAGATACGGCAGTGTGCAGACGTGGATAAATATTCTTCATGTACTTGACTATCAGGTAGGTCCACTTTATTCTCCAGTACTACCGTCCGCCCGTTGTCGAGATGGCGGAGGATGTCCTCGGGGAAAAGAGGGGAGGGTGCGGTACTGTCGATAACGAGCAATTTTAGATCGGCGCTCGCTAGTTGCTCTCGTGTTTTCTCCATGCTTAAGTTCTCCAGCGAAGAATCCGACTCACGGAGGCCGGCCGTGTCAATGACGCGCAGGAAATAGGAATCGAGCATTATCCGCTCTTCGATGTAATCACGGGTGGTCCCCGGTAGTTCACTGACAATCGCTCTCTCCTCACCGGTTAAGGCATTGAGGAGACTACTCTTACCCACATTGGGGAGTCCGACGATAACGGTTTTGATTCCCTCGCGCAAGACGGTGCTATAGTGGCTGGTGGTGATGAGTCGCTCCATATCCTCTTTCAATGCTGACAGCTCGCGCACCGGCCCTTCGAGGTCCTCGGGTGGCAGGTCCTCTTCGGGAAAATCGATGTAAGCCTCAAAGTGAGATATGACCTGCAACAAGCCCTCGGTTAAAGCATTTACCTTGTTTCGTACGGATCCACTCAACTGTTTATTCGCCGCTTCAAGTGCCTTATCACTGCGCGCGCGAATAAGATCCATCACCGCCTCAGCCTGACTTAAATCCATGCGTCCATTGAGAAAAGCGAGGCGCGTAAACTCTCCAGGTTCGGCGACGCGACATCCCCGTTGAATTAAATCTTCAACTATCTTTTGAACGATAAATGGATTGCCGTGACAGGAAATCTCCAGAAGTTCCTCCCCCGTATAAGAGGCGTCCTTTGCGTAAGAGGTGTAGACGACGGTGTCGAGTTCGTCTCCATTAAGGGCGCGATAGGATCCGAGATAAGCCCGTCGAGGAAGCGTTTCCTCACGCTTAAAAATTTTTTCCGTCAGCTCCTGGGATTGGGGTCCAGAGAGGCGAATGATGGCGAGGGCCGATTCTCCATGCGGGGTGGCCAGAGCCACGATGGTCTCTTTTAAAGGCATCGTTGACGACCTGTTGAAAAAGATAAACGAGAGAGAGGACTAATTATCCTCAGTGTTTGCTTCTGCTAATATGCTACCCCCGGCAACCTTCACTCGTTCTAAAATCGCCTTCAACATACCATCCATAACCTCTTTGTTTTCAGATAGATACTGCTTAGCTGCCTCTCGTCCCTGGCCGATCATCTCACCATTGTACGAGATCCATGAACCTTTTTTATCAAGAATATTATGTTCAATACCGAGGTCGAGAATAGAACCGGTTTGAGAAATTCCTTCATTGTACATGATATCAAATTCGCACTCCGTAAACGGCGGAGCGACTTTATTTTTTACCACCTTAACGCGTGTTCGATTCCCGATGACTTTAGCGGTGGTATCTTTAATCGCGCCGATACGCCGAATATCCATACGCACAGAAGCAGTAAATTTCAAGGCGCGCCCACCGGGTTGAGTTTCAGGGTTACCAAACATAATTCCAATCTTCTCCCGTATCTGATTGGTAAAGACACAGACGCAATTCGTCCTACTGATCGCGGCGATAAGACGCCGCATGGCCTGACTCATCAATCTGGCCTGCAGCCCTACAGTTGCGTCACCCATTTGACCATCAAGTTCATTTTTTGAAACGAGCGCGGCGACGGAATCGACGACGATTACATCTATCGCTCCCGAACGGATGAGGGTCTCTGTAATATTGAGCGCGTCTTCTCCACACTCGGGTTGCGAAATCATTAAATTGTCGAGATCCACACCGACGACACGCGCAAAGCGGGGGTCGAGAGCGTGCTCTACATCGATAAATACCGCGTTGCCCCCGTTTTTCTGGGCTTCGGCGATGATGGCTAGACAGAGGGTCGTTTTCCCCGATGCTTCGGGCCCGTAGATCTCGCAGATTCTTCCCCGCGGGAGCCCACCTACCCCAAGCGCCAGATCGATGGCTATTGAGCCGGTGGAAAGCACTGAGATATTCATTCGGCTGGCATCCCCCAACCGCATAATGGCGCCATCCCCGAATTGTTTATTTATCGCTGAGAGCGCCAGACTCAAATTACTACTATTGTTATCGCCCTCACTAACTTTTGTTTTAACTGCTGATCCCCTTGCCATAATTCCGTGGAATAAAGATTAAATTACGTTAATTTTATCACCAATTTCGCAAGTTTTCTAAAGGGTTCAAGCTAAAAACGTGAAAAAATGTTCAGTTGTTCATTTTGATTCTTCTATCTAAGTTAAACGTCCATAAATTCATATCCTTAACCCGCAACTTAACGGTAAATCCGTCATTATCCCGATAGCATGATTCTTCACCTTTCGCTTCTTTTTCTCGGCGTTTTCGCCACATCGACCTCGGTGATATTTATCAAATTAAGCCAAACTGATGCCGTATTACTAGCCGGTTATCGCGCCCTCTTCGCGGGTGTAATTCTCCTCCCTTTGTTTATTAGAGCGATAAGGAAATATCCGAATCAGAATAAAGGGTCCCTTTTCTTTCGATCACTGGCTCCGGGTATTTTTTTGGGAGTACATTTTGCGGTTTGGAACATCGGGGCGCGCCTCACGCCAGCTGCGAATTCAACTCTGATCATTAACATGCTCCCGATAATCACTCCCTTTTTGTTATACGCCATGCTCCGTGAATTGATCAACCGGGCGGAGATATATGGTACGCTTTTGTCTTTGGCGGGACTTGTGGTTCTCGGCGTCGCCGATTATCGAATTAATGCACGCCATGCGCTGGGGGACACCATATGCCTCGTTTCTTTGGTTCTATATGCCTTTTATATGGTGTGGGGACGCAAAAACCGCGATATCCCTTCACTCTGGCTCTATGTTGTTCCACTCTACCTGACAGCGGGAATAGCAACGATGCTCGTATTGTTCCTCGGCAATAGTGTCGGGTTGATGGACGTGGACCCTCTTCGCTATAATAAGCTCCGCGAGTTCTCGTTGATCCTCGCTCTGGTCCTCATACCAACGGTCATCGGACACACGATTCTTAACTACTCACTCAAACATCTCCGCGGTCAAACTGTATCGATCATTGTTCTCAGCCAGTTTATTTTCGGTGGGTTGTTGGGCTATCTCTATCTCGATGAAATTCCGGGTCCCGCTTTTTATATCGCCAGCGTGCTGATCGTGATTGGCGCACTGATTGTCATTATTGCTGTGCAGCCCTCGCGCACGAAAACGGAATAAAAAGTCTCCTTTTTAATTCACGTTTTTATCGCGTGCGCCAACCACCCCTTCGATCATGTTGCGTATACGGAGCCGTTCACTATTGAGAAAAACCTCTTCCGGTTGAAATACGTACTTGGTCCACTTCTCCAAGGATGCAATGTGCTTTTCCGTTGTCGGATTTTCCGCAAATTTCAGGGCAATATAGCGCCGCTGCTTTCCCGTTCCCCCGTAGACCGCATGAAATAAGCTCTGATTAAATAATACAATATCTCCAGGGGTGGATTCGAGTGCGAAAGACGGCATCTCTGGACCGGTAACTCCTAAAGCATTAGACGCTATCGGCACATCCTCAGTCGCGCTCTGCTTGAAATAATATTTTAAAAGCTGCGTCACAAGGAGCTCATGTAATGGCATGCGGTGGGAGCCGGGGATAACGCGCAATGCACCGATAGCTTCAGTGGTCGCATCGAGGTAAAGGTGAACTTTGATCCGCGTGAAAAAAAGTTCGTCCACCCCCGGTCGATCCGCATGCCAGTCAGCACTGGCGCGACCATCTTGCCCCTCAGACCCTCCCCAGATAAATCCAGGGCCGAGTAATCTTTCCATCGTCCCGTAAATGCGATCGTCTTCGGCAAGTTTCATTAATTGAGGATTCTTTTCAATAAAGGGCACGACATGCTTCACCTGTTTTTCATCATCGGACGGCGGCGATTTATCCGAATCTATTAAGAGATCGAAATCGCGAGTTATCGCTTCTATCTCTTCGGGAGAAAATACCTGTTTCAGGATTAAAAACCCAAAGGTTTTAAAATGAGCGCACTGTCCGTCACTGATCATAAGCTAAAAATAGTGCATGCTTATTATGCGAGCTCAACCAAGCCTTTTACCATATTGCGGATGCGAGGGTTTGCACTATTGAGAAAATTTTCCTCAGGGTGCAATGTGTACTCCGACCATTTTTTTAATGATTCGATATGCCTGTCAGTTGTCGGTCTATCTGCGAATTTAAAGGCAATATATCGCCGTTGATTTACCAACCGGCCATAGACAGCATGCATAACACTCTGGTTAAAAAAAACGATATCCCCGGGATTAGATTCTATGGCATAGCCTGGAATTTCTGGACCCTCTAATACAAAAGGGTGGGGGTTGTCGGCCGTTTTCCCATGGCCCTGTTTATCGTGGTAATGGTGGAGTGGTTGTAAACTGTCGTGATAAGGTGAACGCTGTGATCCCGGTATGACGCGCAACGCCCCGGTCTCTTTAGTTGTCGGGTCGAGGTAGAGATGAACCTTGATACGCGTAAAAAATAATTCTTCTTTTCCAGGACGGTCCGCATGCCACGACGCAAAGGAGCGCCCTCGCTGACCCTCGGACCCCGACCAGATAAATCCCGGTTCGAGTAACTGCTCAATGGTCCCGTAGATACGGTCGTCTATCGCAAGTTCAGTCAGCTGAGGACTCCTTTCGATAATAGACGTAACGTTTGTCACTCCTCTTTCGGCTTGTTCGGGATTCGCTTCCCCTTTCTCGATCAACCCTTCGAATTCACGGGTAATCGCCTGCATCTCAGTCGATGAAATAGCCTGTTTAAGAAGAAGAAATCCAAACGTATTAAAATGCGCTACTTGTCCTTCAGTGATCATTTTATGAAGTTAAAAGCTGAGGAAGTTTATAAAAAACTCAGGTCACGGCAAAGAAATAATTAATTAAGTTGAGACTCTGTTGTTGAAAGGCAATATCGATCCTCTTATTTACAATAATAAATCATCGTGGCCAATACGAAATACAATCACATTATCTGGGACTGGAACGGTACTTTGATGAATGACACCTGGTTGTGTGTTGAAGTGCTTAACAGTATTCTTCAAAGCCGCCAGATGCCCTCAGTATCGAGAGAGTCATACCGCGCACAGTTCGACTTTCCCGTCATCGAGTATTATGAGAGGCTGGGATTTGATCTCGTTACTGAAGCCTTTGAAGATCTTAGTGTCGAGTTTAACAACGAATACGATCGGCGGCGTGAAGAATGCCTCCTTCATGAGGACGCATGGACGATTCTCGAGTCACACGCTCAAGCCGGACGATCTCAATCCATACTCTCCGCTTCTCACCATGAACGCCTGGCGGAGATGATTGAGTATTACGAGCTGACTTCTTTTTTCCATCATCTCCTGGGATTGGAGAACGTCCACGCCGAAGGCAAAATCGATCTTGGTCGTCAATGTATCAATGCCCTCGATCATGATCGCCAGGAAATATTACTTATCGGGGATACCGTCCATGACTTCGAAGTGGCTTCAACCTGTGGTATAGACTGTATCCTCATTAGTCATGGACATCAGCACCATGATAAACTGGAGACTTGCGGCGTTCCTGTGTTCGAATCACTTCGCGCTATAGATATTTAGTTCTATCAGACGGCCACCGCCGTTATCCCACGAGTTGAGATGCATTCGGTAATCAATTTTACCGTTAGCTTCTTCTGCTCTCCGCGTAAAAAAAATCTCAATTTTTACCGTTCCTTTAAGTTCCCTGTCGTCTAGCCGATTTCACTATGGCAGATTTAATTGGGTCATAAAAAGTGAGTCCCTATTTATTCAACACCCATCGACCATTACGGTAAATTGCAAAATTCAATAGCCATAGAAATCGCCGAAGCCTACCACGAGGGGATCAAGATTCTCAAGTTAAAGGGGAAGCTGGATGCCAGTACCGCAGCAGCATTTGAGGCAAAATTGAATGAGGTATATAACGCGGGTGACCCCAACCTTCTCCTCGATTTGCAAAACCTGGAAACGATAAGCAGTGCCGGACTGAACGTACTGCTCTCATCGAATAAGCGGATCAGAAAGAAGCGCGGAATAATCGCTTTAAGCGCCGTTACGAATGAAGTGAAAAATATTTTTAAACACTCCGGAATGTTCCCCCTCTTCCCTTTTTATCAGGACTCGGAAGAAGCGCTGACAAACGGCTGTTTTAATCTGCCTTGATTTTTTTGCCAGGTCCCAGTCTTTTTTTGCTTAATCCTTTTGCCTCGGCTCGAGCGCTACTTTGTACTTTCGATAGAGCCCGCGGAATTGATGGTAGGTCATGCCTAAAGATCGTGCGGCGCGGCCCTGGTGGTAGCGTGACCGCTCAAGGGCTTGCCGCAGCGTGTTCAATTCTATCTCTCTAATGTTTTCTTCGAGCGATTTATTTTTTACGGCGAGGGTCGTCGGTTGCTCTTCATCCAGGTCCTCTTCTCTTTGTCTGGGGTGAGAAGAAGAGGGGAGGGCAAAGGGGTCGAAATCTATATTAGCAATTCTATTACCGTCGGCTTGGTAGACCGCGCGCTCGACAACATTTTTCAATTCTCTGATGTTTCCCGGCCAGGCGTATTTCTCCATCTCTGTCAGCGCATTTTCACTGAATTCGGGTACCCCGTCTCGCCCCAATTCTTGCGCCATACGCGTGGAAAAGTGATAGGCAAGAAGAGAGATGTCCCCACGACGTTCGCGAAGAGGGGGCAGATAGAGAACTTCGAATGACAAACGGTCGAGCAGGTCTCTTTTAAATCTTTCCGCTTTTACCAGTGCCGGCAGATCCACATTTGTCGCACCGATAATGCGCACATCGATCTCAACTGGAGATGACCCTCCTACGCGTTCAAATGATTTATACTCTACGACGCGTAAAATTTTTTCCTGAACTTCCATCGGAAGTAGACCAATTTCATCAAGGAACAGAGTCCCTCTATCCGCCGCTTCAAACCGCCCTATCCGCCGCTGCGTCGCCCCGGTAAAGGCGCCGGCTTCATGACCAAACAACTCCGATTCAAGCAAGGATGGCGCTAGTGCCGCACAATTAAGAGAGATTTTCGGCCCCTCCCAGCGACGGGATAAATAGTGTAAGCGCGAAGCGGCTAATTCCTTTCCCGTGCCCCGCTCACCGACTATCAATAGGGGCCGCTCTACAACGGCTACACGCGAAAGTCTCTCCTGGAATTGAACGAACGCGTCCGACTCCCCTAAGGCTTCAATGATATTACTTTGCTCTGACAATCTTGTTATTGGTTAAATATACTAATATATATCTATATTTACCTATATATAGTATAATCAACCTACAATAAGTTTCAAGTTCAAATATTATCTTCATGAACACGAACTGTTTACGAACAGAAGCGAGCAATTGGCACAGGGTCTGCAATAAAACCTGGCATCATAAATTAATCAAAGGAGAGAAATGGGAATATTTTCAAGATTTAGAGACATCATCAGCTCCAACATAAACGCGATGTTGGAGAAGGCTGAAAATCCAGAGAAACTGATCAAGCTGATGATCCAGGAAATGGAAGACACGCTGGTTGAGATCAAGGCTTCCTGTGCGGGAGCGATGGCCAGCCATAAACGGGTAAAGCGTGCGCACGAGGAAGTTAATCGACGCGCTGAAAACTGGGGCGCAAAAGCTAAACTCGCCGTTGAAAAGGGGAGGGAAGATCTGGCGCGTGAAGCACTGGCGGAAAACATGTCCCTCGAGGAGGAAGGCAAAAGCCTGGAGAAAGAGGTCGATCAATTTGCCAATATTATTACCCAATACCAAAAAGACATTCATCAGTTAGAAGAAAAGCTGGAGACGGCACGCAAAAAGCATCGTATACTCCTTCAACGTCATGTGCAGGCGGGAAAGCGCAAAACGGCACAAACAAAAATTCGCAAGGCTGATAGTTCAGATGCCTTTGTTCGCTTTGAGCAGTTCGAAAACCGCATTGAAAGAATGGAGGCGGAAGCAGAGTTGGTCAATTACGGCCGCAAGCCGAGTGAGGAGAATGCATGGGAAAATTTGGAAAATAAAGACAAGATTGAGGAAGCGCTCGAAACACTGAAAAAGGAGCACACCAAGAAATCCGGCTAAAAGTTCTGTTTCGAATAAAAAGCGCGTGCACCTACTTTAAATTAGAACTAATCTTTATTGAGGATATAGAACCAGCGCATTAAATTAACTTATTCCCCTTCATGGACTCTATTTTTATATTTATTTTATTGATCCTCTTTATCGTCGTTGGGCTGCCGGTAATCTGCTTTACTTGGATCGTAAAGATGAATGTTGAAGGGTCGCCGCGAAGAACCAAAAAAATGGATGCGGATGAAACAAAAATTATCCAGGAAATATATCGCGGGTTAAATAAAATGGAGGAGCGAATCGACGCCTTGGAAACCATTTTATTAGAACAAGAAGAAAAACAAAAACCGTCTAATCCTAAAAATGAATAAACTATTATTTAGAGATCGTTATCTTTATCGCTCCCGCCATGGTTGGATATTCGGTGTCTGCCGGGGGTTAGCCGACTACACGGAAATTTCTGTCACCGTAATTCGTATAATTTTTATTGTATTTTTTATCTTGAGTGGATTTTTTCCAATCGTCCTTATTTATCTCCTGGCCGCTATTTTGATATCTCCTGAACCGATGGTGAATTTTCAATCAGATGAAGAGAAGGAGTTTTACAATTCATATATTACCGCTCGCAATATGAGTGTGTCGCGCTTGAAAAGGAAATTTGATTCCCTGGAAAATCGTATCCGTCGCATGGAAACTATTATCACCGCAAGAGAATATGACTGGGATCGACGTTTAGAATCAGGTGCCTGAGGGTAATACAGTTTGAAAAACGATTACCGGGCCTTACCAACCGAGCCCTTTCGTCATTGTCTGAATACGGCAGAGATACATGTCGGAGGCGATGAAAAGAACCGATCCATCAAAGCCAAACGTACAGTTGGCCGTTCTTTCGCCGGTCGAGAGACGCCCAAACAGCACCCCATCCGGGGTGAAAACATAAACGCCTCCTGGACCGGTGGCGAAAATATTACCGTCACGATCAATAGCCATACCATCGGGGTGACCCGGCAATACACCGACTGACGCCGTGGCATCAAAGAATACTTCTCCTTTCCCAAGTGTTCCATTTTTTTTAATCGGGAATTTCATCCAGAGCGCCGCGTCCGAATCGGACTGGGCTACATAGAGAGTCTTCTCATCGGGCGAAAGACCGATCCCGTTAGGGCGAGTCATCGCCTCTGTGAGGAGGGTGATTGTTCCGTCCGTTGACAAACGGTAGACGCCACAAAATTCGAGTTCGCGTCGTGGATCATCAAACCTTTGGGGCAACCCGTAAGGGGGATCAGTAAAGTAGAGATCTCCATTAGACATGAAGACGCCATCGTTAGGGCTGTTAAACCGCTTGCGCTGATAACTGTCGGCGAGGGTTTTCTTCCCTCCGTCTATCTCCATTCGCGAGACGCGGCGATCGCCATGTTCAAAAAAAACCAGCCTGCCCTGCGCATCAAGAAGAAGCCCGTTTGATCCCGGTTCTCCGCCATAATCGGATACGCCGGTATAACCCGATGGTTTTAAAAAAAGACTGATCCCCTCGCCATCAACCCACTTGTAGACCGCGTTTCGGGGTATATCAGAAAATAGCAGATAGCCGTCATTATTATCACGCACCCACACCGTCCCTTCGGTCCACTCGAACCCGGAGCCGATTATTTCGATTTTCGCGTCGTGCGAAATTATTTTATCTAGTCCCGGATCGAGCCGAACGACTTCGCCGATCACCGGATAGCTGGATGGCTCAGCCATTACCCCGTGGACAATCAAGAGGGTAATAACTCCACATCTCACAATGTGATTTATAAGCGTGAGTATATTTAATTGATTATATTTTTTCATCATGAATTTAGCTTGAATAAGAACAGGACTCCAGTTGTGGCTAGGACCAGCCCGATCAAAAAGACCGCCGCGCACCCTTTCCCCCGTTCAGGAAATTTATCGGGATATTCCTCCCGCAGATCATCCTCTAATTTTTCAATAAATTCTTTCGCCTCCATGAGGCCACTCCCCGTAGCTTCACGGTATATTTTTATCGCATCAATTTTTCGGCCCGCAAGCAGCGCGTCACTAATTTGCCCGATATCCTTTTCAGTCAGTTCATCTGCCATCAATTTATGGTTCTAAAATGTTGCCTTTGCTCACCTTGATTTTGGTTAAGATATTGACGGTGGCAAAGTCTGAATAAGTTGGGTTAAAAAAATTCAATTATTTATTTTCTCAAGAGCAAGAAAATGTGGGTAATCCACCTGAAGCTTTATAAGCTGATGGTTCGAGGACAACTATGGTCGGGCGACCGTCACGGGATTGAGAGAGTGGAAAGGTAACAGTGTGATGTCGCACGATAAATACAGGGTCCCCTCGACGGCGATTGAGAAACTCATCGATAAAAGTCATCCCTCCTCCAGGAATCTCATTTCCCGCAAGCGGCGGCAACCCGTAATGCATAGGGAATATCCATGCCGGTTTTAAAAAATCAATCATGGGATCAAGCTCGTCAAATTTTGGGGTGAACTTTTCTCCTGTGATAGCCATTAGCACATCACACTTCCCAGCAAAAGGAGCCAAATCTTTCTCGCTTAACTCAAATCCAAGATCTCCCATGTGGGCGAACCAGAGACCCCCGGCTTTAAAGGCATACAAGGCGTTGTCGTCCGTGCCTTCAGGGTGATCCGGGATCTCTGCTGCCGCTATTGTCGCCAGCGGTTCGCCATTAATCTTTGCTTCCGACTTTCCCGTCGCCACATCCAGTGCATTTATAACTCTCGGATTTCCTTTAACGAGCTTAACATTGTCATGGGCAGGGTCAGTGAGGGAACTGACAATTACTGTTTCTGCATCGAGACGAAATCCATCATCAGGCAATTCTGTTTTCTCATGAGAAAACGGGTCCATAACAATTTTCGGTTTGCCCTCTTCCCATAGGCGAAAGCAGGCATGACCCACAAATTCCAGTTGAACAGACATTATTTATCCTCCTTTTCTACTTTCCACAGTTGACCAAACTCAGCAGCTTCCCACCAACGCTGACCCGTAGGTTTTTCTAGAATAAGGGGTTTGAGAAAAGCGACTGACTTTTCAATTCCCTCCTCGATGTCAACGTACTCACACTCCATTTCGACGGAAAGGATGTCGGAATAACCAATGAGGCGAAGCGTTGCAAAAACCTCGCGCCAAGTCTTCTCGTCATGTCCCCAACCGGGTAAAGTAAAAGTCCAGGCCCGCTCTTCAGGTAGAGTAGAGGAGGTGGAATCATTAAATCCCTTGAGACGAAGATTGTGTTCATGGATACACGTATCCTTGATATGGACGTGCTGAACCAGTTCACCGAGATAGCGTATCGCTTCGATTGGATCGATTCCTTGAGCCCACATATGAGATATGTCGTAGTTGCACGCGACAACAGGGCCTATCTCGTCGCGAAACTGTTTTATTTTTACGGGGTTATTAATCATATCACCGACTTGCATTTCAAAGCAAAGGGTGACGCCGTGATCGGCAGCAATTTTTCCATGCTTCTTCCAATAGGGAATCAACCGTTTCTCCCACTGCCATTGCAGGGCATTTCGATAAAATGGTACATCTACTTGCTGAGTGATCCAAACCGGGAAATTACCCCCTTCAATCCCTTCTGGCAATCCGGCAACCAGGGTTACTTTCTTCACCCCAATTCTCTCTGCCAGTTCACAGCACTGGCGGAACTGACGGCTGTATTCATCAGCCATCTTTTTATCCGGAGTAAGCGGTGCCCCGTGCGCGGATAATGAGACAATTTCAATCGCGTATTTAGCATAATTATCGATCCATTGCTGGCGATCTCCACTGTCAGCAAGCAATTTTTCGACATCGCAGTATTTCTTCGACGCGATCCCACACGCTCCCACTTCAGCGAGATGAAGGCCCAGGTTTGACGCGTAGCTCAATCCCTCATCGAAATCGAATTTCATAATGAACCCGGTATTGATGCCAAGTTTCATAATCAATCAGCCTTTTAAGAGGTTACGATAGGTAGCAAAGGTATTATGGAAGACCTTCCGTTTCATGCCGACATCGGTGCCGACCAATGTAATGCGAACCCCCTGGTCGCGGTGCTTGACCGCCAGATCGGATTGAAATGCGCCCATCGCCAGAAGCTTACCCGCCTTCACCGATTCACTGATCACATGCTCAATTTTTGGCGCGAGGTGCGCTTCTGCTTCCTCGCCAAAGATGCCAAGACTCACTGACCAGTCGGTGGGCCCGACATTGATGATATCGATCCCTTCAACGGCGAGTATTCCTTCGAGGGCTTCAAAGCCCTCGTCACATTCGATCATGGCCATGAGATGGGTCGCGTTGTTCGCCTCTTCAAAGGTCCTCTTCGGGTCATCACCGATCGTAAATCCGGTACTCGCCGTGGTTGAGGCCGCCCCGCGCTCACCCAAAGGAGGGTACTTTCCCAAGCGGACAAATTCTTTCGCGGTAGCCGCGTTTCGTACATCCGGTAAATTAATTATATCGATGCCTCCATCGAGTAATACCTGCACATGAGTGCGTCGCAGTTCCGGGATGCGCACCATGGAAACCATCCCCAGGTGGTGGATAGTTCGCCCCAGTCGAACCGCTTCCGCGGTAGTAATAGGGCTGTGTTCGAGATCGATCCAGACAATTTGGTAACCTGCCTGCGCTATCAATTCGATATCGGTCATTGTGATATCACGACAGATCAAACCGAACAGGTGATCATGCTCATTTAACAATTCACTCAACCTATCCTTTATCATGAGATTACTTCTTGTCTTTATTTATCTATACGTCCGAGGGTTTGATAATGCGCAGCCAAGGATCGTCAGCATTATCTTCATCATATGCCGCCCCTACACCCTTAGTTTTTTTTAACCAATATTGCTCAATCCAAGGTTCATGCAAGTCTCGACGCAGTTGCTCCGCGAATGTTTTAAGCGAAGCAGGTCGATTCACGTCCATGGGTCTGGCTTCCGGTTCTTCTGACAAAGGGTCCGGCACAATAATTCCATTTAGCCCACGTGCCTCCTCGAGCACTTTATCTATACGTTCCTCTGTCAACACGCCAAGTTTCCAATCCATATAAAGAGCCATACCCTTACAAAAAATCATGGCGTCTTGCTTATGCCCCTCCAGTCCAACCAGGGTAATATTATAATCTTCCTCACCCATCTTTCCTTTAAGCCCGCGCCATAGGATAATGGACTCTTCAATCAATCGGACTGCCTTCTCCTTCTGCGCCATCGCTTCATCCTTTAACGCGGGTGTTATGGGCGCCTGGGTAAAGACCAACCGTGTTCGGGGATTAGTGCGAATCTCGGCCATACGCTGCGGGGTGTACATGTCCAAGGGCCAGGCCATCCCCATCATCCCCGTCATGCGTGTCGATTGACGGTATGGGCCACTCGTGTGTGAGTCCAGATATTCGATATTCGAAAAGTGACAGTGATTGGCAGTCATAAGTCCATCAAAATAAAACATCCCCACTAACGCTTCTGTCATTTTATAAAGAACCTCAAGCACGGTCGGCGCTGCCTTCTCGCCGTACTGTGCTTGGGCCCAGGATAATTTGACCTCGCCAGGATCGGCATTGGGATCTCGCATATAGCGAGCGACGGCATACCAGTTCACCTTGTTTAATGGCGGATCATATCCCCCGGGTTCCACGATGTCATATAGCCACACTCCCTGTTGACCGGTCGCTTTCATATCGCGAAATGCCTCGCTCCACTCATCGACATGTGAATAGGGGTAGCTGTGCACGCCCATCCATTCATTGGGTAGGGGAATACTTGTCATATAAGGTGAATTCCCCTCTGCATCCTTGGTGATAAATTCGAAGAGGGGGTGGCGTGGCCAATGCGGATGGTAGTCAAAGTAGAGCCGTTTGATAAAAATAAAAGCGTTATCGGGCAACTCGCCAGTCATGTCCTTGAAGTAAACGGTCTCATGGCGTTGACCCCAGGGATCATCCGAACAGGTCTCCCAGAACAATGTCCCCCCATGAGGCGCAAAAAGATTTGCCACGAGACAAATTGCATCCCGCGTTCGTTCACGTCCGGACCGTTTCCGGCATTCAGCGCAATCACACATCCATGGAGCACCGTTAATAAAATAAAACTCCGTCCCATTCATTCGATAACCTTCCAAATCCGGCGCCAATTCGTAGTCACGCGCGATCCTCTTTACCCAATAGTCGCGTACTTCATCATTGTATGGGCATAACTTGCGTGAAGTGCGCGGAAGTGCTTCACTTTCTGTAATCGGTATAGAGTAACCGATCTCAGTCTCGCACCACTCGCGACGGAGGATCATCCCCATACCATTTTCTTTAAGGTAGCGGGCAAAGCCACGCATCTCGTTCGGATGCTTTTCAAGATCATCCTCCAGCGCCAATCCATTGAATCCCCATTCCAGCAATTGTGCGATGAAGCGACCGACGGGAGACGAGGGTTGTGGGTTTTGCGCATCTTCCCAGGTAAATAAACGCCCGGCACGGGAAGGCGCAGAGACAGATTGCATTTCAACCTCGTAGTTTTCCAGTTCCTCTTTGCTCGCGAGAAAAATCGATGCCCCGCTACCGCCACTCTGGATCACCCGCCATTTAAATGCTAATCCATCAGCCATATATTCCGCTATTTCTAAAAAAGCTCCCGCTTATCGTTGAAACCCCTAATCTTGTAAACCTACAATTTATCAATGAAACCTAATTCTTCTTCGAGTTCTTCGATGGAATAAAAATGTTCCAGAAGGATGGTCGCATCCAGGGATTTTATTTTCCGGTGAAACTCGATCGGGAGCGACGCGCTACCAATCAGTCCGTGATAATCCGGGCGCCCACGCACATCATATAATAATTGATCGTTCCAATGGACATGCCCGATTAAATCCGGTCGAGAAAGAAAATTCATCATGGTTTCCTTACGCGTATCATGGTCGGAGAATATCTGCGCGTAGGTTGCCGCGTGGCCAGAATCAAGGCACAGGGAAACGTTCGGCATGTTGACGTCTTCACCCATCTTGATCCACTCTTCCGGCGATTCGCCGAAATAGCGATTCCTCCGGTTCCAGTTCACCGCTTCCCCCGGAATGTCATCGGGAATGCCATCCCAGTTAAGATTAGTGTTTTCCAAGGTAATCTCTATCCCGTGTTCTCCAGCAAAAGTGGCAATTTGTTTGATTGCTTCTATTTGAAGTTCGTAATCACCTTCCTGCCCGTAAATTTGTGTCTCCGTTACCCAGCGTTTAGGCGCACCGTGCATATTTACTTTTTTAAGGTGGGGCAGGTGACTTGCCTGGTCGACATATTTTATATAGCGGTCGATACAAACCTGGCGAAAATCCTTCTCGGTCGCCGCGAAATTCAATCGCAAGCGTAATGCTTGATCATCGCACGTAAATATATTTTCAATACTCCACCCTTTAACGGTTCCAGAGCTCTTGCCCATGGGGGCATGACCACTGGTCATTATTTCATAGAATTCTTTAATATTATCGACATTAGGCCCCCCCGGGGATTTCCCGGTCAAGAGATCCATCTGTAACCCCCCCTCCGTGTTTAAATTTAACCGCTTCAAGGTTTCGACCCCCGCTTCCATCGTGCAGGACAGGGGATATTTAACTTTTGTTTTAGCAGTGGTCATAATTTTAAGTTCATACCGGTTAACATTAAGATTTTACTTAGCTCTTTTCACGTGTCAGAGTGCAAATTATTCCCATGGCATTGTAATCGTTGAGACCAGGCCCCCGTCCACTATGAGGGAAGTCCCCGTTATGTAGGATGACATATCAGAAGCCAGAAAGAGCGCCGCCTGGGCAATATCTTCCGGCCGGCCGTTGCGTTTCAAGGGACACATATCGGCTGTCCTCTTTCTTTCCTCATCCGTAGCAGGGCGTGTTTCTATGGCCCCGGGTAAGATGGCATTGACACGGACGGTCGGCGCATAGTCAGCGGCTAACGCACGGGTGAGCGCTAACAGGCCGCCTTTGGCCGCCTGATAGGGAGTGCTATGAGCATAGCCCCGAATTGAATGAACAGACCCGGTAATAATAAAGACCCCGCCATGCTGCGACTGCCGCATTGTCGGTAAGATACTGCGCGCTATCATCCAAGTTGCTTTTAAGCTGACCTCCAGGGTCCGGTCCCAGTCAGCTTCACTGATCTCATGGGCAATCCCGGAGACCGACGCATACGCGTTACTATGGACAATATCAACACACCCATAGTGGCTTATAGCCTCTTGGCTCATCATTTGTACCTGGTCCATGACGCCGACATCAGCATGAATATAGAGAGCCTCTCCGCCTTTTTTCCCAATCCCTTCGACTGTCTGTTTACCATCCACATCATTTATATCCGCCACGATTACACGGGCGCCGTGCTCCGCGAATAAGCTGGCTGTCGCACGGCCAATTCCGGTACTGGCCCCCGTTATCAAGGCAACTTTATCCTTAAGCAACATAGCTTTAATTATCTATTCTTATTATGGAATTCAAGGCAAGCTGTTACTCCCGCGCTCCCTGGCTGTTCGCTTTGCTTATGAATGACTCTCATTTTAGTTTTCTATAATAAATTTCGAAGCCCCTTCTGCTTTACATCCTTCAACATCTACTTTCTCCACACGCGCCCATGGAGGCCCCTCTCGACACCATTGCACGAATTGCTCTAAGGGCTCATCATCTCCTTCCGCTTCAATATAGACGGCGCCCTCAGGTTGATTGCGAACGAATCCGCAAATCCCGAGTTCAGAGGCTTTATTCCTTGTCGAATCGCGAAAAAACACCCCCTGCACACGTCCATTGACCGTTATTTTCAGCCGCTTCATCTTAACCGAATAGCTCTTCGCATACTTTACGGTAAACAGTCGCGTTTTCAGGTGGGTAACAGGCAAAGATAACTTTTTCTATCGAGGAATCATTTTCCAAAAAAATCCCTGTTTCAGTGAGAGCGACACGTGTTGCCGCTTCCAGTGGATAGCCATAGATGCCGGTACTGATTGAGGGGAAGGCGATAGACCTCAGTCCGTTTTCCACGGCGAGACGCAAACTGTTCCGGTAACAACCGGCAAGCAATTCCGGTTCCCCTCGCTCGCCGCCTTGCCAGACGGGGCCGACCGCATGAATAACATGTTTAGCAGGTAAGCGGTAGCCCTGTGTAATTTTAGCCTCACCCGTATCGCAGCCGCCGAGAGTACGGCATTCTTCGAGTAACTCAGGGCCGGCCGCCCTGTGGATCGCCCCATCGACACCACCCCCACCGAGCAGTCGATTATTGGCGGCGTTAACAATTGCGTCAACCGTGAGCTGGGTTATATCGCCTTCAACAATATCTATTTTATCGCCAACCACCTGATCTTTTATAGGTTGTATTATTATAAGGACAATGGCCAAAGTCATCATTACCGCTATCCACGAAGAAGCAAGGCCACTGATAGAAAAAATCGGATTAAAAAAAGATCCGCACGCTCAACGTATTCCTCTCTATCGTCGCGGGGATACCTGTCTCGTAGTGAGCGGAACAGGCAAAGTAAAATCCGCGATCGCTACGACTTATGCCTTAGCTAATATTGAATCTCCCGAAAATACGCTTGTTATTAATTTTGGGTTATGCGGTTGCCGTGATGCCCAGCGTCCCTTAGGTGAACTCGTTTTTATAAATAAAATAACCGATGCCGCCACAAGGCGTGATTTCTATCCGGAAATTATTCTCAAACATAACCTGCGTGAAGCCTCTTTGACCACCTTTGATAACCATGTTCTAAAAGGCAGAGAAACCGTCACCTCTGATATGGTGGATATGGAGGCGAGTGGATTTTTCCCTTCCGCCTCCGCCTTTATCCCCCTGGAAAATATTTACTGCCTCAAACTTATATCCGACCACTTGGAAGACATAAATTTGGATAACCCCATGATTAGAGAAAAGATCGAAACCTGCCTCGACGCATTCATGGAGGTTATCAGTTCGGGAAGTAATTTAAGTTCGCGGCCAACACCGATCGCGGCTGATGACGCTTCAATTCTTAACCAGCTTTGTGAAGTGCTAAAGCTGACCACCACGCAACGTCACCAGTTGCAGGATTACGCGACCGGTTATATTATCCGTCATCAAAAAGGACTCGATCTCCTGCGTCCCTATTGCAAACAGACGGTTAATAATAAGGCTGAACGCAACCGGCTTTTTAAAACGATTACGCATGAACTACAGTCACAGTAATTTTTCGCATCTCTACATTGAAAGAGCCGCGGAGAATTTCCCGATGACCGAACATCTGTTGTCGCGTTTCCCGAAAGCCGAGCGAATTTGTATTGATAACTACAAAGATGTATTTGCCCGACCCGGGCAGCATTTTCAAATCCAGAAGCGCAGCATTAAGCTAATTCTCGCAGTAAAAAAAGATCACTTGATTTATCGCGGGAGTAACAACGCGCAGGATTTTGGGTATTCAAACTTTCATTACAATGCGCTCATCCTGAATTGTGTCTATAATTGTGATTACTGTTACCTTCAAGGCATGTACCCCTCCGCCAACATTGTTGTTTTTGTTAATACCGAGGCGTACTTTTCAGCAACTAGTAAAGCGATCAAACAGCGCTTGGATCCCTCTACACCCCTCTACCTCGCAATCTCCTACGACACCGATTTACTCGCTCTTGAGTCCTTGGTCCCTTACTGTCACGAATGGATAGAATACAGCAGAAGAAAAGATAATCTGCTCATTGAAATTCGCACGAAAAGCGCGAATTACCGTGCCCTCAGTGATCTTGTCCCCCATGACCAGGTTGTTCTGGCCTGGTCTCTCTCACCTGAACCGGTCGTGTCGCGTTACGAAATAAACACTCCTCCTTTGGAACGACGCCTGGAGTCCGCGGCGCAGGCAATTGATGATGGTTGGTCGGTACGCCTTTGTTTTGACCCCGTTTTACTCATTGCAAATTGGCGAGAGAGTTATCGCCAACTAGTAGAAAGAACATTTGAAAAACTTCCGGCAGAAAAAATCCGTGATATTAGCATTGGCATTTTTCGCATGAACGCAGAATATTTGAAGCGCATTAAAAAACAGCGCACGGATAGTGATATTCTTTATTTCCCTTATGAACGCAACGGCGGTGTAGTATCACCCTCTCAGACGGAGATCGAAGAAATGAACACCGCAATAAGCACGCTTCTCGAAGAACACGTGAATAAAGAAAAGATAGAAGTATGGATGTAGCAATCGTTACCGATGCGGCCACGGGACTCGGCCTTGCACTTTCATGTAAGCTGGTCGCGCCCGGGTATCTCAATTCCACGATCAGATGATTCGTGCATCCAGCATTCCATTAATTAATCGCGCGCTTACAACCCAAGAGCGCGTCGCAATTATTGATCGTCGCGGGGTTCATAAGTACGGTGATGTAATAAATCAATCTACTAAGATTGCCCAACATTTACTGCGCGACACCGCGGATCTTGCAGAGGCGAGAGTCGCAATTATGTCCCCGCCGGGAATGGACTATGTGGCTGCTCAATGGGGAATCTGGCTGGCGGGTGGTATCGCGGTTCCACTTTGTCTATCACACCCTTTATCAGAAACTGAGTACGCAATTAATAACGCTGGTGTTAAATTCATCGTTGCTCACCCGGAGTTCGAGGAAAGATTATCCCCCCTCATCGAGGCATATAATTTAATATTAATTCACTCGAATCCCGAAGCCAATGTCCCCGAGGTACTTCTCCCCAATATAGAAGTAAATCGCAAAGCGATGATTTTGTTTACGAGTGGTACAACGAGTAAACCCAAAGGGGTTGTTACTACGCATAAAAACATAAGCGCCCAGATTACCTCACTCGTTGCATCCTGGGAAATAAGGGAAGATGATCGTATCCTTCATGCATTACCGCTTCATCACATTCACGGTATTATTAATGCTCTATATTGCCCCCTATGGGTGGGTGCCAGTTGCGAAATGATGCCCGGATTTAATGCGGATGCGATCTGGGAAAGATTCGTCAAAAGCGATCTAACCCTTTTCATGGCCGTGCCGACAATCTATGTAAAACTCATTGCCTCCTGGGAAAAAGCCGGGCGTGAGGAAAAAGAATCCATGTCTAATGCCTGTAGTAAAATGCGCCTCATGATATCAGGTTCCGCTGCCTTACCGGTAAATATTCTGGAAAAATGGAAAGCGATAGGCGGGCACACGCTTTTGGAAAGATATGGGATGACCGAAATTGGAATGGCGCTCTCCAATCCGCTTCACGGAGAAAGAAAACCTGGATATGTCGGCACCCCCCTCCCCGGGATCGAGTTGCAACTGGTCAATGACAACGGGGAGGTAATTACCGAAGATATGAAGGAGGGAGAAATTCAGGTTAAGGGCGAAAATGTATTTCAAGAATATTGGGATAACACGCAATCGACCCGGGAGGCTTTTCACGATGGCTGGTTCCGGACTGGAGATATCGCCGTAATTGAGAACGGATATTATCGTATCCTGGGAAGAAGTTCTATCGATATAATTAAATCCGGCGGTTATAAAATCTCCGCTTTGGAGATTGAAGAAGTTCTGCGTTCTCATCCTGAAATTGACGAATGCGCGGTTGTGGGTATCAATGATGAAGAGTGGGGCGAACGAATTTGCGCTGCTATTGTCACGAGGGGCAACTGTGTATTAACACTCGATAATTTACGCCAGTGGGCGCGAGAGCGAATAGCTAAATATAAAATCCCCAGTCGTTTGAAGATAGTACCGCATCTACCGCAGAATGTAATGGCTAAAGTAACCAAACCGGAAGTGAAAAAACTATTTTAATCACCCCTTAATCGCCGCCATTGTGACGCCGTTTCTCAATGCTTGTCGATTGTGCTCGTTAAATTATCGGTTGACCTGTCGCTTACTATTTATGATATCAATTTCCTTTGCAGCATGAACCGAGTTTATATCAAGACATACGGTTGCCAGATGAATGATCGCGATTCCGAAGCCGTCGCGGCGATGCTTCGACACCGCGGTTACTCGATCGTTGATAGCGAGCATGACGCAGATGTTGTCCTGCTCAATACCTGCGCGGTACGTGATCAGGCGGAACAGAAAGCTATAGGTAAGACCGGGTACCTGCTGAAACACAAAAAAGGAAATCCCAATTTCATCATTGGGATCATGGGATGCATGGCCCAGAATCGGGGGAGCGCGATTCTCGATCAGTTACCCGATCTCGATTTACTGGTGGGGACACAGAAGTTTCATCGCGTCCCCGACCATCTCGATAACCTCATTCGCAGCTACCAGGCACAGGGGCCACGACCAGCGACCATTGTCGACCTTGAGGACGAGGAGGGATCGCAAAACACCATTCGCTCCCACGAACCTGATCAAAGGCAAGTCAGTGCATTTGTTTCTATTATGCAAGGGTGCAACATGAATTGCACTTTTTGTATTGTTCCAAAAACTCGCGGCCGCGAGCGTTGCCGCCCGATCGCTGAAATCGTCGACGAAGTCGAGGAGCTCGCCTCCCGGGGAACGCGTGAGGTTACACTGCTCGGACAAATTGTGACCAGTTATGGGCGTCGTGAAATACCTTTTAAGCGGGGGAAAAGTCCATTTGTCCAATTACTTGAAGCGATACAGGGTGTAACTGGAATTGAGCGCATTCGTTTTACATCGCCTCACCCACGTGGTTTTAAAAAGGACCTTATCGAAGCGTATCGTGAATTACCCAAACTGTGCGAGTACGTCCACTTGCCGGTGCAAAGTGGGTCAACTCGAATATTGCGCGCGATGAATCGACCCTACACCGCTGAACGTTATAAACAGATCGTTGCCGATTTACGCGCCGCGGTTCCAACTATGTATTTTTCTACAGATGTTATCGTGGGCTTTCCCGGAGAAACGGAAGCAGACTTTGAAGAGACGCGAAAGCTCTTCATCGATGTTGCCTTTGATATGGCCTATATATTTAAGTACAGCATTCGTTCCGGGACCCCCGCAGCATCTTTACTCGACCAGGTATCCCAGGAAGTTAAAGCATCCCGCAATCAGATCCTTTTAGACATTCTCGCGCAAAGTTCACTGCACCGCAATCGTTCGCTCCTGGGGAGCGTGCAGGAAGTTTTAGTTGAAGGTCCCGCGCGCAAAGGTGAAGGCATGTATAGCGGACGTACTCGCGGCAACCGTAAAGTGATTTTCCCTGGGAGTGCGCGCCTGATGGGTGAACTCGTGCCAGTCGAGATAGAAAAAGCTTCGACGAGTTCACTTTACGGATCGCTTGTGCTCAATGGCATGGAAGCGGATAAGCCACTCACCGTCAGCGGACTTTAATTCCCTATTTCATGTCTCTATATATAGCCACTTTACTGCCGGGATTAATTCTGTTGATTTTAGGTGTTCTCTTGTTGTGGGAAAAAGCTAATTTCGAAAAACTCGCCAAAGCGTCCCTGCGCTCATTTCCTGTGACCTGCATAACGATGGGTCTCGGGTCGGGGTGGTTCATCTATGAAGTCTCTCAACTGGGAGTCGCTGATTTCGGTAATTACAAAAATTATTTATTTATCCTTTTCTTAATAATCGCATTTCTATCCTTTGTCTTCGTTAAAGATTTTTTATCGGTTCGCGGAGCGGTAATACTCGTCTTGATGTCCGCGCACGCGCTTCTTGAAGCCGCTTATATGCAAGACCCAACAAGTCGTCTTTTTATGGTTAGCTTCGTTTACCTCTGTATTGTCGTCGCGCTTTACCTCGGAGTTGTCCCCTACCGCATGCGCGATTTTTTCAACTGGCTCTTTGCCCGACGACGCCGAGTTAACAGTTTTGGTTCCCTCTTCGCGCTTTATGGATTGCTTTTGTGTGTCGTCGCCTTTAGCTACTGAGCAATGCTCTCCGAAGATGTGAACCCGGCATTGCTGCTTATTGTATCAGGTCCGGCTGGAAGCGGGAAAACTACGCTTTCTAACCGTTTACAAGAAGCGTTCGATCCCCAACTGCAACGGGTTATATCTTCAACCACGCGTCCTCCTCGGGCGGGTGAAAAAGAGGGTGAAGATTACTATTTTTTTGATAACGACACCTTCGAAAAGCAGATCGAATGTGACGCTTTTTACGAATGGGCAAAAGTTCATAATCACCGCTATGGAATATTAAAGAGTGAAATCCAAGGGAAATTGGCGGAGAATATCGATTTGATCCTTAGTATCGATGTGCAAGGGGCCGCTCATTTTCGCGAAGCGGCAAAGTCAGACGCGGAACTCGCGCAGCGCCTGGTGACAATTTTCATTCTCCCCCAGGACATGGAACAGTTGAAATCCCGTTTGCGCGAACGGGGTGATGACGATGCAGATGAAATCGCACGGCGCATGCAAACCGCGGCTCGCGAAATAGCGCAGGGTAAACATTTTGATCACCGCATTATCAGCGGAAGTCGCGAGGAAGATTTTGTCTCACTCCGCGCTCTTTATCGAGCGGAAAAACAGCGCTCAAGAACTGAGAAGAGGTAATTTTCAGCACCGGAATAAGTGTTAACCCCTAGTTCGGTTTAGGTTAGTGCCTCTCAAAAAAAATCGCCCCGAATAACGGCAAATAAATATTGCCAGGCTTCACATACAAACTTTAGTATAGGTGAAGATTAAACCGGGAGGTCGGCTATGAAGTATTCTATGCTATCGCAAAATTAAAGTGTTCCCCACTCGACACTGCTAATCCGCGTTACACTAGCGTGCCAAACCCATTAAAGAAAAGGGCGCGCCACTGAAAAAAAATATTTTCCCGCCATTCTCTCCGTTTAATCGCAAACAAACTATACTTACCTCCAAAAAGCTAAATCGCTAACAGCCAATACCCCAATTACCCCGGCTGGTTGCTGCAATCTCCCTTCCTCTTACTTGGGAACCTGCAGTGGCAAGTCCATCTAATACATCTACATTGATTCACGCTGCAGTCATTCCCTTTACACACCGATGAACGCCCCACCATTTTCATCAAGAGAACATAGCACTATTGCTCGTTACATGGATCAACCGAGCGTAATGCCAAAGGTTATACGTACTAAGATTGAAGCGGCCTGGAATAACAAGCCGGTTCAGCTCTACGCGATGATCGATCTCAATTCAGATTTCCAGATGTCGCAAAGTTGGCTCGCGCTCGGCCCTGAGCAAGTCGCTGTTGCCCACGAAGCGACACCCGATGGCTCAATCGAGATAAAAACTTTTGCCCGTTCCCAAATTCAAGAAATAAAGGAAACGCCCGGGTTAAGCTGCACGATTATATCTTTTTACGGCATCCCAGGTGAGCCAGCGCTCGCAGTCGTTCGTTATACCCAAAGGCAACGTCAAGCGATGGGTCCAATCATTTTCCTGCTCAAGGAAAAGATAAAAGGAAACACCATAGGGGAAGATAATATCGATGCGGATTCGGTTTATGCCAAAGCCGTTGCGAAACCGATTCTCACCGCCCAGTCCTCGGTTGCCGAAAACAGAATGGCGGTATTATGGCGGCTCCTCGCCTATCTCAAACCTTACCGTAGTCGCTTTATCTTGGGGTTACTCGCCGCGGCAGGATTAACCTCCGTAAGCCTGGTTCCCCCTTACCTCACCGGATATATAGTAGACGATGTGATCATCCCTTACACTGACGGTATGCTCCCTCTGGAACAGGCTTCACGTTTGGGCTGGATAGTACTTAGCGTGATCGTGGTCGTTTATTTGTTGCGCCAAATATTCATGTGGGTGCAGCTGCGCACGATGTCGATGATTGGCGAATGGGTGGCCCAAGACCTTCGCATTAGCATCTACAATCATTTGCATAATTTAAGTTTAAGCTACTTTTCCCATCGGCAGACTGGCAGCATTGTCAGTCGTGTAAGTTCAGACACCGATCGGCTCTGGGATTTTATCGCTTTTGGATTTACGGAGATGACCTTATCCGTCCTCATGATCATCGGGCTTGGCGCGGTTTTATTCACGATGGACTGGCAGCTGAGCTTGGTCGTCATCGGGCCAGTTCCTTTAGTATTTTATTTTATCTTTCTGATGGGTCGAAATCTCCACCGTATATTTCTGCGCATATGGCGAAAATGGTCAAATATGACTGGCCTGCTTGCCGATACCCTCTCTGGAGTAAGTGTGGTCAAGGCTTTTAATCAGGAAAATTATGAGCGCAATCGCTTCGCCCGAAGTAACGCCAATGTAACCGGTGAAATGATTAGAATTCACAAGGTGTGGACAACATTCTGGCCGCTTATTTATCTCGGGCTGGAGTCTCTCGTCCTCCTCGTTTGGTATTTTGCCCTTCCCCGCCTTCTGGGAGATGGCACTCCAGGTAGCATTAGTCTGACCCCGGGTAAGTTTGTTGCCTTTCTTCTCTACATGGGCATGTTCATCATGCCGATTGAGAATTTCGGCTATCTCACCCGTTTAATCAACCGATCGCTAAGTTCTGCGCATAGGGTATTCGAATTGCTCGATACCGAACCCGAAATCGTATCTCGCCCCGACCCTGTTCGCTTGGACCCGGTAGAAGGGAGGATACAATTTGACAATGTGTCATTCGGCTACGACCCGGTTTTGCATATGCTCAAGAATGTCTCCTTCGAGATAAACCCTGGCGAAATGATTGGGCTCGTTGGCAAATCCGGTGCGGGTAAGACAACGATAACAAACCTTATTGCCCGGTTTTACGATACACAGGTGGGCCGCGTATTGATTGATGATGTTGATATCCGCGACCTCGATGTTGGGTTGTTCCGAAAACAGATCGGCATGGTCATGCAGGATCCGTTTCTCTTTCACGGCAGCATCCTCGATAATATTCGCTACGGCCATCAGGAGGCAGACCTGAAACAGGTAGTAAACGCGGCCTTAGCGGCTAACGCCCATGAATTCATCAGTAAATTTAACCTCGGCTACGACACCATCGTCGGTGAGCGTGGTCACACCCTGAGCGGTGGTGAACGTCAGCGTGTATCTATCGCCCGTGCGATTCTGCATAATCCTCGTATATTAATCCTTGATGAAGCGACGAGTAGCGTAGACACGGAAACCGAACGTAAAATCCAGGAAGCGCTCGAACGTCTGATTGAAGGACGAACGGTTATAGCGATTGCCCATCGTCTCTCTACCCTACGCAAAGCAAACCGTCTTTTTGTCATGCATGATGGATCACTTGTCGAAAGTGGCACGCACGATGAACTTCTGCAAAAAGAAGCGGGAACCTATAAAACGCTCTACAATTTACAACTCGAGCTTCATGAAATGTATGTATTGTAATTTTTCATCTGCGGAAAACAACTCTCCAAGATAATTAAATGAGAAATAATAAAGACCAGGTTTTAACAATGGAACCTCCTCCAGAAATTCGGCGCGACGGCGATGGTACCCTCCAAATTATTCATGAGGGGAAGCCAGTCACTGTTATACTGCGCCCCTGTTTTCCGTGGAGCGCGTCCACACGGTTTATTTCACTGTGCGAAAATGAAAATAAAGAAATATATCTCATTAATCGGCTCGATGATTTAGACGATGCATCGCGACAAGCAGTTGAAGCGAGCCTCGCTGAATCAACTTTCACCCTGGAAGTGACGGCGATAAAAAAAATAAAAAAAGAGTTCGATCTGCGACTGTGGACAGTAGAAACGAAGCAGGGCCCTCGACGATTTCAAACTAAGCTCGACGATTGGCCGAGAAACTTACCCGATGGTGGGATGGTCATTCGCGACCTCACGGGAGACCTTTACCATATCGCGGATCCGGATAACCTTGATCGTAAATCCGCGCGGCTGTTATGGTCTTTTCGCGACTGAGCGCCCTTAATTACTTAATGCCTCAAGTCCAAGCATAGCTTTTTTACGCCGCACTCCCCAACGATAGTTTCCAATCGCTCCACTTTTTCTTATTACGCGATGACAGGGGATCAGATAGCCTAAAGGGTTCGCGCTTACAGCCGTCCCTGCAGCACGATTGGCATTGGGCTGCCCGATCATACGCGCAACCTCTTCATAGGGGCCGGTGCAACCTGACTTAATCCGCAGCAAGGCCCGCCAAACTTTTAACTGAAAATCGGTGCCCATTAATGTCACGGGAATTTTCGCTCCTTTTTTATTTCTCTGCCGGGGGAAAATACGCTTCACCCATGGCTGCGTCGCTTTCTGGTCGTTAACAAGTATTGCTTTCGGCCAGCGCTTGTGAAGATCTGCCACTTGATTCTTTTCCCCTCCTTTTTCGAGAAAGAAAACCGCGCAGAGCCTTCCCGTCGTTAAGGCAATAAGGCAGGTTCCAAAGGGACTGCGATGAAATCCATAATTTATTTCAAAAGTTTTATCTTTAGCCTGGGTCTTTATTTCAATGCGTGGAGGGGTGCACTTTTCTTTAATTGAGGAACACATTCCTATTGCTGCTTCAGCGAGCAGTTGTTTTCCATAATCAGGACTGATAAGCTGAAATCTTGAAGGCATAACAATAAAGTACGACGATTGATTAATTACCACAAGACCAATAAATTGGCATTTTATAATTCAAGTTGCGGACGTGTAGGCGCGAGCCAGTCAAGGTGGAAAATTTTCCCCCGCGGCTGGTCAAGGCGTTCATAAGTGTGCGCACCGAAGAAATCGCGCTGCGCTTGCAGGAGGTTTTGGGGGAGCCGAAGCGCACGATAACTATCATAATAGGCGAGGGCAGAAGAAAAAGTGGGGACCGGGACACCATACTCCGCAGCTGCGCCGACAACACGCCGCCAGTTATTCTGCGCGCGTTGTAATGCCTCATTAAAATAGGGATCGAGAAGGAGATTCGCAAGGATCGAGTCGCGCGCGTAAGCCTCTGTTATTTTTTGTAGAAATGCGGCACGGATAATGCACCCTCCACGCCAGATTTGCGCAATTTCGCCAAAGTTTAATTTCCAGGAGTATTCCTTTTGCGCCTCGCGCATGAGTTGAAACCCTTGGGCGTAAGAACAGATTTTTGCACAATAGAGCGCATCATGAATAGCATCAATAACGTCTGCCTTATCACCTTGAAAAGATTTTTCAGGCCCTTTGAGAACCGTGTTCGCCGCACGGCGTTCATCATTGACCGCGCTGATGAAGCGCGCAAATACCGCTTCCGCGATAGTGGGTGCGGGCACTCCCAGATCAATCGCGTTGTTACTGGTCCATTTCCCGGTTCCTTTCTGCCCCGCAGTGTCCAACACGATATCGACAAATGGTTTTCCCGTCACCGGATCGGTCTGTTTCAAGATATCTGCGGTAATTTGAATAAGGAAAGAATCGAGAACACCGTTGTTCCAATCGTTGAATATGTCCCCCATTTCCGCAGGAGACAGATTGAGAAGATTGCGCATCAAATCATAGGCTTCACAGATCATCTGCATATCTCCGTATTCTATCCCATTGTGCACCATTTTCACATAGTGCCCCGCTCCATTCGGTCCGATGTACGCGGCACAGGGAACACCGCCATCAACCGGTTTTCCCGGTTCGGCCCCCTCTAATGGTTTACCCGTTTGCGAGTCGACTTTTGCCGCGATTGCGCCCCAAATAGGCGCCAGCTCTTTCCACGCGTCTTCACGACCACCAGGCATAAGTGAAGGCCCGAAGCGTGCGCCTTCTTCACCCCCGGAAACACCAGAGCCGATAAATCGGTACCCTTTTGCATTAAGCACTTTTTCCCGCCTTATGGTATCTGACCAAAGGGCATTGCCGCCGTCGATTATAATGTCTCCTTGATCGAGCAGTGGTAAAAGGCTGTCAATGACCGCATCGGTGCCCCGTCCCGCCTGGACGAGAATTATTATTTTACGCGGGGAAGAAAGTGATAGGACAAAATCCTTTAACTCCGCATGACCGACAAGCTTTCCAGGAGTATCGGGGTTATCCGCTATAAACTTGTCCATCTTCTCCGTCGTGCGGTTGAAGACGGAGATGTTGAAGCCGTGATCGGCAATATTTAAGGCAAGATTCTGCCCCATTACGGCCAACCCAATAAGTCCAATATCCGATTGCTTCTCGCTCATATCTTACGCTGTGCCCGTACTCTCTCCATCACTTTCTGGAGGCGTGTGCGCATAACCCTCGACCGGGCACAGCCAGCCACTGTCCCCGCTCTTATAATATTCTTTTTTCCAGATCGGCACCCGCCTTTTAACTTCATCAATTACGTACCTGCATGCTTGAAACGCCTCATTGCGATGGGCGGCACTAACGCCAACCCATACCGCCATATCACCCAGTTGCAACCGCCCCACCCGATGACCACACCGGGCTTCGATAATATCAAATTTGTCGCGCGCTTCGATGAGGATGCGTTCGCCCTCCTTCTCTGCAAGTTCGGCATAAGCTTCATATTCCAATGCCATCACCTGCTGGCCGTCGTTTTCACTGCGCACCCACCCTTCAAAAGACACGAATCCGCCAGCTTCGGTATTTGAAAATGGACTCTGAAGATCCATTTTTTCAAGTGGGTTCTCAAAAATTTTAAACATCATAGCATTACTCACCCCCCCGTTACGGGTGGAATAAAGACAACTGTATCCCCATCATGGATGGGTATATCATTATCGGCAAAATCTCCGTTGATCGCCACCTTGAGATCTTCCATCTGCAGGTTAAAGCCAAACTCCTCTTTTAACTCAAGGTAGAGTTCACGCGCCGTCATCGCGGAAGTCGCGCGTTTTTCACTGCTTAATCCGCGCTGTTCCCGCAGAAGGGCATAATAAGCAAGTTCTATTGTCTTCGTAGTGCTCATTTATTCAAGGCTTCTTCAAATTCTTCTGGCGTGTTAACATTGTCTAATGCTCCAGGGTTAGGAGGTGAAAGAAGATGCGCCTTCTCTTCAATAAAAATTTTCCGTGGGGAAAGACTGCGGGCATTGCTGAAATAATCCATGAGGATCGCTCTGCTTTGTGGTTCGTATATTGCACAGAGCGGTTCAGGGAGATCATCCCTCCCGCGATATGCTGTAAATGGCTTTCCCGGATCCCGATGCCTGATTAGATACTCCAAGGTATGTCGATCGAGACGGGGTAAATCGACCGCGAGGACTAGCCATGGGGGATCGGGGTACGTATTTAATGCAGAGAGGATGCCCCCCAGCGGCCCTATCTCTCCATACTGGTCAAGGATAGCCGTCGCTCCATGCAACGCAATTTTAGGGGGGACCTCCTGTCCCGGGCGTAGAGAAATAATCACCGGGGAACATACTTGGTTTATCAGCTCGAGGGCATGGGTAAGCAGGGCCTTCCCGTTCATTGTGAGGTAAGCTTTGTCTCGCCCCATACGCCTGCTTCTTCCCCCGGCAAGAACGAGCCCATGCATTGCATTTTTCTCCATTTCTATTTCAGGTGCAACAACCGCCGAACTTATCAGGCAGATGTTATTCGTACTTCAGTAAGATGGCTTAAATCTCCCCATATTTCCAATTGCCAGCGCTTATTTTCATAAGAGAAAACATTTAAAGCGGCATTACATATTTTATATTCGTTGGAACCAACAACCGGCATGCCAAGGGTATAGCGAATCAGTCGGCTGAGCGCCCCTCCATGGGTAATTACTACGATCTGTTCCCCCTGATGTTTCCCCATTAATTCTTCCAAGCAGGAAATCACCCGTAATGATAACTGTTCTTTGCTCTCCCCTCCAGGATAAATATAACCTGGTTCGGCATTTTTTAGGTATACATATTCCTCCGGAAACCGCTTTTCTACCTCCTCTTCAGTTAGTCCTTCAAATTTACCTAGATGCAATTCTCGCAGACGTTTATCGGTTAGAATGTCCTGTCCAGTTTTATGGGAAACGAACTGTGCGGTGGTGTAAGCTCTACCAAGATCACTACTATAAAGGGCATCCACTTCTACTGTTTGCAACCTTCCGGCGATCGCCTCCGCCTGCGCACGTCCGGATTCTGTCAATGGACTATCTAAGTGGCCCTGGATTCTCCCTTCCAGGTTCCATTCCGTCTCACCGTGTCTAATAATGATGAGTCGCGTCGGTTGCATAATTGGGGATGCGTCGTGTCAAAAAAATTGCACTTGTTCGAGACTAAAAGCTGGTCGCAATAAATTTATTTTTTGAAATCGCTTTTGCCGCCGGTCTTTTCAACGAGGTGAATGCTTTCAATAATAATGGCGTGAGACATCGCTTTGCACATATCATAGATGGTAAGTGCGGCGACACTCGCAGCCGTAAGTGCTTCCATTTCGACTCCGGTTTTGTGCGTTGCGCTTACTTCGCATTTAATCGACACCCGGTTTTCTCCCGTTGGCTCAATTGCAATTTTACAATTGTCAAGTGGGATGGAGTGGCAAAGAGGAATAAGTTCATGTGTCTTCTTTGCCGCCATCACACCGGCTAATATGGCGGTTTGAAAGACCGGCCCTTTTTTGCTTGTGAGTTCATCATCTGAAAAATGTTCCATGATCTCATCGTTCAGCACAACTACCGCCTGGGCACGGGCTTTGCGAACCGTTATTTGTTTACCTCCAATATCAACCATCTCAGGTTCGTTACTTGAACTTAGGTGGGAAAATTTCATTTTTATATTTATTTATGTTTATATTATCTTCATCAAATCCAGGGAAAGTACCGCGCATTATAGCCCTCCTTAAATTCGCTGTGTTCTTCTGCGGGAAGTTCAACAAACCCCTCTGTGGGGACCACCGATGCATAATCACCGGAATTACTAACCGGCACGGGAATGGCAGAGAGTAACCCCTCTTGTCGCCTATCTACACGCACCGGTAAAAAATAAGTCAGCGCGGGTTTAAAGGTGAACGATTGAGATAATGAAATCCAATCCGTTCCTGAATTACTCAGTCCAAACATAATATCAAGTGCCGGTTTCACGTAACGATGGAAACAGATGAGTGTTGAAAGAGGATTCCCCGGTAGGGCAAAAATAGTCGGCCCCGCGGGTATATTACCATACCAGAAAGGCTTACCCGGGCGTTGCTTTACCCCGTGAAATGCTTTTTCCACCCCCACCGAATCCAATACTTCAGGTATGAAGTCCCGTTTGCCCTTAGATACTCCACCGCTGAGGATCACCACATCCGTGCGTTCAACAACATCGCGCAAAGCAATCTCTATGTTTTCACGCTCATCTTTAAGATTGATCATTTCGGCATTGGGAACGCCGAGTGTAGTGAGCGCGGCATTCAGCGCATAAATATTGGATCGTCTAATCTGGTGTCGTTCAACTGCTTCATTAACCTCAACCAGTTCATCACCTGAGTCAATTATCGCGACGCGCGGTCTTACGGTGACTGAAAGCGAATGCTTCCCGCAGGAGGCAGCAACGGCAATTTCACGTGAAGTAAGCTGCGTTCCCTCTTCAACAAGGGTCGACCCATCCGAAAAATCACTCCCCTGCTGATGAATATTTAATCCAGCTTTAACCGCGGTATCACCATCCACCTTTGCCTTACCTTCATCTATTTCAACTTCTTCATAGGGCAATACACAATCACTACCCGTGGGTAATACCGCACCCGTCATTACTTCCAGACAATGGTGTTTATCTTTCAATTGCTGGACTAATGCTCCCGCGGCTTGCAGCCCGTCTATCGGGAATTCCCGAATCCCCTCATCCCAGGCAGATTGAGAAATCGCAATTCCGTCCATCATCACGCGATCAAAAGGTGGTAAATCACGGTCAGCTTTTACCGGTTCACGTAGAATACGGCCGACTAGTCCCTCAAAAGGGCATTTCTCAGACGGCAATACATGGGTTGCGTCTTCGATAATACGAAAGGCTTCTTCACAGGAAATACTCATTCCTCAGTCCATAGAAATTAGCTTCAAATTAATTTCCCTTTAAAATTGAAGATTTTGCAATTCCCATCCATTTTATCTGATTCATTTAATTTTATGGCTCATCCTATCGACACTTTAGGCCGATCGCTACATGACCTGCGTATATCCGTCACAGACAGATGTAATATGCGTTGTACCTATTGTATGCCGGAAGAGATTTTTGGACGCGATTATGCATTTTTAAATAAACCTGAACTGCTTACTTATGAAGAGATTGCCCGACTGGCTAGGATTTTTTCGCACTGCGGGGTACGAAAAATTCGGTTAACAGGAGGTGAGCCTTTAATCAGAAAAGAACTTGACCATTTAGTCAAATTTGTTTCAGACATTCCAGGAATAGATGACATAGCCTTGACTACCAACGGTTTGCTATTGGATCAGACTGCTGATGCTCTCCGCGCTGCAGGTCTAAACCGTGTTACGGTGAGCCTGGATGCGATTGATGATGAAATATTTAAAAAAATGAATGGACGCGGGATAGAAGTAAAGCGAGTGATGCAGGGAATAGAAGCTGCTGCCTCCACAGGATTACCGGTCAAAATCAACATGGTGGTAGAAAAGGGCGTAAATGAAGGGCAAGTCTTACCCATGGCGCGCTATGCCCGAGATAACGGACACACCCTGCGATTCATTGAGTTCATGGATGTCGGCAATCACAACGGCTGGAAAATGGACGCGGTCTACCCGGCAGAGCAGATCGTAGCCGACCTCGAGCGTGAATTTAGCTTGGAAACCATAGACCCCAATTATCGTGGAGAAGTTGCTAAGCGCTATCGCTATAAGGGTACGGATATCGAAATCGGTATTATTGCTTCGGTAACGCTGCCCTTTTGTCGCGATTGTACGCGGGCGAGGATAACAGCGGACGGCCAGCTATACACCTGTCTGTTCGCGGATAAAGGGAAGGATCTACGCAGCGCGCTTCGAGAGGGAAAAAGTGATGATGAAATCTTAATACTCTTGAAGAGTATCTGGAATAATCGAACAGACCGTTATTCCGAGCTGCGTACAAGCATGAATGATAACGCGAAGCCCCCACCGAAAGTAGAAATGTCTTATATTGGAGGATGACTATTAGAGGGCCCAGGCGGTTACTAATAATGATGGGCAATGCCCAAAAAGTTCAGCAGCCAGAGTTCTTTCCAAACTCGATAGCGCCCTTCCCAGGTAATTTTGCCGTGTTTTTCGTGAAGTTCACGAGGGAAAAGAAAGCCTAATTCAATATTGATGCGTTCGAGGTGCCGTTGCTGGTTATTAATATCGTAGAGAGGATCATCATCCCAGGGAACGAAGGCCCCACCATATTTTTCCATGCGATCGCGGTGCCGCACAAAAAGCCGCTGCGGTGAACGCGTCCATGGTTTTCGCTCGAGGTGCCATTGTTCAGGATAAAATCCGCCAAAGGGCTGGAAGATATTATCCGTAATTATACGTGCCCCATTACCTGCAATTGAGCTGAAGATAAAACAAACCGAAACATTGCCGTTACGTTGGGGAACGAAATGGATCTGCAATCGTATTCTATTTTCATCGCTTTGATAAATCGACGAGCGCAAAGAAATATTCTGATCTAATTCAGCTTTCAGCGCGATGAGTGGAGTAAATTCCTGACTGCGCAGCCATTCTCTGAGGGCGATAAAACGTTTTTGATTTGGCCATTCATCCCCCGCGCTATTTTTTCTGAAATCGAGAAAGAGGGGGAGTTGACTGTGGCTATACTGGGATATAGCCAACCAGTAATAACCGGTTTCGAAGACAAACCAAAGAAGGAAAGCGGAGAGCGTCAAAACCCAAAAAGGGCGGTTGGCACCCCCAAGGTAACCGGCTATATAGGCAAAGGCGAAGGCGAACAAAATCCAGCGCGACCAACGGAAAAATATAGCTATAATGGGGGAGGCAAAATGCACACTGGCATAAGCGAGCGCGAACGTCGTTACGACGAGAATAAAAATACCATGTGTTATTTCAAAATTTAACGCCATAAAGTGTAATATAACGGTAAACCCGCTAAATCATAGTTACCCCGACAACTTTTTAACACGAAACGAGGAACGTCCTCTTTACCCTGTCTGTATCAGTTCAGCCGCAAGGGCATTATCACGCACATAAAACTTTCCAAGGTTCGAAATACTCCCGGGCTAAGTTCGTCTTTAAACTCAAATATCACTTCATCTTTCGTCAGTGCTTTAAGTGGATCAATGATAAAATGCGGGTTGAAAGCAACCTGTACTTCTGGTCCTTCGTAGGCAACCGCAATCGATTCATGTGATTCCCCATACTCCGGACTGGATCCACTAATTTCCAAAAGATTATCTGTCGCTTTTATCTTAATAGAATTATTTTTATCGCTCGTGACCAGTGCGGCGCGGCGCACGCAATCAAGAAGCAATTCACGCTCCACTTTAACCCGCTGTTCTATTTCCTTTGGTATGACCTGGTGATAATTGGGATAATTACCTTCAACAACTTTGGATATAAGTTCAATGCTGCCGATAAGTCCACTATCACCTTCTTCAGCATCAGTATTAATTTCAAAAGAGACCTGCCGATCATTGAAAGCAATCTTAACCTCATCTCCCTGTCCTAAAAGTCGTTCGACTTCTGCGACCGTTTTCGCAGGGAGAATGAGATGGCCGACATTGTTTTCGTCGATCTCCATTTCGAGACTGGTTACTGCAAGACGGCGCCCGTCAGTAGCAGCGAGCGTAAGTTTATCATCCTCAAAATTAAAGTAGACTCCGTTCATGATATAACGGGTCTCATCAGTAGACTGCGCGTAAGAAACGTATTTCAGCATAGCCGCCAGCTCTGCCTGTTTAAAAAGGAACACGTGCTTGTCACTAAAAGTTGGGAGGGGAGGAAACTCATCCTTGGCAATTCCCATAATACGAAAAAGTGAGCCCCCAGATGTTATCTTAGCTTGATGATTGGGTGAGGCCTCAAAATTGACTTCAAGATTGGGTAGCTCACGCACAATGGTTGCCAACTTACGAACCGGCAAAGTAATACCACCAGGTTCCGAAACGCCCGCCTTGATATTGCACCGAATACCAAGATCGAGATTAGTTGTCGTCAATGCGATCCCATTCTCTGTGGATTCAATAAGAACGTTACTTAAAATAGGCATCGTCGCACGAGTACCCACGACATTAAGTACCTGTTGTAAGCCACTGCTGAAATGGTCGCGATTGATTTTAAATTGCATATTGTCGACTAAATAAGGAAAATTAAAGAGTTACTGGCAATGTTATTTAATAAAGAGTACTATAATATAAATTTATTCTTATTATTATATAACGGGGTAAAAGCGTAATATTCAAATCAAATTCCTATTATGCAATATCTTGCATACTTTTCAAGGAACCAATGACCTCTGAATACCCTGGGTATGAAACAGGGCGGTGAAACCTGATACCAGCTATCAAGTCACTATTAACGCGTTTTTCATAACTTGTTCTCAATGGTTATGAGCCATGTTTATGGGATAGCCATTCCTCTCTGAAAAATCGCAGTAGACCAAAAAAGATATACGCGAAGAACAATATAGCTACCGCAAACCACCGGAAGTGATAAATAAGGGCAAGGCCACATAGAAAGGAGATAAAGGTACGTAATTTTGCCTGAGTATTCCAATCGATAGTTTTAAAGCTCGGATAGCGGATGTTACTAACCATAAGAAAAGCGATCAGCAAAAGAAGAATGGGAAGGAAAATTGCGCCGTCCTTCAGGTTATAACTATTAATAACTAATACAAGCGAGGCAATCATACCAGCCGCCGCAGGGACAGGTAAGCCCTGGAAGTCCTCGTTAGCAGCCCCTTTTTTATTATCAATGAGAGGGTGCGTAATAACATTGTGTCGTGCCAGACGGACGGCACCGCACAATAGATAAATGAATCCTACGAGCCCACCTAGCTGACGGAAAAAAGGATATTCCTCAGTGGGCGAAAGAATGAGGAAGAAAACCATCAACGCCGGTGCCATGCCGAATGAGACGATGTCAGCAATGGAGTCAAACTCTTTGCCAAAAAGTGATTCCCTCCCACTCAACCGAGCCAGTAGCCCATCGAGAAAGTCAAAAATGACTGCGCCGAGTATAAACCATACGGCTTGTTCGTAGAGCGCTTCAGGCACCAGTGCTTCCTTAACAATATCATCTGAGATGCGCATCGACTCCGCAAATTTTGCTTGAATGCAGCGGATAACGGCGAGAAAGCCGCACAAAAGATTCCCTGCCGTCATCAGATTGGGGAGGACATAGATGTGACTCGCTTCAGTAGCATCTGTATAATTACTGGGAATCCCGCCTTTCTTTTTATTCGTGGGCATCGCTATTTACTGTTCTTTTTCAGGCTGTTGAGGTACCTCCAAAATGACTGGTGCTGCTCCATGATAAGATCTTCAGATAAAGGCAGCTTCGAGCGGAAGACGAAATCTGGAAGTGTATTTTTATGGAGAATATAATGGCTGTATAAGGTATTACTCTCGATTTCAAAATAAAGGCGGAAGTCTCCGGCTCGCAGCCGATAGAAAGTGGTGCCATCTCGAGAGAACTTGCTCAGCGGTTCTCGAGGATGGGATAGTTGCTCTCTCGTCACATTGCTGATCTGCTCAACGAGATGGAGTTGATCGCTCATCTCGAGATTATTCAATTCATCCATACTCTGGTCACTGAAAGTCACCTGAAACATAGCTTACTATAAAAAACTCGCGTTTTACCCGCATCCTCACAGGAGGAAAAGGGGTAAAACTACAAATATTATTAGTGCTCCTGCAACTTAATTTGGATTAGAGAAGTTAATAGGTGATGAGACAAGTGCGGTGGGGAAATCAAAGGGATTTAAAAAATAAGCACGATAACCCTAAGAGTAAATAAACTGTCGAAAGTTGTTCGCATTCGTCATGAGATCTTCGCAATGGCAATAGATAAAAGGTCAGAAGAGAGGCCAGCGCATTTCGAATGCTAGATAAATAAGACACGAACGACAGTAGGGCTTGCTGAAAACACGAGGGTAAACGTACACAAGTCCTTTTATCGACGGCATTTATCCCTTTAGAGTAAGGTTCGAGGGCACACAGGCCCAGGGAATTACAATGGGAGTAAAAAAATCTTTAAAATATCAGTATCATGGTGTAAATTGTTGCAAACAAAGAATTAATTAACCAGATTGTAAATTATGGCCTTAATAACGACTAGCGCATCACCATCCCAAGCAGGAGCCGGCTCCGGGAAGAAAATGAGCTTCATGGAATCTCAGAAGCTCGCAAAAATAAAAGCTTACGAAAAGCAAGCGAAGAAAAAGAAAATAAAGCTCGATCAACTTGCGATTTTTACTGCTCAGCTGGCATCCATGTTGGAAGCCGGTCTACCGCTCGTGTCCGCGCTGGAAGCGCTTCAGGAACAAGCTGAACACCCTGTATTTCAAATTATCATTCGCGAGGTTAAAAATGACGTCTCCAGCGGGACCTCATTTTCCGACTCGACACGTAAATTCAATAACGCCTTTCCTAATCTTTTCATCTCCATGGTCGAGGCCGGGGAAGCGAGTGGCGGGCTGGCCGACATTCTTGGCAAGGTTGCTATATATTTTGAAGACAGTGTAAAACTTCAAAAGCAAGTAAAAGGAGCGATGACTTACCCCGTTTGTGTCATTGTCCTCGCCGTAGGATTGGTCAATGTTCTTCTCGTCTTTGTCATTCCCGTGTTTGCAGACATGTTCTCTGACTTCGGCCAGGAATTGCCCAAGCCGACTCAGATGCTCATTGATCTCAGTGATTTCCTGAAATCTTATATCATCTATATGTTAATCGGGGCGTTCCTCTTTTATAAAGGACTCGTAAAAGTGACCGCTACGCCTAAGGGCCGTATAGCAAAAGACAAATTTCTTTTTAAATTGCCGGTTCTTGGGGTCCTCATCCAAAAGATTAACCTCTCACGCTTTTGCCGCACCTATGCGATCTTGATGCGTAGTGGAGTTCCCATCTTGAACGCCCTAGCCATTGTTTCGCGTGCGAGTGGAAGTACTTACATTGAAGCGGCCGTTATCGATATTACGAGGCATATCAGCCAAGGCGGACAACTATCCGAAATTGTCGCCACTAACCCCTATTTCCCTCCTATGGTGAAGCATATGGCTAAAGCGGGAGAAACGACAGGTAATGTTGATGGGATGATGGATAAGATTTCTGATTTCTACGATTCGGAGATCGAGGTCCTTGTCGAGGCATTGACTTCACTGATGGAACCATTGCTGATCGTATTCCTCGGGGTTGTTATTGGAGGTATCGTAATGGCTATGTTCTTACCGATTTTCAATCTTGCCGGTGCGGTCGGCGGGTAAACATTGCCGTATAGGCTGATTAGATATTCCTGGTTAGTGCTGTTCAGGACCATAGCCTGAAAAGGGCGTTGTTTATTTATGCCTTCGGTGATGATAGTTGATGATCTTCCTGCAGTCCACGAGATGCTGGAGGCGGTTATAAATCCTGCCGGATATTCGAGTGAGTGCTTTCTCAACGGGCGCAATGCGTTGAAGCGTTATAAAGAGCAGCGATTTGATGTTGTCCTTGCAGATATATCGATGAAGCCGATGGATGGAGTTTCGCTCCTTAAGGAAATAATTTCTTACGATCCCCAGGCGAAGGTTATTATGATAACCGGGTACTCCACGACCGACAGCGCAATGGAAGCGCTTAAATTGGGGGCCTTTGATTATGTAGAGAAACCTTTTCGTATCGATGATCTGATTGATACGGTAAACCGTGCGATTAACCCCACTGGGCCGACAACTGAGTTATAGAACGCGCAAGTATTCCACGGTGTATATTATTCAAGAGAAGCACCAGCAGTCGCAAGTGTTGACCCACCAAAAGCAATAAAAATAGTCAGCGATACTGATTAATTGCATCGCGCAGTTCTTCCGCAGCCTTACGTGCATCCTGTGCAAAATCCGGACCGTTCCCGGCATAAATAATTCCACGCGATGAGTTGATGATCATCCCCGCATTGTTATCAGCGAGGCCGTTCTTTACAGCCCCTTCTAAATCTCCTTTTTGAGCACCGATACCTGGGACTAACAGCGGCATCGGGCCGACAATTTTGCGAACTTCCCCAAGTTCTCGCGGATAAGTTGCGCCCACAACAAGCGCGACATTTTCATTCTCGTTCCAATCCTCAACTGCCATTTCTGCGACTATTTGATAAAGAGGCCTCCCATCCACCTCCCGGTGCTGTAAATCGTCCCCCCCCGGATTCGAAGTACGACACAAAATGATCGTGCCTTTATCTTTGCGCTTTAAAAAGGGTAGAAGCGCGTCACCCCCAAGATAGGGATTAACCGTAACCGCGTCAGCACAGTAACGATCAAAGGCTTCTTTAGCGTACATTTCCGCGGTCGCTCCAATGTCATTACGTTTCGCATCCAGGATGATGGGCAGGTGCGGGTAATTCCCCGCAAGATGTTTTATCGTTTGCGTGAGTTGATCTTCAATCGCATAGCCCGCGTAGTAGGCGATCTGTAACTTGTAGGCGCAAGCGAGATCAGCGGTGGCGTCGATAATTTGCTTGTTAAAGTCAAAGACTGGGTGAGGACGCGACTTTAGATGGTGGGGGATCTTTTCTAGATCAGGATCCAGGCCAACACAAACAAGGGAGTTACTTTCACGCCACGCGCTCTCCAGTTTACAATAAAAATTCATTTATCATCAATAAGGGTTAAAACTCTCTCGGGGGGGCGGCCAATTACTGCCCTATTCCCCTTAACAACAATGGGTCTTTCAATAAGAATCGGGTTTTCAACCATGGTTCTAATTAGTTGATGTGAATCGAAGCCTATTTTTTCAATCGCCAACTCTTCGAATAAATCTTCCTTTTTCCTGACTAAGTCGAGGGGTTCCATTTCCATCAAATGAAGCAATTGCTGGAGTGTTCCCTCGTCAGGCGGGGTATCCAGGTAGTGAATTATTTTTGGTTCCACTCCTTGTTCACGAATGAGTTCCAGCGTTTGCCTGCTTTTGCTGCAATCCGGATTATGGTAAATAGTGATTTCAGACATAATCCCATCAGCTTATGTGATCGGATGAAATTAACAAGAATTTCGGTAGAGATTTTTCACGGTCTTTGTGTAAAATTAATTAAACCCAAGATGCGGCTAGGGGGAATTACTTTTAATTCAACAATTACCCCGCTTTACGCTTGCCCCTTAAGAAGCGGCCACCATTACTTTGTCCTTAATTTGATATGCCTAAACGCACGGACATAAAAACAATTCTAATCATTGGATCAGGGCCGATCGTCATCGGACAGGCCTGCGAATTTGACTACAGCGGCACTCAAGCCTGCAAGGCCCTGCGGGAAGAAGGATTCATAGTAATTCTCGTGAATAGCAATCCGGCGACGATAATGACAGATCCGGAATTTGCCGATGTTACTTATATCGAGCCTCTGACCCCGGAGATGTTAGAGTTAATAATAAAAAAGGAAAAGCCCGACGCGCTGCTGCCCACTTTAGGCGGACAAACCGCACTCAATCTTACGCTTGAGCTGGATAAACAGGGGATACTTCGCGAGCATGGAGTTGAAGTCATTGGCGCCCAGATCGAAGCCATTTTAAAAGGTGAAGACCGGGAGCTCTTTAAAGACGCGATGACTAAAATTGGTCTTGATGTTGCCCGCTCTGCTTACGCCCGTTCCAAGGAGGAAGCGCGAGCGGCGGCCGACGATTTGAGAAAATTTCCATTAATTATCAGGCCGAGCTTTACCCTCGGCGGTGCAGGTGGAGGTATTGCTTACAACACTGAAGAGTACGAGAAAATTGTGCAACAAGGGTTGGATATTTCGCCCGTTCACCAGATCCTGATAGAGGAATGCCTTATCGGTTGGAAAGAATTCGAGATGGAGGTCATGCGCGATAAGCAGGATCAATGTGTCGTTATCTGTTCAATTGAAAATTTCGATCCCATGGGAGTGCATACCGGAGATTCCATTACTGTCGCTCCAGCCATGACCCTGACTGATAAAGAGTATCAGCTAATGCGTGACGCGTCCTTTGCCTGCATCCGGGAAATCGGCGTGGAGACAGGAGGGAGTAATATTCAATTCGCGGTTAATCCCAAGAATGGACGCATGGTGATAATTGAGATGAACCCGCGCGTCTCTCGTTCTTCAGCCCTAGCGTCAAAAGCAACGGGGTTTCCTATTGCCAAGATTGCCGCGAAACTTGCCGTCGGGTATACCCTCGATGAGATCCCTAATGATATTACGCAAAAAACGCCCGCCAGTTTTGAACCGACCATAGATTATGTGGTGACAAAAATCCCAAGGTTCACCTTCGAGAAGTTTCCCGATGCGGATAATGTGCTCACCTCATCGATGAAATCGGTGGGTGAAGCGATGGCCATTGGGCGAACATTCAAGGAATCCTTCCAAAAAGCATTGCGGTCACTTGAAATTGGGACACGTGGATTTGGGGGTGGGGGAAAACTGGGTGGTAACGAGGTGAAAGATCTTAAAAGCATAAGGGCGGGGCTTGCCAAGCCCACGGCCGAACGGGTGCTCTATATTCGCTTTGCCTTCAAAGCAGGTATGAGTCTGGATAAAGTTCACCGTATCACGATGATCGATCCCTGGTTTCTCAGTCAGCTCAACGAGATCGTGACGATGGAAAATAAACTCCTTAAGGGTGGAGAAAAAGGGCTGAACCGAGACAACCTGCGCGAGGCAAAAGAATACGGCTTTTCGGATACACAGATTGCACACTTGACCGGTATCAAAATCGCGAAGCTGCGAGAATTGCGTGAGAAGTATAATATAAATACGGTTTATCGTTTAGTCGACACCTGCGCGGCGGAGTTTGAAGCTTTCACCCCTTACTATTATTCATCCTACGGTGATGAAAACGAAATGGTCCCTACGGATAAGCGCAAAATTATGATCCTCGGGGGAGGCCCCAATCGTATCGGCCAGGGGATTGAATTTGATTACTGCTGCGTCCATGCGGCTTTTGCCCTCCGCGAGGTAGGGTATGAGACGATCATGGTCAATTCTAACCCTGAAACCGTCAGCACGGATTACGACACCTCGGACCGGCTTTATTTTGAACCCCTAACGCTTGAAGATGTACTGGAAATTTACCATCAGGAAAAATGTTCAGGGGTGATTGTGCAATTCGGTGGGCAGACTCCGCTCAACCTCGCCACCGAGTTAAAAGCTAACGGGGCACATATTATTGGCACGACACCCGAAGACATCGAAGCGGCCGAAGATCGGAAACGTTTTAAGGCGATACTGGAAAAGATTGGGTTAAAACAACCGGTTAACGCGATCGCGATGACCTTTAAGGAAGCATTCACTGCCGCTGAAAGCATTAGTCTTCCCATTCTTCTTCGCCCCTCCTTTGTTTTAGGCGGACGCGGTATGTTCATCGTCTATGAAATGGATGAATTAAAACAGGTGATTAAAGAAGTCTTTGATGTCGCGCCAGGGAAACCGGTTCTTCTCGATAAGTTTCTTGAAGATGCGATAGAGCTCGATGTAGATGCGATCAGCGACAGCGAACAAACGGTTATTGGCGGAATGCTTGAACACATCGAGGAAGCCGGGGTTCATAGCGGTGATGCCGCGATGGTGCTTCCTCCCCACACGCTTAAGAAAGAAATGATTCAGGAAGTCAGAGAGGCGACCTATGCCCTGGCAAAAGAACTGAAAGTTGTGGGGTTAATGAATGTGCAATATGCGATAAAGGATGATGAACTATATGTTCTTGAAGTAAATCCACGCGCATCGCGGACCATACCATTTGTAAGTAAAGCGATTGGCGTCCCGCTGGCTAAACTGGCGGCACAGGTGATGGCCGGTGCAACGCTGAAGTCCCTCAAATTTACACGCGAACTGAAAATTAATAATTGGGCGGTTAAAGAATCAGTTTTCCCCTTCGTTCGTTTTCCGGGTGCGCCTATCACCCTGACACCAGAAATGCGTAGCACCGGAGAAGTCATGGGGCTCGATAAGGACTTGGGGCTGGCAATTGCCAAAACACATATGGCTGCCGGACCTCCTCTTCCTCAGGGGGGAAATGTTTTCCTCAGTGTTAAAGATAGTGATAAAAACCTCGCGGTCGTATTTGCGCAGAAATTACAGGAACTTGGGTTTGAGATATATTCCACCGAGGGGACCGCCCGCTATTTTGGGACCAAACAGGTGAAAGTAAAAACGGTAGACAAGATTGCCGAGGGGCGGCCAAACGTCGTCGATTTAATAAAGAATGGTCAGATTCAGATGGTGATCAATACTCCTTCGGGGGGAATTCCCCGACGCGACGAAAATATCATTCGCACCGCGGCAGTAAAACAGGGATTATGTATTATCACGACGATGACCGGGGCAGAAGCCGCACTTCTAGGGATTGAATCACAGAAGAAAAAAAGCCTCAGTGTCTGTCCGTTACAGACCTACAACGCGGACGTCTCTTAATCTATATAGATCAGGATTCAGAAACAAGAATAACGAGAGGAGGTTCATCCTCATCGATTCCTGGAAAGCGACCGATATCCTCGTTTACAAAAAAATTATCGTTCGCATCATCATTCGCGGTAGAGACTTCACTCAGGATGCATTCATCACTCTGCGGGAAAAATTCATGATAGATGCCGGGGCAGAGGGTGATTCTTTCTCCCGGAGGCAGGACCACTTTTTCACCAGAAGTGACTTGCCGAGAATCTCCATTAATTTTGACTGAAAATGATTCACCTTCTCTACAATCTTGAGGGTGCCGAGGCCAGAGAACGATCGCGAGCTCCCCGTGGCGGCAGATAATATCCTCTTTCTTTTTTTTGTGACAATGGGCAGGGCAGACTTGAAGTTTGTGATTATACATGAGTTTTTCACAATACTCGGGCTCCTCAGCCAGGTTGATGAGGACCAGGCCGCAATTCTTAAAATCACCCAGACCACAATCCGTGATGTCCCACTTGGGGTTAGGCGGTAACGCCCATCCATGTTTCTCAAAAGAAGCTTTAGCTTTTAGGTAGGCGCGGTTTAAGGCAGAACGCTTCATCAGTGTTTATGTATGCTTTCAAAAATTATAAAATCTACGGGGGGTCGATTTAAGTAAATCGTAACGTAATGTATTTACTTTGACTAAAGTGGTAAAGTTTTAAGGGTTAAGATTTTAAGACGAGCCCTAAAAACTTGTCAATCGCCGGTTAGGGAGTGAATTAATTTATCCGACAATGAATGAAGAAATCATCCATTATCTTTTAGATAAAAAGATAATTGCCTGCGGCAATCCGACCGTGACTCCGCTCACAGGAGGTGTGTCGAGCGACATTTTTCTGCTCGATGATGGGGAGCGTAAAATCGTTATCAAAAAAGCGCTCGCCAAGCTCAGAGTTAAGGACAATTGGCTTGCTCCGACTTCACGCAATAAGGTGGAACAGGATTATATCCATTATGTGGGGGAAATACTTCCTGACTGTATGCCAAAAATGATAGCGACGGATAATGAATTAGGATTTTTCGCGATGGAATATTTGGATGAGTGCTACCACAATTGGAAGACAGAACTTCTTCAAGGGATATTTAAAGTTGAGAATGCGCAAAAGGCGGCGGAAATCTTGGCGGCAATTCATCATCATTCCCGAAACGACCCTACCGCCGAAGATACTTTTCAGACGTCGGCAAACTTCTACGACGTGAGAATTGATCCCTACTTGATAACCGCAGGTGACCGAAATCCCGACCTCCGCATTTTTTTTCAAGAGGAAGCAAAACGACTGAAGGGGTGGCGTGAAGCCCTCGTTCATGGGGATTACAGCCCGAAGAATATGATGATAAGTAAGGACCGGTTTGTTCTCCTCGATCAGGAAGTCGCTTGGTACGGAGATCCAGCTTTTGATTTAGCCTTCCTTCTGAATCACCTCTATCTGAAATCGCTCTTATGGAAAAATAAATTCAGCGAATGCCTTTCACTATGCGAGGAGGTGATCAAATGTTATTTTGCCGTTCTTGAACAGAAGGTCGAAGGCGAATTAGAATTGAGAACGGGACGGCTCCTCCTCATGCTAATGCTGGCGCGGATTGACGGTAAATCTCCGGTCGAGTATTTCGTTGAAAGAAAAGAGGAAATAAAATTTGTTCGAGCCTTTGTTCATGACTTGTTACCGAAGGATAATTATAAAATCGCGCACATTCATAAAAACTGGACTATGCGAATGAAAGGTTATGCAAATAGATAAAGTTTCAGCATTTCAAGTTTATGACTCTCGTGGCAATCCCACCGTTGAAGCGGAAGTCACGCTACAGAACGGGGTTCGAGGGTCGGCCATTGTTCCTTCGGGCGCATCAACAGGAGCATTTGAAGCACTCGAATTAAGAGACCAGGATCCGAAACGCTTTCTCGGGCGCTCGGTTTTTAAAGCGGTTGAAAATGTGAACACGGAAATTAATAGCGCGTTACAGGGAGTGGAAATTACCAACCAGAAGAAGATTGATGAAATCATGCTCGAACTTGACGGCACCGAAAATAAAAGTCGTTTGGGTGCGAACGCCATCTTAGGGGTATCAATGGCGGCGGCATCCGCAGCAGCGAATGAGTTAACCCTTCCCCTCCATGCCTATCTAGGTGATGGCAAGGGAAATTTGCTGCCCATCCCTGAAATTCAAATTTTCGGTGGAGGCGCACATAGTTCGGGCAGAATCGATGTTCAGGATTTTATGATCCTTTGCGTAGGCGCCGATACCTATGAAGATTGTATGGAAATGACTTTTAACGTCTACCACCAAGCGGGAAGACTGATGAAAGAAAAAGGGAAGCTGGCAGGTCTAGCTGATGAGGGCGGGTATTGGCCGGTCTTTGATTCTAATGAGGAAGTTTTTCGCGTCCTTCTCGATGCAATTGCTGAAGCGGGCTACGAGGCGGGAAAGGAGGTTGCATTGTCGCTGGATATTGCGGCGACTGAATTTTTCCAAGACGGGAAATATCATTTAGGGTTGGAGAAAGAATCTTTTTCCTCAATGGAGTTTTGTGACTTGATGATTCAATGGTGTGAAAGATATCCAATTATTTCAATTGAAGACCCACTCGCTGAAAATGATTGGGAAGGATGGGAACGGTTCACTAACGCGATGGGGCGAAAGGTTCAGATTATCGGAGACGATTTATTTACGACGAATATTAAGCGAATTGAGAAGGGGATCAGTAGAGGAATTGCGAACAGCGTTTTGATTAAGCTCAATCAGATTGGGACGGTTACCGAAACATTGGCATGTATTAAACGGACACAAGAGGCCAATTGGCTTCCGGTCGTTTCCGGTCGATCGGGTGAGACTGAAGACACTTTTATCGATCATCTCGCGGTCGCGACGAATGCTGGGCAACTAAAAGCAGGTTCTTTTGCGAGAAGCGAACGAACAGTAAAATGGAATGAAGTGCTTAGAATCCAACGCCAACTTGGCGATAAGGCGCGCTTCATAGGAGGGAAAATATATAATCGTATCATCGATTAATACCACTTCCATTAATGTATGGTCGTGCATTGATTCAGCTACAGTTCGCGATGATTTTATTTAATTGACGGTGTAGGGTTACTTAAAGCGAGAAAAAATAAACTTATGAGTATCATTACCCTCCTTACAGATTTTGGACATAAGGATTGGTATGTCGCCAGCATGAAGGGATGCATTCTCAGTCTCGCGCCCAATGCGGTTTGTGTAGACATCACGCATGAAATTCAACCGGGGGACATCCGCTCAGCGGCGTTTATCCTCGCGCAATGCTTCAGCGACTTTCCGGAACAGACCATTTTTCTATGCGTGGTAGATCCTGGAGTAGGGACGGAACGTTCAGCGATTGCGATTCGTTTAGGGGGGTCCTATCTCGTGGGGCCTGATAACGGTATTTTTTCCTATCTCGTGGAGAGGGAAAAAGACCGGGGGGTCGAAATTCGCAAAGTTGAGAATGAATCGTATATTCATAAACAGCCGAGCCATACTTTTCACGGCCGTGATATTTTCGCGCCCGTATCAGCACATCTCGCCCAAGGGACCGCGATCTCAGATCTTGGCCCACGTCTTGAGAAGATTGAGCAATTAAACTTGCCGCGAGCGAACTATCAAAAAAGGGGAGCGAAAGGGGAAATTCAATTTATCGATCATTTCGGCAACGCAATTACCAATATTGTGCAAATGAAACTTGAACAAAACTTCCAGTCCGATAAAATTATACTCACTGTCGGTAATAATATACTACCTCTTGTAAAAACGTTTGGTGCCGTCGCTGAAGGCGAACCCCTTGCTTATTACGGATCGGGAGGGTTTGTGGAGATTGCGATAAACGGGGGAAGCGCGGCAGAGGAATTCAATTTACATATAGAGCAGAAGGTTGAAATAACATTAAGCTAATGCGGTTATCGAACCTGGAGCGGGATCAAGCTTAACTTCAGACAATGACAATACCGGGAGCGCGTTTCTGGCAGACTTAATATTAACGAGCGATGTTACGACTAAACAGGGAAGCGTTAAGCTGGGCACTTTATGATTGTGCAAATTCGGCATTTGTCCTCACCGTAATCGCAGGATTTTTTGGACCTTTTTACCATGATTACTGGTCCGGTGGTTCAGAAGAAGCGTTCTTCTGGCAAGGGATTACGGTATCCATGGCCAGCCTGATCGTTGCCTTGATCGCGCCTATACTGGGAGCGTTTGCCGATCAAGCGCATCTAAAAAAAAGATTTCTTTGTATCTTTATGCTTATAGGAGCAGTTTCAACGGCAGGGTTTTATCTTGTCGGGCAGGGCAATTGGGCGCTCGCAAGTATTATTTACATTTTAGGGTTCATTGGATTTGGCGCGGGTAATATTTTTTATGACTCACTTTTACTTCGTGTCAGTGATGAAAATAATCGGCACTTGGTTTCGGGCTTTGGTTTCGCATTAGGCTATGGCGGAAGTGTTATTTTGTTTATCGCGAATATCATATTAGTAAACAACCCCTCGCTTCTAGGATTAGAAGATAAAGCATCGGCGATAAAAATTTCTTTTCTCAGTGTTTCTGCCTGGTGGATACTATTCAGTATTCCTCTGTTAATAGGGGTTAAAGAAATTCGCGAAGAGCCGCGGTTGGAATTATTGAATGCAGTTAGAAAAGGATTCGTCGAATTAAGTGTGATAGTTAAGGAAATAGTAAAACAACCACACGTGATATGGTTTCTCATTGCTTATTGGCTTTATATCGATGGCGTGAATACGCTGATTACAATGGCGACAGGATTCGGCAGTAGTCTTGGCTTCACCCTCCAGGACCTTATGGTGACGCTCATTATTGTTCAAATAGTCGGTGTTCCCGCCTCGCTCTTTTTTGGCTGGCTGGGACAGCACTTCGGAGCAAAAAAAATAATTTTAACCGGGATCATCATTTATCTTGGTGTTACCACTTATGCCGCCCGTCTTTCCCTTGAGCCGGTTCAAGTTTTCGGCATGGCAATAAGTGAAATTCATGTGCTGGGGTTTCTCGTCGGATCCGTTCAGGGCGGTGTTCAATCACTCAGTCGATCATTTTTTGCCAATATCATACCCTCTGATCGGGCTGCGGCTTATTTCGGGTTTTATAATATGATTGGTAAATTTGCCGCTCTACTCGGTCCGGTCTTGATGGGGACCGTAGCTCGTCTTAGTGGTGAGCCGCGGCTGGGTGCCCTGGCAGTGGCAATTTTATTTTTACTCGGAGGTGCCTGTCTGTTAAAAGTTTCTCCCCAGACTACGGCTATTGCTAATGACCCATGAATGAGCGTGAACATGAACAGCTCTGTACATTTATGGAGGATGCCGGAAAGATACTTATTTTTACCGGTGCGGGAATCTCTACGAATAGTGGGATTCCTGACTTTCGTGGACCTGGGGGTGTATGGACCAGACGGAAACCCGTTTTTACGAGGATTTTATGCGTTCAGGGAAAGCGCGCGTCGAGCACTGGGAATATAAACTTGAGGCGTGGGATGATTTTAAAAATGCGAGCCCTAATGCCGTGCATCAAGGCATCGTAAAATTGGAAAAAGCAGGGAAAATTCATAAAGTAATAACGCAGAATATCGATGGATTGCATCAGAAGGCAGGAACATCGCGCGCCTTGCTCGTTGAGTTACATGGGACAAACGCAGAGGTGGAATGTCAAAAATGTCTCCTGCGCTCCGAACCGGAATCCCATTTTGAATATTTCCGCCGGACGAGGAAACCTCCCGTTTGTCAGTGCGGGGGCTTCTTAAAATCAGCGACGATCAGCTTTGGCCAGAATTTGCACCGTGAAGATATTCAGATTGCGGAAAACGCTGCAGCCCAAGCTGATCTTGTGGTCGCGCTGGGATCTACCTTGTCCGTTTATCCCGCGGCATCGATTCCTCTGCTCGCCACTCGACGAGGTGTCCCTTATGTCATCATCAACCGAGGCGAGACCGAGCATGACGGCGACCCCACGGTTACGCTCCGTCTTGAAGGGGACGTAAGTGATATTTTTCCTCCCGCGGTGGATTCAATATTGTCCTGAGACTGAGAGCTTATCGTGCTATCCGAAAGCAATGAAAATCAATCCAATAAATATAATAAGGGTGCCTATATATTTTGGATAAAACCGGGGTTCTTTTAAGAATATAACACCAAAGATAACACCTAATGGAATGCTGAGCTGGCGAAAGGCGACAACATAACTTACATTTGTAACATGTGCCATCGCGATAAGGACAAGGGAGTAGGGCACAAGAAAACTAACACCTGTCAACACTGCCGGCCGCAAGGAATTGTGAAATACTTGCCGTAAATCATTACGGCCTCTTTTATGCGTGATGGTAAATAGAGCTAACCATATGGCGGCGATAAAGAACTCGATCGAAACATAGGATATCCCTATACCCACTGCTCCAAGGCCAATTTCGGGTGTCTCTCGCAATAGTCGCAACGCTCTAAAGTCGATCATTGAATAACCTGCAGTGCCCAATGCGGTGCAGAGAGCAAAAAGGCAGGTGAGATTGAAATAATTTTTGAAGCGGAAATCAGTGAAATGATGCATCGGTAAAACAATACTGCCGGCGAAGATAAGAATGATTCCGGTAATACATGGAGAACTTATTTGAGCGCCCTGCCCCAGCAGAAGAGCCGTGAGAGTGACAATAATAACCGGGGAGGAACGCGCCAGAGGATAGGCTATGGACATATCGCCTGAACGATAAGCAGCGGAGAGCGAGACAAAATAAATGGCTTCACATAAGCCGGTCATCGCCAGGAGCAGCCAGACTTGAGCCGGGAAATTTAATATTTCCCGGAAATTAATGATAAGTATCGGAGAAAAAAGGGCGGTCCCAATTGCAAGTGCAATAAAGAAATATGCCGATGTTGGATGTGCGCGCTTGCTGATCGTATTCCAACCTGCATGCATAAAAGCCGAGACCGTGATCAGAACAATTGCGGTCAGCGTCATGTAATAGGTCGATTAACGGCAGGGATGATTCACCTAATCACCCAAATGTTGCTGCAGGAATTGTTGAACATCAATAGGCTGTCCAGAATGCGCTGATTCTACAGCCGCAAAAAGTAGAGCGATACATTGAATGTTATCTTCTACTTGGGAGGGATGATCTTCTCTTTCTCCCGACAGCCAATCGCAAAACATTTCAGCAATCCACTCGTTTTGCCAGACTTCCCCTTGAGTGAGAGGCAACTCCTTCCCGGTAATCTCACCTTCGATACGGGTGTTGAGCAGCCGCAACTTGCGGGCATCCAGTTCTAGAGTGCCGTTTTCACATTCGGCACGCAAGTAATCTTTAGTCCATCCATTCAAGGTAACGGCATTGCATTTAGCTCCTTCCCAGAAGCACTTCACACCATTTTTCATCTTCATTGTGATCAGGGCCTGGCTATCGCCTCCGTATTCACCCCACGTGGGATTCCAGCCAACGGTATAAACAGTCTCACAGTCTGATCTTGCCAGTGCGCGAAACATGTCAAAATGATGTACGGCTCCTTCAATAAGCAGCGGATCAACCATGGTGTGGCGAAAATGCGCTCCCCATGCCCCAAATTTCCTTAATGCCATGGTGAACCGACCAATCACATAATCAAGGCGTCCATAATCTCCGCTATGGATTGTATTTTCTAACGATTGTTTGTCCTCATCGAATCGGTGGCTCATTGTCACGGCCATCTTTTTCCCCGCTGATGTGACGTTCTTGTAAATACGGCAACTGGCTTCCATGTTATCAGCGATCGGTTTCTCCGAAAGGATGTCCATATCATGAGTGAGCGCCGCATCGACAACCACTTCATGAAAATTGGGTGGGGTGACAATAATGGCAAAGTCTGCTTTAACCTTATCGAAGGCGGTATTAATGTCTGTAAAACAAAGATCTCCAGACAACCCCAAATGGTCTTTTGCATTTTGCAGATGTTCTGCATTAATATCGACGGCAGCAGCGGGGATTGCCTTCCCTAATTCTGCGAGGCGAGGAAGCGTATTTTTACACCAATCTTCTCCTTTGCCCGCAGTTCCTACAATAATATAACGATGGGGTTTACTCATAGGGAATGAAAAAAATTAAGAAGCGGGGAAGTCGGCGGGAAGAGGTTTGGTGGAAACATCATGCCGCTTAGCTTTTGCTTCGGTTTTGTGCAAATGACCGACTCTACCGCCTTCGGGGGTCGCGTCCTCAAAGTAAAAAGCTTCCAGGTCTTCGTAAATTTCCAAAACATCATGTTCATCTCCCGCCCGCGTGAAAACAATGTCACCTGGTTTCACGTAATATTCTTTTCCTTCGCTGAGGATTTTTGCCTTACCTTTGAAAATGAGCCAGTACTCGTCACAATCGTGATAGTGACAATCAAATTTACCATCGGTTGTTAAAACGCTAAAGATCCCCGCTGATGTTTTATCACAACCCTCCGGGCGATTTTCTCGATTAAGTGATTTATTGCTGGTTCTTATAACAGGCATGATTTTAGGACTGAATAGAGCACAAGAGAGCAGGATTACAAGATGAATTACTGGAGGTAAAAGATTTTTTTGTCGAGCTGTCAGGTAGGGGGTGGCAGCATCCTTTGATTAAGCATAAAACGAGAATTTATTTTCATAGTATTGATGTCACAGATAATTAACGAATTGGGATTGGGATCGCCTTGGATCCTCCTCGCGCTCTTTCTTGCGGGGTCCTTCCTTATGATCTGGCGTCTCGAAGTAATGACCGGAAGAGGCATGGAAGGGACGGTTCTCGGAACGCTTGTTATGCCCTACTGCTCCGGTATGGGAAATCTAATCTTTGTCTTCGTGCTCGGCACAACCGGAGGTCCAGGACGGGAGGTTATGGTAAACTGTCTCGTTAACAATGTAACTAACCTGACGCTCCTGATCGGTTTACCGGCGCTGTTCTGGGGGATGTCATTTCAGCCGGGGAAGAAACGGGTCGCAAAACGCGAAGCCAAACAGCAAAATATCAACCGGCTTTCCCTCCTTTTCACAATGACGGCCGTCTTTTTTTTCAGTGGTGCAGTTTGGGCACTCGCCCGTGACGGGGTCCTCGACTTCGGGGACGGATTGGTTCTGATCGGGATTTTTATTTTTTGGCAGTGTTTTCACATTTTTGAAGTCCTAAAATCAAATGTCCGTGAAGAAAAATCCATTCACTGGATCATCGTTGTCGATATACTCCTGCTTGGAATCGGCACCTACGCCCTCTATGTGAGTGTCGAGGGTCTTGTAACTTGGATCACCAACATTGAATCCGGCTTCATCAGTAAAGATAAACTGGGGTGGTTGAGCGGATGGCTGATGGTCTTACAAAACGCCCTTCTCGCTCTATACTACGGCTGGAAGCAACGTCCCGATGTCGTTTACAGTTCCCAAGTGGGTGATGGGCATATTTGCATTCCCCTCTGCTTGGGAATATTTTGCCTTTTCGGGACGATTGAAACACCCGAGTTCTTTGATATTGGAATCGTATTTATTCTTGCTTCAACGGTGATTCACTTTCTATTCGTCGCCGGATTTGGGCGACTGCCCAGATTTATGGGGGGGGTCTATATTGTCGCCTATGGGTTTTTTCTATTTGCCGGGCTCATCCAATAAGTGATCAAGCGCCCTCTGAAGCGGGGGGCACCACCTGATTCAGCAAAAACTTATTGCTCAAGTTTACGAATGGAACCTGAGCCTGTAACCAAAGCGGATTTCCAGTAATATCTTCCATCGTTTTAGTGGTGTTGTTGCAGATCAAAAAGATTCCCTCTCCCAAAACGATAAAAGCATCAAAGTTGGTCCCGTCCGCATCACGTGAAAAAGCGAATAACCCCGGGTCGTTTTTGTCGCTCTCCATATCGGAAATAATATGTTTTAAATCATCCAGGAAACCGCGTTGAACATTCTCGACCCGAGGACCACTATAAGCGAGAACCAGCCCTTGTTTTTCGTTTTGTTTGACGATCGCCCACTCATCGAAAACAGGTTGCCGATAAATAGCATTCATATTGTCGATGCATGATTTAATCAAAGTGTCTGCTTCCTCAAGGGTCATTGCGCTTAAATATATTTCAGGATTGGGTCGTTAAATAGAATATCTATCTTAAACCTTGGACTAAGGCAGTAAAGAGGATTAGGGACATTGACAAAGTTTTTTTAGCACTTTAACCAATCTATTAAATTTCATCCGGCAATCGACTCAACTGATTGACCACACGGTCATATTGAATCCCCCCATCATTAATAATGAAAGCAGCCCAAATTAAAGCTCCGCGCTCCATCCACCTTATCGAAATTGATGATCCCGCGCTTACCGATTGCCCTACTGATCATATTATTGTCCAGCTCCAACGCGGGTGCCTCTGTGGATCAGATTCCCCTTTTTTTGCTTACGATCTTACCCGTGTGAGAGACGAGGCTCCCGAGGAGTTGACCATAAGTACTGACTTCCTTGAAATCGATACAGAAAAAGTCTATCCCTTGCGCACCGGATTGTCTTTGCACGAATGCGTCGGTACCGTGATCCGTTCTGCCTCTTCCAAATTTAAAGAAGGTGATTTTGTCCTCGCCCTTCCGGATCATCAGAATGGTTACCAGGAGAACCTGCTCATTCCATCTAGCCGCGCTATTCACCTCCCTGAAAACGCAGTATCCATTGAGGAAATGGTTTTATCCCAACCTCTGGGAACAGTGATCTGGGCCTGCAGGAAACTCGAAAATGTAATTGGAGCTAATATTGTCATTCTCGGACTCGGCCCTATTGGACTGCTTTTTTCACATCTCTTAGGCAACCTGGGGGCGCGCCGCGTGATCGCCCTGGATCGCATACCCGCACGTCTCAACGCGGCAGAGAAAATGCATGCGACACACTGTATCAATGTCGATGAAGTGGACCCGCTTAAAGCGGTAAGGGACATCACCGGTGGAAAGATGGCTGACATTGTTGTCGATGCGGTGGGGCACGACGTCTATTTACTGGACCTATGCATGGATCTCGTCAGGGAGCTGGGAACAATTCTCTATTTCGGACTGCCTGACCGCGATCACTATCCCCATTTCCCTCACCTTAAATTTCTTCGCAAAAATATTCGCCTCCTATCATCGGTGGGACCCGAAGTAGACTACGATTATCCCTTGGCTCGCGATTTGATAGCGCAGGGGCGAATAAACTTAGAACCGCTTATAACCCACGTCATTCCCTTTACCGATCCTCAACAGGCGTTCGAATTATTCACCGAGAGAAAAGACGGGGCGATTAAAGTATTTATCGATTTCGAAAAAGAAAGCGCGAAGAGTTGAGTTCGCTCATCCATGAGAGGGGCTTGATATAATTAATTTTGTCAGGGATTATCTCTACTCAGAATGAGCGAAAAGAAGACCAGCACGTGGACACAGCGAGGATTTGAAGATTTTTCCCGGGGCCGATTCGACAACGGTGGAGATAATCTTTATGTCAGCGCGAAAGGTATTATTGAAACGATTCACCGGACTGATTTAAACAATGACGGCTACGTAGATCTGGTTCTTCCCAACAGTCACGGGTATATTGAGCGCGGGCCGACATGGATATACACCCAAGGTGAGGCAAAGGATAAAGAATGGCCGCGGCATGAGTTGCCTAACGACAGTGGGTGGGTGAGCCGAGTCGTAGACGTCGATGGTGATGGCTACCCTGACTTAATTGTTGTCAACGGTGAAAACGGAGTCACCTCGGAGTTAAATTCCTATGTTTACTGGGGTGGACCTGAGGGGTTGACGGGTGAACGCGTGGAATTTCCCACGGTGGGTGCGTACGATGTGGCGACAATGGACTTAAACGGGGACGGGCGCTTCGACATAGTATTTCCTTCGGCCTGGGTCGATCACCACAACCCGGGGCGCCCGCTTCTGTTGCGTGTTTATGCCCAGACGGGGCCTCGACAATTTGAGGATGCATCGGAACGGTTTGGGTTGAACGGAGTTGGTGCAACATCGGTGGCGATAGGTGATCTCAACGGTAACGGCAAACCCGACATGGTGGTGGCGAACTATCGCAAAGAATTCGAATACGACACGGACTCGTATATTTATTGGGGTTCCGAGAATGGGTTTGATACACAAGCGCCATTTTTATTGCCCACCCATTATGTGATGCAGGTGCTTCTGGCTGATCTCAATAATAACGGACAAAAAGATATCATCTTCACAGGGGGCAATCAGGTTTGGGTTTATTGGAATGATAAGGGAGTTTTTAAATCTGATAACCGGACGATCCTTGAAGCAGAGGGCTTTTCAACGATGTTTTGTATCGGCGCGATTCGTGCCGTGGTAGACGATCTCAACGGCGATGGCAGTAATCAATTGATCCTGGCAACGGCCGCGGGTGTAGAAATCCGTTCGGCGAACGATTTGCAAAAATTAGAGAAGTTACTCCCTTTGCCTTACAACTCCTGGGTATGCGCGCACGATCTTAACGGCGATGGCCGACTTGAACTGATCGCCAGCAAATATGATAATCGTGTTACCTACGAAACCGAATCCGCCATTTTCTGGAATAGCGCCGAGGGCTTTTCCGAAGATCGTGTTACCCTGCTTCCTACCGCTGGCGCGATGGGTTGCAGTGCCGGTGATCTCGACGGTGATGGTAAACCGGAAGTCATTTTCAATAATACGATGTTCGGGCCCTCACAATTTTATGTTAATTTTCCACTCTACGTCTATCTCGGGAGCGAGAATTGCGACTATGGTGTCGATAAGCGGGTGGAGTTGCCTACCGGAGGCGGGTGCAGTTGCTATGTAATGGCAGATCTTAATCAAGATGGATACCCCGATCTGATCATTGATATAGTAGATGGGCTACGCATTTTTCATGGAGGGCCCGAAGGCCCCGTACCCGATCGATACACGGGTCTACCCATTATTGGCAAAGGACACGCAATGCACGTCTACGTGGCGGACTTAAATCGCGATGGGTATCTCGATATACTTTTAGCGGTATTGACCGACGACTCAAAGCCCGAAACATTAGCAAAGTCATCGGTGATCTATTACGGTTCGAGTGAAGGGTTTTCTCGAGAACGATACCAGGTAATACCGACCTTTAGCGAAGGGCAGATACATCTGGCTGATGTTACGGGGAATGGCTATCTTGATATTATTTGTGCGGATAAACGCGGCTATGTCGCTATATACCTGGGAGAAGAAGACGGGTACACGACAGAAAGGGTTAAGCAATTACCGGTTGAAAGTGGGATTGTTGGAACCATTAACAGTGCGGATCTAACGGGTAACGGCCACCTCGACCTCATCGTGGGTATACCCGCGTTCCGGGCACGCAAACCCTCAGGGTTTTGCATATTCTATGGCGGCCCCGATGGGCTTAATCCCGATAACGTGGAATACTGCGTGGGGGATGCGTCCGCGACTTCACTTTCTTTCGCGGATCTTAATAACAACGGCCAGTTAGATTTGTTGGTGGGGGCTTACTCCTCAGCAACGACACGTGAATTGCCGATGCAAATATTTTGGGGGACGGATAAGGGGTTGGATTTAAAAAACCCTACGGATATAATGGCAGAGTCGTCATGCGGCTTTCTTACGATCGATCTCACGGGAAATGGCTACCTGGATGTGGTGGTTGCCTGTCATCGTAATGACTTGGGACACCAGGTCGATTCCATGATTTTCTGGAACGGGCCCGATGGTCTCTCCATTGATCGTGTCACAAGAATTCCCGGTATGGGGCCACACGATTTAACGACACGTGATCCCGGTAATGGTTTAAACCGAAAACCCTATGAAAGTTATACTTCTCCTCCCATCGACACTAAGGGGTTAAAGCCCCATCGTATCCATTGGGATGCCGATGTCCCCAAAAGCACGCAATTGAAATTCCAGATACGCGGTGCGGCAAGCGAGGAGGAACTCGAAGATGCGTCCTGGATTAAGGCGGAGGGTGAATCAACTTATTACGAAAAATCCGGTCAAGAGATAAATGATATTCCGTCCCCGCTAAATGGCTGCAATACCGCGCCTATTTCATTTCCAAAGATGGTTGTCGATCCGCCCAATTAAAAGAAGTAAGCATTGAATTTGCAGATTAACTAAACCCGGATAGGTGATACGCTATAAGCGGGTTGACTTCTTTTTTCAGTGGTTTATGCACAGAGGAAAGATAAGGAAAGGGGCTTCTAACGCTACAAGCTGCTGTATTTTAGCTACTTAAAATATTTATGAAATCATTTCTCGATAGATTGAAAGACCCCAAACCGCTGGTATTCGATGGTGGTTTTGGGACCGAACTTTTTGTCCGGGGGATAGAATTAGCCAATAGCGCACTGGCAAATGATTCGCACCCGGATGCAGTATCGGACATTCATTCAGCTTACATTGAAGCCGGCGCCAATGTGATTGGAACCAACACCTTCGTTGCCTCCTTCCCCCATCTTGAAATGGCGGGGAAAGATGCTTCAGGGTCTGATAAGCTAGTCAGGCGAGCCGTTGCACATGCAAAGGCAGCCATCGAAAAAAGCGGAAAAGAAATCTATATCGCAGGGTCGATTGGCCCTTTACCCGGTGCGATTGAAGCGGATAGCGGCGATACGGAATTTGGTATTGCGAATAATATAGCGAGGGATGCTCACGATAGAGTAGCGACGGCGTTGGCTGAAGAAGGCGTTGATTTTTTTTGTATTGAAACAATGTTTTCCTCGAAGGAGGCCGCGCTCGCCACCGATGTTGTTAGAAAATTTGGTCTCCCCATTGCGGTGAATTCGATCTACAAGTATACCAAGGATAAAAGTACGGGAGATGTTGTTTATCGAACAGATTGGGGTCATTCAGCAGAAGATTTACTAGAAATATTTTCCAATGGAGAATTTTCAAATGGAGATGATCTTTTGGATGCGGTTCAGATATTAGGGGTGAATTGTGGAGCTGAATCGAGGCGTGAGGAACATACGGGAATGCCGTACGCGATAAATGGGATGCGAAATTTTAAAGCTGCGATGGAGAAAAAGGGAATTCAACCAAAACGATTGATGGCCTACCCCAATGCAGGTAAAGCACACTTGGATGATAAACACAGAACCTATTATACGCAATCTGCGGAAGAGATGGTTGGGTACTTACCGGATCTGCTTAAAGCAGGAGCTTATGTAATTGGTGGATGTTGTGGGACTGGTCCTGCGCATATCAAAGCATTTCGGGATTTTGTGGACGGTGAGCATCAACAAGATGATGAATCTCTGAGTACCTAATCATTTGATCACGTAACCTTCGCTTCCTTCGTAGTGAAGGGAAAGGAGTCATACGAATGTCAACTACTTATCAAATTCTTTACTGGAGAGATATCCCCGCTCAAGTAAGAGTCTTTAATGGGAAGAGACCACTATCACGCCAGATGCCCGATCGCTTTCAGCATGATATTGATCGTATCGCAATGGCCGAGGGGCTCGCCGAGAGCGATGAATATCTAGACCAGTGGCAGTGGACTGAAAAACGTGAACGAGAGGGTGATGTCGATGAGGTCTTGGGGGCGCTTTTAGAGGAACTTGAAAAAGAATATGACGAAAGAGACGGCCAAGTTAACGATTGATATATCGTGTGTAAGCAGCATAATCAAAATTGATTTAGAATTTGAAAACGAAGTATAAACAATGGGTGAAATAGTCGATATTGGCAGGCGAATTGAACTGGTCCCCATGGACCCACATTGCCAGGATATCACGATCGGTCTCTACTGCCAGGAGCAAAATAAAGGACCGGCATTTTTAGTCCATACCTACAGCCGACTCGATGGCGCGAAAGAACGCATTCCCTTCGTGGTGGATACGATGTGTGTTTTGGGAGGCATGGAGTGGACCCCCAATGGGTTGCTTCATTTTCCCTGTTGGCAAGAACATCAAATGGCTTGCAAGCGGGTATTTCTCGAAGCCTGCAAGCTCGTATCGAGCGCGATAGCTGAAGCGCCCCCTTTAACTATTTTGGATAAAAAGACGGGTCTGAATATCACGGTACGCGGAGATAAGGATGGAGTCTACCAGGTTTCAGCTGAGGGTGAGGGAAAAGACAAGGAAAAGCGTGTCGCATTTATTGCCGGAGGCTTAATGAAGCTGGGACAAATGGAGGAGATTAAGGACACCTTAGATAAAATTGTCTTCCCCTGCCGACATACTCACGATGAAATGCTCGGTCTGCTCCTCATTCGTGCACCGAATGTGCGGGCTGTGCTGAGAGAGCAGGATATGGCAGCCTCACGCGGGGTTCTCGCCGCACCAAGCCAGCAGAAGTGATAAAATTTATATATGGAAACGCAAACTATTAAGCCGATGACTAGCCGTGAGCGAGTGCTCGCAGCGCTCGCAAGAGAGCCGGTGGACCGAACACCAGCTTGTAATCCGACATCCGTGGCGACGGTCGAACTTATGGATTTAGTCGACGCGCGCTTTCCGGATGCTAACCGGAATCCTGAGCTGATGGCCCGCCTGGCAGCGACCAGTTACACCGAACTGGGTTTTGATAGCATTATGCCGGTTTTCACCATTATTCAGGAGTCTTCAGCCCTCGGTTGTAAAATACAGTGGGAACAAAAGGATAACTGGCCGACGGTTAGAATGAATGAGCCGATTTGGGAGGACATCGACGACATTAAAATCCCGAGAGATTTTTTAACACATCAGGATACCAAGTGTGTACTCGATGCGATTAAAATTCTCAAAAAAGAATACGGTGATGAAGTGGCGATCATTGGAAAGACAATGGGTCCCTGGTCGCTGGGATACCACTGTTTTGGGGTGGAACCTTTTCTTCTCATGAGCCTGGATGATCCGGAAAAAACAAAGCTAGCTCTGGATAGGATGAAGGAAGCGACAGTTCAATTCGGAATTGCTCAGATTGAAGCGGGCGCTGACGCACTGACCCTGCCCGATCACGCTACCGGCGACCTCGTCAGCGGGGATTATTATAAGCGCTTCCTTCGTGACCTGCATATTGAACTGGCCGAGCGAATTCCCATACCCTTGATTATGCATATCTGTGGGCGGACGGTTGACCGGATGGATTACATTGCCCAGACGGGGTTCGCGGCGTTTCATTATGATTCAAAGAACCGACCCGACGAATCTATGGACGTGATGAAGGAGCGTATTTCTCTGGTTGGAAACATCAATAATCCTGAAACACTCTTTGCGCGTGGCCCTGATAAGGTTCGCGAGGAAGTTTACAAAAACCTGGATGTTGGTGTTCAGTTGGTGGGTCCGGAATGTGCGATTCCCCTGCAGACATCCATTGAGAACCTTAAAGAGATTCCCCGTGCATTATGTGACTGGCATAAGGATCATGCAGCAACAAATTAGGAGACCGAGAAGAGAGAATGGCAGAAATAGCGGATATCGAAAATGAATTTATCAGAGATGAAATCGAAGAGTTTATCGAGAATCCAGATGAACGCAGGCACATGGTCAATCTCTTTACTCGGACATCGCCCGCTATGCAGGCTATCTCCGCGGCACTCATTGACGGGGCCAATAAGACTGTTGACCAATTAACAAAAGAAGCCTTAGAAGGCGGAACGGAAGCATTGGAAGTAATGGATGATGGCCTGATTGCTGGGATGGGTATTGTCGGCATAAAATTTCGCGAGAACTTTATTTTCGTCCCGGAAGTTCTCGCCTGCGCACGGGCGATGAAAGCGGGCATGGCCTATATCGAACCCATTTTGTCTGAATCGGGCATTGAACCGGTGGGCATCGTAGTTATGGGAACGGTGAAGGGTGACTTGCACGATATCGGAAAGAACCTTTGCATCATGATGTTGCGTGGATCTGGGTTTGTCGTGCATGATCTGGGTGTGGATACCTCAGAGGACCAATTCATTGAGGCGGTAGAGGAGCACAATGCACCCCTGATGGGAATGTCGGCCCTGCTCACAACGACGATGCCTAACATGGGCAAGACGATAGAAGCTTTTATCGATGCGGACATTCGTGATGAGGTAAAAATTATGGTGGGCGGTGCTTCAGTAACGCAGGAGTTTGCCGATGACATGGGTGCGGATGGTACCGGCAAAGATGCCATGTCATGTGTTGAACTGGCTAAGCGATTACTGCAGGAGCTTAAAGAGGAAAGCGCAGTATTATAGGATCGGTTCAATTGCAAACGGCCTCCCTGTGCGATAGAGGATAGTGATTGGTGGAACCAGGATGAAAAAGATTGAAAAAGCCGAATACCAGAAACGTCTGGATAAAATGACGGAAATGTTTTCGGCCATAGCGGCGCATGCCGATGAACAATCGACCTATCGCTGTCCGTATAAAAACCGCTTTGATGAATGCACCGCTAAATTTGGGTGTCGCAACCAGCGAAAACCTCGCGTGAAGGATGGGTTATTAGTTTGTGGCAGCGACGACAAGTTGGACTATCGCAATGCCTGGGAAACGGAGGCGGAAGACGGTGACGCAAGCGATGATAAGGGCATAAGCTACGGCACCGGGAGTATCATGCATGATGGGGAAAGACGGAAGCTCGTCGTCGGGAAAAACATTTTTGACTATGCTGATGAACTCGCCGTTCAAGTGCCAACATCCTGTGGGCGTACTGGTCATTGTCATGAATGTATCGTTGAAATTGAAGAGGGGATGGAAGCGCTGGAGCCGCGGACAGAGGCCGAGTCATTTTTAACCGAAAACTACCGGCTCGCCTGCCAGGCGGTTGTCAAGGACGCGGATACCCATATCCAATTTGCCCCGTTGCGGCGCGAGCCAAAAATCCTTACCCTCACTCAGGAAAAACCCATCGTGTTGGATCCGGTGGTCACTCGTCAGAACGAAAAAGTATATTATGCGGGGGAAGTCATCGACAAATTTCGCGGCCACCTTTATGGACTGGCGATCGATCTTGGAACTACGACCGTAGTGATGGACCTGGTTGATCTGGAAACCGGCATAAGTGTTTACTTAAGTTCTTTTGAAAATCCTCAGCGCTTCGGTGGAAGTGATGTTATGAATAGGATTTCCTATGACGGAAAATATAGCGGGGAGTTGCGCAACGCAGTTGTAAACGCGCTGAACCACGAAATTATGGTTATGTGCAAGCGGCTCGGATTTCGACGTCAGGAGATATATGAAATTGTGATCGCGGGAAATTCCACGATGCGCGATATATTTTTTGAACTGGATGTGCAAGGTATTGGGCAAAAACCATATAAGTCGACAACCGAGCATGAATTCCTGGCGGGTGAGCGCGAAACCACATCACTCATCGTAAGCGCTCGGAAACTGGGGCTTCGGGCAAATCCGAAAGCAAAAATTTATGGAATGCCTCTGATTGCCAGCCATGTTGGAGCAGACGTAGCTGCGGACCTAGCGGCGGTAGAAATGGAATCTCAGGAAGGTATCACTATGCTGGTAGACGTAGGCACCAATACTGAGGTAGTGGTGGGAACTGCGGGTCGGTTGATCTCAGCTTCCTGTCCAGCCGGACCGGCGTTCGAAGGAGGTGGGATTAAATACGGTATGCCCGGCTATGAAGGGGCGATTGAATCGATTCGATGGAACAACGGCGATATAGAATATAAGACAATCGGCAATAGAGAACCTCAGGGGATGTGCGGGTCCGGGTTAATTGACTTGCTGGCGGAATTACGTCGAAACGACCAAATGACACCGAAGGGTGTATTCGCTGATAAAAAACAATATGTACTGCCGATCGTGCCTGAATTTGGGATTACCTTTTCAAGAGAAGATGCCAGTAACCTGGCACAAGCAAAAGCAGCCAATTACTGTGGGCAGTATATCGTTATGCGCGAACAGGGAATCGCGCCCTCCGCGGTGAGCAAGCTCTTCCTTGCGGGAGGGTTTGCCAATTATGTGAATGTCCGCAACGCTATTGAAATCGGATTCATCGCGCCCGTCGCTGAAAAGAACATCATTAAAGTTGGCAATGCAGCGGTTCAAGGGGCAAGAGAAGTTCTCCTTTCAAAAAGTAAACGCCAATCTATCGAGGGATTAGTTAAAGAGATTGAACATATAGAATTGGAAACAACACCCGACTTTTTTGATATATTCGTCGAGGCGTGTCAGTTCAAACCGATGCCAACGAAATTGTCGTGATCAATGGTGGATAATTGATTGCATCATTATAGCACTTCGGCAAAAGTTTCAATAATGGCATCGGGATCTTCTGTCCCCACGGAAATGCGAACGAGGTCAGGATCGAGATTAAGGCTCCAAAGGTAATCACGTCCGGTTTTTTTACTTACGAGGTCATAGTGTGCTAAATGCATAAAAGGGCACAGTAATGTAAAGGTCGTTCCAAAACTGGGACCTTTAACGGTGGTGATACGATCGTAAAAGTCTGAGAGCGGTATATTGAGAGAAATCGTGAGCATACATCCTGGAGAATCGGTGGCGCGCGCGAGTTTTTCATAGTTAGTGCGCGACTGCTCTTCATAAGACCAGTAAACTTTTTTTATGGTCGGACGCTTTTCCAGAAAGTGAACTAAGGCCATCGTATTTCTGTTTACCGTCTCTACGTATTGTGGATATGCATCTATTTCCAGCGCCAGGCGTTGAAGGTCGCGAACATAAGGGGGTTCATGATGTTTTGGTAAATGAGTTTTCAGTTCCTCATAATAGGGTGACGCACGATTAAAAACAGCAACACCGCTCAAGACGTCTCCGTCACTGGCCGCGTATTTGGTCAAACTGTTAATGACTAAATCAGCGTAAGGCAGGACATCGACATTTTGTGGACAGGCAAGAGTGGGATCGAGAATAAGCACCGCGTCGTGCTTTCGAGCGAGGGAGTGAATGGCATCGATATCACTGGTTTGCATGAGCGGGTTAGTCGGGACTTCAGTGATGATTCCGGCAATCTCATTCCCCTGCTCGGCAAATATCCGTTGCAGTCCTTCGAAGTCAAATACATCGTAGTGACAGATCGGTTCACTCTCGCTGAATTTATTAAGGATAAGTCCTGTATCGACATACAACCATCCCAGTTGAAGCCATTTCTTTTTGCCTTTAACTTTTTGCAATTCATTAGTCGCTAGATAGGCGGCATAAAATGCATTCATGCCCGAATTGCATAATAATATGTCGTCAATTGACTTTAAACCGTAAATAGACTGCAGTGCTTCACGGGTGTGAGCGTCCGCGTCACCTTTATAATAGGGCTCTTCTTCAATTTCTTTTAAGAGGCCGTGCTTATAAAGCCAATCTTCAGCTTCACGTGAAGAGAGTGTACAACCGGTATGTTGTATAAATGACCACGCGCGTGAACAATCTTCGGGGGTATCCGGAATATGTACTCCGCATAGGTCTTCAGTTTCAAAAATAACAGCGTCACTATTCGTACAAAAGCTATTCATTTCTTCGGCTGATCGCCGTGACGCCAAGGCGTAAAACGCACGGTCGGCAAGTCCCTGCGTTTGTTTCAGGTGTCGATCGATATCCTGGAGATATTGATGCCTGAAAAAACGCGGATAGGCGCCCTTTATTGCGGACAGGGTCTCCGGGCTTTTTTCTTCATAGCGTTTGACGTCTGCAACAGTGGGAAAACTGCACACCACGCTATGCATGCTGTCCGGGATACGGGCACCGAGGGGGTAATTGTAATTTAAACCTGACATTAGCCGGGAAATTAAAGGGATTCATGTATGGTCAGCGAGAACCGTGAATTAACGCTTAGCCTTCAAGCGTAAATTCATTTGCTACCATTTGCTGAAGTGTTTGCCGCTTACGGATCTGCTGAATATCACCGTTCGTTCTAATGAGCACACCCGCAGCTTCCGGGAAAGAATTATAATTTTTTGCCGGCATGCTTGAACAGTATGCGCCCGCGCCTTCGATAACGCAGAGATCTCCAATCGATGCTTCGGCTAACTCACGCGCTTGCAAAACATCCGTACTATCGGGTGCGGGAGAGATAAGATCGCCGGATTCACAGCAGTGACCGACGGTAACATAATGCGCGCTTTGCCCGGTATCATTTTGCGGAATAATGATTAATGGGTGTTGGGCACCATAAAGCGAAGGGCGCAGTATTTCTGTCATCCCGGAATCGAGCTTAATGAAGTTATAACCCTCAGCACCTGTGCTGACAATATCCTGAACGGTTGCGAGGATGGAGCCAGCATTGGCCAGGAGATAGGTGCCGGGTTCGATCTCGAGGTGAATCTTACGGCTGGTTTCGTCGGCGAAGGCGATAAATGCGTCGCGGACAGGTGCTCCAATATCCTGAAAATCAGTTCCGATTTCGCCGGCAGTGCGTGCAACCTTATATCCACCGCCAAGATTGAGTGTCGTTACTTCGGGAAACTGCTTAACAATATTTAGACTCAGTTGGGATACATTTTGCCATATGTGAGGATCGCTGCCCGAACCGATATGCGTGTGAATACGGAAAACTTTAAGCCGATACTTTTCAATTAATGATTGGACTTCATCCATCCACTCGTGCCAGATGCCAAAACTGGAAGACGGTCCACCGACATTGGTTTTATTGGTGCCACCTGAACCGTCCCCTGGATTGAAACGTAGGCCCAATTCACGTTCAGGATACAACTGTCCAAATCGTTCAATCTGATTCAAGGAACAGGCATTGAAACTCATACCTTGATCATATAACGCGTTAAAATTATCGGGAAATTCCTGGCTGCTGAGGCTGATCTTTTCGGGCGCCACACCTGCCCGCACCGCGCGTTCCACTTCGTATCCGGAACTGGCGTCGACGTGCAGACCGAGACGATCGAAGAGTCCGAGGATAGACGCATTGGAATTTGCTTTCATCGCGTAGCGTACCGTCAAGCCATAAAGTTGGGGAAAAGCCAGAGCATCTTCAGCATGCTGAATGCATGTAGCTTCATCATAAACGTAGGTAGGGGTGCCATATTCCTTGCGGATGGCAAAAGCCTGATCACGGGAAATAAATCTCAACGCTTCCATAATAGAGGGTTTTTTAATCAATAAGTGTAATTTTGTTGGGGAAAATGACCGATTCCGGTGTAATTTGCATGAGTGTGGAATAATTGATTTCTCTAATTAATTTCAAATGTTTTGATAAAGTTTAGCTAGTTTAAAAAGTAAAGTTATTAATTCTCTCTTAAGAGAAGATACATAAAGTCGTATAGATATAGGGAACTAGTAAATAATAGCGAATATCTTTGCTAATTATTCTCACCTCTCATGCATACCCCCGGTAAATTTAAATGAAGACGGTCTATATAGTTGAAGATGAAATGCCGATGCGCGAATTTCTTATTGCGTCTTTAAAATTGACGACAGAATTAACGGTCGTCGGTTCCAGCGGTGACGGTAAGGAGGGGTATGATCAATGTCTCACACTCAAACCGGACTTGGTTATTCTCGATTTAATTTTGCCATCTATGCAAGGTACGGAAATCCTTAAAGGGATTAAAAATAATCTCCCCGAAACTATAGTTCTAATATTTTCGGGCGTTTACTCGACGGATATAATTGAGCAAGTCATAGAGGGAGGTGCTGACGGGTTTCTTGAAAAGACGGGAGGATTGGACGGATTGAAGTGCGCATTGAATCATCTTGAAGATAATAAAATGTATTTCGGCCCTCAGGTTACCAAAGTGCTGGACGGCATGAACATTGAATACCCGATCATTAAATAGATTGTTTTCGGTAAGGCTTGAGCTTAACCCCCTCTAACGTTTCCATGGGTGGTGGATATAAGTAACGATGTGTGATTCAACTGAGCGATTTTCTACACGGGTAGATAATTATGTTAAATTTCGGCCTGACTATCCACTTGTGGTAACTGATATATTAAAAAATGCATGTGGACTGAAGTCTTCCGCCGTTATTGTTGACGTGGGTTCAGGGACCGGAATTTTCTCGAAGAGATTACTTGCGCAAGGATTTACGGTTATTGGCGTGGAACCAAACCGTGAAATGCGTGAAGCGGGCGAACATATGTTAAATACTTTTAAAAGGTTTAAAAGTTTATCCGGGCGCGCCGAAGCAACCACCCTTCCCGCAATCAGTGTCGATGCGATTACTTCTGCTCAAGCTGTACATTGGTTCGACTTGGAAAAAACCCATCTCGAGTTTAAACGTATTCTAAAACCGGACGGGGTATTATTTATTTTATGGAATAATCGATTGTCAAATAAGACGGCTTTTCTTCGGCAGTATGAGTTGCTTTTAAAAGAATATGGTACGGACTACACTAATGTGGATCAGAACCAAACTGGACGGAAACAATTGGCGCAACTATTCGGGAACAACAGTTTTAATGAGCGCAGCTTTAATCATCATCAGGAGTTTGATTATGAAGGGTTAAAGGGAAGGATGCTCTCTTCGTCCTATTCACCTGAGCCCGGGCATCCCAAGCACCTACCCATGCTAGAAGAGCTGAACCTGCTATTTAAAAAATTTAATGATAGTAACGCGGTGGTTTTTGAATACGAAACGAAAGTATATTACGGGCCTATGTCTTAAATAAGGGTCTAGCTGATTAATGGTTTCAAAATCCTACTGCTTGCCCATCACGCCGCGGATCTGATGCGGCCACATATTTACCAGTATCTAATCGGTAAATAGCTTGTCCTCCTCCATAGAAAACAGCGGTGTCTGAATACGTAATTTTATGGCCGCGTTTTTCGAGAGCGTTGACCACTTCAGGGTTAATATTTTTCTCCAGGCAAATTTCACGGTTGTTGAGCACTTTGAAACGCGGAGCATCGAGGGCCGTTTGCGGGTTTTGATTATAGAGGGCCAGTCGCGTTAAAAATTGTAAATGTCCCTGCGCTTGCATATCTCCACCCATCACGCCATAGCTTACAAGCGGTTGCCCTTGCCGCGTAATAAAAGCCGGAATGATTGTATGGAAGGGGAGTTTGCGCGGACCTACCTGATTGGGGTGCCCGGGCTCGAGAGTAAAACCGGCCCCTCGATTCTGGAGCACAATCCCCGTGCCGGGGACGACGAATCCCGAACCAAACCCCATATAAAGCGAGTGAATGAGGGATACCATCATCCCACTGCTGTCGGCGGCAGTTAAATAGACGGTCCCGCCCTTGCGCGTGAGTTCGCAAACAGGTTGTGAAGCGGAATTCAGATCGATCTGTTTAGCGCGACTAGAGAGATATGAAGGTGCGAGCAGATCATCGCAAGAAACGACCATTGAATCTGGATCTGCAACATGGGCATAAGTGTCGGCAAAAGCCAGTTTCATCGACTCAATTTGCAAATGTAAATAATCGGCGGTATCGACCTCTATACTTTCGATCGAAGTATTCTTCAAAATTCCGAGGGCGCTCAGGGCTGCTAACCCCTGTCCATTCGGGGGTATCTCGTGCAGCGTTAGACCTGCGAAATCCATGGTGATCGTGTCCACCCAATTAGCTTCGTGTGAGGCGAGATCATCTTCGGTCATGACCCCTCCACATTCTTTGGAGAACGCGGCTATTTTTGATGCTATTTCACCGCGATAAAAAGCTTCCCCTTTCGATTCAGCGATTGCCTGGAGTGTTTCGGCTTGTGCGGGGTGAGAAAAAGTTTCACCTGGAAGAGGTGCTCTCCCGTTGGGGAGAAATGCTTCGGAAAACCCAGGATTGTCTTTATTGGGTATGCCATGATTCACCCAATCGTTGGAGATGCCCGGGGATACAGGAAATCCTTCCGTGGCGTAATTGGAGGCAGGTTTGCATATTTTTTCCAAAGGCAGTTGACCAAACTTTTCACTGAGTGTGGTCCAGCCTGAAACTACTCCCGGGACATTAATCGCGTCCCACCCCTTAGTCGGCATCGAATTGTGACCGGCGAAATGTTCCGGTGTCCAGGCTGCGGGAGATCGACCTGAAGCATTCAGACCATGAAGTTTTTTTCCATCCCAAACAATCGCGAAAAGATCGCCACCTATACCACAGCTTATCGGTTCCAATACTGTCAATGCCATCGCCGCCGCTAAGGCCGCGTCCACCGCATTACCGCCATCATGAAGCATCTGCAGCCCTGCTTGTGCAGCTAAAGGCTGCGAGGTGGCGACTACATTTGCGGCCAGTACCGGGCGGCGACGCGAAGGGTAGGGTTGATCCCAGGTAAGCACAAACAATTATTTTTTACGGGCGAGGCTAAGACCGTCACCCATCGGCATAATACTGAGATCGATGCGATCATCAGTGAAGAGTTTTTTATTAAATGCGCGGATTGTCTGGATCGTTTCGTCGGCATTTGATTCATCGAAAACTTTTCCAAACCCGAACACATTATCAACGAGGATAAGTCCGCCGACACGAAGCAGTTTGAGACACCGCTCATAATATTCTGCATATTCATCTTTGTCGGCATCAAGAAAAGCAAAGTCATAACTTCCCGCTTCTCCCGTATTGAGCATTTCATCAAGGGTATCGAGAGCGGGCCCTATGCGGAGGTCGATCTTTTCCGTGACGCCGGCTTCATCCCAGTAACGCCTGGCGATATTCGTGTAGTCGTCATTAATATCGCAGGCGATCAGGTGGCCGTCTGGGGGAAGAACAAGAGCGACTACCAGACTGCTGTAGCCGGTATAAACACCTAATTCAATCGCTTTGCGAACGCCGGTAATTTTTGCGATTAAAGCCATGAACTGTCCCTGGTCAGGTGAGACTTGCATTATCGCACCGGGAAGTTTAGCCGTTTCCTCGCGTAAGCGTTTTAGAATGGGCGGCTCACGTAAGGATACAGCCTTCAAGTAATCATAGATTTTATCCTCTAATAAATAATTCGTGCTGCTCATATATACCTTTAATTAACTATTATCATCTCGATTCCGTTGTGCAAATAGAAAGCGTGGCATTGGATAAATGTCGCGGATTACCATAAGGATAAGCGGTAATAAAATAAAGGGAAGATTGTCTTCGCCTTGCCCTCCAACCTTCACTGTATCATTGATAGAATGAGATGAATATATTTCGGATTCAAAAATATGGCCTTTTTTTAATCGTCATTAGCTTTATCGCTTTAAACATCCAGTGTTCACTGACCCATTTATTTGCGCGGGAGCTTCCGCTCGAAAAAATTGAACTTCCCCCGGGATTTAAGATTGAAATTTTTGCCCGCGATGTGCCTGGCGCCAGATCACTTTGCCTCAGCCCTGAGGGGACGCTTTTTGTCAGCACCCAAGATAGAGGGACCGTTTATGCAATTATCGATCGCAATGGTGATTACCGGGCAGACAAAGTTTACACCTTGATCACAGGACTCAATATGCCCAATGGAGTCGCCTTTCGCGAGGGGGATCTCTATGTTGCTGAAGTCAACCGAGTAATAAAATTTTCGGATATAGAAAAGAATTTAGAGCGTCCACCCAAGACCTCAGTGATAAATGACAGTTTCCCGCGGGATAAGCATCATGGCTGGAAGTTTATTCGTTTCAGTCCCGACGATTGGCTTTATATCCAGGTGGGTGCGCCGTGTAACATCTGTAACCGGGGCGATCCCTATGCCAGCATCATGCGCATGAAGCCCGATGGGACCAACCTGGAAATTTTTGCGCGAGGTGTTCGCAATTCCGTTGGGTTTGACTGGCATCCAGATACTAACGCGCTCTGGTTTACTGACAATGGTCGTGATTGGCTGGGAGATGATCTCCCGCCGGATGAACTTAATCATGCGCCAAAACAAGGCATGCATTTCGGTTATCCCTATCGCCATGGGCGAGACATCGCTGATCCTGAATATGGTGACAAGGCTAAGGGGGACATTTTTACTGCACCCGCGCGGGAACTCGGACCGCATGTAGCCGCGCTGGGCATGCGTTTTTATACCGGGACAATGTTTCCTCAAAAATATAGAAAACAGATTTTTATTG
>CBDCNV010000002.1:0-272500 GCA_965219535.1 Opitutales bacterium | reverse complement strand
TTTCCCAATGGGGCAACCCGATCTCGTTTAACGAGATCACTTCAGGTTGAATATATAGACCTGAAGAGCGATACCCGCTGAAGTGAAACATCTCAGTAAGCGGAGGAATAGAAAGCGAATGCGATTCCGTTAGTAGTGGCGAACGAAAACGGAACAGCCTAAACCAACAGGATTTATCCTGTTGGGGTTGTAGGACCCCGATATGGTACCTCAAAAGTTAGGAGAATCATCTGGAAAGTTGAGCCAGAGACGGTGACAGCCCCGTAACTGAAAACCGGAGAGGATCTAGGGTGTTCCTGAGTAGCACGGGACACGTGAAACCCCGTGTGAATCTGCGCGGCCCACTGCGCAAGGCTAAATACTAAATGTCGACCGATAGTGAACCAGTACCGTGAGGGAAAGGTGAAAAGAACCCCTGTTAGGGGAGTTAAAAGTACCTGAAACCTATTGCCTACAAACGGTCGGAGTCTCGTGTAAACGGGATGACGGCGTACCTTTTGCATAATGGACCTGGGAGTTATCATCGGTAGCAAGCTTAAGCCCTTACGGGGCGTAGGCGAAGCGAAAGCGAGTCTGAATAAGGCGTTCAGTTGCCGGTAATAGACCCGAAGCGGAGGTGATCTTACCATGGCCAGGTTGAACCTCGGGTAAAACCGAGTGGAGGACCGAACCGGTGAATGTTGAAAAATTCTCGGATGAGCTGTGGTAAGGAGTGAAAGGCTAATCAAACCCCGTGATAGCTGGTTCTTTCCGAAATATATTTAGGTATAGCGTCATGCGCTGACTACTGGGGGTAGAGCACTGAAAAGGTTAGGGCCTTTACCGAGGTACCAATCCTTACCAAACTCCGAATACCAGTAGGTGTAGCATGGCAGTCAGACTGCGGGGGATAAGCTCCGTAGTCGAAAGGGAAACAGCCCAGACCACCAATTAAGGTCCCTAAACATCGCTAAGTGGAAAAGGAGGTAGATTTACAAAGACAGTGGGGATGTTGGCTTAGAGGCAGCAATCATTTAAACAAAGCGTAATAGCTGACCCATCGAGTGAATCTGCGCCGAAAATGATCGGGACTAAGCGATGTACCGAAATTGTGGGCTTTCATTCCGCCTCGGCGGAATGGGAGCGGTAGGAAAGCGTTCCAACAGGGGCGAAGCCAAAGCGACAAGCGACGGTGGACCGGTTGGAAGTGAGAATCCAGGTATGAGTAACGATAAATATGGTTAAAATCCATATCGCCGTAAGGATAAGGTTTCCTGGGGAAGGTTCGTCCGCCCAGGGTTAGTCGGGTGCTAAGGCGAGGCCGTGAGGCGTAGTCGATGCACAACAGGTTAATATTCCTGTACCGTTTTATACGCGTTATCACCAACGGAGGGACGAAGAAGGCTATACCAGCGCGAGACTGATAGTTCGCGTCCAAGCGTAAAGGCTGTCCGGTAGGCAAATCCGCCGGGCATTAAGGCTGAAACGCAATGGGACCCCAAAGCTACGGCGGCGGGGGATTGGGGGATGCCATGCTTCCAAGAAAAGCTTCGTTGGGAGTTTATAGAACGCCCGTACCGCAAACCGACACAGGTATCCGGGATGAGTATTCTAAGGCGCGTGAGTTAAATCTCTCCAAGGAACTCGGCAAATTGGCCCTGTATCTTCGGTATAAAGGGTGCCCCGTGTAAGCGGGGTCGCAGTAAAGAAGCACAACCGACTGTTTATCAAAAACACAGCTCTCTGCTAAGTCGTAAGACGACGTATAGGGAGTGACACGTGACCAATGCGGAAAGGTGAACATCTGGGGTGAGAGCTCTGGGTCCAAGCCCCCGTGAATGTCGGCCGTAACTATAACGGTCCTAAGGTAGCGAAATTCCTTGTCGGGTAAGTTCCGACCTGCACGAATCGTGTAACGAGTTGTGCGCTGTCTCGGAGAGATGCTCAGTGAAATTGTAGTCGCGGTGCAGATGCCGCGTACCTGCAGCAGGACGGAAAGACCCTATGCACCTTTACTGTATGTTGGTATTGGTATCTGGTTCTCAATGCGTAGGATAGGTGGGAGACGTTGAAGCCCTGGTTTAGGTCAGGGTGGAGTCAATGGTGAAATACCACTCTTTGTTTACTAGGTGTCTAACCCTGTGCCGTTAGCCGGTCAGGGGACAGTGCTAGCTGGTCAGTTTTACTGGGGCGGTATCCTCCCAAAGAGTAACGGAGGGTTGCGAAGGTTTCCTCAGCCCGTTCGGCAATCGGGCTTAAGAGCGTATTGGTATAAGGAAGCTTTACTGTGAGACATACAAGTCGAGCAGTTGCGAAAGCAGGCCAAAGTGATCCGGTGGTGGAACGTGGAATCGCCATCGCTCAAAGGAAAAAAGGTACGCTAGGGATAACAGGCTGATAGCGCCCAAGCGTTCATAGCGACGGCGCTGTTTGGCACCTCGATGTCGGCTCATCACATCCTGGGGCTGGAGAAGGTCCCAAGGGTTCGGCTGTTCGCCGATTAAAGTGGTACGCGAGCTGGGTTCAGAACGACGTGAGTCAGTTCGGTCCTCTATCCGCTGTGGGCGTAGGAGATTTGAGGGGTTCATTCCTTAGTACGAGAGGACCGGGAATGACGGACCTCTGGTGTTCCGGTTATCACGTCAGTGGTAGCGCCGGGTAGCTAAGTCCGGAAGAGATAAGCGCTGAAAGCATCTAAGCGCCAAGCTCCTCCCAAGATAAGATCTCACTGACCCGATTTATCGGGTCTAAAGGATCCTGGTAGACCACCAGGTTGATAGGCCGGATGTGTAAGTGCAGTAATGTATTAAGCTTACCGGTACTAATGATCCGAAAGATTTGATTCTGAATATGTTCTTCGCTTAACGTCAGGCGTTTAATTACTCACAGGCAATTAGACTGATTTTATCTATCACTGAGCATTGTGCTCTGGCGATAAGGCTTAATGGAATACATGCGGTGCTCGCAGATATTCACTCTGGTGATTATTGGTGAGGGGAAACACACGTTCCCATCCCGAACACGACCGTTAAGCCCTCGACCGCCGATGGTAGTGCAGCGAAAGCTGTGCGAGAGTAGGTTATTGCCAGGTTTATGGCCCATTCGTTCCGAGAGGAGCGGGTGGGCCTTTTTTTTGCCATTGGCGATATGCGATTGCGGATTGCGGAATTCGGATCTCGGATTGTTCAGGATGCAGGATGCACGATCCAGGATGGATGGACGGCTGCCAGTTACATCAGCTACGGCGTGCCGAGTTGAACAGTCGCCTCTTGTCATTGCGAGGAGCAACGTGACGCGGCAATCCAGGGGAATGCTGGTTGCGTAATGTAGATCTATAGATGTTAGGATTTTCATATGACGTTCCGCTTGTGTGCTTTTGGAAGATGTCGCCCCACGGCTGCATGACGATATCATCCATTCCAGGTGAATGTCGGTTACGTATTGATATCCCCCCGAATGGCCGCAGTCGGCTGTCAGTCTCCCTCGCAATGAAAAGAAGGGGGAAAAGTGAAAAATAGGGGTTGATTTCGGGTGTTTTTAAGAGGGAGCTTGACATTTTTTTACAACTTTGAACTTCTTAAAAAGAGTCTCCTATATAATCTATTGTCACCAAAATTAATGGCGGGTTTTCGTTAATAATCTCTAAAATAAAGAAAGAATGGTACTAAAAAAATTGAGAGAATATCTAGACAGCAACCATATCAAATATGTGGTGCTCAGCCACTCCCTCGCTTATAGCGCGCAGGAAGTAGCGGCATTGGTCCATATCCCAGGGAAGGAAATGGCTAAAACAGTTCTCGTAAATGTAAACGGTAAAATGGTCATGGCCGTTCTGCCGGCCAATTATAATATAAACTTTAATCGCTTGATGATTGCACTGGGTGGCGGCGATGTTTTTCTCGCCCCTGAAAGTGAATTATTAGAAATCTTTCCCGATTGTGAATTGGGCGCGATGCCACCTTTTGGGAATCTTTATAACATGGAGGTCTTTGTCGCGAAAAGTTTAGCCGAAGATGAAGAGATTGCATTTAATGCCGGCTCTCATACTGAAATTATAAAGATGAATTATAAAGACTTTGCGCAAGTGGTTGAACCCAAAGTAATAAGTTTTACCACCCGCTTCGATAAAAAGACAAATCCACATCATGCCGCGGCTTGAATCTGGACGACGATGAATAAGTAGGTTTATCGATGAAAGACTATCAGTCTTCAGACATCAGGAATTTTGCTGTTGTTGGGCATGGTTCTTCCGGAAAAACCATGTTATGTGAAGCCATGCTGGCCCATGGCGGGGTCATTAATCGTCTTGGGAGTATAGCCAACGGATCCACGGTATCGGATTACCACGAGGACGAAAAAAAGCGCCAGATTTCTATCCATGCCTCTCTTTTACATACAGAGTGGATGGGTAAAAAATTTAATATCATCGATACTCCCGGATATCTGGATTTTATCAGCGATAGCCTGGGGGCCATGAGAGTAGCCGATTTCGCGCTCTTTGTTGTCGACGCCAGTAAGGGGGTGGAAGTAGGGACCGAGCTGGTATGGGAGTATGCAACGGAATATGGAATTCCAAAATTGATTGTCGTTAACGCGCTGGATAATGAGCATGCGAATTTCGAAAAAACGCTTGAAGATCTTAAAGAGCGATTCGGGAAACGCGTCTTTCCCATGAACATTCCGATTAATCCGGGTCCAGGTTTTAATCAGGTACTGGATGTAATGCGAAGTGAAATTGTCACTTACAAAACTGATGGCAGTGGCGCGTTTGATGAAAATCCCGCCTCGGATGATTGGAATGAAAAAGTAAATAAACTGCATCAGGAGTTAATTGAATATGTAGCCGAATCGGATGACACCTTACTCGAGAAATTTTTCGACGAGGGTGGATTGTCCGAGGAAGAGATGCGCGAGGGTGTTCACGGTGCATATCAAAACCAAGCATTTATTCCCCTGTTTTGCTCTTCCGCTGAATATAATATTGGGGTGGCCAGATTAATGGATTTTATAGCCAAGTTTGGTTCTTCGCCCGCTGATCTCGAAAAAGTAAAAGGGTTGGATGGCAAAGAGACAGAGGTTGAAATCACCCGAAATGGTTCTGATCCCGTTTTATTTGTTTTTAAAACGATTAGTGAACCTCACATGGGAGACTTATCTTTTTTTCGCGTTTATTCCGGTTCAGTAAAAACAGGGAATGAACTTTATAATAGCGCAAGAAATATTAACGAAAGAATTGGGCAGATCTATATCTTGAATGGGAAGAACAGGACAAATATTGAAAGTCTGAGTGCCGGAGATTTAGGCGCGGTCGTAAAGTTAAAGGATACGCATACCGGAAATACGCTTTGCAATGCAAAAAAAGCTATCTCATTACAGCAGGTAGCGTATCCTAAACCCAATATCCATGGGGCGCTTAAACTTAAATCTAAAGGAGATGAAGATAAAATAGCGCTAGGGCTCTCCACGCTTCATGAAGAGGATCCCACTTTTCTCTACCGCACAGATCCGGAGATACATCAAACAATAATCTCCGGGCAGGGGGAATTGCATTTGCAGGTCATCTGCGAAAATTTGCGCAGTCGATTTAATGTCGAAATTGAACTTATCGAACCTAAAATTCCCTTTCGTGAAACGATAAAAAGCAAAGGGGAATCCAAGTACCGGCATAAAAAGCAATCGGGTGGAGCGGGTCAATTTGCTGAAGTATGGATGCGGATAGAACCTAAAACGCGGGATTCCGGTGTAGAGTTCACCCACTCGCTAGTGGGACAGAATGTTGATCGCGGATTTGTCCCCTCCGTGGAAAAAGGGGTGAATGCCGTTTGCAAGGAAGGCGTTGTAGCAGGTTATCACGTCGTTGATTTGAAAGTAGATTTTTATGACGGGAAAATGCACCCTGTTGATTCGAAAGACGTCGCTTTTCAGATAGCGGGTAAGGGGGCATTTAAAGAGGCATTCAAAAGTGCAAAACCCTATCTCCTGGAACCCATTTACAAAGTGGAAATAAAAGTGCCCGATGAGTGTCTGGGTGATGTGATGGGCGATATCTCCGGCCGGCGTGGAAGAATTCAGGGAATGGAAGCCAAAGGGAATAGCCAGATTATAATCGCACAGGTGCCTCAAATGGAATTATACCGTTATTCGACTACCCTTCGCTCTATCACCGGGGGGCGCGGCATTCACTCAGAGGAGTTCAGCCACTATGAAGAATTGCAACGCGATTTAGAGCAGAAAGTCATCGCGGCGAGTAAGCAACCGCAGGAAGACTGATCTTTTCCTGCTAAAAAATGCGGTCATTTACCGTTCGCCTTCCGGTTTAAGAGTTTTGTATAAGAAGGGGCAAAACTTCCATAATTTTTACCTCATTTCGGGTAGATGGGCGAATTATAGACATTTATCAGCCGAGGTTGGAACACTTTCAATGGGGTAATATTTAGAAGACCACGGGTCTTTTAAAGAATAATTTATTATCAGGTTTATGCGATTTTCATAATAGAGAAAAGGAGGGTTTATATTAAAAGAATATATAATGTAAATAAAAATTGCATTTATATTATAAAAATTTCTATTATACTATAATATAAATCTTAATTTTGAATCAAATGGTAGAAGAGTATAATATAAAAGATAACAGATCAGGGCGTTATGTGCAGAGTGCGGTCGGTAAACAGAAGTTCACTGCATTTATCCCAAATCCTCTCCCTCCTGAACCTTCATTGCTGTTTGATGATGAGTTAAATCAATTACTTTCTGAGGCTAATATCAAGTTGGGAAGGCTGGATGGTGTGGCAGATGTTATTCCCAATCCTGACATTTTTGTTGCCATGTATGTACGTCAGGAAGCAGTGCTTAGTTCCCAAATCGAAGGCACTCAAAGCACATTGGAAGATGTTTTAGAGTATGAAATAGGGTCGAAAAGGCGAAAACCTAAAGATGTTGAAGAAGTTGTAAATTACGTTCATGCGATAAACCATGGGTTGAATCGACTTAATGAACTACCGGTATGTCTTAGACTCATACGTGAGATTCATGAAAAGTTACTAACTGGAGTTAGGGGTTCAGAGAAGTCACCTGGAGAATTTCGTAAGTGGCAAAATTTTATAGGCCCTGAAGGCGCAACAATTTCCTCAGCAACCTTTGTCCCACCTCCAGTTGAGGAAATGCATCAATCGTTGGACGCTTTTGAAAAATTTATAAACACAGACCGTAATATGCCCTCGCTAATTTTTTGTGGATTGGCTCATGCGCAATTTGAAACCATCCATCCATTCTTGGATGGGAATGGTCGTATTGGCCGATTGATTATAACTCTACTTCTGTGTGAGAGAGGTATTCTGCAACGACCATTGCTTTATCTGAGCCATTACCTGAAAAAACATAAACTCGAGTATTATGATAAACTAATGGGAATTCGAGATTTAGGGCGATGGGAAGATTGGTTAAAGTTTTTTCTTAAAGGGGTGATTGAAGTCAGTAATTCAGCAACTGAAACAGCAAAAAAAATATTAATCCTTCACCGGGATCTTAAAAATCTTTTACTCAAAAATGATATTAATTCCGGCTTAGCTCACCTATTGTTGGACTCTTTATTTTTAAAAGGATTTATCACCGTCAATGAAGCTAAAGACACTTTGGGATGCTCTTATGCTACAGCAAACAAGCTAGTAGACTTATATGTTCATTTGGGTTTATTGGAACAAGTTACTCCTGGTAGAAAATTTCGAATTTTCCGGTTTAATCCCTATCTTGATTTATTACAGGAATAATGCTGATTGATAGATGAAGATGGGCATAAAAATACGTAAGTAGCTATCAAAAAAATGATCTAAAGTAATTCTCTAAAGAACCATTACACTCAATATTTTAATTGAGGCCCATTAATTTAATTATACATAGAATTCTAGCTGGTGAGTAATGATAGAATCATAGACCATTTAGCATACCAATTAACCGCATCAAATTAAGAAGCTATGGCTTATTATATAACTAAAATCTTAATCACCACAACCCTGGTGATACTCATATCCGAAATCGCAAAGCGAAGTTCGTTCATGGGAAGCTTACTCGCTTCACTACCCCTGACATCTTACCTGGCGATGATCTGGCTTTACGTCGATACTGCCAATGTCGAGAAAGTGGCTGGACTTTCTACCGGTATCTTCTGGTTAGTGATCCCCTCTTTGTCTCTTTTTCTTTTGCTTCCTCTATTATTAAAAAAAGAAATTAATTTTTATTTCAGCTTGGGGATATCAACTCTCTTAATGATTCTTCTTTATTTCACCATGGTATTTTTTCTCAATAAGGCGGGAGTGAAAATCTGAAGAATTGCGGATGTCGGATTGCTGAATGCGGATTGAGCCTAACGGGTATCATTTATAATTCTCATCTTTATATTCCTCATATTGTCATTGCGAGGAGCAATGCGACGCGGCTACCGAGCGCAGCGACATCTTCCATTCCAGGGGAAAGCCGGGTGTGTAAAGTAAATCAATGGATGTTGGGATATTCATAAGATGTTTCGCTCTTGTACTTATGGTATATGTCACTCCTCGGTTGCGCAGCCACATCATCTATTACAAGGGAATGACGGTCACGTATTGAAATACCCCTGGATTGCTTTGTCTCTATGTTCCTCGCAATGACAAGAGGGGCAATTTTCGCATTACCGCTTAATCGCATATTCTCTTTATCGCATGCACGCATCATCGCAATTATAATTGCCTAAGCGTTGAGACAGTTTAGAATATTCAATTGTCGTTTCAGGGGAACGATTTAAGATTTTACGTTTCAAATTAAACGAACATTGTTCGCATTAATCAGAAGATGAAATCATATCGCGAAATAGAAAACTGGTATAAGCTTTACCGGTGGTTAGGGATCGCCATCACCCTATACGCTTCTGGTCAGACATCCGCGGCTAATACGAGTAACTCGGCTGGCGCGTGCACGGATCCTCAGGGGTTTATCACTTTAAATATAGCTGGAAATGAAATGTCTTCGCCTGCTTTTAATCTGATCGGGCTGGGACTATACAATGCCGTCGAATTTCAAAATGTAATCTCCGGCATAAATGAAACATCCCTCATCCTGGAGGGAGGGACTATTTCAGTTACACAATTAACTTTTCCCGGTGAACCTTTTCAGAACCTTCAATTTGACGCACGGTATTTTCTTGAAATTATAGATATTGCGGATCAGACGAGCCCAAATCCAGGGGTGATCGTTGATATAGTCGAATCTACGCTTAACACGATCATTCTCGTCCAGGATATATCATCATTAATCGCAATTGGTGACGGGGTTAGAATTCGGAAGCACCACACGATAGCTTCAGTATTTGGAAGTAAAAATGAAGCGGGTCTGGAAGAGGAGGACACTTTATCAATTGCTGATAAGATTATTCTATACAATCCGGTCGCGCAATTATCACAGATCTTTTTTTATTCATCAAACACAGGATGGGTAGATACAGAAGGTATTCCCAGTGGGGATACTATTCTTTATCCCGATCAGGGAATTATCGTTCATCGCTTAAATAATACAGACCTCCCGGTAAAGTTATTCGGGAACGTTAAGACTGGGACCACCTCAATTCCCATTGAGGCCGGCCGCAATCTCATTGCGAACGTATATCCAATTGCTTACTCGCTGGAAGATTCCGGGCTCTTTACGGGCGATGAAAACTCGGGAATAAAAGAGAATGATTCATTAGAGCTTGCCGATAGAATTATGATCCTTTCGCGAGACGGGTTATTAGAAGGGTATCACTATTCAGAATTATCGGGGGGCTGGGTAGACCGTGAACTCAATCCATCGGGATCAGTGCTAATAGAGGTTGGGACAGCGTTTATTTTGCAGCGATTAGGGGAACCCATTAACTGGATGCAAGAGCAGCCCTATTAAACGAATCCCTATTTATAGTTTATCGAGCGCGTCAAGGACAATGCCCGGGGTAAGCAATTCTGGAAGAATGATTGGTTCACTCTGTTTTGGATTGTAAATTATATTGAAGGGAACGGCGGAACGACCGTAACTTGCGAGGGCATTTGTTATTAGCGGATCGAAGAGCGTCCAGTCCGCTTTAAGAGCGACAACATCTTTTTCGCGCATTCTATTAACTACCGCATCAGAGGAAAAGACAGTGGCTTTATTTGTTTGGCAAGTGGCACACCATCGCGCCGTAAAATCAACATATACCGGGCGCTCCTCAGCCAGTAAAGCGATCACTTTTTCTGGTGACCACGATTCCCATATTATACGCGATGTCTTTTCTAAAGGGTAACCAATATATAAACCAAGAATGAAGAGTGCAATTGTGCCCACCCGTGACCAACGGCGCACAACTGATCTTCTGGCAGGTATGGACCATCGACCATAAACCCATGCCGCCATTGCGATAAAAACAAGCCCTAATATAGCGCAAAGAAAATGGAATTCATCAATCTGCCCACCCAATACCCATAAGAGATAACCGGTCGTTGCATAGAGCGGGAAGGCGAGCAACTGTTTAAATGATTCCATCCAGGCACCGGGGCGCGGAAGAAGCTTCACCATTTCTGGAAAAATCGAGAGCAAAAGGTAGGGTAGTGAAAGACCGAGGGCAATTGAGGTAAATACGATCAAGGATTCGAGAGCTGAAAGTGTCAGCGCTGCGCCAAGCGCGGGGGCGAGGAAAGGTGCCGCGCAAGGAGTTGCCACTATCGTAGCGAGTACACCTGTGAAAAAAGAACCTGCCGGTCCTGACATTGCGGTCAACTTGCTTCCGATACCGATGGCTGATCCGCCAACTTCAAACAGTCCACTTAAATTCAGGGCGAAGATGAATAATACTACAGTGAGCGCGAAGACAAAAGCGGGTGATTGCAATTGAAAGCCCCAGCCCAGTTCCTCGCCACCGGCTCGCAACGCGATAAGAATGCCGGTCAATATCCAAAAGGATACAAGAACGCCAAGGGTAAAAATTAATCCATGCAGCGTTACTTTCCGGCGATCTTCACCTGCCTGTTTAACAAAGCCCATAACCTTGAGGCCGAGAATCGGGAAAACACAGGGCATGAAGTTAAGTATCAATCCACCGATAAAAGCCAGGCCGATGATCGCAAAAAAACTGCTGATACCTGACATCGATATATCCGAGGTGACGACTACCCCGGATAGGGGTGGAGCCCCAGGTATTAAATTGGGAGCAATACGCATTGCCGTGACATCGCCGTCCGCGAGCCAACCATCCTTACTGTAAAGTACCCCGGGCAATCTGAGAGAAGTTTCTTCAGCATCGCTTGCTCGGGTTAAGGTCAACGAATAACCGTCATCAGTTTGTCTCAGTAACTGTGAAGCGTTAGCATCAATCTGCGCATCTTCGGAATAGAAATAGACGGCGGTAATATTAGCTTGAACGTCTGCTTCTGGGGCAATTGACAGGGATACTTGCTCCTCTTCTAAAAAGGCATTTACCTTCCATGCGGAAAGTTCGCGGGGCAATCGCTGACGTGTTCTTGTAAAATTTTCCTTCTCTCTCACATCGATCTCCGGTGAATTTCTATTCACCGAGACGAGAAGCGATAAATCGGCTTCACCCGGTATGCAGACCTCCTCGCACATCAACCAGTTTACACGCGCGGCGATTCGCACTTCATCTCCGATTAAATTTTCCGGTGCAGCAATATCGACGAGGAGTAAAACCGTGCCTTCATAACCGTAATTTATACCTCCTTGGAAAGGAAGCTGACGAGGTGTTGGCCAATGGATCGCTCCGGCGTTAAAACCGTCGGGGAGCTCCCAGTTTATTTCCGTGGGAAGGCCCGCATCGCCGGGATTCTTCCAGTATGTATGCCAGCCTTCATCATGCTTAAGTTTTAATGCGACGGTAAAAACGTGCCCCGGTTGAAGGGAAGTGTACTCGGAAATGAGTTCAGCTTCGACGTAATGGTCGCGAACCGGCTCAGCCCTTAAACCACTACCCAGCGTGTAAAGGATTAGAAATACAAATACTACGATACGGTTTCTGTTCATTAAAATAAGGAACGTTTTATTTAGGGGTGATTCGCTCTACTCTCCTAGTAATCCAAACGGAATCTAAATTCAATCTTTCTCGGTAGTTGTTAAGAGCATTTAATCGTTCATTCATTCCCTTTACCAAGGATTAATACCTATGGTGAATTACCTTCGCCCCTTCGGAGTGAATAGCTTGCCAAGTTAAATCTTCGTCCCGCCTGTTAGTCCCTGGTGAATATTTTCGACACTTTTGAGTAAAGAAAGCGTGCTAGGGACAGCCCGCTCCACCAAATTATCATAAATTCAAACAAATGATCTTTGAATATTTTAAAATGGGTGGAACGCGCTGTCCCTAGCGCGTTTGAAGGTGTCGTAGTTGAATAAGTGTGATAGTGAACAGCCCTGTTACCCTGTGGGTGACATCCCGGAAATCGTCAATTGTCGGCCTCTCTTATACTTCAACCCGGCGAAAACAGCGGTTGGTTTATTTATTATCTTATTACAAACTAATCACTTATAACTTATAGACGGCATTTTATTTGACAATCTCCCTTTTCTATCAAACGTTTGTTTTAAACATTTGTTTAAATGGAAGCCAATAAAGTCATAGAAGGACAGCAAGATACGCGTGACCGCCTTTTGAACACAGCGCAGCGGCTGTTTGCGGAACAGGGATTCAAAGCCACTTCATTGCGGCAAATTACACAGGAGGCGAAGGCAAACGTTGCCGCTGTCAATTATCATTTCGGCTCGAAAGAGGAGATGTTGAATGAGCTTATCAGGCGGCGGGTTGAACCCGTAAACGAGCGTCGCTTTGCCTTGCTCGAGAAATTTAGAGTCGAAGCGGCCGGCCGGCCCATCCCTCTTGAAAAAATATTCGAGGCTTTTTTCCTGCCTTTTTTTCAGTCGGTCGCGCCGTACACGGATAAAGATACGATGGATCTTATTCACATTATAGATCGTTTAACTGAGCAACCGACGCTAAGGCAAGCGGTATACGAGGAACATTTTAAGAAGCTTTCGATTACAATATTGAAAGCGCTGAGCGAAACGTTACCTGAACTTGAGGTAGCAGAACTCCATTGGCGATTTCATTTTGCTCTTACCTTGATGCTTTCATCAATGTCGACCCGACAGCGCGTGGGAAATTCTTCAAAGGGATTTTGTGACCCTGAAGACATAGAAGGAATGGTAGCACGATTAATTCAATTTATCTGCGCGGGGTTCCGCGCGAATTAAACCTATTGGATTAAACAGGTTTTATTTTACGATGAGAAAAGCATCTCTAATAGTTCTTGGCCTCATTTTTCTTTTAGCGGGTTGTAATACACCGCCCAAGGATCGTACGGGTGAGCTCGAAATTAAGACCCCTGAAAACTGGTCGGCACTGGGTGATAAATCGCTTCCACCCTTTTCCAGCGGATGGTTGAAAGATATAGCGGACCCACTCCTCCCGGATCTGATCGCTCAATCGCTGGCCCATAATTATAATCTTCAGGCGGTAGCGGCGCGACTTGAAATCTCCCGCGCGAACACGGTAATTTCCGGAGCCGACCGTTATCCTCAAATCTTTGCGGGCGTGAGTGGCAGCCGCCGTCAACGCACCGGTACGAGCGGGTTTGCCCTTACTAGCAATCGATCTGACACCTTTGGCATAGCTTTTGATCTCAATTGGGAAATAGATCTTTGGGGCCGCTTAAGGGACAGCGCTCGAGCATCGGTTGCCGACTTCCAGGCCTCGGAGTCAGATTATCGCGCCGCGCGTTTATCCCTGGCCGGACGCACGTCGAAGTCATGGTTTGACGCTGTCGAGGCTGAATTACAGGTGAGACTGGCAGAAGACACCTTGGAAAGCTTTGAAGATAATCTCGAAATTATAGAAGAACGATTTCGCAGGGGCATCACCCGTGCATTGGATGTGCGTTTAACACGCACCAATGTTGCGGCTGCAAGGAGTAACCTGCAATCACGCTTGCGCCTGCGTGACGTCGAAGTCCGCACCCTGGAAGTTATCATGGGGCGCTACCCTGCTTATCAAATTGCGCTTGCCAGTGATCTACCAGTAATTGTCCAACCCGTCCCCGCTGGCTTGCCCGTTGAGCTTCTGGAGAGGCGTCCCGATCTACGGGCGGCCGAACGCCGGCTTGCGGCGGCTGACAGCAGGGTGAAAGTTTCGAAAAAAAATAAACTTCCAGCGATCCGATTGACGGCAAGCGGGGGGACGAGCACCAATGATTTAACCGAGATTCTCAATACTGATTTCAAAGTCTGGAGCCTAATCGGTAATTTGACCCAGCCCCTGTTTCAAGGAGGAAGGCTTGAGGCAGGTGTCAATCGATCTCAGGCCAGTCGAGAACAGGCTTTGGCTGAATATGGGCAGACAGCGCTTCTAGCTTTTAGCGAGGTGGAGAGCGCCCTGGCAGCGGAAGTCTATTTAAAAGAACAGGAGTTGGCCTTACGCCATGGTGCGGAAGAAGCTTTAGAAGCAGAGGATCTTGCCTGGGATCAGTATCAGAAAGGATTAACAGATATTGTGACCGTCTTAGAATCACAGCGTCGAGCTTTTGATTCTAAGCGACAGCTTTTACAGATATCGAATCAACGTCTGCAGAACCGCATTAATCTTTATCTTGCGCTTGGTGGCGACTTTGGCCAGCTGACCGCGACGGCAAGCGCAGAGAGCAAGAAGGATGATAGGAATGACACCTGAGAGAAAATAAGTGATGAAGTTTAAATATATAAAACCTTTTTTACCGATCATTATAATAATAACGTGTATAGTGATTACGGTAGTACTTATAGCGACTAAATCAAAACCGCAGCGTCGCAAACCACCGCCAGCAACAACCCATGTTGATGCGATACGGCTGGAGCTGGAGGATTATCCGGTCATCGTTCACACGCAAGGGACGGTGCAGCCAAGGACGGAAAGCACTCTCATCCCTCAAGTATCTGGACGAATAGAATGGGTCTCACCAACATTTCGTGAAGGGGGATTTTTTGAAAACGGAGACATCCTGTTACGCATAGAAAAAAGTGATTACATTACCGCCCTGGTAGTGGCTGAGGCTAATTTGGCCCGGGCACAACTGATCAGTGCAGAAGAGGAGGCCCGGAGTGAGCAAGCGCGGGAGGATTGGAAAAAACTTGGAGATGGCAGCGATCCCGGGGCACTCGTTCTTCGTCAACCGCAATTGGCAGATGCGCGTGCAACAGTTGCATCAGCAATTGCCAAGCGAGATCAAGCACAGCGCGATTTAGAGCGGACAGAGATTACCGCACCCTATGCGGGAAGGATTCTCGAGAAGCGGGTAGACGTAGGCCAATTTGTGACCCCTGGCAGCGTGATGGCACTTATATACGCGGTCGATTACGCTGAAATTCGCCTGCCACTCAGTGATAGCGAAATTGCCTTCGTTAAGCTACCGGAAATTTACCGTGGTGAAAGTACCCAGGACCTGGAATCTGGTCCCAAAGTAATTCTCCGTGCGTCATTCGGTGAGCAGCTACATACTTGGGAAGGCTACATTGTTCGAACAGAAGGGGCGATTGATACACGAAGCCGTCAGCTTTTTGTCGTCGCTCAAGTAGACGATCCTTACGGTCGCAGCGTGGCAAATCGACCGCCATTAAAAGCGGGGCAGTTTGTCGAAGCAGAGATTATGGGTGAAGTCCTTAGAGATGTTTTTGTCATCTCGCGATCAACTTTACGTGAAGGACGTGAAGTACTCATCATCGATGGAGATAATAAATTGAATCGTAGAGAGGTGGAAATTGTCTGGAGCGATTCAGAAAATGTGGTTGTTCGAAAACAGTTAGCTCCAGGGGAAGTCCTTTGCTTGACGCCACTACCCTATGCGGCAGAAGGGACGCCCGTTGTTCCCAACTATGTCGGTGAAAGTACTCCAAAGTTGAAACAAATAATGAATAGAGGTGCGGAAATAACGGGCGAATCCAAGCAGAGCGAACCGGCGCCAGCTTCATTGCAAGCAACCCCTGAAGACAAGGACCCCAAGGTAGTGGAAGAACGGGAGACTGAAAGAGAAAGTTCAACATGAATGGGTTAATCAATTGGTTTACGCGTAACGGGGTAGCGGCTAACCTACTCATGGTTACAATTATAATGGCGGGTGTCTTTTCCCTCACCTACAAAATACCGCTCGAAGTCTTCCCCGATTTCGATATCGACCGTATCACGGTTAGCATGCCTTATCGAGGAGCCACGCCGTCTGAGGTTGAAGAAGGGGTTGTCATCCGTATCGAAGAAGCGATTCAGGATCTCGAAGGCATCGAGGAAATCACTTCGACTTCATCCGAGGGTGTGGCCTCAGTGATGATCGAGGTGGACAGCGGTTACGATCCGCGTGAACTGCTCGATGATGTAAAAAACCGTATTGATGCGATTTCTACTTTTCCCGACGAAACCGAGAGACCGATCATGAATGTCGCACAGCGCAGCAGTCGGGTGATAAATGTCGTGGTTTCGGGTAATTTGAGCGAGCGTGAACTCCGACGATTGGGGGAACAGGTACGAGACGAAATTGCAAACCTTTCCGGCATTACCCAGGTTTCTCTTAAAGCTGTGCGCCCCTATGAGATTTCAATTGAAGTAGCGGAAAATACATTGCGACGTCACGGTCTTAGTTTCGATCAGGTCACTCGTGCGGTGCGAAATTCATCGATCGATCTTCCCGCGGGCGCGATTAAGACCCGTGGTGGGGAGATCCTGCTACGCACTAAGGGACAGGCTTACGTGCATGAGGATTTTGAGAAAATCATTTTGCTCACGCGTGAAGACGGCACTCGACTCACGCTGGGTGAGATTGCTACGGTTCGCGATGGCTTCGAGGAAACCCCCCTAATAGCGCGGTTCAATGGTAAGCAAGCGGTATTAATCGACGTAATGCGAGTGGGTGACCAGAATGCGATAACACTGGCGCAAACCGTAAAAGAATACCTTGCCGATGCGCAGGGACGAATGCCACCAGGAGTTGAACTAAGCTATTGGCAGGACCGGGCAAAAATTGTCAAAGGCCGTCTTAATACACTTACTGATAGCGCGATGTGGGGAGGGCTTCTTGTTTTTCTCCTACTTACTTTACTATTGCGATTTTCCCTCGCCTTCTGGGTGTGCCTGGGTATCCCGGTAAGCTTTCTCGGGGCTATTGCTTTGATGCCGTTTATGGGTGTTACGATCAATATTATCAGTCTCTTTGCATTCATTCTCGTACTCGGAATCGTAGTCGATGATGCGATTATCGTCGGTGAAAATATCTTTACCCATATGCAACACCAGGAAGATCCTGTTGAAGCCGCCTCTAAAGGGGCGCAGGAAGTTGCCATTCCTGTGATATTCGGAATTTTAACGACAATAATTGCATTCACTCCCCTTTTGATGATCGGGGGCTTTCGCGGGAAAATATTTTTCCAAATTCCCGCTATTGTTATCCCGGTGTTACTTTTTTCGATTGTAGAATCCAAGCTCATTCTGCCTGCGCACCTTAAACATTTAAAAGTGGGTAAAGTTGATCGAGCGAAATTAAATCCATTAGCGCGGTGGCAACGAAAAATAGCCGATGGTTTTGAGTTGCTGGTGGTCTCTTATTACAAACCACTCCTGGCAGTGGCGATGAAACATCGCTACCTTGCGTTATCACTCTTTATCGGAATTTTTGTTCTTTTTCTCGGCGTGGTGATGAGCGGGAGGATTCGATTTACCTACTTTCCACGCGTGCAAAGTGAAAGGGCCAGAGCGCGCCTGGATATGCCTTTAGGCACACCGGTGGAGATCACTGCCAATCATGTCAAACGGATGGAAGCAGCGGCAGAAAAAATTCGTGATAACCACATCGATCCCGATACAGGCGAAAGTGTAATTGAACATATTCTTGCGACTCTAGGTGGCGAGTCATTCGGCGGCCGTGGCGGCGGCCGTGGCGGGCAATCCCATAAGGGCGAAGTTGTCTTTCAGATTGTCCCGCCGGAAGAGCGCAGCCTTGAAGTAAAGAGCACCGAGTTGGTCTCCGAGTGGAGGAAGCTTATCGGAGTAATCCCCGGTGCTGAGGAGTTAAATTTTCGCGCCGAGATTGGGCGTGGGGGAGATCCCATCGATATTCAACTGACCGGTTCAAGCTTCGAGGATTTATCCGAAATAGTAGGAATCGTTGAGGAGCGTCTTCAACAATACCCTGGCGTCTTTGATATTACGAATACCTTTCAGGATGGCAAACAGGAGATAAAGCTCGCGATCAAACCTGAGGCTGAGCATCTCGGGCTAACAATGTCCGATCTTGCGCGGCAAGTCAGACAGGCTTTTTATGGACAGGAAGCACAGCGTATTCCGAGGGGAAGAGAAGATGTGCGCGTAATGATTCGCTATCCTGAGGACGAACGCCGTTCTCTCGCGAACCTCGAGACGATGCGCATCAGAAGACCGGATGGAATAGAAATTCCATTTTCATCGGTGGCCGAAGCAGAGATGGGACGCGGATTCTCAACGATTCGCCGTGTCAATCGTAACCGAACGATTAATATCAGGGCAGACATCGATAAGAAAGAAACTAATCTTGCCGGTATCAATGAAGATCTCACCCAGTTTTTATCCCACCTCACAAGTCAATATCCAGGCGTGAGCTGGAGCTTTGAAGGGGAAGCGAAGGAACAGCGCGAGTCCTTTGGAAGCTTATACACAGGATCATTATTCGTGCTTTTTGCGATCTATGCGATGATGGCGATCCCTTTCAAGTCCTATATGCAACCGCTTATTGTAATGACCGTTATCCCATTTGGCCTCGTCGGTGCGGTGTTGGGACATATTATAATGGGTATGAATTTAAGTATTCTCAGTACCTTTGGCATGTTGGCGCTATCCGGGGTGGTCGTAAATGATAGTCTGGTTCTCGTTCATTATGTAAACACTCGCCGCAAAGATAATATGACACTCGATGATGCGGTGCGTTCTGCCGGTGTCGCTCGTTTCCGCCCCATTATTTTAACCTCATTGACCACTTTTGCGGGACTCTCACCATTAATTTTTGAAAAGAGTACCCAGGCGCAGTTTCTTATCCCAATGGCTGTATCATTAGGGTTTGGCATCCTATTCGCCACCTGTATAACCCTCATTCTCATCCCGATTAATTATCTTATCCTCGAGGATATCAAATCAGTTGTCATAGCCTATTTCAAAGAGCTGCATCAAGTCCTGTCGGAAGCGAAAGCAAAAATTAAGTGGTTAAGTGGGTAGAGGGAACGCGTGGATGCGATAACGTGTGGATGCGATAAAGCGATAAAGCGATAAAGCGTGAATGCGATTAAGCGGTTAGGACTTCGATGAGTCTTCAGTAGTATCTCAGTCCGGCTCCACCTCAAATATGTAAATCAAAAAAAGAAACGCGCCGTATTCACGGCGCGTTTCCAAAGTCGTCTTCTCAACTACGAGTAACGCATACTCGCATTTACGCTACTTACTCTACCGCGATAATGATGGGTTGATTTGCAACGCTGAATTGGGCGTCGATCGTTGCGGCGAGCATCGGGCTACCGTTAGACCTGAAATTAGCCTGGGTAATGATGCTCGAGAATCCTGGACCAACACTATTGGAATTAAGATTGATCGCGGTTTCGTTCGTCTGAACCAAATCACCCCCGGCGACAATTAATTGACCAAACTGCGATCCGGGATCAAAGGAGAGAACAGGAAATGCAGTTTCCTTCGCATCTATGTCACCGATAATTACACGATTTAAGACGCGAACATTTCCGGCGGAAATACCGACATTCAGCTTGTTATCGGAGAAGACCGCATTACCCGCCAGTATACCTCCCATTTCTTCCGAGTTAATAATTTCCAAAGAGGCGACATTGGCGATTCCGTCATAAGTCTCGCCATCCTTTAATAAGCTGGCATTTACCACGTTAAGTGAGCCAAGAGAAAAGACGGAAAACCAGGTATCGCTTTTAGCGTCAGTAATTTTAAACCGGGCACGACCCTTGGCATAACTGACATCAGGCTGGTTGTATTTCACCGGTGGGGCCGCGTTCTGGAATGTTACGGGGTCAATTGAAACTTCAAGCGCACCCGATCCGGAAAACTCTGCCATTACGATATCATCATTTTCATCAAGGAAAGAGACGCGAGTGATTTGCCCCGGGTCGGCCTGAACCGTTACCTTCTCGGTGCTCATTAATACCTGGTCATAAACATTTCCGTTCGGATGGACAATGTCTTCGGCGACTGTCGCGGCCTCAGCAGCAGCGGCGGAGGGAACAAAGAACCGTGACGTGTAACGTGGATCTGCCAGTGTCATATCAACCTGGGATACGAAAGTAGAAACCGCCGCAAGACTGCTCACATCAGTTGTCGAAGGCGTTATCCTTAATAGATTGATTTGGAAGAGAGCCGGCGTCGGCAAATTCCCGTAAGCGGTCGTTTGGCGGATTCGGAATGCCAAGGATAGTTGTCCGGCTGGAATTTCCGAAAGAAGTTACATCGTTGTCGGTTACGAATCGTTCGAGGAATAATTCCGCGCCGGAGAATTGAATCCTGGTCAAACCAGTAGCGGTCTGTTCACCGGCGGGTGCAACGCCATACTTGTTAGTGAAGACGATCTGGAAAAAGTTGGTAATCTCTTCGACACTCGATAAGTCATCCGGAACTTCCTCGTTGTTTAAGAATGTCGTTTGGAAGGTGGGGATGAGAAAATCAACCAGCTGTCCCAACCCGCTGTCGTTAATCACCTCGGTGTCCTGAAAGAGAAGATCGCGTGACGGCCACTGGCCGGTAAGAAGAAAGCGTGCCATAAGCGCGTCCTGAATAGTCTGGGATTCAAGAGTCTCGAAAATTTCTGTAATCACTGTGCTTTGGGAAATCTGGCCGGAGTCGAGCGAGGCGACGAGTAAACTTTCCTCGTTCGGTAACACATCCTGACCAATAAAATCTTCATAAGACCGATCGACAAAGTCCAGGTTCGAAGAGGCTTCAGTGACGACTAAAGTAATGGGATCGGTAATGAACCAATTGTCAAACGTGAAACCGTTAGGATCAATCTCTACGGTACGGGCCTGCATCGCATAGGATCCTTCAAAAAGCGGGAACCAGGTGATCGGACCCCGTTTTTCGTACCAATTTAAGTGAGAGAGTTACCGGGTGTTAATGGTTTTAGGATTGATGTATATGAGAGATCTTGGCGAAGTGAGGGCGTAGCCCGAACGCGGCCAAGATCGGAAAGGAATCTGACAAACTCTTGTGGGCTTTTGAAGCCTAAACGACTGTGGGGATGTTCATGGTTATAGGTCTGACGCCATTGTTCGATTACCACTTGCGCTTCAGCCACGCTGAGCAACACTTCACGGTTCAAACACTCATCGCGTAAGCGGTTGTGAAACGACTCGATGAAACCGTTTTGCCAGGGACTGCCCGGATCGATATAGATCGCCTTTATGTTATTACCGGACAACCACTGCTGCACTTGATGAGCAATGAACTCACTGCCGTTGTCACTACGGATATAGCTGGGAGGTCCCTCCTCTTCAATGGCCTCGCTAAGCACAGAGAGGACATCGGTTGAGGTGAGTTGACGAGCGACCCGGATATCCAGGCATTTACGCGTATATGTCTTCGCTTCGCTTGAGTGTCGTCGCTTTCAGCTCCTCGGTACATCGATTAGAGTCATCATCTTTAATGGACCGCCGTTGTCTGTACGATCATGGACAAAGTCCCAGGACCAAACGTGATTGCGACCCTTTGCTTTAGTAGGTGACCCCGTAGAGACTCCTTGACGGTGTCTGCCCTTTTTCGGGGGCTTTACCTGCAGCCCTTCTGAACGTCGTACCGCCTGGACAAACTTCCTGCTTGTTGTCCAGCCTTCCTTTACCAGCAAGGCACGGATGCGCCGGTAACCGTAGCGGGGATGTTTCCAGGACAAGCTCACAATCCGCTCGACCAACCGCTGAGCTTTCTCACTGGCCTGTTTGGGCCGGTAACTGAACGTTGACCAACTCAGGCTGAGATAAGCACAAGCCCTCCGCAACGAGCACAACCCTTTCTCAGCCGCAGCTTTTACTACTCGTTTCTTCTGCTTTGGGCTCACCATTTTTTTGACAGCGTTTCCTCCATTACCTGATTCTTGAGCATTTGATCTGCGAGCAGCTTCTTCAGCTCGGTATGTCAGGCCTTCTCGCTTGCGCTCGTGAATTCTTTTTCCAGCTCTTTAAATCGCTTCGCATCGGCAAGTTCTAAATTGCCATATTTTTTACGCCAGCGATAGAAAGTCTGTTCGCTCAGGTTGTTTCCACGGCAGATTTCCTGTACCGTTTTACCGGTATCGGCTTGCCGCAATATTGTTATAATCTGTTCTGTTGTGTATCTTTTTCTTTTCATTGAGGTTATCTGTTTATCCCGATAACCTCTCTCTGTAAATGATACGATTTTTGGGGGTCACTCCAAATGTTTAAAGCGAAGTGGCGTGGGCTGAAATTGCCGAGGCTGCAGTGGGCACGGACATGATTGTAAAGCCAGCACCAATCTTCGATCACCACACCTGCTTCGGTTAAAGTGCATAGCTGTTGACGGTTTAAACACTGCTCGCGAAAACGGGCATGAAACGACTCAACGAATCCATGGAAGATGTCGCTAACGCTCGGTACTGCCAAGGGCTTGCTGGTTGTATATAGAGGGTTTTGATTTTCATCTGTACTAGTAACGATAAGATCTGACAGAAGCAAGAGAAGGGTTACTCTGTGTGGGAAGTTAAACAACAACAACAGCCCCCTAGGGGGCTGCCCCAAACAGGAGTAACCCCAATGAGAATAAACGCAAAAATGATCAGAAATAAAGTAGGATTATTAAATTTAGCTGAAGAGCCAGGCAACGTTTCAAAAGCCTGTCAGGTGATGGGCTTCAGTGGCGATACCTTTTAGCGGTATAAAGCGGCGGTCGAGGACGGGGGAATCGAGAATCTGCTGGATAAAAGTCGCAGCCAGTCGAACCTCAAAAACCGCGTTGACGAGAGCATTGAAAAGCGGGTGGTCACGCTCGCGATGGAGAACCCGGCGCTGGGACAACAGCGGGTGGCCAACGAACTGAGGAAAGAGGGGTTGGCGATCTCACCGGCCGGAGTGCGTTGTGTGTGGATCAGCCATCAATTGCAAACCTTCCCGTTGCGGTTGAAGGCCTTGGAAAAGAAAGTGGCCGAAGAAGGGCTGGTCTTAACCGAGAGGCAGTTGGCGGCCCTGCAGAAGAAGAAAGAGCGTGATCAGTTGCACGGGGAGATTGAGACCGCCCATCCCGGCTATCTGGGTGCCCAGGATACCTTCTATGTTGGCACGCTTAAAGGGGTCGGACGCATCTATCAGCAAACCTTCCTCGACACTTATGCGAAAGTGGCTTGCGCGAAGTTGTATACGATGAAAACCCCGCTCACCGCCGCAGAGTTGCTTAACGATCAGGTCTTGCCCTTTTTCGAGCAACACGCGATGGAACTGTTGCGGGTGCTTACCGATCGTGGAACCGAGTATTGCGGACGCCATTACAGTCACCCTTACGAGCTGTATCTGGCGATCAATAATATTGATCACACCAAAACCAAAGCGAAGCATCCCCAGACCAATGGCATCTGTGAGCGCTTCCACAAAACGGTGCTCCAGGAGTTTTATCAGGTAACCTTCCGTAAGAAGATCTACCGTGCTTTAGGGCAGTTACAAAAAGATCTCGACGAGTGGCTGTATCACTATAACCATGAACGCACTCACCAGGGTAAAATGTGCTGTGGGCCTACCCCCATGCAGACCTTCCTTGAGGACAAGGTGCTTTGAACGCAAAAAGTTGATCACCTTAACCAGGACAATGAAGAACCAATAGCTAGCTGACATTTTATACTTCCTCACAGCGTAACCTGTAAGATCAAGTCGTAGCTAGTACATTTCATCGCAGCCAGCGAAGCTCGCAATTCGCTTTGAATAAATGGCTTCGCATGTCGTCGCTTCGCTCCTCGGAACCGATCCATTGTCGCTACTCATATATTGTGGAGGCCCATGCCGGTCGATCAGTTTTTGCATGATACCGCGCTCCGTTTCCTCATTGCTATAGCGATCAACATGGATCACACGACACTCGCGGGGGTATGTCTTCGCTTCGCTCGAGTGTCGTCGCTTTCAGCTCCTCGGTACATCGAGCACGGGCAGCATTTTAAACTGCCACCGCCAACCATCTTATCGCGGATAAAATCCCAGCTCCAAACCTGGCCGGTATCTTCGCCCTTCCTCTGCTGCCCGGTGCAGACACCCCGGCGCCGGCGTCTTCGTTTGCGTGGGGTCATCGCTAGGCCCAGTTCACCTCGCAGACCTTGTACGAGCCGTTTACCTACTTGCCAGCCTTCGTGCTTGAATAACTTCGTGATCTTCGGATAGCCCCAACTGGCGTATTGCCGTGATAACCGTCTTACTGCCCCCTTCAGTTTCGTTAGCCAAGCATCCGGATGCTTGGCCCGATACGCATAGGGGCAACGGTGCAGGTGAAAGTATCGGCACGCTGCACGCATCGTACACTGGCCCTCAGCCACAAGGCTCTTTGCCACTTGCCGCTTGTGCCCAGCGCTTACTACCGAGCGTAAGCGACATCTTCCATTTTTTTCGAGGGTCTCCTGCACAATCTCTATCCCCAGCAGCTTGTCTGCGAGCATCCGTTTTAGCCGCGCGTTCTCCTTCTCGAGCTCCTTCATCCGCTTGGCTTGGTTGACATCAATCATCCCAAACTCACGCTTCCAGCGGTGGAAGCTCTGTTCGCTTATGTTGTTCTCGCGGCATGCTTCCAGGATCGTTTTCCCTTTGTCTGCCTGGCGCAGCATCCTTATCTTCTCTTCGGTCGTGTATCTTTTGCCTTTCATTGTCTGAGTCCTTTTTAGGTTACCCAGACTAACTTTTCAACTGTCCCAGTTTCCGTGGTCACGACCAAGACTAAAACCTCGCATGAGTTTTAGGTGACAATGCTATAAGTCAAAGGAGAGGGTAAATTCAATCGGTATAGGTTCAAGACATTCTTTACACAAAAGGTTCAGGACATCCTTTACAGATTGCCAAAGAAAGAAGGATGCTAAGTAAGGGGTATGATGTCATGGAAGGAAACAAATAAAATGGACCAAAGATACCAATTCGCCCTGGAATCGATGCAACCGGGAGTAAAGATGAACGAGCTGTGTGAAGACTACGGGATCAGCCGACCGACAGGGTATAAATGGAAGAAGCGCTTCCTGAGCGAAGGGATGGAGGGGTTGCACGAGCGCTCACGCCGACCGCATGGAAGTGTTCAGGAACTATCCGAATCAGTAGTATGTACGCTGATCAAACTCAAGCATCATCACCCGACGTGGGGCCCCTACAAGATCCGCGAGCTTTACCAGAGGCGTTACGGGAAGGCCCCCTCAGACTCGAGCGTGAAACGGGTCTTGGAACGTGCGGGACTGGTGCAAAAGCGTCGGCGCAGAAGCGCTCAAAAAAGCGGACGCCTTTACCGCAGCGTCAAGGCCAGTGGCTGTAACGAAGTGTGGAGCGTAGACTTCAAAGGGTGGTGGCACACCGTTGATGGCAACCGTTGTGAACCTTTGACGGTACGGGATGAATGGAGCCGCTATGTATTAGAGGTGCGGGTGCTCAGTTCAGCCCGTAGCGAAGCGGTGCGTGAATGCTTCACAAAACTCTTTGAACGCTATGGACTTCCCGCTTGCATCCGCAGCGACAACGGCAGTCCCTTTGCCAGTGCCAATGCGGTCCTGGGCCTGAGCAAACTGGCGGCCTGGTGGCTGGCCTTAGGGATCAATCTCGAGCGTGGACGTCCGGGTAAACCCCAGGATAACGGTGCCCATGAGCGTCTCCATCGCGATATCAAAGAGGAGTTGCAAAAACATGCCCAGGACGATCTTCGCACCCAACAGGTGGCCTTCGATCTGTGGCGCAAGACCTTCAATGAAGAACGCCCCCATGCGGCTCTTGCCATGAGCACGCCCTCTGAAATCTATCAGCACAGCTCTCATCCTTACGGTGGCACTCCTGCCGATATCAGCTATGATTTGATGACTCGCCGGGTCTCAAAAAGCGGGTCTATCAAACTCGATGGCTTCCAGATTCCTATCTCCACCGCCCTCGCCGGTTGGAGCGTTGGACTAAAACCACTAGACACGGTACACTTCGATGTTTACTTTGCCACTCTCAGAATCGGTCAGATTGACCTTTCAACGGCTGCTTTCATTGGGGCCGCTTGCGGCCCCAACAATGCCAGCCAAACCTCTAAAACCGCATAACATTAACTTAACTATATAACCCGATTACCGTTCAGCATCCCTCACAAAGTGTAAACCATGTCTTGATCTAAATCTGTAAACCATGTCCTGGTTGTACCGTTTTAAGTCAATTACCTAAAACCTAACACCTAAAACTAAACACAGAAAATCCAAAGATTTTCTTTCTTTTGACTGATTATTCTTTCGCTGAACCGGCTTCGAGTTTGGCCCAGCGGGTAAATGCGATAATTCCGACACCACCGATAAAGACATGTGTGGCATTGAAACTCAAAAATGTTGGGTGGCCATAAAAACGTCCAATGACTGCTGCTATACAAATGATTGCACCAACATAACCCCCAATTGTACCTAATTTTTCAAGACATCCCTTCATAGTTCTCCTTCTTTGCTTTAATGATATTTAGAATAAAAATCATTTAAATAAGTATTAATTCGCATATATGCAAAAAATGATTGTACGAGGGAGCCGAAAGTCGAAATTCAAAAGTCGAAAGCATTAGATTTTACAAGAAGCTGGAGCTAACGAGAAGAAATGGATAGCCACATATGGCACCAGCCGACGTCGAGGCTATGGCTGTAGGCAAATTTCACAGAATAGAGATTAAGAGAAAAAAATTTACAGGAAGTCCGGGAAGAACGGGAAATAGGATGGAGCCGAAGGTCGAAAGTGGGGAAACAAGAAAATGGGTGAGAACTCACCTATGCCATAGCTAGCTTCATCCGTCGCTAGGGTTATAGCCAGACAGGATGGCGTGGCAAGCGGAAGAGATAGATCAGGTGGAACGCTATGCCTCTATTTTTTCTCTTTTAAAAAATATTCGTCTTAATTCGTGGTTTAAAATCTTGTGCCTTTTGTACATCTTGTGGCTATAATTCTTTTCTCCTCATTTACCAGGAATTTTAGCATTATTAAGTGCCATGAATAAAAAAGTAATTTTTCCGAAATTTCTTATTTTATTCATAACAGGTCTTTTCATTTTCTGTCTTTATTATTTCGGAGGGGGTGTGACCAAGCCGGAACTGGAAGTGGAACCGATTGTTTACCCCCCGGAAAAAATGCGGGAACATGAAGCGCTTTGGGATTTTACTTTCAGTGAAGAGGATCAATTCGCGGTGCAGCGGGATGTCGATTACTCGGAGGGACCGTCCGCTGCATGGTACCCGAAAAATGAGTCACCGATTCTAGCGGAACTGGTTAAAGAGAGAAAACTGCCCCCCGTCGCGGAACGGGTGGGACCTGAACCCGTGGTCATCGAGGGGGTTGACGGTATCGGAAATTACGGGGGCACCTGGAACATGGTGACAAACAGCCCACAAACCCTGACGGCGATTGACTCCTGGATGTCCGGATCCTGCCTGGTGCGGTGGTCGCCAATGGGGTATCCCATTGTCCCTCATATAGCGAAGCGCTGGGACGTCACTCCTGATAAAAAGGAGTGGACGTTTTACATTCGCAAGGGAATGAAGTGGTCCGATGGGCATCCTTTCACCGCAGGTGATATTCTCTACTGGTGGGAGCACGAAGTAAAAGACGAGATCATCGGGTTTCCTTCTTTTATGAAAGTGGGAGGTAAAAAGGGAGAGATCATCATGGTAGATTCTCACACCGTGAAATTTATTTTTCCAGTCTCTCACTCATTGCTGCTTGAGCGCCTGGCTCCGACCGTTGAATTTTTCTCACCCCGCCACTACCTGGAGTCCTATCATCCCATACTTGGGAACAGCGATCTTATCGAAGCCATGATGAGGGTAAATAAAATAACCAAAAGTGATGCTCTTTATATTACCTTAAAGCTGGTCAACAACCCGGAGCACCCCCGCATCTGGCCCTGGATCTACCGCACTTACAAAGCCAATCCTCCCCAGGCTTATGTGCGCAACCCCTATTACTGGGCCGTCGACACCCAGGGAAATCAGTTGCCCTATGTCGACCGTTTCATGATGGACGTAAAAACGGAAAGACTGGTCCCCATTGCCGCGGCCAATGGGGCTATTACGATGCAGGGGTTTAATATCTACTATTTTCATTATACTCTGTTTATGTCACAGCGTGATGCTGGGAACTATGATGTCTACCACTGGTATGCTTCGGGCTGTTCCGACTGGACATTATACCCCAATCTCAATCGCTACGTGGATCCCAATGATCCGAAGACCCGTAATAAATGGGAATTGCTCAACGACAAGCGTTTTCGCCAAGCTCTCTCCCTCGCCATTAATCGCCAGCATATCATCGATGCGGTTTACCATGGATATGGAGAACCGTCACAGAATTCACCGGGGATAGAATCTCCCTTTTACAATGAGAAGTTAAAAAAAAGTTATATCGAGTACAACCCCGAACGCGCCAATCAACTATTCGATGAAATTGGACTCACCGGGCGTGATTCGGAGGGCTTCCGCACCTTTAAAGACGGCACCCGCATGGCATGGTATTTAAACATGGTTCCCAATTTCAGCGAAGGCCCCTCCTCTTTTGTCGCAGAAGACTGGAAAAAGGTCGGCATAAATACCATTGAAAGAGTACGGTCCATGAATCTTCTCAATGCAGAACGGCCCGCCCGCAAATTGGATTTTCACATCTGGGGTGTTGAGGGTGAGTATCATCCATTAGTTTCAATTGATCGTTTTTCTCCGGGAAACATTGAAGCTTCAGGCTACACGCTCTGGTACCAAAATGGCGGTCTATACGGCGACCCCGAGTCGAAAAAACCCGGTCGCATTGAGCCCCCGATCGGTCACCCCCTGAGAAGGTCCATGGAATTGCTTGATGCCGCTTACAGCGCGCTCACATTTGAGGAGCAGGTAAATATTTATAATAAAATCCAGGACATTGCGGCGGAAAATCTTTGGAATATCAATATTGCAACATCACCTCCCAGCGTGTTGATCGTTAAGAAAGATTTTAGAAACGTGCCGCGTAAAGCCATCTATGCCTCACTTTATAAGAGTCCATCCAGTAGCGGATTCGAAACCTTCTTTTTTAAAAACCCGAAGGATTCCCCCGGCGCAATAGCGCAGATCAAACGAGAGGTGGCAGATATCGCGCCATCGCCCTATTCAACTGACCGATTACATGCTGACCTCAGTAGTGGTGAAATCCTCAGCCGGTTAATCCGTCTATTATGTTACGGTTGTATCGCCGTCGGACTGGTTCTTGTCGGAGTAAAGCATCCTTATGTCGGGAGGCGTTTTCTCATCATGGTGCCTACCCTGCTCGTCATATCGATCATCGTCTTCACCATTATCCAATTGCCCCCGGGTAATTTTGTAGATTTGAAAATACTACAAGCCGAATTAACTAACGATCAAACGGCCATAACCGAAGCCGAACAACTGCGTGAGCTCTTTCCCCTCGATGAATCGATCATATACCAGTATATTCACTGGCTCGGCTTACCCTGGTTCCTCTCATTTGATCCAGCGGACCAGGGGCTCCTGCAGGGGCACATGGGTTTTTCCATGCAAAACCGAAAGCCCGTAAATGAAGTGGTGGGCGACCGCATCCTCCTGACTTTTTTGATTTCACTGGGCTCCGTTCTGTTTACCTGGGCCGTAGCTCTGCCCATCGGTATTTATTCAGCGGTGCGCCAGTATTCGATCGGTGATTACTTTTTCACCCTTCTCGGGTTTATCGGGATGTGCGTGCCCAGCTTTCTCCTCGCGTTATTACTCATGTACTGGAGCAGCGTTTATTTCGGTATCACCATGTCAGGATTATTTTCACCCGAGTACGCGACCCAACCGGAATGGACCCGGGGCAAGGTGGTTGACCTGATGCAACATCTCTGGATGCCGGTCGTGGTCCTGGGGATTACGGGAACTGCAAGCATGATCCGGGTGATGCGTGGCAATTTACTCGATGAATTGAAGAAACCTTATGTAGTTACCGCGTTTGCTAAAGGGGTCAGGCCGTTTAAACTGCTTTTGAAATACCCGGTACGGATCGCGCTTAATCCCTTTATCTCGGGAATAGGTATTTTATTTCCGCAGCTCGTATCGGGAGGCGCGATCGTGGCGATGGTCTTAAGCCTGCCCACCGTGGGCCCAATGATGCTGGAAGCCCTGATGACCGAAGATATGTATTTAGCCGGTTCGATGCTCATGATTCTCAGCATGCTGGGAGTTTTTGGCACCCTGGTCAGCGATCTTCTCCTCATGTGGCTCGATCCGAGGATAAGGATGGAAGGAGGACTACGATGATTCGTAGTCCCCTTCGTCAAAAAGTCAAAAGGTTGGGGACAATTAGGGTGTAGATGTGTTATTAGATTGGGATTCCCCTTTCTTTAAATGACGCATTAGAGCGGCTATTCCTTTTATTATATTTAAACTGGCAGTCCGAAAATTATCTGCGTCGCTTTCATTTATATATTTAAGATCTTCAGCAATATAGAGCATGTTTCTCAGCTCTCCGCAGGAACCCTTAGCAATCGTTAAGAAACGATAGAATTCAGTATTACCCCTTCTTTCATAACCCTCTGAAATATTATTCATGATAGAAACACTGGCTCTTTGCACCTGATCTCTAAATCCAAAATCACGCGATGCTGGTGTTTTCGTACCAAATGCTGTGTATATATTTGCTACTAATATTCGTGAATCTTGCCAGATTCTTAGATCTTCGAAGGATTTTACAGAGCTCATAATAAATTATATTAAGTCATAGATGTATTTAGTGAATAATCTAAATTATTGATCGGTATAAAATACCTAATAATTAATGGCGAAATTTACTCATTTTGACCTTTTGACTTTGTTTTCTTTTCATAAATGTAAATTTTTGGAAAGAAAACGAAACATTGCATTCTAAAAACTGTTTAATATTATAATCATTAGACATTTAGGTTGAAATAATTCAGGTAAGCGTGTCTCTAATAAGAGGATTTGATCGCATAGAGAGATGAGTGACGATAGTGAACAGGTAGGGTAAAACGTCGCAAGATCGTTCATTGGAACCCTGAAGAGACTAGCGGTTCTCCGCCGGAGAAAGAACCGAAAAAAAAGTCAAAAAAACCATCATCTTCATTAGTGGGGGTCTATTGATCGCCATCGCGATAATTTTATTCATCCCCATTCCCGGTTTGCAAGAAACATTACAGGATGACGATACCAAAGCCACCCAGGAAGCTTTGGATAGTACACCCCTGAGCACCGAAAGAACGAAATACCGGTTCGTCAGCCGTGAACGCGTGGATCGGTTTCAGGTTGAAGCCAACAGTGCGCTTGAGATTGTAAAAAAGCTCACAGATGAACATGAAACCTTATTACGCAAACTCCTCGTTATTGAAAACGACTTTGAATTGGCTGATAAATATATCGATTTCGGTTCTTATCCTCAGGCAATGGAAGTATATGATCGTATCAAGGTACTGATCGAGGAATTTAAAGCGCTCATAGCGCTCAAGGAGCAAGCAACTACCCGTTACGATGAATTTCTCGTTCTTATCGAAGAAAATGAAAAAATCCGCATGCTCGCCCCGTTCGAATTTGAAATAGCGGTGAAATATGGTGAGGAAGGACGAAACGCTTATGAGGCTGGGATATTCAACGATGCATTAAATTCTTTTACTGCCGGTATTGGTACAATGAAAAACAAGATTATCACTAAATTGTCGGTATTGGAGTTGAAGGGGAAAAAGCGCTGTCCTCAGGTGACAAAGATACAACCATCACTCTATTTGAAGATATTCTCAGGTTTCAACCGGACAACGAATTGGCCATGAATAACCTGACCAGTGCTCAGACCATCGACCAAGTGTATCCGCTCCTCAGTAAGGCCAAAATACAGGAGAAAAAAGGGAATTTCGATGAGGCTCTTGTTGCCTACGAGGAGGCATTTGAAATCGACTCGCTGTCGATTAAAGCGCAACAGGGAAAATACCGGCTCGCGAAAACAATTAAGGACAATAAATACGACCTATTATTAGAATACGCGGAAAGCGCGGTCGAAGATAAGTCTTGGGATGAGGCTATCAAGCATTATGAAGCGGCTTATAAAGTTTAACCTGATCGCACAGACCCGAAAGATGCTATCGCCAAGACAAAAGAGTTAAAGCGCGAATACCTTATAAACGATGCTCTGGATTGAGCGCGCTATTATGAAAATGAGTACGATTGGTACAAGGCGCGCGATGCCCAGCAAGAAGTCCTCGATATAGAGAGTGGCCACGACGAGGCGACCGAAGGTCTGGTCCAGGCGGGTAAGATTATTCGCGCGATTCTTCGTTTTGAAAATTTTCTAGAGATCGCGGAGGAAAAAGCAGCCAGTGGAGAGTATCAAGAGGCGATTAGAGATTTTAACGCGGCGATGGCTCTAAAACCTGATTACTTATCGCTCGATGACAGAGCCCGTTGACTTCAAAAACTCCTGAAAGATCAAAGCAGACCCTCACAACTGGTCTTTGCCTCCGACGGCCAAACCTGGGTAGCGTATCCGGTTATAAGATGCTCGGTAAATTCAAGGGGCAACAGACTGAAAGCTTTTTACCCGGAAATTACATTGTCCGTGGAAGGCGAAAAGGATACCAGGAAGTTATTTATGAGGTACGGGTACGCTCCGGCCGCGATTTGCCCATCATCGAAGTTGTCTGCAATGAGCGTATGTGAGGTGGAGGGTGTCGGGTTCAAGGTTCAACGGTTCAGAGGTTGAAAGCTTAAAATAAGTTTTTTACTTAAAACTTAACACTGAAAATCGGTAGATTTTCACCGCTTCGTCCGTCCAGTAATTTATTATAAAATCATAGTAGAACACCCATCCCTCAGCCCGCATCATGTATCCCCATCCTGTATACCATTGACCATTTAGAAAATATAAATAAGTTCCGACAGTTGGAGAGATGGCAGAGTGGCCGATCGCGGTTGTCTTGAAAACTATTGAACCGAAATGTCCGGGGGTTCGAATCCAGTCGCCCCGACCAATCTGAGCCAAAATTATGGATTGCACGGATCATCTGTAACACATTTATCCAAAGGTACTTAAGGGTTTAATGCCGGAAATTTACTTAAAAATGAATGATTTATTTTAAAAAATAGGGGAAAACCTGATAAACCCCTTGCTTTTATTGATATAACTTTATTTATTTGGATCCTCTCTTTATTTAGAATTACTACACTATCGGGATTATGTTACGGGCATACACACTGGATGATTTGGATACCAGCGATTACCGCGTTGTCGAAAAAACGGTATTAGAAATACAGGATGAAGTATTTCCACGGGCAAATACTGAAATGATTTCCCAGTTATTTGCTGATACGAAGGCGATGTTTAATGGTACCTACTGGGATTATCAGCCGATGGATACGGCCTATCACAACCTGGAACACACCCTGCAAGCGACACTGTGTTGGACCCGTCTGGTTGCAAACCGTCACTTGGCAAAGGTGGAACCCATTATGTCGGAAAGGGATTTTGAAAATGGCCTCCACGCACTGCTTCTTCACGACATCGGCTACCTCAAGGAAAAGGGTGATAACCAGGGCTCAGGCGCGAAATTCACCTTTATGCATGTCCAGCGAAGCTGTGAGCTAGCCGATCTCTATTTGATTAAAAAGGATTGGTCTCGTTTTGAGATTTATGTGGTTCAACACATCATCAGTTGTACGGGCCCTCGCAGTATCATCGATGCGGTACCTTTTAATAATGACGTGGAAAGGATCAGCGGAGAAGCGGCCTGCACGGCAGATTACTTAGGTCAAATGAGCGATCCTAATTATAAGCAGAAATTGCTTTCCCTTTTCATGGAATTTGAAGAATCCGATGACTATCGTAATATTCCTAAAGAGTACCGTATGTTTAGTAGTAGCGAAGAGATTCTCCGCGGCACGCCATATTTTTGGGAGAATATCGTTATTCCAAAACTTGAGATAGATTGTCACGGTCTCTACAGGTTTCTCACCGAGCCTTACCCTGATGGGGTCAATCCCTATATGCTGAAAGTTGAAGAACATATAAGCACCATCCGGAAATGGTATAAAAGCCTGGACAAATGGGAGCAATTCTTCGGGAAGCGGACATTGAATATGGGGGGCTGAATAAGTCCTGAGTGCTTAAGACCCCACATATTGTCCGAGCGGATGAGATGAATTGATATTCGCTTGAATAGTTGACGTTAGAAGCGCATTTATAAAGGCTGTTGATTAAGCATTGGCATTTTGCGCGATTTCATTAATGTATGGTCTCACTTAACTGAAGCTTGAATGAAATATTTGTTCTTAGTGGAAGATAATCCGGATAACGCAGAATACTTGATGGATTTGCTCTCTGACCGCTATGAGTTCAAATGGGTTACGGATGCTAACGAAGGGTTAGAGTGCTTAGAAGGACCTGATGCGGTTACCCCCGATATCTTTCTTCTCGATATCAGTCTTCCCGGTATGGATGGCGTTACACTTTTAGGCAAAATTCGTCTCCTCAGTGCTTTTAAAAAAATTCCTGCTATTGCATTGACCGCACATGCAATGTCGACCGATCGGAAACGATTTATAGACGCTGGATTTAATGGCTACATTACTAAACCTATTATCGACGAAAAGGATTTAGTAGAAGAGATTGAGCGGCTGACTAACCCGGAGTAAGTTCTATACAGGATGCAGAATCCATGATGCATCTGATGGATGTCTATAAAGTGATCCGTCGCTGTCGTCCCAGATTTGAAATTAATGCTGATCTCATTTGACTCCAGTTGTCATTGCGAGGATTTCGCCGTCTCGAAAGACGAAGCAATCCAAGGGGGACGCCCATTTGTAACCGGTATTCCCTTGAAGCTAAAAGCATAGTTCCGTAGCCGTAGGATTTCATCCTTACACCCATAAATCTACTTCACGCAATCGATATTTGCCTAGATTGCCGCGTCGCGTTGCTCCTCGCAATGACAATAGAAGAAATGTGGATAGTAATTTAGCAGAGGTCTTTGACAAGATCCCCGCGCCTCTATGCTTTCAGGATCTACATCCTAGATCCTGTATCCTGCATCTTGAATCCTGCATCCTGTATCCTGAATACCACTTAACTACTTATGCCCTATGCCGTATAAGATTAGTATACGGCGACGATGCGGATAAGTAGTGAAATGATTGCTGCGTCCATTGGGCGCTGGGCGGGGTTAATGGCCTTCGCTGTATGTCTAAGTAATCTATTACTTACAGCTGAATCTACGGGGCTTGAAGATAAAACACTTCACTCTCTTCTATCCATCAGCTCACAGGCTCTCGCTCGAGGCGATTATGTCTATGCGTCAGAAGTATATAATGCGTTGGAACGTGATTTCGGAGAGGATGCTGAATACTCAGGTGACAATTTTCAAAGGGTTATTTTACCTGTTCGCGGTTACACGCAGTTGATGAGTGGACGACCTGAAGACGCGATAGATACACTCAATGGTTTTATTAAAAAATTTCCCCATCCTGATAGGACATGGGGGTTTACCTTCTTTACTCTTGGTCGAGCACATGAAAATGCGAATAAACTGCAAGGCGCCATGGCTATATATCGCCAATTTGAGCAGATGTATTCCGGTAAAACAGAGGTTGCGTTCGCCATTCTACGTCGCGCTGAAATTCTATTCAGACTGGAAAATCAAGTTGAGAGCATACAGTTACTTAATACATTTTATACATCCGATGCGGCATACACACTGCGCATCCAGGCGAGATTACGCGCCCTCCAGCACTGTTTAACAATCGAGGATGTTGAAGCCGCGAAGTTAATACTATTCAACACGGAGTGGTCGATTTCAACTATGCCTGAGCTGGCAGTGCTTTCATTTTCCGCTCTTCATATGGGTGATTTACTGCTCGCCGCAGACGACCATAAAAGCGCGTTACGCTGCTATCGCCTGACTCTACCAAAGACTATCCTTATTGAAGCCCAGGAGAAACGATTAAGAGAAATACGTGCAATCTATGAGGAAAGAGCTCCACTTATCGCACAATCGAGTGACCACATATGGGCTGATTACTATCGACAGTTAATTTCCCGTATCGAATCTCAGCTTGAACACCTGAAGAAAGCGGAGGATTATACCCCCGGTTTTTATCTACGCTACGGTCAGGCTTTACTTTTGGCAGATCGCCCCCGCGAAGCTTGGGTTGTTTTTGAATCCGTAGCTGCTGAAGATGACTTTAACGAGGAAACGCGTGCCACTGCTCTCTACCGCTCAATAGTTGCCGCGGGGGCTCTCGAATATTGGGACAATGCATTGCAACTAGCGCATCATTTCACGGATTCCTACCCGCATTCTCTCTTAGTTCCTCAAGCGTTTTATCTCATCGCCGAAGCTTACCGGAACCTGAATGATTATAAACAAGCGATCAAAATATTAACCGCATTAATAAAGAAATATCCCAAACACTCACTTTATTCTCGCTGGCAATTTAACCGTGGGTTCTGTCACCTTCTCGATGAACGTTTCCCCAATGCCCGTGAAGATTTTAATCATTACCTCAATGAGCACCCTTCAGGTGCCTTAACTATTAACGCTCGTTTCTGGCACGCTCAATGCCAGTTTTTCGAAAAAAAATACCCCTTAGCCCTGAAAGAATTTGATGACTTAGCCACTGCTGTTAATCGCCATCCCCTCAATCCGGAAATCAGCTACCGTCGAGCGAGCATTCTTTACGCGATGCGCAATTACGCTCAGGCACTCACGGAAATTGATAGATTCCTGAATAAATATGTCCGCCATCAGCGATATGATGAGGCACAAGTTTTAAAAGGAGATATTCTAATGGGGAAAGGGGATCTTTTAGCTTCTAAAGAAGCATTTACTGAATTAACCCCTGACTCGGGAAACCTGTTTCTGTATGCGGTCTTTCAGGTCGGTAAAATTTATCGCGCCCTTGAAGACTATAACGGGCTGGTTGAACACTTTGAAAATTACCTGAACCGTGATGATCTCTTCAATAAGCAGAGAATAAGTGAAGCCCTTTATTGGATCGGCTGGGCTTATACACAACAAAACAATATAGAAAAATCATTTCATATTTTTTTCGATGAGCTGGAGGATTATGGAAATATTCCTGAGACCAACGAAGTGATGCTTATCCTAAAAGCGTTGGACGATCTTTATCAGCAGTACCGTGAACGCGGATACGTCAATCAGCTTAAAGATCACCCCTTTATAACCGCGATAAATTTTGAGACCTGGTTGCTCACTGAAAGTGAAATCGCTTTCGACACGGGTAAATTAACTTATTTTTCCCGGATTAATCTCTACCTTGCCGACCGATTGGAAAAACAAACCCGCAGGGAGGAAGCCCATAATCTTCTCATGGAGATTATTAATAATGTCCCACTCGAATGTCTCGACGCAGAAGGACTGGGAAAAACGGGTTTGCTTATGGAGCAACAGGGTGATTTATCAGCAGCAGAGCGATTCGAAATGTTGCTCGAAATTTTTCCGACCCATCCCCAACGCGCGCTTGCCTACTACGGCTTTGCCAGGCTCGCTTTAGAAAGTAATGATTTCTCGAGGGCACTTTCTTTTATCGATAAACTCACCGATGAGCTCCCAGGTCATACCTTAACTACCGAGTCGACTTTAATCCGCGGTGAAACACTGATTAAAATGGGTCGCGCTGATGAAGCGATCGCCTGTTACGAAGACCTTCTACGATTGAAAAACACGCGTGGTCGATATCACGCCAGAGCATTGCAGGGTCTTGCACTGTCACAACTCGCTCTGGGCGATGGAAGTAAAGCGGTCGCTTATTACCAGCGAATTTATACTTTATATCGCGCTTACCCAGAACTTGTCACCGATGCCTACATGCAAAGCGCTAAAATTTTTGAAGCGATGGGTGATCTTCACACGGCCTTTAATACCCTCGATGAAATGCTGAATAGGGCTGAACTAAATGTACTTGAAATATTACCTCATGCCCAGTTTGAACATGACCGGTTGGCCGCTTTGCTGCCATCTGATAAAAATCTACGCGAGGGAAACGAGATACTTCCATGATCCCGTTCCCTATTCTCGCCCCTATGCTTTTAATTTTGCAGGGCATGCTTACGGCCGACACCACGGCAACAAATGAGGTAGATTCATTAAGCCGCTCATTTGAACACCCAGTTAAAGTAATCAATAAATCAGGTCATACCATCTACGGTCTTATTGAATCTGCTTCAGATACTCAGATTGTTCTAAAAAATGACGTAGACGCAGGTGAAGTGACCTACACACTTTTTAAGGATGATATAGCTGAAATATCTCTTCCCGGCCGCGATATCGAAGTTCGTGCCTACGAACTGATAAATGATGATCGGCAGGGTGAAGCTGTCCCGCTTTTAACCCTATTGTATCACAATCGCTCAGCATTTCTTGGATTACTTTCAAATAAGGATGTATTGATCTTTACCCATCTTGTTAACGCCTACCTGCAATCAAATGAATATACCAAATGCCTGGCCATTGCTCAAAGATTAGACCCCCTTGTCAAAGATCCCCAGGTGCAGAAATTCATTAAAGACGCGCTTATACTCTGCCATTTTCACCTGGGTAATTACGCCGAGACCGAGTTACTCGCCCTTTCATGGGTTGATCACGCTCAACCTTTTTATTCTTCAGCACTCGGTTGGTGGCTATTGGCTATGATTGAATTTTCTAAGGATCAATATGAATCGGCTCTCTGGACCAGTATGAAACCCATTGTATTTTCCGGACAAATACCGATGGAATTTCTCAGTGAGAGTTACGCCGTCGCGATTGCTGCCTGCATCGAATTAAATAATGAAAAAGAAGCGTCAACGCTTCTAGAGGAAATGCACGATCGTGGGTTGAACTGGCCTGATCACGATCTGCTCGAACCTTATGCGTCCAGATAGAGGGTTAAGCTGCAAGCATCCCGAGAGCTCATCGCCCGGAAACTCTTCGTCTTCGTCCGCGTCTTCGTCTTCCTCCCTTAAATACTTAGGGATATTTTACCATTTCTCAGACGAAGCTGTAGAATTAATTAGCCAAGGGTTATATCCCCTGGAAAGAGAAGAAAATACAATTTTAGTACTTTATTCTGATCCTCGAATTCCGATTTAGCATTTATAAGATGTTATTCCACCCACACTATCAGCTCACCATGATTTTCTTCTTAACCGTGACTAGTTCCCTATCGGGACAAACGAGTGATAGTCCAGCTCCTGAATTGGAAAGTCAGAACCTATGGGGAATGATCCAGGAGGGTGGCTGGGCGATGTGGCCCCTGGGATTCTGTTCCCTCGCTATGCTCTTTTTCATTTTTTATGGTTGGAAAGAATCACAGACTAAAAAATTTATCCCTCAAACAGTATTAAAAAATGTTCGTTCTCAGTTAGAGGCACGAGAAATAAGTAAAGCAACCCAGATGCTGGAAGAAGAACCGAGTGTGCTTTCAAAGACAATGATCATTGCCATGACAAAAGCGCGTCCCGAAATGCAGGATGCAAACAAGGAAAAGATTGAATCTTCACTTGTCGAAGCACTGGAGGGTGAGGAAAATAATGTCGGCCAGTGGATTAATTATCTCAATGTAGTGGCTGCCGTTGCGCCCATGATCGGATTACTGGGAACGGTAAGCGGGATGATCGGGGCCTTTTCCACGATCGCACAGGGTGGCATGGGCCGCCCCGAATTGCTTGCCGGTGATATAGGTGAAGCGCTCATTACAACCGCCACCGGCCTGGTTATTGGTATACCCGCAATGATCGCTTACTTTGTGCTTCGCAACCGGCTCAGCAACCAGATGCTGGCTACGACACAAACCGCCAGTCAATTAATCGATACCCTAGCCGGTGATTTTAAATAGAAGATGAGAGCTGAAGATTTACTCTAAGGTGGAGTGCGCTGTCTGACGGCCGTAGCCTATCATTACACAGCGATGGTTGTTCTTCAGCACACTTCTTTTTATTCAATAGTAGAACATTTAACGTGCTAGGGATCAGTCTTCACTAAAGCTACGTCCTGAAAAGCACTGCGTTCCATCATTGTCGTATTATTTAAATTTTTTACCTTTATTCAAAGATAGAGAGGTGGAATAGCAATCGTTCTACTAATTACAGTTCAGCAATTAGGGGGGATATGATTACGCAACAGTAATTCCCCTAGATTGCCGCGGTCGGCAGATAGCCTTCCTCGCAATGACAAGAAGAGTATAAACTGTAATAAATTATATAAAACACTCTAGCGGTTCATCATTTTGTCATTGCGAGCGAAGCGAAGCAATCCAGGCGAATATTCATTGTACTTACGATTTCTAGCTACCACTGAAGTTTTTCCAATACGGATCCGTTTCTTAAAATAAAATTTAAAGTAAGCAGACTAATTAAATGGTTACGCACCTGTGGAATATCAACGTAGATCACTTTTTTCGCACCGTCCTCTAATTATCCGCCAATTCGCGAAGTTCGGGTATGCTGTTTCGCATCACTGATGCTTTGCTGACCCACATGCCGGACTTCTTTAACGACTCGATACGCCTGAGTTCACGATCAAGTGATACATAATCACTTTTCCCCCAAAAGTTCACGGCAAGCTGATAGGCAGCTTCCGCTCGATAAGTGTCGAGAAGTGACGGATCACTGGCTATCTTGTCGAGTGCCTCAACGCCTTCATCGATATTTCCTGCCAGGAGATGGGACATGGCAAAACCGAGGCGCGCGCGTCCCTGCATGGATGTGTTTTCTAATTCGCTTACCGCGTTGGTGTAATATTCAGATGCTTGTAAAAATTCATCTTCTTCATATTTTTTATTGGCGACTTGAAGATAAGCAAAACCTGCAAGCTTATGATGGGGATGTTCACGAGCGAAGTTAATTAAGGCGTCATCGCTTTCAGCTTCTTGAAAAGCGGTTTCAACCGCGAGCGCTTTTCTCTCAGCGAGGTAAAGCATCGTTTGGTATACAAGCAGTGATAAAATGATAACACCAATCACCGTAAGTATGACCTGTCGGTAATTTTCCCACACCAGAATTACCCTCTGCTCAAAATCAGCTCCTTCAAAGACACCACCCACAGCTGCAGATTTATCTTCTTCAGGTAATTGATCCTTTGACTTGCGTTTTGATCTTTTCATCGGGAAAAAATAATCGAATCACAAATATTAAAGTTGAGTCAATAGTGGAGTGACCCCCAAAAATCGTATCATTTACAGAGAGAGGTTATCGGGATAAACAGATAACCTCAATGAAAAGAAAAAGATACACAACAGAACAGATTATAACAATATTGCGGCAAGCCGATACCGGTAAAACGGTACAGGAAATCTGCCGTGGAAACAACCTGAGCGAACAGACTTTCTATCGCTGGCGTAAAAAATATGGCAATTTAGAACTTGCCGATGCGAAGCGATTTAAAGAGCTGGAAAAAGAATTCACGAGCGCAAGCGAGAAGGCCTGACATACCGAGCTGAAGAAGCTGCTCGCAGATCAAATGCTCAAGAATCAGGTAATGGAGGAAACGCTGTCAAAAAAATGGTGAGCCCAAAGCAGAAGAAACGAGTAGTAAAAGCTGCGGCTGAGAAAGGGTTGTGCTCGTTGCGGAGGGCTTGTGCTTATCTCAGCCTGAGTTGGTCAACGTTCAGTTACCGGCCCAAACAGGCCAGTGAGAAAGCTCAGCGGTTGGTCGAGCGGATTGTGAGCTTGTCCTGGAAACATCCCCGCTACGGTTACCGGCGCATCCGTGCCTTGCTGGTAAAGGAAGGCTGGACAACAAGCAGGAAGTTTGTCCAGGCGGTACGACGTTCAGAAGGGCTGCAGGTAAAGCCCCCGAAAAAGGGCAGACACCGTCAAGGAGTCTCTACGGGGTCACCTACTAAAGCAAAGGGTCGCAATCACGTTTGGTCCTGGGACTTTGTCCATGATCGTACAGACAACGGCGGTCCATTAAAGATGATGACTCTAATCGATGTACCGAGGAGCTGAAAGCGACGACACTCAAGCGAAGCGAAGACATATACGCGTAAATGCCTGGATATCCGGGTCGCTCGTCAACTCACCTCAACCGATGTCCTCTCTGTGCTTAGCGAGGCCATTGAAGAGGAGGGACCTCCCAGCTATATCCGTAGTGACAACGGCAGTGAGTTCATTGCTCATCAAGTGCAGCAGTGTGACCTGCTCCCATTTACTGTACCAGAGCCAGTGTTAGTTCAGGCAAGGCGGTAATGGGTTTCATTTGCTTAGACACGGCTCTCTGGGTGTATTCGGCCTGAAATCGATTGCCGAGAGAGCTGTGCAGTCTTTGAGAATTATAATCAAGCCGCCAAGCTTCAAGTTTTTATTTTGCTTCAGCCAGCGTAGAAAATATTTCCGTGTCAAGAAGCTCATCGCGCAGGCGTCCATTGAAACTCTCGATATAGCCATTTTCTACAGCTTTACCTAGCGGATAAAATCCAGCTCGATGCCCAAAGTATAAGCTATGGGTAACTTGGGTATACTTTGATCGGCAACGATGAGAACACGTAAGGGGGACCATTGGTCACCCGCCCGCTTATAAAGTCCATCGACTACCGTGCCTTCTACGGTCTTTAACCTGACATAGGGCGAAAATTATTTGTTCTCTATTAGGGTTAGGTTTTCCACCCATGCTAGACTAATTCTTTTGGGGACCAGTATAACGCGGACAGAGCACAGTTCCTCTATTTTATTAAGTTTATCTAACTGATTAATTCCTCCGTGGGACTATCTGCCAGAAGCAGTTCGCTTCCTCCGTAGTTACCAGGTCGAGATAGTACTTGCGGATCACAGATTCAGAGTTACCCGCTTGAAGCGCGGCGTCTCCCACCGAGCGGAAGGACCCCACCGTCATCGATATATAGGTGTGGCGCAGGACATTATGAGAAAGTTTGCGCTCTTTACGGACATGAACCCACATGTCTCTGAACCTCCTTGTTGGAATTATGGGGTAACGGACAGGAGGATACTTCTTCAGCCAGCGACTAAGATTGGGTTGGATTTTAATAGCACGTTTATCATTAACTTTTGAGACATCCGGTTCGATAAGGATAACCCCGTTATCCATACGGATGTGTTTGGGTTTGAGTTTGCTCATTTCACCGTGTTCCCAGTCAGGTCTAATTCCTGCAAACAGGGCTAATGCATAGTAGGGCACCACGCACCCTAGTTCACCCCACCAGGATCCGTCCCTGTTCTGCTTTCCACGATAAGTTTCGAGCCATCCCATCAGTTCGGTTGCTTCATTAGCAGAGAGAATCTCTGCGCTACCCCTGCGCTGTTTAATTTTATATTTTGGAACTTCCAGAATCGGGTTTTCTCCTGCATATTTTTTCGTCACACAGTACTTAAAAAAAGTACTTAAGTATCCACGGCGGTTATTCCAGGTTTTAAGGGAAAGCACTGCTTTTGAGCGATGGTGTCGTGTGTCGAGGTAAGTATTCAACTCAAAAGGTTGAATTTCATTAACTATCCGTCCCGCGAAATAGCGCCTTAATTTTTTCATCTCGAAAGTGATGCCCTGCTCTTGGCTAAATGAGATGATACCACGCTCCATTTCCTTGGATTTATGATCACAATATTCCCGGACGGCCACTTCGATTAACATCGTCTCGGCGGCTTCTTTGTAATGCGCTAAAAAATAGTTAACAGCGAAGGTAAGAGGTTTATTGGACTTGGCTTGCTTAAGAAGATTAATAGCTGAAATGGCCTCTTTGTTCTGCCCGTGAGTCAGGGTTGTCCAAACGGTCTGCCCTTCTGATTGGTCGTTTAAATAACGGATCGATAACTTTTGACGCTCGGCAACAGCATCGTTGCGAGACTTGAAATTTTTCCGAATTTGCTTACCGCTTAGGGTGCCGGATAAACGCCAGGCTTCTGACCCACTCGGGTTGATAAACCCGGTGATCTTAAATCTTTGCTTTGTCATCTAAATTAAAAAGTGCTAATTAGTATTAGCAAATTATGGCAAAATGTCGATAAATAATGGTGCACCCACCGGGACTCGAACCCAGATCTTTGATTCCGGAGACCAATGTTCTATCCATTGAACTATGGGTGCTCACAGAAAAACACCTAATCTGCTTAGTTTGTCAGTAGTCAATGGCAAATCATCATACAGGGAATTAAATCATCACTCCGAGCTTATTCTCCCTTGATCCCTCTATTGAATCACCCAATAGCCTATTTCCGTCTTGATCATGAGAATAAATCTCATAGCAATGGGGGAATGATAAGCTATAAGCGAATCCCTGCGACTGTAGTAATAGGCATTATTGCAGTTGGATTCATCGCCAACTCCCACTTATGTGCAAGTGAAATTAAGGGGAGATTATCGCTGGAAAAATTAGTTGTCGCCTTGAAGCCGGACAAGAATCCAGACCAAATGCTCGATGAAAAAAGAAATCTAAGTATTTGTTTAAAGGAATATCTAAAGCGGGAAATCGAAGTGATGACCCCATTGAGCTCGGCAGTCATTATCGAGGGGTTCGCTAATGGAACGATTGATATTGGCTATCTCAGCTCAACCGGGGTGAGTAAAGCAATCGAGAGGGGTGTCGCCGATGTTCTTCTAGCCGGTGAGATCGACGGGAAACCTTATTATATGAGTTACTGGGTTGCCCTCAAAGACAGCCCTTACACTCGCGTAGAAGATCTTCGCAATAAGCCAATCGCTTTTTCCAGCCGAACCAGCAGCTCGGGTTTTATCATCCCCACTTGGGATTTATACAAAAAAGGACTTATTGAACTGACAGGGCATCCGGAAAAATTTTTTGGCAAAGGCAACATCTACTACGGAGTCGGCTACGTATCGGCAGTAAACCGAGTTCTCGAAGGTCTATCTGAAGCTGCCGCTGTTAGTTATTATGTCTTAGATAAGGATAAGCACCTTTCGGTAGATGAACGCGCCCGTCTAAAAATGGTCGCCAGCCAGGGACCCGTTCCCTCTCATATCATTGCCATTCGAAAATCCATCATTTCTGAAGATCGCTCACTAATAAAACTCGCGTTGTTAGCAATGAATACAGATCACCCTGATATGCGTGATCGGGTATTCTCAAGTAAGCTTATCGAAGTCGATGCTGATGCGCATCTCGCCCCCATACGCGAAGCATTAAATTTTGTCTCGCGCATGAATCACTAAGCAGAAAATCTGAGATACCGGCATGGTTGCCGATTCATTATCCAACGAGCATCAATCTTCAACACCGACCCTGGTATTGAAAGATTTTGGGTGTGTTCAGAATAGCCGTTGGCTATTTCAAAATATGAACCTCGAGGTGCCACCGGGCAGTTTTATTGCGGTCTTGGGCGCATCAGGTGCGGGTAAAACGAGTTTTCTCTCTACCTTGTGCGGTTTATTGAAACCCACAGAAGGTGAAGTCAGTTTTCACGATAATGAAACCCGTCTTTTTTCTCCAATCATGTTACGCGGGCGAATAGGTATTATTCCGCAGGGCTTTCATCTAACAGAAAATACGACGGTCCTGAATAATGTACTCTGCGGACGTTTAAATCGCTACTCATTCTTTCAGACACTTTTTGGGTTTCCCTCCTCTTCTAAAGATGAGGCATATCGTATCATTCATGATCTTGGCATTTCAGAATATACATATCGATGGGTAGCTGAATTATCGGGTGGAGAAAAACAGCGGGTCGTCATCGCTCGCGCACTTTTCCAAAAACCGGATATTTATCTAGCTGATGAACCCGTATCGCAATTGGACGTTTATTTAACAGGGAGAGTACTTGGCATTCTTAAACTCGAGACAACGCGACATGGTAAGACCGTATTCTGTGTCATGCACAACCCGGACCTGGTCGATCGATTTGCCGATTATGCACTCAGTCTTAACCGAGAAAAACCAGACAAATGGCAACTGAGAAAAATCAGCAAGTAAATAATCCACCTTCGAACGAAGCCATCAGTATACCACAAGTGCATTGGTATGAGCAACTGAACGTACTCAATGTCACCTTTATTATTTTTATCCTCGCCGTTATATATTCAGGCTCAGCTTTACACGGCTCAGACCGCGATCTCGATTATTTCAGCAACCTGCTGCGATTTGCGAATCAATTTATCCCCCCCGATTTTACTGTTCTCAATCAGACTTTAGTCTCGCTTCTGGAAACAGTTGAAATTGCCGTTGTAGCAACATTTTTTGCTCTGCTTATTTCATTTATTTTTGCTCTCGCCGCCGCCCAGAATATTTCGCCCCGATGGCTCGTAGGTATTACGCGGATGATCCTTAACGCGATCAGGACCATTCCCAGTTTAATCTGGGCGCTGATTGCCGTTGCCATTGTGGGCGCTAATCCACTCGCGGGAGTAATTGCACTTACCTTCTACAGTATTGGCTACCTCGGGAAATTTTTCAGTGAGGCTTTTGAGTCCAGCGATATTGAAAATGCTAAAGCCCTGCGTTCCCTGGGGGCGGATCCCATACAGGCTTTCCAGTATGGTCTCTGGCCCCACGCCAAACCGCTAATCTGGAGTTATTCTATTTGGATGCTGGAATATAACATTCGATCCGCCTCTATAATCGGCTACGTCGGTGCGGGTGGAATTGGTCTTCAACTCTATACCTACCAGGAATTTCACCAGTGGGATAAATTTGCCACCGTTTTAATTTGTATTCTCATCGTCGTTTCGATCCTGGATTTGCTGGGAGAGGGTATTCGCCGCAAAATTGCTAAAAAAGGCAGCCGCCAGCCACTCACGGATTGATCAATAAATGAATAATCTGCCGCAAAAGGCCATCAGCCTTACCCCTGTCTCGTGACCAGGAAAAGGTTGATTTATCTTTAATTACCCTTGACTTGAGACATAGTCTCATATTTGTATCCGGATACTGAGACTTAGTATCATGTATATTCGAATGAATATTCTGGATGTCAGTCCAAAAGCTTAGGAGCGTTGAATAGAGAAATGGTCGTTAACCACCGCCTAACAACGCTTATACTTCTCGTATGGCTATCGGCATGCCCTTTACATCTGTGGGGTGAAGCAAATGAAAATAATTCAGCCGAAGTTAAAAATCAAAAGGGAATCGTATCTCTTCAAGAATTTGAAGTCATTGGTTCAAAAGATAATGCTTTTTCATTACAGGGATCAGGAGTTTACCTTGAAGCTGATGACTTACTTCCCTTACACCAGGATGATGTTAATCGCATGCTGCGCCAAGTCCCGGGAGTTTATATACGTGAAGAAGACGGACATGGGCTTTTCCCCAATATAAGTTTACGCGGTGTCGACACAACACGCAGTGGCAAGCTGACAATTATGGAAGACGGGGTACTCACTTCCCCCGCCACTTATTCTGCCCCGTCTGCCTATTATACGCCAACCGCGGGAAGGATGTCCGGAATCGAAGTTTTAAAAGGTTCAAGTCAGATAAATTATGGTCCACATACAACGGGCGGAGTCATTAATTATCTATCAACGCCCATTCCCGAACACGAGGAAAAAGGTAAGCTGTTAAATATCGTTTATGGGAGCGATTCAGAATTTCGCACTAATGGTCATATAGGTGATACCTTATCAACAAAGGCTGGTGAATTTGGCTATCTCTTAGAAATGTTTCACCGCCAAACCGATGGCTTTAAGTCTATTGACGGAGCCGGTGATTATACTGGTTCCGATGACACGGGTTTTAAACGAACCGACTATATGTTCAAAGGGAGCTGGGAACCTAAAACCGATAGGTATAATCACTTTGAATTTAAAATCGGTTATATGGACCTTGAAGCTAATGAAACTTACCTGGGACTTACGACAGATGACTTTATGATTGATCCTTATCGTCGCTATGCAGCTTCGCGTAATGATGTTATCAACACCAATCATACACAGCTGCATTTAAGGCATATCGCCGAGTTAAGTCATGAAGCTAAACTGACCACGACTGCGTACTATAATAAATTCCATCGCAACTGGTTCAAGCTCCACGATATTCGTGACATTGATACAGACGGCAACGGTGTAACAGAAGGAGATGAGGATAGCTTTACTGCAAGTGCTGTCAGTTCTTCCCTATCCCACGCACTCGCTGGTAATATCGACGGTCAAGCCCTGGAGGTATTAAAAGGTGAACGAGCGGGAAAATTACGCATACGTAATAATAATCGAGATTATTACATGGCGGGCATACAAACAAAACTAGATTATGATTTTAGCACGGGTATGCTGCATCACAATCTTGAACTCGGTTTTCGCTTTCACCAGGATCGTATCCGAAGATTCGAGTGGCATAATCTAATTCTACAAGACAGCGATGGAAACTTTATTGGTGATACACGCAGTGCCAATGGATCGGATGGCAATCGCCGCCAGGAAACCCAGGCTCTAGCCTTCTACTTGAACGATAAAATATCAAAGGGAGCATGGTCATTTACCCCCGGAATCCGTTACGAAACCCTTGATTACGCATACACCGATTTTACCACCGACGGAACTAACATCCCCAGTACAAGCGGCTCCAGCACCTTGGATATAGTTGCTCCCGGTTTTGGTATTACATTCGAGAAAAGCGAAAATTTAATATTCTTTGGTAATTACCATCGCGGATTCTCAGTCCCCTCACCGAGAAATCATGCGAGAAGTGGCAGAGTAGAGGAGACATCAGATGCATTTGAGTTTGGGACGCGATTCAACAGCGAAAAAGGGGTTTACGGTGAAATCGTTTTTTTCCATACCCAGTTTGATGATCTTCTTGTTATTGATAATATTGGAGGTGCAGGCACGGGGGAATCTGAAAACGTCGGTAACGTCAAATCTTCAGGGATAGAAGCGCTCGTAGGTTTTGATCCCGGGATTACCCATGGTTGGGGATTTCGCAATCCCTACAGCATTGCATTCACATACACCGATGCCACACTTGATGGCGATGCGAATTCCAACGATGCAGAATCTATATTTGCCGGTGGTCGTGACGGCAACGAAGTACCTTATATACCCGATTTCCTCATATCCTTTACCGCGGGTTTAGAGACAAATAAATTCCGTGCGTATCTCAACGCCTCATATGCCGATGAAACATTTACCTCGGCAACAAATTCTTCTTTAGAGATAAATCCCAACACAGGAAATGGCGATTCCCGTTTTGGTAAGACCGATAGTTATTTCGTTGTCGATGTCGGCGTTCATTATGAATTGTTCGAAAATGTAGAAATCTTCGGTACCGTTAACAATTTATTTGAGGATCAATATATTAGCTCTCGCCATCCTCATGGTCCCCGCCCGGGAGCACCACGTCTGGCCAGGATCGGTCTTCAGTATAAGTTCTGACTCTGCTCATAGAGCACACAGAACGGCAATCTTAAAAGATTGTCCTCAATGATTAGATCAAAACAACGTGGACTAATCTTAACTTAATCTGATTTAGATTTTCTAAATATGTATTGCCTCGCCCAAAGCGGCTGCCGCAGCTTCTCCAAGGGCCTCACTCATAGTAGGGTGGGCGTGAATACTGGAATGAATTTCCTCTGCGGTAATTTCCGCGTTCATAGCGAGAACGTACTCGGTTATTAATTCAGTGGCGTCGACCCCAATAATATGCGCGCCCAAAATTTCCCCATATTTTTCGTCGATGATTAATTTAACAAAACCTTCGGGGTGATCGATGGCCACCGCTTTCCCTGCCGCGGTGAATGGAAACTTACCCACACGATATTTAATCCCTTTTTCTTTTACCTCTCGCTCAGTCATGCCAACGCTTGCCACCTGGGGTTGGCAATAAGTGCAGCCAGGAAAAATTTTAACTCGCTTGGGTTGGCTGTGATGAAACATACCATTGACCGCCTGAACGGCCTCAAATGTACCGACATGAGCAAGCCAGGGTGGGCCAATTACATCGCCGGCAGCGTAAATTCCTTTTACACTCGACTGGTAGTTGTCATCGACTTTGATAAAACCGCGGTCCATCACGGGCTTGACCTTTGCTGAAAATAATCCCTTAAGGTTCGCCTCAACACCAACCGCAAGGAGAAGGCTTTCAACTTCAAGAGGGCTGCAACTGTCACCCTTTACAAGCTCCAGCTTCACTGTTTTTTTTCCCACTTTTATATTTTCTACCTTCGTCTCTACATGAATAGCGATACCCTGTTTTTTGAAAGCGCGGCTCAACAGGCGAGATGTTTCTTCATCTTCGACCGGCAGCACTTGAGGGAGCATTTCAATTAATGTAACCTCAGTTCCGAAGGCTTTAAAAAAATAGGCGAACTCAACCCCGATCGCACCAGCACCGACAATGGCGATGCTTTGAGGTAACTTTTTTAACGCCAAAGCTTCGCGCGAAGTCAAGATGCGTTCACCCTCTATTTCAACACCGGGTAGAGAACGTGCATAGCATCCTGTGCTTATTAAAATATTTTCCGTGGAAAAGAATTGATTACTATCTTTTCCCTCCGTGATCTCGACAATACCGGGGACGGAAATACGACCCCGTCCTAAATAATAATCGATCTTGTTTTTCTTGAGGAGATATTCGACTCCACGAGCCATCTGGTCAGAAACGTCGCGAGAATGGCCCATCACTTTGGCAAAATCTACAGCTATTTCTTTTGCTGTTAAACCGAATACTTCGGCATGCAGCATGGTTTCGTATAGCTCGGCAGATTTTAAAAGTGCCTTTGAAGGAATGCAACCCCAGTTGAGACAGGTTCCCCCAGCCCGCTCTAATTCAATACAAGCGACTCTCTTACCTAGTTGCGCAGCGCGAATCGCACCCGCATAACCTGCGGGACCTCCACCAATTACAAGTAAATCATACTTATCGTTTCCTGCCATCAAATCTGATAATTGATAAATCAGTTAAGTATTATCCGGAATCCTTAATCTTGATGGGATAAAAGAGAAGGCGAGGGGTATGACAATAAAATAGTAATTAAATATCGATGATCTCATCATCGTCATCAGAAATTTTGGTAAAACGGCGGGAAGAAGACCGTTTAATTTTCACATTCGTACTTAGAAAGATATTGGTTATGAGCGATGTCATACTGACGACAAGGGAACCCCAAAGAGCAGAGAGAAAGGAATCAACATAGAATCCAGGCACGAGTTCGCTTACGAGGAGCAACAAGAGGGCGTTTATTATCCACAAGCCAAAACCCAAAGTGAAAATGATAAAAGGGAGCGTAAATAATACGAGAAGAGGTTTAAGGATGAGGTTAAATAAACTTAAAAGAAAAACGACGAGAATGAGGGTGGTACCACTGTCAAAATCGATACCCGAAGAGGTAAAGGCAGCAAGGAGCACACCCAGCGCGATTAATGTCCAACGAAGAAGAAGTGTTTTAAAATTTTTGATGTGACTATTGATTTATTTACGGAGTAAGAATAGGGAAGTTCAATTGCTCTGCATTAAATAATTTAACGCTATTTTCTCTTAACTGCTTGCAATCAACAGCGCGGTAAAGAGTTGAACTATTGTGTGAACTGGGTACGAGAGAAAACCAGATTATTATCAGAATTACTTTCATCCAGGAAGACGAGGCGCACCCAGAAACGATAAGGGGGATGGGTACGTCTTTTACTGGTAAGATAACGGCCGTCTTCCGATAATTTCAATGAAAGTGAATATTCATGCGTTTTATTTCTAAATAATTCTACATCAAGACGTGCTTTCTTAAAAACGGGACTGACTATATTTTGATCTTTATCTACAAAATAAATGCGGAAATTTCCTTCCACAACGCGTAGGTTCACTGTTCCTGCTTTTTCGTTTTTATAATAATGGCCGAGTTCCGGCAGCTTATCGCCCTCGGTAGGTGGTGTTTGAGCCGATAAAATAGTGGGCAGAACGAAAAGCAGAGAACTCCACGCCATAAAACTTAAAGTCACGAGGAGGTTGCTATACTGTTTATCGAATTGAGTCATGGTGCGAATGAATCCCTCTTTGCAATTATCGTTAAACATAAAGTAAACCCCTATCGCGAAATCACAATTATATTTTTGTAACCAGATAAGGACACGCTTCAATGGAATTAAGTCGTCTCATTTTCTTTTAATTGATTTTTAAGTGATTTCCAGCGTTCGAGACGTTTTGCGATCGCCTCCTCGGCTCCCGCGGTCTGAGGTTGATAAAAGCTCAGTGGATTTTCCATGTATTCCTGGCTGGAAATCGCCTCCTCGTATTCATGACTATACTGGTAGTCACGCGCATGACCCAACGCGCGGTTAGTTTTAGTACTGCCGTCTCGCAACCAGAGAGGGACTGGTTGAACAGGTTCTTCCTTGATAGCGTTTTTTGCTTTGCCTAATGCGAGGCACGCAGAATTACTTTTTGGCGCGGTCGCAAGATAGATCACCACATGGGCGAGATTGAGCTCACACTCCGGTAACCCGATGAATTCACAAGCTTGAAAAGCCGCTATGGCAAGTGACAGAGCTCCAGAATCAGCCAACCCCACATCTTCCGATGCGAGGATCACCAGCCGCCTGGCGATATAACGTGGATCCTCTCCACCTGCCAGCATTTTTGCCATCCAATACAGGGCTGCGTCGGGATTTCCACCACGTATACTTTTGATGAAGGCGGATATCGTGTCGTAATGTTCATCTTCGTTAGCATCGTAACGTATCTGGCGTTCACTGGCGAAAACTTTCAACTCATTTTCCGTAATCGTAGAACCTTCAGTCTGGCTCATGACCAAAGTTTCAAGGGCATTCAAAGCACGCCGGAGGTCCCCATCACATAGCAAAGTGATCCCTTCGAGCACGCGATCGTGCACCTGACAGCGCCGATCACCAAGTCCATTTTCACTGTCCGAAAGCGCCCGATTAAGTACCTTTATCACTGCGTCCTTCGACAGGGGATTGAGGCGGAAAAGATGGCTGCGGCTGAGAAGGGGTGGGTTAACGTAAAAGCCTGGATTGTGGGTAGTAGCTCCGATTAAACGTATAGCGCCTGATTCGACATCGGGTAGAAGTAAATCCTGTTGGGCTTTATTAAAGCGATGGATTTCGTCGATCGACACAATCGTTCGATCTTCGGGACGGCTTCTCGCCAGACGTAATATATCACGTAATTCAGCCACATTCGACAGTACCGCATTAACACGAATAAAACGGCTGCTTGTTTCATGGGCAATAACTTCAGCGAGCGTCGTTTTACCGCACCCGGGAGGACCGTAGAGCATGATACTACCAAACGAATCTGATTGGATAAGCTGTGGTAATAGGCTCTCTTTACCCAGGATATGATCCTGCCCGATAACTCCCGAAAGCTTTTTAGGGCGAATACGTACTGCTAATGGTATGGCTGCTGAGGCTCCCTTATCCTTTAACTCCAATGAAGCCTGGTCACCTTTATCTTCTCTATTCGAACCCTGAAAAAGCATCGTTTGTTCAGAATCGTCCATCAATTGAATATGAGCATATCTAAGCTTGCTTGCAAGGGGTGAATGATTAAAGTCAATCAGTCTATGAAGACTGAAGCTGAAGTCCGGTCTTCGCCTATCCAACCACTTCCCATCGCGATGACCGTGGCGGGCTCTGATAGCGGAGGGGGAGCCGGAATCCAGGCAGATCTTCTTACTTTTTGCGGCCTCAAAGTCTTTGGAACCTCGGCGATCACCTGTCTGACCGCACAAAATCCAGACGGGGTAGCAGCAATTGAAGTGATGAGCCCCGCCTTTGTCCTCGAGCAAATAAAGCAGGTTAAAAAATATTTTCCCCTTAATGCCCTAAAGACGGGCATGTTATTTGACGTAGATATAATTATGGCTGTTGCAAGTTTTCTTCAGGAACACCGAAAAATTGCCGCGGTTATCGACCCGGTGATGGTGGCTACGAGTGGTGCCGAGCTTTTACACCCGGACGCAGTACAGGCCATAAAAGATAAGCTTTTGCCTCTAGCCACTGTAACTACACCCAACCTCGATGAAGTGAATGTACTACTTGGAAAGCGACCTACCGATAGGAAAAGCATGATTCAAGCGGCCGAAGACCTGGTTAATGAATATCAGTCTGCTGCTCTGGTTAAAGGTGGCCATATGGAGGGTGAGGAGATCGTTGACATTCTCTATGAAACGGATGGCTCGGTGACTGAGATTAATTGCAAACGAATAAAAGGAATCAACACGCATGGCAGTGGCTGCACATTATCAGCAGCTATTGCGGCTGAACTCGCGAAAGGAAATCAATTGAAGCAAGCGGTTGAGGCTGCTCATGCCTATCTGCAAAGAGGTATGCGCTCACCGCGGTGTCTTCAAGATCAGTCTTTTATCGGGCATGGGGGCTGACCTCCTTGTCAAATGCAGGGCGCCATTGGTCTGGCTTCTAGCGCCGATTATTTGGGGGTACATTTTAGGAAGGTATACAGCCAGGTATGACGCCTCGCTGTTCCTATGCATTTCGGGAACGGTGCTGGCCCTGATAGGTCTCTGGCTGACATACAGGGTGAAAAAAAATCCACACCTCCTATGGGCAATCTTTTTTCTAACCGCCGGAACTTTCATTGCCTGGAGCTATTTTAATCACCGCCTCGAGCGATTCTCATCAGCTTGGCTCCAGCTCCCTGTCCGTGAGGCAAAATTGACGCTGTCTGGAGAACGCATCTACCATGAATCCGATCGCTTTGGCCAGATAACAGGACTCGCACGTGTCATTCATGCCCCAAAACATTTAAGCGACCTCGAAGGACAGAGAATTTATTTTCAACTCAGTGCCAAAGATAAGAATTGCCCTCTAATACGAAGTTCTATTTTTCGCAGCCGGGGTATACTTAGCTTCATCAATGAAGAATCGCTGAACAGTGAATTTGAAGAATACCTTCATCGAATCGGTGTCTTTTTCATTCTAAAACGAGGTCGCATTACCGAGGTATTAGACAGTGGAAATCCCTTTTATCGCCTGTGCTTAAATACAAGTCACTTTTTTCAATCCATTTTGGAGGAGGGCAGCTCACCTCAATCGGAAATGGCAAGAGTGTACACCGCTATGCTCCTCGGTAAAAAAGATGTTTTAACGCCCGATCAAAAGAATCGATTTCAAATCAGCGGAACGATGCATTTCTTTGCCGTAAGCGGATTACATGTCGGCGTCATTGCATTAACCTTGAACTACATTTTGATTTTCTTGCGTCTAAGCTATCATACGCGAGTTGTGATCGGACTACTCATCCTTTTTTTATATGTAGAAATTACTGGAGCATCACCATCAGCAGTTAGAGCATTTATCATGGTCGCTTTTTTCTGGAGTTCCCAACTGCTCTTCCGGCAACCCTCACCCTTTGCATCACTTCTTGCTTCAGGGCTGATAGTTTTAATCATCGATCCGTGGCAACTCTGGAATGCGGGATTTCAATTTTCCTATGCCGTAGTAGCGGGGATATTGCTCTATGGTCTACCCCTAATGGAACGCTTAAATCGCAGCCTAGTCTTATTCACGGGACTACCTGAAATGAGCCACCGTTGGTACCACCGCCTGCCTAATCAAGTTCTCCATTCATTATCAGGCCTATTTGCGATCAGCTTATCCGCAAGCCTGATCAGTAGTCCATTAACGATCTACTATTTTAAACTATTCAACCCCGGCGCTATAATATTAAACATGTTCCTCGTCACAATTGCCACGTTGATTATCATTAATGGCGTGATTTCACTCATCTTCGGGTTACTCCAATTGACCGCAATCAGTGCATTTTTCAATCATGGCACCTGGCTACTAATCTGGTTAATAAATAAATCGATCGACTTCTCGGTTCAAATTCCCGGATTTTATGGACGCATTATGTTTCGAGAAAATTTTTGGGGACCTGTTACTTTGCTTATCCTTCTCACCATCCTTTTAATTACCCACTCAAAAAAGTATATTAATTCCCGTATTGCCTATTGGCTGCCACCGGTTATTCTACTATTAATTATTTTCTTTGGGACAATTCCTATTAATTAATTACGAAGTGTCATGAAAAGCGCCTATGAACTCGCGATGGAACGGCTAAACGCCTCTGACCCCGATGCCGTTAAACCGCTGACAGAAGAACAGAAAAAAGACCTTTCTGAGATTGACCAGCGCTATAAGGCCAAGAAGGCCGAGCGTGAAATATTCTTAAACAAGCAGCTCGAAGAAGCTCTGCTGAAAGGCGAAATTGAAGAAGCCGAAAATATCACTAAGCAGATTAGCAACGAAAGACTCCGACTTGAAGACGAGAGAGAAGAGGAGAAGAATAAGATACGTAACTCGGAGAATTAATTAAAGCTCGAGTTCAGCAATGAGAACGTTGTGATCTGAAGCTTTGGTATTGCTAACGGTACTGGAGATCAGCTCCATTTTTTCATTATAAAATATGTGGTCCGTTGTATAGGACATACGTGGTCGGGTTACACAAACTGGTCCACTGAGAGAGTTAGTCTGGAGAGGTTAATGTTGAAGTTAAGTTGGTAGAGGAAGTCAAGGCTTGGGCGCAATGAGGGCGTAGCCCGAATGGAGCCCGAGCCTTCGGTATTGAGGTTTTGAGCGAAACGTTGTGGAGTAATATTGCCGAGGCTGCGGTGGGGTCGAACATGATTGTAAAGCCAGCGCCAATCTTCGATCACCACGCGGGCTTCGGTCAAAGTCCACAGCTGTTCACGATTTAGACACTCCTCGCGAAAACGGGCATGGAACGATTCGATGTATCCGTTCTGCCAAGGGCTTCCTGGTTCGATATAGAGGGTATTGATTTTCATCGCAGTTAGCCAAGTTCGCAATTCCTTTTCAATAAACTCGGAACCGTTATCGCTGCGAATATATTTTGGCGGCCCATGAGGGTCGAGCAGTTTTTGCATGACCCCGCGCACCTTCTGCGCATTGATATGGCGATCGACATGGATCACCCGGCACTCGCGGGTGTACTCGTCAAGGACGGTGAGCATTTTGAGATTCCCACCGCGGACCGTCTTATCGTGGATAAAGTCCCAGGTCCAAACATGGTCGGGATGTTCGGCCTTCGTCGGCAGCCCGGTGGAGACACCCCTGCGCCGGCGTCTTGGCTTGCGTGGGGGGATCGCCAGGCCCAGTTCACGTCGCAGACCTTGCACGAGCCGTTTACCCACCTGCCAGCCTTCGTCCTTCAACAGCTTCGTGATCTTCGGATAGCCCCACCTCGCGTATTGCCGTGATAACCGCCTTACTGCCGCCTTCAGTTTCGTTAGCCAGGCATCAGGATACTTCGCCCGATACGCATAGGTGGAGCGGTGCAGGTGAAAGTATCGGCACGCTCCACGTATCGAACACTGGCCCCGGGCCACAAGTCTCTCTGCCACTTGCCGCTTGTGCCCAGGGCTTACAGTTTTTTTTCGAGCGTCTCCTGCACAATCTCTATCCCCAGCAGCTTGTCCGCCAGCATCCGCTTTAACCGCGCGTTCTCCTTCAAAGAGTTCCTTCATCCGCTTGGCCTGGTTGACATCAATCATCCCAAGTTCACGTTTCCAGCGGTGGAAGGTCTGTTCGCTTATGTTGTTCTCGCGGCATACTTCCAGGATCGTTTTCCCTTTGTCTGCCTGCCGCAGCATCCGTATCTTCTCTTCGGTTGTATATCTTTTGCCTTTCATTGTCTGAGTCCTTTCTAGGTGTCCCAGACTAACTTTTCTAGTGGACCAGTTTTCGTGGTCACGACCATACGCTTCCAGGTGGTGGATTCATTCTGTGAAGTGCGAAAACCTAATGATTCTATCTGCTTTACGGTTGATTCTCCGGGAGTAATGTTAAAATCACCACCAATCACAGTCGGTAACTTTGAATTCTTTAATTGATTGATGACTATTTCACGCTGCTGGGGATAGTCCTCGCTTGAATAACCAATCATAAAATAAGCCTGTAAATGCGTATTGTATAATTGAATATCCTTACCAAAACATGAAGTTTTTGCCCCGATAATAAGTCGATTCGTGGGTGAAGTCGTCTTCCCATGAAAACTGAACTTTATATCCGGGGCAGGTAATTCAATGGATACGGTCTCCACTAATTCAGTTTTTGATAATAATGCCAGGCCAAATCCGAATGGGAGTTCGCGTTCATCTGCACGGGGATAACAAAAGTAAGAATCAAACTCCGGCAATGCTTCCACGATGCGGGTAAAGTTGGGAGGGGGATTGATCTGACCTTTCTCCCGCTCCACTTTTTCCACTTCTTGCAAGAGGATAAAATCAACATCATGTTTTTTGAGTTCTTTTATCGTACCTGCAATATCGACCGGCGGGTCCTGTACTTTTGTATCACAAGGCTGCCCGAACTGCATATTAAAAGTTAGTACTCTAATTGTCGCCATGTGCAGAATTTAATGAAGTTATCCGGATGGCTTTAACGTTACTGGGTCTTGTGTGCACTTCTACCTAAATTTTGTACCGGTAGGCCAGGCTCCAAAGCATGCGATTGCCTGAAGCTGTAACGATTTATGGTTTGCAGCGAGATTCCACCCAGATTCTCGATTAAATTGGCCTTTCGGGTATCCGGGGTAACAACTGCTATGCAATTGTCTTTCGAAAAAGCCCCCCTTCTCAATAATCGAGCATTTCTTTTAATACTCGCTTTATTATTCGTCTTAAACGCATTGAGAAAATAAATTTGGGGATAATTTAAGATTTTCTTCTTATTCGCTTTTCCCCGATGAGCTGCATTCCTGTTAATATAAACCAATTGAGTCGAATTAAAAAGGGACCTATTGAGTTGACGTTCAGGTCGGTTTATATTGTTAAAAAAACCCGCCTGGGAAATTTGTTTACGAATCGTCACCCCTTGAAATCGCATCGGGCCAATCCGTGATTCTTTTAGAGAGTAATCGATAACATTTAATTGCCCGAAAGAGATCGAAGAAAATATCAAAGTTTGGGCTAAGAGGATGTAATACTTCAATGCCCTGCCCATTGCAATTACCGGATAACAGATAGGTATACCCAGGCAAGTCTTATTTCCAAAGGGCAAAACGAGCCTACGCAAAATTAGGAAAAGGATGCCATTGACTTGATTAAGTGGTTTATGAATATTACTAAAATAATGCGGCAATATCACGAGTTACTTAAGTGGGTACTGAGTAAAGGAAAGCTTCGAAAAGATCGAACCGGTGTTGGAACATACTCCGTATTTGGTGCTCAATCCCGTTATGATATAGCTGAAGGGTTTCCTCTTCTAACGACGAAAAAAGTACATTTTAAATCCGTCGTTCACGAACTACTTTGGTTTCTCAAAGGGGAGAGCAATCTTAAATACCTACACGACAATAAGGTTAGAATTTGGGACGAATGGGCTGACGAAAATGGTGACTTGGGTCGCGTCTACGGTGTTCAGTGGACTGCCTGGCGCAAACCTGACGGCGGTTCAATAAATCAGATCGAGAGCATCATTGAACAGATTAAATCCGATCCTACGAGTCGGCGTCATATAGTCAGCGCTTGGAATGTAGGTGAACTCGACCAGATGGCCTTATTACCCTGCCACGCTTTTTTTCAATTTTATGTCGACACCGATGAACGAACCTTAAGTTGTCATCTCTACCAACGCAGTGCCGATTTATTTCTCGGTGTTCCATTCAATATTGCATCCTATTCACTGCTTACGATGATGATCGCACAACTCTGTGATCTCAGACCGGGAGAATTCATCCATTCTTTTGGCGACCTGCATATTTACACCAACCATGTCGAGCAGGTGGAACTACAGCTCTCGCGCGATTTTCGGCCATTACCTGAAGTGAAGCTCAATTCTGCAATTAAAAATATACGCGATTTTAAATTTGAGGATATTGAACTTCATAACTACAATCCTCATCCCCTGATTAAAGCACCGATTGCGGTATGAAACCGTATAAAGCGATCGCCGCGATGTCGCTTAATCGAGTAATTGGATGCGGCAATAAGATACCGTGGCATATTCCTGAGGACTTTAAGTGGGTGAAGGAAAATACACTGGGCCATGTTATTGTGATGGGCCGTAAAACATTTGAATCCATTGGTCGACCGCTTCCCAACCGCGAAAACATCGTTCTCAGTCAACAGACCTTGAAAATCCCGGGAGTAACGATTATTCACAGTTTCAACGAACTGGAGGGCATCGAATCAGAAAAAGAGATCTGGATTTTAGGGGGCGCGGAAATATACCGTCAGACTCTACCGCACTGTTCCGATCTCTATCTATCGGTAATTAAGCGTGAAGTTGAAGGGGACACATTCTTTCCCCCATTTGAAGATACTTTTGAGCTCAAAGAAATTATACGTGAGGAATTTGAATTTCGCATTGAGCATTATGTGAATGAGCGGCTGACAAAATAGAAGATGCGTAATGCGTTGAAGCGAATATGCGAACAAGCGGTAGAATAGAAGAGATAAGCTTAAAGCTTCGTCTTTGTTCGCCTCTTCGTCCCTATTGTCATTGCGAGGAGTGAAGCGACGAAGCAATCCAGGGGAATGTCTGTTGCGTATTCGCAGTCCCTGAATGCAAGGCTTCGCTCAGTAGACGAATGCCGATCTACATTATACAATAAGATGCACATATTTATTGATCGGAGACTGGTATTTGTAATCACATTGACTATTCGCCTGGAATGGAAGATGTCGCTCCGTCGTGGCCGCGTCTTTATCTTAGCGACATTACTTTTTTCCCCTTACGACTTCTACCCAGTGTTTGGGTGTGAAGCCAAAGGCATCGAGAACTTGGTGACGACAGCTGAAACCGCAGGCAACAACCGTAGTCTCTTCATCGCGATTGCGAATAGCCGGGTAGAGCCTCTCTCCGCCTATTTTCTGCGAAAGATCATAATGCTTCTTTTCATAACCGAAGGCCCCCGCCATCCCACAACAACCGGAATTAATTTCGTTAACCTTCAATCCATTGACATGCCCGAGAACATCTTTCATTGCGGAAGTGCTAAAGACAGCTTTTTGATGACAGTGCCCATGAATCAGGATGTCTTTACTGGGAGATTTGAAATCTGGAGAAATATATCCCGCTTTAATTTCGCGCGCGATAAAGACGTCAATCATTGTAACATGCTCTTTTATTCGCTTTCCGAGTTCTTCGTCATCAATAAGGTCGGGAAGGTCATCAATCATTGCCGTCGCACAACTTGGTTCGCATATGACAACATCCAATCCCTCTTTTATAAATTTATCGAGCGAGCGCAGGGTATTGAGCCCGTCTCGTTTAGCCAGTTCAAGCAGACCATGAGAAATTCTTGGTCGCTGGCAACAACCGGCCTGGGCAAGGATCACTTCGTAGCCACAAGATTCGAGCAGTTCAGTAGCCGCGCGCCCAATATGGGGTTCGTGATAATTGATATAGGTATCATTAAAAAGGACGACGCGTTTCGTTTTATTTCCCTTTCCATTATTTTGGTTATGCTTTTGAAACCATTTGGTAAAGGGTTCACTGGTAAATTCAGGCAGTTTACGCCGGGCATCAATACCCGTCAGCCATTCGAGGATTTTTCGAAAAATGAAAGTACCCTGTACCGCGTTAACGAGTGGTGCAAGCAGTCCGGAATTAAATTTCGCTGCTTTGGATGAGGCGGCAATCAAACGATCGATCAGTTTCAATCCATGCTTATCATAATATCCCTGCAAAAATTCGCTCTTAAGCTTGGCCATATCGACATTACTCGGACATTCGGATTTACAGGCTTTGCACGAGAGGCAAAGGTCGAGAACATCATGCAGCCGCTCACTCGTCATCCCGTCAGGGCCTAGTTGCCCACTCATCGCGAGACGCAAGGCGTTAGCACGGCCACGGGTAGTATGTTCCTCGTCGAGGGTCGCCATATAGCTGGGGCACATGGTGCCGACATTTTTCTTCCGACAGGCACCCACACCGTTACACATGTGCACGGCTTCAAAGAAATTGCCATCGTCGCGGAATTTAAAATGACCCTTGTGCTCGCTGGGTTTATAACTCGTGCCAAATCTAAGGTGATGATCCATGGGCAATGCATCGACAATATTACCCGGGTTCATCAGCCCTTGGGGGTCAAAGAGATTTTTAATCTCTTTAAATTGCTGAAAAATTTGAGAGCCATAAAAGCGTTCCAGATAGGCACTGCGAACGCGTCCGTCGCCGTGCTCGCCGCTCCAGGAACCTCCATAAAATTTAACGAGCTCAAATGTATCGTCTGCGATGCCTTTCATACGGTCAATATCCTCTTGTTTTCGTAAATCGAGAATAGGGCGTACGTGGATAAGCCCGACACTGGCATGCGCATACATGATAACCGGCGTTTCATGTTTTTCACATATTTTAAGCACCTTTTCGATATACTCAGGCAGCACCTCAACCGGGACAGCAGCATCTTCAATGAAGGGTAAAGGTTTGCGTTCGCCTTTCATCCCGAGCATACAACCGAGTCCATTTTTCCGAACGGTCCAGATGCGATCCTGATCGCCGGCATCAGAAAATATCGGGTAGTTGTACCCTAGACCCCGACCGGTAAGGTCCTTTACCATCGCTTCGGCACGCTGGGATAACTCATCCCTATCGTCGCCAAAGAATTCAACAATAAGGACCGCTGCAGGGTTCCCCTCTATGAAGGAACACAAGGGAGCCAAATCATGATTCTCACGAGCGAGCTTTATTACTCCTCCATCGAGTATTTCCACCGCGGAGGGTTGATGTTTGACGATCCAAGGCACCGCTTTAATCGATTCAATTAAATCCGCGTAGTGGGCGACACATAAAATTTTCTCTTTTGGAACCGGTTGTAATTTAACTTTTGCTTCAAGCAAAGTAATCAGCGTTCCTTCACTGCCCGTAATCAGTTTAGCCAGGTTCCAGCGCTTGGATTGATGAAACTCATCGAGATTATAACCCTGAACACGGCGCAATATTTTTGGATAGCGCTTTTCTATCTCCTCACGATTTTCCTCCACAATCTTTTGGAACTCCGTGTAAATAAGTGCTTCGCGTGTATCGCCGCTTTTTTTCTCTTCATATTCCTCGGGAGAAAGTTCCTTGTATTCCATGACTTCACCATTTGCGAGCAGCACTTTAGCTTCCAGCACCTGGTCCACCATTTTACCGTAAATTATACTCTTGGTCCCGGAGGAATTGTTCCCAATCATGCCACCGACATTAGCCCGGTTAGCGGTGGCGGGGTCGATAGAGAGATGCAGGTCGTGCTCGGCGAGCATCACATTTAACTCGTCACGCACTATGCCCGGTTGAACGCGAACCCAACTCTCTTCCAGATTAAGCTCAAGCAGCTTATTCATGTATTTTGAGAAGTCCAAAACAAGCGCGGCGCCTACTGTCTGACCACCGAGGCTTGTCCCTCCCCCCCGTGGTAAAATAGGAATCCCATGTTCAAATGCGGTCTTCACCGCTGCTTTAACATCCTCATCGTCGAGGGGTAGAAATACTGCAACGGGAAACATTTGGTAAATACTCGCATCAGTCGCGTATAGACCTCGTGACATTTCATCTGTATGGAGATCACCTCTGACCCTTTTTCTTAAATCCTTCTCAAAAGCTTCCACTTTTGAATCTAATGGTCTTGTCTCTAGAGTTTTTAGCATCTCATTTAGTCTTTATTAGTTTTTCCAAAGCAGCCAGTAACAAATTTACATGATTTTCAGAACTGCTGCAACCCATAAGGCCGATACGCCAGACCTTACCTGCAAAATCGCCCAGGCCACCTCCAATTTCGATATTGCATTCATTGAGTAAGCGACGCCGGGTCGCGAGGTCATCTAATCCAGGTGGGATTCTTACAGCATTAAGATGGGGAATCCGATATTCAGGTGCGACGATAAACTCGAACCCAAGTTTTTCTAATCCGTCACGCAGATACTCGTGATTTTTCTGGTGTCTGGCAAAACAGGCATCCAAACCCTCTTCAAGGACAATTCTTAATGCTTCATATAATGCATAAAAGGATGAGATCGGTGCCGTGTGATGATACATCCGTTCTTCGCCCCAATATTTTTTCAACAAATTTAAATCAAGAAACCAGCTATTCACTTTGCTCTTACGCCCTTCAATTACGGCGAGCGCTTTCGAACTAAACGAGACAGGGGACAATCCAGGTGGGGCACTTAAACATTTCTGAGAACAGCTGTAAATGGCGTCGATTCCTCTTTCGTCGACTCGCACATCGACTCCACCGAGCGAGGTTACCGCGTCGACGAGAAAGAGTGCACCGACCTCATGGACGATTTGACTGATCTCATCAAGCGGTTGCAGAACGCCGGTCGATGTTTCGGCATGAACGATAGCGACCAGTTTAGCTGCACAAGTTTCAAGCGCTTTTCGGACTTGCTCCGGTTCGATGGGAGAACCCCAAGGTGCATCGACTCGCACTAAATTGCCCCCACAGCGCTCGACGATGTCACTCATCCGGTTACCGAAAAAACCGTTCACACAAATAATAACATCATCACCCGGTTCAATGAGATTTACTAAACCAGCTTCCATCCCCGCGCTGGCAGGTGCCGGGAGGGCGAAAGTGAGTTCGTTTTCGGTACGGAATACCAGTCTAAGCATGGCCATGACTTCATCCATAATACCGAGATACTCTGGATCCAAGTGCCCGAGCAATGGGTTAGCCATGGCACGTAAAACCCGGGGGTGAACATCACTGGGCCCAGGGCCCATTAGAATGCGTGGGGTAGGTGTAAGTTCTTTATTTTTGGTCACTAAATTACCGTATTTAATTTTAAAACAGTGGCTAAATTATTAGATGAAAGCAGAATGACAAGCTGGTTTTGTTCAAGCAAATGTGAGGAAAGCGAACAGGGGAAAGGAATTAGGGCAAATTGCTATCTAAGGCTGTTCTTTATCCTTTACCCTAGAATTTCTCGTCGGTATAAGAACCTTTAATTTGTGTTCATTTGACCTAATGTGACCACGCTTTAGGTTATATTTTAAGTCTATTTTAAGCGTAATATGATCACCTCTACATCCTCCAGCGCCAGAAACGGTATTGTCGAACGCTGTATCAATGACGACCAGACGCGACTTCGGTTAAAATACAATCCTTATTATCTGCCATTTGATAAACAGATAGGTTCTCACGTATGGCTTGATGGAAAAGAGTTAATCATGCTCAGCAGCAATGATTACCTGGGATTGAGCGATCACCCGAAAGTTATCGAAGCGGGTAAAAAGGCATTGGAAGATTGGGGTGGCGGAACAACTGGATCACGCTTTGCCAATGGCAGTCGGTATTTCCATGAAAAACTTGAGGCGGATTTGGCAAACTTTCTCGGGAAGGAAGCCTGCCATGTAAGCGTAGCAGGTTATATCTCTTGCATGTCTTCTATTGAATCCTTCGCCCGTAAAGGCGATCTGATTATTGTCGATCGCAATGTTCACTCCAGTCTCTGGGCGGGAATTGCAAATACCGGAGCTCGTCTGGAAAGGTTCGGCCACAATAATACCGAAAGTTTGAAGGAAGTTCTGGAAAAAGAATCACCTGAAATTGCAAAAATGCTGGTTGTCGAAGGGGTCTTTTCAATGGAAGGCCACATTGCAAATCTCCTCGACTATTTAACCGTCATCCAAAACCAAAATTGTTTCTTTGTCGTAGACGATGCTCATGGTTTCGGGGTCCTGGGTGAACAGGGCAGGGGAACGGTAGATCATTTCGGTGCAACCGATCAAGTGGACGTCATTGCGGGAAGCATGTCTAAATCCATGGGAAGTACCGGCGGGTTTGTCGCCGGTTCTAACGAAATCATTGAATATCTCAGGACCCATTCTAAACAAACAGTATTTAGCGCGGCCTTAAGTCCCTGCCAGACCGCTTGCGCCCAAGCCGCTTTAGATATAATACAGACAGAACCGGAACATTTACAACGCCTCTGGGATAATACACGCTATTATCATAAACTCCTTGTAGATTTAGATCTCGACATCTGGGGATCAGAGACGCCGGCGACCCCTATCGTCCTGGGAAAAATAGAACGCGCTTATTACTTTTGGAAAAAACTGATGAAAAAAGGGATATTTACGAATATAATCCCCCCACCCGCTGTCTTGCCAAATAAAATTCTTATTCGAACCGCGATTTCAGCGCGACATACAAAAGAGGATCTGGAAAAAATTGGCGAGGCTATGGCATTCGCTGCAAAGGGTCTTTGAAGTCGAAAATCTCTCAACAGGCAGTCAGGGCTTTCAAGCGCCTGCTGCTATCCCGCCCAGATCGCATTGGCGATGTGGTAATCACGACTTCGTGTCTAAAAGTAATCCATGATGTTTATCCTGACCTTGAGATTTACTTCCTCGTTAATGAGCCGTTGATTCCATTACTCAGTGATCATCCCTTGCTTTCAGGAATAATTTCCCTGCCGGATCGCAATGCGAACCCCAATCATTCAATCCCATTTTTAAGAGATAAGATACTGAATTTAAATCCAGATTGTATCATTCACTTTAATCATGACCCAATAGTAGCTGCTGCTGCCTATAAAGCGAATATTCCCTATCGATTGGGTCACCGGCAAAAAAAACATAACGCCTGGCTCACCCACACTATCCCTGATCGAAGAAAGGAAGGACTGCAACATGAGGCCGAATATAATTTAGATTTGCTCAACCCTCTTCACATCTCCCCACCTCATAAACTCGAACCCTGGCTATCACCGGAATCCATAACTGACGCGCGCCTGCTTGAGCTTTTACCCTGGTGGAGATCCAATTGTCCTTTTGCCGTATTTCATATAAGCGCACACGCATCCAAAGCCCGGATCCCGGCAAACATTTTCGCGGGGCTTACCCCCTGGCTTATTGATGAGTTAGATTATCATCTCGTTCTCATTGGATCTGAGAGCGATGATCCCGTGAAAAAATCATTTTTAAAATTAATCGGTAATCGCTTGAGTGAAAAGGTTAGCGATTTAACCGGGATCACTCATTTAGGGGAGACCGCTCGTGTTTTAAACGAAGCGCGTTTTCTGCTTTCTCGAGACAGTGGCCCAGCGCATCTTGCCACCGCGGTAAATTGCCCAGCGGTAACGCTTATCGGACCACTCGGGAGAAAACTGGCCTCGACTCGCTGGCGGCCACTTGGATCATCGGCCAAGGTATTTGAGAAGCCCCTCTCTCCACGACTTTGGGAAACTACCCGCGCTTATCATCGGCGCTATTTCAACGCATTTTCGGTTGAAGAAATCAAAAATGAATTAACGGCCGTTATTAACGGGGCTGAGGATAATAATTAAATTTTAGACGAATCATTTACTTTTAAGCATTAACGGCGTTTTTAAACTTTTGGTAGAGACGGGTAGTATTTTTGTGTGCATCTGCATTTTCTTCTACCCAGTGACGTCCATTCATTCGGATTTTATTGTATAATTCACAATTATTAATGAGGTCTGAAATAGCTTCACCCCAAGCTTCACTCTCTGATTGCTCGATAATCAATCCATTTTCCTCAGAGGTGATAACTTCGGATATTCCGGGATGGACGGCAGCAACAACCGGCAAACCCGCCGCCATAGCCTCTAGGATCACATTAGGGGTTCCATCGCGATTACCGTCAGAAGCGATTCTTGTCGTGTAGAGAAAAATATCTGCCCAACGATACTGTTCAAACACTGCCTCATTATCAATATAACCCATGAGTTTCACGTTAGCCAGAAGATCAAGTTCCTTAATTTTCGCACGCAATGTATTTTCCATCGGCCCAGATCCCACTATTCTGGCTTTGAAAGAAACCCCCTTTTTCAACAACTCAGCATAGATATCAATTTGTCGTAATTGATCTTTTTTTTCTACAAGTCTTCCAACACTTAGAATTCTTAATGGATGTCTGATAGCATGCTCTGTTTTTAACTCTGGATAGTAGTCCAGACCACGCCTAATGACCACGATGTCATTTTTATCAGCACCCCTTTCAATTAAATAACGTTCGGCTGCTTCAGTTGTTGTATGAACAAAAGTGGACTCCGATAGTTTTTCAGGCAATAACCAGTCGCCACCATTTGCATAAATGTCGAAAGCATGAGCCCCCATAGAGAATGGTACTCCTGTCAGTTTAGATAAAAGCATGGCAGCGGTCGCAGGCATTGTCGCCCATGTAGCATGAAAGTGTGAAGGTCGTTGTCGGCTGAATCTTCCTGCGTAAAGAATGGCAAAACTTAATCCGATAAAAATTTCACCGGCATTGCCGAGCGATGGCATGCTCCGTTGCCTTAATCCTGAGAAAATATAACGAAATGCTTTTGGATTCTTTCCCATCCAGTAAGGGAAGAGAATAATCAGTAAGACCAGCTTCCATTTAGCGAACCGAAACACTTTTAACCCTTTATATGATTTATCTCCTCCCCATAATGAAAACAGTTCAAGTTCTACCGGAAGTTTAATCATTGCCCGGACTTCCCTTTGCAAAAAGGTTTCTGTCGCAACGGGGAAAGTCGAAAATAAGTAAGTGATTTTAAGGGGCTTTGTCATAAGCCAATACAGGTCTCTCTACTTACACCGAAAATTAAATTTGTCCCGAATCCAAGAAATCAGTGATTGGGATCACTAAAAATTAAAGAGACATTCGCACCGCCAAAACCACTGCTGTTACTCATCGCATGCTTGGGGCCCCCCTCTTGCGTTTTATTTATAATATTTAAACCTTTTGCTTCTGGATCGAGGGTCTCAATGTGAGCTGAACCCGGCGTAAAGTCTTCTTTTATTGCCAGGACAGAAAAGGATGCTTCCATTATGCTTGCGAGTGATAAAGCATGGCCGGTCAGTGCTTTTGTACTGCTAATTGCCGGCTTACAATTATTTTGATTAAAGACTTTTTTTAAAGCGCGCATTTCCGACAAATCACCAGCGAGGGTGGATGGGGCGTGAGCATTGATGTAATCGATATCTTTGGGACCAAGTTTCACCGATTCCAAGGCCCGCTGCATCGATTGGATCAGCCCATTCCCCTCGGGGTGTGAAAGGGCGACATGGTAGCCATCAGAGGCTTGCCCCCAGCCCATGAATTCTGCGTATATATCCGCTTTTCGCTTCCGCGCGATAGTTTCCTCTTCCAAAACCATCACTACCGCGCCTCCGGTACCTACGAATCCATCCCTGTTTTTATCAAAAGGTCGTGAAGCCCGATCTGGATCGAGTGATAAAGTTAAAACACGCATACCAGCAAAGGGCAAAATACTAAGAAAGTTGCCGTCTTCACCGCCGACAACAAACATGCGGTCGTGGCGCCCGAGGGCAATTTCGTCATAGGCATACCCTAACGCGTGACCAGAGGAAGAACATGCCGAGGCAAAACCACTCGACGCACCTTTAATTTTAAATGCAGCAACGAGATTAAAATTCAAAGTCCCGACAATAGATGAAATAATTCCCTGGGGTGACGCCCTCAAAACACCAACTTTAAACATACGATTGAGGTGATTATAAGTCATAGATACAGACCCGGATGAGGCGGTAAATAAACCAGTCTTTGGATTTGAAATCTCATCTTCAGACAATCCGGCATCTTGGATCGCCTGAACCATGGCACAATAGGCATATAATCCATGAGGTGATAAGCCGCGCAGGGTGTCTAAACGCAATTTATACTGACTGGGGTAGGCCCAGTCTTCAGAATCCATGGATTCGGTATTAAATTCCTTAATCGGCGCGGCTAATTTAACCGGAACATCATCTTTTTGGAAGGGGGGAAAAAGTTCGATCCCATGTTTCAAATGACAAAGACTGTCGAAGACGGAAGCTTTGTCATTGCCAATGCTTGTTACAAAGCCCAAACCGGTGACTACTACCTTGCGCATCTTTCCTGGGTCGAAGGGCTTGCCTTTTAAAGGACTTCCCGGTTAAGAGTGAATGATTACTTAAAAGGCGATAACCTTAACTTTCATAGTCAAAGGCCAAAGTTATATCTTCCGCGAATACAGCCTTTTCATCACCCACCGTAATGGTACCCTCAAATGTTACTAAAGGATAGCGTATCCTTTTCAATTTAACTTTTAGGTTAAGAATATCTCCAGGGCGGCAAACCCGATGACAGCGAACGCCATCGCATGAAGCAAACATCACTTTACTGGTGTCAATCGGTTGTTCGAATTCCGGCTTTTCGTTTCGGATGAGATAGAGTACTGCCAACTGCCCCAATGCTTCAATGAGAATAGAGGCGGGAAAAACGGGGTTGTTTTTAAAATGTCCATCGAGAAAAAATTCTTCCCCCGTGATCGAGTAAATGGATTCAGCCTCGTTAAGACTAATTTTAGACTCTCTGATAAAGAGGAAGGGGTCTTGGTGTGGCATCACAGAAGCAATCTCTTCAACCGTGAGACGTTTGTTCTGTTGTGGAATAGGAATGCCTTTAACTTTGTAATCAAGGTAAGTTTTGATATCACCTACGCTCCTGATATCTCTTAATTCGTCGTTGGCAATAGAGATGTCGAGTGTTTCCTCTACGAGAATAATAATCTCAACCATCAACAGGGAATCTACACCGAGGTCTTCGAATAAACGGGTATCATCGTTGCCTTCTCTAAGTAAGTGTCGAACATCAGGTTCGAGGAACCTCTCGATAATACCTAATACAATTACCGGAATATCGTCAAAATTTCCGTACTGCCGGAAGCCAAGAGCGGCTTCTACGGTTTCCGGTGAACAGCGCTTTAAGGATTCCCTCAACTCATCTTCAAGATGCGGGGTAAAGGCAGGACTCTTCTTCAGCTCCATATTTTCGGGTATTCTTAAAAGATGAATTTACAATAGCAAGCAATTTTACCGTGCATGACTTTTCCTAAGAATATAGTTGTAAATCATTTACCGATATTTGGTCTTATTATTTTCAGCTTTTATAACCTACCTCATAAAACCTTCAATTCATTGCATATACGCCAATCTCTACTTGGCAAGGAGATATTTTGCGATTATATGAGAAAGGTCGGTATATAACATGTAATGTCCTCTTTACGTATGAGGTTTTTTATTTTTATTAAAGAATACATGCATTTTATAATTTAAGTTATGAACGCTGTCTCCCTCGCTGAGGGATTGGAAAATTCAATATCAATAGAATAATAATGTAGGGTCTTGAGCGCGTGGGCTATATCTATCACTCCTCTATACTTAAAACCAGTAATATCCTCCTTCTCTGTCTGTTGTGGGGGGATCTGTTTTTAACCTTAAGCTTGGAGTGGTCACTTAATGAACAGTATCAATTCGGCTATCTCGTTCCCTGGATTGGAGCCTATTTAATTTTCCTGCGTTGGCAAGATAGACCCTCTCCCGAGGTGGCACGATTTAATAAACTGACCACCCTTTTATTGTTTATTGTTTTGGTCAGTCTTTACCCGACAAAAATCATTCTCGAATCCAATCCCGATTGGCGTCTCATGCATTGGACCCAGTCGATGATTGTTTTTGGGGCAACTTTAGCTATCTTTTATCAATGGGGGGGATCACCCTGGCTAAAACATTTTTCCCTTCCATTTTTAATCCTCTTGTTCAGCGTTCCTTGGCCAACGCAATTTGAACAGCCACTCATTCAAGGTTTGATGCGCATGGTGGCAGCAATAACGGTAGATACTTTTAATCTTCTGGGGATTTATGCTCTGCAAAAAGGAAACATCATAATGCTGACCAACGGACTGGTGGGTGTAGAAGAAGCTTGCAGTGGGGTGCGCTCTTTTCAATCCACCCTGATGTTAGGATACTTTCTCGGCGAACTCTTTCGTTTCAACATTAATTGGCGTGTTTCTCTCCTGGGGTTTGGCGTTGTCGCTTCGATCGTTCTCAATATCATACGAACCTTAACGCTTACTTTTGCAACACATATGATTGGGCCGCAGTTTATGGAACATTGGCATGATCCGGTTGGCTACTTAGTTTCACTTTTTGCATTTGTGCTTCTTCTGTTTCTGTCATTTTTCGTGAGAAAAAATAAGCGTAGCAGAAAGCAGGGGAACCATAATGATCATCTCTTCTTTTCGATAAATTGGTTGAACAAGATAACTGTTTATCCAGCACTAATTTTATTAATCGGAAGCGCCCCATTCGTTGAAGCCTGGTATCAATTACAGGAACCCGCCAGGCAAGATCGTATCATTGCAACGATCGATTGGACGCAAGCCGCATCTGATATAATATTCGAAGATATCCCCGGAAGGATACGTTCTGTTTTACGTTATTCAGAAGGTAAAAAAGCACGGTGGAATATCGGCCAAAGAGAACATTGGATCACCTATTACTTTAACTGGGAAGAAGGAAACATCTCATCATTTTCCGATGTGCATCGCCCCGAAGTTTGCCTTCCAGCCGCTGGTTATTCCGAAATTATTCATGCGGATGATTTCAATTGGTCGAGAAATGGATTAGATTTAGAGATAAATACATATATATTATATGACAACAATTCACCGATCTTTGTTTTCTTCTCAGTTTGGAATGACGTATCTGGTGAGACGGTCCCTTCTGCCCGCAGTAAATGGGAACGGCTGGATAATGCAATGAAGGCCAAGCGGCTGAGCGGTCGACGCTCATTGGAAATTATAGTCTCTGGATTGGAATATGAAGAGGAAGCAAGAATGAAAGTCCTCGCATTTCTTGATCGTTCAGTAAACGTAGACCCTCAATAAGAGATTCAATAGGGTTAAGACACTGCTAACGGTAATACCCGATTATTATTCGACTCTCTTGAGATAGATTGCCAAACTAGACCAGCTCTCTGCTAATTTTTTCTGATCAAAATAAATCTTGGCTTCCCAGTAGTAAACGTAACTAGGAATGTCAGGTTGATTCTTAAATTTTCCGATTGTTCGTAACACTCCATTCCAGTCGCGAAGTTCGATTTGATGCTTTAATAAAGCGGCCCCGTAAACCGGATCGTGTTGATTGACGATATACAGGCGCTCCAACTGAAAAACTGGAATGTCTTCCCCTATGGCTGGAAGATCCGGTTTTGAGAGGTGCTGAAAAACAGTTGTGCAAGCCGAAAAATAGTCACCTCCAGCGGCATCAGCACGCGCCTTGCTAACCCATAGTTCATCGGCGATGGCTGGGTATTCATCGAAATGTTCTACCACACCTATCACATCACCCGAATCGATCCATTTTTTAAAAAGAATCTTCTTTTGCTGTAGAGAATAATTTTCCAGTAAGGGATTGTTTACTGCGATAAAATGGAATTCCTCTTTAAACTCATTTCCATATAACGAATTTAACATGAAAAATTGGTGGGCGGGGTCAACGACGGATAGTGCACGTACTTGAGCATTGAGCGGATCAATTTTATTGGAATGACGCAGCATCATACGATAGAGATCACGCGGAAATTCAGTTTTACGCGCTAATGCTTCACGCCAGGCGCTAAGGGTATAAGCCTGATTGTGCGGTATCCACGCCAGTCCTTCATAGAAGGCTACGTCTGCAGTTATCGGTTCCAGATATCGGGCGCGTCTAAAGTCCTTCCTCGCTGCTTGAGCATTTTCTCGAAAATGTATTAAACCACGCGCTCGATCAAAATAAGCCCTCATGTTAAGCGGAGACCACATCAGGGAGTCATTAACTGCCTCTTCAAATGATTTTTTATCCCTTCTCTCTAATGCTTGTTCGATTCTATCCTCATTAATTTTTTGTGCGACAGAGGAATTCCACGCTTGTGGTAATGCCCAAGCCAATCCCCAGATAAGTCCCACGAGAAGAATGGATACTCCACTCCATCGCCAAAAGTATAGTGGGGGGAATAAATCATCGGAGGCCGAATGGCGAGGTCGGGCTAAGACAGACAAATAGATAGCCGCAAATACTGTCCCCAAGCGATGCCCTGACACATCGACCACGGTGTGCGCAAGAAATATGATCATTGCCGTGGCGGCGACGGCACGGTAATGTGTTTGTTTTCCCTCACTAAAAGGGAAAATTCCCGCAAACATCGCTCCACAAAGAAACAGAAGAAAAACAACCCCCAATGTTCCTAACTCGGCCCACACCCAAAACCAGTCACTCTCAGGGTGGATTATAGCATGGAAAGTGGCAGAATTCTCCCGATATTGTGGAAAAACTGCTTCAAAATTTCCCAGTCCTATACCCAACACCGGCTGATCAGCTATCAAACGAGCCGTGTCCTGGTAAATTCGCCAGCGAAACCCTTTTTCATTAATCACCCCTTGATCGAATAACTGGACGACTCGTTCCAGGGTCCACCCACCATAGATCATGAATACACTGACGAGGATAATTATAACGGGTACTGCGAAGCGGGCATAACGAAACATTGATCGCTTCTGTTGGGTGCTGAAAAGCCAGATAATGCACCCGATAAAAATAATAGGATTCCCGCTTTAGAGAGACTATAGATGAGAGCAAAAAGAATAACGATCGTGATAAACAGCCCGCATAACACCTGTATATAACGACGGGAGCTCATCGCTATCATCGATAGGGTGAAGGCGACAACACCACCCATCGCAAGTAAAATACTTGTCTGGTTGCGATTGGGAAAATAGCTGAAACTATGTGCTTCCCGGCCAAATGGGTAATTTAAAGTTTTATGTGTTCCGATGACAATACCGATAGCGAGAATAAAGATGCCGAGAGAGAAACACCAAAGGAGGGTTTTGCGCCGCGTATGAAAAAGCTCCATCCCACTGAGCGTGTAAAACCAGGCGATAACGGTTATTAATAACACTACCGCTTCGAGCGTATGTAACGGTTGCGATGATAAAGTAAGCGGAAGGTATAATCCGAAATCCTGTGTAGCTTCAATCCACCAGCGTGGCCGCAAAAATAATGGGATGGGAAGAAATCCCAGCAGGGCCGTAGCAATCAACCCTAAAGCTGCAATATTAATATATTTTCCAGGTGACTTTCGGGGTGGAAAACATATGAGGAAAATACCCGTTGCCACTAAACAGAGTGCTTGTGACCAGATATTTGTTCCCCCTCCAAGCAGGATTAAAATAAAAATGAAGCAGAGACTTAGGTAGTGGCCTATGGATGAAGCCATGCGAAGAGTATATTCTTGAACCTTAGGATGCGTGAAAGTTAGCCCATCTGATCAAGCTAGCGACACGTCGTTAAATTACCGACTGGAAAGCTTCAACTCGCCAAAGAATCTGCCGTATAATAATAGGAATACTTTTTATAATAATAGTAGTCGGGATTCTGAGTATCAACAAAATTTAGGATAAATCCCAAAACTGTAGTGCTTCGTAAATGTAGTCGCTCCATTGAGGCTTTTACTTGTCGCGCTTGAGTCTTAGATGAACGCACGGCAAAAAGGACCCCATCCGTTTTAGCGGCAAAACTTGAAGTATCATCCGTAGCTAGTATTGGCGCGGTATCGAAAATTATATAATCGTAGCGTTCTTTAAGTTCGCGTAGTATCTGCTCCATATGTTCACTAAGGAGCAATTCCCCTGGGCGGTCCGGGTAAACGCCGCAAGGAATAAAATCAAGGTTTTCAATCTCTGTTTTTTGTATCACGTCATCGAGTTCTACTCCGTTATTGATCACCTCGTGCAAACCGTCTTTGCGCGTCGTGCCAAACACTTTATATAGTTGCCCTCGTCTTAAGTCGAGATCGACAAGTATGGTACGCGATGCAGCCAGCGCTAATGTTATAGATAGATTAGTGGATATCATCGATTTACCCTCGGAGGGAACAGAACTCGTAACAATAATACATTGCGGTTTCGATCCCTGATCTTCCATAAAAAGAAGAGAGGAGCGTAGAGCGCGACAGGCTTCAGCAAATAAGTGCCGGTCATCTTTAGGTTTAATATGTTCCAATTGCCCATTATCAGTTATTTTTTCGAGTGGTATAATTCCTAATACGGGTGGTTCAAAGCGAAGGCTGATATCTTCTGCAGATACTATTCGATTGTCGATGACACCGATGAGGAAAATCAAACCAGCGCCAATCATAAGTCCAGCAAGCCCTCCCTGGGCTAATTTTTTGCTAACCGATCCCCTGAGCAATCGAGCCGCTGTCGCATTTTCCAGGATGGCAAGCGTCTCCTGATCGACATTAAGGTTGAGATCGATGGATTGAATAGAGCTAAGAAGCCTTTGATAAAGTGTTCTTGAACGCTCCAATCGCGAGTTTAGCCGGTCAAATTCCGCCATGCGTCGGCTATTGTCGAGAGCGGTATGCTCCCATTCCGCAATTACCTTATCCAAGTTATCAATCCTTGCACGTAAGATACTCTTCTGCTCGCTAATCTTTTTGGAGTGACCCCCAAAAATCGTATCATTTACAGAGAGAGGTTATCGGGATAAACAGATAACCTCAATGAAAAGAAAAAGATACACAACAGAACAGATTATAACAATATTGCGGCAAGCCGATACCGGTAAAACGGTACAGGAAATCTGCCGTGGAAACAACCTGAGCGAACAGACTTTCTATCGCTGGCGTAAAAAATATGGCAATTTAGAACTTGCCGATGCGAAGCGATTTAAAGAGCTGGAAAAAGAATTCACGAGCGCAAGCGAGAAGGCCTGACATACCGAGCTGAAGAAGCTGCTCGCAGATCAAATGCTCAAGAATCAGGTAATGGAGGAAACGCTGTCAAAAAAATGGTGAGCCCAAAGCAGAAGAAACGAGTAGTAAAAGCTGCGGCTGAGAAAGGGTTGTGCTCGTTGCGGAGGGCTTGTGCTTATCTCAGCCTGAGTTGGTCAACGTTCAGTTACCGGCCCAAACAGGCCAGTGAGAAAGCTCAGCGGTTGGTCGAGCGGATTGTGAGCTTGTCCTGGAAACATCCCCGCTACGGTTACCGGCGCATCCGTGCCTTGCTGGTAAAGGAAGGCTGGACAACAAGCAGGAAGTTTGTCCAGGCGGTACGACGTTCAGAAGGGCTGCAGGTAAAGCCCCCGAAAAAGGGCAGACACCGTCAAGGAGTCTCTACGGGGTCACCTACTAAAGCAAAGGGTCGCAATCACGTTTGGTCCTGGGACTTTGTCCATGATCGTACAGACAACGGCGGTCCATTAAAGATGATGACTCTGATCGATGTACCGAGGAGCTGAAAGCGACGACACTCAAGCGAAGCGAAGACATATACGCGTAAATGCCTGGATATCCGGGTCGCTCGTCAACTCACCTCAACCGATGTCCTCTCTGTGCTTAGCGAGGCCATTGAAGAGGAGGGACCTCCCAGCTATATCCGTAGTGACAACGGCAGTGAGTTCATTGCTCATCAAGTGCAGCAGTGGTTGTCCGGTAATAACATAAAGGCGATCTATATCGATCCGGGCAGTCCCTGGCAAAACGGTTTCATCGAGTCGTTTCACAACCGCTTACGCGATGAGTGTTTGAACCGTGAAGTGTTGCTCAGCGTGGCTGAAGCGCAAGTGGTAATCGAACAATGGCGTCAGACCTATAACCATGAACATCCCCACAGTCGTTTAGGCTTCAAAAGCCCACAAGAGTTTGTCAGATTCCTTTCCGATCTTGGCCGCGTTCGGGCTACGCCCTCACTTCGCCAAGATCTCTCATATACATCAATCCTAAAACCATTAACACCCGGTAACTCTCTCACTTAAATTGGTACGAAAAACGGGGTCCGATCAGTATGGCATCTAACACAAAGGAATAAGTAATGTTTTCAACCGTTGTCGTATTAGCAATAAATCCAAGATAGGTCGTTTGCGACAAATTAAAAGAATGGGAATAGTGCCTATTAAATACGTGATTCAGACTAAGGTTAAAATTGAACGTTGAGCTGTCGGAACTATCGCTATTATCACCGGTATTATCGAAATCTATATTGTTCCAATATGAGTGGAAGGCAAGACTTATGAAGCGCGAGATCTGCCAGTTAACAAAAGGTCCGATCGTATAGCCTTCGCTCCCGTTTTGAAAGTTATCCTTGTATTCGGTAATTAAATAAGTGCCTTCGACACCAACCATTAAATTTGCTGCATACTGAACGCTTCCACCTAACGCTATCGTATTTTGGGTGCGATCCGTAAATTCAAATTCTATGTCCTGTGGGATGACGTCATTTCTATTTAATCCAAAAGTAATTTTCAGTGGTTTAAGATCCCATTCAGCATCGATCCCTAATCTATTTTCAAACCGATTGTAACTTAATATATCGTAGGAAACTTCACCCGTTTCTGGATCTACTAATACCGAGTCGGTCGGGTCGGTGGAAAAATTTAACTTATCATAGAAACGAAATTCTATTCCTTTAACCAAAATCGTGAAAGCCATCTCCGTATCCGGAGAGAGAATGAGAAAGTTTTGATCAGAACTCAACTCGGGATGTTCAAAGTATTTACGGTATTCTGCACCTAAATTGAATGACATACTATTTATGCGTGAAATATCCCAATTACCGGCCATATCCATACCCGCAAATAATATAAAATCATTTAATCCATTTGTGCCCGATGCATTGATGTTGTCATTGTATTCAAGGGATACCCTCGCGGTCAGGTCCATGGTGATGGGACCAGCTTTAACATTCTTACCCTGAGCGCTTAGATTGTTCGGCAAAATGAGAGTTAGCCAAAGCAGGAGTATAACCACTTCCGCAACTCGACGCCATGGGGCAATGAGTGCTTCTAACCGGGTGGTTAAAGAGCTTTTTATTATGGGGTAAAAGTGAAACATTTATGCGATTAATTTTATAAAGTTTCAATACCTCATATTGCTGTAAATAATGTATTAAAAAGGAATTAACGCCTTTTTAATATTGCAATATCATAACTAACGCCTTATAAAAGCGAGTGTTATCGGCTGTCTTCCCTAGGAGAGGTAAAATTGGTGCCTTTTACTATTTAATATATTATATGGATTAGAGCTTGTTAATAAAGCACTAAGTTAAGCGCTAATTTTAGCTCAAAGAATTTCATGCTGAATCTGAAAATAAAGAAGCCCGTCATTTCTATGCCCTTTTGTCAGCAATTTGTATTTCGCACAGTTCTGGCTAGTTTCATTTTCATCGGGTTGGGAATCTGTCCTACTATCGGACAAGAAGGCATTAATTTAATCGAACTTGCGCCTGCAACTAAAGCGGACTTATCGCTAACACCAAAAAATTTGGCGCGGTGGCATATGGATACCAGTCTCCTCGTCAGCGAGGGAGACGGATTACTCAAGACAATATCACTTGAAAATGAGAAGGACTTTGAAGAGTCTGCACTCCTTGGTGACGATGAATCTATCACTTACCGTATAGCAGAGGGAGAAAAGGCTTTTACCTTGGACTTGGGAGATTATTTTAACCTCAATCGTTTTTTCTTTGATAGTCATTCCGCTCAAGGCCAGGTAGAAATTAAAGTTTCTAAAACCCTCCGCTACAAGGATAGCAATCGATGGATCGCCATTACCGAACCGATCGATTTTAAATCCGGAGAATCGGTGAACATTGTGTTTCCCATGATTGAAGGGCGATTTGTCAGAATTAATTTTTCCATTATCAATGAAGGTGAAATCAGCAGTTTCGGGTTATTTGGAGAAACGACAGTTGCCGAAACGGAAACACGTAAAAGCGATGAGGGAGTTTCTGAAAGAAATGTTGCCGAGAGTGTAGAAACAATCACACAGGATTTTGCTTCACTCCATTCCGGATCAAACATCACGCACGTTAGTTCAGGCGATCTTGTAGATGTCAACAGTATGATTGATGACGATGTGCTCACCTCTTATGACTTCGCTGGGGGGGAGAAAGAGTCGGTTCTCGTGCTGGATATCGATAAACAATCAAATGTCGATCGTATCTCGCTACTCCTCGATGCTGGTCGCGGTAAAATGGATTTTTATTTTCTTGATGAACTACCAAGTACCAGCCTTTCCCGATCGGCCGCTGCGAGTGAAGAGCCGTCAATTTCGCCCGAGGTAAGTCGCGCCCTGCAGAATCAAGCTTTAATAATCATTACCAACATAAAAGGGGATGTCACCTATCGTGTCAGCGCGAATGCTCCTGCACAGATCGGACAAAATGGTGTAAGATTAACTGAGGGAACAATAGTAGAAACAGGGTTTGGAAGCTCTTCTGTTCTCCTTTTTTCCAACGGTTCGACGGTTACATTATCAGAAAATACAAGTATTAACATCGATCAATTTTCACAGGATCCGTTCAACGCAGAGGAGGAAAGTTTTGCCAATGCAGTTGAAGAACCCAGTATTTCCAGAACAAAGCTAAGACTTAACGTCGGGGAATTAGTTGGTGAGGTAAAAAAATTAAATCCCGGATCCAGATATGAAATCGATACTCCAGTAGGCATTGGAGGCATTCGTGGCACGCGTTATATCGTCCAAGTGATCGAGGCGATCGATGGCTCTTTCAGTGCCCTCTTTGGCGTTAAAAATGGATTGTTAGAAGTATTACCACTAAACCAGAAAGGCATCAATATTCCTTCAGAAAAACAAATCATAATTAATTTATCTCAAGATGCGGATACAGGAAAAACCTTATTTATTTCGACCGGTCTTCAAGATCTCGCCACCGAGATAGCGACAAAGATCGAACAATTCGCCACTGACGCTTCAGATTTATTTAAAGAAAACGCCGGTGGAATTCTTCTAATCGACAGTTCGGAACTTACGGGTGGAGCAGATGGCATTGTAGATAGTGAAGACTTTGCCGTCGTCTCGCTTTCTGAGGAGTTTTTTAATCAAGCTACTCCAACTTCGTCTCAAACGATCGATGATAAAGATCAACGTATTCGCATGAATTTCGAGGAGATCACAGGGCGCTATTTAGTCCTGCGTTGGCAGCCCGAAGATACTGACTCCCAAGGTCTGCGTATATATGAAATCAGTGTGTTGGGAGAAGTGCCGATTGAAGATGTTGTATTAGCTGTAGTCCCCTTATTCGAATTTGGTCCAACTGAAACAGAAGTAGTAACTGACATTGATGATGACACAGAAAATGTCGGGATTGTCATAGAAACACCAACCGAAATCATAATCCCCGATCCCGACCCGCAGCCTGATCCCGATCCTGATCCCGAACCTGAACCGGAGCCCGAGCCGGAACCCGAACCTGAACCGGAACCCGAGCCGGAACCTGAACCGGAACCCGAGCCAGAACCTGAACCGGAGCCCGAGCCGGAACCGGAACCCGATCCTGATCCCATTATACCCCCAGATCCACCCCCGGATCCGCCACCTGCGAGCCCTTAATCACGGCAATAGCTGCCATCATTGCGTGGGGTGTATAAACTTACATTAACTCCTGTAATAATTTTCTTTCCTGGGGTAATAGCTTCTCCGGATCAATGCCGGTTATAATTTGCTGTGCAACTTCGAGATGCCCATTAACCCGGTAGACGGCGGCGGCAACAACTCGCCAACGGGCTTCAACACTTCTCCAATTCACAGGTAAACCTTCGAGTAGGCGCAAAGCTTCATTTTTTTCCCCAATACGAAGGTACCCCAGCGCCAATGTGATACGATGGGCAAGATAGCGAGGGTTTTCGATGACCATCGTTCTCGCTTTTTCAATCGATACAGAGACGCGGTCACCGAGCAGTAAATTCAAGTAGGCAATATCATTTAGTACCGCGGGTTCATTAGGATAAACTTTCCCCATACCTTCGAGAAGATCGCGCAATTCTACAGTCCGACCAGTTTCTTGTTCAATACGCACTAAAGATTCGTATGCTCGACGCATACTTGTAGGAATTTCCGTCAATTTATGAAGAGCGGCACGGGCATAAATTATCAGATTTAATCTTAATGAATAATCGACTACATACCAGAGTTTCTGAGTGTCGCGCGATACAGCGAGCAATACTTTATCCCATTCGAGATTGGCATAACGGACTTGATCATCTTCCAGATAGACCCGCATCTTGAATAGATTTCTTACATAGGATTCAATTGGAACATTGGGCAGGTCCAGGTAAACCCCAATTTCTTCCCACTGGTTCATCATTGCCATCGCATCGATGCGGATAAGGTATAAGTCTCGTCGCTCAAGAGCCCTCTCCTTACTAATTAAGAGCGTGGTTTTTGCGTAAAGTTTTTGTGTGTTTAGCCATCGGCCTAACTCGACTAACTCCCCTACTTGCTGGGTATCAAAATACTCCTTTGCTTCTTCGAGGACATCGTCGGGATCTGTAGTGGGTAATCGCAATAAAAGCTCAAGTCTAAGTAAATCTTCTGCTCTACCTGCTTGTGGATGGCTCTTCAACCTGCGAGCAATCTCATACAGATCAACGGTGAGGACACCCGAAGCGCGGGCCAGATTGCGTAATGCAGACAAACCCAGCAAATCTTGCTGATCTGCTAATTCCCATAAGTAACGCAAGCCCTCCTCCCGCAATTCGGATCGTTTAGAAAGTTGAGTCAGTTGAACATAAAAAAAATGCGCGTCTTCAGGAATGGTGCTGAGTGATACGAGTTCACGAGCGACTTCAACCGCTTTTTCGATTTTACTTTGAATCGCGAACAAGCGAGCTTTAAAAAATAAAAACTCTGGATCATCTACTTTTTGTTGAGATAAATAGCCTAGCTGTTGTTCAGCAATTTCCAGAAAACCAACGGCAAGCGCCGCTTTTCCCAGCCCGAGTCGATCTTCATAGGCCCCATCACTTAAATTTATCGTTTCCTCCCAAAAAGGAAGTGCTTTATAGGGATCAGCTTTACTATATATACGGGCCACGGTGCGCACAACTTCAGTAACCTGTGGAGCCAAATTGTAGGCCGCTCGCGCTGATTCCCAAGCTTCCGTTGACAATTCATCCTCTTCAAAAATCTGCCTTGCTTTTTCCGACAATTGACGCGCGCGCCACTCTTTGATTTCCCGGTAAATGGGCTTTGCTAAAAACAAGCCGGAGAGACCGATGAGACATAAACCCAAGCTCGTAATAATGATCGCCTTCTTAAGTGTAATTTTCATAGAAACGTAACTTTCGATCGGCGAATATTAGTTAAAATAGCTTAAGTCTTTTTTTCTTTTTTAAGTTCATAGAACTTAGCTTCGTTTAAAAATTCATAATACCCGTGTAAACGGGCAAAATAATATCCTTCTCTTCCATCAAGAAATCCCCCTTGAAAAATAAAAACATAGAAAAAACGGAGCCAGGGTCGAAAGGGTAAATTCGCGGACCATCGTTTCATGCTGCGACGAAAATTTACTTCTGAATTTTGTAAGGAAGAATCACTTGCAATGAGACCATTATTTTCAAGAGCAACTCTCGCTTCCCAGTTTGAATAACGATTGTGCTTCTCTACAAATGAGGCGACGGAGGGAAAGGCGTAATGATCCATCTCTGTTTTTAGACGATCCGTTTCACCCTGAATAATAACATGTTCATGCACCTCATTATCGCCACTATCTGTTGCTGAATTGGTCAATTTTTCAAATCGACCCAATCGGTGCTTAAAAAGACGTAAATTCCAATTCGGGTAATAGGCATGTTTGAGCCATTTCCCCATAAAATGAAACCTACGATTTATCCAATAGCCGACTACTGATCCATCCTCATTCTCCACTACCTCGCGAAATTCCTCTTCCGCCATTGGTGGGAGCGCTTCATCAGCGTCCATGATAAAAACCCATTCGTGCTTGAACGGCAGGTTCTCGAGTGCCCAGTTTTTCTTTTTCGGCCAGATTCCGCTAAATTTAAATTGTACAACTTTAACATTAAATTTTGTCGCAATCTCTTGAGTTCCATCCGTACTTTGGGAATCAACAACAAAGATTTCATCCGCCCAATTGATAGATTGGAGACAGCGTTCCAAATTCAGATATTCATTTTTTACCGGAATTAAAACGGAGAGGAGAACCTTATTTGAATGACCCATATTACGATTTAAAACATGTGTAAAAATAGACTGCAATGTTTTTACCCTGAGGTAAAATCTGAAGGTTCTTAATTTATGGGTCCCGCTTTATTTAGATGCTCAACCAGTTGATTGAGCCCCGTTTCTATGTTGATCGCTGGTTCATATCCTAGATCACGACGCGCGGCAGCGATATTAAAAAAATGGTTTTTTGCGAGCTCCACTGCGAGAAACCGTGTCATCGGGGGGTCCGAGCTAAGGCCTGATATTTTATATATACCCTCAAACCCCATGCCTAATACATACGCTTTATTTAAGCTGATTCTTTTTTCTACGGGTCGAATATTCAGACGAGTGAGCAATTCATTTATCCATTCCCACAGAACCACAGGTTGATCTTGAGAAATGAAATAAGCCCTGCCACCGGCATTTCCATTCTCCAAAGCATCGAAAGCTAAAAGGTGTGCATGGGCAGCATTGTCAACATGCGTGATGTCAACGCGATTGCGGCCATTACCGATGATGCGTAATTTACCCGCGCGCGCGCGCGCAACGACACGGGGAATTAAGTGCGGGTCACCAATCCCCCAAATCAGATGCGGACGCAAAGCTATGGTGCGCAATCCCCCATCGTTGTTAGCGGCGAGCATTTCAGCCTCGGCAATTGCTTTCGTATGCGCGTAGTGAGATAGCCAATTACACCCATAGGGCAGCGATTCATCCGCCCCTTCAAAGGAGTTCCCATTGTATACTACACTTGGGGTGCTGGTGTAAATTAGCCGTGTGATCCCCTGCTCTTTACAGGCATTGATCACATTTCTCGTTCCAATGACGTTAGGGTGAAAAAAACTTTTCCAGCTCCCCCAGATACCAGCTTTAGCCGCGATATGAAATACTACATCGCAACCCTGACAAGCATCCTTAACACTATTAAAATTTTCAATTTCACCCCGATAAACCTTAACTCCATGAGCCTCAATCGCGGGTTGTGGTGATCGACCCAGGATAGCAACCTCAGCCCCACGCGCACACAATTTTTTAACGACATAGCGTCCTAGAAATCCTCTCCCACCTGTTACCAATGCTTTCATCCTTTAGAAAGAAATTTATATTGGAGAAGATAAATTATATTTTCGCGCCAAGGTAAGGCGATGAATTTTTGCATTATGTCGTATATCAACCGGTAAACTTTTTTGGATAAAAAACCGAACAATACCCCGTGTCATCTGGTAATCTTCACCTAGTGCTTTAAGTTCGGTTATTAATCTTTTACGATGGGAAACACTATTAGGGAAGTTACCTTTTTCGGGTTCGACTACAATGGCAGGTATTAATTCGTGAGATTCACCTAAGCCAATTAATGCAGTCCTGAAAACTTCAGGATGTTGATTATAAATGGACTCGCAACAGTCTGTATAAAGCTCCCCCTGAGCCGTAGGTACACGTTCAACCTTGCGTCCACAAAACCAGAGCCGGTTTTCATTATCAATATATCCTAAATCTCCAGTCCGATGCCAAATAGAGTTACCCTCATTGATCTTTGCCAATTCTGTATGTTCTTTTAGTGCATCGTATTCTTTGGTTACGACTGAACCTTTGACAATGATTTCTCCTATTGATCCCTGGGGCAGTTCAAGACACTCATCCCAAACACCAATCGAATCATCATGGATTTTAATAACACGCACGATGATCCCTGGAAGGGGTCGCCCTACACAAGTCCCCTTTCCCTGAAGCGTAAGGCGCGAAGTCTCCTTTATTATTTCGGCGCTGCCGATTGAGGTAATAGGTAAGCATTCTGTAGCGCCATAGGGTGTGTAAATAGCGCCACAGGGAAGGCATTTACTTAAATTTTCGATAAGCGGTAGCGGGACTGGAGCACCGGCAATAAGGATCCGTTTCATCGTCGCTAGGTTGATTTTACTCCCATTGCAATACCGAGCAACTCTTGACCAAATCGCAGGTGAACCAAAACTATTCGTAACCTCGCATTGATTAATCGCTTCTACCACCTTTCGAGGATCTACTGTTGCCGGTCGACTGGGATTCATTTCTGGAACAATCGTCGTCATTCCCAGTGCTGGATTAAAAAGTGCGAAAATGGGTAGCATGGGAAAATCGATCTCGCCGCGTTTGATACCATAGTGCTCGCGAATTAGATTTACTTGAGATTCAAATACACCGTGTTCGTAAGAAACTCCCTTCGGTGGTCCCGTAGACCCTGAAGTAAACAGAATAGCCGCAAGTTCTTCACTCCCGGTTGGTGCAATATCGAAATTGTCGTTCTCATCTTCGCTTGAAAGCAATTTGTCAACAGCTTGCACAAACTTATAACTCTCGACATTTATTCTCACCCGGAGATTACGGAAATAAGGAAAGAAAATACGGCTAAACCATTGCGCTTTGGGGATCCCGATCAGCCCTTCGGGCTGCGAATTAAGCACACAGTTTAAGAAATTTTTGAGCCCCATACCTGGATCAATAAAAATAGGTACCGCACCAATCTTAAAAAGGGCAAAGCTTATGAATAAAAAATTTAATCCTGGTTTCAGTAATAGTAGCACGCGGGTACCACGCCCTATTTTACATTCGCTTATATAACGTGAAACTGCATCACAGTATTTATTCAATTCAAGAAAGGTAAGTTCATTATAAATAATAGTTCCATTAGGTTCGCGATGATGCGGATCCTTAATCGCACATAGAAGGGGATCCTCCCTCGCCATCACAGAGAGATAGCGCGCTACATTGGAAAATTCCTCCCTCATAATAACTTAATTCAAAAATATTTAATTGCGCTTTCTCAAATAATAACGCGGATTTGAATAAAGATAACTCAAGACTTATCTGAGGAATTGCTTGTTGAAAATTGCGATCTTGTTTCACACATGGAGAAATAAAGTTTAGATGAAAAATAACTTCACAGGGGCTAGAGCCCTGAAGTTCTACCCAGGGCTTCGAATATATTTTCAGCTTTTCCCAAAGCTGTATTAATAGATTCATCGAGGACACAGTAATGCCCCATTTTACGCCCGGCTCGCGGCGATCCCTTATCATAGAGATGCAGTTTAATGGTTGGATCACGCAGAAGAATATTCCATTCGGGTATATCTGGATTCCATAATTCACCGAGTAAGTTAACCATTACGACAGGAGAAAGTAATGTTGTAGCTCCCAGTGGAAGCCCGCAAACCGCTCTTACATGCTGCTCGAATTGATTGGTTAAGCAGGCGTCAAAACTATAATGTCCGGAATTGTGCGGGCGAGGAGCAAGTTCATTTACCAGCCATTCATTATCCTGAGTTAAAAATAATTCAACCGCCAACAGGCCTACTAAATCGAGCGCTTTAGCTATCTTCATTGCGAGGTCCTCTGCTTCACGTTGCTTATCTGCTTCGATTCGAGCAGGCACTATCGATGTATGTAAGATGTGGTCTCGATGGATGTTTTCAGACATGGGGAAGGTATTTCCCTCTCCCTGTTCATTCATCGCGCAGATGACAGAATATTCACCACGAAAAGAAATCCATTTTTCGACGATCCCGACATCACTGCCAAAATCATGCCATATCGCTTCGAAGTCCTCATCAGTAGAATCTATCTTTCTCTGTCCTTTGCCATCGTACCCAAACGAAGCTGTTTTAAGAACACAAGGTAACCCCATCCGTATTACCGCGGCGGCAAATTCCCGAGAAGATTTAACTACTTCAAAAGGAACACATGGGAATCCCGATTGACTTAAAAAATCTTTTTCTCGCTGACGATGCTGACAAATGTGCAAAACTTGTCCCGAGGGATGTAGGGACACTCGCTCTGCAATGACTTCTATTGCCGAAAGAGGAATATTTTCAAACTCAAGGGTAACGACGTCAACCTGCGAAGCAAAATTACGCAAGCTATGCAAATCATTATAGGGAGCGTTCACCTCGAGATCCGCGACCATGCCGGCAGCACACCCCGCGTTGGGTTCAAAAATATTAAAACGATATCCCATTCTCCTGCCAGCGAGAACGGTCATGCGACCGAGCTGTCCCCCCCCGAGGATCCCGATCGTGCTACCGGGTGGAATCATGAGCCAGGTAATATTGTCTTGAGCACCTTAGCAGTCTGCGCCTCACGCAATTTATTTAGCTGATTACGAAGGCTTTTGTTCTCAAGGGAGAGAATAGAGGCCGCACTAAGTGCTGCATTGATGGCGCCTGCTTTTCCAATCGCGAAAGTCGGGACAGGGATACCGGCCGGCATCTGTACTATAGATAAAAGAGAATCCAACCCGCTGAGCGCCCGTGACTGAACGGGTACCCCGAGAACTGGTAGCTCGGTCAATGAAGCTGTCATTCCTGGTAAATGCGCAGCTCCACCTGCCCCCGCAATGATTACTTTTAACCCCCGTTCCGACGCTTCACGGGCATATTTGTATAGTAATTCGGGTGTGCGATGGGCACTGACAATTTTTTTCTCATAAGACACTTTCAGTGCATCCAGGCTAACGGCTGCATGCCGCATAGTATCCCAATCGGATGCGCTGCCCATAATAATTCCAACGAGCGGTTTAGACCTGCTTTTAGCTTTTTTTATCATGACTTTATGTCTATTCCAAATAACTTTAAGCGCTCTTTTTCATCAATTCAATCACTAAGCGTTAACAACTACGCGAAGCACAAGAAAATTTCTTGTTTAATAATCGATAATAAATTCCACAACTATTAGAAATAACGAAGAAATAGGCCACTGAGCGTCTCTTATTTTTTAAAGTATTACAAAAAATAATCTTTCATTGTTGAGCGATTCTTTTACAATATTCAGTAAAGTTTGATTTGAATTACCTTCACTTAAGGTAAGAATCGATACCTCCTCTATCCTTATTATCATCGTCTCAACGTTCGGTTTATAAGGATTATCTTTTTTATCTCACTGCATTATATTTAATAGGCTATGAAAATAGTAATTGTCGGAGCCGGAGAGGTTGGCAGCTACTTATGTGGGATGTTGAGTGGACATGCACATGAAGTTACGCTCATCGAATCTGCAGGGAAAAACGTAAGTCGTGCCGATGAGCAATATGACGTTCGTGTTTTGGAAGGGAACGGCAGTTCGGCAGAAACGCTTAAAAAAGCCGAAGTTGATGATTGTGATTTCTTCCTCGCGATGACAAGTGACGATAAGACTAACTTAATCTCAAGCTCATTAGCCAAAGCATTAGGGGCAGGGACGACCATCGCCCGTGTTCACGATCAGACTTATACTGACAATTCCTATCTTAATTACCAACTTCATTTTGGTATAGATATGCTCCTCAACCCCGAAGCACTTTGCGCGGTTGAGCTGGCCAAAACGATTCGCAATCCGGGAAGGGTTGCAGTCGAAAATTTTGCCCGCGGTCAGATTGAGGTCCAACAAGTGCAATTAGCTAAAAAATCCAAGCTAACGGGTAAGACACTGGCGGAATTAAAAATAAATCCTAAGATGAGGATCGGGGCGATCCAACGGGCTGACAAAATAGAACTGCCAACGGGTGATTCAATATTAGAAGCGGGTGACTGGGTAACGCTATTCGGCCCTCCCGATGTAATGATGGAATCGCGCGTGAATTTCAATCCTGATAATACCGCGAATATAGTCCGCGTTGTTCTTTTTGGGGGGAGTGAGATTTCAATTGCCCTGGTTCGATTGCTTGCTAATCCCCGATTTAAAATTCGCATCATCGATAGTGATCGTGAGAAATGTGACTTTCTAGCAGAAAAATTTCCTCATGTCACAGTTATCAACGGTGATGCTACACGGTTACGCCTGTTAGAAGAAGAACAGATAGGTAGTACCGATTATTTTATAGCCTGTACAAAAAATGATGAAAATAACATAATGACTGGGTTACAGTCATCGAAACTGGGTGCTGCCCATGTTCAAATTGTTATCAATAAGACAGATTATGAAGAAGTCCTCGAACGGATGAAAAGTACTTTAGGTATTGAATTGTCTGTCTCACCGCGCATCGCCACGGTTAACGAAGTTATGCGCTACCTCTCACCGGCACTTTATACTGAGCTAGCCGACTTACCGAACAAGGCAGGGAAAATTCTGGAAATCAGGATTAGTGGTAAAAGTTCGCAAACAGGTCGATTGATTAAAGATATCCCTTTACCGTCGGGCACGGTTTTCGTCGCCCTTTTGCATAAATTTCAAGCGGTGGTTCCCGGCGCTGAAGATATCATTCTTGAAGGTGATCGAGTCGTTGTTATAACTAAAGAAGATAACATAAAAGAATTACTTAAATTGTTCACTTAATAGGGATCCCAATCATCTTATATTGATGGACGCCTTATTTGACACCCCTCATCCCGTTTATTATTGAATTCTGTCTTTTTGCAGCTGAAAGCTGATTTAAGATGAATTATGCAGTTATCTTCAAGCTGTTAAGTGTAATCATGGCAGCTATCGGATTTGCCTTATCGGTAAGTCTTGGCGCGGGTTATTTAGCGGGGGACCGCTTAATCGAAGCACAGGCATTACACGGTTTTGGAATAAGTATATGCATTGCTTTTGGTCTGGCTGTCGCATTGTATATACTTGGCCCACGCGGCGATTTCAAAATGTTACGCAAGGAAGCACTCTGCGTGATTGGGCTGGGGTGGATTCTCTCCTGTATGACGGGCGCATTGCCCTATTTTTTAGTCATCCCAGGTTGCAGTTTAGCGGACGCTGTTTTTGAATCCGTTTCAGGTCTCACCACAACCGGTGCTACGGTCTTTACCGACCTTGAACAGTTTCCACGCAGCCTCATGTTTTGGCGGCAGATCAGTCAGTGGATAGGTGGCCTTGGGGTAGTTGTTTTTTTTGTCGCCGTTTTATCCTTTCTCGGAGCGGGGGCAAAAATACTTTACTCTCGAGAGTCTTCCGCTGAGTCAACGGAGCTGGAATCCTCTAGAGTCCAAAGCGGGGTTCTCTGTATTCTTTATTTATATTTGGCGATATCAGTTGTGTGCACCCTGGTTTATCATGTATGCGGAATGTCCTGGTATGATGCCATCTGCCATATGTTTACCACTATAGCCACAGGGGGATTCAGTACTTACAGTAATAGTATCGCAGCCTTTCAAAGCCCGCTCATTGAATGGATGTTTATTCTTTTTATGATCGTAGGCGGGACCAGTTTTCTCGTCATCCTACGTAGCCTCCGCGGCCAGTGGAGAGACGTCCTTACTAATACAGAAATCCGTGTCTTTTATGCTATACTGGTTATTTCCACCGTAGTAATCACTCTGCTTTTGCTCATCAATGGTATAATTGATACACCTCTCGACGCCTTGCGAGCAAGTGCCTTTCATGTAGTTTCTATCGCGACAACTTCGGGTTTCACTACCGCTGATTTCGATGCCTGGATACCGGCGACACACGCTTTTCTTCTGGCCCTAATGGTTATTGGTGGCAGCTCTGGTTCCACTGCCGGTGGTCTAAAGGTAATACGCGTGGTAATAGGAATTAAAATCTGCCTCGTCAATATTGAGAAAGCATTTCGTAGTCATGTCGTCCGACCGATAAAAGTTAATGGGCGAAATATATCAGCCACGGCACAAGAAAATATTGTCATCTATATCATGCTTATCACGGTAATCATTTTTATAAGCCAATGCGTTGTCGCATTACTGGAACACAATTTAACTTTAGAAGGGACTTATTCTACAGTGATCTCCTGCTTTTACAACATTGGGCCAGGGTTTTCCGAGATCGGACCCACACATACTTATGCTTTTTTTAATGACAGCACGAAATATTACCTCTCTCTCTTGATGATTATGGGTCGCTTGGAACTCTATGCTATTCTCGTGCTCTTTGTCCCCTCATTTTGGAGGCGTTTTTCCTGATACTTATAAATTTTGATATGAACCCTATTCACATTTATGATGGAAATGCTTCAACCGACACATTCCTATTTATCAATGATAATAAAAGGATAATGGTGAAAGAGGATTACAATTTAGAACTGTTCTAACTCCCTAATCAATCCGCCTGGTCACCGTTTTCGCCAATCGCTTCTACCGGACACCCCTCAAGCGCTTCCATGCATTCGGCGATTTGATCCTCTGTCTCCGGTTGCTTAAAGACATAGGAGTAACCGCCATCGTCATTACGAGTAAAAAAGTCAGGGGCTGTTTCTCGACAGAGATCGCAATCAATGCATTGCTCATCGACAAAGAATTTCCCGCTTACATTTTCGGCCCATTTATCTGATTTATCAGCCATTTGTGCGCTTAAAGTTATTAAAAGGCTAAAATAGTCAATTATTATCCTTTTTTTACAGAAGAATATGAAACTATTGACGCCTTGTCCTTTCCTAAAATAAGACGCAACAATTAATTGAATTGAACCTATTTTTTAGGGCCGATTTTTATAATCGGAAAAATTTGTAATGAATAGCATTTTAAGCTTAAACTTAATACTCAGTTACAAGTCGATCCTTTGGCGGAAATTGAATAATCTTCAAGAGATAGACTACGTGCTGATTTTAGCTCTAAAATTTACCCAGGCATTTTACGCTTTAAAAACTCATGCTCTATGATCGCCCCTATATGCGCTACGATGGCGCATCTCGCCGCTTCCCTGTTTTAAAGTGGATTCTCATCATTAACTTTGGGCTATTTGTAATACAAAGCGTGTTCCGTTGGTGGTTTAACAGCGATTTTCCGGAACGTTATTTTGGCCTGAACAGTTCCAATTTATTGCACGGTTTTGTTTGGACGCCCCTTACTTACAGTCTCCTGCACGACACTGCCGGGTCATTTCCATGGCATCTTATTTTTAACATGCTAGCCATTTTTATTTTCGGGAGGATAGTAGAGCAGGATATCGGTCCTCATAAACTTCTAGATCTTTACATTCTTTCGGCCTTTACGGGCGCATTGTTATGGATGATTTTCAATTTCCAAAGTCAGTACCCCCTCATCGGTGCATCCGCTGCGGCGATGGGTTTACTGACTGTATATTGTATCATGCATGCAGATGAACGGGTTACTTTCCTGCTCTTCTTTATTATTCCTGTGATGATTAAACCGAGATACTTAGGCTGGGGCATCTTTGGTATCGAATTATTCGGATTTCTATTCAGTGAAATGATTCCGGGAAGCATGAATCGAATTGCGCACTCAGCTCACATTGGAGGTATGTTAGGAGGACTTTTCTATTTCCGTTTTCTCATCAATCGTGAATCGATAATAAAACAAGGTAAAACTTCGGTTGAATTGCCCTTATGGTTAAAGAAGAAATCTTCATCCCGCAGCAGCAAGAGAAATTTTAAAATAAATATTGGTAACCGTAGAGACGTTCAAAATGAAGTTGATCGAATACTGGATAAAATAAACAGTCAGGGCTTTGGCGCCCTAAGCGAAGAAGAAAAACAAACTTTAGATCGAGCCAAAGACATTCTCAGCCGATAAAACATTCTCTTTATTTATTAATGCACAAATTTTTTAAAATTAATCGTCTGTGAAGTGACAATCACTGTTGGATTGAACAAATATCCATATTTCTTGTCAAAAATGCAGCCTATACCTGTTTCGAGTTTTTTTTCGTCAGGGCGGGTAACACCCAAGAGGACCTTTTATCAGATACAACTAAATGAGGATATTTAAAATTCTTCCTAATAAATATAAATAAAATTAGACATCATAGGGACGATATCTATAGACTATTATAATTATGATACCGAAAATTTTATAATGCTTATTCGCATCTATAAGATTCACCTCACATGAATAGATTGATTTATTTCACCAGCATCTTTGTTCTTACCGTCCTTTCATTTACCAAAGGGGTAGCTGAGGATACTTTTAGTCTTAGTATTGCCAGTAGTGAGCAGATGAAGAAAGAGACGGTACTAGCGATAGATTCGATTCAAAGTTACCATTTTACAAAAAAGCCACTCTCCAAAATTGATACGGAAAAGCTCCTGCATAATTATATGGAGGAATTAGACTACCACCGTTTATTTTTACTCAAAAAAGATGTAGAAGCCCTTACCTTAAGATTTCAGGATTCCCTGATTAATGTTTGGCTCGCGAGTGGAGATCTCTACCCCGCTTTTCAGGTTTTTGAAAATTACCGTGCCCGCGCACTTAACCGCCTCGATTGGATATTTGAACGCATCAATGGTGATTTTAACTTTGAGCATGATGAAACATTTATTCCCGATCGTTCAGAAGCGGAATGGCCAGCCACTACCGCCGAAGCCGATGACCTCTGGAATAAAAGATTAAAGTATGATCTCTTGCAGGAACTGCTGAGAGATGAATCATTGGAGCGCGCAAAAGAAAAAGTAAAACGACGTTATCGTCGAACAAAGAAAGATATTAATGAGATTGAAGCTAATGACATACAGGAGTTGTTTCTTAGCACCTTAGCTCAATTGTACGATCCACATTCGATATACTATTCATCAGATTCACTTGAGGAATTTGCGATTACGATGCGCAACTCTTTAATAGGTATTGGTGCCCTTTTGCGTAACGAAGATGGCTACTGTGTTATTCAGAATCTAATCCCTGGCGGCCCCGCTGAAATGAGCGGCCAACTTCACCCGGGAGATATCATAGTGGAAGTCGCACAGAAAGATGATGAACCTATCGATGTCATCGATATGAAATTACGCAGTATCGTAAAAATGATACGCGGAGTTAAAGGGACTGAAGTGCGACTGAGTATTAAACCTGCAGTTGCTGCCGATTCGTCGGAACGTAAAATCGTTACCTTGATTCGCGATGAGATTCAGCTAACAGCCAATCTCGCCCGCGCGGATGTATATGAAGTTCCTATCGAGGAGGGGAAATTTATCACGATTGGTGTAATCGACTTACCGAGTTTTTACGGTTCTGGCATTGGCGGAGAACCCGCAGAGTCAAGCACGACTGAAGACGTCGAGCAACTTATTGAAAAACTGAATGACATTGGCGTCTCCGGTCTCGTTCTTGATTTACGCCGCAATGGCGGTGGTCTGCTCAGTGAAGCCATATCCCTGACCGGTTTATTCATTTCAAAGGGCCCTGTAGTACAGGTAAAAGACACCTCAGGGCGCATCCGCAAAGACTGGGATCGCGATCCTAAAATAGTTTACAGCGGTCCCCTTGCGGTACTCGTTTCCCGGCGTAGCGCATCCGCCAGTGAAATCGTCGCGGGCGCGCTACAAAATCATCAGCGGGCAATTATTATTGGTGACGCATCCACTCATGGGAAAGGTACTGTTCAAGCTATTTTCGAACTCGAGCGAGGATTGCGTATCGGCGTATTTTCCAAACCCCAAAAATTAGGCGCGACGAGAATTACTATTCAAAAATTTTATCTGCCCAATGGAGATTCGACTCAGAAAGAGGGCGTGAAATCAGACATTATTATTCCTTCGGTAAATGAATTTCTACCGATCGGGGAATCCGACCTTCCCAATGCACTCGCCTGGGACACGATTGAACCACTCGATTGGCTGTCCAGTAATAAGCACCTGAATGACCATTTTGTCACCAACGATACCTTACTTAATTCGTTACGCAATCTAAGCGAAAAACGAATGCAGACACTCGATGAGTTTACTTACCTCAAAGAAAACATTAGCTGGTTTCAAAAGAAACAAGATGAAAAGGAAATCTCTTTGAATTTCGATCAAAGACGTAAGCAAAAAGATGATGATACGAAATTTAAGGAATCAATGGATAAACGTTTGGATGAGTTGAGTGCGCTGGACTTTCCTTCGACTGATGTCCTGCTTGATCTTTCTATCGAGAAAGAGAATCAACATCAGGAAAAGCTGCATAAATCAATATTACCCAACGGCAAACCAAAGAAAAATCAATATTATCAGAAGGTATATTACTACGCTTCAGATGATAGTGATGAGATCAAGGAAGTCTTTGTCGAAAGAATCGATTTTGAGAAAATGATTAAATACGCAGATGATATCAGCGCATTTCTTTCAGAAGAAATAAATACTCAACTGGAATCTCAAACGATTGAGGATATCATGAATCAATTTAAAAACGCCGATCGGAGTGAAGATTTACTTGTAGAAAAAGCGTTTAAAAAGTATTTCGGTGATAAACTTGAAGAAGACGAAATTAGCATCCTTCTCCCTTTATTCTTCGATAAGCTAATTGAAATCGACCCGCACATTCTAGAGGATAAACCTGTTCTCGATATACCTTTACGTGAAAGCTTTCGTGTCGTGGTGGATTGGTTTATATTCAATAAAGATAAAGAACACTCTATTCCCGTTACCGCAGAAAACGCGAGCTCGAGATAGTTTTCGAAATCCCAGGATATTCATTTCCAGGCAAGAAAATAACGATTACGGAGACTAAAATCTACCCGTGAATCCCAACGTTTAAATTCCATATTGATAGCTATCTCTTTTAATGCTGGATGATGGTCAATGCCTGTCTCCATCGCGACCAGACCACCCGTGTTTAAATAGGTTGAGGAATGAGATAGAATATGCTTCAGCGCATTCAACCCATTGTCCTCTGCCACTAGCGCTTCTCGCGGTTCATATTTATTAATTTCCGGTTGGGATTTACCCCATTCAAGCTCAGAGAGGTAAGGCGGGTTGGCCACAATCAAATCAAATTTTCCTTCAATATTATTAAACCAATCGGATTTTTGGGTCACAACGCGACTGTTTAACCCGAATCGTTTTATATTATCCCGCGCAAGAGACAAGGCATCATCACTGGTGTCAACTGCCAGCACGCGTGATTCAGGATATTGCATAGCCAAGGCTAAAGCTATAGCACCGCTACCAGTGCCAAGATCCACAATTTTATCAGGGGTACGTTCTTTAACTTTAACGATAAGATCAATGAGCTCCTCCGTCTCTGGCCTCGGAATGAGTGCGCGACGGTCGACCTTCAACTTGAGGTCAAAGAAATCCACTTCACCAAATATGTACTGCCACGGTTCATGTTTCCCTCTCCGCTTTGCGAGATCGCGGATCTGATCCAAATTCTCTGAGTCCAGGGGCCGGTCGAATTGCAGATAGAGTTCCAGCCGATTTAGATTTAGTGCTTTCGCGATAATAATTTCCGCATTCAAGCGGGCATTCTCTATTCTTTTAGCTGAAAAGAATACCGTCGTCTTTTGAATTGCATCGATAAGGGTAATCATACCCGTAAGGGAACTAACGCGGACTAGCGATAGGTGACAAAGATAAATGAAGCGATAATTGGCTGTGACCTAAAATACAATCTTTAATTGTTATCAGGAGACAGCAATTCATCTATTTTCAGTTTATGATCAGTTTCTTGAAGAGCATGAATCACTTCATCCAGATTGCCCTCCATAATATCGGAAAGGTTATATAAAGTAAGACCAATGCGGTGATCGGTAAGACGGCTTTGAGGGAAATTATAAGTCCTAATACGCTCACTACGGTCTCCGCTTCCGATTTGACTGCGCCGATCCTGGGCATAGCGCGCCCTTTCCTCTTCTTCTTTTTTATGCAATAGCCGGGCCCGTAATACTTTCAGCCCTTTTTGTTTATTCTTCAATTGCGAACGTTCATCTGCACAACTAACGATTAACCCGGTGGGTTTGTGAAGGATCTGCACTGCAGAATCGGTTGTATTAACACCTTGACCCCCGGGTCCACTCGCCCGACAAACTGAAAATTCAAGGTCCGCCGGGTCTAGGTGAACATCGACCTCTTCAGCTTCTGGAAGCACTGCCACGGTGGAAGTAGAGGTATGGATGCGCCCATTGGTCTCGGTTACCGGTATACGTTGAACGCGGTGTACACCACTTTCAAACTTGAGGTATTTATATACTTCATCGCCGCGTAAGTTGAAAACTACCTCTTTAAATCCGCCCGCTTCCGAGGTGCTAGTACCTAGCTTCTCCACTTTCCAACCATGTTTTTCGGCATAGCGAATATACATTCGATAAAGATCGGCCGCAAACAGTGAGGCTTCGTTTCCACCGGCACCAGCACGGATTTCGATAATCGTGTTTCGAGAATCGCTTTTATCAGGTGGAAGCATAGAAACGAGGACGTCATTATGTAAAGCTTCCGCTTGTTGTCGTAACACAGAAATTTCATCCTCTGCCATTTGTTTAATCTCCAGATCACTTTCGGGATCATCGACTATTGATTGATTTTCCTTAATCTGTTGATTCTTTTTTTCTAACTCACTGCGAAGCGCAAGTAATTTACTCAGGTGCTGATGTTCGCGTGTCACATCCACTGCCCGCCGTGCGTCCTGATAAAAGTCAGGTGTCGCCAACTGCGCATCGATTTCTTCGAAACGCTTGCGAAATGGTTTAATATCAGGTAAGGATGTCATGGAATTGATGAAAGCAGTAATAGATACTATAACGAAAAGTAGCTTATTTTACACACCTTCGCTTAGATTAAAGAGGTGTTCCCATCGCGATGGCTGAAAACAACCTTCATAGCCGAAACATTGTCGCCTGCATCTGGGATTTCGACAAGACTTTAATTCCAGGCTATATGCAAACGCCACTATTTGAGCGATACAAAGTCGATGAAAAAACCTTCTGGAAAGAGGTCAGTCGTCTGCCTCAAATTTACAAAGAAAAAGGAATTAATGTAAGCAAAGATACCGTTTATCTGAATCACTTGCTAAGTTATGTACGTATGGGGACGATGAAAGGTCTGAATAACGCCATTTTAAGAGAATTTGGTAGTGAACTTCAATATTACCCCGGTTTACCTGAGATTTTCCATGAATTGAAAGAACTTGTTCGTAATAATAATGAAACTGGGACTCACGATATAACTCTCGAACACTACATTATCAGCACCGGGTTAGCTGAAATTATTCGAGGAAGTTCTATCGCCACTCATGTCGATGGTATCTACGGCTGTGAGTTCGTGGAAAGCCCTCTACCCCCCGGTTTTCTAAACCAAGAGGAGTTACCGTTCGAAACAAGTCGAGAGATAAGTCAAATTGGAACGATGGTGGATAATACTATCAAGACACGATTTATTTTCGAAATAAATAAAGGTTCAAACAAAGATTCAGAAATCGATGTTAACGCTGTCATTCGCAATGAGGATCGGCGAATCCCGATTAATAACATGATTTATATTGCAGACGGCCCCAGCGACGTACCGGTATTTTCTGTTGTAAAAAAGAATGGTGGAAAAACCTACGCTGTTTACAATCCCGATCACCCAGAAGAGTTTGCGCAAAACGATCACCTTCTTCAGGTGAATCGCATTCATGCCTACGGTCCTGCCGATTACAGCATTTCAAGCAGTACTTCAAAATGGATCAAAATGCATGTGATCCAGATTTGTAAGCGGATTGCAAAAGAGCGAACCCAGATCATCGCTGATCGTGTGAGCGATCCACCACGTCACTTGCACGATGAAAAGCTAAATCTAAGTGAATCAGATACTCCTCAGCAAAAAGCTCTTTTTGATGAGGACGGGAGTTCTTAAACTGAAAATATCAAATACTGATTTCAAGATTTTAAGCTCTAAGACGTTGTCTTGACTTAAATATTCTACCTAATTGCGTTAATAACCGATGATTAAGATAGGTGTAATTAATATTTCTGATCGTGCTAGCGCCGGTGAATATGAGGATTTACCAGGTAAAGAAGTGCTTAGCTTATTAAATGGGTACTTAAAATCAGAATGGGAAAAAGAATACGCAATTATCCCAGACGAACAGCATTTGATTGAAAAGAAGATGATCGAGTTCGCCGATGATCAAGGTTGCTGTCTGATAATCACCACCGGTGGGACAGGCCCCGCGCTTCGCGATGTCACACCTGAGGCTACTGAATCGGTCTCCGAAAAAATGATGCCGGGTTTCGGCGAATTAATGCGAACTACCTCTCTTCAATATGTCCCTACAGCTATTCTCTCACGACAAACTGCTGGAATTCGCGGGAAGTGCTTAATTGTAAACCTTCCCGGTAAACCCAAGGCCATAGGCGAATGTCTTGAGGTGATATATCCAGCCATTCCTTATTGTATTGACTTAATTGGCGGCCCCTACATGGAATGCAATGAAAGCGTGATCAAAGTATTTCGGCCTAAGAGCTGAATCATTATTGGACCACAGAACACCTCGTTTATTGTTATAAATTAATTATTTACTAATTTTCTCCCCTCACAATGATCATCGTATAATATTGTAAATCCCACACCTTATAAATAACGCAATCTTTTTATAAATCTAAACTTATTCGATCGATGAACATACTTATTGCTGAAGACGACTTAATATCGCGCAAGCTACTCCAGACAAACCTTGAGCAAATGGGTTACCTGGTAACAGCTTCTACCGATGGTCAGGAGGCTTGGGATATTTTCGACCGCGTTCCCTACCGAATTGTCGTGAGTGACTGGCTTATGCCTTCGGTCAATGGATTAGAATTATGTAAAAAAATAAGGCAGCGCCCCGATACTGACTATACTTACTTTATTTTACTCACGGCAAATGTGGGTGAAGAAAAAAATTACTTTGAAGCAATGGAGAGTGGCGTGGATGATTTTTTAAGCAAACCGCTTGATCGCCAGCAATTGGCTATTCGCCTGCGTGTAGCAAAACGTATCCTCAAAGACACCTCACGTATAAAGTCATTGGAAAATATAGTCACCATGTGTGCCTACACGAAGAAGATAAAAATGGAAGAGGAAAGCTGGCAAAATATAGAAGAATTTATCGAGAAGTATCTGGGAATTAAATTATCACACGGCATTCACCCCGATTATTACGAGCAGGTCATTGTACCCGAAATTGAAAAGCTGAAAAAAGAATCAGCTGTAGATTAAAGCCCTCTTCTTAACAAGCAATGCCTAACCCCTTTGCTTGAGGTTAGGCACAGCTCTGTTAAATTGAACTGGTGGTGGTGATTTAAAATCCCCACTTAAGCAGATATTTATCCGCCCCCTTGTTGATCACCCTTTTTACCGAATAAGAAAAACTTTTTCTCCTTTTTATCTTCGGGTGGAGAAAGGGTTCCCGTTTCATCCTCTTCACGATCGCGTTTTTTAGAGGATTTCACACTCGGCGTTAATTTATTAAGATGCTTTTGTAGGTCGGCTTCTCTTTTAATCCGATTCGCGACTTCTGTGGCTTCACGGACCTGCGCATGCAATTGAAGCTCTGAATCGGGAATTTCATAACCCGGGACATCACTTGGTGTTATGTTCAAATCACGGAGTGCGCGAGGACTAAAGATATCCTCATAGGTACTACCATCAGGATTCAGCGTTTTCGCAGTGATGAATATGATCAAGTTACTCGTATCCGTAATATCTGTTCTACTGCGGAAAAGTCTCCCCAAAATGGGCACATCGCCAAAGACAGGTACTTTATTAGAATTATTGCGAACTTCTTTCTCGATTAACCCACCAATTGCCAGGGTAAACCCGTCCTTAATCGTGATTACACTCTCTGTCCGGCGAGATGCAATTCTTGGGATTTCCGCACCACCTGCTCCGCCAAAACTAACCGTGCCTAAGAGGCTACTTACTTCCGGTTGGATATCGAGAGTAATGAATCCCGCACTATTAACCTGAGGGGTTACAGTCAAGTTGATCCCAATGTCTTCATAGTCAAAACCACTCACTTCAAAGCCGATACCGGTAAAACGGTACAGGAAATCTGCCGTGGAAACAACCTGAGCGAACAGACTTTCTATCGCTGGCGTAAAAAATATGGCAATTTAGAACTTGCCGATGCGAAGCGATTTAAAGAGCTGGAAAAAGAAAATACCGAGCTGAAGAAGCTGCTCGCAGATCAAATGCTCAAGAATCAGGTAATGGAGGAAACGCTGTCAAAAAAATGGTGAGCCCAAAGCAGAAGAAACGAGTAGTAAAAGCTGCGGCTGAGAAAGGGTTGTGCTCGTTGCGGAGGGCTTGTGCTTATCTCAGCCTGAGTTGGTCAACGTTCAGTTACCGGCCCAAACAGGCCAGTGAGAAAGCTCAGCGGTTGGTCGAGCGGATTGTGAGCTTGTCCTGGAAACATCCCCGCTACGGTTACCGGCGCATCCGTGCCTTGCTGGTAAAGGAAGGCTGGACAACAAGCAGGAAGTTTGTCCAGGCGGTACGACGTTCAGAAGGGCTGCAGGTAAAGCCCCCGAAAAAGGGCAGACACCGTCAAGGAGTCTCTACGGGGTCACCTACTAAAGCAAAGGGTCGCAATCACGTTTGGTCCTGGGACTTTGTCCATGATCGTACAGACAACGGCGGTCCATTAAAGATGATGACTCTGATCGATGTACCGAGGAGCTGAAAGCGACGACACTCAAGCGAAGCGAAGACATATACGCGTAAATGCCTGGATATCCGGGTCGCTCGTCAACTCACCTCAACCGATGTCCTCTCTGTGCTTAGCGAGGCCATTGAAGAGGAGGGACCTCCCAGCTATATCCGTAGTGACAACGGCAGTGAGTTCATTGCTCATCAAGTGCAGCAGTGGTTGTCCGGTAATAACATAAAGGCGATCTATATCGATCCGGGCAGTCCCTGGCAAAACGGTTTCATCGAGTCGTTTCACAACCGCTTACGCGATGAGTGTTTGAACCGTGAAGTGTTGCTCAGCGTGGCTGAAGCGCAAGTGGTAATCGAACAATGGCGTCAGACCTATAACCATGAACATCCCCACAGTCGTTTAGGCTTCAAAAGCCCACAAGAGTTTGTCAGATTCCTTTCCGATCTTGGCCGCGTTCGGGCTACGCCCTCACTTCGCCAAGATCTCTCATATACATCAATCCTAAAACCATTAACACCCGGTAACTCTCTCACTTAAATTGGTACGAAAAACGGGGTCCGATCAATCTCTCATATACATCAATCCTAAAACCATTAACACCTGGTAACTCTCTCACTTAAATTGGTACGAAAAACGGGGTCCGATCAGGTACTTGCTTGGATCAATACGAAATTGATCATTTAATAGATCGGTAAAATAATTCGGTTCCTTGGCTTTGTTCGGTGAGTCAAGAGTCGTGCGTCGAACAAATCGACTCTTGGGATAAATTCCGCAATGCGCATGGATATAACCACGCGATTTATCATCGCTTAAGCCGGCAACAAAATCCCGGACTTTATCCGCATTATCATCATGGGGACTTTCCTGTATACTTTCTAAAGTGAATGGTGCATCTAAACCCGAAGTAATTGCCGCGAGCACAGAAAATTCACTGACTTCAAAAAAGAGGCCTTTGGATTTTTTCGTAAGCATAGGATTTCCTTAGAGACGAAAAAAAATTAGCAAACACTTACTGTGTGTTCTGCTAAATTATTCAGAAATCAAATTTTATATATTCCTATAATAGATTATTATAGGGAACTTTTTGGGGTATTTTCAAGTAAAATAAGATTAAATATAATATGTATATCTAAATGATATTTCTTATTAATTCACTAGAGTATGAGAAAAATAAGCCGAAGGAGACAAATATAAATTATTTTTAATACTAAACACAAGTTTATTCCATTCATGAATCTACAAATAAACACATGGAAATGATGAAATTTATCCGCTTTTCATTTATCTTTATAATCGTAGCAATCATCGGCGTCTAATTTTAAAAAAAGAATTTATATAAATTTTATGTTCACACCTTGATTACGAATAAGAATTATATTATTTATATACAACTAAGCGCTAATTAATCCTTTCACGTAATATTATAAATGTTTTTACCATAAGCGGTAAATTAAACTGTAATTTGCATAAATCCATGGGAGTATAAACCGCTTTCATTAAATATTTAATCACGCGAAAACTTGAGTTCATCATCTGATTTAATTCATTAACCAGATAGTCTTATCTAAATTCAAAATGCGAATCACCCGCATTTCATTTCAATCCGTAATTGGATTTTATCTTCGAGATAGCGCGATAAGATAGAGAAGGTTGCCCAGGGACGCGATAAATGCAGCGACATAGGTAAAACCTGCAGCATCCAAAGTTTTACTTACTCCGGGAACTTCAGATTGATCAATAATACCAAGACCAGGTAATTGGGCTTTAGCGCGTTTGCTCGCGTCAAACTCTACGGGCAGTGTAACTAATTGAAAGACGGTCAATACGAGATACACCATGATGCCCAGTTTAATGAGACCAAGAATGCCGAAGAATAATCCCCCAATAATAACGAACGGCAGTAATTGTGAAGAAATGTTAGTTATTGGAATCAGAGCCATCCGCAATTTAAGCGCTTTGTATCCTACATTGTGTTGTATAGCATGACCGGCCTCATGTGCCGCAACGCCCAAAGCTGCCAGACTGGTACCCCTGTAATTCTCTTCACTCAGTGCCAGTCGTTTATGAGTGGGATCGTAATGATCAGTTAAATGCCCGCGAATAGCCACGATACTAACATCATTAACTCCAGCACTTCGCATCACGTAGTCGGCGGCCTCGCGACCGGTTACACGGCCTCGCGATTGCACTTGAGAATACTTTTTATAGGTACTCGATACTTTCGATTGTGCCCACATTCCAATTATTATTGGAATAATAATGAATATGAGAAAATTCATCTTTTATTTATTTTATAAATTAACACTGGGTTTTAATACAATCTGATCACCATTTCCTGCAAGTCAAGTCGAAGATCCTATGGGTAAAAAGAATTAAAGGGTAACTTCCCTCACGCTAAATCATCTCTTATAAGGAGGGCATTAAGTTCGGGATCACGTCCCATAAAATCTTTAAACAATTTGGATGGATTTTCCGCATTTCCTTTACTGAGAATTTTTTCTTTAAACTCATGACCCACCTTCGGATTGAGGACACCTTCTTTTTTAAAGCGCGTAAAGGCATCCGCATCGAGCACTTCGGCCCATTTATAAGAATAATATCCAGAGGCATACCCTAGACTGCTCGCAAATAAATGCGTGAATCTCCTGATGATAGAAGGCGGTGTCGTTTTACTTGGTGGATTATAATCGACAAGCATCTCGTTGAGAATGGCATCGAGGTCGCCACCGAAAAATTTTGAATAGTTCATGTGTAGTTCTAAATCCATTTTACCAAATGACAATTGGCGCATCATTTGACGCGCTGCTTGAAAGTTTCGCGCCCGTTTCATTTTTTCAAAAAGCTCATCAGGTATTTTCTCTTCAGTTTCATAATGTTGTGCAAAGAAATCGAGACTTTCGCGTTCCCAACACCAGTTTTCCATTATTTGTGATGGTAATTCGACAAAATCCCATGCGACATTAGTCCCATTCATTGATTTGATTTCCACCTCACCCAGGGTATGATGTAAGAGGTGACCAAATTCATGAAAGATAGTACTTACTTCGTCATGAGTTAGAAGCGCAGGTTTATCGCCGACCGAAGGAGTAAGGTTTCCGCAGATGAGTCCGAGATGCGGATCGCGTCTATTATCGCTCTTATTAATTTGACCTGTGATAAATGAATTCATCCAGGCACCGCTCCGCTTTGGTTCACGCGGGTGCCAGTCTGCATAAAAAGATCCTAGATGTCGTTTATCCTGGTCGAAGACGTCATAATATTTTACTTCAGGATGCCAAACTTCCATTAGTTTTCCCCATGGAGGAAAAGTATCAGGATTAATATTTTTAATATTATCGCTCCCTTCAACATATATAACCTCTCGTTCACTAATTTTTATCCCAAAAATTTTTTCAGCGATTGAAAACATTCCATTAATAACAGGGTCGATAGAAAAAAAAGGCCGGAGATCTTCCTCATCAAAATCATATCTTTCTCTTCTTAGTTTTTCCGACCAATAGGCAACCTCCCAGGGCTCGAGATGCTCCTGTGATCTTCCAGTTTTTTGCGCTTTAAATATTTCCAGCTCCTCACACTCTTTGTCAAAAGCCACTTTTATTCGACGATGTAAATCATCTACAAAGCCAAGCGCGGTAGCACCATTTTTAGTCATTCGCCGCTCGAGAACTAAATCAGCAAAGTAATTTTTCCCCAGGAGCTTCGCTTTTTCCTCTCGCAGTTCCAGACATTTCCAAATGAGATCATCGTTTTTATAGGGTTTTGAATTGCCAATTCCTATTGACGCTTCCCAGAGTTTTTTTCGGATACTATCATTTTCCAAATACTTCATGGCGGGGAGAAACGAAGGATAGTGTAATGTGAACCTCCATCGAGGTTCTTCTTCAGAGCCGAAACCTTTTTTCAACGCATCGAGGCGCGCTGCTTCTTTTGCTGTGGGAGGCAATCCTTCAAGCAATAACTCATCATCTAATACGAGCTCATAGGCGTTTGTAGAGTCTAGGACATTTTCCGAATACTTTTGCGTAATTTGCGCCAGCTCTTTTTCCAAATCTTTGAAACGATTCTTTAAATCAATATAAAGATCCGCTCCCTGTTCGCGAAATTCTGCCAGCGTCTCTTCAAGAAAACGTTTTTCTACGTCTGTTAATTTATTAACTTCATTGCTTTGAGAAAAATTTTTAAGAATCGACCACAGTTCGGCATTGAGAGGAATTCTCGCATAGAATTCAGATACTTGAGGTAATAGTTCATTATATACCTCTCTGAGTTCTGGTGAATTACACACCGCATCCAGATGGTTCACAACCCCCCAAGCCAGGTCAACCCCTTCAGTGGCTTTTTCGAGCGCAAGAAAACTGCTTTCAAAAGTTACCTGCTCTTTATCCTGGCCGCTAATGTCATCTATATTCTTTTGCGCCTCCATTAAGGTCTCTTCAATTCCAGACTTCACAAAATCTGTTTTTAATAGTGACCAATGAATATCAAACGTTATGTCGAGAAATGGGTTTTTCATATTTTAATAAATAAAAAATTTTATCCGATTCGAGAACCGTCTCCCTTTAAGATTCATTTTAATCTTTTTTGCCATTTAAATACACTCCACTCAGTCTACCATGCACTCGTCAGATTCAATAAAGTTTCTGGATTTCCTTAATGAATCAGGGGTGTTGCCCGTTTCACGAAGTTTTCTTAAACTGAGAGCATCATGACGTTTTGCCAATTTTTCACCACGATCATCACAGAGCAAAGGGCAATGATAATAAGCGGGTGGCGACCAATTCAAGGCACGGTAGAGCAAAAGCTGACGTGCAGTGGAGAGCAATAAATCTTCACCTCTTACGACTTCTGTAATACCCATATTTTGATCATCAGCCACAACAGCCATTTCATAGGATGGGAATCCATCTTTTCGCCAGACAATAAAATCCCCGAAATCTTTTCCGGCGGTAAATCTCACATTTCCGACGCGATAATCAATAAAATTAACCGAATTACCATCGGGGACCCGGAAACGCCAATTGGTCTTTCCCGGACCTGAGATAGGTTTTACTGATATTTCGGGCGGCCGCAGCTGGGGTGGATAAACTGGTTCAGTTTCACCTGCGTGAGGTGCACTAAGGGCGTTAAGAACGTCTTTGCGAGAGTGAGAACACGGATAAATTACCCCAAGTTTATAGAGTTTTTCCCAAACGTTTAAATAATGAGGAATTCGCTGACTTTGAATATAGGGTATATGTTTACCGCCAATATCAGGTCCTTCATCCCATTCAAACCCAAACCATCGCAAATCTTCGATCATCGCATTGACATATTTTGGTTTGCAACGCGCGTAGTCTATATCTTCATTTCGAAAAATGAGAGCCCCCTGTGACTTACGAGCGCGCATCTGGGCAATCCAAAAAGTTCGCGCATGTCCCAAATGAAGATAACCAGATGGAGTAGGTGCGATTCTCCCTCGGTATGTATCTCTTTGCGGTATGGTCACAATCGTTTAATTTTTTAATCAGGTTATCTGAATAGAAAAACGCAATTCCCCCATTTTGTTAAAAACTTGCCCTTGATAAATAAAATATTATAACAAAGCCTTATATTGGTATTTCGCAGCCTTTAATGCAAAGGCTGAATCACGATAATAAAAAGCAGTAGAACACCCTTATACTGTAATTGTTAATAATACCATTCATCGAATAGACTATCCGATTATTTAATTTATGGATTCAAATACGAGTGTAACAGGACCCTCTAAAAGTATCACTCAATTTTCCGAACTGGGATTATGTGAAACTGCTCTGAAGGGAGTTGACTCCCAGGGCTACACCGAACCTACCGCGGTACAGGCTCAAGCTATTCCCTTAATTCTCAAGGGAAAAGATTTAATCGCTGGTTCACATACCGGGACGGGCAAGACCGATGCATTTGCACTGCCTATACTCTCCCTATTAAAAAAGCATGGCGCCTGTCGATGCCTGGTGCTCGAACCCACTCGTGAGCTCGCTGCTCAAGTTAGAGATGCATTCGTCGCCTATGGGAAATTTTTTGATATCGAAGTCTCCCTCATCCATGGGGGTGTTGGTTATGGACGTCAACTGGATGAACTTAAAAGCGGTGTCGATATTATTGTCGCAACGCCGGGCAGGCTCCTCGACCACCTTGAACAAAAAGCGGTTAATTTAAAAAAAATAGATTTTCTCGTCCTCGATGAGGTCGATCGAATGCTTGATATGGGATTTTTACCAGATGTCCGTCGAATAATCAGGCAGTGTCCCCACAAAAGACAAAGTCTTCTTTTTTCGGCAACCGTACCATCGGAGATAAAACGTCTTGCGAAATGGGTATTGCATGAACCTGAGCATGTTAATATTGGGGGTGGTTTTTCCACTGCCGAAACAATTAACCACACCCTTTACCCGGTGGATGATCGACAAAAATTTGATCTTTTATTGGCGTTATTAGAGAAGACCGATTTTCACAGTGTCCTTATTTTCAGCCGGACTAAAGCGGGAGCGGAAATAATCGCGCGATGGTTAAACGCGGCAAATCATTCTGTGGTATCGCTTCACTCAGATCGCTCACAGAAAGAACGCGACAGCGCTTTACGGGGTTTCAAGTCCGGAAAATACGAAGTATTAGTGGCAACTGACATTGTTGCCCGCGGTATTGATATCAGTACCGTCAGCCATGTGATAAACTATGATATCCCGCAAAATCCAGAAGATTATGTCCATCGCATTGGTCGTACTGGCCGAGCAAATAATGAAGGTGATGCGATGACAATTTATTGTCCTGGCGAGCAGGATTTCCTTCGCGCGATTGAACGTTTTATTGGACAAGAGATACCGAAAGTAAAGATTGAGGAATTTGATTATAATTATACTCCGTTTCTCGAAGAAAAGAAGAATTTACCCAAACGACGTAATCGCGGATATAATTCCACAAAAAAGATCCCGGGTAACCGGCGCCGCTAATTGGTTTTATTGGATGAGTTAATATAACTCAACCTTCTTCAAATTTACGGTTAAAAAGTTCTTCGATTTCTTGAAGCAATTTAGCGGCATCAACACCAGTAGCTGTAAAACGCAGTTTAGAGTTTTGACCGGCTGCTAACATCATTAAGCCCATGATGCTTTTACCGTTAACTTGCTCATCTTCTTTTTCCACATTCACATTGGCATTATATTTATTCGCGATGCGCACGATCATCGCCGCTGGACGGGCATGAATACCTAATTCATTCTGAACGATGAGAATTCGTTCGTGAGTATCGGCGTCAGGTTGGGATTCTTCTTTATCCATGCAATTTCAGATAAGCTTATACAGTTTCAGGAATAAAATCCTGTTGTGTGCGCCATAACTGGGCATATTGGCCATCCTGTTCCAAAAGTTTAGTATGATTGCCGCGTTCAATAATTCTTCCATGATCAAGGACAACGATATGATCTGCTCGTCTCACCGTTGAAAGACGATGGGCAATGATGAGAACGGTGCGATTTTCAATGAGTAGATCCAACGCTTCTTGAATAGCTTGCTCGGTAATGCTGTCTACACTTGACGTGGCTTCATCGAGAATAATCAAGGGTGGATTTTTTAAAAGCACACGAGCAATAGTGAGCCGCTGTTTTTCACCCATGCTCAGTCGAATGCCGCGTTCCCCAATTGCCGTATTGATGCCACGGGGTAAACGAGATACAAACTCCCAACAACGTGCACCTTTTAAGGCAGAAATAATATCGTCCTCTGTCGCATCCTCACGCGCGAGACTTAAATTGTCTTTAACGGTGCCGTCAAAAAGAAAGGGGTCTTGGGCAACAAATCCAATGTTACTGCGTAGCTCAGTAAGATTCATTGACCGCACATCTACACCGTTTATTTCTACCGACCCTTCATTTATATCATAGTAGCGCAAAAGTAAGTTCGCAACGGTACTTTTACCCGCTCCCGTATGCCCAACTAATGCCGTTACTTTACCCGCAGGTAAAATGAGATTGAGATCCTCGATAATTTCCTCGCGTTCTGGATAGGAAAAACAAGCGTCCTTGTAGCAAACCTCAAGCAATCCCTCGGGAAATGGTTTAGGGTGTTTTGGATCCTGAATAATCAAAGGTTGGTCTAGAATATCGAATACACGATCACCTGAAGCCTTTGCTGCACTGAGCATATGGTTGAGACCATTAAGGCGATTAACAGGTTCATAGAGCATGGAACAATACGCAAAAAAAGCGAGAAACTGGCCGAAACTAAAACCCGAGTCTTGCATAAGCATGTAACCTCCCATCCCCACTACGGCAACAGTACCCAGACTGGAAAGGTAACTGGATAAAGGACTGTAGATTGACCAGCGAAACATGGCGCGCAGACTATGCACACGTAAGTCTTCAGCTTGTGCGATAAATCGCTCATGTTCTCGCCCTCTCAGGGCAAAGGAATGAATGAGCCGATTCCCTTGTATATCTTCAATGAGAAGGCTATTTAACTCGCCGGCGGATTCCCTTACTTTTTTCCAGTTTCGCCTTGTTGCTTTAGCATGTTGCCAGGCAAGGAAAAGCAGCACCGGGATAGGTGCCATGACGAGAACTGCGAGTTTGGGTTCCATCAGAAAAAGCATCGCGGTAATGCCCACTATAGTGAGAATCGCTACACTTCCTTGTTCCGTCCCATCGAGCAGTCCTCTTTCAAGGTTCTGCACATCTTCGATTACACGTGAAGCAACCTCACCGCTTTTGCGACGGTCGTAAAAGGAGACGGGTAAATCCAATAATTTGGCGTGAAGATCGCGTCGTAGATCGAGCAGGACTTTTTGTTCTACGGTATTATTAACTCGAATGCGCAGGCAATTTAGTAACTCACGGCCAAAGTAGCATACTGCCACGAGCAACACCCCGTACCATAGATATTCAAACTGCCCAGACTTAATAATGTCGTCAAAGACCCATTGGATAATTCGCGGGACCGCTAGCAGGAAAAGCATACTTCCCAATGCGAGACCGAGCGTTAGTCCAAAGAGGAACTTGTAACGGAATAGATAGGCTGAAACACGCCAGATAATATTCATAAATTTAATGACAAACTAAACTTGATAGATTTTGGCTTGGCATACCTTAGATGTGCAACACATTATTTTATTAGCAATGACAAAACCAGATACCGGTGAAGTCCTCTACGATCTACCCTCCCCTTATGTGCCCCATGCATGTGGACTCCTTCATTTACCTAGATTCATTGCCAAAATCCGCAAGCATCTAATAAATGAGTTACCCCCTTCCTATCAAAGAAATTTTAAGCGTGGATTCGATGGCTTTCTTTGCCTTCATCTTGGAGTTGATCCCGAAGATATTGTCGAGGCTGTGCGGACAAGCAGGGATAACGTCGAACTTGATGCCAAGTTAAAAGAGATACTCCCGGAAGATCTTCAGGTTTATAAGTGGAACCGGGAATTAATCCAAAAAGGCACGCGTGGCATGGGAAAAGAAAAACTCGAAGAAGTTAAAGCCGCTATGGGTATCCCGGACCGCGAGGATCTTCACTCATTCGCCGACATGATCGAGTTCGATGAAGACAGGATAGACTAATCGTGGTCATCTCACCTATGATTTGATTATACTCCGCTTGAACTTTTAGCGAGCCCTGAAACCTGGTTCAGGATTGGTTTTTTCGCTCTAGTCGATTATGCATTTCTCTCAGCGAGAATTGCTATTTTTGAATTTTCCACTTCGATACCGCGCTACTGATAAAGCCGCATAATTACCGATCTGGTCCCCTAATTCTGAAGATACCACGCTACAGTGCGAAAATGACTCAGGCAAACATTCTCTATTAACAGAAGCCTCCATTGAAGGGCGTATCAGCTCTTCACATCTCGCGAAGACACTACCAATAACGATTTTCTGAGGATTAAGGATATCGATAAGAATCGCTAACCCCCGGCCTAAGTATTCGCCGAATTGCTGAAAAAGCTTCAGCGCTTCAGGATCACCCTTTAAGGCTGCTTCGGCTACAATTTTAGTCGTAATTAAATTCTCATTACCGGAATCAAATGAAGCTTCACCTTTCAATTCAACCGCCCTTTCTTTCGCCGCTTGTGCTAAACCACCCCCGCTGCACCAACCTTCAAAGGAACCCGCCTTGCGATAACCGATAGGTCCTTTATCACTGAGTCGCATGTGTCCCACTTCGCCGGCAAGACCCGAAGTGCCCTCATAGAGCCGATTATCGAGAATTAAACCCGCGCCCATTCCTGTCCCACAGGTTAAAAATATCATATTGGATGTACCGCGGCCCGCACCATAGATCCACTCCGCCAATGCACCGGCATTGGCATCATTCATGAGATAAGCTGGCACGCGGCACCGTTCGCTTAATTCTTTCACAATCGGAACATTGATCCATTCCGGAAGATTTGGCGGCTCTTGAATTAATCCCCGTTCTATATCCAGTGGTCCACCGCACGCTATGCCAATAATGGTATCTTTTTCCTTAGCTAGCGTCTCTACCTTTTGATATATTTTATCCAACGTTTCATCTACACCTGTCGTTTTAAATTCATCCACATGATTCAAGTGTCCATCCCCATCAGCAAAACAGACCGTTGATTTCGTGCCTCCAATATCAACTCCGATAATTGGCATAATATATGAGTATTATTTTCATTTATTAAACGCCCATGAATGCAGAGCAACCTTATATGTATTTAATTTATCAAAAGCAGTGAATATTCTTGGAATCTCAACTCAATACTTCTAAGCCCTTTAATTATATTTTTCTTTCGAATTGAAAGCGCTTAAATCCCAGTCTTAAAACCGAAACAAATGGATGCCCCTTAGTGTAATATTACTAGGAGATATAAATCATCCCCGCAATGCATTCACTACATTTACCACCCCGCTCGGTTAGAAATTTATACCCATTAACCAATTACCATAAAAGAGGTAGCACTAAAGGGACCGGTTAACGATGGAGAGTGCTGAGAAAAGTGGTGGTCGTAAATCTATAAACCACCCCATTATCGCCACCCTGATACTGGGATTTGCTGCATTTTTTTTACTCGCTGGTTATGAATGTGCCCGCAGCGCATCAGTCTCACTCTTCCTGGAAACTTATGGCGCTCATCTACTACCCGTTGTCCTGGTTCTTGGTCCCATTGGAACATTAGTTTTGCTTTACGGTTATGGCTGGCTGCTTTCTCGTTTCGGTGCCAAGCGCACCCTTTTAGTTACCTCTCTCTTCTCCGGATTGGGTATACTTGTTTGCTACTTCGCTATAATCTCTGGCAATACACTGACGGTAGGTGGGATTTATGTACTTCGCGAGGCCTATATTGTTCTTTTGATCGAACAATATTGGTCGTTCATCAATAGCACCCTTAAATCTGATCAAGCGAAAAGAGTTAACGGACTGATCTGTGGTATTGCTTCAATTGGCGCGATTCTCGGCGGATTGTTTGTCGGTCGAACAGGCAATTGGCTAAGCACAGAGCATCTTCTTCTTTTCGCTGCTTTTTCCCTGCTCCCAGCTGCCCTCCTATCACTTCTCGCATACAAGCTGGGTGGAGAGCCCATGCCATCTTCGCTCGATCAGCAAAAGGGACAAGAGGTTCTTGCCCTCAATCTTTTTCGACGCAACCGGAATGTCCTCTATATTGCTATGCTTGTCACTTTGACACAGGTAATAGCTACCGTTCTGGAATTACGATTTAGTGGAATACTTGAAACGGAAATTCAGGTGATGGATACAAGAACTGCATACCTGGGGAATTTTTATGCCCTCCTCAACAGTGTAGCATTTACATTTCAATTTATATTCACCCCCATATTGCTTCGCTATTTTTCACTGCGTCATGTGCATTTTGCGATTCCACTTCTACACTTAACGACATGCGTCATTCTGTTTTTCCATCCCTCCCTCCTTGCAAGTGCTGGCGCCTATCTACTTTTTAAAGCCATAGATTATTCAGTATTCCGAGCGGGTAAAGAAATACTCTATATTCCATTGCCTTTCGATGCCCGATTCCGGGTCAAGGAGTTAATAGACGCGTTTATCTATCGAGCTTCAAAGGGGATAACTTCTGGTTTAATCGCCTCGGCCACTCTCCTGTTTGGAAGGTTACCGGGTGCTATCTACCCTTCTATTGCCATAGTCTCAGCCACGGTCTGGCTTTATTGTATTCACCTTTTGACCCGAAATCGAAAATAGGTGAAATAATTTCGGATCCTCTGTCCAAAAAGATCACTCTAATTTCTGAGGGCAACCTGAATTTAATATTCTGAATACAATATGACCTATCTTATTTTCGCTGAGAGTATTCTTTTAATTCATTTTGTTTTTATAATCTTCGCGGTCCTCGGCGGCATCTTCGTTTTAAAGTGGAAAAAGATCGCCTGGTTGCACCTGCCAACTGTCATCTGGGCGACCCTAATCGAATTCACTGGTTGGATTTGTCCGCTGACACCACTGGAGAATTGGCTTCGCTTTCAGGGAGGGGAATCCGGCTATAGCTCTGGATTTATCGAATATTACATCCACCCTTTGCTCTACCCCGAAATGCTTACGCGGAATTGGCAGCTCCTACTCGGAACATTGCTCTTAGGTTTAAATTTATTTATTTATCTACGGGCCTTCTACCGTCGCAGTAAAAATCGGGTTCAGTAAGTCTTAACGATAAATATCGTTTATCCACTGTTTTAATTTTTCAGTGACATAACTTGAGCGCGCACATCAGCTGGGGTAACCTCTCCCGCTATTAGCACATCGAGATCTATAAGTTGCCCAATTTGTTTCTCAACTCTCTCAATGCCGAGAATCCCATAATTCTCTCCCCATAATTTATTACCTTTTGCCAAATTGTCGCGGATAATGATTTTTCGTGAAAAATCCAAAAATTCATCCTCCACATCTCTTGATATCTTTCTATTAGCCTCCTTCATCGCTTCACGTGCAGGGATAGAATCTCCCTCCAGATATTCCGACCAGCCTTTAATAAATGCGCGCATAAACCGATCTACGGCCACTGAATGGGTCTCGATAAAATCTGTATTCGCGGCCAGGACAAGAGAATTCATATACCCGCTATCCCAGAGATTGAGTACTTTTGGTTTCACTCCCTCTTTTTCAACAAAATAAAATTCGGCAATATAGAACCCCTCCTGGATAAAATTTTTATCAGATATAAATTGTCCCAAACCAAAATTCTGTGGAATTACATTAAATGTGATTCCGTATTTCTTTTTCAAATACGGAATGTAAAGTGCTTCGGTGCGTGCCATTATCGTTTTTCCATCCAGCTCTTCGAATCGATTTATAGGATTACTTGCGTGGAGCATGAGCCCTGAGGGCGAGTTGTGAAATACAGCTCCAATGATTTTCACGGGAAGGCCTTTAGCGGCTGCGAGAATTATTTTTGTACTATCCGACTGCCCTATTTGTGCACGTCCCGAAGCCAGCATCTGGGTGACAAGGATGTTATTGCCACCGCTGATTAAAGTGACATCGAGCCCTTCATCCGAAAAATAATTTTTTGCTAACGCCTGATAAAGGCCCCCATGTTCGGGTTCTGGAAACCAGTCAAGCTGAACTGAAATCGGGAGTAATTTATCTTTTGAAGAAACGGTTGGAGTATTCTTCTTAGAGCAACCGTTCGCAATTAAGATCGAGAAAAGGATAATGACAAAACAAAGACTGCGGTTCATATAATATTTCACCCTTTATCCAACCCAAGATTTTTATACCCAGGCATGTAATTTCTTCTTAAAGCATATATTGTTAAGCTCGCATCTTTTACTATCCACTTTATAAAAGAGAGTAAGCTAATAATGAAATCACCTATACCAGATAAAATTATTATTCGCGAATATTCTGTCCATACAAAAATCGGCTATACAGCTGAAGAACGGACCAACACTCAACGCATTATTGTTGATCTTGAAATCGGCATAGATCCATGGCAAGCCGGCTCCAAGGAAGGAGATATTAGTACAACTATTTGCTATGCTACGGTGAAAGACCGGATTGAAGAAAATATTAAAAATAAATCCTGGGTATTGTTGGAAGAACTAGCTTTAGACACTTGCTCACTTATTTTTAATGAATTCACGCGCGCGACAGAGATAAAAATCCAATTAAGAAAATTTGTTGTCCCCGATACAAAATGGGTAGGATTAGAATTTTATCGCAAACGTAATTGTCCCGAGGGTGAAAACTGAGATCTCGCAAGTCATTCATGAAAGGCACAGCTACATGATATCACCGCTTAAAACTCATTGTAATCCCAGCTTATTCAGCTGGTATTTCATCCAGTAATTTCTATGTCTTCTGGAGAATTTAACTTTTCCTATTGGAAAGAAAATATCGCTAGAGATCCGGTTAATACAGCACATCATTTTTTAGCCCGGATAAATTCCATTCCACCAGCTGAGAGAACAGCTACCCTCAGTTGCCTCGTCGATGAAAAGACATTAATCAGCAGTTTCATTAATGCGGGTGAATTATTAGACCAACCTCTCGGTGGCATCCCCTACCTCCTTAAAGACCTCTTTGATGTCCAAGGTTACCCCACTCACTGTAGCTCTACCTTACTTCAAAAAGTAAGACCAGCCCCCGATAAATCCTGCAGTCTTTTCGAAGTAATGACTCATAAAGGGGCTGTATTCTGCGGTAAAACCCAGATGAATGAATTTGCCTATGGTTTGGATGGGCTTAATAAGCACTTCGGCGATTGTCCACACCCTAAATTCCCGGACCGGTTAAGCGGGGGCTCAAGTAGTGGATCGGCATGGGCGGTTGGTAAAGGATTAATTCCACTAGCCTTTGGTACAGATACCGGGGGTTCAATTCGGGTGCCCGCTTCCTTCTGTGGGATTTACGGTCTGAGACTATGCCCCCACCAGAGTTGGGTAGAGAATGGTTGTTTTCCTCTTGCACCTTCTTATGACACCGCGGGGTGGTTTACGTCGAATGCTGAAGATATGAAGACTTGTATACAAACTCTGCTCTCACCTGAATGTGAAATTAATCAATCCCGAGGTCTATATTTCGAAGAGAGTGGAATACCCATTGATGAAGAGCTGAAAAAACATTACCATCAAATGGCAAATTTTCTATGTCTTGAAAAAAGTGAAATGGCACAAATCGACTTGTCCACAATCATCAATCATAGTGAAATCCACTACGCGGTACTGCAAAGTCAAGAGGCTTACGCAGTACATTGCCAATGGCTGGATGATTACCGTGAACAATATGATCCAGCTGTCTGGCTGCGCATCGATCGGGGTCGGCGTTGGAATAAAGAGGAAATTCAACATTCAGAGAATCAGCAGGAAAAAATCAGGCGCCATCTAAATAAAGTATTTACCGACTTTGATTACCTGGTGATGCCAGCGGTACCTTGCCCCGCGGTTTATAAAAACACTTTAACCCAGGAATTTCGTAAGGGCTTATTAAGGTTGAATTCACTGGGGAGCATGGCCGGCTTTCCGGTTTTAACCATCCCTGTTTATTTACCCAATGGATTGAGTGGAGGTTTGCAAATAATTTACCCTACCCAAAAAAGCCAAGTACCACTCAATGTCCTCAATCAGCTAATAGCCACCTAAAGAATGGATATTTTCCAAAATAAAAAGCCGCCCGGTGATCTCGGGCGGCTTTTTATTACCAAACTACAAAAAAACAATGAAATTATTATCTTACTCTGCCGAATATAATATTCGATTAATTACTTTGACGTGTTTTCGGTAAAATCGTTCAAAAAAACATTATAAATATTATTCAAGGCCCAGCTGAGGGTCCTTATCTTGCATATTATGCAACTAATAGCGCTCGAAAGAGGCAACCGGGACGGATCGCAACAAAAATGTTCGAGCTATCCCTCTTAAGTCATCATTCGCATCTTTTAATTCTGGGCCCTCTCACAGGAAGGGGAAACAACCTTGCATGCACAAAGCTTATTCTATTGGGTAAATATTAGAAAAGTTATTCGAAGCAGGAGAAACTGCACCCTCAGGAAATTATCTATTTAGCGGCCGGGTGCCGTCGACAAAGATGATCCCTTTTATAGATTTAAAAGCCCAGTATCATAGTATTAAAGACGAGATTGATGAAGCCATCGGAAGGGTCTTGGAAAGTTGCCAATTTGCTTTGGGGGAAGAAGTTCTCACATTTGAAGCTGAGTTTGCTTCTCAATGTGGAACCACTCATGCGATCGCTGTTAATTCGGGCACCAGCGCTTTACACCTTGCACTTCTTGCGGCAGGTATTGGGCCGGGTGACGAAGTAATCACTGTTCCCTATACCTTCGTCGGCACCGTCGCGGCAATTTGCTATACCGGGGCGACTCCGGTGCTCGTGGATATTGAACCGCGAAGCTACACTATTGACGTGGAACAGATTGAGGAAGCAATTACGGACAAAACCAAAGCGATCCTCCCGGTACATCTCTATGGACAGGCGGCCGATATGGATCCAATCATGGAAATAGCCAAGCGCCACCACCTCATCGTGATTGAGGACGCCTGTCAGGCCTATGGGGCGGAGTATAAGGGGAAACGAGTGGGCGGATTAGGTGACCTCGCGTGTTTCAGTTTCTACCCCGGCAAAAACCTGGGCGCTTATGGAGAAGGGGGCATTACACTCACCAATAATGCCGCTTATGCACACACTATTCGTATGCTGCGGCAATGGGGCCAAGAGGAGAGAAATATCCATCTACTGAGAGGGTATAACTATCGAATGGATGGCATTCAGGGCGCAGTGCTGAGTGTAAAACTGAAGCACATCGAAGCCTGGACTGAAGCCCGACGCCTACACGCACAAAAATACAATGCTCTCCTGAGCGAAACAAATTTTGTCATCCCCTATGAAGCTCCGCACAACCGGCACGTTTATTACTTATACACACTCCGCACTCCCAACAGGGGCACCTTAACCAAAGCACTTAAGGCAGAAAATATTGAAACCCTCATCCATTATCCGATCCCTGTCCATCTTCAACCCGCTTATCTTGATCTGGGTTATGCTGGGGGTGCTTTTCCCTGCTCGGAAAAAGTGGCAAATGAGGTAATATGTCTGCCCCTATATCCTGAAATGAAGGATTCAGTGCTTAAAACCGTATCCGATGTGATAATTAAATCAGTGTCTCAATCGATTCATTAAATGACGGGTTGGCGTCTATTGTTACTGCCGGTCAAAGGGAAAGTTCGAATTCAATTAAGGATTCATTTTGATCGCATGAAGCAAAAATTCTAACTCCCCTTCAAATCCTGTCGGTTTCTCCCATGTTTCCCCGGCCTTCTCAAGTAGTTCAATTTCTTTTTCTACGTCGGCTTCATTCACCCCTACGATACGACTCAAGCGAGAGAAGATGTGAGGGCGCACCCTGAATTCCTTAATCTTTTCCAGTTCTATTCCTTTGTGGAGGATACCACGTATATGACCTTCTCTCCCCAAAGGTATTTCTTCCAAGGTTTCGTGCTTTATTTTAAACCTCTGCAAAACTATAACTTCCTGATAAATTCGATGTTCTAAAATAAATTGCAGGTGCCGTAGCCGTTTATTTAATAAATACATGGGAGTGCTTGCCCGCAAATGACAAATAATGGGCACGGATGATTCTGCAACGACGAGTGTATCTTCTGTAGTCTCAGTACGAATATACTCCGATGCCCAGTTAAATTCTCGGCTCGAAACATAGCCATCAGTAATTTCATGTTCAGCATTAGCGGGGACTACAAAACCAATAATGTAAACTATGATTAGCAGAACGAAAAAGTTGGGTAAGCTCCGATTTTTAAAAAACTCTTTTAATACTCTAATTATGCTGAGGATAAAAAACAGGTGTAAGGGTAAGGATAATCGCCAAACCATCGGGTCATCAAGTTGTCCCCAATGATAGGTCATCAGGAGCGTGAGATTGATGGTCATGACTAAGAGGGTAGAGTAAAAAACAAGATGGAATCCGGGCTTCGAAAATATTTCACGGAAATGCCCCCCCGCGTAAACGAACATAAAAACCAATCCAATAATTCCAAGAGTTGAGATGAGAAAGGAGTTTGTCCATACCTCCTCATAATTGAACAGATATAATAATGCTTTGTGTATGTTGGGGACAAAATGCTCAAAAGCGAATGCGGTGCTTTCGGGATCACTTAATTGCCAAAATCCACGATTAGAAAGAATTACCTGATTGGTTAACAAAGGGGGGAATAAAAGAAAGGGGGAACAGGCAGAGAACCAATTCATACTGACTTCGCGACGCGATATCCATTTGACAAGAACGATAAAAGCTAAAGCGAGGAGATAAAGAATTGATTCGTATCGCGTCTGTGCCAATAAAACGGCTGTTGAAATAAAAAAATTCAAGCCCTTATCATCATTTTGTTTCAAGTAATAGGATGCCGCGGTCATGAAAAGAAGAAGCATAGAAGCATTCATAATTTCGAATCCCCCGCCCGTTGCATTTTGTGCAATGAGTGGAATCGCGGTAAGCAGTAATACCCCCAGGCAACCATAACGAACACCTCCAATCTGCCAACACAACGCATACATAAGCGTGGTTAAAATTACCGTAAAAATCCCATTCAAAATAAAGGCATTAGCCGGTCGATATCCACTAAGATCATGGACCATTGAAAGTACGAAAGAGAAAAAATAGGGTCTCTTATCAACAAACCCCTGTTGTAATTGTAGATGGGAATTTATATAGTGAGCCCTACCGGTTACAAAGACTTCACGGTGGCTGTGCATTCTCAACGAATTTGATAATAGGACATATTCATCAAAGAGTATCTTAAATCGATGCGGTTCATGCAGGTGTAAAAATACTGAACAGATTATTATTGTTATCACTCCCCACCGATGACGGCTAAAAGAAAAGTCGTCTCGCCATTCTTTTCTCACTATTTGAATAAAGAACCAGCCAAAAGCTGCAGTGGTAGCAAAAACCATCCAATATCCCCCATTCTTAGTCCACCATGTCACCTGTTCGTGGCTTATGAGGACAAAAGAGACGAACAGGGTAATGATGGAAGTAAGACTGAGGATCGCTAACTTTAGAAATGCTGGCCTGACCATCTAAAAAAAAAGCCACCTCATAAAAATACGAGGTGGCTTTTGTTAAAATTTAAATCAACTTATTGAGCGAAGGTAACTACAGTAGTGTCAGCCTTGCTAACCGATAGTTGGGTAAACCCAGCTGTGATCGGGAATAAGGTTGAGTAGGCTTCGCCGGCCACTGCCTGGGGCATCGCCTTCACATACAGTGCTGTACCTATGATATCGGACGACACCGCTTGGGTCATCCCCTCTTCAATGAAGTACTGGTCAGCTGCTGATGCTACCTGTCTTAAGTTATTCGTAATCGTTTTGTCCTGCGAGGTCTGCCGGACTTTATTGAAGGCCGGTATCGCCATCGCTGCTAACAGCCCGATGATCACGACCACAATCATAATTTCTACAAGGGTAAATCCCTTATTAGTTGTTTTATTAATCATTATATTCTCCATTTTATTTTTAGTTAACTCCCTATCACATTCTCAAAACTAGGGATAAATACAATAGAGTAGAATAGGGTTACTTGCCAAGTCATTTTTTCGACTATTAAATAGTGATCCAGATTACAACTGACCTTACACCTCGACATAAATACCGTATATCACTGTCACATCCACGTTATAACCCATTTAAGGTTAAAGGGTAACAGATAAATTATACCGTTTCAACTGGCCCCAAAGCCTTGGCAAAAACCATCTTCCCCCCTGCCGAGGGCAAGATACTTTGAACTTCAATACGAACCGCCTGCCCGATGAGATCAATCCCATCATTAACAACAACCATAGAGCCGTCATTTAAGAATCCGACGGCCTGTCCGGGCTCTTTGCCCTCTTTGACGAGCTCTACATCGAAGATTTCCCCAATATTAAAATCGGGATTGAGAGCTTTTGCCAGGGCGTTAATGTTTAGCCAATCTATGGTGTGAAATTCCGCCATTTGAGCGAGATTGAAATCGGTTGTCATGATTTTAGCATTCATCGACTGGGCGAGAAAAACGAGCTTTGCATCGACATTCTGTCGGTTACTCACATCGCTCTCATGAATACGCAGGTCAAGATGTTCCATTTTTCTCAATTGATTTAGCACTTCCAGCCCTTTACGACCTTTTGTTTGGCGCTGAATGTCCGATGAGTCAGCAATGCGTTGCAACTCATCGAGGACAAAGCGCGGAATAACTAGCGCATAACCCATAAATTTGCTTTCGCAGATACCGATAATACGCGCATCGATAAGGATACTGGTATCTAATACAACAAGTGGCACATCCACTCCATGTGGCTCGAATCTAACATAGGGAATGACCAGATTAAATTCATCGCGACCACGCAGGGCAATCACCGACCCTAGATACATCAATATAACAAAAAGCGCGAGACGAACTAAGAAAAGTATCTGCGGATCTCCATTTTCGAAGAGAGGTGAGTTTGAGATGAATATCGCGAATAACCAGCCGACAAATAGCCCGAAAGTCAGGGCAGTCAAACCGCGAAGAGAAAATCCTTTTAAGAAAACATCAATGAGAATGACCAAAACACCAATGCTTGCTCCGATGAAAACTGCGAGCGTCCTATACTGATCCCAGTCCGGTATGGAGTAACAAACAAGGTAACTTCCAGTAACGCATATGAGGAAAAAGAAAATGCGTAAGATGACGATCGTTTTATACATCGATATAATTGTAAACCTGAAGCATTAATAAAATGAAATACGTCATTTTTTGTCAATTGTTGGTTTACGACTAATGTTAGGCGGCGGGAACAGAATTCAATAAAAATTAATATTTTATCATATAAAGTATTAGTGGTAAAAGCATTCCCAGTAAAATCAGGAAATAAAGGATGCGGAGATGCCAGCGAGTCCGCTCTTGTTCCTTTTCCTTAGGCGACCGTGACATTAATTGTTGAAGAAAATAATAGGAGAAACCCGGTTCATCTTTAAACAGTTTAACTCTTCAGCTTTTATTTACCTCAATAAATAATAAATGCTGAAATAATGTGTTCGCTCAATCGTTTACCCGATTAAATAAATAATTAAAATAATATTCAATAATACCTTAAAGTAGGATATTGATTTAAATTACGAAAATTAAAGTTAATATCAAGACAACAAACGATTCAATAAATATTCAACTAATATTGTGTTCGAACAAATAACCATATTAGCTCCCGGACTCATCGGCGCATCGGTCGCCATGGCTTCGAAGGAAAAATTACTGGCACGTCGTATTACCGTGTGGTCGCGCCGCGCTGAGACCCGCGTGGCGTGTTCTCATCAGCCATGGTGTGACAAGGTATTTGAACACCCCGGGCAGGCAGTTGCGGGTTCTGATTTCATCCTCGTTTGCAGTCCAGTAGAATCGATCTACCCTCTCGTAAGCAAGATCACTGGTGATCTAAAAAAAGGTGCGATTGTAACTGATGTCGGGAGCACGAAAAGTCTCATTTGCCGCTTCTGCAGTGCGGTCATTTCCTCGAGTAATACATTCATCGGCTCTCATCCCATGGCCGGTTCTGAAAAGACAGGGATGGCTCATGCCAGGGCTGACCTATTTGTGCATAAACCCTGCTTTGTCACGCCTCTCGTGGATTCCGACGCTCAAGCGTTGGATAAAGTCGTAAATTTCTGGAAAGAACTCGAGATGGAAGTCGCGACCGTGTCACCGGAAAAACATGACGAAATCGTAGCTAATATCAGTCATCTCCCGCATATTCTTGCTTCTATATTGTGCAGTTACCTGGCATCTAAGGATCATACTTGGCGTAGTTTAGCAGGCACTGGATTGCGAGATACCACCCGCATCGCCTCTGGCGATCCAAATCTCTGGAAATCGATCATCGAGCAAAACCGCGATGAGATAATACGTGCAATAAATGATTTTGATGAGGAATTGCATGTCATGAAAACTGCGATCGCTAATGATCAGTATTTCGAAGTCATTAATCTACTCGAGAGGGGTAAAAAATATCGCGACCGGCTTCGTCTCTCCAATGTCAATTCTGACAATAAAGAATAAAAATTGATCAGCAGAAATCCCACTGATATTTAATTAATAAAATCTTTGTAATAATGCGTCCCACGCTAATTACATATCAGTACCGCAATTATGATTGAGTTACCTATAGAACCGTTTACTCGACCTGCGGCGGGATCGGTTACGTTGCCCGGTTCTAAGAGTATTACCAACCGCGCTCTTATTTTAGCTGCTCTCAGCGATGGCGCAGTGACGCTACGCAATGCGTTATTCAGTGATGACACATTAATCATGCTCACGGCATTACGGAAACTGGGATTTAATATTACAGCAGACGAGAATTCAAATGAGATAAATATTGTCGGACTTAACGGTGACATTCCCTGTGGAGAAACAAGACTCCATGTAGGTAATGCAGGTACTGCAGCGCGATTTCTCACCGCATTAATCTGTCTTAAAGAAAAGGGAAGTTATTATTTAGACAGCGACGATGAGATGAAAATACGGCCGATGGAGGATTTAATCAATGCCCTCGTATCCCAGGGCGTGGAAGTTGAATTTGAATGTAACCATGGCTATTTCCCCTTTAAGCTTAAGACTCACCGTTTAAAAGGTGGGCGAATCGAAGTCGACGCCAGCGCAAGCAGTCAATTCCTCTCTGCACTTCTTATGGTTGCGCCCTTTGCTCTTAATGATACGACGATTGAAACCAAAGCTACCAGTGTCAGGAGACCTTATGTTTATCTAACCGACAGGATGATGAATCACTGGGGGCAGAGCATATCAAGCGATAACGATTACCAGGAAACGAGAATAAAGGCGCAGGCAAATTACCATTATGGCAAAGGACATTATGATGTCGAACCGGATACGACGGCAGCGAGCTATTTCATTGTGTTGCCCCTGCTCACAGAGGGCGAAGTAAAAATTAAAGGATTTAATTGTGATGATAATTCGAAGGGCTCATTGATTTCACAATTATTCCTGCAGGGGGACACACGATTTATTGATGCATTGGAGAACGCAAATTTGATATCCCATACGTCGAGTGGTGACATAAGTTTTCAACCTGGCTCTTCAAATAAGGGAATTGAGCAGAATTTTAATGAATTTTCTGATACCTTCCTTACCCTTGCGGCTATTGCACCGCTTCTGGAAGGTAAAACCCGTATTACCGGCATTGGGCATACTCGTCATCAAGAGACAGATCGCATCGCCGCAATGGCAGCCGAACTGCGTAAGCTAGGCCAGAAAGTAATCGATGACTCCGATACATTGGAAATACATCCCAATCGTAATTCCTTAATTGAAAAAGCACGCGAGGGAGTGACGATCGAAACCTACAAAGACCATCGCATCGCCATGAGCTTCGCTATTCTCGGATGCGCAGATTTGCTCGGATCAGGTAAATCATGGCTACGCATAAAAGATCCTTATTGTTGTGCAAAAACATTTCCTCACTTTTTCGATGTTCTTGAAAAACTACGCATAGACTCTTTGCAATAAGACGCTACGTGGGGATAGATTTTACTCCCTATTTATTATGCCCAGAAAAAAATTCACTCTGATCGCGATCGACGGAGGCGCAGCATCCGGAAAATCTTCAACCGCCAGAGCAATAGCCAAACGTTTTAATTATTTATATGTCGATACAGGGTCGCATTACCGGGCAGTAACCTATCTCATGATCACAAAGGGAATAAATCCGGAAGACCCAGAGGCTGTCGTTAGATGCCTCAAAGAAATACCATTCGAGACCAAAATTATGGATCAAAGGGCGCTCGTTTACCTCAATTCAAATCATCCTAAAGAGAGTGATCTGCGTAGCCAGAAAGTGAATGATCAGGTATCCCGCTTCGCCGCCATGCCCGGTGTACGTAAATTTCTTTTAACTTATCAACGCAATCTCGCCTCGGTAGCGCGCAAGCAAAACTTTGATGGATTGATCATGGAAGGAAGAGATATAGGTTCAATTATTTTTCCCCATGCCGACTATAAGTTTTTCTTGATCGCAGATCCAAATACACGTATCGAGCGCCGCGCCCTCGAAGGTCATGAAGATTCCATTGAACAGCGTGACCGATTAGACTCTACACGACATACAGCCCCACTTACGTGTCCACAAGGAGCGGTAAAGATTGATACATCACGACTGACACTCGATGCGGTCATTGAAAAAATAAGCGCGATTATTGAAGGTCGTAATATATAACTTCATGGAAAAAGAAACTTTTGTCTACAAACTGGCCCGGGTTTTATCCTGGATGCTATATCGGGGACTATACAGAGTAAAACTGACTGGACTGGAAAATATCCCTGAAAATGGCGCGTTTATCCTAGCGACGAACCATGCAAGTTTTCTCGATCCCTCACTGGTTGGTTATGCCCTCACCAGACCAATCTACTATTTTGCACGTAAAACACTCTTTCGGTTTTGGTTTGGCGCCTGGTTTCTAGCCCGTTTGAACATAATCCCGGTTGATCGTGATGGTCCATCTGATATTGTCGCTTTTAAGCAGGTCCTCTCTATTCTAGGTCGTGGGCATGGCATGTTAATATTTCCTGAAGGAACACGTTCTCGCGATGGAAAATTACAAGAGGCTAAATCAGGTATAGGTCTCCTGGCTTGTCGATCTCAAGCGATCGTTGTTCCGACTCGCATTTTCGGTAGTTATGAAGCATTAAGTCGCCATCATAAGTTACCTCGTATTAAGGGACGACTTCACGTCGTATATGATAAACCGATGTTGCCTTCTGATTACGATCCCCAAGGCCCCTCCAAGGTGCGTTATGCCGAAGCTTCCAATCGGATTATGAATCGCATACGTGATTTGAGGATTCCGTAAATTGAAGATCATTATCCTATCATGATAGGTTAGTACTTAAAACGCGGTTAGCGGTAAGTAAAACCATCGAGAGCTTGAGCCTATGCTCAGGCTTTTCACACTTGACTTTGGTCTTCACTGTCAAATCGTCTAAGCCCATGAATATGGTCTGCCTAGACCTCGAAGGCGTTTTATTACCGGAAATCTGGATCGCATTTGCCGAAGCTTCAGGTTTGACCGAACTTAAACGTACCACCCGCGATGAACCTGACTATGACAAGCTCATGCGTTTCCGGTTAAATGTTCTGGAGAAGAACAAAATCAAAATAGACAACATTAGAAAGATTATTAATACTCTTGATCCACTCCCGGGTGCAGTTGAATTTACGAGTAAACTAATAGCTCGAACGCGAACCATTATTCTCTCCGACACCTTCGAAGAATTTGCCGAACCATTAATGGGTAAGCTCGGTCACCCCACCTTATTTTGCCATAATTTAGAAGTCAGTAAAGACGGCGATATTACAGGATACCGATTGCGCCAGGAAGATCAAAAGCGCCATGCAGTGGAAGCTTTTAAAAAACTGAATTTTACCGTTATTGCGGCAGGTGACTCTTACAATGATCTCACGATGATCCGAGCCGCAGATCATGGTATACTATTCAGGCCCACCGACAAAATGCGAAGTGAGAATTCTGATTTACCTGTCGCTACCGATCATGATGCACTCTACGCATGTATTGAAGAAGTTCTCTAATGCGATGGACCGATGTCTTTTTTCTTTTACCTACCAAGAATGCCAGAGTGTGAAATATGACAGATCCGAAACAAGACGAAATTCTAAGTATCTTTAAAGAGACGGGGGCATTAATGACCGGTCACTTCATCCTGCGATCGGGACTCCACAGTGGTCATTATTTTCAATGTGCTCGTGCTTGTGAATACCTGAACCGTGTCGAACGACTTGCCGAGTTATTGCTCGATAAATTACCTCCTTCAGAATTTGAAACGGTTGTATCGCCGGCCATGGGTGGACTGGTGATTGGACAAGAGGTGGCAAGGCTGGCGGGCAAAAGATTTATATTCGTGGAAAAGGTTGCTGATATTCTCGCTCTAAGACGTGGTTTTGTGATGAGCCCGGGAGAGAAAATACTTGTGGTAGAAGACGTATTTACCCGTGGAGGTCGGATTCGTGAAACCCTGGAGATCATTAAATCCCAGGGAGCTGATCCAATCGGGGTTGCGGTGCTCGTCAATCGGAGCGAAGGCAAGACACAATTCGAAGTACCAGTAACTTCGCTTTTAGAACTAAGTTTTCCCACCTATGAGGCGGATGCGCTACCCGATGATTTAAAGAAAATCACGCCTCATAAACCGGGTAGCTAAGACTCAGATCACTACCGACGAATGGCAAGATAGCCAAAGCTGCCTCGCTCATATACCCAAAGCTTGTTGATTCCCCGGCGCAATATCTCCTTGGCGTCATCCACTTTACTGACCTGCCGATCATTGATTTCGACAATTACGATTCCCTCTCGAATGGTGTTTAAATAGGGTGATTTAATGTCGACTTCAGATACAGCCAACCCCTCTACTTCATCCGGCACCTCATATCTTTCCCTTATCTCATCATTGAGCTGTCTAACAATGACACCTTTTAAGAGTTCACTTCCTGAAACGTCGGCATCTTCTACCAAGCCAGTCTCCAAATTACCCAGGATAACATTGAATTTTCGTTTTTTCCCCTCACGCATTACGGTAACACTTACATCACTGCCGGGCTGCATTGATCCTATCTTCAATCGAAGGTCGATACTGTTTTTAATTTCGTGATCATCGACATTCACGATTACATCCCCACGTTGAATTCCAGCTTTCGCCGCGGGCAGACCCTCTTGCACTTGAACGACAAGCGCGCCCTTGGAACTAGTGAGGTTAAAGGCTTCGGCAATATCTGTCGTTATATCATCGATTCCCACGCCAAGATAGCCACGCTGCACCGTGCCGGTTTCGAGAAGCTTGACCAGGACCGAGCGCGCCAGGTTGGTGGGGATGGCAAATCCGATCCCGATATTACCTCCTGTCCGTGAAATGATTGCCGTATTTATTCCTACAAGTCGCCCTTCGGCATCTACAAGAGCGCCGCCAGAATTCCCCGGGTTTATCGAGGCATCAGTTTGAATGAAATTTTCATAGCCTTGACTACCCATACCGAGTAATCCTAATTCTGTCCGACCCGTTGCCGAGACAATGCCCTGCGTCACGGTTGTTCCAACCCTAAGTGGATTTCCAATCGCAAAAAGAATGTCCCCAACACGCAAGTTATCACTGTTTGCCATATTTATAAAGGGCAGGTCTTCCGCATCAACTTTGAGGACAGCGATGTCAGTCCTTTTATCCGACCCGACAATTTCCGCGAGAAGTTCTTTCTCTTCACTTAGACTCACGCGAATTTCATCGACATCGTCGCCACGCTCATCGGTAACGACATGACGGTTTGTAAGAATATATCCGTCTGGTGAAATGATCACTCCAGACCCCATACCATAGGGCAATTTCCGCTCCTGCCCGTTACCTTCTCTCTCCCCATTATCTTGTCGATCTCGCGGCACTGGGACGCCATAGAACCGCCTTAACATTTCTTCCAAAGGATCGACTTGACGATCTCGCATGACGCGAACAATTCGCGAAGCATAAACACTGACCACCGTCGGTGTAACGTCATCGAGAACATCAGCATAACTTACTACACGCCCGTGTTTCCCCTTTTCGATAGGATTATTATCTATAGGAAAATGTTCATCCGCATTGGTAAGACGTAAAACCTCGGATTCACTAGCGTCCGATTTTGCCAGTAATTCATGTATCACGTAACTTGCCGTAGCGGCAAGAATAGCAAGTAATAAAAATGTATTCCGCATATTAAGTAGTAATGACATGGCAATTTAATTTCGTGTTCCGTAAATGATCAATACAAGCGACAATCAAACCCTAACCCTTTACATCTGCGTATAGATGAATAGCGAGTGACCTTAATAATAAGTTATCTTTGCCTCAAAATCCTTTGATTTTAAATAAACTGGTCACACTCTCATGGTTGTTTATTCTAAGGATTGCCTGGGCTAAAAGGGGTGCGACACTTAATACTTTTATCGGCAACCCACGCGTATCAATAGGGACCGTATTCGTGGTAATAAGCTCATCGATCGGCCCATCCTTGAGACGCTCATAACCAATTTCGTTGAGCATTGTGTGGCTGACAGCGGCGCGAATTTGGGTTGCACCTTTGTCTTTAAGAAGATTCGCCGCGGCACAGAGCGTACCTGTAGTTTCAGTCATATCATCAATAATGAGAACCTCACGCCCTTGAACCTCACCCACTAGATTAAAGGCCTCAACCGTAGTGGCACTGGTACGGCGTTTGGCAACAAACCCGAGGGCACAACCAAACATATCGGCATAGGCTGCAGCCATTTTCACGCCGCCCACATCAGGTGCAAAAATGACCATTTTCGCGCTATCTATCTGCTTTAAATAATCAAAGAAAACCGGTGAAGCATAGAGATGATCAACCGGGATATCGAAAAATCCCTGGATCTGCTGGGCATGGAGATCGATCGTCAATATACGGTTAGCCCCCGCGGTAACGAGTAGATTCGCAATGAGTTTAGCAGTGATGGGAACGCGCGGTTGATCCTTACGATCTTGCCGGGCATAGCCGAAAAAAGGTATGACTGCGGTGATGCGCTGTGCCGAGGCACGGCGCGCAGCATCAATCATAATTAATAACTCCATGATATTATTATTCGCAGGGGTGCATGAAGATTGAACGACAAAAACATCCTTCCCACGGATGTTTTCGGTTATTTTTACACTGGTCTCACCGTCGGGGAAATTGCCGACTTCACAACCACCTACAGTCGTACCAATCAGATTACATATCTCCTCGACAAGAGCGGGATTCGATTGCCCGGATAGAACTTTTAATTCCCCTACCTGCATATAATCATTCAGTTTTTATTAACTGACTTCTTCTCTAATATTTTTTCGAGATTAGCAACTTTTTTGAATAATTCTGGTAGCTTGCGTAAAAGAACGTCTATCTTCCGCGCTTGAAGAAGGGGCATCACGGGCGTACCGGTGTTCGTGCTTCCGGGTTCTATATCACGGTTAACACCCCCTTGAGCGCCGATCACTGCACCTCGCCCAATCGTTATATGACCTGCGACCCCAACTTGGCCAGCCAGGGTAACGCCGTCTTCGAGTGTCGTGCTACCTGAGATTCCTGACTGTGCAGCAATCATGCAATTTTTCCCGATCTTAACGTTATGCGCTACTTGAACCAGGTTATCAATCTTGGTTCCCTTTTGAATCCGGGTTACATCAAATCGCGCGCGATCGATAGTGGTATTGGCCCCAATTTCTACATCATCCTCAATAATAACATAGCCAATCTGTGGATTTCTATAATGTGCTCCCTCGCTTAAATCATAACCAAAACCATCGGATCCTACAACAACACCTGCCTGCAGCCGGACACGATCACCTATTTTGCAATAGGAAGCTAAAACAACCTGTGGCTTAAATTGACAATCTTTGCCTACCTGAGAATTCCTTCCAATAAATACTCTGGCTTCTAGTATCGTCCCTTTACCAATCACTGCTCCCGTTTCAATCACACATTGCGGTCCAACATAAGCCTCGGGGTCAATCGTCGCGGTTGGATCAATCACCGCAGATGAATCAATACCGGGATCTGGTCTAGGGTTCAGACGAATCTCGATATGTTCACAGACTCTACTAAGCGACAGTGAAGGGTTAGGCACGCGCAAGTACAACTGGTTCTCGCCGGGTTTACCTTTATAATCCTCGGGGAGAAGTATAATAGAAGCGCTGGAGCACGGCACTTGCTTACGATACTTATTGTTTCCCAAAAATGAGAGCTCACCTGACCCGGCCATATCGAGGGCGGCTATTCCATTTATTGTGACATTAGTGCTCCCTTCTTTTATCCCTTCCCCGATGATATCGAGAATTTCACCAGTCGATAAAGAAATATCCATGATTAAAGCTTACTAAGATGCCCGCCAATACACAATAACAGGAAATAATAATTTCACCAAGTTCAATTACTCTCGGTCAGGAATCTTCCGGATAAGAAGCGATGATGGTGACTAATTATAAAACCGTTCGAAAAATACCGGGGAACTTAAATCCCGCCTCAATTTCTCTTCTCGAGAAAATTGAAGCTGAAAAAATATTATTCACTCGGGGCACTCTCGTTTATTTTAGCCAAAACATCATCTGTTATATCCCAACGCGGGTTAGAGTAGAGCACATTTGGAATGCCAAGAGCAGATGTCCCCGCAGTATCAAATACAAGGGTTGCACCCTGTTTCTCGGCCATTATTAAAACTACTTTTTTTATTTCGTCTAACATCAGGTCGCGGTGAGTTCGCTGACGCTGCTGGAGAGACCGCTCGGTATTTGACTGATACTGTTGTATCTCGCGTTCCTTGTCCTGAATTTCCTTCAACTTTTCCTGGGCCTCCAGTTTCGCTTTATTGCGAAATTCGTCAGTGAGCGCGGGATTGTTAATTCTCTCCCGAAGATTGTTAAACTCTTCTGCAAGTGATCGCCCTTCCCCGAGAAGCTCCTCCGCTTGAGTTTGAGCTTGGTCAATGCTCTCCTTGAGTTTTTCATTTGCTTCCTTGGTTTTATAATAACCGCTGTAGAGCGAGCCCATATCAACAGTTATTATCTTTAGCTCTTGAGCAAAAGAGGCGACGGCGAACGTGCTTGATAAGATTAGAGTGACGATAAGTTTATTCATTATTAATGGTTTTAAGTTGTTCATTCATATTAAAGTTTACTCTTAATTAAAATCTCGGCCCAAAGGTGAAATGGAATTGATTGCCGTCATCATTAAATTGGTCGGTGGTGATTGGTATGCCAAAATCCATGCGCATCGGCGCGCCAAGAACTTGAACCCGGATGCCAAAACCATAGTTGGAATTGTATCTCTTAAAACTAAAATCTCCTTCATCAGGATTGACAAAGCCTAAATCATAAAAAACCGCAAATCTCATACCCTCTGATAATTTAAAAGTATATTCGACACTTAAAAACCCGAATGAGTTCCCGCCGATACTATCAATCGAGGTGATGACCCCACTAGGACTCCTTTGAACGTCCTTGGGACCAACCTGACGAAATTCAAATCCTCGAACATCATCTGGACCACCCAGGAAAAAGCGATCAAAAAAGGGTACCCCCTTGCTACCTACATTAAAAAAGGATCCCGCACGAGCGTAGAGACTTAGCGTCTGATCCAAATAATCGTGCGTGGGAAAGAACTGGGATGCTCGCCCTTCTAATTTAAAATAATCAGTATCGCCACCCAAACCGGCAAATGAAGTTTTTAACTGCACACGATTACCCCGTCTACTGTAGATGATTCTATCTCGAAAATCCCTGATTAAATCGATTTCAATCTTAGAGACGCTTCGTTCACCTTCCTCCGCTTTGATTATAGGTGAGGCGAAAGGGGAAACATCAAAAATATCGACTATTTCATAACTGTATGTAAGCCGCCCATCGATATTGTTAAAAAGGCGCTTACGAAGCGATGTTCGGACACCGGATCGCAGTTCATTAAAGCTGACACTAACGAAATCTGTTTCGAGGCGGAACAAATCTACTTCGAATGCTAAGCGTTGATCAAAGAGCCAGGGTTCAACAAAAGTTATCCCATACTCTTCGGAATTTGATCCGATTTCTGCATAAATACGCATCTTCTGTCCGTCACCTTGAAAAAATGAACGGAAGTTGAATAAGTCAAAATTACCCTGACTTACCTCTGCGGAGAAAAGCCCTTTTTTCAGTGAACTGAAACCCGCGCCGAAGGTGAGGTTACCTGTTCGTCCCTCTTTAAGCGATATTTTCATATTCCTGCGACCGGGAATATTTGTTTTTTCAGGAGAAACTAATACGTTATCGAAATACTGCGTATTAATAAGTCGAGACTCACTGGATTTCATGCGCACTCGATCAAACACATCACCTGGGGATAAGGAAATTTCCCGAAGGATAACTACACTTTTAGTTTTGGTGTTTCCTTCGATATTGATCGATTCGACAAGGATTTCTTCACTCTCTCTAATATTATAATGAATATCTATATCACCGGTTACCAGATTTGGCCTTCGCTCTGCGCGTACGCTGGTATCAAGGTAACCAATTTGTCCGAATGCATCGCGCACTTTATTGCGATCTTCGTCAAGAAGTGAAGGTGAGAAAACATCACCCGGTTGAAGCTTTAATGGACGCATCAGTTCTACGTCGCTATAGAGTGTATTCCCTTCGAAGGTAACATTTCCTACTCTGTATTGGCGCCCTTCATTAATATCTATCGTGACGCCAATCTTATTGGATGACGGGTAATCTAAAGTTACACTGGCATCTGATATATCAACATCTAGGTAACCTTTTTGTTTATATAGAGCTAACAGCTTATCTATATCTTCTTGAAGGATTTCATCTTTAAACCGACCTTTGCCAAAAAATGAGTTTACGATTGAAAAATTTTTGGTGTCTAAAGTTCTTTTCAATTTTCGGTCACTAATCGCCTTGTTATTGGTAAATTTAACATAGGCTATCTTCAACTTTTGTCCCTCATCGATGCGGAAAACCACATCGCCATAACCGTTATTTGAGTCTTTGGTAATTTCGTAATCAACAGAAACCTGGGAGAAACCTTTGCCCTGATAGTATTCAAGTATTTTATCACTGTCGTCATTAATCCGTCGCTCATCGAGGACACCATTCTCGCGGGAAATAATTTCTTCTTGTAGGCGCGTATTTTTTATTTTGCGATTTCCATCAAAATATATATCTCTAATTCTATACTTTGCTTGAACAAGAAATATAAGTTTTGATTTTCCATCTGGCATCTCTTCGGTTTTGACTTCGATAAAGTCAAGAAATCCGGTGTTGTAAAGTGATCGTATGGATCGATCGATAAGACTCTGATTATATTCCATCCCCACGCGTATCTGAATGCGCGCACGAATTGCCTCTTCACTGATATTTTTTATATCTTTAAATTTAATCTCGATCTGCCCCACAACAGGTTGTACCAAAGCTTCATCTTGCGCAGTTAACAGATAGGAGTTAACAACACAAAAAAAGAACAGAATCCATCTAAGTGTGTGTGTACGCATACAGATTAAATGGATTTATCAGAGTAATTCTCGTAACGTGTAAATTCCGGTCTAAACGATAATGGAACCTTACCGACAGGACCGTTGCGTTGTTTAGCTATGATTAAATCAATCACCTCTCCTGATGAAGGCACCGTATTGCCATTTTCTCCCTCCTCTCGTTTATTCACCCTTTTCGCAAGGAGAAAGACGACATCAGCATCCTGTTCAATGGATCCCGACTCGCGTAAGTCAGAGAGCCGGGGCGGTCTTTTTTCTCTTTCAGATTCACGGTTTAGTTGACTTAAGACAAGCACTGGCACTTCCAGTTCCTTTGCCATTGCTTTGATCCCACGAGAAATTTCAGAAATCTGCTGCTCTCTTGCCACCCGGCTATCAGTGCCTGAGATGAGCTGCAAATAATCGATAACAATTAGGCCCAGCTTGTGTTTTGCGTGCATGCGCCGTGCTTTTGCGCGCATTTCAAGGATCGTTAACTGCCCGGATTCGTCAATCCAGAGTGGAGCTTCTTTCAATGCCTTTGCATCGCGACTCAGACGATTTTGATCCTCCCGGGCTACCATCCCGTCTTTAACTCTCTGCATGTTCACTTTTGAATGGCTGCAAAGGAGACGAAACGCGAGCTGGCTCGCGCTCATCTCCAAATTAAAGAACAGCGTCGGCACGGGCTTGCGCTGCTTATCACTGGGAAAAGTCGCAGCATCGGCAATATTCAGGGCGAGGGATGTTTTTCCCACCGACGGGCGAGCGGCAAGGACAATCATCTCTGACCGATGAAAACCAAAAGTCATGCGATCGAGATCGATAAATCCGCTCGAAACACCGCTTAATTCGCCCTTACTTTGAAGAAGCGTATTGATCAATTTTACCGCTGAGTCGATGGAATCCTTTATCGGGATAGCAGATTCCGTGACACGATCTTGACTGATTTCAAAAATCTTCTGTTCTGCTGCCTCGAGAAAATTATCTAACCCATCCTGCGAATGATAACAGTCGTCTACGATTTGAGTTGCCGATTTTATAAGCCGTCGTAAAAGACATTTTTCTCGCACGATTTCCATCCAGTACTGTGCGTGAGCGGTTGTCTCGATGCGGTTGGTCAGGTGAGTAATCGCACTAAACCCACCAATTTCTTCAAGCCTATCTTGAGTTCCAAGGTGCTCTACAAGAATAATTTCATCGACGACCGATCCTTTATCATAAAGATCAAGAAGGGCTTGGAAGATCACCTGATGCGCAGGTTTATAGAAATAATCAGGTGATAATCTAGCTTCAAGACAGAGCGTAATTGTCTCCTGCCCGCCGTCCATGATACATGATGCGAGGAGGCCCTCCTCCGCATCGATATTATGTGGGGCAATACGATCAAGCGGATCCGCCGCTCCCGCTCTTTCGCGTGCGCTTATTGAGGCGCGATCTTCACCGCTGCTCCCAACTCCATTTGTTAGTCCTTTCTTCGAAGGCATGACCCATGGTCCGGTATCTACCGGGGATTAAGATTCTTTGTCGATTGGATTTTCGGAAACCACTTCGAATTCTAAATCTACTGAGAGTTCGGCGTGCACCTTAATCTTGGCATTATGTTTACCTAAAGATTTTACTGGGCTGTTAAGTGCAATTTGCTTGCGATCAATTTTCACATCGTGGCCCGTTAGTTGCTCATGCAAATGCTGTGCCGTTACGGAACCAAATAATTTACCGCCCGGACCTGTTTTCATGGCGATAGCAAAATGTAAATTCTCGATCTTCTTGGCAATTTCCTGAGCCGTTGAAAGTTCGTTCGTCAATCTTTCCTCCCGCCTTTTGACTAGTGCGTCAATCTGCTTTCGATTGGCATGATTAACTGGAACGGCCATCATTTTCGGGAAAAGATAATTACGTGCGAATCCCGCTTTCACTTGAACATGATCGCCTTCATTACCTAATTTTTCAATAGGTTTGAGAAGTAATATATCAGTTGTAGCCATGGTTTTATTTTATTAAAAATGATTAAACGATAAAATTTAAATTAGAATATTAAAAAGGAACATCATCATCGATATCCGGTTCATCTACACTTCCGGATGATGCGCCGGTGTTACCCATATCGGATTTTCGTGATGGAGGGGATACATTTTCATAACTTGAATCTCCTCCATCGCTTCTACTACCTACAAATTGAAACCCTTCCAGGATGACTTTTAACTTATTGCGCTTTTCTCCCGTTTTGCTTTTCCATGAGTCTAATTGAAGTCTCCCCTCTACGAGTATTGGTCGTCCTTTATTCATGTACTTTGCCAGGACTTCGGCCTGTTTACCAAACGCATCAACATCAACGAAGGTAACATCTTCACGGCTATTACCATCACTATCACGATAAGTACGATTAACCGCCAATCCAATCTGACAAACAGAAGTTCCTTTTGGCGTGACCCGAAGTTCGGGGTCACGCGTCAAATTGCCCATCAGGATTACTTTATTGTAGGATGCCATTTCGCTTTGAAGGTATTATTATACGGATTGTATAATGATGCGTTTAACCGTCTTTTCAAGGCGCAAGTTTTCCTGCAATTGACAAGGGGCATCAGGTGGACCGTTAAAAGCGATGTTTAAATAAAAATCTGCGAGATGTTTTTTATCTGTGACACGTATATAATCAAACCGACCGAGATTATTCACATCACCAACTTCACCTCCCACCTCTTCAATTGCTTTTTTCAATTGTTCAATAAGCGCATCAATTGTCTCTTCAACGCCACGCGTATCGAGAATGATGGAGGCATTATAATTACGGCTAGTTAAAGTTTGATTCATCAGTAGTTTTATTTCGTTTGTTTATTTGATTCATGGCAAGGTTTGGTCCTCTGTCAATAAGGAGCTGAAGATTGGTCAAATAATCGCTCATTTTGTTATTCACAACCTCCTGCTCTTGGGCATTAAATTTACTAAGAACGAAAACTTTCAGTTCGATTTCAGGCGGCACTTTTGGACCAATGCCAATACGAAAACGGGAAAACCCATCACCCAGGTGTTGGATGACACTATCAATGCCATTATGGCCGCCGGCGCTTCCGTTTGTTGTGATTTTCATTTCCCCCAAATTAATTTGTACTTCATCAGCTACAATGATCAAATTCTCAACTGCTATTTTATAATAGTCGCAGAGTAGTTTTAGAGAACGACCACTTTCATTCATGTAGGTGAGTGGTTTTACCAACAATAAGGATTTTTTATCCAGGGTAAGACGAGCGACTTCTGCTTCAAATCTGTTCTCAGATTTCCATTTCCCGCCATTCTGTTTATTCAAACTATCAACAATTTCAAATCCTATATTATGTCGCGTGTGACGATATTCATCCCCAGGGTTTCCCAATCCCGCAATAACCAATATGGACATGACTAAAATTAAAAATTTTAAAAAGGGGTAAAGTCTAAGACGACTTTATCTCTAAGCTGAGCTTTTTAAGAATCGGAATCAGATTTATCCGTCTCACCCTGATCCTCACTTTTTGATGTGGGTGCTTCGCCTTCTGACGGTTCTTTACCCTCTTCCAATTCCTCCTCATCAACTTCCTCTTCATCTACTACAACCGGTTCTTCTAGAACCGCTGGTGCTACGCAAGCAACGACAAGCAATTCCGGATCGGCTATAAATTCGACCCCCGCGATTTCTGTAATATCTTTAATGTGGATTGAATCGCCAGTGTGGAGCTCAGAAACATCAATATCAATTGTTGCAGGTAAGTCACCTGGTAAACAGCGTATCTCCAGATCATGAGCGAAAATTTCCATGAGGGAGCCTTCGTTCTTAACCCCGATAGCTTCACCGATTATATGAACAGCTACATATGTATGCATCCTTTCAGTGCTTGATACCTCATGAAAGTCAATATGGAGGAATTGATCCGTACGAGCATCGCGTTGTACTTCCTTTATAATCGTTAACGCCGGTTTATCCCCCTCAACGTCAACTTGAATTAATGCAGTAACACCAGATATTGCTTTCCAGAGAACGCGGAAGTCGGTTTGCTCAATGATTAGCGGCTGACTTCCTTTTTTACCATAAATGACAGCGGGTATTTTTCCTGATGCGCGTAAGCGGCGATTTGACCCTCGGCCGGTCTCCTCCCTGGGAATAACTTTTAATTCTAGTTGTTTCATAATATTATCATCAACGGGATTAGCTTACTCCCATCAGAAAAAGCTTAAAATTCATAAACTTATGGTTCTAAAAAGCAATCAAAAGTTTAATTTTATTTCTTCACCGCATTATTACTTAGGAGCAGTAATAAGTAGGGCAGATTTACGTCAAAGTGACTATAAAATCTTAGACAAGTAATACCTTGCGATTGTTTTCCTTTGCCAGAACCTCGGTTATGCTCCCCTCCTCAATTTTCTTCCAGGTTAGTAGACTTATTACCGGGGACGAGATAAGTATTCTCTCTATCGCTTTGAAGGACTTGATCTAACTTCTCCCGCAACTGATGAAACATGAAAGGCTTGAATAGCCGCACGGCCGGAAACTTCAATTTTCTGCTATAGGATTCCGTTTTACCGAGCGAATTTATAATAATTAATGGCAAATGATAGTCGTTGACCAAATCAATAATTTTATCCGCCATTCCATCAACTTGTGACATCGACCACTGGGCATCGATAAAGACAACCCCAAAGTCATTAATATCATACTCTAAAAGGCTCAGGGCTTTATCCACGGTATGCGCAAATACTGTCGGAACTTCTAATCGTTTTAATTTCGCGGCAAGACCACTAAAGGTCATGGGGTTTTCGATAACGAGTGCATGTTTTTCTTTATTCCAATCTATTAATGGAACACGTGCCAATGAGAAAGAATTTACCTTTACGGTAAAAGTGAAGGTAGAACCTTTTCCTAATTCACTTTTAACTTTAAGATCACCCCCCATCATTTTCGCCAGGTGTTTTGTAATCGTAAGACCAAGACCCGTACCTCCAAAATTGCGCGCGGTTGAATGACTACCTTGATTAAAAGCGTCAAATATGTAATCCAGTTTATCTTCAGAGATCCCTAACCCTGTATCGAGAATAGAAAATTTGAGTTCCGCTGAACTGTCAGAAAACTGTTCTGCTAATGAAACTGAAACGACAATTTCACCACTCATCGTGAATTTAACTGCGTTGCTTAGAAGATTGATCAAAATTTGCCGCAATCGATTGGGATCGGATTCAATGATCAGAGGAAGATTTTCATCCTCGTCACAAATGAACTCCAACTGTTTGGCATAAATTTTGGAAGAGAACAGAGCCAAAGTCTCTTGCAGCCATTGATGAAGATTAAACGATACGGAATCGATTTCGAGTTTGTTCGCTTCGATCTTCGAAAGATCCAGTATATCATTGAGCAAATTTAGAAGATTTCTCCCTGAATTCTTAATCGTATTCAAGTATTCCAACTGCTCTTCATCAAGGGAAGTTTCATGAAGTAATTCGCACATCCCCATAAGCGCATTCATCGGTGTGCGAATTTCATGGCTCATATTCGCGAGAAATAATGATTTCACTCGATTAGCAGACTCTGCTCTTTTACAGGCCGCATCCAACCTTTCTTCCAATCGCTTATTTGATGCTACACTTTGAGTTATATTTTCAACTACGCCCAACACTTGAATTATCTCACTATCAGAATTGAACTGATAAGCGGTAAACGTAATTTTTAAAATCAGATGATGCCCAGCGCGGTCTTGCATGTGAGCGGCACAACTGAAACGTTCGTTAGGTTTCAATTTATCAAGCTCTAACAAGCACGAAGGTGAATAATTATCGTTTTTTTGCTGATTTAAGGCGTGAAAAAAATCAATTTCTTTTGTCTGAATCTCCTGAGAAGAGTAGCCCGATAAATTTTCCAGCTCGCCATTGGCATAAGCAATTCTCTTCTCAATTAGATCGTAAATAAAGATCGGGAATGGGATTAATTCAGCCGAAATATTTGGAGAATATGTGTTACTCACAGAACAGATTCAGGTAATTTATAATTAAAGCATTAAAAAACCTAATTAAATATCAAATTATAGGGTGGGAAAAAAAGAATCTTTACCCTCCGACTCCTTGTCAAATAAATCTATCTTTGAACACTAAATTTTTTTAATTAATTTGATATGCAATGTGATTTTTTTATTATTAGAAATCGAGAATTTCAACTTTTGAGAAGTTGCTAATCAATTGTCCCCATAGTTCAATGGATAGAACCGCGGTTTCCTAAACCGTTAATCCGAGTTCGAGTCTCGGTGGGGGCACCAGCCTTCGCCCGTTGGGCTACGGCTGGCAGGCCAGCTATCAGGTGTTGATTACGTAAAAGAACATTAAAAGGTCCATTGCTCGGCGAAGGCTGCGCGCCATAGCTCGAAGAGCGACGGCGGGCATTTCGTGCAAATGCGTGGGAAATGGTTTTCTCCATTTATTCGTTAAAATAAAACTTCGCCCGTTGGGCTACGGCTGGCAGGCCAGCTATCAGCTATCGAAGGCCAATGAATTGCTCGATCGTTTTATGGCTTGGCGAAGGCTGCGCGCTATAGCTCGAAGAGCGACGGCGGGCATTTCGTGCAAATGCGTGGGAAATGGTTTTCTCTCTATATTCGTTAATATAAAACTTCGCTCCCGCAGTGGCGGGACTGGCAGGTCGGCGATCAAATTTCGTAACCCCTCCCTCTAACCTATGATCGCTCCAATTCCCGGCGTTAAATATCCTTACTCTCCCAGCCAATTGGGGACTTTGGCAACCCACCCATTCATCTCTACTAATTGTTCTTCCAGAACGCCTAGCTTTTGGTAAACGTGAGGGGGAAATCTTCGCTCCAAGAAGTATGTAAAATCCGTGAGTAAATTCGGATCCGTGAATAATTTCGGTGCATTTCTCATTATTTGAGTGAGGTAGGAAAGCTCAGACACGATTAAAGTAGCAAGATAATGGTTATCGTTGAGTTGTAATATATCTATTCTATCTGAATCTATATTTATTTCTTCCAGTTTAAGTATCTTAACCCCGGAACGCTCAGCGATATCCTGTAAAATACCATAACAGCGAACCAGTCTGTAATAAATATCTACTGGAACTTTACCACGCTCGAAGTGGGGTGTGGCAGGTAGTGATTCTGCGTCGGGAAAAAACAATAATAATCTGGATGCGTGTTCAATCGCTGTTGTCACTTCCAGGTAGACATCAGTCGGTGTTACTTGCCTATCAAGAAGAATATTTAATTGACGTTGAGCATTGATTATCGAGCGATAAACATCGGATGGGGTCATTCTGGGATCTCTAGGTAACTCCTGAATCCGCTCATTTATATTATATTTAAGTTTTACAATGCCTATTTGATTCAAGGCAGCATTCACTAAATTAAAAACATGAGTGGGCATTATTTTCCCTTTATGCCTGTCTGGTGGTTTTGCCAGTTCTTGCGTATGTTCGTAGCAAAACCGATTAGCCAGTTCAAAAAGTGCAATCGCCTGCGCGTATACTTCGCGGGGCACCGCATCGGCTACTTTGATTTCAGGTTGATAACTTTTTGGTTTCCCCATCTCATAGCGCAATAATTCGAGTTCTCCGCGTAACAGGGCTACCCGGGTAAAAACATCCGCGGGTTCAATCTCCCTGGCTTCAGCTTGGTAGGGTATTAAAGCCAAAATAAATGAGATCAATATCATCCCAGCATTAGCCATGGCAGATTTGTTAATCATATTAATACAGTTACTACTAATATCATCGGTTTATCAAGCACGATGAATTCAACACTAAACGCTAATAGTATTATGTAAGTTGGGACTTTATCTTTAGACATAAAAAAGCCGCCTCATATTACTATGAGGCGGCTTTTAATAAGATTTATTTCAACTTATTGAGCGAAGGTAACTACAGTAGTGTCAGCCTTGCTAACCGATAGTTGGGTAAACCCAGCTGTGATCGGGAATAAGGTTGAATAGGCTTCGCCGGCCACTGCCTGGGGCATCGCCTTTACATACAGTGCTGTACCAATGATATCTGACGACACCGCTTGGGTCATCCCCTCTTCAATGAAGTACTGGTCAGCTGCTGATGCTACCTGTCTTAAGTTATTCGTAATCGTTTTGTCCTGCGAGGTCTGCCGGACTTTATTGAAGGCCGGTATCGCCATCGCTGCTAACAGCCCGATGATCACGACCACAATCATAATTTCTACAAGGGTAAATCCCTTATTAGTTGTTTTATTAATCATTATATTCTCCATGTGTTGATAGTATTAACAATAAGCATCCTTCAATTATTTAAAGGATAGAGATAATTTACTGTATGATTAATATTATGGCGATAAAAAAGCATTGAATTTACCTATTTATACATTTTTTAATTAATTTTTTACAACTGATGAGCCCGTTTGCGAATAATCCCCTCCCTGGCAAATGACGGGCTATTAAATCAATCCGGCTCGGGTAACTTCATTACTTCTTTAAATGTCAGGGGTGGTTTATCCACTGCTTTTTTTGGGATTATCAAACTCGCGAGATAACCAACTATTAGAGTTGCTGATATTCCGAGCGGCGAGGGCCACACCCAGCTGAACTCACTGAAAAATGCGACATATATACTGGTGGTTAGACCGGCAAGAGCTCCTATCACCACGCCGATGCTATGTGATTTACTACTGAACATCCCCAAAACAAAGATCCCGAAGAGTGGACCAAAAAAGGATCCAATAATTCTATTTGCCGCGGCGTATAACTCTCCCATGCGCCCTACATTACTTGCCACTAAGATCATGACACCCCCTATACAGAGAGTCGCAATTCGTGCAACAAGGATTTGCTTACGCTCTTCCTCAGCAGTGAGGTTTTCAGCGGGACGAACTTTCCCTAAGTACAGCCGATTGTAGTAATCGACAACGATAACCGAGGTTGTAGAATTTATCGCGGCATCAACGCTGGACAATGAAGCGGCAAAAATAGCAGCGATGACCAATCCCGTTAGACCAACAGGAAAATGATTCGCCATAAAATAGGGCAGGATGTGATCGTTCTGAATGCCTTGAGGGTATTCGGCATGTTGATAAAAAGCGAATAAGGCCAACCCGACAAAGCCGAGAAATACCATCCAAACCGTATCCGAAACGGCATTGATAAGATAAGACTTCCTCGCTTCTTTTATCGAACGCATCGCCTGGAAACGAAGAATGGCAATCTGGTCAGCGGTAAAAGCTGCGCATCGACCAATAGTCACCACGAGCACGACGCCCACTAATGTCAATTCTTCGGTCAGATAAAGCCTGATTTTCTCTATCATTGATGCGCCCTGCATTTCAGGAATGTCAGCGATTAGATCAATTCTCCCCGACTCTTGAGCCAGCCGGTAGACTTCACTCACGCCACCCGGTGTATTGGAAATAATAAAATAAAGGGTGGCAAATAGACCGGTAAACATAACGAAGAATTGCGTCACATCCGTCCAGATAACTGCCTTCATCCCCCCAAGCATCGTGTAGATGGTGACCAAAGACCCCAACAGGATAATCATCCAAAAGATATCTAATTGCCCCCCTGTCGCCGCTTTGACTGCGAGGCAGGGAACATACAAAGCGGCCCCCATCCAACCTATTCGCCATAGAATAAAAATTCCCGAACCCACAGCACGCACCGCTAGACCAAAACGGAGTTCCAGATATTCATAGGCAGAAAATACATCTAAACGTCGATACATGGGAATCGTAACTCTTGTCACCCAGGGATATAGAGGTATCCAACTTAAAAAAGACATGACTGTGATCATTCCAATCCCAAAAACGACCGCCGGCGTATTAATATAATCGAGCCCGCTGTTAAGCGCCGCCATAAGTGATATGCCTACACTTAACCAGCCCAGCTGCTTGCCGCTTTTAAAATAGTCATCGAGTGTTTTCTGTTTTCTGGAAAAATAGAACCCGATCCCCATAAGTGTACCGAGATAGGCAAAAATAATCAGGCCATCAATTACACTGAATCCGCTGCTATTTAGACTGCTCAAGATTAGATTACCTCTATCTATACCGATTAATCGCGCTGAAAAACAGCTCAGAATAGATTCCCATTACCTGCCCAATGAGCAAGGATTATCTCACCTCGCAGGGATATTTCACGCAAAGACTTTCAAGCATACGCAGATGGGATATTTTCGATTAATTCATATTTATCGAAATCAGTATGCTACCCTGCTTGACACGGCCAATTTTCTTAATTTATCTTTTCCGGTGCAGTAGATAAATTCGTATTAAATGAGTAAAAGATTAAGGGGATCTAAAGAATGAAAAATTTTGAGTACACCGCGCCCAACAGCTTACGTAAGGCAATTTCCATGCTTGCCGAAAAAAACGGAAATTCGCGCATCTTAGCTGGTGGCACCGATTTGATAGTGCAACTCAGGGGAAATCGATTTCAGGCCGAACGTGTCGTCGATGTAAAAAATATACCCGAGCTGAACGAACTTTCTTACGGGTCAAAGAAAGGTCTCACGATTGGCGCAGCAGTCCCCTGTCACCGGATAAACCAGGATGCGGATTGCATTGAGCGTTATCCCGGTTTGATAGACTCCGCAGCCATAATCGGCGGTATCCAAATCCAGGGAAGAGCCAGTTTTGGGGGTAATGTCTGCAATTCATCTCCGAGCGCAGATACGATACCTGTTCTCATTGCCTATGGGAGTAAGTGTGAAATTGCTGGCCCCAATGGAAAACGACGGGTCCCAATTGAAGATTTCTGTACCGCGCCGGGGCAGAACGTTTTGCAACCTGGTGAATTACTGGTCTCCATTCGAGTTCCAACCATCAAAAATGCTTCCGGAGCACATTATTTACGTTTTATACCGCGAAATGAAATGGATATCGCGGTTGTCGGTGCTGGTGCCTATGTAGAGCTTGGCAATCGCAAGAAGACATTTAAAAAGGTTCGCATCGGGTTGGCGGCGGTAGCTCCTACCCCTCTTTTCGTTCGTGAAGCCAGTGAGCTAATTGTCGGACGCGAGGTGAACGACGAGACGATAGAAGCAGCTGCAGAAGCGGCTAAAGCCAGCGTCAAACCCATCTCGGACATGCGCGGAACGGCGGAATATCGAACTCATTTAGTCGGCGTTATGACCAAGCGCGCATTGCAAGGAGCGGTTAAAAGGGCTCGCGGTGAATTCGTCCCCAATGCGGTTCAGGAAAACTAACCCTTATATAATTTTATAACTAACTCAAATTGGGTGTAACAACCCTTTGAAAATAAAACTTCACTTAATCGAAAGTCTAATCTGATGAATAAAATTCACGTTCAATCTAAGATAAATGGCGAGAATATTGAATTTCTCTGCGAACCACGGCAAAGCCTACTCGAAGTACTGCGCGAGGAACTCGGTTTTACCGGGAGTAAGGAAGGGTGCAACGATGGAAACTGCGGTGCCTGTAGTGTAATCATGGATGGCTCCCTCGTGGATTCCTGCCTTGTATTGGCCGTTGAAATTCAGGGGAAAGAAATAACTACGGTTGAGGGTCTGGCCACCGTAGATGGTTTGCATCCCCTGCAACAAAAGTTTCTCGAAAATGCGAGCCTACAATGTGGGATCTGCACACCCGGTTTTCTTGTAGCCGCTAAAGCATTGCTCGATCATAACCCTAATCCGACCGAGCATGAGATACGTCATTGGCTGGCTGGTAATCTATGCCGATGCACGGGATATGATAAGATAATCCGCGCGGTTCAAGATGCCAGTGCGGTCATGAGTAAAAGTGCCTGAAAAAAAACTTGAATAAGGAGAATAAGCTGATGTCAAACAACTCAGGAAATGGTAAATATAAAATAATCGGTACACGCCCCATCCGCCACGATGGTACAGAAAAAGTCATCGGCAAGGCTATCTATGGGGCCGATGTCCGTCTTTCCGGCATGCTGCATGGGCAGGTCCTTCGCAGCCCACATGCCCACGCGCGAATAAAATCCATTGATACGAGCAAGGCTGAAGCCCTGGAGGGGGTACGCGCCGTGGTTACAAGCGATGATCTACCCAAAACCAATGAAGACGACATGATCGATTTGGGTGAGGGGATGACCCGTTTAAAATATATTCGCGATAATATACTGGCCAGTGACAAAGTGCTTTACCGAGGACATGCTGTCGCCGGTGTAGGCGCGATTAATCAGCAAACCGCTGACGAAGCACTCTCGCTTATCGAAGTTGAATACGAGGTATTGCCACCCGTCGTCACGGTTCTCGATGCGATGAAGGACGATGCTCCTTTACTTCACGACACCCTTACGACAGATGAGTTAGGCGAGCAGACAGATAAAAAAAGCAATATTGCCGCGCACCTCCAACACAAGCTTGGTGACCCGGAGAAAGGTTTTAAAGATGCCGATATTGTAATCGAACATGAATTCCATACCGCCACCGTTCACCAGGGCTATATCGAACCCCACAACGGCACGGCGATGTGGAATCCCGATGGACAACTCACAATTTGGACCAGCACCCAAGGTGCCTTTGTCGTGCAAAAGCAAGCAGCCGCTGTCCTTGACCATCCCATTTCCAAAGTAAAAGTGGTCCCTACAGAAATCGGTGGTGGGTTTGGTGGTAAGATACCTATTTATTTAGAACCAGTCGCAGCTTTACTCTCTCGTAAAACCGGCCATCCGGTAAAACTGCTGATGACCCGTGCAGGTGTATTTGAGGGCACCGGTCCTACACCTGGTTCCTACGTCCGCCTGAAATTAGGCGCGGATAATTCCGGTAAATTAGTTGCCGGTGATTGCTACCTCGCTTTCGAGGCAGGTGCCTACCCGGGTTCACCCATGTTTTGTGGGTGTATGTGCGTATTTGCCTGTTATGAGATTCCAAACGCGATAGTAAATGGCTATGATGTAGTCGTTAATAAGCCAAAATCAGCTCCCTACCGGGCACCAGGTTCTACCCAGGTAGCCTTTGCGATCGAAACGATGCTCGATCAAATTGCCGAAAAACTGGGGATGGACGCATTTGATATACGCATTATGAATGCAGCAAAAGAGGGAATGCGTCGCGTCGACGATCTCGTTTACCCCCGTATCGGCTGTTTGGAGACAATGGAAGCGGGGAAAAACTCCGACCATTATAAAACACCATTGGAAGGGCCCTACCGCGGGCGGGGTGTAGCCACCGGGTACTGGTTTAATATCGGGTTTAAATCTTGTGTAACGGCCAGTGTTAATGAAGACGGGACCGTAAACCTGATGGAAGGTTCGACGGATATAGGGGGCAGTCGCACCTCGATCGCAATGCAATTCGCAGAAGTACTCGCATTGCCCGTTGAAGATGTTAACCCACGGGTGGGAGACACGGGAGAAATCGGTTACAATGACGTCACGGGGGGCAGCCGCACGACTTATGCTACGGGTTATGCAGCCCACAATGCCGCTCAAGATGTAAAAGCACTAATGATCGAAAGGGCAGCTAATCACTGGGAGCTGACAGCCGATGATGTGGAATTTGCAGATGAAGTTTTTAAGAATAAAAAGGATTCTTCAAAGCAACTGACCTTTAAAGAATTGGCTAAAATAGCGAGCGAGGCTGACAGCCCCGTTATTGGTAAGGGCTCGGTCAATCTGGGTTTTCATATCGGTGGTTCATTCGCGACGAACATAGTCGATGTAGAGGTTGATCCCGAGACTGGCAAAGTGACAATACTTCGTTTCACGGCTATACAGGATGCCGGTAAAGCCATTCATCCCAGTTACGTGGAAGGCCAAATGCAAGGAGGTTCGGTCCAGGGTATTGGATGGGCATTGAATGAAGAGTACTTCTACAATGCGGATGGTAAGATGGAAAATTCGACTTTTCTTGATTATCGCATTCCCACAGCGCTGGATCTACCGATGATAGAAACTATCATTGTGGAGGTTCCCAATCCGAGTCATCCCTATGGGGTGCGCGGCGTGGGTGAAGCTAATATCGCACCCCCTCCAGCAGCTATTACCAATGCAATCTACAATGCCATCGGCGTGCGCTTCCGCGAATTACCGATGCGACCAGATCGGATCATCGCCGCTCTTGCCGCAAAGCGGGAATCCGTACCGCTGGAAGCAGTAGCGGGATCTTAATTTGTGCCGAGGGTTTCGATACCTCCGCTCATGCAGAAGCTGACCAGCGGGACTTCCGTGGTCATGGTGGAGGGTAAGACTGTACGTGAAGTTATTGATAACCTGGATAAGAAGTATCCGGGAACCAAGGACCGACTCTGTGAAAACGACCGCATCCGGCCCAATATTGCCGTGGCGGTGAACAGCGAAATAATAGCCACTGGCCTACGCCAACAGGTGGACCCCGATAGCGAAGTACATTTCCTCCCCGCCGTCAGCGGGGGGTGAGGTTACTTTTTATGCAAATAGGTGGAGCGGGCTGTCCCTAGCGCGCTTCTTCTTATAATTAGCTAATAAAACGCGGTGGGGACAGCGCGTCCATGGATTACCCTGTATAATTAATCTTATATCGGCCACGACGGAGCGTGGCCCTCCGAAATTTTATCTTTCCGCTCATTCCCTCTCCAACTCTTTAATCTTTCCTCTCAACTCATCGCGTTCGATTAAGCAATTTTGCAGGCGATAGGCCGCCTCATGCAAAACCTGGAGTCGACTCCAACTCTCCCAGGATCCGGTGACCGCATTCTCCTGTATTTTCTTTCTCAGTTTCTCGGATATCTCCACCTTTTCGTTGAGGGGTGGAGAGACTTCAATCTGCAGGGGGGTGAAATCCGATTTATCTATCACCGTGTCCACCGCCGCGGTTACAGATTGAAGCGGGATATCCTTAACACAAGCGCGATAATCAAATTGGCAAAACCATTGGCAGCCCCGGCAGGGTATAGCGCTGTGAACTACCTTGACTCTGCCCCGCTGCGGGAAGAAGCGCGTCTCTTGTCCGGCACCATAAATGGCCACCGTTGGCCGGTTTAAAGCAGCCGACAAATGCGCGTAAGCGGTATCGTTACTGATGACGAGTGACGCTTTATTCATCAAGTCGCTTAAGGTCTGTAAATCCTGCGCGGATATAAGCTGGTGCTCAGCTTTAAACTTACGAGGGAAATCTTTAAACGTGGATCCATCATCCGGCCCTTCAACCCATACCAGCCTAAAGCCCTTCCCTCTTAAAACTTCGCCCAACTGAAGAAAATTTTCGAGCGGCCACGCGCGTTTGATATTCGCTCCCACACCGGGTGCGATAAGGGCCACTTTTTCATCGCCAGCATCTGCTTCTGTTTTTACATCGAGATTTATGTCTGGTGACAGGTCACCTTTTTCTTTCATTAGAAGAGCAAACAAGCGCCCCGTTTGCGTATATTCCGATTCTTCAAGCGACGAGGAAATTTCATCCGTAAAGAAGGGTTCCTCAAGCTCAAGCATTTGCGCAACATGTCCGGTAAACAACTGGTAAGTTTCATTCTTTTTAAAACCGATACGCTTGGGAGCCCCGCTTAAAGCGACCGTCAAGTCGCTTAACCAGCTGCGGTTCACCATCGGTGAAATCGCGATATCCCATGAAAGGGCACCGATCAGGGTCTTCCACCAGAGGACGCGATCGGTGGTATCTTCAGCCCAGTCATTGAGGGGATGGAGAGGGTAGGAAAGAAAATGGATATGTCCCGATGGCAGGAGACTCAACCGCCGCGCTTCCACGACGGGATCGTCCTGAAGATTAAGCTTAAAGCAGCTCGCATCTGGCAGGAGATCGGCCACGACTTCCATACCGGAGCGGACATGCCAGATGATGCGTGAATCCGGAAAAGCTTCCAGAAATTGTTGTACGTAACCGGCAGTGATCAACTGGTCTCCCAGTGAATCCGTTTTGGAAATTAAAATATTCATGATTGCCGGATAGGCTCTAGCTAGCCCACTCTCAAATTGATAGCAAGACTAACCATGGTTGAAAGGAGTAGGAAGAAAAATGTAAGGTAATATTGTGTTCCACGTGAAACAATATCTGTACAAACTTCGATCGAAGATTGACCGCTTCCCATAAATGAGAAGATCTGCTATAGGATTGCCTATTCATAAATAAAACCTCGTGCTTAAAATCCATAATCACTCCCGATCTTAATTCTCAAATATGAATTGGTCGGTCATCATACCCATGGGAAGACCCGATCGGGCGGGAATCACACTGCGTTCTCTGGCAGAACAGGATTTCTTTCCCCCGTCCTGGGAAATCCTCCTCGTCGGAGTGAAAGCACAGGAAGTTGCCGAACAGTATTCGGATCTGCCGATCGTTGCCATTCCGCTCGAGAAAAATGAGCTGCCGCCGAAGACACGCCTAATCGGTTCAGACCGGGCCACAGGTGAATGGTTTATCTTCGTTGACGACGACATGGAACTCGCCCCCGATTACTTTGAGCGCTTGCACGACATCATTACCCCCGAAGACGCCAACCGAGAAAAAGTTCCCGATGCGATTGGCGCGCGGCTTCCAGGGGTGAAAAACAATTTCAGCGATCGACTGACTAACCTTTCAAATTTCTGGTCGCAACAGGGTAGCCGACCGGGACCCCGGCCCTGGCTCTACAGCGCGGCGATTGCCATCCGCGCCGAGGCTTACAATAAAGTAGGCGGCTTTAACCCCCACCTGCCCAATGGCGAAGACATCGACCTGACCCAAAAACTGGTGCAAGCTAACTACCACTTGCATTATGAGCCGACCCTCGTTGCCTTACACAATCATGGCCGCACCACCCCCGCTAAGATGCTCGCTTACTGTTGGAAAAATGGTAACACCGCGATTTTCTTCAACCAGGACTCAGCCGCGACCCGCTGTTTTGGCATTAAAACTATTATCTACCACGCCTGGAACGACTTACGTAAAAATAAAAGGCTGAATTCCCCTCAAATCAAAGGATTTTATCGCTTTCTACCCTTTATCTTTATCAATTATCTACTCTTTCAATCCTCGATTGAGTGGCATTATCAAAAATATCTCTGGGAAAAGAGCCAGTTCAGGAACCTCCCCCTTCCCCAGCCCGGGGATCAACGCTCCTTTCAGGCATTCGTCCGCTTTAAAAAGAACCATCCTATTCATGGCACACTCCTCTACATCTGGGCCATGCTTGAAGATTTTATCCACCCGGTAAGAAGATAGGATAAAATGTTTGCTGTAAGAAGGTTAGGTGGAGCGGGCTGCCTGCCCGCCATAGCCTTGGCGACGGTTGGTCCCTAGCGCGCTTTTTTTTATCACTCAATCTTAACGCGGTAGGGACACCTCGTTCCACCTAATACAAGTAATTATGGATTAACTACTTGTCCACTTATTCCACATCTCGCGGTAAGCTTTTTCTAAACCTTTTGTAAAACCAACCTCATCCATTAATGGGCTCTTCTTCATGCGGGATCGCAGGGTTTTACGCATATTCGACAGCGCTCCCAGATCCGATGCCAGGGAAGTGGCAATAGAGACATAATCTTCTTCATTTTTGGCAATTAAGTGTTGTAACCCGACTTGGCTTAAAAGGCTCACTCCCACGCGTGAACGATGAGTTTTCCCTCCAGGGTAATTACCGGCACACCCATATAGAGTGCTTCGCAGGTTGTCGTAGTCCCATTATAGGGAAATGTATCCAAGGCAATATCTACCTCGTGATAACGTTCCAAGTGGCGATGGGACGAAGAGTCATGGGGATGCAAGATAACACGTTCTTGAATTATTCCCATTGAACCAAATTGTTTATGTATTCTTTCCTGCACAAAACTGTCTGCCAGACTTCTCGATTTCAGCACAAGACGGGCATTGGTAATATTAGTTAAGATCCTTCCCCAGAGGTTTAAAATATTTTCATTGAGCTTACTGATATTATTAAAAGAACCAAAAGTGATGGAATCATCCTCCTGCGCAGGAAGTTCACTTACAGGAGGGAAATCATTCAACGGGCGATAACACCAGGCTGAAGGATTAAGACACACGAGTGTTTCCGTATTCCATTTTTCTGTTCTGCTTGGAGGATTGGCAAAACTATCGGTCAGGTGATAATCGATAGTGGGCAAGCCCGTGCGATTAGGATAACCGAGATAGGTCACCTGCACTGGAGCTGGTTTATGTAAAAATACAGGTAACCGGTTCTTAGCGGTATGACCCGCTAAATCAATCAGGATATCAATTCCGTCCTTACGAATGAGCGCCGCCGCTTGCTCATCGGAAAGTCCGACAATCGAACGCCAATGGTTTACCAGTTCCTTCATTCGAGCTGTCTCTTCATCGGGACTTATAACTGCCGAATAGCAGAAAATATCAAAATCCTCCTTGTTGTGACGCGCAAGTATTGGCTCGAGGAAAAAAGCAACCGAATGTTTTTTAAAATCTGGGGAAAGATAACCGATTTTCAACTTTCTTTCTGGATCCCGATTGTCCCCAAAGGTCGAGATTTTTAATAAGTCCACTTTGTTTTTCTCCACCCAAGCCTTGTGTTCCATGGAAATATTTTCTTCATCCAACACGGGACTGTAATTCTGCAGTAATAAATAATTAGAGTGTGCTTCGGCAAAATGTGGCTTCAGGTCAAGCAAGCGGCGAAAGACTCCAATCGCTTTTTCTGTCTCACCCTGATCAAAAAGTGCATTACCCAGGTTGTTAAGCGTATTAGCGTTATTGGGCTCGATCATCAGCGCACGTTCATAGATCGCAACTGCCTCTTTGAGTTTACCTTGCGTTTTTGAAACTTAATAACAGGGCCAATTCCAAATCTGTAATGATGGCCAAATATCCCAACATTTGGGCCATATGGGAGTCATTAAAATCTGAAACTACCTTAGTATCAACAATTACAAAATCATCCACATTTAAATCGGAAATTGGCGATTCAATAAACTGCCCTTTATAATCAACGCGAAAACGCTTTTGTTCTTCGACTGAATGCCCAGCTTCCTGTAATTCAATGCACAATGCTCTTTCATAAAGCTTTTCATCTAAACCAGGTTTTAATTCATTCAAAATAGTCAATGCTGCACCTATTATCTTTCCACTCAACTCCTTGTGAATTAATTGTGTCATCTAAAACTGGTTGCTTAAATATCGCTGTCTTTCCGTAGTCGCATAATTCTAATCATCAGCACGGAATAGTTTATCACTCCTTAAGTTCAACTTTTGATTATAGCCAAACAAATGGAGTATCACTCCAGGAAATGGATACCGACATAATCCCTAAGCACCTACGGAATTTCTTTTCTCTAGCATCCGTATAATCCGCGTAATACGTAATAAATCTTATCCGCGTTATCCGCTCAATCCGCGGTCATCCTTTCCTGAAACCCGCGTTATCCGCGCAATCAGCGGTAATTCTAAATTTAATCCGCGTTATTCGCGCAATCCGCGGTCTAAACAATCTTGACGATAAGGCGGTTGGAAGGGAAATCGGTTTCGAGCGGGGTTTTATCCTCACTCGTAGGGGTTGCATTCAGAACATTCAAGCCAACTGGAGGGGCACTCAGTGAAGGGTCTCGCGTTATTGGTGGCGTATTGTTATAGTTGAGCCCGGCAGCCTCAGCGGAACCAAAAATAGGGGCTAAAAGCTGTCTTTGCTCCAGGGTTTCCATCCATATCATGGATGACCGGTTTCTGATAATCCTTTTATTGTTCTTTTTATGTGCCATTAATTTATTGCGTCATGACGTTACGGCCGCGCTAAAACTGTTCTTCGACGGGGCTTTAGTATCGACGATCAAACCGGGGCGTTCTCCGGGAGTGAATTCGTTGGCGGCGCGCATGAGTAGATGTTCACCCATGGAGAGCCGCGTGTTATTTGATCGCGCAAGCAGTTCATTCATACGTAGTTCCACTTTTTCCAGCCAAGTGGGTTCAACGGTTGCTACCCCTTGTTCTCCACTGCCCTCAGAGAGAGGAGCTTCAATTATAATACCTGCGTCCATATCTAATGAAGTAAAAAGATCGCTGCTTATTGAATTAAAATCTATTTCATCATAGGGCGCCCTATCATCCGCTACAAATTGATCTGGCAACCACGCTCCGGAATTGTAGAAGTTTTCTAAATAATAAGCATAGAGTGATTCTTCGCTCAGACGCTCATTCGCCACATCCAGATTCTCGCTTCTTTCAGGTGCTATGGCGTCGGTATTGGTTGATACCGCTACACTTAAAGGTTGAGCCAGCGAAAAAGATTCACTCGCAGGAATAATCGTATTCTCAATCGCTGATCCTGATTGAGATAAAACCGACTCATTGAAACCCAAATCAGACGAAATCAACGCAAGATTTTGCGTTTCATTTGCACGGAGATCAGCAAGGAGGGAGTCCACATCAATCTGAATTTCAGTTTCCTCGCCCAGGATCCCAAGTTGCGAATTCTCCAGCCCAATTAATGTGAAATCATCAGGGACAAAATTGGCGCGCACTGTCTGGTCGGGATTCAAACTTAATAACCAGAGAGTACTTTCAGGGTCATTTATTTTCAATTCCAGAGTCTCAAGATCACTGTAAAGAAATGTCTCCGTAAAATCCCCCGCTTCAATAAAGATATCGCTCCCCTCGAGAAGGGTGAAGGGCGCCGGCTCAAAAAGACCGAGCATGTCGACATCATCTGTTATAAGTGACTTATGGACAGGAATCTCTACGTTCAGATTTCCCAGATCGGCCGCAAAAAGCCGGTCAACGCCACGCGTCCCCACAAGGGATACATCGGCAAATGAAGACGCTGAAATATTTTTAACATTATTGGGCAAAAAATCCACATTGATAACTAAATTTCCGGTATTATCACCCTTTAAAGTGATTTGCGAGTCACTCGGGAACCACACATATTCAAACTGATAATGGGAATCAGCCTCCACGGCTGCATCCAGCCAGGGGAAGTCTGATGCCAACAAAGTCCGGTCTTCAAGCAATTCAAGCTGAAGACCCATTATTATGGAGGGTCTTAATGCCACGGGTTACCCTTTTTCAAAATTAAGCCCTTATCATAGTTGTTGTTAAGCAATAAATCAACTTATTTTCGTAAATATACCTATTTAGAAGTCATACTGTCGGAAATTATCAGGCGCGCTGCAAATCCTGCGGATATATTTTCAGAGGGACTGATCTCCAGTTTGACGCGAAAAGTACCACTCGAGGGATCAATGAGAGGATCAACATAGACAACCTCGGCCGTTGCTTGTTCTCCGCGCGCGGGCCCATCGAGAATTTCTATGTTCAGGGTCGTGTCAGAATGTAAAGTGCCAAAGAGTTGTGATCCGCAATAAACAACAAGCTCTAAACGTGTATCATCGAGGACACGCGCCACCGTTTCCAGGCGCTCAACAGATTCGCCCACAGACTTATATTTTTTCAGAAAAATACCATCGATAGGGGATTTTATCTTCTTTTTATCGAGACGGATCTCAGCGGCTTTTTTTGAAGCTTGGGTATGTTGGTATTGGCTTTCCGCTTTTGCCAAAATATAGACCGTTTCTTCATATTGTTTCTCACTCTGAATGTTATCCTTGTAGAGCTTTTCCACCCGCTTCATGTCTTTGCGCGCTTTTTCCAACTCTGCCGCGGCACCATCCAAAACTGCCTCCGCCTGATTAACCGCGGCTTCTTCTTCCCTTGAATCGAGTTCCAGGATGACGTCCCCGGCTACTACCCGCTGCCCTTCTTTTACGTGATATATCTTAATGATCCCCGCAGAGGCCGCACTAAGTTTAATATCTTCTCGGGGCAGCAAGACTGAACGCAGTGATCCTCGATAAGATCCCGGGTCGAGAGGGTAGGTTGATAAAGAGGGAGACTGGCCAATCGCTAAAAGCGATTGGAGGAAAAGTAGGGTAATAAGTGCTAAAGCGCTTTTAATGAGAGGGACATGAACACCCATCAGAACCACCTGACTCTCATAAAGTGTACGACATCACGGAACATAATGTATGCCAGGGGGCGTCTACCAATTACAAATGCGGCATTGCCGGTATAACCCATTTTTAAATTCTCAGTGTCGATTGATTCTCCCATGGGTAAAACTACGGCAAAAGAGTAATTGTCACTGCCCGTTTCCAACCCATATGCTAATTGGTCAGGATGATTGAGCTCTAAACTGTACGTCTCGGTCAGATCAGCATTAAATTTAACATCAGAAGTAATCGTATCATGCTTACGCATGTACCGCTCGAGAAAAACTAAATCCTTTTCTTTAACATCAATTTTTACTTCCCAGCTGCCAGGTTTGGCCATTTCTACCACGGGTTCTCCTATCTTAAAGACATTCCCCACTCGCATTTGGAGGTTCAATGGGCCAATAACAACTCCGGCGAAAGGCGCACGTACTTCTGCATGGGATAATTCATAGCGGAGTTTATCTATCGTTGCCGCTGATTTACGGGCATTGAGCTGAGAGACTTGCATCTGAGTTTCTTCGCCCATGTTGCGCGCCATATCTGATTCCGCCATGTGGCGTTGATACTCCTGCTGTGCCTGGTGTAACTGCAAATCAAGGTCACGTGTTTCGAGAACCGCCAGGAGTTCCCCTTCATTTACCGCTTGTCCTTCTCTAATTAATACTTTGTCCAGGCGGGCTGAAACCATTGCGGGCAAAGACTGAAAATTAGTGGGCCTCAGATACGCATCCCCTCTAATCTTGAATTTAAAAGGCAGACACAAGACGAGTAAGACGAGCGCAATGGGTAGCCCCACCTTAAGCATCAGCGTACGCTTATCCGAATTGACATAACGCGTTTTTAAACGCGCAACTTCTTTAATAACTCGGAAAGACCGTCGTTTATTCCAATATAGCGAAGTTCCCAGAGAACGTCCGCCAGAATAAGCCAGATCCCGCATGTGCAAAAAGGTGCTCTTGGCCTTCTCCGCATTATTTCGCCCTTCAAAGAGCAAAATTCCGCAAATCAGTCCCTCGCGATCAAAAAGGGGAAGGGAAGTAGCCCAATTCATGGGAATTAAATCAAAGTACTGATTGATGGAATCAGGACGCGATGCTGTTTTCTCCGGATCGCGATAGGTAAAGGTGAGGTGAAATCGTGGGCGGTCCCCGGAAGGCAGCGTATGGGATGGCTTCTCAGGAACTTTGACCTTCTCATTTGATTGATCTTTCGATCCGGGTGAACGCAAGAGTGCTTCTCCTTTTTCACTTGTTTCAGCTGTTTGATCCACGATCTGTGGCGTCACGGCGGTATGTGACTCCGATGACTTTTGCGATTGAATTGCCACCGTGTCACTCAGTGTAAATTTTGCCAATTCTTTTACCAGGTCCTTAAGAATTTCTGCTTGTTCACTACGGGCATGCGGACGCTTTAATCCACTACAGGCTAAAATCTCAAAATCCAACCCATGCCCATTTTGATGCGGAAAGTTCTTTACGTGAAAAATGGATACGCGCTCACAATCTACCGTTTCACGAGCAAAATTTACAATATTCCAAGCAACAGAATCTAAATCTATATCACCGGCCAAGTCTTCTAATAGATGTGAATAAGTATTTGTTCGTGTTAACTCCTGGGTAAGATCGGTAGCTCGTCGACTGCGCAGATAGAGAACGACTTCCTCACAAAAATGCTTAAGTAAAAGCAAGCGGGTATTCGTGGTTTCACTATTTACGGGTTTAAACCAGGCATGCAATACGCCGGCAACCTTGGACTCCATGGGTATGGGAATAAAAAATTGTTCAAATGGGGTATCGTTAAATAATTTGAGGTGCTCGCTCGTAACCGCGGTATCTATGGCCAGATTGTCACCCCCGTCACGCGAGCGGGAATTTGGTTGAAAGACCATGGGTTTCTTCCCCAACGCCACTTCATTGACAGCTTTGCGAAAGGACTCATCTTGAGCCGGGTTTTCTTCCAGCTTTAACTGTTTCAGATTAACCGAAAAGAGCCGCTTGAACGTCGACCCGCTTAGAATTTCATACGTTAATCCTTGGGGCCGGAGTGCTTGGTTCAACAGATTAGCGTGCGCGCGAAGATAGGCGGTCAAATCTGGGGGATCTTTTGCCAGTTGCGCCAGTTGTGCGGATATGCCTGCTACAACTTGTTGGACTTGTGAACTCGCTGTGTTGGGGTGGGTCTCCATGGATAATTATCAAGTGAAATATACATAAAAATCAGGTGAATGCGAAGCCTAAATGCACAGTAAACAAGGATAAAAATTTATATTGCATTATAATGGGAGATTTATTTCTTGTAAGGGATGCGCTGTAAGAACTCCCCCCCTATTCTTAATGCCCTGGAAGAGAAAATTATCGAACTTGTAAATGATGATGTCAAGCATGTGGCTATTGTCGGCGCAGGGGACGGCAGATTGGCAAGGAGCTTACAGGACAAGTATGGGAAAAAAGTTAAATTAAGTCTCGTTGAACCACAAGCAAAACTTCACACCTATCTCGACGACTTTAAAAACCTGGGAAGCGACCCCTGGGACCTCAGTTGGTATGAGAAAAGAGTGAAAGCTAATGGCCCCTTTGATAGTCTCATTTTTTACCAGATTCACAATTATTGGAAGGGGAATTTATCCTCTCTCCAAAGCATATTAAGTATGCTTAATGAGGGCGGACACGGTTGGATCACTTTTCTTAATGGTCTATCCCGCAAGGCCCTTGAGCACTTTCTACCTCCTAAAATTGCCTCCTATTCACGATTGATGCATCCCATCCGCACAGCTTCAATGACTGATTACGCTTCCTGGAGTTCGTACCTGGTAACAATAAATGCTCTGATAGATGCTGTTTGGGGCCTTCTCGATAAGGATGCGTTTGATATATGCCAGGAAAAGAAGCTGCCCTCGGAGGAGAATCCCTTGAACTGGGATATGAATGGGCTCCAATTAAAAGTGCAAACATTCGCCGATGCTTATTTGTGGGGTGCTTCATTTCTCGGACTTAAATTTCATATCGATAAAAAGAGTGAAAATGGTATCGGCACACCACAGTTTTCCGGCACGTCTTATTCACCCCCCCTTTTTCAAGCTCTGCTCGACCCCTATCCTGAAACAGCGATCGTAAATGACGAAGCTTTTTCTACGAAAATTGAGGTCGAGAAATGGAATAACCGTCCTGATGATAAGCTGAACCCCTTGGGTGATTTTCTTCTCCAGCAAATTGACGATCATAGTAAGATTAAAAAGGTTTTGATATTGGGTGCCAGCTGGGGAAAAGACTTGATTCTCTTTAAAAAAACCAAACCTGATTGGGAGATCACAGGAATCGAGGACGCGCACTATAAAGTAGAGGCCGCAAAGAACTTAACCGGTGATGAAAATCCGAAAATCCAGTTTTTTAATCCTGAGGAGCCACTCCCTTTCGAAGACCAGACATTCGATATTACAATTTCCCTGGGTTACTTTTCAAAAATACATGCCCCCTTGGCCAGGGTTGTGGTAAAAGATCTGTTACGGGTGACACGCGGAAGTATTTATCATTTAGAAGACGCACGTGGCCCCGAGTTCTCCCTTAAACTTATTCAATACTCTTTAAGCTCTATCTATCAAGAACTCAGCCATGAATCGACCACTCAACCTGTGCTCATGAAAGAGAAACAAACTGGCCTCTATTTATTAAAAGTGTCGAGGTGAGTACCACTTAAGTGCTTTTTAAAGTTTGAAGTAGAATCTCTCCGGGAGAACCTAACGGCTCTTGGACTATTTAAACCCATTTTAAGAATTGAATCGATTGAGTAGATCTTTATTTATTTTCTGCCTTTTATCCCTGTGTCTTCTTCTTGTTGGAGTGGATCTCGCAGCAGAAAAGGAAAATGAGAAATCGGCTGTTACCAAGAGCGAACTCAATGCGCCTTGGACGATCGCGAATGCTATTGAGCGGGCATTGTCGGTCAATCCCGACATCCAAAGGGCCGATGCATTAATGGCCCGGCAACGAGGGTTAAGGGTCCAGGTCAGATCGGATTTGCTCCCTACGATGAGGCTCATTGGCTCTGCGAATGGACGCGATGAAGAGCTTATCGACCGCAATCCCAATGAGCTCGATCAAGTACCTTCCGAGCAAACCGCAATCACGCAAGATGCCTATTCAGGCTCTGTAGAGTTTCGGCAAGTTGTATTTGATGGGTTAAAGCGATGGAATCGGTATCAACAGGAATCTCTGATTTACAAAGGGGCAGAAGCTACATCAGAAGATACAAATCGGAAAGTTGTCTCTTTTGTTAAACAGGCATTCGATCAACTGCTCTATTCAATTTCAGTCGTCGATATTCGGAAAGAGACCGTTAAAACTTTTGAAACAGTCCTGAATATTGCAGGGAAAAAGAAAGCTGCAGGTGAGGTCACCGATTACGAAATCCTCAGAGTACGGACAGAACTACAAAATGCCATTGCTGAGCTGGCCGAATCAGAATCCAATTTGATTCAAGCCGAACAGATTTTTCGACGTTTGCTGGTATTGCCCCAATCTGTAGATCCACTAAGTGACCGAGTAACACTGGCCGGTAAATTGGAAGAACAACCATTTGATATTTCCTTTGGAAAAGCCCTGGGGCTGGCTTTAAAAAAACGGGGTGACCTTCAAGCAGCCCGCTATCGGTGGGAAGCGGCAAAAAAAGGCGTAAATGCCGCTCATGGAGAGTGGCTTCCCATGCTCGAGGTCTATGCAAATTACTCGATTAGATCCTCTTATTATGATTCAAACAAAGATTTGGATGGATGGACGATTGGAGCTGTCGGACAATGGAATATTTTTGATGGATTCCAGCGATCAGGTGTCATCACATCGCAGAAGGCAGAGGCGAGAGATGCGCAGATTCGCTACCAGGAGTTAGAATATAGAATAACCTCGCAAATTCAGGAATTTTATGCGCAAATTGCACAATCCCGTTCAGTCATAAACTTCCATCGGACATCCGTGGCTTTAGGTAATGAAAATCTACATCAGGCTGAACGACTCTATGAAGTCGGGCAAGTCGGCTTGGAAGAAGTTCTCGATGCACAAATTATTTTGCGCCGTTCCCAGATTAATTTATCTCGCTCCCTTTATAATTACAATTCCGCTATCGCTCAAGTCGAGTATGCTATTGCTTCGCCGGTCGATGGAAATGGAGACGAATAAGCCATGAATACGGTTTCACTGCCTGTGGAAACGGATCCCTCAGCTCCGACTCAAGAAAATACAGATTTGGAGAATATGGTCCCTTCGCGGCTGAGAGCGGACCTCGTTATTCAGAAACAATTCTTTAAAAAAGAAGAGTATTTTGTCATCAAGGATCCCCTCGCTTTAACTTATTTTCGCCTGCGCCCCGAAGAGGCATTTATTATAAATTTACTTGATGGGAAGAAAAATTTAAAGGCGGTTTTAAATGAATTCTCGCAGCAATATCCTAATAGCACGATTAAATTGGAGGACCTGGCCACCTTTATTCAACAGTTGGGGATGGGGGGGCTTCTCAACATCAGTGCTCGCCGTTTTGTCGATTTTGCCCGTCAAAAACCTCATCAGGCAAACAGCATCATTCGTCTATGGATGACGAGTATGCAGAAGCTTATCTTTCTAAAGCTCCCGCTTATTGACCCCAGTCCCTGGTTAAGCACTTTAACTTCAAAGATTACGTTTCTTTGGTCACGCTGGTTTGTCTGGGGCTGCCTCGGCTTTTTCGCGTTTACAATATTCTGGCTCTTCGTCAACCGCGAAGCCTTTTCACACAACGATATAAATTTTTTATCTCCCGCTAATCTTATTCTCCTATGGCTATCAATTATTTTCGTAAAAACCTGCCATGAGTTAGGACATGCTACGACTTGTCGTTATTTTGGCGGAGAAGTGCATGAGATGGGTGTCTGTCTGATCTGTTTGACCCCCTGTGGTTACGTTGACGCGTCAGACGCCTATATGATGAAACACAAACGGCATAAAATTTATACTACCTTAGCCGGTGTTTTCACAGAATTTGTCATCGCTTCCATTTGCGTATATGCTTGGCTTTACCTCTCACCCGGTCTGCTCAAGAACATTGCGTTTAATATTATGTTCGTCGCGAGCATTAATACCATATTTTTTAATTTGAATCCGTTGATGCGGTTTGATGGTTATTATGTTATCAGTGACTGGATGGAAATTCCTAATTTACGAACAAAATCCATCACCTACTGTTCCTACCGCGTCCAGCAATTTCTTTTTGGGATCCGCAACACTTTTCAGGAACGATCATTCGACATCCATACAGACGGTAAGTTTTTTGTAATTTACGCGATCAGCGCCTTTTTGTATATGGCCTTCATCATCTATTCCCTCAGCCAAATATTTGCGCGTGTTCTCGCTCCTTATGGTCTTGGTGAATTTGGTTTAGGATTGGGAGTATTTGCCCAGATTTCATTTATCGGATTTCCTATCGCAAAAATTTTGTCCGATGTTTTTAACCCCGAAGCGGCCCCTCATATAATCAAAGTCGAGTCGACGAAAAGACGAAACATTTTCATGGGTATTGCCTTGCTCGCAATCATTCTGATCATCGCTATTCTACCCAGTCGTTATAATGTCAATCGCCAGGGAATCGTTCGCTATAGTGAAAGCGAAATCATTGCCTCTCGAATGGGGGGACTGGTCGAGGATGTATTCGTCAAAACAGGTGATTGGGTCGAAGCTGGAGAGATTGTCGCCAGGCTGAAGAATCCCTCTCTCAAAGCTGAACTCGAGATTGCACACGCCGATTTTGAAAAAGCGAAATTACAGTATGGGGTATTACATAATGATGGCTCCTGGAACACTGCCAGGTATATGGCAGAAGCAGCGGCAGCTTTAGAAGTGGCTGAAACTCATTATCGGAGAATCCGTGAAGAAGCTGACACCCTTGAGCTAAAAGCTACGATCTCCGGTTTCGTGCTCTCCTCTGATATCCACCGACTGGCGGGAAAGTACATCAACCCTAAACAGGATTTAATGCGCATAGGTTCACGCGAAAATTTACGCCTTATTCTGCCTCTATCAGAAAGTGAAATACAACTTATCGAACTCGGCAGTGAAGTTCGTGGTCGATGGAAAGCCGACGCGGTAAAATTTGAGACGGCAATTGATGTCTTTCCGCGTCAACGAGCATCTTTTGAAAATTACATGTTAGCGATGTATACCGCTTTTGGTGGCCCCGCTCCACGAGAACAGGGTAATGCACAAGACCGACAGAATGGTTTAGGTACCAACGATCCACAATTTGCCCTTTTTCTTGCCGAAGCTCCACTCGTCAATCATGTAAAAGATTATCAGGTTTTTGAAGGCATGCGCGTACAGGCTACTATCCTCGGGAAAAAAACCACCTTGGGTAAAAAAATCTGGCGCGGTGTCGTTTCATTTTGGGACAATAACATGCGTTCCCTTCGCTAGAACAGGATAACTCCTTTATCCGGAATGGAGTCATCAAAACTTACAGATTGTCTCCTCAATCTTTCTTATCAACGTACCCTTACCGGGTTTGAACAAGCGTTAAAGGACGTCATGGGCATATTTGAATTAAATGCCTGGGCCTGTCTCTTCCCACCCAGTTTCAACGCTGGCGGTAACAATATGATAATTGCCAAAGGCATTCGGGAAAATAGCAAGTTCCCGAATCAACAATCGCTTTTTCGACTTACCCAATATGGAATTAATCGTGAGACAGAAGCGCTATTAAAATCGTTGGGGCGTGAGCTCTCACCCACTAAGACTGCGCATATTCAGATTATTCCCCTTCGCCGTAAAGGCAAAGCATTATTCATTCTCTTCCTTTTTCGGGATGGAAATCCTTTCAGCGATGAGGAGATCCAACTTGCGAATAATGTCGGCAAACATCTCGACCGTTGTTTTGTCCTTCTCTCCCAGGAACAGGAACAGGAGTTTGTTGTCGGTTTTTTTCGGCTTGTCAGTAACATCTACTCCGAAGGCTTATGCCTGCTCGATACTAATAAAAGACTTACTTTCGATAATACGCCATTTAGAGAGCATCTCTACATCTGGGAACATGGACGGGAAGCAGTAAAAAATTATACGTTGCCACGTCAAGTTGCCCTCCCTTCTGATTGGGAGGAAGCCTGCGACGAAGCGATTAAAATATACCAGAAAAGCACGGTACCTCAGGTCTCTTCAAGGATGGCCATTACCCAGGGCCCACTGGTACGGTTGGAGATGCCGGTAACGGGTACTGAATATTTAGAAGGTGCGGTACGCTATCTGGCCTTCAAAAGCTCGCTCGGTGTCAGGCCCTATCTTCTGCTCACGACAAACCTGCAAAAACGACTGATAAGAAAATCTGCATCCTTTAACGAATTTGCAAAAAAAATAGAGCTTTCAAAACGAGAAAGAGAAGTAGGCGATTTAATTATGGATGGTAATTCAGCTTCCCGTATCGCCGATACCCTGGGGGTTTCTCTGACCACGATAAAGACTCATATTCGCCATATTCTACGCAAAGCCCGCGTGCGTAATCGCTTGGAATTGATTAGCTTGTGCAGTAAGTGAAGGGGAGGCGATTTTCGATTGCCGATTTGCGATTTTCGATTGATTCCTTTTGATTTCTCTTTTGTCATTGCGAGGCGCAACGCGACGTGGCTACCGAGCGCAGCGACATCTTCCATTCCAGGGGTCTGTTAATACGCGTCCGATAATCCCCTGGATCGCCACGGTTGACGAGCAACCTCGCGATGACAAGGGGAATCAATCGACAACCGTACCGCATGTGATTATACACATCCTCTAAATCTTCAATCCACAATCCAAATCCTGTATCCTGTAAATATCTTGCATCATGGATCGTGCATCCTGTATCAATCTGCCATCCCGAAAATTTAAATGAACAACGCGAAAAAGTTTAAAGAGATGATGCGCGCGGGTAATGTTCCTCTTGGCGTCACAGTTACTTTTACCGATTCCACGGTCACTGAAGCCCTGTGTAATGTATGCGACTTTGTCTGGATCGATATGGAACATAATGGGTACACTCTAGAAACCGTCCAGGCGCATATAATGGCGACCAAAGGGTGCGATACTGCAGCCTTGGTTCGGGTGCGCTGGAATGACCCTGTGCTGATCAAACCGGTACTGGATATCGGTGCCGATGGTGTAATTATTCCCATGGTTAAATCAGCGGAAGAAGCGCGCCAGGCAGTGGCAGCCTGCCTTTACCCCCCTGATGGCCAGCGTGGTTATGGCCCACGAAGAACAGGCAATTACGGACAACGGGGTGGAACGGAGTTTTGCGAAGAAGCTAACGACGCAATGATTATCATTATTCAAATTGAACATATCAATGCCATCAATAACCTGGACGAGATATTCGCAGTCCCCGGTATCACAAGTTTTCTCATGGGTCAGCAGGACCTCGCCGGTTCGATGGGGCATATGGGTAATCCCGACCATCCCGACGTGGTAAAGGCGATCGATACTTATGTGAGCAAAGCAAAAAAAGCCGGTGTGAGTTTCAGCCTCGCCGGTGGTGGGACCCCCGAGACATTGATTGCACACATTGATCGAGGTGTCCACTGGTTGACGATAGGGCTCGATTTTATGTTCATGCTAAAAACAGCTGAAGAATTTGCGCACCCCATTCGCGAATACGTGCAAGGTAAGAGTAGGCAATAAGGTGGAACGCGGTGTCCCTACCGCGTTTAAAATAATTAATAAATAGACACCTGTTAATGAACAGCCGACGCCTATTGGACTATGACGGTTCATTCTTCGCATTCAGCTATTGACGACATGAGCTCACCCGCTTCTTAATCCCTGTCAATAGTAATATAAAAACGCGCTAGGGACCAACCGTCGCCAAGGCTATGGCGGGCAGGCAGCGCGTTCCACCAGCTGTCGCGATGCAAAATATTTACAAATGAGATATGTTGTATCTTGCATACCTTTTAACCTTTAAAACCTAGACATCCCTCACCATAACCCCTACAAAAATTAGATGGATCGATTCAAAGTAGCTATTGTTGCGGTAAGTGAAACTTTAGGAGAAATACCTGAGTGGATACAAGCGGGACTAAATGAAAATAATCTCGATTGGGCTTACCAGGAATGCACGACTAGAGATGAATTATCGGGCTTTGCCAGTGACGCGGATTTAGTCTGGGTCCACGGTGGGAGCAAAGTAGTAACCGAAGACAGCATCAAAGACCTGAAACATTGTGGGGCGATCGTACGCGCGGGGAGCGGGACAGATAATATACCTGTTGAAGAGGCGACAAAATTGGGAATAGTTGTCGCTCACACTCCAGAAGCGACAAGAGAGGAAGTTTCTGATCACACGGTCGGATTGTTACTCGATGTGGTACGTCAAATTTCCTTTCAAGACCGCGCTATTCATAATGGTGTCTGGAAACTCGATTCTGGTAGGCCTCGCTGCCAGATGCGCGGACAGACCCTGGGTCTAATCGGATTTGGAAACATAGCGCGTAACGTCATCCGAAAACTTAGCGGGTTTGAAATGAATTTTATCGTCTATGATAAATATGTCAGTTCTGAGGTGATTGAAGCGGTGGTGGCAAAAGCGAAAAGTCTGGATGAAGTCATGGCACAATCTGATTTCGTCTCAATCCACTGTCCCTGGACACCAGAAACTTTTCACCTTATTGGCGAACGCGAGTTGCGTTTGATGAAACCCTCGGCGATTCTTATTAACACCGCACGGGGGAAGATCATTGATGAGGGCGCTCTTATTAAAGCCTTGGAAGAAGGTTGGTTTGATGCTGCCGGTTTGGATGTGCTGGATGAAGAACCCCCCCCTCCGGATAATCCTTTATTAAAAATGGAAAATGTCGTGCTGACCCCGCATAATGCCGGTGGTTCCAGTGTGTCCCATGAAAATTTCTGGCGTTACAGTCTGGATGCAGCAATTGCTTTCTCACAAGGTCACTGGCCGCGCTCCTACGTCAATCATGACGTAAAGCCCCGTATGAAACTGACTTAATTAACTGTGGCTCAGCGCAAAATCCTTGTCTTCAGCGCTCATGCCGCTGATTTTTGTTCGCGCAGCGGAGGGACAATTGCCCTTAGTACCGACCAGCAGGATAAGGTACATATAGTCGACCTGACTTTCGGCGAGCGTGGTGAATCCGAAGATTACTGGAAAGAGCAGGGGAGCAAGTCGATAGAGGAGGCAAAGAATATACGGGGGGTTGAAGCTGAAGAAGCGGCGGCTGTTATTGGTGCAAGCATCGAGTTTATGGATTACGGGGATTACCCGTTATTCATCAATCGGGAACAACTGGATACCCTGGCTCGTCTTATTCGGAAACAACGTCCGTCAATTATCCTAACCCATTGGAAATCTGATCCTTTAAATGTTGATCACGAAGCTACCACGTCGGCAGTGATTCGCGCATCATCCATCGCCGCAACTCCGGGGTTCGACCACGATTCATGTGAACCGCTCCCTTTTCCTCATATTTTTTTTTATGAGCCCACTATAACGCGCAATGATATCACCGGTTTTAATCCCGATACTTACGTCGATATAAGCGCCGTGTTTGAAAAGAAAATCACTGCTTTAAAAGCGTTGCGGTCACAAGCTAAACTCCCCACCTGGTACACCCAGTGGGCTGAGTACCGAGGTGCTCAGGCGACTCAGTGGAAAGGACAACCCATAAAATACACTGAAGCTTTCAAACGCTATACCGCAACCGTATCGACACAATTACCCGTGTTTGATTAGCGTGAATCCCTCCGGTATCCTTTCAGGTTGCGCAAAAACCTAACATATTTGCTAACTAAGATAGCGTCGCTACCCCCGCGACTTTGACTTTACTGCATCGAAAATTTCACCCTATTAAATACGAGAGTTTTAATAGTAGGTTTAAATTCGTCTCTAATTTTTCATCGATTATTTTTTCGATCATTACCCTATCACTGACAATTTCATTATCCTTATTAAATATCAGTTCACCTGAATCAGCCAATATCAATAACTTATCTTTTATTGTCTTCAAATTATTTTCCCCATCGAGTAATTGAATCATCTGTTGAAGGAGTAAATCAATGGACAAAGATGTATGATTCTGATTTGTAATCTTCAAGCTCGCTCGCGCTTGATAGCGCGCCAGCTCTGATGTCATTGGAAACTCACTTACTTTATTAACCACCTTAGTTGTGCTCGAATTTAATTTAATTATTCCATTCGCATAGCAGTTTAATAGAAACCTGCTTAATTTTACTCTCTCATTATCCGATATTTTTTTCCCTGTATTTTCATAAATATCCTTTTGAGTATATTCAAAAGCATCTTTATGCATAATAGCCTGGGGCGCTAAATCATTTAAACGCTTAAAATAAGTTTTCTCCAATAGACTCCTGCATGTCACTTTTATATTATTTCTTCCCGTATATGTATAATCTTTTTCCTCTTCTAATTTAAGCTTATCCGATTCAGGTTTCAAAATTGTCGACCGCGTTATATAAAAACTATTAATTATATCAATGTTGATAGCTCTGTTTAATTTTATATTTTTATGACAGAGCAGCGTTTGGCGTTGTGTCGAATTTCTCAAAAAATCCATATACTGTTCTCTGGCAGTTAAATCATTAGTTAATTTGTTAAGCGTCTCTCTAACCTTCGGGGTAAAATCACTGGATAGCATTTCATGAAATTCTGCTTCACCTAAATACTGTAAACCGAAATCATCCGCTCTTCTTGAGAATTCATGAAAATAACAAGGTTCATTAATGCCTTCATGGTATATTCGAATAATATGATCATTAGGATATTTTTTTATTTTCTCGAATTCTGATTTTAAAAACTCCCCATAGGGTCTTTTGTCCGATTCAGCTCCCATACTTAATAAGGCCATGAGCGCACGGGACTGATTAGCGATCGTTTCCGGATCGCTCATTTTAGAGGTGTGATACTTCATCATGTCCCTGAACATACCTAATACCCTCCACCCCGGATAGGTATTATAATTAATATAAGCGATGCCTTGAGGATTCAGGTGATCTCTACAGATTTTTAAAATCTTGTCTTGGACGTCTCTAGATACCCATGAAAATATTCCTTTAGCTATAATGTAATCAAACTTCTCTTCATTCTCACCAAATTCAAGAACGTCCCCTTGCTTCAAAGTGATATTTTTAATTTTGGGTCATGCCTAGAATAGACACATATCAGATGTGTAAGCTATTCTAGACAAATGAGAAATAAGTATGTACATCGTTCAAAAATTTCTGAGGCCAAATTTCGGCAGTTAGTAAAGTGTTTTAGCTTGGATATGGAAGCGTTGAAGATAGCCCAATTGACAGGATTGAATCGTAACACGGTCAACCGTTATTTGCGCTTGTTGCGGGAGCGTTTGTTGCAGCAATGTGCGCAGGCCTCGCCTTTTAGGGGGTCGGTGGAAATGGATGAGTCCTACTTTGGAGGCAAAAGAATTCCAGGGCAAAGAGGTCGGGGTGCATTCAAGAAAGTGCCCGTCTTCGGGTTGCTCAAGCGTAATGGGAAAGTCTATACCCAGGTTGTACGCAACGTCTCCAGAGCCGCTCTGCATGCGGTGATCCAAGGGAGAGTTACTTTTGACAGTGTGCTTTATTCTGACGGGTGGCGTGCTTACAACGGCCTCGTGGATCTGGGCTATAAGAAGCATTACCGTGTCAATCACAACGACAACGAGTTTGCCCAGGGACACTCCCACATTAACGGGATTGAATCTTTTTGGGCTTTTGCTAAACTTCGATTGGCTAAGTTCAAAGGTCTTTCTCGTAGGACCTTCCAACTGCACCTCAAAGAAACTGAATATCGCTTTAACCATCGTCATCAAAACCTCCATCGTAACATCCTTAATATGTGCTTAAGATACCCTCTGTTCTAGGCATGACCCTTAATTTTTACCGAATCAATAATTTTTTGTCCTGATTCAATTTGCTTTGAAGAATAATCAATTCCGACAAATTCACTATGAGGAAAGTTGAAAGCCATCGGGATCAGATTTCCTCCCTGAGCACAGCCTAATTCCAGCACCCGACAACGATCAACTTGTGTTGTACTCATCCCAAACAACATTCCAATCACTGCCAGTCTATTCGGATGTGTTAACGGATATGAATTAATAAGAAATGGAACATCGTCGTATGAAATTTGTTTTACTTCCCCGCTCATAATTGAGTTGTCTTATATATTAAATTTATGAATGTCTAATAATATTAGAACTTGGATATAAAATATTCACCTTAATAACTATGGCAAAGACTATTGGTATTGGTGTTATTGGTATGGGCTGGATGGGGCAGGTGCATAGCCGGAGTTACAAGCAAGTTCCCGATCGTTTTCGTGAAAGCGGTATTACCCCCCGCCTGATAGTCTGCTCTGATAATATTGAAACGCGGGCAAAAGAAGCGAAGGAATATTTAGGTTTTGAGAATTGGGTGACCGATTGGAAAGAGGTGATAGCCAATCCGGAGGTGGAAGCGGTTAATATTGGTCGTGACCACGAAAACTGGTCCACTTGAAAAGTTAGTCTGGGACACCTAGAAAGGACTCAGACAATGAAAGGCAAAAGATATACAACCGAAGAGAAGATACGGATGCTGCGGCAGGCAGACAAAGGAAAAACGATCCTGGAAGTATGCCGCGAGAACAACATAAGCGAACAGACCTTCCACCGCTGGAAACGTGAGCTTGGGATGATTGATGTCAACCAGGCCAAGCGGATGAAGGAACTCGAGAAGGAGAACGCGCGATTAAAGCGGATGCTGGCGGACAAGCTGCTGGGGATAGAGATTCTGCAGGAGACGCTCGAAAAAAAACTGTAAGCCCTGGGCACAAGCGGCAAGTGGCAGAGAGACTTGTGGCCCGGGGCCAGTGTTCGATACGTGGAGCGTGCCGATACTTTCACCTGCACCGCTCCACCTATGCGTATCGGGCGAAGTATCCTGATGCCTGGCTAACGAAACAGAAGGCGGCAGTAAGGCGGTTATCACGGCAATACGCGAGGTGGGGCTATCCGAAGATCACGAAGCTGTTGAAGGACGAAGGCTGGCAGGTGGGTAAACGGCTCGTGCAAGGTCTGCGACGTGAACTGGGTCTGGCGATCCCCCCACGCAAGCCAAGACGCCGGCGCAGGGGTGTCTCCACCGGGCTGCCGACGAAGGCCGAACATCCCGACCATGTTTGGACCTGGGACTTTATCCATGATAAGACGGTCCGCGGTGGGAATCTCAAAATGCTCACCGTCCTTGACGAGTACACCCGCGAGTGCCGGGTGATCCATGTCGATCGCCATATCAATGCGCAGAAGGTGCGCGGGGTCATGCAAAAACTGCTCGACCGTCATGGGCCGCCAAAATATATTCGCAGCGACAATGGATCGGAGTTTATTGGAAGTGAATTGAGAGTCTGGCTAACGGCGATGAAAATCAATACCCTCTATATCGAACCAGGAAGCCCTTGGCAGAACGGATACATCGAATCGTTGCATGCACGTTTTCGCGAGGAGTGTCTAAATCGTGAACAACTGTGGACTTTGACCGAAGCCCGCGTGGTGATCGAAGATTGGCGCTGGCTTTACAATCATGTTCGACCCCACCGCAGCCTCGGCAATATTACTCCACAACGTTTCGCTCAAAACCTCAATACCGAAGGCTCGGGCTCCATTCGGGCTACGCCCTCATTGCGCCCAAGTCTTGACTTCCTCTACCAACTTAACTTCAACATTAACCTCTCCAGACTAACTCTCTCAGTGGACCAGTTCGTGTAACCCGACCAGATCTCCATCAAAGCAACCGATCTGCAACAGTTATTTGACGCCTTCCGAATACGACAGGTCGAAGAGGGCGGTTCTGTACCGACCGAAGACAAAAAGGAGCTTCGACGACGTCTTTATAAACTAGACGACGAATTAAACCACTATCTCGTGGGCGAGTACAAAATCGACCCGTCCAAGAAGAATGCTTACGCTGAGTGACTAAAGTCACACCAGCCGTTTCATTGGTTCGTTGAGTTCTATCGGATCATAAGTGGTGGCGGCTTCGATGTGATCATAGGAAACCCGCCATATGTGGAGTATAGCAAAATCAAAAAAACTACACAATCATTGACTACGAAACCGAGAGTTGCGGCAATCTCTATGGGTATGTAGTTGAACGATGCTACGACATCCTGCATGTTAACGGATATACGGGAATGGTTGTCCAACTCCCTATTGTTTGTACCGATAGAATGAAACCTCTTCAGAGAAAATGCCTAGTTGAGAGTGACCATATCTGGTTTTCCAATTTCGATGATCGCCCCGCAAAACTCTTCGACGGCTTGGAGAATATACAAGTAACAATCTTTACCTCTCAAACAGGGTTGAGCAGAGACTGTTGCGTCTATTCCACAACGTATAACCGTTGGTACTCATAGGTAAGAGTAGAGTTATTTGATTCACTGAGCTTTAGTGAAATTGCCAACTATTTAATGGATGGTGCAGCTCCCAAAATCGGCAATGTTACGGTCAAAACAGTGATAAAGCGCATTACGCACTTCAACCCGCTGGGGAAATATTTGACCATCAATAGGACATGTAAGCCAGTTTTTTTCCATAATGCGCCTTGGTATTGGGTCCTTGCGATGGATTTCGCGCCATATTTCTGGAACGAGCGGAATGGTGAACAAATTTCAACCCAGATCAAGAAACTCTTGTTACCGAACAAAGCAGACGCGTCCGTGGTTGTAGCGGTACTAAATAGCTCGATTTTTTACTGGTGGTTTCTAATTCTCTCCGATTGCCGTTACCTGAACATGCGCGAAGTTAATAGCTTCCCGCTTGGGCTTGACCGGATGTTGGTAGCCATGAAGTCTGAACTGGAAAACCTGAAGTGCCAGCTTATGGTCGATTTCAAGCAACACAAGAAACGCAAATAAACGCGTTACAAAACAACCGTGAGGTTATCTACGACGAATATTATCCGAAATACTCGAAGCCCATCATTGACAATATAGACCTTGTGCTCGCCGTGCATTACGGCTTCACTGAGGCAGAACTCGATTTCATCATCAATTACGATATCAATTACCGGATGGGTACCTCTGCTTAGAAGCGGTGCACCAACCAGCCAAACAGACTACGTCGGAAAGTTACTTGCGACCAAGATTGGCGGCGGGGCTTTATCTAATAAGCTACTTTGTCGGGCGTTAATGGGCCCCTTGCCCAGTTCGATCCCCAATCAATAATCTGGCGTTCGAGGCGATGCAGCTGAAGCATTTCTTCGACACCTTGATGACGAGCCATGCCGGGGCCTTAACCCTCATGTCGAGAATCCAATGAAGAGGGCTTTCCACTCCTTAGTTGTTTCGGATTGTCTGGCTATGGTCATACACATCGTATTGCAGGTAAGAGATGCTGAACCGTCTTTCCAGGACCTATTTGGCACCACACTCATGCTTGTACTTGACCATGGTGAAGGACTTCAATCCCAGTCATTCGTGTAGGGGGTCAATTAGTTGATATTGATGCAGCAATAAACCGGTAGGCGCTCGGAGCGTTCGTTTTAGAACCTACCGTGGAGTGTTAGCTCTATATCCTTGGTGAAGAAGAGTTTTACATCAGCTCGTAAACGCCCTTGGTCGCCTATGGCATCGTTGTTCACGATGGCGCCTTCGAGGCTAAACATCCTAACAATTCGGGAATGGCAGTGATCTCGCTAGACTTGTCCGAGATCATGTGAAGGGTGCCTTTGTTTCCAGCTTTGACAAAAGCCTATGCGCTTTGTGAATCTGTCAGATCTCATCAGTTGCTACATCCCCGGGAACTGGCACAAACGCAAACCACCCTGAGACGAGAAAAAGGCACCGGAAGGCTGTTGGCGCTGTTACAGCTACGAGGTGATCAGAGCGCACGACAAAACCATCCTCGACATTTTCTATTTCAAGGACAACAGCCTGACCGATCTAGACAACTTGCCCGAACCCGACGAATTTGCCGGAGAGATCATCAAAAAAACCTGGTAGTAGGCATCAACAACTTTCGCGAAGTGCTCGCATGCTACGACAGTCAGGGTAGTCAGATGAGTTTCGACTGAATGCAAAGATATGGAGGAACTCAAGATTTAAGAAAATGTAACAACCCTAACTTTACGATCCATGCAACCAAATTGATGGTTCAATGTTAATAAGCAGAGATCCATTTTTCTGTTGTTTCTAGTGTGAACGTCAGTTTCGTCCCTACATCGAACGAGCACTTAACTGTCTGCTACGGTAACAATTGGAACAGGCCATATTTTTTTAGCAAACTCAGAAATGTGTTTGCTCCGTATCTCAATTCTTTGCTCGTCCCAATCATTTTCAATTGCGATATCCTTATTCAGCATAAGAACTGACTGATCGGCGAATGCATTTCTCTTAATCTCGAATCCTTTGTTGCTCAATCTACTGTTGAAAGAGGGAGTAACTAACGTCAAATTTCCAACACTTTGCTTCAACCGGTTTCTGCGTACAATCTGACCAACAGCAGATTCATCTTCCTCGATTTCAACGCTTGCAAGGCGGAAATCTGTTTCCGTTGGCTCCATTCCATTTGACAACGACCAATGCTCTTTCCATGAGTCAGGCATAACATGTTCAACGCTAAGCCTATCGGGTAGGATATTGGTTTCCTGTAATTTGCCGCGCTGATATGACTCCACTTCAACTAGAAACGCGTTGGTACGCGCCGATCTGAGCCGCTCGTACATTTTACTGCGGGTTAGTTCCTTAGTAAATTCTTCGTCTTTCGGAAATCGTGAACTCTCTGCAGTTTGTTTCAATAAAAATTCATTCAATCTATTGAGCGACCAATAACTTTTGTTGAGGTGTTCAACGATGGCCAGAAAAAATTTATTGTAGTTTTTTGTCGTAAGACCGCAAACAGCCCGTCGCACGATGAACGACAACAGGGTTTCGAAGGCACCTGTCTTGTCAACTATACTAAGTTCGTCGGTTTCCCAAAGGCGCAAGACCAGCGGATAAACAGTCGTCACGTCCCACCTACTCAATCGACGAGAAAACTCCACCAATGCCGTATCTGATTTTCGCTCAATCAGGTCGCGGTAGATTGCCCCATAACGCGCTAGGTCTTTGATTTCAGCTTCTACGCTCGGATATCTGAAACTCGATTCTCCGTGCTTGGGTCGAAGAAATGCTTTATATTCCGAAAACAGCTTTGACAGTGTTACTTCTCCGGCAATTTTCGCTGAAATGAAGTTCGCTAGGAAAAACTCAATGCGCTGCTTTTTGTATCTACCTTGTTTTTCTTCGACAGTCCAAAAATCTTCTTCAAATGGCTTCCAATGGGTGGCAAATAGCGCTTCAGCATTTTCTCGAGCCGCATCAGCACGCTGAAAAATGTTGTTTCGAACAAGGTCTGCAGCCAGCAGTGGCTCGCCCCTTTCATTCAGGGTTTCAAAGATGACTTGAGCGTCATCGCCATCATCAAGGACTATTTCCACAATCTTGAACTCCTCAAGAAGCGATTGCCAAATTGCATCCAGTTTTAGTCCCCTTGGAATGCCATTCTCCGCATCAGAGGAGCTTTCAATCCCAGATTCTGGCGCTTCCTCAAGGTCATCAAACAGGTCATCCGTCTCAACTGAATGTTGTATGTGGTCGTAAAAATAACCATAAGCACCCAACAATTTTGGTATGTAACTGTATGTACATATTTGATCACGTGTTTTGTACCAACACTTATGATATTTCTCGCGTAATTCGTGTCTGTTATCCGATGAAACAATGTTTTTAAACATTTCTCTATCAGCTTCGGTGGGCCAGACTTTGTATACTTCTATATCTGGCTCTTCCATAAGCTGCGGGTCGCTGTTCATCACATAACGTTGAATATTGTTCGATGCACTCGAATGATCAATCGCAATAGCGTAGTGTCGCGCAGCTGTTAAGAAAAGCTGAAAAGTAGTTAACCGTTGTTGGCCATCGACGACTTGGAACGATTGCACCTGTTTGACACTTGGTTTGCCGCGGTTTTCTAGGACAACTGCTCCCATGAAATGGGAAAACCGTTGTTCCCTACTACCAAGTCGTTCAATCGCCTTTGTACGAATATCCTGCCAAAATGGTTCCCATTGCTTGTCTTTATTCCAAACATAGTGCCTTTGGTAAATTGGAACACAATAGCGGTTGCGATTTTGCAATAAAGTTCCAATTTCGATTGGCCCAGCTTTCAGTTTTTACCTCCGGTCCTTTTAAAATGCTCTATTACCCTAACAAATCAACACTCTGTGAGTTCATCCAAATACCTTAGTTAGTCTCACTCAAATATTTTTGCCCCACACTCTTCTACATGATTTTGTCTTTTTTTAGTACACTCAATGATCGTTTAATTCTACTTTCTAACTCTTTGTGTAGGGTCCCCCTAGTGATAATGCCTAGGAACTTTAGCGATTGAGAGGCTAGTGATTTTAAAGTATACTGTTGTTCGGGTTCGGCCTTTCAGATAAGATTGTAAGAATTGCGTTTTAACATCTGTGTCGCTGAGGTTTTAGAATTTGATTTTCTGCTTGCTAGTTCAGCATTGTCAATACTGATCATGTGAAAATATACATCGGGACATCGTAATAGACTCTCTGCTACCTCCGCTTTTGAGCTTTTTCATTGTTTTGTTGCGGAGTGTCCCCCTCAGAGTATACCTCTCGTTTATTCAATAACTTACAAAGTGGTACTAATGCTGAATCAATATCGCTATAAAATGCACCGGCTAGATCGCGCCAAAATTCCCAACCACAATGCTCTAGTTCAAGTTGTCTAGCCATGTCTTTTTTCATATTACTTGGGACTAAGCCTGTGATCACTATCGCATTCGGTGGCCATGATGTGACTCCCCAAAATCGTATCAGTTACATATAGTTACGCCAGCTTACGCTTGATATCGCTTTGCACATAGATGAGAGAGTATATAATTAATTTAGGCAACTATTCCGTTACATATGGCAAACATTAAACTTGACTGAAATTGACCCGGAAATTAACAAATTTTAAATCGCTTGCATTACATTATTTGTTATCATAATCACGGTCAATCTTGCTCAGGCCAAAGCCCACCTCAGCGAGCTTCTGGAACTGGCCGGGTTCCGGGCCACCATGCCTCGCTGTTTGCCCGTGAAGTTCGCATGGGCGGTCTGGATGCCGGTGTGGCGCGTGAGGTCGGCTCTCAGTTAGAAACGATGATTGGGGAGTCCTTTGTTGTCCTGTTGCCGAACTGCGACGACTTAGATCGCAGATGGAAAGACCCTGCACTTGCCGGCAAGTGCGGGGAGCCTTCCGAGCTATGGCGATTGATGCGCAGTAATACCAAAGGGACACGGCATGGAGCTGGTAATGAGGAATCTATATGACCCACACGACCGACGATTACGGGCTGTCAAGGCAGCCCGCCCAGCCAAGGACGCCAGGTCTGGCTTCCGCCGGGGTGGACGCTATCGTCGACAACCGGAAACGCCGAGTTGGGGATTTCCTGCTCGACAGCATCAAGCCCGGGTCGCACCTGTCGATCGTCTCGGCCTATTTTACGATCTACGCCTATGAAGCCCTGCGCGACGTTGTGGAGAAAGCTGGGCGGATTCGCTTTCTCTATGGCGAGCCGACAGTGACCGGCACTCCGGACCCTGGCGGAGATGGAAGCAAGTCTTTTCGTCTCAACGAAGACGGCGGCATGAAGCTGCAACAGGCCTTGGCTCAGAAGCCTCTTGCCCAAGCCTGCGCCGCCTGGATCCGTCAACAGGTCAAGATCCGAACGATCAGCCGTACCAACTTCCTACACGGCAAGCTATATCACGTCACGCAAGAGACCGAGTCCACAGCTCTCACCGGTAGTTCCAACTTCACGCTCCGCGGGCTCGGCTTTGGCACCGCGCCCAATGTCGAACTCAACCTGGAGCTTCGCAACGACGAGGATCGAGCGGCGCTGCTCGGATGGTTCGACGACCTCTGGAACGACGAGAGTCTGACCCGAGATGCGAAAGCCGATGTCCTCGCGGCCTTGGATCGTCTGGGCCGACCCTATGCGCCTGAGTTCGTGTACTACAAAACGCTCTTCCATGTCTTCGAAGCGTGGCTGGAACGGCATGTCGAGCGTGATGGCCTGTTCTACGATATCCATCTTCATGACACCGAGATATGGAAGGCCCTCTATGCGTTCCAGCGGGATGGCGCCACGAGTGCGATCAACCGACTATTGCGTCACAACGGCTGTATCATTGCCGACAGCGTGGGACTCGGAAAGACATGGACGGCGCTGGCCGTCATCAAGTTCTTCGAGTTGCGCAACGAACGGGTACTGGTGCTGTGTCCAAAGCGGCTGGAGGACAATTGGGCCCGCTACACAGCCTGGGCGTCGTCGCGTAACAACCCCTTCGAGAAAGACCGCCTGAACTACGCTGTGCGGGCGCACACCGATCTCAGCCGCTACGAGGGGCGGGCGGGCGCGGTCGATCTCGCCCAATTCAATTGGGGTGCGTTCGATTTGATCGTCATCGACGAATCCCACAATTTCCGCAATGAGGGCCGAGATCGGCGAGACGACGCGGGCAATCTCATAAGACGCAGCCGCTATAACCGCCTGCTTGAAGAGGCCCTCAAGGGCGGCGTGCAAACCAAAGTACTGATGCTGTCTGCGACACCGGTCAACACGAGCCTGCGCGACCTCAGGAACCAAGTCTACCTGATGACTGAGAAGCGCCAAGATGCGTTCCGAGAGGTGCTCGGGATCGGCAATATTCAGTCGATGTTCGGCGTCGCCCAGCGCGAGTTCCAGCAGTGGGAAAGAGCGCGCCTTACCAGCCGAGACCCAGACAAGGCCGCCCTTCTCGAAAGACTGGGCGCGGACTTCCTGGCTCTGCTCGATGCTGTTTCCTTCGCCCGATCGCGCGAACATGTGCGGCGCTACTATCCCGAGGTGACGGCAACAATCGGCGGCTTCCCGCGCAGGGCGAGGCCGCAAAACCTGCACCCCCCGTCGGACACACAGGGCGAACTTTCATACGACGATCTTCACCGGCGCATCGGGGACTTTCAGCTTGCTGTCTACATGCCCTCGCAATACCTAAGGGACACATCGGGCCTCGACGAGGAAAAGGCGACACTGCGTTTCGACCAGCGCGACCGTGAGCGTTTCCTGATCGGCATGATGCGCGTGAATCTGCTGAAGCGTCTGGAAAGCTCGGTACACGCTTTTGCGCTGACAATGGGCCGCATACTCGACAAGATGGATAACCTCGACAACCTGATTGAAGAATGGCGAAAGCGTGGTAAGACGGAGGAAATCGACGCCCGACCTGACGAGGACGAGGAGGACGACGAGTTCGCGATCGGAAAAGGGCGGCGCTACCGACTGAACGAACTCGACGTCGACCAATGGCAGCGGAATCTGCGCGAGGACCGTCAGATATTCGATGAGCTGTACCGCCAGGCAAAACTGGTCACTGTCGATCGCGACGAGAAGCTTGCGGTGTTAAAGCGGGAGTTGCAGCGCAAGGTCGAAGAAGCGCCTCTGGACAAGGATGGCTACGCCAACCGCAAGGCACTCGTTTTCACCACCTTCGCCGATACAGCCCGCTATCTGTACAGTCATCTCGAAGAATGGGCTCGCAACGAGCTCGGCGTTCACATTGCGCTGGTGACCGGCGGGGACGGCAACCGGAGCACCACGGGAACATCCCGGTTTATCGACATTCTGGAGCGGTTTGCCCCTAGGGCGCAACAGGCCGGCAGTCAAGACTGTGAAATCGACATCGTGATCGCGACCGACTGCCTGTCAGAGGGACAGAACCTTCAGGACTGCGACCTCGTCGTGAACTATGACATCCATTGGAATCCGGTTCGGCTTATGCAACGTTTCGGCCGGATCGACCGACTTGGCAGCCGCAATCGACAGGTCGCCATGACCAATTTCTGGCCGACTGAGAACCTCGACTGCTATCTGGATCTGAAGAATCGCGTCGAAGCGCGGATGGCGCTTGCCGATGCAGCTGCCACCGGCCTCGACGACCCGCTCAACCGCGACGACCGCACCAAGGACGAACACACCGAGGCAGTCCAGTTGGAACTTACCTTCCGCGACCGGCAGTTGACGCGTATGCGCGACGAGATTCTCGATATTGAGGAAACCGATGACGGCGTTGGCTTAAACGATCTTACGCTCGATGATTTCGTCGCCGACCTGCTTCACTATATCCAGCAGAATCGAGAAGCTCTGGAAACTGCGCCGTTGGGCATCCATGCCGTTGTGGATGAGGGCCAACCGGAGACCAAGGGCAGCGCGACCGATCTGGTGCGGCCCGGTGCGATTTTCTGCCTGAGACGCTTCGGCGACCCCGCCGCACGCACCCCGAACCGCCTCTGGCCATACTTCCTAGTCTATGTACGCGAGGATGGCACCGTGCGCTACACCTTCCGGCAATCCCGACAATGCCTTGCCCTGTTCCGGGCGCTTGCGGCGGGCCGTCCCGAAGCGATTACCGCGCTGGAGGACGCCTTCGACCGGGAAACCGAACAGGGCCAACGCATGGAGAAGCATGATGCCATGCTCGCTGCGGCACTGCGCAGCATCGCCCGTTCTTTCCGGGATGCGGAGTTGACCGGGCTCAGTCGCAACCGCGGCGCCGTAATCACAGAGAAATTACCGGAACCAGAACCGCTCGGCAAATTCGACCTTATTACATGGCTAGTCATCACGAGGAACCTGGAACGCAAACGCAATGACTAACGGCTTAGTCGTAGCCTGTGGAACACTCGAAGCACTGGGCAATCTCGCCGACGATGCGCCATTGAGGGTGGGGGCTACGGCGTTGCTCGACGAGCTCGGTTACAGCAGCCAGCGGACTGCAGAGGTCGGCAGCGTCCAGGAATTCCTCGAGCGCTTCGCGCACAGCAACAAGCTGACCAAAAAGCAGCGCAAGCTATTCGAATCATGGACCGCCGTCGAAATCGTATTCCAGTTCACAGCCGGAGAGATCGTCCGGCAGTCCGACCTGTTCGAGACTCATGGGTTCGACCAGGGCCGGATAGAGTCCTTCCTCTTCCTTGCGGTGGACATGGCGCGGGATGCCTATTCGCGCACGCACTTGGCGGAGACGACTCGTGCCGTGAACCGCCTCTTCGCGATGCCGGTTATTCTCCTGTTCCGTCACGGTTCGACGTTGACACTGGCCACCACACACCGGCGCGTGCACACACGCGACGATAGCCGTGACGTGTTGGACAGGGTGACTTTGGTGAAGGATATCCGCTTGGCCGAGCCGCATCGGGCGCATATCGAGATTCTTTCCGACCTCGCGTTCTCCCGCATGCGCGAGTCGGGGGTCCGTAGTTTCGATGAGCTGCACGAGGAGTGGGAGCGGGTGCTCGATATCGAAACACTGAACAAGCGTTTCTACCGCAAACTGTTCGCTTGGTTTGAGCGGGCTGTCGCCGAGTGCCGCTTCCCGGACGACGGCGCAGGCGAAGAAGGTACCGAACGCCACGTCATCCGGCTCATCACAAGGCTGCTCTTCATCTGGTTCATGAAGGAAAAGGGGTTGGTCCCCGATACCTTGTTCGATGAAGAATTCTCGCGCGCTACGCTCAAGCGCCACACGTCTAACCGGACAGACTATTACCGCGCAGTGCTGCAAAACCTGTTCTTCGCCACCCTGAACACGGAAATCGACAAGCGTGGCTTCAGCAATCAAACGTCCAGTTCCCACCGGGACTTCACCAAGTACCGATACCACGACTTGCTCACCGACCCGGACGCTTTCGCCAGAAACCTGGAGAAGGTTCCGTTCGTCAATGGCGGACTGTTCGACTGCCTGGACGATTTCACCGTAGCGGACGGCGGGCTGGTTGACGCCTTCACTGAGGATCTGATCAAGGACGAGGAGTTGTGCGTGCCTGCGCGTCTGCTTCTCGATCAGGAGGGACTGTTTACCCTCTTTCGCCATTTCAAGTTCACTGTCGAGGAGAGCACGCCCCTCGACCGCGAGGTTGCGCTTGACCCCGAGCTTCTAGGCCGTGTCTTCGAGAACCTACTCGCTGCCTACAATCCAGAGACACGCGCAACCGCCCGCAATGCTACCGGCTCCTATTACACGCCGCGGCCGGTGGTGGACTATATGGTCGGCGAAGCCTTGGTTGACGCTTTGGCCGGGAATGCCCAACCCACCATCCGCGGCGATGAATTCTGGCGGGAACGGCTGCGTTACCTGCTCAACTGGGAAGACGCGAAGGCCGATGCCGGCGACTTCTTCGAACCGGAAGAAAAAGAATCACTGGTAGGTGCCATCGCTGGCCTAAGAGTGCTTGATCCGGCGGTTGGTTCCGGCGCATTCCCGATGGGTATTCTGCAAACCCTCACCCTGGTACTGCGCCGTCTTGACCCCGACAACGCGCTTTGGGAGCAAATTCAGAAGAAGCGGGCCAAGGCCCGAGCCGGTGCGACGTTCGACACTCATGATCAAGCGGCTCGAAGCGAGGCTCTCCGCGAGATCAGCGACACTTTCGAAAAGTACCGACAGTCGGACTTCGGCCGAAAGCTCTACCTCATACAGAATGCCATCTACGGCGTGGATATCCAACCCATCGCCTGCCAAATTGCCAAGTTGCGCTTTTTCATCTCACTCGTCATTGAGCAGGACCCTGACCTCGGCGCGCCCAATCTTGGCATCAAACCGTTACCCAATCTGGAGACACGGCTCGTCGCCGCCGACAGCTTGCTCAGCTTCAAGGCCGAAACCGGCGACTTACTTCACCATAATGCCGTGGCGTCGAAGCAACGGGAGGTCGCGGCGGTACGTGATCGCTACTTCCTGGCGGACAGCCGGCCGAAGAAGCTTGAATGTATGCAGGCGGAGAAACGTCTGCGCGACGAGTTGCAGGACATATTGGAGACCGAGCGCCGAATCTGGGTTACAGTCCAGGATCGGGACATAGAAAGCATGGCGGCGAGATTTCCCAACGCGGATACCCGTGAGACCTTTCGAGCGAAGGAGCTTGGCAAGCTCGCTCTACGACAACGCGAGTACGATGAGACTTTGGCCGCGGCCCGTTTGATTGCCGAATGGGATCCCTACGACCAGAACGCTCACGCCGGCTGGTTCGACCCCGAATACATGTTCGACGTTTCGGCTGGTTTCGATGTCGTGATCGGCAACCCGCCTTATATCCAGTTGCAGAAGGACGGAGGTCGCGCGAGAAAGAAATACCAAAACGCCGGCTACGAGACGTTCGCAAGTACTGGGGACATCTACCAACTCTTCTACGAACGAGGCTGCGGGCTGCTCAAACCACGCGCTGGCGTATTGGCCTACATCACTTCTAACAGTTGGCTGAAGGCAGAATACGGCAAACCCCTTCGCCAGTGGTTCGCCGAACGGCACATGCCGCTGCAACTGATCGAAATGGGCAAGAACGTCTTCGAGAACGCAATAGTGGATACAGCGGTGCTGATTGTCAGAAACGGCACGGGCCACCCTGTGACGTGCCCGGCGGTGGACGTCGATCAGGCATCGGAAAACCGATTCCCGCCGCCCAAAGGAGACTGGGGGACGCTACAACCGGAGGGTGATCGACCATGGATGGCGCTTTCGTCGGTCGAGCGCTCTGTAATGGAGAAGATGGAAACCGTCGGCACACCTCTAAGGGAGTGGGATATTTCCATTTACCGTGGAATTCTCACCGGCTACAACGACGCTTTCATCATCGACACCGCAGTAAGAGACCGCCTTATCGCAGAGGATCCATCGTCAGAAGAAATACTCAAGCCGATTCTCAGGGGTCGTGATATAGCGCGTTACCGTGCAAACTGGGCTGACCTTTGGCTGATATCAACGTTTCCCTCGCTCGGTCTAGACATTGACGCTTATCCGGCGATCAAGCGACATCTCTTGTCTTTTGGGAAAGGACGTCTGTCTCAGGAAGGACGTCAATTGCCAGGAGGAGGTCGATCAAGGAAGAAGACATCCAATGCATGGTACGAACTTCAGGATACTTGCTCTTACCATGGCACATTTGCGTCGGAGAAGGTGATCTGGATAGAACTGGTCGACCGGGGCAGATTTGCGTACGACGAAAGCGGAATGTTCATCGAGGCAACAACGTTCATGATCACTGGCGAGCGAATGAACTACCTCTGTGCGTTCCTCAATTCGCGACTCGCACACTGGTACATTCTGAAAACAGCGCCTACCTCAGGTATGGGCGTGCCTCGGTGGAAGAAGGTGTACGTCGAGTCGATACCCGTGGCTATACTACGTCCGTCTGCCGCCGATACACTGTGTAGGCTAGTCGACGAGGCTCGATCAGTTACGTCGTCCGACGAGAAGCAACTTGCGCAGATCGAGAAGCGGATCAATGAGGTAATCTACGAGACCTACGGGATCTCCGCAGAGGAGGTGGAAGTCATTGAATTGGCAACGAATCACTGATAGCTCTTGAAACCGCCTCTCGTTCGACTTCCGTCAGCTCGTAAAGCCCAAAAACGTGGCTGTCGATCATCCGCTGGAGTCTGGCCACCTCTTGGACGTCGCCGCGCTCTAGGGCGGCAAGAATAGACTCCACGATGTCCCCGATCTCGTCCATGACAAGGTGGTCCGGTTGCACAACCGGGACGCGTTCAACGGTGAACTTGTCCCACTGAGGAAGCCCCATTCCTGTCGTTACAGCAGTGCGTCTCACAAGCCAAGTCACCAGCTTACTGTTAAGGACGGCACAAAGGTATTCGAGGTTCATTCCCGTTACCATGAAGCATTTCTGGTTGCATACGACATTTGGCTCGGCCAATACGAACCTCCCATACGGTGTCATGTGCATCCAAAACAGCTTCGCTTTTCCAAATTCCTCATGGTAAGAGCAAGTATCCTGAAGTTCGTACCATGCATTGGATGTCTTCTTCCTTGATCGACCTCCTCCTGGCAATTGACGTCCTTCCTGAGACAGACGTCCTTTCCCAAAAGACAAGAGATGTCGCTTGATCGCCGGATAAGCGTCAATGTCTAGACCGAGCGAGGGAAACGTTGATATCAGCCAAAGGTCAGCCCAGTTTGCACGGTAACGCGCTATATCACGACCCCTGAGAATCGGCTTGAGTATTTCTTCTGACGATGGATCCTCTGCGATAAGGCGGTCTCTTACTGCGGTGTCGATGATGAAAGCGTCGTTGTAGCCGGTGAGAATTCCACGGTAAATGGAAATATCCCACTCCCTTAGAGGTGTGCCGACGGTTTCCATCTTCTCCATTACAGAGCGCTCGACCGACGAAAGCGCCATCCATGGTCGATCACCCTCCGGTTGTAGCGTCCCCCAGTCTCCTTTGGGCGGCGGGAATCGGTTTTCCGATGCCTGATCGACGTCCACCGCCGGGCACGTCACAGGGTGGCCCGTGCCGTTTCTGACAATCAGCACCGCTGTATCCACTATTGCGTTCTCGAAGACGTTCTTGCCCATTTCGATCAGTTGCAGCGGCATGTGCCGTTCGGCGAACCACTGGCGAAGGGGTTTGCCGTATTCTGCCTTCAGCCAACTGTTAGAAGTGATGTAGGCCAATACGCCAGCGCGTGGTTTGAGCAGCCCGCAGCCTCGTTCGTAGAAGAGTTGGTAGATGTCCCCAGTACTTGCGAACGTCTCGTAGCCGGCGTTTTGGTATTTCTTTCTCGCGCGACCTCCGTCCTTCTGCAACTGGATATAAGGCGGGTTGCCGATCACGACATCGAAACCAGCCGAAACGTCGAACATGTATTCGGGGTCGAACCAGCCGGCGTGAGCGTTCTGGTCGTAGGGATCCCATTCGGCAATCAAACGGGCCGCGGCCAAAGTCTCATCGTACTCGCGTTGTCGTAGAGCGAGCTTGCCAAGCTCCTTCGCTCGAAAGGTCTCACGGGTATCCGCGTTGGGAAATCTCGCCGCCATGCTTTCTATGTCCCGATCCTGGACTGTAACCCAGATTCGGCGCTCGGTCTCCAATATGTCCTGCAACTCGTCGCGCAGACGTTTCTCCGCCTGCATACATTCAAGCTTCTTCGGCCGGCTGTCCGCCAGGAAGTAGCGATCACGTACCGCCGCGACCTCCCGTTGCTTCGACGCCACGGCATTATGGTGAAGTAAGTCGCCGGTTTCGGCCTTGAAGCTGAGCAAGCTGTCGGCGGCGACGAGCCGTGTCTCCAGATTGGGTAACGGTTTGATGCCAAGATTGGGCGCGCCGAGGTCAGGGTCCTGCTCAATGACGAGTGAGATGAAAAAGCGCAACTTGGCAATTTGGCAGGCGATGGGTTGGATATCCACGCCGTAGATGGCATTCTGTATGAGGTAGAGCTTTCGGCCGAAGTCCGACTGTCGGTACTTTTCGAAAGTGTCGCTGATCTCGCGGAGAGCCTCGCTTCGAGCCGCTTGATCATGAGTGTCGAACGTCGCACCGGCTCGGGCCTTGGCCCGCTTCTTCTGAATTTGCTCCCAAAGCGCGTTGTCGGGGTCAAGACGGCGCAGTACCAGGGTGAGGGTTTGCAGAATACCCATCGGGAATGCGCCGGAACCAACCGCTGAGCTTTATTACTGGCCTGTTTGGGCCGGTAGCTGTACGTTGACCCACTGAGGCTGAGATAAGTACAAGCCCTCCTGGTCGTGGTCACGACCAAGTGCGGTGAGCAGCTTTCTTGCCACGGCACATAGTGCCAGCTTGGCGGGCTTTCTAGCATTTGTAGAAGACATTTTGAGAGTCTCGTTGTATCGAGACGCGCTGAGGGCGGCGAGATAGAGAGCTCTGTGGACCCTGGATCGGCCGCTGTCGAGAAAAGTATCGCCCTTTCCATTGCCCGGACTGGAGGGTGATTGGAGCGAGTCCGGCAAGCGAGGCTATTTCCGGGCGATTGAGCCCTTGCTAGAAAGCATCATATTCACTGCGTCCTGCTTAAATTCTGATGTATACGTTCTTATTTGTTTACTTGATTTATCAATATCAAGAGCCGCACTGTTATCCAACTTTTCGAGGCATATTCATGTCCATGATTGGATATCCCAAGCTCGACCAGCCTGCGGTGCAGGAGTAGCCCCAGGGGGCCAGCTTCGTAGCAGCTGTGGATGCTGCCGCATCGGGACAGAATATCACTCGCCCAAGACAGAAACGCCTCCGGAGCGAAGCGTTGAGGACGAGACGGAACGCCCTTCCAGCAGCATTAGTCGCACTGCTTCCTTCTTGAACTCGACGCTGAAACGTCTCTTCTTTGACAAAGTAGGGATCCTCTCTAAGAGAGAATTCCGTGTCCACTTTTTCCAGGGTGCATCAATCGATCGCCTCAAGAAGGTTTGTCTCTTTGTTCGGTAAAAGGTAGTCCCGTGCTTCAGCTCTAGTTGACTGATGCAAGTCTTATTGATAAATGGTATTATTTGGATATCTGTTCTCGACTTGGGCATTTTGATGCTCTTTCCTAACTGAAGATAATAACAGAGTGCCGTAAGGCGAGAGCTAATTAACAAAGAGAGTCGATTGATGATTCGTGCGGAGCAAATTACCCCAAGTTGGTTGACTGAACGTTTTAGAAAGAATGGATATCTTTCGGACGGTTTCGTGGAGGATGTGCAGATTGGCGAGGAGTTTGAATCAACGGCGGCCTTTTTAACGCCTTTAAAAATTACTTATTCTGGTGATGTTGAAGTTGGTCTGCATTGCAATATAATTTTGAAGCGATATCGGGAGGATTGGTTCGGAGGCGGTTTGGATGAATCGATTTTCTATAATGACATTGCAGCACGGATTTCGAGTCCTCCAACGGTGAGGCGTTATGATTTTGATTTTGATAGATCTTCGCGGCAATGCTATTTCCTTTTCGAGGATGCATCTGACACGCATGATATTGAGCCCCCTAAGGGGGAGGCTTTTACGATCGATCTGTATAAACAGATTATTGATGAGGTATTGAAGTTTCATGCCGGATGGTGGGATGCTCCGGAGTTGCTGGGAGAAGACTTTATGCGAGCTTCAGGGGGGCCTTTGCGGATGATACAAGCATCGACTGCGGATGTCGTGAAGGATCATTGCCGATTGTGGAGAGAGGAAGAGTTTCTTCGATTCGCATCAAAGTTCTCGGATGAATTGTCTCAAGAAATGCATGGGCTTGTTCTTAAATCTGTCGAAGAATGGGAAAGGTTGTATCTAGAGCGAATTGGAAGGGGGAGTGGGTTGACGCTCTTGCATGGGGATTTGCATAAGTATAATATCTTTTACCCTAAGGACTCGTCGAGAAATGCTTTGTATTTTTCTGATTGGGAGACATACAAGCGAGGTCTTGGGACTTATGATTTGTGTTACCTTGTTTCGGATGAGGAACCTGATCGACGTCGATCTCTGGAGGAAGGGTTGTTGCGGTATTATTATAACGGACTTCTGGAGGGCGGCGTATCGGGTTACGATTGGAATGACTGTTTGTATGACTATAGACTTTCGGTTATTGCCAATCTTTTCCCTGCCTTAGTTTGGAAAAGATTTTCGACATTTGAAGCTAGAATGGGGCAGTTTCTCGACTGGGATTGTCGGGAGTTGCTCTTTTAGGGGTGGAGCCGATTGTTCTGGGTGTCGGATAAGGGGTTGGAGTTGGGATAAGGTTGGATTCGCATCGGGCGTCAGGCCGCTTGTGAAATTTCTGTTCTAATCACACTCACCAGCCTTTTTCTCGGCTGTGCGACGGTTACATAAAAATTCATTCTGCCCATATATAAATATCGACTGTTTATTTGTAGATATTGATTCAACCTATCTTTATCCGCAATTTATCCAGATCCTTTCCTTATCCACTCGGTAAGTAAAATTGATATTGCTAACATATTGCTACTGGTCGGGTTACACAAACTGGTCCACTGAGAGAGTTAGTCTGGAGAAGTTAATGTTGAAGTTAAGTTGGTAGAGGAAGTCAAGGCTTGGGCGCAATGAGGGCGTAGCCCGAATGGAGCCCGAGCCTTCGGTATTGAGGTTTTGAGCGAAACGTTGTGGAGTAATATTGCCGAGGCTGCGGTGGGGTCGAACATGATTGTAAAGCCAGCGCCAATCTTCGATCACCACGCGGGCTTCGGTCAAAGTCCACAGCTGTTCACGATTTAGACACTCCTCGCGAAAACGTGCATGGAACGATTCGATGTAACCGACTATGAACGGGACTCAATAATGCCTTATAAATTGCTTATTAACAATTAGTTATACTTAAATAACGGCACAATAATAATTTATATTTTCCTCTAATTTCCTGACCTTGCCTCAAAATGTTTGGCAGGAATGGGCAGGAATCATACTTTTTTGGTAAGGTTCAGCCAGGAATCGGTCAATAATTTTTGAGTGAATTTAATAATCTCGATTAACAGACCCTTGTGATGCAAAACAATAAATTTATGCGCCCGGTGGAGACAAGTTTAATCGAAACGGTACCTGTATTGGCACCTCCAGATTTCCCTATGAAGTAGATTAAGAGAAACTTTGTTTACAGACTTGACTGGAAACACGGTAAAATGAGCAAACTCAAACCTAAACACATCCATAGGGATACCGGGGTTATCCTTATCGAACCGGATGTCTCCAAAGTAAAGGATAAGCGATCCGTTAAAATCCAGCCCAACCCGTAGCCTCTGGTTGGAGAAGTATCCTCCTGGCAGCTACCTCACCATACCAACAAGGGGATTCCGCGACATGTGGGCTAATGTCCGTAAATAGCGCAAACTCTACCTAATGTCCTACGGCATACCTATATTTCGATGACGGTGGGGTCCTTCCGCTCGGTAGGAGACGCTGCACCTCAGGCAAGCAACTCTGAATCCGTGATCCGTAATTACTATCTCGACCTGGTAACTACTGAAAAAGCAGATCGTTTCTGGTGGATAGTCCCTCGGGATGAATCAGTTAAGTAAGCTTAATAAAATAGAGGGACTGTGACCTGATCCCATTTAACTGGACGAGCAAAGATTTAGTCTTTCATGGGTGGAAAACCTGATAAAAGACAGGATAAAAACCACCCATGAGTAGAAAAGGCATGCGTTATCATAAAGAGCAAATGATCTATTTCATAAAGCAGGCAGAAGGCGGACGAAGGGATACCGAAGGTCCGAGTTGTGCGAACAAGGCCTTTACCCCCGTTGGAAGTGTAAATATACAGGTTTAGGAATCAGCAAATTAATCCTTTGCGCAAAAAGTCGATAGCTAAGTGGATAATGGAAGCTTATGAGGTAAGCAAACGCCGGGTATGCAGGTTGATCCCATTGGGTTGGATCGGGGTTCATAGAATGGAACCCGGTCCATTATGAAAAGCAAAGGTAAACGCTATAAAGACTATAAAGAAGAACAAATCATCTACGCTTTGCGGCAAGCAGACAGCGGTCGCAGGATCGCCGATGTGTGTCGCGAGCCAGGAGTCTCGGAGCAGACCTACTACCGCTGGAAGAAGCAGTATGCGGCATAGGCGTAAGCGAGCTACCCCGGTTGAAGAAGCCGGAAGACGAGAACAACAGCTTACGTAAGCTGGTGGTCGACCTGAGCCTGGACAAACATATCCTGCAGGAGATCGTCTCAATATAGCTCTGAAGCCTGTACGCAAGGCGCAGCTGGTGGGTAAGGCCGCGGAGGTCTTCGAGATCAGCTACCGTTGCGGGTTCAGGTTGCTGCAACTTAACGGGTCAAGCTTTATGTGTTGGCCCAAGCCAAAACCGGACGATCGAGCGCTGACCGTGCGTATCGGCGATCTGGCAGCATTGCGCATGCGTTACGGCTATCGGCGTCCGACAGTGTTTGCTAAAGCGAGAGGCTGGCCGGTGGGCCACCAAGCGTGTCTACGTCACCTACAAGGCCGAGGGGGCTGGAAGTGCGCATCCAAAAGCGTAAGAAGTGGGCTTCCCTGCCACGGGTGCAGCTGGCTCAAGCCCGAGCCTCACGCCAACACAGGAGCATGGACTTCATGGAGGGTAAGTTGGCGGATGGGCGGTGCTTCCGGGTGCTTACAGTAGTGGATCGCTATGACCGCTCTGCCCGGTGCTCTACGCCGATCAGTCCATCGACGCCGGCAAAGTCATCGAGGTGCTGGAGAGAGCATCGGTAAACACCGGTGGTTTACCCAAGGCCATCACCGTTGATAGCGGGCCCGAGTTCTCAGGTAGACCGACCAGAGAACGCTTACATTGAGTTCTTCAATGGCAAGCTACGCGACGAACTCCTTAACCCAGAGATCTTCTTTTCCCTGGCTGAGGCACGGGAAAAGCTTACACCATACCGCCTCGATTATAATACTCAAAGACTACGCAGTTCGCTGGGCTATCGGCCTCCGGCGGCCTCCGGCCGAATACGCCCAGCAAGCCATATGCAAACTGATAACCGCCCCCCTCCAACCAGCAAATCCTAACACTGAGCTTGGTCTAGTAAATGGGAGCATATCACACCCTGCAAAAGGTACCATCTTTGAACCGTGCGTTACTCTATCGCCGTTGGTGATCATTGGGATGTCGATGAGAAGAGGGACAATAGGGGGTAGTTTTAGCGGAATTTCCAAATGGCCTTGAAGTAATAGAATCCGCCGTTAAATCCATAGGGCGAAACCCTAGGGTATCTCGCCCCCAGAATCTCCGCATGAGGATTTTCGGTCGGATAATTGTCAAAGAGGTTCTGCGCGCCCGCCACAAAGGTTACCCTCTCGTTGAAAGTGTATGCCACCTCTGCGTCAAAGAACCACTTGGCAGTGGCGTTGATGGGCAGGGAAGCCTGATTCCCATGGAACTCCAAGAAGTCGTCATAGTATTGGACGCGGCCGAGGAACCGCCAAGGCCCCTTGTAGTGGTTAGCAGTCAGGGAGAAGCGGACCTCGGGCAGGCTTTTTTCCAGTTGCCCTACCCGCACCAGCGGATCGATGATCTCCGGATTGAACCGGTTAACCTTGGTCTCATTCCAGTTGGCCGCGAAGCTGAAGAGTGTATTATCGCCACCAAATAGATCCGTGGAGTAAGAGGCAACGATGTCGATTCCCTGGGTAGTGGTATCGAAATCGTTGGTAAAGAATCTTATGCCGGTGAAACTGGAGGCATCGGCGACCCCCTGAGCCAGCAGCGCGTCTATATCCTCCTGCGTTAAAATCTGGACACTGGTGAGAGCGATCCGGTCTTCCAACGTAATGTTGTAATAGTCGATGCTCAAGTTGAGATCACCGAGGGTAAGCACCGTGCCGAGGGCAACATTAGTGGAGGTTTCCGGCTCCAGCAACCTGCCGCCCTTTTGCACCGAAATGGGATTAGTGGGCGGCAGGGTCGCCTGATCTGCCAGTCTTCCATTGGTGAATGTAGTGCTCACATTGCGAACGCTCGTTTGCCCCACCGTCGGGGCGCGAAACCCGGTGCTCAACGAGCCGCGCAGGGCAAAGTTATCGGTCAGCTGTCTGCGAGCGGTTATCTTGCCGTTTAAGGTATCCCCGAAGTCTTCATAGTCCTCATAGCGAACCGCTGCACCGACTAAAAGATCCTTGACCACGTCGGCTTCGAAGTCGAGGTAGGCGGCGTAACTGGCCCTGTCAGCCTCTCCTGCGTCCTCCGGCTTGAAGCCGGGGAAGCCGTTGGAGCCGATCCCGAAACCCTGGGCGGCGAGGATGGGGTCGATAAAGAAAGAATTAAGCTCCCCGTTTTCGATCTTGAAATTTTCACCGCGATACTCAAAGCCGAAGGCAACATTGAGCGGGGAGTGGAAAATATCGTTGTCTAATTGTCTGGAGAGGTCTAAATTGACGACGCGATCGGTCTCGGTGTAGGCGCCGGGTTCGTATTGGGTGGGGATGTTGGTTTGTTGGGTGGCCAGTTGGGGATTGATCGTGTTTTTGATGAAGAAGTCGGAATTGCTACGACCGAAAACGGCGCTCAGGTCATAGAGCCAGCTGTTATCCAACTCCCCCCTGATACCCACGGCGAGGCTTACGTCTGTCAGGGTACCTCCAAATTGAGGGGTGAACCCACCGGGAAAGCGCTCGTTAAAAGCAAATAAATTTGGGTCCGCAGCCACCGCGGCCAGAGCGGCCGCATCGGGCACATTCTCGATAACTTTGACCACGGGAGGGGTCCCGGACATATCGCCCGTCAAATCGGCCACCAGGATGGTGGGGGTCTCATCGACCACCGGTCCCCTGAACACCCCGTTGCGGGTGTTAGGGTTGCGAAAAAAGAAACCGCCTTCTATCTCCCGCTTTGCCCAGTTAGCAAAGGAGTAGACTTCGCTGTTGCCCAGGTCGAGGCCCACATTGGCAAAGAATTTAAAGTCGTATTTAACCTCCGGAGCGCCCCAGACTTGTGCGGCAGGGGTGCGCACCTCGGTGTTGCCCGCCTCTATCAGGGCCTGGGCATCGGCACGCTGAACGCTGCGGCTGGTGGGCTGGGCTTCTTTGTATTCTAGACTGAAGTTCGCAAAGCCCGCATCGGTCAACGGCAGGCCCATGTTAGTGGAAACGGTGAAAGTATCGCCATCTCCATCGTAGGTCTCACCCCAGTGGGCTTTGAGCGTCCCTCCATCGGGATTGTCCTTGAGCACGAAATTAATAACTCCGGCGATGGCGTCGGAGCCATACTGAGCGGATGCCCCGTCGTGTAAGACTTCCACACGATCGAGCGCAATGGCCGGGATGACAGAAAGATCAGCACCTTGCGCCCCATCCGAAATACCTCCTCCTCCAAAAGTAATCACGCTGCCTCGATGACGCCGTTTGCCATTGATTAAGACCAGAGTGACGTCCGGGGGCAGCCCTCGCAGATTGGCCGGGCGCATCAGCGTAGCGGCATCACTGATGGGTTGCTGGTTGACGTTGTAAGAGGGGATAATCGCTCTTAGCATATCATCCATGTCCGTATCGGCCAGATTAAGTAAAGCATCGGGCTCGATCACATCCACCGGCACTGGAGAATCGGCAACCGTGCGTAATGGACTGCGGGAACCGAGCACTACTAATTCTTCGAGTTCCACAATCTCTTCATTCTGAGCTAAGACACGCGGATCGGAGAACAGGAATAGCATCAAACACAGCACCAGAAAGTGCTTCAAGCAGATTGATCGGAATATTTTGGTAAAAAATAGGCACGAATTCATATGTTCTGATTCTTTAGTCAGCAGCTACTAATGTTGTTAACATCAGGTTGTGTCAATCAACCTCCTTCATGTTGGCAATTGCGTAATTTCATGGGCGGTTTTATCATCCGGTTCAAACTCTTGCGCAGTCTGGCCAGTTATCAGCGATCGGGAAAACGCCACATGACTAACCAGCCGTACAGGGCAGACCTGAATATCGAGCGCAACGCTCGCCTAGACCACTTCCTCGGCCTCTTTCCTTTGCGCAGCAACAGCATTCATCACGACGAAAACCGGCTTGCCGATCGTTTTCACGAGATCAAGGGTGGTTCGATATGGCCTCCATATCGAGAATGGCAGGACGGCAAGGGATCAGAATAAGAACGGAAATCTTCGCGGCTTCCAATGCTGCGCTGTCCAAATGCGGTGCTGTGTCGAGAAATAGGATTTCGCCGCCAGTCTCGTCAACGTGATGCATCTCGTGGTGCAAGCGACTGGCATGCGCTGAAAAGACAACCGGCAAATCAGCATCGTGACGATCGGACCATTTCGTCGCCGAGGCTTGTGGGTCGAGATCAATCACGGCCGTATTGCGCTGTTCAGAGATGGAAGCCACAGCCAAGTGTAAGGCGAGGGGTAGTTTCCCTGAGCCTCCTTTCTGGCTGATGACAGAAACAGTTTTCATAATGCTTCACACTTTCATAAAACCACACAGGAATAGGAATGAAGAATGTGTGCACTAGAGTTTGTCAGATTACTTTGCGATCCTGACCGCGTTCGGGCCACGCCCTTATTTCGTCAAGATCTCTCCTATACATCAATCCTAAAACCATTAACATCTAACGTGTCCCCGTAAAACTGTACTAAAAAGGGGTCCTATCACTTGAAGACAAGGGGCTTTGGAGACAAAAAGTAGATGACTTTAACCAGGAGAATGAACAACCAATAGCAAGCTGACACTTAATACTTCCCGATAGGGTAACCTCTAAGATCAAGTCGTTGCTATTACAGATAATAACCGTTGTGCGGGTAACCATCCAAGGCCTTCTACCTCAAGTGAATCCGTAACCCGGTTCAAGTAACATAATCACAGTGGATTTAACTTTTCCTTGAACTTTCTCTTTTTATCCGCGCTCACTGGTACTGATAATGACCTGTTTAAGCAACCTTCGAAGGAATAGTCACCTTTTTAGTGTTACCACTTTAACCTTAATAGTGGACAACCTCTCAGTATCGATTCGTAGATAGATAAGTACAGGATCGTGTCGATCCGACCTCTTTTTTTTAGTGGGCTACTTTTTACAGTGAGATCCTGTTTCTTACCCTGGCGTACAGGAAACGACTAGCCGAATATAACGTTACCGTTACGAAGTTGCAGGATATACAAAAGTAGAAATTTCAGGCAAGCCTTAGCCGGTAAAGAGGAGGGTTAATAAGCCTTCTACAAGGGGTTAAACTCTCCCTTCCCTCACCCCTTATTAATCAACTCTTTATGTTAATTAATAAGCACTTATGAATCAGCTTATCGCTTATGTCCAGAGAAACTAAATAAAAGCATATAGCGTTAAATAGCGAAAGCCGTTTCATTTCATCGTATTTATTTAAATGTAGCTATCGATTATGTATGAAAGTTAGCTCTGAAAATAATGAAGATGTAACTACCAGTTTGATTCACGGATGCTTGAGCTCAAGAATTTACCTACACAACTCTGACACTGAATCTTCAGATGACAGCAATTTGCTCATTGATTGTGGCCTCCATCGTAATTCTGGCGTCGAATTACACATTGCACTGACATTAGCTGCCACCGTGCGATCGGGGTAATAGCCATTTATTTGCACAACGCGTCTTGGCCGAACGGAGCTCAAGACGTGCTTCTACGAAACTCATCACACACCACGAGACAAACCAATAAACCCAGCGTTTCAGATCCTGTGTCTCCTAATTGGGCTAAAAGAATCAAACCTCATCCTGTCGAACTTATCATCAGCAAACGAGGGAAGAGCGCTTCCATTGGATCCGACCTTGTCAAGTCCCTGAAGGACTGTGGCGTCGTTACCATTCTTACCATTAGTTTCAGTTTTAAGTCCTGCCTTTTCTTTATGCCTTTGTGGATGCTTTCCAACACAACTACAGGGTGGTTTTCCTCCGTAAAGGAACTAACCCACAAGGCACGAATAAGTTTCTGGATACCCGAGACGATACATTACCGGAAAAGGGGGGACACTTATGGTCCTGACTTTGCTGATTGAAGACCACATAGGATACAGTTCAACCGACAAAGAAATGGGTAGGTCGTGCGAAAGGGTAAGTGACTTGCAGGTAATAAGATGTAACGAAGACTGATAGATGAGTATAAGCCATGGGCTCATAATTTCGTAAGCTCTTGATAAATGGCGGGACAGACGAGACTTGAATTCGACTTGTTATTAAAATATTATATTTTTAACTAAAGTTAACTTTATGAATCATTTAGCTTATATTCAAAGCTTTATCTATAGAATTATCTGATTCTTAAAAAGGAATGGATGGGCATCCAATGGAATGAAATCACATCAAATTTGGCAGTAATTGTCAGGAATTCAATATGGTATGCAAATACGGTCGCCCATTGCATACCTATATACTTTTACACTCCGTTTTACAAGACGAGGAAGTAGTCACGATATTGTTAGCGAGAGATGATAGAGAATATGAGGAAAAATCTTATATATCTTCAGCAGGTCAGAAGCATGGCGTTTATCCGGCACCCTAAACGGCAAGCAAATACGCAAGAATTTCAAGTCCCACAACGATGCCATCGCAGAGCGTCAACAGTTATCTATCCGGTATTTAAACGAACAATCCGAAGGGAAGACCGTTTGGACAACCCTGTCCCACCGGCAGAACAAAGAGGCCACTGCAGCTATTAATCTTCTCAACCAAGCCAAGTCCAATAAACCGCTCACCTTCGCGGTTAACTATTTTTAGCGCATTATAAAGTAGCTGCCGAGACCATGACGGTCGAAGAGGCGGTCTGAGAGTATTGCGATCATAAATCCATGGAAATGGAGCTTGGTATCATCTCATTTTGCCAGGAGCAGGGCATCATTCGTGAGATGAAAAAATTAAAGGGTATATTCGCGGAACGAATCGTGAATGAAATTCAACCTGCTGAGATTAATACTTACCTCGACACACGACACCATTGCTCAAAAGCAGTGCTCTCTCTTAAAACATGGAATAACCGCCGTAGTTACCTAAGCACTTTCTTCAAATACTGTGCGTCGAAAAAATATGTTGGAGAAAACCCAATTCTGGAAGTCCCCCAGTATAAAATAAAACAACGCATGGGTAGCGCGGAGATTCACTCTGCTAATGAAGCAACCGAACTGATGGAGTGGCTGGAATTTTATCGTGGCAAGAGCAGAGCAGGGACGGGTTATGGTGGGGTGAATCCGGGTGCATGGTGCCTTACTTCTCATTAGCCCTGTTTGCAGGAATCAGACCCGACTGGAAGCACGGTGAAATGAGCAAACTCAAACCCAAGCATATCCGTATGGATACCGGGATTATTCTTATCGAACCGGAGGTCTCGAAAGTTAAGGAAAAGCGTGCCATTAAAATCCAGCCCAACCTTAGTCTTTGGCTGGAGAAGTATCCTCCTGCCTGCTACCCGATCATTCCAACAAGAAGGTTCCCCGACATGCTAGCTCATGTCCGTGAAGAGCGCAAACTTACCCAAAATGTCCTTCGTCATACTTATATATCGATGACCGTGGGATCCTTCCGCTCGGTAGGAGACGCCGCGCTTCAGGTGGGTAACTCCGAATCAGTGATCCGCAAATACTATCTCTATCTGGTAACAACTGGTGAAGCAGATCGTTTCTGGCGGATAGTCCCTCGTGGAGATGAATCAATTCGATAAGTTTAATGAAACAAAAGGACTGTGACTTGTCCTCTTAAAACTGGACGAGCAAAGATTTAGTCTCGGATGGGTGGAAAAGTTAATAAGAGACAGGGAAAAAACTTCCATGAAAAGCAAAGGGAAACTGCTATCGTAAAACACAAATGATCTATGTCCTAAGACTGATAGAAAGGGATCAAAGGACAGACGGAGGGTGCCGAGAGTCAGGCGTGAGCAGAGCAAGACCTTCCACCGCTGGGACGGTAAATACACGGGCTTGGGGTTCAACCGAATTAAACCTGTACGCAAGATGGTGTTTGCTGACTGTTTAGTGGAAACCTGTGAGGAGAGCAAACGCTAGGCATGCAGGTTGCTGCCGTTGTATTTGTCAAGTTATAACGACCAACCTGTGATGAAGGACGAACCGCGCACTGGTAATGCGTATCCGTAACATCGCCACCGTCCGCGTGCACTATGGGTATTGGCGAATTAGGGTGTTATTAAAGCGGGAAGACTGGTTGTTAGGAAAGAAACGCGTTTATTGGATCTACAAGGTTAAAGAACTGGAAGTGCGCAGGAAAATGTCTAAAAAGCGTGTCGGCAAAGGGAGTTCTCACCGCCCTCAGCTTGCGCTGTCCAGGAGCGTTGGTCGATGGATTTTATGTGTACTAGTAATGATCAGATCTGACAGACACTAGCAAAAGGTAACTCTGTGTGGGAAGTTAAACAACAACAGCCCCTTGGGGCTGTTTAGTTCTATTGTTCCCAACATAGGGCAACCCGGTTTTTTACCACCTCTCAGATCTTATCGTAACTACTGGAATTAAATTGTATCACTGATTTCGTCCATGGCATTTTTTGAATTTCTTCTCGCTACCGCACCAACAAGGTTCATTTCTTCGCATTTTTCTTTTCGATGGTTTACCTACGACATTCTTATCTGGTTTAATAATCGGTTCGCATCGTGCAGCCATACGTTCCGCGTCGGTAAAACGTGGGAATTGGAAGTGTCTCTCTCTAATGGAATGTCTACAAATATACGTTCAGCACTGGCATAGTAGCCATTCAGTGACACCCAAGCCAAAACACATATAATCTTCGACGAGTTTGCGGAGATAGCACCTGCCTGTGCTTTTTCCAGCATTAGGTCGGCGTTGTGTTCTGTTCCTATTAGTTGTAGCCAAAACATTATCGGCTCCGGTTCAGGAACTAAGAAATACCGATAGTCAAACTCACTAAGGGTCATGCGTAATTTTTTGAGCGTATTTGAAATTATATCCCGCGATTCATGGCTAAAATTACGTATGTGACTTTCGCAGCTTAACCAGCCCGCTGCTCTTGACGTGTTGAGACTGTGAAGCATTGCCTTTAAATCGTTCGGGAACTCTTGCGTTGGAATTGGGTTAGAAACCCAATCTTTTCCCTCGAAGTAGGCATCAACTATTTCGCACATTCCATCCAAGATTACCATAGATGCACCGTTGGCTAGTTGGTTTTTTAAATCATGGTCAATCCTGTTTTTCTGGATGTATGCACCGAGATGGTCTATCTCATCATATAACTTTGAACCCTTTATTCCTGCCATGGCTTGACGGACTTCAAAGTAATGGGCCAACTCGCCGGTGGTTGGCAGAAATCGATTAATCACGAGCAGATCGTCAATTGAAATTGATATAAATGGATATCGACCCAGCACTGGTTGGATAGCTGGCAATTCCTTACACATTGAAGAAAACGGCGTAAATGATTCCACAGTTAGCCCTATTGGTAAAACGACCCTATAGTCGGCTAAACGGACACGGTCGAGTTCGACATAATTACCAGCTTCTTGCTTATAGATTGGAACAGCGTCTGCTGAACTAAGATAGCGAAAAAACCTGCGACATTGCTCGTAGGCTTTAATGATAAGATCCTGAACAGAGCGAACGTGCCTGTCAAAGTCGAGTTCCGGTGAAGCAATGGACGCAGCAGCACCTGCCTTAGCTTCAATCAAAATTAGAATATCATCAAGTCTAATAAGCGTGTCATTCTCGCACCAATTGCCAGTATCAATATCTTTGTAAAAAAAATCCTGGTTTACGGTTGAGCCCGCTAATTGCTCACTGAAGATACGTTGGAACGCCTCCTCGCTCATTTCTTTTTGTAAAGTATCGAATTCATTTTTGTATTGAGGGTTACGTTGTAGCAGGTTCCAGAGTAGAGCCCGATAGGCAGAATCTCGAGGGAAACATGGATCGATTGCGAAGTACTCACCATGCAGTTGGACTAGAGGTTTCTTTCGAGCAGGCAGCGTACGCAGTGGAGTCCCGCAATATGAACCGGCCTCAAAAAATTCTGTTTCTTCGCCTCGTTTGAACGACAAATCTTCCAGCAGAATCGCTGGTAAACTAGAATGTTTGCTCATATTACAGATGCCACCACTAAAGAAATCGCTGAAGTTGCCCGACAACGCCTCTGAGCGTTCCGGCTGTTCCGCTAACCATTCTCCAGCTACATCATTTAGGGTTTTGCCACGCTCTGCGGTAAATTCTTGCACAGACTTCCATTGTTCAATCATCGAATATACTGCACTCATGTACCCTGTACGCACAGAATCAGCCATACTCTGAAAGCCGGCAGCAATTTCACTCGAGCTAGCCCCATAAGTATGGCGGAGCACTGTGTCATGTGTCTCAAGTGTGAAGTTGAAAAACTCTTCTTCAAGAACCTGATACCGGTTGCCTCTGATCGATACCCAGTTGGTTTTGGCAAAAAACTCTACCTCTGCCGTCTTAGGGCCGAACATGCCATCCTCTATGCTATTCGATGTGATCATACAATGCAACAGAGTCTTAAATCGCAATTGTTCTGCCACATCTAATATCTCTTCGCAGACTTTTTTACCGAGCGATTCTGCACTGCCTTCTTCAAAAGATGAAAAAACTGCATGAATATATTCCAGAACAAACTGCACCTTTTCAAGCTTCTGATTACGTTGATAACGCACCTGAGAGATACTGTCATCATTGGATGCAACCTCTTCGCCTAATGAAGAGGCAGCATTCAAATCAATCAGTATCTGGCCGTAAACGTAGCCGAGCAAGTCTAGCGGCGGTTGAGAGAGAATTAAATCCTTCAAATGAGCTGCTAGGCTCTGGATTTCATCCATACCTTCTTGCTTAGCTTTAGCTTGTTGCTCTTTTGATATCGAACTGAGTGGCATCGTACATGCTTTCAAAACTTATTTGGACATTTGATTGAACCCCGTTATTCGTACCAGGTTTATAGGGATAGGCCAAGAAATCGATAGATATATTAAAAATTTGATAATTTTCTTGCGAATACGCATCGTTATCAATTGTTGAAATAGTTCATTGTCATGTTTTAAATAAATTTTATAATAAGTTGTAGCTTCATTATAACCAATTATTTGTCGTTTTGCAAAGGATGTCTTTTTAGCTAGGTGTCTAAATTACTGGGATTATATTTTTTTCTTTTATGTAACCAATATATACTACATTATAATTGTTTAATATATATTATACCCAGATCATTTAAGACATCTGAGGTAATGGCATACTAAGAATGTTTTCCCGCGAATGGTCTCGTTCCACGTGGGGCAGCAACGTCGAAGCTGACTCGGGATGGTTCCAAACGGTCGTCACTTCGGTCCGCCATCCCCAGTGCGGCAACTGCCGATAAACTCATCTGGCCATCGTTGTGGACCACGCGGCTATGTGCAACAGCGTTCCTCATGAAGGGCAGCTGACTGGTACTCGAAGCATCAACAATCGTTCCCAGCCAGATCCGTCCCATAAGCATCCTTCCACTACGATCTCCACCAGAACCAACGCCTTTCGTTTCCGTTCGGCGCTCCCGCATCCCTTCTTCCACGCCGCCAAGTAGACTGCGTCGATCCCCACTCCGCTCCACAACACAGTTCCTCCCGGACCAACCACATCGACCGGAACCAAATATGTAACGCCTAGCATCCTCCGTGGCTAACTGCTACTCGAAAAATCCAAATGTTGCCGCAGGTATTCCTGCATGTCTCAAGATCCCATGTTGTGTCAACCTGAGACAAACAAGTATCCATTTCGTGCAAATCCCCGATAATGGACATGCCTTGAGGCCATTTGTGACTTTTGAGTTCTTTTACCTCTTTACAGTATTCCAAGGTTTACAAATCACATCGAAGATGATCGGCAGTGCTTTTTGTACTTATAATAAGGTGGAGTATGGCAATGACGCGCTATTATGAGGATTGAATCCTTAGCTAAATCCATCTTTGTCGTCTGGGTGCAGGTGATGATACAGGTCGACTAATCCCGAGTCGAGCAATGATGTCAATTACTACCTTTATTCTTCTGTTAAGTAGGGCATCCAGTGTATGGGGGTTGGACAAGACATTGAAAGCACCACACAGTAAGCTCCGTTTCGAGCTCTAGCGCTGCTCCCAGACATGTTCTCTAAAGCACTTCAGTTAATCGACCGTGTATTCAATAGCTCGCTTGCGGTCGACTTTTCCCGGGCAACTGCACGAGGCATAGACGAAAGAAAATAAGAGTCCGCCCACATCCACGGTCGGCAACCTCGCGCCAAAATCTTCCTGACCCGGCAGCTCTTTATACAGGATTCTGAGCTTTGGCGTCTCTCATCGGCTCAATATGGCAACACCTTACTTCTAAATTCTACCGGTAAGCCTCGGTATGATCGCCTGTACGCTCGAATGCCATCGTCGATATCCACTTATCGGACACAAGAAGCTTTTGCTGTGCGACCACGAAGTGTTTACGCCTACCCAACCAATGAAGCAGGTAGTCTAGATGGAGTGACCAAAAAAATCGAATTATTTACAGAGAGAAGTTATGGAGAAAAACGGATAAGCTCAATGAAAAGAAAAAGATACACAACACAACAGATCCTAGCAATACTGCGGCAAGCCAATACCGGTAAAACCGTGAAGGAAGTCTGCAGTAGCAACAACGTAAGTGAACATACCTTCTATCGCTGCAGTAAATAGTTTGGCCATTTAGAGATGGCCGATGTTCTAGCGATTTAAAGAACTGAAAAGAAAAAGCCGAGCTGAAGAAGCTGCTTGCTGATCTAATGCTCAAGAATGAGATGCTGGAGGAAACACTGTCAAAAAAGTGGTGAGCCCAAAGCAGAAGCAGCAAACAGTAAAAGGTGCGGCTGTGAGAGGGCTTTGCTCGTTGTGGAGGGCTTGTGTTTATCTAAGCCTCAGTTGGTAAAGGTTCAGCAACCGACCCAAGCGGGCCAGTAAGTAGGCTCACCGGTTGGCCGAGCGGATTGCAACCTTGTCCTGTGAACATCCCTGTTACGGTTACCGGTGCATCAATGCCTTGCTCGTATAGGAAGGTTGGACAACAAGCAGGAAGTTTGTCCAGGGAATACGACGTTTAGAAGGGTTGCAGGTAAAGCTCCCGAAAAGCGTAGACACCGCCAAGGAGTCTCTACGGGGACTCCTACTAAAGCAAAAAGTCGCAATCACGTTTGCTCCCTGGGACTTTGTCCATGATCGTACAGACAACGACGGCAAGCTCAAAATAATGATCTTGATCGATGAGTATACACGTAAATGTCTGAGTATCCGGGTAGCTCGTCAACTCACCTCAACCGATGTCCTCGCTGTGCTTGGGGAGGCCATTGAAGAGGAAGGAACTCCCAGCTATATCCGTAGTGATAAAGGTAGTAAGTTCATCGCTCATCAGGTGCAGCTGTGGTTGTCAGACAAAAATATCAAGGCGGTATATAGCGATCCGAGCAGTCCTTGGCTACCGAGCGTAGCGATACCTCAACGAGCCTTAGTGAGAATAACAAACAGTTTCATCCAGTCGTTTCACAACCACTTACGCGATGAGTGTCTGAACCGTGAAGTGTTGCTCAGCGTGGCTGAAGAGCAAGGGGTAATCGAACTACTGGCGTCAGATCTATAACCATGAACATCCCCACAGTCGTTTAGGCTTTAAAAGCCCACAAGAGTTTGTCAGATTCCTTTCCGATCCTGGCCGCGTTCGGGCTACGCCCTCGCTTCGCCAAAAGCTTTCCTATACATCAATCCTAAAACCATTAACACCCGGTAACTCTCTCACTTAAACAGGTACAAATAATGGGGTCCGATCAGGAGAAAAGAAAACGAGGCATATGTAAGCTATGCGAGAACGAAAGGCCCCTTTGCCGTTCCCACATCATTCCAAATTTCTTTTATAACACGCTATACCAAGAAGAAAAAATAAGAAGATTTTTTTCCTTTCGGGAGAATTCAGATTTTATAGGGATTCATCAAAATGGATTCTGGCTTTATTTATTCTGCGATACATGTGAAGGTATCCTACAAAAGAATGAAGACTATGTTGCCAGACTGTTCGACCGTGATCTTTGGGAGATAGCTAAACCATTAAAACTCAATGACGGTAAAGTCTTTGAAGGAGGAAAAGCACTCAAGAATATAGATTACAGCCGATTTAAACTTCTTTTTCTCAGTGTATTTTGGCGATTATCGCTTGATACTCGGTTTTTCCAAGCAATCCAACTCGGTCCCTATCAAGAAAAGCTACGAATGATCATTTTGAATTCTTCAGTCCCTGAAGAAAGTGAATTTGGAATTATGATCGTAAAAGTGACGATTGATGGAAAGTATATTCCTGATCTTATCGCTGGCATAATTATTGATCGATGGGGGAATAATCATCGACGTTACGGCGTTATCCTACGAGGGTTTTACGTTTCCCTTATCATCGGAAATCCTCCAATTGACAATGAAACTCTCCCTTTTGTTACGAGAGAGAACGGTTGCCAAATAATAGGTCTATCTGATTTCAAAGATATTGAGGCATTACATGGGATAGCAAAAAAAATAGCTTATTCAAAGCTTCCATTATAATCAATACTCTAATGAATCGATCGATTAAATTCGATAAAACCTTTGCTAACTAAATTAAACATAAAACTTATAAATGAACAAATAATGAGACTGGTGAGGTTAGACAAAATAGTCCACCGGGAGAGTTAGTCTGGAGAGATTTAAGTTGAAGTTAAGTTGGTAGAGGAAGCCAATGCCTGGGCGCAACGAGGGTGGAGCCCGAGCATTGTTTATATGCACTAGTTACGATAAAATCTAACAGCTGGTAAAAACTAGGTTTACCCTGTTTTGAAAACATTAGAACCAATCAGATCTCTGGGGGGCTAGCCAAGAGAGGAGTAACCCAAAGAGATAATAAACGAAAAAATCATCAGAAATAAAGTAGGATGGTTAAACTTAGACGAAGAACTAGGCAATGTATCTAAGGGCAATCATAAGATGGTGGTCGAGACCACGAAAACAGAGACACTTGAAAAGTTAGTCTGGTCCACCTAGAAAGGACTCAGACAATAAAAGGCAAAAGATAACACCACCGAAGAGAAGATACGTATATTGGGGCAAGCAGACAGGGGTAAATCGATCCAAGAAGTGTGCCGGGAGAATAACGTCAGCGAACAGACCTTCCACCGCTGGAAGGGTGAGTTGGGGATGACTGATGTCAACCAAGCCAAGCGGATGAAAGAGCTCTTTGAAGGAGAACGCGCGGCTAAAACGGATGCTGGCAGACAAGATGCTGGGGATAGAGATCCTGCAGGAGACCCTCGAAAAAAAATGGCAGATGTCGCTTACGCTCGGTAGTAAGCCCTGGGCACAAGCGGCAAGTGGCAGAGAGACTTGTGGCCCGGGGTCAGTGTTCGATGCGTGCAGCGTGCTGATACTTTCACCTGCACCGTTGCACCTATGCGTATAGGGCCAAGCATCCGGATGCCTGGCTAACGAAACTGAAGGCGACAGTTAGGCGGTTATCACGGCAATACGCCAGGTGGGGCTATCCCAAGATCACGAAGCTGTTGAAGGACGAAGGCTGGCATGTGGGTAAACGTCTCGTGCAAGGTCTGCGACGTGAACTGGGCCTGCCGATCCCCCAACGCAAGCCAAGACGCCGACGCAGGGGTGTCTGCACACGGGCTGCCGACAAAGGCCGAACATCCCGGCCAGGTTTGGACCTGGGATTTTATCCACGATAAAACGGTCCGCGGTGGGAGTCTCAAAATGCTGACCCTCCTCGACGAGTAGACCCGCGAATGTCCGGTCATCCATGTCGATCGCCATATCAACGGGGAAACCGTTCGCGGTATCATGCAAAAAATGATCGAGAGGCATGGACCGCCACAATATATTCGCAGCGACAACGGTTCCGTTCCGAGGAGCGCAGCGACGACATGCGAAGCCATTCATTGAAAGGGAATTGCGAGCCTGGCTAGCTGCGATGAAAATCAAAACCCTCTATATCGAACCAGGAAGTCCTTGGCAGAACGGATACATCGAATCTTTCCATGCCCGTTTTCGCGAGGAGTGTTTAAACCGTGAACAGTTATGGACTTTAACCGAAGCACGTGTGGTGATCGAAGATTGGCGCTGGCTTTACAATCATATCCGTCCCCATCGCAGCCTCGGCAATGTCACCCCACGGCGCTTTGCTGAAGACATCAATACCAAAGGCTTGGGCTCCATTCGGGCTACGCCCTCATTGCACCCAAGCCTTGACTTCCTCTACCAACTTAACTTCAACATTAACCTCTCCAGACTAACTCTCACAGTGGACCAGTTTGTGTGGTCACGACCACTTTGATTACAACTAACAGGCGTTGAAATATAGTGACATGCTACCTGATGAGTTCCTTTCGCCTGCTCACCAGGTTAATGGAGCATTGTTCTAAAAGACGCAGAGCTTATCGAAGCGCTCAAACTCTAAATGCACCATCTTGTACAGGAAAGGATTCCATTTCGGTCTCACGAATGTCATCCCCCCAATTACCGCGTCCAGTACTTGCGTGTGCTTTAGATCAAGACGCTAGCCTGTATTGATCAACCGATCCAGGGTAATAGAAGGGGCCTCTCCCCCAGACGCTGATTGAGTCCGTCAAATGCACGGTTTATGACCGTATCTGGGTGTCTAAGAATACTATGTTCTGTTTTTCTAGCCGCTTAAAGGTCACATTTTCCAAAAACTTGTTGCATTTTATGGGATTTATATACACTTATAGCCGCAAACGAGAGTGAATTGTCCACCCATCCCCCAAAGCGTATTATCCTTTAACTGAAGAACAGATAGCTAAGACGACTAAACCCATTGCAAAGGCCAACCACAGCCCGTCCAATTTATTTCCGACGTAGAAGTTCGACTGGCCGGAGCCGCCGGAAATGAACGACTGATGCACATCGTCGATGTCGTGGTCAGGTCGTCGCTGGACGAGTATTGGCCTTGACCATTAAAGCTATGATTCGTGCATCTGCAAAAGGTTGAAAGGACAGTAGTTGGTGACGATTTTCCGAGGTTTCGATGAAGCGGTTGTGGTAGATGTGGAGACTACTGGCCTCGACCCTGAAACTGATCGAATCGTGGCAGTGGCGATGGTCCGTGTGCACTTCGAGGCTCTACAGGACAATCCTCAAGGTCTTCTCGGTGAGACGATGGATGTGATAGTGAATCCACAGTGTAGTATTTCTGTTAAAGCGTCCCGCGTACATGGCATCACAGACAGACATGTCGCAAATAAGGGATCCTTCGCCGACAGTGCTCATCAGCTTCGAGGTTTCATCAGCAACCGCCCAATCATCGCCCATAACGTCTCATTCGATAAGAATTTCCTGAACGCTGAATTCAAGCGGGCGGGTGTGAAGTCACTCACCCGCAACAAAAGCTATTGCACCATGTTACGGTTCCAGGATTTTAATAATGGTCAGTTGAGGGGCAGCAACTTGGACAACGTGGCAGAAGTGATGGGGGTCGCAGGGAGAATGAGTAGCAAGCATGAAGCTATCGAGGATGCGAATATGACGTTCGAAATCGCCGCCCTGTTCTACATGATGGATAATGGTATTCGTATCCCTCGCGGATAACCGCTGCGCCACAATATTTAGCGATCCATTCCCACAGCTATTGGGGATAAAATCCTTAACGGGTATTCTTCAAAATCCTCAGTAGATTTTCTATTACTTGCAACTCGTTTCGACCTAATCGAGGTTACAATAACTGTTCGGCTTGAAAAATCAGACTGGCCGACTAGTATAGCTCCAGATAAAGAAAGAGAAGTGATAGAGCACTGAACAGAAAAACTGCCGATGAGGTGAGGCAGAAACAGCGCGAAGATTGATCATCAATGTATGCCAGGGAGAAATGCATTAACGGGCAAAGCTTGCAGCACTGAAAGCGGGAGTTGGTGATGATGAGGCTGAACCAAGCCAAACGACTGAATGAACTACAGAAGGAAGTCTTCGGAAACAATTGTGATTCTTGGACACAAACCTCAGATTCCCGAAAACTTTAAGCTCCGGGGAAAATGTAGCACGTGAGCTGCTGAGGAAGGCTACCAACCGTAACCCTGTTGTAGACTTTATTTATGACATCCCCAAAGAAATCACAAGCTTCTCATGCTCACGGTTTTTGACGAATACACACCGTGATTACAGCTGTATCCATGTGCACCTAACAATCGATAGCCAAAAGGGCCAACAGGTGATGGCTAGACTAATCCAAGAACAGGGCGCACCAAAGTACATTAGTAGTGACAATGGGCTCGAGTTTTTCGGAGACGACCTGCGTGAATGGGCTCGTTGTCAGAGGGAATCCAGCCCCGGTATATCCACCCTCGAAGCGCACGCACAGCGGCTATATCAGCAGTTATTATGCAAGGCTCAAACAGGAGTGTCTCAATGGCGCGCCGTTGTGGACCTAGACTGCAACCAAGATGCTTATCGAAGAGTGGAACTGGAAGTATAACCTCGCGCCCGCACCGGTCGCTCGGTTATATCAGTCCGGTCCAGTTCGCTGAACAGCAAAGAGGATTAATTGAACATACCACCGAAAAATCTAGCTTACCTTAGTCTACGGCCTTTCTCCCCCCACTGCCTTGACTTCCCCTATAGCCTAAACCATTTAATAATCGCATCCGCACTAACCAACTACGTGGTTTAGTTTCGGTAACTCTGCTAGGATATTCAACCTTTTAAACCTGTGTAACATTAACTTGAAAATTACTGTTTCATGCGAAGATTCCAAAAAATTAAATTGACAACTGCTCGTAACGCATTGGCGCAGTCAAAGTGTTTCGCTAAAACATATATTGACGGTGAAAAGAAAAAGGGAGGTAGATGCGTTCTTAATCATTGTCACATTGTTGGTGAGGTGGCTAGGGAGCTTATCTCAAGACAGCCGAAATTTTTGCGGGAGATCCTCTTTCCTTTTGGATCAGAGTTGATTGCGGCCGCTCATGACTGGGGCAAGGTCAGTCCTACATTCCAGGAAAAGATCTATCGTGGGTGTGACGGATACGTGTTCAATTCAATCGATGAACTTGTAGGGATTGATCCCGACATCGAAAAAAATTGGGGTGGCCATGCCGGAGCAAGTATGGCTACCGCCAAAGCCATGAATGTGGGTGAATTCATACCGGAAATTTTGGGCCAACACCACGGGTACACACCTAACCTGGGGGGCAGATCAGCCGGTGATGAGTGCTTTGGCGGGACATCCTGGCAAAATCGGCGCAGCGAATTTTATGGGGAATTAAAGAAGTTGCTAAGTTGTGATTTCCCCAAAGTTAACGGGTCCTTTCACGCGAGCGTGTTATCAGGACTGACAACCGTTTCGGACTGGATAGGGTCGGGATCTTTTTTTGACGTTCCAAGTCAAGAATGGCAATCGCAGATCAGTAAAGTGTTGGATTCAGCTGGCTTTATGAGACCCGATTTAAAGAAAGATCAGAGCTTTGAAGATATTTTCGGTTTTGCCCCTAGGCCAATTCAGCAGACATTAATCCAGTGCTGTAATACCCAGGGTGTTTATGTTATGGAGGCACCGATGGGGATTGGTAAAACCGAAGCCGCTCTTTATGTCGCCTACCGGATAATGGTGAAGGACCGAGCTACAGGTATCTATTTCGCCCTACCTACGCAGCTTACCTCAGAGAAGATTCTTGGCCGCGTTGTTAATTTTCTGGGACAAATCTTAACTGATAGCTGTCAGCACCGGGATGCTTTTCTGCTGCATGGGAATGCCTGGCTCAAACAAACTCAAATGGGTGTAGAGGGCCAACCTGGAGGGTCCTGGTTCGAGTCAACCAAACGCAAAATCCTTGCACCTTTCGGGGTCGGAACCATTGATCAGGCACTGATGGCTGTTATGAACGTGAAGCATGGCTTTGTCAGAACGTTCGGGTTGGCCGGAAAAGTTGTGATTCTTGACGAAGTCCACAGCTATGATGTCTACACTGGAACCTTATTGAAAGTACTTGTCTCTGCACTCCGTCAACTCCAATGCACAGTCATTATATTGAGTGCAACTCTCTCCACTGATAAACGCAGAGAATTACTGGGTGTGGCTCCAAAGAAACATGGTTACCCTCTAGTTTCTGTATTTCCCTTGGATTGTGATCTGCAAGAAATCGAGTTTATGGTTCCGACAAACGACACGGTGCATTTGTCGTGGGTTAAGCAAAGAGAAGCCATTGATGAAGCGTTGCAACGTGCAGGGGAAGGACAGCAAGTCCTGTGGGTAGAAAACTCAGTGTCCGAAGCCCAGGATATCTATTCTCGGCTCGCAGCCCGAACACATGAAATGAATATCAGATGTGGTCTCTTACATTCTCGTTTTACAAAAAAGGATCGGGACAGAATTGAACAGTATTGGGTTGAACTTTTTGGAAAAGGCTGCGTGAAAGAACGGAACGACCAGGGACGGATTCTGGTAGGAACCCAAGTCCTCGAGCAATCACTGGATATTGACGCTGACTTCATAATTACACGTTTTTGCCCAACTGATATGTTGTTACAGCGCTTGGGTCGATTATGGCGGCATTCTGAGAGATCGCGGCCCCCAGAGGCCAAGCGTGATGCTTGGATTATCGCACCGCAACTGGGTGCAGCAATAGAAAACCCAGAAAAAGCATTTGGAAACACCGCATTTGTTTATAATCCTTATGTATTGTGCAGAAGCCTTAAAGTCTGGCATGAAAAACGAGATGTTTCGATCCCTCGAGACATCCGTGGATTAATTGAAGACACTTATCAGGAACGGGATGAGCAGGATCAGATGGCAACTTGGAAGCATGAGCTAATCAACGGTAATCGAAGGAAACATCGTGTTGGTATCAAGGCGATGAAATCAATGGCTCAGATAGGGATATCGAAGGCAGGTACTACTTTACCAGAAAACAAGGCAACAACGCGTTACAGCAAACAGGAATCCGTGCAAGTATTACTGTTAAGAAACATACAATTTCACCCTGAAGGAGGTGTGGAATTGACTTTACTAGAGGGGGGCATTACACTAATTCTACCGACCTATATTAGAGCCAGAAACAAATACCGGTGGAGAGAATTGGCAGTGTGCATCATGCAACAGATTGTCAATGTGGCGCAACACCATGCACCTGCCGTCGTTCCAAGAAAATCTATCCATTGGTTAAGTGATTATCTATATCTCGGAAACAGGGATTACGACGAAAGTCTTGTGCGAGTAGCTTTAGTAGAGGAAAGCGGCGAACTGAAACTTCCAGGAGGCGAACCTGTTTCAGGCAAGTTCGATATTAAATACAACAGCAATATTGGATATCAGGTAATAAAAAGGAGACAAAGCGATAATAAACAGGCGGTATAACCTGATTGATGAACCCTGGGTTCCAGTGACGGATGTGGGCAGGGTCAGTCTTAAACAGATATTTACCGAGTTTTCTTTTCGAGCACTCGGTGGTAATCCAGTTGAAAAGATTGCTATTACCAAACTGCTGCTTGCCATTGCACAAGCTGCTTGTACACCAAAAAACGATGCCGCTTGGAAAGAATTGGGATCGAAGGGAATGGCTGAAAAGTGTTCAGCTTATTTGCAGAAATGGTACGATCAGTTTTGGCTCTACGGAGACAAGCCGTTTTTACAAGTACCTGCAATTGTCGATGCAAAACTACTGCCATTCGGAGTAGTTTTGCCAGAAGTTGCCACAGGTAACACAACTGTTCTCATTCAATCTCATATCGAGAAGGAATTGTCTGATGCAGAGCGTGCGATGCTCCTTCTTGTATTAATGGGTTTCAGTCTGGGTGGAAAGAAAGTAGATAATAAAATTGTATTAACATTGGGATACAAAGGGAAAACAAATGATAAAGGTAAGGCTTCTTCGGGAAAATCTGGAAGTTCGGTTGGATACATGGGGTACATGCACAGTTATCTGCTCGCAGACAATCTAGTAAATAGTCTTTGGTTAAATCTATTAACTGCAGAGCAAATTAAGGCATTGGAAATTTATACGAAAGGGCTAGGTACTGCTCCGTGGGAATGCATGCCGACCGGTGAGGCAGATCCTATAGCTGAATCATTAAAAAATAGCTACATGGGGCGGCTAATACCTCTTGGCCGATTTTGTCTGTTAGAACAGAAAGGATTGCACTATTCAGAGGGTATCGCTCATGCTAGTCATAAAGATAATGTTTATGATCCTAGTATCGCTGTCAGTTTCGCAGAAAAGGCCCCTAAAGCGCTTTGGGTCGATCCACAAAAGCGACCATGGCGCGAGTTGACAGCATTGCTCAGTTTTATGGGCAGCACCACCATAAAAGGAGGTTTTGACTGTCATCAAATTAAGTATGGTCTCACGCGAGCCAAAGAAGAAATGCCTATTTTTTGTATCTGGTCGGGTGGGTTACGTGTCAGCAGTAATGCTGGTGAACAATATGTTTCAGGGACTGATGATTACGTAGAGTCCTCAATAACCCTTCATAAGGAGTGGGTTGGTGATCTTTGGTTTGAGCGGTTAACAACAGAGATGCAAGAGCTCGAAAAGATTGCAAAAAGAACCTATGGAGCAACCATGGGCTTCTTCAAGACTCAGCAAATGGATGGAATGAAACAAGCTAAACAGTGCAGCAGTCTATTTTGGCAGCTTTGTGAAAGAGAATTTCAGCAACTCGTCGGCAACTGCGAAGACCAGGACAAGACACGCGTTCTGCGTAGAACTTTTTCTGATATTGCTTATAGAGCTTATGACGTTTATTGTCCTAAAGAGACAGCCAGACAGCTTGATGCTTGGGCAAAAAATCGGCCGCATTTACCGGCAAAATACCTTAGTGAGACATAGGGGGGAGCAGTATGAGCATTGAAAATAAAAACCGGAATAAATCCACTACTTTTGTGGATTATATCATTGAACGAAGTAACAATGATAAAGGTATCGCAGCGGCACTTCGTCGCGCTGACAATCCTGATACGGAATATCAAAGCTGGGAAATCCTGGCTGGCTTTCACGTTGATCTGGAAAAACCATGGCAAAGATTACCTTATGCGACCGTTGCGGCAGCAATTGCAAAGGCAAAAATTGAGCATAACGGCAGTAGGGGTATTGGTTGGGGTATTGCCAGCTGTTATGACGAGGGGAACCAAAGCGATCAGGCCAAAGCTAAACTGCGTCGTCTATTGGCCTGTGATTCAGTAGAAGAAGCATGTCGCATTTTGCGTCCCATACTCAGCCTTATCGCCAGTAAAGGAAAAGTGCCGTTGGACTATGCTACACTGCTCGCTCAACTTTTAAAATTCCATTGGCAGGAACAAGCAGTCAAGCCTCAGTGGGCGCAAGACTTTTATCGTTACGCTATAACCAATAAGGAACCTAGCGAAACTAAGGGTGCAGCATGATTGCCAGTGTATTACGCCTAAGTCGGCTCGACATGGTGGCCTTAAAAATTTCCGATACTTATTCATTACACCGTGTCGTGTATGGCATGTTCGACGATGTGCGAAACGATGATCAAAAAAAAATCAGTTTATCCAGTGGGATTCTCTATGTCGACAAAGGTGGAGATTTTCATAGTAGGCATATTTTAATTCTGTCTCAGCGTGCACCACGTAAGCCAAAACATGGTGAGGTAGAGATCAAGGAAATCCCTGAGAAATTTTTAGACTATGAACATTATCGTTTCGAGATCACCATTAACCCAACTAGGCGTGAAAGTGAAAGCCGTAAAATATTTGCAATTCGTGGCCGAGAGGAAATTATGCAATGGTTTGCCAATAAAGCACCGGAGAGTTGGGGATTTAAGGTATATATTCCAACATTACAGGTGAACAATCTTGGCGTGAATCAGTTCGAGAAAAAAGGTAATCGGGTTACTCTCGGTTCAGCTACGTTACAAGGCCATTTAACTGTTGATGACCGTGCGAAATTTAAGAAGAGCTTTCGCCAGGGTATTGGCCGTGGCCGTGCTTTTGGCTTCGGTCTTTTACAAATCGATCCTCATTCCAACCTATAAATAAAATTAGATTAAGGGCATATTCATGGTTCAACAAAACAATCCGTTAAAAAATACTCGTATCGAATTTCACATCCTACAGTCTTTCCCAGTGACCTGTCTCAACCGGGATGATGTTGGTGCACCTAAAACCGCTGTTGTTGGAGGTGTGACGCGCGCTCGAGTGAGTTCACAAGCCTGGAAACGCCCAGTTCGTATGGCGTTAAAAGAGTTTGGCATTAAGTTAGCCATACGCACCAAGAAGGTGGCTGAGTTAGTAGAGAAAGCATGTCAGACTCAAGGTGCAGACGATGAACAGGCAAAGAAATGTGGAGCAAAAATTGCAGAATTTTTGACTGAGGACACATTGCATTTCTTTACTGAATCAGAAGCCAATGCATTCGCTAAATTGGCATGTGAGAAAAAGTTTGATTGTGACATAATCAAAGATAAGGATGTCAATAAGAGCGCGAAAAAAACACTGAATCCAGCAATGGACGGTCTTGATATCGCACTCTTTGGTCGTATGGTAGCTAAGGCAGCTGAATTGAATATTGAAGCTGCAGCCTCATTTGCTCATGCAATATCAACTCATAAAGTAAGTAACGAGGTTGAGTTCTTCACAGCGCTGGATGATTTAAAGGGAAAGGAGGAATCCGGATCAGCGCATATGGGTTCACTAGAATTTAACTCCGCTACTTACTATCGTTACATCAGCCTAGATCTCGATCAACTGTGGCAGACTCTCTCTGGTGAAAGCTTACCTGAAGCAGTTGAGGCATTTACCAAAGCTTTGTTTTCTGCTATTCCATCAGCGCGTCAATCTACACAGTCTGGTGCGTCCTTCTGGGATTACGCAAAAATACTGGTGCGCAATGGACAGCGCTTGCAATTAGCATTCGATAAACCGGTCAAACAGAATGGGTTTGGCTATCTTGAACCTAGTATTGATCAACTGAATCAAGAACTCTCAAGTAAGGAGAAAATGGCCGGGTCCCTTTTTGGAAAGGTAGGGGAATATACTCTTTCTGCGGATGACGACTTTAATATCGATGATCTTGTAGCCGCTCTTAGAGGTCACGCAACGGTGGAGCCATGAAAACCCCGTATATATTATTATGGTTAGAAGCTCCTCTGCAATCCTGGGGGCATGACTCTAAATTTGATCGAAGAGATACCCTTAATTTCCCTACCAAATCAGGAATTTTGGGGTTGGTATGCAGTGCTATGGGTGCAGGGGGGGAACAACGAGAATTGTTGGAAAAGTTTGCTAAATTGAATATGACCGTGGTGGCTTATGTTCGCACTAAACAATTTAATGAAAAAGAGCCACAAAAACAACCCAGAGAACCTATATTGCAGGACTTTCACATGGTAGGAAGTGGTTATAATACCCAAGATGATTGGGAAAAACTTATGATCCCGAAAACCATGGGAGGAGGAAAAGCAGTAGGGGGAGGAACAAAAATGACCTATCGTTTCTACTTGCAGGACATGGCGTTCGCAGTCGCTTTACAGGTGCCTGATGATATAATTCAAACTGTGAGTAATGCGCTGAAATATCCGACATGGGATCTCTACCTTGGGCGCAAGAATTGTGTACCGACCGACTTTATTTATCGGGGACAAGATGAATCCGAAGAAGAGATTTTAAAACAGGCAGAACAAATTGCCATTGGGAAAAAATTGATGGAGGACTTTCGCGTCCTCAACGGGGAGCATGAAGGTGATGAGGTTATTACCTTGAACGACGTACCGATTCAATTCGGAACTAATAAACTATATCGTGATCGCAGGGTAACGATTGTTACTGTGGATGGCAGGGGATCAGACCACATACCGAAATAGCAAAGCAACCGATAATCGGCTGCTGGTAAGAATAACGCGTGATACCCTGCCACGGGTAAAGGATAAATATCCTTTCATTTATCTCGAGCGAGGCCGACTCGAGATAGACGATAGCAGTCTGAAATGGATCGACTGCGAAATGAACATAGTCAGATTGCCCATAGCCACAATTAACTGCTTGTTATTAGGCCCAGGCACAACCATAACCCACGAAGCGGTCAAAATTGCAGCGGCTGCGAACTGCAGTATTATCTGGGTTGGGGAAGATTCCCTGGTATTTTACGCAGTGGGACAGACTCCTACAGCTGATACCCACAACCTGCGTCATCAGGTCGAACTATCTGCAAATCCTGAAAAATCGGTCGAGGTCGCAAGGCGTATGTTCGCTCACAGGTTCTCGGTGGCTAAACTTACCGGTAAAAGCCTGAAAGAAATGATGGGTATGGAGGGTTCTCGGGTTCGCTTACTTTATGAGGTCAAAGCACAGCAGTACCAAGTTGGATGGAAAGGCAGAAATTATATTCCTGGCAAATTTGAGTTAAGCGACATGACCAATCGGATTCTGACCGCCTCAAATGCTGCACTCTACGGCATTGTCGCTTCTGTTATCCATAGCCTGGGATACTCTCCACATATTGGTTTTATTCATTCTGGCAGCCCGTTACCATTTGTATACGACTTGGCCGATTTATACAAAGAGGAGTTATGCATTGATCTGGCATTTTCTCTAACCCTCGAGATGGCGGGCCAATACAACAAGCATATAGTGGCCTCTGCGTTTCGTCAGCGTGTCATTAAATCAGATCTTTTGGGAAAAATTGTTGTGGATATTGAAGCATTACTAGGGAAAAAACATGCTCGTGGTTATCGCAAATGATTTACCGCCGGTCGTGCGTGGTCGCATGAAACTCTGGTTTGTAGAGCCTCGCCCCAATGTTTTTGTTTCGAGTGTAAAAGATTCTGTAGCGAAAAAAGTTGTGGACTATCTTTACAAACATTGCCCGCGTGAAAGCGGCTTGATGGTGTTTCGTTCTACATCAATTGCACCTGGATACGTAGTACACGGTATTGGTGATACTGGCAGGGCATTGACTGAATTGTCCGGCTTACAGCTAGTAATAGAAAAAAGGTTATAACCAAATCTGTTGGTTAGGCATTTGAAAAAAATTGACGTATCTGATTAATTAACTGCGAACGGATGCCTGAGAGGCGATACAGCGGGCTGTTAATATGGATTTAATTGCCTGAGTAAAGTGTTTACCGGGGTCAAATTCAAAGATGGTTTTGAGGTAACAATAGACGATTAGGGCGCCGCTTAATTCTGATGGTTGAACACCGCTTTTGACATTAACTCAAAAAACCTATAATTAGAGAGCGGTGCCGGCCTCTGTATCACTATAACACAATATCTTGTGGATTAGAAATATTTTTAACTATATGTTGGTGTATTCCCCACATGCGTGGGGGTGTTTCCCGGTGCAGGTGTATATCAGAGGAGAAATCTCGGTATTCCCCACATGCGTGGGGGTGTTTCCAAAGAAGTAACCTGCAGGAAGCCGAACTCGAAGTATTCCCCACATGCGTGGGGGTGTTTCTGCCTCTGTTTCCCCTGTTGGAACTACGGTCGAGTATTCCCCACATGCGTGGGGGTGTTTCTAAAACACTAGACAAGTCCGCTTCTGTCGCTAGGTATTCCCCACATGCGTGGGGGTGTTTCTATCATTTTCACTTGCAAGACGCGCAATTAATAGTATTCCCCACATGCGTGGGGGTGTTTCTTGCCTCGATTGTGTGCTTTGAGCGGCGTTTTCGTATTCCCCACATGCGTGGGGGTGTTTCTATCTGATTCTGTCGCTAAGCGGGCTATTAAGAGTATTCCCCACATGCGTGGGGGTGTTTCCATTTACTATTAATATATTGGCGACAGTAACCGGTATTCCCCACATGCGTGGGGGTGTTTCTAATTGCCAGTGACTATGGAGCTACTGAACAGAGTATTCCCCACATGCGTGGGGGTGTTTCTTTTCGAACTCCTACTTTACATAGATTTGAAGAGTATTCCCCACATGCGTGGGGGTGTTTCTCATATCTTTGTAAACTATAACCTCAGCAAATGGGTATTCCCCACATGCGTGGGGGTGTTTCCGGTATTCGAGATGGATCTTAGGGGGTGGACCGGTATTCCCCACATGCGTGGGGGTGTTTCTCGGCAGAATTAAATGTTGAGGGAAATGGCGGAGTATTCCCCACATGCGTGGGGGTGTTTCTATCCAGCCCACTAAAATAAGAGATCTGTCAGTGTATTCCCCACATGCGTGGGGGTGTTTCCAGGGTTATTTTTCCAAGCGGTGGAGGGGTGACGTATTCCCCACATGCGTGGGGGTGTTTCTTGAAGCTCTGTCAATAACATCTTTCTTTAAGAGTATTCCCCACATGCGTGGGGGTGTTTCCAACGCACAGGCAGCAATGGAAGGCATATTGAGGTATTCCCCACATGCGTGGGGGTGTTTCCGAGCGACCATGCGCGCCAATCTCAATGCGCTGGTATTCCCCACATGCGTGGGGGTGTTTCTGTAGTTGCTCGCGGTCTCGTGGGATAGATGTTGTATTCCCCACATGCGTGGGGGTGTTTCCCTCTCACCGGTGTGAGGACGTGCAGTTACCGAGTATTCCCCACATGCGTGGGGGTGTTTCTATAACTGGAGGCGGGAGGCCCTGACTCACATCGTATTCCCCACATGCGTGGGGGTGTTTCCGATGCGCCCCAAAGATCCCAAGGAAGAAACAAGTATTCCCCACATGCGTGGGGGTGTTTCTCAGGGTGGTGGCGAAAGAGGTGAAGTAACCTCGTATTCCCCACATGCGTGGGGGTGTTTCCACCATATAGAGCCGTGTAGCTATCCCCATGGCGTATTCCCCACATGCGTGGGGGTGTTTCTTGCTTTGGCTCGGGGTTTTAAAGCATAAATAAGTATTCCCCACATGCGTGGGGGTGTTTCTCATTGAGCAATGGTACGGCTTACCCGAAAGACGTATTCCCCACATGCGTGGGGGTGTTTCTAGAGAGGACGGGGCTATTGAAACACTTGCGAGGTATTCCCCACATGCGTGGGGGTGTTTCCGACTAAAGGGGGAGCGCCTTGCTTGGGTTGAAGTATTCCCCACATGCGTGGGGGTGTTTCTATCGCGGTCCTCATAGATTTTAACGAATCGCTGTATTCCCCACATGCGTGGGGGTGTTTCTATCTCCTTTGGTGACGACGTGTGCATCAGATGGTATTCCCCACATGCGTGGGGGTGTTTCTGGACGCCAAGAACATGTCGGCGGTGAGAGATAGTATTCCCCACATGCGTGGGGGTGTTTCTCAATCGTATAGAAAATATAAATTTAACAGATTCTTGAACACAAAAACCAATCAATTTTACCCATTGTTGTATTACTACAAATGACATTGATCGTCCTAGAGCTTTCTACAAGGAAGTCCTAAAAATAGAACCAGATAGTAAGGAAGGATCAATATATGTAGAGTGGAGTGATCCTAAAATATCGAATCATTTACAGAGAGAGGTTATCGGGATAAACAGATTTGTTTGGCCGCTCTCCCCGTAGCTTACGCCTTTGCCAAGAGTGAAATAGATAAGGGGCACGGCGTTTTCGTCTTCCCTCCAATTATTTATTCCCGCATTATCGCATACACACATTATCACTTATACGCATAACCTTATCTTCACATTCACACATTTCCGCATACAGCCCGCTCCACTTGACACTAAACACTTGTTTCCTTTGACATTCGACTCTTTTCTTTTCCATGAAATACGAAGCGATCATCTTTGATTTGTTCGGGACGCTGGTAGGTAATTTTTCTCTCGTTGAGCATGAGCGAGTGTTGAAGAGAATGGCCTCACTACTCTCTTTTCCCTCGGAAGCTTTCGTTCATCTGACAGTCAGCACTTTTCGTGAACGGGCAACCGGGATATATCCAGACACCGAAGCCTTCATTCGTTATGCCTGTAATACTCTTGGCGTTAAGCCCCGCGAAAGGGAGATCAAATCGGCAGTTCAGATCAGAGCTGATTATGAACTGCAATCGATGGCTCCACGCAATGACGCGCTTGAGACGATAAGGCAATTGAAAACCATGGGCTACAAGATTGGGATGATAACTAACTGCACCTCCGAGGCACCCGATTTATGGGAGAAAACACCCTTTGTTTCACTCATCGATGTACCGGTATTCTCTTCTTCGGCAGGTTACATGAAACCGGACCCCCAGATTTATCGATTGGCATGTGAAAAGTTGGAAGTTTCTCCAGAGGAGTGCCTTTTCATCGGCGACGGTAGTAATCAGGAACTCACTGGCGCCACTCAAGTGGGGATGAAAGCCGTTCATATTAGTTTACCCGATGAAGAACTTGAGGATACCTATAAAATAAATAATGAAAATTGGAATGGCACAATCATCTCCGCATTAAAAGAAGTTTTGGATTTGGTTTGAAGGGAGCCGAAAGTCGAAGATCCAAGGTCGAAAGCAAAGACGATTTATAATTAGTAAACTTTCATTCCTTTCCACATTCATTTATCTTACCCATTTACTCATTTCCGCATTCACGCATTTTCGCTCATCGTCTCTCGAATCTTTTATATTCTATGAAAAGCACCGCGCAAAAATTATTTGTTTTCTTCCTAGTTTTATTGGGTATCCATCCCACTGTTTATAGTCAAAAGGTTCTGGTAACGAAACCTGAAGGGGTCGGGCTATCATCGGCGCGATTAGAACGCATCAATTCTTTGATGCAAGACTACGTGGACGAGGGGAAGCTGGCCGGGGTGGTAACGATGGTCGCTCGCCGAGGGAAGGTGGCACACTTCGAACGCTTCGGTGTGATGGACATCGAGACGAGAAAACCGATGCAACTCGACACTATCTTCCGGATTTATTCAATGAGCAAACCGATCACCAGTGTAGCAGTGATGATGCTTTACGAGGAGGGCCGATTCCTCCTGAACGATCCAGTGTCCAAGTATATTCCTGAATTCAAGGATTTAAAAGTTTTCATTGAGAAAACGGAGGAAGGTCTTGGACTCGCGGATTTGGAAAGAGAGATAACAGTACGTGATCTTCTGTCTCACACTGCTGGTCTAGGTTATGGTTGGAATGATGATCCCCCTTTCGATGAAATATACCGGGAAGCGGGTCTCTTTAATCGAGAGGGTACGATAAAGGATATGGTCGAAAAGTTGACTAAGTTACCGCTAATACACCAGCCGGGGGCAAAATGGCATTACAGCGTATCCGTAGATGTCCTGGGCTATTTTGTCGAAGTCATCTCCGCCATTTCTTTCGATCAGTTTCTGGAAGATCGAATCTTCAAACCGCTGGGGATGAAAGACACGGCATTTTATGTTCCGGAGGAGGATTGGGATCGTTTCCCGACAAGTTATGAACCAGATGGGAATGGGGGAATAAAAGTTAATGACGCGGTATCTACAAGCGGCTATCTTAAAACACCAAGCCTCTTCAGCGGTGGTGGTGGTCTGGTATCTACCGCGGAGGATTATATGCGCTTCAGCCAGATGCTGCTCAATGGTGGTGAATTGGAAGGAAATCGTCTTCTAGGTCGCAAGACTGTTGAGTTAATGACTATGAATCACGTTCCAGAGGAGATTCGGGCAGGTATAGGTTTTGGTTTGGGATTTTTAGTAGGTTTAGATGTGGCAAAGACTGAAGAACTGGGATCGGTCGGTAAATTTGGGTGGGGCGGTTACGCGTATACGCTATTTTTCATCGATCCGAAAGAAGAGTTGATTGGGATATTTATGACTCAGCTTGCAAAAAATGATGAATATACTACCCAAGAAGAGTTTAGAGTGCTCGTTTATCAGTCCATTGTTGACTGATGCTGATTGGGGGAGTCGAAAGCGAAGCCGATTTTTAATTAATAGATTTTCATTCCTTTCCGCATACAACCGGCTCCACCTAAAATTGAACCCTTGTTTCCTTCGACATTCGACCTTTGAATTTCGACACTATTTACTCCCATGAACATCGTGATAGTCGAAGAACCAGTATCTGCTTTGCCTGACTATGGCGAAGTACCGATTACTTTTTTTCGTTAAGTCTCGTTACCACATCAAAATAAATAAAAAAGTCAAAGCGGGATATTACTTCAAGAGGAAGAGGTTTTGCCACCATACCTTAAAGACTATGATAAAATTGAAGGCGAAAACCCCACGTGCTGGCATAAGCAGTGGGATATGTCTAATTTGGGGATATTCTCCGCTTTTAAAGGTGCGTAAAGAGTCGGCGGTGCCGCTGTTGCATGAAAGACGCCGGGATTTTATATGTTCGAAGATTTTGATGATGCCGCAGCGCTTTGGGATATCCGGGTTCATCCCGATCATCGCGGCCTAGGTATAGGCACTAGACTGTTGGAAGCATACCGTAGACTGGTTACGCACTAAAGGTTGTCGCTTGATCAAAATTGAAACGCAGAATATTAATATCCTCGCCTATCAGTTTTATGAAAAACAAGACTGTACGCTTGGAGCCTTTGTGCTGTATTTTTCTTGGCAAATTAAACCGCAGTTAGCAAGCCCAAGGAGCGATGAGGACGAATGTTATGATATTCTTCCCGCCAGTCTGCGACCACAACGTGAGATTCACTCAAGGTATAAAGCAGCTCGCGGTCTAGACCCTGCGCTCGAAACGGGCGGTTGAAGCTTTCAGCGTATCCATTCAGCCAAGGGCAGCCAGGATCGATATAAATTGTGATCATTTGGTGTTCAAGCAGCACCTTCTAGATAGCTTCCCCTATGAACTCCGGTCTGTTGTCTGAAACGAATAAACAGGGGCGACACATGCTGGAAATCATCTGCTGCAACAGAGCGGGCACATCGACTGCTTTGATTGCCCGGTTGATGTGACCCCCCAAAACCGTATCATTTACAGAGAGAGGTTATCGGAATAAACAGATCACCTCAATGAAAAGAAAAAGATACACAACAGAACAGATTATAATAATACTACGGCAAGCCGATACCGGTAAAACGGTACAAGAGATCTGCCGAGGAAACAACCTAAGTGAACAGACCTTCTATCGCTGGGGTAAAAAGTATGGCAACTTGGAGCTGGCCGATGCGAAGCGCTATAAAGAGCTGGAAAAAGAAAACACCGAACTGAAGAAGCTGCTTGCTGATCAAATGCTGAAGAATCAGGTGATGGAGGAAACACTGTCAAAAAAATGGTGAGGCCAAAGCAGAAGAAGCGAGCAGTAAAAGATGCGGCTGAGAGAGGGCTGTGCTCGTTTTAGAGGGCATGTTCCTATCTCAGCCTCAGTTGGTCAACGTTCAGCTATCGGCCCAAGCAGACCAGCAAGAAAGCCCAACGATTGGCCGAGCGGATTGTAACTTTGTCCTGGGAACATCCGCGCTACGGTTATCGGCGCGTCCGTGCCTTACTGGTAAAGGAGGGCTGGACAACAAGCAGGAAGTTTGTGCAGGCAGTACGACGTGCAGAGGGCTTACAGGTAAAGCGAACGAAAAAGCGCAGACCCCGTCAAGGGGTCTCAACAGGGCTCCCCACTAAAGCAAAAGGACGCAATCACGTTTGGTCCTGGGACTTTGTCCATGATCGCACAGACAATGGCGGTCCATTAAAGATGATGACTCTGATCGATGAATATACGCGTAAATGCCTCGATATCCGGGTAGCTCGTCAACTCACCTCAGCCGATGTCCTCTCTGTGCTTAGCGAGGCCATCGAAGAGGAGGGAGCTCCTAGCTATATCCGTAGTGACAACGGCAGTGTTCCGAGGTGCGAAGCGACGACATGCGAAGCCATTCATTGCTCATCAGGTGCAGCAGTGGTTGTCAGACAAAAACATCTCAAGGCGATCTATATCGATCCAGCCAGTCCCTGGCTACCGAGCGAAGCGACACCTCAACGAGCCATAGCGAGAATAACAAATGGTTTCATCGAGTCGTTTTACAACCGATTACGCGATGAGTGTTTGAACCGTGAAGTGTTGCTCAGCGTAGCTGAAGCCCAAGTGGTAATCGAACAATGGCGTCATAATTACAATAATGAACATCCCCACAGTCGTTTAGGCTTTAAAAGCCCACAAGAGTTTGTCAGATTCCTTTCCGATCTTGGCCGCGTTCGGGCTACGCCCTCACTGCGCCAAGATCTCTCATATACATCAATCCTAAAACCATTAACACCCGGTAACTCTCTCACTTAAAAATTGGTACGAATAACGGGATCCGATCACAGCCCCTGGATTGAGACAAAGCGATAAAGCAGAAGATTGTCTAATTTTCACAAATCCAGACTGGAGGCAGCGTTACGAAATACTTCCAGTTTTCCACTATAATAGCGGCGAAACCATGTTGGTAATACAAGGTTTTCTAAACGGAGACAAATTAACAGAATTTATTAAGTTGTCTTCTTATGTGTTGGGCATGATTGCAAGGTACTCCCCATCCAAGTGGCTTTCATTGCTACGAAATGATAATGGTGATTTTGCACAGCCACTTTTAGTTGGTGCGACGGAAGAACTTGAAATGAACTTTGCCAAAGAATTTTTAAAACAGTTACACAGTGTTCTCCGGAAAATCCCTAATGATGTGAAATAAAAGGGATAGTGGTTCATTTTGATCAGGGTGATATTGAATCCATAAAAGAGGTTTTGTATTGTGGATTGTTATGAGCAACTAATGAACCCGTTTTGAGTTCAGATGGATCTGCATTAATAGACTAAATGCATGAAATGGTGAACGTGCAGACAGAAGCATGTTCAGTACAACGAGTAGTTTCACCTAAGCTGCTATTGAGAAGAAGTTGATCGAGATAGTTTAGCTACAATTGACCTTGTGGATGACGATCAAGTCGCCGATAAGCTTAAAAATTAGGGCTTGGTGTGAAAACAGAACTTATGGGAAGAGTGACTGCAGACCTTGATAGTTCCTATACGGTGACTTTGAATGATAAAGTCTGGGAATTATATATTCGACGATCTCAAAAGTAAGGTAACATAAACAGAAATCAAATTAGAACATATCGTGGTTGAAACGAGAAAAGTGTATTTTGCAGGGGAATTATTCAGTCTCAAAGATTTGATAGGCAACACGGCATTGGCCGCTGCGATCAATGAGGGATCAGAAGGGCGTTGTAGCTGCGTTTTACCCCAGACCTTGGAGCAGCGTGATACGACGGCCAAAAGTATTCGCTATCAGGATATTAAAACGCTTATGCATGACACACTGTGAAACGTTCCTTACGAGAAAAGAACACAAGACCCGGCCTTTAGGAATCATGCCTATGAGATTTAAACCGTCCTGGCGTTATTGGAAGACACCCGTGCTCTTTGGTGCGGGCTTATGCATACTGCAAACCTTGGTGGCCATCGTGCGATTCGGCGGCAGGGAGAGTTGGAATCCGATCATCCTGTTGGAGATACCGTTCATTCTGTTAGGGCTCATCATGTTCTTCCTGTGCGGCCTGTTGATTGGGTTGCTGGTGCAACGGCTATTGAAGGGCTCTAGTGGAGCTTGGCGAAGTACCTTGATGGTCGCAGTTGCGCTAGCAACTCCACTTGCAGTTTGGTTCAGTTTAGTTGGAGGGTTGCTCGGCCCGCCTGGTATACTGTTCGGAGCGCTGATTCCCTATCTCCTCCTGGTCGGGATTCCGGTGTTGATCCATACCTGCTGCTTGCGTTTGGCAAGATCACGCGTTGCTAAATAGCGGTCTTGAGTTGCCAGGCTAGAGTCGCCCTTATTCAAATCCGATTATCACCCTGCTGAAAAATACGTTTTGATGGTTTCCCATTTCTAAAAATCTTTTTTTGAGTTTGCGCTTAATCTGTTTGGAGAAATAAGCCAAATCGCCTATTCGCCCCTGATAGTTGCACTCATTGATGCCTGGGCATCCCTGGGCTGAGACTTTAGGGTAGACACTGAACTGTTGATGGAGAAAAGAGGGAACACTTCGAACTTGGTCCTGCTACCCTGCAAGCCGCTTGGATGGTTTCCGGACAAACTGTCGATTGGCAACTGCATTTTACAGTTCCTCATGACAGAATTTTATTTCGAGGGGTAACTTTTTCGGCGCTATTTTCAGAACCTTCCTGGATCTGAGAGATGGTCAAGGAGGGGTGTTTTTTTTGCGTGTCAGATCGATGCCGTCAATATTGTCATTTTTTATGTCTGTCGTATCCCTTTGTACAACGGTGAACTGTGGACACACTTAAAAAAGGAGCGTGAGGATCGACACGATCCTCTCTTATCGATCCGCCCATCGATTAAAGGTTATTTTAGCTTGTCCACAATGAAGGCCAACCTGTGGACACATAAAAAAAGAGTGACTGGCCGTTTGAAGGTTGCTTGAGCAGACCGTTATTGGCGGCAGTGTACGCGGACCAAAAGAGAACGGCCCTAAAAGGAGGTCTTAGAAGGAGACCCGCACAATCATTATTATGTCCAGTTTATTTGTAAATAGTTTATATTCAACATATTAAATTTATACATAAAATTCCTAACGTTCTTAAACAAACGCTAATTAAGGAGTAAGCCCCAGTTTAAAACCCTGATTAAGCCGGGGTTGACATACTATTGTTATACGCACTGCGCCCCATAATTCAGAGTATCCCTATCAAGAAAACGTTCGCCGTCTGACACCGCCGGTGTCCGCTAATTTGGGAATAAACCAATCTGGGGGCAAATCAGGTTACGGGGGGCGGGGGGGGTGCGATCAGAAGACCGAACCCCTAGTCCATATATCGATTTACTCACCGGAAAATATTTTTGCAAAGGGCAAAGTTTTGCAGCAAAAATAATTTAAAAAGACCCTGCTTAATTTGGCTTTTAAATGTACGATCACCCTTTGTTATTAAAAACCCCACTGCCTTAAGATGCAAACGTCCTTTCTCGAGGCGCTCAGACCCCTTCACGGGCAAATCAAATTAAGTGTGATGCATAAAAAATCCACCCCGCAAAGAGCCACCCTGTCAACATCATGACAGGGGCTCTTAATTGTTCTCAGGGTGAGTTTATGAGTTCCCGGTGTTATCGCGCAAGCTTTGCCCGGCCTCTTACGGACCCTCATCCAGGTAATAGCCCGCCCCGATCAGAATCGGCAGTCCAAAGGATACGATCCTTTTAACGAAAGTCACCTTGCGCTCCTCCATTCCACTTGCCGGATTGCGCTTCGTGTAATACAGGAAGCTTTCTCCGAAAGCCTCTGCAACGCTCACTAAATCATGCTCTTCGACCGTTCCTTTCAACTCAGATACCCCCAACCCCTGGCTGTATGGATCTCCGCTGAACAGCGTATAGCCATAAGTATCGATTGCAAACAAGTAGATTGATTCGTGTTTCCATCGCGGCTCCTTCGTCAATGTGTTGATCGCGAAGTAGCCCTTCATTTCAAGCTCTATCGCGGCGCAGCGGACAAACTCCTTGAGCCTCTCGTTGGAAGGATCCCCATCAAGCAACATGGCGTTAACTTCTTCACTGTTGCACGTACCGGGGATGTCGCGGCGGTAGATCCCCGCGCCGATCGCAGCCGGAGTCCCGTTCCAGTCGATGTTCTTGACATAGGAAGCCTTCGGCTCATCCCTGCCCGTCTCGGGGTTTGTGAAGGAGTAATAGATCCAGCCCTCCTCGACAATACTCAAGATACGATACCGTTCCTTGTAGTAGTTGTTGCCGAAGGCGTCGACCAGCAGTCGTCTGAATGTTAATCCTTCCCTTGACGGATCGGGCGGGAAGACAAAGCTTCGAGTCTGATCGCTCACCGCTGTCACTTCGGAGACGAAGATATAGATCGGACCGTGTCTCCAACGCTCGTCCTCGTGAAAGGCCCTGCGTGCTTCCTCAAAGCCCTCTTCTTGGACGTACTCGTAGGCGCATTGAACGAAAGCCTGTATGTCCTCCGGGGTGCGCACCGCACTGGCCACGATCGAGTGATCCGCGCAAGTCGAAGATTCAGCAGCACCGAACATCGGCAGCACGGCGTACGTTGATATTAAGGGTATCAGCAATGAGCAGAGACTGTGTTTTATCATTGGCAAATATGGGGGGTTGTTCGCTTATGGAAAAAGCGGGAAGTCGTATACAATGATTTAATAAAATTTGTCAATGGCCTTCAAAAAGGTTTCAAGCTTAGACACTCCCCGGAAGCTGGGGCATAGCAATCAACAACCCAAGAGATCAGAAGAGATAGGGAATGACGGGGAAGGTGCACTGCAAATACATGAGCTTGGGGATCGTAAGAAATGGCATCAACAATGATTTAAAAAGAAACGCATTTTATTGGCTCTAAAATGTACGATCACCCTTCGTTGTGAAATATTTACTTGCCTTAAGATACAAACGGCCTTTCTCGAGGCGCTCAGACCCCTTCACGGGCAAATCAAATTAAGCGTACAAGCTTCAAAAAGTTCCCCAACTTCGAAACCATTTAATTGAATGTACAAAAGTACACATTTTTTATAACTTACTCGATATCTCTCCGACAATATCCTCGTACTAAAATAGTAGAGAAGAGAATTTGTCCTCAATGTCCGTTAATTATTAAATTCATAAACATACACTGTAACCCATAATTAGCTTCTAGCAGAAGCTAATCGTAATTGCTGGAAATATTCTCTAAAGATAATATCAGAGACAGAACCAAAACAGATAAATGCACACGTATATATAATTCTTATTCTTCTTCTTTTACTAATTATTCTTATTCTTTCTTGTTTATCGAAAACAATTTTCGATCTGTACGAAAAACTTTTTCATACAGTTGATAAATATTTTTCATACGGTTGAAAAATTGCTTTTACATTAGCTGCAAATTTATTTCGAACCGAGCTACTTATCCTGGGAAGTTTCACAAACTGCTATACAGGGACCAAACATATTCTAAATGAAGAATATATATTTCTATAAACAGAAACTATAATGTCAGGACCTTCCCTGCACTAGCGTTCCTACTTGGAAGCTCTTTCCAAATACTGTGAATTCATATTTTTCCGTCTCGAAGGGAGGCCAAATTCCAGAGATGCATACAACGCTTGTTTGATTCGATCCAGTAGTCTTGGATCGATTATTTCTTTAAGTTCTTCGGTCGTATTATTTGTCACAAGTATCGTGGGGAGTAATTTCTGAATACGATAGTCCAAAATTTCGAATGTTGTTAATGCTTCGTCCTGACTGTGTTTTACCCATCCGAAATCATCTACGCACAGGAGGGATGAATCTTGTAAAATTTCATATCTTTCTGGTTTTTTTGTATAATCCCCTACCAAAAAATTTTGAGCGCCATAATCCTCCTCCTTGGTATCTGTATTTGGCCTATTGTAGTGAAAATTCCTATATTCTTGAATAAGATTTAAATGAGAGACGTAGTTAAACGATAGCGGTGTTTCTCTTAAAATAGATACCGCCAAATGAGTTTTTCCAGTTCCAATTCCTCCTTGCATAAGCAAAAATCCATGAGGTTCTTTTGCATATGATTTTAACCGTTTGACTATACTTTCCAGGTTTTTCTCATCGCATTTAAAGTTATCAAATGAAGAATCACGATACAGGTTTGAGATTTCTGAGGCAATTTCTATCTGTTTACATTTTGTGCATTTACCTATGAAGTAAAACCGCCAATGATCACTGGCTAATTCTGTTTCTGATAGGCCATATCTAATATCAAGATTAACTGATTTTACTCTATCTATGCTTTTATTAACCTCTAAGATTAGTTGCTCCTCTTTATGAATTGCACAATATTGTGGTGGTAACTTTGACAACCATAACTTGTGTGCTTTTTCTATTTCTGATACATCACTTTTCAATACATCTTCCCATATTACGTTTGGACCGTCTCTTTTCATAGTTCCTCCTTTATTCCTGTTTTAAAATCAGCGGTTGAAATTTGTTGAGGTTTAAATTGGCTCGTAGTTCTTTTTACATTTTGTGACCATTCAGATGGGGTATCATTGTAGCGCTCTTGATTGAAAAATTTACTTGGATGGGGAATATATCTGCTCTCACCATTATACTCCTTTGCGTATAATTCGGTCTTTTCAAAAACGTGCTTAAAGCCGTCCTTATTTATGGCCTTTTTAATTGCGCTAATGGCAGAAGGTTTACCTACTTTTTTTGGGTAAATTTTGTAGATTTCCTCTGCTTGTTGCACAAGCTCGTGTCCAGAATTATTCAAATCCTTTTTGCTCTTTTTTTGAGTAAGCGAAGAATCAGACTGGGGTGAATGAGAATTTTGATATTTGTGATAATTTATAACTTTGATTAGAGACCCCCTGTTTTTCCCCAGTGGGGTGGATATTTTGATGAAACCCACTGATTTCAGTTTTCTAAGAGCGTTGCGAATGGTGGGAGCGGACATTGAGGTTTCAGTTGCTATTCTATCGATCGTTCGGAATGTCTCACCTCTTTCGATAGTAATCGTAGCCCAGAACGAAGCCTTATGATTACAAGATAAGATTAGATATACGGCTGTTTTCACGGTTACCGGTGGTAGTCGCCAAAGATCGGAGTCAAGTAGCTTTCTATGCAGAAATATATAACCGAGTTGTGTCATTTTCTTTACGTTTTAACGTCCTCCCAGGGATGGAATTTCGAGTTTCTCCAGAATCTTCAAGTTTGAATTTGGTCTGAACATATCATATATCCCTTCATCGTTATTTTAAGTCAGTAGGGTGAAATTTAGTGATGTTGCTTTAAATGTTCTCTTACTAAATCAGCATCGAAATAGACTCTCTTGCCTCGACCTGATTCTATTTTCAGTAACGTTATAGCGCTTAATGTTTTAAGCACATCCGAGGTTTTCCTTTTTGCTAAACCGGCGCGGTAAGCGATCAAACCGATCGCAGCAGAAAAGGGACGAAATTGATCTCCATGATCATTAGCAATCCAGTTCAGGGCCCTGTAAACTGAAATTGCATATGAAGCGTTGGTCCCCAGTACTTCCTGTAAAATAATTATATGGGCATCCTTGAAATTCCGATAATAAGAGGGCTCTTTACCTTGATCTGCTGGAGTTTCAGGCATGCCTCTTCCTGTGCTTGCGGGACGCTGACTGCTGATCTTCCAGCTTTTCCAAAGTCGCAAAGAGTGTCTCACGCCGGTATAACTTTCTACCTCCCATGCGAATTGGCTTAAGCAGTCCGCGCTTGTCGTAATTTCGTACTGTGCGAATGGAGACCCCAAGTATTAGCGCGGTCTCTGACTCCCTCAGCAACAAGGGCGGGTCGATACGAACTGAATTGAGTGTAGATGGGGTATCCATGGTGCCTTGTAATTTAAGGCACACATTATACCATCACATTTCTCGATTTTTCCTGTAATCGCATACAGTAACTTTAAAAGATACTGTATGTTATTGGAGAACAGGTGAATTCCCTCTTTCAAGAGCGATTTTAATTATTTCTGTGATTGAAAAAACGTTTGGATAAACGCGTTGTATCAACCCATTTTGATCGGGACAATCTTCGGGGCTAATATTATCTATCGCATCGGCTTGTCCCTCAATACGGGAATAGTATCGCCTTTTTCGAAGAACCGGGTTAAGGTTTTTACCAAATCCCCGCTCAACAATCGCTTTCTCAATCGCATCAGCCCGTGGTAGAGATTCAGATGTGCGAAAGTGCTCAACAGCAAGAAAGGATTTCCACTGCGACTCTGTCCCTAACAACTGGACTTTTGGTGGCGGGGAATCCTCTTCCAGTTTTTCCGTAATAAGCTTGATGATTTTATCACGGGAACTTTTGTCTCTCATAGAGACACGAGGGACGGCAAATAAACGATTAGTATTAACTGTCCAGTGCCAATACAGTGCCGTATCCGAAAAGCAGCTCTCAAGAGCTGCTTGCGAATGGTCTTCGTGGGGCAGCGCAGGGGCTATTTCTATATCAGGGGGTATTGCATCTTCGTTGGGATATAATCCTGAAGGGACGATCTCGCAAATATCCGCCGTATAGTCCGCCCAATAACCTCTGTATGCCTTCTGAAACCCCCGAGGAGTATTGGGCCAGATTGAATCAAGCTTTAAAGGGGCGCGACCCTGACTCTTATCCGCTTCGTATTCTTCTAAAGCCTGAACCTGATCATCTTCCATCCTCGGACCCACTACTTGAGGCTGACCTCTTTTGGGCCCACGCCCAGGTGGGATTCGTACTGGTTCATGCATCCAGTTCCAGGCAATCCTCGCAAAATAATTATTTTCTCTTTTAACGAAGATGAATTTTTCCTTTCTTCCCTCATTGCCCTGAAAACTATTAAGCTCCTCTGTCTTTTCTTTAAACGCTTTATTGCGTCGAAGCAATTCCCAGATCTTCGCCGGTATGTCGTGCTTACAGGGATTGTAGACTGGTAAGTTCATGCACGTTAACAGTCTAATGGTTTAAATGTGACCACCCTTGGGACTCCATCCTCCAATACTTGAAATGGACACAGCCCAGCTCGGCGCTTCAATGCTCTTGAGGCTCCTTTGCTTGATCTTGTGGTGTCTGTCCGGTGTAAGTTTTCTTGCCCACAAGGACCCACCCAATTAAACCGCGAACTGCGATGATAAATTTCCTTGCCCACGAGGCTTCGCCCTTCTGCCCGAACTTATGCACTGGGGCAACCTTACGGCTGGCTTTCACCCGCTCGTACGTATCCCACTCCGCAACAGCCTTGTCAAACTGCTTGCCAAAGCGGGAACGTTCTTCTCTCTCTCTCTCTTTCACGACGAAAGACTATGACACAAAATCGGCACGGTGCAAAGCAATATTTTTCAAACTGACCCACTTACGGTAACCGTTAATCTGGCCAACCCCCTCGCTGGTGAGGCTGAAGATGTCACCCAAAGTAATCATGGAAAAAAGGCACAGATAGCGGTTGAAGGTTTGGAATCGAGTTGTTTTACAGCTAAATGCGCTGCTTAAGGGTATCATGAACCCGGATGGCAATACCCCATCAATCTAATGGGTTAAATGCGACAACCGATTGCTTTGCATTTGCCGGGAGGATTGAGAAATATTTCCCCCCCTCTGTTCTGCTAGCAAGACTCCGGTAATGATCAAAAAGCATCTGGTCGCTCGATCTATGGCCGAGCATGGCTGCGGTCTTGCTTGAATCACTGGTCAAGGCATAATAGTAGCTGCCAAAACTGTGGCGCATCGCATTGCTGTAGTTTTCCCTCCAATGGGGAAAGCCCGCTTGTTTTGTTAACTTAGTAAAGTTTATATATGAGTTTGCGGGCGTTACTTTACCCTTCTTATTATGACATAGCTGCAACCATGCCACACAATTGTCCATAAGATCCATGACTCTTAACTGGCGCTTTTTAGCTATCTGTGGGCCAACCGTCAGTAACTTGCGCTCCAGGTCGATGGCCGACCAGTCAAGCCGGTAAATCTCAGTGCTCCTTAACCCTGCGAACAGCCCTAGTGCCACCAATGGGAGCAGCCCCATATCTTCATCTGTCTTTGCCGCATGCAAAACCAAATCTTCTGCTTGAGTGACTTTTAAAATGACAGGGGGCTTCCAGTCTATTTTTGGGATTGGAATTTTCTGCACGGGGTTATCGACCCGAAATCCCTTGTTCACCGCATAGTTAAAAAAGCTGCTTAAGCATAAGCGGTAGTTTATAATGCTTCTCACAGAGAGATCGGTAAAGTTATTGAGCCACTCCTCTATTTCCGTTTGAGAAATCTCCTTGACCACTCGGCTCCCAAAGCTTCTTGAGAAGATTCCCAGCCGGGAGCGGATATCATTTATCGAGCGCGAGCGCAGATTCCGGTTTTCTTTTTCCTCAATCAATGTTGCCGTTAACTCCAGCACTGAGATATCACCGGCAGGGGGATTCAAATGCAGCTTGGCAAACTCCGCTGCCTGCGAGAGGGTAATGTCGAAACCTTCCAGTATTTCGAATGCATGGAAAGCGTCCTTGGATTGGTAACCGGTCAGGTTATAATGATGCTGCCCGTGTTGGAGCAATTGTTCGTGTTGTTCTTTTGCCCAGGCAAAAGCGACCTCTTTATCCTTGAACTGTCTTCTCATTCGCTTGCCCGCGAACTTCGCGGGAATCAAAACCTGGTAGGAAAATCCGTAATCATCACCAGCGGTTCGATTGATAACTTCCCTGATTGTGATAGAACTTTTTTTAGGGTGCTCCCAGCTATTAAAGGGACTCGACTTATTGCGTTTTCCTTTAGTTGCCTCCATCAAGCAAACTAATGCCTCAATCAGGTTTACTTGCAAGCTTTATTGACAATAATAATACAGGAACATTTTAAGTCATTGATATATTTATATATAGACGATTCGATGTATCCGTTCTGCCAAGGGCTTCCTGGTTCGATATAGAGGGTTTCGATTTTCATCGCAGTTAGCCAAGTTCGCAATTCCTTTTCAATAAACTCGGAACCGTTATCGCTGCGAATATATTTTGGCTGCCCATGACGGTCGAGCAGTTTTTGCATAACCCCGCGCACCTTCTCCGCATTGATATGGCGATCGACATGGATCACCCGGCACTCGCGGGTGTACTCGTCAAGGACGGTCAGCATTTTGAGATTCCCACCGCGGACCGTCTTATCGTGGATAAAGTCCCAGGTCCAAACATGGTCGGCAGCCCGGTGGAGACACCCCTGCGCCGGCGTCTTGGCTTGCGTGGGGGAATCGCCAGGCCCAGTTCACGTCGCAGACCTTGCACGAGCCGTTTACCCACCTGCCAGCCTTCGTCCTTCAACAGCTTCGTGATCTTCGGATAGCCCCACCTCGCGTATTGCCGTGATAACCGCCTTACTGCCGCCTTCTGTTTCGTTAGCCAGGCATCAGGATACTTCGCCCGATACGCATAGGTGGAGCGGTGCAGGTGAAAGTATCGCCACGCTCCACGTATCGAACACTGGCCCCGGGCCACAAGTCTCTCTGCCACTTGCCGCTTGTGCCCAGGGCTTACAGTTTTTTTTCGAGCGTCTCCTGCAGAATCTCTATCCCCAGCAGCTTGTCCGCCAGCATCCGCTTTAACCGCGCGTTCTCCTTCAAAGAGTTCCTTCATCCGCTTGGCCTGGTTGACATCAATCATCCCAAACTCACGTTTCCAGCGGTGGAAGGTCTGTTCGCTTATGTTGTTCTCCTGGCATACTTCCAGGATCGTTTTCCCTTTGTCTGCCTGCCGCAGCATCCGTATCTTCTCTTCGGTTGTATATCTTTTGCCTTTCATTGTCTGAGTCCTTTCCAGGTGTCCCAGACTAACTTTTCTAGTGGACCTGTTTTCGTGGTCTCAACCACATGATTAAAAGTTTTAATATTTAATGGATAATGTTTAACATGAATATTTCGTTTTCAATTTTCATAATAATTCCCTAAATTTATTTTATAAGTGATGCTATGCTAAAACTTTATACTCAGGACAATTTTGCGATATAATATAAATTAATGAATTTAGCTTCTATACCAACTGCTACAGATGTATATGGGTATGCATTAACTCTAAGTAAATGCAAAAAAATACTGGCATCCTTAAATATTGTGTCCTGTATAAATGTTTTAGCTCTGCTTAAGAACATGAACGAGTTGGTGTTCCAAAAAAACATTGATAGTAAGTCAGCTGAATACCAAGAACATCTTAATAATCTTTTGATTTATTTATTCAATCCTGACCAGCAACAAAAAGTTAATTCGATATATCAGCAAGATCCTGATTTTTTTCATCCCCTCTCTGATCAAGCATTAATTGCAACTTTAGAACTCACCTGTAAATACTGCTCATCAAGGTTTGGGGCTAAGCTTCAAACTATAAAGGAGAGGCAACCGCTTATACATATAATTCTCTCGTTACATGAAAATATGGCACCCTCTGATCTTTTTAGAGATATGCGGTGTTGGGAAGATTTAACACCTGAAACATTTTCCGTTTTCTTTAAAAATGTACTCGCGTGTCGTTTTTTTAATAACTATCGATTTTCTAATGCAAGGTTATTTACAATCGCAAATGCTACAGAGGTAAATGACGATTTCAGTAAAGTAACGGGTTGTTCAATAGATGAGTGGTTTAAAAAACGATTCTCCCTTTCGGCTAAAGAATTTATTATATGTGCATTTTTGATGGCGGGAATAGGGGGACAATTGAAACCTGAAAATCCCGACGCAACACACCTATATTTTCGACCAGAGATTTTATTTAAAAAGTTACTAAACGAATATCCGAAACTGATTGATTTTGTCGACCTTGCTTCAATCACACCAGAAGGCCTTGCTAAACAACATACAGTCTCCTCTAATTTATACGAAACACTGTATAAGGCTACTGCTCCGAGAATATACCCAAATTTAATTATTGGAGAAAATAGAATTTGTTTTTCAAAACAGCTTGTACTTAATAAGTTTTTATTCGGTTTACCTTATCTTGTTCAAGAGGTTTATAAAAAGCAAGTCGGTCGCGAATTGTTTGATGATGAGGTAAAAGATTTAAGAAGTGAATGTGGGTATCTGTTCGAAGCTTACGTGAAATGTCTCTTTATTAAGTGGTTTTCTGAAGCGGATGGAATTCGAACTGTTTTTAATTATAAAATTGGAAAGAAAAAGAATGAGTTAGAAGGGGATATTCTATTAATTTTCAAGCGTGTTGCGTATGTATTCGAGATTAAATCTTTATTACCAACTTTAAAACTTAGACAGACAGGGAATCTTGAACTATTAGTTGAGACTCTCTGTGGAGCAGTTGATCAGGCGATGAATCTATCGGATGCGATAAATAAAGGAGATGTTGAGGTCTCAAAAGAGAAAATACCACGAATTGAGCGTATTACCCCATGCGTGATTATTTATGGTGAATTTCCTATTACGCATGAATATTCGCACATTATCGAAGCCAAGATAGTTGAAAAACTAAATCGAGATGTTTTTAGTATTAATACTGATACTTTGCCACTGCAGTTTTTTAATATTTCTGATTTTGAAACGACGGAACAGTATTTTGATTTCAAAAATAATCCTGAAGAATTTTTTAACTGTTTACAAAGCCGTGCACTACAACCTGAACTTAGATATATAAGTTTTAGCGAAATCCAAAAAAAGGTAAGAGATGATCTTTTTCAGAATCCTAACTTCCTTGATGAAATGGCAGAAAAGTCACGTAAATATATTGAAGAAACGGTAATTCCCCCATTTCGAGACAGTTAATCTAACTGTCAAATAACGATATTACTCTGTATATATCGATTTTTGAGGTGGTCGGGTTACACAAACTAGACCACTATGAGAGTTAGTCTGGAGAGGTTAATGTTGAAGTTAAGTTGGTAGAGCAAGTCAAGGTCTGGGCGCAATGAGGGTGTAGCCCGAATGGAGCCCGAACCTTTGGTATTGAGGTCTTCAGCGAAGCACCGTGGGGTGACATTGCCGAGGCTGCAGTGGGGGGCGGACATTATTGTAAAGCCAGCGCCAATCTTCGATCACCACGCGGGCTTCGGTCAAAGTCCATAGCTGTTCACGGTTTAAACACTCCTCGCGAAAACGGGCATGGAACGATTCGATGGATTCGTTTGTTATTCTTGCTATCGCTCGTTGAGGTGTCGCTTCGCTCGGTAGCCAAGGGCTTCCTGGTTCGATATAGAGGGTTTTGATTTTCATCGCAGTCAGCCAAGTTCGCAATTCCTTTTCAATAAATGGCTTCGCATGTCGTCGCTTCGCTCCTCGGAACGCAACCGTTGTCGCTACGAATATATTTTGCAGCCCATGACGATCGAGCAGTTTTTGCATAATACCGCATACCGTTTACGCACGGATATGGCGATCGACATGGATCACCAGGCATTCGCGGGTGTACTCGTCGAGGACGGTCAGCATTTTGAGACTCCCACCGCGGACCGTCTTATCGTGGATAAAATCCCAGGTCCAAACCTGGCCGGGTTGTTCGGCCTTGGTCGGCAGCCCGGTGAAAACACTCCTGCGCCGATGTCTTAGCTTGCGTGGGTGATCGCCAAGCCCGGTTCGCATCGTATACGTTGCACGAGCCGTTTACCCACCTGCCAGCCTTCGTCCTTCAACAGCTTCGTGATCTTCGAGATAGCCCCACCTCGCGTATTGCTGTGATAAGCACCTCTTACTGCGGCCTTCAGTTTCATCGAGTCGTTTCACAACCGCTTACGCGATGTACCGAGGAACGTAGTGACGACATAGCGAAGCGCTCATGTTGAACCGTGAAGTGTTGCTCAGCGTAGCTGAAGCACAAGTGGTAATCGAACAATGGAGTCAGACCTATAACTATGAACATCCCCACAGTCGTTTAGGCTTTAAAAGCCCCAAGAGTTTGTCTGATTCATTTCAGATCTTGGCCACGCTCGGGCTACGCCCTCACTTCGCCAAGATCTATCCTATACATCAATCCTAAAACCATTAACACCCGGTAGCTCTCTCACTTAATAATTGGTACGAAAAACGGGGTCCAATCATTCTTGAGTTCCTTCATCCGCTTGGCCTAGTTGACATCAATCATCCCAAACTCACGTTTCCAGCGGTGGAAGGTCTGTTCGCTTATGTTGTTCTCACGGCATACTTCCAGGATCGTTTTCCCTTTGTCTGCCTGCTGCAGCATCCGTATCTTCTCTTCGGTTGTATATCTTTTGCCTTTCATTGTCTGAGTCCTTTACAGGTGTCCCAGACTAACTTTTCTAGTGGACCTGTTTTCGTGGTCATGACTTCCGAAAACCTGACCCCAGTTCAACTGTTGGTGGTTATGTTTGTCAAGGATTCATCAATTATCGCCAAGAAACTCACCGTCCAGCCAACGTCTGCGCCAGCGCAAGATCATTGTTTGTTTTCTGACACCTGCTTTTTCATAGGGGTCTTCATAAGCAAATTTCTCAGCTTCCTCTCGTGAATCAGTATCAAGTAGAGATATACCGCCAATAACTGTAGTTTTATCGGCGGCAAGCAGCGCACCCGCAGTTAATAGCTTCTTTCCCGCTTTACTGACATGATCCCTGTGGACTTGCCTTAGGTTTTCGCGAACTTCACTTTTCCCATCGTGGTCTAGAGCAAATATTAAGAATGGCATATGCTTAATCTCGTTTAACTGTCATGTTTATCTGAACGACATAACTTATAAGGTAGCGCTCGAGCTATATGTTGTCTACATAATCCGACTTGTTGTGCTATTTCCCAATTTCCTCCAGGATTCTGTTCAGTTCCTGGCTGTCCGTAAAATCCTTAATCCAGATTCGAGATCGATCATCTTCGTATGAGAGGATCGATTCGCCCACCGCTATGAAATGCCATCCGAGTTCTATTGACGCCTTCAAATCACAGGAAACGTCTCCCACGTAGGTTATCGATTGGAACGCAGATTGCCGATATGCTTTAAAAGCCCACCAGCGTTTGTTAAGTTCCTTTCAGATCTTGGCCGCGTTCGGGCTACGCCCTCACTTCGCCAAAATCTCGCATATACATCAATCCTTAAACCATTAACACCCGGTAACTCTCTCACTTAATAATTGGTACGAAAAACGGAGTCCAATCAAAACTCAAATGACGTGATGTCGCGAAGACTATCACCTCCAAGTGTAACCTGCAAATCGAAAAAGATGGCTGACACGTGGGTCACTGTGTGACTAATGTTTAAGGGGAGGTACAACTTCAGGCGTTGTCTCCCTCGCCTGGTTCGGCCATTGCATTGATAACCACATCAATTAGTTCCGACAGGGAACGTTCTCCATCGAGCTTGAGGATGGGACATGTGCGGCCTTCCAACCACTTCTCGTGCAAAATGCGACTGTGCATATCCATCTCCCCGGTATCGTATTTGGAAGCCCAATTTATGAACTCGCTATCCACAAATCCGACTTCTACCTGTTCATGCTCCTCTAGTCTAGCGATTCTCACCTCCGTTCGAACAGATAAATAAACAACAGCATCAAAGGACTTCTCAAGCAGGGGGTCCCATCTACAGATCGATCCAGAGAGGATGTGTGATTCGTTTTGCTGTAGCTCGTTGAGGATGAGAGCAAGCCGCTCCTTGGGACTCCTTTTTCTTGGTATGGAGGTAATGTTGGTTTCCAGTAAAAATCATCGCTATCGAAGAACGGAACCCCGAGACGCGCCGCTAGGACACGTCCCAGAGAAGTGGTCCCGCTGCCCGAAACCCCGGTTATGTGTATTTTTTGCCACCTCATTTCCTGCTCAGTGTTCTTATAAACATTAGGGACGATCAAGCTCGATTATCGTGTTTATTATTCTATCTGGTCTTACATTGCTGCTTTCAGGGACACACCTTACCTTTATTAATCATTCCAGACGCTCCAGATACGCATTACCTGTGGTGCCGCTACATCCCATTCGAAATTATCGCCGACATACCATACCCCATCAACCATTACTTGAAGGGTTTCAATTGCACGGCGGTAAATGCGCTCATCTGGCTTTCCGAATCGGACTTCCCCTTCGATAATGACAGCATCAAAATAGCTGGCCAAGCCAAACTTATCGATCTTAGCTCTCTGACCACAAGAATAGCCGTTCGTGACCAATCCTAGGTTTTACTCTCCAACCGCAGTAATTTATGAGCCTCGATTGCTATTGGAAATAAGACTACGTAGTTGAGCCTTCGTTCCGAAAAGGTATCTGCGACCCTGTCTGATAACTCCGTATTCTCAATGCCCAAGCTCGAGAATGCTTCGCCAACAACTGCGCGTCTTGTCTCGTGTAAAGTCAGTCTACCTCGTTTGTGTTTCGCGGAATCGCTCCAATAGTTAGCCCTTGACTCTTCAATTGCTGAAAGTAAGTCCATGTTGTTCAGCAATGATTTCTTCGCATATATCTACCCACAATAAATGGGCACCCACATCGAACGAGTGGAGTGATCCCAAAAATCGTATTATTTACAGAGAGGGGTTATTTGTTTATCTGACCTGTCCCCGAAAAACTGGACCAGCAAAGATTTAATCTGGCATGGGTGAAAAACCTAATATATGATAGGTGAAAGAACCACACATGAAAAGCAAAGGTTCACGAGGTATAGCCGAGAAGGCCTGACAAACGATATAATAAAGAACAAATCATCAATGGCCCAAGGCAGGTAGATGGCAGTCGAAGTGTGTCGAGAGTTAGGGATAAGCGAACAAACCTACCACCGTTGGAAGGGTAAATATGCGGGCCTGGGAATCAGTGAATTAAGACGGCTGAAGCAACTCGACGAAGAGAACGCGAGTTTGAAGAAGCTGGTAGCTGACCTAAGCTTGGACAAGCCCATGCTACAGGAAGTTATCGCAAAGAAATGGTAAAGCCTGTACGCAAGAAGGTGATTGCTGACCGGCTAGTGGAAACTTATGAGGTGAGCAACTGCCGGGTGTTCAGGCTAATGCAGATGTGTTTGTCGAGTTATAACTATCAGCTGGTGAAGAAGGACGAGCGTGCATACGTAACCTCGCCGCCGTCCGTGTACGCTACGGGTATAGGTGGATCACGGTGTTATTATAGCGGGAAGGCTGGTCAGTAGGGAAGAAACGAAAGAAGCGTGCCACGCAAAGGCGGGTCTCACTGCCCGCGGCTTCAGTTGCACAGGAGCGCTGGTCGATGGACTTTATTAGCGATCGGTTGACCAATGACCGCCCCGTCCACATTCTCATCATTGTCGATCAATACACTCGAGCTTGCCCACTGCTTCTGGTCGATACGTCCATCGGTGGGCACAAAACCGCCGCAGGAATCGGTCTTCCCCAAACCATTACCGTCGATAATGGGCCCGAGTTTGTCGGCAAAGTACTGGATCAGTGAGCTTATGGCCATGGCCTCAAGCTGGATTTTATTCGCCCAGGCAAACCCGTAGAGAATAGTTATATTGAGAGTTTCAATGGACGCTTACGCGATGAACTTCTTAACACGGCGCTATTTTATAAGCTGACTGAAGCGAAAGAAAAACTTGAAGCTTGGAGACTTGATTATAATACTCAAGAATCACATAGCTCTCTGGGCTATCGGCCTTCAGCCGAATACGCCAAAAGAGCCATATCTAAGCAAATTAAAACCCATACCACCTGACCTGTCCCCGTAAAACTGGACCAGCAAAGATTTAGTCTGGCATGGGTGGAAAACCTAATAAAAAATAGGAGAAAGAACCACCCATGAAAAATAAAGGAAAACGATATAATAAAGAACAAATCATCTATGCCCTAAGGCAGGTAGAAGGCGGTCGAAGGATCGCCGAAGTGTGCCGAGAGTTAGGCGTGAGCGAACAGACCTACCACCGATGGAAGGGTAAATACGCGGGCATGGGAATGAGCGAATTAAGACGGCTGAAGCAACTCGATGAAGAGAACGCCAGTTTGAAGAAGCTGGTAGCTGATCTGAGCCTGGACAAGCACATGCTGCAGGAAGTAATCGCAAAAAAATTATAAAGCCTGTGCGCAAGAAGGTGATTGCTGACTGGTTAGTGGAAGCTTATGAGGTGAGCAAACGCCGCGCGTGCAGGCTGATGAAGTTGTATTGGTCGAGTTATAACTACCAGCCGGTGAAGAAGGACGAACGTGCGCTGATCATGCGCATCCGTGACCTCGCCGCAGCGCGCGTGCGCTACGGGTATCGGCGAATCACGGTGTTATTAAAGCGGGAAGGCTGGACGGTAGGAAAGAAACGCGTTTATCGTATCTACAAGGCCGAAGGGCTGGAAGTGCGCACGAAGAAACGAAAGAAGCGTGCCGCGCAAAGACGGGTCTCACTGCCCGCGGCTTCAGCAGCCCAGGAGCGCTGGTCGATGGACTTTATGAGCGATCGGCTGACCAACGGCCGCCCCTTCCGCATACTCACCGTTGTCGATCAATACACCCGAGCTTGCCCACTGCTTTTGGTCGATACGTCCATCGGTGGGCACAAAGTCGCTGCAGCACTTATGAAAGCCGCTGCAGGAATCGGTCTTCCCCAAACCATTACCGTCGATAATGGGCCCGAGTTTTCCGGCAAAGTACTGGATGAATGGGCTTATGGCCATGGCATCAAGCTGGATTTTATCCGGCCAGGTAAACCCGTAGAGAATGGTTATATTGAGAGCTTCAATGGACGCTTACGAGATGAACTTCTTAACACCGAGCTATTTTGTACGCTCGCTGAAGCGAAAGAAAAACTTGAAGCCTGGCGGCTTGATTATAATACTCAAAGACCACACAGTTCTCTGGGCTATCGGCCTCCGGCCGAATACGCCCAGAGAGCCATGTCTAAGAAAGTTAAAACCCATACCACCCTGCCGGAACTAACACTTGCTCTGGTACAGTAAACGGGAGCAGGTCACCTTGTATTGTTATTTGGCCTTGAGGCCAAATTGGTCAAGGGGGATATAACAGATTGGCCTTTCCCGAGGGCTGTTATCGTCTTTATGAAAATAATGCTTATCCTTGGGGTTGCATTCTTAATTAGAGATACTTCTTTTTGGAATAAGCTTATGAAACCGAAACGTAATGATATAAAAGGAAAAAAAGAAGAAGCCCCCAGCCCAGAATTCCCCATATCAAGTACATGATATATCTTTTGTATGGAATTCCCAGACTAAGCTCTCTAAATAAAAAAGATAGAGCTAATAAAGTCCCCCCTATAGTTACGCTAATAGCTTCAATTGTTTCCCACATAATTTTCCCTTTGTTATATTCTTTTAAAAAGATAAAAATTATACAATTAGAGGTTCTAACATATTAAAAATATTACGCAATAGCTACTTGACATGGTATTTTATTATACGTTTATTAACTTGTTCCCTCGGCGAGTTGCACATCGGCCGAGGGAACAAAAAAAGGAGAGATAAATGCCAGTAGGACCACAAGGACAAAAACGTCCGGCAGATGTGACAGGTTGCGCTGTCAAGGTTATGAAGATCGCAACGGGTGAAATCGAGGAAACTCGTATTGACGAGGGCAAGCGTAAAGCTGGGAAAGCAGGCGGGATCGCTCGTGCTAAGTCATTGACTAAGGAACAACGTCGAGAAAGTGCTCAAAAGGCTGCTATAACCCGATGGGGGGAAAAATAAACATTATAAATAAAAAGGTTTGAAAATGTCACAAACCAACAAGAAAAGCTATATAGCAAAAGCTAGTGTTTTTGACGTCGCTAAATACATCCTTAGCAAAAAAGGCCCTATAACGGCGGTAAAACTACAAAAACTTGTGTATTATTCACAGGTTTGGTCGTTGGTATGGGATGAACGGCCTTTGTTTTCAGAGCGGATAGAAGCTTGGACTTATGGCCCAGTGGTGCCGAAATTGTATCAGCAGCATCGTGGCCAATGGCTTATCTCTAAAATTAGAGGTTCAGTTTCTAATCTGGATTGGGTTGCAAAAGAGACTATTGATGAGGTGCTTGCTTACTACGGTGATAAAACCTCTGTCTGGTTGAGTGATTTGTCCCATATGGAAGCTCCATGGCGTGACGCTCGAGGAACTTTACACAATGACGCTCATAGTGGAGAAGAAATCACCTTAGAAGCCATACTTGAATATTACAGTGGATTAGAGCCGGAATCTTAGGTTGTTGGAGTGCCGAAGAGAAATAAACGGGCTGACAAGTTAGTCCGAACAGGTCATAAGCCAGGCCATGGCAAGAGACCACGTGGTGCTGAAAAGAGTATAGAAGCTAATAAAAGTACGTTTACTTGGCGCGTTAGGGACATAGATTATCATGGTGCTTGGGGTTGGGGAAAAGTTACTGCTTGTCTGCTGTTTAAAATTATCAATCGATTACATGATTATGAAGGTATGTCATGGGGTGAGCTTCTTAAAGGTTCTCATAATCACGCCATGGATATTGCAAAGATAAATACTAAAGCCAAGGCGCGATTGCAGAAGACCAAATTCCCAGGTCATGGTGCTTGGGGTTGGGGAAAAGTTACTGCTTGTCTGCTGTTTAAAATTATCAATCGATTACATGATTATGAAGGTATGTCATGGGGTGAGCTTCTTAAAGGTTCTCATAATCACGCCATGGATATTGCAAAGATAAATACTAAAGCCAAGGCGCGATTGCAGAAGACCAAATTCCCAGGTGCGGGTGTATTGCATCAATTAAACTTTGGTAAGAAGGAACGTATCTGGGGGGTTCGAGAAGGAGCAATCTTTCACGTGTTATGGTGGGATCAGGACCATACAGTGTATAAAACTCAAAGGAAAAACACATAATAAAGTAAAAATAATACTTGACTATGCTAGGCATTTATGTCATTTTAGTCAGTATGAATAAGCTGCCAAGAGAGAAACAAGCAATGATCCTTTCCCTTCTGGTTGAGGGGATGTCACAAAGAGCAATCGCTCGCACTGTTGATGTATCAACTAATACCGTTGCCAAGCTACTGGTTGATGCTGGTAAGGCTTGTGTTGAATTCCACGACAAGGCAGTTCGTAATGTCAAAGCACAGCGTGTCCAATGTGACGAAATATGGTCTTTCTGCTATGCAAAGGAAAAGAATGTTAAACAGTCAAAAGCGGCACCAGAAGGGTCTGGTGATGTTTGGACTTGGACAGCCCTAGACAGCGATAGCAAGTTAATCATCTCCTATCAGATAGGTGATCGGACAGCGTCGACTGCCTACGAGTTTATGCATGATCTGAAAGGACGCCTTGCAAATCGAGTCCAACTAACCACTGATGGTTATCGGGTCTACCTGGATGCCGTAGAAGAAGCATTTGGCGGTGATGTCGATTACGCCCAACTAGTAAAGGTCTACGGTGAGGACTACCATAAGACTAAGCGATACAGCCCGCCGATATTCAAAAGCTCGGTAAAAAACAACATCAACGGGAATCCAAAAAAGAAATCAATCAGCACTTCGCACGTCGAACGTCACAACCTCACCATGAGAATGTCAATGAGGCGTTTTACTCGGCTGACAAACGCCTTTTCCAAGAAGTTAGAAAACCACCTTTATTCATGCTCCCTTTATACCGTATTTTACAATTTTTGTAGGCTACACAAGACCTTGCGTGTATCTCCCGCGATGGAAGCGGGATTAACACATAGGCTTTGGGATGTCTTTGATATTATCGATCTAATCGAGGATTCGGAATCAAAAACAAATCCCAGAGGGCCTTATAAGAAAAGAATTTCAAACTGAGTCACTACCCTCTTATTGAGATTATTGACAAATATGATTAATACTAAACAATTTGACCTTTCCACCATTCCAATAGCAAAGAATCCCGAATGAATATATACTAATGATGAAACACCAGCTCTGTCCATTTCTGATTCTCTTAATCTCAACGTTCGCTGTGCTGCCGATGTTCGGTGCTGCTGAACCTCCGTCTTGCGCCGAGCACTCCATCGTGGCCAGCGCAGTGCGCACACGGCAGGACATACAGGCGTTCGTTCAGTGCGCCTACGAGTATGTCCAGGAAGAGGGCTTCAGTGAGGCACGCAGGGCTTTTAATGAGGACGAGCGCTGGAACAGCGGCCCAATCTATCTCTTCGTTAGCGAAGTGGTACCCACCGAGGCATCCATATCATTCGTCTACCCACCTGACCCTTCGCTGGAAGGGGTGCCGTGGGGAGAACCGATAATCGACGTCTTTGGCAACGACTGGTATAAAGAATTTCATCGTGTTATAAGCAGCGTCGGGGACGGGTGGATGTACTACTCCTTTACAAACCCGGTAACGGGCAGGGATGAGCCAAAGAGTACCTACCTCAAGAGCATCGACTGGGACGGGACTCCGGCCGCGATTGGCGCGGGGATCTACGAGCGCGACATCCCGGGCACGTGCTGGAGTGAAGAGGTCAATGCCATGTTGCTCGATGACGATCCTTCCAACGAGAGGTTGAAGGAGTTTGTCCGTTGCGCTGCGATGGAACTTGAAATGAAAGGCTACTTTGCGATCAACACTTTGACAACGGACCCGCGATGGAAACACGGATCAATCTACTTGTTTGCCATCGATACTTATGGCTACACGCTGTTCAGTGGCGATTCATACAGCGAGCCGGATGATATAATGTCCGAGTTGGTAGGAACGGACGAAGATCAGGATCTTGTGAGCGTTGAGGACGCCGACGCCTTCGGAGAGATAATGTCCGAGTTGGTAGGACCGATCGAAGACCAGGATCTTGTGAGCGTAGCGGACGCCTTCGGAGAGAGCTTCCTGTATTACACGATACGCAATCCGTCGAGTGAGATGGAGGAGCGCAAGGTGTCATTCGTCAAGAGGGTGGTGTCCTTTGGACTGCCGATTCTGATCGGCGCCGGCTATTATCTGGAGGACATGGAGGAGAGTCCGTAAGCCGGGCAAAGCTCGCGCAGAACACATGGTAGGAGAACCTGTCATGTAGAGTTGCTTATGATGAGTATAATTGAACTATTAGAGTCTTTCCGAACCAAAGAACGAGCCATTGAATACCTGGGGCGGACAAGAGATGAGAGGCTCCCAACGCAAACTTTACTTCCCAAAATGTCAAAAGCGAAGAATCGCAAATAATTACAAATGATGAAACACCATTTCTATCCATTGCTGATTCCCTTAATCTCCATGTTCGCTGTGCTGCCGATGTTTGGCGCTCAAGAAGCTGTGTCTTGCTCTGATCACTCCATCGTAGCCAGTGCGGTGCGCACACCGGAGGACATAGAGGCGTTCGTTCAGTGCGCCTACGAGTATGCCCGTGCAAAGGGCTTCAGTGAGGCACGCAGGGCTTTTCACGAAGACGAGCGTTGGAACAGCGGTCAGTTTTATGTCTTTGTCGACGAAGTGACATCAATGACCGATATGGCTCGAGCGATCGTCTACCCGCCCGATCCTTCAAGGGAAGGGAAACCGTGGGGACTGTTTGTCGACTCCTTCGGCAACGACTACTTCAGGGAACTATATCGTATCATGAGCATCGTCGAGGAGAGCTGGATCTACTACTCCATTACAAATCCAGCGACGGACAGGGAGGAGCCGAAGGCTTCCTACGTCAGGAGCATCGACTGGAACGGGACTCCGGCCGCAATTGGCGCGGGGATCTACCAGCGCGACATTCCGGGCACGTGCTGGAGTCAAGAGGTCAATGCCATGTTGCTCGATAGTGATCCTTCCAACGAGAGGTTAAAGGAGTTTGTCCATTGCGCTGCGATGGAACTTGAAATGAAAGGCTACTTTGCGATCAACACTTTAACCACGGACCCGCGATGGAAACACGGATCAATCTACTTGTTTGCCATCGATACTTATGGCTACACGCTGTTCAGTGGCGATTCATACAGCGAGCCGGATGATATAATGTCCGAGTTGGTAGGACCGGTCGAAGACCAGGATCTTGTGAGCGTAGCGGACGCCTTCGGAGAGAGTTTCCTGTATTACACGAAGCGCAATCCATCGAGTGGAATGGAGGGGCGCAAGGTGGCATTCGTCAAGCGGATCGTGTCCTTTGGACTGCCGATTCTGATCGGCGCCGGCTATTATCTGGAGGATATGGAGGAGAGTCCGTAGGGCGGGCAAAGCTCGCGCAGAACACATAGTATGAGCGGTTGCCTTGTGGGGGGATGACACGAAAGGGTCTCATAAACTCTACAAGGGAACAATTGAGAGTCCTGCCATGGCGTAGGCTGTTTTGCTCTATGCGGTTTGAAGTATATAATCCCCAAGTCTTATCTAACCTATAAAGGAGACCATGCAGCAGATGGATGGATCGTTATGATGCTCGGTCCAGGATGCGACTCAAGCCCGACGATTACCTTAAGATCACTGATCTCCTCGATAAGCGAGAAATCTGGCACCGATATTTTAAAAAATTGTCCACATACTCTCAAACAGGTGACTCAATCATCCATTTAGCCTGAGCCTTTGTCGGCGGTTTCAGGATCGGATGATTCTTGTAATAGGGTTTTACAAGCTTAGCTGTTAAAGGCATACAGCTTAATTTCAGAGTCTCTATTTGCTCTGAGAATTTTAAAATTCGTCCGGTTCAATTTAATGACACTCATAATACGATTATAAACATGTTTTTCTTTACTCCCCAAAGGCACGAATATTTCGACTGCCTCCAAATGAGCAACTATCATTCTAATAAATCTCACTCCTATTCTCATTTTAGGTTTTACTATAATTTCTCCTGTGTAGGCATGTATGAAAGTGCATTCAAATCTTTGCCCAAACATGATCGCGGAAAGCTCATCGTAGCATTTCTGGCGCTTCTTGTAAATAGCCTCTTTATATTTATCGTCGATCTCTTTACTTAATACCTGCATTGTTTTTTGAAATGGGAAATTATACTCCGCAATATCCATCGCACTCATTTTCAAACATATCCAACTGGCTCCTGTCGGCATCAGTTGATAAATCAACATCCCTTAGCGGGGTAAAGCTCTTATGTAAATACAATTTCTGAGTGGTTCCCCTGACGCCGGCCGTTGCGGATTGCGTCGTCTATCTCAACCGCATCCGCCCATTCTTTAGGTCGTTTCTTTATTTCTCGCCAGGAATTATCATTTTTATATGGACACCCAATACAGGCGGATTTACCAGGGACTTCATAATTATTGCTCATGATGGTGACTCAGGCCCGACGATTACCTTAAGATCACTGACCTCCTCGCCACACTTAGAAAGTTCGGTATCGATTTTCCCAGTTTGGAACAATTCAACACTGAACTCCTCGATAAGCGAGAAATCTGGCACCGATATTTTAAAAAACTGTCCACATACTCTCAAACAGCTGACCTGCAAACGGCAAGGAATATTATGCCTAAAGTTGCGATGGAGGAAGTTCCGAGTAATGCTACTGCTCCAATATTCTTTCAGGGTATCACGAGACTTTGACCAGTCACTGATAAGTTAGTTTGCCCGTATTCATGATCCGACACAACGTATCGGGGAAGATGTGGGGATTGTCGCGGTTTGTTGTGCCGCCATTCAAGCTCTTCAAGGTGCCTGAGCGCCTTGAGAAAGGGCGTTGCATGTCAATCAAGGTAAGGTTTTAGGTGATAAGCGTTCTAGGGCAAATTAAGAGGTGTTCGTTTTTAATTATTTTGCTGTTAAACGTTCCCTTTTGTAAAAATATTTTTTGCGTCGCAGACCGATAGATCAGGGTCGACCGCCTTCGGCGGCGGCACCCCCCCGCCTCCCTTTGCTTTACGTTACATGGTTATGCTCGTTCTGTATACCGCTCCGGCTCGGTTGACTGGGGACTGGTTGACTGGGAAGCTAGTTGACTGGGGACTCGTTGACTGGGGGACTCGTTGACCTTCAAAGACGGAACGGGCAATGCGGAACGAACCCCAGGCGGATGAATCGTTATGATGCACGGACTCGGGGCTTCGTGCAGGACTGAACTTGCACAACACCCTCTATCGGGACAGCTTTTTATTGTCACAATGAGGGTATGATCTCGACTGAAACTAGGGGATAAAATTAAGGGCTACTCCTTAGTTCATGTCGTTTTAAGACCGTTAGGTATTTTGTGTGTAAAATTAATATGTTGTTAATCAATTACTTAAAAACATACTGGACATAATGGCGGTTGTGCGGTTCAGTTTCAGTAACACCCTCGCCGTGGATCTGACTTCCCCGTTTGGGCACCCTTTGTTTGTGTTTTGCGGTCATGGACAAATAACGGTCTATCTCTCTTTTTATGTTACCAGTCAAAGTGCGATTCGAGTCAACTAAGAGTCCGCAAAAATGTATTATATATTGAACGGTAATGTGAATTTGCCGCGAAAACCCACCCCCCCGAATTCTCACCTTCATCGTGGTTGACTCACCCTAAAAGGGCACCCTCTGTTTGTGCTTTGCGTTCACGGATAGAGATCGGCAGTATGCAGAAATATATAACCGAGATTACCATGAATCTAAACATAATAGCCTAGAGGTGTAGAGGGTTTAAGCGCGGATGGACATTCGCTATGAACATTACAAGAATCGAAGTATGGCGGAAGATAGCAGACATCGAAAAAGAAAGAGGCGGCCTGTTAAACCGGCGAGCGATTAAGCATTTGAACGAGTTGAACAATCAGATAGATTACGCAATCAGCGATCAGATAAAATTCTTACTCTCGCTAACCCGCGAAGGGAAAGAGAATGCCGAATCAAGACAGAGCAATAGAAATTAATGCTGTCCTAAATTTTTTTTCTGCAAGGACGCGATTAAACCCCATTTTGATCGCCTTGGGCTGTCAAAGACTTCGCTGGCCGCGTCTCTTGTTTGTGCCGTGTTTGGCAATCCGATTCTGGAAAATAACAAACAAAATGGAAGTGAAAATTTAACTCCCGCGTGACTTTACCCGCATCGATGCCCTTACTGATTCACCCCAACAGCGAAATATTACCTTTTCAAAAGGGCAATTGTGTTTGGTTTGAAAATGCCGCAGAATGCCCTAGAATTCGCGTTTAGGGGCTGGCCTATACAACTTCTTTCCAACTTACCCCTTTTGTAGAGAACGCTACCGATTTAACACGATTATCGGTCGTTATCAGGCATTAGGATAAAAACAACGGTGCCTACGTACAACCTCTCTCGAATTGGTGCACATCTCAGGACCCCGATCACCGCAGGATTAAATCGCAAATAGCGTGGAAAAATTTCCTTACCCGCGAGGTTTCTCCCTTACCCCCGCTAGAGCATGTAAATTTCTGCTCTGACTTATACTTACGGTGTAATTTTTTCTGCTCGCCCTTTTCAAACACCAGGGCACACTTGAGTTTTGGTCTCGCTTTCACTATGAAAGGGTATGGCTCAAAATCCGCACGGTGAAAACTCATAATTTTCAAAACTTATCTACTGGTTAAAAAACTGATACTCCCTTTCTATTGGCCGACCGTCAAAACGAATCCTTGAGCCATTCTGCGCACGTTATATACTGGAACACAATCGCCTGTTTTAAAAAAGGCGGTCCACAGCATCACCCCCGAAGAAACGCAGCTGCGTTAATCAGTGTCGATCTTATTCTCTTGTTTAATTATCCACCCCTCTTTTTGTGTCTTAAGGGTACGGGCTGATAACGGTCTTATTCCTTTTTATGTTACCAGTTAAATTGCCCCAAGTTGTCAACCATTCGAGTCAACGGATCACCGAGCTGGAATGGTTGACAACATCACGATAATACGAGCACTGATAACAACGATGAGCAAACAGATAAGAACAGAAGCGTGTCGATTCTCCCTCCTCTTTTTTAGTCGTCTACTTTTCACCAGAGTTAGTGCTAGAAAAAATGATAACATTGATGGCGCCAACATCAATCTAGCGTGCAAAAATAACGCCCCGCCTTTTGGCCAACGCCCGGGCATTGGATGCTCGAGAACCTACTGTACGTGTCCATGTCTTTAAATAGGAATCTGTCATAAGGAACTGTGTAATGCAGTTGCGAAGCAACAATATGTCCAGAGGCTGTCTAGGCAGCGTGCCAGCCTTGCTGTGGGGTGTCAAATGGACTGTTAGACCCTAGGATTTAGGGCTCCTTCAGACCCAACGTAGCAGTTAGCACACTTACGCAGATCATCACTATTCTGCGATAGATGGACATCGGTGTAGTCATCACAGGTGACATCGAGGTGCTGGAGCAGAAGAACAAAGTTCGAAATGTTCCCGCTTACCTCACTCAACAGTCCGGTGTCTACCCAAAGGTCTCAACCGAGGGAGATGCTCAGGCATCGCCTCGTTCTCAAGAGTATTCCCTTCCCCTCTTGGCTGTGTTCGGGCTGTGCCCCCACTTAAGCTAAAATCTCTCATATGCATCAATCCTAAAACCTTTAACACCCGGAAGCTCTCTCACTTAAACAGATCCGAATAACGGGGTCCGTTCAGCGACAAGCGGTAAATTTCAGTTTCATATAAGATTTACATGGGAACATTATACCGCCCAAATGTTCAAAAGCCACTTGCTTAAGGACGATACCAGCCTTAAAAGCATTACTCTTGTTGCTATTCAGATACCAATAGTGCGCTGACCGGAGTATACCCAGCGCCACAACGATTTCATTCGAACAACCACACATATTCTCGAGACATTGAATGTTTTCCTGTTTCGACATCGTCGTGCCAGCCACCGCCGTCATCTTTACCATGACGAACATGATCGCAACGAAGAAGATTGAGCGTGCTTAATATTGGGACTTGTAAATGTAATTAATGCGGCCTTTGAAATATTTAAGGCCGAGCGTTTTGGTGATCTGGACAACTGCCACGGTATGAGTAAATTTCCCATTCCCACGAAATGACTCTTTCTCGTACCGTTTCAGTTTAATAAGCAGTAGTAGGTCTTTGTCGTATTTTGCAAGTATCTTTTTAAGCATTGATGACGTGCAATAAAGGCGCCGTCCAGAATGTGGCCTCTCTTCACTGTCTATGCTTTCACAGCCCCAGGCTTGTGATCGCATCACCTGTTTACTGCGCTTGTCATGCCAGGTTCGGTGGAACGGATCACTACTGGTAATGGTAAAAAAGGCGGCAAAATCACTCGCGATAAAAGGCCTGAGATTAGCGAAAGACACACCGTAGGGATCGTGCTTGTCAAGCAGGACCTCACCGAACGGACAGACGATCCAGGGGGTGAATTCATTCATTTCGCCACTTAGGTATTCTGAATCTTTATCTGTCTGATGAAAGACTCGAATCAAGTTGTTCAATGGGTGTTCGCGAGTAAGCTTCAACGCGAGCTTTGCTGATTTTGTGGGCGGAACCAAGGCGGACGAGATGTTAACACTGATATTGTCGGAAGAGAACCATGTCCCCTCGACAACTAGCTCTTTGCCGACGCGAGACGTGAGTCCAGCAAGTTGTAGAATCTTATCTCGGTCACCGGTGACCACAAGATCACTTTTTTTCATTTCAAGAAGGGTTATGGCCGTATCAAATGGCGATCTGTCTATACCGTCGGAAAGCCACAATCCATCATCTCGGGTGAGAGTATAGCGCCCAAGCCACTCGATTTCGTTCCACCAATCTTCTGTAACAGGAAACTCAGCAAGAAGCTTGCCCGCGGCGAAAAAAAGCGCATGCCAACCAAGCTGCTGACCGTGTGTGTGATAATGCGTGCTGATCCTGAGAGTTGTTTGTCTGTAAAGGGACTCTCGACCACCTGATTCATACATGCTGGAAACGCTCGGATCAAGCTGCTGAACGATCGCAGACATCATGTCAGCGACATACCAGCCCGACTTACCATAGATACGGCCCAAATTGCACACGTCGTGATCACGAAAATCGATATCAAGATGAAACTCAAAATTCGGTTTGGGTGTGGAGTCCGGACGCCTCTGATAGAAATTACCACCAGTTCTGATCTTTTCTTTTGAGCTTGGATGCGGCGAGAGGTCGGCGTTTCGCAAGCGCTGTGTGACACCCGCCTCCAAGTCGAGTTTTCCGGCATCGATACAGGTCAGCAATGTGCGCGTGGCAAAGTGGCTCATTAGAACATGCGGGGTGGCGTCTTCTGTAACAATAGTAAGGAGTTCATCCTTGTAGGTCGCGATTTTTTCTGGGTGGTCTAATGCCGTCCTCGCGAGCGCAATAAGAAGCCAAAGCCTGGCATGCAGGTAGTAAAAAGTGAGTTCGGAGGCCTGGAAAGGCCCTGCCGTTTTCTCGTTGAGATGGTCGACCAGGGAATCAACTGTCTCCCAACATCCGAATCTCGCGTAGCACCGAATACTGTGGGCTGCACGCCACCTGTTTTCGGCGTAGGGGGAACCAAGCATGCGCCAAACGAGCCCGGCAGCGATCGCTGGAACATCGTCCTTTGGATAGCGTCCGTCCATCCAGATCCCGTCCACAACGTTATCTGCAAGTGTGGCAGCATTGCTGCTAAGCAATCGTTTGAGGGCAAGTTGACCTTGCCCATCGTCTGCTTGCGAACAAATAGGTGCGGCACAAGCGAGCCAGACGGCGCCCGTGACAGAACTATCCTGCCGAACAATGACTTTGATGAGTTCAAGCACAAGTTCAGCGACAGGAACGCCTGTAAGATCGGTTATTTCTTTGAGGTGAGAACGTGATAGCCAACTGCCATCAACTATGTCCTTAGCATGAAGCTGAATAAGGGGAATGGCTTGATCCTTGTAAACTGGCCCAAGCGAAGCAGATGAATTTCCCCAACTTTGTTTACACACTTTTAGCTCTTCAAGTTTCCAGGATAAAGAAAATTTCTCTAGCAAGCATATGACCCGAACATATTGTGCACGGGCACCAAAAGGCATCTTGCCTCGAAGTGAAGCGAAGAAGCCACCCTTCAGATCATAAGTATCCTGCAAGCTGTTGAAGTCATTGATCGCTTTTAGGAGGGAGTTCTCATCCGTAGGGTCTGTGGAAGTAACAATGCGATCAACGGCTGCACGATTCTGGCGATTGATAGCTACCGCTCTCTTACGCCACCGCGCATCTGGTCTTTCACTATAGTTTTTCTGATTGTTGCGGCTCTCAAGGACTGTAGAAAATCGTACACGGGCTGCTGAAAGATAGGCTGCTGTATTGGAAGTATTTGATGATGATCCTAGAGCTTCTTCGGCAAATGAGGCGAGCACCTCAATTGTGCTGTTGTCTGCAATGCCGGGGTTATGATCCTCGAACTGCTGAATGAGTTCGGTTGTAATCCCAGGATCGGGGCCGGCCTGTTTTCGGATCGTTTGCGCAAATTCTTTGGTGCCAGAGTAAAGATATTCAGTGGGGATTGCTAGGCGGTTGAGAGCCAGCGCGTCTTTAGGTTCGATCTTTCCGTCTTCAACAAGTGCCGTAAGATACGGGAGCAAGGTATTGCTTAAGGATATCTTAGAGCGGTCATCCCAGCGACTGAGTTTTGCCAGACCTCTTGGGCCGGCCACTTTGGAAAGCGCAGGGCCGAAACCGTCCCAGAAAAACTTCTCTGGCTCCTCACCCATATTGAGTTCACAAATATTCGTCAGGGTGTGAAAGTCGCGCTCGTCGAGTTCCTCCCCTTTTATCTTGGACGCAAAAAGGAGAAGTTCGTTGGTGAACAGATCGTCGCCGGACCCAATGGCATCCATTTGTTCGAGCCCATCGCGAAAATAGACCGATGCTTCATCAATGCTTGCCGGAAGCATGGCTCGCCCGAGAGCGCCAAACTGAGATGCCCGGTAAGTGACATCGTTCTCGGCTTCGATGAGCGCGCGAGCTTTTATAGCCTGTTCACCTGCAAGTTCCTGTAAAGATTGTCGCTTTGCTAAGATCGAAACGATCCGCACGAGGTTGTGCGCGCTAATATCCTGGCCATGAACTGTTTTAAGGAAACGTTTGACCGATGCGTGTTCGAGTTCGCTGCGTGCCCAGAGGGCGAATAGTACCGAATCGAAGCCGAGCTCACTGAAGAAATGGTCAATCTCGTCGCTTCGGTAGCGATTGCGGTTTTTGCACGCGTCCTCCCAGATTTTGAGCAATCTTATGAAAGCTTTATCTATGCTGCGCGTAGGCGCTGCGAGAACGGCTGAGAGCGCTTTCGTCAGTGAAAGAAATGGCTCCAGACGATTAGTGATAAATCGTTCGGCAACGCGTCTATCCTCGTAGCTCAGTGTGTGGGAGCGCTTTGTGGACTCGTCTTCATTCCGTGCCCCGGGAATGTGCTCGGATAGCCGTTGCTCTGCCTTGTCTCGAAACGCTTTGCCATTCAGATCCTTACTAATACGGGAACAAATTGGAACCAGATCCTCGGGGAGTACGTCCGTCTCGTGAAGTGTTGACTTATTGGCGGCGGCGACAAGGGCGGTTCGAAACACGAATGGGAACACATCCCTGACATAAAAATCGTCGTGGAAGGACCATATGGCTGGGCGCTGATGCGGCGCACGTAGCGAGATTGCCTGTGCTTCGTCGTCAAGACCAAGCGACAAGGCCACCGCTGCCGCTTTGCGCAATCCGTCTTCAAGCCGGTATGTCTTATCACGTTGATAGGATTCCGATAGATCGAGTTTAGACGTCTTTTTACAGAGCTTGGCAAGCCTTCTGATGAGTTTTTTGCTTTTTAATCTTGGAAGCTCTTGGAAAGAAAGGGCTGCTGTCAGAGGACCGATGGCCTCCAGTGTGCTTACAAAGCTTTCGAGCCTACGTGGTGGCTGTGATCGTATCGACTGCTTGAGGCACGAATAGTCGAACACATATTCGAAAACCTCGTAGACATACCAGTCTTGCCAGTCTTTCAGGCAATGTGCAGCCTCTTTCTCGCAACCCTGGGAGATACGGAAGAAAAGTATAGCCGCGATATCGGGACGCTCCGGACCAGGTTCATCCATTTTATCATCGAAATTGATTCGTATAAGGTGGTCGATCCACTCTATGGTTTTTAATGCATGGCGGTTCGCCTCTTCGTATTCGCCCGAGAGCGTATTGGCTATCGTTAACCTGGCATGACGCGTCCCTGGCCAGCCAGTACGTGTTTCAAAAAGGCGGCGCGTGGCATCAACATCCTTTGCAGCCACGACAAGGTCGGGATGATCCAGAATGTAATCGGTCCCGCGTTGATCGGTTGCGGCGATCGTGGACAACTCGACCAATAGCTGAACCATAAGGTTGTATTTCTGGTTAATCGCAGCATGTAGGGTGGCGGCCTTAAGCCTCGCATACCGTATGTGTCTTTTGCCAACCGTACTTGTTATTGCTGCGGGGATGCGGTCATCGAAAGCAAGCTTGAAAAGCCGTTCGCCATCATCAAGTTCATGCAAGAGGCCCGGTATAGCGCGAGCAGCATAAACAGAGACATCCTGGCGTACGAGCAGGTTCTTGGCGACACGGCGCAGGGCATCCGTTGACGAGGCGTACCGATTGCGAACTAGTGTCTCCGTAGGTTCATCCTTAAACATCAATCCGTGATTGGTAAGTTCCAGTAGTGGTGCCAGATCCGACGCAAAGCTTTGGATTGCGCTAAGTTCTACGCCACAAGCTACAGCATACTCATCAAGCGGCACGGGGGGCGGCAGGACAGCAAGTCCTGCCAGAAAAGTATTAATATCGCTTTGTTCTGAACCACGCTCGAGAGCTGTCTCGAGAGCATTTATCATCCTCTCTTGGATGAGTTCGTCCAGCCCAATCTTTTTATCGATCTCTGACTCGTCAAGAAGACCACGGCCGCTAGTGAGAAGGTGTTCGAGTACGCGCGGATTGCCATCTGAGCGCGCCTGAGCAACACTGATCTTCGCCTGCGAAATGTCTTTCAGTCTAGCACGCAGAAAAGACGACGTTTCATCCATACTGAAAGAGCGCAGTTCTAACTCGTCGTACTTCGCGCAAGTCTCAGGTTTGCGTTCCGTCCGGCATGAAATAATGAGTTTCACACCGGGGACAGGTTTGGTGCTTAAGCTCTCTAGCAGTTTGACTGGAAAAGCGTCATCATTGTATCGTAGCGCCGCTATATTCGCGTTATCTATGGCATCAATGAATATTACCAGTTCTCGACTGGATCCCATTCTGGAAAGAGTCTTGACACACTGGATGAGGCGCCGTCTGAAAGTTCGAAGCAGCTCTCCTACACTAGGGCTATTGGGTAGTATGAGGTCACACAAACCGTGAACTGCAAGCGTGTTCGCGATGTGAATTAGCCCCCTCCTCGGTAAATGCCGTTCATCCTCGGACGAGCGATAGGCACCGCCGCCAAAGCAATCAAAGAAAACAACCTCGTAATTGGCACTTATTTTTTCTGCAAGACTGCCCATGAAAACAGTTTTACCTACCCCGCCAGCCGCATGAACAAGAAGAGGTGCCGAGAGGGCCGGAATCAGGTCAATTGCTTCGGCGAGTTGTTCGCGCTCAACGATTTTTCCTACATCTGCGAGTGCGGGCGCACATGGTAAAAGATTTTTGGGGTCGCCGATTTGCAGCGCCGCAAGGATGTCAGTGCGGGTGATGAGGTTCTGATTGGTGCTAGCAGAGCCAGCCTTTTCTCGAACCAAATTTCTTAACTGGCCGAGGCGCGCAACCGCTATAGGGTCACTGGTTGCAGACCAGTCAACAAGCATGCCTGCGAGTTCATTCTTGGTTGACCTAAGGCTCCCCGAGAAACCGATGAACTTGCACTTTGCAGCAAAGGCAGCGAGTGGTTTCCCATTAAGGCCAGTAGCAGTCTTAAACTGTCTCGCTTGCTTTTCAACTTTGCCAGTTCGCGGTAAGCTGCATGCAATGCTTTCTATCGCTCGGTGTAGCGACTCATAAATCGGACGATTTGTAATGAGTTGAAAATCTAGTCTATCGTGCACGGCTTGAGGGCCGTATCTCCTCTTGTATTCCCGGTAGGTTTCTGCAAACTTTTGAATCGTTTTCTTGGCATGGCTGGCACGAAAGTCATTGTCGGACAATGAATACTTAAACTGAGCAATGCTCGTCCGCGAGGCTTGCTCAAAGGTAGACCCACCTCCGTAGTAGAGAGTGATGTCCGCGATTTCAACTGTTTGTACAGAAACATGTTTTTGATCAGTTGGAGAAAGACCTTCGACTGCTATTGCGGCAAGGTCGCTGTCCGGCCATAGGAGTTGCATGGCCTTTCGGGCTGTCCACGTCTCATGGTATTCGTGGCCGTCACGTGACGCTCTCACTTTATCGATCGAGTGCTTTCGCTTCGCCATTATTCTGCTTTATGCTGAAGCCCGGCCAATACTTCCCGGAAGCTATCGAGACTCGCCTCAAGGTTTTCAATGATCTCCTCGGCAAGCTCATTTGGCTCGGGGAGATTATCGAGATCCATCAGACTTTTGTCTTTAAGCCAGAATATGTCCAGGCTTGTCTTGTCGCGGGCGATCAACTTTTCATAGCTGTATTTGCGCCAACGGCCATCGGGATTTTTCTCAGCGCCCCATGTGGCTTTCCGTTCATGCCGATTCGCCGGATTGTAGCACTCAACAAATTCTACAAGGTCTTCATAGCGCATCGGCTTCTTCTTGAGCGTATGGTGTACATTGGTACGGTAATCATAGTACCAGACTTCCTTGGTCCAGTTGTTCGGACTCGCCTCGCGGTTATCAAAGAACAAAACGTTGGCCTTCACGCCATGCGCATAGAAGATTCCGGTAGGTAGACGCAGGATCGTATGAAGGTCGGTATTCTCCAGAAGTTTTCGCCGGATGGTCTCTCCAGCATCGCCTTCGAATAATACGTTGTCTGGAACGATAACCGCAGCCCGGCCAGTCGTCTTGAGCATTGTGCGGATATGCTGCACGAAATTGAGTTGCTTGTTCGAGGTTGTGGCCTGGAGTGACCCCCAAAAATCGTATCATTTACAGAGAGAGGTTATCGGGATAAACAGATAACCTCAATGAAAAGAAAAAGATACACAACAGAACAGATTATAACAATATTGCGGCAAGCCGATACCGGTAAAACGGTACAGGAAATCTGCCGTGGAAACAACCTGAGCGAACAGACTTTCTATCGCTGGCGTAAAAAATATGGCAATTTAGAACTTGCCGATGCGAAGCGATTTAAAGAGCTGGAAAAAGAATTCACGAGCGCAAGCGAGAAGGCCTGACATACCGAGCTGAAGAAGCTGCTCGCAGATCAAATGCTCAAGAATCAGGTAATGGAGGAAACGCTGTCAAAAAAATGGTGAGCCCAAAGCAGAAGAAACGAGTAGTAAAAGCTGCGGCTGAGAAAGGGTTGTGCTCGTTGCGGAGGGCTTGTGCTTATCTCAGCCTGAGTTGGTCAACGTTCAGTTACCGGCCCAAACAGGCCAGTGAGAAAGCTCAGCGGTTGGTCGAGCGGATTGTGAGCTTGTCCTGGAAACATCCCCGCTACGGTTACCGGCGCATCCGTGCCTTGCTGGTAAAGGAAGGCTGGACAACAAGCAGGAAGTTTGTCCAGGCGGTACGACGTTCAGAAGGGCTGCAGGTAAAGCCCCCGAAAAAGGGCAGACACCGTCAAGGAGTCTCTACGGGGTCACCTACTAAAGCAAAGGGTCGCAATCACGTTTGGTCCTGGGACTTTGTCCATGATCGTACAGACAACGGCGGTCCATTAAAGATGATGACTCTAATCGATGTACCGAGGAGCTGAAAGCGACGACACTCAAGCGAAGCGAAGACATATACGCGTAAATGCCTGGATATCCGGGTCGCTCGTCAACTCACCTCAACCGATGTCCTCTCTGTGCTTAGCGAGGCCATTGAAGAGGAGGGACCTCCCAGCTATATCCGTAGTGACAACGGCAGTGAGTTCATTGCTCATCAAGTGCAGCAGTGGTTGTCCGGTAATAACATAAAGGCGATCTATATCGATCCGGGCAGTCCCTGGCAAAACGGTTTCATCGAGTCGTTTCACAACCGCTTACGCGATGAGTGTTTGAACCGTGAAGTGTTGCTCAGCGTGGCTGAAGCGCAAGTGGTAATCGAACAATGGCGTCAGACCTATAACCATGAACATCCCCACAGTCGTTTAGGCTTCAAAAGCCCACAAGAGTTTGTCAGATTCCTTTCCGATCTTGGCCGCGTTCGGGCTACGCCCTCACTTCGCCAAGATCTCTCATATACATCAATCCTAGAACCATTAACACCCGGTAACTCTCTCACTTAAATTGGTACGAAAAACGGGGTCCGATCAACCCCACCGTCATCGATATATAGGTATGCCGAAGGACATTATGAGATAGTTTGCGCTCTTTTCGGACATGGACCCACATGTCTCTGAACCTTCTTGTTGGGATGATGGGGTTGCGGGCAGGAAGATACTTCTCAAGCCAGAGGCTTAAGTTGGGTTGGATTTTAATGGCACGTTTATCATTAACTTTAGAAACATCCGGTTCGATAAGAATAACCCCGGTGTCCGTATGGATGTGCTTTGGTTTGAGTTTGCTCATTTCACCGTGCTTCCAGTCGGGTCTGATTCCTGCAAACAGGGCTAATGAGAAATAGGGGACCATGCAGCCGGGTTCTCCCCACCAGGATCCGTCCCTGTTCTGCTTGCCTCGATAAGTTTCCAGCCATTCCATCAGATCGGCTGCTTCATTTGCAGAGAGAATCTCCGCTGTACCCCTGCGTTGCTTTATTTTATACTGGGGAACTTCCAGGATCGGATTTTCTCCAACATATTTTTTCGATACGCAGTACTTAAAAAAGGTACTTAAGTATCCACGGTAGTTATTCCAGCTTTTAAGGGAGAGCGTTGCTTTTGATCGACCGTGTCGTGTGTCGAGGTAAGCATTAAGCTCTTCAGCTTGAATTTCATTCACGATCCGTCCCGGGAAATAGCGTTTTAATTTTTTCATCTCCAAGGTAATAGCGTGCTCCTGGCGATAGGATATGATTCCGCGCTCTAATTCTTTCGATTTATGATCGCAATACTCCCGGACGGCCTCTTCGACAGTCATTGTCTCAGCAGCTTCTTTATAATGTGCTAAAAAGTAGTTAACAGCGAAGGTGAGAGGTTTATTGACCTTGGCTTGGTTGAGGAGATTAATAGCTGAAATGGCCTCTTTGTTCTGTCCGTGGGTCAGTGTTGTCCAAACGGTCTGCCCTTCGGACTGTTCATTTAGATAGCGTATTGATAACTTTTGACGCTCGGCGACAGCATCGTTTCGGGACTTGAAATTTTTTCGGATTTGCTTACCGTTTAGGGTACCTGATAACCGCCACACTTCTGACCCGCTAGGGTTGATAAACCCGGTGATTTTAAATCTCTGTTTCGCCATCTAAATTAAAATTTGCTAAATAGTATTAGCAAATTTAGAAAAATGTCGATAGATAATGGTCGGGGCGACTGGATTCGAACCAGCGACCTCCTGCTCCCAAAGCAGGCGCACTAACCAGGCTGTGCTACGCCCCGTTATTCAAACACAAATCAAAGGAAAATAATCGCTACTCTTGTCAACGGTTTTAGTAGGGATGATGAGGTAATCAAAGCAACATGCGAGATCAGGATGAGCGATACAGTCGCAAGCATGCGAACGATCGATTCTAAAGAAGAGTATAAAGAAATGTGAAGCTTACACCCGACCTCTACTCGTGCAAAGTAGGCAGATTGAAATGTGATGAATATAATCGCACTCTTTTACGGACATGCGCTGAACCGGGTTTAAATTTTCGTTGATAGGAACACCCCACTATTTACCTGCGATTAGTCTCATCAGGTGATTCCTGATAATCCCCGTAATATATAATTTGATAGCGCTTTAAGACAAAGCCGTCAGGTAGATCCGGATGGAAGCCATCAATTTCCTTATTAATCGTGAATACGGAATCATCTTTTTCGCAAATAAGAAGCTGCTGATTCTCATCGGCAGGGGGCTGGTAGCGTGCTGCCTGACCTGGGAGTTCTACAGTTTCCAATTCCCCTTCATCGATCATCACTTTGATATTGCGATAGACAGTGGCAATTCCCAGATTCGGGACCGATCTTCCAGCGATTTGCAAAATTTCTTTCGGCCCTAGCGGACGGTTTGTCGCGTCAAATGCTTTCCTAATGGCGTGACGTTGTTTTGTTGCGCGTAAAGTCTTATTAGGCATTCTGAAGGTGAATTGAAATATTAGGAGTAATTAGTTTCTGTATATAATATAAATTTTCGACATTTATGATATTTATTTAGTAAAAATAATCAAGAGTTGTAATGTTAAAAAAAAGTTAAAAGAAATTGCAGTGGATTTGTCGCTGGCAGGATAATGCAATGAGATCGTTATAAGTAATTGAATTTACATCAGGAGAAATTAAGAAGATAAGAATTTTTGTTAGATTGAGCACATGACCAGAGAATATGAGAGAGATTTTCTTTTAAAATTATACCGTCAGATGATGACGGTGCGAGGGTTTGAAGAGCAGGTATTACGGTTATTTGAAAAAGCGCAGATCCCGGGTATCGCGCATGTTTCAGTCGGACAGGAAGCCGTGCCGGTTGGAGTTTGTGCAGCTTTAAATACCGATGACTATATAACGAGCACACACCGGGGGCATGGACACTGCCTGGCGAAGGGGGCAGAAGTGAGCCGGATGTTCGCAGAATTATTCGGCAAAGTGGATGGATACTGCCAGGGAAAAGGGGGCTCCATGCACATCGCCAACCAGAAAAGCGGAAATCTTGGAGCTAATGGCATCGTTGGAGGAGGAATCTCAATTGCCACGGGCGCGGCACTCAGCGCTAAATTACAAAAAAATAATCGAGTGAGTGTCAGTTTTTTTGGTGATGGTGCATTAAACCAGGGAATCCTTGCTGAGTCCATGAACATGGCATCGATTTGGAATTTACCTATAATATTCGCCTGTGAAAATAACCAGTACGGTGAATACACACCCATGAGGCAGGTAACCGCGGGGACGATAAAAATGCGTGGCGAGGCCTATAGTATTCCATCGGTAACTGTAGATGGGATGAATGTTTTGGCAGTCTACGAAGCGACCTCCTCAGCGGTTGAACTCGCGCGAAAAGGAGAGGGCCCGAGTTTTCTCGTCTTCAGTACTTACCGCTATTACGGTCATGGAATGGGTGATCGAAACCGCGCCTACCGCACCCGTGAAGAAGAAAGTGAATGGCGGGAAAAACGCGATCCCATCGACAACTATAAACAACATCTTTCGACGGTGGAGGACATAACCGAGAGTGATTGTGATAACATTCAAGGGGAAGTTGCTCAAGAAATTGAGAAGGGAATAGAAATTGCCCAACAAGCCGCCTACCCAAACCCTGAAGCCGTAACAGATCATGTCTACGCAGAATAATACACGCGAGATCACGATTATTCAGGCGATTAATGAAGCCATCTGCGAAGAGATGCAGCGCGATGAAAAGGTAATTCTCATCGGTGAAGATGTGGCAAATGCCCAAGGTGTTTTTAAAGTAACCGACGGTGTTCTCAGCAAATTTGGTCCTGAACGGATACTGGATACACCGATATCAGAGGCGGGAATAACCGGAGTTGGAGTCGGCATGGCGATGACCGGGTTGCGGCCGATTGTTGAAATCATGTTTTGCGATTTCCTCACGCTTGTTATGGACGCCTTGGTTAATCAGGCGGCCAAAACGCATTATATGTCAGGTGGTAATTACCAGGTTCCTCTGGTCATTCGGACCCTCATGGGAGCGGGTAAGCGAGCGGCAGCACAGCATTCACAGAGCCTACAGGCTTGGGTCGCTCATATCCCCGGGCTTAAAGTCATGCTGCCATCTACTCCTTACGATGCGAAAGGTATGCTTAAGACGGCCATTCGCGATAACAACCCTGTTATATTCTTTGAAGACAAAATGAACTATCAAATTAAAGGTCTCGTCCCCGAGCCTGAGGAGGATTACACGATCCCCTTTGGAAAAGCTGATCTCAAGCGTGAAGGGGATGATATTACCTTAATTGCGACTTCGAGCATGGTTTTAGTCGCTCTTGAAGCGGCGTTAAAACTTGGCGAAGAGGGGGTGTCAGCTGAAGTTATCGATTTGAGAAGTTTAACTCCTATCGACGAGGATATGCTTGTGGAATCGGCGATGAAGACCTCACGATGTATCGTTATAGACGAGGGCTATCAAAGTTTTGGGGTAACAGCGGAGGTCGCTTCGGTGATCAATGAGAAAGCATTTTATCATCTCGATTCTCCAGTGTATAGAATGGGCGCGATGGATGTTCCCGTTCCCTTTTCTCCGATTTTAGAAGATCAGACGATACCCAATGTGGAGGGGATAGTCAGAGTAACAAACCAGTTACTAGATAATTAGGGAATTTCGTTGTGGCGATAGAAATAGTGATGCCCGCGTTAGAGATGGCTCAGGATGTGGGTGTTCTGATAAGCTGGTTAAAATCCGATGGAGAGAGCGTTAGCAAGGGAGACCTGTTGTTTGAAGTCGAGACCGACAAGGCAGTAATTGAAATAGAGTCACCAGGATCAGGAATATTATCCAATGTTTCAGCCAGCCCCGGCGATAAAGTGCCGATTGGCCAGGTAATAGCGTATCTTTTGGAGGAAGGAGAAGAAATTCCGAAAGAGACAATCTTATCGAGCGCTGAGGTTAGCGAAACACAAGGTGTATCAAAGCTCCGCGTTTTAGGATCAGTAACGACAACCAGCACGCGTAGAAAAAAGTCGAAATTGGTAGCCGCTTCGCCTAAAGCGAGGCGTTTAGCTATTGAGTTGGACATAGATTTATCGGCCCTTTCGGCTTCGCTTGCTGATCGTGCAATCCAGGCCAAAGACGTTTTGGATGTCGGAAGCATTAAGATCGATGATCTTATAAAGAAAAATGCCTACGATGTTATTGAGATGAAAGGCATGCGCCGAGCTATTGTACAGCGTGTGATACAAAGTCATCTAAACGCACCGCCTATATCCTTGACCCTTTCAATCGATATGAGCGAAGCGATAAGTCGAATTGATGATTGGAATAAAAAACAGGCAAAAGGTGAAAGCAAAATTAAGCTGTCTTCGCTCTTGTGTCTTGGGGTTGCCAAGACACTAACCCAACACCGCGAGCTCAATGGACATATAATTGACGATGAAATTCATCGCTATAATGCGGTCCATCTCGGAGTAGCGGTTGCTCTGGATGATGGATTGATGATTCCGGTTATTCGCAATGCACAAAGTCTGACGATGGAGAAGATCCATTTAAAGTTGAATGAGCTAGCGGATCGTGCACGTAAGCAACGCCTGAAAAAAGAGGAGATGAGCGGAAGCACTTTTACTCTATCTAATCTTGGTATGTATGGTGTCGAACAGTTCACCTCCATATTAAATCCGCCCGAAGTGGGGATTCTATCTGTTGGAACAGTGAAGGACACACCAGTCGGGGTTGAGGGAAAAATCGAAATTCGACCGATAATGCAAGTTACAATAAACGCCGATCATCGAGCCGTGGATGGCGTTGCAGCCGCAAAATTTTTAAAAACTTTAGAAAATACCTTTGAATCGCCGGCCTCGTTATTTGAATAATTAAATTATATAAAGGAAACATTATGGGAATTGTAAAAAACTTAGATCATGTGGCTGTAACCGTGAGTGATTTGGAAAAATCATTACCCTTCTATAAAGAAGTCCTGGGTTTAGAAGAAGTTGAACGACATCTACTCGATGGAGAGACAATATCTGAGATGGCGGGCAAACCCGGTGTTGTCATGCAGGTTGTACGGCTCGCCTGTCCCGACACCCCTGATATCCTCATCGATTTACAGCAGTATATTGAACCCAAAGGAGACGTTTCTAATGCGGCATTGGGTATGGCCAATCATTCACACTTTTGTTTTGGCGTAGACAACTTACCGGCAACTTGTGATGAATTAGAAAAAAAAGGGGTAGAATTTATCTCCGTACCCGTAAGTTTTGATTTGGGAGAGGATTGGGACTACGGTGTCGTCAAAGTTGTGTTCTTCAAAGACCCGGATGGATTCATTCTCGAATTGATGGAAATGGATCTGAAGAAATCCTGAGTGAGGATAAAGTGAATTGATAAGATTTAATATTAACAGCTTATATTAGAAGGAGTATACCATGCCAAAGTATGAGGAACTTCAGGGGAAAGCCGGAATTGTAACCGGCGCTGGTCGAGGAATCGGCAAAGCCATTGCTCAACGCTTAGCAAGTGAGGGTGTCGCTGTAGTTATTACCGATATTGATGGTGATACTGCAGAAGCTGCAGCGGCTGAAATTAATGGTACCAACGGGAAGGCGATCGGATTAAAAGTCGATGTTACCAAAAAAGAGGACATTGAGAAGATGATCGACGAAACGATCAATGCGTTCAGTCAGCTTGACATTCTTGTCAACAACGCGGGGATCGGTGCGGTAGTCCCATTAATAGATACAGAAGACGAGACTTGGGACCGGCTCATGGAAGTGAACGCTAAAGGCACATTTCTATGCAGTAAAGCAGCCGCAAAACAAATGATTAAGCAGGGCAAAGGGGGGCGGATCATTATTAATGCTTCAGGAGCCGGGAAAATGGCCCCGGGTAAAGCGGTGCCGCTTGGAGCATATGCAGCGAGCAAGCATGCAGTTGTAGGTTTTGGAAGACAACTCGGGCTTGAACTTTCAGAACACCAGATTCTTGTAAACTGTGTTTGTGCCGGCATTGTCGACACACCGATGTGGGAACTTATCGACCGTGAAATAGCAGATTTGGAAGGAGTCCCCCGCGGTTCTGTACTTGAGAAAATAGTTGCCGGTATTCCTTTAGGGCGAATTCAGAAACCAGAGGATGTGGCCAATGTTGTTGCCTTTCTGGCCTCTGACGACGCCAATTACATGACTTCCGATACAATCAATGTGGCCGGCGGTATCATACCCTATTAAATTTTAAATGTAATGATAGGATTATGATTTAGAATCGATTGCAGGGTATGGTCATTGACGCACATCTTCATGTCTGGCGAGCGGTACGCAATCATCCCGCCCCGGCGGTAACTATTGTCAGTCCCTGTTCCGATGTCCCGGTCGAATTATTAAAGCAATACATGGGGGAGCACGGAGTGAATAAAGCGGTGCTTGTTCAACCGCTCTTCCCAAGTGAAGATAATTCCTATGTCGCGGACAGTGCGGCTGCTGACCCCGAACACCTGGCCGCGGTCTGTTATGTCGATCCACGTGAAGCGGATGCGGCTGAACGTTTAAAATACTGGGTCACGGAGCGGGGTTGTAAAGGATTGCGGATGCGCCCGAGCGTGGACGGGGAAGAGAAAATTTTCGGTAAATCGGCATCCTATGTGGTTTGGGAAGCTGCGCAGGAGCTGGGAATTGCGGTAAACCTGCTCATGAATAGCGAGCACCTCCCGGCACTCTCAGCAATTGCAGAACGCTATCCACAAGTCCCACTTCTCATTGATCACATGGCAAACCCGGATATCGCTGCTGGCAGGGCCGCGCCAGCATTTAAATCGCTTTTAGCGATGAGTAAATTCCCTCAAGTCTCAGTGAAAGTTACCGGCTATTATTATCATTCAAAAGAATCCTGGCCCTACACCGACTGCCATGACATTTTTAAAGCACTATTTGAAACATATGGTCCAAAGCGTTTAATTTGGGGTAGTGATTTCCCCCATGTTATTCTCAATAGCAGTTATGCCAGTGTACTCGCGCTCCAAGAGCGCTATTATACTTATTTAAGTGAACCAGATTTAGCAGCCATTATGGGTGACAACGCCGATGCAATATATTGGAGTAAGTAGTTCCAAGGATAGTTTTTTTACGACAGAAAGTTTTTAATGAGTAAGAATATTAAAGTATTGTTTTTACCACATCCAGTCATAGAGATCGCAAATCCCTGGGAGTTGGATGTGGTGATGGCGATCGACGACCGTCATGAATTAAGCGTCTGCGATTATGATAAGCCACTAGCTCCACAGTTTGAAGGTGTTGATGTCGTCATTGACCACGGCGGGGCGGCAGGGACAAGAGAAATGGCTGATATCGCGTCGGAAAAAGTTAAACTATGGCAGGTTCTTGGGACCGGACTCGATCATTTCGATTTGGATTACTGGCGTGAAAAAAAGATTCCCGTTGCCAACTGTCCGGGACCATTCAGTGCGGTCGCCTTGGCGGAATGCGCGATGATGTTTATGCTGATGCTTGCAAGGCAATACAATGAAACGCAGGGAAATTTGAAGGCGGGAAAATTTTATCGACCAGTAGGAAAAGAGCTCGATGGTTTGAAATTGGGTTTGGTGGGTTTTGGAGCGAGTGCGATCGAACTGGCGCGAAGAGCTTTACCTTTTGGGATGAAAATATCCGCTATCGATATTCGCGAAGTGAGTGACGATGAAATTAGAGAATTCGGTCTCGAGTTTATCGGAAAACCCGACGCGCTCGATAAAATCGTAGCGGAGTCCGATGTACTATCCGTCCATTTGCATTTGAATAAAGAAACGCGCCATATCATTGACGCGCGCAGATTCGGCCTGATGAAGCCGACCGCTTTTTTTATCAATGTTGCGCGGGGCGCACTGGCAGATGAGGAAGCTTTAGCTGAAGCATTATCGAAGGGTAAATTAGGTGGAGCCGGGCTTGATGCCTATGGCCAGGAGCCCCCAGACCTCAGTTCTCCCCTTTTTAATCTACCCAATGTCATCGCGACGAATCATATATCAGGCGTAACGGACGGGACTTCACGGAAGCGGGCTGCTGCGGCCGCGCGCAATATAGAACAAATTGCGGCAGGTAAAGAACCGCTCTACCGCGTGGACCAATAAAGGATGAATATTTGCATGGCAGGTCACGGTATGATGGGAGTGTGGCACTCTGATGCCCTGAAAGACAGGGATTGTTGTCTTCATACGATTGTCGGGAGGCGACCCGACCCGACGAAGGCCTTTGCCGAGCTATATGGTTACCGCAAGTGGACAGTGGATCTTTCCGAAGCGCTCGCGGACGATGAAATTGATATTGTCATACTTGCTACACCCAGTGAGATACACGCAGAAAATGCATTGGCGTCATTAGCTGCGGGCAAGCATACGCTCGTCGAAATTCCTATCGCGATGAACCTGAAAGATTCGGAGCGCGTCGTTGAGGCCAGCCATAAAAGCGGATTAACGCTGGGAGTTGTGCATCCCTTGCGCTTCAGACGTTCGACAATAGCTTTACGGAATAGAGTGGTAGGGGGTGAGGAAAATATAAGGCAAGTAGTTACCCGGTTTTATATTCATCGATTGGAAAACGTGGGCGGGACAGGGTATAGGCGTAGTTGGACAGATAATCTACTTTGGCATCACATTACTCATTCACTGGATATGGGCTTATGGTTATTAAATGAACCGGTACGAGAGGTTCACAGTTTCATGCCCACACCCGACCCAAAAACGGGCATACCGATGGAAGTTTTTCTCGGCATTGAGACAGTAAAAGATCAGTCGTTGGTTTGCAATGGATCCTATTACAGTCGAGAGAATATGTGGGATGCCCTGATCATTACGGATTGCGATACTTACCGAATTGATATCAATCAAAATAAGTTTACCACGAGTGAGGGTGAGGAAGCAATGGAGCTGGAACCTGAAAATTGCGCGCTTGTAACGCGTGATTTTGTTCAAGCGGTAAAAGACGGCCATCCACCGGCGGTCACTGGCGAATCGGTATTGCCTGCAATGCGTGTGTTACAGACTGCGCAGGATAACTGGGATAAAAAACACGGGGCGCAAATTTTACCCGGACGGCCTTTGTGATTGGTGGCATATTTTAGTAGTAATGTATGATGATACAAGTGTAATAATAAAGTGGGTTCGCGTTATAATCCGCCACTTAAGGATTACAGACAGTAGTTTTAAGTAATTAACTTCCTCTATTAAAAAAATGACACGGCCAAACGTACTATTCCTTTTCAGTGATCAACATAATGCTCGTTGCCTTTCATCCTACGACCACCCAGATGTAAAGACACCTCATCTTGATCGACTCGCCTCTGAAGGTATACGGTTCACAAATGCTTATAGCAATTGTCCGATTTGCACTCCTAGCCGTATCAGCTATCTCTCTTCTCTTTATCCATCAACGCACGGATACTACGGACTATATGGACCAGAACCGCAGCAGCGAATGACCAGTATTTTCAAATGGTATCGAGAGCATGGATACCGTACGGGTGCTCTTGGAAAATTACATACCCCACGCTATTGGATTGAGCGAGATTGCCAGTTTGTTTACGACGAATTTATTGAACACCCCAAATATCTGGAAGGTGCTGGTTTATATGATCGTAATGACAACCGAAGATTTA